>OZ220481.1:0-2856470 GCA_965116095.1 Longimicrobiales bacterium
CGCCTTCGGACCAAAGATCCCTGCCCCCCGATGCCGTCACTCGAACCGGGAGTACTCGCCCGGCGACGGGCGTCGTCAATCCCTTGCGGACGACAGCCACCGACCGACCTGAGATCGAGATCGGCGTACCGAGTTCACGTAGGTCTCGTTCATGGGGCCTCTTCCCTTCCACCGGTCAAAGACCTCGCGCCAGGAGATTTCGCCCTCGTCGAAGAGCCAACGCTTCTCGACTGGATCGTATTGACAGGGGAAGGGGTAATCCAGGACGTACTCATCCTTCGCGGCGTCGTAGCGCGCTGGCGCGCGCAGCCCCAGCTTCTCGCAGAGGGGCACGGTGGAGGACATCCACAGCTGCCTTAGCTGGTCGTTGGTGAGGCCCTTGAGCCGGTATTCCAGCTGGCCGGAGTGACGCTTCCGGTCGTCGGGCAAGCCGAACCACTCGATCGTCATCGGAAACATCCAGTCCACCGCCCGCTGCAGGAGCCGCTTGGCGTGGCCGCCGGCCTGAGCCAGTCTTCTCATCCACACCTCGCCGTGCCGAAGGTGGAAGGTCTCCTCCATGTCGACCTTGACGAGCGCCCGCTTCAGCGGGCCGTACGACGTGTTCGCGTAGACATCTCCCAAGAGGCAGATGCCCGCGCGGTCGAAAAACCCGTTTGCGACGACGAGTTCAGCCCAGTTCTCGAGCGGCTGGTCAAAGCCGTAGGGGTGCTTGAACTCGCGGGGCTCCCTGCCGTACACCAGCTGCTCCTTGGAAATCCCCATGTCCTCCAAGAGGCGGTAGGCGATGTTGGCGTGGGCGAGCTCATCCTGAATGATCGCGTGCGCGCTGACTTGGGTGTTGGCCGACGGCGCATGCCTGGCGGCAAACCAGTAGGCGGGCGCGCTGATAAGCTCGGTGTCCGCCTGTACCGTCAGCTGCACGGCGAGCGCATGCCGATAGCCGGGCGTCATTTCCCGGGGCGACTCCAAGATGTGTCCCTTGCGCACCTTGGCCTTGAGCGCCTCTTCCGCCTGAAGGTCGAGCTCCGCCGGCTTGGTCATGGTCAGATGCCTAGGGAGGAGCGGATAATCGGGCTGATCCGATCAGGCGTCCAAGGCGGATCGAAGGTGAGCTCCACTTCCGCGTTTTCCACCCCTTCCACGCCGGCCACCGCGGCTCGAGCGTTGTCGACGATCTGGCCTGCGACTGGACAGGTCGGAGTCGTCAGCGAGATCGTGGCCTTGACGTCGCGGCCCTCAATGCTGATGTCGTATACTAGTCCCAGCACCACGAGGTCCAGATGCAGCTCGGGATCCTTGACGGACCGAAGCGCGGTCCGAACGGCCTTCTTGGTTACGGCTGCGGACATGGAAAGATCTCGCTCCTTCAGGGTGCGCCGTCCCGCCTCTATAAAGTTGCTTTAGATGCGCATCGCAATCAACACCGGCGGGGGCGACGCTCCCGGACTCAATGCGGTGATTCGCGCCGTGGTCCTCTGCGCCCGCTCGCGGGGGTGGGAGGTCTTGGGCGTCAGGAAAGGCTACGAGGGATTCTGGATGGAGGACGGATTGGTGCCGCTGGACGAACGATCCGTCCGGGGCATCACCCACCGGGGCGGCACCATACTGGGCACGACCAACCGCGGCAGCCCCTTTGCGCGCCGGGAAAGGGCGGCCGACGGCGCGGTGCGAACCGTGGACAGGTCGGATCAGGTGATTGAACGAGCGGCGGAAGTTGGGATTGACGGGCTCATCGCGGTGGGAGGGGACGGCTCCCTTCGAATCGCCTTGGAGCTCGCGAGGAAGGGGCTAAAGGTGATCGGCGTCCCGAAGACGATCGACAACGACCTGGGCGGCACAAAGACCACCTTCGGCTTTCAGACTGCGGTGCATACGGCGACCGAGGCGATCGACAAGCTGCACTCCACGACCGAATCGCACGAACGAGTCATGGTCGTGGAGCTCATGGGACGCCATGCGGGGTGGATTGCGCTCTACGCTGGCTTCGCGGCCACGGCGGACGCGATTCTGATCCCGGAGATACCTTACGATATCCAGAGCATCGTTCGGAAGATCAAGCGAAGATGGCGCGCCTCCCGACGCTTCGCCATCGTCGTCGTCGCCGAGGGCGCCGTGCCTCTCGGCGGTCGGCCGTCGTTCTTGGACAAAGACCGGCGGAGGCTAGGGGGAGCCGGAAGGCGCGTCGCGGCCGCTCTTGAATCGGAGACTGGCCGCGAGACGAGGAGTCTGGTACTGGGTCACCTTCAGCGAGGCGGAAAGCCGATTGCGTATGATCGAATTCTGGCGCTTCGATTTGGGGCGGCGGCGGTCTCGATCGCGGAAGCGGGCGAGTTTGGCTCCATGGTCGCTTTGGAGAACATGGAAATGACAGCGGTGCCTCTGGCCGAAGCGGTTGCCTGCCGGAAATCCGTGCCGCTGGACCACGACATCGTGGCCGCCGCGCGCGCCTTGGGTATCGTCTTCGGAGACGAGAAAGCGGAGGGGCGGTCCCCAGAGGGATAGATTATGAGGAACTTGGCTTGCACTTAACGACCGCCGCGATGACCCTGACTACTTTGTCCCATCGCACGGCCGCCCGACCTGGATTTTACCCCGGCCCCCTTGCGTCTCAGGGTACGCTCATCTCGTCTACCGTCTTCGGGCGGTTTGGCCGGCACCAGCGAGGCGGCAGGCGGTCTACTTAGAGGCTCAGAGCCTCTCGGGCAGCATGTTGGCGCCAGCGTCGCGGGCAGCGGGAGGCTGGGTGCGGAGCGGCGGGGTATTTGAGGGACTCTCGGGTGGATCGACATCGCCTGGAGGCGGCCCACCGGCGGCCCGCGCGAACGAGAATTTGCGAGGGCGGCGATCGACGCGCTGCGAACGGAGGGCCGAATAAAAGCTTCGTATCCAACGTCTTCTTCGGACGCTAGCTGCCAGACGGTACGCACAGCGACCACTCGCTCTGTGGTCGAAAAAGGACGGGCGGGGGAAGGTTCTGGAAGGACAAGTCGGCAGGCGTTGCCCGTTGCCGCGCCTTGGAATCCAAGAGAGACGTGCCGCTGATTACGACCCGTGCTCGCGGAATTACAAGGCTTTCATAGCATTAGCGACTTCGACATCGTCGATTCGCGCGATGGACTGAACGTCTGTAGGAAAGGTTGCGAAGGCTGCCTTGAGTCAGCGGTTACCGGCCAAAAGGGATTCACGTGATTCGTCGAATTCAGACTCTTAACTTCCGCTGCCTGCGCCATGTGGATCTGACTCTTGGTCGCTTTCACGGGCTCATCGGCCCTAACGGCAGCGGAAAGAGCGCGTTGCTTGATGCGATCATTTTCCTTCGTGACTTGACGAAGGAGGGGCTGGACAAGGCGGTTGGCAAAAGAACGGACGACTTTAGGGACTTGGTCTGGGACCGTCCTGATCGGGGAGCGGAATTCCAGCTGGCGATCGAAGTCGACATACCCGAAGGGCTGCTTAGCCAACTGCCGTCCGAGAGCGACCTCAGAGTGTTTCGATATGAGATTGCGATCTTTGAGGACGGCGGCGGATGTCGCATCGCGTCGGAGCGGGCGCTTCTCATGCCGCATCCCAGGATTCCGGGGCGGCCATCTCAGCGACCCCAATTTCCGGCCCCGCGTCCACCGCCGGAGACGATTCTTCTAGGGCAGGGACGCGCAGGAATGAGGCTGATCTTCGAAAAGTCTGCTCAAGGGTCCGACAGCTACTATGTGGAAGCAGCGTCGGAAGCGGAACAAGAGCGGGTGGCAGCGAAAACGTGCGGTCTGCGTTGCTCCACTCTGGCAAACCTCCCCGAGATGCCAGAGAAGTTCCCGGTGGCCACTTGGTTCAAGCGGGCGTTAGAGAATGAAGTTCGGCGGGTGCTTTTGAGCAGCAGAGCGATGCGACAACCCAGTCCTCCCGATGTCGGGATCCGCAGCCTTGCCGCCGACGGGTCTAATCTCCCGTGGATGATCCGTCGGTTGCGCGACCAGGATCGGGAAGGCCATCGGGAGTGGATGGAGCACGTGCGTACGATGCTCTCCGACTTAAGGGGAGTAAGAGTACTTGTGGGCCCTGAAGATCAGCGCGCACACCTGATCCTCCGGTACGAAAGCGGAATCGAAGTGCCTTCTTGGATGGCCTCGGGCGGAACCTTGCATTTTCTAGCGCTGACGTTGCTGGCCTATCTTCCGTGTAACAAAGGCATCAGCCTTCTTGAAAAACCGGAAAGCAGCATTCACCCGCCCGCGTTGGAGGGAGTAGTCGATTCGCTTTCGTCCATCTACGATGCGCAACTTCTTGCAGTGACTTACTCGCCGAGGCTGGTAAGGCTGATTGAGCCTCGCGAAGTTCTGTGTTTCGCCAAGAGCGCGGACGGGGCGACCGATATCATTTCAGGCGAAGAGCACCCGATTCTTAAGAACTGGCGAGGACCGTTTGATAATAGCGTGTTGTTTGCCGAAGGCACCGTCGGATAGACGCGGCGCGTCAATCTTGAGGCACCAATCGTGCTTGTTTCTTGATGATATATCGAAAAGACAGTGCCTAATGAGAATTCAGGCCCATTAAATAAGCGGCAATTTTGTGTGCAAGGTTTTTTCCACGTGGACTGCCTGCGCAGAAAATGAACTCGTAGAGCGGGGCGTTTTTCGAATTGCTTAAGCGAATGGACTTCTTCAGCAAACGAGAACCAAAAACGGTATGAAGTTGCTTCATGTAAAATCTCAATAGCGCCTCCACACCTCCAGTTCTTTCTTTTCTGTTCGATTTGAAAAAATCCCCTTGCGCCGGTTTTGAATAGAGTTGTCGCCATCTATCGTCGCCAAATACACGATTGAGTATGTCAACCAAAGAAGGGTGGACTTCACTTGGATCCCGATCTCTGGGCATTAGTCTGGACAGTGCGCCAATGGGAAACAACATCCAAGTGTCCAGTCGCTCCAGTCGAGCGATGTGTGTTGTCGTGCTCCAGTCCACTTCTGTACTAAACGGATCCAAGAAAAGAACTCCCCTCCAGTCTTGACCATCTTGTCGAAACGAATCTTTGTTGAGATCCTTTATGTGACGATTAGCGTCGTTCCTGATAACCTCGATTGAATGTTCTGAATGTTGATCTTTCAATTGGTTCAGTTCCATTTGTTTTTCTGCATCTAATTCGACAAACTGTAAGTGATCAAAGTGCTTATCGCGCACCTTCAGCGCTATTGAGGCTGATCCCAAAATGAACTCTCTGCTTTCAATATGTGAGACATTATCTCGGAGTTTTGGGCTGATCCTTCCAGTACCAGCAAATGCGTCGATGTAAATAAGCCTGAAGGGTTGACGTTTCAATGCCGTCGTGTATGCGTCAAGGTATTCTTCCAAGATCCTGAGTTTTTTGTTCGTCCATTTGCCGCCGAATTTGACGATCTTGGCATTTTTGTCCATTATAAGAAACTCCGAATAACTATAGAGATTCGATCTGTATTCTTGCTCTGGTAGGCATTTGATTCCATTTTCGGCCATCTAATCGACGCCCGCCAGCTTTTGGTGTCCTTCCGCCCCACTGCTTGAAGAAGAATGGCACGGCTCGCGCTATGCACTGATCTCGAAGAGCCGCTGCCCAACGCGGCTTCATTCTTCGATGCCCGGGTCCGCTCTCGCCACCCACGATGACCCAATGAATATTGCCTGTGTCAAGCTCGCGTTCAATCTCGAGGGGGCCAATGAGAGGCTCGCAGCTGACAAATCGGACGGAAGCTGGAATACTCATCAAGTGACGAAGTCGATAGGCAACGGTTTGGTTTTCGACGGATGTACCGATCCATATATGGCGGGGAAGTCTTTTGAGGTTCATTTTGCGAATGATCCGATAGACGGACTTGGCGGCGCGAGCTGGACGCTTTGTTAACACTTGATAAATGTGTTGGTTCGCGTCTAGCATTGTTGCGAAAACCTGTTGAACGAATGTATCCGGCACATCGACATGAAAAAGGTCCGACATGGAATTGACAAATACCAAGGCCCTGCGTTTCCATCGGTAAGGTTGAGACAGTCGCTCGGGCCAAAGTCGGACGGCAAAGGGGTCTTCCCGAGTCTCTGGGGTGTCTACGACCGGCAACCGGCGCAAGTAGACGCGCCGAAGGAATCGTTGGGAAAGGGTTTCCGCGTAGCAGTGGTCACAACCGCTCGATACCGGCGTGCAGCCAGTGGTGGGGTTCCAAGTCATGTCGGTCCACTCTATTGCGGTTCTCTGACTCATATGACTTTCTTGAATGCCCCAGAAATGAGTTCTCGGCAACTGGAGCGCGATTCAGACGATTGAAAACCCGATATCAAGACGGATCTGCCGCGCCGGGGCGCCGCAAGTGCCATCATCGTCGGTCAACGGCTCCAGCGGATCGTGAAGATAACCCCCGGAGGTCGCGCGGCGTATTCCTCCGGGCGGGCCGGATCGGTTCGATCCAGCTCTGCTACGGTCTGCTACGGCAGCCGCGGTCTGCCCTTCAGCGAGACCAGATTTGCGAGAATACGATAAGCTCCCGGGACGCCGGCGGGCAGCTGCCGAAAGAACGAGAGCCCGGTGTACACATAGAGACCATCGCCGACCGGAGCGACCAGCAGTCCGCCTCTCAATGGTGCTTCGCCGGGGTCGGCCATCTCAATCTGCGGCGTGAAGCGTTCGTCCCATTCAGAGAGAAAGTACAGCCCCCGCTCTTGGACCCATCCGTCGAAGTCGGACTCGTCGATGCGGTTGGGGCCTGTCCAAAGGGGCGACGAGGGGTCAAGAATCCCGACGCGCGCCCCTTCGTCCGTCACGCGGTCGTGAGGCCTACGCATTCCGACCGGATACGGCGCGAATCCTCCCTGCGGGTACTCGTACTTGTTGTACTGGGAGATCACGGTGCCTCCGCCCCGGGCGAAGGCAAGCAGAGAGGCATTGGCGGAGGCGAGAAGAGGCCGGGTTTCAAAGGCCCGGATCCCCAAGATCACAACGTCGTAGCTCGAAAAGTCGCCCTCCCGCAGCGCCTCGTCGTCAATCGTCTCGACCGACAGGCCGATCTGCGAAAGTGCCTGCGGCCCCTCGTCGCCCGACCCCATCACGTATCCCACTTTGATCGACGCGTCGACGGCCAAGGGAAACACCGAGACCTCGGCGCGGGCGGGCTCAATGAGCATTGATCGAGGAATGTGGGGATAGTCGATCATTCGTACGGCGCGATCATGCCGCGTGCCGGAGTCTTCGGAAAGAAGGGCGAACGCCCTAAAGGAGACCCTTCCCGAAGAGACCGAGGCCGGAGGCTGGACTTCAAAGGCCAAGGCGCGACTGGACCCCATCGGCGGCAGGCTAAACCCAATTTCTTGCCGGAGGACCGACCAGCCTTGCGGCGCCTCCAAGCGGAGCGTCCCGGACTGCTCCTCGCTGGAGAGGTTCGCGATGCTCGCCGTGATCGTCCGCGGCGAGGCGTCGCCGACCGGCCAGGCCATGACGGTCGGCGAAAGGCGGATGGACAGAGGGGGAACGACGAGCGGAGAGGATGAAAGCTCGCCGAAGGCTTTGTCGACGCGTACGCGGCGAGCATCGACCGAGACGCGAGCAGAGTCCCCGAACGGAGCTCCCTCCGCGCTCGCCGAGAGTTGCAGCGTCATTTGGGCGCGGACCGGCGGGGGGCCGCCGGGCATGGCCCAGTCCCCCCCGTCGTCCGGCCACCTGTAGAGGCTCCCGTCCATCGGGGCTCGCAGGAAGTAAGGCGCCGAAAGGTTCGCATCCTTCGGTATCGAAACGAGGAAGCTCCAGCGCGCGATCCCTCCCGGAGCCAGCGGCGCATCCGAAGCCGCCCTGACGGGGGGTCGCGCAAAAAAAGAGGAACGCGAAGGAGCGGGGACGGACCGTTCCGTGGGGCTGCTTGTCCATCCATCCGGAAGCGCCAGCTCGGGCCTCCTTCCCCGCGCAAAGAACGGCCCGCCGTTCCACGCGATCACGTCCAAGACGACGGAGTCGCCGGGGATCAGGAGGTCGGCCGATATTCGCGCATCAATGATGACTCCGGCCGCCCCGAATACCGCTTCGTGGAGCATCGCCAGTCGTTCGTGGGCAAGGTCGCGAGCGGCTCCTTTCGGGAGAGCGTTCGCGACCTCTCTCAGGGCTGCCGACGCGGTAAGAAGCGCAGGCGCGGCGCCGGAGGGCGAGGACACCGAAAGCCGTGATCGGGCCCTCTGAACCGCGCTCCGATACGTCTGCAACAGCTCGGCTCCGCGAGCCTTCTGCCGCGGCGGAAGCGACGGAAGGATCGCCCCGACAAAGGTGGTGTCCACGCCGGCGAAGATTCCGTCGTCCTCGGCGTCGCTCGGACTCGGCCCTGAATCCAAGACAATCCGGCTGAAGCGGGGACCGGGGGACTGCGCGGCGCCCATGTCCTGGGAGCGGTGACGGCTGCGCGCGTCCATCGCGGCCTGGTAGTGGGAGCGCCCCAAGAGGGGATCAAGTTCGCCGGTGGCCACGGCCAGCGCGCCCGAGCCTGCCGATCGCGACCGGAAGTACAGTTTTTGAGGGGTCCAGGGGAGCACGCCGACTCGGGCCAGCTCCGGAAAGCGGGCCGGGTCCCCCGCCGCTTCGAAGGCGCGCTTCGCGACAAACCCCGCGTACTGGTGCTGTCCATGTCCGTCGCGCGGGGTGCCCGAAAAGAGCGACACCACGACTTGGGGCCGGAAGCTCCGGAGGACATACACCACATCCCGGAGCACCTTGTCAAGGGGCCACTGCTCCAGCGACTCTTCCAGACTCTTCGAATACCCGAAGTCGAAGGCGCGAGTGAAATACTGCTCCGCGCCGTCGATCTCCCTTGCCGCCAGGAGCTCTCCCGTGCGCACGAGTCCCAGGCCCTCGCGCAGCTCGCCCCCGATCAGGTTCTGGCCGCCTTCGCCTCGCGTCAACGAGAGGTAGGCCACTCGGGCCCCGTCCCCCAGCGCGAGCCTTGCGAGCAGCGCAGTGTCCTCGTCGTCGGGATGGGCCCCAATCATCAGGACGCGCTTCACGCCGTCGATACGCCGGAGAAGAAGGGCCGTGCCGGCCACGTCCCCGGCGCCGGTCCAGGCGGGGCCCGCCGGAATCGCTTGCCCCAAGGCCTGGGGGGCGCCCGCGAGGGTCGCAAGCAGGAGCGCGATCAGCGAGCGGGAGTTGGCCATGTCGCGACTACTCCGAGAAATCCGAAAAACGCGAATCAACCTTCGAGCCTCATGGAAGATGGGCTCAACGGAGCTTGGCCGCCGCGCCGCGGCAAGAGAGAGACCAGCGTCCCCGTCCCGAGCGCCGCAAGAACGCCGACTACATTGTGCCAGAGATACGAGATCTCCGGGGCCCATATTTTGACGGACCAGACTGCGGCCATTCCAAGAATAAGCCCGGCGACGGCGCCGCGGGCCTTTGCGAAGGGGACCATGGCGAGAAGAAAGACCCCCAGGATTGAGCCGTAGAAGAGCGATCCGACTTCATTGACCAAGTTGATGAGGGTATCCAGCCCCACCATATAGGTCGCGAACACGCAGGCGAATAGCCCCCAAAAGGTCGTCGCGATCTTCGATGCCAGCAGGTAGTGCGCTTCGCTCGCTTCCGGGCGGATCCAACGCCTGTAGAAGTCGATCACGCTTGTCGTGGAAAGGGAATTCAGCTCGGAGGAAATACTCGACATCGCCGCGGCGATCACGGCGGCGATGAAGAGCCCCGCAAGCCCTGTTGGAAGAAAGTCCAAGACGAAGCGAGGCATGATGAAATTTCCGTCGTCGGACTCCGAACCCGTCACCTCGCCCGCGATGCGCAGCGCCTCCGCGCGAATCTCCGAGGCCTCGCTTTCGCGCTCCAAGTACGCCGCCCTGGCTCCCGGAAGATTCTCCGCGGAAGCGCGAGCCAAGTCGCTTGCGGCGCGCGACCGGGCGAGCGTCGCTTCCGAGTAGTCCGCCTGTAGCGCCGCGTACTCGCCGCCGCGCGCCTCGGTCACCGCGGCCTCTTCGACGGGGTTGAAGAGCAGCGGCGGAGTCGCGAACTGATAGTGCACGAAGACCAGCACGCCCACTAGGAGCACCAGGGCCTGCAGCGGGATCTTCCAGTAGGCGCTCATCATCAGCGAGGAGCGCGCGGCGGCCACGGATTCGGCCGCAAGGTACCGCTGCACCTGACTCTGGTCCGTCCCGAAGTAGGAGAGCATCAGGAAGGTGCCCCCAAGCATCCCCGACCAGAAGGTGAACCTCTCGTCCAGGGCAAGGGAGAAGTCGAAGACCTCGAGGCGTCCCGCAGCGCCTGCGATCCGCAGCCCCTCGTCCAAAGAGACGGGAAGCTGCGCGATGAGGGCCCAAGCCACTCCCGCGACGGCGCATACGATGAGGACCATCTGCTTGACGTCCGCCCACGTCACTGCTTGCACTCCGCCCAGCATCGTGTATGCGATTGTCGGGAGTCCGACCACCGCGACGCTGAGATAGATCGGCCACGCGAAGATCGCCGAGAACACCACCGCCGGGGCGCCGATAATGACTCCGCAGGACATGCCCCTGGAAAGAAGAAAGAGAAGCGCCGTGAGCGACCGCGTTCCGGGTCCGAAGCGACGTTCCAAGAACTCGTACGCCGTGAAGACCTTGGCGCCCCGCAGCAGCGGGACCAGCGTGACGCCGAGGATCGCCATCGCGATCGGGAGGCCAAAGTACATCTGCACCAGGCCCATCCCTTGAGTCGCGCCCTGTCCGGTCGTTCCGATCATCGTAATGGCGGAGAGCTGAGTCGCCATCACGGAAAGGCCGACGGCCCACCAAGGCAGCGATCGGCGCGCGAGGAAGTAGCCTTCGATTTCCCGCGTTCCTTTGGCTCTCCGGACCCCGTCGACTAGGATGTAGCCGATGGCCAGGACGATGATCAGGACGTTGATCGGGTGCATTCAGCCGACTTTGCCGGAACGGCTTGCGGGATACCCAGCTGCGCCCCTCAAGTCTACCGCCGCGTCCTCCCCAGCGCAGCAGGGGCTTTGGCGCGCCCAAACCATCCTGAGAGCCCGGCCAGGCAGAGGACATAGGGGAGCGCGAGGAAAAGGGGATAGGGAAGGTCGTGGTTCGCCGCCTGCAGCGTGAAGCCCAGCGCCTCGGCCGCGCCGAAAAAGAGGGCGGCGAGCAGGATGCCTCCGGGTCGCCAACGCCCGAGCGCAACGACGGCGATGGCGATAAAGCCCTTTCCTTGGGACATGCCTTCCAAGAATGTCCCGGTATGGACTAAGGAAAGGTGCGCGCCGGAGAGGCCCGCCATCGCGCCCCCGAAGACGGACGCCGAAGCGCGAGTCCTGCGGATGCGGACGCTGGCTGCGCGCGCGGCCCTGGGCGATTCCCCCGCGGCCGAAAGCCTCAGGCCCCACTTCGTTCTAAAGAGGAAGAAGGAGAGTGCCGCGGCTGCAGCGAGCGCAAACCAAGAGGTCGGCGGGAGCGAGAAGACGATCTCCCCGACGTACGGGAGCTCGGAGAGCAGCGGAAGCGCGAGCCGAGGCGCGGTTTCGAGCTCCAGCGCAATGCCCGTCTCCCCGAAACGGGCTTGAAATAGGGCGCCCGTAAAGCCAAGGCTTCCCAGCGTGATCGCGGTCCCCGAAATGATCTGGTCAGCGGCCAGCCAGACCGCGAAGGTCGCAAAGACCAGCGCCGCCAGCCCGCCGGCCAGCGCGCCGACCGCGAGCCCGACCCACGGCCCCGCCTCGATGCACGCGAGCGCGCCCCCCAAGGCGCCCCAGATGATGGAGCCTTCCAGCCCGATGTTGATGACGCCCGAGCGTTGGGCGAGGGCCTCTCCGAGCGCCGCCAGGGCAAGCGGCGTCGCGAGAATGATGGCGGATGCCGCGAAGTACTCGATCATTCCGAAGGCGGCCCTTGGCGAAGGGCCGGACGCGCGATGATGCGGTCGACCGCGAGGAGGGCGAGCACCAAGAGCGCTTCCGCCCCGCGCACCCAAACCTCGGGAACTCCCACGTCCCGTTGCATGGCGGCGCCGCCTACGCCGAGAGCCCCGAAGAAGATGGCGGTGAGCGCCGCCAGATAGGGATTGAGGCGCGCGAAGAGCGCGACGGCGATGGCCGTGTATCCCCACCCCGGAGAAAAGGACTCGTACAGGCGGCCCGTGACGCCTGCGACCTGCGCCCATCCGGCCAATCCCGCGAGCGCCCCCGAGCCGAGAAAAACGCCCCAGAGGACCGGCGCTTCCGCGATGCGCCCCGAGACCAGGGCCGCCTTGGGCGCGGCGCCCATCGCGCGAAGCCGAAAGCCCGCTGCGGTCCGGGAAAAGAAGATCCCCATTCCCGTCGCGAGCAGGATGCCCAAGAAAAACCCTAGGTGAAGGCGCGTGCCCGGCAGCGCGGGCAGCGCGGCGGCGGTCGGAATCGCGTCGGAGCTGTTGAAGATGCCTCGAGCCTCCTGCAGGGGGCCTCGCACCAAGTACTGCACGAGGTAGAGGGCCGTGAAGTTCATGAGCAGGGTGCTGATGACCTCGTTTACGCCGGACCGCGCCCTGAGCCAGGCGGGAATGGCCGACCATGCCGCTCCGCCCAGCGCGCCAAACAGAAGGCAAAGCGGAGCGAGCGCAAGAAAAGGAAGGCCGGAAAGCGCGAGCGCCGCCGCCGTGCCCGCCGCCGCGCCCGCCAAGAGCTGGCCTTCCGCTCCGATATTCCAGTACCCGGCTCGAAAGGAAAGCGAGACGGCGAGGCCCGCCAAGAGCAGCGGGGCAGCTTGCACCAGGGTGAAGGAGACAAATCGATTTCCGCTCCCAAAGCTGCCGCGCAAAATCGCGGCGAAGGCGGCGAGAGGATCTTGTCCGCCCATCCAAAAGAGCGCGGCAATGATGATCGACGCGCAGGCAAGCGCGCACGCGGCTGATAGCGCGGCGCGGAGAAGGCCGGTCGCGGCCAGAGCGCGCATTCAGCCGGAGACCGGCGCGCGCGCAGCCTCGTCTCGCGCGGCTCCCAGCATCAGTCGGCCGACGGATTCCATCGACGTTTCTTCGGCGGCCAGCCACTGAAGCTTGCCCCTTGACAGCACGCCGACGCGGGAGGAGAGCTCCAGCACCTCCTCCAAATCGTCCGAGATCAGCACGACTCCGGGCGCGTCATCCCCGCGTTCGACCAAGGAGCGTAGCCTGCCGCGCAGCTGGGCTTGGGCGCGAATATCGAGCCCGCGGGTCGGTGACTCGGCGATCAGGAGATCGCCGCCTCGAAGCAGCTCTCGTCCGGCTACCAGTCGCTGTTGATTGCCTCCGGAGAGCGCGTCCGCTCTCGTGCTTGCGCCGGGGGCCTTGACCGCCATGGCGTCCATGACGCCCCGCGCCAGTCTGCGTACGTTGCCCCAGCGAAACCAAGGTCCCGCGCGGCAGCGCTCATCCGTTGTCAGGGCGAGGGCGACATTCTCCGCAACTGTGAATTCGGGCACGATCCCCTCCGTGGATCGGTCCCGGGGAATCCACCCCGCCTTGCGCGGCAGCCGCGCCTCGCCGCGGCTTGGCGGGCCGATCCCGGCCAAGCACCACGCGAGGGACCGCTGTCCATTTCCGTCGACGCCCGCAATCCCCACGATTTCGCCGCGAGAGACGGAGAGATCCACGGCCCTGAGCGGCGTTCTCCCGGCGGGCGCGCCCGAGACCCGAACGAGCTGCGCCACGAGAGGCGTTTCGCGCGGAGTCCGGGCGAAACGGGGGGGATGCCGCGCCGCCGTCCCTTTGGAGCCGGTCATGGCGGAAGCCAGCTTCTCCGCCGTAACGGAGCGCGCTGCGGCGGAGAGGACGCGCCGGCCCCGCCTGAAGACCGAGACGCGATCCGCGACGGCCAGCACCTCGTCCAGCTTGTGGGCGATGAGTCCGATCGCCGTCCCGTTTTTCGCGATCTTCCGCAGCGCGGCCATGAGGCCGTCGATCTCATGAGGCGCGAGCGCCGCCGTGGGCTCGTCCAGGATCAGGAGGGAGGGTCGCGCGGCGAGGGCCTTCAGGATCTCGATTCTCTGGCGGGCGCCCAAGGCGAGCTCCGACACGGGCGTCTTCAGGGGCGCGGCGAGCGCAAGGCTGCTTGCGAGCGAGCGAATTCGGGCCTCAAGGCCCTCCTTGGCCGTGCCGAAGCGGGTCCAGCTCTCCGCATCGAAGAGCGCGATGTTCTCTAGGCCCGTAAAGGCCTCCACCAAAGAGAAGTGCTGGTGTACCAGCGCGATTCCCATGAGGCGCGCATCCGCCGGGGCGCGGAAGCGAACTGCCCGGCCCGCCAGAAGGATCTCGCCGTCGTCAGGCGCCTTGATTCCCGAGGCGATGTGCGCAAGCGTCGTCTTGCCCGCGCCGTTCTCGCCGAGGATGCCGTGAATCTCGCCTGCGGCAAGAGACAGGCAGGCGCCGTCAAGCGCCTGGACGCTCCCGAAGCGCTTGACGATATCTCGAAGGCGGAGAACTTCGGTCGCTTCTCTCCCCCTCACGTACCCGACGAATCCAGAGACGAGGACGGCTCGATGAGATTCTCGCGGGTCAGTCTGCCGGGCACGACGTACCCGTCTTCCAGGATTTCGCGGCGCGCCTCTGCGATTAGGGCTTGCGTTTCGGCATCAATCACGCCCTCCAGGTCCGGATTCGGGATAAAGTCCACCGTTCCCCCGGCCAAGCCGACTTCGAGGGCGGGCCGAACGTCCCCATTGAGCCAAGCCTGCGCCACGCTCAGGAAAACCCGGGGAATGTCAATGACGGCGCTGCCCAGAACGACATCGGGGGCCACGTCGTTCTGGTTGCGGTTCATTCCGAAGGCCCAGGACGGTCGCTCCAAGGCGGATTCGCGCACGGCCTGAAAGACGCCGAAGCTGGCCGCGTCGACATTGTGAATGAGGACGTCGGCCCCTTGGCTCAGCTGGGCCGCCGCCGCCTCCTTCGCGCGCGCTGCATCGTCCCAGCTCCCGAGAAACGTCTCCAATACGCGCGCGTCGGGGTTGGCGCGCAGGACGCCGGCGCGAAAGGCCGCGAACGTTGCCTTGAGCGTGGGAATCTCGACTCCGCCGACCATCCCGACGACGCCCGCGCGGGTTACGCCTCCAGCCGCGATTCCGGCCAAGAACGACGCCTCCTCCAAACCGAAAATCAAAGGCAGGAGGTTGTCATCCTCCCTGAAGCCCGACGATACAACGAAGGTGGTCTCCGGGTAACGCGGGGCGGCCCGCGACGCGGCGTCCTGGTACTCGAAGCCGTGACCGAAAATCAATCCGTAGCCGTCTTCCGCGTATGAGATGTAGGCGTCGTCCAGCTCCGCCGGAGTCCGCGTCTGCTGATGCGAAATCCTAAGCCCCAGCGAGTCGCCGATCAGCATAAGGCCCTCGTAGGCCCCGGCGTTCCAGCCGGCGTCGCTTACCGGGCCCGACGTGAGCAGGGCTGCCCTGGGAGCATCCGACTCCTCACCCGAGGGAGGCGAGCATCCGGCGGCGACCAGCGTCAAGAGAGCCCGCCGCAAGACCGTTCCGCGCAACGTCATCTTCAAGTCCGCCTTTCTATTGTGCCGGGATCGCTTCCCAAACAAATTAGAAGCCGTCCGCCGCAGGCGACCGCTCAACACAGCTTGGAGACTCGCTTGAACCGACCCAGGGAGCATTGGAGCTCCAACTTCGGCCTCGTTCTTGCCGCGACCGGCAGCGCCATCGGACTCGGCAATCTCTGGAAATTCCCCTACATCACCTGGAACAACGAAGGCGGGGCCTTCGTGCTCGTGTACCTGGCGTGCATCCTGGCGGTGGGTCTGCCGATCATGTTCGCAGAGCTGTTGATTGGAAAGCGCTCGCAGAAGGGGGTGGTGGGGGCTCTCAAGGAGGTGGCCGGCAAACACTGGGCCGCAGTGGGCATCTGGGGCGTCCTCGCCGGCTTTATCCTGCTCAGCTATTACACCATGATCGCAGGCTGGTCTCTCTTTTACTTCGCGAAGACCGCAGGATGGACCGTCGGAGGCTTTCCTCAAGACTTAAACGCGGGCGAGCTTTTTGGCGAACAGCTCGGCGACCGGCAATTGCAGCTGGGCCTCTCGCTGGCGTTCAGCGCAGCCACGATCTCCGTCGTTTACTTCGGAATCGGCAAGGGAATCGAGCGAGTCGCCAAGCTCTTTCTGCCGGTGCTCTTCGGCATCCTCCTGCTGATGCTGTTTAGCGCGTTGAGCATGTCGGGCGCCGGCGAGGCGCTCTCTTTCATCTTCCAACCGAACTTCGAAGAGCTGACATGGGAAAGCGTGCTGGAGGCCTTGGGGCACAGCTTCTTCACCCTATCGCTCGGCATGGGGGCGATGATCACCTACGGCTCCTACATCTCCAAGAAGCACTCGGTCGTGCGGGCGGGCGGCTACATCGTGGCGCTGGATACGGCGATCGCGCTCATCGCCACCGTCATCATGGTGTCGGTCATCTACTCCGTCGCCGGCATGCGCGAGGAGGTCGGCGCGAGCTCGGTCGGGATGCTCTTTATTTCCCTGCCGCAACTCTTCTTTACCGAGGTGCCCTTCGGGAGCGTCCTCGCGCCGCTCTTCTACGTCTTGGTGGCGCTCGCGGCGCTGACGTCGACGATATCCCTGCTCGAAGTGGTGTGCGCCTACCTGATTGACGAGCATGGGGTCGGCCGCCGGGCCGCCGCGCTCCTTTCGGGCGGGGCGGTCTTCGTCTTTACCGTGTTCGCGGTGCTCTCGATGACCGGCGCGCCGATCTTTTCCACGATGGAGATCTTTGATGGCAAGGTGGGGTGGTTCGACACGGCGGACCACTTCGTGGCGAACTGGATGCTCCCGTTGGGCGGACTGTTCATTACCCTCGCCGCGGGATGGGTCATGAGCCGGGCCGCGACCCGGAGCGAGCTCGTAGACGGCAGGGAGCCCAAGTGGTTTAGTTACGACGCGTGGCTGTTCTTCGTCCGTTTCGTCGCGCCCCTTGCGGTGCTTGCGATCATCTTTTCCGTGATCTTCGGGTTAGGGGACTTCACCTAGAACGCCGCGCATGACTCGGGGCGCGGCGCGACAGGCGAGAGGAGCTTGACCGGTTGAAAAAGACTCCCGGCGGTCCGCATGGCGATCCGCGCCGCTCCCAGAGCGTGCCGTCGGTCGGGCCGAGCGTGCGCAAACGGCCCTCCACCGCGCGCTTCGACGGGCGAGTCCTTTTCTTGGTCGATGACGCGGAGCTGCTGGAGAAGCAGCTATTTGAAGGGTTGGACATTGGCGTGGAGACGGCGCGCGAAGTCGGCCTCCGGGATCAAATCAGCACTGACGAGATCACGCCGGCCTACATCTGCTTCTTTTTTGACGAGAAGCTGGGGGACTTTCCTTACTTGGGCCTAGAGGCGTCGGACGGAGAGGGAGGGCGGCGCGCGCCCATCAAGCGAGGCTCTGTCAGGGCCGGCGGCTTCGTCTGCTCCGTCGCGGGCAAACGAAGGGGGAAGGGAAGCAGCCGCGAGCAGAGTCCCTACGCGGAGCTCATGGCGGGCATTCAGGTGGTCGCGGCGGAGAGCATTGAGCGCATCTACCACGAGAACTGCCAAAATCTGGGCATTCTCACGACCACCGACTTCGAACTCCTGGACGCCATCCGATCAGGCGAAGAGATCCCGCTGAGTCGGTTTACCGAAGGCGCGGACGCCATTACCCGGCAGGTGGTGGAGTACGGAGGACTCTTCGAATTCAATGTGGCGCGCCTTCGGGGAATGGTCGAGGTGCCCCCGCCGCGCGCCCACGCCCGCGACGCGGAGCGCCGTCCGATGACGGTGGGCGAGAAGATCTTTGCGAAAAAGTGGGTCGTCGACGCGAAGGAGGAGCGTGTCGGCGCTCCTTGGGTAGAGCCCGGCGAGGCGGGCTTTTTCCGCGCGGACCTCCGCTTCAGTCACGAGTACGTGACTCCGATGGCGTCGATCTTCTTTGAGCGCAAGCTGGGACGCGAAGCCAAGGCGCTGGACCCCGAGTCGATTCTCTTCTTTCGAGACCATCTCACCTTTTTGCATCAGGCGATGAGCCAAGAGCGCATCGAGCAGGGGCTCTTGGATGCGGCCAATCAGCTGGAGGTCAAGCAGCGCGAGTTTGCGGAAGCCCAGGGAATTCGCCTCTACGGAGAGCAGAAGGGTCACGTCATGGGCTCCGAGGCGATCTGCCACTCCAAGGTGCTGGAGGACTACGCGGAGCCCGGGATGCTCATCATCGGCACCGACTCGCATACGCCGCATGCGGGCGCCGTGGGCGCGGTCGCCTTCGGCGTCGGGACGACGGCGATCTTCAACTCGTGGATCACGAAGGATGTGCGGGCCAGCGTGCCGCCTTCGTTCAAGGTGGTCCTAGAGGGCGAACCCGGCCCGAACGTTACCGCGAAGGACTACATGCTGGAAATCCTCCGCCACCCCTATGTCCAAGGCGGAGACGCGATCGGGCAGATCATCGAATACTGCGGTCCCGCAGTGGAGGCGTTGGGCGTGGACGAGCGCGCCACGATGACGAACATGGCGGCCGAAGTGGGCGCCTATACCGGCATTGTGGCCGCAGACGAACGGACCGTGGAGTTCCTGGTCGAGGAGCGCGGCATGGACCCGGAGAGAGCGCGCTCGCTTTGCGGCGATGTCTTTAGCGACCCGGACGCTGAGTACGTCAAGGAAATCGTGATTGACGTCTCGAAGGTGCGTCCCATGGTGGCGCTGCCGGGGGATCCCGGAAACGGTCGCAGGATCGAGGAAATTGGCGATCCCGTATTCATCTCGATCGCCTATGCGGGATCGTGCACCGCTGGCAAGAAAAAGGACATGGATATGTACGCCCGCGTCTTTCAGGAGGCCAAAGACGCCGGAATGGGCGTCCATTCGGATGTCCGGTGCTTTATTCAGTGCGGCTCAACCGACGTGCGGGAATATGCGCGCGGAAAAGGCTACTTGGAGCTCTTTGCCGATGTCGGGGCCCAGTTTATTGAACCGGGGTGCGGCGCCTGCATCAACGCGGGGCCGGGGACCACGTCTCGACCGGACGAGGTATCGGTTTCGTCCCAGAATCGGAACTTCCCCGGGAGGTCCGGCCCGGGCCAGCTCTACTTGGTGTCTCCCTACTCCGTCGCGGCTTCGGCGGTGGCGGGACGGGTGGCGGCTTGGCTACCGGCGGAGTAGCCGGTCAGGCCAAGGCAACGCATGCCGGAATGGTCGCTGCTGGACTCGAACCAGCGACCCCTACGATGTGAGCGTAGTGCTCTACCAACTGAGCTAAGCGACCGGCGCGGCTATTCGCCGACAGTACCCCCACGGGGAATCGAACCCCGGTCTCCTGGCTGAGAACCAGGTATCCTAGTCCACTAGACGATGGGGGCGGCTTTGCCGAAGCGAATAAAGGTACGAAGGGCTGATCGACCCGTCCAGCTCCAGGCTATCGTGGTGGCTCCGATACCAGAGCTGGTGCTGAGCTTAAGGTGCCCGAGGGTACCTCATAACTGCGTCTCCAGCAGATCGCTACCGGCAACCCGCTTGGGTTCTTGCCCGGTTTATCGTCGAAGCTAGTCCGCGGTCGAAGTTGCTTCTGAGCGTGCTCACGGCTCCTGCGACAAATACGCCCATCGTTTCCGCTTGTCGCGCAGTCAAGGACACGCCTTGGCTTTCTCCCGCCCGGCGGACGGTGGCCGGACTGCTCGCACGGGCAATCGTGTTCCCCAAGGCCCCTCGAAACGAGTCGGCGGCGGACTTGATGTTTGCTAGTCGCTGGCACTCCGTCGCGTCCCTGGCTTCGACGGGTATCGCCGCAAGGGCTCCCACGGCCAACAGTACGGAAGCGAATCTGATGCGGATGGAGGGTCTGGTCATGATTTACCTCTGGAGTAGGCGTGACAGTACCATCAACGGCACCGCCCGAGCTTTGAAGGAAGGTAGTCGACTGAAAATGGCGTGCCGCCAATTTCAGGCGTCACCAACTCTGGAAGCGGTCTTTTTCCGGAGGGCGGCTTGGTGGTGTTGGATCCCGTCTCGAGGCATCTGCATTTCGTAGAGGCGGATTGGGCGAGCAGGGACTCGCTCTCCGTGCCGTGGGATGCCGTGCCGCTGACCCGCTCTGATCGAATCAGCTATGTCGCCGGCATGTTGGCGGCGGAGACGCAAGGCCAAGAGATTGAGGAGGCTCAGATGGAGGCCATGCTGTCGCAAGCCGAAGAGGCGGCCAGGGGGCAGTTCGCGGAATCAGCGCCGCTCGCTGTCGATTTAAGGTGCGCCGGAGGGCGGGCGTGGCTGCAGGTCTACGACGGCGGTTCCCATCCGCTGGGATACGGTCGGCAATGGCGCGTGATCGGCCTTCCCGAGGCCGGTGTCTCCCCGAGGCGCGCGGAAGTCACGCTTCCCTCCGGCTTTCAGGTCTTCCGGGTCTCGGGCACGCGACTGCTAGGCGTGGTGACGGACGACTTGGGCCGGCAGCGGGTGGCGAGCATTCCGCTCCCGGCGTCGCTTCGTTCGCAATAGCGCGCTTTCGAGGCCTTCGGCCTTCAAGGCGAGGGGCCCAGTCTGCTGAAGAGTCGCTGGGAGCCTCGAAGGGAGGCTTGGGCGACTCTCTTTGGCCGATTGGGAACAAGTTGTCTCTTGTTGGCTTAAGCAGGGGGAAGACCTTCACCGGATGCCGGCGCCGAGTGGCGCGGCTGGAGGTCTTCTCGACCCTGACGAGGGGTTATGAGAAACGCTCGAATCTGGATCGGCGCGGCTCTGGCGGCGAATCTGCTCATGCTGCCGATTTTGGTCGCGTCGCCTGCGGAGAGCGCGTCAGGCAGGGCCGGCGCTCTCTGGTGGAGGGACTGCTGCAAGGAGTCGGTCGAGGAGAAAGACTTCTGCTGCGACAACTGTTGCTTTTGGACCGATAACTGCAACAGTTCCACCGACTGCGGCGGCGAGGCCTGAATGAAGCGGTGGGCCGTTGCTTCCCTGCTCGGGGTCTGCGCCGTCGTCCAGCTGGTCGTGTTGATTGGGCGCGCCGGCGGAAGAGGGCCGCTTACGGTCCCTTCGTACGCGCTGGGCGATACGCTGGACTGGATAGCCGGTCGATCTGCGGACGGAAGCGGGGACACCCTTGCGATGTCGACGCCGGATGGATCGGTGACGGTGTTCTACGCATTCAGCTCCGATTGCGCGCACAGCGACGGCGTGGCTCCCGAGTGGGCCGATCATTTCGCGGACGGGTTTGGCGAAGGCGTGACGCGCGTGGCCGTCACGCGTGATCGGCGCGAGGCGGCGGTCCAGTATGCAAACCGCTTCGGTTGGCAAGTCCGGATTCTGAGCGATCCGGACTTGCCAACTGCGGACCGGCGGCGGTTCTTTCTTTCCCGGACGCCGTGGCTCTACGTTTTCGACAGGCGCGGAGTGCTCCGGTTTCAGGGGCACGGCAGCGAACTGAATGAAATGCGCGAAGTCGCGATGAAACTCTCCGCCGCCCGCACAGGCGGCCCCTCAAGACCCTAATGATGGAGAGAGACGATGATCATGTTGAAGACTGCGGCGATTCCAATGCGGTTCTTGGCAGTCGCTTTTATCCCGCTGGCTGCCGGTTGCGGCGGAGCGGAAGAGTCCGGGCCGGTCTCCGTCGTTATCGACCCGGACCAGATTGCGTGGCACTCCCCGGAAGACGACTTGTGGGATGTGGCGGACATGCTGGAGAAGGATGGCGTGATCTGGGTTCTGGCCTCCGCCGAGCCCTTTATTCGCGGCCTGCGGTCTGGCGGCGAAGAAATTGTGTTCGGGAGGCAGGGCGACGGGCCGGGGGAGTTGCGGTCGCCGCGGGCCTTGCTCGCCCCGGAAGGCAGTGATCGCGTCGCCGTGTGGGATGCCGCAGCGAGGCTCTATCGCGTCTTCTCGGTCGAAGGCGAGTTGATCTCGGAGAGTGCTGCGGCAAGCCTCGGAAACGTCCGAGGGGACATTGACGCCGTCACCTTCGGGGATCCGCTTCGAGTAGCGTCCATGGCGGATGGGGGCTCATTGAGGGCAGTGTATTCGGGGCCGGTCATGTTCGGCGGCGGTCTTTGGACGGCGACGCTGATGCACGCCAGCGAGGCCGGAGAGCCCCGCCCGGTAGTCGACTTTCAGGATCTGCGAGGCGCAGCCCAAGTGGACCCGGAGGCGATGAGCCTTCTTGGGCCCGTGCCACTCTGGGACGCCTGTCCGGAGGGCGGCTTGGTGGTGTTGGATCCCGTCTCGAGGCATCTGCATTTCGTAGAGGCGGATTGGGCGAGCAGGGACTCGCTCTCCGTGCCGTGGGATGCCGTGCCGCTGACCCGCTCTGATCGAATCAGCTATGTCGCCGGCATGTTGGCGGCGGAGACGCAAGGCCAAGAGATTGAGGAGGCTCAGATGGAGGCCATGCTGTCGCAAGCCGAAGAGGCGGCCAGGGGGCAGTTCGCGGAATCAGCGCCGCTCGCTGTCGATTTAAGGTGCGCCGGAGGGCGGGCGTGGCTGCAGGTCTACGACGGCGGTTCCCATCCGCTGGGATACGGTCGGCAATGGCGCGTGATCGGCCTTCCCGAGGCCGGTGTCTCCCCGAGGCGCGCGGAAGTCACGCTTCCCTCCGGCTTTCAGGTCTTCCGGGTCTCGGGCACGCGACTGCTAGGCGTGGTGACGGACGACTTGGGCCGGCAGCGGGTGGCGAGCATTCCGCTCCCGGCGTCGCTTCGTTCGCAATAGCGCGCTTTCGAGGCCTTCGGCCTTCAAGGCGAGGGGCCCAGTCTGCTGAAGAGTCGCTGGGAGCCTCGAAGGGAGGCTTGGGCGACTCTCTTTGGCCGATTGGGAACAAGTTGTCTCTTGTTGGCTTAAGCAGGGGGAAGACCTTCACCGGATGCCGGCGCCGAGTGGCGCGGCTGGAGGTCTTCTCGACCCTGACGAGGGGTTATGAGAAACGCTCGAATCTGGATCGGCGCGGCTCTGGCGGCGAATCTGCTCATGCTGCCGATTTTGGTCGCGTCGCCTGCGGAGAGCGCGTCAGGCAGGGCCGGCGCTCTCTGGTGGAGGGACTGCTGCAAGGAGTCGGTCGAGGAGAAAGACTTCTGCTGCGACAACTGTTGCTTTTGGACCGATAACTGCAACAGTTCCACCGACTGCGGCGGCGAGGCCTGAATGAAGCGGTGGGCCGTTGCTTCCCTGCTCGGGGTCTGCGCCGTCGTCCAGCTGGTCGTGTTGATTGGGCGCGCCGGCGGAAGAGGGCCGCTTACGGTCCCTTCGTACGCGCTGGGCGATACGCTGGACTGGATAGCCGGTCGATCTGCGGACGGAAGCGGGGACACCCTTGCGATGTCGACGCCGGATGGATCGGTGACGGTGTTCTACGCATTCAGCTCCGATTGCGCGCACAGCGACGGCGTGGCTCCCGAGTGGGCCGATCATTTCGCGGACGGGTTTGGCGAAGGCGTGACGCGCGTGGCCGTCACGCGTGATCGGCGCGAGGCGGCGGTCCAGTATGCAAACCGCTTCGGTTGGCAAGTCCGGATTCTGAGCGATCCGGACTTGCCAACTGCGGACCGGCGGCGGTTCTTTCTTTCCCGGACGCCGTGGCTCTACGTTTTCGACAGGCGCGGAGTGCTCCGGTTTCAGGGGCACGGCAGCGAACTGAATGAAATGCGCGAAGTCGCGATGAAACTCTCCGCCGCCCGCACAGGCGGCCCCTAATCCGGTCCCGAACCCGATTACGCCAAGCGGAACCGGTTTTCTCTACTGGCTCACCTTCCGGGGTTTGCTCGATTTACCGTCCTTTTGGTCGATGTACGGTACGCCTTTGAGGATCCAGTCAGGTGCCGGCTCGCCCTTGAGGTAGTGTCCAAACCACTCCAGGATCCGGTTTTGGTAGTCCCGTTGGTTGGGTTCCTTCGCGAGGCCGTGGTTCTCGCCCTCGTACACGAGCATGACCACGTGCTTGCCCTCCCTTCGCGCCGCATTGTAGAACTCGACGCCTTGATTGAACTCCACTGCGCCGTCTTCGGTCCCGAACTCGATCAATAGCGGCGTGTTGAGGTTCTCAATGTGATGGACGGGCGAGTTGGCATGGTAGGAGTCCCAGTCCTTCCACCACGGCACCTGCATCCGGCCTTGGCTAATCTCGAAGATCCGAGCGTCGGTGCTTCCCGAGTTCCAATAGAAGGAGAGGTACATGCTCATCAGGTTGGTGAGCGGCGCCCCGGCGACGGCGGATGCGAAGAGATCGTCCTGCGTCACGAAGTACGCGGTTTGATATCCGCCCCACGAGTGTCCGATCAGCCCGACGCGCTCCGGGTCAATCGGCCCGCTCTTGATCGCGGCGGCGACGGCCGGTCGCAGAGTCTCCACATTGGATTGCCCCGGGCGCCGGTCCCGATACACAATATCCGGAAGCAGTACGAAGTAGCCCATCTGGCTCCAAATCTGGATGTTGTAGTAGCGGGTCGGGTCCGGGACCTGATAACTGTGCATTGTCTGCGACAGCTGCTCGTAGTGATAGACGATCATCGGATGGCGCTCGCTCGCGTCGTACTTCGCGGGATGAACAAGCGCGCCCTGCAGCGGGCGACCCCACTCGTTCTCGTAGTCGACCAGCTCCACCCGGCCCCAGGCATAGTTTTCTTGGAAGGGGTTGGTCTTCGTTACCTGCCTTGGCTGAGAGAGCTCCGGGCCTGCCGCAAAGTAGTCCGGCGAGTCGTCGAAGCGTTCGCTCCTAAAGAGAAGCGCGTCGGCGTCGCTGGCCTTGATCAGGCCGCCTGCCATCGCGTCCTCCCAGATAAGCGCGCGCGGCGTCTCGCCCCGCTTGGCCCGGGAAAACCCGGACTTCTTCGTCCATTCCCCGTAGGTGGAGTAGTAGATCGGTTCCTCGGGATCCAGTGTTTCCGCCTCCAAGTCCAAACGGATTGGTCGATAGCGGACCGAGTTCTCCCTTCCCTCCGTGAGGCGCCTTCCGCCGGACCCGTCCGCCCGAATCTCCCAGACATCGAACTCGTCCAGAGCGAGAAACGCCTCATCGCCCTGAAGCCAGATCGGTCTTCCGAACGAGGGCATCTGCTCCCGCGTCGGCGTGACGTCCAGATTCACGAAGATTCCGTCCAGATCTTCCGTCGCGTTGCGCTTTTCGCCGCGCTCAAGGTCGTAGGTCCAGTAATCCTCGCCCTCGAACCAGACGGCGTAGCGCCCGCCTGGGCTTGCGCCCAGGTCAAGCGTGACGCGGGGCGCGATCAACTCCCTTTGCCCCGTCCGCGCGTCGACCGAATAGAGGTCGTGGAACTGCATCCCAAACATTGCGCCTTGATCGTAGGGCGTCTCGTCGCGCGCAAGCAGGCGGCGACCTCCCTCCACGATTTCGACTTGGTCGGCAAGCGGGCCCCCCAAGGTCAAAAGGCGGGAATCTTTAAGGTTCCACGCTGCGATGTCATGCCGCTCTCTCAGCAGTCGCTCCCTTACCCGCTGCTGGGGCACCGGATCGACATCCAGCGAATGCCATACCTCCAGCCCGGCCTTTTCCTCACGTCTTTTTCCAGACTCGCCTCCTCCCCGTCTTCTTCGGAAGCGCCTTCCTCCTCGTCTTCCGCCGCCTGCTCTTGGGGCGTTCGGTCTTGTACGCCCACGAAGATCATTGAGCCGTCTTCCGACCAAGAGGGGGACCGGTGCTCCACGATGCGCCGGTCTTCGTCCAAGACCCCGGCCTCGCGCGGATCCAGCACGAAAGACCGCGGGTCTTGCGAGCTTAATCCCCGCCATGCGAGCACGACGTGGGCCGTGTCTTCGCGAGCGTCCTCTTGGTATGTCTTCAGGAGCGCCAAGTCGTCCGAGGCCTCTCGCCAAGCAAGGCCCCGATAAATCGAGGCGTCGGAGTCGAGCGAGGAGATCCGGCCGGAAGCGGGATCGTACAGCTGAACGCCGTTTCGGTCGTCGTCCTCGGCGCGCAGCGCGATCGCGAGGAGACCGCCTTCATCCTGCCATGCCA
Organism: Longimicrobiales bacterium; assembly: GCA_965116095.1. Lineage (GTDB taxonomy): Bacteria > Gemmatimonadota > Gemmatimonadetes > Longimicrobiales > Gaopeijiaceae. Next base: position 25,881 of record OZ220481.1, read on the forward strand.
TCAGCGAGACGTTTCCGAAGCTGATCGAGCCTCCATCATCAAGATTGCGGACGATCAGGTCCGATCCCTTTGCGCCCTCGCTCCCGTAGAGGCGAAAGGCGATGTGTCTGCCGTCGTCCGAAAATGAAAACGACGCCACCGACTCAATCACCTCCAGAGCGCCGGTCTGGAGGTTAAAGAGCCCCGCCGAGTTTCGGACCGGCTCCTTCCTCTTGAGGAGCGCCTCCCGTTCCTTCTCGGGCACCGCAATGCCGTAGGCCAGCCACGCTCCTCCCTTGGAGAAGAGCGGACGCGTTCCTTCGGCGACCACGACCAAGGAGTCTCCGTCCGTCCGATGAATACGAAGCTCGGCCGTTCCGTCCACCCGCCGAATCGGCACCGCCGCCCACAGCCCGTCCGGGGAGAGCGCGGCCCTGCCCAGCGACTCCCACTGATCGTAGTCGTCCGGCGCGAGGGTGGGTTTTTCCTGAGAAGCCGCCGGCGAAGTCCCAAGCCAAAGGGCCAAGAGGGAACACGTTAACGCGAGGGTACGCTTCATCGTCTTGCTCCATCTATGTGGGTGGGCTGATCCGAGAGTTGCGTCCCGCTCGTCTCGACTGCCCATGAGTGCCCGATAACGAGCTGCAGCCGAAAAGTGCGGCGGAAGCGGCGGTCTTGCAAGACTGCTAGAGAGTCCTGGCCTGTCGCAGCCCGGTAGAATGTCCGAGCGAGCTCGCCCGAACATCGACTTGCGCGCCGTGCGGCGTCGCTCTCGATCCTGAATTTCAGCAGCGGCCGCCCAAAATGACCCGCCGTTGCTCCGAGGACTCGCCGGCCCCAGTCGTTGCCGCGGTTCAGAGAGGTTATCATCTTGGAGCGCAAAACCATGGGTTGTTATGGACCGGACTTGGAGGTTTATGGCGAGACCGAAGCGCGAGTTGTTCCGGGATGGCTTCTCAAGCGCCCGAGCGGGCCAAGGTTCGCCGACGCTCTCCCCTCAGCTCCTGCCGCGCGGCTGCGCGCTGGCGTTTCTTGCAATGGCTTGCGGCGGCGACGAAGCGAACCAAGTCCAGGCGGACATTCCGCTATTCGCGACCACGGAGGATGTCTTCTCGATCGGGGGCGTGGGTGCCCCGGACTGGCAGCGGTTCGGAGAGATCGCGGACGTGCGGTTCGACGGGGCGGGAGGAGTCGTTCTCTTTGATAGACAACGGTCTAGCGTGGCGGTCGTCGATCCGAAGGGGAGCTTTCACCATTCGGTGTCTAGGGTTGGCGAGGGACCCGGCGAACTTAGGATCGCTTTTGGAATTGAGGTGCTGCCGGACAGCCGACTGATCGTTAGCGACTTGGGGCACAGCGCCTTTCTTTTGTTCGACGACGACGGGCAGTTTGTCGAGCAGTTTGCTTTTGGCGGGCAGCCTGCAGCGGACCCCTTGACCGTGCGGTCCGGGCAGTGGGCGCCGAGTCTATCGATTAACCCAATCCAGGTACCGATTCTCGTCGGCGCCCTTTCCGGCGCCCGATTACTCACGGTGAACAAGTCGGCGCGGACCTTCGCGGTTCACGAATTGGGAAAGGGGATCTCCGATTTCTACCGAGCTTACGGCCATTCGGCCGGCGCAGAACCGGGCGGAGATGTCCCGGCGGACGACAGAGTGGAGATCCGGGGAGGATCGCTGTCAGGGTCTATTTCCCCAACGCTGGAGTTCGGCCCTCCGCTCGAAGCAGCGGTGCTGGGTGACGGGAGGGTGGCGGTCGTCGATTCCGTAGGATACCGGGTAAGGTCTTGCGGGACGACGGCGCGCTTGATGTTCTGATTGAGAGGCCGATTGATCCAGTCCCCGTGACCTCCGAGATGCAAAATGCCGCGAGACGGCGTCGGAGGAGCGGCGGGGATGGCGTCTTTTTGCCGGCCCCGGGAAGCAGCGCGGATGCAGCCGAGGCGGTGCTTTCAGCGCTCTTTGCGGAGACCGAGGCCGAGTCGAAGATGGAGTTCGCGGCCGAGGTTCCGGTCATCAGTGGGATCGCGGTGGATTCAAAGGACCGGATCTGGGTCGCGCGGACGGGTGGCGATGGAGTATCTCGAGGTCCGACCGATGTGTTCACAGCGGACGGCGACTACGTCGGGACGTTGGCCGCTGACGACTTCCGCGTCCCGGACGCATTCGGTCCAAGCGGCTTGATGGCCTACAGTGAAGTAGACGATCTCGGGGTGGCCACCGTGCGCGTGCTGCGGCTATTAGGCCTTGAAGTCGCCGCGCCATCCACTGGGTCAGGAGCAGCGGAGTCCTGAAATTCCGCACATAGCCCGCAGTCGGGCTCATGCGATGATCGCATCGCCGCGCTTGGACCGCCGCAGCGAGACCCTCCGCGTTCTCGGCCGGAGGCCAGCCGATTTCTTGAAGAGAACGGGGCGCAGTGCCGGGCGATCATAGCAGGCCAACGCGAGGGTGGACCTTCGTGTGGAGTCGCCGCCGAACCCTCAGCTCAGAGTAAGGTCCCCGTCGTCAGGCTACGGGATAGGCGGGTCTTTCACCACGCGGAGCGTATGGGTCGCGGGCTCCGCCGTTTGATGGACCACTGCAAATTCCTCCGCAGCCTCCATAATTGCGGGCGCGAGATAGAAGGCCGTCTGAGCGCTGACCGCGTCGACCACCACGTAGTCGGTCTCGCGCACCGCTTGAAGCACTGCGTCCGCATCCTCCGTGAATGGGTAGATAACGGCTCTCCGGTCCGCCAAGAGACGAAACAGACGCGGCTTGCGGACGGTAAAGACCGCGTCCGGGGGCGACCCTTCGCGCGCGGCGTCCGCAGCTTCGAAAAATCTCCGCCACCCAGGGGCGTAGCCGGCGTACCGATCACCCGCAAGATAGGCGTCGATCATCCTCAGATTGCCGGGGGCCCTCGCCAACTGAGCGGATAGGCCTAGGGCAATCAGGAGGGACGCGAGCGCGACAGGCAGCTTCCTCGTCCAAGGGGCGTCGCCCCCCGGGCGAGCAAGGCGCGCGGCTCCATCCATTGCGTACACGAAGATCAGGGGCAGCAGGGGGACCAAGTACCTGACGTCCACCACGCTTCCCTGAAAGAGCAGGATCGCCGCGCAGCTGAGAAAGAGGTAGATCTCGCCGCCTCCAGGCTTTGGGCGCAGCGCGCGCGCATATCCGAAGAGAGCGAGGCAGACGACCACTCCGGCAAGAAGCGCGACCAGCAGCGAGGAGGCCCAGGCGCTGTCCGATCCCGCCAGCGCGCGAGGCAGCTCCCGCGTCGCGTAGAGCCAGGCGTTGGAGAGCGTCCGCTCCACGAAGCCGCCGAAGTCCAGCATTCCTTGGTCCGGCGCATAGATGTTGCGGATCAGGAACTCCTCCAGATACGGATTGGCCGCGCCGCTGAGCAGTCGATTTCGAATCAGCCAGGGTAGCGTGAGGCCCGATCCCAGCCCGCCGAATACAAGGACCCTCTTCCAGTCGCGCCGGAGGAGGTAGCCGATGAAGATCCCGGCAAGCAGCAGCGCCCCGAAGAGTCGGAAATAAAACGCCGCCACGGATGCCGCGAGGACGATCGCGAAAGGGATTCCGAGTTCGGAGCGCGCCTTGTCCTTCGCCAGCGCCCATAGCGCGACCACGGTCGCCATGAGGTACGGCGCTTCTGTCAGCATCCACCGCGAGTAATCGACGACCCCGGGGCTTGCCGCAAAGGCAAGGCTCGCGGGGATCCAAAACGCGCTTCCGCGCCGCCTAAGGTAAAGGCAAAAAAACAGCGCCGAAGCTGCCGTAAACCCTATGGACAAGAGTTTCAGGAGGGCGAAGTTGCGTCCGAACGCCGCCACCAAAGGGGCGAGAGCGACGGGGTATCCCGGGGGGTACTTGACGTGGGCCGCGGGAGGCCCTGGATCCACCGTCAGAGAATAGCCGTCGCCCTGCTGCAGAACGCTCTCGGCCAAGAGCACGTACGTCGCGCTGTCGCCCCCGGTATGGATCTTGGGTTCGAAGAGAAGCGCGCACAGCGCCAGATGAAGGCCGATGATCGCACAGTAGATCCCAAGAGGCCTCCCTTCGGCCGCGCCCGGCTCGCCGCTCAGTCGCATTCACGCACGAAGCGTTCCACGAAGCGGACGAGGAGGGCTTCGGACTCGGGAGACTCGCGAAGGCTTGCGATGAACTCCTTCAGCGAGACGCCGCGCACCTCCAGCGCGTACCTGGGGTAGGCCTTGACGCGTTCCCGCATTGAGCGGGCGGTCAGTTCGGGATGAAACTGCGTGCAGTAGATCGGAGCGTCTTCAAACCGAAAGGCCTGCATCACGCCGGCTTCCGAGCGAGCGAGGAGGGTCGTGCGGGGGGGAAGCTCCTGGACCAAGTCCTCGTGTCCTAGCTGCACCGGAAAAACCATGCCCGCGGGGCCGAAGACTGGATCCTTGCTGCCTGCCTCCGTAAGGCGCACGCGATATGTGCCGACCTCCGCCAGCTCCTTCGCCCGCCTGACCGTCCCCCCGAACGCCCGCGAGAGGCCCTGAAAGCCCCAACAAGAGGCGAATACGGGCAGGCCGGATGCGCCCAGCGCGCGCAGCGACGCCATGGCGCTCGAGTGCCAAGGCGCGTCGCCGACGGCGGAGTATCGTCCGCTGCCGCCAACCAGGGCGAGATCGAAGTCGGCAAGGAGAGCCGGGTCCAAGGCGTCGCCCAGCAGGTCGAAGGTCTTGATCCGGGGATGAAAGCGGGTCAGGCAGCGCGAAAACTCAGCCACCTCCTGGGCGGCCATTGGATCGTCCGCGTCGCGGAGCTGAAAAAGCAGGCAGTCTAGAGGCGCGGCGCGAGGCAATGTGTGTTCAGCGTAGGTTGATGGTGTCCATCGCCCGGGCGCGGACGCGCGGGGCGGCGGCGAGGTTCAGCTGGCGGTCCCGAGCGGTTGATTCCCCCAAATTCCGAGCCATGCGACGGGCGTTCAGCGCTTCGAGCGACCAACCGGCAAAGCCCAATCTAAGGATGCGGCGAAGCAGCGTCCGCGCGGCGAGGCCCAAGACCCCGCCGGCCGGCAGCGCGCCTTCCCGCACGAATCCGGGCGGGCTGTCCGAGACGCGGATGCGCTTGTCGCCGCCGCAGCGGGACTCCTAGCTTTCCCGCACATCGGAAAGAACGGACTGATTACGGGTTATCTTTTGCTGATGCCGAAGACTCCTCCCCAACTCTTTCCCGCCAGCTGCACCTGACCCAAACGATGAGACGGTTTTGGCTAGTTGGCGGCGCCGCGCTTGCTCTCGCAGCTGGCGCCGCGCTCTTCGGCGGCTCGGGATCCACCCAGACGCAGCAAGCCGCGGAGGCGGACGCCTTCCAGCCGATTCAGTTTCCACACGACGTTCATGCGGGGACGTTCAACATCGGCTGCGAGTACTGCCATTACTCCGCGGAGCGTTCCGTGGATGCGGGAATTCCGCCGGTCGCGACCTGCGTAGGCTGCCATCAGGTCGTCCGGGGAAGAGAGGAGCCTGCCCGCGTCGAAATCGAAAAGACGTTGGCGTACGCCGACGCGGGCGAGCCCATTCCTTGGCGCAGGATATACAAGGTCTCGGATCACGTGCGCTTCCCTCACTTTCGGCATATCGCGGCTGAAATCTCCTGTCAGACTTGCCACGGAGAGGTCCAGCTGATGGGCGTGCTGGAAGAGATGGCGCCCGAGTCCGGCAATCTTAAGATGGGTTGGTGCGTGTCTTGCCATTTGGAGCGCGACGTGAGCCGGGACTGCACCGTCTGCCACTATTAATCGGATGCGGCGCATGCTGAACCCCTTGGCTCAACGAGGAAGATGACGGTCGACCTAAAGCGGCGGGACTTCCTCAGGGTCGTGGGCGTGAGCGGCGCGGGGGCAGCGGCGGTCGGCTGTTCGGAGGGCGAAATCGAACGCCTGATCCCTTACGTCGTGCCTCCGGAGGAGGTGACGCCGGGCGTCGCCACGTGGTACGCCACGACCTGCGGGGAGTGCTCCGCGGCGTGCGGCACCCGTGTGAGGACCCGGGAAGGTCGCGCGGTCATGATCGAGGGCAATCCCGAGCACCCGCTTTCAAAGGGCGGCGTCTGTTCCAGGGGGATTTCCTCCCTTCAAGCCCTCTACAACCCCGATCGCATCGCCCAGCCTTTGCGCAAGGGCCCGGACGGCGGTTTTGCAGAGGTCTCTTGGGAGGACGCGCTTGCAGAGCTTGCCGAACGTCTAGGCGCGGCAGCCGCGCCGATTCTCCTCACGGGAAGCGAAGGACCGACGGGGGCCCGCGTATTTCAGGAGCTGGCGGAGGCCGCGGGGGGCAGAAGGGTCATCCACGACGCGCTGGCGGACGAGGCGCTGCGGGCCGCCACCGAGATTGCCTACGGCGTCCGGGCGCTTCCCCGCTACCGGATTCAGGAGGCGAGGACCCTCGTATCCTTCGGCGCCGATTTCATGGGGACATGGATTTCCCCGGTCCAGTTCAGCGGCGACTTCGCCGCGATGCATGCCGTCCGAGACTTGGACAAGGGACACTTTGTTTTCGTCGGCCCCCACCTGCCGCTGTCGGGGCAGAGCGCCGACGAGTGGCTTCCCTGTCCGCCGGGCGCGGAGACCGAAGTGGCCCTCGCGCTCGCGGGAGAGCTTGTGCGACGCGGCGTAGGCGACGCGGGACCCTATCGCTCCTTGGTGGTCGAGAGGAGTCTGGAAGGCGCGGCGGACGCTGCGGGGCTGGACGCGCACTCGCTGGAGCTGCTGGCGGACCAACTGGCGTCGGCTCCGTCTCTTGCGCTGGGCCCCGGGCATTCGGGCGCGCGCGGGGACCGCGTGGCCGCCAACGTCGCGGCGCATGTCCTGAACTCGGTGACGGGAGCGCTTGGGAGGACGGTGGATATCCCGGGCGCTCCGGACTCGGAGGCGTCTCCCTATTCGGAGATGGAGCAGGCGATCGGAGATATGAACGACGGCGCCTGCGACGCGCTGTTGGTCTCCGGCGCGAATCCCGCCTACTCGCTCCCTTCCGGGGCCGGCTTTGCCGCCGCGATGGAGCGCGTGTCCTTCGTTGCCGCTTTCGCGGACGCCTTGGACGAGACGACGATGCGCGCCGACCTCGTGTTGCCTGCGCTCACGCCGCTCGAGTCCTGGGGCGACGCCAAGGTGGATGCGGGCGTCTACTCCATCCGGCAACCCGCCATGCGACCGGTGCCGCTCTTCGACGCGCGCGCGCCGGAAGATATTGCGCTGGAGATCGCGGCTAGGCTCTCGGGGAGCGGGAGCCCGCCCTCCACGTTCTTGGAGCGTCTGAAGGCGGAGCACACAAGACACATGGCGGAAGCTGGAGAAGACCCCGCCGATATCGACGCCTTCTGGCGGCGCGCGGTGCGGCGAGCCCTCCTGGAGCGTCCGGAGAGCGAGCCCGAGCCGGAAGCGATCGCGCAGCTTGCCCAGACTCCGCAGGCCTCGGTGGACTTTGATCGAGGCACGGAGGATCCCGGGGACGGCACGGAGCTGATCGTCTACCCGTCGGCTCGCTTCGGAGACGGCCGCTTCGCGAATCGGCCTTGGCTTCAGGAGCTTCCCGATCCGGTATCAAGGGTCACGTGGCAGTCTTGGCTCGAGGTGCACCCGGATACCGCGGCGGAGCTGGGGATCGGAAGAGGCGGCTTGCCCGCGTACTCCGCCGTCCGCACGGTTCAGATCGCAAGCGTCGAGACCGAGCACGGATCGGTGGAGCTGCCGGTCTGGGTATATCCGGGGATTCGTCCCGGCGTGGTCGCGATCGCAACGGGCGGAGGGCATGAGGGGTACGGCAGATTCGCTGACGGCAACGGCGTGAACCCGATGACGCTGCTTCCCGCCGGCGGAGCCGATGGGGAGCTTCCGCTCGCGACGCGCGCGACGGTCCGCCCAACCGGCCGGAGGACGCGTCTCGCGACGACCGAGGGAACGAGCGATCAGGAGGATCGGGGCGTGGCGCCTGCGGTGGCCCTTTCTCAACTGGGCCTGAGAGCGGGTCTGGAGACCGTGACCGACGACGGCCACGGCGCCATCAAGGAGCTGCAGGGAGCCGGGGGCTTCGTGCCGACCGAGACGGACGGACGCGCGGACGAGTATCCGCCGCCGGGAGCCAGGTACGGAGACTACGCCGAAGAGCACCCCAGATGGGCGATGGCGATCGACTTGGATCGCTGCAACGGCTGCGGCGCGTGCGTGACCGCCTGCCAGGCCGAGAACAACATCCCGTGGGTGTACGAGGACGAGGTTCTGAAGGGCCGGGAGATGCACTGGCTCAGAATCGAGCGCTACTACGAGACGGTGGACGCCACGCACTCGGGGCCGCTCGACATCCGCTTCCTGCCGATGCTCTGCCAGCACTGCAACAATGCGCCGTGCGAGCCCGTCTGTCCGGTCTTCGCGGCCTACCATACGCCGGACGGGCTGAACGCCCAAGCATATAATCGATGCGTCGGGACCCGCTACTGCGCCAACAACTGCCCGTACAAGGTGCGCGTCTTTAACTGGCTCAGGTACACGGAGAAGGATAAGATCCCGGAGCCCCTGAACTGGCAGTTCAATCCCGACGTGACGGTGCGGGACAACGGCGTCATGGAGAAGTGCAGCTTCTGCGTCCAGCGCATTCGCGACGCCGGAAACCGGGCTGCGCTTCAGGATCGCGAGGTCGAGGACGGCGAAGTCGAGACGGCCTGCCAGAGCGTCTGCCCGTCGAATGTGATCTCCTTCGGGAATATCCGGGACGAACGCGCGAACGTCACGCGCGCCATTGACGACGAGCGCGTCTACCGCGTGCTGGACAAGCTGATCAACACCCAGCCGGCGGTGCACTACCTGAAGAAGGTCACGCGCCACGAAGTCGAAGCGGGCGGACACTAAGCTCCATGGCTCTGCCTCAAGAAGATCGGCGCGCCCGCGGCGCGCTGCCCAACCCGGATGTCCGGAAGTACGAGGACGTCAACCGCGACATCCTCAAGACCCTCTCCAAGCCGGGCAGAGCTTGGTGGATCATGTTCGGCCTCGCCGCTGCGGGGGTCGCGCTCTTCCTGGGGTCGTGGGGCTATCAGATCTACGAAGGCATCGGCGTCACCGGCCTCAACAACCCGGTGGGGTGGGGCGTGTACATCACGACCTTCGTCTTTTGGGTAGGGATCGCGCACTCCGGCACGCTCATCTCCGCGATCCTCTTCCTCTTCCGCGCCCCGTGGAGGCAGTCGATCTACCGGGCGTCCGAGGCGATGACGGTCTTCGCCGTCATGACCGCGGGGCTCTTTCCGCTGATCCACGTCGGACGCGTCTGGCACGCCTACTGGCTGATTCCCTACCCCAACAGCCGGTTCCTATGGCCGGGCTTTCGCTCGCCGCTCGTCTGGGACGTCTTCGCGGTGACCACCTACTTCACGGTCTCGGCGGTGTTTTTCTACTTGGGCACCATCCCCGACCTCGCCGCCGCGAGAGACCACGCGCGCGGCCTTCGCAAGAAGTTCTACTCCCTTATTTCCTTGGGCTGGCGCGGCACTGATCGGGAGTGGCACCACTTTTCCAAGGCCTACATCTACCTCGCGGCCTTGGCGACCCCGCTGGTGCTGTCGGTGCACTCCGTCGTCTCCTGGGACTTCGCGATGTCGATCGTGCCGGGCTGGCACACGACGATCTTCGCGCCGTACTTCGTGGCGGGGGCCATCTTCTCGGGCGTGGCGATGGTGATCACCCTCGCGGTCCCCATGCGCAAGTACTTCGGGCTGGAGAAGTACCTCACGACGAAGCACTTCGAGGCCATGGCGAAGCTGTGCCTCCTCACGGGGAGCATCGTGCTGTACGCCTACCTGACGGAGTACTTCCTCGCGTGGTACTCGGGCGAGCCTCCGGAGCGCGGATCATTCTGGAACCGCGTGTTCGGTCCGTACTGGTGGGCCAACTGGACGATGCTCGTCTGCAACGGCTTGGTGCCGCTGATGTTCTGGTTCAAGCGCATCAGACGCTCCATCGCGGCCCTCTTCGTGATCTCCATCTTCATCAACATCGGGATGTGGTTTGAGCGGTTCGTGATCATCGTCACCTCCCTGTCCCACGAGTACGAGCCTTGGGCGTGGGGCCTGTACCGCCCCTCCGTCGTGGAGATGGGCGTGCTGATCGGCAGCTTTGCCTGGTTCGGTTTTTGGTTCCTGCTCTTCACCCGCCTCTTGCCGCCGGTGGCGATCGCGGAGATGAAGGAGGTGGTCCCGCCGCCGATGCGCGGAAAGGAAATCGAGGCGGGGAAGGGGGCATCGTCGTGATCGGCATTCGCAAGCGGTCCGGCCACGTGGGCTTCTTCGCTCTCTTCGATCACTTGGACGCGACGATTGAGGCATGCAAGGCGTTGCGCGCCGGCGGACACCGGAAGATTCGCGCATACGCGCCGCTTCCAGAGCATCACCTCCTTGAGGAGGGTTTAGCGAAGAAGCACAGTCCGGTGCGGGTTTTCACGCTGGCCGGCGCGCTGACCGGGGCGGCTGCGGGCTTCGCCTTTACGACCTGGACCTCCATGGACTGGCCGCTGATCACGGGGGGCAAGCCGATCTTCTCGATTCCTGCCTACGTGGTCATCGCCTTTGAGATGGGGATTCTCTTCGGGGCCCTCTCCACCGTAATCGGGTTTTTTGTGAATGCGGGGCTCCCCAACTTTCGTCCGTTGGTCGGATATCACCCCGACTGCTCGGACGGCGCCTTCGGGGTATACGTGGCGGCCCCGGAGGGATCGGCGCAAAAGGTGCGCGAGCTGCTCTCGGGATTTGCGCCGACGGAGCTGCGCGAGGACGAGGAGGCGTACCGTGTATAGAGCGGCCGCGCTACTGATCGCCCTCTTCTTTTCGGCGTGTACGCCGATGGACGATGCGCTGGCGGCAATCTTCAAGCGCTCGATGAGAAGCCAGCCCTCATTTGATCCCTATGAGCAGGCGCCGCTTCTTCCGCCCGAGGGGTCGGTCCCGTTGTCCGCCGGCAACTATGGGCCGGGACCCCATGAATTCGGTCTGGGCCAAGCGGAGGGCAGCTCGGAGCTGCCGCCGCCCTTCACTCAAGAGGACATGGCGGCCAATCCGACCGTCGTGGACACGATGGTCAATCCGGTCGCGCCCACTGAAGCGTCGCTCAGGCGCGGGGAAATTCTCTACAACCGGACCTGCGTCGTCTGTCACGGTCCGGACGGCTCAGGGGCGACGAGCTACCTCTTCGAGGTCTTTCCGCTGGTGCAGGCCTATCCGCTGAGGGGAGAAGCCGCAGTGCAGAGGAGCGACGGCTACATCTACGGAATCATCCGCGTCGGGCGCGCCGTCATGCCGGCCTACGGCCACCAGATCGGCCACTACGACCGGTGGCATGTCGTGAACTATGTGCGCCAGCTGCAGGCCGGAAGCGAAGAGCCTTCGGGATGAGCATGCTAAAGTCTGCGCCCAAGGGGGACATTCCTCCCGTATTTGTGGAGCGGGAGCGGTTGGTCACGGCTCTGTTGGCCGGGTTGACGGCAATCGGCGCGATGGCGTTTATCGCCGCGCTCGTCCAAGAGCCGGCGCTCGCGTGGAAATCCTACGTCGTCAACTGGAACTACTTCACCTCCATATCAATCGGCGGGGTCATGGTCGCGGTCGTGACGTGGATCGTCAAGGCGAAGTGGAACTGGCCCCTGCGTCGGCTGCACCAGTCCCTGGGGGCGTTTCTTCCATGCGCGCTCGTCTTGTTTCTTCCGATGCTCTTCGGTCTCCGGGAGAACTACTTCCCGTGGATCGAAAAGATGGAGTACGATCCCATCGTTCAGGAAAAAGCGGCCTACCTGAACATCCCATTTCTGCTAAGCCGAAACGTCGTCGGCGTGACCGGACTCTTTTCCTTGGCGCTGGGCTTCATCTACCTTGCGCTTCGCCCCGACCTGGGGAGGCTGCGGGAGAAGCGAGCGGCCCAAGGGCCCTCCCAGACTTGGCTGTGGGCCCGCCTCACGGAAGGATGGCGCGGCGAGGAGCTTGAGCGTCGTTGGGCGTACCGCCGAATGACGCGGATGGCGCCCCTGCTGGTGATCGTATACGCCCTTGTGATGACCATCGTGGCCTTTGACTGGGCGATGTCGCTGGAGCCGCATTGGTTTTCCACGCTCTTCGGCGGCTGGTTCTTCATGGCCGCGATCTGGGGCGGACTTGCGGCCACGGCGATTGGCGCCGTGTCTCTGCGCTGGAGCAGGCCCGACGCGGCTCGACTCATCGGTCCCGCGCAGCTGTGGGACTTAGGCAAGCTCACGTTTGCCTTCTGCGTCTTCTGGACGTATCTCTTTTGGTCGCAGTATCTCCCGATCTGGTACGGCAAACTGCCCTGGGAGATGGCTTGGCTTACCACCCGCACAGGGGAGCCTTGGGGCGCCCTTTCCGCATCGGTGATCGTGCTCTGCTTCGTCGTGCCCTTCGCCGGATTGCTGGGAGTACGTCCAAAAAAGAACCCCGTGCTCCTCGCCATCTTCGCGGGCGTCGTGCTGACCGGGCTCTGGATCTGGCACTACATGCTCATCTTCCCATCCCTCCACCACGAAGGCGATCCCGTCTTCTCGTGGATTACGCCGCTGATCGGGCTGGGCTTCCTGGGAGTCTTCCTGCTTGCGGTTCGGTGGTTCCTGGCGATGTTCCCGGCGATTCAGCTGTGGCAGCCGCCGGTCGATCCAGAGCCGCTGGAGGCGGAAACGGGCGCTTAAGGGTTCCTGTTGGAACCCGGTTCAAGAGTCCCGCATAGAAGCGGAAATGGGCGCGAGGCATACCGGGCCCCGGGACTCTCGCTCTGTTCCGTTCCCGTACCCTTTGCGCGCGAGCGGCGAGTGCGCTATATCCATTAGGAGGCGTCGCTTGGAACTCCGTAACCAGACCCTCCAGTCTTGGAATCGCTCATGAAGAGCAAACCGAAGTACCCGCAAGCCATCCTGTTTCTCGCCGCCCTGGGGGGGTGCGACGCGGCGGCCGGCCCGGCGCTGGACCACCCGGCGATCATGGCAGCGAAGCCTTTGATCTACACGAAAGGGGGAATTAGGATACCTGCATGGATGGCGAGGGTAGACCAATGCGAGATTGAAAAACTCAACGTGCGCACAGGTGGCAACCCGCCCGCCCCATGGCTGTCCTATTGCGAGAATCCGCGCCCCGTCCTAGTCGGGACTTTCTCAGAGGAGGAATACAACAACGAAAAAGAGCGGCTCAAGCGAGAATGGGAGGCCGAAAGGGGGCCGATAAATTGGCCACCGGAAAGGAGCGAGTTGATGAAGAGACTCAAACGGGAGTGGGAAGAAAAATACAACTTGGCGCCCTTGGCGCTTCCGCGCGACTCTGTGGAAATTCACAGGCTGGTTAAGGAAATCGTTTTCATCCCAGCCGGGTTTACGAAGTGAGTAAAGAGTGCTTACCTGATGTCGCGTTTGTCTTTTTCTTTCACGCATTCAACGTGTCCGCGCGTCGGGGCTCCCTTTGTTTTACTGCTTCTGGCCGATATCTGACAGAATGCGAAGGATTGCCGTTTCGCTATCTTTCGCGACCCGGGGAAGTTTCATCTTCGCTTCTCCGCACTTGAGCAGCACCAACACAGTTTGCGCACGCTCAAGATCGGTCATCGGGAACGCCGGCAAGTTGAGCCGGGACCGCCGGGCTCCATGTCGGAGTCGACGAGGGACTTGTAGGCCCGCGCCCGACCTTGAAAATCAGCCGCGCGCAGATCGGTGAAACGGAATCTCACGTCGGTTTCGAGGACGCGCCCGAGCTCGTCCGCGATGGTCTTTCCAAGGGGTTCGACGGAGTGCAAGATGAAGGCCCGGTAGGCTTCTCTCCGCGCCGTGCCGTCGCCCTTCTCGCCGACGAGGGCGTACGGAATCCAGCAAGCGGCGTAGATGCTGGCCTCAACCTCGTGTCGCAGTTGGCATAGGGCCGCTGGAGGATTCGACCCGACGCGCCGGGGCATGAGATCGGATGCGTGAGGTCGACCACCGCCAGGCTCCGTGCCATACGATCGAGTGATGGTCTGGTCTGGAGGAACTTCAGGCCGCCGTTCAGCGACGCGATCGCCGCCGCGTGTTCCAGTGGACCGAGCGCGTCCGCGTGGGTGGGTGTGCATTCCGATGAAAATGAACACCAATTCCGACGAAAGTGAACGCCTTGGGCGGGCGGAGGTCTGCGGGGGTGCTGGGGTGATGGGTTGGCTTGGGAATTTTAGGTGGTTGGGCGGGTTTTTGTCGAGTCGTAGAGGCAGCGCATGGAACCATCTTCGAGGCAGATACCAGAGACGCGTGTTCCCTTGCCGAGGATCCCTGAAAAGGTCCCCGTCCGCGCGAATTTGATAACCCTGGAAGGGAAGGTCTCCGTCAGCTTTCTTGGGAGCCTTCGCGAAGACGCGAAAGGACGTTTCGGACTTCATATCCGATTGACGCGATCAACTTGGACTCATGCGCATCCAGCCCTGATCGCGCAAGCGCCGTCCGAAGCGTCCGCATCACGCTCTCCGGCTTTCTGGCCTTGAAGAAGTCCATCGCCTCCAAGCCCGAATAAAGCGCGCGGTACATTTCCTCCAAGTCGGAAGACGCGGCGGGCCCCAAAGACCGGCGGCCCATCGGAAGCGGACGAGGCTCGGGGCCGAATGCTTGCCGCAGCTCGTATGCGATCAAGAGAACTGCTTGGGCGAGATTCAGGGAAGCGTGCCCGGGGTCGGTGGGGATCGTCACCACGTCGCCGCACAGGTCCAGAGCGCGGTTGGAGAGACCTGAGTCCTCAGGCCCGAAGACCACGGCGACCTCCCCCTCGCGAGCCGTTCTCGCCGCCTTTTCCGCCGCCGCGCGAATATCCAAATAGTTGCGTTGCGCCGTTCGTGACCGCGCGGAGGTGGCGATGACGTAGCGCGACTTCGCGAGCGCTTCCGAAAGGTCGTCCGCAATCTCCGCGCCTTCCACCAACTCGTCGGTCCGGTGCGCGATCCCCGTGATGCGGCGGCGGTCAAACTCCTTGGGGCGCACCAGCGCGAGCCGGCGAAACCCCATATTCGCGATTGCCCGCACCGACCCCGCGATGTTGACGAGGTTGCGTGGCTTGTGGAGCACGAACAGCACCCGCTCCCCGCCTGGAATCATGGGCGGGCTGCGGGGGCGGTCAGTCGGGTGGCGAAGATCGAAACCGCAACCGCGAGCGCCGCGCCGACGAGGTAGGGATAGCCCATCCCGACGTCAAAGAGAAAGCCGGCGATCAGCGGCCCCAGAATGCGCGCCGACGATCCGGCGCTCTGCGCAATGCCCAGCGCCGTTCCCTGGGCGTGGGCGCCCGTGGCGCGCGACAGCGTGGACAGGGCGGCGGGTATGGCGAGTCCGTAGCCGATTCCGGTGAGCGCGAGTCCCGCCAAGAGGCCGCCCAAGCCGCTGGAATATCCAATCGCGAGCAGGCCCGCCGCAAAGGGCGCCGCAGACCAAAGCAGAAGCCGCTTCTCGCCGACCCTGGGCGCGAGAAAACGAACGAGCGCCCCCTGGACGAACGCAGAAGAGACGCCCACGAGCGAGAAGAAGAACCCGACTTGGCCCGGGCCCATCCCGAAGCGCTCCTTGCCCAGAAGAGAGAGCGTCGGCTGCAGCACGGAAAATGCAGTAGCCGTCAAGAAGTAGGCGCTGATCGCGAGAAATATCTGGCGATTGGAGCCGGAAACCCGAACGCGACGCTTGGGGGGGCCGGGTCCGGGCCTTCGGGATTCGGGAAGAAAGATGGATGCGAAAATCCCGTTTGCTACGCAGAGCGCGAATGCAAGCGCGCCTGCGGCGATGACGGGGGTCCCGAAGACATCTATTGAGCGACCCCCGAGGATGCTCCCCAAGGCGGGCCCAATCACAAATCCCGTGCCGAATGCGACGCCGATAAGCCCAAGTCCGCCTGCGCGGCGTTCCGGCGCCGTCGAATCGGCGATATACGCCTCGGCGACGGGAACGGTCGATCCGCCGATCGCCGCCGCCAGGCGGTGCGCAAAGAGCGCCGCGAGGGATCCCGACAGCGCAAAGATCAGGTACGCCGCGGCGCTGCCGAAGAGCCCAACGAGGAGAATCGGTTTGCGGCCGACGCGATCCGAAATGCGTCCCCACAGCGGGGCCATAAAGAGCTGTACCAACGAGTAGGACGCGATCAGAATCCCGACCTGTCCGCCGGTGGCGCCGAAGTCGGCGGCGTACAAAGGAAGAAGAGGAAGTACGATCCCGAAGCTGACGAGATCGACGAGGAGCGCCGGGAAGAGAAGTTTGAGCTTTCCTCCGGATCCTCCTTCGCGTCCAGCTGCTGAAGCTACCGCGGTCCCGGCCCGTGCTTTACTACGAGTCCGAGCGGCTCGTTGGAGGCTCGTCCTCGGTCGGCTGGTCGGAGGGTGGCTGAATTGACGCGCGGAAATTCCGGATCCCCGCCCCCAGTCCCCTAGCCAGCTCCGGCAGCCGCTTCACGCCATAGAACAACGCGATCAACGCCGCGAAGAGCACGACATGCTTAATTCCTACCATCGGTTACCTCGTCTCCGCGGGGAATTCGCCGTCCCGCGCCGAAGCGGCCCCAAAGCCGCTCACGCGGAGTCCTGCAGAAGGTCCTTGGCGATCGTGTGCAGCTGCATGTTGGAGGTGCCCTCGTAGATCGTGCCGATCTTCGAGTCGCGGTAGAGCTTCTCAACCGGGTATTCGGTTGTAAAGCCGTATCCTCCGAACAGGTCGAGACATGCGGAAGAAACCGACTGCGCCACCTTTGAGGCGTGGTACTTCGCCATCGCCGCGGCGCGCATGAACGGCTTCTCCGCCTCCTTAAGGCGCGCGGCGTTATAGACGAGCAGCCTGGCCGTCTCGACCTGCGTGGCCATATCCGCCAGCTGGAAGTGCACTGCCTGAAAGCTCGCGATCTTCCGTCCAAACTGCTCCCGCTCTCCGGAATAGCGGATCGCGTGATCCAGCGCGCCTTGCGCAAGGCCGACCATCTGGGCGCCAATGCCGATTCGGCCTTCATTGAGGGTCTCAATCGCGACCCTGTAGCCCCGGCCCGCCTCTCCCAGCACGTCTTCGTCGGCCACCCGGACATTGTCCAGCAGCAGCTCGGTCGTGGAAGATGCGCGAATCCCGAGCTTGTCCTCCTTTTTGCCGACGGCGAGTCCCTGGGAGGAGGCGTCGACGATAAACGCCGTGATCCCGCGATGGCGCTTGGAAAAGTCTGCGTTCGCGAAGACGAGAAAGATGCCCGCCTCGGCGCCGTTGGTAATCCACATCTTGCGCCCGTTCAGCGTCCAGCCTCCGCCCTCCGCGCGGTCCGCGCGGCAGGAGAGCGCGAAGGCGTCGGATCCGGCCCCCGATTCCGAGAGCGAGTAGGCGCCGACCGTCTCCCGGGCCAGCCGGGGCAGCAGCCTTTGCTTCTGCTCCCGCGTTCCCCATCGGAGGATCGCGTTGTTGACCAAGGTGTTCTGCACGTCCACGAAGACGGCCACGGAGGGGTCGACGCGCGCAAGCTCCTCCACCACCAGAATCGAATCGAAGAACGAGCCGCCGAAGCCTCCAAGCTCCTCCGGCACTTCAATGCCCATGAGATCCTGTCCGAAGCACATCGAAACCAGGTCGGCGTCGATCTCGCCTTGGGCGTCCATTCGCTGGACCCTGGGCTCAATCTCGGAGCGAGCGAAATGCCGAAGCGCATCCCGCAGCATCAGCTCATCCTCAGAGAGGGTTGTAAGCGCGCCGGATTGGGTTATGCTAGCGTTATCCACCGAGTCTCAATCCACTTGCCTCAAGTTGCAGTCCCCCCGCACGTGCACGTGCCAATTTAGCAACACGCCCCAAAGCGACGGGCGGCGATCCGACCACTCGAATACGATCTCAAATGGCGCACATCCCGACAGGCTTCAGATACACGACCGAACACGAATATCTCCAAGCGACGGACGACCCCGAGATCTTTCGGGTGGGAATTACCGACTACGCCCAGAGCGAGCTCGGGGACATCGTCTACATAGAGCTGCCCGAGCCCGGCGACGCCTTCGTGGAGATGGAACCCTTCGGCACCATTGAAGCCGTGAAGGCGGTAAGCGACCTTTTCTGTCCGGTGACGGGAGAGATCGTCGCCGTCAACGAGGCGCTGGACGCGAGCCCCGAGCTCGTGAACTCCGATCCCTACGAAGAGGGCTGGATGGTCATGCTGCGGGTCGAGGATCCGTCCGAGGTGGACGACCTCCTGGACCACGCGACGTACGCCGAGCACATCGAGAAGTAGCTCTTCCTCCCCCCCTAGGCCAAGACCGAAGACCTCCGTGACCGAAGGGATCCGCCCGGAAGCGGACTTCGCGAGGCGTCACATCGGCCCCTCTTCCCAAGAGGCGGCGGAGATGCTCGAGGTCGTCGGATGCGCCTCCTTGGAGGAGCTGGCCGAAGAGACGATTCCTCCGGCGATTCAGCTTCAAAGGGAACTCGACCTTCCGGAGGCGATATCGGAGGCGGAGCTCCTTCGCAGCCTGAGAGGGATCGCGGACCGCAACGAGCGCTGGCGCAGCTATCTGGGGATGGGATATTCGGAGTGCTTGACGCCTTCGGTAATCCTCCGGAGCGTGTTGGAGAATCCAGGGTGGTATACGGCCTACACGCCCTATCAGGCCGAGATCGCCCAAGGGCGGCTGGAAGCGCTGCTCAACTTCCAGACGATGGTGCTGGATCTCGCGGGGATGGACATCGCCAACGCCTCTCTTCTGGACGAGGCGACCGCGGCGGCCGAAGCGATGACGATGGTGCGCGGACGGGGCCGTAAGAGCAGGGGGAGCGTCTTCTTGGCGGCCGAGGACTGTCATCCCCAGACGATCGGGGTGCTCAAGACCCGAGCCGAGCCGCTGGGAATCGAAGTGCGCGTCCAAGCGCCGGAGGCGTTCAGCTTTGGGAAAGAGGTGTTCGGCGCCTTAGTCCAGTACCCCGCGACGGATGGGCGGGTACGCGACTATAGCGGGCTTTGCCGGGAAGCCCGGGAGGCGGGGTGCAAGATCGTCGCGGCGGCCGACCTTCTTGCGCTCGCGCTCCTTTCGCCGCCCGGCGACTTCGGCGCGGACGTCGCGGTCGGGAGCGCGCAGCGCTTCGGCGTTCCAATGGGGTACGGGGGGCCGCATGCGGCCTACATCGCGTGCCGCGAGGAGTTCAAGCGGTCTCTTCCCGGACGAATCATCGGCGTATCCCGGGACATCCACGGCGACCCGGCGCTGCGCATGGCCCTTCAGACCAGGGAGCAGCACATCCGAAGGGACCGCGCCACCTCCAACATCTGCACCGCCCAAGTGCTGCTGGCCGTCATCGCGGGAATGTACGGAGTGTGGCACGGCCCGGAGGGGATTCGCAAGATCGCGGCTCGCGTGCGGCGGCAAACGCTGACGCTTCAGCGCGCGGCCCGAGCGGCGGGGCACGAGACGATTCACGAGACCTTCTTCGATACGCTGCGGATTCGGCCCCGGGGAGGAAGCGCGCGGATCTTGGCGGCGGCCCGTCGCACGAGAATCAATCTGCGGGACTATGGCGACGGGACTCTAGGAGCTTCCCTGGACGAAGCGGTGACGGCGGAGGACTTGGACGCGCTGTTGAAGGTTTTTGGCTGCGAGGAGTCGTCCGATGCGATCTGCGCGCGCCTCCCGGAGGGCGCGGAGTCCTATCCGTCGGAGGTTGCCCGAAAGAGCGGCTTCATGGAACACCCGGTCTTTGCCTCCTATCGCTCGGAGACCGAGATGCTGCGCTACCTCCATCGGCTGGAGAGTCGCGACCTCTCGCTCACGACCAGCATGATCCCATTGGGATCCTGCACGATGAAGCTGAACGCCGCGACGCAGATGATCCCGGTGACGTGGCCGGAGTTTGCGGGGCCGCACCCCTTTGCGCCCCCGGAGCAAGTCGGGGGGCATGGGCGGATCATTGGCGACCTTTCCCGTTGGCTGTCCGAGATTTCGGGGTTGCCGGAGGTGTCGCTGCAGCCCAACTCGGGGGCCCAGGGAGAGTATGCGGGGCTCCTCGCCATCCGGGCGAGACTCCGCGCGAAGGGCGAAGGGGAGCGAATCGTCTGCCTGATTCCTTCCTCGGCCCACGGAACCAACCCCGCGAGCGCGGTGATGGCGGGAATGAAGGTCGTGGTGGTCCGCTGCGACGCAAGCGGAAACGTGGATGTGGACGATCTCAGGACCAAGGCGGATCGGCACCGGCGCAAGCTGGCCGCGATCATGGTCACCTACCCGTCGACGCACGGAGTCTTCGAGGAGGAGATCCGGAAGATCTCCGAGATCGTGCATGACCGCGGCGGCTACGTGTACCTGGACGGCGCCAATCTGAATGCCCAAGTGGGTCTGTGCCGTCCCGGCGACTACGGCGCCGATGTCATCCACATCAATCTCCACAAGACCTTTTCGATCCCCCACGGAGGGGGCGGACCCGGGATGGGGCCGATCTGCGCGACGCGCGAGCTTCGGCCCCACCTTCCGACTCATCCCGTCATTCAGACAGGAGGCGACGGGTCGGTCGGGCCGGTTTCGGCGGCCCCGTGGGGGAGCGCGGGAATCCTGCCGATCTCATGGGCGTACATCGCGCTCTTGGGGCGGAGCGGCGTGAAGGAGTCGACGCAGATCGCCATACTCAACGCCAACTACATGGCGAGGCGGCTGGAGGCGGAATTCAATGTGCTGTACCGAGGCGCGCGCGGGCGCGTGGCTCATGAACTTATTCTCGATCTGCGACCCTTCAGGGCGTCCGCCGGGATTACCGAAGAGGATGTGGCGAAGCGCCTTATGGACTACGGGTTCCACGCGCCGACGATGGCCTTTCCTGTTCCCGGCACGATCATGATCGAGCCCACGGAGAGCGAATCAAGGACGGAGCTGGATCGCTTCTGCGACGCGCTTGCGTCGATCAGGGCGGAGATTCGGCGGATTGAGCGGGGCGAGATCAAGCCCTCGGAGAGTCCGCTGAAGCACGCGCCCCATACGGCGAAGGCGGCGACGGCGGACGAATGGAGCCGCGCATACAGCCGCGAAGAGGCAGTCTATCCCGCCCCATGGCTCCGGGAGCATAAGTTCTGGCCCAGCGTCGGGCGAGTGAACAACGCGCTGGGCGACCGCAATCTCATCTGCGCCTGCCCGCCGATTAAGGCCTACGGGGAATGATCCGAAGAGGCTGGCGCGCCAAAGAGCGGAGGGAAAACCATGGCTAGACTCGCATACTACGGGCACTCCGCCTTCATGGCGACGACAAGCGACGGGACGCGGATCATGATTGATCCCTTCTTGGACGACAACCCGTCCAGTCCGGTGGGGCGCGACCACTTCTCCAGCTTGGACTACATCCTCTGCACGCACGGCCATGAGGATCACTTCGGCGATGTCGCTCCCTTGGCCAAGTCCACCGGCGCGCGCGTCGTAAGCTCCTTTGAGATTTGCGCCTTTCTTCAGGGGCAGGGCATTGAGCGAGTCTGTCCCATGGGCGTCGGCGGATCCGTCCGACTCTCCTTCGGGCGCGTCAAGATGACGCCGGCGATCCACGGCGGACTCGTATTTGGAGACGAGAGCGGACAGTACACGTCGACGCCGGCCGGCTTCCTCTTGGAGGTGGACGGCGTGCGGCTCCACCATGCGGGCGATACCGCCCTCGCGATGGACATGCAGCTGCTCCGGGGCGCGGTGGACGTCGCGATTCTGCCGATCGGCGACACCTTCACGATGGGTCCCCAAGATGCGGCGCGAGCCGTAGACTTCATCCGGCCGAAGACGGCGATTCCCATGCACTACGGCACATGGCCTCCCATTGAACAGGACCCCGAGCGCTTCCGTGAGCTTGTCGGGGAGCGCGCGGAGGTGAAGATCATGGCTCCGGGAGATGAGCTCGCGCTCTGACGGGCTCTCTCGGGGTCCCAAGGTCTCGCAATGGCGCATCCTGATTGATCCGCCCCTTCCGGCGGCGGAGAATATGGCGCGGGATCATGCGCTGGCGCTCCTTCGACGCGATTCGGAAGGCGCGCTGCGCTTCTATCGCTGGAAGCCTCCGGCGCTGTCCTTGGGGCGCAACGAGCCCCTGCTTCCGGAGTACGAGCGTCTTCTGGCGCGGCGACCCGAGCTGCAGTTGGTAAGGAGGCCAACGGGAGGCCGGGCGGTGATTCACGACGGCGAGCTGACGTATGCGGTCGCGTGCGGGCCCCGCAGTCTGGGCGGCCTTCGCGGCGCCTACGCGTTGATCAATCGCGCGCTCGTTCTGGGCATTCGGAGCTTGGGGGTGAGCGCCGCGTCCGGCGCGCGGCCCGAAAGGCGCGCAAAGCCTCCTTTCGCCGGCGCCTGCTTCGCCGCTCCCGCGCCGGGAGAGGTTCAAGTGGACGGTCGGAAGCTCGCGGGCAGCGCCCAAGCGAGAATCGCGGGCGCGATCCTGCAGCACGGGTCGGTGCTGCTGACGACGGACCAAGCCGAGCTGATTGCCTTGGCGAGCGACGCAGAAGCTCAGAGTCGGCCCCATACGCTAGCGGAGCTGCTCCCGGAGCTACCAGGCTGGGGCCGGCTCGTGGAGGCGCTGGTCCAGGGCTTCCGTTGCGCGCTCGGAGGAGAGTGGAGGGTGTCCGAGTGGCGCGACGAGGAGCGCGCCGCGGTCGCGAAGCTGGCGAAGGGCTATCTCGAGTCCGCCTGGACCCGAAGAGGGGGCTCCCTTGTGCCGCGACTCCCTTCCTGACAGCTTGACAGCCGGGGGAATGATCCTGCACCTTGCCCGGCATAGCCAAGCGGGCGACTTTGCCCCAAATTTCACGGGTCGCGCAACTCGGCGCGGTCGACAAACAGCACACCAGTAGTCCAACCCTAGGAGGCTCTCTTGTTCAGCACCTTTCACCTAAACGCATTCGCGCTCCAGATCCCAGGAATGGAAGCCGAGGACCTGACGATCACGGAGCAGCTGGCAAGGGCTTGGAACGACGCGGGCTTTATGGCCTGGCCGCTCGGGATATGCTTGGGGCTGGGCATCATCGTGATTATCTGGAAGGCGGTCACCATGCTGCTCAAGGGCATTTCGATTCGCTCCACGCTTCGAGACGTGGACGGACTGCTTGCCGACGCGAACATCACCGAGGCGCTGGACGCCACTCGAGAATCCACCTCGCCGGCGGCGAACATCCTATGCGCCGGGCTCGAGAGGCACGACGAGGGTCCCGACCGCGTACTCAAGGCGATCGAGAACCAAGGCCTGATCGAGATGAGCAAGCTGGAGCGCGGGCTGGTCGTCCTCGCCACGCTCACCAATGTGGCGCCGCTCCTGGGATTCCTAGGCACGGTCGTGGGGATGATCGAGGCGTTTCAGTCGATTGAGCTGGCGGGCGAAGTCGAAGCGACCCAGGTGGCGGGCGGGATTAAGGTGGCTCTGACCACGACGGCTGCGGGTTTGGCGATCGCCATTCCCGTTTCGATCGCCCACAACTTCTTCGTGTCGCAGATCGACCGAATGGTGCTCGAGATGGAAGAGTCGGCCCAGAAGATGATCGACACGCTCTTTGCGGTGCAGGCCGGGCGAAGCGCCGGATAGACTCCCTTGGGGACGGACGGCTCCGGGGCGTCCGTTCGCGTCGGATGCGGGTTGAACGGAAGGACAGGCTCTTCGCGCTGAGCACGCGATGTCGCGAAAGCTGTGCGCGCGTCCTGTTCCTTGCGGCGGCGCTGGGTTTGCCCGAGATCTCCGCAGCGCAGTATCCGAATGTGGGCGCGACGCCTCGCGAGGAGCTCTCGCCGGAGATTCGGGCGGAGATGGACGCGGGCCGGTACTGGAGGGCGAGCATCCTTCTCCGGGAGCGCGTGGGCCATCTTGGAGATGCGGCTCCGCCTGACCTGCGCCTGCTCTTAGCGGAAGCGGAGATGGGTTGGGATCATTGGGAGGGCGTCGTCTCCGCTCTTGGAGAGGAGGGCGTCTCGGGAGCTCCGGCAAGGCAGTGGTATCTCCTAGGCCGCGCCCGGCTGGCATTAGGCGAAGCGGGACGGGCGACGGACGCGCTGGAGCGCTTCTTGGACGAAGCGCAGGCGTCCGCGTCCGGGGTGGAGATGTCTGCGGCGCTTTCCCTCCTCGCGCGGGCGCGCCTCAAGGCGGACCCCGCGGCTGCCGTCCAGACGTTGGAGCGACTCCGGGAGTCTCATCCCGCGGTCGCCGACTGGACGGCCTTGGATGCTGCGGAAGGCGCGCTGGAGGAGGGATTGCCGGCTGCCGCGGTTGCGATGCTGGAAAGGGTGGAGGCTGAGGACGCGCGGGAGCGCGGGTGGCGCGTGGAGATGGAGGCCCGCGCGGCGGAAGGGGATGAGGATGGGATTCGGACTGAACTGGCAGAGCGGTACGAAGCCCGTTACGAAGCTGGGGAGCGCGGGGCGGACCTTCTGGAGCGGCTCTGGCGAACGACGCTTGCCGCGGGCGATACCACGGATGCCGTGCGCTGGGCCAAGCTTGTGCTCGACTCGACCACCCGCAGAGGCGGCGCGCCGGACGCGGCGAGGCAGCTCTGGATGACGGGCGCGGATGGCGATGCGCGCTTTCACGTGCGGATGGCGCGCGCGCTGGCTCGGGGCGGCGAGTATGCGGGCGCCGCGGAGTCATGGGACGCCGCGGAGGCCGCGGGATATCGGCTGACTGCCGGGGACAGCTTGGATCGAGCGAGGGCTCACCGCTACAGCGGAAAGGCTGGACTTGCGGTGGAGGCCTACCGCCTCCTCTCTAGTCCCTCGCAGACCGACGCGGCGATTGGCGCGCGCGCGCTGGAGGCTTGGATCGCCCTCCGCCGCCGCCAAGAACGGATGGAGAACGTCCGTATTCTGGAAGACCGACTCTTGGAGCGCTATCCAGACACGCCGGAGGCAGTCGATATTCTCTTTTTCCGCGCAGACGCCGCGCACGACGAGGGACGCCTTGACGACGCGCTCGGAGGATATCGGGAGGCGGCTCTCCGGGCGCCCTCGACGAGCCGCGCGGGACTCGCCCGCATGCGGTGGGGGCAGCTGCTGCTGCACCAAGGAGAGACGGCGCTCGCGCGGGATGTCTTTGAGTCCTACCGCAGCCTCTTTCCAGATGGGCGGAGGCTGGATGAGGCCACCTATTGGGCGGCGTTTGCGAGCGAGGAGCTTGGAGAAGACGATAAAGCGGAGGGGCTCCGCGAGGAGCTTCTGGACCGGAGTCCTTTCTCCTACTACGCGACGCTGATTGCGGGCGAGAATTTCGGCAGCCACGTCGAGTTGGAGGACGGGGAGCCGCCTCCCGCGCCCGAGTGGATGACGCACGCCTTGGATACGGCATGGAGTTTGGCTGCGGCGGGGCTTTCGGACGGCTTCGCCGCGAAGGTCGCGGAGGCGGGCGCAGCGGCGGGGTCCGCGGGCGCGCGCAAACGTCTTGCAATGGAGCTTCATTCGGGAGGCGCGGCGATCCAAGGTATCCGCATCGGCTTGGATCTTCGATCAATGGGAGCGCCTTGGGACCGGACGCTCCTTCGGATCGTCTATCCGTTCCCTTATCGAGATTTGATCGAGAGCCGGGCGCTGGAGCTTGAGCAGAGTCCGGCGTTGGTCGCCGGGATTATTCGACGGGAGAGCGCCTTTCAGCCAAAGGTGAGCTCCTTTGCGGGGGCGGTGGGGTTGATGCAGGTCGTGCCCGCGACCGGGGAGGCGCTTTCCCGGCGCGACGGACCCGCGCGCCACACCAATGAGACGCTTCGGATTCCCGAGATCAACGTCCAGCTTGGGACGCGCTACTTGGCCGATCTCATGGAGCGCTACGAGGGGAATTTGCCTCTGGCGCTCTCGGCGTACAATGCCGGGCCGTCCCGCGCGAATCGGTGGAGGCGGTTTCCAGAGGCGGTGGATCCGCTTCGCTTCACCGAGCGAATTCCCTTTCGCGAAACGCGCGACTACGTAAAGGCGGTGGTGCGATACCGGGCGCTCTATCGCTGGCTGCACGGAGCGCGCGAATAGCGGGAGGACCCCAGGACGGGACGAGCCCCGAGGCCTCCGGGCGGCAGGCGCGCGAAGCGAAGGAGCGCGAGAGGCCGTCCGGACGCGTCTTCTTGGTGGACGCGAGCTCGCTCCTGTACCGATTTTTCTACGCGCTCATCGCTCGTCCGTTGAGGAACAGCTGGGGTGAAAACACATCCGCCTCGCTGGGTTTCGCGAACTTTCTGAACGCGCTTCGCGCGGAGCACGGACCGGAATATCTGGGCGTCGTTTTCGACTCTAGGCCGGTGCACCGCGAAGCGCTCTATCCGAAGTACAAGGCAACGCGTCAGAAGATGCCGGCGGAGCTTCGGGACTCGATTCCCAGGGTACGGGAGCTGCTGCTCGCGCATCGGACCCGGCCTCTCCGGGTAGAGGGGTGGGAGGCCGACGACGTGATCGGCACCCTTGCCCGTCAGGCGGAGAGAGAGGGGCTGGAGGCGGTGATCGTGTCCCCCGACAAGGATTTCCTGCAGCTCGCAAGCGACTCCGTCTCCATCTTGAAGCCCTCGAAGGGCGGTCCGGCGGGTTCAAGGGCCGAGTGGATTACCGCGTCCGACGTGTCTCGGCGAGTGGGGGTATCGCCCGGCCAAGTCGTGGATTACTTGGCATTGGTGGGGGATGCTTCCGACAATGTCCCGGGCGCTCCCGGCGTCGGAGCGAAGACCGCCGCTCCGCTGCTCGCCCGCTTTGGAACGCTGGACGAGGCGCTGCAACGGGCGGACGAGATCAAGGGGAAGCGGCCAAGGGAGGCGCTCCAGCGGTTTCGGGATCAGATCCTCCTGTCGCGGGATCTGGTGACGATCAAGACGGATTTGGAGTTGCCGGTCTCGCTCGAGGACTTGCGCGTGAGGCCGCCGGACATCGGCAAGCTCCGAAAGCTCTATCAGATCCTTGAGTTTCGAGAGTTGGAGCGGCGCCTGGGTCCCGTCGCCGCGGGAGAGGCTTCCGTGAACGACGCTTCGCCGGCGCCGGAGCTGATTCAAACGAGGACCAAGGCGGCGCGCGTGGCCGCGGAGGCGAAGAAGAGCGGCATCGTGGGCGTTTGCGTCTTCACCCGCGCGCTCAGACCGGCGCGGGACGCGCTCGCCGGAATCGCGATCGCAACCGGGTCCTCCAGCGTCTACTACCTCCCGATTGGAAGTGCGGGCAAGGGCGCCCTGCCGTTATTGGACCCGGATCCGCCGGGACCTGAGCAAGAGGCGCTGGAGCCAATCGCCGCCATCCTAGAGGACGAGGACATCGCAATCGCGGGGCATGACCTGAAGGCGAGCTTGGTGGCCTGTCGGCGGGCCGGCATGAAGCTGCGCGGTCCCCTCCAGGACGTGATGCTCGCCTCTTATCTCTTGGACCCCGGTCGTTCGAGCCACGAACTCGGCCGACTGGCGGGCGCGCTCTTGGACGCGACGGTTGTGCGAGCGAAAGACATCCTTGGCGCCGGGAAGAGCGCTCGGCCTTTTGGCGACATGAAGCCGGAGGATGTCTTGGAGTACGCGGGCCAGCGGGCGCGGCTGCCGCTGTTGATCTGGAAAAAGCTGTCGGGAAAGCTGGCGAACCCGCCTTTGGACCGGCTCTTTCGGGAAGTCGAGACGCCCCTCATGGCGGTGCTCGCCGACATGGAGATCGCGGGCGTCGCCGTGAATCCCGACTTTTTTCGCGCGCTCGCGGTCGATTTGGGGCGAAAGCTGAAGAGGCTTCGGGAGGCGATTTACGAAAAGGCGGGGGGCGAATTCAACATCGACTCTCCAAAGCAGCTGGCCCGCGTACTCTTCGAGGAGCTGGGACTGCCCGTGTTGAAGAAGACGAAGCGGGGGCCCTCGACCGACATTTCGGTGCTGCAGGACCTTCGCAAGGACCATC
Source organism: Longimicrobiales bacterium (assembly GCA_965116095.1). Lineage (GTDB taxonomy): Bacteria > Gemmatimonadota > Gemmatimonadetes > Longimicrobiales > Gaopeijiaceae. The sequence goes on from OZ220481.1 coordinate 53,682, forward strand.
GCCTGCCCGGGCTGGTGATTGAGTACCGGGCCAACAAGAAACTTCGAAGCGGCTACCTGCTCGCGCTGCCGAAGCTGGTCAATCCGGCGACGGGGCGAATTCACACGACCTTCAACCAAGCCGTTGCCGCAACCGGGCGACTTTCGTCGTCAGAGCCCAACCTGCAGAACATTCCCTTCCGCACGGAGCCGGGTCGCAGCATCCGCAAGGGCTTCGTCGCGCCTGAGGGAAAGCTCCTGGTCTGCGCGGACTACTCTCAGATCGAGCTTAGGGTACTCGCCCACCTTTCGAGGGACGAGGTCTTCTTGAGGGCCTTTCGCGAGGGCAAGGACATTCACCGGGAGACTGCGTCCGCGATCTTCGGCATCCCTTCGCGGGAAGTCACGTCGGAGCTTAGGGGGCGCGCAAAGACGGTGAACTACGCGACGCTATACGGGCAGGAGGCCTTCTCGCTCGCTCGCCAGCTGGACGTGACGGTCCGGGAGGCGCGGGCCTTTATCGACTCCTACTTCGCGCGCTTCGCGGGGGTGCGGCGGTACTTGGACGCTCAGGTGGAGAAGGCGCGCGCGAAAGGGTATGTCTCCACCTTGCTGGGAAGGTGGAGGAAAATCCCGCAAATCTCCGATCGCAACTGGAACGTGCGCCGGTTTGGAGAGCGAATCGCCAAGAACACGCCGGTCCAAGGCACGGCGGCGGATCTGATCAAACTGGCGATGCTGAAGGTCGGGAGCGCGCTCGAGTCTCGTCCCGGGTCTCGGATGGTGCTGCAGGTGCATGACGAGCTGATCTTCGAGGCGGCGGATGGAGAGGCTTCGCCCCTGGCGCGGGATGTCGCCCGCATTATGGAGTCCGCGCTTGATCTGGATGTGCCGTTGGTAGTGGATGTCGCCATCGGGAAAAGCTGGTACGACTGCAAGGGATAGGATCCCCGGTCGCGAATCGCTGCCGGAGCTGGATCGAAGCCAGATATCGGAGGCCGGGCGCTCCTTCAGCGCGGAATGGGCTTCAGGTCAGGGCGCGAATCGGCTGCCTGGGGACGAATGCCGAACAGCCGGCATGCTCCAGCCGTATCCGCGCGAAGAACTGGGCAGGCATGCGCAAAGAAGACGGTCCGCAGGTCGCCGCCGGATCGGGCGCGTCTTCGACTTGGAGCGCGAGATGCCTGGTCGGTCATCGGCACGGATCAGAGGATGCGTCCTACCGGCGCCGTGTCCTTGGCCATGCGCGGAAGTGGCGTCATCTGGCGCGAGCCCTATCCGCAAGATTAACTTCTACAGGCACGCAGGCGGCTTCGGCTCGCACAAGGCGAATCTGGGCCGCCCGCATTAGAGCAAGGGAGTACGCGTATGACCCATCGCTACAGTTTTTTGGCGAGGCGGGCCTTGGCCTTGGTCCTCGCCGGCGCGGCTTTCGCCGTCGTCACGTTCCGCCCCGCGCCGCTAGCGGCGCAGGACGGGACCCTGACGGGCCAAGTGACCGAGGCCGCCGCAGGAACCCCGGTTAACGGGGTGCAGGTGCAGATCGTAGGCACGAACATGGTCGTCTTGACCAACGCCAACGGTCGCTATTTGATCCCTAGAGTTCCGTCGGGGACCCACACGTTGCGCTTGGTGCACGTAGGGTACGCGACGAGCACGAGGGAGTTTACGATCAGCGCGGGCGGGACGGTTACGGAGGATTTCGTCCTGAATGTCGCGGCGCTGCAGATGGACGAACTCGTCGTGATGGGCGCGGCGGGCGAAATGGAACGGCGGAAGCTGGGGACGGCCGCAGCTTCGCTCAATATGGACCAGCTGAGCGAGTCGACGCCGATCAAGAGCTTTAGCCAAGCGCTCGAAGGTCGGATTCCCGGCGTAAGGTCTATCGGCACCGTCGGCGGAGTGGGGGCTGGCCGCGAGCTGCGGATTCGAGGCACCGACTCGTTTGAACTGGGTCAGAGACCCGTGATCTACATCGACGGAGTCCGCGTCGACGCGCGCCAAACGGAGTGGGGCAGTTCGGCTGGCGGGTCCACGACCTGCTGCGCCTTTAGCGGCGGGGCCGGCGAAGACCGACTCTCCGATCTCCATCCGGACGAGATCGACCGAATGGTGGTCTTGAAGGGTCCAGCCGCAACGACCGTGTACGGATCGGAAGGATCCGGCGGCGTCATTCAGATCTTCACTAAGCGCGGACGCAGCAACTCCCCCGCGAACTTTAGTTTGCAGGTCAACACCGGCTTCAACCGGCACCGGCCGAACTTCCCGACGACGCTGCGCTCTAACTTTACGGGCAAAGACGGAACGGTTGCTTGGGATCCGAATCAGACCCTGATCGAGAACGGATTAATCAATAGCTACGGATTGACCGTGGAGGGGGGGGGTGAGAACGTAACCTACTTCGTCTCAGGCGGTTACAGCTTTGAAGAAGGTTCGATTAAGCCGAATGACCAAAAGAAGGCAAACCTCAGAGTCAACCTGAATTGGACGGCGGCCGAGAATCTGACCGTCGGCGTGACCTCGGGGTATGTTCGAAATCGGATTTACTCTCTTCAGTCCGGAAACAACTGGCTGGGGATCTACACGAACGCGCTTCTGACGAATCCGCTGAACGCGACCGCGGAAGAGCCTTATGGCGGCGGCTTGGATGTCAATGTCGAAGACGCGAAGGCCCTGCAAACGTATTCGGATGCCGATCGCTGGACCGGGTCGGTCCGCTTGGAGCACAATCCCCTCTCCTACTTTTCGCACAGAGCGACGCTGGGGCTGGACGCCGTCAACGATCAGAAGACGCGCTACATGCCCTACGGAAGACACTATACCTACATCGGAACCCAAGGCGAGAGGAACATCGGCTATCGCAACGCGCGGAAATTCACTGCGGACTACCAAGGCAATCTTGATTACTCCTTTGACTTCCTGGGGATCAGCGGCCTTGACGGGGCGCTTTCCTTTGGCGGCCAAGGCTATTGGGACATCATCTCCCAGTCGATGGCCACGGGCAGGGGATTCGCCGGCGAGGGGGTGACAACCGTGAGCGGGGCGGCGGAGAACTACGGCGGCGAGAATTACTTTGAGGAAGTGAACATCGGGGCCTATGCGCAAAACAGATTCGACTTCACCAACCTGTTTATCACGCTGGGAGCCAGGATCGACGGAAACAGCGCCTTCGGCGAAAATTACGGATTCCAGCTCTACCCAAAGGCGGACTTGGCGTATAACATTCCGGGCGGCATCCTGCCCTCCATTATCAGCAACGCCAAAGTGCGCGGGGCGGTAGGAATGGCCGGGAAGGCGCCGGGCGCATTCTCGCAATACCGGACGTACGTTCCGACGACCGTGCTGGACGATGAAGCCGGCGTTGCTCCATCTAACCCGGGCAACGACGAGCTGCAGCCGGAAAACAAGCTGGAGATGGAAGGAGGCCTCGACTTGGGCTTCTGGAATGATCGTATTTCGCTCGAAGGGACGTTCTGGCACGCGACCACTCGGAACGCCCTTCTCCGCATCGCGCTTCCGCCCAGCGAAGGATTTTCCGATTCGCAGCAGCGAAACGTAGGGAAGGTCCTCAATATGGGCGTGGAAGTAGCGACCCAAGCTTACGTGCTTCGGACCGACGCCTTCCAGTGGCGTGCTGGAGTGAATTTCGAGTGGATCCACAACGAGATTTTGGATCTCGGAGAGACTGCCGTGCCGGATTCGCTGGCGATTTACGAAAACGGCGAGCTCGTGCGCTGGGATCACTACATGAGGCTAGGCGGACTTTGGGAGACGCTTCCGATTTTTGAGCTGATTGATCGGACAATTATCGGTTGGGACCCCGTGGAGCGGGAGCACGAGCGATCCGTGTATACGTCATATATCGGAAACCAGCAACCTGATAAGCTGGCATCTCTGATGAACGAGTTTCAGTTTGGATCGTCGCTTCGTTTGGCGGTTCAATTCCGTGGAGAGTGGGGCGCGTGGATGAACAACAGCGACCGGGGCTACGGCGTACGGCAGCTGGCTTACGACGAGTTCCTCATGCATTTAAACCCAGATGGTTCAAGAACGCCGGCGGCCGACTCGGTGCTTAATCGACACCGCTTGGTGTATCCCAAGGACAAGCGGGACCATGTCCGTCTGCAGGAGCTCTCTCTCTCCTACAATCTTCCCGAGGGTCTGATGAGTCCCTTGGGACTCGGCCGGACCGTGGTCACGCTCGCGGGCTACAACCTTCATTGGTGGGACGACTGCCACTGTCCCGACCCGAATCAGGCGTACCGGGGCGGAGACGACTTTAGCACGAGTCCATTCCTTGGGGTGCCCCAGCCTAGGCGGTTCCTGTTGTCTCTGCGGACCCGCTTCTAGGCGAGGGAGGAAATTATGAAAACAAAACTCAACATACGATACGGCGCGGGCTTGGCCCTCCTTCTATTCAGCGCCGCGTGTGACGGCCTTCTGAGCGTGCCTGATCCACAGCGCTACACCTCGGAAGACTTGGACGATGCCCTCCAAGCGGTGGCCAACGGCGTCGAAGGGCAGATGCACGCCATCGTTGACAGTTGGGTAGTTTATCAGGCGCTTCTTGGGGACGAGTACCAGCACACAGGCACTTGGTCGGGATACGACGAGACGGACCACGGGAGATTCCAGTACGGAAACCAGCCAATGGCGGGGCACCAAAACACTTGGTTGCGGACTCAATGGTATGCCGTCGATGCCGAAGCCCGCTTTAAGCGGGTGATGGGCGATGCGGAGGCGTCGAACGCGCCGATTACGGCCCAAGTGCAGCTGGCCGGCGGTTTGGCCGACCTATTGAACGGCATGACCTTTTGCGAATCGGTGGCGGAGCCCACGGGAAATGCAGTGACGGACATGCAGTTGTTGAAACAAGCGGAGATGAAGCTGACGACGGCGATGGCTACGGCGCAAACAGCAGGGCGAGTGGACTACCACCGCGCCGCGCAGGCGGGGCGCGCGGAGGCGAGGATGCTCATGGGCGATTGGAGCGGCGCAGCGTCGGATGCCAGCGCTATTCCCGCCGAGTTCAGTTACGACGCAATCTTCAACGCGACCAGTACAAATTCCGTGGTGCAGTTGACGACGAAACAGAATAACGAGGCAGCGGGGCTGCTGCACAAGTGGTGGCCGCTGATCGAAAAGAGCGATGATCCGGGCTTCATGAAGGACGAGTTCAGCGGAATGCCCGATATGCGCATCCCCGTGTACTTTGACGGGGAGGTGGCTACGGACAACGAGACGCCGCACTACAGTCAGTGGAAGTACAACGATGATCAGGACGACATTCCATTGCTCCACAGCGACCTTATGCGCCTGATCGAAGCAGAGGCCGCGGCGATGGGCGGCGATTTCGAGACCGCGACTGGATTATTGAATGACCTTCGGGCAGCTGTCGATCTGCCTACGTACCAGACGCCAACGAGTGCGGCCGACATGGATGCGCTTATTCTTCACGAGCGTTTTGCGGAGTTGTTTATGGGAGGCAGACGAATTGTCGATCTTCACAGAAAGGGCATCGTCAAGCAGGTGTTTGATGCGCTTGAGGACGACGAGCGAGAGGGGTCTGGCAGGCCCACCAAGTGGCCAATGACGAGTACCGAACCAACGTACAATCCGAATGTGGATGACGACCTAACGAAGCGGTGCCTCCCGAAGACATCGTAACCGTTGGCGAATTGAAGCGGTAAGTGGACAAGACGCTCGGTCTGGGCGCGGAGTTTGGGAGGCGCCCCAAACTCCGCGCCAGATTGAGCGGTCCGCAGTTTGAGCGGTGTCCAATGGACTTTGACTCTGTGCCCCGAACCTTCCTACGCTGCCGTCGGTGACCTCCGGATACTCAAGGAGAACGGACGAATGACGATGACGAATCGAGTGGTTTTGGGGCTGGCCGGGTTCGCGCTCGCGGTGGTCATGGTCGCTTGCGGCACGATCGACTTGGCGACCCCCGGTTCGGACGCGATGGACAGGCTTGTCATCCGTCCGTCGGCAAACCCGCTCGCGTCCGCGAGGGAGCGGCTTGCCCGGTATCAGCGAATGGCCGAGGAGGCGGAGCGGGCGGGGGAGTCTTTACCGGCCGATGTACAAGAGAACTTGGACTTTTTGGAAGGGTCTTTAGGGTTCCTCGCTGTCTAGAGTGGGCGTGCGATAGATTCGGGGGATGAAGACATCCCGGTTTTGGGCCCCGCGAAGGGAGCGGAGCGACCGAAGCGGGGTCCAAAATTGCGGCGGAACTACATGCCGGCCAGACCGCCGGCGCCTCTCGCGAGGCTTCGGCCCGGACTCCCCGGCCTCGCGCTCGGAGCTCGATTAGACGGGGGTGCGGGCGGAGAAAAGCCATGACCAGCCATCCCGACATCACCAGAATGTTCGAGGACGCTCTCGGCATCGCCGAACCCTGGCGCGTCGAGGGCGTCGCCTTCGACGATTCCGAAAAGCGCTTCGACATCTTTCTCGGCTTCGAGCGCGGCAGCACCTTCTCCTGCGGAAGCTGCGGCCACGAAGGATGCAAGGCCTACGACACCGCTCCGAGACGCTGGCGCCACCTCGACGGCTTTCAGCGCAAGTGCTACTTCCACGCGCCCTCGCCTCGCGTTCAGTGCCCCAACTGCCGCGTCCGCAAAGCCGCCATCCCCTGGGCACGACCGAAAAGCCGCTTCACCCTCCTTTTCGAGGCCTTCATCGTCCAAGCCGCCAAGGAAATGCCCGTGAACGCCGTCGCGCGCATGGTCGACGAGCACGACACCGTCCTCTGGCGCATCGTCGCCCATTACGTCGACAAGGCCCTCGCCAAGGCGGACCACTCCCAAGCCGTAGCCGTCGGCGTCGACGAAAAGGCCGCCAAGCGCGGCCACGACTACATCACGCTCTTCGCCGACCTGGACGAGCGCAAGCTCCTCTTCGCCACCAGGAACCGCACCTCCGACGTCTTCAGGGAGTTCAGAAAACACCTCGAGGCGCACAAGGGATCCGCCGGTCAAATCGACGAGATCTGCATGGACATGTCCAAGGCCTACATGAGGGGAGCGAAGGACGAATTCCCCGACGCCCAAGTCACCTTCGACCGCTTTCACATCGTCAAGCTGCTCAACGAAGCCATCGAAGCGGTCCGGCGGACCGAACAAAAAAGACGACCCGACCTCAAGAACACCCGCTGGCTCTGGCTCAAAAACCGCGACAGACTCACCGCGGCGCAGAAGAAACAGCTCGACAAAATGCTCGACGAAACCGCCGACAACATCCTGGACACCGCCAAGGCCTACAAGATGAAGGCCGCCTTCAAGGAACTCTGGGAGCTCCCTCCCCTCGCCGCGGAAGCCTACCTCGAACGCTGGTGCGACACAGCCCTGCTCTGCGGACTCGAACCCCTCGAACGCTTCGCGAGAACCGTGCTCGACCACTGGAAAGGCATCCTCGGATGGTTCAGAAGCCGAATATCCAACTCCCTGCTCGAAGCCATGAACTCCCTCGTCCAAGCCGCCAAGGCTCGCGCCCGAGGATACCGCACCACCGACAACCTCGTCACCATGGCCTACCTCGTCTGCGGCCACTTGGAATTCGACCTGCCCACTTGAACCGGCGAAGAGCCGTCTTTAGCCGATCTCGAGGGGTTTGACGAGGTGGTTCTTGCTCCGGGTGTCTAAGCTTGTATTGCCTTTCCTTTCGGGAAAGCCAAGAACCGGCGAGGTGGCTTCTGCTATTTGTGGAGAACCTGGAATCCCAATCCACATGTGTACAATTCCACAGATTTGAAGATGGGCAGTGACGCTCCCGGGACGGCGTGGTACAGCGGGTCGTCAGATACAGAGTTGCCGACTTGGCCACGTTCGGTGGCAACCGAGGGCCGCCTGATGAATCAGTTTTTTGTAAATATTGGTGGTCATCGACGCCCCGATGCCAGTTCATACGAACTGTGTGGGTATCATAGAGCCTATAATTACTACAATCATACGCAACACGATAATACCAGCGATAATGATTGCGTAACTATACAGCCGGTAGGAATTGGTGGTGGAGGTGGCGACGGCGAACAGCCTTGTGAGACAAACCAGTGGGCGCCGAATGGGGATTATTGCGATGTTTTCGTGATGTCGCGAGGCCGCGAAATTTGCGGCTCTATGCCGGTTCATGTGGGTAGGTCGAATTTCAGGTGGGCGCACTTGAGGTACGCCATGTGGAGGATGCCTTGCGTGGTGCGGTATCCCCGGGCGTTGACCTTGGCGGCCTGAATCAGCGAGTTGAAGCCTTCGACCAGTCCGTTCGACAGTCGGGTCGTGGACCATCTCAGGATTCCCCGCCAGTGGTCGAGCACGGTTCTCGCGAAGCGCTCGAGCGGCTCGAGTCCGCAGAGCGGGGCTTTGTCGCGCCAGCGCTCCAAGTACGCCTCGGCAGCTGTGGGCGGGAGTCTCCAGAACTCTCGGAAGGCGAGCTTGAACTTGTAGGCCTCCGCGGTTTCGAGCGTGCTCTTGGCGGTGTCTGCGAGCAGCTTTTCGAGCTTCGCCTTTTCGGCCTCGCTGAGGCTGTCTCGGCTCTTGAGCCAGAGCCACCGCGTGTTCTTGAGGTCGGGCCGTCGCTTCTGCTCGGCCCGCCGCACCTGCTCGACGGCTTGGTTCATCAGCTTCGCGACGTGAAAGCGGTCGAAGGTGATCCCCGCCCGGGGAAACTCCTCTCTCGCCCCCTTCATGTAGGCGGGCGACATGTCCATGCAGATCTCCCGGATCCAGGCGGCGGATCCTCCCTGCGCCTCTAGACGCTCCCGGAACTCTCGAAAGACGTCGTGCGTTCGATTCTTGGTCGCGAAGATCAGCTTCTTAGTGTCCAAGTCGACGAAGAGCGTGATGTAGTCGTGGCCGCGCCGGGCGGCCTTTTCGTCGACGCCGACGGACCGGACCTTCGAGAGGTCGACGTTCGCGAGCGCCTTGTCCACGTAGTGCCTTACGACGCGGTGGAGGCGGGCGTCGTTGACTCCCAGACGCCGCGCCGTCTGCGCCGTCGGCGTTCCGGGGGCGCTGCCGAGCGCATCGGCCTCGAAGAGCCGCGTGAAGCGGCTTATGGGACGCGCCCAAGGCAGCTCGGCCGTGCGCACGCCGCGGCAGGATTCGCAGCGGACTCTCGGGGCGCGCGCGTGAATGTAGGTCCGGTACCTCGAGAAATTCCGGCACTGCCACTTCCTGGCCCTCGTGTCGTGGGCCTTGCAATCTCCGAGGCCGCAGTTTCCGCAAAAAAAGACGGAGCCCCTGGGAAACGCGAGGTGCACGTGGATCTCACGCTCCTCCTCGTCGCAGTCTATGCGCTCGACGTACCAAGGCGGCTTGATTCCCAAAACCTTCTCGGCCATCTCCTGCGTGGTGCGAAGCGTTCTGATCGCCATCGCGTCGTCCTTCCGCCCGCTTCCCCGTCGGGTTCGGTGCGCCTCGGCGCGAAGCCGGAGGATGTCGGGCGGGAGGCGCTTCGCGCGGCGCGTTCAGCCGTACGCTACCCGGAGCGCGGGGACTCGGCAAGCCCGGCGGCGAGGGGCGCGCACGGGACGCAGGAAACGGCGCGCGCTTCGTTCGCTACGCTCTCTTCGCGCGCGCCGTTTCCTCGGTTGACCGTCCGCCGAATTCGCGACTACCCACGATAACCGTCAAGGGGCCAAATTTGCATAGGTCTATCCCGACGGAGCCGATTCGAGTGATGGTTTGCCACCGTTTGTGGAGCGTCGCGACTAACGGCTAGGTGTCATGTCGCGGTATTGATGCGGACGCTCGTCGAGCAGCTTCCGCGCGAAGGCGGCGACATCCGGCCCGACCCTCTCCGCCCATCGGACCAGACGCGACGGCGACCACTCGAGATGCGCGCGATGCGCCGCGGGCATGTGGTCCCGCACGGTCGCGCGTCCTCCCTTCTTGCGGCTTCGGGCATGCGCCGCCACGCGCCGATGCCTCTCGAAGACTTCGACCGTCGTCGCCGTCAGCCGGACCTCGACCTCGCGCCGAGCCAGCGCGTGGGGAACGCTGTAAAAGCTCTTGTCCACTTGGACGTGGTAATCCATGCTCACGCGCGCCTTGCGCCATTCCGCGTACTCGAAGCGCAGCGACGGCAGCGGCTTCAGCGCCGGCCGGTCCAACTCCTCGAACAGACTCCGCCGACTGCCCTCGATCTTCTGAAAGGGCCGCTCGTTCAGCGCCGCGACGAGCGGAGCCATCGCCTCGCGGATCTCCGCCAGCGAAAAGAACTTGTGATTGCGCAGCGGCGCCAGGACCCAGCGCTCGACGTGCTGCACCGCAGTCTCGGCCTTCGCTTTGTCCCGCGGAGCCCGCGGACGGGCGGGCAGAATCACGGTTCCGTAGTGCGCCGCCAAGTCCCGATACGTCGGATTCAGCTCCGGCTCGTAGCGGCTCGCCCGCTTCACCGCCGCCTTCTCGTTGTCCGGAATCACCATCTCGGGCACGCCGCCCCAAAACTCGAACATGCGCGCGTGCGACGCCGTCCAGTCGCGCAGCGACCGACTCGCCGTCACGTCCACGAAGGTGTGATTCGACGCCGCCAGCGTCCCCACGAAGACCATCGCGCCCCGCTCCTCGCCGACGCTTCGGTCCATGAAGAAACCCTCGGGCCCGCATAGTCCACGAAGGCCTTCTCGCCCCCGCGATACGCATGACGCATCACCACGTCGATCCGCCCGCGCCATGCCCGGTACCGCTTGCAAAACCAGCTGTACCGGTAGCCGTCGGGATTCGCCTCCAGATACTCGAGCCACAGACGCTGCAGCGTCATCCCCTTGTGCCGCGCCAACTCGCGGTGGATGAACGCCCAGTCCGGCTCCGGACGACGCTCGAGCGACGAAGAAGACGAAAACAACGCCGCCTCCAGCTTCCCGTCGTCGAATCCCTCCGGCAGCGGCCACTCGACGCCGGCCCGCTCCGCTCGGCGGAGATATCCGCTCGCCGTCGCGTGCGAAATCGCCAAGCTCTCCGCGATCTCGCGACTGCTGCGGCCAAGCTCGTGCTTCAGCCGCAAAACCTCTCGAATACTGCGCATGGACAACCTCCGTCGGGGCATTTTCCCTCCTCGCTCAAGGATCGTTCGCGAGTCTGGAAAAAACCGCCTCTACTTCAGGTCATCCAACACCCTCCCGTCCGCCCGAAGCCGGCTAGGCTCCCTCGCGCAGCACGCAAGCGCCGCATCAAAACCCCCTGGAAACTTTCCGTGGAATGCCTGGAAACTTTCCGTGGAATATGCACGACCGGAGACGGGGCGGAAGGCGACTCCGCCCCCCGGGTTCCCGCTTCGGTCGCTCCGCTCCCTGCGCGGGAACCCGGGCGCATCAGCCGGTCGCCGAAAAGTGTGCAATTTTCGCGCCAGATGACACCACCGGACCCTACAGAGGCCGCCCAGAGTCCGGAGATTGTGTCACGCAATGGGCAAGAGCCGGTAAACCTCTAGGTACTGCACGTCCAAATCCCTTGTCGTACGGCGGACCAAAATCCAGTCTGACGCGGCGTCCATAAGCGTCCACCACGCCGGAATGTTGAGCGTTCCCGTCCACTCTCCGCTCTGGTCGAAGTGGAGCCAAGCGCGGCTTTCTCGCGGGCGCGCGAATTGTTCGACCCAGATGCCGCTGTCCCGGGAATTCAAAATGCGCGAAGTGCTCGGGAACTCGTCGGGAAGAAATGGCCGATCTTCATCCCAGTACTCTTCCGCTTGAGACTTCCAGTCTTCGAAGCCGCTCAGCTTGTACATGTCCTCAAGGGACGCTCTGTAGGCGCCCAAGTCAGCCTGCTTCACCTCTTGGTCAGGACCCTGCCAACGAATCCGCCGCTTCGCGACTCCGGTCCAGTCCAGAAACTCGACTAGGTAATCGTCGCCCGTCCCGATCCAAATGCCCTCTTCTCTCGCGGCAAAGTGGAGCTCGCGTCCCCACGTGCGAGGCCCGCTGATCGGCGATGCCCCACTCTTGGAGAGCTGGAATCTCTCCGCGCCGGGAAGGTCCTTGCGAAAAACCTCGACATCCGAGTAAGGCGGATCCGCATAGGCCATGGATTGACGCCAGCGATACACGCCGTCCCTCGGATGAATCAGCGACTCGTAACTCGAAAGAGCCAAGCGTCTTCCGGGAGCACAGGCGACTTCGTAGTCGAACGGATGCAGCAGCACCCTCCGGGAAGCGACGACTTCGCCATCGACGCTGAGGATCGTAACTTGCTCGTTCCCGGAATCGTACACGACTACCCCCGATTCAAGGTCGCTGCACGAACCTTGCAGCACAGGCCGCCGATACTCGCCGGGCCCGTCCCCCTCCCTGCCCGAGCTCCATAGGTGCATGCCCTCCGCGTCGAACATGCGTACCTCCTGCATGCCCCGAACAGTCGCGACAATCCGTCCATCCGACAGACGCTTCGCCCCAGAGATATCGCTAAACAGGTACGCGTCCGGCCCGTCACCCACGGCCCCGATTCGAACAAGCGGCGTGCTGTCGGCGCGAAAAACCGTCCTCGGATCAGCTTGGACGGCGACATCTTCCGCATCGTCTGCTGGATCGCCGCCGCATCCGGCAAGGATGGTTAGCACCGCGACCACCACGCAGGACAGGCCCTGTATTCCTGCGCGCCCGATCAGATCCCGGACAGTACGACTCGCGGCGCCTTGAACCCGCCGGAGCGTTGATGCCACCCCTGCCTGTCGCCACACTTGACCAGACTCTCGCGCCCGTCGCGTCAAGAGCGACAGCGGACGCTGCGGCCCGAGAATCAGACATTCGTGCAGGGACATCGGCCAGCCCTGAACAACCGCTCTCATAAGCGACTCAGTTAGCAAGATCGGATGCCGATCCGACCTGCTCGTTGGAAGCAGCCCCATCATGCCGCCTCCCGATCCACTAGGACCGGGAGGCGGCTGATGTATGCCCCAAAGACCAGACCGGCTAGGACCTGCCTACTTCCTCTTCTGCCGGAGGCGGTTCGTTCCAAGGCAGAGCCTTGCATTTCTGGTACTCCAAACTGCACAACTTCTGCGCGCCACCGCAGGACCATCCTGGTGGGGCCTGCCGGCAATCCGTGCAGACCGCCTGTTCAGGCGTCACGCCCCAACCCCAGAGGGCCAAGATGCTCAGCAGGCCGAACAACTTGATCCTAGCCGAACGCTTTTTCTTTCCCATTACGGAATACTCCCTAGCCTGAGGTTCGTCCCAACCCTGTCTTAGATTGAGCACCCTTCTAACGTGATCAAGAATGCTCGGCGTGTCAAGCTTGAGTCTTGTCCAACGGGAAATGAGCCCGAACGCGGAGTCGGTTTCCAGCGGGAAGTGAGCCCGAAGCCGGGGCGTAGCGATCATGGAGGATGGTCATGTCGCTCCGCATTAAACGAATCCGCACGCTGGAGCAGATTTGGGAGTTCCTCAAGGGCACGGCTGCGACGGACACCGTGCCCTCGAGGGACCGCGCCGAAGCCTATCGCTTCATCGTCGAAACCCTGGTCCGCTTCGAGTACCACCACGGCCTGCCGAGGCCCGGCAAGAGCCTCGTCAAGCGCTTCATCGAGAAGGTGACGGGCCTCTCCCGGGCTCAAGTCACGCGCCTCGTGGCGCAGCACCGCAAGACCGGACGCATCCGCGACCGTCGCCGCAAGCCGCCCGCAAACGCCTTCGACCGCCGCTACACCGGCTACGACGTTGCTCGGCTCGCCGAGGTCGACGAAGCCACGGGCCAGCTCTCGGGCCCCGCTGCGAAGGCGACGCTCCACCGCTTGTACCACGTCCACGGAAGGAAGCGCTTCAAGCGGCTCGCCGGCATCTCGAACGGCCACATCTACAACCTCCGCAAGCAAAGAGCCTACCGCATGAGACGCCTTACCTTCCGGGGAACGAAAGGCAACGGCGTGCCCATCGCCGCCCGACGCAAGCCTAGGCCCGACGGCAAGCCCGGCTATCTGCGCGTCGATACCGTCCATCTGGGCGACAGGGACGGCGAAAAGGGCGTCTACGTCATCAACATCGTCGACGAAGTCACTCAGTTCGAGCACCTGGGCGCCGTGCCCCGCGTCACGCACCACTTCCTGATCCCCTGCCTCGAGCGGCTGCTCGCGGCCTTCCCCTTCCGCGTCGAAGGCTTCCACGCCGACAACGGCAGCGAGTACATCAACCGCCGCGTCGCCGACATGCTCAACAGCCTCCACGTCGGCTCCTTCACGAAGTCCAGGCCCAGACGCTCGAACGACAACGGCCTCGTCGAGTCGAAGAACGGCAGCATCGTCCGCAAATGGCTGGGAAGGCTCCACGTCTCGCGCGAACTCGTCCCGCCCGTCAATGCGTACCTCGACCGACTCTCGAGCTTCCTGAACTACCACCGGCCCTGCCTCTTCCCGACGGAGACCGTAGGGGCAAACGGCAGGGTCAAGCGCAGCTACCGGCAGGAGGATGTCGCCACGCCCTTCGACAAGTTCAAGTCGATCGAGGACGCCGAGCGCTTCCTCAAGCCCGGCGTCTCCCTCGAATCGCTCGAACGCCTCGCCATGCAAGAGGACGATCTCGAGGCCGCCAAGGGCGTGCAGAAGGCGCGCTCCGCGCTCTTCCGCCTCATCAGACTCGCCCCGCGCGCCTGACGCCGCGACGGACCGAAGCGGCGCGCCCTCGATTTCCCGCCGTTTCCGCAAGCCTCGAGCTTGAGCCGACATCAACGTCAACAGACGCGTGACAGGGAGAGGCGGACCTCCGGCCTCCGACGCATAGCCGGCAGCCCGGACAGGGCCGACCGCATGGCCTTGCGGCTTCGCCGCCCGGGCCTCGGCCTGCGGACTGTCGGAGGGTCCTTCGGCTCGATGCCCGGAACTCCCGCCCGCCTCCCGCCGACCAGCGAAATAGCCGGCGCCGAAGACCCGGGCAACATTCAATCCCGGCGCCGGAACAGTCCGGACGCTCCGAAAGCGCCGATTTCCCCGAGGGGTAAAGGTCCGGTCGCCCTCCGCTCGCGCCTCTCCGTCGATCCTGAAGCATCCGATTTCTCCGAAACACGACGGAATCCACCGAATCCGCGCGCCTGACGCGGCGACGGACCGAAGCGGCGCGCCCTCGATTTCCCGCCGTTTCCGCAGGCCTCGGGCTCGGGCACGCATCAACGTCAACAGACGCTGACAGGGGGAGGCGAACCTCCGACCTCCGACGCATAGCCGGCAGCCCGGACAGGGCCGACCGCATGGCCTTGCGGCTTCGCCGCCCGGGCCTCGGCCTGCGGACTGTGGGAGGGTCCTTCGGCTCGATGCTCGGAACTCCCGGACGGCTCCACCCGCCAGCGAAATAGCCGGCGCCGAAGACCGGGCAAACTGCAAACCCCGACCCAAAGCCCGGCCCGCCGCTCCGAAAGCGCCGATTTCCCGAGGGGTAACGGCCCGGCCGCCTTCCGCTCGCGCCTCTCCGTCGATCCTGAAGCATCCGATTTCTCCAGAACCCCACGAAATCCACCGAATCCGCGCAAACGCCACAAACGCCCGATCCCGCACCGACCACCGGCGTTGCGCTCCCCCCATTCCGCCTATTATCGTGCCCATGCACCCACCCGTCCCAAGCCCCGGAATCAACCCCCCTCACCTCCGCACAACCTCACCCCAGTTCGGGCTCATTTCCGTATTGGAAAAGACTGCTTGAGTCTTGTCCAACGGGAAGTGAGCCCGAAGCCGGGGCGTAGCGATCATGTAGGATGGTCATGTCGCTCCGCATTAAACGAATCCGCACTCTGAAGCAGATTTGGGAGTTCCTCGAGGGCACGGCTGCGACGGACACCGTGCCCTCGAAGAACCGCGCCGAAGCCTACCGCTTCATCGTCGAAACCCTGGTCCGCTTCGAGTACCACCACCGCCTGCCGAGGCCCGGCAAGAGCCTCGTGAAGCGCTTCATCGAGAAGGCGGCGGGCCTCTTTCGGGCTCAAGTCACTCGCCTCGCAGCGCAAGCGCCGCAAAACCGGAGGCATCCGCGACCGCCGCAGCAAGCCGCCCGCGAACGCCTTCGACCGCCGCTACACCGGCTACGACGTCGCTCGGCTCGCCGAGTTCGACGAAGCCACGGGCCAGCTCTCGGGCCCCGCTGCGAAGGCGATGCTCCACCGCCTGTACCACGTCCACGGAAGGAAGCGCTTCAGGCGGCTCGCCGGCACCTCGAACGGCCACATCTACAACCTCCGCAAGCAAAGAGCCTACCGCATGAGGCGCCTCACCTTCCGGGGAACGAAAGGCAACGGCGCGCCCATCGCCGCCCGACGCAAGCCCAGACCCGACGGCAAGCCCGGATTCCCGCGCGTCGGCAGGATACAGCTGTCGGTTATGACTTACTCCGAAAATCAGTACGGTCAACGCGAATCGCAGCGTACGGGGCCGTCTCATCCTTCGTTGTCTCCCCTTGCAGCCAACTCATGAATCCAAGACACAGCGTCTGGCCCTATGCCGACGCCACGGCTCCGCAGTTTTACCTCGGTCGATCCTCGTCGCCCTTCCAGAATCCCTTGAGCGAGCCGCTGTCCGAACTCTCGCGAAGCTTGTCGAACGCGCGGTTCCGGATCTGCCGAATCCGCTCCCGCGTCACGCCGAGCTTCGTACCGATCTCCTCCAGAGTCCTGTTCTTGTCGCCGTCCAAGCCGTAGTACAGAGACAGGATCCGACGTTCCCTACGCGTCAGGTGGCGCTCGAACATGTGCTTGATGTAGGCCTTTCGGGCCGAAGCTTCGACGCCCTCCTCTATGTCGACGCTGTCCGTGTTTGCAAACCGCTCCGAGAAGCTGGCGCTGTCCTTGTCGGAGCGATCCATGGGAGCGTCGAGGCTCATCTCCGTCGTCGCCGCGCGCCGCAGCGTCCTGACGAGCGTGACGGGAACCCCCATCTTGTAGGCAACTTCGGAGTCCGTAGGCGTCCGCCCAAGCTCCTGCATTAGAAGCATTGACGCGCGGGCCATGCGGGCCAGATTCGCGTTCTGATTCAGGGGGATGCGCACGGAGCGCGTCTGCTCCGCCAGCGCCTGCAGCACGGTCTGGCGGATCCACCAGACGGCGTAAGAGATAAACTTGACCTTCTTGTCCGGGTCGAATTTCTTGACCGCCTTCAGGAGGCCCTCGTTTCCGATGCAAACGAGCTCCGCGAGCGCCAAGCCTCGACCTTGGTACTTCTTCACGTAAGAGATGACGAAGCGCAGATTTGCCGTGACGAGGCACTCCGCGGCTTCGGAGTCGCCTTCGCGCGCCCGTCGAGCAAGCTCCCGTTCTTCCATGGGATCGGAAATCAGGGGGTAGCGTTCGACATCCTTGAGGTACTGATCGAAGGAATCGAGACCACGGGCGTTACCGAACAAGGGCGGCTCCTTTCATGAATAGAGTCAGGGGCTCTTCTCTTGGCCCGCTCGGAACTCGTTCCGAGTTCCCTAGCAAGCCTCCGCGAAAAGAGATTATAGGACGCCAAGCCTTCGACCCCAAGCGTCGGTCCCGACAGCGCCCCTGGCGCGCCCTTCGATTTGGGCGGTTTCTTGTCTGGGTCGGGCGCCTGCGCGAGTACGGCGGGAGAGGGCTCCGACGGAGCTAGCGGACCGTGCGCGTCCCTAGCAGCCGCATGTTCGGTCCACTCGTCCGGGTGCGCTCCATCTGGCTGTCGACGAGCCCGCTCAAGAGGCCGATGGACTCGGCCCTCAAACGAAACTGGAGGCGCCCGAAGCCGTCCGCCGAGATCGGCGAGGCGATCTCAATGCGGGTTGTCCGGCGCGAGTATGTCGGCCAAGCGACCCGAAGTCCGGCTCCCACCGACGCCAAGACGCCGGTATCCTTGCCGAATGGCGCGTCGCTCGCCCATCCCGTCCCGACATCCACAAATCCGACGATGCCCAAGCCGAAAACGCCCGACCAAGGGCCCTCGACGCGGGTCCGTCCCTCCAAGGCGCCGTGCAGCAGGGCGCCCACCGGAAAGGCCGGGTCGGGATATCCGCGCACGCGCTCCGCGCCTCCGACGGTAAGCTGAAAGGGCGCGGAGACGCGGTGCCCCCCGGCTGCGGAAAGACGTGCGACCAGCGTGGTTCCGGCACCCCCGCCCGGATGCCAGTACAGGTAGCTGTTGAGCTGACCTAGCAGGTCCCGGCCTTGGCCGCTTGAACGAAACGCCCCTCCTAAGGTGACCTCGTTATTCACGACCCAGCCGTCTCCGCCGAATCCGGAAAAGGCGGCGAATCGCCCAAGAAGGTCCCAAACGGCGCTCTCCCCTGCGGGACGCGCCCGCGAGAGGCCTGCCCCGAAGAGCAGCTGGGAGCCCACGCGGACGCTCTGCTCCGCGTACACGGCGTCGATCCCCTGGACCTCCAGCGCGTCAATGCCGCGCCTTCCCAAGACCAAGCCGAGACCCAGGACACTCTCCAGCGCGACTTGGGGTTCCAACTGAGCGGAAACTCTAGGTCCGGCCGGCGTGCCGGCCCCAAAGTCCTTGAGAACGGTCTCGACTTTGGCGGGAAAGCCGTCGAACGTCAGGTTTTCCCACCACAGGCTTGCCCCCAGGACGGTGAAGTGCCCGCGCTCGCCCAAGCGAGAACCGAACGACGCGGACGCCCGCGCGGCGCGAAAAGGGAGCAGCACATAGTCGTACTCCCGCTCCATGGGAGCGCCGTAGGCGAAGAGATCGTCCCGAATCTCGACGCTCTGCGAAAAAGCGAGCCCGCCAATGTCGCCAAGAAAGGGATAGGCCAGCGATTGATCGAAATAGCGACCAGTGCGGGTCCACCCGGCGGCGATCCTCCCGTCCATGCGCGTCCCGGCAAGCCTAGGCGTTTGGAATACTCCGCCCAAGTCTCGCGTCTCGTCCACGTTTTGGTAGTTGAATCCGATGAGCGTGCCCAGTCCGAGGAAGTTGGTTTCCGCTGCGGACAGGCCGGTGAGCATAAAGCCGCCGTCGAACTCCGCGGATGCCGCGAGCTGCAGGGACCAGCGGTCGACGGTCGTCACCTGCACGTCGAAGACCCCCGGACTGGATTCCGTCGCCGAAATCCTAGCGTACTCAATAAAGGAGTGATCCCGAAGCAGCCGCTCCGAGTCGGCCATCAGGTCCGGGTCGTAGCACTGACCTTCGCTGAAGAGCAGCTCGTCTAGAACGAGGCTCTCTCGAGTCGTGGCGTGGAGGATGCCGCCGAGCCATTGCGCGGTTCGGTTCACAAAAGGCGCTTGAGCGGTATCGCCTGATTCGAGGCTCTCAAAGACGCTTCGAGCGTCGATGGAGATCAAGCCGATTGACCCTTGGACGCAGTCCGGCTCGCCCACCTGCGCGCCCCGGCCTTCGCTCGGAAAGAACATCGCCCCCAGCGCCAGCGCGAAGAGCCGAGTTGAGGGTTTTATTGCCGAAGACACACCGGAACCCAGGCGAAAACGCGAATCCTAGCTGAAAAGCGAATCCTAGCTGAAAAAATAGATAGAATTAGAGTCTTCAGAGTCTCGGGAGGGTTTGACGGCGGACCGCTTCCCCGGACCTCCGCGCCCACGCCGTTAAGAAAAAAGAGCCGGTTCGCCTGCTAGGGAAAGAGGCGACCGGCCCGCCCGATGACAACGACACCTGAAGAAATAGTTGGCGCGCTGGAAGGTTACGGCGTTTTCCCCGGCGGCGGCGTGTATCGCAACCTTGGGCCCGGACGGCTCTACGAGGAAACCGTCCGGCAGGGCGCGGGAAGGATCAGCAGGTACGGCGCCTTGGCTACCCGAACCGGCGCCTACACGGGGCGAGCGCCGAACGACCGCTTCATCGTCCAGGACGATGAGAGCTCCGGGACGGTGGACTGGGGAGCCGTGAATCGGCCTATTTCCTCATCTGGATACGGGAGGCTGCGGGATCTGGTCGCGAGCTATCTGAGCAAGCGAGGACAGCTCTTCGTGCGAGACGCTTGGGCCGGCGCGGACGCGCGGTACGGCGTCGGCGTGAGAGTCGTCACCGAGAGCCCTTGGCACGACCTCTTCGCCCGAAACATGTTTCGGGATATTCCGGCGGAGCTGGCCGCCAATTTCGAGCCGCACTATCGGATTTTGCATGCGCCTTACCTAGAGGCTGATCCCGAAGAGCACGAAGTGCGTTCCGGGGCATTCGTAATTCTGAATCTTGGCGCGCGCGAAGTCCTGATCGGCGGAACCCAGTACGCGGGCGAGATCAAGAAATCAGTCTTCTCGATTCTGAACTACAGGCTCACGCAGCACGGCGTGCTCCCCATGCACTGCGCCGCCAACGTCGGCAGGCAAGGCGACACCGCGCTCTTTTTCGGGCTGTCCGGGACGGGCAAGACGACGCTGTCGGCCGACCCTGATCGCAGGCTCGTGGGGGATGACGAACACGGATGGAGCGAGGACGGCGTGTTCAACTTCGAGGGCGGCTGCTACGCCAAGACGATCCGACTCTCTCCGAAGGGCGAACCGGAGATCTACCGCGCGACGCGGCGCTTCGGAACGATTCTAGAGAACGTCGAGATTGACCCCGAGTCGGGGGAAGTCGACTACGACTCCGGGAGGATCACCGAGAACACGCGCGCTTCCTATCCGATCGACTACATCGACGGCGCAATCGATAGCGGCTGCGCCCCTCCTCCGAGGAACGTGCTCTTTCTGACCGCCGACGCCTTCGGCGTGCTCCCGCCCCTTTCCCGTTTGGACAGGCGGCAGGCCGTCTACCACTTCGTCTCGGGGTACACTGCGAAGGTGGCGGGCACCGAGCGCGGCGTGACCGAGCCCTCCGCCACCTTTAGCGCGGGATTCGGCGCCCCGTTTCTTCCGCGGCCTCCGGGCGTGTATGCGTCAATGCTGGGAGAGAAGATCGACGCGGGCGCGGTTCAAGTTTGGCTGGTCAATACGGGGTGGATTGGCGGCAGGTACGGAGTGGGGTCGAGGATCGCCCTGAAGCACACCCGGCGGCTCGTCGGCGCGGCCCTTTCGGGGGAGCTGAAGGACGTTCCGACCCGACCGGACCCCGTCTTTGGAGTGCATGTTCCGGTCAGCGTGGATGGCGTTCCCGCGCGGATCCTGACGCCCCGCCCGCTCTGGGACGACGGCGCAGCTTACGACGAGCAGGCCGGACGCCTGCGCCGCATGTTTCGCGATAACTTGGCGAGTCTCAAAGGCAGGGTTGCCGACGGGACAGGGCTGGGCGGACCCCCTGAGGCTTGATCCGGCGAGCCTCGGGGCCGGCTTGAGAGCCAAACGCGCCCGCGGCGCAAGAGAGTGGGCGAGCCTTGCGTTCCTTCTCCTTTGCGGGTGCGAGACGGTTGAGAAGGTTCAAGATGGTTTGCGCGAAGCGACCTCGCACGAAGAGTATCGGTCCGCTCTCTCCGAGTCGGGGCTTGCGGAAACGGCTCTGGCGCAGGACTGGATTCGCGCCGGACGAGAGGTTCGGACAAGTTCGGTCAATGTCGAGCTGCCATTCCGGGAAGAGGGGATCGTGTCCCCGGAGACCGTACGCGCGCCCTCCTTCCGCTTCGAGCTCGAACGAGGCAAACGACTTACGGTAGAGCTCGGACGCCGCGCTCAGGGGTCCGCGAGAATCTTCGTCGACCTGTTTCGAGTGCCGTCGAACGATGCAGACCCCCTTCGCCCGATGGAGGTGGATACGCTCGCGACCGGAGAGATCGCCTACGAAGCGTGGCGAGATGGGGAGTACATCCTTCGCATCCAGCCGGAGCTTCTGCGAGGAATCCGATACGACGTCACGCTGAAGCTCTCGCCCCAGCTCGAGTTTCCCGTCGAGGGGAGGGATTTGTCCGCCGCTTGGAGTCTCTTCGGGGCCCCCAGAGACGGGGGCCGGCGGATCCACAGAGGTATCGACATCTTTGCGCCGCGCGGCACGCCGGTCCTTTCAGCGACCGGGGGGCGCGTGTATCGCGTCGGGACGACCCCCATGGGAGGCCGCGTCGTATGGGTGCGTAGCGATTCGGATGCCTCGGTCGACGACGGTCAACGCTCCGGCGTGCGCCTATACTACGCCCACTTGGACAGCCAGACGGTGAAGGACGGAGACCTGGTCGCTCCCGGGGATACCTTGGGCTTTGTGGGGAACACCGGCAACGCGCGCACGACGCCTCCTCATCTTCACTTCGGCCTCTACCAGAGGGGCGCGATTGATCCGTATCCGTTCTTGGAGCCGGTGGGGCGGAAGCTGCCGAAGATGGTAGACGGACCCATGCCTGCAGAAGAGGTCCACTCTGCCTGGGGCAGGCCCGCGTGGGTCGGAGCTCTGGCCGGGGACGCGCCACTGCTTGCCGCGCCAGGTCCGCGCGCCGACAGAGTCGGGACAATCTCGACCGGGGCGGCGGTCAGGTACTTAGGCAGGACCGGAAGCTACTACCGGGTCCAGCGTTCGAGCGGAGCTCTGGGGTATGTGCCGGCGAGCCGGCTGGCGTTGGTGTCGGGGCTGCCCTCTCTTGCGGCTTGGCAGCTGGCGGGTGATGAGCCGGTGGGAGCGGGCGCCGCGGCTGCGGGCGTGGTCGCGCCGGAGCCGTCGAGCTAAGGCAAGGTCAAGGACTGCGAAAAGGGGGTCTCATGGAGACGATCCCGAACTTCATCGCCGGTCGTTGGTCGAACCCGTCTGCGGCCGAGAGATTGCCGGTTCTCGATCCAGCCACCCAAGAGAAGCTGGGGAGCGTCCCCATATCCTCTTCGGACGATGTCCACGAAGCCGTCTTGGCGGCTCGAGGAGCGTTCTCGCAGTGGCGGCGCACGCCCGTGGCGGAGCGCGCGCGGGTCTTGCTCCGACTTTCGGCGCTATTGGTCGAGCGGCGCGGGGAGCTTGCGGCGCAGCTCTCGAAGGAACACGGCAAGAACCTCCCGGAGTGTCTGGGAGAGATTCAGCGGGGGATTGAGAACGTGGAGCATGCCAGCGGAATGCCATCGCTGATGATGGGCCGCACTCTGGAGGATGTATCCCGGGGGATTGACTGCGAGACCTTTCGTCAGCCGTTGGGCGTCTTTGCGGTCATCACGCCCTACAACTTCCCGGTGATGATTCCGCTTTGGTTTTGGCCGTATGCGATCGCCGCGGGGAACACGGTCGTTCTCAAGCCCAGCGAACAGGATCCAGTGACGCACAATATGGTCGTCGAGCTGGCCGTGAAGGCCGGATTGCCGCCGGGAGTCCTAAATGTCGTCCACGGCGCAAAGGAGACATCGGAGGCCCTTGTCGACCACCCGGGCGTAGTCGGCGTTTCTTTCGTCGGATCAACTCCCGTCGCCAGCGCCCTATACGCTCGCGCGGCAATGTGGGGGAAGAGGGCGCAGGCGCTGGGCGGGGCCAAGAATCACATGGTCGTGCTTCCGGACGCGGACCCCGATCTGGTCGCGGAAACGGTCGTGAGTTCGATCTTCGGATCGGCTGGCCAGAGGTGCTTGGCGGGATCCGTTATCGTCGGCGTGGCGAGCGCGTACGACGCGATTCGCGAGCGCGTGTTGGATCAGGCGAATTCGCTCGTCGTCGGCAGGGGCTTGGAGGAAGGGGTCGACATGGGACCAGTGATTTCGCCTGAGCATCGCGACCGGATCCATCGCTTCATCCAAGAGGGAGAAGCGGACGGCGCCAGTCTGGCCTTGGATGGGCGAGGCGCCGCAGTGCCGGAGTATCCCGATGGCAACTGGGTGGGTCCCACGGTCTTTGAGGGCGTGAATGCGGGGATGTCAATCGGAAGGAAGGAGATCTTCGGGCCGGTTGCCGGACTGACCCGGGCGCGGTCGGCGCGGGAAGCGGCGGAGCTGGTCCGGCGCTCGGACTATGCAAATGCGACGTCCATCTTCACGCAGTCGGGGCGCGAAGCGCGGAACTTTCGCCATGCCGTCGGCGTTTCGATGATCGGCGTGAATGTAGGCGTGGCCGCTCCGATGGCGTTCTTTCCCTTTGGCGGCGCGCGTCGTTCGTTCTTCGGGGATCTCAAGGCCCAAGGACGCGACGCAGTCTCGTTCTACACCGACCAGCGCGTGGTCATCTCGAAGTGGGGGTGATTCGGGGCGGCGCTCCAGCCGTCAGGGACGGGCGGATGGCTTTATCACTCTGCCTCGACCAACTCGTAGACGTGGAGGACGGCCCGGTCCAGCGAGTCCAAGACTCGTACCAAAGCCCAGTCCGGACCGATATCTATGAGTCGCGTCCGAGGCGGCAGCTCTAAGCTCCTCGTCCATTTCCCGGAGTTGTCGAAGTGCAACCACGCCACGCTCGCGTCCCTAGGCCGGAGGAATCGCTGGATCCAGATCCCCTCGCCGCCACTTGATCGCATCATTCGAACGACGGAGGGAAACGCCTCGGGGAGCATCTCCTCATAATCCCGCCACGACTCCTCCACTTCGCGCACACGGTCTGGGCCGTCGCCGTCTCGGAGCCGAGCAGAAATGTATTGGTCCCGGCGGACCGAGATGTCCTCGCGTTCGACAGACAAGCTCCGCCCCGCCCACCGGACGACGCGCGTTGTCTCGCCTTCGTAGCTCAAGACTTCGATTTCGTGGGCGTCCCCGGTGGACAGCCAAATCTCTTCGGGCGTGGCGGCGAGGTGGATTCCTCGACCCCACGGCCTCGGTCTTGTATTTCCGCCGCCGTAGCTCCATCGATCCGCGCCGGGCAAGCGTTCTCGCAACAGCATCGGCGCTGCGCTCCCGCCCTGCCAGCTGTATAGGGACTGGTCGGGACGGGCGGGTCCCTCTCGCCTTGCGATCTCGCCATACGTCGTAAAGACCAGCCCTCCGTCAGGCGAGCAGGAGGTCCTATAGGGGGGGCCGGGGTTCACCGGCCACGTCCACATTTCGTCTATTGACCCATCCTCGAGAGTAAGCGCGGTGATCCGTCGGTTTGGGAAATCGTACACCAGCGCCCGCGCAGTCCCCACGCAGCCGCTCGCGATACGCGGAAATTCCCACTCTCCAGGACCCTTGCCTTCGCGCCCCACGCTCCATTGCAGCTCGCCATCCGAGTCGTAGCGGCGCACTTGGAACTGTCTTTCCAAGGCAACCACGACGCTGCCGTCCTCTAGGCGCGCGCCGCCTCCGATCACGCCGATCACGTACTCATCGGCGCCTTCCACCGTACCGATCACGCTCGACGGGGCGTCTGCGAGGCGAACCTCGATTTCCGGCCCGCTTGGCAGCGAGGCGTCCTGGTCCGAAGAGGGTTGGCACGCTGCCACAAGACCCAACGCCAACAGCATTTTGAACTTGCCATTCGTTTTGGTCATCGTCATCTCGCCGGAATTCGGGGGTTGGTTGTGACCACTGGGCCACGCAGGAGGAGCTGAACTACGCCGAAGCGGCGCCAGAAAACAGGCCCCTGCCTCCCCCAACTTACGGCGGGCAGCAGTCCGGTGCCAAGAACGAGCGTGCTCGCGTGGATCCCTGCGGCGCGCTGGCTGGGTTGCTGCTCTACCTTGGTTCGACAGAGCTGCCGACAGTAGGGACCAGTAATTCGGCTTCCCCAGTGTCCACCCACTGTCAAACGGACCCTGTGGGATTCCCGGGAAGCACCTGGAGATCTGGGGAAATCCGGCCGAGAACCTTCTCGATCTTGGCCCGAACATCATCGGCGATTTTCTCTGTGCCGCAGACCGATACCTCAAACCGTAGCTCAGCGCCATCGGCAGCCCGAAGCAGCGATGGCATTTGTCCCGCAAGCTCGATGACTTGACTGGACTCAAGTCGAGCCGGATCAGGATTAGGGCCAAATCTCTCGGGCTTCTTGAGGGCGACGCGCGCCGCGCCGCTGAAGTCGCAGTCGACTGGTCCACTGCCGCCAGCGAGCTGAAGCCAGCCACTACTGATCGCGTTGCGTATTCCCTCGCGTACGGCTCCCCACGGAAGCTCTGGAGACTGGCTTTGGCTCAGAAACTGCGTCAGCTTCAACCCAGTTGTTTCTCCGTTCGACCAAGCAGCCGGTGCCTGTTCCTCGGTGAGTTGGGCGGAGTCAATCTGGGCGGGTGGAGGGCGAAGCATGGCTTCTTGATTAAGAGCACCCGGCGGAATCGGTTCCTTCCAAGCCGTGGCGGGCCGATTCGTGATCCAAACCGTTCCGTCCCGCACGGCGATCTCGACCGCTCTGAAAACCGTCTTATCTGCGCACGCCGGAATCGGTAACTCGTCATCGTATCCGTCTCGGGGGATCACCGCAGTGCGGTCGCCAGAGAAGTATCCCAGCAGTGACCTTACCGGCAGCGGTCGAAACGAACCGTCAGGACCTTCTTTCCAAAGATCGGGGAGCCGGCCGGGACCGAGAAGACTGGGGTTGAGCCTCTCCAGCTCAATCTTGCTAGGCAGCACAACTTCAAGCTCTGGCTCTTCGTCTACTGCGACATCGTTGCCGACCTCTTCCATCCACCAAGTACGCGCACTTCCATCGGGTCGTTTCAGCCGGGCGACGAATATACCGCCCCGCACGCACTCAATAACCGTGTTCTTCACCAGCTCCTGTTTCAGGACTTTGGGGAGACGAGGATCGCGGGCGAAGGCGTCCATCAGGTGGCTGGCGAGGCGTGCATCGTCGCCTTCCTCCCAAAGTCCGAATGGACCCGCGGGTCCAAGGGCCTCAGGGTTGATTTGTTTGTCGACGATTCTAATCCCCTCGTCTTTCTGGATCACCTCAAACAGCGGGCGGTCGCTGCCCTGGAGCCTCTGGGCTTGAACCTTGTTGTCGTCGCCGACCGTTACCACGACTTCGTAGGCTGCCCGAATCGTCCCCGGCAAGAACCTCTTCGCTTGGTCGAGGTTGCGATTCAGTCGCGCAAGACGAATGGGATCAATGGTTTGCCGCGACAGCTGTGCCTTGACGTGCTCCCACCCCAAGAGGCTGCGCGTCGCGCTGAGCGCGGCGTTTGTTCCCTCGGCCGAGGGTACCGCTAGCACCAAGGCGTTGCGGTAGACACGGGGTGCCTTCTGGGGCGCCGTGGCCTTGAAGTCGAGGAATTCAGTTGCAACCTTACTTATATCGGCCGGCGTCGAAGCCGCTCTTGGGCCAAGTATGACATATCGGAAATTCCCATCGTCGGGAACATCCCTAGTTTTTCGCGGCAGCTTATGAAGGAATGCGCCCGAGTTCCTGGACCCACGCCAAAGAGCTCCCGTGGAGCGGATTTCATTCTTGAGCCGGTCCGCTGCCGCTTCCTGGGTGACCCGGTCCTTGCACGCTTGGTCATGCATCTGCCGAAGGTTGGGCGCATTGCCCAACCGCCAACTCTCTGGCAATCTGTCGTATCCTTGGGGGTCCGCGTCATCCAAGAACCACGAAGCGTCGCGCCACCGACGAAGTCCCTTCTCAAGCGTGATTGCATCGGGCCCGGACGCGCCGATAAGGCGGCGGAGCTCGGATGTCTGGGCCTTATGTCCGACCGGTTGCGAATGCAGAAAAACCGCCAGCACCGCTTGCTCCATCACCCGAAACGCTGCAAGCGACGGGAATTCGACTTGAATCTGCCTCGCTATTTCGAGTTCCTTTTCGAGCAGAGGTTGCCAGCTCGTGGCGTTGCCCCTTACGACATCCTTCGTGGCGATCTTCGCAAGTTCCCTCACGGCTTCAGAGACCGACCTTCCGTTGGAATCGCCCAACAGCACGGAGACTCCGGCAATAGGCGACGGGTCGCTCAGCTCCTTCGCGTCCCTCAGCGCAATCGCGAGCGTGCGCAAGATGCCGCGAGTACGCTGAAACCCTTCGATGTGGGTCCAGCGCGTATAGAAGACATCCGTTAGGTCGGGATGGAAGGGGAAGCTCGCCTGGAACTTCCGTTCCGTTCGCGCTTGGTCTTCGCTCGTGGCGTCGTCCACTTTGGCGATCCCATTCACGACTGCAATTACGGAAGCCCTAAAGGCCGCTGGATCCTCGATGCTTGAAGGATTGAAGAACCGACGTCGCATCACCTCCGCCACGTCCTCTTTCGGGACCGGCTGCGTTACAGGTTCGCTTTGCCGGGAAAAGACATTCTCTAGCTTTCCAAGGACTTTCTTGCCAATCTCGTCTTCGGTCTTGGACGGGTCGGTCGCGAGAAGCGAGGCCACAATCGCTGCCCGGTCCACCTTTGCGGCAGCTTGCGTCAGGGTCTGGAAGAAATTCTGCAACTCGAGTACGGCGTGGCGTGCGGCAAGGGTCCGCGCGTACATCATCACTTCGTCCAGCAGGATCAGCGTGGCTCGTCCATCAGAGCGTTGCTGCGCTTCGAGAAGTTCCACAAGGAGTGGCTCGGCGGGAGCAGTGTCTCGCTCCCCCGCTCTGTCCTTTAGAGCGAAGTTGTCGCCGTGCAAAATGCGGAGCCCTTCCTCTCCAGCGAGCTGAAACGCCAAAATGTTCCACGGATAGTGAAGGGTCCGTCTCTGCCCACCAGGTCCGCGAACTGCCTTGAGTCCCTTTTCCACGTCGATCTTGTCGAAGCACAGCGCAGCGGTAGTCGCTGCTGGCAGCTCGACGCCTGCGTGCTTCCGAAACTCTTGGACCGTCTTCACTTCGGGTAAGGTCTCCGGGTTATGGAACAGATGGTGCAGAGTGATCAGTGTGTGCGTTTTGCCGCCCCCGTAGGTCATCTCCAGTTGCCGCACCGCTTTGTCGCTCTTGCCGGCGAGTCTAGCGGCCACATCTCGCGCAAGGTCGCGTAGCGGAAGGGTCGCATAGGTTAGCGCGAAAAACCTGTCGGCCTCTTCATACAGGGGTCTGCGCCCCGCTTTGCTGACCACATCGTGCAGATCCGCCGCAAATTGAGACAGCGTGAGCTCGCCAGTCATGAGCTCATCTTTCAGGGCGACAACTTGGTGCCACGGCGTGGTCTTGAACATCAATCCCCCTATCGGTTGGAGCAAAGCCGTGTATCCCGAAGCAGCCTGTCGCGGTCCCTCCGGGCCCGTTCGGTATTTGCAGTGGGCAAGAGACGCCCTCTTGGTTTCGACAGCAGTTTTGGATTCTTGAAGTCGATGCCGAGTTTGCGGTCCTTCGAGTAAAGAAGCCTAGCGCGGCCCGCTATCGCCAATGCGATGACGTGCGCGTCGTTAGAGAGCAGCATATTCCTCGGCAGCTTTGCTTCTTCGACTTCGACCTTATGATCACAAATCCGTCTTAACCGACCATCGGCTTGCGCCTCCTCAGCCCACCTGCAAAAAACCGAACTCTCGCCAAGCTCCGCAGCGAGCTTTCCACCAAAAACGAGTCTTGAGTTATGCATGTCAATCCAATCAAAAACGTGTTTGCCGACAAAACAAGTACCTCCAAAGACATTTCCAACAACGTTTGCGTCCAGTATCAGGCACATGCGTCACAACCCCAGCGAGCGACGGCGCTCAAGTCGAAAAAACTCCCGATAGGACTCTGGAATAGATCCGTCGCTAGCTACAAGATTACCGTCGGAATCCCATCCCAATGAACTAATAGAAACCGAATGGCGTTTTCGTTCAAAGTAAAGAATCGTAACATCTTCCGGACTGAGACCAGCGCGACCGTCTCGTACATCCATGCGTATCCGGTCGATCAAATGATCAGAGTGAGTCTCGACCACAATCGGCTGATCGCCACCCTGCGCGGTTTTCGCAAGAAATCCGCCCAAAGCAGCCTGAGCACTAGGATGAAGATGTATCTCGGGTTGCTGAAGAAGAAGCATTTGCCGAGCTGTAGGAAGCTGACTCCGCAGTGACTCCGCAGGACGCCGAAGCAGCAACTCGGTAACCAAGGGAAGGGCCTGACTCACCCCGTATCCTACGTCAATGATGTTGCGATAGGAGCCTTGTATCGATTCTCCAAGAGGTTTCACCTCGACTTGAAAGGGGCCTCCTGGCATATCTCCCAGTTCCCTAATCCTCATCCGGTCAAAAAGTCCAGCGTCTCTGCCAAATTCCTCCATGGAACCCTTAAAGGACATCCACTCTTCTGGGTTGCTGTGCGCAATAGATGCAAGCAACCTTGGTACATTATCGCCCTCTGGACTGGAAACCGCCTGTCCCGGGTCGTATGTCCTTTGTGGTTGGGACCGTACCGGTGCTCCAGAAAATGGTCTAATGAGACGTGGAGTATGCCAGCGGAGCGAAACGCGAATTCTGTTGAGTTCAGCAAGATCTTGGCGCTCAAGTCGCCTTCGAGAGCCATTGACATCTTGACGTGGCTCCACGTCCAACTTAAATGACTCCCGTAGAGTGTGAATCAAGAGGTTTAACGGAAACAGCTCACGTCCGCCTTCCCATTCCGCCGTTGCTGCAAATCGCTTTAGTTCATCAGCGTCTTTAGAAGTATACTTCCATTGTCCACGACTGGTCCCAAGCTCCGCCGTTACGACACCACGTTCATCAGTTGTGCACTCCAGCCGCGCCGGCCCGTCTACGACTTGACGACTGCTCGGAATCGCATCCGACCCCTCGCGGCGGAAGGTAAAGCTGTAACGTAAAGAAATTGCATTGTGGTCGGAGTGGTGGTTGTCTCTATCACTTGCTGGACCGAATGCGCATCCGGCCTGAAAAGTTGCGTCTTTGTCCGGTGGCTTGCCTCGCGAGTAAACAATCTCATAAAACGAGCCAAGATCGTAAGGAGATTCCTTAAAATCTGGCAAACGGTCCTCAACGGCCAAGTCCCAGAGCGATCTAATCAGAGCAAGAAAAGAGGTCTTGCCCGTGCTGTTTTCACCGACCAACAATGTGGCCCCTTGACGGTTATCGTGGGTAGTCGCGAATTCGGCGGGCGGTCAACCGAGGAAACGGGGCGCGCGAAGAGAGCGTAGCGAACGAAGCGCGCCCCGTTTCCTGCGTCCCTTGCGCGCCCCTCGCCGCCGGGCTTGCCGAGTCCCCGCGCTCCGGGTAGCGTACGGCTGAACGCGCCGCGCGAAGCGCCTCCCGCCCGACATCCTCCGGCTTCGCGCCGAGGCGCACCGAACCCCACGGAGAAGCGGGCGGAAGGACGACGCGATGGCGATCGGTACGTTTCGCACCACCCAGGAGATGGCCGAGAAGGTTTTGGGGATCAAGCCGCCTTGGTACGTCGAGCGGATGGATTTCGACGACGAGGAGCGTGAGATCCACGTGCACCTCGCGTTTCCCAGGGGCTCCGTCTTTTTTTGCGGAAGCTGCGGCCTCGGAGATTGCAAGGCCCACGACACGAGGGCCAGGAAGTGGCAGTGCCGGAATCTCTCGAGGTACCGGACCTACATTCACGCGCGCGCTCCGAGAGTCCGCTGCGAATCCTGTCGCGCCGCGCGCACGGCCGAGCTGCCTTGGGCGCGTCCCATAAGCCGCTTCACGCGGCTCTTCGAGGCCGATGCGCTCGGCAGCGCCCCCGGAACGCCTACGGCGCAAACGGCGCGGCGCCTGGGAGTCAACGACGCTCGCCTCCACCGCATCGTAAAGCACTACGTGAAAAAGGCGCTCGCGAACGTCGACCTCTCGAAGGTCCGGTCCGTCGGCGTCGACGAAAAGGCCGCCCGGCGCGGCCACGACTACATCACGCTCTTCGTCGACTTGGACACCAAGAAGCTGATCTTCGCGACCAAGAATCGAACGCACGATGTCTTTCGAGAGTTCCGGGAGCGTCTCGAGGCGCAGGGAGGATCCGCCGACCAGATCCGGGAGATCTGCATGGACATGTCGCCCGCCTACATGAAGGGAGCGAGAGAGGAGTTTCCCCGGGCGGGGATCACCTTCGACCGCTTTCACGTCGCGAAGCTGATGAACCAGGCCGTCGAGCAGGTGCGGCGGGCCGAGCAGAAGCGACGGCCCGACCTCAAGAACACGCGGTGGCTCTGGCTCAAGAGCCGAGGCAGCCTCAGCGAGGCCGAAAAGGCGAAGCTCGAAAAGCTGCTCGAAGACACCGCCAAGAGCACGCTCGAAACCGCAGAGGCCTACAAGTTCAAGCTCGCCTTCCAAGAGCTCTGGAGGCTTCCGCCCACAGCTGCCGAGGCATACCTGGAACGCTGGTGCGACAAAGCCCTGCTCTGCGGACTCGAGCCGCTCGAACGCTTCGCGAGAACCGTGCTCGACCACTGGCGGGGAATCCTGAGATGGTCCACGACCCGACTGTCGAACGGGCTGGTCGAAGGCTTCAACTCCCTGATTCAGGCCGCCAAGGTCAACGCCCGGGGATACCGCACCACGCAGGGCATCCTCCACATGGCGTACCTCAAGTGCGCCAACCTGAAATTCGACCTACCCACATGAACCGGCATAGAGCCAACAATGTTATAGGAGAAAGAGGTACGGTCTGTTTTTCCGCAAAACACCGGAAATTTGCGACTGTAACTTCATTCATCGGTGCAGTTGAAGGGACCTGATGCCGTGAGCTCATGGATCTATCCTTGTCGAGAGGTTCTATAGCAAGCGAGTCTGTGATGGCTCTACTCTCCGACCTCGGCCTAAGTGGTTCTGAAGCGCCTCCAAGATCGCACGCTCTTCACGAAGGTGAACTGCAGCGCCTCTGGTTTTGTCCACGTTCGGATCGGCCATCTCGAGCACAGACTGCGTCACCTGAGCGAAAGTCTCGCTGGTGCGTAGTCCGCGCCCATCCATGAATCGGTTGACCTCATTTAAGTCTCCTTGTCTCCAGAGTCGCATGCTTTGATGCAGGCTGTCAATGAAAGGAATGGAGGTTCCGAACGCGTTTTCGCCAGCCTTGTAGGTCCTACGTTGGCTCCACCGCTTTAGTTGAAATGCGCTGTCCGTAGTACGACCCCCGCTTCGAGTAAGCAGATCGTAATGCCTAGTCAAATCAGCGTCCTTCAGATGGCAAGAAAGTGCGTAGAGAATAACAGCGCCGGAGGGCGCGTCGCCAAGACCAAAGTCGTTTCGGTGAAGAAGATAATAGGTTGTTGGTTCGTCCAAGTCGTCAGCAACGCTCTTGCCAAGCAGCTGGCTGACAATGAACCCGATCACAATGCGGCGTGCAGCTGCAAGAAACTCCCGGACATGCATTGGCCGACCACGGATCCGCTTGACCACTGGGTGCTGGCTGAAAGTCTCCAACGCGGGACCGGTCGCCGACCACACGAAGTCAGGACCGCGAATTCCCGCGTCCCAGAATGCTCGAAGCCGCTCAGTGACCGCGATGCCCATTTTGTGCAGTACGTCAGACTCCCAGCCGGGAAGCGAAGACAAGGGTCGCTTGCGGCATACCAGCCATATCGAGGAGGCTAAGGCGGCGGAACCTCTCGCTCGATTGCGAGTTGGCATTTCCGTCTGAATGGGCCAAGAGCCAGTTACCGTAAACCCTGACTGAACGATAGCGGACACTAGAGTCTCCCAAGCAGCTGGATTCTTGTTGGCAAACACAAGTACTAAGCGTCCATTATCTCGTAACGCGTCGTAGCAGCGCACCATCGCGCGTGCCATGCCATTCTCGTAATTTTCCTTAGACTGTGACTTGCTTCCACCAAAGCGCTCGGCTTCGTCGATCAACTCGCCGTCGGCGTCTGCTATTGACCACTTGGGACCAATTGGTTCTGCAAAAGCGGCGTCTGCCTCGGAAGAGAGGCCGGAGAGCGCGCGGCGCAGCCATACGTAGAAGAAGTCCATCAAATCAGAGTATGGGATTGCATCGTAATACGGTGGATCAGTACAGATCAGATCGAGGTTCTTGGGCTGCGCAGCGAGAGCGCTACGAATTGTGACACTTGGGGCGAATTCGGCTGGAGGGCTGGCAAAAAGAACGGGTTCTAGACTTTGAGTGATCGCCTTGGTTACTTTTTCGAACACATCGATAGGATTAGCTTCAGCAAAGTCCCAAACCATCGAAAGTGCATAACGTGCGAATGTACCTCGTATTCCCTCTGATCCGCTTCTCCACGAGCAAAGTGAGCTAGAATTATAAATCAATTTGCTTAGAGCGGCGGCCAAATATGATGCTAACGCTTCACTCCATTCCGGTGGGTATTCGCGCTTCAAAAGCGCTTGCAGTCGCCGAGTCTCTTGTATCACAATTCCCAATGAAAAAAGCTGTCTATCAGTGAAAAGCGTATCCCAGGCATCAAGGCCGTAAAGGGGTACGCGCATTCCAAGGACATCTTTCGAGGGCGTGGGTTCGTTCGGTCGCCCGAAAGGAATGTCCCGATAGATTTCTTCGATCATGTCGGGATCGACATTTGCCGCAGCAAGATCAAAGGCTGTCGGAGATCGATATTCCTTGCCTTGTTGACCCTTCACCACGACAGCTGTCATGCGAGCACCGAGCTTGCCTAACCGCCCCTGAGCGCGAAGTTCCTTCATGGTGGTCGTCGTACCACAACGCGGACAAGTCGCTCCGGTACGGCTCATCGTTCCTGCCCCTAGCTCCTGGTCGTACAAACGTTTCTCTGCCGCCGTTCCGTCAAGACTCGGAATCTCCGACTGCACGCCTAACTCAATGTCGCGAACCATCGAGTCCGTCGTCATGGTCAGAAGAACGCGCTTTAGCGGCGTGCGTTTCTTGCAGAGCCAGCGCGTCTTGAGTAGGGGAATCCGAGCCCTGCATCCCCCGCACTCCGCCGTGCGGGCCCACAAGTACGCGACTGTCGGCTTAGCCACCCATCGGGGGTTTCGATCATCCTCAAGATAGGTTTGATCAAATTCAGCGTTGAGATCGTCGACGGAGACCCGGCCGGCGTCGTCCGACTCCGAGAGGCGCGGCTCCCGGGGAGTGAATGGCTTGGCGTAACCCTCCACCGTTTTCCTGCGGCGTCCTTTTCGCTTGCGGGGTTCGAAGTAGGCGTATACTGGATAACGTTCGGCCAGACGTGCGCGTGCGCGATCCAAGACTCTCTGGGCCCACGCTCGAAAATGCCACGTAAATCCTTCCAGGACAGTGAGTTGTGATGGGGGGGGGGGGCACACGTAAGGAGCGGTCTATCGTTCCCAGCGTCGTGGCCCAGATCTCTCAATCCAGAACGAACTCTGGCAGGCGTGGATGCTCTGCCCTTACGCTTGAGCCGTGCCTTCACAAGTCTGGTCGCGAAGTCTCGGTCACGGATTGCGAACTCCGGCAGCGGTCTCTTCTCTTGACCCAGAAGGTGAGGGTAATACAGCGTACATCGAAGAATGAACCAGGCTACCGGGTTCAGGTCAGAGGCGAAGGTCTCGCATCCCAGCCGCATCGCCTCCAGCGGGATGGCGCCGCCTCCGGCGAAGGGATCCAGCACGCGCGGCGCACGGCCGTCAAACGCCTTGCGAATCTCTTGGCGGAAGTCATCTATCTCCGGGAGGTTCTCCCGCCCCCAGCGAAGGATTCCCCCGTCGGTTTCCTTGCGCGAGGGGTCCTGCACGCCATCTTTGCGTTTCTTGGACACGAGACGGCCAGCCATGCGCTCCCCGAGCCGCCGCCGCGCCTCTTCGCTCCCCGGATCGCGCAGGAGGGTGGCTAGGAGCATGGCGCGACTGGCCGCGAGCGGCCTTCGCGCCGGCCAGATGTGCAGTCCAGCAAGGTGCCCCTGAGTGAGGCTTTTTTCGTGGGCCGAGTCCAGGGAAATCTGCCGGAGCGGGATGGTTGTTTCGGAGAGGCGGGTGGTCACTGGACGATACGACTCTCGTAGCCCTCGCCAATCTCACCGATAGAACTGGACCTTACGCGAAAGTCGGTCAAGTGCACCCAGCGCCAAGGCTTCTTCCCGATTCCCGATCCAATGTCCAGTGCCCAGTGCCGGTTCCGTTCCCCAAGTATCGTTACCGAAAGGAAGGAAACATACCGGCCCGAAAATACCCGACGCAAGAATCAGGACTCCGCCGCCTCGCGTACTGCCCGCGCCGAGATTCTCATGCGGGTCTTCTGCGCAGCGACCAAGACCTCGAACGGATCCCTCACGCGCTTTAGGTCCGGGTGCGCCGTGGCACACCCAAGGACGACGTAGAGCCAGTAGCTTCGCCCATGAGTGCACGCCGCTCGATATTCGTTGGCCTCTAGGTAGATATCGCCTGTCTCCGCTCGCCCCTTGACCTCGATGTGGCGCTTTTCCCCGTCGGGATACTCGGCCAGCAAGTCAAAGCCCGGATATCGGCTGGCAAGTCCTGCCTTGCGGGCGCCCGCGGGCGTGGACACGTCCCATACCCTTGCGCCTCGTTCCTGCTCCCACTTGATGGCCGTCTCCATTGCGAATTCCTCCACCTTCAAGCCGAAGGCGTCTGCGTCCTCTCGAGTGGTCGGCGGCGTTACCAGAGCGACCGCCAAGAGACGGACCGGGCCGGGCGAGATTCTCGCGGGCGCGGACTCGAGCTCAAGGCGGGCCAGCTTTCGCTCTTTGTTCAGGTCCCTCAGTTTTTCCCGGAGTTTATCCATTCCCGCCAGATCGGGCCGAGTGCTTCGCTTCAGCTTCGCCAAGCGTTCGAGGAGTTCCGCTTCCATTTGGTTG
Organism: Longimicrobiales bacterium; assembly: GCA_965116095.1. Taxonomy (GTDB): domain Bacteria; phylum Gemmatimonadota; class Gemmatimonadetes; order Longimicrobiales; family Gaopeijiaceae. Next base: position 89,898 of record OZ220481.1, read on the forward strand.
AAGTTGATCCCCATGCGTCGTCGCCTTTCGGGGAGCTCGGCTTCTACCGCCTCGCGATTGGCTCGAACCTTCTCTTGAGCCATCTCCTCGACGCGGTCCATCACATTCCGGCCCAAGAGTTTCGCATGAGCCGCCAGCGGTATGCGACCGGGCGGTACGTGAGGCGCTTCACGGAGAAACCCGAATGACTCGACCGACGCTTCGCAAATAGCCCCGTCTTCGGCTTGCCGAAGGGCCACGAGATCCTGGGCAATCAGTCTCGGGCCGGAAGAGCCCGCCGCACGGTTTTCCTTCTCGCTTCCCCGAGCCTCTTCGACTACGCTCAGCTTGCCCAGATGAAGGAGGTAGGGCGCAGCGGCCCTGGAGTCCACAAAGATCCCTCCCCGCCGTGCGTCGGACTGACATGCCGACGTCACTTGGCGGTGAATCGCGTCAAAGACCGGCTCGCCCGGATGAAGCCAGACGCACGGTTCGTCGTCCGCCGGTCGACGCACGACGAGGCACTCCCGAGCCTCCTCTGGATAGGCGTCTAGCGCCGTGGTCAACCAAACCGCAGCTTGGGCGTGCGCCGGGCGGAGCGAGAAAGTCCCGTTTGGATCACCATCTACCCTAAGCTTCAGCAGGGAACAGGCGTGCGCCAAGAACCGATGTGCGCTTCCTGGAAGGAGGTGCAGGTAGCGTTCTCGCCTGACTTCGGTGCGGAGTTTATCCAGTCGTCTCTTGACATCGCCGCCCGGGGCATACCGCCGACGCGCCTGATCGTCTAAAACTTTCACCGCGTCGGCGGAAAGCGTGCTCGTGATCTTTGATCGCGCTTGTTCTTCTCCGTCGGCGGTCAACGCTTCGCGCATGTGCGACCGCAGCGACTCGTTCCGAAAGAGGCGCCCGATGACATCGAAGACCTTGTCGGACGCAAGTTCCTCTCGGATCGCGTCCAGTCGCTCCAACAGGACCGTAAGGACGCGACCCTCCCGGGTGTTGTCCGACACAAGGTTCACGATCCGAACATCATTCTTCTGGCCGTACCGGTGGATCCGGCCCATCCGCTGCTCTAAGCGGGCCGGATTCCAAGGAATATCGTAGTTCACCATCAGGCGGCAGAACTGGAGGTTGATGCCCTCGCCGGCCGCGTCGGTCGCGATCAAAAAGCGGGCGCCGGATGGCTTCCGAAAGAGGTCTACCTGCCGTTCGCGCTCATCCCAGGCCATCGCTCCGTGAATCGTGGCGACTTGGTCGCCGTAGCCAAGCTCTTCCAGTCGACGAGCGAGATAATCCACGGTGTCTCGATGCTCACTGAAGACGAGCCACTTTTCTCCGGCGACGCTCGAGTCCTCCAAGACATCTTGAAGCCGCTGGAACTTGGACTCCAATCCGGCGTCAGTCAGCCTGCGCGCCTGGTCCAAGAGATTGTCTAGCGTCTCCAGCTCGGCGCGGAGGTCCTCGACCGTAACCGCGATGACTGCGCCCAAGACGGCGTCTTCGTAATCTTCCGCTTGCTCTCGTGAGTCGTCCGAGGAATCACGGATGTCAAAATAGTCGGCGCCGTGTCGTCGGTTGAGGTTCTGTTGGTCGCGAAGCAAGCTCCGGGCGTCGATACGACCGGATTCAATCTTCGAGATGAGTTCGCCGACCTTTTTGATACGCCGCTCGAAGGATCTGCGCAGCGCGAAGGTCGAGCTTGCCAGGCGTCGTTGAAAGACTCCCATGGCGAGCCTGACCGCTTGTTGATTTCCGGTTGTTGCGCTGTAGGAGTGTTTTAGGTAGGCGGTCGTGTCGTTGTAAAGGGCGCGCTCATCGTCGGAGAGATCGTAGCTAAAGGTGTCGCAGCGGCGTTTGCGAAAGATGGGCTGGCCTTGGAAGTCCACCATCTCTTCCTTGGTCCGGCGGATGAAGTAGGACGCTCGCGCCGCGTTCGGGAAGCTCCTAAACGCTTCTTCCGACCCGAACATCCGATGGTCCAGAAGACGCCACAGGTGGTGATATGGAGAGTCCTTTCCCATGTGCGGCGTTGCGGTCAGCAGCAAGAGATGGCGGGCCGACCAAAGAAGGTCTGCGTACTCGGACGATGGGGGGCATCCCGCAATCGCTTCCGCGAACTTGTAGCGCTGCGTCTTTCGTGCCCGCCCTCGTTCGACGGACGCGGAGAGCTTATGGGCCTCGTCGAAGACGACGAGATCGTAGGGAGAGGTATTGGGGCTGGACAAGGCGCCGAATACAGCCCTGCCCCTGATCGTGTCAAGCGAGACAATGGCGAGATCGCATTTGCCCGAAGCGAACGGATTTTCTCGGCGGATGTCAGACCCCGCGACGATCCGGAAGCGCAGCCGAAAGAGCGTCCGCAGCTCGCGCTCCCAGTTTCCGACAAGCCCCGCGGGCGGAATGATCAGCACGCGCTGGATCCGCTTCCGCAGGAGCATTTCTCGCACGTACAGCCCCGTCATGATTGTCTTGCCGGCCCCGGCGTCGTCAGCCAACAGAAACCTGAGCCGATCTTCCCGCAGCATGCGCTCATACACTGCGATGCGCTGATGGGGCAGGGGATCGATGCGCGAGATCTCGCTCGCAAACGCGGGGTTGAGTTGGTAGCCGTACATCAAGCGGAGGCACTCGACGTAGAGGGACAGGCGGTCGGGTCTGCCGCCAAAGTCCAAGACATCGCCGCTCATGCTGCGCGATTCACTGGCTTGGGCAACATCTGGCGTGTGTTTATCCTCCGTCCGGCGTACGCGAAGCGACTCGTTCGCACTGCGGGAAGTCGAACGCGGAAGGCACGAGGTCCGCCGCTCAAGCGACCTTCCACGCGGACTCTCCGAGAGCCTGCCGCGACCCTTAGAATGCGTCCGGCAATGCCTCGCTCACGCGCTCCGCGAGCACGGTGACCGCCTCTGCGAATACCCGCGTGCGTTCGCTCCTGATATAGAACTGGTCCCTTTCTCTGCCCGTGTCCTGTAACAGCTCCAAGAAGCCCATCACTTCGTCCTGATCGTCCAGAAACTCCAGCAGCAACAGCCGCTCGCTCGTCTCCTGCGAGGGCTTCGACCAGAAGCCGGCGATCGCGAGCTCATCCACGCGCTGAATGAAGTTGGCGAAGGCTTGGTCCGAGGTTTCCTCGCCCTCTTCGACCCAGCCGCCGTCCGAAGTCCGGGTCATCCGCCTCTCCTGCCCCGCCGAGCCCGTCGCCCGCACCTGGCGCGCGTCCCCCAGCATGAATTCGTGAATCCACCGCTCCCGAATTGCGCCCTCTCCCATCGCAAGCGGATTCACCACGTTGCGGGAGATGACGTAGGCCGCGCCCGACGCGGGGTCAAGCGCATAGCGGTCCGGTCCTCCGAAGATGCTGTCGCCGACGACGATTTGCCGGCGTTCGCCGCCGCGAAACGAGACCTGCACGATCTCGTCGTCACGATCCAAGCCAAGCGCCTCCCGCCGACTCTCGGGGATGCTGCCCAGCTCGCGAATCGCGCCTAACGTTGCCCAGCGCTGCACCAAGGTGCTTCCCGACGCGCCGACGGGGTACCGCAACGTGTCCGGCATCGGAAGCTGGCCCACAAAGGCGGGCTTGGCCGAGTCACGCGCCTCCACGGCCCACAGGTAGCTGCCTTCGCCGTCCGTCTCGTCCATTCGGCTGATCGTCAGCGTCTTCTCTGGAGACCGATAGACGATCTCCGTCACGTCCATGGAATCGCGCTGCCATACAATCACATCTGGTCGCTCGGCGAAGTTGCCTTCCGCCCGCCAACTCTGCAGGGCCCAGACCGTCGCGACGACAAGCAGCGCCGCGTGCCCCCAGACTCTCCTCTTGGTACTCACGTCTTCTCCCAGGGACGCGCTTGCCGCGCTGGCCGAACCGCGCCGCGCCGATACACGTAGAGAAGGCCCAGACCCAGCACGAGGGCGGGGGCGCCAAGGATGATGGCGTAAAACCACGCCACGTTCTCGGAGCGGGTGTGCATAATCGGAATGTCCTCCTCCGAAGTGACCTGACCCGCAAACATCTCCTCGCGTCCCAGCCAGCGGATTCCGTCCGCGACCATTGCCCGGTTCAAGTTAAGGCTTGCGAGCACCTGATCGGAAAAGAGCTCCGCGTCGCCGTAGACCAACGCCCTTAAGCTGTCGCCCTCCACCGCCGCGACAAGACCGCGGCTCTCCATCTCCTCGTCCGCATCCCGCTGGAAGTTCTCGTTGCGGTCAAGAAAACTCTGGTCCGGCGAACGCAGGACCAGAGTGGAGCGCAGTCCCGGAACGGAGTCTTCGGCAAGCCCCACCTCTCCGGACCCTACCACGAGGACGCCGCCTCCGCCTTGGCGGCTGGGCGTCGTCACGGACTCATGCGCGGAGAAGCGATTGGCGATGACCAAGCGCCGGTCGGCGTCGTTGCCGAACTGCCTGATGTGCCCCTGCTCCACGAGCGTCATGACCGGATCGTATACGATGCCCAGAGTCCTCTCCAGCCAATCGTAATTGAAGTCCCCCCTAGGCTCCAAGGCGATCAGCAGCGAGCCGCCGGCGTCCAGGTAGCGCTCCAGCGCGGCGAGCTCCTCGTCTAGAAACGGGCGCCTGGGCGCCAAGATCGCCACCATCGCCGCGTCGTCGGGAACCGCCTCTCCCAGGCCTTGCCTCAGCCCGAGATCCTGAACCCCGTAGTTCAGCAGGTCGAGCATCGTCCGGAGTACTTCCAAGGGGCTGGGCGCGCCCGGGGCTATGGCTCCGCGTCGCGGTGGCTCATTACCCAGCGCCTGCTGGTCTTCCATCCGCGTAAGCGGGTCCGAAGCTTCTCCGTGGCCGATTGTGAGGTAGGCCATGGCGCGGCTCCGATTTAGCTTCAGGAGCGCCTGCTGCACGTGGCTGTCGAATTCGCGCAGCCGACCGCGGGCCTCCCGCAGCTCCGTCGACAAGAGAATGCGCTCGACTCGATCGCCTCGGCGGAACACCACGGAGCCATCCGAGCGCACGGTGAATTCGGTCGCGGCCTCTCGGTCCGCGTACCGGTCGTACTCCTCCAGCACGAGATTGCCCGAGGCCGCTTGAAGCTCCCGAAAGTACGTCCGCACCTCGTCCAAGACCGAATTGACGGCGGGGAAGAAGAGCGCGACCTCCACCTCCTCCGGCGCGTTTCGCACGAGCTCCTGAACCGCGTCTCCCGGTCTGGACGTCTTGAAGTAGCTGACGTCGACCGTCACGTCGCTGGCCGCCGCGACGTACCCCATGAGCGAGAGCCCGCATCCCGCGAGCGCGAGCGAAAGCGCATTGCCCGTGGTTTCCCTGATGCGCAGCAGATCCACGCGGGAGGGATCGCGCCCCTTCCCCCTCCGCACCGACCACTGCGCCGCAAGGAGCGGCAGGATCGACGCTGCGAGCACGAGGGTCGACGCCACGAGGCAGATCCGCCGATACTTGATCTCGTCGGGAACGGAATCAAAGTGAAGTCCCAGCCATTCCACGCCCGCTTCCGTCCCCGCGACGAGCCCCAAGAGAGCCGTGAAGCACCCGAGCGTCGGGAAGAAGAGCCAAGCCGCGATCTCCCGCCGATCTCCTTCCTGCCGATTCCAACCCTGGTAGCGAATGAGCATTGCGGCGAGCACGCCGCCTGCTCCCAGAGCGAGAAAGGCCCACCTCAGCCAAGGAATCTCCGCGAAGATCCGGAAGGAGAAAAAGACCGCGGCAAGCCCCGCCGGCACGAGCCAGTCCATCCACTTCCTCACTCCCACCGCCTAGCCTCCATGGCCTTCGTGGCCGCCAAGAGGAAAAAGTAGGTCAGCGCGAGGTAGAAGAACGCGTCCCTCAGGTAGAAGATCCCGGAGATGAAGCCATTGAAGTGGCGACCGTGAATCGCGAAGGCGGCCAGAACGCGAGAAAAGGGGCTGCCCACCACCTGAGAAAGCGGCCAAAAGAGAAATAGACCGCCGGTAATGACCGAGGCGGTGGCCGCCGCGACCAGAATGTGGCGCGTCAGCGCGGATGCGAAGAGGCCGATTGAGATGACCGAGGAGCCCAAGAGGACCAGTCCCAAGTATCCGATCACGATGTGGCCGAGCGCGATCTTGCCGTGGACGAGAATCAGCAGCGGCATGTAGATTGAGATCAGCGTGATCGCTCCAAGAAAAACGACCGCTGACAGGAATTTTCCGAGGACGATTTCCGAGTCGCGGATCGGCGACGTGTCCAAGAGGAGCAGGGTGCCCGACTGACGCTCTTCGGCGAGCAAGCGGATCGAAAGGACGACGGCGGCGATGGATGCGAGTCCGCTCGCGTTGTAGAAAAACCCAGCCAGAACGAGGCCGGAAAGCCGCTCGCCCGCTTCCGGTCCCAGCGCCTGCGCATAGAAGAGCAGACCATTGAGCAGGAGCACCGATGCGGCGACGATGTAGCCCATCGGAGAGCGAAGATAGGCCCCCAGTTCGCGCCGAAAGACGACGCCGATTGCCGCGCCGTTCACGCGACCGCCGCCTCTTCCCCTACAAGATCCACGAATACCTGCTCCAGCTTCCGTTTCGACTGCCGGAGGCCGATCACGTCGCAGGAAGCGGCAACCAGGACCCGACATGCCTCGCCTCGCGCGTCCTCGCTGGATTCCACCGTAAAGGCGACCGATTCCGCGCCGCTTCCACGCGGCTCCGGGAGGACGGCGGAGACGCCTGAGATCCCGCGCAGCGCCTCTTCGGCTTTCGATGCGTCGCCGGGCTCGCGCAGCGCCACCTCCACCAAGATGCGCTTGGTCCCCGTAAGCCGCCGCCCCAGCTCGGCCTCGGTGCCGGATGCGACAATCCTGCCGTCGTGGAGGATGACCAACCGGTCGCAGGTCTCGCTGATCTCGGGAAGAATGTGACTGGAGATCAGAATGGTGTGGGAGTCCTTGAGGTCCTGAATCATGGCTCGCATTTCCATGATCTGCACGGGATCCAAGTCGTGGGTCGGCTCGTCCAAGATGAGCAGATCGGGATTGTGCACAATCGCCTGCGCGACTCCCACGCGCTGGCGGTATCCCTGCGACAGATGTCGCGTGGGAACGTTGGAGACTTCGGAGATCCGAGCGCGCTTCTCCACTTCCGGCACCCTCGCGCGGACGGCTTCCCGCGAGAGCCCCTTGACGCGCCCCACGAAGGAGAGGTACTCCCGCACCGGCATGTCTCCGTACACCGGCGGGGTTTCCGGAAGGTACCCCACCCGCTTGCGCACGCTCCGGGGATCTTCGAGGACATCCACTCCGCCCACGGTCACTTTGCCCGAAGAAGGACGAAGTCCGCACGCGAGAATCTTCAGCAGGGTGGTCTTGCCGACGCCGTTAAGCCCCAGAAAGCCCACGGTCCGACCTTCCTCGATCCGAAAGGTCACCGGTCCCAAGGCCCGTTTTGTCCCGTAGTACTTGGTAACTCGGTTCAGCTCAACCATGTAATCCAGCGACTTGGGACCGGGATCTCGCGCTCATGGCGCGGAAGAAACGACCGGCACCGGATTTCGGCGCACGGTGAATTCTATCCGCCGGGGCATCTCGGTCAAGTCGGCGCGCCCGTTACGACGATGATCGACTCGAGCACGGAGTCCCGGCGGCGCGGCGGACCGAGCAACGCAAAGGCGGAAAATCGCGCTCTCGCGCCGGACGGCTTCGTCCATCAATCGCCGCGTGAAGCCCCGTCAAGTTCCTCCGCCGCTTTCATACGGAGAAAGGTACCGCTTATCGGTCCGTACGGCCCTCGCGTCAACGCCAGGGCGCCCTTCAAAGAGTGGCCAAAAAGCTCAGCAAAGCCCTCCGCGCCTGCTCTGGAAGCGCGGAGAACGTGGCGCGCGCAGCCTCCGCCTCGCCGCCGTGCATCTCAATCGCTTGGGCGGGAGTCAAGGCTCTGCCGTCGTGGAGGAGCCTGGTGCGGTAGCGAAGGCCCCAGAGCGGCGCCGTCCGCAGCTCCCCTCCGGCGGCGTCGGGTCCGCAAGTATCGGCCAGTTCGGGCCCCAAGTCGTGCAGCAGAAGGTCGGAGTAGGGGGCAATGTCGCGGTTGCCGAGCGCCGCCTCGGGGGCCTGCCGGGTCCGGAATGCGGGGCTGTGGCACGATGCGCAGCCGATCTGCTCGAAGAGCGCCAAGCCTTGCTCCGCCTCTTCCAGCTCCGCCGCGGATTCGACCGCTTTGGGCGACGGAGGAGCCAAGAGGCGGATGTACGCCGCAATAAGACCAAGCGTGGTCGCATCAATCTCGGGGTCCGCCATCGGATCGGCCCCGGCGGGCGGCTCCTCTCCGTTGCGACCCGCGTCCTTGGGATGCGCGGGCGTCGTGAATCCCAGCTCGAAACGCAGCGCCGCATCCACGAAATCCTCGACGGTGGCCGCCTCTCCCTTGCGTCCAAAGCGAGCCCGACGACCGTCCGGGAGAGTTGGCAGCCGGCCCGAGATTCCGTCTCCATCCGCATCAAGAGGGTCCTCCAGCGCAAGGAGGGCCGACAGGGGAATGGCCTCAAGGAGACCTGCGCCCCAGAGCGGGGGCGCGATGACGCGCGCGGTATCGGTTGCGGCTGCCGGAATCTCTTCAGGCCCGCCCCCCAGGGCGCGATACAAGTCGGTCGCCCGCTGTTGAATATTGTCGCCGCCTTCATCTTCCAAGAGGTCGCAGCGCCCATCGCGGAAAGCCGTCGCCTTCACGACGAGCACGCGCGTTCCTCCTCCGCCCGGAGCAGGTTCGTTGTGGCAGGAGCTGCACCGCTCCGCGTTGAAGAGCGGCCCCAGTCCCTCGTCCTGGGTGGCAAGTCGCTCAAATAGGGCCTTGCCCAGAAAGAAATTGCCCTGCGCTCCGGCGGAGAGGCCCGCGATCGGATCGCCAAGCCCGGGCGGGGGCGCGGCAGCCTCCGGGGCGCAGCTCCCGCACCAAGCGCAGACCAGCGCGCGCCAAAGGGTTCGCCGGAGCCGCCCTGAGAAGAGCGGCCTCCGCCTATCCGCCAAGTCCGCTCGCCGGCCGGCCCGCCGCTTCGAGCATCCTTTGCGCCTGTACTCCGGCCGCCAGGATTCCCCTTGGGTCGATGTCGGAGCCGGCCTTCCGCAGGAGCCAGGCCTGCAAGAGCGGCGAAGGCGCGCGCGACTCCAGGCGCGCGGCCACCCGTTCCATGTAGGCGTCTACCGTCTCCGGGCTTGCGCCGCCCGAACTCCCCAGTCCAAGCGCCTGCGTCCAGTACTCCATTTCGTCCGCATGCGCCCGCTGGATGGCGTCCCGCGTCCGAGGCGCGATGTCCAAACCGCGATCCTTTGCTTCGGCAAAGCGGATCTCCCGAAGCGCCATTCGCTTCAGCGCCTCCTCTTGGGCTTGGGGGTCGGCGGCGCCTAGCTCGCTCCGGGCGCCGGAAGGCAGAAAAAGGAGATACCGGGCCACGGTGCCGGCGGCGAGCCGGCCATCGGTCCACAAGACGAGCGGCGCGGTCGACTCCAACCAAGCCGCCGCATCGTCCGTCATTCGCTTCAAGTTTCGGAGCGCGCTGGACGGAAGCTGCGCGTCAATGCTTGAAAGAAGATCCCGATCCCGTTCTTCGGCTAGATCCTGCAGCATGCGCCGCCTGAGCTCGCTCGCGTAGATCGCGGACAGCTCCTCCCACCTGGGCCGGTAGAGAATGTGGTACCCCTCCGCCGTCTGCGTGACAGGCGACGCTTGGCCGGGCTCCAGCGTAAAGGCGCGCCGGTCCAGCGTGGACGGAAGCTCCCCCTTGCGAAATACGCCTAGGAATCCGCCCTGGGACGCGGTGGCGTCGTCTTCGCTTTCCTGGACGACATCGTCCCAAGAGCCGCCGCCGGCCAGCTGCGAAAGGAGCCGCTCGGCCGTCCGTTTCTGGAGCAGCTGCTCGGAGGAGGAAGTCTCCGGATTTACGCGCCGGAGCGCGTGCGCGAAGGCCCGATAATCGCCCGCGTCGAACATCTCCCTGGCCCGAAGGGAATCCAGGTCGACCGCGTCGCCTAGACGATCCTCCAGCTCCAAGTTGTACAGGGCGTTCCGAAGGTCCAGCCACGTCGAGAGCGCCTCAATCTCGGGGTCCTGAAGGTTGCCGTCCCGGGCGTACTGCGCCAGAGCTGCGGCGTGCATCCAGTACCGCGCCAGATCGCCGATGGCCGCGGAGTCCAAGGGAAAGGGCTGCGCGAGCACCAACAGCTGGGCAAGCCGCTCCGTCTCCAGCGCCATGTCGCCCACCCTCGCCGCGACCTCCGCCCGTCCTCCCCCAGGCGCCTCGCAGCCGGAAGCAAGAAGCGCGGCACAAAGAAACGGGAGGGTCCTCGCCCCCCTGAAGCGGCCCCGCGCCGCGTCCAGCACGGTCTCGATTAACGCACCGTGATCCAGATGGTGTCGCTCACCGGCGGATCCAAGGGAACGTGTACGCCGTCCGCAACGACCGAGATCACGCGGTGGTTGCCCGGGGGCAGACCTTCGATCGTGAATTCGGTCTGGGCAAGCCCCATATGGTAGTGGACGCCGGGATCGTTGGGGATCGGGTTCTCCCAGTCCACGTCTCCGTTCACGATCAGATGATGATGCCCGGTCCCCGGATCCATGACGCCGGCGGGTTCAATGGAGATCCCTTGGACTTCCATCGTAAACGTCACTGAGGAGCCGACCTCCGCTTGGTCCTCCGGACTCGTGATTGTGACGCGCGCGGGGAGGGCCTCCTCTTGGACCTCCTCCGCGGCGTCGGTCGGCTCCGCTTGGGATTCATCGTCAATCTCGCCGCCGCAGCCGGCAAGGGCGAGGATTCCAGCGAAAAGAGCTGCGATAAGGGCTCGGGGCATCGTGGCCACTCCGAAAGGGTTTAGGCGGTTCCGTCGTCGTTTACCCGAAGATACCGATCCCGGCGCAGCCCCGCCGTTCGGGCCGCTTGGAGAAAGAGCTCGCGAAAGCCAAGAGCGGCTCCGCCCAATGGGCGCGGGCACCGTTAAAGGATTCGGTTGCTTGCCGCGCGTCGCGTTTGCGTCCAGGGCACTGCGCGCCGCATGATTAAAGGCATCGGATTTCAGCCAAAGGCGCGGAGGCCAAGCGGGAGAGCGCGATGGGCAAAAAGAGCATGGCACGGCGCACATTCCTTCGAACAACGGGAGCGGCAACGACCTTGCTGGGCGCAACGGCCCCGGGCGCTCTGGGAAGTCCCCGGGGAGAAAGAGATCGCTCCGGGCTTCCGTACGACTTCGACGAGGTGTACTCCCGCGTCGGCACGGACAGCGTGAGATGGGACCGAGCCCGGGAGAAGTTTCCCGCGGTCCGGCAGTGCATGGGCGTCGCAGATATGGACTTTCGAGCCCCGCCGTGCGTCACGCGCGCGGTGGCCGAGCGCTGCGCCCACGAGAACTGGGGATACCTCCACCGGCCCGCCGCCTATGCGGACGCCGTCGCGAAGTGGTGCGGCGATCGGTACGACCTGGACGTGGATGCGGAGTCGGTGGTCTTTACCGAGGGCGTGATTCCCGGCCTGATCGCGGCGCTTCACACCTTCGCGCCGCCGGGAAGCCGCGTCCTCTTTCTCACTCCGGCGTACAGCGGATTCTACACGGCGCTGCGCTTTACGCGAACGATCGCGGAGGAGTGCGAGCTTGTGCGCGGACCGGACGGAAGCTACTCCATTGACTTCGACGACTTTGAGCGCAGGGCCGGCCGGTGCAACGCCTTCATCCTTTGCAATCCGCAGAACCCGACCGGCAACTGCTGGTCCAAAGAGGATCTGACGCGCCTAGGCGAAATCTGCTTGGAGCATCGCATTCCGGTGCTGGCGGACGAAATTCACTGCGACTTCGTCGCGGCCGGCCACCGCTTCACGCCCTTTGCCGGGCTGGACAACGCCGAAGTCGTTCAAAACTCGGTTACCTTCATGTCCGCGAGCAAGTCCTTCAGCATTGCGGCGATGAAGGTGGCGTGGTACTTCTCGGACAACCCGAGCTACTTGGAACGCGTGGACGCAAATACGCGCTCGGACATCAATACGCTGGGAATGGTCGCGACGCGAGCCGCCCTGGACGAGGGCGCCGAGTGGCTGGGCGAGCTCATTGAGTACCTGGACGAGACGCATGCGTACGCGGCGAGCAGGATCAACGCCGATCTGCCCTTGATGCGCACCGTGAAACCCGAAGGTACCTACCTCCTGTGGCTGGACGCGCGCGAGCTCATGGCTGCGATTGGGGCGCGTCGGGCCGCCGAAGCGGAGAGCCGAGCTGGGACGGAGCCCGTCACGCCCGAAGTCGTGACCCAGAGGTGGCTGGCCGAGAATGCGGGCGTCTACCTCAACCCCGGCTCCGACTACGGTGCCGGGGGCCCCGGCAACCTCAGAATGAACATCGCGTCCCCCCGATCCGTCGTCAGAGACGCTTTGGACGGCATGGCGGAGGCGCTGAACGCCCTTTAGCGCATGGGCGCCGGACGGGCGGCGCCTCCGAAAACGAGATCACCTCCGAATGGAGAAGAAGATGAAAAAGACGAAAGCAACGTTGTTTGCGGCATTCCTCGCGCTCTTCTGGGCCGCGCCGCTCAAAGCCCAAGTCTTCCAGGACGTCGGCTTAATCACGTTTCCAACCTCGGCCCAAGGCGAAGCGCAGCAGCGCTTTCTCCGGGGCGTCGCGATCCTGCACAGCTTCGGATGGAAGCAAGCCAGAGAGCAGTTTCACGCGGCGCAAGAGATTGATCCCGACTTTGCGATGGCCTACTGGGGGGAGTCGCTGGCGTACAACCACCCCTTGGTTTCCCGGATGGACCCGACGGAGCCCCGGGCGGCGCTGCGGCGGCTTGCCCCGACTCCCGAGGAGCGGATGGCAAAGGCGCCGACCGATCGCGAGAAGGGGTTCCTGAAGGCGGTGGAAGTCCTTTGGGGCGAAGGCGAGCACGCTGATCGGCGCGTCGGCTACATGGAGGCGATGCGGGAGCTTCACGAGGCCTATCCGGATGATCCCGAGGTCGCGGCGTTTTACTCGCTGTCGCTGCTGGGGGCCGTTGCCGCGACGGAGGACATCAGCATGCGCCTCAACGTCCGAGCCGGAAAGATCGCGCTGGACTTGCTTGCGGAGAATCCGATACATCCGGGTGCGGCCCACTATGCGATTCACGCCTTTGACAACCCGCTCATGGCGCCGCTTGCGTTGGATGCGGCCCACAGCTTCGCGAATATCGCTCCCGCCGTGTCGCACGCGCGGCATATGCCGACGCACATCTTCATCCAGCACGGGATGTGGGACTTGGTCTCCGGACACAATCAGTCGGCCTACGACGTGGCCGTAGAGCTGTGGGAGCCGGGAGATCCGCTGGGCGACGCCGTGCATTCGCTGGATTGGGGCCAGTACGGCGACCTGCAGATGGGCGACTACGAGAAGGCGCGCCTGTGGATGCGGCGGCTGGACGAGATGGTCGAACAGGAGGGCTTCGCGGAGGGAGGCGCCCGGGGAGCCGCCGGGATGAGCCGCGCGCTGGGCTCGGTGCCGCTGCTTAAGGCCAGGTACATCGTCGAGACGGAGGAGTGGGAGACCCAGCCCGTTACGGACGAGTCCTCCGCGCACGAGCTGCTCGCCACGGCGGTGAGCGCGTGGCGTCTGGGCAAGCCCAAAGTCGTTGCCGCCGCCGAAGAGGCCTTGGCGAAAGAAGGAAAAGACGCGGGATACGATTACGGGTACAGGTCCGTGATGCGCCTGCAGGCCGGGGCGCTCCGCCAAGCGATGCTGGGCGCGGAAGAGAAGGCCCTGGAACTGATGGACGAGGCTGTTCGAGAGGTGGAGGGCATGGCGCTTCCGAGGGGCGCTGCGAATCCGGTGAAGCCCGTGCATGAGCTGTACGGCGAACTGTTGCTTGCGCTGGAGATGCCGGACAGGGCCAGGGAGAGCTTCGAGACATCGCTGCTCCGGATGCCGAATCGCCCGCGGTCGCTCTTGGGACTGGCGAGGGCCCAGGCGAGTCTTGGAGATGCGGGCGCAGCCTTCCAGAGCTACCGCAAGGTGGTCAAGCTGTGGAAGGGCCGGGAAGGCATCGCCGGCTTGGACGAAGCCAGGGAATTCACGATGCGCTGGACGCAGGACCGGGAGGGGACGGCAAACGCCTCGCCGCGAGGGTAGAGTAGACGCCCCGCCTCGCTCGGTTGCGGCTTCGGAAGGACGGAGGACTGGCCCCCTCCGGCAAGGATCTGCCGAAGGGGGCTCTTGAGCTTGGGCTGGGCTGATCAGCCCAAGGGTCTCTCTGCGAAGGGGATCAGACTCCTTCCAGCGGGCGATCAGTGCCCGAAGGGCTCGAATGACTTTTGCCATCCAACCGTCAGCTGCCAACTCGTCTCCAGCTGCGGACCGTCCAAGTCTTGGTAGACGGGAATGCTCCACTCGACCGCCAGCCGGTGTCCTTGGAGCGCGCCGCGCGGGAAGTAGAGGTTGACTCCCAGGGGCGCGTCGATACGGGTTCCCCCTCGCAGGTCCTCCCGGACCGCGGGCGTCATCATGGGATTCGCGTAGGCGTCGTCGGAGCCGTTGTAGTTGCCCCACATCCGGCCCGCCACCCGCGCGGAAACGCTGAGGTAGTCGCTGGGTCTGACCGCGAACCAGGCGGTTGCCGCTCCAGCATGGCCCTTTCGGTAGCCGCGGCTATTTGTGTTCGCGCGAAGGACGCCGCTGACCTGGCCGCCCCAAGACGCGCGTTCAGACATCCCGAAGAGCGTGATTCCGGGAAGGACGTCCCACGTTCCGGAGCCCAGCTGCATCGGGTAGGGCAGCTGCGTTTCCCTCCCCTCGCTCATCGGCGTGACGCCGACCCGGGCAATCGAGCCGACGGGAAAGGAGACGCCCGCGTTTAGGTGCAGGCGGGTCGAGCCTGTGCGCTTGAGGCCGATCAACGCCGAGAGGCTGGCATCGCCCGGACCGGTCGATGCGACACTGCCGTCGTGTTCTTCATGGCCGTGTTCATGATCGTGACCGTGATGAGCGTGGTCGTTGTGCATGGCGAGGTCCACCCAGTTGCCCATCGCCATGAGCGTCACGACATCGCTGGGCGCGTACATCACGCCTACCATATGCATCATCATCGTCATACTCAGCGGCGCCATCATGAACGTCTTGTGCGCCTCCGCAATGGAGACCGGCTCCGTGCCGCTGCGAAGACCCTCCATCTGCATGTTCATAAAGCGGTAGGAGAGCATGTACTCTCCCCGTCCGTGGGCGTGGTCGCCCATCACGCCGATCGGCGCGTGTCCATCCGGTCTTGAAGATGTCCATTCGTACTGAGCCTGCATTGCGAGAGGGGACGCGAGTCCCAGCGCTCCCGCAAACAACGCCCTTCGTATCGCGCGCATTCGTACGCAACTCCTTTGTCGTAATTCACGAGACGATACGGGCCGCGGCGCGCGACCCGCATCCTATCGTCCGCAGAGCGGACCGCGATTCAGCTGACTCGGAATTCCGACGGAGGACCGTTTGCGTAGGGGTGGAAGAAGGGCTGAAAGGCGCGGCGCCGAGGAGCGCGGGGAGCGGGATTCGCCCCCCGAGGCTGGAGAGAGAAAAACGAGACCCGGACCGCGCTGCCATCCGCGCCAAGCACGGAGGAGCTGGGACAGCCGCCCGAGCAGTCGCAGGCCGTATGATTTGCGGACCCTTGACGCTTGCCGCCCATCCCCGAGCGGGCGCCGGCGGGCGCGTGATGGGCCGGCGCATCAACCCCGTGATGGAGGACCGACCCGGAGGCGTGTCCGACGTGGTGGGGGCAGTGCAGCCGAAACGCGTCTTTCGCGAGCGCGGGAAGCAGCGCGAAGAGAAGCAAGACGGCGGTCCCGCGCTTTAGAATGGCACGCCTCCCCCTAGGCTGGCAGCTTGAACTCCCGCACTGTCCAAAGCTACGAAGAGCGCGCTGGAGCCCTTGCCCGGACAGCTTCATTCCGACATTCGAGAGACATGCCCGCCCACGAGCCCCGATAGCCTCCGTCAGGGCACCTAATTCGGGCGTTTGGCGTGCGTGACGGCGCTACCTTCAGGGCAATGTCCGCCCCCCTTTTTCGAGACGAAGGCACGGAAAGCCGTCCCTTCCCCCTCTTTTCGTCCAGGGCCCGACGCGCGGAGCCTGCGGCTTCCGGTCCTCCTCGAACGCTGCAAACCTTCGCGGATGTCTTCTGCGGCATGGGCGGCTTCCACGCAGCGGCCGCCGAATCGGGTCTAAAGTGCGCGTTTGCGTGCGACATTGACCCCGTTGCCCGGGAAGTGTACGAGAGCAATTTCGGCGTTCGTCCAAGCGGCGACGTGAAGCGGATTGAGGACCCGAGCTCTATTCCGGACCATGACGTGCTCTTTGCAGGTCTGCCTTGCCAGCCATTCAGCATCATCGGCGACCGGGGCGGAATGGCCGACCCCCGGGGAACGCTGTTCTTTGACGTCGCTCGAATCGTTCGCGAGAAGCGGCCAGCGGTCGTCGTGATTGAAAACGTCAAGCAGTTCACAACCATCCAGGGAGGGCTGGCGCTGCGCTGCGTGACGGAAGAGCTGGGCTCGCTTGGCTACGGCGTCGATTGGAGGATTCTGAATGCGCTCGACTTCGGACTTCCGCAACGGCGAGAGCGGGTCTTCATCGTAGCGGCAAAGGGAATGCGGCGCCGCGGCTTCCCATGGCCCGGCGGCGGTGTTCCAATGACCCCGCTCTCGGATATTCTCGAAGAAGACCCCGGGAGAGAGTGCTTCGCGACCGAGAGAATCAGGCGAGCTCGCAGCGATGCCCACACGGCGAAGGTCGCTCCGGCGGTATGGCACGAAAACAAGGGGGGAAACGTCTCAAGCCATCCCTTCTCGTGCGCCCTGCGAGCGTCGGCGAGCTACAACTATCTGTTGGTGGACGGGAAGCGGCGGTTCACAAAGAGAGAGCTGCTGCGCCTGCAGGGATTTCCGGAGGCCTACCGGATGGACGCGCCTATCACCACGGTTCGTAGGCTCACCGGGAATGCCGTTGCGGTACCGGTAGTTGCGGCGGTTGTGAACCAGCTGCTCAAGTTGGCGGAGTCGCCCCGAGCTCGCCTCGCCCGCGTCGACCGAGATAAATGAGCGGCGTCCGCATCAAAGGCGATGCAGGCGGTGACGCGTGAAGCTGACGCCGGCGACTCGATCTCAAAGGCGTTGTTCTCCGTAGGCGCCCAAAGAGTCCAGACTGCTTGGGCGCCCCGCCGAAATCACCGGTCCATCACCGGTCGGGGCTCGCCCCCGTGCTCCTCGAACCACTTCATCAGGTAGAGCTGCGTGCGCATGAAGTTCGACGGGATGGAACCGGTTCCGTGATACTCCCCGTGAAAGCGAATCATCTTCGTCGGCACGCCCAGCTGTTTGAGCGCCTGATAGTACTCTTCGGTCTGGGCCATGGGCGTGCGAAGGTCCAGCTCGCCGGTCATGAGGATGGTCGGCGTCGTCACGTTCTGGACGTACATCAGGGGAGAGTGCTCCAAGTACTTATCCGGATTGTCCCAAGGATAGCCGTGGTACCGGTAGTATCCCCATACCGTGATGTCCGCCGTGCCCGCGAAGCTCATCCAGTTGATCACGGGGCACCGCACTCCGGCCGCGGCGAAGCGGGTCGTCTGGCCGATCACCCAGCTGGATAGGACGCCGCCTCCGCTGCACCCCGTCACGTACATCTGGTCCTCGTTGATGTAGCCCCGCTCCAAGAGAGCGTCGACTCCGGCCATCAGATCGTCGTAATCGACGGAGGGGTAGCCGTTGTCAATGGCGTTCCCGAAGTCCGTGCCGTACCCGGTGCTGCCCCTGGGGTTCGTATAGAGAGTGACGTACCCGTTCGCGGCAAAATTCTGATAGGGGTAGCTGAAGGCCACGTTGTACATCGCGTGCGGCCCGCCGTGAATGTGCAGGATCAGCGGGTAGCGCTGGGACGGATCAAAGTCCGGCGGCTTGACGATCCATCCCTGTACTTCCGCGCCGCCGGTGGATGCGTACCAGATTTCCTCAACCTCTCCCAGCCGTTTGCCGGCGAGCACGTCGCTGTTGAGGTCTTGAAGCGTCGTCAACTCTCCATCATCAATGGACAGGGAAACGACGACGCCGGTCTCGTGCGGAGAGGACTTTACGCCCACGCCAATGCCGTTGTTTGAGATCGACGAGAGCGAGAGCATGTGCACTCCTTCGGTCAGGATTCCCAAGGAGTTGCTCGGGGTCGCGTAGTGCACGTTTGAGGATCCCCGATCGCCGGCGGTGAAGAAGACGCGGTCGCCCTCCGGCGACCAGATCAAGCCGCCGACATCCCGATCCAACGCTCCCGAGGCCAGCCACCGGCTCCCGCCGTCCATGGACATGATGTAAAGGTCGGTCGTCTTGTAGGTCTGGGATGTCCACTCGTAGCCCGTGTAGGCGATATACGTTCCGCCCGGAGAAATCCGCGGCTGGGCCCATGGTCCCTTCGACTGCGTCAGCTGGGTGATCTCGCGCGTGGCCAGGTCCATCGAGTAGATGTGAGACTCGCGATAGCGCCCGTCCCCGTCCTCCTCCATGAGGCCGTCGAAGACCAAAGTGCCGCCGTCCGGCGAGATGTCGTAGCCGACGTTCCCTACTCCCGGCACAAAGGTCGCGCCGGCATTCCACGCGCCCTGGGTAAGCTGATCCGACGTGCCTCCGTCGCTGCGAATCCGAAAGAGGTGCGTGTGGCCTTCTTCCAGAAACCCGATCCGATCAAAGCGGTAGTGGATGCGGTCGATGATGCGCGGCGTCGCGGTCCACTGGGCGCCCGCCGGCGCCGCCGGAAGGTCGATTGGCCAAGGCTCGGCCTGCGGGACCAAGCGCTGGAAGTAGATATACTCCCCGTCGGGCGACCACTGGAAGTTGGACGGGGCGTTCTGCTCTCGCGTGACTTGGCTGGATAAGCCCTCGCCATCCATCCAGCGGACGAAGATCTGGGCGCGTCCGGCGTCGTCGGTCGCGAGGTAGGCGATCCGGTCTCCGGAAGGCGACCACCTGGGAATTGATCCATCCAAGAGATGCCGGTGGCGCGTGCCGTCGCTCATCATGATCCAGATTGCGGACTCGAAGCGGTCCTCCTGCTTGTCGATCCACGATCGGGTGTAGACCACCTGACTGCCGTCCGGGGAGATTCTAGGATCCGACGCGCGTTCAAAGTCCAAGTAGTGCGCGACCGTGAGGAGGTCGTCCGCGTGCTCTTCCTGAGCGGCGGCGAGGGGAGCGAAGGCTCCGAGAAAGACGACGGCGACAAAGGAGCGGCGGAGCTGCATCGGCGTTACCTCTCAACAAAAGGCTGCGGGAGATTGTCCTATATGTGAACACCATCCACACGATGCAATGTACGGATTGCGGCGGCCCGCGACAGGCAGTCGGGAATGAGCAGTCCAGACCCGCCAAGGAGATGTCCAAGTGAAAACGAGAATGGAAGCCCGAGCCTTCGCTCGCACGGGACGCGTCGCTGTGCGTTGCGTCGGGGCGCTCCTCGCGGTCTCCGCGATCACTGCGACCGAGTTGGCCGCGCAGCGCTCCCCGCCGGGAGGAGGCGAAGGCGTTCAAATGGCGGCGCAGCGATTCTGGGGATTGGCGGTCGGAAACATGGACAGCCTCGCCTCGTCGTTGAAGCTCACCGCCGCGCAGCGGGAGGCGCTGGGAGGAAAGCTCCGGGACATTCGGGGCGAGCACGGGGAGGCGCTAAGACGCCACCGAGCCTACGTCGCGGAGATGCGAGAGCTCTTGGGGGAGACCGGGCGCGGCGACGCGGATCGATCACGGCTGCGCGAGGTTGCGGAGAAGCACGGGCACCCCGCCCGGGAGCTGGGCCCGGTCTTTCTGGGGCTGCTGTCGGATGCGCGGGAGCTCTTGGAGCCCGACCAGCTGCCGCTGCTGAGATCGCTTCTCGCACCAAACCGGGGTCGTACTCCGGGATAAGCCTGAAGCGCGGCAAGCACTGCTTCACGCTCGGCGGAGGGGGCTCGAAGAGAAGGTAGATCGCCGGTGTTGGCCCTCCCGTACCCGATCTCCCCGTCAACGCGAAGGCGTCCGGATCCCTCTCGGCGTCGCGGAGCGCGCTCCAGCGCAACGATATTCCGATGCGCCGCCCGGGCCGGGTTCGGCCGTAAACCGCTGCGGCGATCTTCAAGGCGCGCGACTTTGCCAGCTGCGCACGTACCTTCTTCATCGTCGTGATCGCTTGGATCGCATCTCCCGTGAGTTTGGGAGTCGGTCCCGTATGGCGGCTTTGAATGTGCAAACGGTCGTGTTTCATGGGAGAATGAGCCTGAACGCGGAGTCGGCCTTCAGCGCAAAATGAGACCAAAGCCGAAGCGCCCGGGAGTTTCTTGGAGCCTTGGGCTGCCGAGTCGGGGCTCCCGCTGGCCTTTGGCGGCTCTCCCTAAGCGCCAGCGAGGAAGGAGAAGTTCGCCGGTCGCCGAGTCGACTTCCCCCTGCGGACTCTCCGTCTTCGGCGAAGCGGAGCAGTTTGCGCTTTGGCCATGAGGCGGCGCTGGGGATCGCAGGCGAGGCGGAGGCGCCGGATGATCCCGTGGCTTTCCTTGGCGATTACGGCCTGCGCGGGAAGCGATCCCGGGGCCGATCCCTTGGTTGTCTTCGCCGCCTCATCGTTGACCGACGCATTCGCGGAAATCGGCGGAGCGTTTGAACGCGAGGTTCCCGGCGCGCGCGTCGTTTTCGCCTTCGCCGGAAGCCAAGCGCTTCGTCTTCAGATTGAAAAAGGAGCGCCTGCGGATGTATTTGCCTCGGCGGACATGCGCCAGCTTGCGTCCCTCAAAGCGCTGGGGCTCGTCGCCGACTCGCGGACCTTTGCGCATGGCGAGCTGGCGATCGTTCAGCCGGCAAGCGGGACGCAGGACATTCGGTCTCTCGAAGAGTCGGTCCGGGCGGAGAGGATCGTGGTCGGCAGGCCGGCGACCCCGGTGGGCGCCTATACCGACACCCTGATTCAGCGAGCCGAACGCAAATTGGGTCGAAGGTTTGGCCGCGCCTTCAGGGAGCGGATTGTCTCTCTTGAGCCTAGCGCGCGGATGGTGAGGGCCAAAGTAGAGATGGGAGAGGCTGATTTGGGCGTGATCTACAAGAGCGATGCGCAGGGCAAGGCGGGCCTTCGCATCGTGGGAATGGCGGATGACCTGCAGGTACGGGTCGCCTACGACGCTGGACGGGTTCTGGACTCCAAGTCCCCCGATCTTGCCGAGCGCTGGCTTGAGTTTCTTGCTTCTCCGACGGCCAAAGACATCTTGCGCATACGCGGGTTCGCGGTCGAATGAGGGACGGGCCCCACTGGGCTCTCGCGCTGCCCTTGCTGGTCCTCATTGCGTTGCCTCTCGCAGCTCTTGGGCTCTCGTCTTCCCCGGAGGAGATTTTGGCCGGCGCGCGCAGTCCGCTTTTGCTCCCGGCCCTCTGGCTCAGCGTGCGAACCTCCTTTACCAGCGTCCTGCTGATCGTGATCGCGGGCACGCCGCTCGCGTGGTGGATGGCGACTCGCCCGCCGCACAAGGTTCGACCCGTTCAGATGCTCACGGACTTGCCGGTGGTCATCCCTCCGGCGGTCATGGGGATCGCGCTCCTGGAGGCCTTGGGGCGGGGCGGAGTGTTTCACTGGGCCTTTGAGGGCGCGGGGATACGAATTCCCTTTACGTCCGCAGCGGTCGTGCTTGCCCAGATCGTCGTGTCCGCGCCCTTCTACGTACAGTCGGCGGCGTCCGCAATTCGCGGCGTCGATCCAGACGTTATCCTCGCGGCCCGCACGCTCGGCCAATCCAAGTGGGGCGCGTTCGTCCGCGTCACCCTTCCCATCGCGCTCCCCGGCGCGTTGACCGGCATCGCGCTCTCCTGGGCGCGGGCTTTGGGGGAGTTCGGGGCAACGCTCTTCTTCGCGGGCAACCTGCCGGGGACGACGCAGACGCTGCCGCTGGCGATCTACTCGGCATTGGAATCGGATGTACGGGCCGCAGTCTCTCTGGCGCTGATTCTCGCCGGCGCGGGCGTCATGCTGCTCTTGCCGCTTCGGGCGGCGCCGGGTCTCTGGGCCAAGCGGTTGGGGAAAAAAGAGACGCGGTGACGAAGCTCGGGGCTTTGCGGATTCAGGTGCGCCAGTCGCTGGGAGATTTCGTTCTGGACGTGGACATTTCCTGCGAATCGAATCCGCACTTTGTCGTTGGCCCGAACGGATCCGGAAAGACGACGCTCCTGCGCGCCGTTGCCGGAGCTTTCCCCGACACGGCGGGGATGATCGCGGTCGGCGCTCGTATTCTTCTTGACTCGAAGCAGGGCGTTTTTGTTAAGCCCGAAGAGCGGCGGGTGGGGTACTTGCCTCAGAGGCACGGGCTTTTCCCGCACCTCTCCGTAGAGCGGAACGTCGCCTTCGGGGCCAGAGGTCCCGGCGCAGCCCAGAGGCTCGGGGCCTGCCTTCGGGAACACGACTGCTGGGACATAAGGTCCCGCATGCCCGCGACGCTCTCCGGGGGCGAATCTCAAAGGGCGGCGTTCGCGCGGGCGCTATTTCGCGAGCCGGAACTCCTCCTCTTGGACGAGCCTTTCGCCGCCATGGACGCAGGGACCCGGAGCCGGCTAAGAAAGGGGCTGGCGGATCGGCTGCAGCGGCAGGGCGCGCCTGTGCTGCTGGCAACGCACGACATACGGGACATCCTTGAGTTTCCTAACGCGGTCGTCTCCGTCTTGGAGCAGGGCGAGCTCAGACAGCAGGGAACGCTGGAGGCGTTGGCCGCGCGCCCGCGTTCGCCTTTTCTGGAGGAGTTTCTCAGCGTGGTTGGGCGTTGAGCCTTCGGCGCAGCCTCGCATAGGCCGGTCCCAAACGCTTAAGCGGGTTTGGTCCCCGCCGGGTCCTCCAGTGGAGAGACGCGAGCAGCATCCGGCGCGCCGGGTAGCCTGTGTCGGGGCGAGAATACGGGCGGTCGAGTCCGCCAGCGTGCGCCGCAGCTTTACGGTTATTATTGTAACCGAAGTCGAGAGTCGCAAATGGACGGCCGATCTCGCCGAATCCGGAGGCCTTATTTGCCAAATCCTGACCTGCAACCTCGTGCGCCGGCGGGAGGGCGGCCGGGACGGACAGCCGCAGACGGGCGAATGCCGCGGCGCTTTGGCGTACGCTCCATGAACGCCCGCATCAAGTCTTGGCTTCAGCCGGCGCTGGCATGGGTCCTCCTCTTTTTTTCTTCGATCTTTGCGGGCGCGGAGGCGCAGGAGCCGCCTCCAAGCGATTCGCTGGAAGTCGTGTTCCTGGACGTGGGCCAAGGCGACGCCGTCCTTGTTCGCTCAAAGGGATCGGCCATGCTTGTGGACAGCGGCCCGGAGGCGCCGATTGCGGCGCTCCGGCGTTTGGGCGTCGAACAAATCGATCTCCTCGTCAGCAGCCACGCGCATGCGGACCATATCGGCGGCGCCTTGGATGTGCTCAGTGCGTTTCCGGTGCGCTTCTACATGGACAACGGAGTTCCCCACACCACGCGCACCTACCTGCGGCTAATGCAAAAGCTGGACGCCATGCCGGATGTGGTCTACCTGAGCACCGAGCCGAGAACCATCGCCTTGGGAGAAGCCGCGGTGCGGGTATTGCCGCAGCCTCCCTCTTCCGGCGCGCTTGCCAGCCACAACAATCAGTCCGTCGCCCTCGCGGTCACGCTGGGCAAGCTCTCGGTGCTTCTGACCGGCGACGCGGAGGAGGAGAGGCTAGACGACTTGGAGAGGAGGGGTGCCCTCCCCGAAGATGTCACAGTGTTGAAGGCATCGCACCACGGGAGCTCGAACGGCTTTACCCGCAGCTTCCTGGAACGCGTGAATCCAGAGGTGGTCGTCATCTCGCTGGGACGCAATTCCTACGGACATCCCCACCCGTCCGCCGTGGCGGCCTACCAAGCGCGCGCGAAAGGCCTCTGGAGGACCGATGAGAATGGGCAGGTGACCGTCATGGGCTCTCCGGATGGAGGGTATCGGGTGTTTTCATCCTCTGGGTCGGGGCCTGCTCGAACGGAGGCGGCCGATGTCCGCGGAGCGGGTCCGGCTGGCGGCTGGGAGACAAAGATCCGCCTTTCGGTAATGGCCGACGCTCCTGGAAACGACAACCGAAACCCGAATGGCGAATATGCCGTTCTGGCCAATACAAGCGATGAAGCGATCAACATCGGAGGATGGCGTCTCTGCGAGAAGGCGGGCAAGTGCTATACCTTCCCGGTCGGCGCCCGGCTTGAGCCGGGAAAATCCGCAAGGGTATACACCGGCCAAGGCCAAAGCGGGGGCGAAGCGCACTACATGGGCCAGCGGAGGGCGGTCTGGAACAACGCCGGCGATGTCGCGTCCCTATACGACGCGAGCGGGCGGCTGGCGCTTCGGTACGAGTATTAGCGCGCCGGCGGATGATCGCGTGAACGAGCCCGGACCGAAGGACGAGATCTGGGTCGTGGATCGGATGGAGGGGGATGTGGCCGTGATGGCGGCGGACCACGGCGAGGTACTGGACGTGGCTCGGGAGCTGCTTCCGGAGGGAGCGCGGGAAGGGAGCGTGCTGCGCGTTGTCGTTGGGCCGGAGGGCCCGAACTGGCGAGAAGCCGAGATCGACGAGACGCTTCGCGAAGACCGGCTGCGTGAGGCGCGTGAAATTCTGGAGAGGCTAAAGAAGCGGGATCCGGGCGGGGACATCAAGCTCTAAAGGCCCGTGGATCGCAAACGGGGCCCCGGACATTTCCGAAGGGAGCTGCGGCGCCCGGCGAAATTGGTGTAGGATTAAGGACTTGGACACACCATCAGGAGGATTCATCATGAGGTCTGCCTTGCGACGTTGCCATTCTTCCGGAGCCGTGGTCCTCGCTCTGGGACTTCTGCTTCTTGCGATCTCCGCGTGCGCCACATCCGGGGGATCCTCGGGCCCGCGAAGGGACGCCAATCTGATTACCGCGGAGGAGTTGACCGAATACGGGACCTTCACCGCGCGGGATGTGATCCGGCGGCTCCGTCCGAGATGGCTGCAAAGCCGGGGCGCGGGCACCGGCGGCCCGCAAACGCCGCAGGTGATCCTGGACGGCTCGCGGTTGGGCGGACTTGATCGGCTCAACTCGATCCAAGTCTCCGATGTCACCGAGATGCGCTACCTGAGCGCGAGCGACGCCACCATGCGGTTCGGCACGAACTTTCCCGGCGGAGCGATCGAAATCACGACCCGCGCCAGGTAGCTCCGGCGGCGGGAAAGCGCGAGCCTTCCGCTCCATAACGGGAGCATCGCCTTGAGCGTCCGATGCCGCGTTCGCTTCGGCTGAAACGAGACCGCTATCCGCGGGCGGGGCGCCTTGGCGCGAGATTGCGTCCATGGGCTGGGCGCGGGGCCAGCGGAATCCGCGTGCTGGCCGTTCACGAGGATGCGAGAGCCGGTCGTGCGCTCTAGAGAAGACGTGCTCAAGAGCTTGGAGGAGCTTTACGGCGAAGCGTATCGCGCCGCGCAAGAGTCGGGCGACGATGCCGGACAGCGGAAGCTGGACTTCGACTACCGGAGGGATCAGCTGATCCTTGGCGTCTTTCTGGATATTCGGGACGGTCTCCGGGAGCTGGGCGACCGCGGTCCAGGGAAGGAAGGCGACGCCACGTGGCTTGATCGTGCCAAGACGCTCCGGAGGATCGCCGATCTCAAGGGAGCCGCAGGGCTCAAGCTTCCGTGAAGATCTACACCCGGCGCGGAGATCGGGGCATGACCTCCACCTTCGGCGGGGACAAGGTCTCGAAGGGCAATCCAAGAGTTGAGGCGTACGGCACGGTGGACGAGCTGACGGCGCAGCTGGGGGTCGCGCTGCTGGCCGTCCAAGACCCCCGGACGAAGTCGCGCGCGCGGCGGGTACAGGAAGACCTGTTCGCCATCGGCGCGCACCTCGCCTCGCCTCGCCCGGCGGGCCGACGCGTGCCTAAGGGGCTGCCCGCCCTGCCCCAAGGGCGCGTCCAGGAGTTTGAGGCGTGGATCGACGAGAGCGCGGAAGTCCTGCCGCCTCTCCGCAGCTTCATTCTGCCCGGGGGCGCTCCGGGGGCTGCGCAGCTTCACCTTGCAAGGACTGTGTGTAGGCGCGCTGAGCGCAGAATCGTGGAGCTCTCCGCCCGGGAGTTCGTCGACCCGATGATTCTCGTCTACGCGAACCGGCTCTCGGACTATCTCTTTTCCGCCGCTCGGCACGAGAACTTGGTCTGCGGCCAGGAAGATGTCCCGTGGACGCACGGGTCGGCGGGCAGGGAAGGTGGCGGCGAAGGCCCGTGACGCCCGCGGTCCAGCGGGTGTCGATGAAGGTCGCGCCGCCCCACGGCGATGCGATACGGCTGGACGTCTACAGCGCCAAGGACGAGTCGTCGGACTCGGCCGTCCTTCTGTGCCACGGCTTCAAGGGCTTTAAGGACTGGGGCTTCTTTCCCCATCTGGGTCGCGCTTTGGCCGCTAAAGGTCATGTGGCGGTCGTCTTTGACTTCTCGTTGAATGGCGTCGGAGAGATTTCGGGCGAGTTCTCCGAGTTGGCTTCATTTTCCCGAAACACGCACAGCCGCGAATTGGAAGACCTTCATTGGATGGCCGATGAGCTTCTTGCCGGGAGGTTCTCTCCCGCGGGCTCGCGACGATCCCGCTTGGGCGTCTTCGGACACAGCCGAGGAGGCGGCGAGGCGGTGATTTTGGCCGGCGAGCGGCCCGATATCGACTGCTTGGTCACGTGGGCCGCCGTCTCCTCCTTCGAGCGGTGGACGCCGGAGCAGATCGAGCAGTGGGAGCGGGAGGGCGAAGTCGTGGCGCTGAATGCCCGAACCGGCCAAGAAATGCCGATCGGGCGCGGCTATCTGGACGATCTCCGAGAAAACCGGGAGCGCTTTGACGTCCTCGCCGCAGCTTCCAGAATCGAAATCCCTTGGTTGATCGTGCACGGCGCATCGGACGCGGTGGCGGCGCCATCCGAAGGCCGAGCGCTCGCGGCGCGCGCCCGCCGCGCGAAACTCCTTGAGATCGAAGGCGGCGACCACACCCTTGGGGCCCGTCATCCGCTTCAGGGTAGATTTACCCTTGAGCTCAATAAGGGCGTGGACGCCACGGTGAAACACTTCCGCAGACACTTGGCGCAGCCCTAGGGGCGTAAGCTCGCCGGCGGCGGTCGGGCCCAGTCCAAGAGGAGGAGCTCCGCCGCGAGAGGGGAAAGATGACCTACGTAATCGCCGAGCCGTGCATCGGGACGAAAGACGCGAGCTGCGTCGAGGTATGCCCGGTGGATTGCATATACGAGGTGGGGGAGCAGTACCTAATTCACCCGGACGAGTGTATCGACTGCGGCGCATGCGAGCCCGAATGCCCGGTGCAGGCAATCTTCCCAGACACCGATGTGCCTCCAGAGTGGTCGGACTACATCGAAAAGAACGCGGTCCACTTCGAGGAGTAGGGCGCGCAACGGGTCGGCTGCGGGATCAACCTGGACTTCCGGGTAGGAGCCGAAGCTCTCGTTTCTCAGGCGCGAATGCCCTTCCGGAGCCCTGAGCGGAGTCCGGCAGTGAATCGGTCCGCGCGTCGAGGAGCGGGCCCTCTTGCCCCTCGCGATCTTTCTTCAGCCGAAGAAGCGTGCACGCTTCGAAGGACTTCGCCTCAAAACGTTCCAGATAAGCCGAGTGCTGCGGTCCAAGGAAGTGCCACGGCACAGGCTAGGATTTCTGCCACCGGCGCAGTGGATCGGAGCGCGCTCCTGGAGCTCAGGGCCGGTTTGGAATGCCGCAGCCTGCAAGCGCGCACGCCACCGCCGCGACGGAGCCGAACGCCGGTCGGGACTGAAATCGCTTCTTCAAGCGCAGGCGCTCGGATCACAAACTGCCAGATGCGCCCGCGCCGCATGGCTGGGCGTCGGCGCAGGCTCCACTTTTCTTCCAGCGGTCCGACTGCTCTTCAAAGCTCAGGACCATCAGAAGGCGCCGATGGCCCGGAAACGGTCCACCGTGGGGTAGCGGGGCTTCGGCGCCGGCGCCTTCCTTCTCTTGGCGACGGCTCGGAGCGTCCCCTTGCCTCGGCGAAGGGCCGCCACGCCCGTCGCCGCCATCGCCGCGCCCAAGATGCCGATCACGACTCTTCTCATGACGTTGCCTCCGTAAAGTCTCCCGAGTGCGATCCGTTGGCGGGAAGCGCCCGCTCCCCAATACACATGCAATTGCCGTGCCAATCATAAGCGGCGTCTCTTCGGAAGGCCTCCAGGGGCGCGATAAATCGCGAGAAACGCCGCTAGGAGCGGCTGATCGACCCGTTCCAGACGCGCCCCGGGCTTGGACGGAGCCGGGTCGGCAGGAGACGCCTGAACACGAAATTTCGTGCTCAGGCGTCGAAATTTCGATCTCTGAAGGGCGTGCGCCGCCATGAGCGGGGCCCCTTGGGAAGATCCCATCCAGCTCTGCCGCCGCTTGGTGCAAACGCCGTCCGTCAACCCGGAGCTGGAGGCGGGAGGAGGCGGAGAAGCCCGGATTGCCCGCCTCATCGAAGGGTGGCTTAAGGGCTGGGGGTGCGCGGTGCAGAGAACCAGTGTCGCCTCGGGTAGACACAATGTGCTCACGCGCGTGGACGGAAAGTCATGCGGTCCCGCGCTTCTTCTCGCGGGGCACATGGACACCGTGGGGGCCCAAGGAATGAGCAACCCCTTCTCCGGGGAGATTCGAGGGGGACGCCTATCAGGCCGTGGCGGAAGGGGGGTCGTGGAAGAGCCCTTGGCGGAGGCGCGAGTTGTGAGCGATTCGCTTGATTTGGCGAATTCGGCTAAGAAAAGCCGAGAATTCGACGCTTGAAGCGCGTTTCGAGGCTCTGGAGACCAAAAACGCGCGAAATCAGGCCGAAAAAAGCCGAAAACACGCCTCCAGCGTCGCGTTTGGACATACTTCTCCCGGCAAGGCGCCCCGCCGGGCCCCTCGGCGTGCCGCCCCCGAACGCTTTTCGGAAGATCAGGCTCAGATTGAAGGCCGACGCGTGAATCAGCAGCCTCTTCTCGATGTTCTCCCTTCCCCTCAAGTGCACCCTCCGCATCCCCCCGGTGTTCAGCAAATGCGCGAAGTTCCGCTCGAGCTTCTCGCCCCGCATGCGAAGGAGACGCCGACCGCGCTCCCCGCGTATCCTGCGCCGATTCGCGTGCGTCGGCGCCTTCGCGTCCGGATCCCTCGTCCAGTTCCTGCGCCCCCGGTTCGGCTCGCTCACGTAGCTCCGAAGCCCCCGAGCCTTCAAGCTCTTCATCGTCGCGTTCGAGTGATACCCCTTGTCGCAGACCACCTCTTCGGGCTGCAGCTCCGCGTCGTCCAGATGGCGCGACGCTTCGTCCAGCGTGCCTTCAATCGACGCGCAATCTCCTCCCTCCGTCGACTGGACCGTCACGGCGACGACGGCGCCGCTCTCCATGTCCGCCGCCTGCTCGAACTTGTGCGCGAAGCGCGTCCTCCCGTCCTTCATCTTCGCAATGCGCGCCTCGGGATCGGTCGGCGACTCCCACTCCCGGTTCGACGCCTTCTTGGGGCGGCGCCGATCCAGCTTGATCAGGTCCTCCCTCGTCGGCGTCTCGATCCCCGACGCCTTCGCCAGCTGCTCGAGGAACTCTTCGTAGTGCGTCCCGTCCTCGCGCCTGCGCAGCGCCCGCATCGACGCATTGGCCTGAAGCGTCGTGGAGTCCACGCCCAGCGTCTTGCCCTCGAGCAGGCCGGCATCGTGAATCACGCCCAAGACCCACGCGAAAACCTGCACGTGGATCTCGCGGCTCAGACGCCTGCGCGTCCTCGATACCGTCGAATGATCCGGCGGCGGCTGCATGGCCGACCCGTACAGAAAAACCCGCAGATCCAGCCGATTGTGACACTGCCAAGCGATCCTCCGCTCCGACGGAATCCCCTCGAGGTACCCGACCATCATCATGCGGAAGTACACGCCCGGAGGAAGCCCGGGCCTCCCGACGCTCGCGTAGGAGCTCCGGCACAGATCCTCGACGAAGGCGTCGAACCCGTTCTCCTCGAGCAGCTCGTCGAAGGCCGCGTAGAAGGAGCCGCCCTTCGGCTTCAACACGTCGTCGTCCCCCGGGTAGACGTAGAACAGCGTGTCCTGCTCCTTCTTCTTGACGCGCATCCCCAAGGCCATAGGCAAACCCCCTTTCGCGGACCCCTCGAATGCCTCCCTATAGACAAATTACTCGGCGCGCCAAGCCCCCGCTCAAGCGGCCGCCAAAACCCGAAAACCGGTAAACTCCAGTCCACTCAGAAAATCGCTCAAAGTGCGATTTTCACCACGGACTGCTATACGGTCGAGGCGCGGCCGACATGAAGTCGGGGATTGCGTGTGGACTCTCATTGATTGCGACGCTCGCGCAGTCGCCCCCGAAGCGAGGATCGGTGACGCTCGCGCTGACGGCGGACGAAGAGCACGCCTCTATTGGCATACGGGCGCTCCTTCGAGAGGGGCTAAAGGCCGACGCGGCCGTCGTGCTGGAGCCGACCAACTTGGAGGTCATGCCCGCGCACAAGGGCTTCCTTTGGGCTGAGATCACCACGCGCGGCGTGGCGGCGCACGGCTCAAGGCCCGATATCGGAGTCGACGCCATCGCTGCGATGGGGACGATCTTGGAGGAGGTCGGCAGGGAGGACGCGCGTCTTGCGAACGCTTCGCTGCATCCCCTCTTGGGACGCCCTTCGATCCATGCGGGCACGATTCGGGGCGGCTCCGCGCCTTCCGTCTACCCGGATCGGTGCGTTCTCGTCGTAGAGCGGCGAACGCTTCCGGGCGAAAGGCAGGAAGACGTCGATCAGGAGCTCAAGGAGATGGTCGGACGCGCGGAGAAGCGCCTTGCGCCTCCTGCGGCGGGCGCGCGACTCAGATCCGGGCTTCGCCGTTCCGCAAGCGAAGTAACTGCCGACTCCGGGCTTGTGCGCGCGCTGCTGTCCGCCGCCGAAGAGGTCGGCCAACCAACGAAAGTCGGAGGGATGAGCGCGTGGGTTGAGGCGTCCTACCTCAACGAAGCCGGAATTCCGGCCGTCTGCATGGGTCCGGGATCCATCGCCAGGGCCCACGCCGCCCGCGAGTGGGTTTGCGTCAAGGAGGTCGCGCGCTGCACCGAGATTCTCCGCTGCTTCGTTGACCGATTCTTAGGCTGATGCTGACCTGGCCGAACGCATTAGTTGCCGCTGAAGAGCGGAGTTCCGGCGGGCCCTAGGTTCACGGAAGATTGATCTAGCTCGCCGGCCAGCGCATGATCGCCCGGAATCGGCCGGCCATCTCCATCAGATGAAGCGCCTCGGCCTCCTCGCGGGCGGCGGCGGCCCTTGCCAGCGGATTTCTTCCGCTCCTCCGGGCGAGAAGCACCCAGTGCCAGCTGGCCCGGAGGCGGGGCACCGGTCGTTTTTCCGCTGCGATCTGGCGGTCGAGCAGCGCGAGGGCCGCCTTTGTCCTGCCTCGCCGCGACAACAGCTGCGCGTGGAAGAGCGCGACGCTGACCGGCTGGCTCGCATCTCCGTCGCGAAAGGGGTATCTCGTGGCCAGTTGATTTGCGCCCGCGAGCTTGCCCAGACCGAGGAGGCCCCGACCCTCGTTTGCCGCCAATGAAGTAAGAAGACAACGCGGCACCGACGGCTCCGCGCGGTTCCGGGCCTTCTCGAAGGCCAGCCGGGCGCCTCCGAAGTCGCGGTCCAGAAGCGCCATGTAGCCCCTGGCCGCGAGCTCGGCAAAGTCCAAGTGGAATCCTAGTCCCTCCGTGTCCCCGAAGCGTCGCGTCCCGTCGCGTCTCACGCGCCCCGCCTCTCGCAACAATGCGATTCCGTTGTCGCGATTTCCAGCTGAGGCGTGCCAGTTAGCCACGCGACAGAGGACGCTCGCCAAGCGGTGGTGCTCGCCGGCGTCCAGGCACAGCTGCGTGGTGACGGCGAGTGCCCTCCTCCCCTCTTCCCCGGCGAGCAGCCCCGCCGCCGACAGGGCGGAGGTGTATCGCTCGAAGACCCTGAGTCGCTCCGGCGACCGTCCGCGCGGAACTTCCGCCGCGCGTCTCGCGGCGCCAAGGGCGAGTTTGGTCCTTCCGAAAGCGGAGGCGTTCGCAAGGATGGTCCAAGCAAGCATGGGGGCAAGGCCGCCCCCTTCGGGCAGCCGCTCCACTCGCGCCAGTATCCCGCGGGCTTCTTCCGTGGCTCCGAGGGCGCCGCAGAGCTCCAGGCGACAGTCGAGGATTCGGGCCAGCTCCCCTTCGTGCCCCAGCCGGATCGCTTCCGCCTCAAGGGAGCAGAGTCGCCGGCGGGTCCGGTTCGGATCGTCCAGCGCCAGCAGCCAACGCGACCTGGATTCGATCCGCTGTACGGCAAGCCATTGGGCGGCTGACAGGTCGGCGGCTCCGCAAGACGCTTCTCGCGCCTCGTCCAACGCAATGGTGGAGCGCCCCAGCCGGTCGTTCACGCTGGCGAGCGGCACCAAGAGTCGCCTTCTGCGATGTCCACGCTCCACGCTTCCAATCACGTCCAGCGCCATCCTTTCCACCCATGCGTCTCGCGGACGAGACAGTTCGCGGGCACGATGAGCGCACAGGCGGGCGAGTGATCGCCGGCCCGCCTCCGCGGCGTGAAAGGCAATGAGCCCGATTGCCAGAGGATCGACCCCGGGCAGAGGGTCTCGCCCGGGCTCGACGCTGCGCGTTGGGTCCTCGCCAAGGGAGTTTGCGCCGAACGCCCGGCGCGCCAGCGCGCGCGTCAGCAGGTTGTGAAGCGTCGCCTGGCGTCCTTTCTCCAGTCGGGCAAGAAGCGCGGCGTGAAGAAGCGTCCCCCGGGGAAACGGCCTGCCCGCGCGCCAACGCACGAGGCCGTGCCGCCCCAGCGCTTCAAGCCGGGCCAACGCCTCGCCCAGCCCCAAACCCGTCGCCTCGGCAAGGACGGTCGCGCTTGGAGTCGCGCTCCTGGACTCCAGGGACGGCCAGATAAGGAGCGGAGCTGTCGCGATCGCGAGCGTCTCCAAGACTCCCCTCTCAACGTCGCTCGCGTCCGAAATCCAATGGAAAAGGAACTCGGCAAGCGAGTCCGGCAGCTGTGCGAGCTCGACGGAAAGACCGTTCGGGCCCAGACGGGCGGGTCGCCAAGAGAGAGATTCGGGCGAAGACGCGATTTCGGAAAACGCCCTTGGGTTGGCGCCGGACCACGCGAGCAGCAGGGAGCTCTCCGAGCGAGGCGCTCGCGCGCTTCCCCTTGCGCGAAGCAGCGTCTCGGCTTGCGATGGGCTGAGCGGATCCAACGCCGACTCCGCAAGGAAGGCGCGCCTCCGGAGCCACTCCAGAAACTGACCAAGTTTCGCGTTGCGCCGCGCCTTTGACGGCGTGAAGGCGAGAAGGAGGCCTGGAGTTGGGTGCGCGGACCCTCCCCCTGGCCCGTCGCGAGGCGCGCAAAGTCTCTTCAAGAGACGGATCCCCGTTTTGCTCGTCAGCTCGGCGTCGTCCAGCACGAGGATTGCCGCGTTCGGCGCGGGGTCCGTGCCTGCGGCGGGGGCGAAGCCGCCGAAGTCGCCGCCGGGAGGTATCTGCATTTCTTTCAGGCCGGCGACCAGCGATGGGCCCCGCGCCCACGCGACGCGGCGTCCTTGCGCCCGAAGACGGGCCATCGACTCAATCGCAAAGCGTGACTTTCCGCTTCCCCGCTCGCCCGTCACAAGCGCGACGCGGAGCGTCCCGGGTTCCTTTTGAGCGAGGTGACTCGCCGTCTTGCTCAGCAGCGCGCCCCGAAGCGTGGGTGCTTCGTTCCGGCGCGGGGGCGGTCCCATGCGGGTTCGGCGCCGAACCCCCCGGAGCGCCTTGAGGAGCCGCGCCGTGGCGCGCTGCGGCTCCCATCGTCCCTCTCCCGCCGTCCGTTCGAAGAACTCCCGGTAGGCGGACTCCGCCTCCCGTACCCGTCCGACTCGCGCCTGCGCCCGCATCGCCTTCCGCAGGATGGACTCGTCCATGGGGTTGAGGCGGAGCAATACCTCGCCGGCGAGGTGGGCGCGGCGCCAACCCCTCCCCGCTTCTCCCTCGGACACCGCCGACAAGAGGCGCCCCGTGAGCCGGGCCCGAAGGGCCCTCCGCCGCATCGAAATCCAGTCAAGGAGCGCGTCTCCGGTCGGGTGCTTCAGCCGCGACAGGAACTTGGCGTCCAATAGGTCGGCGGCATCATCGTAGCGGTGGTTGGAAATGCTTGCGCGAAAGCGATCAAGGTCGCTTTCGACGAGTCCGCGGTTCACGACAAGAAGCTCGCCCCGAAACCGAAAGACGCTGGCCTCCAGCTTTTGATTGCACGCGTACACCAGCTGGCTCGCCCGGTGACGAAAGGAGGCTTCGCCCCGCCGGTCCCACAAGAGCTTCTCCAAGTCGCTCCGCGAGATATGGCGGCGCTTGCCGCCCAACGTCACCGCCACGAACACTGCCTGCTGCGGCGAGAGAGGCACGGGCTGCTCCCCCCGCCGCAAGCTTGGCCCGCCGAAGAGGGCGAGCCTGAGCCCAATAGCCCAGGGACGGTCCCGGCGAGGTTCGGCGTGCGGACTGCTATCCAGACGCGACCAACGCGGCGGATCGCTTCTGGTGCTGGGCCAAGGATTCGTCGAAGGCGCCGCGCGCAATGGAGGTTCTGGAACGGAAGATCCTGCGCGATATCGATCCGTTGCCGGCTTCCACCGCCAGCCAGCTTTCCAATACCCACTCCCACCCGGCGCTCCCGCGCACCTCGGAGGGCCTGACCGCGCAAAGGCGGCTCATCTGGCGGCTCAGCGAAAAGCCGTCAGGGTATCCCAGAGAGCACGCGATGTGGAAGAGACCCACGCGGGAGTTCTGGAGGCGGAAGGTCGCTCGCAGCACGCGAGAGAGGTGCAGCCAGCGAGAGGGACTGGGCAGTCCGTTGGACTGAAACCTCCGACCCAACGCCCGGCGCGACATGTACAGTCGCCGCGAAAGGTCGCCGACCGTACGTACGCTCGTACTCAACTTGACCGTCCGACGGATGATTGCGCGGGCCGTCGCATCGACCTCCAGGCCGCGCCACTCCAGATACTCCACGAGCGCCGTGCCCAGCGAGTGGGGCGGTCGCTTGACGACCTGAGCGATCTGCGAGGCGCTCAAGCGGCGGTGATGGGGAAGGACGACCTGCGGGCGGGCCGTTTCAATGGCGCGCAGGATGCGCGTGATCGGCACGTCGCGGGTCTCCGCTGGCAGGATCACCGCCAAGGCCAGCCCCGCCGGTCTGGCGTTCACGAAGTAGGCGTTTCGCGTCCATTCCTCCTTCGCCATGGCCCAAGTCAGGACCGTGCCTGCGGCGAGGGGCGGCAGCGGATGATTTGGATCAAGGGGGGCCAGCTGTTCGTAGGGCGGGGCGAGAAGGCGGAGCGGCGGGTCAAGGGAGTTGCTGCGGGCCATGCGAACCTGTTTTAGGGGGGAATGTGCTTGGGACGGCGCACACTAACTCGGTCGATCATCATTTCATCAGCAAGCCCTTCCGCTCTCGCGCAACCGGGTCTTAGGCTTGATTTGGAGTGCGGCCGGCAATACAGTTCTTTGCCGAAAGCTGCTTCCGGCTCTCCCCTTAGATCCTGCGGATGCGCCATGACCGATTCCATCGCTGCGCCGTCGCCCAGCCTTCTACGGGCGCTGCGCGAACTGGGGGGACGCGCCACGGTCGGTGATGTCGTCGCGCGCACGGGTCTTGCGCGCGACGAAGCGAAGAGCGCGCTGAAGGCGGCGCTGACGACGCGCCGAGGACACGTGGCGGTCTCGGATTCCGGGGAGCTGCTGTATGAATTCGACCCGCGGCTGATCGAACGCGACCACGTATCGCTGCTTTCGCGGATCGGCCGCATGTCTTGGAAGCTCTTCAAGCTGGGCTTCAAAGTCTGGACCGCGGTGATGCTGGTGGCCTACGTCGTGATTTACGTCCTCCTGATTCTGGCGATGATCATGGCGGCCAGCAGCAGGGACGGAGACTCGCGCGGCTTTGGTCGGCGCGGCGGCTTCGGCCTAGGGGACCTGCTTCTTCTGCACTGGCTTACAGGTGGCCCCGGGTGGCGGCGCGACCGACTCTACTATGGGGATCGCTACGCCCGCAGGCTCGGGGGCGACGAAAAGCCGCCGTTTTACAAAAAGGTCTTTGCATTCATTTTCGGTCCGGACGAGCCGAAGCCGACTCAGCTGCAGAAGGATCGAAGCGTCCTTCAGCTTATTCGCGCGCGCAGGGGCGTCTTGACGACGACGGAGTTGGTCGGCCACACAGGCCTTTCCTTCCTCCAAGCGGAAGAAGAGATGGGCCGCCTCACCGGAGCCTATGGAGGCGAGCCCTTCGTCTCGCCCCGGGGGGAGGTCGTCTACTCCTTCCCGGAGCTGCTTCGGAGCGCACACGGGACAGTCCGGGCGCGGGAGCCAAAACCCGCTTGGGGGCGTCTACGCAAGCCCCGTCTAGTGACTGGGAACGACGGCAAATCCAATGCTCTCATCGCGGGGCTCAACACCTTCAACCTCGCGATGTCTGTGATTGTATGTCCCCAGTTGTTTGATATGACGTCCGTGTCGGCAGCGGTGACTTGGGGGCTCATTATCGTACCGGCAACGTACAGCTCATTGTTCTTTGCAATCCCGCTCTGTCGGAGCGTATCGGTGCGCGCGGGCAATCGCGGACGAGCGCGAGAAAACGCTCGCAGCGTCCTCATCGGGTACGTGTACTCCGCCAGCTTGCGAGGAAGGTCCGGCGTTTCCGAGGCTGAGGCGACGAGCCACGTGCAGTCGGTGTTGGGAATCAATGCCCCTGCAAGCGATGTCGCGACGAAAGAGCTGCGGAAGCTGGCATCGGAGCTGGACGCGGATGTCGAGAAGGATGACGCGGGATATCGATACGACTTTGAGCGCCTTCGGATGGTCTTCGCGGAAGCCGAGGCGGCCAGACGGGCTCTTCGATTGGAGGCGCAGAAGCTAGGCCGTACTGTCTATTCCACCCGCGACGACAGCCAGGAAGCCGCGCTGCGGGACCAAAAGATTTTCGACGCTCTCCTTCAGTCGGGCCGGCAGCTATCCCGCTACGCGCCCTCCGCGGACGATGTCGATTACGAGGAGGACTTCGATTTGGTGTTGAGCGACGCGCGAGACGATGTCGAAAACGCTGAGCGACCCTCCGCCCGCTGGAGGGACTAGGCGGGACCGACTCGGAAGGCGTCGCCGCTGGATCCGCGACCAGCTGGGCCGTGCTTTTCGTCGTCATGGGCGCGCCGCGGTCGGAGCGCAGCGTCAGCATTCCCGCCCGACGCCCTGCTTCAGGCAGCTTTTTCAATGCAGCCGGAGGCCAAGGCCGCCGTCTCCCGCTCCGCCGCCATCCATTGGGCGACGCAGCGGCTGTAGCTGTTCATGATTAGGCACAGATAGTAGACGCGGCCCTTCTTCAAGCCAAGGAGCCGCGTCACGTTCCGCGACCACGCTGATCGGTCTTCGTGCGGCGCTCTCCGACCGACGTGTTGTTGGCGAGTACACGGTACCTCGTGCGCTCTGACAGAGGTAGACGCCCTCGTCCAACAATTGTCGCGCTGCGCTCCGCAGTCGAGTCGCCTTTTCTGCCGTTGCGGTCTCCCCGAATTGTTGCGCGTGAAGTCCCCCAGATTCTTTTCTGATTTTTCTCGGACCGATTCTTGTCGTCGAAATTTCGATGAGGGTCGTCGAAAATTCGAGTTTTCGCGAGTCGCGGAGAAGATGAGGGGGGGGGGGGCTATCTCTTTGATACGCAGCGAGTTACGTAGTTTTCCCTGATTTCGGCACGAAACTTGCATCTGCATAAGCGTGCCGAAACGCATGCGCGTTGGGGTTTGCGCCTGCGGGAAGGCGCGGGGGCTCCGGCTTGGACGGGTTCCTCTCAGGGACTCGGGCCGGGCTTTCCGGCGCGTGCTTGGGAAAGGGAAAGCGCGTATGAGCAGAGGCAAGACGAGGGCGCTCGGGATCGGGGCGCTGCTGGGGGCGGTTGCGTGGACGTGCGACGATGCTGCGGCGCCGCCCGAGGCGGGGTCGATTCTGGGGAAGGTGATGGTGGAGGGGGAGGGGCTGGACGGCGTGTCGGTGTCGCTGTCGAACGGGAGTTCGCGGACGACGTCGGGCGGCGGGTCGTATCGGTTCGACGGCGTGGAGGCGGGTACGTACGCGGTGTCGATAACGGGGTATCCGGCGGACGCGGCGTTTGACGCATCGACGGGGTCTGCGACGATAGCGTCGGCGGGTCAGTCCGTGACGGTGGACTTTTCGGGATCGTGGATACGGACGTCGGCGCTGACGGGTACGGTGACGGCCGGGGAGATGCGTTTGGAGGGCGTCGCGGTGCGTCTTTCGGGGATGAGTGAGGGATCGGCGATGACGGACGCGATGGGCGCGTATGCGTTTTCGGGGCTTCGGGCGGGCTTGCACACGGTGGAGATTTCGGGATTCGACGCGGATTTGTACGCATTCGCCGAGACCAGCATGACGCGGACGCTGGCGGTTGCGTCTACGGAGGTGGCGGACTTTGCCGGGACGATGCTGCGGACGGCGGGGATCGAAGGCGTCGTCGAGGCGGAGGGCGAGCCTTTGGCGGGCGTCGCGGTCGAGATTTCTGGCACGGGGGAGCATCGGGCGGCCACGGATTCGGACGGCATGTACGCCTTTGCGGATCTGCTGCCGGGCGGCTATACGGTGACGATCTCGGGATACGACGCGGATCGCGTGAGCTTCTCCGAGGAGTCGATGGACGTGGAGGCTGCGGCGAACGCGGTGGTCAAGGCGGACTTTTCGGGGACGTTTTTGAGGGGCGCGTCGATTTCGGGGCACGTGCTGGCGGACGGTCAGCCGGTTCAGGGCGCCGTGGTCGAGCTGGACGGGCCGGAGGATGCGGCGTCCACGCGGACGGACGCGGACGGGATGTACGTCTTCTCCGGGCTGCTGCCGGGGACGTGGACGGTGTCGATCTCGGGGTACGACGCGGAGTCGTACGAGTTTGCGGCGACCTCGAGGGAGGTGACGCTGGATCCGGGGGAGCGGGGGACGGTGGACTTTCAGGGATCGATGCTGCGCACGGCGGCGATTGCGGGCGCGGTGAGCGTCGAGGGGATGTTTGTCGCCGGGATGGCGGTGCGCTTGACGGGCGGGGAGATGGACGAGGCGATGAACGCGACTACGGATGCGTCGGGGGTGTACTCCTTCCGCGGCTTGAAGGCGGGAACGTATATGGTGGCGATCATGCCGACGGAGGCGCAGATGGGGATGTACGCTTTCGAGGAGATGGAGATGGAGGTCGAGGCTATGGACGACATGGAGACGCGGGCGAACTTCAGCGGGACGCACGTGCGCACGGCGAGGGTTTCGGGGATGCTGGTGCTTGCGGGCTCGGAGAAGACGCTGCACGATGCGGGCGCGGCGGGTCTCTCCGGCGCGGTGAAGCTGACGTTGAACGGGCCGGGCGTGGCGGACGCGAGGACGGCGATGACGGACGATATGGGGATGTACAGCTTCGGGGGGCTAAAGGCCGGAAGCTATCGGCTGGTGTATACGTCGCCGCCGATGAACCCGACGCATACGAAGATGACGGGCGGCGGACTGGGCGCGACGGGGATGGTGATCGAGCTGGATGCGGGCGAGTCGATGGAGCACGACTTCGAGTACGAGCTGACGCATCATTCGCTGAGCGTGATGGCGAAGTACGGGTACGCGAATTGCACGAAGGACGACTGCATGAGCGACATGGGGGTCGAGGGCGTCACGGTGAAGGCGGTGGCCGCCGATCCCGAGGATCACGCGAAGGGGTGGGGTCAGGAGGCGCTGGCGGAGGCCAAGACCGACGCGGACGGGATGGCGACGCTCGAGATTCCGACGGGCTCGCTCGCGGGGAACATGGTGTATCTGATGGGATCGCTGGGGGATATGGCGTCGGACTTTAAGGCGGAGGACGCAACGGACACGGCGATGGTGGATCCGATGTCGCTCATGTCGGAGTCGATGGATCCGCTGCTGTACCTGGCGAACAAGGCGAACGTGTCCTTGACGGTGCGGAGCGTGCGTCGGGGGAGCGCGGGCGGCGGGTACATGAACAAGGCGGAGGTGGCGGCGTTCAAGGGGGCGAGCAAGACGGCGACTGCGACGGCGACGA
This sequence comes from Longimicrobiales bacterium, assembly GCA_965116095.1. Classification (GTDB taxonomy): domain Bacteria; phylum Gemmatimonadota; class Gemmatimonadetes; order Longimicrobiales; family Gaopeijiaceae. The sequence goes on from OZ220481.1 coordinate 129,916, forward strand.
CGGGCTCGAACGGATCGGCGTCCTTGACGCTGACGGGCGCGCCGTCGAAGACGGGGAAGTATCGCGTGGGGATGAAGGACATGAATCTGTACTTCCATCACGACATGAACGACGAGGGGATGGAGTACTTGGAGTTCACGCACAACGGCCTGCATCCGCCGGACGAGGCGATGCACTTGGGGACGCTGGTGGTGGGCTACAAGAAGGTGGACGTGCGGGTCGGCGCGCACCGGGAGCTGGACGACGTGCCAGGCGTCTCGTGCGTGCCGCTGAAGGCGACGGACAAGACGTGCACGGGGGACAGGAAGGACGTCGCGCCGTCGGAGGGCGACGTCGAGTTGCACTTGGAGAAGATGGCGGACGGCGGAAGCTGGGAGATGGTGTCGTCGACGACGATGCTGGACTCCTCGCACGTCTTCAAGGGCGTGATGACGCAAGAGGGGAAGTACCGGCTGCGAGCGGAGCTGGATTCGTGGCTCGAGGAGGAAGGCGGGATGATCGTGGGGTCGGAGACGATGGAGTTGGATCCGAACTCGATGGCGCACATGTCGATGTATGCGGCGTGCAAGGCGAATCCCAGGGACAAGAAGATGTGTTCGAGCTTCGGCTACAAGCGCATGGGCAACTCGTTGTCGGCGATGTTCAGGAGCGCCGGAGATCCGATGAATGCGGACGGGATGGACGTCGAGCTAATGGCGAAGTCCTTGCACGAAGGCGAGACGCATGAGGAGGACACGGACGACATGGGCAAGGCGATGATTGAAGAGCTGCTGGACGGCACGTACGCGGTGACGGCGAAGGCGGGCGACTCCGACTACATGTTTCGGATGTTGAAGGACGACGGGACGCGGTTTACGGGCATTTCGTATTCCGAGACGAAGGACTTGGGAATGGCGACGCTGGGAACGGATGAATACGTCGGCATGAAGGAGCTGAAGCCCGAGGGGATGACGCATTACGAGACGCGCTTTATGGATGCGGGGCTCGAAGGCCGCGCGGCGGTGCGCGTGACGGGCATCTGCTTCAACGATCAGGATTCGATACCGCCGATTGCGGACTTCGACTGCTCGAACCCCGTCAAAGATCGAGGGCGAGTGGAAAGCGCGACGTACGTGGACGGGTCGCAGACGATTGTACAGGGGGGTCGGCGGGTGTCCTTGAAGGTGATTGTGACGGGGATGATCGGGACGAAGTCGAGGACGGACACGTTGTCGGTACCTCGGGGGTATGCTCGAAATACGGGGACCGACGACGACGGAACCTTCGAGTTCGAGGGGATGCCGTCGGAGATCTACCAGGTGACGGTGCGAGACGCGGGGACGCAGCTGGCATATCCCAGCGACGTAACGGGTCCTAGGAACTTTGATATGGCGGGTGACGACTTTGTCGAGGGCAACAAGAAGTTCCAGTGCAAGGGCGATAACGACATCTCGAAGCTCTGCCCGGGCGGCAACGTCTGGGGCAGGGCGACGGACGCGGTGCGCCAGGACCATCGGATGGGGGTGATCATGGAAGAGTTTGCGCCCCACGATCCGCCTGACGCGGTCTGCACGGATTGTCGTACTCAGGCGGTTTACGACGAATACAAGACGATCGTGGACAGCTTGGCCGCTCCCGGACACCAGGCGCTGGGCTTTGGGGCGGTGGCGAACCGGAAGATCAAGACGCAAGTGTGGCAGTACAAGACGCAGACGGCGAAGGACACTAGCCGGACGAAGCACGAGGGCTCAATCGAATTCAAGGTCCGCAAGTGCGGATCCTTCGGCAGAAAACCTGATGGCGACGGCGTGATTTGCGCCGACGACTATAACCTCCACAGGTTTCACATGAGCTTGACCGACACGTTTACGGTACCCAAAGGGCCGCTTGACAAGTTGCACTTAATTGATGTCTCGAATCCCAACGACTCAGCGGCAACATTGATGAAATACTTCGGCGCGGACAAATCCGGCATCAAGAGAGTGGATAAGAGTCCGAGCGAATTCTGGCTCGCGTTTAACGGACACGAGCCCGTGATCGAACTGGCTCCGGGCCGCTACTCGCTCCGGCAGGCGGGCGGCCAGAAAGACAAGACCGAGAAGTTCGAAATCAAGTGGGGCGGCGAAGCTGCAGGTTGCGCTCGTCATGAAGGTACCGAAACACCCACCGGAGAATTTAGTGAATTTGAAGAGTGGAGTTCGCCATCGACCATGATCATTCTAGTGCCGCATGATCGAACCAAGAAGGTTTGGGGCAGGCATGTTGAGATGCAAGAGGGGGCTTTCTTTTGCAAGCCGTTTTTTCAAGTAGAGCCGCTGCAAATCAGCTACGTTCCGGTCAGCGGCGGATGATGGAAACTTGAGTTGACGGGACCGCGGGCTGGCGATTTCTCGCTAGCCGAGCGGGTTGCGCGGGGGCTCCGGGGCATGCGCCTTGGGGCCCCCGTTTGTTTTTCGGCCGTCGCGCACGGCACTGAGCTCAAACACGCCGATATCAAATCAAGTCGGCGCGCCAGCGGCTGGGTGAACCAGATACGGACGCGTCGCGTTGTCTCGCTCTCAATTTCCGCTCGAAATGCTCCGCACGCAGCGTCGGCTTGCAGTTCTTGCGCAACGCCGCAGCGTCGCCCTCAAGCTTGAATTTCAGCAGCAAGACGCCGAAAATGACGCGCCGTTGCGTTCATCCTCCGTTACGGGCGCGTTTCCCGCTACGGCGCGGTATCCTGCTCTCCCAGAAGCAACTGGAAGATGTCTCTCCAGCTTTGCAGCGGCTGCGCGCCTACCAAAGGACGCCCTTCGATGAGAAAAAAAGGCGTTCCGCGCACGCGGCTCCTCGCAGCATTGATTAGCCCGCTGCGTAGGCGCTCCTTCGGGCGATCCTCGAGAATGCAGCTCCGAAACCCCTCTCGCGTTGCGCCCGCCTCCACGGCCGCGTTCTCAAAGAAGTCGTAGGGCTCGGCCTCGCCCTTCCACGATGCCTGTCGCTCGTAGAGTAGATGGCGCATCGCATCGAAGGCCTCATCTCCAACTTCCCCGGCGCATTCAGCGGCCACGGCGGCCGCCAAGCCATGCCGAAACATGCCGCTGGCGTAGCTGACATACCTCCAGCGCACCACCCCGGCGTCGATAAACTCCGTTCGGATCTCTGGATATGTCTCCAAGTGGAAGCGCCGGCAGTACCCGCACCCGAAGTCGCTGAACTCCACGACATTGATCGGCGCGTCGGCGGAGCCTGTAACGAATCCGATCTCATCCAGGTCAAGCTCCGCGACCGGCGGGCGGGACTCCCTTTGCGCGCCGAGATCCGCCACGGAGAAGGATGCCGCCGGGTCCGCCGCTCCGGCGAGCTCGGCATCCGCGTTGCCTTCGGGCGCGCATCCCAGTGCCGCAAACGCGAGCAAGACCCCAATCGGTCTCGGGCGCCGGCAGGCGACGCGAAGAGCGGCTTGCGGATTTCGTCCAAGGATCATCTTTGCTCTCCGCGTGTTGAGGACGGCGCGATCCCGCCCGGGAAACGCCACGCTGTAAGGTACAGCTGCCGCCTTTAGGCGCTCTCCTGGATGCGACGCTTTGTACAGACGCTGACGAGTACCGTCACGAGGAATCCCGCAAAAAAGCCTGGAATCATCTCATAGAGGTCCAAGACCCGCTCCTTCAGCGCTTCGACCCAGATGATTGCGGTCAGGAAGCCTGCTGCCATGCCGGATGCGGCCCCGATTCGAGTCGTGCCCTTCCAGAAAAGGGCGCAAAGCACAGCGGGCGCAAATCCCGACGCCAAGCCGGACCAAGCGAAGAGAATGAACCAGAAGAGCATCTCCGGCTCCCCGATCGCGAACGCGAGCGCGATGCCGCCGATGACCAGCGTGACGCCCTTGCCGAGCGCCGAAATCGCCTTGTCGGGCACTGCTCTCCGAAACGCTTGACGCACAAGATCCCACGCAACGGCCGAGGACGCGAGCAAGAGCAAGGAGTCCACGGTGGACATGATTGCGGCAAGCACCACGACCAGTACCAATCCCTGAAAGACGGACGGCAGGTAGGCGCCGGACATCGTAGGGAGAATCGTCTCTTGGTCCGGAAGCATCGGAAAGAGGGTGCGCCCGGCAATGCCCGTAAGGACCGCGCCCACGTCGAAGACGATGATGCAGGAGACGGCCAAGGGCCCGGCCTTGCGGATTTCCCCGGTATCGCGCGCCGACATGAAGCGGGTAAGCAGCTGGGGCGCGCCCAGAAAGGCGAGTCCAATCCCCAAATAGCTGAGGACGCTCGCGATCCCTTGCGCGGTAAAGCCGGAGCTTCCCATCAGAGAAAGAAGGCTTGGGTCGATCTCCGAGAGCGACGATGTCATGGCCGTCCATCCGCCCGCCTGCGCGATTCCGATGATTGGAAGCGCAAGGAGGCAAAGCAACATCATGAGTCCCTGGGCGAAGTCGCTGTACGCCACGGCCTTGAAGCCGCCGACCGTGGTGTAAACGAGGACGATCCCCGCGCCAACCAGGACGCCGGTCATGTGCGTGGTTCCCAGGAAAGACGAAAACGCCTTGCCGGACGCGACGAGCTGGGCTGCCGTGTAGGTAGCCGCCATCGAAAGGATGATGACTGCCCCGATCACGCGGATCAGCCACCGGTCGCCCAATCGGGCGGAGAGGTAGTCCGAGGCCGTGACGGCATCGTAGCGATCACTCTGCTCCTTGAAGCGCTTCGCGACGAAACCCCACGCGAGCGCCACGCCCAGCACCTCTCCGGCGACGACCCAGAAGGCGTGGAAGCCGACCAAGTACCCCATTCCCGTAAGCCCCAGCAGGAGCCAAGCGCTCTCGCCCGTCGCGTTGGAGGAAAAGGCGACGACCCAAGAGGGGAGACGCTTTTTCGCGAGGTAGAACCCCCGAACCGAACGCGTGTCCTTGCGGGCCCAGATCCCCAGCGCCGCGAGGACAACGCAGTAGGCGACGACAACGCCGGCTACAACGGGGTTCATGCGGGAAGGGTCGGGCGGCGAGCAGCGTTCAAGGGGCGGGCCAAGTCCCCCGCGTCATTTGCGCCGAACGCACGGCGCGGGCGCGCATGGGATGCGAATCGCGATCAAGAAGCGTCAAGTCGCTGTCGATGATTGCGCGGCTTCGACCTTGGCCGCAGCCCTTCCCAACCGACCCAAGAGCGTATCCATCTCCTCTTGAGATACGAGCAGGGAAGGGCCGATCCGCACGACTTGTCCGTACAGCCCCGAGAGCCCGACGAGGAGTCCTTCCTCCTTTGCCGCCTCGAGCAGCGCCTGTCCCAGACGGGGCGAGGGCTCCTTCGTCTCCGGGTCCTCCACCAGTTCGATTCCCTGCATCAAGCCCATTCCGCGCGCTTCGCCGATCCACCGATACTCCAGCGCAAGCGCCTCCAGCCCTTGGCGAAGCTGGGCTCCGCGCTCTTCGGCGCGGCGGCGCGCATCTTCTCTCCGCATGACCTTGATCGCCGCCAGAGTCGCGGCCATTGCGATCGGATTGCCGCCGAAGGTGGACAAGGACTTGCCGGTCCAGCCCTCCGAGATCTCTCGCGTGGTCACGACCGCGCCGACTGGAAATCCGGCGCTCATCCCCTTGGCCGCAACGAGGATGTCAGGCGTCACATCCCAATGTTCGATGCCGAACCAGCGCCCCCCGGTTCTTCCAAAGCCGGTCTGTACCTCGTCGGAGATAAACAGTCCGCCGTAGGAGCGAACGATTTCGGCCATGCGCGCGAAGTACCCCTTGGGAGGCACGACGAATCCGCCGACCCCCAGGATCGTCTCGGCGATGAAGGCGGCGGGCCGACCGTTGGTCGTGGTCTCGATGACCTCTACGAGATCCTCCGCGTGCTTGCGGGTGAGCTCCTCGTCCCCGATCCGCCCGAATGGAGAGCGGTAGGGGTAGGGAGCGAGGGCGTGCGCGACGCCGGTCGTCGTGTTGGGCGCGGGCCTCCACGGCGCCTGCGCCGTAACCGATGCGGCGAGAGCCGAACGCCCGTGGTAGGCGTGGCGGAGCGCCACGATGTCCGTGCGCCCGGTATATTGCCGCGCGGTGGCGATCGCCGTCTCGATGGCTTCGGTGCCGCTGTTGAGGAAAAAGCAGCGATCCAAGCCTCCGGGAGAGATTTCCCCTAAGTGCTCCGCCGCGTCCAGCTGCGGCTCGTTCAGATAGAGCGTGGAGACGTGTCCCAAGGCGGCGGCTTGTCTGGAGATCGCGTCCACGATCTCCGGATGACAGTGGCCGAGCGAGGTCGTAAGGATGCCCGCAAAGGCGTCCAGATAGCGTTTTCCTTCCACGTCGTGGACCCAGCAGCCCGAGCCGCGTGCCAGAGTGATCGGCTCTCGGTAGAGGGGCCTGATGATCGAAAAGACGCTATTGCGGTGGCGGTCGAGGGCCCGAGATGAGGCCGAACGCGCGCGAGTCTTCATGGCGGCTGACGCGAATGGAGTTGGACGGCGGACGGATTCTTGGAACACGACGCGAAGAGGCCCCGGGGCAGGCGAAATGCAGGTGCAAAGCGCTGGGCTGCGCTGCGTAGATTATCCAGCGGCAAAGACCGTCCGCAAGCAGCTGGGAAATCCTGCATGAAGGATGCTCCGCTCAAGCAGGCGCCCCCCAAACGCCTGGCTCCTCCGGCCCTACCTTCTACCGACGGCGCCGCGGCGTGCCGGGGCTTCGCGAGGAAGTGGTCGGCCTGCGACTTGCGGGCGGTTACCGGAAGCCGGCGCGGCCCTAGCTGCCGGCCCGGATTGAAACACGGAGCTATCAAGCGAAGTCGCCGAATGCGCGTCAAGATCACCGTGCACTATGACGGATCGGCATATCGGGGCTGGCAGGCGCAGCCAGGCCAGCCTACGGTGCAAGGGACCTTGGAGGATGCGCTCCACGAGCTGACCCGGCGGCGCATGCGCGTCTTCGGCGCGGGACGCACCGATACGGGCGTGCACGCGACCGGACAGGTGGCGGCGTTCGATGCGCCCGAAGGCTGGACGTCGAAGCGGCTGAGGCGCGCGCTCAACGGCGTACTCCCCAGGTCGATCTGGATCTCCGCGGCGGAGGATGCCGCAGAGACCTTCGACCCTCGCAGGGATGCGCTGCGCCGCTGTTACTGCTACTTCATCGGCACGCGCCCGGTCTGCAGGTCGCCCCACCTCGAGAGCCGGTGCTGGCCGCTTCGCCGCGCGCCGGAGGAGCGGCTGCTGGATGCGTGCGCCGCACAGCTCGGGGGCGTGGGCGATTTCTCCGCCTTCGCCAAGGCGGGACAACCTTGGAGGGGAACGGAGTGCGAAATCTACGAGGCGACATGGACGCCGTGGATGGGCGGCGAGCTTGCGGGAGATCCAGGGCCGCCGGCGGGGGCGATCTTTAGGATCTCGGGCAACCGTTTCCTGCACCGAATGGTACGATACTTGACGGGCACAATGGTGGAGATCGGGATCGGAAAAAGGAACCTCGGGGACTTCGCGCGGCTTCTCGAGGCCGCTCCCGGCGCGATATGCTCGCCCCCCGCGCCCGCCAAGGGTCTTTTTCTCGTCGGGGTGGAGTACTGACATGCGATCCATGCCTCTGGCCTGCGCCGCGATTGTCTTTGGGGCAAGCGGTTGGGGCGCGGGCCTTGCGACCGGAGCGCATGCCCAAAGCGATGCAAGCGCCTCCATCCGCCAATCCCGATCCACTGCGATTGTGCGCGCCTCGGAGAGAGTGGCGCCCGCGGTGGTCACGATCGCAGTGAGGAGAAGCGGGGCGGGCGGGGCGCGCCGCTCCGTTTTCGGCTACGCGAGGCCTCGAGAGACTCAAGGCTTCGGGTCGGGCTTCATCATGGACCCATCCGGCACGGTGCTGACAAACGAACACGTCGTTGAGGGCGCGAGCAGCATCGTCGTGACGCTTCCCGACGGTCGGACCTTTCCGGGCGTCGTCGCAGGCGCGGACGCCATGACGGACGTGGCGGTCGTGCGCTTGGAGGCGCCGGAGGGCGGACTGCCCGCAGCGCCGCTGGGACGTTCCGAGGGACTGCTCATCGGCGAGTGGGCAATCGCGATCGGAAACCCTTTCGGAGGTGTCCTCTCAAACTCCGAGCCGACGGTGACCGTGGGCGTCGTGAGCGCGACGAACCGCCACATCGTCCCGGACGAGGACGATGAGCGATTTTATCTGGGCATGATTCAGACGGACGCCGCGATCAACCCCGGCAACTCGGGAGGACCCTTGGTCAACGCGCTGGGAGAGGTGATCGGAATCAACGCGTCGATCTTTTCCCGCTCCGGCGGAAGCGACGGGCTGGGCTTCGCCATTCCGATTCAGCGCGCGCTGCGGGTCGCCGCCGACTTGGTGGAGGAGGGGGAGGTTCGCCGGGCCTGGCTCGGAATTTCCGTCGACGCGATTCAGTCCGACGGGCTGGGCCGGGCGCGGGGCGTAAGGGTTTCGCGCGTCGCGCCCGGATCAATCGCCGCCCGCTCGGGCATTCGGCCCGGGCAGAGGTTGTTGTCCGCAGCGGGTCGTCCCCTCTCTACTCCGCTGGACTTCGAAGCGGTCCGGCTGGATGCGCGAGTCGGAGACGCTCTGGTCTTCGAAGTGGAGGGGCGGGGCGCAGTGGAGCTGGAGGCCCGGCCCCTTCCATCGGCGGCGGCTCCTCGGATTGAGCTGATCAAGGACCTGGACGTCATCTCCGTGACCCCCGCGGTTCGGGCGGAGCGGGGCCTCGCGACGACGGACGGAGCCCTGGTGGTGGAGATTACCGATGCGCTGTCGCGCGCGACCGGTCTGATCGAAGGAGATGTCGTCCTCGCGGTAAACAACCGCCGGGTCGGATCGGCGGAGGATGCGGCGCGGGAGCTTCAGCGGACGCTGGGATCGACCAGGCCTTTCGTCTTGGTCTTTGAGCGCGAGGGGCGCACGGTACGCACGGGCTGGAGGTGGGCCAGGTGAGCGCGGAGTCCATGAGCGCGGACAGGTACAGACACCCTTTGCCGGAGCGGTACGCATCGCGCGCGATGGAGCGGATCTTTGCTCCCGCCTTTCGCTTTGGACGCTGGAGGCGTCTCTGGCTGGCCCTGGCCGAGGCGCAGCGGGAAGTGGGGCTGCCGATCCCTGTGGAGGCATTGCGGGAGATGCGCGCCCATTTGGACGACATCGACTTGGAACGGGCGGCGCGGTACGAGTGCGAGTTTAGGCACGACGTGATGGCGCATCTTCACGCCTTTGGCGACGCGGCGCCGAAGGCGCGCGGGATCCTGCACTTGGGGGCGACGAGCGCCTTTGTGGGCGACAACACGGATTTGCTTCAGCACCGGGAAGCGCTCCGGCTTATTCGCTACCGGATCGCCTTGGCGGTAGAGCCGCTGGCCGACTTCGCGCGCCGGCATCGGAGCGTGCCGACGCTTGCGTACACGCACTTTCAGCCGGCTCAGCCCACGACGGTCGGCAAACGCGCGACCCTCTGGATCCAGGATTTACTGATGGACTTGGACGAGGTGGAGTATCGGTTGGACCGACTGCGACTCAGAGGCGTCCGCGGCACTACCGGAACCCAGGCGTCCTTTCTCCAGCTGTGCGGGGGCGATCACGCCCGGGTGGAGGCGCTGGAGCGCGCGGTGTGCCGAAGGCTGGGCTTTGAGCGGGCGTATGCCGTGACCGGCCAGACCTATCCCAGAAAGGTGGACCAGGCGGTGCTTGCGACGCTGTCGGGCGTGGCGTCTTCGCTCTCCAAGATGGCGAACGACGTGCGACTGCTCTCGCATCTGCGGGAGCTCTCCGAACCCTTTGAGGCGCGTCAAGTGGGATCTTCGGCGATGCCCTACAAGCGCAATCCGATGCGGTCGGAGCGGATCAGCGCCCTCGCGCGCCATATCGTGACGCTTTCGGCCAACTCCGCCGTGACGGCCGGAGCGCAATGGTTGGAGCGCACGCTGGACGACTCCGCAAACAAACGCGTGACGGCGCCGGACGCCTTTATGGCGACGGACGCGATCCTGGTGCTGGCGAGGAACGTCGCTGCGGGGCTGCAGGTCAACCAGGCGATGGTCGAAGCCAACCTTGCCGTCCACCTTCCGTTCATGGCGATGGAGTCGCTGCTGATGCGCGCGAGCCGGGAAGGCGGCGACCGCCAGGAGCTGCACGAACGCATTCGCCGGCACGCGGTCCGCGCCGGGAGCGACATCAACGAAGCGAAGCCGAACAGGCTGCTGGAGGCTGTCCGAGAGGACGCGAGCTTGGGTATTTCGGAAGGCGAGCTGAAGGAATGGACGGATCCGTCGAAGCTGATCGGGCGGGCGCCCGAGCAGGTGGACGCCTTTCTGGAGGGCGATGCGCGAACGGCGCTTGAGCGGGTGCGGAGGGAGTTGGACGCCCAAGGCGGCGTGGAGGACGAGGGGATTCGGGTTTAGGACCCGCTAATCAGGCGGCTCGCAGCGCTCCCTCGCTATGTTGCTCAAGGGCGTACGCTTTGGGTTTTCTCTTCGTCGGGCAAGGGATCAGGTGAGCAAGAAGACCAAGTTTCTCATCGGCGGCGCGGCCGCCTTGGCGGTGGCCATCTTGGGATCCTTTTTGGCGAAGGATTCGATCAACGCCTACCGGCAGTCGATGGCGTGCAAGAGAATGGGAGGCGAGCTCTACGAGGGCGATGGAACGCCCCTTCGCTGCCGTATTCTCGTAAGGCGTATCGTAAGGCAGGTGGATGGCCGGACGGATTCGGAGCCTTTCGCCGATTCGATTTATTTCGACGAGCTTTGCGCGGAGGCGGGAGCCAAGTGGGTGCCCGAAGCGGATACGGTTGTTGAGAAGGTTGTAGGATCGGATACGGTCAGTGCTCGTAAGGGGATCTGCGTTCCGCCGGAGAGCCGCTGATGGATGAGCCCCGCTCCCGGCGCGCCGGGAAGCAGAGCGCGCGCTTGGCTTCACGCCCGACCTGATCTGAACGATCCGGCCCTAGTGCCGGCCCTTAATCGTTTCGGCATCACGGGGCGGAGTTATTGCCTGAAGGACCAAAGCGTGTCTCGGATTTGGACCGGCCTGCTGGCGGACATCGTCTCTCGTTCAGTCGGTTCTGGCCGGGAAGAGAATCTTCGCTTGATTCCGTTCGACAATTCGCGATCCGTCCAATCGACAATTCGCGAACCGTTTAGTCGACAATTCGCCGGTATCTTTACCGATGTTTGCGTCGCCGCTCTATCCGCGTTCTCTGGTCCCTGCCGTGAAACAGGCCTTGGCCGACACGCCCGTGGTCTGCTTGGCCGGGGCCCGTCAAACGGGAAAGACCACGCTCATTCGCGCCATGATGCCCGAGCGCGCGTACTTCAGCTTGGACGATGCCCCCTTCCTGGATGCCGCGAAAGCCGATCCCGCAGGCGTGGTGGCGGCGCTGCCCAGGATGGTCGCCATCGACGAGATTCAGCGCGCCCCCGAGCTGCTTCCCGCCATCAAGCTCTCGGTGGACATGGATCGGGCCCCGGGGCGATTCGTACTGGCCGGGTCGGCAAACCTGTTGTTGCTGCCCATGCTCGCGGAGTCGCTTGCGGGGCGCATGGAGACGATCCGCCTCATGCCGCTGGCGGAGTCGGAAAAGGAGCGCAAGCCTGGTCGCTTTCTCCGTGATCTGCTGGCGGGAGCGATCAAGCCCGCGTTTGCTTCGGAGCGCAGGCATGCGTGCCCGATTGATCTAGGCGACCGGCTGGTTAAGGGCGGCTACCCGGAGCCTCTCGCGCGCCGCCCCGCGCGTGCTCGCCGGTGGTGCCGCCAATACGTCTCGGGGATCGTCCAAAGGGATGTCTTCGATGTCGCCAATGTGCGCAACACCGATGCGATCGCCCAGCTGCTCCGGCTATTGGCCGTCCGAACAGGCGAGCGACTGAACGCCAGCGGTCTCTCGCGCGCCCTTGGCCTCAATCGCGAAACGGTCAGGGAGTACATCTCGGCGCTTGAGCGACTCTTTCTTGTGCGCCGCCTGCCCGCGTGGCGCAGGAACGTAGGGAAGCGCCTGATCAAGGCGCCGAAAACGCACGTGGTCGACAGCGGCTTGGCCGCGACGCTCGCTGGTCTTGAGTCGAGCGACTGGATTGCTCAGCGCATGCGAATGGGCCGTCTCTTGGAGTCCTTCGTCTTCCAGCAGCTTCGGGCGCAAGCCGGGTGGACGGATCCAGACATTCAATTCCACCACTACCGCGACCGGGATCAGCGCGAGGTCGACCTCGTCATCACGCGCGGCAGGCGCGTTTGGGGCGTCCAAGTCAAGTTTACGAGCGCTCCGGGCCGGACGGCGGGTCGGGGAATGGCGCGCCTGGCGTCCCTTTGCGGCAAGGACTTCCAAGGCGGCTTCATCCTGTACAACGGATACGACACGCTGCCGCTGAGCTCCCTTGAGAAGCGTCCCGTGCGGGCGGTGCCGCTGCGCGAGCTATGGAATCGTTAGGCTTCCCGCCCAGGCCGCTGCAAGCCGAGGCCTACCGCCTAGTCGCCGTCAGGCCCTCGAACCGTACCCAGTAGAAAACGTACCCAGCAGCGCACACCTCAGAATTCGCGTCTGCGTCAAGCCCACACTGGAGATTCGAGCAATTCCCGCCGTCAAACTTCGGGTTAGGCGAGAAACTCGAAATTCCACTCAACCCCGCCTTTCTTTGGCCCGATTTCGTATTGAAAGGAGCTCCGGCGGAGACGAAGACGATTGCGGCCCATTAACTTGGGCCATGGGCTCGGAGAAAAGCGCGATGCGGTCTGGTCGACCGGGGCGGGACTTTCGCGCGCTCTCGCATCCTTCCCGGATCCTCCAAGGCAAGGTGCGCGACGTGTATGCGCTCCCCGACGATCAGCTGCTGCTCGTCGCCAGCGACCGCGTCAGCGCCTTCGACCGCGTTGTGGATCATCAAATTCGAGACAAGGGAAGAGCGCTCACGCTTCAGACCGCGTGGTGGCTCGCGGAGTGCTTCTCGGATATTCCCCATCACGCGTTATCCGTCGACGCGAAGGAGATCAGGGAGCGCACGCGCCTTGACTGGCCTCCATGGGAGGAGTGGTCCGGTCGCGTGACCCTTGCCCGCCGGACGCATCCGATTCCGGTGGAATGCGTCGTTCGCGGAAGAGTGTTCGGCTCCGTATGGAGAGAGTATCAGGCATCCGGCACGATTGCCGGAACCCCTGTGCCGGCCGGGCTCCGCTTGGGCGACCCCTTGGACCGTCCCGTCTTCTCGCCCGCGCGAAAAGCGCAAGAGGGCCACGATGAGAACGTCTCATTCGCCGATGTTCAGGCAATGACCGGCGCGAAGGTGGCTCGGGAGCTCCGCGACCGGTCGATGGAGCTTTTTGAACTCGGACGCGCCCGCGCCCGCGCCGGAGGACTCGTTCTCGTGGATACGAAATTCGAATTCGGCGTGGCGAGAGACGGGAGGATCCTGCTCATCGACGAAGTGCTGACCGCCGATTCTTCTAGATTCTGGCTTGCCGACGAAGGCGCCCGACGCCGGCAGCTGGACAAGCAGCCGATTCGGGACTATCTGGCTCTGGCCCAGGACGACTGCGAGGACGGGCTTCCCGACAAAGTGGCGATGGCCGCGACGCATAGATACAGGCGCCTGTTCCGCACGCTGACGGGATGTTCTCTGGACGCCTACGTCCCGCCGCGGCTTAGTTCCCCGACCCGCGGCGGCGCGCCGCAAGAGGAGAGACCTTCGTTTTCATGGAGCAATACCGGGTGGAGGTGCGCGTTGTCCCGCGAGCTGGACTCTTGGACCCCCAGGGAAGGGCGATCGGGCGCGCCTTAGCCTCTCTGGGGCACAACAACCTGGCCGACGTACGGGTCGGCAAGGCGATCCAGCTCGTGATCGCGGCGCCCTCCGGCGAAGCCGCGCGCAAAGAGGCGGCGCGGATGTGTCGGAAGCTCCTCGCGAATCCCGTCACGGAGGACTATCGGATAGACGCGGCCGCTCGGATCCCGCCTAAGCCGGAAAGCGGGGAAGAGAGCGGGTGAAGATCGCCGTCATCACCTTCCCCGGCTCGAACTGCGATGACGACTGCATACGATCATTGCGGCTCGCGGGCGGCGCTCCCCGAAAGATCTGGCACAGGGAGCGCGCGTTGGGGGATGTCGGAGCGGTCGTGATCCCCGGAGGATTCGCTCACGGGGATTACCTGCGCCCTGGGGCGATCGCGCGTTTCAGCCCGATTATGGACGCGGTCGTGGATTTTGCGGTCGCCGGAGGACCGGTGGCTGGGATTTGCAACGGTTTCCAGATCCTCTGCGAGTCCGGACTCCTTCCGGGCGCGCTGCTCCGCAATCCGTCGCTGAGGTACCAGTCGCACGACATCCGCCTTCGGGTGGAGCGCGCCGAGGCGCCCTTCGCCAGCGAACACGAGGCGGGAGAAGTGCTGCGGATGCCGCTGGCGCACGCGGACGGCTCCTACTATGCGGACGCCGGGACCTTGCGGGAGTTGGAGTCGAACGGTCGGATCGCATTCAGGTACTGCGACCATGCGGGCGAGCCCACGCCCGACTCCAACCCGAACGGCTCCCTTTCCAACATCGCAGGCATCGTGAACGAGCGGGGAAACGTGCTGGGAATGATGCCCCACCCGGATCGCGCGGTGGATCCGCGGACGGGAAGCGTCGACGGTCTGGGCATCTTCCGATCCCTTGTCGCCTTCGCGCGAGGCGCGGAGGCCGCGTCGTGAGCGCGCAAGGGGGCGGAGTCGCGGCGGAGAAGTTCGGCGGCGGGGATGGGCCGCCGCCCTTGGCTAGGCCGGGCGATCCGCCGGTGACCTTGGACCTTGCCCAGGAGCACGGCCTGACAGGGGACGAGTACGACAGGATATTGAGGCTGTTGGGGCGAACGCCCACTTTCACGGAGTTGGGCGTGTTCTCCGCGATGTGGTCCGAACACTGCGGGTACAAGCACTCCAAGCGGATGCTGCGCACGCTGCCCGTTCACGCGCCTTGGGTGATCCAAGGACCCGGAGAGAATGCGGGCGTCGTGGACGTGGGGGACGGATACGCGCTCGTCTTCAAAATCGAGTCCCACAACCACCCCTCGGCGGTCGAGCCCTACCAAGGCGCGGCCACCGGCATCGGGGGAATTCTCCGCGACATCTTTACGATGGGTGCCCGACCCGTCGCTACCCTGAACTCCCTGCGTTTCGGCGACCTTGACCGCCCCCGCGCGCGCTACCTGCTACGGGGCGTGGTGAAGGGGCTGGGCGACTACGGAAACTGCGTCGGGATTCCCTGTATCGGAGGAGAGACGCACTTTGATCGGGGCTACCGCGAGAATCCCCTGGTCAACGCCATGTGCCTTGGGCTGGCGAAGCGGGATTCACTCGCGCGGGGCTTGGCGCAAGGCGAGGGAAACACGCTGATGGCGGTGGGCGCCCGCACCGGAAGGGACGGAATTCACGGGGCAACCTTCGCTTCCGAGGAGCTTTCGGAGGAGTCGGGCGTGGAGGACCGGCCGCGGGTACAGGTCGGGGACCCCTTTACGGAGAAGCTCCTGCTTGAGGCGTCTCTGGAGCTTATCGAAGCCGGGTGCGTCACCGGCATCCAGGACATGGGCGCCGCGGGGCTCACCTCTTCCGGCGTCGAGATGGCGGCGCGCGCAGGCAGCGGGGTCGAGCTGGACGCCGCATTGGTTCCGGTGCGGGAGGAGGGGATGACGCCCTACGAGGTCCTCCTCTCCGAGTCCCAGGAGCGCATGCTTCTTGTGGCGAGGCCCGGCAGGGAGTCGGACATTGAGCGCATCCTTGGGAAGTGGGAGCTGGAAGCGGCCCGAATCGGCCGAGTGACTTCGGACGGAGCCTTTCGCGTCATGGAGGAAGGACGTCCGGTTGTCGACATCCCGGCCCGGCTGCTTACCGAAGGCTGTCCGCTGTACGAGATCGCCGGGAAGGAGGACCCTCGCGTCGCGCGGCAAAGGCAGGCGGATCTTTCTCCCTACTTGGAAACGACTCATCCCGCGCGGGACCTGCTTCGGCTGCTGGCGTCCCCCGCGATCTCTTCGAAGCAGTGGGTGTACGAGCAGTACGATACGACGGTGAGGGGAAGCGCATGGGCGCGGCCCGGGGCCTCCGCCGGCGTGATCGGCCTGCCGGGCGGCAAGCGGGGGGTCGCAGCGACGACCGACTGCAACGGTCGACATGCGTATCTCAATCCGCGGACGGGCGGGCGCGGAGCCGTCGCTGAAGCCGCCCGCAATTTGGCGTGCGCCGGCGCGTTGCCGATCGCCGTGACGAATTGCCTGAACTTCGGCAATCCCACGAAGCCCGCCATCTACTTCCAGTTTCGGGAAGCGGTGCGCGGCATGGGAGAGGCATGCGCCTTCTTCGAGACTCCGGTGACGGGGGGCAACGTCTCCTTCTACAACGAGACGGACGGACAGGCGGTGCGCCCCTCCCCCGTGATCGGCATGGTGGGTGTGGTGGAAGACGCGAGCTGGATGACGCCTCACGCCTTTCAGCGGGAAGGCGACGTTATCGTGCTGCTCGGTCGAAACAGGGGAGAGCTGGGCGGCTCGGAGTATCTGTATGCGATCCACGGCGAGGTTGCGGGCGAGCCGCCGAAGGTCTCTTTGACCGAGGAGCGGGCGCTCCAGCACGCGATGCTGCACCTTGCTCGGAGCGGAGCGGCGCGAAGCGCCCATGACGTCTCTTCCGGCGGTCTTGCCGTCACGCTTGCGGAGTGCTGCATGGGGCTTCCAACGAGAGACGGAACGCCTCCCTTGGGGGCGAAGGCGGAGCTTTCCGAAGCGCTTCAGTCCGCAGCGCTCCTCTTCGGCGAGGACCACGGAAGGATCGTCGTCTCTTGCGCAGAGGCGAAGCTTGGAGATGTCCTGGAGACGGCCCAATCCCACCACGTGCCCGCCGCTCGCATCGGAAGGGTTGCGCGGAGAGGAGATCCCCTTACGATCAAAGCGCGAGGCGTTGACTGCGCCGTGAGCGGCCGCGAGATGCGGCGCAGCTATTTCGACGCGATTCCCCGAATCATGGAAGCGAGCGCAAGGTGATGCGCAAGATCGGCGAAGAGTGCGGGGTGTTTGGAGTCAACCGCGTCGACAAAGCGGCGGAGGCCGTCTGCCTTGGACTCTACTCCCTGCAGCATCGGGGGCAGGAGGCTGCGGGCATCTGCGCCATCGACAACGGCAAGGCGAGGCTTCACAAGGACTTGGGTTTGGTGTCCGACGTCTTCGGCACGGGCGTCTTGGACGAGCTGCCTGGCCGGGCGGCGCTGGGCCACGTTCGCTACTCGACCCAAGGACGCGGCAGAGTCGTCGACGCCCAGCCGATCGTGGCGCGCTACGCGGAGGGAGATCTTGCGATCGCCCACAACGGAAATCTCACCAACGCCGAAGCCCTGAAGAAGGAGCTCGTCGGGAAGGGCGCCATCTTTCAGAGCTCCTCGGACTCCGAGGTCATCGTGCACCTGATTGCGCGTTCGCGGAAGCCGACGGTGCCCGAGCAGATTATGGATGCCCTGGGGCGGATCGAGGGCGCCTACTCGCTGATCATCGCGGTGGGCAGCGAGATGTACGCCGTCCGGGACCCCCGAGGCTTCAGGCCGCTTGTCTTGGGGGAGACGGCGAGCGGAGGCTGGGTGGTCGCGAGCGAGAGCTGCGCGCTGGACATCGTCGGCGCCCGCTTGGAGCGCGACGTGGAGGCGGGCGAGCTGGTCTGGCTGACGGACGGGGAAGCTCGAACCATCGGCTTTCTTCCCCAGCTGCCGAAGGCCAACTGCGTCTTCGAACTGGTCTACTTCGCACGCCCGGACTCTAGGATCTGGGGCATCGGCGTCGACCAGGCGAGGCGGGCCTGCGGAAGGCGGCTCGCGGTGGAGCATCCGGTGGAGGCGGACTGCGTCGTTGCGGTGCCGGACAGCGCAAATGCAGCGGCGTTGGGCTACGCGGAAGAGAGCGGCATTCCCTTTGAGCTGGGCCTGCTGCGTAATCACTATGTCGGACGGACCTTCATTCGTCCGTCGCAGGCAGACCGGGATTATGCCGCGCGGATCAAGTACAACCCGGTCAGGACGGTGTTGGAAGGAAAGCGGGTCGTGGTGGTGGACGACTCCATTGTTCGAGGCACGACCTCGCGCAGCTTGGTGCGTTTTATCCGAAACGCGGGCGGCAGCGAGGTGCACTTTCGGATTGCGAGTCCTCCGGTGCGCTTTCCCTGCCATTACGGGATCGACACGCCCTCGAGGGGAGAACTCATCGGCGCGAAGCACGAAGTGAGCGAGGTTAGGGTGGAGCTGGGCGCCGACTCCTTGGGTCATATCTCGCTCTCGGGGATGATCGACGCCCTGGGCGCGGAAGACGGCGCCTTCTGCGACGCATGCTTCTCTGGAGAATACCCGGCGCCAACGCCCGGGACGCTGGACGACCGGAGCTGCGCGCCCGCTTCCGATGCCAAGCCGCGGGCACCTGTGCAAGCGGGCTTGGCTGGAGTCTGACCGAGAGAAGCGGCGATGGTATCCCAGCCCGGGCCTCGTCAGGCAATTGCCCAACCGTCCGTGAAAGCGCCACATGTCCAGGATGGAGACATCCGGTCTTGGCCCCCGCTTCGGTCGCTCCGCTCTCTTCGCCCACCCCGTTTCCATCGGTTGATCGCCCGCCGGATCGCGACTACCCACGATAACCGTCAAGGGGCCGAAAATTCTGTAGCTGTCGCCGCTGCTCTTCCGAGTGCCTCCGCAAACGACACCGGGACGGCATTGCCAATCCATCGCGCGATCCGAGTCCGGGTTCCGAAGAACTCGCAATCGTCGGAGAACGTCTGAAGCGCTGCGGCTTCTCGCAGGCTGATGGCCCGATTCTGTTCCGGATGACCGAATCGACCGTTCGACAGGCTGTTGCATCGACTCGTCAGCGTGGGCGACGCTCGATCCCACCACATCCTCCCGTACGCGTCGCTGTAGCCGTCGGTACGCGCATGACAATCGAGGCGCAGTCGCTTCGGCCAATCGCGGCGACTTCCACCATCGGGCGGTGTCGCTCTGATTCTCGCCAAATTCGTTTTCGAGAGTTTGGCTGCATAGTGATTCGGGATCGACGAGTGCGCTTCTCCAGCCTCGATGGCGGGAAAGCGCTCGACGGCGCCGCGCACCGTCTTGCTCCGCCGATTCGGATCCCCGCTCGCCGGTCTCGGTAGTTCCACGGGTTTTCCGCGCGCGGCCAAGAGTACATACCGGCGCCGATGTTGGGGGACGCCGAAGTCGCAGGCGTTCAGTACGTCATGCTTGCATTCATACCCAGACTCTCGCAGGGTCTTCAGTAGCCTGCGGAAAGAACTGAATCCGGGAACCGACGCGATCCCGGGAACGTTCTCCATCAACACGGCGGCGGGCTCCAAAGCGAGCACGAGCCGTGAAAACTCGCGAAGCAGCGTGGCATCAGAACGTTTCTTGAGCCCCCGCCGGCGCCTTTGCTTCGAGAACGCCTGACAGGGGGCGCAACCCGCGAGGAGCAGCTCCGGGCCCGCGATGCGGCCTGCGGCGTCGCGAATGTCGTCGGCCGTCACGGACTTCAGGTCGGCTGCCAAGAACTTGGTTCCGGGGTTCATGCTTCGGTAGCTTCTGCCGACGGCCGCATCCATGTCGATTCCGACAGCCACATCCCAACCGGCGCGTCTGAGCCCTAGCGTCAGTCCCCCGGCTCCGCAACAGAGATCAATTGCTTTCACGCGCGCCCGCCGCGTTCCTTAAGGTGGGCGGAGATATCGTCCAGCCAGCGATCGATGTCGACGTTGGGCATTCCGGGACGTCCCGTGACCCGCAAGTAGGCCCAAACCACCAATTCCCGGAAGGGACTGTCGGTGGAAGCCACTCTGTGAAACTCCTCCACAACCCCTCCTGTGACGCCCAGAGCTTGGAGAGCGGACCCGCTCGACCCGTTCCATTCAAGGAGTTCCAAGCGCCTAAGATTAGCGACCATCGGCGGCACGACGCCGCGGAACTGCGGGATGGGCAACATGTTGTCCGCCATTCCTTCCGTCAGAATCGACCGCAACTTCTTCTTGGCTTTACTTCCAAGACACTGCCCAGCCTGAAACTGAACCTCTCCGAGCCTCTCCAGGGTTTCGCAGCGGGCGACCAGAACTCGGTCGGCCTTCGGTTCGCGGCCGGAACCGGCAACGAGATCGCACGACGGCGTGAGCACCAAGCGGAAATCACACGGACTCTCAGCGCCTGCTGCTTTTCGTTTCAGTAGATCGGCCGTGAGCGGATGATCGCCCAGCGGCGGCACGACCCAGCGCTCCCAAGCGCGCAGTCCCGATTTCCCGAATTGCTGCTCATCGACCCGAGCGGCCACCAGTCTCCGGACGGCGCGCGGGAGCACTGAGTCGTCGGCCGCCTCGACCTGCTCGATTAGTGCGTGAACCGAGTCTCGAAGAGCCTCGCGGACGCGGTTGTCAAAGTCCGTGTGCACTGACCGGATCATCCGCGCATGCTTGACATTCTCTCTCAAGCGCTCCCGAACCTGCAGGTCCCCGCCCGTTCCCTTGTCGACCTTCGTCACTAGGGGATGCCTGAAGCGGCACTCATCCAAGAATGCGGAGTAGACGACGACGGGACAAAACCAGACCTCGCGAATTTGTTCGAATGACAAGTTCCCCGCGCTCACACTTTCCGAGGGCCCGCCTTCAGTAAGATCCAAAACGACCATGTCAGGCTTGAACTCGCGCAGAACATCTCTCACGTTTTCGAATCCGTGGCCCATTACTTCCCATTTTGGTTGCTCGTAATCGTCTTCCCTCAAGGTGTCGCGTAGCGATTCCCGGACATCCTTCTCGTCGTCGATGATTAGCACTCTCAGTCGGTCCACTCAAATCGCTCCTTGGCGTCTGTTCCTCGCGAGCGGGAGGTCGAACTCAAACGTCGCTCCTCCCAGCGCTCCCGGCACGCGTGATTTTGTTTTTCCACCGTGTCCGTCTACGATCTCCGCAGCAACGGTCAGTCCCATGCCGATGCCGTCCGGCTTGCCGGTCACGCCCGGCCAGAATACGCGCGCATGGTCCCCAGGTTCAATACCTGGCCCGGAGTCGTCCACCGACAACGTAACCCGCCCGGCGGCCGCGTCTTCCGTCACCCGGAACCGGAGTTGGCGCTGCTCCCCGTGCCGCCGCAACCAGTATATCGCGTTCCCGAGAATATTCAGGATCACGGCGTCGATCTCCCCAGGATCGACACCCACGACGGTTCGCCCCTCGGACGGAGTCAGGACGGTGATTCGAGCAGCGCCGATCTGCCGCTTCAGCATCTCGAGACAACGATCGATGGACTCCTCCAAGACCGACGTACGCCGCCCCCGCCGGTAGCCTCGACTGGCGAGAGGTGCGAAGCGGTCGGCTAGTCCTTCCAAAGCCGCTACCGAGTCCTTCGCCATCGCGAACGCACGGCGGACGCCCGCGTCTTCAGTTCGACCGCGCAGCTGGCCAATCTTCCGAAGCCCTCGGCCGATGATTGATGTCCGGTTCCGTATTTCGTGAATGATCATCTGGGCCACGGTGCCGATAACAGCCAACCGGCTCGAGTACCCGAAACGCCGCTCAATGGCAGCGCGGCTACGTTCCAGTTCCCGCCCGAACCCCTTCGCCTCCTCGACGGCGTCGGACATGCTGCCTCCAGAAACCCGCATATTTTCCAACTTGGCGACGAGGGGTTCAGCTTTCAAAAACGCGAACAGGTTTCTTACCGTGTCCTTGTCCTTGTCGTCCATTCGGTCTACGTGTCGCTCCCCCTCGAGCAGGGCAACGATTCTGCGGATCAGGCGTCCGAAGCCTTCCGTGGCTGAGTTCGACACGATGCCTTCCCGATCACTCGTATCAACGATATGGGGATTGTCCTTCTTCGTGATCCGCACGTATCCGACGATCTGGCTGGTGCCAAGGCGCGAACCGACCCGGCTGATTCTCCTGACGTCCAGTCCCAGCCAGTCGCGGGCCCCGTCCGACTTCGGCAACACGAGAACGTCGTCGCGGTAGACGGATATTCCGTTTCGCAAGGAGATCGTGCGCCGGACTTGGCTCTTGCTAGTGCCGAAGTGTTCGGCGATGTCGCGCGTGTCGTTCTTCGTGAGATCCCAGGCACGCAACTCGAACCGGAATGGGCCGCAATCCAGACGACCATCATCCACCGGCTTTTCGGCGAAAGTCCGCTTCCGCGCGACAGAACCGCCCACGGGGCGATAACGGTATTCGGCACGGATCGTGCCGTCAGCGGCGACGCGCCCCTCAATTGCGTATTTGGGCTCCGACATGAATTCGGGAGCCTCGATTTTTAAGGTTGATCCTTTTCCGCGGCTCGTCGCGTCAAGGTTCAGCGAAAAATCACCCACCGTCGAGAACGGCGACACGAGCCGCGAGAGATTGTGGCGCAAATCTTCGATTTCTTTTTCGCCCCAATCACCCCTAAGGTCGTCGATCCGAATCCGGGTTCCGTGTGCGCCGCCGAACGCTCGGTCAGGTTCCTTGGACACCTCAAAGGCCGCGTTGCCAAGGTCGTCTACTTCGAGGAAGTCGTCCCAGTTCAGCGAGAACCGAAACGCCGGGCCGCCACGCGTCCGTGTGGTCACGCTGAGCTTCCGTCCCAATCTGGCCGCAGAGAGACGGCCGAGTCCCTTTTCTCCGGTCGCGGTACGCGAGCGCCGTCCCGATTTCGAGATAGGCCGTTCCCGCCGGAACGGAGTTGCGATTACACACCAGACATCTCGAATTGTGGCAACATCCATGCCCTCCCCATCATCGATCACTTCGATGAACGGCAGGTCCCCACCGTTGACCCCCGAACAAATTCGAACCGTGACCTGTCTCGCGAGCGCGTCGTACGCATTCTTGACCAGTTCCATGACGGCGACCACATCGTTGGTCACCAGCTCGCGACCCAGTGCCGCCAAGGCTCGCGCGTGGAAGCGAAATGCAACGTGTACGGTATCCTCGGCGCCCCCGGTTCTCGCCCGGCCCAATGGGTCCGACAGGCTCATTGGCCGCATTCCAGGGCCATGGCCGACCTCGTCGCGGAAGTCGAAATATGCCGGTCGAGCCGTTCCCGTAGCCGTAGCGTAGGGCTTCCTGCCCGAGCACCAACGGCCGCTCGCCCAAGGACGCGGCAACGCTGATCAGACCAGTATTCTCCGTGTGCGTTCACGCCTCCACCGCTATTCGTTCGAATCATGCAGAGCCAGTCTGGTCCAGCGTGGTCGCTTCAAGGATGGCGCCGCGCTTGGGCGACCACACCATCGCTGATCGTAAAGATGACGACGCGCCCTCGTCCTTTCCCAGAAGCGCGGCCTCCTCTCCCGCGAGGAGCGGCGCGCCGATTCGATACCGGCACTCGGCCTGCGCCCCCCAGTGGGCGCGTGCGGCATCCAGGAGCGCAAGCACCATCAAGGGGCCGTGGACGACGATGTTCGGATAGCCTTCTCTCAGCGCGTAGGGGTGATCGTAGTGGATCCGGTGGGCGTTGAAGGTGAGGGCCGAGAAGCGAAAGAGATCAACGACGCTCGGCGCAAAGGGCCGTCGCCAAGCGACCTTCGACGCGGGGGCATGTGGCGCGCGCGAGGGGCCTGCGGGGCTTCCGCCGGGCTTGGCATATACTAGTCTGCGGGTTTCGTTGAGGCGTACCCTTCCATCTTGGACGACCGAGAATTGATCGACGACAAAGGCGAGCGGCCCTGATCGACCGAACTTGCGCGTCGTCGTCTGATTGATCTTTAGAATTTCTGCTTCTCTTCCAAGGACCAGCGGGGCGACTAGGCGGAGTTCGCCGCCCGCCCACATGCGCCGGGTAAGCCCTTCCCGGGAAATGGCCGAAGGCTGCGGCTTGTGTCCGTCCGGCCCCAGCTCTTTGCCCCGGTAGATCCTCCTGAAGTAGAGCCAGTGCCATCCGAGCGGAAGCGGGTCTCCGGCCTCAAGCGGCGGCGTACCTTGATCCAGGAGCGCGGACATTGCGCGTGCCGGCCAAGGGTGGAGCGGATCGCGGCGCGTTTCGCTCATCGAGGGCGAGGGAGTCCTTGCGCCGCCGCTGCGCCGCCGCGTTCTGGCTCCGGTCCGCGTTCCAGCGTTCCCGCAGCCGCTTGAGCGATCGGCCGGTCGACAAGTCGTCCATCCACCGCAAACGGACCGCCGTCCCCGTCGTGCGCAGTCCAGGCGATACGCCGGGCCCTCCGCGCCTCTTCCTTGGTGAGCCGGAAGGCTTCGTGGACCGGCTCGACCTGGCTTGGATGAATCAGCGTCTTGCCGGTAAATCCCAGCGCACGAACGCGCCTAGCCTCGCGCTGCGTCTCCGAGGCGTCTTTGATCTCGCGCGACGGCATGTCCCATGCGCGGATTCCAGCAAGGGCCGCCGCCGCCACGACCCGCGATCGACCGAAGAGGAGGGGTTCCCAGAGGGGCTCCGCGCCCAATTCGAGCGCAAGATCAAAGCCTCCGAAGAGAAGTCCCGCCACCCGCTTGTCTGCGCGAGCAATGGAGGCGGCTTCCCAGACGGCCTCCGCCGTCTCGATCATCGGGATCAGCATGGAACCGTCGCCAAGCGATTCTCCCGTTTCACGCACCTCCCGGGCGCGCCTGACCTTGGGGATGACCACGCCGCGCGGGCCCATGCCCCGTTGAGCAAGCGCCGCGAGTCCGGCTAGATCCTCTTTGCCGTCGGTCGATCCCGGATCGTTGATGCGCAACAGAATACCGCACTCGAGCTCCCCGTCCGCGCGGAAGAGAAAGTCAATCGCGTTGCGGCGCGCGACATCCTTGTTCTGCGCCGCCACTCCATCCTCCAGCTCAATGCAGATCGCGTCGGCGCCGCTTCGAAGAGCTGTGTCCAAGCGATCCGCTTTGTCCGCGGGAACGAAGAGGATAGAGCGCCAACGCGGGAGCGCCGCGGCAGTATCAAGAGTCATGGCCGAATAGCGGGAAGGGGCGTCAGTACGATTTCGGCATCCCCAAAACATGCTGCGCGACATGGCTCAGCACGAGGTTGTTCGCCACGGGAGCCACAAGATGCAATCTGCACTCCCTGAACTTGCGTTCAATCCCGTATTCCACCGCCATTCCCCAGCCGCCGAAAACGTCCATCGCGGCGTTGGCCGCTTTCCACGCGGCTTTGGACGCCAAGTACTTGGCCACGTTGGGGAGGGCGCCCCGCAGCTCGCCCGCGTCGTACTCCCGCGCCGCCCGGTCGCGGACCTCTCGCGCCGCAGCCACGTCCATCCACGCGTCCGCAATGGGGAACTGAACGCCTTGATTCCGGCCGATCCTTCGCCCGAACACCTTTCGGCTCGAAGCGTACGCCTTGGCGCGATCCGTAAAATAGAGGCCGTCGCCCACCGACTCGGACGCAAGGAGGATTCTCTCGGCGTTCATCCCGGAGATGATACACCTGAAGCCGTCCCCTTCCTCTCCGATGCGCTGCTTCGCCGCCACTTCGAGTCCGTCGAAGCGAACTTCGCAGGTCGCGTGGTTGATCATTGTCTCAATTGGGCGCACGCGAAGCGCGTCGCCCGCTTTCCGAAGGTCTACCAAGAAAACGGAAAGTCCTTGGGTCCGTCGGTCCACCTCCTCCAGCGGAGTAGTTCGGGCAAGCAGCACCATCAGGTCGGAGTGCGAAACGCGCGAAACGAAGACCTTCTGGCCGGAGATCAGGTAGCGGTCGCCCCTTCGAAGCGCGACGGTGCGAATTCGCGTCGTGTCCGACCCTGCGTCGGGCTCCGTCACGGCAAACGCCTGTAGTCTCAGCTCGCCGCTTGCGATCCTCCCGAGATACCTCTCCTTGAGCTCTTCGGAGCCGTGCCGAAGGAGCGTCCCCATCGTGTACATCTGAGCGTGGCAGGCGGCTCCGTTCCCGCCGGAGCGGTTGATCTCCTCCAAAATGATCGAAGCCTCCGCCAGTCCCAGCCCCGAGCCTCCGTATTTCTCTGGGATGAGACACGACAGGTGTCCCGCCCGAGAGAGCGATTCCACGAAGCGGGAGGGGTAGGCCTTTGTCCGCTCGACCTTCTGCCAGTAGTCCTCCCCGAACCGGGCGCACAACGCTCGCGTCGCAGCCCTGATCTCGGTGCTCACGCGCTGTCTTTGGGGTCGCGCCTTCGGGCGCGGTTGCTCACAATCGCCGCTGGATCCCGCCCCTGAGGGTCGCGTATCCCAAATCGCCGCCGACTGTCTTGAGAAGCACGGACATCGAACAGTTCAAGCTCGACCGGCGGATTGCGTTTGCAAGCGCCCGCCGCGCGAACCGTATCGCTCCAACGCGAAGAGTCGTCCAGGGCGCCGGCCGCCTCAACTCCCGCGGGCCATAGACGATGCCCCGCTCTGATGCTGCCGGCGCGCGCGATGCCGATCCACGCCGTCCACGGAATGCTTGAAAATCTCGCCCCCGCGCATCACGAAGCTGACGCGCTCCGTTGCCGAGATGTCCTCCAGCGGATTGCCGGGCACGGCGACGATGTCCGCGAGATAGCCTTGGGCGAGACGCCCGCGGTCCTTGAGCCCCAGCAGCTTCGCCGCATGCAGCGTCGCTGCCCGAAGCGCGTCCAGCTCAGTCATGCCGAGTTCCACATAGACTGAAAATTCTCTCGCGTTCTCGCCGTGGGGAAATACGCCGGCGTCGGTGCCAAAGGCGATCGGCACGCCTCTTTTGATCGCCCTTCCCAGACTAGCGCGCGCGACCGGGATAATCTCTTCGGCTTTTGCCCGGACCAGCGGCGGCAGAATATCCAGATCAATCCGATCCAGAAGGTATGTGGTCGGCACAAGGTAGGTCCCTCGCTGGATCATGAGTTCCATGATCTCGTCCGTCAGCTCCGATCCGTGCTCGATCGACGCGACTCCCGCCTGCACGGCGGCCAAGATTCCGGCTGCGCCGTGTGCATGCGCGGCCACTGGAATTCCGTGACGCTCGGCCTCTTGGACCATCGCCTCGAGTTCATCCAGGGAGTACTGCTGCGCGCCCACCGGACCTTCCATCGAAAGGACGCCCGCGGTGGCGCACGTCTTGATGACCCGCGCGCCGTGTTTGACCTGATAACGGACCGCCTTTACGACTTCCCAAGGTCCGTCAGCCACTCCG
This sequence comes from Longimicrobiales bacterium, assembly GCA_965116095.1. Classification (GTDB taxonomy): domain Bacteria; phylum Gemmatimonadota; class Gemmatimonadetes; order Longimicrobiales; family Gaopeijiaceae. The sequence continues at coordinate 156,918 of OZ220481.1, forward strand.
CGTTCCGGCCCTCCCTCCAAGATGCCGGGCGCGAAACCGGTGACGTCGCAGTGGCCGCCGGTAATTCCCAGCGCCGCCCGCGAGGGAACGATCCACGGCGCCGAAACGCCTCCCTCCTCAACTGCTCTTGAGAGTTCGACGGTGACGTCGCCTCCGAAGTCACGCACCGTCGTGAATCCCGCCCGCAGCGTCGCCTCGGCGGCTCGCACCGCTTGGATCGCGAGACGCGCCTCGGTCCACCTCACGGGTCCCAAGAAGGACTCGGCGGACAGCTCAACGCCAAGATGCGTGTGGGCGTCAATAAAACCGGGCAAGAGCGTGACGTCGCCCAGCTCGACGACATGCGCCGCCTCCGGCGCAGCGCCTGACTCGATCCGGGAGATCCTTCCGTTTTCCACCACGACCAAAGCGTCTTCAAGCATTTTCCCGGCGACCACATCCAGCATCCGGTCCGCGCGCAGCGCCGTGACTCCAGCTTGACGGGCCGGCCCGCGCTGCGCCCTTGCGTCAGAGGCGAGCGTCGAAAGAGCAAGCAAGGCAGCCGCCGCAATCACGCCGCGGGGCGCAGCCTGCCTTTGACCCGTCATGGGACGCCGCTGGATTCGCCTGCGCGCAGAGCTTTCCTGCTTCGGGCCATCGCGTCCGCATAGTGAAGTCTTGCGGCTTCGCTCGGCGCGGAATCCAAGGCGGACTCCAGCGAGCTCGCCAGCCAGTCCAGCTCGCCGCGCGCAAAGGCCGCGGCGTCGGTTGCCTGCGCGTCCTCGTCCTCCAAGAGCTCTTCCATTCGAGCAATCCAAGCCCGCTGGAGGTTTCGCCGATACGGATCGGGCGCCTCTCCGCGTTCAAGCTCCGTCCACACGCCGGCGCGCAAATCGCGGAGCATTTCGCCCAGCCGGTACGCGTCGTCGCCATGAAACGCCTCCTGCTCCACCAGCCTGGCCATACGGTCCACATTTAGAAGCTGCCGGAGCGCGCCCGCTTGTCGCCCCTGCACGAGCTCCAGCGTTCCCGCCGGCTGAAATCGGTCCAGGATGTCGGCGTCGAGAAGCCATTCGGGGGTCTCGAAGACCTGGCGATTGATGTAATCCATCGCCCTCCGCTGCATTCGCTCCGGCACCATTTCGTACTGGGGCCCGTCCTGGCCCTGCCGCTTGCGCGTCCGGACGACGCCGCCAAGGTTCGCCGCGACGTGCCCGGTGTAGCGGGTCCACTGAGACACGACGTTTCCGTAGAGCTCTTGCAGCTGGCTGTAGTCCTCGCCCGGCTCGCTGGACCACTCGCGGAGGTTGCGTACAATGCGCTTGAGATTCGCGACTCCGTAGTCGGAGGCGGCCACGGCGTCGTCGCCAATCGCCTCGGTGAGGGCGGAAGGATCCATTCCGTTCGGGCTGGAAAAGCGATAAACGGGGTCGCGCTGCTTCTCCTCCACCATCCGCCTAAGGGCTTCCTGTTCGGACTCCTCGTCCTCTCCGGGGAAGGACCGATATCCCCACTCGACTGAAAAGAGATCGTACGGACCGACCAAGGGAAGGAGGCAGGTATCGTCGCCGGGCTGCGCGACGTAGTTGAATCGAGCGTAATCCATGATCGACGGAGAGACGCCCATCTCGCACACGAAGCGAGTGCGGAGCTGCTCCACCGAATAGGCGGACGAAGACTGCATGTTGTGCGGCAGGCCGATCGTGTGCCCGACCTCGTGCGCGGAGACGAAGCGGATCAGCTCGCCCATGACCTCGTCGGGAAAGCTCACGCCGCGCGCGTCTTCGTTAACCGCCGCCGTCTGCACGAAGAACCAGTTTCGGAGCAGGTTCATGACGTTGTGGTACCACTGGATGTCGCTCTCCAGGATCTCTCCGGTCCTCGGGTCGTGCACGTGGGGACCGGAGGCGTTTTGCACCGGCGACGCGAGGTACCGGATCACGGAGTAGCGAGCGTCCTCCGGACTCCAATCCGGATCGTCCGCGGGCGCGTCGCGGGCGACGATGGCGTTGCTAAAGCCCGCGCGTTCGAAGGCGGCCTGCCAATCCTCGACTCCCTGCTTGAGATAGGGCGCCCACTTCGGCGGAGTTGCGGGGTCGATGTAGTAGACGATCGGCTTGACGGGATCGACCAGCTCTCCTCTGAGAAAGGCGGCGGTATCGGACGGCTCCAGCCTCCAGCGAGTCACGAAGCAGCGAGACTCGGCGCGCTGCGCGTCGATACCGTAGTCGATACTCTGGGTGCTGAAGTAGCCGACCCGCTCGTCGCAAAGCCGCGGCTGCATCGGCTCGTCCGGGAGCAGGAGCATGGAGTGGTTCATCTCCAGCGAGACGGTGTTGCTGGCCGAAGAGGAGGACGGCGCTTCCGTGGCGACGTAGGTCAGCACCCGCCGGACCTCCACGTTGCGGGGGTAGGCCGCGGCCCGGACGATGTAGCTTCGGTCCCGGTCCACCGATCTGACGCCGAGGCGCTCTCTGGTGAAGGAGGGAAGCCCCATGAGGCGCACGTCCGAGGTGAAGAGCGAGGTTGCCTCGATGACGACGCTTGAAGAGTCGTCCGAGAAGGTCTCGATGTCGAACGAAGCGACGATCGGTTCGAAGTTGGAGTTGCGAACGGCGCCCGACACGGGCGCCTCTTCGGAGGCGGTGTTGTTGTGGGAGACAAGTCGGAGCAGCATCCGGTCCCGCATGCGCTCCCACCGCACGGTGGAGGTGTTGGCCTTCGAGCCTCCGTATCCCACGCCGTCGGGCACGCGCGCCTGCCGGGTGACGACGAGGATCTCCCGTCCCAGAAGATCAAGCGGAACCTCGAAGAAAAGGTCTTCGCCGATCATGTGAGTGGAGAAGAGCCCCACGCTGGAGATCGCTTCCTCCGTGATCACGTCCTCGTACGAAGCGCCTTCGTCTTCGGCTTCGTCCTCTTGGGTCGTCTCTTCCTGGGCGCGCAGGAGCGTCGGCGCTCCGAGCAGGCAGAGGGCCGTTAGCGCCGGGAGCCCAGAGCGCGCGATCCGTCCGAATCGTCGTTTCACTTTACGAAATCCTTGTCTAGAAATTGAGAATTGAGCGGCGCAGACGCCAAGCGCCGCAACGAGAAGGTAAATCGGATTCAGGTCATCGCGCCAAGGGCGACAGCGCAGGGAGGAGACGGTGAGCGCGACGCGGGAGACGCGGAAGCGCCTGCGCGGTCTGAGCGCCTCGCCTCAGGAGCCCGCCTTCGGGACGACCTTGCCTCCCACGTAGACTGACCGGATGCGTCTCAGCTTCGCGATGTCAAGAAGCGGGTCTTCCTCCAGTACGATGAAATCCGCCCGGTTTCCAGCTTCCAGAAGTCCGATGTCGCCCAGCCCCAAGCATTCGGCCGCGACGGATGTCGCCGCTCTGAGAATCTCAATCGGAGCAAGGCCCGCCTCGGCCATGAGCGCGGCTTCCATGTGCTCGAAGTACCCCTGAAAGCGGCCCAGCGGCCCCGAGTCCGTGCCGAAGGCGATGCGCACCCCAGCTTCCGCGAGCACGCGAAGGTTCTCCTGGGCTTGGGAGAGGGCCGCGCGATAGAAGGCCGGAGCGCCCGTGCCGGCGATCCTCGCCTGTCTAGCCGGATCGCGCACCACTCGCAGCTGAACGGAATCGATGTCGGCGAGCAGGAATTCGTCATCCAGAAAGTCCGGCTCCGACGCGTACGCAAACGCCGAGACCTCGCGCGCCAGCGTCGGGACGTAGCAGACTTCGCGGTCGATCAGGAGCTGGGCCAGGGCGCGATCCACCGGCGCGTCCCTTACCGAGTGCGCCACCAGATCCGCGCCGGCTCCGATCAACGGCCTGACATCCTCCAAATAGAAGAGATGGGCGGCAACGGGAATGCCAAAGCCGTGCGCCTCGTTGATCACGGCCCCGTAGACATCGGGAGGCATTTTGGCGGATGCGCCCCGGTTGTCGTCTACCCGGAGCTTGATCCAATCGGGTTGAAGGCGCGCCGTCTCCGCCACGCGAGCGCGGCCCTCCGCGGGGGTTTCGGCCGCGACGACGGGTCCCGTCGCCAATAGGCGAGCGGCAGGCGGGGCGTTGTCCAGCCAGCTCGCGTCGCGAAGTCGAAACAACTCTTCCAAGCCGCCGCCCAAGCTGTTCACGGTGGTGACGCCGAAGCGCGCATAGCGCTCAAGCTCCCGCCGGGCGTAATCCTCGTAGGACCCCGGCTGCTCCACGCTCCACGCGCCGCCCACGTGTCCGTGCGCGTTGACGAGGCCTGGAATCACAAATGTCCCGTCGGCTCTCACCACCCGAATTCCCTCTTCGAATGCCGCGCTTACGACGCTGGCGGCGCGGTCCAGCGGGTCCATCGCGACGATCCTTCCGCGCCCGATCTGCATCGCCAAGGGCGCGGAAAAGCCCTCCGCCGCTCCATCCCAAACGCGCGCGCCGGCCAGCACCCACTCCGTCTGGCCGTCCAGCCGCGCGAAGGAGGGGCCGCAGCCGGAAGCCCAAAGGCAGAGCGTTTGCAGAACGAGACCTTGCGCAAAAAGCTGTGGGCCGCGCATCCGGGGAAAACTCTTCACGGCCCCGCGGCGCTTACGTAGAGGCTGCCGCCTCCCTCTCTGAATTCACGGGCTTTCTCATCCATGCCGATCCCCGCCGCATCGTCCGGGGACACGCCGCGCGCCGCCGCGAAACGCCGCACGTCCTCCGTGATCTTCATCGAACAGAACTTCGGTCCGCACATGGAGCAGAAGTGCGCGACCTTGGCTCCTTCCGCAGGCAGCGTCTCGTCGTGGTACTCTTCGGCGGTCACGGGGTCCAAGGCAAGTCGAAATTGGTCTCGCCATCGAAATTCGAAGCGGGCCTTGGAGATCGCGTCGTCCCATGCTTGGGCCCCCGGATGGCCCTTCGCGAGATCCGCCGCATGGGCCGCGATCTTGTACGCGATCACGCCCTCCTTGACGTCGTCGCGATTGGGGAGCCCCAGGTGCTCCTTCGGGGTGACGTAGCAGAGCATGGCGGTGCCGTACCAGCCGATCATCGCCGCGCCGATCGCGCTCGTGATGTGATCGTATCCCGGCGCGATGTCGGTCGTCAGCGGCCCCAAGGTGTAGAAGGGCGCCTCGCGGCACCACTCCAACTGCTTGTCCATATTCTCCTTGATGAGGTTCATCGGGATGTGCCCGGGCCCCTCGTTCATGACCTGGACATCGTGGCGCCAAGCGCGCTGCGTGAGCTCGGCCTGCGTCCTGAGCTCCGCAAATTGCGCTTCGTCGTTTGCGTCCGCGATCGACCCCGGCCTGAGCCCGTCCCCAAGGGAGAAGGAGACATCGTAGCGGCTCATGATTTCGCAGAGCTCGTCGAAGTGCGTGTAGAGAAAGTTCTCTTGGTGGTGGGCCATGCACCACTTCGCCAGAATTGACCCTCCCCTGCTGACGATGCCGGTAACCCGGTTTGCGGTCATCGGGATGTATCGGAGGAGCACCCCGGCGTGCACCGTGAAGTAGTCCACGCCCTGCTCGCACTGCTCCAAGATCGTGTCCCGATAGACCTCCCAAGTAAGGTCCTCCGGGGCACCGCCGACTTTCTCCAGCGCCTGGTAGATGGGCACGGTCCCGATCGGCACCGGAGAGTTGCGGATGATCCACTCGCGCGTCGCATGGATGTTGCGGCCGGTTGAGAGGTCCATGACGGTGTCCGCGCCCCAGAGCGCGGCCCAGCGGAGCTTGTCGACCTCTTCTTCAATCGACGAGGCCACGATCGAATTCCCGATATTGGCGTTGATCTTCACCTTGAAGCGTCGACCGATGATCATCGGCTCGAGCTCGAGGTGATTGATGTTGGCGGGGATGATCGCCCGCCCCCGCGCGACTTCCGAGCGCACCATTTCAGGTTCCATGCCTTCTCGGATCGCGACAAACTCCATTTCGGGGGTGATCTCGCCCCGGCGGGCGTAGTGCATCTGGGTGACCGGGCCGGTCCCTCGGCGTGTGACGCGGGCAAGTCCGGCCGGCAGCTCCAGCGGGTCGTCCTTCGGACCGGCCTTGGACGCGGGAGAGCGGGGCGTTTCTTCTACGCTCCTGGCCGAGATCCACGCATCCCTTAGCGGCGGAAGACCCTCGCGGACATCCGCGCCCCTTGGGCCGCTCGCGTCGTACACTCGAAGCGGCGGTTCGCCTCCGGAGAGTTCGATCTCCCGCATCGGCACTCCGGTTCCTTTCGGACCCGGAACGTAGACCTTGCGGGATGCCGGAAACTGGTCCCATCCGCGCTCCTCCCGCTCCGATTTTCCAGCGCCGATTCTTCCGTTTGAGAGCATTGACGAGGATCCTCTGCCTGATAGGTTGCGCGTACCTGCGGGCGGGGCGTCCAAAGAGCTTCTACGCCGCGAGCCTCATGCCGCTTCGGATCAGCCCCCACTGAAAGATCATTTGATCGAAGATTGGCATGGGGCGTACTCCAAGAGCTGCGGCTTCCTCGCGAATTTTCCGATCCCGGTCTTGATGGGGCGCCCCGCCGGAGAGGAGTTCCCGTCCCCACGCCGTCATGCGGCGCTGGCAGTCCTCCCACGCCGGATCCGGCGGGCCCGGCGCTTCTCCGACCTTGGGGAAGATAAAGAGCGGCATCTCCGTGACGAGCGTGAGCGGATCTCCGCCGAAGGAACGCGCCGCTTCCATTGAGCTGGGTCGGAAGCGCGAAGCCGTATCCCCATCCCCCAATCCTTGAAAGTGACGGCGCATGTAGCGGGAGTCGGGGCGGGAGCAGAAGCCCTTCGCGAGCCTGAAGAACCCTTTCTCGCCGTGCCTCTGCGCATCGTGAAGCGCGTAGCCCGCATCCAAGACGCAGCGCGCGAGGGCGCGTCCAGCGGGCGCGAAGCGGTCCCACCAGGAGCGTTCAACGAGGAAATAGGGTCCTCCCGCGACGCTCATTCCGTGCAAGCTGACATGAAGGTCGAAGGGCGCGTGGTCGGCCCAGAGCTTTGCCGCGGCTCGGTTCTCGGGCCTTGCCCCGCTGTCTTTGGGCCCATTGGGAAAGCCGAATTCGATGTCGTCTCCCGGAAGCTCGCGGACGCGGTGCCTCAGGAAGGAAACCAGATCGTAGGAGTCCTGCGGATCCATCTGCCATGCGCGGTTCGCTCGGGCGCCGTCGGGGTTGATCATAGGGATGACCACCCACCGGGCCCGCCTTCGGAGCGCCGTTCCCGCCGATGACGCCAAGTAGCGCGCGAAGCGTCGGAGAAAGATCGGCCCGACCGGTTCGTCGGCGTGACATCCGCCCAGCAAGCTCACCCTGGCCGGCCCGTCTCCAATCGCATATGCGCGGATCGGGCGTCCCTCGCGCGAGCGTCCGATGAGGATGGACTTCGGACGATCTCTGGCGCGGACGATGTGATGAAGCTCGTGGCGCAGCGCGTCTAGCGGCGAGTGGATGCGGGCCTCTCCTCTCGATTCAATTCCAGAAGGCGATTGCCGGCGGCGCGCCCGGAAACGCGCCGGAGGGGGGCGCTCTCTTGAGTTCTTGTTCCGGGGCGCGGGAGCTTCTTGGCCGATCTTCGCGTCCGGCGCTGAATGGAGCGCCCTGTGGTCGTTCACGCAAGACGACTTTCCATGAATCGGTAGGCCCTTTGCTTGCCCGGTCGGCTAAATTGGCGAGCGAGGAGGGCGAAGGGAGAGGCTTGGGAAGATGCCCCGCGCTCCGCGCGCGGCGATAGAGGCTGCACGTGCGTATAGGATTGAGGAGGCGACATGAAGCCCAGAACGTCGGTGATCGCGGCGCTCTTCGCGCTGGCCGTAGGCGCGCGGCTCGCGCCCTTCATTCTGGAGCACTTCGGGGTCTCGATCGACCCGGAGCGAACCACTTGGCCGTGGAACTTCTCTCCGATGCTGCCCCTCTGCGTCTTCGGCGCCGCGCTGTTCGGGCGCGCGGGGATGGCGTACCTGATCCCGCTTGCCGCGTGGCTGGCTGGCGACCTGGGAATCTGGGCGTTGACCGGACGCCCCGAGTTCGCGTTTTACGCGGCCCAGCCGATCGTCTACCTCTCGCTGGCGCTCGTGGCGACCGCGGGGCTTTCGCTTCGTCGCCGGAGGTCGTGGATGCGCATCGCTGGCGCAGGGTTGGGATCGTCAGTGGCGTTCTTCCTCGTCACTAACTTTGGCGTTTGGATCCTGGGCGACGGCTTGCTCTACCCCAAGACGCTGGCTGGCCTCGCGCAGTGCTATACAGCCGCGATACCGTTTTTCCGCAACACGCTGATCAGCATGGCGGTCTTCATGCCGCTCCTGTTCAGCGCCGCCTGCCTTCGCAGCCCGGCGCCCATACCGTTTCGCAGGCTCGCGTCCGGTCGCGCCTAGCCCGACGGCGAAATGTCCCATCGGATCGTCTCGCTGATCGCGAGCGCGACCGAGATTGCGTGCGCGCTGGGCTTCGAAGACGAGCTCGTGGGCCGCTCCCACGAGTGCGATTACCCTCCCGGCGTGGCCCGCTTGCCGATCTGCTCCGCGTCCAAGGTGCGGGTGGACGATTCGAGTCGCGGAATTGACGATCAGGTTCAGGCGATCGTCCGCGATGGGCTGTCGGTGTATCGCGTCGATCCCGTGCTTCTCGACCGCCTGTCCCCGACGGTCATCCTCACGCAGACCCAGTGCGAGGTGTGCGCCGTAAGTCTGCGGGACGTGGAGCGGGCCGTGTGCGATCTCGTGCGATCGCGGCCGACCATCGTTTCGTTGGAGCCGATGGACATGGATGGTCTCTGGGAGAGTATGCGCGCGGTCGCGAGGGCGCTGGAGAAGCCCCCGCGGGCCGAAGTCGCGATCAACCAGCTGCGCGGCCGGATCGACGCGCTCGTTCAAAGGACGCGCGTTCTCCCGAACAAGCCCACGGTCGCGTGCATCGAGTGGATTGATCCGCTCATGATGGCGGGCAATTGGGTGCCGGAGCTGGTGGAAAGCGCCGGAGGGGCGGACCCCTTCGGCGAGCCCGGAAAACACTCCGGCTACATGGACTTCGAGGAGCTGGTCCGCGTGGATCCCGACGTGATCGCCATCATGCCCTGCGGATTCGACATTGCGCGTTCTTGGCGCGAGATGCCGCCGCTTGTCGCAAGGCCCGAGTGGCGGAGGCTTTCGGCCGTGCAAGCGGGAAGGGTGTTCGTTACGGATGGGAACCAGTACTTCAACCGGCCTGGCCCCCGTCTGGTGGAGTCGGCGGAGATTCTGGCGGAATGCCTCCATCCAGGACGCTTTGACTTTGGACACCAGGGCCGTGGATGGAGGACCTGGGTGCACCGCGCGCCGGGACCCTCGCTCTCAAATTTGCCCCCTTCCCGCTCCTTTCGCGCAAGCGAGGAAGCCGCTGTTCAATAAGCGCGGCGTCAAGGGCGGCGTCGCATCCACTTCTTCCCGAAAAAAATGGAATTGAAGGCGCGAAGAAGGGCGTTCGCGCGCTCCCTGGGCGCGCTTGTGGCTTTGTGCTCAGCGGGGCTCTTTGCCGGGTGCAGTGAACCAAGCCGGCCTCTTGATCCGGAGCCGGATGTTCTCCTTGAGGCGACGACCGAGGATGTCTACGCCTTAGGAGGCGCTGAGGCTGTTGGCTGGCAACAGTTCGAGTACATCTCCGACGCGGCGTTTGACGCTGCGGCAAACCTGGCGCTTGTGGACCGCTCTTCGGAGCAGCCGCGCATCGTGGTTGTCGATGCTGGGGGCGGTCTGCTGCGGTCCATATCTCGACCAGGCGGCGGACCGGGCGAGCTGCGGTACCCGCAGAGCGTGGAGTTCTTGGGGGACGGGCGCTTGGTTGTGGCCGACCTGGGACATCAAGCTCTCTTTCTCTACGATCAAGACGGGGCGTTCTCGGGCGAGTTCGCGAGGCTGGGCGGACCCGCAGCGACAACGCAGCGCCAAATGTCCGGGCGACCGGGGTTCGTGAGAGCAGTTGGCCTTCCGACGCTGAGCGGCGTGCTCTCCGATGATCGACTCTTGGCGCTGCGCGCGAGTAGCCGCACCCTGGAAGCGATTGCGCAGGGTGGCCAGAGCACCGAGTTCTTTCGCGCATTAGCCCTCCCGCCGGCAGCTACCGGCGGCGCGAAGTCCGGCCTCGCTTTAGGCGTGGGCCAAGCGCGGGTGGAGCTTGGCGGGCTCATGCCTTCGCGGCGCGCGTTTGCGCCCCCGCTGGGGGCCGCTATCCTGGCGGACGGCAGCGTGGCAGTCATTGACTCGGTGGGATACCAAGTGAAGATCGTGGGGAGCGACGGAACGCCCCTCTCGGTCTTGAAGCGATCCATTGAACCGTTCCCGGTTACCGAGGAGATGCGGGAGGCCGCCGCGCGCGGACAACAGCTCCTCCCAAGGACTGGCGTGCACGTTCAGTCTCGGGGGGCAAACATCTCCAGTCGGAGCGCCGATGCCGTAGCGGACCTCGTCGCGCAGGTCTTAGCGGAGGAGATGACGTTCGGTTCCGAAGTTCCGGTTCTCAAGAAGATCGCCGTGGACAGCGAGGACCGGATCTGGGTGTCGCGAACGGGGGACGACGGCTCTTCCGTTGGAGCGATTGATCTTCTCACGGTGAAGGATGGATACGTGGGAACCCTGGCTGCGAAAAACGTTCAAATGCCTTGGGCCTTCGGTCCTGCCGGTCTGATGGCCTACATCGACCAAGACGAACTTGGCGTGCCGGTCGTGCGGGTGGTGCGACTCCAGAGTCTCAATCGCGCCGCAGCCGACGCTTAACGGGGTCCTGCGGAGCCCGTTCGGCGTACGCCTTTCGCGCGGCGGGGCGCAAGGACGCAGGAATAGCCGCCCGCTGATGCGCGCCCGATTCGTGTGCTTCACGATGGCCGGGGCTGCGAATCAGACCCTTTGGGCAGTCCTCCGTCTCTGAAGGGTCGGCCCTTGCAACGCCCGACCCTTCGGCGGGTGCTCAGGACGGGCCGCCCGCTACCTGACTTCGGAGTCTACCTCCGACTCGCCCTCCGACCGCGCGATGATGGCGGAGCCGCAGGAGTCGCTGTAGACGTTGACCGCGGTGCGGTACATGTCCAAAGGCCGATCAATCGCGAGCATCGCAGCCACGATGATCTCCGCCTGCGGATTGCCGCCCAACCCAATTGCCTCTAGCACGATAAAGATTACCACCAAGCCGGCCGAGGGGACCGCCGCCGCGCCGATCGAGGCGAGCAGCGCCGTCAGGATCACGATCCCCTGCTGCATCATTGTCAGCTCATAGCCGATCACCTGAGCGATAAAGAGCGCCCCGACGCACTCGAAGATCGCCGTGCCGTCCATGTTGACGGTGGCTCCCATCGGAAGCACGAAGGACGAGACCTTCTTGGAGACGCCCACCCTTTTTTCCACGGTCCGCATCGTCACCGGGAGCGTCGCGCCCGACGAGCTCGTCGAAACGGCGACCAGCAGCGGCTCCCTCATGTTCAGGAAGTGAATCCAAGGATTGATTCGGCCAAGTAGGAAAAGCAGGATCGGAAGGGTGAGGAAGAGGTGAATCGTGAGGCCGCTGCCGATCGTCACGACGTACTTGAGCAGCGGCTCGAATGCGTCGATTCCGGTCTCGCCGGCCATCCTCGTAATCAGCGCAAAGACGCCGATGGGAAGCAGCTTGATGACTCCCGCGGTCAGCGCCATCATCGCTTCGAAAAGGGCTTGGATCATCCCGGTGATTTTGGTCCGGGGCCCCTCTGGAATCGAGGCCACCGCCGCCCCGAAGACAATGCAGAAGAAGATGATCCCCAGCATGTCCGAGGTGGACATCGCGCTGATCGGGTTGCGGGGGACGATATCCAGCAGCAGCTCCGTGGGGCCGGAGGGGGTGGAGAGTTGGGGAAGCTCGCCTTGAGCGGCCCCCGCGAGATTCGCGCCCACTCCCGGCTTGATCAGATTCACGAGGAAGAGACCGACGCTCGCCGCCGCAGCGCTCGAAAGCACGTAGTACGCCAGCGTCTTGCTGAAGAGGCGTCCCAAGGCCCGGCCCCCTCCGATCGAAGCGACTCCCGAGATGATCGAGGTCACCACCAAGGGGACGATGATCATCCGGAGCAGGGTCATGAAGAGATCCCCGATCCAGCCCACGAGGCTCGCGCCCCATTCGCCGGTGTAGCCGCCGAAGACGCCGCCTAAGACCATCGCGATCAGCACCTGCCAGTGCAGACGCCTGTACCAAGGAAGGGAAGGGTCAAATTCCACGAGCGACGCGCTCCGGTGCGTTGGGGTTGAATGGACGCCCAAGGGCGCCTTGAATCTCAGTGAACAGAGGCTTGCGGACCGGAGGCGTCCAGCCCGCGCTTACCAGACTACGCGCCCACGATCTCGCCCAGAAGGAAAATATCGGTCAGGAGAGCGCGTACGTGCGACGACGCATTGAAGTTGTCGACCAGGCGGGACGAAATCGGGTCTTGGGCGAGAGCTAGCGCGAGGAGGGCCCGAGCGGCCTGCGCATCGTCGGACAACAGCTTGAGGGCGCCGGACGCTCCATTTTGGCCCTGAAACGCCTCTTGGAAGAGGCCCGGAAGCCGGGCGAGGGCTGCGTCCATGACTTGGAGAAAGCGGCGGGCCTCTCCATCGGCCGAGCTCGCGTGTTCTCCCGAATACCCTTGGGCGGCGTAGGCGAGAAAGTACTCGTACGCCTCTTCAACCTGAGCGATCATCTCTTTTAGGGAGCGCGGACCATCTGCGTCCGTCATGGAGTCCCGTTCGCCCCCGTGGCCAAAGGGCTAGCTCCCGCGAGACTCGTTCTCGGAACGCGGCGTCGCGCGCGCGGAGCCGGAGACGCGCCAAAGCGTCGGGTCGTGGTTTTGGAAGTACTTGCCGCGGTCAATCCACCCGAAGACCATTGAGCGGGTCATCCAGCGCTTCTCGGGCCGGATCGCGAAGTAGACGTGCGTGATCACCAAGAAGATGAGGCCCACGCCCGATATTCCGTGGATGACGTAGACCCATCCCCAAAGCTGGTCGCTCAAGAGGTACTCGTTGCGCGGCCAGAGGAAGTGGTCCACCCGAAACATCATCAGGACCCCGGTGGCCGCCGCGCCCAGCGTCAGCGCCGTCGCCGCATGGTGAAACATCTTCTGGTCCACCGGGTATTTGCCGGGCAAGGGCCGCTTGGCTCCCGGAGTTCGGAGCGCGACTTTCACCGCCGCGGCGCCCTCCCTTAGGTCATTGCGGCCCACCCACATGTTGCGGATATCCTGCTTGGCGAAGACATTGTACGCATGATATCCGACCGTGAGGATCAGGAATACTCCCGCGATCCAGTGCACCGTAACCCAGGGGAACTGAATCCCGAGGATCGGCGCGAACGCCGTGACCAAGAGCGTCAGCATCGCGGCGGTCATCGACCAGTGAAAGGCGCGCGCGCCCAGACGATGCCTAAGGATCTTCTCCGGCGCCGAATTGAGTTCCTCCTCGCTGATCTCTCGCGTCGGCTTTTTCTTGGGAATGAGCAGTGCGTGGGCGATCACAAAGACCAAGCCTAACCCGGCGGCGACCCAGATCAGACTCCACCCCAAGCCGATCGGGACTTCCTGCCCCCAAGGATTTAAGGCCGTGCGGATGAACTGCATGGCCTACGCTGCGTCGCGGATGGAGCGCATGACCAAATTCCGCATCAGCGGCACCTTGTACTCATTGTGGCGGAGCGGCTTGCTCCCTTCCACGGCGATCTCGCCGGCGATCCGACCGGCCTCTTCGCCGGGGCGTCGCCCGATGATTGCGTCCTCCGAAGCGCGGACGCGCACCGGGAAGGGCGCGACCCCGTTGACCGCGATGCGGGCGCTGCGAATCGCCCCTCCCGAGTCCAGCTCAAGCATCGAAGCCACGCTGGCTAGGGAAAAGTCCCAAGACCTCCGGTCCCGCACCTTCTCGAAGTAGAAGCGAGAGTCCGTCTTCGGCGGAGGGAGCGTAATGCGCGTGAGCAGATCGTCTTCGTTCAGCGCCGTCATTCTCGTGATGTCGATCTTCGGACCGATGAAGAAGTCCTCGGCCGCGTAGGCGCGTTCTCCCGATTCGCTTGCCGCGATCATCTCGGCGTCAAGCGCGATCAGAGCGGGCGCAGTGTCGGACGGATTGACGGCGACGCATCGATCCGCGCCTTGGATGCAGTGCTCCCGGTTCATCGAACGGCGGGTCGCCGCGTAGCAGATGTTTCCGCCGGCGCGGTAGCAGGGCCACCCGCCCCGATAGTACCAGCAGCGGGTGTCTTGGGCGATGTTGCCGCCCAGCGTGCCTTGGTTGCGGATCTGCGGCGTTGCGACGAGCCCCGCGGCGCGAGCGAGCAGCGGATACTGCCGCACAACCGTCTCGTTCTCCGCGACCTCGGAGAGCGACGTCATCGCGCCGATTCGGATTCCGCCGTCATCTTCCTCCTCAATCCCTTCAAGCGAGGCAAGGCGCGCAAGATCAATCACGACTTCCGGACGCTTGATCCGGTCCTTGAACCAGTCGAAGGAGTCGAGTCCTCCGGCCAGCACCCACGCCGATTCGCCGTGACGGCCCAGAAGCTCCAGCGCGCCTTCGACGGTCTCCGGTTGGTAGAGCTCGAAGGGCTGGATCATGTCCCTGATGACAGCCATTGCTTCTTCCCTCCGTTAGACGTGAGTTTCCAAGACGCCGTAAGGCCGCCCCGGGCCCTCCAGCTCGGCGAGAATCATATCCGAAGTAACCGGGGTGCGGCAGAGGCAGGCGCCGCCCATGGCGTCGGCCACCGCGCATACGTAAGCCGCCTCCCCCGCGCCGACGGGGGGCTCTCCTATGCCCTTTGCTCCCACTGGCGTTTGCGGGTCCGGGAGGCCGACCGCCGCGAAGCGCGGACTCCTGGGTACGTCCAAGATGCCGGGAGGCCGCGCGGTGTAGAATCGCTTGCTAAACGAGACGCCCCACTTCGGGTCGAAGACCCACCGCTGACTCATCGCCATTCCGATTCCCTGGACGACGCCCCCATTCGTCTGAGCGGCGAGGCTTCGGGGGTGAATCACCGTGCCGCAGTCCGCCGTAGACGCGAGGTCCAGAATCCGGATCTCGCCCGTCTCGACATCCAGCTCGACCTCCGCAAAGGAAACGACCCAAGAGAAATTCGAGCCCTCGCGCCCGTATTCGTCCTTCGCCGCGGCGACGAGCCCTTCTCCCGCCAGCCCCTCCACCGAACGTTTCGTGACGTCGTTTAGACTCTCGGGCACGACGCCGCCCGAGTACTTCCCGCCGCGGCGGATTGCCGCGCGCGCAGCCTCCGCGAAGGAGAGACCCGCAGAGCGCGCGCCGGCCCGAAAGACGCGTCCGTCCGCGACGCGGTAGCTGGACGGAGACCCCCCAAGCTCCTCCGCGGCCAGCTCCGTGAGAAGGCCGACCAAGGCGCTGGCCGCGGCATGGTTTGCTCGGGTGTGGGCGTGCGTGGTCTGGCTCCCCGCCTGCACCGTGGAGTAGGGAAGGTGCTTCGAAGTGTCGCCCCATACGATGACGACGCGATCCCAAGCCAAGTCCAAGACGTCCGCGGCCGCGCGCGCCGTATCGGCGATTGAGTGCGTGCCCAGATTTCCGATGCCTTGGTGGACGTAGAGCTTTCCGTCGGGGCGAATCACCATGAGCCCGTCCCGACCGGTGCTTCCCGCCGTGAATGGACTGAGGCCAATGCCGACGCCCCTTCGCTTGCTTCCTTCGCGAATCTCCGAGACCGACTTCTTCGCTTCCCAGTCGAAGAGCTTGGCGCCCAAGTCCAGGGCTTCTCGCGCAAATGAGCTCGTGAGCGCGCCCTTGTTCGGGCCCACCCAGCCGTCGTGACCCGGAGCGTTGATTTTGCGGATCTCGAGGCGGTCCACGCCCAGCTCGCGCGCCGCCTTGTCCATGAGCGGCTCCAACATCCCGATGATCTGAGCGCCGCCCGGCGCCCGCTGGGCAGACCGGGGCGGGGTGTTGGTGTACACCGGAACGCCCCGGAACCGCATGTGCGCCGGCTGGTATGCCAGCGAAGCGACGACGCCGGCGGTTCCGTAGTCGCCTGCTCCGTACGGGCCCGAGTCCTGCACGATGTAGAGGTCCAGCGCGAGGAGGCGACCGTCCCTTCTGAACCCCATCTTGGCCCATCCCTGAAACCCGGCCCGGGCCCGACCGATGTAGCTCTCCTCGTACCTGCTGATTCGCAGCATCACCGGTCGATCAATCTTCTTGGACAGGAGCGCCGGAATCGCCATCGCCGGCGCGCCCGCGATCTTGGAGCCGAAGCCGCCGCCGCAGTACTCCGCGATCATCACGACTTCGGAGGGGTCGACGCCAACCAATCCGGCTACCGACGGGCGGGTTCGTTCGGTGCTCTGGGTTGAACCGTGCAGAAAGAGCTTTCCGTTCTGCCAGTACGCCATGCAGCTGCGCGGCTCCATGGGG
Organism: Longimicrobiales bacterium; assembly: GCA_965116095.1. Taxonomy (GTDB): domain Bacteria; phylum Gemmatimonadota; class Gemmatimonadetes; order Longimicrobiales; family Gaopeijiaceae. Next base: position 173,242 of record OZ220481.1, read on the forward strand.
TGGTGCGTCACCGACTGGTGGACGATCGTCTCCTCGACGACGACTTTGGCTGCGGCGAAGCCGTCCTCGACGTCCCCGACGCTCCACTCCGCCGGCGCCTCGCCCATGGGAAGTCGACCCGCTCCCGCCTCCTGAAAGACCGAGTCAGGCCACTTGAGAGAGGCCAGTTCGCGGTCCTGTACGATGTTGCCGCCCAGGTGGGCGTTGGGGCCTCCGGCGCGCAGGCTCTCCAGCGGGTCCAAGACGAAGGGAAGCGGTTCGTAGTCCACTCGAATCGCCTCCACGGCTGCCGCCGCGGTCGTCTCGTCCACCGCCGCTACCGCGAGGATTGGCTCGCCCTCGTATCGCGGATGCATGGTGAGCGGTCGCTCCCGGGGAGGTCGGGCCGCATCGCCTGCGGAGTCTCCCGACTCGCCGCCGGGGAGATCCTCAGGCAACAGAACGCCCAAGACTCCCTCCATCCGCTCCGCCCGAGAAGTGTCGATCCTCGTTACTCGGGCATGCGGCCTAGGGCTCAAGAGCAGCTTGGCGAAGACCATTCCCTCCGCCCGGAAGTCCTCCGCATACCGTGCCCGACCCGTGATTTTCGCGCGCAGGTCCGGAGGGGCGATGTCCTTGCCGATGACTTTCTCAGCCATTCATGGGCTCCTTCATTGTCGTGCGCGTTGGAGTCTTCGGACGCGCGTCGCCTTACGCGCTTGCGCGGGCGAGCTCAGCCGCCCGCATCGCGGAATTCAGGATCTTGTCGTAGTCGGCGCAGCGGCAGAGGTTGCCGGAGAGGTGCTGCGCAGCCTCCTCCCGCGTGACGTTCGGGTGTTTTTCGACCATCGCCGCCATGCTCATGATGAAGCCCGGGGCGCAGAAGGCGCATTGGAATCCGCCCTCGTCCATGACCGCCTGCTGGACCGGATGCAAGGCGCCGTCCGCGCTCTCCAGTCCTTCGATGGAGGTGACTTCGCGCCCTCGGACCGAGTGGGTAAGGATGGAGCAGGCGTAGTGGGTGACGCCGTCCAATAAGACCGTGCATGCGCCGCACTCAGCTCGATCGCACCCCAGCTTCGTGCCGGTGAGACCGAGCTTGTAGCGCAGGGTCATGGCGAGCGTCTCGTGCTTCGCGACATCCACGCGCCTAGCCGCGCCATTGACGTTCAGAGTGATGAGGCGGCCGACCGAATCCTGAACGCCGCGCGCCGAACCCGCGAACATGCCGTCCCGAAAGACGTAGGCGGACGCGGATACGGCGGCGCCGGTCGCGATGGCCCCTTGAATAAACCGCCGGCGGGTAAATCCTCTTCGGCGGGCGCGAACCGCTTCCCGATCAATCATCCCGAACTCCTTACGAATGCAACCCCCGATGGAGCCGGCCCCGATGTCCAGTTGCCGCCGGGGCGTCTCCAACTCACCGGTCAGTATACGTCAGCGCGCCTGGGTTTGCACGCGAGCCGGGAGGAGAGTCGGATTTCGGCGCTCATCCTAGGCGCCCCGGCGCAGCCCGCGGCGCGGGGGCCGCAGGCGTCGAGATCGCCGCGTTTCCGGATTGACCCTCGGCCTTAAGGAAGGATCTGAGCCCTGATGATTCGCGTGAGCTCCGGAAAGTTCTCGTCCAGATACGCGTTCCCCTCGGAATGGATTCTCGCTTGATTGGGACCGCCTGGTCCGGCGCCGTAGCCGTCGAATATCCGGTCCACGACATCCATTCCCTCGTCCACTTCTCCGAAGGGCGAGAAGCCTAGCGTATCAAGCCTGGAGTTGTCCACGAGGTTAATGAAGAGCTGGGTCGTGCGACTATTCAGTCCGCTTGTGGCGAAGGTCAGCGTGCCCCGGGTATTGGAGGCGGCCACGGGATCGTCCATGATCCGTCGTTCGCGCCACCTGGCGTTGGTTTCCGGGTCGCCGCTCATTCCGAACTGCGCCACAAAGTTCTGGTCGACTCGAAAGAAGCGCACGTCGTCGTAGAAGCCCGCGCGGACCAATTCGTGGAAGCGGTCCGCTCCGTTGGGCGAGAGCGCCCGGTTGATCGCGAAGACGATATCGCCCTCGCTCGTCTCAAGTCGCACCCGAAAGGCAGCGGGCACTTCGATGTCCTCCGTCAAAGCTTCCTCCTCGCCCTCCGCCGCATCGTCGCCGGCCCCGCAGCCGAGAATGGCGAGCGAGAGCGCGGATAAAAGAATTAGGGGGGGGGTCGGCGTTGCTGAAGGGCGAGACTCGCTGCGAAATAGATGGTTCATGTGAACGTCCAAGGTTGCGGAAGCCGAATGAGACTGAAGGAAGATACGGTTTTCGGGTTCGGTTCGGAACGTTCGCCGAAACCGGCGCGGCCCGCGCGCGGCTTATCTTGAATTGCCGGAAAAGCAATTTTGCTCGAAGGAGGTTGGAGTTGAGGATCGCGGCATCGCAGGCAAGGCGCGCCTTTGCGGCCAGGGCGCTCGCAAGGAAGCTCTTGCTCCTTGCCTTGGGGCTCCCCTGCGTCCCCATGGCGGCGGCGCAGCTTCCGCCCGAAGACCTCGGCGCGCTAAGGGATGCGCCCGCTGTCGCGCGGGCCTTGGAAGCAGTCGAGAGGCTGGATGAGCGGGGCATGCGCGACTTGGTCCAGCTGACGCAGATTCCCGCCCCGCCCTTCATGGAGGAGGAGCGCGCCCGCGTCTACTTGGAGTGGCTGCTGGAGGCGGGCGCGGATGAAGCCTCAATGGATGAAGAGGGCAACGTCGTCGCGATCAGACGCGGAACGGGATCGGGGCGAAGGGTGGCGCTGGGCGCGCATTTGGATACGGTCTTCCCCGAGATCACCGACGTCACGGTCACGATGCGCGGCGACACGCTCTTCGCGCCCGGCGTCGGAGACGACACGCGGGGACTGATCGTCGTACTCACGGTGCTCCGCGCATTGGAGGAGTCCGGGATCAGGACGGAGGCCGACCTCTACTTCGTGGGCGTGGTGGGCGAAGAGGGGCTAGGCGACCTGCGGGGGATGAAACACCTGTTCCGGGAGGGCGCGGAGTCGTTCGACGCTTGGATCGAGGTGGATGGCGGCGGAATTGACCGGATCGTCAACAAGGCATTGGGATCGGTCCGCTACCGCGCGGTTTTTCAAGGGCCCGGCGGACATTCGTGGGGCGCCTTCGGCCTCGCCAATCCGGCGCACGCGCTGGCCCGCGCGATCGCGGAGTTTCAGGAGACGGCCGACACCCTTACGCGATCCGGCCCCCGCACCAGCTACAACGTCGGTCGCGTCGGGGGAGGGACGTCGGTGAACGCCGTGCCCTTTCAGACGTGGTTTGAGCTGGACCTCAGGTCCGTGTCGCCGGCCTCCCTCTTGGTGATCGAAGAAGCGTTTCGCAGCACCGCCCAGCGCGCGCTGGAGCACGAGAATTCCCTTAGACGAGAAGGGCCCGCCCTCACGCTGGAGCTGGACAAGATCGGGGACCGGCCATCGGGAGAGACGCCCGACGACGCTCCGCTTGTGCGGCGCGCCTTGGAGGTTGCCCGACTCTTCGGAAGCGAGCCGACCCTCGCGCGCTCCTCGACCGACTCGAATATTCCGATATCGCTAGGCGTGCCCGCAGTGACGATCGGAAGAGGGGGCAAGGGGGGAGGCGGACACTCCTTGGACGAGTGGTGGCTCAACGAGGATGGCCACTTGGCCGTCCAAGCAGCCCTTTTGCTCCTCGTGTCGGAGGCCGGGCTTGCGCTTACGGTATCCTGATCTGTCGTCCCGCGGAGCCGGGAGCGCGCAGGCGTTCGGGCTTCCCAACCCATAACGGAGGGTCTCATGGAGCCCAGACGCACGACGCGCAGGCCGCGCCGCCTTCTCGGAGGCTGCGAAAAGATGTCGCTTCTCTGTCTCCTTTTCGCTTTCGGGTGTGACAGTCTGGTCCCGGGCGGGGCGCCGGAGATGGTGAGCTTAGAGGTGGACAGCCCCGATCTCGACGAGATCGTGATCGTGGAGTCGATGTGGTTCGAAGAGATCCCGAGCGATCCGGAGTGCGAGGGCCCCGACTGTCCCACCCGGATTGAGCTCGTCTTGGCGGACACCGTCGTCGCTTCGCTCCCGCACACCCGGCAGGTGCGGCTCAACGAGCGGATTCAATACTACGTCGAAGCCTATCCGGGAGAGCTCGTGGAAGCCACGGTTTCCATGTCGATCCTTTTGGATGACCGCGAGTGGTACAACGACGCGCGACGCTTGCGCCTTGAGGGGCCGGACGGCCAGAGGGAGCGCCTCACCTTCGCCTATCAGTACCGGCTCGTCGGTACGCCTTAGCCGGTCGCCATGCACGCGAGGCGTCCGTCTTGCTCGCTCGGTCTCCTGTTGCTCTGGGCGATCTGCGCGTGCGAGGACCCGACGCGCTCCGTCGAGGCCGACCCGGGCGCGCCGCTCCCCGGCGCAAACGCCCGGCAGCAGGCGGCCTTCGCCAAAGGGCGCGCGCTCTTCAACCGGCCCTTCACTCAAGAGGAGGGCTTGGGTCCGCTCTTCAATCAGGACCGGTGCTCGTCCTGTCACGATCTGCCCGAAAGCGGAGGTCACGGCGCGGAGCCGATCCGCAAGGCGACGCGCTATGACCAAGCCTCGGGCTGCGATCGACTCTTAGGCCACGGCGGCGATCTCTTTCAGAGCGTTCGGACATCGCGCGCCCGCGAAGCCGGCGTGTCCGTGGAGTGGATTCCCGGCGAAGCCGACGCCATCGCGCATGTGATGCCGACCCCGCTCTTCGGCATGGGTCTGATCGAGGCGATTCCCCAGGCCTGGATATTGGAGCGGGCCGACGAGGCGGACTCGGACGGAGACGGAATTTCAGGAAGGGCCGTCCTCTTTCCGGGCGGTCGCGTCGGGCGCTTTGGCCGAAAAGCCCAGCACGTTTCCTTGGAGGATTTCGTGGAGGAGGCGCTGCGGCTTGAGATGGGACTCACGACGCCTGCGCACCCGCGCGAGGAGGCGATCGGCGGCAAGCCGTCGCCCCAGGCCGCGGACCTCGCGCCCGAACCGGAAGCGAGCGAGGAGGTGATCCAAGGGCTCGTGGAGTACGTCCGCTTGCTTGCCCCGCCTAGGCGCGCCATGCCTTCGCAGCGCGCGGCCCGCGAGGACCTGGCCGAAGGCGAAGAGGTTTTTCTGGCCTTGGGCTGCGCTGGATGCCATACGCCTCTGGCGCAGACATCGAAGGACGCGCTTCAGCCGTTTGCTTCCAGGCGCTTCCGCCTTTACTCCGACCTCTTGCTTCACGACATGGGGCCGGGCCTTGCGACTATTTGTTCGGACGAAGCCAGTCCCTCCGAATGGCGAACTCAGCCGCTCATCGGGCTCGCGCACAGGTCCGACTTTCTGCATCAGGGCCAAGGGTACTCCCTGGAGGCGGCGATCCTCTTGCACGGCGGCGAAGCGGCTCGATCGGCTACGCTCTTCGGCGCGTTGGAAAGCGAGTACCGGCGCAAGCTTCTTCTCTTCCTGAAGTCGCTATAGGACCGATTCGCTACCTTCCCGGAGTCGTTCATGGCCGCGCTCCCGCCGGAAAGCCGAAGCGGACGGGGAGGCGTTTGCCGCTCCAGCTTCGCCGCGAGGTTGCGCGGAGCGGCAAGCCTGTCTGAGCGCTGTTTGGCAGCTTGGCTCGCCTAGCCAGGCGGGGCAGCGGGTCAGTCGGCGCTCGTTTATTAATGCCGGACGCAACCAGTGGAGAGGAGGAGGCCCCTTGACGAAGACCAGCCATGGCGGCGGTCGCCGCCGCAAGGTTGCCGCGTGGGCGGCGGCGATTTGCGCGACGCTCCTGTTTCCGAGCCTCTTGGACGCGACATGGTCGGTCATCGCCATTGACCTTGCAAGCGGTCGCGTCGTCATCGCCTCGGCGACCTGCGTGGCCCAAGGCCGCTTCGCCGGTTTCCCGGCGGACGGTCTCAAGGACATCCAGGCAATCGTCGTCCCGGGCAAGGGCGTCGCGGCGGCACAGGCGGGCGTAGACCGTACCCGCGCGAATCAGGAACTCATTTACCGCGAGCTGAAGAAGGGCACGGTGCCTGAGGAAATTCTGCGACTGCTCTCAGAGGATCCCGACTTTGAGCGGAGGCAGTTCGCAATCGCGGATCGCATGGGGCATTGCGTCACGCACTCCGGGGAAGAGAACGGCCAGGCGTCCCTTGCGACGCACGGCACCGTGGACGGGATCTTATTCTCGATACAGGGGAACATCCTGGCCTCCGCCGAGGTCGTGCACGAGGCGGCCGAGGCCTTCCGCGCGAGCGGCGGCGCGATGACCGACCGGGTCATGGCGGCCATGGAAGCGGCTGACCGCAATGGCGGCGACCGGAGGTGCACCTGCGAAACCGCGCCCTTTCCGGAGGGCGCGCCATGCGACGAAAAGACATCGCACGTGGCGTACATTCTCGCTGCGGATCCCGATGATCCAGAGGGCGACTCGTACGGCGACGGCGAGTATTCGCTCTTTATCGACGTCACCGACGAGAACATCAAGCCAACTGAGAGCGCCAACCCCGTTCGCACGCTAAGAATGAGGTACGACGCATGGAACGACGCGAGACGCCTGAACGACAGCTAGAACAAACTTTGAGGAGGATCAAGCCCGTGAGCCTCTCGAGACGGTCCTTTGTGGGGAGAATGGCGACGGGGACGGCGCTTGCGTCTTCTCCCTTCCTCGCGGGACTTGCTTGTCGCAGCGAGATGTCGCCGCACGACGGGAATTGGACGGCTGCGCCATACGGACCCCTGCGGCCGAGCGCCGACTCGCCCGAACTGGACATTCCGGAAGAGGGGTTCAGGTGCGTTCGGCTAAGCTCGGGCGGCGTCCAGTCAACCGTGCGGCCAAGCCTATCCGTGCCCAACGCCTTCGACGGAATGGCGTCGTTTCCCCTCCCGAACGGAAACGTCCGGCTGATTCGCAACCACGAGATGTTCGACAGCCCTGAATCGGGGGCCGCGATCGGCGCGCCGCACTACGATGTCCGGGCGACGGGCGGCACCACCTCTCTGGAGGTGCGGATCTCAGGGACGGGGCCGGATCTCTCCGTGGAGTTGATCGACGAGTTCGTGTCGCTCGCGGGGACGCGCGTGAACTGCGCGGGCGGGCCGACCCCATGGGGGAGCTGGCTTAGCTGCGAAGAGATCACGGGAGGGCGAAACGAGGGCTTCGACCGGCCTCACGGGTACGTCTTCGAGGTGCCGGCCAGCGCAACGGGGCCCGTAGAGGCCGTGCCCCTGGTCGGCATGGGTCGTTTCATTCACGAGGCCGTCGCGATTGATCCCGAGACTGGAATCGTCTACGAAACCGAGGATACGTGGTACTCGGAGTCGCGCTCCGAATTTCCGGGAGCGGGACTATACCGTTTTCTGCCCAGTCAGCAGGGAGACCTCGCCGCTGGAGGCCGGCTCCAGATGCTTGCGGTAGAGGGGCGTCCCGGCTACGTCACGGCCCGCGGACAGACGGTCGGGACCGTGCTCCCGGCGAGCTGGGTCGACATCGACGATCCCGACCCTGAACACGCGGATGTGGATCACTTGGCCGTATTCAAGCAGGGCGCGGCGAAGGGGGCCGCCGTCTTCGCACGCCTCGAGGGAGCGTGGTACGGAGACGGAGGGATCTACGTCGTATCGACCAATGGCGGCGACGCCGAATCCGGGCAGCTGTTTCGCTATCGCCCTCAATCGCCCTCCACAGGCGAGTTGGAGCTCGTCTTCGAGTCTCCCGGCAAAGATGTGCTGGACAGCCCCGACAACATCGTCGTCTCGCCCCGGGGCGGTCTCGTGATGTGCGAGGATGGCGGAGAAGACCAGTACATCCGCGGTCTGGACGGCGAAGGCAGGGTCATTGATCTCGTGCGCAACCCCGTTCGGGCTGGCGGGCCTTCGCCGCGCGAATTCGCCGGATCGTGTTTTAGCCCCGACGGGCGCGTCCTCTTCTTCAACGTGCAGGGCTCCAGGACCGTGGACGGCGGGACGCAAAGCGCCACGTACGCGCTCTGGGGTCCTTGGGAGAACGGCCCCCTATAGAGCCTTTGCGGGGGCGCGGGAAGGGACTGTGAATCGTCGATCCGGGGAGCCCCCGGACATCCCGTCCTTTGCGGACCTTGGGCTCTCGAAGGATGAAGTCGCACAGCTGGAGAGGGGCGAGCCGGCTGCGGAGCCGCTAGGCCGCAAGGGCGGTACGGACCGTTCAAGGAGGCCCGGGCCCCGGGAAAGGGGCCGCCGTCCCGGCGCCGTCTTCGCAGCCCTCGCGACCCTCTCCCTTCTTGTCCTGGGCTGGGCGTCCAGCCCGAGTCGGGCGCTCCCCGAACCGCTCGCCGCGGGGGCGGATCCCGCGCTTTTTTCTGCGAATCGGGCAATGATCCACGTGCGCGCGCTTGCCGAAGAGCCGCGTCCCATGGGGTCGCCGCACCATGGAGTCGCGCGCGAGTATCTGCTGGAGTCGCTGAGGGATCTCGGGCTTGAGCCTCGGGTGCAGACGGGTACGATCGAAGCGGTGGCGGGGTCTGCCGATGGAGGGTACGCGCTGGACGCAGCTACCGTTTACAACGTGGTCGCCCGGATTCCGGGAAGCTATAGCGCGAACGCCCTGCTCGCGACTGCGCATTACGACAGCAAGGACATATCGAGGGGGGCGTCGGACGCCGCCGCAGGCGTTTCGGCCATTTTGGAGACGCTTCGAGCGGTTTCGCAGGGGCCCGGGCTCGCCAACGACCTCATTGTGCTCTTCACCGACGGGGAAGAGAAGGGGCTGCTGGGCTCCAGCGTTTTTGTCGAACGACACCCTTGGATGGCGGATGTCCGCGCGGTGATCTCGCTGGAGATGAGAGGCGGGGGCGGGCCGGTCTACATGTTCGAGACGGGCGAGGAAAACGGGTGGGTGGTTGATCGCTACCGGGATGCCGTTCGCCGGCCGGTGGCGAACTCCGCCAGTATGGACATCTATCGGGTCATGCCGAATGGCACTGACTTCACGCCTTTTCGGAATGCGGGAGTCCAAGGACTGAACTTCGCCGCGATCGGCAAGGCGCGCGTCTACCACCAGAGCTACGACGCGCCCGAGTGCCTGTCGGCTGCTACCCTGCAGCATCTCGGCGACCAAGCTCTTGCGCTCGTCAGGGAGCTGGGAGGCGCGGATCTCTCCGTCACGCATGTCTCGGACAAGGGTTTTTTGTCGTTCCCGCGCGCCGGACTCCTGACCTTCGACGCATTGTGGGTTCGCCTGATGGGGGCGGGGACGCTCGCCGCTTGGCTGCTCGCCTACTGGGTCGCGGTGCGCTCCGGCGCGCGACGAGCGCGTCTTCTGCTTGGGGTTTTCCTTCCCCTGCCCCTCTTTGTTGTCCTCGCCGCCGGCGCCCACTTCCTCATCCGGCGGATCGCCGCGCTGCACCCGGAGGCCGGAGCGCTGCACGCCTTGCAGCTCTTTCATGTCGAGGAGTGGTACGTCGCATTCCTTGCGAGCGCGACGCTCCTGTTTTGGATCGCCTCGCTTCATACTCTCCGTCGCTGGCTCGACTTCCGCGAATTCACCGTCGGAGCGCTCTTTTGGCCGATCGCCGCAGGGGCTGCCGCAGCGATCTGGACGCCGTTGTCCGCCGCGAACCTTCTGCTGCCCGCCTTCATCTCCTGCGCCGCCGCTTGCGTGCTGGCAAGCCGAGCATCCGCCGGCGGGACGGGCTACGCGCGTTCCCTCCTCGCCCTTCTTCCCGCGGCTGCGGTCGCAACGATCTTTGCGCCGATTTCAAGCGGAATCGCCACTGCGATGGGGCTCGTAGCCGCAGGAGGGCTCGTCGTTGTCTTTTCCATGGGGGCCATTTTTCTGCTTCCGACCATCGAAGCGCTCCGGAAAGCAGCGGGTCCGGCACGCCTTGTCGGGGTCGTCGGAGGCGGGGCTTTGGTCTTCTTGGCGCTGGGCCTACTGGGCGCGCGTCCTTCTTCGGACCGACCGGCGCCTTCGACCTTGGTGTACGTCCACGATGCTGAAGCGGGCGAATCCTATTGGGGCGCGGGCGAAGGCCGCGAGGGTGATGATCGAGGTCTGCGGTGGGCAAGGGAGCGCTTCGGCGTTTTTCGCGAGGACGCTCCGGAGGCGGCCCGCTTTGCCCGACCGGGGTTCTTCGCCTTTGGCTATCGGCGAGTCTCGGAGAGGCCGGATTACGTTTTTGCTCCTGCGCCGCCCCCGGATCCGGCGCCGCCGACCACGGAAGTCTTGAGCGAGTCTGCGGATGGCGGCCCGGTCATACGGATCTGCTCGTCGATCCGCGCCGAGATGGTGCGCCTTCGATTTCCCGACGCGGGGCTTCGCATGTCCTCCGTGAACGGCGAGGCGTCCCGCTTCGCTTTGCCGATTCGAGAGCTGACGCACACGGGGTCTCGCGACGGGTGCTTCAAGATCGGATTCCTCGGAGAGTCGCCCGAACGCTTGGAGATTGTGGAGGAGCACCTTCGACCCGGAGAGATTATAGGCGCGGACCGCTTTGTTCGCCCCGAGGACTTGGCCCCGAATATGAACAGGGGGTCGGATCGAGCGATCATTCGCACGGTTGTCGCGCTGGAAGGCGGAGTCCACTGAAGGCCTGCTCGGCGAAGAAGCCGGGGCCGGCAGGACCCGGCGGCGGGTTGAGCGAGGCTCTCTAGGAAGGTGAGAGCCGCGCGCCGGTAACGCCGAGAGCAAAGCCCTGCGGAGAGTCGGCGCGTCGGAGCCGGTAGCCTCCGCGCGCCAGAATAGCAATGAGGCCGGCACGCTCAGACACTGGCGCCGTCTCTCGCCTGCCTGCTCGCCCGACAAAGACCGGCGTCGTTCTGGCCCTTCAGCAGTACTTTGGCGCGCCGCAAGGCAAGGCCCTTCGTCCACGAGGGCGCCAAGCGCTCGCCGCTCGCGCGTCTTGGACCACCTCAGGCTCAGGGGACTTGCTTTGCCGGAGCCCGCCTGCGGCCGTCAATCAACGCAGCTACGAAAGACGGTTCTTCGGCTTGGTCAAAATCTGGCCTCCTCGTCGAAATTTCGATGAGGGTCGTCGAATTTTCGAGTTTTCGCGAGTTGCGGAAAAATGGGGGGGGGGGGGGGTATATCCTTGATACGCAGTGAGTTACGTAGTTTTCTCCATTTTTGGCACGCTGCTTGCATCTGTACGGGCGTGCCGAAACGCGTGCGCTTGGGGCTTGCGGTCTGCGGGACGGCGCGGAGGCTCCGGTTTGAACGGGTTCGTTCAGGGACTCGGGCCGGGCTTTCCGGCGGGCGCTTAGGAAAGGGAAAGCGCGTATGAGCAGAAGCAAGACGAGGGCGCTCGGGATCGGGGCGCTGCTCGGGGCGGTTGCGTGGGCCTGTGACGAGGCTACGGCGCCGCCGCCGACGGGGTCGATTCTGGGCAAGGTGATGGTGGAGGGGGAGGGGCTGGACGGCGTGTCGGTGTCGCTGTCGAACGGGAGTTCGCAGGTGACGTCGGGCGGCGGGTCGTACAGCTTTGACGGCGTGGAGGGGGGTACGTACGCGGTGTCGATTTCGGGGTATCCGGCGGATGCGGCGTTTGACGCCGCGACGGGGTCTGCGACGATAGCGTCTGCGGGTCAGTCGGTGACGGTGGACTTTTCGGGGTCGTGGATACGCACGTCGGCGCTGACGGGTACGGTGATGGCGGGCGACATGCGTTTGGAGGGCGTGATGGTGCGTCTTTCGGGGATGTCTTCGGGATCGGCGATGACGGACGCGATGGGCGCGTATGCGTTTTCGGGGCTTCGGGCGGGGTCGCACACGGTGGAGATTTCGGGATTCGACGCGGATCTGTACGCTTTTGCGGAGACGAGCGTGACGCGGACGCTGGCGGTTGCGTCTACGGAGGTGGCGGACTTTGCCGGGACGCTGCTGCGGACGGCGGAGATTGCGGGCGTAGTCGAGGCGGAGGGCGAGCCTTTGGCGGGCGTCGCGGTCGAGATCTCGGGGGTCGAGGAGCATCGGGCGGCGACGGATTCGGACGGCGTGTACGCCTTTGCGGATCTGCTGCCGGGGAGCTACACGGTGTCGATCTCGGGATACGACGCGGATCGCGTGAGCTTTTCCGAGGAGTCGATGGACGTGGAGGCCGCGGCGAACGCGGTGGTCAAGGCGGACTTTTCGGGGACGCTGCTGAGGGGCGCGTCGATCTCGGGGCACGTGCTTGCGGACGGTCAGCCGGTTCAGGGCGCGATGGTCGAGTTGGAGGGGCCGGAGGATGCGGCCTCCACGCGGACGGACGCGGACGGGATGTACGTCTTCTCCGGGTTGCTGCCGGGGACGTGGACGGTGTCGATCTCGGGGTACGACGCGGAGTCGTACGAGTTTGCGGCGACCTCGAGGGAAGTGACGCTGGATCCGGGGGAGCGGGGCACGGTGGACTTTCAGGGATCGATGCTGCGGACGGCGGCGATTGCGGGCGCGGTGAGCGTCGAGGGGATGTTTGTCGCCGGGATGGCGGTGCGATTGACGGGCGGGGAGATGGAGGAGGCGATGGATGCCGAGACGGATGCGTCGGGGGTGTACTCCTTCCGGGGCTTGAAGGCCGGGACGTACATGGTGGCGCTCATGCCGAGCGAGGCGCAGATGGGGATGTACGCTTTCGAGGATATGGAGATGGAGGTCGAGGCTATGGACGATATGGAGACGCGGGCGAACTTCAGCGGGACGCATGTGCGGACGGCGAGGATATCGGGGATGCTGGTTTTGGCGGGCGGCGAGAAGACGCTGCGCGACGCGGGCGCGGCGGGTCTGTCCGGCGCGGTGAAGCTGACGTTGAACGGGCCGGGCGTGGCGGATGCGAGGACGGCGATGACGGACGATATGGGGATGTACAGCTTCGGGGAGTTAAAGGCCGGGAGCTATCGCTTGGTGTACACGTCGCCGCCGATGAATCCGACGCACACGAAGATGACGGGCGGCGATCTGGGCGCGACGGGGATGGTGATCGAGCTGGATGCGGGCGAGGAGGTGGAGCATGACTTCGAGTACGAGCTGACGCATCATTCGCTGAGCGTGATGGCGAAGTACGGCTACGCGAATTGCGCGAAGGACGATTGCATGAGCGACATGGGGGTCGAAGGCGTCATGGTGAAGGCGGTGGCAAGCGATCCCGAGGATCACGCGAAGGGGTGGGGTCAGGAGGCGCTGGCGGAGGCCAAGACCGACGCGGACGGGATGGCCGTGCTCGAGATTCCGACGGGTTCTCTCGCGGGGAACATGGTGTATCTCATGGGATCGATGGGGGATATGGCGGCGGACTTTAAGACGGAGGACGGGACGGACACGGCGATGGTGGATCCGATGTCCCTCATGTCGGAGTCGATGGATCCGCTGCTGTACCTGGCGAACAAGGCGAACGTGTCGTTGACGGTGCGGAGCGTGCGTCGCGGGAGCGCGGGTGGCGGGTACATGAACAAGGCGGAGGTTGCGGCGTTCAAGGGGACGAGCAAGACGGCGTCGGCGACGGCGACGACGGGCTCGAACGGATCGGCGTCGCTCACGCTATCGGCGGCGCCGTCGAAGACGGGGAAGTATCGCGTGGGGATGAAGGACATGAATCTGTACTTCCACCACGACATGGACGACGAGGACATGGAGTACCTGGAGTTCACGCACAACGGCCTGCATCCGCCGGACGAGGCGATGCATTTGGGGACGCTGGTGGTGGGTCACAAGAAGGTGGACGTCAAGGTCGGCGCGCACCGGGAGCTGGACGACGTGGCGGGCGTGTCGTGCGTGCCGCTGAAGGCGACGGACAAGACGTGCACGGGGGACAGGAAGGATGTGGCGCCGTCGGAGGGCGACGTCGAGCTGCACTTGGAGAAGATGTCGGACGGCGGGAGCTGGGAGATCGTGTCGTCGACGACGATGCTGGATTCGTCGCACGTCTTCAAGGGCGTGATGACGCAGGAGGGGAAGTATCGGGTGCGGGCGGAGCTGGATTCGTGGCTCGAGAGCGAGGGCGGAATGATCGTGGGTTCGGAGACGATGGAGTTGGATCCGAACTCGATGGCGCACATGCCGATGTACGCGGCGTGCAAGGCGAATCCTCGGGACAAGAAGATGTGTTCGAGCTTCGGCTACAAGCGCATGGGCAATTCGCTGTCGGCGATGTTTAGGAGCGCCGGAGACACGATGAACGCGGACGGGATGGACGTCGAGCTGATGGCGAAGGCCGTGCACGGCGGCAAGACGCATGAGGAGGATACGGACGACAAGGGCAAGGCGATGATCGACGAGTTGCTGGACGGCACGTACGCGGTGACGGCTAAAGCGGGCGACTCCGACTACGGGTTCCGGACGCTGAAGGACGACGGGACGCGGTTTACGGGGATCTCGTACTCGGAGACGAAGGACTTGGGGATGGCGACGGTGGGCGCGGACGAAGCGACGGGCCTGAAGGAGTTGAAGCCCGACGGCATGACGCACTACGAGACGCGCTTTATGGATGCGGGCCTCGAGGGCAGGGCGGCGGTGCGCGTGACGGGCATCTGCTTCAACGACGGCGATACGCTCCCGCCGACGGCGGACTTCGATTGCTCGAACACGACTCCGCTCGGGGGGAACCACGTAACCGGCTCCGCCAGGAAGTACGTGGACGGGTCGCAGACGTTCGCGCAGGAGGGTCTGCGGGTGACCTTGAAGGTGATTGTGACGGGGATGATCGGGACGAAGTCGAGGACGGATACGTTGTCGGTGCCTCGGGGCTTTGCTCGAAGCGGGGGGACCGACGATGACGGGACCTTCGAGTTCGAGGGTCTGCCGTCGGAGATCTACCGCGTGACGGTTGCCGGCTTGGGGACGCAGCTGGCGTATCCCAGCGACGTGACGGGTCCCAGGAACTTTGATATGGCGGACGCGGGCGACGTGACGTTTGCCGGCGGCAACAAGAAGTTTGCGTGCAAGGGCGACAAGAATCCTTCGACGTTGTGCGCGGGCGGCAAAGTCTGGGGCACGAAGATGGACGCGGTGCGCCTGGATCATCGGCTGGGGGTCATTTGGGAAGAGTTTGGGGCCGATAGCGCGTACAATAACAACGTGAAAGTGGACAGCTTGGCGGCTCCGGGACATCAGGCGCTGGGCTTCGGGACGCTGGCGAACCGGAAGATCAAAACGAAGGTGTGGCAGTACAAGGGCCAGGATTCGCTGGTTTCAAGCAGGACGAAGCATACGGGCTCAATCGAATTCAAGGTCCGCAAGTGCTCGTCCGTCCGAGAGTCAGCCAACCCGAGCGGCTTGAATTGCAAGGACGACACGGGCGGGTACTACACGATGAACTTGACCGACACCGACGATACGGGGACTTTAAGGAACAACTCGAACCCCGGCGACTCGTTGGCGACGTTGAAGAGGTACTTCGGGGCCGACCAGTCGGGTCTGGAGTACATAGCCAAGAGCGGGGATTCCTTTTGGCTGGAGTTTGACGGGCACGATGCGGTGATCGAGCTGGCTCCGGGCCGCTACGTTCTGCGTCAGTCGGGCGGCGAGAAAGACAAGACCAAGAAGTTTGAGCTCAAGTGGTCCGATCCCAGTTCGTGCCAGGACAACGGGGTGTATTCCAATGCCGACCCCGAAAGATGGAGTCTGCCCTCGACCATGGTGATCCTGGTGCCGCATGATCGGACCAAGAAGGTATGGGGCAGGCACCACGAGACCAACAGCGCCCACCGCTGCGCGCCGGTCTTCAACCAGGAGCCGCTGCGGATCAGCTACGTTCCGGTCAGCTAGCCGGGATGGGCATTTGAGGTTGCGGGACCGTTGAGCGAGATTGCGCGGGGGCTCTGGGGCGAACGCCTCGGGGCCCCCCGCGCGGATGTCCGTCCAGCCGTGGGGGACAGCAAGGCTCAAGCAGGCATTATAAACCTGCCTTCTGCGCCAACTCAGCCTGAAGGTTCGCCGACCATTTACGCGGGAGCCTGCGCAATTTCATTCGCGCGGCAGCTGTCGCCTTTCGCGTTGCATGCGGCAAACGGAGCTCTCCGAGAGTCGCGGCGGGGCCGTGAAGCTGCGGGGACCGGCGCCTTGTCGGGATGGTCTGCGGGCATTCGAATCCGCCGGAGAGAGCTCCTTCGACATTAGCTGTAGCTTTGCCCTTGCAAGGTTCGGGCGGGAATTCCGTCCAGCACGGGCATCAGTCGATGTTGAACTCGAAACGCGAAAGGCGTAGCGGAGCGTGAGATTCGGTCTGGTGGGTTTTGCCGGAGTCGGCAAGACGACCATTTTCAATGCGATGACGGGCCAAAGCGCCCCCGTCGGATATGCAGGCGAGGCGCGCGTGGGCGCGGTACGCGTGCCCGATGATCGACTGGACGCGATCAGCAAGCTGGTTGAGCCAAAGAAGACGACGCACGCTCTAATGACGCTCCGAGACATTCCAGGCGAGCGCGGCTCGTCCTCCAAGGTCCTTTCGCCGAAGACGCTGCAGGAGTTGCGGGGGCTGGAGGCGCTCGGACTCGTAGTAGCCGATTTCCGTATTTCCGGCGCCGACATCCCGGACCCGGCGGGAGAGGTGTCGGTCTTCGGCGAGGAGTGCATTCTTGCCGATCTCTCCGTCGTGGAGCGCCGACTTGACCGACTGCGGAAGGAGCGGGGCGAGCCGCAGGAGATCCGAGCTTTTGAGGTCGCCTTGGAGACGCTGTCGGGCGCGCTTCCTCTCCGGAGCGTGGACCCTGTCCGGCTTCCGCGCAGTTATCTCAAGGGGTTTGGGCTCCTTTCCGACCTCCCTCTGCTGGTGTTGGTGAATCGGGACGAGGAGAAGGCCGCCGCGCCAATTCCGTCAGAACTGAAGGAAGCTGCTCGGCGCGAAGGCGCTGGCTGCATGGCGCTGGCCGCCGCTCTAGAAGCTGAAATCGCTCAACTGGAAGCGAGCGAGCAAGCCGAGTTTCTGGAAGAGCTGGGGATCGAAGAGCCAGCGCTGGGCCGTTTCATCCAAGAAGTGTATCGCCACTTGGACCTCATCTCGTTCTTTACGGTGGGAGAGCGGGAAGCGCGAGCTTGGCCGATTCCCGCGGGTGCCGCCGCGACCGCTGCCGCGGGGACGATCCACAGCGACATGGAGCGCGGCTTTATCCGCGCGGAGGTCATTTCATACCGCAGTTTTCTTCGGTACGGATCGGAGCGCGCCGCGCGGCGGGCGGGAATGCTCCGCGTGGAGGGGAAGGGTTACGAGGTCAAGGACGGAGATATCCTGCACATCCTCTTCGGAGTGTAGAGCCGAGAGCTCCTTCCGAGACGCGGATCCGTCAGAGAACGGTCGTCTCCAGGACGCCGCGACCGATTGCCATGACGCCGCCCGCAATGAGCGCGAACGCGATCAGGCAGCTCACGAGGATCGGCGCGTATCCCCGCTCTTCCGGTTTCCTGCGCTTTAGCGCCGACAGCGTAAACTGAAGCGTCGCGGCAGCTAGGAGCATCAGCGTGAGGTGTCCGAAGAGCAGCGGCATGAAAGGCCGAAGGAAGAGGAGGATGAGCCCGATGACGACCTGGAGGTGGGTCAGGCCGGCGAAGGCGCTCGCGAGCCCCGTGGCCAAAGGGGAGAATTCGCGCCGGGCGACAAGGCCGACGAGACAGTACAGGATCGCAAGTCCGCCGGCGACCAAAACGAAATACCGAATCGTGGAATGGGCGATCATCAGCATGGGCGGCGGCTCATCGGAAGGAGGCGAAGGCGAGGCAAGGACGCAGCTTGAAGCCGTAGTTTAGCGTACCGTGGTCGGTGGGTGCGGCTTAAGGGGTGGAGACCAGCCATGAATGCCCGAATGCTCCGCTCCCTTCGCCTGATGCTCCTGCTGATCGCTGCTGCGAGCGGAGGTTGCATGGCCGGCGCGGGGAGCGAGGCCCGCGTGAGCGCCAGGCGGGACGTCATTGACCGCGAAGAGTTGACGCAGGCAGCCTGGTCCGTCTACGAAGCGGTCCGCGCGCTCCGTCCGAGATGGCTCCAAGGGAGGGCCGGCGCAACAATGGCTAGTCCCGTTCGCCAGACTCCGCGAGTGTACCTGGACGGGAGGCTGATCGGAGGCGTCGGAGCGCTTTGGGACATCCTCCCCGGAAGCGTCAAAGAGCTGCGTTTCCTGAACGCTGCGGATGCCACGACCCGATTCGGGACGAACCACCTGGGCGGCGCCATCCTCGTGACGACGCGATAAAGGCGCGCTGCTTAGGCCCAAAAGGTCAGAAGTGCGCGAAGGCTTGCACTTTGAGCGACCAGTCGCGCCGGTCGCCGCTGCCGTAAATGTCGAGGTTGGTGGAGATGCCGTTGCGACCGGCCAAGTACAGCATGACGCCGGGCGTTGCCAGGAAACCGGACTCGCTTCCGCCAGCCGGCGCATCGGTCCGCATCCAGGACAGCCGAAGCAGCGGCTCAATCCCGGCCAGGGAAGCATCCGGCCCGAAGTCCCGGTACCAAAGGCCCATCAGCTGCGCGGCGACGAACTTCGCGTCGTCGTCTACCTTCCAGTTGCTCCCCGCGACTGCGGAGGCTAGGAGATGCGGGCCTTTTCTCCAAGTCCCGATTTCCAGCTCCAACCCGCCTGCGGGCATAGTGATCGTTTGTTTTCGGGAGCCGAGCGTCTCGTCCAACGCTCCGTAGACCGACAGCCTTCCATCCTCTCCGAAGTAGGTCGAGAGTCTTCCGGAAATCGATTTGCCGGCGTTCACGTCCCTGCGACCGATCCCCTCGCCGTTGGTGACCGTGAGAAGGTATCCCAGCCTTCCGTTTCCAGACCTTCCCTGCGCCCTAACCCCCGGTTCGTACGCGCTGAGTCCAAGCCCCAGCGTGATCTGACCGAAGGAACAGACGCCGCCCACGCCGGGGCAGTGGTCGACGCCCGTTACTCGACCATCTCGCTCGATCAGGGCAAGGTCGAAGTTGGGGGCGAGCCAGAAGTAGGAGACGCCGCGCTTTAGCTGTCCGATGGTGAGCTGAAACGCCGGCGAGGGCGATATTCCCAGCCACGCCTCAAACACGTTCGACCCGTCGGCGTTGAACTGAACGCGCCCGCTGACCAAGTCGCTGACTCGACCGTCCAGCGTCACCCAGACGCGACGCAGGAAGAAGGATGCGGGTACGTCCGGCGAGCTGTTGACCTCCATCTGCGCCTGCACCCGGCCGCCTATAGTCAGCGATGTGCCCGGACGGGCGGAGACATCCTGAGCCTTAGCGTCCCAAACAGTCCATCCGAATGCGGCAGCCAAGGCGACCATCGGGATCAGCCTTCGTATCATTCGATGCATTCCTAAAGCGGTGAGGGCTCTTCCATTCGCTGGATTCTAATCGCCGGGGCGCCGAAGGTTACTTGATCGCCGCGCAGCAGTTCTCAATATCCGGTCTCCGGGTCTTCCCGGCCCATATTCTTCGGGCCCTAGTCCTCTTTGCGCCGTTCTCGAGCGCCGGCGCGCAGGATCCACCCTTGGAATCTCTGGGACAGGGCGGCGAAGCGCTACTCCTCACGATCGGGCCGGGCGACCGTCCATGGGAGCTCTTCGGTCACGGAGCGCTCCTGATCCGAGATACGGCCTCCGGCGTAGACATCGCGTATAACTTTGGCCTCTTTGATCAGCAAGATATGGTCCTGGACTTTGCGCTGGGCGAGATGAACTATCTGGGCGCCGCCCTTCGTGCGGCGCCGCTGCTGGAAAGCTACCGCCGCGCCAATCGCAGCATATGGGCGCAGAAGTTGCTGCTGGACCCCCGAGGGACGCGCCGCATGATTGAGCTCCTAGAATCGCAGGTGAGCCCGGAGAACCGTTCATACCGGTACGACTACTACCTGAACAACTGCTCCACGCGCCTCAGGGACATTTTGGACGCGGCCCTGGACGGGGCGCTTCGCGAGGCGACCGAAGACCAGCCATCGGGGCGGAGCTGGCGCTCCGAGACGCTGCGTCTTGCGTCCGCGAGTCCGGCGATCCACCTGGGACTCCTGCTGGCGATGGGATGGAGGACCAACCAAGAGACGACGCTGTGGGAGGATATGTGGGTGCCGATGAGGCTGCGGGATCGCCTGTCGACGCTTGTCGTGGAGGACGAAACGGGGCGCAGGCGCCCGGTGGCGGCGCCTGCCGAGCTCTGGTTCCAGGCGGACCGGCCGCCCGAGGCGCCGAGGGCTCCGCAGACCAAAACAGCCGCGGTCTTCCTGGCCCTGGGCGCGTTCTACGCGGCGCTGCTTTACGCGGCGAAGCGGCGCAGCGCGAGAAATCGCCGGCTGGCCGGCAAGACGCTCTCGGCGTTGCTGCTGGCTTGGGGCGCGTTTTCCCTGTTCTTGTTTCTCATTATGGCGCTTGTTCACGCGACGCCCCATCGCTTTGCCCACTGGAACCCCAATCTCCTCCTGTTCACTCCCTTGGCCCTTTGGATCGCCGTGCGGGCCCGCGCCGCAACGCGAGGCAAGGCGCGGGGGATTCCGCTTCTGGTTCGTGCGACCCCGGCGCTGGCTTGGGCGGTCGCCTTTGTCCTGGTCCTGTACCAAGGCGTCCCGGCTTCGCTTGCGCCCAGTCTGCTGCTTACGCTGCCCGTGAACCTTATCTTAATCTTCGTCGCGCCCTTCGAGACTCTTCGGGGGCCGAACGGCATCTCGCGAACCCCAGCGGGTCAGACAAGATGAAACCTCCTCTCGAACCACGGCTGAGTGTTGTCAATGAAGCTGCGGAGCGAGTCGGGTCAGGCATGCTTGAGTGGCACCGGGCAGGAAGCGCTGAAGCAGGGCTTGGGCGCCTCCGCGACGCCGCCCGCCGCGCCGGGACGGAAAGACTCGCGGCGGCGTTGGAAACGGAGGAGGCGACGCGGTTCTTTTCGTTCCTCTTTGGCAACAGCCCTCACCTCGCGCGCACGGTCGTTCGAGATCCCCGCTTTGCGGAGCGTTTGACGACCGAAGACTCGACGACGTTGATCGACGCGCTCTTAGACGATCTGGCCGGGGCGGATCCCGCATGGCCCCGGAACCGCTTAATGCGCTTCCTGCGGCGTCGCCGGGCCCACGCGGCCGTCCTCGCCGCGGCGCTTGACTGCTTCGAGATCCGCGACGTCATGGAATGCGCCCGCCTCTTGTCGGATGTCGCGGATCACTCCGTGCGCCTCGCCATGGAGCACCTCCTTCTTGACAGGGAGCGCAGGGGCGACCTCAAGCCCGAAGCGCGGAAGGACGGATCCAAGAAATGGGGCCTCTTCGCACTGGCGCTGGGCAAGCACGGATCCAGAGAGCTCAACTATTCCTCGGACGTGGATCTGATCATTCTGTACGATCCCCTCGACGTCACATATGCGGGACGACGGTCGAGCCAGGACTGCTTCGTGCGGATTTGCCGCGACCTGACGAGGATCTTGAATGCCCGGACCGCAGACGGCTATGTCTTCCGGGTGGACCTCAGGCTGCGTCCCGACGCCTCTTCCACGCCCCCGGCGATCACGACCGACTTCGCGCTGCGCTATTACCGCGAATTCGGACGCACCTGGGAGCGCGCGGCGTTCATCAAGGCCCGTCCCGTTGGGGGCGACGTTCCTGCCGGAGAGCGGTTCCTGGGCCGCATGGAATCATTCGTTTGGGGGCAGGGGTTCGACTTTGGCTCCGTGGACGAGATCCGCGCGATGAGCCAGCAGATTCACGACTTCCACGGCCACGGCGCCATCCGAGCCGAGGGCCATGACGTCAAGTTGGGTCGCGGCGGGATCCGCGAAATCGAGTTCTTCGTTCACATGCACCAGCTCGTCTTTGGACGGGACAAGCCGAGACTGCGAGGCGCGAGCGTGCCGGGGATGCTGCGGGTCTTGGAGGAGGATCACCACATTCTGCCCGCCGAGGCCGCAACGCTTCTTGACGGCTACCATTTTCTGCGTCGCGTCGAACACCGGCTGCAAATGATCAACGACGACCAGACGCAGAAGCTCCCGGCGACGCAAAGCGGCATGGAACACGTCGCGCGCTTCCTGCGCCTGGGCTCCGCCGACGAGCTTTCTCGGCGCGTCGCGCAGGTTTCCGGCGACGCGCACAGGGTTTACAGCGAGAAATTCAGCGTCGGCGAAAGCGACCGAGACGTGGCGGCGCGCATCTTGGATGGTCCCGAAGGGAGTCCGGATGCGCTCAAGACGCTGGAGGAGGCGGGCTTCGAGAAGCCGAAGGCGGCGCTCGCAATCTTCCGGGGATGGGCGGAGGGGCGCTACGTATCCACTTCCTCCGCCGCGGCGAGGACGGCGCTTCGGGAGATCTTGGAAGAGGCGGTCGCGGCGTTTGGAAAGACCCCGTACCCGGATCGCGCCCTCGCGCGAATGGACCAGTTCCTCGCGGCGATTCCCGAGGACATGTCGTTCTTCAGCTTGCTCCGAAGCAACGCTTGGCTCCTCAACTTGATGGCCGTCATCATGGGCAGCGCTCCCCGAATAGCGGGGACGCTGAGTCATGCTCCGGGCCTTCTGGCTCAGGTATTAAATCCCGGGTTCTTCATGCCGGTCGCGAAGGGAGATTTGGATGGGGAGCTCGCCCAGCGCATGGAACGCGACCGGGGCGCGAAGTCCGAGGACGTGATCGAGAGCGTCGCGGAATGGACGCAGGCGAGGCGCTTTCAGGTGGGGGCCCAGGCCCTGTCCAACCTAGTCACGGTCGAAGAGAGCTCGGATTCGCTTTCGAGGATTGCCGAGCTCGCGCTCTCCGCGCTCTTGGATGTCGCGACGCGAGAGGCGGGAGAGGCGATTGGTCGGGAGTCGGCGGGCTTTGCGGTAGTGGCGCTTGGGAAGCTGGGCGCGCTGGAGATGACCTTCGAATCGGACCTCGACCTTGTTTTCGTTTTGGACCAAAGGGACTCCCTTGGCGGCGCGGACGCAAGCATGCGTTTTTTCTCCAAGGCGGCCCGCCATCTCATTGGAGCTCTTCGTCGCCGCTTCGCCGGTCAGCGTCTCTACGAAGTGGATATGCGGCTCCGACCGCTTGGCGACAGCGGTCCCTTGGTGACGACGCTGGAATCGCTCCGGCAGTACCAGCTGCGCTCCGCATGGACGTGGGAGCACATGTCCCTCACGCGCGCGCGCGCCATCGCCGGCGACGCTGCCGCGAGAAAAACGGTTGACGATCTGATCGCGGAGGTCGTTCAAATGGAGCGCGACCCACAGACGCTCTTGAACGATGTCGCTCGGATGCGGATTAGGATTGAAGCCGAGCACCACAGCGAGGATCCCTTCGAGCTCAAGTACGTTCGCGGCGGCATTGTCGACCTGGAGTTCATCGCGCAGTATCTTGTGCTGAAGAATGCGCGGGAGCGTCCCGAAGTGGCGGCGACCGGGACCGCTGCCTGCTTCGGCGCTTTGGAGCGCGCCGGCATCCTGTCCAGCGAAGACGCCGGGTTCCTCGTCAAGGCCATCCTCATGCATCGCGCGCTACAGTCATTGCTGCGATTGACTTGGTCGGCCGGCACGCCCGTGGCGGAGGCCCCGGAGGCGCTTGGCGCGCGGATCGCGCGCAGCATGGAATTCGGCTCCATGACCGAGCTCGAAGCAGCGCTGCGAGAGACCCAGGCCGGCGTTCGCGGCTACTTCCAAGAATTGATCGCGAGCAAGGCCTCCTAGGCTCTGCGCCGCGTCTCCCGAACCAACGGATCCTCATTTGGCAATTCTTGAACTCGCGGTGGACGCGGACATCTCGGGCCCCTCGAAGGCCGTGGAGGCGTTTGAGCGCTTCGGGGAGAAGAACGAGATGGAGACGTCAATCAACTTGGGATTTCAGTTGGCGTTGGACGAAATGCTCACCAACGTCGTGAGCTACGCTTTCGATCCTGCCGCCGAGAGTCCCTCAATCATACTGGTCGTGGAGTTGAGCCCGGCCCGGGTCACTGCCACGATCTCCGACAACGGTCGCCCATTCAATCCGCTGTCCGACGCGGGCGCGCCGGAGCTGGAAGGAGGGGCTGATGAGCGGCCGATCGGCGGCTTGGGCATTCACCTCACCAAGAATTTCGTCGACTCGATGTCCTATATCCGCAAGGGCGGGCAAAATGTGCTCACGCTCATTCGCGATCTCTGACCAAGAGGCCAAGCCATGAGAACAAACAACTTTAAGGACGGCGTCGTTGCCGACTGTCGGCGCGCGCGGTCGCTGCGACCGCTCCTATTCGCCGCCGCGATCGCAGTGGCGGGGGCGCTGGTCCTTCCCAAACTGGTCTTCGCGCAGGATCCCAGCGAGACCTCGTTTGTCCTCAACACCTTCTCCTTTCTGGTTTGGGGCGCGCTTGTGATGTGGATGTGCGCCGGCTTCACCATGCTGGAATCGGGGTCCGTGCGCTCCAAGAACGCTTCGATGATCTGCCTCAAGAACATCGGGCTCTACTCCATTGCCGGCCTCAGCTACTACGTCGTCGGCTACAGCCTGATGTACACCGACGTGGGCAGCTTTATCGGCAGCATTGGGACGGCGTTCTTCAGCCCCTCCGATCAAGAGCTTATTGCCGTCACCGAGACCAGCCCTCCGTTCGAACAGCTGGGCTTAGGGTCACACTCCTCGACCTCGGACTGGTTCTTCCAGATGGTCTTCGTCGCTACGACGGCTTCGATCGTCTCCGGGTCGCTTGCCGAGCGCGTCAAGCTGGGCCCCTTTCTGGTCTTCTGCGTCGGGCTGACGGCGCTCATCTACCCGATCGTCGGAGCGTGGACCTGGGGCGAAGGGTGGCTCGCCGCCGGATCGCTCGGCTTCGCCGGATTCAGCGACTTCGCGGGCAGCACGATCGTTCACTCCACCGGCGGCTGGGCAGCGCTCGCGGGCATCATGATGGTGGGCCCTAGGTGGGGGAAATTCAGGAAGGACGGCTCGATTAAATCGACGCCTCCGTCGAATATTCCCGCCGTGACGCTGGGCGTCTTTATCCTCTGGCTGGGGTGGTTCGGATTTAACGGGGGCTCGGTCCTCAGCATGAGCGGCGCGGGCGATGCCGTGACAATGAGCAACGTCATCATGAACACGAATTTGGCCGCCGGCGCAGGCGTGATCACGGCGCTCGCGGTCTCTCGCCCGGTCCTGGGTCGACTTGATCTCTTTTCGGGCCTCAACGGAGCCCTCGCCGGACTGGTAGCCATCACGGCCGGACCGGACGCCGTGGCGGGGCACATGGCGGTCGCGATCGGAGCGATGGGAGCGTTGCTCGCCACCGTCAGCACGAAGCTGCTTGAGCGCTTCCGGCTGGACGATGTCGTTGGGGCGGTTCCGGTGCACCTCGTCGCTGGAATCTGGGGGACTCTTGCAGTTGCGCTTCCGGCGAGTATCGGCGGGGCCGGTGGTTCGCTTCCAGGGCAGCTGGTCGGCGTGCTGGCGGTCGGGGCCTTTGTCTTCCCAGTTTCCCTCTTGGCGTGGCGGGTGCTGGATGCGATCTGGGGGATAAGGGTGTCTAGGGAAGTGGAGGAGGTGGGGCAGGACGCTGCGGAGCTTGGGATCGACGCCTATCCGGAGTTCATTCTCAACGTGGACAACGACTACAGCGACTACCGAGACGCCTAGCGGGGGCTAGCGACTCGAACCGACAAAGCGAGGAGGCGGGCGACGATGAACCTGTTTGACGTTAGAAGGCTCGGGAAGTACGCGGGTCTGTGCGCCGTCTTGGCGGCTGCCGCGGACCAGGGCGGGGCGCAGACTGTCTCGGTGGGCGCGGACGTGGTTAGTCGGTACGTCTGGAGAGGCTTCGACTTTGGAGAGTCGATGGCGGTGCAGCCGGCGCTGACGATTTCGGGATCAACCGGCTTTGAGATCGGGGCGTGGGGCTCCTATTCGGTGTCGTCTGACGGGTCTTCGGGAAACGAAGCCGACCTCTGGGTCGGGTACGCCGCGAGCGCCGAGTCGGGCGCGAGCCTTTCACTCGTAGTGACGGACTACTACTTCCCGGCCCCGAGCGCGGATGCGAGCTACTTCGAGGCGGACGGGCACACGCTGGAGGGGGCCGTAGCGGTATCGGGGCCCGACGCCTTCCCGTTGTCGCTGCTCTTCGCGCAGCTCTTGGACGGGAATGGGAGCTACTTGGAGGCCTCGGTTCCTTTTTCGGGCTGGGGGGCCGACTTCGGACTGACGGCAGGCTTCGTGCTCGGAGACTCGGATTTCTACGGCACGGAGGGGATTGCTTTCACCAACGTCGGCATTTCAGCTTCGACGGAGTTGGAGATCTCCAGCGGATTTGCTCCGCCCGTGACGGTCTCCTACATCGTGAATCCGGACTTGGAGCGCGCCTACCTGGTCTGGGGCATCAGCTTTTAGGGAGCAGGGAGGCGAGCGCTGACGGAGCTTCCGGCGAGTCGCCCAGATCCCGCTTGAGGGAATTCCGGCTCTGATCGCGCCGAACACGGGAGAGGGGCGCGCGGATCTTCGTTCGGGGCTTGCGAGGATCGGACGGGTTATCGGTTTTTGCGCCATCCTCGCGATCACTCCGGCGGAAAGTTCGGGCCAGAGCGCGTCGTTGGGCGCCGATATCGTCAGTCGGAGCTTTTGGCGGGGCTTCTTCGGAGGCGCGATTGCCGCGCAGCCGATCCTCGCGATCTCAGGTTCGCGCGGGTTCGAGCTGGGCGCGTGGGGCTCCTACCCGGTGTCATCGGGCGGCGACTCGATCAATGTGACCGAGCTGTGGATCGGGTACGCCGCGACTAGCGAGTCCGGCGCGCGCGTATCCATCGCTTTGAAGGACTATTACTTTCCGATCCCGAACTCGGACGCGAGCTATTTGGAGGCGGCCGGGCACGCGTTGGATGGATCCGTCGCGGTCACAGGCCCTGCGGCCTTTCCGTTATCAATCCTGTTCGCCCAGCTCTTGAACGGCGACGGAAGCTATCTGGAGGCTTCGGCGCCCTTCTCGGGCTGGGGAGCGAAATTTGGACTGACGGGGGGAATCGTGTTGGGCGACTCCGATTTCTACGGTACGGAGGGGATTTCGCTCGTCAACCTGGGAGCGTCCGCTTCAAAGGAGATTGAGATTACGCGCGGCTTTGCGCCTCCCGTGACGGTCTCGTACATAGTGAACCCGGATCGGGCCCAAGCGTACTTGACTTGGGGGATTCGCCTGAGGCGGTAGCATTCGGACCGATGTCGCGGCGCAGCTTGGAGGCGCCCCGCGCTGGGCTGGTCCTGGCGGCCGGCAGGCTGCCGAGCTTGCGATCGCCCGCAGGCGCCGCCTTGGAGTCGCAGGCCCTTGACAAGCTCAGTCTCGCCCTTCAAGCTCAGGTTGATCGGGCGCCGCGAAAGAGCCATTCAAGGAGGCTATCTCTTGTGATCAGACGTTTCCGTTCAGGCCGGCTTCCGCGCGGCGGGTATTTTCCTGCGCGTTGGACGACGCTCGTTCCCGTCCTCTTCCTCGCCGTACCGCCGGTCAGCGCGCAAGTCGCGAATGGCGTCTACGTTTCGGCAACCGTTGGGCTCACGGAGGCGTTCGGGTCCCATACAAGCGCGTTTGGGGCCAATCATCCCACGCGATGCGATCAGCTTCTGTACGCAGATCCCGCCAGCGCTCCCACCGACGCCGCGTGCACCGCGCCGCTGACGAGTTCGCTTCAGGGGTCTTTTCCTTTCGACCGCAACTTTGGCGCCGCGCAGTCGATAGCAGTGGGATACGCGACTGGAAATCTGCGCTTCGAGGGCGAGTTTCTGCTTCGCGGTCAGACGGGCAGGGGAGCGCTGTTCGACGCGAACGGCGCGGTGCTCATCGGCAAGGACACGGAGTGGAGCGCGATTGCGCCGCCAACCGGCGACATCTACAACTTCCGATCGCGGGAACTCTTCGCCAACGCCTACTTCTTCCATCCCGGCTCTCGCTGGACGCCCTATCTGGGCGTCGGAGCGGGGCTCGCGATGCTGAAATTCGGCTTCTATATGGAGACTCTGCGGAAGTCGTTGGACGAAGGCTACTTGGAGGCCTTCGGGGGTTCGAGATTAAGGCCTGAGGAGGCCCCGGAGTGGCAGCTCGCAGCTGCCGGAAGCATGACTCAGATGGATGAGCCAGTCGCTGACGCTGTCTTTGGGTACCAACTCCTGGCCGGCTTGGATCGAACGTTGAGCGAAAAGGCCGCCTTAGGGCTCAAGATCCGATGGACTTCGCTGCGGACAGCATCGGCGAGCATCCCGTTCAAGTTGATCCGAAGCCACGCGCCGGTACACGCCGACGGACGAACTCCGTTCGTATGGGACTTCGATTTTGCCGATCTAGGGTACTTGGGGGCCTCGCTCGAGATGAAATACGGCTTCTAAAGGCACGCGCCAAAGTAGATAGCGCTGCAGCGCGCTTTCGCGCTGGAGCTCCTTCGTCGGGTTGCCGCTTGGCGGTTGCGCGCAATGTGCGACGCGGCCGCGTTTTAGTTTTGTGGCGTTGTTTCCGGGACGACGGACGCCAAGTTGCTCTTTCTGGGGAGCGTGATCATGAATTCTGTAAAACTCCCGACCTCCGACTCCACGTGAAGATTGCCGCCGTGTCCCTGCACGATGTCGTTTGAGATTGAAAGGCCTAGCCCCGTCCCCTGCGTCCCCGATTTCGTCGTAAAGAAAGGATTGAAAATCTTGTCGATGAGTTGACTCGGAATTCCCGTTCCGTTGTCGCGAATGCGCACCTTTACCGAGTCGTCGCCCCCAGAGGTGCCGATCCGAACGATGGGAGAGTAGGCGTCCGCTTCATTCTCGCGGCGCGCTTGCGTGGCGTGACAGGCGTTGGTGACAATGTTCAAGATGACTCTGCTGAGGTCTTGGGCGAGCCCTTCGACCTTTCCCGCATCGGAGTCCAGCTCCCAAACGAGATTCACGTTGAAGGAGGAGTCGGTTCCCCGAATTCCGTGATAGGCGAGTTTTCCATACTCCGTCACAAGCTGGTTGATGTCGATGTCCGCAGCTTTCCCAGTGTCGCCTCTGGAGTGCGCGAGCATTCCGTCGACGATTCGATTGGCCCGTTGACCGTGCTCCTGCACCTTGCCCAGGTTCGTGGTAAGGTCCCCGATCAGTTCTTCGATCAGTTCTTCGTCCATCTCCCCGTCTTCAATGCCTTCTTCGATTTCCTCTCGCAGATCTTTGAGCAGGTCCTCCGAGAGCTCCGAGAAGTTCTTCACGAAGTTGAGCGGGTTACGGATCTCGTGAGCAACGCCAGCCGTCAGCGTTCCAAGCGACGCCAACTTCTCTTGCTGGACCACCTGTTGCTGCGTGCGCTTTAGATCGTCCAGAGTCGCCTCCAGTTCGTGGTTCTTCACCTGCACCTCGGCGGCCAACTGCTCCACGAGATTGAGGCGCTGCACCTCTACGGCGTGTTTACGGAACACCTCCAAGGACTTGCCCATATCGGCAAGTTCGTCGTTCCCTTCAATTTCCGCGACGGTGTTCAGGTCGCCCTCCGACATTCTGCGCGTGGCCTTGAACAGGCGGCTGAGTCGACTGAGAAGTGGCTGCCCAAAGGAAATCCAAGAGACGTAGGCCAGGAAGATCGTGACGAGCATCGCGACGATAAGGAGCCAGTACCCGATATTGGCGATCCGCTCGGTGCTGCGCGAAGACTGTTGAATTGAAGTTTCGGCATTCCGGATCAGCTGATCCACTTCCGCGCCGAGAGAGGCCGTGAGCTCTCTGCTCCGCGCGAGAATAAGATCTGCGGCAGCGAGTTCGTCCAGCTCGCGCCTGCGCGCTTCCAGTACCCCCGAAGCGCCCATGTACACATCTTCGATCGCGGCGATAAACGGATCGAACTGGGACTGGAGGGATGCCGGAAGACCAGACATCGAGCGGCGCGTATCGGTGATGGCCGCAGCCACGCGGTCTTGGTTCGTCAGCAGCGCTGCGGCGTTCGGAGATACCCAGGCTTGCCTGGCAAGCGCAATAGCGACGTTCTGGTTCGCCTGAAAGGAGAGGAGCGCGGCGAGCAGGTCCACCTCGCGTTCATCGCTGCGCTGCAGCATCGACGCCGGCCGAACATCGGAAAGAGACCGGTACCCCGTCTTCACAAAGAAGGCTTGGTCGTCGATCTCCTGCTCCAGCAACCTTTGGAGCGACAAACCCAGGTTGTCTAGGCGCGTGCTAATCTGGGCCAAGCGGTCGGAATGCCCCATCCGTCGCTCGACAGACCCCCGAGCGTCCAAGATCAATCGCACCAAGCTATCCGCGAGGGGCTGGATTCTCCCGCTGAGCCCGGACTCCCGACCGGCGCGCTCCAAGAACCGGCCAAACTGGCCTACATTCGCGGCCAGCGTTTCCGACTGGCGGGCGACATCCTCTCGGACGGCATCCAGGGCTTCGGCGTCTTCGGCGGTGAGCAGGGTCGGGACGGCAAGAACGAGCTCCGACGCGCTCGTGTTGATGTCAAACGCCGCCGCTAGAGCGGGTACGTTGCCTTCCGTTACCCGGTTCTGCCGAATATTGATCGCAGTCATCAATATCAGCGAAAAAGCAATGGAAACGAGAGTGAGAATCGCCCCTCCCGCAAGACCGGTGGCGATGCGGCTGCCGATGCCGATCCGGCCGCCGTAAAGGCCGACGACCCAGTTCCGAAGGCGGTCCGGCAGCTTGCCTTCCGCCGCTTGCAGCGCGCGGAAGATCCATGCGTCCAGTCGCTTGCGTCGCGCTTTCCATGCTTCTCGCGAGACGCGTTGCTTCCAGCTCATCTCCGGGAGAGCCTCTGGACCGGAACGAGGCGGCCTCCCCGCATGACCGTGAGGAAGACCTGGTCGGAGCCCTGGTTGTCCAGCGCGCTATAGCTGAGCGCGAATCCGCCCAGGTCAATCGTCTCTTGATCGCGGAGCGCGGCTAGGAAGCCGGCTCGGCTGGGCGGGTCCTCGCCGGCCTCGTGCATCTGCTCCAGCGCGAAGCGGACCAGGCGACCCGCAAGGTATCCTTCCAACGACACGAAGCCGGGCCGGGCTTCGGGATCCACGGCGGCCAGCGCCTCTTGGTATTGAGCCACAACGGGCACGGAGGCGTCTTCGGGGAAGGGGACGACCTGGGTGACGACCACTCCGTCGCCGTTGCCTCCCAACGCGGCGCGGAGCGCGTCGGACCCCACGAACGAGATGTTGACGAAGACCGGATCAATCTCGCCCAGCTTCCGCGACCACCTGATAAACTCCGCCGCGGGATTGTACACGCCGATGATGATGACGGCTTCGGGGTCGACCTCGATCAGATCCAAGAGGGCTTGCTTCACCGCGAGCGTGTTGCGCAGGTACGTCGCCTCCGCCGCGAGGCTCATGTTCCTACGGGCGAGCGCCGCCCGAACGCCGGCGAGGCCGGCAAGGCCGTAGGCGTCCTTTTGGTAGAGGATTGCGATCCGCCTTATGCCCAGATCGCGCGTTAGGCGCTCCACCATCTCCTCGGTTTCCTGGTCGTAGGAAGCCCGAACATTGACGACGAATCGGTTGTTGGCGCCCCGCAAGATCGACGCCCCGGTAAAGGCTCCGACGTACGGCACTTCGGCGCTCTCGGCAATTGGGGCCGCAGCGAGGGATGTCGGCGTTCCGACGGGCCCCAGCAGTCCAAACACGCCCAGATCGAGCAGCTCTCTTGTGTTCGCGGCGGCCGCCTCGGGCTCGTAGCCGTCGTCTCTAGTTGCGAGTCGGAGCCGCCGGCCGCCGATTCCCCCTGCCCGATTGGCTTCTTCGAAAGCGGCCAGGAGCCCAAGATTCATCCCGCGGCCAAGCTGCGCAGACGGCCCGGAAAACGCGGCTGACTGACCGAAGACGATGGAGTCCGCGAAGACGCCGTCGCCCCGCGCGACATCTTGGGCGCTCAGCTCGAAGACTAGAAGACCCGAGAGGGCCCAGAGACCGAAGAAAGCAGTCAGCGCCCCCAGCCCGAAGAGGGTCGGAACGCGCCTACGGACCCCGTTAGCCACTGCCCTTATACCGAACCGCCATACAAGTAATGTCGTCGGACTGCGGCGCGGATCCGGCGTGCTTCTCGACCGATCCGAAGACTCGGTCGCATGTCTCGATTGCGGATGCGCCCACGCACTCTCCCAGCACGCCTTCCAGCCGCTCTTCGCCGTATTCGACGCTCTGGGGATCCATCGCCTCGGTGACGCCGTCGGTGTACAAGAAGAACGCGTCGCCAGGATCCAGCCGCACTTCGCCTCCCGGAAACGGAAAGTTGGGGAAGACCCCCATGACCAGTCCAGCCGAGCAGTCAATCTTCTCGATCTTGCCCGACGCCCGCGCGACCATCGGCAGATTGTGGCCCGCGTTCGCGTACCGGACGACGCCGCTGGCCGGGTCAAGGATGGCGTAAAAGATCGTCACGAACATTGCTTCTTCGTTGTCCTGCGAAAGGAGATCGTTGACCTCGGCAAGGCACTCCTGAGGGTCGTCGTCGCCAATCGCCGCCCCCTTCATCAGCGTCCTCGTGACCATCATAAAGAGCGCGGCCGGGATGCCCTTTCCGGAAACGTCGGCGACGACAAGCCCCATTCTCCCGTCTTCAAGCGGAAAGAAGTCGTAGAAGTCGCCCCCCACGTCCTGGGCGGGAGTCATCCGGGCGTAGATGTCGTAGGCGGAGTGTTTGGGGAAGGATGTCGGCAGGATCGACTCCTGCATTCGCGCCGCGACGCCCAGCTCCTTGCGCAGGGCCACAAGCTCGTCTCGCGAGCGGAGCGCGTCGCGCATCACCGCAAGGTGCGCGAGCGTTTTCGTAATCGTGGTCTCAAGGTCCTTAAAGTCGATCGGCTTGGTGATAAAGTCGAAGGCTCCCCGGTTCATGGCGATGCGGATGTTCTTCATGTCCCCGTACGCCGTCACGATCACCGCGCGAACATTGCTCTTGGCTTTCTCCAGCTGCTGGAGGAGCGTCAGTCCGTCCATTTCAGGCATGTTGATATCGGAGAGGACCATGTCGACGTCGGGATGCTCCTTCAAGCGCTCGAGCGCCTCAATCCCGTTTTGGGCGAAGATGAGCTGCATTCTGCCCTTTCTGACCTTTCGCCGAAACTTCTGGCGGAGAAGCAGCTCCAAATCGGGCTCGTCGTCGACGACTAGGATCTTTGCCATCAGGGATGGGCTCCGTATCAACTGTTGGATCGCGCCCGCTCTCGCGCTGTCCCAGCGGAAAGCGGCGACGGGGATATGCCGTTGAGTCGACTAATTCTACCATGTGCGCATGGCGCCTGCCGCCGCCCTCCCGCGGCAAGGGCTGCTTCGCCCGCAAGGACGGCGACCGCCTCGCTCTCCCGATGGCGAGCCCTCCGCAGCTCATGGCGTCGCGCTGTCGGTCCGCTGTCGGCGCGGCTCGCGCGAATGGGGTAATTTGGTACCGTGGAAAACGCTGGTACAGCGACCACAGTCGACCCCAACGAATATTCAGGGAGATGTCATGTCAGACTCGATGGATGCGGTTTTTCGCAAGATCAAGGCGGACGGGATCAAGTTCGTCGACCTCCGCTTCACCGACCCGCGAGGGCGCTGGCACCACGTCACGATGACGCCTGAGGCTTTCGACGAGGACGTGTTTGAGGACGGGGTCATGTTCGACGGGTCCTCGATTGCCGGCTGGAAAAGCATCGATAAGTCGGACATGGCGCTCCGGCCCGACCCAGCGACGATGGGCGTCGATCCCTTCATGAGGGATCCGACGCTGTATCTCATTTGCGACGTGCTGGAGCCGACGACCGGACAAGAGTACTCAAGATGTCCTCGCTCGACGGCGATCGCGGCGGAGCAGTTTCTCCAGGGATCAGGGATCGGCGACACCGCCTACTTCGGCCCCGAGCCGGAGTTCTTTCTCTTCGACGACGTCCGCTTTGGCGTTGATCCCGACCACAGCTTCTACCGCGTGGATGATGCGGAAGGCCCATACAACACCGATCGGTCGGAGGAAGGGGGCAACAAAGGGCATCGACCTCGAACGAAGGGCGGGTACTTTCCGCTGCCGCCGGTTGACTCCGCGCACAATATCCGCAGCGACATGCTCACCGCTCTGCGGGACGCCGGCGTGGAGGTCGAGAAGCACCACCACGAAGTGGCCGCCAGTCAGCACGAGCTAGGCATCGTCTTCGCCCCCATGGTGACGATGGGGGACAAACTGCAGGTCTACCGGTACGTCGTCCAAGGCGTCGCCGCTCACCACGGCAAGACCGCCACCTTTATGCCGAAGCCGGTTGTCGGGGACAACGGATCGGGGATGCACGTCAACCAGTCGGTCTGGAACGCCGGACAGAACCTGTTTGCAGGCAACGGCTACGCCGGTCTTTCCGAGGAGGCGCTCTATTACATCGGCGGCATTATGAAGCACGCCCGCGCGATTAACGCCTTCACCAACCCCAGCACCAACAGCTACAAGCGCTTGGTGCCCGGGTACGAGGCGCCGGTGCTCCTCGCTTACTCGGCCCGCAACCGCTCGGCGTCGTGCCGGATTCCGCACGTCGCTTCCACGAAGGGGACTCGAGTGGAGGTGAGGTTTCCAGACCCCACCGCCAATCCCTACCTCTCCTTCGCCGCGCTCCTGATGGCGGGAATCGACGGCATCGAAAACCGAATTCACCCGGGGCCGGCGATGGACAAGGATCTCTACGCGCTCCCTCCCGAGGAGCTCAAGGACATCCCTACCGTGTCCACGTCGCTTCGGGAGGCGATGGACTTCTTGGACCGCGACCGCGACTTCTTGACGCGAGGGGACGTATTCACAAACGAGCAGCTCGACGCCTACATTGAGCTGAAGATGAGCGAGGTTGAGCGATTCGAGCAGGCGCCGCATCCTGTGGAATTCGACATGTACTTCTCGATCTAACCCTCCCGCGCAAAATCAGAGGCTCCTAGATGGAAATGCCAAGCATGGAAGTAACGACGAGCTTTTCCGGCGGCACCGCGATCATCGCAGTCAAGGGCCGCCTTGACGCGGCCAACGCCAGCCAGTTCGGCCAAGAGCTCGACGAGGTACTGGCGGGCGACAGCGCGAACATGGTCATTGATTGCCGCGATTTGAGGTACATGAGCAGCGCCGGACTCAGAGTGGTGCTCATCGCGATCCGGAAGACGAACGCCAAGGGGGGCGGGCTGGCCCTCAGCCAAGTCTCGAGGCACATCCAAGAGGTGATGGACGTGAGCGGCTTCTCCAGACTCGCGAAGTCCTACGCCACGAACGAGGAGGCGGTCCGCAAGCTGAGTTAATCGGCGAGAGGGCTTCCCGGAAGGTTGACGACGCGTTCCGTCCGGGAAGCTAGGACTTTCCGCTGGACTTCAGGGCGTCTCGGGCAGCGGTCCGAACGTCGGGATGCATGTCTTTGGCCCGTTCGCTCATCCAAACGAGGTAATCGGCGTCGGTCCGCGCGACGTCCCCAATTGACTTCCCTCGGTGCTGTCCCTTCCGGAAGACCAAATCGGAGCCGTCTTGGGCGAACCACTTGCCGAGGGGCGTGCGCACCGGGCGAATCTCGTCGCAGTACTGGTGCAGGCCCGCTACGGTGGCGGGAAGGTGCGCATAGCGTTCCAGTTGGGCGGCGAGGACGCGAAGGGCCGCCGCGGCGTCCGCGTTGCTGGAGTGAGCGGCCTCCAGCTTCTCCCCCAAGAAAAAGCGTACGGCTGCGGAAAGGTCGCGCGGCTCCTCTCTGTGGAAGATTTGCTGGACATCCAAGACCTGCCTGCTTGTCGCGTCGAAGGCGACTTGGGCCCGCGCAAACTCCTCCGCGAGCATGGGGAGATCAAAGGCGCGGATGTTGAATCCGGCGAGATCGCAAGGGTCGAGGAGCGCCTTCAGGGCGCGAGCTCTCCGCCTAAAGGGCTCTTCGTTCGCCACGTCCTGGTCGCTAATCCCATGAATTCGCGTCGCTTCCGGAGGGATTGGCATGCCGGGATGAAAGCGACGCGAGCGTTCGGCGACCGATCCATCCGGATGGCAGATGAGCACCGATAGCTCCACGATGCGGTCTTGCTCGGGGCGAATACCGGTAGACTCGATGTCCAAGACGGCGAGGGGGCGCTCCAAGCCAAGCGTCGAGCTCAAGGCGGCCCCGGCGTCCAAGACTGCTTTATTTTGCATGCGCCGCATCCGATCAACGCCTGCAGAGGCGCGATGCGCCCCTGGAATTGCGAAAACTCTAGTGAAAGATAGGTATCCGCGCGTCCGGTTCGAAGGCGTTTCGGGCGCGCTGCCGGCTCGCGGCGCCTCCCTATGCGGAATATTGAT
Source organism: Longimicrobiales bacterium (assembly GCA_965116095.1). Classification (GTDB taxonomy): domain Bacteria; phylum Gemmatimonadota; class Gemmatimonadetes; order Longimicrobiales; family Gaopeijiaceae. Next base: position 209,276 of record OZ220481.1, read on the forward strand.
CGTCGCCTTGGAAGTGATTTGCCTGCCCGCTTCTTGCCTGTCGGTTAGCCCCGGGGCTCCATGACTGGACAGTTCGAGACGGTTCGGAGCGTGAACCTGCTAGGGCCGGGCGGACCGGACCGACTTCGCCTAGGAAGGTCGTCCGTGCCCTCCGCGGGTCCAGGGGACCTGTTGATCGACGTATGCGTCTCCGGGGTTAATCGCGCGGACCTTCTGCAGCGAAAGGGCCTCTACGATCCGCCGCCCGGAACGACGGAGGTGTTAGGGCTGGAGTACGCGGGCGGCGTTGCTTGGGCCGGCGCCCGCGCGACGGAATGGAAGGTCGGCGATCGCGTGATGGGAATTGTCTCGGGCGGCGGCTACGCGGAGCGGATCTCCGCGCCCGCGACGACGGTCGTGCGGGCGCCGCCGGGGCTCTCGCCCGTGGAGGCGGGCGCGATTCCGGAGGTCTTCATGACGGCGGCGGATGCGCTCTTCAGGCAGGCTGAACTCCAGCGCGGAGAAAGTGTGCTGGTACATGCTGCGGGAAGCGGCGTGGGTACCGCCGCCATCCAGCTCGCAAAGCGCGCGGGCGCGCGGGTGTTCGGCACCTCCCGGTCGCGTGAGAAGCTGACGCGGGCCCGGAGGCTGGGGCTGGACGAGCCGCTGGATGCCTCAAGCGCTTGGGAGGAGGAGCTTCTCGACCGAACCGAAGGGCGGGGAGCGGACGTGATTCTGGACTTGGTGGGCGGAGCGTATCTGAGAGCCAATCAACGGGCGATCGCGAACCGTGGAAGGCACGTGGTGGTGGGGGTTCCCAGCGGGTCGAAGACCGGAATCGACCTGAGGATGCTCATGGCGAAGCGCGCTGTCCTTCGTGGCTCGGTTCTCCGAACCCGATCCCTCCGGGAAAAGGCGCGGCTCGCGGACTACTTTAGGCGGGAAGTCCTTCCTGGTTTTGCGGACGGCGCGCTTGTTCCAGAGGTTGATTCGGTGTTTCCTCCAGAGAAGGCTGGCGATGCCCACCGCCGCATGGAGGCGAACGCGAACTTCGGCAAGATTCTGCTGGTTTGGAGAGAGGAGTGGCCTTCATGAAGAGTCTGGTCTCTCAGGCCCGCCGCTGGAGCGGCGGGACGGCGGTCGTTCTGCTGGCGGCTTTGGGCGCCGCAAAGTCGGGCGAGGCGCAGCTTCAGTTTCGCTTTGATCCCAGGATCTACGACATCGTAGAAGCCGCCTCCTCGGAGCGAATGGAAGCGGACATTCGAACGTTGGCGGGCTTTGGCACCCGCAACACCTTTTCGGACACGCTCTCGGACACCAGAGGGATCGGCGCCGCGCGGCGGTGGATCAAGGCGGAGTTTGAGCGAATATCGGATACGTGCGGCGGCTGCTACGATGTCTTCTACCAGCGATCCTTGGCGGCTGCCCCGGCAAGTCCGCGGATTCCCGAAGACACTTGGGTGGTCAACGTCCTCGCCGTGAAGCGGGGTACGACGCAGCCGAACAGGTACGTTATCATGAGCGGCGATATCGACTCGCGCGCGTCCAGCGGCTTTGACGCGGAGTTCGACGCGCCCGGAGCCAACGACAACGCCTCCGGCATGGCCGGCGCGCTGGAGGCGGCCCGGCTCTTAGCCAGCTACGACTTCGGAAACACGGTCGTGCTGGCAGGCCTTTCCGGGGAAGAGCAGGGGCTGTGGGGAGGCCGCGACATGGCTGCGAGAGCCCGCTCGGAAGGCTGGGAAATCACCGGCGTGCTCAACAACGACATGATCGGCAATATCGAAGGCGTCGACGGGGTGATTGAGAACAACACCTTTCGGATTTTCTCGGAGCCGCTTTCCATCGCCGACACTCTTCGGGGCCCGAGCTACTATCGGGTCTTTGGGGGCGAAGTGGACGGCCCGTCCAGGCAGCTCGCCCGGTATGTGGCGGAGACCGCCGACCGCTACATCCCGAACTTGGATCCGATCCTGATTTACCGCTTGGATCGGTTTGGAAGGGGAGGGCACCACCGCCCGTTCAACGACGCGGGATTCGCGGGCGTGCGGATCATGGAAACGCACGAGAACTACACGCGCCAGCACCAGGACATCAGAGTCGAAGACGGGATCGCTTATGGCGATGTCGTGAGCGGCGTGAACTTCCCGTATGCGGCAAAGCTCGCTTCGCTCAACGCGGCGACGCTTGCGCGGTTGGGGTGGGCGCCCCCCGCTCCGACAGGAGTTCGGATTGGGGGCGCGGTGCGGCCATCGACAACACTGGAGTGGGATCCGGTGGACGACCCGCGGGTCGCCGGCTATTTGGTGGTCTGGCGAGACACGACGGCGCCTAGGTGGCAGCACAGCCGTTGGGTGGGATCGGCCGCCTCCGTCACCTTGGAAGGTCTGGTGATCGACAACTATCTGTTCGGCGTTAGGACCGTGGGAGTCGACGGCCATGAGAGCGTCGTCGCGTTCCCGGAGGGTCGGATTCGCCGGCGGTAGCTGAAAGTCGAGTCCTTCGGAAGTTACGAACGTTACGGCTGGGACTCTGCCTGCCTGCGCGCCGATGCGACCGAAGCCGGGCGGATGTTCGGCGATACGAAGAGGCCGAGAAAGCACTTGTCAGCGCGTCCGCGGCGTAGTCCGCCCCGCCCAGCTCAAAGAGGCGCGACGGCGTGACTTGGAATTGGGATCGAACCAGGCGATTGAGCGCGCTGCCGTCCGGCAGCCCAAGAGCGAGCGCAACTCCGCCAAGGGCTTGATCCGTCCAGCGGGCCAAGCGAAAGACGTGGAAGATGGTTCCCATGCGGAGAAGCTCCTTCGGCGTCGGCAGGCCGCGACGCTGGCATTTGCGCCCTAGGACGCGCACAGAGCATTCGATGGCGTCCGCAAGACGAGAAACCCTGCGGTGCCGGAGGGACTCGCGCATCACGGCATCGAAGAGGACGGAGCCGCTTCGGCGGAGCGACGCGTGCGCGGCGTCTGCGACCTTGGTCAGCGTCGCCGCGTCCGAAGCGCGCAGGACCAACTGAGCAATGTTGTCCAGCTCGAAGTCAGCTTGCGCGCGGAGCGTCAGCGCTGACGGCGGGGCCGCCTCGCGCTGATCACGGCTCTCGGCCATGGGTTCTCCGCACGTCACGATGCGGCTCGGGAGACCGTGATCGCAAAGGCGGCGTACGTTGCCGGCGAACTCGCTTCGGCTTGTGGCGGCATCGTACCGAATCAAGATGGGCGCTTCCGGGTATCGCCGAGCAAGCTGATTCAGCTGTCTCCATCCCCCAGCCGCCAGTACGCTGGCAAGGACTTTGTCGATTGAGATTGCGCTGAGCCCGATCCACAGCCTCCTTATCGACTCCCCCTCAAAGCCGAGCGCGAGCAGGGGACGAGCGGCATCGACTGTCCCGGCATCCACCTGAAACCGTCCGGCTCCAGCTTGGACGATGTCCTCCGCCCACGCTCGAAGTTCGGGAGACTTGGCGAGCTTGCGGATAGCTCTTTCCAGTGCGGCCCGCAGGGCTCCGATAGAAGCGGTCTCGTTCCAGTCAATGCGCAAGTCGACATTGAAGCGGTTCCGGATCGCGACCGCCTCCGTAGCCGAGAGGCGTCCTGCCGAATGTCGTAGAGCGTTCCTGAGTGCCTGTTGTTCGCAAAGCATGTCGGGGGTCGCGGCTCCATCCGGCACATTCAAGGCTCGGTTTATCGAAACGCTCGCCGGGTCGCTGCGGCTCCTATTGATCCAAGCTTTGCAGTAGTTCACCGCAACTCGGAATGCCCACCCAGATACGTCTCGGATTTCCAGGCCGCGAGCCGTCAGTTTTTCGCAAAGGTGAACGGTGCATTCTTGAACGAAGTCATCGGCGTCGTTTGGATCCAGTCGAAAACGAGACGCGACTCGAAAGAGCGACTCGGTTTGAAGGGCGGCCAAGCGCCAAGCTTCTTCCCTGTGGAGCCGCGAGCTCTTTCCACGCGCCGCGTGTTCGCCGGGGCCGCAAAGTATCTCTTTTTCCATTGGAGCGTCCAATCAGCTGGAACTCCGCCCCATCGGCGCGGGGCGTCGTTACATGTACTACGCCTTCAAGACCGCGGAGGTTCCATGGCGGCCATGGGTCCTTGCAGCGGCCTTGGGGCTGCGGGCCCCGTGCGTTCAATGGAGCGTCTGTGCCGCGCGCTTGCTTGCGTTCGTGATCTACAGGCGAGTGCTTCTTGCTTAGGCGCGTGGCGCTGGCGGGCGACCGGGGTCTTCTGACGAGCGCACGCATCAGGAGGGAGGTCGAGCCCGCCTTCCGATCCTTCAAGACGGCAGGCCTCAAGGTCAGACCCGTACACCACCGACTCAACGACCGCGTGATGGCGCACGGGCTCGCCTACTACGTCGAATGGCGCCTGCGGAAGCTGCTCGCGCCGCTGCTCAGGGGCGACGAGGAGCGCAGCGCGCCAAGAAGCTCGCCCGTCGCGCCGGCCCGACGCTCGGAGTCGACGCTCGAAAATGCGGGGCGCAAGCGCACCCGGAGCGGCTTCCCCGCGCAAAGCTACCAGAGTCTCCCGAGGGAGCTCGCCGCAGTGTCGCTCGGACGCATCTGCTTCGTTGCCGACAAAACCAATCGCCGCCAACTCGCCTTTTCGCCCACGCCGCTGCAAGCCGAGGCCTATCGCCTGGGTCGGCGTCAGGCCCTCGAACCGCACCCAGTAAAAAACGTACCCAGCAGCGCGCACCTCGAATTAATTAGTGTTTGCGTCAGAGCCACACTGGAGATTCAACCAGTTCCCGCCGTAAGACTGGGCCTAGGCAGATTCCGAAGTGAGCGCGCCCAAGGCGAATGCTTCCTCCACGGATCTCGCGGTGGAGGGAGCATTCGACCGCGCTAGACCATCATCGGCGGGTGCCGATGGCTTGGCTTTATTGGGGGTCCTCGGTGCCGTCAGGATCTTGGTAGCACGTAATCGCGGCCTCAAGGCTGCCATACGGTGTGTCGACCATGATCGTGGTCTTTGCGCACTCCAGCTCACCCCGATCAGGGCAGCCAACCAGCCTGCATGCCTCCCCCTTGGGCCCACCCAAGGCCATAGCAAGGCTGCTAGCCGCAAGCTCCTTGACCTCGACCCCGCCAGGCGACATGACCAACAGCGCAGTGGATGCAACCACTGCGACCCTGCAGACCCTGAGTGCCAGCATTCCTGCGGCGCGGGTCAACCGCCGTAGGCCCTTCCAGCGTTGTGGCTTGAACATAGCCGAGCCTCCCTTTGGAACAACATTGAAGCCGTCGCTTCGGTTCGGCTCGACGGCTTTGGCGTGGGGCACCTCGTCAAGTAGAGGTTCCGAACCTTGCCCCGAAGTGCAATCAGAAAATAGGCAACACATCAATCAAGTCCCTTCAGATCCCAAATCTTAACGGTCGGAAGCAGATTCGTGTCAAGCGTTGCAAGTTGTCCCCCCTCAAGTATCGCAATGGAACGCACCGTGTGCGGCAGCAAGTATGAGCCAAGGTAAGTTCCCTTTAAGCTATACACGTCGATGAGTCGCATTGCATTATCCGTGTTTCCACGAAAAAGAACAAACAAATTGGAATCATGTATTGCCGCGCTCTCTGAGGCCTTCGCCGCCTTTGGATCGACTCGTCGTGATACGAACCTCCCGAGGCCTGGAATAGTTCCAGAAGTCGTCACGACTTCTGGAACCTCAATCAACTCAATGCCATCAAACGAAACATCAACCGCGCCAGCAGAGTCCAATACGATAAAGGAACTGAAATGACGCGTATAGATTACCGCAGCGCCCGACCTGCCATTTGTCGCTTTCCATTCCGTAACCATTGGGTCTAAACCCAAATAAGCGTGCGGCATTGGCACCGATACTGACGTCTCTGGCGTGGTGGCGCGCGACTCGTAGAGAACTGTTGAGTCTTTCGACTCAGGTATCACGGACCAGCTTCCAGGATGAAAACTCGCCGGAAGCACTTGCACGTCCCTCCCCACCCGATGCGTCGCCACCAAGCCTCCCTCGGCATCCAACTCCGTGAGTTTTCGTAGTTCGAGATCCAGTACCAACAGGTTTCCGTTACGTAGAAACTCCATGTCCATCATTCGCATGAACTCCTCAGGCCCCTCGCCATGACGACCAAACTGCCAGAGTAGCTCGCCAAAGACAGATATTTCTCGCACGGAGTGTCCTGACCAATCGTCAATCACAAACCCGCCCCGCGGGCTGGCGACAAGGCGATGAGGATCACCGAATTTGCTACCGTCTTCATCGACAAATGCCACGACTTCTTCTGGCTCGGGAAGCCAGCGCCGGGTCTGAGATTGGGCGCCCGACGGGTTGCCAAGAATCGCGGTCGCGGAAAGGAGAATGTAGCCGAAAAGGAAAACGATCCGACTTGTGCTGCAAAAATCCCTGACCCCGGGTGTGACTGCCGGCTGGAGGATTACGCCGATGTGTTTCATTGTTGAGTCTCCGTCTTGTTTGAAATAGTGATGTTTGACAGATGGTGTTGAAGAAGCCGCACGGCTGCGCTGCTCTCCATATTTCCGAGGATGACTTGGGGGCGACCGCGCTTGAGAACGACGAAAAATGGCGTCGCAACGCGCATTCGATTGGCAAGGGATTCATACGCGACATTGTCGATCCGCGCAAAGTGCGTTGTCACGCCCATGTTGTCTGCGGCTTGGCGCGCGGAGGAGCTATCCGGGGCCACAAACACGAAACGAGTAGGTACTCCGCGAGCACGTATCGCTTCGATTCGATCAAGGGCCCAGCCGTCCATCTGGCAGCTCAAGGCGTGCGTGAACACCGCGACGCCGGAGGAAATGCCGGCGATGTCAGCCAAGGACTCGGACCGGGACGGCGGCTGCGCGCAGCCGACAAGCAAGAGAGCAGGAAGCAATCGAATCGTCGTTGTTCGTGAACGCCGATGGGACGAGATCGAACGAAAGACGCTGGACATGCCTCGCGCGCGCCGAACAGTCCACCGCAGAAATGCGCTTCCGGCTTGCTTCGAGAAATGCCCGGTAAGCCGATGTCGCCGGAACGAAGCACAGAGGCGATCGGAAAAGTGCCTGCGGAGTCTCCAGCGCGGGGTCGCATGCTCGCGTCTCTTGGTCGACCCGGGAGCGCCCGAAGGTTGCCGGATCGCTTTGGTCGTCTTCGAGAAAGGGACGCCTGCTGGTCCCCCTTCGGATGCGAGCCCGACGCTGGTCGGCGAAAAGGTCCATTGTGTTCACGCTCATTTGATTGACCTAACGCGGCGGGGGTCCGGCCCGTCCTGCCTTGGGAAATAGCAGACAATGGTGTCTCCTGCTGCCGCGGCGTGCTTCAGGTACACCACGGCACACTCCAGTGCGCCTTTGTTGGGGCAGCCCACCATTTCGCACAGGTCCTCTTCCTGCGAAGGCCCAAATCGCGTCGCGGCGGCCGACGCAAGCAGCACGGAAACAGCCGCTACCGAAGCTGCAATGAATAGTCGTCGGGCGAGAGGAGACCCACCCCGCGGCGGCAAAAAGCGCTTGGCTGTTCGAGCAAAGAACTTCATGAGACCTCCCCGGCACGGGTGGAGCTCAGCATCGCCTCTTACATATTCGAGTCCAAAACCTCCGAATGACGCATTGGCGAAATCGGAACGACCGAAGATGTCCTGCGCAGAAAAGAAATGTGGCTCTTCGCCGGTTCAAGTGGGCAGGTCGAATTCCAAGTGGCCGCAGACGAGGTAGGCCATGGTGACGAGGTTGTCGGTGGTGCGGTATCCTCGGGCGCGAGCCTTGGCGGCTTGGACGAGCGAGTTCATGGCTTCGAGCAGGGAGTTGGATATTCGGCTTCGGAACCATCCGAGGATGCCTTTCCAGTGGTCGAGCACGGTTCTCGCGAAGCGTTTCGAGCGGTTCGAGTCCGCAGAGCAGGGCTGTGTCGCACCAGCGTTCGAGGTCACGGCTCCGCGACCGGGGCACAAGTCCTTTCCAGGCGCTCAACAGGCGCAGGGGGCAATGGGTTGCGCCCGGCACGGCGCCCGTATCGGTGTTTTGTTTTCCTCTCTAATCCCTGAAACCTTGAATCGGCTCCCATAGAGAGTCTCTTTAATGGTACAGCGAGATTGTACGCGAGCGGCGAGTATGCTATTCATTAAGAGGCGTCGCTTGGAACGCCGTAACCCGACCCTCCAATCTTGGAGCCGCTCGTGACGAGCACGTGGAAGTACCCGCTGGCCATTCTGTTTCTCGCCGCTTTGGGGGGGTGCGAAACGCAGAAGGCAGACCCGTTTTCGATGGAGGAGGTTGTGGCGACGCCCCCAAGAATGGGCTTCGTCAGCTACCCTCGGGTTATCCGGACAACAGAGGAGGCGAAGGCTTGGGATGAAGGGCAGCCGGGTTGGTGCAGGCTGCAAAGAGACCTAGTGGCAGCCGGATTGCCTGCCCCTGCCCCGTGGAATGACCCCTGCGATAATGACCTCCCACCGACCCCATGGGGCGAAGGGGTTACCCTGCAACTCATTGACGATCTCCGCCGCGCCGAGTGGGAAGCCCGTAACGGCAAGTGGGAGCAGCCCGAAAACACCTCGGAGGTCCGTACCGAATGGCTGCGACAAAATCCACCCATGGGGGAAGGCGCCAAGTGAGAATTGCCGCCTTGTTGTTGTTTGTTGTTTTCACGACACCTATTGGGTTTGTCGAAGCGCAACTCAATTTACATGATGAATTTGACGTGTCGACCAGGGTACAGATAGATGTAAGCGGATATCTAACAGGCCGTGGCGGAAGGGGGGTCGTGGAAGAGTCCTTGGCGGAGGCGCGGGTTGTAAGCGATTCGCTTGATTTGGCGAATTCGGCTAAGAAAAGCCGAGAATTCGACGCTTGAATCGCGTATCGAGGCTTTCGAGACCAAAAACGCGCGAAATCAGGCCGAAAAAAGCAGAAAACACGCCTCCAGCGTCGCGTTTGGACATACTTCTCCCGGCAAGGCGCCCCGCCGGGCCCCTCGGCGTGCCGCCCCGAACGCTTTTCGGAAGATCAGACTCAGATTGAAGGCCGACGCGTGAATCAGCAGCCTCTTCTCGACATTCTCCCTTCCCCTCAAGTGCACACTCCGCATCCCCCCGGTGTTCAGCAAATGCGCGAAGTTCCGCTCGAGCTTCTCGCCCCGCATGCGAAGGAGACGCCGACCGCGCTCGCTCCGTATACTGCGCCGATTCGCGCGCGTCGGCGCCTTCGCGTCCGGATCCCTCGCCCAGTTCCTGCGGCCACGGTTCGGCTCGCTCACGTAGCTCCGAAGCCCCCGGGCCTTCAAGCTCTTCATCGTCGCGTTCGAGTGATACCCCTTGTCGCAGACCACCTCTTCGGGCTGCAGCCCCGCGTCGTCCAGATGGCGCGACGCTTCGTCCAGCGTGCCTTCAATCGACGCGCAATCTCCTCCCTCCGTCGACTGGACCGTCACGGCGACGACGGCGCCGCTCTCCATGTCCGCCGCCTGCTCGAACTTGTGCGCGAAGCGCGTCCTCCCGTCCTTCATCTTCGCAATGCGCGCCTCGGGATCGGTCGGCGACTCCCACTCCCGGTTCGACGCCTTCTTGGGACGGCGCCGATCCAGCTTGATCAGCTCCTCCCTCGTCGGCGTCTCGATCCCCGACGCCTTCGCCAGCTGCTCGAGGAACTCTTCGTAGTGCGTCCCGTCCTCGCGCCTGCGCAGCGCCCGCATTGACGCATTGGCCTGAAGCGTCGTGGAATCCACGCCCAGCGTCTTGCCCTCGAGCAGGCCGGCGTCGTAAATCACGCCCAAGACCCACGCGAAAACCTGCACGTGGATCTCGCGGCTCAGACGCCTGCGCGTCCTCGAGACCGTCGAATGATCCGGCGGCGGCTTCATGGCCGACCCATAAAGAAAAATCCGCAGATCCAGCCGATTGTGACACTGCCAAGCGATCCTCCGCTCCGACGGAATCCCCTCGAGGTACCCGACCATCATCATGCGGAAGTACACGCCCGGAGGAAGCCCGGGCCTCCCGACGCTCGCGTACGAGCTCCGGCACAGATCCTCGACGAAGGCGTCGAACCCGTTCTCCTCGAGCAGCTCGTCGAAAGCCGCGTAGAAGGAGCCGCCCTTCGGCTTCAACACGTCGTCGTCCCCCGGGTAGACGTAGAACAGCGTGTCCTGCTCCTTCTTCTTGACGCGCATCCCCAAAGCCATAGGCAAACCCCCTTTCGCGGACCCCTCGAATGCCTCGCTACGACAAATTACTCAGCGCGCCAAGCCCCCGCTCAAGCGGCCGCCAAAACCGGGAAATCGGCAAATTCCAGTCCACTCAGAAAATCGTTCCAAGAGTGATTTTCACCACAGCCTGCTAAGTTCCATGTCATCCCCCGGCAAGTGACACTTGGATAAACAGGTATCGTTTGGCGGAGAAACGGCAACATGCCAACAAGCTCTAGACAACTTTAAGGGTAGCCTTGGCGAAGACACGTTCTATATGGCTACGCCCAAGCGCGGCGCTTCTGGTTTTTATGTTACTGGCGGGGCCCACGAGGTATATGTCTCCAACCAATTCACCAGGGTAGCGGATATGGCGTTAACGTTAATACACGAGGCCCAGCATCATGCGGGGTACACGGACGATTTAAAAGGCGATGGCGTGCCCGAAAGGGCTCTACAGTGTTATGTGGAGTACCAGAAAACAGATGCGCTTGAGCCCGTTGGTGGGAACGGCAACGGAGGTGGAGGCGGAGGAGGTAGCGACGACGACTGGACCGACGACGACAACGGCTCGACCGGCGGCGAGGATGAAGAGGAAAAGGAAGAATCGTCCAGCTGCGCGCTCGGTTCTGCGTCGTTCAGATCAAAATCAATCGCGGTTTGCAACGGCCAATAACAGGCGACAAGAAACGCGGCGACGGTCCGCTAATGCGGGACGCTCACGCCGTCGCTACCCGATGTCCAAGCTCCTCCAAGCCCGCGCGCACGGTCTCCAAGTGGCCAGGCCCCTTCAGCTCGACCGTCATTTCGATTTCCACCTGGCCGACCGAGACATCGCCAAAGGCTCGCGCGTGTTCGATCTCAAGGACGTTGGCGCCCTTGGTCGCGACGAGCGCCGTGACTTCGTTGAGATAGCCGGGACGATCTCGAACGACCACCTTGAGCCGGCCCAGTCGACCGGCAGCCAGCAAACCCCGGTCAATGACGCGCGAGATCACGTTCATGTCGATGTTTCCGCCGGACAAGACGCAAACAGTCGCGCTGCCCGGCCCGATAGGGATTTTCCCCGCGAGGATCGCTGCGATCCCCACGGCTCCGCCGCCTTCCACGAGGAGCTTCTCCGACTCCAACAGGTAGAAGATTCCTTGGACGATTTCGGCCTCGTCCACTAAGACCACGTCGTCCACGTACCGCTGGATAATCGGGAAGGCGATATCGCCGATCCGCTTCACCGCAATTCCGTCCGCCAGCGTATCGGAGTGCTCCAGGCGCACGGGGCGGCCCGCATCCAAAGAGGCGCGGGCGCCTGGCGACGCCTTGGCTTCGACCCCTACGAGTCGCGCCTTGGAATGGCTTTCGCGCAGCGCAAGGGCGATCCCGGAGATCAGTCCTCCCCCTCCGATCGGCGCCACCACGGTATCCAGCTCCGGGGCCTGTTCCAGTATCTCCATCCCGATTGTTCCCTGGCCGGCGACGACTTCCGGGTCGTCAAAGGCGGAGATGGGGATATGTCCGTCCCGCTCCACAAATCGCCGTACGATGGGCAAGCCGTCGGAGAGAGTCTCGCCGGCCTGTACGACCTTTGCTCCCAGCGCCGCGCACCGACTTGCCTTGATCAGGGGCGCGGTGTCGGGCATCACCACCGTGCAGGGGACGCCCAGCCGGCGGGCATGATAGGCAAGCGCCTGAGCGTGGTTGCCGGCGCTTGCGGCGACGACCCCCCGGCGCCTCGCCTCCCTGCCCAGCGCGATGAGCTTGTTGAGAGCGCCGCGGTCCTTAAAGGAGCCGGTTGGCTGGTTCAGCTCGGTCTTGAGGTAGATCTTTCCGTAGCGCGACGACGCGAGACCGATTGAAGCGGGGCATCCGGTGTGGGCGACGCCCCCGGAGATTCTCTCCCTCGCCGCGCGGATCGCCTCTAGGGAAAGCACAGCGGGCGGATCTGGAGCGTCAGGCCGATCCCAGCGCTTCCTCGACGACGCGCCGCTGCTCCTTGGCGTGGTCGGCGTAGCTGCCGACGGCCGGGCTCGCCCTTTCCGGACGCGCGACGAACTTGAGTTCGTACAGCGAGGCAAACATGCTGCGAAGGTGAGGATCCACATGTGAGCGCGCGCCCATGTTCCAAGGCTCTTCCTGCACCCAAGCGAGCGTTTCCAAGGACGGGTAGCGCTCCTCCAGCGCCTGCGTCTCGTCGGCCGGGAAGGGGTAGAGCATCTCGATGCGCGCGATCGCGACATCGGTCCGCCCGGCCTTCTCCGCTTCCGCCGCGAGCTCGTAGTAGACCTTTCCGGAGCAGAGCACCAAGCGCTTCACCTCCTCCTGAATATCCTGCTCGTCGAAGCGAGGGTCGTCCAATACCCTCTTGAAGCCCGACTCGCTCAGGTCTCGCACGGGCGAAGTCGCGGACGGATGCCGCAGGAGGCTCTTTCCGGTCATCACGACCAGCGGACGCTCCGGTTCGCTGAAGGCTTGGAAGCGCAGCAGGTGAAAGAGCTGCGCGGGCGTCGTAGGGTAGACCACCCGCATATTTTCCTCGGCGCACAGCTGCAGAAATCGCTCAAGCCGCGCGGAGGAGTGCTCCGGACCCATCCCCTCGAAGCCGTGAGGCAGGAGAAGGGCAAGGCGGGATCGCTGTCCCCACTTGCTCCAGCCGGCTGAGAGAAACTGATCGATAATGACCTGCGCCACATTGGCGAAGTCCCCGAACTGGGCCTCCCAGAGGACCAAGTCCTGGTTCGCCGCGACGGCGAAACCGTACTCGAATCCCACGGTCGCCGCCTCGGTGAGCGGCGAGTTGTACACCTCGAAGCGCGCGTCGCCAACGCGCTCCATCGGAGTGAGCGTTTCGCCGCTCTTCACATCGTGGAGCACGAAGTGCCGGTGGCTAAAGGTGCCGCGTTGAGAGTCCTGTCCGGTGAGACGCACCGGGATATCGTCCTCTAAGAGCGACGCGACGCCCAGCGCTTCGGCGTGTCCCCAGTCCAGAAGGAAGTCCGGCCCGAACTCATCTCCTCGCCGAAGCAGCTGCCGCAGGAGCTTCGGGTGGCCGGCAAAGCCGTCCGGAAAATCCAAGAGCTTGCGGTTGATCTTCTCGAGCCGCTCCAGCGATACTTGCGTATACGGGTCCGAGTCCGCCCAGACCACGCCGAAATCGGGGTGAGTGAAGGGAAGCGCCGCAGGCGGCTCTTTGGAATCTCGAAAGCCGTCCTGAATCTCGTAGAGCTCTTTCTGAAACGCCGACGCGCGCTCTTCGACTTCCGCCTTCGCGACCGCACCTCGCGACTGAAGAAAGTCCGCCCAGCGGCGGACCGGCGTCGGGTGATTTCGAATCTGCCGATACATCGCCGGCTGAGTGTACGCGGGCTCGTCGGCTTCGTTGTGGCCGTGGCGCCGATACCCTACAAGGTCAAGCACCACGTCCCCGTGGAACTCCTTGCGGTAGGCCATGGCCAAGCGCACCGCCGCCAAGCACTCCTCCGGCGCGTCCCCATTCACGTGCATGACCGGGATGTCGTATCCCTTCGCCAGGTCGCTGGCGTATCTCGTGGATCGCCCGTCCCCGGGGTCCGTCGTAAAGCCCACTTGATTGTTGGCGATAATGTGGAGCGCCCCGCCGACTTCATATCCCCGCAAGCGGGCGAGATTGAGTGTTTCCGCCACCACGCCCTCGGCCGCAAAAGCCGCGTCGCCGTGAATGAGAATCGGCACTACCTTGGCCGGGTCGCGCTCCGAGACGCCGTTGTCTTGATATTGGAGCGCGCGGGCCATCCCTAGGATCACCGGGTTGACGTATTCCAAGTGGCTGGGATTCGGCGCGAGCGTCACCCGCACTGAACCTCCGCCCTTCAGCGAGTACTCGCCGACCGCGCCGTGGTGGTACTTGACGTCGCCGGTCCCCGGATCCGGCACCCAAAGGGAGCTGCCGGGCGCCTGGCGTCCCTCGAACTCCCCCAAGAGCTCTTCGTACGTCACCCCAAGAATGTGCGTCAAGACGTTCAGCCTGCCCCGATGAGCCATCCCGACGACGATATCCGAGGCGCCGCTCGCCGCAGCCTGCTCAATAGCTTCGTCGAGCATCGGAACCATCATGTCGATGCCTTCGATCGAGAATCGCTTCTGCCCCATATAGGCCTTGTGGAGGAACTGCTCCAGCCCCTCCACCCGAATCAGGCGGTCGAGGGTTTGCAGCCGATCCTCGTCCGAGTATCCCTGGAAGTGCGTCCCTTGTTCCACCTGCTTCCAGAGCCACTCCACGGTGCGGGGATCTTCCAAGTGCTCGAATTCGTAAGAGATCCGCCCGCTGTACGTGGCCTTGAGCTGATCCAGCGCGGCGGCCAGGGGGCGATCGCCCGCCTCGGCGAAGAGCGCGGAGCTTGGGATCGCGCGCAGCTCCTCCATCGTAGTCCCGAAGTAGGCCGGATCAAGCTGGGGGTGTCCGGGAGGGTCGCTCCCCAATGGGTCGATCCGAGCGGACTGGTGTCCGTGCTCCCTAAAGGCCTGAAGCAATCGCGCGGCGCGCGCCACCAAGGACAGCAGCCGCTTGTCGCTTTCCGGCGCTCGGGTCTTCCCGACCGCGTCCGCGGCGGATGTCGCGGGCGCCAAGACTTGGGGGACCGAAGCGACGCCGTTCGGAAGCGAAGGCGTCGCGCGCTCCGCGGCGCTGGAGCGCGCCGAGAAGACCGTCCTCCACTCCTCGGGCACCGAATCGGGATTGAGAAGAAACGCCTCGTACAGCGCTTCCATGTACGCGGCGTTGATGCCGGCGCGGTCTGGCGTCGCCATGGGGGCCTCGGCGCAGCTGTTTGGGGGCCTCAAACGAGAACGCTCCAATTTACGCCGGGAAGGCGTACCGGCGGAGCGCGAAGAGCCGGTCGATGTCAATAGCTGCTCCGGCGAATCCCTTCCCCTACCTTACCCTTCAGTGACTTTTCCGACGGACGCCCTTGGGGATCGGTCGGATGGGGCGGCGCCAGAGGAGCTCTTCGTTCATGACGGGTAGAGGCCAGGCAGTCGGCGGGGGCGGGAAGACCCGTTGTTGATCGAAGGCGGCTTCATCGTCACGATGGACCCCTTCCGCCGGGTCCTGAAAGGCGGCGCGGTGTTGATTGAAGAGGGCGTGGTCGCCGGCCTCTTCGCGGCGGGCGAAGAGAGGCCGCCGGATCGTTCGGTCTTGGATGCGCGGCACGGAATCGTGATTCCCGGCTTGGTCAACCTCCACGGCCACGCGGCCATGTCCCTCATGAGAGGTCTGGCCGACGATCTGCCGCTGATGACTTGGCTCAGAGAGCACATCTTTCCGGCGGAGGCCCGTTTCGTGGACGCGGACTTCGTTTACTGGGGCACCCGCCTCGCGGCGACCGAGATGCTCCTTGGCGGCACCACGACCATGACGGACATGTACTATTTCCCGGACGCCGCCGCCCGGGCCGTGTCGGAGATCGGAATTCGCGCCGCGATGGGCCCTACGGTGATCGGCTTTCCGGCGCCCGACGCTGCGACGCCCGAGGAGGCGCTGGACCGCGCGGAGGGGTTTGTCCGGCGGTGGGGCTCCCATCCGCGGATCGCGCCGTCTCTGTCCGCGCACGCGCTGTATACGACGCCCTCCAAGTGGATTCGAAGAGCAGCCCGCAAAGCCGGCGAATTGGGCGCCGTCTTTCAAATTCACGCAGCCGAGGACCCAACGGAAAACGAGCGGGCCCGCGCCGACTCGGGCGCGGGGGTTCTCCGTTCGCTGGAGGCGCTTCGCGTCCTTCGCCCGGGCGCGGTGCTCGCCCACGGGATCTACTTTTCGGACGAGGATCTGGAGCGGATTCGGGCGAGCGGGGCCGGAATCGCTCATAATCCGGAGAGCAATATGAAGCTGGGGATTCCGAAGGCGGCCCCGGTGGCGAAGGCGCTTGCGATGGGCATTCCCGTCGGGCTGGGCACCGACGGTCCGGTCAGCAACAACGACCTCGATCTCTTCGGAGAGATGGACACCGCAGCCAAGCTGCACAAGTTCGTCTCGGGAGACCCTACGGCGCTGCCTGCGAAGGACGTGTTCCAGATGGCAACGATTGAGGGAGCCCGAGCGCTGCGGCTGGACGGGATTATCGGCTCTCTTGAGGCAGGGAAGCGGGCGGACATCGTGGTGGTTGATGCGCGCCGTCCTTCTCTCGCGCCTCTTCACAGCGTCTACTCCCACCTTGTCTATGCCGCGAAGCCGGGGGATGTGTCGCACGTCTTCGTGGACGGTCGCATGGTGGTGGAGGAGGGGCGCGTCCTGACGGTGGACGAGGCGGAGACGCTGGAGGTCGCGGAGCGCTACGGTCGCAAACTGCGGCGGTAGCGGTCGGACGGCGCGGCGTTCATTGCCGCTGAAGCGTTCTTCCCGGCGGCGACGACGGTGCGAAATTCCGGATGCGCTTTGTTGCCCGTCTTCTTTGCCGGGCCATAGCTTCGACTACCGGCGCGTCGCGTTCGCCTCAGCTTCGGGATTGCCTTGGAAGTAAAGGATCGATTCGAGGTTCCGGCCTCCGCCCAAGACGCCTGGGACTTTCTGGCGAGTCCCAGGCGCGTGGCCAAAGCGCTTCCGGCGACGGAGATCGGCAGAAGGGTGGGGAACTCGAAGTACTTGGCCAAGGTGTCGATCCGCGCGGGCCCGGTGACGGTCGCGTATCGCGGCAACGTGGTCTTCAACTTCAACCCCGGGGACCGCACGGCCGTGATCCGCGCCCGCGGAAAGGGACGGGCGGGCTTCGGGAGCGCAAAGCTGGACATCTTCACCGGAGTTCGCTCGCTGGGGCCGAAGCGCTGCGAGGTCCACCTTACGGCGCACATCGTCTTCTCTGGACTCTTGTTGAGAGCGGGCCAAGGCGTGGTTCCCCTTGTGGCGAAGCGATTCTTGGCGGAGTTTGCGCGGGCGATGGTGCGGGAGCTGGACTAGGCAGTCAGGTAGGTAGGCCGGCGGTCCAGCGGCGCCGCGGCGGCCTATTGAGCTCTACTTCCCCTCGGTTGCCGAGAGTCGGGGATGCTTGATTGAGCGACCCTCGACGAGGAAAACCACTTCTTCGGCGATATTGGTCGCGAGACTTCCGATTCGCTGCAGGGAGTGGACCACCATGAGGGTCTCCAGCCCGGGGCTGATGTACCTAGGCCGCTCCAGCATGTGCGAGACGATGACGCGAGAAGCGGACAGCGCAAGGTCGCTCCGTCGGATGTCCGCCGAAGAGAGCCTCCGGGCGAGCGCTGCATCCCGGTTGCCCAGCGCTTCAAGCACCCGGGCCAGCTCGGCGCGGATACTCCCGCCGAGCTCCCGCACCTCCCATCCTTGCGGCAGAGGCGGAAAATCCGCCAAGGCCCGGCAGGAACGCGCGATCTGCACGGCATGGTCGCCAATCCGTTCCAGCTCGTGCGCGATCCTGAGGATCGCGACGATCAGCCGCAGGTCCCCGGCGACGGGGTTCTGGCGCGCGAGCAGGGCGACCACGCGCTCTCCGATGCGCACGTCCAGCGCGTCGATGCGGTCGTCGTCCCGCTCCAGCTGCTCCGCTCTTCGCGGATCCCGGGTCCGAATGAGCCGAACCGCCTCGGAGACGCTGCCTTCCACCTCCCCGGCCATCTCCATGAAGCTCTGCTGGAGCTGATCCAGCTCCGCCTGCAGTCGACTGCGAGGACCCTCGTCCTGCATCATACGCCTCGCCCGGTGAGGTAGGCTTCAGTACGCCGACGCTTGGGATTTGTGAAGACCGAGGCAGTCTTGCCGTACTCCACCGCCTCTCCTCGGTCCAGGTACAGCGTGTGATCGGAGAGGCGGGCGGCCTGCTGATGGTCGGTGGTCGCGATCAGGATCGTGTACTTCCGCCGAATGGAGTGGAGTAGCGCTTCCACCCCGCGCGTGGCCCTTGCGTCGAGCTTGGAGGTGGGCTCGTCCAGGAGCAGCGCCTTGGCCCCGGCCGCCAGCGTCCGGGCGATGCACAGGCGTTGGCGTTCCTCGGCCGAGAGCTGTGATGCGTGACTGCCCAGCGAATCCGCCACTTGGCTCCAAAGACCGGCCTCAACGAGCGCGCGTTCGACAATCCGGTCGATATCTTCGTTCTGTCGCGCCGCCTGCGGAGCGTATGCCACGTTGTCAAAGATCGACATTGGAAACGGCGCGGACTCGTGGAAGACCATGCCCACCTCGCGCCTAAGTTGCCCTACATCGGTTTTGGGAGCGTAGATGTCGCGCCCAAAGACCTGGACGCGCCCCGTCGTGCGCGCGCCCTCGCACAGCTCGTTCATTCGGTTAAAGGAGCGGAGCAGAGATGTCTTGCCTGCTCCGGCAGGGCCGATGACCGCGACGATTCTCTCGGCGGGAATCTCAATTGAAACGTCCTTGAGCGCGGCGTTGCCGGAGAAAAAGACGGAGAGGCGCCGGGCCGTGAGGGCGGCCATTGGGGCTTCCGCGGCGGCCCCTAGAGTCTCTGTCGCCGAAGGTGCCATCGTTTGATCGCGAATGCGCTCCCGTGGATGGTTCCGATGAGGAGGAGGAGAAGCAGTGCGCCCGCGCCGGCGAGACCTCCGGCCTTTGGATCGGGCTCCAAGGTCCAGTGAAAGAGCTGCGTGGGGAGCGAGTGGATTGGGTCGGCGGCGGCAAATGGCGGGAAGTTCTGGGTAAAGACCGCTCCCACGACGAGCAGTGCGGTTGCTTCCCCCGCGATGAGGCTCAGAGCTCTGGCGCTCTCATCCAACATCCGAGGAAGAGCGCTTGGAAGAACGTGGCGCCGCAGAGCCTGAACGGGCGTGGCGCCGAGGCTATAGGCGTCTTGTCGAAGGCTCATGGGGACGGAGCGGAGAGCGGAGCAAATGGAAAGAACAAGTTTGGGCAAGGCCATGCAGAAGAGAATTGCCGCGCCGGCCGCCAACGTCCGACCAAGGGTGGCGAAGGCCCCGAATACAAAGTACCCGGCTAGGCCGAGTACGACCGATGGAACTGCCGCGAGCGCGAAGACAAGCGATTCCATTGCCCGAGTCAGGCGGCTTTGCGACGCAAACTCCACGAGCCAGACGGCCGTGCCGAATGCCGCGGGGACTGCGACCGCGCCCGCTGCAAACAGGATCCAGAGCGACCCGAGAAGGGCGGCGCGCAGCTTGTGGAGAAACGCCGCGTCGCCGCCGCTGAATACTCCGGCGGCCCGCCAAATGAGCGCGCTCGCGAGCGCCAGAACGATGAGCGCGGCGAGAGCGCACGCCGCTCCGGTCGCAACGCCCACCCAGTCGATCCGGCGCAGGGAGGAGGCGCTCCTCATCCCGAGGGCGCCCTAAGCTGAGCGCGGAGAAGTCCTCGACCAGCGAGGCCCAGTGCCGCCGCAAGGCCCGCAAGCAGCGCCGCAGCCGCAAAGAGAGCGTGGATGTCGGGCCGGGCGACGGTGGGCGCATTCGCGGTCGTGACGCGGAGAATGTAGCCGGCGAGGGGCTGGAGGCCCTCCAGCGGACTCAGACTCCAGCGCGCCTGCTGACCAGCCGCGAGCGTGACGATCATCGTCTCTCCGGCGACTCGGGCCATCCCCAGGAGGACCGATCCCAAGATTCCGCGCCACGCCGTCGGGAGCGCAATCTTGAGAATCACGCGCCCCTTCGTGGATCCCAGCGCGACGGCGTCGCGAGCGACCGCATCCGGGACCGTGCGCAGCGACCGCCTAGAGACGGAGATGATCGTGGGAAGGATCATCACCGCGAGCGTTGCGCACGCGGCAAGGCCGCTGAAGATGTCCATTCCGGGCCAGATCTTGCGCAGCGAGGGCGCGACAAAGCCGACCGCAAGGAAGGCGAGCACGATCGTCGGAACCGACGCAAGCGCGCCGGTCAGTCGGTCCAGGGCGGAGCGAATCGGGCCGGAGGCGTAGTATTCGAGAAAGACTGCGGTGGGCACGGCGAGGGGAGCGGCGAGCGCAGCCGCGCCCGCGCAAATCTGCAAGGTGGCGAAGAGGGGGAGGCGAAAGCTCAGCCGCGGGTCTTCGTGGAACGGCGTCCAGAGGCTCTGGGAGAAGAGCTCCCCCCAAGGCGCCGCAGCGAAAAAGGGGAGCGAGCCCGCCAGCAGAACGGCGAGCGTCCCGCAGACAACGACCAGCGTGAGGGCGACGCAGCCGCGAAACCCCCATGTCAAGAGCCTAGCTCCGGCCCGTTCGACTTCGCCGGCCCTCAATCTATCCGGGCGGGCCGAGCTTCTCGCGGGCGCGTTCGTACGCAAGCGGAGGAAGCGCGCCATAACCCAGCGCGGGCGCAATCCGGGGCGCCGCATCAAGGTAGAAGTCAAGAAGGACGCGCATGTCATCGCGCCCTAGGCTGGCGCGGGAGACGTACAGCCGGAGCTCCCGAGTCAGCGGACCATAGCGACCGCTCTCGATCTCGGCGGGCTTTGGGAGCACGCAGCCGCGACCGAAGTCCACCGCCAGACTCCGCACAAGCTCCTCGTATCGGCTTGCGTACGCTCCTCCCACGTATCCCAGCCCCCAGAGGTTGGCGCCGACGCCTCGGATCACGGTCCGGTGGTCTTGCGCCCGGTGGACGTCCGCGCGGCTTGAGCGAGCGCGTCCCACCACGGTCCTCGAGAAGAAGGCAAAGGTGCCGGATCCCGAGCCCGGACCGTACAAGCGGATCTTCTTGTCGGGCATGTCGCGACGAAGTTGTCGCCAGCTGGTAATCCTGGAGTTGGGCTCCCAGAGTCTTTGGAGCTCTTGAAGCGTCAAGCAGCGCAGCGGACTATCCGGATGCGCGACGAAGGTCAGCGCGTCTCGAGCCACAGGAAGCTGGACGGTCTCTACCCCGGCGTCTTCGCACGCGGCCTCCTCTTCGCGCGACATCGGACGGGAGGCGGCCGCAACGTGCACTCCGCCCAGACAGAGCAGGCTGATCCCCACGGCGGTGCCGTAGCCATGGATCGACACGCGGGGGCCGGGGCCCGGCTCCGCGAGGCGGCGCACGACCTCCTCCGAAAGGGGCAAGAGGCTGCTGGAGCCTCCGAGCGCGATGCGGCTTCCGTCGCCCGGTCCGGGGGCGCAGGCCCAGGCAGCTAGGGCCGCCCAAGCTGGAAGGAGGCGGCGCGCGAGGTTACGACGCACGACGCGAGGAAGAAGGTCCGGGGTCGAATTGCTTGTCGGCGCAGCCAAAGGCTGGGAGCGTAAAGGAGATCTCGGTCCAAGCTCCCAGCTCGCTCCGCGCGCGCGCCTCGCCGCCCATCGCAAGCGCGAGATGCCTCACGATTGCAAGTCCCAGACCCGTGCTCCTTCGCTCCTTTGAGCGAGCGACGCGCGACTCGTCCACTCGATAAAAGCGCTCGAAAATCCGTGGAAGCGCCGCCGCCGGAACGCCGACCCCGTTGTCGCGGACGCGGACAAGCACCTTGGCGTCGCGCGCGCGCTCCATGCGTACGGAAATCAGGCCGGATTCGGGATCCACGTACCGAACCGCGTTTTCGAAGAGATTGCGAAAAATCTGATGGATCGCGTTCTGGTCTCCCGTCGCGACTTCTTGGCCGCTGAGCTCAAAGCGGACGCCCTTGGCGGCGGACGCCTCGGCCACGTGCTTCCAGGCGTCGGTCGCTAGATCGGCGATCCGGACTTCGTCCCGCTCCGGAACCCACATTCCAGACTCGTACCGCGAGAGATCCAGAAGGTCGTCCACAAGCAGCTGCAGCCTGACGGCGCTGTTCTGGATCGATCGCAGAAACCCCTTCTCCACTTCGGCGGGGACATCGCCGTCCAGGATCGTTTCCGCCGTCGCGCGAATGACCGTAAGCGGCGTCTTGAGCTCGTGGGACGCATTGGCCACGAAGTCCGCGCGCACCTTCTCCAGCCTGCGAATCTCCGTGATGTCGACCAGCGAGACGACGGCCCCGCCCGAGGGAGTTCGTCGGCACCGCACCTCGAGGGTGCGATCTCCCACGGTTCGCTCATCCCGCGCTCGCTCGCTTTGGAGGGCTCTCTCCATGGCGCCTCGAAGGACGGGATCGCGCACGATGGAGGCCACCGGGGCGAGCGGGGGAATCCGGCGGACTCCAAGCAGCTTTTGCGCGGATGCGTTGGCGCGCACGATTCGCGCCTCCGGGTCCAGAGAAATCAATCCCTCTTCCACCTGGCCCACAAGCTGACTGAGTTCGTCCCGTTCCTTGGCCGCGCTCCGCTCCCGCTCCTTGGACGCGCGGGCCAAGCGATTGGCTTCGCTTGCAATGACCGCCGCCTCGACGATCCAAGGGAGACGAGCTCGGTCGGGGCGTCCGGAGGCCGCCATCCGCTGGAGGCTCCGTCGGACGCCGGTGAGCCCTTGAACGAGCCGGGCCGCCAAAACGCGAAGCGCCACTAGCAAGAGCGCGCCCGCTCCGAGAAAGAGGCCAAGCGCGAGGAGCGCTTGCCGTCTCGCGCTCGCCTCCAGCGGTCCTGCAGGCATCCCCAGCCGGAGGACAGAGACGCTGCCTCGCCGAAAAAAGCGAGAGGCGGCGAAGACGTAGCGGGCATTTCCCGCGGCGACGCTCTCGCGAATGGACGCCGCCGCGCCGGGGCGATCCAGCGCAGCCGCCACTTCCGTCGGCGCGACTGCTCCGACTCGCTCCCCTCGCGGCGGAAAGTCAGAGTCCGCCAGCAGAGCGGCTCGACCGTCAAAGACGCTCGCCCGGTAGCCGGTTGCGTTCGCGAAGAGTCCCGCGAGCGAGTCCGGCTCGAGTTCCTGCGCGCGCTGAGCGCCGATCGCCGCGAGGCGCGCCGCCTGACGCAGCTGCCGCGACGCTTCGGAAAAGAGCGCGTTCTCGAGGCCGTACCGAACGACGCCCCATCCCGCGAGCGAGAACAACGCCACAGCGACGGCGCCTCCCCCGACGATGACGGGGCGCAGCGCGATTCTCACTCTTTCCTGATCCGATACCCGAAGCCGCGAACCGTTTCAATGAAATAGGAGCCCGCGGCGCCCAGCTTCCGCCGCAGCCGAAGAATGTGCATGTCGACGGTGCGCGTGCCCTTTATGTCTGTTCCCGGCCTTGCGTCCTTCCACGCCGTATCCATCAGGGCGCGACGTCCTTGGGTTCTTCCCGGGCGCGACATCAGAGCGCGCAACAGACGAAACTCCGTCGGCGTCAGCTCGACTTCGTTGCCGTCTACAAGAACCCGTCTTCCCTCAATGTGCATCTCCACCAGCGGGATTCCTCCTTCCCCCTGCCCGCGCGCCTCCAACCGAAGGACGACGCCGCGCTTTCCAACGGGGCTATTCGCGCGAACGCGGCGGAGGATCGCGGCGACCCTCAGCGACAGCTCCTTTGAACTAAAGGGCTTGGTGAGGTAGTCGTCCGCGCCCAGGAGCAGGCCGTCGATCTTGTCCCGTTCCGTTCGCTTCGCGGTGAGCAGCAGGACAGGCACCATTCGCGTCGCGGGTTCCTTGCGGATCTGCGTCAAGACCTCATCCCCCGGAATTCCGGGAAGCATGCGGTCCAAGACGACAAGGTCCGGGATTTCTCGCTCCAAAGATTGCAGCCCTTCGTCTCCGCTATGCGTCGACTCCACCCGATACCCGTCGCGCGTCAGCTGAAACGCGAGCAGGGCGGCGATGTCCGGATCATCTTCGACAACCAGCACGCGGGCCCGGCGGGCGGCGCGCGGAGTTGGCGCAATCATCTTCCTTGAGGCGCGCCGGGCTTGCTGTCGAAGCGCCGAATCGCGCTCAAGACCTCGGCTTCGGTAAGCGTGTGATCGCCGGCCTTCGCCGCGTCGAAGATGTAACGACAGAGCTCGGCGTTATCGCCGTCCAGGCCTCGGCTGTCCAGCCAGTAGCGCACATTGGAGAGGCCCGACATGGGACCCACTTCGATCTCCTGCGACCGACCCACAAGGGAAGCGGGGACGCTGGAGTAGACTCGGTCCGCCAGCCATTCGGCGCCCTTGGCCCGCGCCTTCACGACGGCCGCCGCGTGTACTCCCGTCGCGGTCCTAAAGGCGTCTTCGCCCAACACGGGGTAGTTGGGCGGAATCGGAAGCCCGCAGGCGCGCGCGGCGACGGAGCAGTACTCCGGAAGCCGCCTGAGATCCGCCTTGTGCGCGCCCGCAAGGACAAGATTCACGAGAAGGAGGTCCATCTCCACGTTCCCGACCCGTTCTCCGATCCCCAGCGCCGTGGCGTGGATCCGGTCCGCGCCCGCCTCGATGGCCACCAAGGCGTTGGCGAGCCCGAGTCCGCGGTCCCGGTGCCCGTGCCAATCCACCCGTACTTTGCGCTCCGCGGGCCCGATGACGGATCGGTGGACAAAGCGCAGCAGCGCCCGCACGCCCGAAGGCGTCGCGTGTCCTACGGTGTCGGAGACGCAGATGCGCGAGGCGCCCCACCTGATCGCGTTTCCGTACAGGGTCTTTATTGCGTCGGGGTCCGCGCGAGTGGTGTCCTCCGTGACGAATGTCACCGGGAGACCTTCGGCCACGGCAAAGGAGATGGACTTCTCCGCCGTGCGGAGCATCTTCCGGAGCGTCCACCCCTCCGTGAAGCGCCGGATCGGAGAGGATCCGATGAACGCGCACACTTCAATTGGCGCTCCGACCCTTTGGGAGATCTCCACAATTGGCGCGATGTCCTCCATGACCGTCCGCGCGGCGCAGTTTGGGCGCACTCCGACCTTATCCTCTTGGATCGCCCGGGCGATCGCGAGCACATCGGAATATGCCCTGGGACCCGCGCCGGGCAGGCCGATATCGGCTGACGCAATTCCCAGTTCATCCATGATGTGTACAAGGCGGATCTTGTCTTCGACGGGAGGATCAATGGCGGAGGGGGACTGGAGGCCGTCCCGAAGCGTTTCGTCGTTGAGATCCACCGACTGACCCCACGCGAGCGTATCGAACTCGGCGACGTTCCAGTCGTGGATCAGCTTGGCTTGGTTCTCCATCGATCCTCTCCTTTCACGACGGCCATCTCCCCGACGCTGGCCATCCCGTCTACGCCGCGCACCTTCGCTCCGGCCCCGATGATCGAATCGCGAAGCCTACATTGCTCAACCTCCGCCCCCCGTCCCACGATACAGTTCGTCAGCTCGGACTCCGCGACCAAGGCGCCGGCTTCGACGCATACGGAGGGGCCCAGCCGACTGTCCTTGATCCGCGCCCCCCACTCGATGCGCGCGTCCGGGGAGACCGCGCTTTCTTCGATGCGCGCGCCAAGGAGCGTCCCGCATCGTCCCTGCTCCAAGAGACGCCGGTTCGCGGCCAGCAGGGTATCCGCCGAACCCGCGTCGTACCACGCGTCCACTTGAACGGGACGGATCCGGGAGCCCCGATCCGTCATGTACTGGAAGGCGTCGGTGAGATAGTACTCCCGCCCGGTCGGTTTTGATTCAGCGAGGACCGCGTCGATCCCTTCGAAGAGAAGGGGGGCGTTGCGGACGTAGTAGAGTCCGATGCCCGCAAGCTTGGACACCGGCTCGGAGGGCTTCTCGATAATTCTTCGCATCCAGCCGTTCTCGTCGCTAATGACGACGCCGTACCGCTGGTAGTCCTCCACCTCCTTGACCCAAATGAGGCCGTCTTCCTTCGCGGAGAGGCTCCCGATCGCCCCGAGATCGGCGTTGAAGATTGTATCGGCGAAGAGGATCAGGGCCTTGTCGTCGATCCACTTCCGCGCGAGCGAAACAGCTCCCGCGGTTCCGTTTCGCATCTCCTGCGTCTCGTAGCGGGCGGTGATTTTCGGGTAGGCGCGGCTTACGTACTCTTGGACGCGGCTGCCCATGTAGCCCACGATAAAGACGACCTCTCTGATTCCCGCGTCGCAGAGCTGGTCCAGGAGGTGCGCGAGTATCGGCTTGCCCGCGATCCGGATCAACGGCTTTGGGCGGCTGTCCGTGTGGGGCCGGAGGCGCGTGCCGCGTCCGGCCAGGGGGATGATTGCCCTAATCCCGCAGTCTTGGCTCATTGATCGTCCTTGCGCCTGCGGATCAGAAACGCCTTCGTCTTCGGCGGCGCGATCCCAAGGCGATACGCCTCAAGTAGTTGATGGTCTGCGGTCGGTGCTTTCGAGACGCGAGCTTCCGTTCCTTGCCTCCTTTTCCAAGGGACTGCTCAAGCTCCTTGATGTAGCCTTCGTCGTGCACGCCGGCCCAGCTGCTTCGTCGAAAGCGGGCGTTTCTCTTGCTTGACTTCGGCGTACGAGGCTCCGGCGTCCGGGCGCGCGCGCCGCGCCGCGCGTGGTCGTAGACGCCCGGTCGACCGAGATAGAGGCCCGCAAGAAGCGCCAAGCCGCCGAATATTGCCCAAGCCCACCCGAGGGTCACCGCGACCGCGTCTCCGGCTTGGACATCGGCCGGGCCGCGCGCCGGGAGAGGTACCCTTCCTTCGCGCCAAGGCGCCGGAAAATCCGAGCGTACTTCCTCTCGCCCGCCTCCTTTAGGCGGCCTCTCAGCGGGATCAGGCGGCACATTGCCTCCGCCAGCAGCGTCCTCTGGCCTCTGGAGTAGTGCTCCCTGACCACATTGTCAAAGGAAGCCAAGTCGGCGTCCGTTCGGCGACGATCCTCCGCAATCGCGATCAGCGCGTCCGCGTCGTCGGATCTCATTCCAAAATGGTAGCCGACGAAGCGGCGCAGATGGTCCCGTTCGTCTCGCCTCAGCGCGTCGTCCTCGTAGCCGACATCCAGAAGGAGGACGCACGCGGCAAGGCGAGCCTCTTCGGGCGTGGCCGCGCCTTCGGCGCTCTGGAGGCCGGGCCGCAGAAACGCCCTCAATCGTCCAAGGGCCGACATTCTTCCGCCACCCAAGTCATGTAGGACATCGAGCCGTGCGTTGCGTCCACCGCAAGAATCTCCGGGACCTCGTAGGGATGCAGCTTCTCCGCCTCGCGGGTCAGGCGAGACAGAAGCTCCTTCGTTGTCTTGAGTACTACAAGACACTCGGAGGAATGTTCCATCTTCCCCTTCCAGCGATAGACGCTGCTCGCGCCGTCCAGCAGCTGAGCGCACGCCGCGAGCCGCTTCCCAATGAGCGTCTGGACCGCCAAACGGGCGGACGCGGCGTCCGGGAAGCTCATCCAGACCATCGAAATGCGGGGAGGCGCCGACACCGTCCTCAGAGAGCTCAGGGCCCGGCGGCAAAGACTGTCCGCTCGCGGGACTCCGGCGCGTATAGTTGGGCGATGAGATCGCCCCACGCGGCCTCTACCGTCCGTCTGACGACCTTCTGGGTAGGCGTGAGGCTGCCGTCTTGGACCGAAAAGGGCTCCGGCAGCAGCAGGATCTTCTTGGGCGCCTCGTGGCGCGCAAGCTCTTCGAACGCGGAAAGGACTTCCCTGCCGATCATGGCTTGCACGTCCGGGCGCTGGACCAGTTCGCCAACTTCGGCGTTCTCATCCGCGTCGAAGGCAGCAATCAGCAGCTCCCTGGAAGGAACCACCAAGAGGGAGCAGAAGGGGCGTCCCTCGCCCACGAGCACCGCCTCCTCCACAAGCGCGCTGCGCTTCGCCAGATTCTCGACCTGCTGCGGCGCAACGAACTTTCCGCCGGCCGTCTTGATCAGGTCCTTCTTGCGGTCGGTGATCCGAAGAAATCCGTCTTGCGTGAGCTCTCCCACGTCTCCCGTGCGAAACCAGCCGTCCGGCGAGATCGCGCTCCGCGTCTCTTCCTCCATCCCGTGGTAGCCCATCATGACTTGGGGGCCGCGAACGAGGACT
Organism: Longimicrobiales bacterium; assembly: GCA_965116095.1. GTDB lineage: Bacteria > Gemmatimonadota > Gemmatimonadetes > Longimicrobiales > Gaopeijiaceae. Next base: position 237,052 of record OZ220481.1, read on the forward strand.
TCGCCGTCGCCCGCAATTCGAATTTCAGTGCCCGGTATCGGTTGGCCGACCGTGCCGATCCTTGAATGGGAGGACGTGTTGACGTTGGTGACGGGCGAAGTCTCGGTCAACCCGTAGCCTTCATAAATCGGCAGCTTGGAACCCAGAAAAAACCGATTGATGTCGGGCGCCAGCTTCGCGCCCCCGCTGACAAAAAAGCGAATGCGTCCGCCCATCTTCGCGCGCACCTTGGAGAGCACGAGACGGTCGGCCAGCGCCAGCTGGATTCGAGACCATAGTCGGCTGGGCGCGTCTTCGTCAATCGCCCGGCCCGCGCCCGTCGCGATGTCTACGGCCCAAGAGGCGATGCGCCCGCCTACGCCGGCCCGCTCCCTGAGCGCTTGGTGAACCTTCTCGTATACCCTGGGGACCGCGACCAGGACCGTGGGGCGCACCGCGGCCAGCGCGCCCATGAGATCTCCGATCACGGAGTGGGTGACCGCGCACCCCTTGGCGAACATCATGTAGTCCACCATCCGCTGCAGCGTATGCGACAGGGGAAGAAAGGAGATGGAGCAGTCGCCCCGGGAGATGGCAATCACCCGGGAGGAAGCCGCCACGTTGCCCGCGATGTTTCCGTGGGAGAGCATGACTCCCTTGGGGTCTCCGGTCGTGCCGGAGGTGTAGATCAGCGTGCAGAGGTCGTCCGGTCCGGCGAGCGCAGCCGCCTCTTCAAGTTTGGGGGCCGCCTCGTCCGGCGAGACGTTGACCTCGCCAAGAAACTCCTCCCAGGCGAGCGCGCCCTTTGCGGCGGCTTCCTGGTCGAAGGCGACGATATCAAGAGGGCTGGATAGCTCTTTGGCTGCCTCCCTGGCCTTGGAGGCCATCTCATCCGAGGAAACGAAGATCAGCTTCGCCCCCGAGTCGCGAAGGATGTAGGCGATGCGCTTCGGAGGGAGCGTATCGTAGATCGGCACGTCGACGACGCCGGCCATCAGGCAGCTCCAGTCGGCAATTGCCCACTCCAAGCGGTTTTCCGAGAGGATTGCCGCGCGATCGCCGCGGTTTAGCCCCGCCGCCTCAAGCGCTAGGGCGCCGCGGGCCACCTTTCGGAGGATCTGCTCGTAGCTGATCTTGGGCGACTCCGCCGGTGCGTAGGCGGTCTCCGATCCGTGCGCGCGCACCGCGTCCAAGAAGAGCTGCGGAAGGGTAGTCCGGGGCACTTCGCCCGGAGTCGCGAAGCTGGAACGCGCCGTCACTTCGCCGCCGCGTCGCGGACCGAGGTCGACAGGTCAATGTCCGGCGCCAGGGAGTGCAGCACCGAGCAGTACTTTTCCTTTGAAAGCCGAACTGCTCGCTCGACCTTGGCCATCCATCCGGGGCCTGCCCCCCGCGCCTCGAAGTCCATGCGGATCGACACGTAGCGTCTGGGGGGCGCGGGCGCGCGCTCGCCCGAGACCGTCAGTCGAAGCGATTCCAGCGGAGCTCGTCCCTTCTTTAAGATGTCCACGATGTCAATGCCCATGCACGCCGCCACGGAGAGCAGAAGCGCATCCATCGGCGACGGTCCGACCTGTCCGTCGCCATCAATCGCGACGGGTCCCGCGGGACCGTCCCCCTCGAAGCGCAGGCCGTTTCCCGACCAAGCCAAGGAGACTTGCCTACTCAGCGCGCTCCTCCTCCTTTTCTTCGTCGGCTCCCCACGCTTCTCCGGCCTTGGCCTTCTCCAGCGCGTAGCGCGCGAAGTCCACGTACTCCTGCGCTTCGCTTCGCCAGCCGCTGCTTGCTTTGTCCACGATGTCCTGCGCCAGAAAGGTCTCCAGGTGATCGACGGCGCGCGAAGTCTCTCCTTTGCGAAGAAGCAGGAAGGCTAAGCCGTAGTGCGGCCCGGGGAGACTGGGATGGTGCTTTAGGATGTAGCGGTACGTCTTGATCGCGTCGTCGTACTGCTTCAGCCGGGTGTAGTTGAAGGCGATCTCTTGAAGCGCCTGAGCATCGCCGGGATTGTTCTTCAGCGCGAACCGCAGAATTTCCAGCGCCTCTCGGTGACTGCCGTCCCGGTAGAGCTGGACGGCATCATCCAAAGCTCTTCGGCGGCTGCCGCCGCGGTCCTTACGAAAGGGATTCCACATAGGCGCGACCAAGGAGACCAGCCGCCCGCCCGGACGCGCCGGCGCAGAGAAAGCTGAGTCGTTTAAGGAACAAGATAATGTTGAGGTCCCTTTCGGAGCACGAGCAGTCTTGTCCAACGGGAAATGAGCCCGAACGCGGAGTCGGTTTCCAGCGGGAAGTGAGCCCGAAGCCGGGGCGTAGCGGGCATGGAGGATGGTCATGTCGCTCCGCATTAAACGAATCCGCACTCTGAAGCAGATATGGGAGTTCCTTAAGGGCACGGCTGCGACGGACACCGTGCCCTCGAGGGACCGCGCCGAAGCCTACCGCTTCATCGTCGAAACCCTGGTCCGCTTCGAGTACCACCACCGCCTGCCGAGGCCCGGCAAGAGCCTCGTGAAGCGCTTCATCGAGAAGGTGACGGGCCTCTCCCGGGCTCAAGTCACTCGCCTTGTGGCGCAGCGCCGCAAAACCGGAGGCATCCGCGACCGTCGCCGCAAGCCGCCCGCGAACGCCTTCGACCGCCGCTACGCCGGCTACGACGTCGCTCGGCTCGCCGAGGTCGACGAAGCCACGGACCAGCTCTCGGGCCCCGCTGCAAAGGCGACGCTCCACCGCTTGTACCACGTCCACGGAAGGAAGCGCTTCAAGCGGCTCGCCGGCATCTCGAACGGCCACATCTACAACCTCCGCAAGCAAAGAGCCTACCGCATGAGGCGCCTTGCCTTCCGGGGAACGAAAGGCAACGGCGTGCCCATCGCCGCTCGACGCAAGCCCAGACCCGACGGCAAGCCCGGCTATCTGCGCGTCGACACCGTCCATCTGGGCGACAGGGACGGCGAAAAGGGCGTCTACGTCATCAACATCGTCGACGAGATCACGCAGTTCGAGCACTTGGGCGCCGTGCCCCGCGTCACGCACCACTTCCTGATCCCCTGCCTCGAGCGGCTGCTCGCGGCCTTCCCCTTCCGCGTCGAAGGCTTCCACGCCGACAACGGCAGCGAATACATCAACCGCCGCGTCGCCGACATGCTCAACAGTCTCCACGTCGGCTCCTTCACGAAGTCTAGGCCCAGACGCTCGAACGACAACGGCCTCGTCGAGTCGAAGAACGGCGGCATCGTCCGCAAATGGCTGGGAAGGCTGCACGTCTCGCGCGAACTCGTCCCGCCCGTCAATGCGTACCTCGACCGACTCTCGAGCTTCCTGAACTACCACCGGCCCTGCCTCTTCCCGACGGAGACCGTCAGGGCAAACGGCAGGGTCAAGCGCAGCTACCGGCAGGAGGACGTCGCCACGCCCTTCGACAAGTTCAAGTCGATCAAGGACGCCGAGCGCTTCCTCAAGCCCGGCGTCTCCCTCGAATCGCTCGAACGCCTCGCCATGCAACAGGACGACCTCGAGGCCGCCAAGGGCGTGCAGAAGGCGCGCTCCGCGCTCTTCCGCCTCATCGGACTCGCTCCGCGCGCCTGACCCGGCGACGGACCGAAGCGGCGCGCCCTCGATTTCCCGCCGTTTCCGCAGGCCTCGGACTCGGGCGCGCATCAACGTCAACAGACGCTGACAGGGGGAGGCGGACCTCCGGCCTCCGGCGCATAGCCGGCAGCCCGGACAGGGCCGACCGCGAGGCCTTGCGGCTTCGCCGCCCGGGCCTCGGCCTGCGGACTGTTCGAGGGTCCTGCGGCTCGATGCCCGGAACTTCCGCCGCCTCCCGCCGACCGGCGAAATAGCCGGCGTCGAAGACCCGAGCGACCTCCAAACCCCGGCGCCGGAATCCGTCTCGACGCTCCGAAAGCGCCGATTTCCCGAGGGGTAAAGGCCCGGTCGGCCTCCGCTCGCGCCTCTCCGTCGATCCTGAAGCATCCGTTTTTCCAAAACCCGACGGAATCCACCGAATCCGCGCAAAAAGGCGCGCGCCCTCGATTTCCCGCCGTTTCCGCAGGCCTCGGGCTTGAGCCGGCATCAACGTCAACAGACGCTGACAGGGGGAGGCGGACCTCCGGCCTCCGGCGCATAGCCGGCAACCCGGACAAAGCCGACCGCATGGTCCTGCGGCTTCGCCGCCCGGGCCTCGGCCTGCGGACTGTTCGAGGGTCCTTCGGCTCGATGCCCGGAACTCCCGGACGGCTCCACCCGCCAGCGAAATAGCCGGCGTCGAAGACCCGGGCAACATCCAAACCCCGGCGCCGGAATCCGTCTGGACGCTCCGAAAGCGCCGATTTCCCGAGGGGTAAAGGCCCGGTCGGCCTCCGCTCGCGCCTCTCCGTCGATCCTGAAGCATCCGTTTTTTCCAAAACCCGACGGAATCCACCGAATCCGCGCAAACGCCCACAAACGCTCAATCCCGCACCGACCACCGGCGTTGCGCTCCCCCATTCCGCCTATTAAAGTGCCCATGCACCCACCCGCCCCAAGCCCCGGAATCAACCCCCCCTCACCTCCGCACAACCTCACCCCAGTTCGGGCTCATTTCCGTATTGGAAAAGACTCGAGCGAGTCTTGTCCAACGGACGGAAGGCACTGAAATCCCATCCGCTTGCGAGCACTGCGTTTACGGTGCCGACTGTGCGGGTTCCCGCTGTTCGATTCCCGCTGACTGGTTTCAGGTGCGAGGCCGACGACGGTTGTCGAGCGCCTCCCGGAGTTGCAACTCGTTGGTGTGCTGGTAGCAACGGAGCACAGGTCTTGGTGTCCCTCCAGCCGCCGAGCTCGCACAGCACCTTGAGCGGCAGGTCCATGAGATCGGAGGCGAACTTCCGCCTCAGCGAGTGCCAGCCCCTGCGGGACTTCGGCTCGAGCCCGGCGAGCCTCTCAGCCCTGCCCCACCACTGGTTCGTCAGCGACTGGCTCACGCACTCGAAGGGGTTTCGTCGGGTGGGCAACACCGGCGCATCGCCAGCGCCCGTGCGCATCGCCGAAGCTTCCTCGAGAACGGACAGGGCTTCCACCGCGACGGGCGTCGTGTGCTCGCGGCCCGTCTTCTCGTGCTCGGCTCTCCACAGGACGGTCCGACCGTCGAGATCGATGTCGGACCACCGGAGCTTGCGGATGGCTCCGATGCGGTGTCCCGTCTCGTGCGCGAGCACGGGCGCGACCCGGAAGCGCCAGTCGAGCTTCCCGGACACCCGGAGCAACGTTTGGTACTCCTCTTCGGTCAGCACGACCCGCGTCGGGTTCTTCTCCTTTGGGCGTCTTGAGCCCCTTCAGCGGGTTCGAGACGAGGAGCGGGCGGCCCTGATCGTCCTTCGACTTCGCGGCCCAATTGAGCACCGCGAGCAGGAACTTCAGGTCGCGCTGGACAGTGCAGTCCGACACCGGCCTGCCGCTCGGTCCGACCCTGCCCGTCCTCCGTTCGCGGATGAACCGGTCCCAGTCCCGCCGGGAAAGGGTGGTCGGTTCGCGATCCCGTCCGAAGAACCGGAGGAACATGTTCGTCGCCGCCCTGTCGTGGCACTGCGTTTGGTCACCCTTGGCGGGCGTCACCTCCTCGCCGTAGATGTCAAAAAGCGTGCCCAGCGTAAGCGGCTCGGGCTCGGCTTCGCGGCCCCGTCGATTGAGCCAGCGGTCTTCGGGGGCGACGCCCACGTCGTCACGCTGCCCGGCAACCGCGAGTAGCGACCGTGCGACTGTCCTGGAACGAGGTGCGGGCGAGGGCGGCGACCTTCGCGCGCGAGTGGGCCGACGCCAGCTACGAGAAAGGCGAGACGCAGAGCTTCTACAACGACTTCTTCGAGGTGTTCGGGGTCCAGCGCCGCTCGGTCGCCCGCTACGAGCAGCACGTGAGCAAGCTCGGCGGCGAGCGTTCGGGCTTCATCGACCTCTTCTGGCCGGGCGTCCTCATCGTCGAGCAGAAGAGCGCCGGGCGGGACTTGGGGCGGGCCTACGATCAGGCCGGGGACTACTTCGACGCGCTGCCCGAGCGCGAGCGCCCGCAGTTCATCCTCGTCAGCGACTTTCGCGCGTTCGAGCTGCACGACTTGGACGAGCGGACGACCGTCTCGTTCGATCTGGTCGATTTCCCGGCCCACGTCGAGGCGTTCGGCTTCGTCCTCGGCGTCACGCCGCGCGCGTTTCGGGACCAGGACCCGGCCAACGTCGAGGCGTCCGAGCTGGTCGGGCGCTTGCACGACGCCCTGGAGGACGCGGGATACGCGGGCCACGACCTCGAGCGGTTCCTGGTGCGCATCGTGTTCTGCCTGTTCGCCGACGACACCGGCATTTTCGAGCGGGACGCCTTTCTCGACCTGGTCGAAGGCCGCACTCGCGAGGACGGATCCGATCTGGGTCCATGCCTGTCGCAGCTGTTCCAGGTGCTGGACACGCCGGAAGAGGGGCGCCAGCGGACGCTGGACGCCGATCTGGCCCGGTTCCCTCACGTCAACGGCGAGCTGTTCGACGGCGCGCTCCGCATCCCGTCGTTCGACGCCGAGATGCGCCGCCGGCTGCTCGACGTGTGCAACTTCGACTGGTCGGGGGTCTCGCCGGCCATCTTCGGCGCCCTGTTCCAGTCGGTCATGGACCCGGAAGAGCGCAGGGCCCAGGGCGCGCACTACACGACCGAGAAGAACATCCTCAAGGTCATCGAGCCGCTGTTCCTTGACGAGCTCCGCAATGAGTTCAAGCGCCTAGCTGCGAGCAAGGGAAGCCGACGCCGGGCCGACCTGCTTCGCTTCCAGAAGAGGTTGTCGGAACTGAAGTTCTTCGATCCAGCTTGCGGGTGCGGGAACTTCCTCGTCATCACCTACCGGGAGCTGAGGCGACTGGAGATCGAGGTGCTCGAACAGCTGCGCGGTGTGCAGATGGAGCTCGACCTCTCTCTGCTCAACGTCAATCAGTTCTTCGGCATCGAGATCGACGAGTTCCCGGTCCGGATCGCCGAGACCGCGATGTGGATGATGGACCACATCATGAACAACCAGCTAAGCCTGGCGTTCGGCGAGACGTACGCGCGGATCCCGCTCCAGAAGGCCCCGCACATCGTGCACGGCGACGCGCTCGAGACCGATTGGGAGGACATTCTGCCTGCCGCCGAATGCTCCTACGTGCTCGGGAATCCGCCGTTTTCTGGGTCCAAGGTTCAGACCCGGCAGCAACGGGCGCAGGTTCAACGGATCGCGTCGCTGGAAGGGAGGTCGGGAACTCTGGACTACGTCGCCGCATGGTTTCTCAAGGCGGCCGAATACGCCCACGGCGCCCGCGATGTCCGAATCGGGTTCGTGGGCACCAACTCGATCACGCAGGGCGAGCAGGTGGCGCAGCTGTGGCCCATCCTCTTCGAGCGCTTTCGGCTCGAGATCGCCTTTGCGCATAGGACTTTCGCCTGGGGCTCCGACGCGCGCGGCAAGGCCCAGGTGCACGTCGTCGTCCTGGGGCTGGCGCCCCGCGCGCTGGCCCCGAAATGGAGACGGCTCTTCAGCTACCCGGATCTGAACGGCGACCCGGAAGAGAGCCTCCACCCAGTGCTGTCCCCGTATCTGGTTGACGGCTCGGGCTTGGCCGACCCCCATCTGACCGTCAAGAGCGAAGCGACGCCGATCAACGGGATGGGCCGGTTGCTCATCGGATCGAAGCCCATCGACGGCGGTCACTACATCCTGAAGAGTAGGGAGGAGCGTGACGCGTTCTTGGAGGTCGAGCCGGACGCCGCTCCGTTCGTTCGGCCGTTCGTGGGGTCGCGAGAGTTCCTCCAGGGCCACGAGCGCTGGATCCTGGCTCTCCACGATGCGACGCCGCAGGAGCTTGCGCGTCTTCCGCTGGTGCGGGAACGGATCGCGGCCGTCCGAGCGTACCGGGAAGCAAGCAAGAGCAAGCCCACTCGACAGCTGACCGAGACGCCGACAGTGTACCACGTCAACGTAGTGCCCACTCGGCCCTTCCTCGTAGTTCCCGAGGTCAGCTCGGAACGCAGGGAGTACATTCCGGTTGGTTGGCTGAAGCCTCCAGTCGTCCCCAGCAACAAGCTGCGCATTCTCCTCGACTCGACTCTGGCGGACTTCGCGCTGATCAGCTCCGCCATGCACATGGCGTGGGTCAGGCAGGTTGGCGGGCGGCTCAAGAGCGACTACAACTACGGCATCCATCCGGTCTACAACACCTTTCCGACGCCGCCGCCGGAGCGGGACCGGTCCGGCTTGGCGCCGCTGGCCGAGGACGTGCTGGCCGCGCGCGCCGAGCACCCGGGCGCGACGCTGGCCGAGTTGTACGACCCGGACACCATGCCGCCGAATCTCCGCCGCGCGCATCGGGCCCTGGACCGCGCCGTGGACCGGCTCTACACCGGCGGACGCAAGGGGTTCGCTTCCGAGAGGGCGCGCGTGGAACACCTGTTCGAGGCGTACGAGGGCATGGTGTCTCCGCTGGACCTCGCGGCGGATCGGCGCAAGCGCCGGAGGCGCGCGCGCCGACGGTGAGCGGTCTCGCCACCGCCGGGTTTCGGGGCGGCCGAGTCGTTCCAGACGGAAGCGGCGCGGCGTGATCGGCGGGCGTCCGCGCCGACTGCTCTGGCTCCGGTGGAGGGGGCGTCGCCGGACCGGCCCTTAGCGTCGAAGCGATTAGAACACAGGATCGCATGGATCGACGCAAAACACTCATAAAGATGATCTTGGCGACGCCCATCCCTCCCTTTTTCTGTTCCCCGTCGCCGCCGAAGCCGGCACTCTCGTCCCCGGCCGTCAGGACCCCGGCGACATCGGGTTTGCGGCGGTCGTTGACGCCCCGCCGATTTGTGCCATCGTCGCTCGCGCCTGTCGGCGAAGGACTCTTCGGCGCCGAACATCGACGACCGTGATCGACCGGCTCCCCATGTGCGAATCTCCCTGCGGCGCGCGACGACGGCGGCCGTCCTCATCTGGGCCGCTTCGGCCTGCGCCGCTCCCATCGACGCCTCGCGCGCTCCGTTTCCGGCCCGCGACGCCGGGCCTCAGGAACCGACCGAGTCGCAGGTCGTCGGCCCGGGCCTCCTCGTCATGGCGCACGGAGCGGGATCGTGCTCGACGGCGAAGGCCTGGCGGGCTCAGGCGAGGCGAGGGCGATCCTTCTCGCTCGGCCGCCGCGCATGCGGACCTCCCCGAGGAGACCGGGGCGCGATCTCGAGCTCCTGCGGATGCGCGACGCGGAAAAGTGCGCGGCCCGGAGGGTCATCGACGCTGCAGCCGCTGTCGCCCTCGGCGTCAGTGAAGCCGAGATCGCGGATTGGCGGCGACGGTTGGCAGCCGAGCCGACCGTGACCAACGTGCGCGCTCCGGGCTCGGGCAAGGGTGGAGAACGCACGTGACCACGACTTCAAGCAGTGGCGGCGGTGGTGTTCGGGCTGGTCCCAAGGGGGGCGAGCCGCGAATGAGCGGGCCTCTCGCACCAGTCAAAATATGCGGGCGCCCGCACCACCGGACTCCCGCTCATTGGGCCTGCATTCCGGTCATTTGGACAAGACGGAGTCCGATCAGCTGGCGGCGGTAAGGCAGCAGATCGTGCAGTCCTGGTTGACTTTATACGATTCCTTACCGTGATATGCGCCGTTCACGCTCTCCCCAACGGGAAATGAGCCCGAGCCGGGATGAGGTCGGGCGGAGTTGAAGGGACTCGATTTCGGGGCTTGCTTCGGGGCCGGGGTTTGCGGGTTGCCCGGGCCTTCGATGCCGGCCGTTTCGCTGGCGGGCGGGGGGCGGGCGGGAGTTCCGGACATCGAGCCGCAGGGCCCTCCAACAGTCCGCAGGCCGAGGCCCGGGCGGCGAAGCCGCAAGGCCTTGATGTCGGCCCTGTGCGGGCTGCCGACTCAGCGTCGGAGTCCGGAGGTCCGCCTTCCCCCGGCACGCGTCTGTTGATGTTGACGCCGGCTCAAGCTCGAGGCTTGCGGCAACGGCGGGAAGGGGAGGGCGCGCCGCTTTGGTCCTTCTCCGCGTCAGGCGGGGGCAGCGAGGCGGATGGCGCGGAAGAGCGCGGCGCGCGCCTTCTGCACGCCCTTGGCGGCCTCGAGGTCATGCTCTTGCATGGCGAGGCGTTCGAGCGATTCGAGGGAGACGCCGGGCTTGAGGAAGCGCTCGGCGTTCTGGATCGACTTGAACTTGTCGAAGGGCGCAGCCGTCTACGGGCAGGAGGCTTACGCCGGGCGCGGTCAAGGACGTTCAAGGAACGTTATCCGCGGCTCGCCGGCCAGAAGAGGCTTCCCACGCCCCTGGACAGCAGAATCAGAGGGCATTCGGCCCGATTCGCCACCTCCGCCACCGTCTCGCTGAAGACGGGCTCGTCCTTGCGGGGGCGCCCGATCCCCAAAATCGCCAAGTCGACATCCTTTGAACGCTCTACAATGATGTCCGCCGGCCGGTCGCTCCACGCCACTTCGCAGCGCGAGCGACCGATTGCCTCGTCCATGGCAAGACGCTGAAGGGCTTTGCCGGCTTGGCGGGCCTGAGCTTGGTCCGCGTCTGGGGGGAGTATCCTGATGAAGCGCACGTCGCGAGGCGAGGCGCGCTCGAGCTTTGAAAGCAGTCGCGCACGAAGGGGGCCGTGGTGGATCCGCCCCGCCGACGGCACCAAGATCCGCTCCGCCGAAGACGGCGACCAATCCCCGGGAGCCATCAGGATCACGACATCGGTCCCGAAGCGCGCCACCCGCCTGACGAGTCCGGCGAGCTTGGATCCGCCCTCCTTGCCATCCTGGCTCAGAAGCGAGCCCCGCTCGCCCATCCCGACCAAGAGAGTGTCCGCTCTCGCGGTCCGCGCGTACCGTTCAATCTCGCCCCATGGATCCGCGTGCACGGTGACCGAGCACTCTAGGCGCAGCCTAGAGTCCATGGCGAGACCCAGGGTGTTCGACAAGACGCTGCTCGCGTCCGCGACGCGACGCGAAAGAAGTTCGACTGAACCCGGGTCTTCCCGCCCGAGGGGCTCAATGACATTCAGGACGCGAAGGCGCGCCACCTCCTGGGGCGCCAACGCATCGGCCATCGCCACCATCGTCCGGACCTGCGTCGGATTTGCGACGGCGGCCAGCACGACCGGCTTTCTTCCGCGAAGTCGCAGGACCTCGGTGTCGTGTCCTTCAAACTGCGCGTCGACGACCCTCGCCCGAGGCGCGAGGTAGAGCGCGAAGAAGAGCGCGCCGCCGCTCAGCCATATCGAGACAAGAACGCCGGCCTGGGGCTCGTTGATTGCCAGAAAGAGGCCGATGCCGAGGCAACAAACGCCGCCCGCGACGGGAACCAGCGGAAAAAACGGAGTCTTGAATCCCTTCGGAGCCCCGGCCCTCCTTCTTGCGAGCAGCGCGATGAGGTGTACCAAGGCGAAGCTTGCGAGGAAGATGAGACTCGCGGCGGCGCCGGCGCTGGCCACGTCCGGCATCGCGAGGAGCACGAGCAGCACCACTCCTGCGGTGATGCGCACGGCCAGCTTGGGCGTGCCGGATCCGGGCGCCAGCCGCGCAATCGGGGAGGGCAGCGTTCGATCACTTCCCATCGTCCTCGCAAAGCGCGAAGCGGCGAGGAGATTGGCTTGGACGGCCGAGAGCATTCCTAGGGTGCCCCCGACGATCACGAGAAGGCGCCCGGGACTCCCCATGAAGTTGCCTACGGCGACGGCGACCAACAGTACCGGGTCTCGGGCGGCGGCGTCCATCACCGGCTCTCCGGGCGTGCCCAAGGCGACCACTAGGAAGAGCAGGGGAAGGTAGATCGCCAGCGCGCAGAAGAGCGCGAGGAGCATTGCCCGCGGGAGATTGCGCGCGGGGTTCTTGACCTCGCCGCCGACGGCCGGGATAAGGTCGAATCCTTGAAGCGCAACGAACGTGAATCCCATGGCCTGAAGGAGGCCGGACCACGAGTTGTGAAAGAAGGGGCTGAACCTCTGAGAAATGTCGACTGACGCCGCGCTTCCACCGGCCAGGTGGATTGCGCCCGCGACAATCAGCCCGCCGAAGACCAAGACCTTGAGCACGTTCGCCCACTGGCTGCCGCCGGACTTCCGGCGCACAAGCCCCTGCTTGTAGAAGAGCACCGCCAGGAACGCGCATGCCAAGTGGGCCAGGCGTCCCCCCGCCCAAGCAGGGAGTTCCGATCCCAGCGCTTCTTGGACGAGAGCCAGAAAGAAGACTGAAAAACCCATCGCGTAGAAGACCGCGGCGAGTACCGAGGCGAACCACACGATCCACCCCACCCCGAAGGCGGCCTCCAGGGAAAGGACCTTCCGGGCGTAGGTGTAGGTGCCGCCCGAGCGCGGAAACCGTACCGCGAGCTCCGAGAAGGAAAGGGCGGTGAGGAGCGCGATGCCGCCATTGAGCGCAAACGCGAGAATCCCCGCGGGTCCCGCCTTCTCAAAGCCGGTTCCCGCGAGCGCAAGAAAGCTGCCGCCGACGATTGCGCCGACGCCAATGCCGGTCGCGCCCAACAGGCCGAAGTGTCTAGCCTCCGGGCCGGAGTTCTCTACTTGGGCGCTCAAGGCGCGCGTCCCAGACTCATGCGGGGCGGCGCGCAAGCGTCGCGAGCTCCGCCTCCCGCGCCCTCTGCGCCACGAGGATCAGAGGCTGCGAGAAGACCGGAGAAAGGGCGGCGGCATCAATGGGAAAAAGCGGCGTCTCTCCAGGGGCAAGCACCGCAACCCGAGCGCCGGGGGCGAGGGCGCGGGCCACCTCTCCCGGCTCCAAGGTTTGAGGCGAGGAGCCCAAAAACACAGCCCCCTGAAGCGATCCGTCCCGAAATGGCAGGCGTCCTCGAGTCTTCATGACCGTGACGGGCGGACCCTGGGCGGGGCTGCCGGCGGCGTCCAAGAAGACGGCTTCCGCGCCGGGCGCCTGGCTCGAAAGCGTCTTGGCGGCGGGAAGGAAGGCCCCGTCCAGCGCAACGACGACGCGGGCCGGTCCGTCCCCCGGAGGAAGGTCCAATATTCCGGGAAGAGTATCCAGAAGGGGTCGAGCCTCCTTGGGGAGCCGCCCTTTTGCGGGCGCGTCCGCCTTTCCTTCAAAGGGCGGCCTGAGGTCGGCGACGCCGCCTTCCACCGGATAGCGACTCCGACAGTTTGGGCAGCCCAGCTCCCCCTCCAGCAGCTTGCGTTCGCTCACGACGCGGCTAAAAAGCACGAGGCCGTGCGGCGGACCGCATCGGGGGCAGACTAGGAGGTCCACGAGGTCGATCATCGCGCTTCGCTACCGCTGGCTTAGGAAGCTTCGACCGGAAGAAACGGAACGACGACGCCGTCGGGAAGCTCCACCAGAAAACGGACGGCGCGCGCGACATCCGCGGGCCGAAGCATCGCCGCTCGGTCTGGAAGCTCCGGATCAAGCTCCGGCCTGACGGAATCCCAAATCCGCGTGTCGACTGCGCCGGGCTCGACGAGCGAGGCGCGCACGCCCGTGCCCCGAAGCTCCTCGGAGAGCGTCTCGTGCATCCCTCGCAGCCCATACTTGGAGGCGGAGTACGCGCCGTTGCGAGGAAACGCTCGCCTTCCCGCGATGGAGCCGATGCTCACCAAGAGGCCGCGACGCCGCTGGAGCATCCGCTCCAAAAACGTCTTGGCAACGAGAAACGCGCTTTCGAGATTCATCCGCAGGTTTCTCTCGAAGGAGGCGATGGAGGTCCGAGAGAGGAGGCCCAGTTCGAAGACGCCTTGCGCGTTCACGACCACGTCCGGGGATATCCGCCGGTCCCGGGCGATCCGGAGGAGCTCGTCGGAAACGCCGGGCGATTCGAAGTCGATCCGCGCGGCGACCCCTCCCGCGCGCCTTTGAACTTCCTCTAGACGCCGCTGATTCCGTCCGGCGACATGCACCACGTGGCCGGCCTCCGCCAGCGCTTCCGCGATGGCGCTTCCGATGCCCCCGGTGGCGCCGACCACAAGGACCCTTCGGGGCCCATTGGCGGAGCCTCCGCCTTGCGGGGGCGTCAAGTGCCTGGTCCATCGTAGCGTACCCAGTGGCGCGGCGTTTCCCGAAGAAGAAGCGAGGTCAGCGCGGCGGGCTTGGGAATATGATCGACGATGCGCTCCCAGATCAGCGCGACGACGTTCTCGGTGGAGGGCACGACACCCGCGAGCCATGGAACGTCCGTGTTGAGGTTGCTGTGGTCCAAGTCGTCAATCACGCGGCGGGTGACGACATCCTTTAGCTCCTTCAAGTCCATGACGTAGCCGGTTTCAGGGCTAATGGGGCCCGAGACCGTCACCTCGAGCTCGTAGTTGTGGCCGTGGCTCGAGACCCGAGCGCATGGGCCGAATACGCGGAGGTTCTTTTCTTCGCTCCAATCCGGTCGAAAAACGCGGTGGGCGGCGGAAAAGTGGAGAAGACGCGTCGCGCTGCAGCGTATCACGGGAGCGCGTACCGACCTAGGGCTTTCCGCGCGCATGGGCGCCCGGAGGCGACCGGAAGCGCGGCGAGAGTGGGCGGCCGGCCCGGTAAGGGCCGACCGCCCGGGTGCCGAAAGGGGAACATTGAAGCCCGGTTCCAAATACATGGTGACGCTCCCAAGACTTCCGCCTTCCTCGGAAAGGCCTGACGTCCATCAAGGGTCGCAGTCCCGGATCTTCCTTTGTTGGCTCAAATGATCGATCCTTCCGGCATTTGAAAGGTGGCCCGACTTCGTCCCGGGCGCAACCCCGAGTCTTGTCCAACGGGAAGCGAGCCCGAATCCGGGGCGGAGCGATCACGGAAGGCCGTGTCGCTAGAGACCAGATCTAGGACGCGGCCGCGACGCGTTTGCCGCATTGAATGAGAGACCGGCAGCGCCCGGACTTCAGTCTTGGCGTTCCGTTAATCGGCGGTGCGGGGAGCCGCGCGAGGGCGTCGCCAGGGACGGCTCCGCGACTCGATCCGGATCCGCGCGCAGCCCCAATCGTTGATGTGGCGCAAGCGATCCCGAGCGAGAGGGGGCGCCTCGAGAGAAGGCGAAGATTCCGACTACCGCCGTCAGGCCGTGCGCGAGCGACTGGCGCTCTGGTCAGCCTTGGGCGGACTGCCGAAGTCGAAGAAGAGTCGCCGC
This sequence comes from Longimicrobiales bacterium, assembly GCA_965116095.1. Lineage (GTDB taxonomy): Bacteria > Gemmatimonadota > Gemmatimonadetes > Longimicrobiales > Gaopeijiaceae. Next base: position 252,102 of record OZ220481.1, read on the forward strand.
ACGTGGGGCGACGGCCCCTTTGTCGCCAAGCTGACAACCGTCATAAGGAGCAGCGAGACCATCGGTCCAAGAAGCGCGGGCCAAATTCCCCAAGGCCAGCTCTGGAGGTTTCCGAAGCGATGATACCCCAGAGCGTACCAGGCGACGCACGTTGCGGCTCCGCCCAGCATTCCCGCGAGCGCTCCTTCGGAGGTAGCGCGGGACCACCACATGCCCAGCAGGAGAGGGAAAGTGAACGCCGAAGCGCAGAAGGCAAACGCCATCGCCACCATCCATAGGATTGGCGCCGGGGGATTGACGGCGAGCATCACGCCCAGGGCTCCCAGCGCAAGGGTCGCGAAGCGGGCAATCCTCAGTCCGCCGGCGCCGTCGGCTGCGCGCCGCAGGCGCCCTCCGATCGCGTTCTGGACGACCAGAGAGCTCGAAAGGAGCAATACCGAGTCGATTGTGGACATCGTCGCGCCCAGAATCGCGGCCATCAGAACCGCGCCTAGAAGCGGGTGGAGGAGCAATTCGATCAGCTCGGGGAGCGCGAGATCGCTCTGCGCGAGGTCCGGGAGAAGCACGCCCGCGGCGATGGCGATCAGGGTGGACGAAAGAAAGATGAACGAGGAAAAGGAGATCGAATAGACGAGAGCGCGTCGAAGCGCGCGGTCGTCTTCCGGAATCAGAAATCGCGTGACTGCGGCGGGCGCGCCGCCGATCTGAAAAAACCCCCAGACGACGAAGGACGACACGACCCAGAGCGCCGGCTGGCCTCCAAGAAAAGAGATTCCCGCCGGGTTGAACTCGGCGTAGCGCGCGTGCATTTCCGCGAACCCGCCGGCGGCGGCCACCGCCGTGGGGGCAAGAATAGCGAAGCCCGCCACCATGATCGAGCCTTGAATGAGGTCGGTGGCGGCCACCGCGCGCATCCCGCCGATCACGGTGTAAAGGATGACGACGCCGCCAAACGCCAGAAGTCCCGCCAGATATGGGATGTCAAGCATCGCCTGGAACAGATTGCCCGCCACCTTGAGCTGCGCCGCGAGCAGGGGCACGAAGGCGACCAGCATCAGCGCGGTCGAAACGGCGTCGACTCTTCGTTCCGGGTAGCGCGCCTTCAGAACGTCCACCAGGGTGACGCACCGGATTCGCGACGCAAGCCTGCGCAGCCGTTCTCCGACCAGAACGTAGGTGAACCATGCGGCCGCGGCCGAAGAGACGCCGGCCGGCGCGAAGTTGTAGCCCATCAGGCGCTCCGTGCCGATTGCGCCCATATAGGAGCTGCCGCTCATCTGGGTCGCCGAGTAGCTGAAGCCGAGCGTGGCGGGCCCCAGCTTTCCGCGCGCGAGGAAGTACTGCTCCCGATCCGAATTGCGGCGATTGAGCCAGAAGCCCAGCGCCATGAGCGCGCCGAAGTACAACAGGAGCGTGACGCCGTAAATGGAGTTCAAGGCGGCTACCCGCCCCGGCGGGCGTGAATGAGGGCAGCGCAGACGACGTAGGGGTATCCCCCGTAGACGAGAATCCAGACCCCCCAGTCCAAGTTGAGGGGGCCGTCGGGCCAAGGCGCGAGCAGGACAAGCGACCCGCCGACCACGAAGACGGCCATCAGCAGCGCGGAAATCAGGGGGAAGCGGTTCGCGCTTTTGGTCAGGCCTGGGCCTCCTTTAGGGGCGCGCGGCGGTCGCGGTGTCCTGCTCGGACCTCCATTCGTCGAAATCGCGGCTCGCTCCCGAATAGCATGGAGCGCGCTCTTCGGGCGCGCAAGCGCTTGTCTTCCAGCCGTCTAACGGACCGGCCCGCGAATCGCGGGCTCCAAGGCGCTTCTTTCGGACTGGTAACTTTGAGGATCAGCAGTAGCTCAACTCGCCGAATCCCGTTCGGCATTCGCCGGCCCCGCCGGAATTCTCATGGAATTCAGCTTCGGCCTTAAAGGAGCGACTACGGTTGTCGCGCTCGCGGCGCTGTGGACGCTGGAGGGGCTCGTCCCGATGTTCGAGGGACGGAGCCGCCGAATCTCCCACGGCGTCGCAAACATCGTATTGGGCGCGATAAACGCGGGGGTGACGGCTCTTTTCTTCGCCTCCGCCATCCTCCTTGCCACCGAAGCGGCGCGGAGCGGGAACGTCGGTCTTCTCGTCCTCCGGGATCTTCCCAGGTGGCTTGAGTGGACCTTGGCCTTCCTCCTGATCGATCTGTGGCAGTACCTCTGGCATCGAATGAACCACCGCGTCGGCTGGCTGTGGCGGTTTCACCAAGTGCACCACGCGGACCGAGAGCTGGACGCGAGCTCCGCTCTGCGCTTCCATACCGGCGAGATCGTCCTTTCTTCGGTTGCCAGGCTTTTCGTGCTCCCTCTCTTGGGGGTCTCCTTGGGTCAGCTTCTTCTCTACGAGGCGGTTCTGCTGCCGGTGATTCTCTTCCACCACGGAAACGTGCGGCTTCCGAGGAGGCTGGACCGAGTCCTGCAATGGGTGCTCGTGACCCCCTGGATGCACTGGGTTCACCACTCCCGCAAGCAGATGGAGACCGATTCCAACTACTCCAGCGTGCTCTCGGTCTGGGATCGAGTCTTCCGCACCCATCGGCGGACGGAGAATCCCAGAAAGTTGCGGCTGGGTCTGGACGGGATGGCGCGAAGCGAGTGGGGGACGCTAAGGGGGATGCTGTCCATGCCCTTTCGAAGAGGCCCCCGGAGCGACCGAGAGAAGGACGACGATTGACCGGTCCGCAAGAGAACTCCGCGGGCGCAAAGGCGATCATTCGCGTCTCCGCGCCGGCCTCCCTCTCCAATCTGGGTCCGGGATTCGACGCGTTCGGAGTGGCCATTCACGGGATGCAAGACGTGGTCTTCGCCACTGGGATTTCCGCCCCGGAGGTGCGCATTGCGGAGGTTCGGGGCGACGGGGGAAGGCTTCCAAGCGATGCCCGAAGGAACGCTGCAGGCGCGGCCGCGCTTGCAGCGCTGGACCTCGCGAATGCATCCAAGGGCGTGGAGATCCGACTGTCCAAGGGTATTCCCCTCTGCTCCGGACTTGGCGGAAGCGGCGCGAGCGCCGCTGCAGGCGCGGTCGCCGCCGATCGCGTCTTAGGGGGAGGGCTCTCCGCCCAAGAGCTGCTGTTGTGCGCGCTCCAAGGAGAAGAAGCAGCGGCCGGATCCGGTCATCCCGACAACGTCGCGCCGGCGCTCCTCGGAGGTTTCGTGGCAGCCACCCCTGGCCGCAAGCCTCGAATTGTCTCGATTCCGACCCCAAGCGACCTCGTGATTGCGGTCGTTCATCCCCACTTGGAGCGCTCCACCCAGGAGATGAGGCGCGTGCTTGATTCCGTGGTCCCGTTGGAGGCGGCGGTCCGTCAGTCGGCCCACGCCGCGGGCCTCGTGGCCGGGCTCTTTACGAGCGACTGGAAGCTGATCTCGGAGTGTACCCAAGACGCCCTGGCGGAGCCCGCCAGAGGCAGTCTGATTCCAGGTCTTCGCCGGGCTAGGGCGGCGGCGCTTGAGCACGGCGCCGAAGCTGCGGGGATCTCCGGCGCGGGCCCGTCGCTCTTCGCGTACTGCCGGGGAAGCGTATCCGCGCGGAGGGTGAAGGACGCGATGATGAACGTCTACCGAAAGCAGCTGGGCTTAGGGTGCGACGGCTGGACGACGAAGGTCAATCCTTCGGGCGCCATGCGCTCCGCTTCGCTTCTCGGGGCGCGCCCCTGAAGCTCTACAGCGCGGCATCCGGAAGGAGCGGGCGCGTCTTCAGCTTCCGTCGGTCCCTTTTTCGACCTCAGGCGCCCGACGGAGGCCTCCTCGTGCCGGCGGAGCTGCCCAGGCTTCGCGATCGCGATCTGGCGGCACTCCGAGAGGCGGAGGGCTTTGTGCCGCGCGCGCAGTTTTTGGCTCGACTGCTTCTCGGGGACGAATACGAAGGATTCGTGCTCGACCGAGTGGTCCGGGACGCCTTCGATTTTCCGGCGCCTCTCCGGCGGGCCGGTCGCCGGCGGCGGATCCTTGAGCTCTATCGGGGGCCCACCTGCGCGTTCAAGGATTTCGGCGCCCGCTTCCTTGCCAGAATCATGGCGGAGAGCCGGTCGCCGGACGTAATCGCGACGATCCTCGCCGCGACCTCGGGCGACACCGGAGCGGCCGCGGCGCGCGCCTTCCACGGGGTGCCTGGAATGCGCGCGGCGATTCTGTTCCCGAAGGGTCGGATTAGCGACCGGCAAGAGGCGCAGATGACCTCCCCCGGGGGCAACATTCTGGCCGTCGCGGTGCGCGGGAGCTTCGACGACTGCCAGAGACTCGCGCGGCAAGCCCTCGCCGACGAGGAGCTTTGCGAGGCGGCGGGCCTCACGACCGCAAACTCCATCAATCCCGGAAGGATCCTCCCGCAGTGCTTCTACTACGCGCATGCCTGGGCGGAGCTGGCCCGAAAGGATGCGGAGAGACCTCAGATCTTTGTCGTGCCGTCCGGCAACTTCGGCAACCTCTGCGCGGGCGTGATGGCCCGCCGGATGGGGATCCCGATCGCGGGCTTGGTCGCCGCCACCAACGCAAACGCTACGGTGCCCCGTTTTTTGGAGGGCGGGAGGTACGAGCCCAGGGCGCCGGTCGCCACCATCTCGAGCGCGATGGATGTGAGTCGTCCCAGCAACTTCGCTCGAATCCGGGAGCTGCTTGGCTCGGACGCCGCCGCGCGAAGAGAAATCAAGGCGTACGCCTTTACCGACGACGAGACGCGAGCGGGAATCCGCGAACTCTGGGAGGAGCGGCGGATTCTCCTGGATCCCCACTCCGCCGTTGGGTTCCTGGGGCTCAAGGTCGCGCTCAAGGCGCGCCGGGAGTGCCTGGGAACGCTGCTCGCCACTGCGCATCCGGCCAAATTCCCGGAGGTTGTGGAGCCGATCATCGGCAAGCGGATTTGCCCGCCGCCCGCGCTTCGGCGCGCGCTTCGCGCGCGGAAGCGCCCGGTCGTACTTTCACCGGACGCGGGCGCCCTGCGGGAACTTCTTCTGGGCGAGAGCCGCAGCATTTTGGCGCGAGCCGGAGGCGGCGAATGGATCCGATGATCCTTGGGAGAGATACCTGGAAGCGCTCGCGAGGATGGGCAAGCCGGCTTCGCCCGGCGCTGGCTTGCACTGCGGCGCTCGCCTTCTCCGCGTGCCTGGAGGAGGTCCCTCGTCCGCCCGATACGCGCGTGGCGGTCGTCGTAGACACCTTTCACGGCGTGCCGGTTCCCGACCCCTATCGGTGGTTGGAGGACCAGGAGAGCGCGGAGACGCGGGAGTGGATACGGGCACAGAACGCGCATGCTCGAGCGGTCGTCTCGGACACGGTCATGCTGGAGCGCCTCGCGCGCCGCCTGAGGGAGCTGATGGGGCCGCCTTCGCCGATCTTTGCGCGTTCGGCCGGGGGCCGCCAGTACTTCTCGGCCCGGCTGGGCAACCGGCCCGCGGGCGCGATTTACAGAAGGGCGGAGGGGGCTCCCGCGGAGGCGCCGGTCGACCCCCAAGCGAACCACGAGATCATCGTTGATCCACTTGACTGGGCGGCGGACGGCACCAGCAGCGTCGCAATTCTGGACCTCTCGCCGAACCTTCTCCTTTATTCGCTTCGCCGCGGCGGCGCGGACGAAGTCGAAGTCCGCGTTCGCGACCTCTCGACAAAAGAGGATTTAGAGGACCGCTTGGAGCCCGCGCTCTATGGACGGGTCCGCTTTTCGGCGGAGGGCGACGCGATCGAATACGTGCGCCGGTCGCGCGAGGACGGACCCCGCTTTCGGCGCAGAATGCTCTTCGGCGGAGCCCCGAAGGACTCGGTTCTCTTCGGGGAGGGATTGCCGCCCGAGTCGTTCTTGAGCGTCGCGGTATCGGGAGAGCCGGCGCCCGTCTTCCGCGCCTACGTCGCGCAGCACGGCTGGGCCCGCGCGGACGTCTATTTGGAGCGGGTCGGCCAAGAGGGGCCGCCGCTGGCGCTTGCGACCGGAGAGAATGCCCGCTTCGAGGCGCGTTTTGTAGGTGACGAGCTCTTTCTCCTGACCAACCTGGGGGCTCCCAACAATCGAATTCTCGCGGTGGATCCGGAGAATCCCGGTCCGCCCGAAAGCTGGCGCGAGGCGCTGCCGGAGAGCCGCCAGAAGCTGATGGACTACACTGTCGGCGGCGGGTACATCTACGCCCATTACCTTGCGGACGTGAGCAGCCGCATCGTCCGGTTTCGACTGGACGGCGAGCCGGCCGGCGAGATGGAGATCCCCGAGCATCACGCGGCGCGCTTCTCCTTGGCGGAAGGCGCCGGAAGGCTTCGCCTCGCCTCGCTGATCCGACCGGAGTCGATCTACGAAGTGGATCTCGAGACGCTGGAGATGGCGGAGGAGCTGCCGAGCCGCGTCCCCTTCGACGGCTCCCCCTTCACGGTTCGGCAGACGTGGTACGAATCCGCGGACGGAACGCGCGGACCCATGTATCTCGCGCACCGCCGGGACGTGGTCCCGGACGGGGATGCGCCGACGCTCCTATACGGCTACGGCGGCTTCAACGTGAGCGTTCTGCCTCGCTTTGATCCCCGGGCCGCGGTCTGGATGGAATCCGGGGGCGTCTATGCCGTCGCCACCCTGCGGGGCGGCGGAGAGTATGGAGAGGAATGGCATCGCGCGGGAATGCTGGAGAACAAGCCCAACGTCGTTCAGGACTTCATCGCGGCGACGGAGTGGCTGATCGATCACGGCGTTGCCCGCCCCCGCACCCTCGCGATTCGGGGCGTAAGCAATGGCGGGCTTCTCGTGGCGAGCGCCATGGTGCGGCGTCCGGATCTCTACCGGGCGGTATTCTCGGGATTTCCCGATCTGGACATGATTCGCTTCCACGAATTCACGCAAACCAACAACAAGCCGGCGCTGCTGGAGTACGGCGACTCGCGAAATCCGGCGCACTTCCGGGTACACTTGGAGCTTTCCCCGTACCAGAACGTGCAGAATGGCGCGAGATACCCGGCGGTCTTCCTCGCCCAAGGGGAGATGGACACCCGCGTGCCGCCGCTCCAGGCTCGGAAGATGGCCGCGCGCCTGCAGGCCGCGACCTCATCTGGACTCCCGGTGATCTTGGACCACGATCCCAGGGCGGGACATGCGGGCGGTCGGTCGTTTGAGGGCCGCGTCCAGAGCATCGCGATGGAGCTGGCGTTTCTCATGGACCAAGTCGGCTTGCGGCCGCCGGGATCGAATTAGCGCCCGCGGCGCAAACCCATCCCCGGGCGCGAACGCAGCCAACGGCGGGCAGGTTGGATGAAGATTCGCGGGATCGGTAGATTTCCCCGGATTCAAGCGCGGACCAGCTCCCTGCGCAGCCTCTTCCCTCATGGGAATCTTCTCATGCTTCAGCTTCGCATTCGTCGACCGAGCGCGCCGCTTTTCTTGCTATTTGCGGGTTGCGCTTGGATTGCTCCGGTCGCCCTGGAAGCTCAGGAGGGCGTCATCCGCGGCCGCGTTGTGGACGCCGAGAGCGGGCAAGGGGTTGGCGAGGCCTTGGTGGAGGCGCTGGGGGCTTCGGCAGAGCCGACGCTGACAAGTGAAAACGGGGGTTTCCGGATCGAGATTCAGGCCGGATCCTACTCCCTTTACGTGACGCGCATCGGCTACCAACCCACGCTCTTGGAGGACGTGGAGGCGACGGCGGGGCAGGAGACGGTTGTGGAGATTGAGTTTCCGTCCCAAGCGCTCGCGCTCAATCCGATCATCGTCACGGCCTCCCGCAGGGAAGAAAAAGCGCTGGACGCCCCGGCTTCGGTCGCGACGATCAATGCCGCTGAAATTGCCCGCGCGCCCGCTCCGACGCCCTCGCATCACCTCGTGGGCTTGCCCGGCGTCGACATCGTGCAGACGGGGCTTACTCAAACGAGCGTGGTGTCGCGCGGGTTCAACAGCGCCTTTTCCGGCGCGCTGCTGACGCTGATCGACAACCGCTACGCCCGCGTTCCATCGCTCAGGCTCAACGCGGGATTCCTGGTTCCGACGTCGGACTTGGATATTGAGCGCATCGAAGTGGCGCTGGGTCCGGGGGCCGCGCTCTACGGCCCGAACGCCGCATCGGGAGTGATGCACATCATCACCAAGTCGCCGATCGACAACCCCGGCGGATCGATCATGATCGGAGGCGGCGAGCGAAACGTCGTGCACGGACAGGCGCGCAGCTCCTTCCGATTCGCGGACTGGTTCGGGATGCGGTTTTCAGGGCAGTACTTTCGCGGCCAGGAGTGGGAGAGCGCGGAGGATCCCGTCGAGCGGGACGCCCGACGCGCAGCTTTACAGGAGGATCCGAACACCTTGGTCGGCTTGCGTTCCCCAAACAACGCCAGGTACACCTTTGATTCAAGGGCGGACTTCAGGACCGGGGGCGCCGAGATCATCCTCTCGGGCGGCGTGAGCGAGGCATTGGAGACGCTCCAGACGACCAACTTGGGCACCGCGCAAGCGGTGGGGTGGAAGGTCTACTACGCGCAGGCCCGCATCTCCGCGGGCCGCCTCTTCGGCCAAGCCTTCGTGAACCAGACGAGCACCGGCACGCCCGGTCAGGATCGCACCTACCTCCTGCGGTCGGGCGAGCCCCTCTCGGACGACTCCAAGCTCATCGCAGCCCAGCTGCAGCACGGACTCGACCTCGGATCGCGCCAGAGCTTCATCTACGGCTTGGACTGGCAGTACACCGACCCCAGGACCATGGGGACGATCAACGGGTCCTTCGAAGACGAGGACCAGATACTGGAGACCGGAGTGTATCTGCACTCCGAGACGCGCCTGTCCGACAAGTTGGATTTCGTTGCGGCGATCAGGTACGACCACCACAGCGCGCTGCCCAAGAACAACATCTCTCCGCGCGCGGCGGTCGTATACAGCCCTTCCGAGGGACATACGGCGCGCTTCACCTACAACCGCGCCTTCAGCGCGCCCGCCTCCACGAACCTCTTTCTGGACATCAATGCGGGGATCGTGCCGATCACTTCGGCGATTTACTACGACCTTCGAGCGAGCGGCGTGCCGTCGACGGGATTCACTTGGAGCAGGACCTGCGAGGGCGGGTATATGAATCTCTGCATGTACTCTCCCTTCGCGCTGGGCGAAGACGGGGCGCCGGTGCGAATGCCGGCCAGCGCGTCCGCGATCTGGACCGACTTCGTCCGGGCGCTGGTCCCCGCCCAGCTTCAGGCGCTTCTCGTGCGGCCGGGGCTCCTGCCGGGAGACCCCGAGCTGAAGACCGTGCTCCGTCTCTTGGACAGCGAGGCGGCGGGCAGGCCGGACGCGGGGATTTTCGAGATCTACCCGGAGGCGCCGAACGGTCCGGTCGATATCCCGCCGCTGGTTGCGAGAACGAACGACAACTTGGAAATCGGCTACAACGGACTCTTCGCCGACCGCATGATGTTCACGGGCAGCGTATACGCGACCCGAATCGAGAATTTCATCGGTGGGCTCGTGGCCGAGAGCCCGCAGGTGTTCGTTGAGCCGGCCAGCTTGGAGGCGTTCGCGAGAGCGAGGCTGGCCCCTCTGATTCAAGCGGGATTGATGACCGAGGAGGAGCTCGCGACGCTGGTGGGGGCGGGCGCCGGCGCGCCGCTAGGGACGGTGGCGCCCGACCAGTACTCGGACCACAGCATTCTCGTCGCGCCCAGAAACTACGGCGAGACGACCGTGTGGGGGGCGGAGATGGGCGCCCAGCTTCTCGCCACTGATCGCGTCACGCTGGGTTCGAGCTACACCTACCACAGCGACGAGTGCGCGAACGCCGGAACGGATGCCTGCGTCGCGCTCAATGCGCCCAAGCACAAGGGGACGCTGAGCCTGTCCTTTGACGATCCGGGCCGCGGATTCTCGTTTGGCGCGATGGGACGAGCGACCGCGGGTTTCTACATGCAGTCCGGGGTGTACGCGGGGAGGGTCGAGAGCTACGCGACGGTCGACTTGTCCATGGGGTATCGACTTCCCTTTGATCGAAACGCCCATCTGTCGTTCTCGGTGTCGAACGCGCTGAACAACCTCCACACGGAGTTTGTGGGAGGCGGGATGATCGGGCGGCTGGCCCTGGCGCGAATTCGCTACGACCTGGACTTCTAGCCGGGCGGGGCGCGAGGGCTGTCGTGGGCGCGATGCGAGACTTCAGGATCGCCAGGCACGCCGCGATCCTTCGCCATGTTCGGTCTGGAGGAATCCGGCGTCAAAAGGACTTGGTCTCCCTCCTCAGGGACGAGGGCTTTGTGGTTGGGCAGGCCACGCTATCGCGCGACATTCGCGCCTTGAGGCTTGTCAAGGCGGCGTCTTCGGACGGCACGACGAAGTACGTCGCGCCTGATCCGGCGGAGCAGAGCCCCTCTCTCAAGTTGTTTCTCCCGAAGCTGTGTCTGCGGGCCGAGGCGGTGGGAAACTTGGGCGTCCTGCACACGGTGCACGGCGCCGCCTCCGCGATCGCGGCCGCGATGGAGTCCGACCACGTCAAGGGACTTGCGGGAACGATCGCCGGGGACAATACGCTCCTGATGATCTTCCGCCGTCCGAGACGCGCGGCCGCCTACATCCGCGAAATTGATCGGCTTCGAGCCGCCCCCGGTCTGGGCGGCGGACAGGCCTCGGGGCCTTCGGAACCCCAAGCGCGCAGCTCTAGCGAATCGGCAAGCGAATGAGAGTCGTGCTGGGATACTCCGGCGGTCTGGATACATCGGTCATCGTACACTGGCTGAAGCGCCGCTACGACGCGCGGGTGGTATGCGTCGCGGTGGATTTGGGCCAGCCCGGGGGCGTGGACCACCTCGCTTCCGGAGCCATGGAGCGGGGCGCGGAAGCGTTCTACGGAGAGGACCTTAGGGAGGAGTTTCTCTCCGAGTACGTGCTTCCCGTCGTGCGGGCGGGCGCCGTCTATTCCCGGAAGTACCTGCTGGGCACGGCGATGGCGCGACCGCTCATCTCCAAGCGGATGGTCGAAATTGCCCGGGCGACGGATGCCGACGCGCTTGCCCACGGGTGCACCGGAAAGGGCAACGACCAGCTGCGTTTCGAGCTCTCCTTTGCGGCGCTTGCCCCGGAGCTGCGCGTGATCGCGCCCTGGCGGGAATGGGAGATCGAGTCCAGGGAAGATGCGCTTGCCTACACCAAGAAACACGGGCTTGCCTTGGAAATTGACGAGGAGAAGCTCTACTCTCGGGACGAGAACATCTGGCACGTCAGCCACGAAGGGGGGCCGCTGGAGGACCCCGGCAACGCCCCGGATCGGGATGTTTTCTTGTGGACCAGAGACCCCGCGGACGCCCCTGATGTCCCCGAGGAGGTGGAGATCGCCTTTCGGGAGGGAGCTCCGGTAGCGGTGAACGGAGAAGAGATGGGCCTGCTCGCTCTCGTTCGGAAGCTCAACCGAGCGGGGTCGCGTCATGGCGTCGGCAGAGCCGACGTCGTCGAGGACCGGGTCGTCGGCATCAAATCCCGGGGGGTGTACGAAACCCCGGGGGGCACGATTCTCCTGAAGGCGCTCCGGGAGCTGGAGCAGCTTTGCCTTTCGCGGCGGGCCTTGGACCTCAAGGACGCGGTGGCGCCAAGGTACGCGGACTTGGTGTACGAGGGGCGTTGGTGGACGCAGGAGCGCCGGGCGCTGGACGCCCTGACGGCGGAGCTCGCCCGGACCCTCTTCGGCGTCGTCCGGGTGCAGCTCTACAAGGGCGGAATCCGGACGCTGTCCAGAGAGAGCCCGCACAGCCTCTACGACCTGGACTTGGCCTCCTTCGCGGCTTCCCGCGAGTACGCGCATCGCGACTCGTCCGGCTTCGTGAAGCTCTTTGGCCTTCCGGTCCGCGGGGAGGCCATTCAGGAAAAAGGGCTGCGGGAGGCCCGATCGGTTGGCCGGACCGAATAGGGCCGCGAACGCCCTCTGGGGCGGTCGCTTTCGGAGCCCGATGGCGGGCTCGATGGAGGCGCTCAATCGGTCTCTGGACTTTGATTGGCGGCTGTGGCGGGAGGACGTTCGGGGAAGCCGGGTATGGGCGAGAGCCCTTGAGCGGGCCGGCGTGCTGTCGGAGGAGGAGCTTGGCCGGATTCTAGGCGGACTTGATCGCGTCTCGGAGCAGTTGGCGGCGGCGAATGGCCCGGACGACTTTGCCGACGAGGATATCCATACGGTGGTGGAGCGCCTCCTCACGGAGGCTGCGGGCCGCGTCGGGGGCAAGCTGCATACGGGCCGCTCCCGAAACGATCAGGCCGCGACGGGCTTTCGCCTCTGGGCGATGAGCGCTGTTGATCGAGTCGTCGAAGACGCGCGGACGCTGGGTCGCGCGCTGTTGGGGCAGGCGCGGCGGCATACGGAGCTCCTGATGCCCGGATACACGCACACCCAGCCCGCGCAGCCCGTTCCGGCGGCGCACTGGATTGCATCAAGAGCGTGGCCGCTCGCGCGCGATATCCATCACTGGAAGGAAGCTCGAAGCGCGATTGATTCCTGCCCTCTAGGCGCGGGCGCCATAGCCGGCTGCGCATTCAACGTGGACCGCGAGGCGATCGCGGCGGAGCTGGGCTTTTCGCGGGCCGCCCCTAACTCCATCGACGCGGTAGGCGATCGGGATTGGTGCGCGCGGACGATCTTTGCGGCGGCGCTCACCGGCGTCCACGTCTCGCAGCTGGCTGAAGACTTGGTCCTCTTTTCCAGCCCTGGATTCGGCTTTGTCCGGATCGCGGACGCCTACTCCACCGGCTCCTCGCTGATGCCCCAAAAGAAGAATCCGGACGCGGCGGAGCTTGCTCGCGGACGCGCGGGGAGGCTGATCGGCAACGTCTCCCGGATTCTCGTTCTGCTCAAGGGGCTCCCGACAGGCTACAACCGTGACCTTCAGGAGGACAAAGAGGCGGTCTTCGACGCCTTTGACTCTCTGGAGACGACGCTTCCCGCCATGGCCGGAATGGTGGAGTCAATAGAGCTGGACGGAGACGCGATGGCCCGATCGCTTTCCCCGGAGCTGCTTGCGACCGATCTGGCCGAGGAGCTGGTCCGGCGCGGAGTCCCCTTCAGGGAAAGCCACAGGATTGTCGGATCGCTGGTCCGGATCGCTGCCGACGAAGGGCTTCCCCTGACCGACTTGGACGAGGCGACCGTCCGGGGAGCGCACGCCGAGCTCTCGCCGAAGATGATCGCCGAGCTCTCGCCAAAGCGATCGGCGCACGCTCGCCGGGTGCTTGGAGGCGCGGCTCCGTCCAAGGTGCGGGAGCAGCTGGACGATCTGGCGCGCGCGCTTGAACCCTGATCGGGAGATTCGCGAAGCGAAGGCGGCGCTACAGCGAGCGACCCGCGGCCAAGGCAAAGGGCGCGAGGCTCCGCATCAGCTCCTCGAACTCCGAAAAGTCCAGCGATTGGTCCCCATCCGAGACGGCGCTCGCCGGGTCGGGGTGCATCTCGATCAATAAGCCGTCCGCGCCGGCCGCGATCGCCGCGAAGCTAAGCGGCGCCACCAAGTCGCGGCGTCCCCCGGCATGAGAGGGGTCGGCGATCACCGGCAAGTGCGTCTCGCCCTTAAGCCAAGGGATCGCCGCCAAATCAAAGGTGTTTCGCGTCTCCGCGCCAAAGGTCCGTATCCCCCGCTCGCAGAGAACGACTTGGGCGTTGCCCTTGTTCATGATGTACTCTGCGGCGAGGAGCAAATCCTTGAGGGTTGCCGACATCCCTCGTTTAAGCAGCACGGGTCGCTGCAGCTGACCCACCTCCCGAAGCAGCGCGAAATTCTGCATGTTGCGCGTGCCGATTTGGAGCATGTCGGCGTACCCCGCGACCAGCTCCGCCTCGCGCGGATCGAGGACTTCGGTGACGATCGGCAAGCCGGTTTCCTGTCGCGTCGCGGCGAGAATCTCCAGTCCATCCTCCTTCATCCCGTCGAAGGAGTAGGGAGACGTGCGCGGCTTGAAGGCGCCTCCCCGAATCATGCGCGCACCCGCGCGAGCAGCGGCCCTGCCGGTCGACAACATCATTTCCCGTCCTTCGACCGAACACGGACCGGCACCGACCACGCAGCGGTTTCCGCCAATCTCACAGTCGCCGACCCTGACGCGGGTCGCCGCATCAGCCGAGAAGTCGCGCGCGGCCAGCTTGTAGGGTCGCATGACCGGATGGACGGAGTCGACCCCGGGGATGGAGAGCAGCGGCAGGCCGGCGAGACGGGCTTCGTCGCCGATGCACCCGATAATCGTCCGGGTCTCGCCGCGGGAGAGGTGGGTGCGCAGACCCGCCGCCTCGACCCGCTCGCGGATCTGGTCCAGCTGATCGGGCGTGACGTCCTTCGATGCGACAATAATCAAGGGTAGGGACTCTTGGAGCGCGCGGGATTGCCGACCGGGCGCGTCTCGACGCAGCCCGAACGATCTCGACATGGCGAGAGGAGAGGTTGGCATCAGAAAATTAGCCCGCCGGCAGCGGAGCGTTCCCCGCGATGCCCAAGCCGCGGCCGCGAATTCCCTCCTCGTCAACCCCGTGCGCCCCGCCTGCGGCACGGGCCGAATCGGTCTTGACGCGCGAACCCAGAGCGCGAACCCCGTAAATTCAGGCGTGGATCAAGACACATCGGCAAAGCGGGCTGCGGGCCGCGCCGCCGCCGACGAGATCGTCTCGGGATCGCGCATCGGCCTAGGCACCGGCTCCACGGTGCAGCCATTCCTGGAGCGACTGGCGGAGAGGCTCTGGAAGGGAGAGCTGCAAGGAATCGCGGGGGTGCCGACCTCGCATCGAACGGAGCGCGAGGCAATGCGGTTGGAGATTCCCCTGTGCTCGCTAGAGAACGCTTATCCACTGGATATCGCCGTGGACGGAGCGGATGAGGTCGACCCTTCGGGCAACCTGATCAAGGGCTTGGGCGGCGCGCTATTGCGGGAGAAGGTCGTCGCGCAGTCCGCCAAGCGGTTTGTGGTCGTCGCGGACGCGAGCAAGCGGGTCGCGGGCTTGGGAGAAAAGGCGCCGCTGCCAATTGAAGTCTGCCCCTTCGCGTGGAGCGTGCACGTCAGCTGGCTTAGGGAGATGGGGTGCGTTCCCACGCGCCGCGAGGATAGGGACGGAGAGCCCTACGTCACCGACAACGGCAATTTTATCGTCGATTGCGCGTTTCCACGGGGGATCGCGGACCCTCCCGCGCTGGAGGGGGAGCTTCGGGCGCACGCGGGGATCGTGGAATCCGGGCTGTTTCTGGGGATGGCGAGCGAGGCCTACGTGGGCACCGGGACGGGCGTTCTGCGGGATCGGTTTTCGTGAACGGCGGCGTCAAGCTCGCGCCCTCCATTCTGTCGGCCGACTTTTCCCGGCTGGGGGCGGAGGTGCGCGCGGTGGAGGCCGCGGGGGCCGACTGGATCCATATCGACGTAATGGACGGTCGCTTCGTCCCGAACATCACCATCGGTCCCTTGGTGACTGAAGCGGTTCGGCGGTGCACCGACCTTCCCTTGGACGTGCACCTGATGATTGAGGCGCCCGAACGCTACGTCCGGGACTTCGCCCAAGCGGGGGCGAACATCGTGTCGGTGCACCTGGAGGCGACAACGCACCTTCATCGAACGCTCCTCGCCGTCCGCGAGGCCGGCGCTCGGGCGGGGCTTGCGCTCAATCCCGCGACGCCGATTTCCTGGGCGCGCGAGGTCTTGGGACTCGTCGACCTCCTGGTGATCATGTCGGTCAACCCCGGATTTGGCGGCCAAGCCTACATTCCGGGATCCTCCGCCCGCGTGGCGGAGGCCCGCCGCGTTTTGAACGCCGCCGGTCGGGACCACGTTCCAGTGGAAGTGGACGGCGGCGTCTCGCCCCGCACCAAGGACCGCCTCGTTCAGGCGGGGGCGGGCGTGCTCGTCGCGGGTTCGGCGATCTTCGGCCATCCGGGCGGGGCGGGGGCGGGCGTGGCATCCCTTATCGATCAAAGAGAGGAGGCGAAGGGTGCCTAGGTACGTGCATGAGGAAACGCTCCCTTTTCCGCGGTCCGATGTCTTTGCATGGCACATGCGGCCAGGCGCGCTGGAGCGCCTCGTGCCTCCGTTCTTTCCCTGCCGGGTTGCGGGGCGCGAAGGAGGAATGCAGGACGGGGGCACCGTGAGGATCTCGGTCGGCAAACCGCCGGCCGCGATTTCTTGGACGGTGCAGCATACTGAGTTCGAGGAGGGTCGTCTTTTCGTCGACGAGCAGGTCTCGGGCCCCTTTCGTTCCTTCGTTCACCGTCACGAATTCAAGGACGACGGACCGAACGCGACGATCCTGCGGGATGACGTTTCTTGGCGCGCGGCGGGCGGTCGAGTGGCTGGCCAACTCACTAGAGAGGGGGTTTCAAGGCAGTTCCGTCGCCTCTTTCGCTTTCGCGCCGAGCGGCTGCGGCACGACCTTTGGAGGCATGCTTCCTACGGAGGACGCCGGCTGACTGTCGCGATCACCGGGGCAAGCGGCCTCGTTGGCTCCGCGCTTGATCTGTTTCTGCGCACTGGCGGGCACACGGTCCTGCCCCTCGTGCGCCGCAAGCCGAACCGCGAACTGGGAGAGGTATACTGGGACCCGGTCGAGGGCCGGATCGAATCGGATCGGCTGGAGGGGATCGACGCGCTGGTGCATTTGGCCGGGGAGTCCATTGCGAGCGGTCGCTGGACGCCCCGCCGCAAGAAGGCGATTCGAGAGAGCCGGGTACACGCAACCCAGTTGGTGGCGAAGACGGTCAACGAGCTGGATGCTCCGCCCGAAGTCGTCGTGTGCGCCTCGGCCATCGGATACTACGGCAACCGAGGGAGCGAAATACTGGATGAGCGGAGCCTTCCCGGCAAAGGGTTTCTGGCGGACCTGTGCCGGGACTGGGAGCGCGAGGCGACGGCCGCCGGCTACTGCGGAGCGCGCGTCGTCACGCTGCGGGTCGGTATGGCGCTGTCCGGCGCGGGGGGCGCATTGGGCGCGATGCTCATCCCCTTCGGCCTGGGCGTGGGAGGCCGGCTTGGGAGCGGGCGCCAGTACGTGAGCTGGATCGACCACGACGATCTCGTGGCGCTGATTCACCACGCCATCGTCACGCCTAGCCTGAGGGGACCGGTTAACGCCACCGCGCCGTATCCCGTTCCCAATGCGGAGTTTGCCAGCGCCTTGGGCCGCGCGCTGAAGCGTCCCTCGCTGCTTCCCATGCCGTCCATAGCCGTAAAGGCTCTGCTGGGAGAGATGGGCGAGGCCCTTCTCTTGGACGGCGCCCGAGTCAAGCCCGCACAGGCGCTGAAGAGCAAATTCGAGTTTGCAAAACCCGGTCTGGAGGAGTCTCTCGCCTTTCAACTGGGCAGAGATCCTGCCTAGCGGCGGGCTTAATGGCCTGACGTGATGTCGTTGCCGCGGCCTCCTCTCCGGTTGAGGTCGATGCCGCATGATCCGGTGGACGCCTTTCGGCGCTGGTTTGCGGAGGCCCAAGGCGACGCGCGCGTCGCGGCGCCTGAGGCCGGCTGTCTCTCGACGCTGGGGCCAGGGAGGACGCCGGAAGGCCGTATGGTGCTGCTAAAGGGCTTCGACTCTAAGGGCTTCGTCTTCTTCACCAACTTGGAGTCAAATAAGGGCAGAGCGCTCCGCGCGCACCCGAGAGCTGGACTGACCTTCTACTGGCTCCCTCTAGGGCGGCAAGTCCGGCTTGCCGGAGGAGTCGAACCCTTGGAAGGCGCTCAGGCGGACGCCTACTTCCAGTCGCGGCCACGCGGCAGCCGGATCGGCGCGTGGGCATCGCGGCAGAGTCGTCCGCTAAAGAGTCGCGCGGATCTAAAGGCTAGGGTCGCGCGCTTTGAGGCGGAGTTCGCCGGGAAGGATGTGGCGCGTCCGAAAGAATGGTCGGGGTTTCGCGTCGTCCCTGACCGCGTTGAATTCTGGCAGGAAGGAAAGCACAGGCTGCATGACAGAATCGCGTATTCGAAGGCGCCGGATCAGAAATGGAGAGTCGAGCGGCTATTTCCGTAGTTGGTCGCAAGGATCGGTACGGGAGGGTGGGAGCTACGGGGATGGCTCGCGGCAACCGGAGCGTAGCGGGCGAATCATCAGACCTTTGGGCAGCGGTTAGCGGTTCGCCTGCGCCGTAGTATCCGTTTGGCTCCAGCCGCGATCCGCGCGAGCCTTGGATCATCGAGCTCTGGACCGAGGCGCGTTTTCGTGGCCCGGAACTTTCGGCCAGCTTTCGACCAGCCAGCGAAACGGCCGGCGGAAGAATTGGCGGCGCAGCGTATCGCCCAAAGACGGTCGGACGCCGTGCCCTCCCAATCCGGCTCGATCAGGCGAAGCTGATGGCAGAGGAACTGAGGACGCTCCCGAAGAGGCTCAAAGGACGACAAATGATCGAACGTGATCGCGTGTGGTGGTGCTGGTGGACGGATACGCGAGAATGGATGCAGTCGGTTGGCTGGATTGCCTGCGGCTATTCCAGGCACGCCATGGACGTGCGCAACGGCGCTTACGCGAATCGGCGCGTGAAATATCGAGAGGGCACCTTCGATGACGATTCCGATGGGGCGGAGGTGTTCTTCATTGCTGCCGCTCCCAACCCAATCAAGGAATTGACCGCCTGGGGCGCCGGAATATTCCCCGTCAAGCTGGATTTGGATGAAGCGCTCCGCATTGGACTACGTCCGCCTCGATGGAAAGACGACCTGCCTGCTGACCGAGCCTCGACAGCCGAAGAGATCAGGCAGGCTCGCGATCGTATGCTAGCTGACGTAATCATGGGACCGGAGCATTGAACGCTCCGAGGAGCGCCATATAGGCGAGCCGGAGCCGCTCGGGGGTTCGAGCGAAGGCTTGGGTCGCAGCTGGGTCCGAAGTATACGGCCGCCGCTTACTGCCGTGCGCCGGGAACTCCGCCGACCAGAAAAAGGTTGCGGGCGGACGCCGGCAAACCGACATCCGCCCGCAGGCAAGCCGAACCAAGAACTCCAATTAGTGGAAGATCTGGAAGCCCAAGTTGAAGGAACGAGGAATACCTAGGAAGACCTCCGCGTCGTCTGCGTCGTGGTCTCCGTCGAAGCCGTTGAAGCGAGAATTGTCCGTGGCGTCCTGGATGTAGATCGCGTCGAACATGTTGTACATGTGGAGGAAGAGCCGCACATCTCCGCCTAAGGCCGAGCTGACTTCGGAGTCCAGCTGGTAGGAGGCGTGCAGGTCGAAGACCGTGTATCCCGGCGGCCGCCACGACTGGATGCCGGCGTCGGCCGCGTCGGTCCGGCTAAAGGGGTCGTAGTTGGCGTAGTGCTTCCCGAAGGTCTTGCCGACCGCTTGGATTTCAAGCCCGCCGGAGGGGAAAAAGGTCAGGCCGTACGCGACTTGGAACTGCGGCGCGTCCCCGACGTACACGCCGTCCAAATAGAAGGTGTAGTCGACGGTCTCGCTCTGTCGGTCGTCGGGTCGATACGTGCCCGAAGGATCGTTGGTGTGCTTCCAGTCGCCGAAGGAGAGCGCCGCGTCCAATCGGAAGGGCATTCCTCGGGGCTGCGCCGCGCCCTCGAGCTCAACGCCCATGTGACGCGCGTTCACGCCCAGAAGGTTGATCAGTCCGTCGGTTCCCTCGGAGTCCGCGACTCGGACGCGCTGTACCCGAGTCCGGTCGTTCCACTGCGTGAAGTAGAAGTTGGCATCGAAGGAAAGCTGGCGGTCCAAGGACCGATACCGACTTCCGGCTTCAAAGGAAAGGAACGTCTCGTTCATGGGATCCGCGTTCAGGGCGCCGGAGTTGTCGTCGATCACGCCGTCGAAGATCGGCACCTTCGAAACCCATCCGGCATTCGCATACAGGCTGGTGGACAGGGAGACGTTTCGCATCGCGCCGCCCTTCACCTGTAGTCCGTAGAGGTTGCCGGACTCGATCATCATCGGTCCGCCCCCGCTTCCGCGCCTGAAGTAATCGGTGTACGTGTAGCCGATCATCGACGCGCCGACCATACCGTACACGGAGCCGTTTTGATTGGAATGTTCGCCCTGAAGGTGGACGCCCAGCCAATCAACCGTGTTCTCGCTGTCGTAGTTGATCTTGTCGCCGAGACCCCTGTTGCCCTGGGCCTCGGTCCAGAACTCGGAGCTGCAGCCCCGGAAGCAGTCGTTATAAAACGTTCCCCCAAGTAGGTCCCGCACCTCCCGGTAGTGCTCAATCTCGGCGGTGCGCCAATCCAGCCCGAGCTGGCTCGTGAACGACTCGGAGAACTCCTTGTGGAGCTTGACGATGCCGCCTATCGTGTACTGATTGTTGACCGAGTTTCGCAGGATGCCGCGCGAGGCGCCGTCTTCGCTTGATGCGTTCCGGGCGATCGTCGCGTCCCAGTCCGGATGGCGCTGGGTGTAGTCGTAGTTCCAGACCAAGGAACCATAGGTGCCGGTCCCGCCCCCGTTTCCGCCGGAGTAGTACGCGACGGTGTTGAGCGTATACCCGCTTCCCAGCTCCGAAAACCAGTTCAGGTTCAGCTGGGGCTTGTGAAAGTAGTTCTCGCGCTCGTTGAGGTACGAGCGATCAAAGCGGCTGGAGACGCCGCTTCCAGGCCCGGTGCTCGTATACTGCCGCCCCGTGTAGTTCGAACTGACTCCGCCTAGGTTGGGGTTCCAGTAGCGACCGGCTTCCCGCGAGAACTTCTCCAAGGCCTTCGGGTCGTACCCCTCCAAGCTGCTGGCAAAGTCCCTGTCCAGCGTGGCGGCGTTGAGCTTGTAGAGGTTCTGGCCGTGTCGCTGGGGCGCGCCGACCGCGTAGAACTCCAGTCGGTTTCGCTCATTCAGGTGGTAGCGCGTCGCCAAGTAGTAGGACCAAGCGTCCGTCCACGTGCCGTCGATGAGTCCTTCGCCTTGCTTCTTGACGCCCGACGCCGTCAGGGAGAAGTCGCCGATTGGGCCGGTTGAGGCCGTCAGCGTTGTCTTGAGGAAGCGGCCGCTTCCAAACTCCTGCTTGAGGAGGTACCCGGCGTCTTGCGCGCTGGGATCCGTGATCACGTTGATCGTGCCGCCGATCGACGGGGTGGCGAGATTCACGGACGAAAGGCCGCGCTGGAGCTGAATGCTCGTCGCGGCGTCGCCCAGTCCGTCCCAGTTGGACCAGTAGACCCAGCCGTTCTCCATGTCGTTGACGGGCACCCCATTGATCATCACGGCGGTGTTGCGCTGACTGAAGCCTCTCACGTTCACCCGCGCGTCGCCAGCGCCTCCGCCCTGCGCCGTGGAGTAGACCGACGGCGTGACGTTGAGAACCAGAGGCAGGTCCCGAGACCCGAGTTGGCCGACGATCCGAGTCTTGCCGATGTCGGTAAAGGCGACGGGAGTCCTTCGGGCTTCGGCCCGCTCCGCAAATACGGAGATTCCGGCGAGCGCGACGGCGGCCGGGGCCATGTCGATATCCGCTCGGGTAGTCTGGCCGGCGCTTACCGACACTTCCCGCGCCGGTGCGGAGAGGCCCAGCATTTGGACCTCCACGGTGTAGGATCCGGGCGGCAGGCCGGAGACTTCGAACCGACCGTTGGCGTCAGTGATGCCGCCGTAGGTCGCAAGTCCAGCCATGGAGGCGATGATCACCTGCGCGCTGCCGACCGGCGCGCCTTGCGAGGTGACTGTTCCCGCAACCGATCCGGGCTCCTGGGCCCGCGCGGGAGCGGAGAACAATAGGAACAGGGAGAGTAGAGCGAACAGCTTTTTGTTCATAGTGGCAGCCTTGGTTGGTTGACTGGCGGAGGTACCAGCGAGCTCGAAAACGCGACTCGCGCCGCGTCCAAAGCTAGTCTCGCGAGGCATCGTTTTTCCATTCCAAGATGGTAACGAAGATATCACTTGGCGCCGACCGCGCGGCGCTTCGAGTCTTGTCCAACGGGAAATGAGCCCGAACGCGGGGTCGGTTTCCAGCGGGAAGTGAGCCCGAAGCCGGGGCGTAGCGATCATGGAAGATGGTCATGTCGCTCCGCATTAGACGAATCCGCACTCTGGATCGGATCGCGTTGGACGGCGACGCGGGACCAGTGGTATACTGCGTTGCGGAGGCGCGGATGCGCGGCCAGTCGGCGAGCCACGGTGCCGGACTTGCCGGATCTTCGTGTGACGGGTGCGACGCCGACGAGGCATCTGAGCGCGCGGTAGTCGCGTCTCTTGACGAGGTCCGGCGGGTCTATCCGACGCTTCCCCGTCGATCCAGTTGTCTAGGAGCAGGTCCAGGTCTGTTTGAGCGTCTTGGATCATCCCCCGCAGGATCTCGAGTCTTTTGAAGGCGCGGCCGAGGTATTTCACGGTGCCCGAGGCGACGCCGGGGACGACGCGCATGGGCGTCTGGCCGAGGATGTCCTTGAGCTCCCGGGCGGAGATGCGGCGGATCCGGTGCTTTTTCAGCAGGGCTTCAAGCGTGGAAAGGCGAAGGCGTTTGCCCTGCTCCGGCGTGGGGGCGCGTCTCCAGAGCTCGATGATCCAAGGCTCGCACGGATCGCGGCTGGCGTCGAGCATAGCGGGGTAGTAGCGCCACAGCTTTTGTCTGACGCGGTGGGCGACGCGGACGCGCTCCTCCTTGAGTTCTTGGATCTCTCTCGACGCCATGCGGATTTCGACTGCCTCGGGGTCGGCGATGTCGACTTTTCTGAAGCAGTGGCGGTCGGTTCTGAGGGAGCTGGCGAGGACGAGCGCGTCCTTCGAGTCGTCCTTGGAGCCGGCGGGCGAGAACCTGTCGCGGAAGCGATCCAGCTGCTTCGGGTTGATCGCGTGGACGTGGAAGCCCTGCTCGGCGAGGCCCTCGACGACCGGACCGTGAGGCACCTCGATGCCGACGGCGATCCGGTCGACTTCGGCGCCCGTTTGGGCTTGGATCCACTTCGCCATGGCGAGCAGCCCTTCTCCCCCGTGGGGGAAGGACCTCTCCTTGGCCTTCCGACCGTCTTGGTCGGTGACGCAGACGTGATGGGTTTGCGAAGCCCAGTCCACGCCCGCGTATCCGTCGTACGGCTGTGTCATGCGGTTCTCCTTCGTCCGAAGGGTGGGGTGGAAGAGACGGGCGGAAATGCGAGGCTCGCCGCGATGCTTGTCGGTCCCTGTACTGGCGCTCGGCGGCGCATCTCCTTACTGGGCATCCATCACGGCTCCGCAGCCGGGGCACAAGTCCCCCCCAGGCGCTCAACAGGCGCAGGGGGCAATGGGTTGCTCCCGGCACGGCGCCCGTCTCGGTGTTTGTTCTCCTCCTAATTCCTGAAGCACTGAATCGGCTCCTATCGAGCCTCTTCAATGGTACAGGGTTGCGTGCGAGCGGCGAGCCCGCTATCCATTAGGAGACGTTGCTTGGAACGCCGCAACCCGACCGTCTAGTCTTGGAGCCGCTCATGAAGAGCACGTGGAAGTACCCGCTCGCCGCCCTGCTTCTCGCCGTCGCCACCTTGGGGGGATGCGCCCTCGTCGATGACGGCCCCGTCTCGCTGGAAGGAGGGATGACGGAGCAGGAGCTGCTGGAGGCGTATGCAGACTCGGTTGTAGCCAGTATGGGTACGGGCCCTGAAGGGCTGGATGCCGTTCAAAAGGCAGTATGGCATAGCATCGTGTATCCTGGAACAGATACGTGGAGCACGCCGCGAAGGGTTTCCAGAGAGAATCTCTCCCCGGAGTCGATTGCCGCTCACAAGCGTGAAACGGGGGTGTCTCTAAAATAAAGCCGTCTGCGCTGATAGTTGCGTGCTTGTTGCTTTTGCCAACAGGGGTTGCTGCGCAAGACCACCCTACCCAGGTTTGGGACTTGGACAACCGGGTGGACCTCGACGTTAGCCCGTATTTAAGGATACTGCAGGACGAGTCCGGCTGGCATACCGACAAGCAGATAGTAGGCGGCGCGCTGACATGTCAGACCGCGCGCGACAATGTCGTCGCAAGTTTTGCGGCAGATGTCTTTGTCCGTGCATCGCTACAGGAGGGCTACAGTGGTTACGCCGGTGTCCACTGGGAAACCCCGGTGGGCGTTCATTTGGTAATAGTATCCAACTTTGTCACGGGGTCAGACATTACGGCAACCCTAATCCACGAGGCCCAGCACCATGGGGGGCACGACGACGAGGTCATCCCGGAAAAGGCCATTCAGTGTTTCAAGAAATTTACGACCGACGATGAAGTGCTCGAGCCCGTTAGCGGCGACGGTGACGACGACAACAACAATTCCAGTAGCGGAGGCGGCGGAGGCGGGGAAGACGACGAAAACTGTCAGGAGGCGGGAGGTCAGGGTTGCGAGCATGGAACGAGTGGCGGGGGCGGCGAAGAAAGCACAGACGACGAAGAGGAAGAGAGTACAGGCACGGTCACTATCGGCGACACTTGTGTTCCTTGCGCCGCCCATCCGAACTGGCCGAATTGCTGCGGCAGCGGGGGATGCCAGTAACTCGAGACGTGTGTTTTTTGGGGCTCTTCGCCAGTTCAAGTGGGCCAGTCGAAGTCCAAGTGGCACCGCCCGATATCGGCCAGAATGCGAAGAATTGCCGCTTCGCTCTCTTTCGCGACGCGGGGTAGGTTCATCTTCGCTTCTCCGCACTTGAGCAGCACCAATATTGTCTCGGCTCGTTCAATGTCGTTCATCGGAAACGCCCGCGAGCTGAGCCGCGACGGTCGGCTCCATGCCGGAGTCGACCAGCGACTTGTAAGCCCGCGCCCGTCCCTGAAGATCAGCCGCACGCAGATCGGTAAACCGGAACCTCACGTCGGTTTCGAGGACGCGCCCGAGTTCGTCCGCGATGGTCCTCCCAAGGGGTTCGACGGAGTGAAAGATGAACGCCCGATACGCTTCGCGTCGCGCCGTGCCGTCGCCCTTCTCGCCGACGAGGGCGTACGGTATCCTTCACGCCGCATAGATGCTGGCTTCGACCTCGCGGCGCAGTTGGCACAGGGCCGTTGGAGGATTCGCTCCGACGCGCCGGGGCATGAGATCGGAAGCGTGAGGTCGACCGCCCCCCGGCTCTCCGCGCCGTACGCTCCTGTGGTCGTTTGGAGGAACTTCAAGCCGCCCTTCATCGCGGCCACCGCCGCCGCCGCGTGCTCGAGTGGATCGAGCCCGTCCGCGTCGGGATTGATCGGAACGGAAATGATGCTGCCCCGAGGACCGCTCGCTTCCTCGCCCAACGCCTTCTCTACCCTGCTAGCCAGCGTGGATGTCGTGCGCGCTCTTTCGAGTGGACCGACGCCCCTCCACGGGTATTGAGGATCGACCGACCATTTGACGTGAGAGATCGTGTCCGCGCTCGCGGTCTTCACCATTGATGCGCTGGGCCACTCGAGCGTCGCCCGGTATGTCCACGTCTCGGGATCGGGGCTTTGACCAGTCACTTCGCAAGACGCGACAGGCAGGAACCGGAGCCCGCGTGGACCGATATCCAGCATCTCGATTGACTCGCCCCGGAGGATGATCTGGGTAGCCATTCGCGACAGCGTAGAGGGCGTCAGGGCGACGCTGGCGTTGGGGCTGGCGTCTACATCAGCCGTCGCGAAAGCGTCGCTGTACATGGCCGCAGCCGCCGCCGCGCCCGTGCCGTCCAAGATGTCGCCCTCGCCCCGCGCAACCGCGAGAAGCGCGTTCGCGACCTGTGATTCCACGCCGGCGTAGGATGCCCGAGTCTCGCGTTTCCGCGTGAGGAACGACGGCAGCCACTTCACCGCGCCCCTCTCTTGATCCACGGAGAGAGCATCAAGTTGACGCCGGAGGCCCGCAGAATGTGTCTTGTCGTAGGACTCGGACATCGAGCCGATGGTCAGTGCGCGGACAGGCCGGTCAATCTCCATGATGTAGCTCGCGATCTGAAGCGCGCCCATGTTGTGGATGGCGTCTGGAGCCTTCGGGGCGAGGGCGACGACCCACGCAGACGCCGCAGGCCAGATCGTGTCGATGCTGTTTCGGTAGCCCGGAGGATCAAGTGCGTTGCTGGTGTTCGGGTCGACTTCGAGCGCGGACAACTCATTCGCCACTTTCGCCGGCGTGATCGTCACCGCCACGCCGTCGCCCTCCAGAAACGACCGCGTCGACGAAGCACGCCCGCCGATCGCATCTCCGCGTAGGCCGCGTCGTCGGGGTATGCCGGCCTCGTGACGATGCTCAATTCCACGAGTACGACGTTCCTGATCTGACGGATGAAGATGCCCGGATTGCCCTTCTCCGGGACCATGCGGATTGCGTCCGGGACGACATCGCGAGGAGGGACGCGCCAGCCGAAGCTTACCCCGGTTGCAAGCCCGTTGCACACCGCAGAGATGGTGTCTTCCACGTACGACGGCAGCCCGCCTCGATAGGAGGAAACTCGATCTCGAACTGGAGGGACTCCTTCGTGTCTTTGATCTTGAGCTTCCCGTTCGAGCCCCGCCCCATCGCCGCGAGCGGTTTGTCGTATTGATGCCCAGCCAATGCATCAATTCTTCGCTCGCCTATACGCGCTTCATTGATGGCGAGGCGAAGGCTCTCGAGTGCACGGTCGCCTTACGTGGCCGACGCACGCCCTACATTTCCCGCCGTTTCCGAAGGCCTCGGACTCGGGAGCGCACCAACGTCAACAGACGCTGACAGGGGAAGGCGGACCTCCGGCCTCCGACGCAAAGGCGGCAGCCCGGACAGGGCCGACCGCGAGGCCTTGCGGCTTCGCCGCCCGGGCCTCGGCCTGCGGACTGTTGGAGGGTCCTTCGGCTCGATGCCCGGAACTCCCGCTGCCTCCCGCCGACCAGCGAATAGCCGGCGTCGAAGACCCGGGCAACACACAAACCCCGGCGCCGGAATCCGTCTGGACGCTCCGAAAGCGCCGATTTCCCGAGGGGTAAAGGTCCGGTCGGCCTCCGCTCGCGCCTCTCCGTAGATCCTGAAACATCCGTTTCTTCCGAAACCCGACGGAATCCACCGAATCCGCGCGAACGCCACAAACGCACCCTCGCATCGCCCAACCTCAACCCAGTTCGGGCTCATTTCCGTATTGGAAAAGACTCTCTCCGGGAGGTTCCGGTCTTCGGGGCGTCGGCGATCCCTCGCCGGGGCGGCAGCCCGCCGGAGACCCCGCCGACCCCAAGCTTCGGCGCGCGCCGAGACGAGACCGGCGTCTTCCGCAGAGTCCCGGATCCGTCTTCGGCGTGGATCTTTCGGACCCTCTTCCGCCGAGGACGGAATCTTCGTTCGGGTCCATTTTCTTGGGCGAGACATCTCTGGACAGGAATCGGATGGAGACCATACATTTTATCGGCTATCACCACACCGAATCGGGAGGCCGGGGCCTCGCCGCGCGCGAGGCTGCCGCCGAAAGCAGGCAGCTAATGCGCGCCAGCCGCAGGGAGGAGCGGGTGCATGATCTCTATTGAGAGGGTCACGAAGCGATACGGCGACCTCATTGCCGTCGACGACGTGAGCTTCGCCATCGACAGGGGCGAGGTTGTGGGCTTCCTTGGGCCGAATGGCGCCGGCAAGACTACGACGATGCGGATGCTCACCGGCACTCTTCAGCCCGACGCCGGAGACATCGTCTTTGACGGCCATTCCATCACCGAGCGCCTGATCTTGGCCAAGTCGCGCATCGGCTATCTGCCCGAATCGAATCCGTTGTACCCGGAGATGATCGTCCACGACTACCTGGACTATGTCGGGCGAATCAGGCGGATGTCGATCAAGGAAAGAAGACGGGGCATTGAGCGCGTCGTGCACGAGACCGGTCTCGAGGCGGTGTTTTTTCGTCCGATCGGCGAGCTCTCCAAGGGGTACCGGCAGCGCACCGGAATGGCGGCTGCGATCTTGCACGAGCCCGACATTCTAGTGCTGGACGAGCCCACGGAGGGGTTGGACCCCAATCAACGGGTGGAAATTCGTCGCCTCGTCAATGAACTGGGAAAGCGACGCACGGTGCTCTTGAGCACGCACGTGATGCAAGAGGTGGAGGCGGTGTGCGACCGCTTGGTGATCATATCGCGGGGCGCGATCGTCGCCGACGGCTCGGTGAAGGGGCTGACGGCGACGAAGGCTAGCGATGCGGGCGCGTTCAACGTGGAGGTCCAAGGGGAAGGCGTCGAAGAGGCGCTTCGATCCATTCCTGGAGTGATCCGCACGGAGGGGGCGCGCGTGGAGTCGCGGGCCAATGGGCAGGCTCTGGATCAGTCCGGGGACCGCTGGAGAATTCGCGTCCACGCGAATCCGTCCAAGGAGCTGCGGCCGGAGATCTATCGGATGGCGGTGGAGAAGGGCTGGATTCTCTGGGAGCTGGGCAGACGAAAGACGAGTCTTGAAGAGGTGTTCCGGAACCTCACGACGGGATCCGGAAGGGAGGAGTCCGATGCGTCGTAACGTTCTCCTGATCGCCTCCAGGGAGCTCAGGAGCTTCTTCGATCAGCCGGTAGCCTATGTCTTGGCCATTCCCTTCCTCGCCGTCAGCGAGTACATCGCCTTTCGAGAGCTCTACGCCCTCAATCTGGCTGAGCTGCGCCCCTTCTTCGGCCTCCTGCCTTGGCTGCTGGTCGTATTCGTCCCCGCGATCACGATGCGCAGCCTCGCGGAAGAGCGACGCAGCCGCACCTTGGAGTGGCTCGTCGCGCAACCCCTCTCGGAAGTCGAGATCGTCATCGGGAAGTTCCTTGGGTGCTGGGCGTTCATCCTCGTCACCCTTCTGGGGGTCCTGCCCGCGGCGATCGGAATTCTCCTTGTCTCGGACGCCGACCCGGGGATCATGTTCACGCAGTATCTGGGAGCGGCGTTTCTATCCGCCCAGATGACTGCGATCGGTCTGTGGGCTTCTTCGATTACGCGCAACCAGATCACCTCGTTCATCATCGGAGCGTTTTCCTGCTTCGCGCTTCTGTTGATTGGGATGCCGGTGCTTCAGTCTGGGCTTCCGGGCATTGTCGCGGACGCGCTGGGCAACCTGAGCGTGATGCCGCATGTGGAGAACATCTCCCGGGGCGTGGTGGACTTTCGCGACGTCCTCTACTTCGCGAGCGTCACCGGGGTCTTCCTTCTCCTCACCTACGGCGCGCTCACCCGAGACCGGCTGAGCCGAAGCCGGAGCTTCTACCGAAGGTTGCGCTTGGGCACGGCGAGTCTGGCTGCGTCGGTTCTGCTCGTCAACTTGGCGGGCGACGGCATCCGCGGTCGACTGGATTTCACCAGAGACAACCTCTACACCCTATCCGAGGGCACGAAGGAGATTCTCCGGAATCTGCAGGACCGGGTGAACATCTCCTTCTACACGAGCCCCGAGCTTCCGGACGAGTTCACTCGCCTCTCTCGGGACGTGGAGGACCTGCTTGCGGATGTCCAAGGCGTCTCGAGGGGGCGAATCTCCGTGGAGAGGATTGAGACGGATCCCGACGACCAGGAACAAGCGACGGACGCAATGTCGGCTGGGATTGCGCCCGTCCAGTTCAACGAGTTTTCCAGCAGCGAGACGATCGTGCGCCAAGGCTACTTCGGCATGGCGCTTACCTACGCGGACGAGCGGGAGTCGTTTCCCGTTCTCACGCGGACCGACGATCTGGAATACCGAATCGTCTCGGCGATCGCCTCTATGACCCAAGTCGACAAACCGTCCGTCGCCTTCCTGACTGGGTTTGAGGCCGGCGGACGTTTCGAACTTGGGGCGTTCAATCAGAGCTTGGGCGACCGCTACGAGGCGACGGATATCGACCTCTCGGACAGCCTCGCCGTGATTCCCGACTCCATTGACGTCGTCGTCGTTGGCGCGCCGCGGCAGACTGTCGACGGCGAATACGCGCGCAAGCTGGACGACTACCTGAGGACCGGCGGCGCCGCGTTAATGATGCTGGAGCGCCACCTCAGGCCGCCCCAAGGTCAGATGCAGATGATCTCCCAGGAGACGGGGCTGGAGGACGCCGTCCTGTTGACGAGGGGGATCTCGCTTGGGGGCGACATGGTCATGGACTTGGAGCGCCACGCGCGGGTCTCGATGGGCGGGCAGGGTCCCATGCCGGTTGCGTACGACTATCCGCTCTGGCCTATCGCGACGGGCGCCGAAGGGTCGCACGCGACGACACGCGACATCGACCAAGCGAGCTTTGGATGGGCCGCGCCCCTGGAGATCGACGATCGAGCTGAGCTGCAGCCGCTCTGGGTGACCGGCGAAGCCGGCATGCTTCTGCCCGCCGGATATATGATCGCGCCGGAAGCAGTGATCGAATACGCGCGGTCATGGTCGATGGAGGATCTGGCCCCAAGGACCTTGGCTGCGGTGGTCGATCCGACGCTGGGGGATGATCCGGACTTTCCGCTTGGTCGCATCATCGTCGTCGCGGATGGGGACTTCATAGAAGACCGATTCTTGCGGGACGGCCCCGGCAACCTGCAGTTCGCGGCAAACGCGCTGGACTGGCTTGCCCAAGACGAGTCGTTGATCGAGATCCGGTCCAAGGACCGCAGGCCTCCGGCGCTGGAGCTGCAATCGGAGCTGGGCAAGGGTCTCTTCAAGTGGGGGGCGATGGCCGGCGTTCCTCTTCTCTTCGCGGTATTCGGTCTGACCAGAGTTAGAAATCAGAGCCACCGCGCATCGCGGCGGTGGAAAGGGGGCGCAGAGTGAGCGAAAACGCACTGAAGAGAGCGTTGTACGTCCTGATCGGAGCCGCCGTCGTGTACGCGGGGTTCGTCTTTTTTGGCAACGCGGAGAGCGAGCAGGGGGAGGCGGAGGACGTTGTGCTGGTCAGAGAGGTGCTCGCGGGCATGCAGAATGCGGCGCTGAACGACCGGACGATTACGACCGCTTCGGACACCTTAGTCTTTGCACGCAGGCGGGGAATGGGGTGGAGAGTCAACGAATACGCCGCGGACACTGCGGCGATCCATCGGCTCACGCGGGCCTTGAGGGACGTGGAGGTCGTTTCCATCGTGTCCGACAACCCCGCAAGCCACGGGCGAATGAGCGTTACGATGGAAGAGGGTCGGCTTATTGAGGCTGGAGAGGACAGCCTCATTATTGGTGAAGCGGCGGATGGATTCCAGAACTACTACGCGCGCGTTCCCGGTCGCGACGCTACGCTGCTCTTGGAAGGCGATTTGAGGGCCGCCGCATCGCGAAGCCTTGTCGAATGGCGCAACCGACTGGTGATGGCGATCGACACGTCGCAAGTTCAGCGGATCGAAGTCGTGCGGGACGGAATTGCCACCGTTTATGAGCGCGAAGACTCGGTGTGGATGGCCCTAGGCGAGACGATTCGGGGTCGCGGCATTCCGAACCTTCTGCAGGAAGCGGCCATGATGCGCGCAACCGACTTTGCGCCCGACGGTTCGGAAATGCCGGAGAATCCAGAGAGAATTACTCGACTTTGGACCGGGGGCGAAGAGGTGATGATCGGCGAAGTCATGTTGACGGAGCGAGATGACGTGTTTTGGGTGAAGACGTGGGATAGGAGCGACATTTTCGAGCTTTCGAGCTTTCGGGCCAATCGCATTGCGCCGACGCGTCCCAGTATCTTGCGGGACTGATCGGGCAAAGCTGCGCGGCGTGCGCGACTTAGGCCGCGCGCGCAAACGGACCGGCGCGTGAAACAAGAGTACGACGCGGTTATCGTAGGCTCCGGCGCCGCCGGCGGCATTGCCGCCCTCTCCCTTGCGGTCTCCGGCCTAAAGGTCCTTCTCCTAGAGGCGGGAAGGGACTACGATCCGCAGCGGGAGACGCCCATGTTCCAGCTCCCGAAGGATGCTCCCCTGCGCGGCGCCGGGACGCCCGAAAAACCATTCGGCTTTTACGATGCGACGGTGGACGGAGGTTGGGAGGTGCCGGGGGAGCCCTACTCCGTGGCCGAGGGCTCTGAGTTCCTCTGGTGGCGCTCCAGGATGTTGGGCGGCCGCACCAATCACTGGGGCCGCATCTCGCTTCGGATGGGCGAATACGACTTCAAGCCCCGCTCCAGAGACGGCTTGGGCTTCGACTGGCCGATCTCCTATCGGGACTTGGCCCCGTACTATGATCGCGTCGAGGCCCTAATCGGCGTCTACGGCTCGAATGAGGGGCTTGAGAATACGCCGGACTCCTCGCCCGGAATCCTGCAGCCCCCGCCCAGGCCAAGAGCGTATGAGCTTCTCACTAGAAAAGCGTGCGCGGGGCTGGGGATTCCGGTGGTTCCGGCCCACCTCGCGATCCTGACGGAGAGGCAGGACGCGGACCGGCTGCCCGGCATCGTGTTTCCGGGCAATCCGCTGGGGCAAAGGGTCTTGCGCGACTCCATGCTGGGACGAGCGGCCTGCTATTGGGCGACGCCGTGCGGAAGGGGATGCTCGATTCGAGCCAACTTTCAGTCGACGACCGTGACGCTCCCGCCCGCAATGGCGACCGGCAACCTCGTTGTTCGCGCGGACGCGATGGCGCGCGCTGTGGAGGTGGACGCGTCTGGAAGAGCGACGGGGGTGCGTTTCGTGGACCGGAGGACTCTGGAGGACCGCTTCGTCCGCGCCCGCGTGGTGGTGCTTGCGGCAAGCGCGTGCGAGTCGGCGCGCATCCTTCTGAACTCCGCGAGCTCGACCTTTCCCGACGGTCTGGCCAACTCCTCTGGATTGGTGGGACGGTATCTCATGGACACCGTGGGCGCGGATCTCTACGCCCACATTCCGGCGCTGCAGGGGCTTGCGCCCCACAATGAGGACGGCGCGTCGGGGATGCACCTGTATATGCCGTGGTGGCGGTACGCCGATCACCTAAACGGCGTTTTGGACTTCCCCAGAGGCTACCACATTGAATTTGGGGGCGGGCGGCGGATGCCCGGCTTCGGGGCTTTCTCTGGATTAGAGCCCCTCACCCGCGGCAGCTACGGACAGCGATTCAAGGACGACTGCCGCCGCTACTACGGGAGCTTTATTTCCTTCTCCGGAAGGGGGGAGATGATTCCAAATGACGACTGCTATTGCGAAATCGATCCAGAGCGAGTGGACCGCTACGGCATTCCCGTCCTGAAGTTCCATTGGAAATGGTCGGACCACGAGCTTCGTCAAGCCGCCCATATGCAGCAGACCTTCGGCGAGATCGTCGAAGAGATGGGCGGTCGTTCTCTCACGCCGATTCAGACCGACGGCGCGCGCGCCATCGCCAAGGGCGGCCAGATCATTCACGAAGTTGGAGGAGTGCGGATGGGGGACGACCGCGCGACGTCCGTGCTAAACGGCTTCTGTCAGAGCTGGGATGTGGACAATCTCTTCGTGGTGGACGGAGGCGCGTTCGTTTCGAATGCGGACAAGAACCCCACGCTCTCGATCCTCGCGCTCGCGCTGCGGTCCAGCGAGTACATCGTGGGTCAGCTCCGGAGAAGGGCGATCGGATGAGCGCAAAGGAAGGTCCGGCCAGGGAGGGCGGAATCGGTCGAAGGACTGCGCTCAAGGTCATCGCCGCGGGGGCAGCGGGAGCGGCGGCCGCCGGATGCGACCTCCAGCCGGCCAAGAGTCCGCACGAAGAGCTGTCCGGCTTTGCGCCGCTTCCTCGGGGGAATCCACTGGCCAAGGGCACCCTGACGGACCCGGACTTGCTCAATCCGGTGACGCCCTGGTCCGGCGTTTTAGGCGAGGAGGAGCTTCGGCAGGTGGGGGCGCTTGCCGACCTCGTGATCCCGAAGG
Organism: Longimicrobiales bacterium; assembly: GCA_965116095.1. Classification (GTDB taxonomy): domain Bacteria; phylum Gemmatimonadota; class Gemmatimonadetes; order Longimicrobiales; family Gaopeijiaceae. Next base: position 285,592 of record OZ220481.1, read on the forward strand.
ACGATCGATCGCCCGCGGCGAGCGCGGTCGGCGTCGTGGAGTACGTAAATGAGTTTGTGTCGGCGCCGGCGCACGCGGAGCAGTTGACTAGGCTGCGCGCGGGGCTCGCTTGGTTGAATCGGGAGGCGAGTCGTCGGTTCGCGGCCGAGAATTTTGCCGAACTGGGTCAGGCGGAGAGCGCGGAGATCTTGGACGAGATTTGTTTCGAGCCCGATGCCGCTCCCGAGCGTAAGGAGCAGGCCCGCTTCTTCGACGCCTTTAGGGACATGGTGGCTACCGGCTTTTGGACCACGGAAGAGGGCATGAAGGATTTAGGCTATGTCGGCAACGTGCCGCTTCCGTCCTTTGACGGGCCTCCGCGGAGCGTCTTGGAGCAGCTGGGGCTCGCCGAAGAGGATCTCTAGCTTTAGGGCCCAAGCCCTGAGCTTGTCTCGCGTCGGTTCCGGAGGTCTCTGGAAACGGCTGGTCTCGGGTGGTATTGAGCATCCATTGCCCGGGCAGCCTGCACGCAGGCGCATCTTCGGTCGGGCGTTGTGTTTGGGTTCGCGAACTGCGGTTGCGGAATCAATTGAATGGCATTGCATCCGCCGAGTGTGGATTATAAATTCTACGTTGCCTGCGGCGCCTTCATGATGCGCCGCGCAAGCGAGACGGGGCGTTTCACCTGTCGCGGCGCCTAATTCCTCAGGACGCTCACGGACCACCGTCCGTGCTCGGCGATTCACTTTCGGCGAGGGCTTAGTCTGTGCGAAACACGGAGCCGCGGATCAATGCGGCGTTGGCGGAGGCGCTTGACGGGAGGCACCCGAGGTGGCGGGTCCGGGCGGAGCGGACGGGCGTTTTCGCGGACGAGCCTTCGCTTCAGCCGGATGTCTTGGTCGAGCTTTCGGGGACGGCGCCGGTGGTGATCGAGGCGGAGTTTGCGCCGGCGGTCGGGGCGGAGGCGGAGGCGTTTTCGCGTTTGGGCAAGGTTGTGAAGGGCATCGGGCTCCCGGTGGAGCAGGCGGTTGCCTTGAGGTACGGCGCGGATCTGCGGACTTGCGACGGCTTGAGGGCGGGCATCGAGTCCGCATCGTTGGAGTGGTGCGTGCTTTCGGGCGATGCGAAGGGTCTTGCGCGGTGGCCGGAGGCCGGCTGGCTTCGGGGCGGCGTCGACGAGCTTGCGGCGGTTGTGGAGCAGCTGTCGATTTCCGAGCGACTGGTTGCCCGAGGTCTTGAGGTTTTGGAGCGGGGAGTGCGCGTCGCCGCCAACGTTCTTCGCAGCGACGCGCTCCCGGGCTTCGGGGGCGGGCTGGAGAAGATGGCGGCGATGCTTCATCAGGAGGAGGGAGAGCAGACGTCGCGCATGGCGATGGCGATCGTCGCGAACGCCATGACGTACCACTTGGTTCTTGCCGGGCGCGGCGCGGCGCCGCACTTCGAGGAGATCAAGAGCGAGCTGGGGGGCGTTTCGGTGCCGAGGCTCCTGCAGTCCTGGCGGGAGATTTTGCAGATCAACTACTGGCCGATCTTCAAGATCGCGCTTGACTTGATGGCGACGGTGCGGGCGAGCGCGGCGTTTCGCATCGTGGATCGTTTGGCCGATGTTGCCCAGGAGCTTTCGAGGATTGGCGCGACGAGTCTGGGCGATCTTTCGGGGCGCATGTTTCAGCGGTTGATTGCGGATCGGAAGTTTCTTGCGACCTTTTACACGCTGCCGAACTCGTCGACGCTGCTGGCGGAGCTGGCGATTCCCGAGTTGGGCGTGGATTGGAGCGACGGCGCGGAGGTCGAGGCGCTGCGGATCGGCGATCTTGCGTGCGGCACGGGCGCGCTGCTGCTGGCGGCTTACCAGGGCGTTTTGAGCCGGCATCGGCGGACGGGGGGCGACGACGCGCTGCTGCACGCGGGGATGATGGAAAACGCGATGATTGCGGCGGACATCATGCCGGCGGCGACGCACCTGACGGCGTCCAACCTTTCGATGGCGCATCCGGATGTCGTCTTCGAGGACACCAGGGTGTACACGATGCCGTACGGCATGCCGTCGGAGGGAGAGCACCATGCGGCTTCGATCGGCTCCTTGGATCTTCTGGACGAGACGCACGACGCAAACGCGCTCTTGTTCGGGACGGGGCAGCGGCAGGCGCGGGGGGATCAAGCGGATCGAAGGGACGCGCATGTCGACGTGCCCCACGGATCGCTGGATCTTGCGATCATGAATCCTCCCTTCACGCGTCCGACGAACCATGAGAAGGCGGACGTGCCGGTCCCGTCCTTTGCGGGCTTCGGGAACACGCGCGACGAGCAGCGCGCGATGTCGACGCGCCTGAGGAGCATTCGCGCGAGGACGAAGGCAAGGACCGGTCATGGAAACGCGGGTCTGGCGTCCAACTTTTTGCAGCTCGCGCATGCGAAGACGCGACCGGGGGGCGCGATTGCGCTGGTGTTGCCCGCGGCCTTTGCGCAGGGCGGCTCTTGGCGGGCGGCCAGGGAGATGGTCGAGGCCGAGTACGAGAACGTCGTGGTCGTGAGCTTGGCTGCGACGGGGCAGACGGATCGCGCCTTCTCCGCCGACACGGGGATGGGCGAGGTGCTGCTGGTCGGAAGGAAGAGGGCGGCGCCCGGGGTCAAGGGTCCGGCGCTCTTTGCGAATCTGCTTCGCAGGCCGGGGAGTCCGGTCGAGGCGGTCGAGGCGGCGCGCTCGATTCGGGCGCGGTTGGATCCCGATGCGCCCGCCTCCGGATGGCTGAGCGCGGGGGAGGTTCACTTGGGCAGCTACGTAAAGGACTCGCTGACGGACAGCGGCGCCGCCGGCGTCGCGAATCCGCGCCTCGCCGCGACGATGCGGGAGCTGATCGGCGGGAGCTTCAGGCCGCCGCGCCAAGCGAAGGCGGTTTCCATTCCGATGACCGCGCTGGGCGAGCTCGGGAAGCGGGGGCCCGTCCACAGGGACATCAACGGCGTTCAGCCGGACGGCGCGCCGCGCGGTCCGTTCGACATCGCGGGCTTGGACGCGGCCGAGCAGCCGCCGACGTACCCCGTCCTCTGGGGCCACGATGCGTCAAGCGAGCGCTGTCTGGTGGTGCGCCCCGACAGGGCCGGCCGGGTGCGGGACGGCTGTGAAGATCGCGCCGTCGCCATCTGGGAAGCGGCGGCCGGCAGGCTTCATCTCAACCTTGGCTTCCAGCTCAGTTCGCAGAGCCTCGCCGCGTGCTTCACGCCGGAGGCCGCGATCGGCGGGCAGGCGTGGCCGAGCTTTCAGATGGCGTCGCCGGACTGGGACTATCCCGTCCTCCTCTGGGCGAACACGACGCTCGGCCTGATGTCCTTCTGGTGGAGGGGATCCAGACAGCAGCGGGGGCGGGCGATTCTGACGATATCCAGGCTGCCGGAGCTGCCCGCGCTCGACCCGCGGAGGCTCTCGCCGGAGCAGATCAATCGGGCCAAGGAGATCTTCGAAGAGTTCAAGGATCGCCCGATGCTCCCGGCCAACGAAGCCTACCGCGACGAAGTCCGCGCGGAGCTGGACCGCGCCGTCCTCGTTCGCCTGCTTGAACTGCCGGAGCGCGTCCAGACGTCTCTCGCCCTTCTGCGCACGCAGTGGTGCGCCGAACCCAGCGTCCACGGCGGCAAACCGACCAGACCAACCGAAGACCGGTGACCGAGCAATTGCAACACCGGCGGAGCATGGGGAATGATGCGCCGCGGCGGTTGGAATCGCTTTCGAGTTCGAGGCCGATGCTTGACTGCCCCGCGTAGCGTAGGCTCAGCGAGCCGCCCCCGGGCCGCCCGGGGCATGGCTCATTATCAGGGCCCGGGCTCAGGCTCTACGGCGCCGCGGAACGCGCCGGCGGCGATGCGTAGATTGCGCTTTACCACTTCAAGATTCCCCAAGCGATGTCTGAGCTGGTGCTCCAAGCCGGCAATGGGATAGAGGTTCTGAGGCGCGCGGGCCTCTCTGTGCGGCTCGGATGCGTAGCGCGGCAGGAGCTTCGCCGATGCGTCCGCGAAACTCCGCGCGGCGTCCACTCCTCCGGTCGTCCACGCCTCGCACCTGACGACGCCCGCCCAAGGGAAGCCGACTTCCTTGCCTACATGCAGGTACCAGGAGAATCTTGTCCAGCCGGTTTGGATCAGAAAGACCGGCGTTCGCTCTCCGGGTTTGAGGGCTCCCGCGATTTCTCGCAATCGGTCCTCCAAGTAATGCACGTGGTGTGTCTTGATATATCCCAAGACGCCCGGCGTTCGGTCGCCTCCGCGCAGGGATCCGTCTAAAACGCAGATGCGAGAGGCGGATGCGCCGCTGTCCTTCAAATGCTCTCGGGCGATTCCCGCTTCCAAGGCGCGCATTTCTTCCTGCGGAGCCTTCACGAGCGTCTGCGTGTCCGGCTCCGCCACCGGACGCGCCGCGTAGATCCCGTGAGGCGTTCTGATGTCCGGTACGCCGGATCTCCCGAAATACGCGCGACGCACCACCGTTCGCGCGATCTCGGCCCGCCGGTCGCACTGGACAACTCCGCTTGCATAAGACGCGCATATCCCCAGCTCGGTGTTTCCGCCCGCGTAGGTCATCCAGACTCGGGCTTCGATTCGCCGCACTCCGTCCACGAAGCACGCGACCTCGGGAACGTTCGTTGTCGCGTCCGGGACGATGCCGCGCCACTCCTCCTGCGGAACCTCCGCCTCCGCGTCGACCTGCGCCGTAGGGTGCCGTTCGTCGTCCGCCATGAGACTGCCGCCAAAGTCGGCCTCCCATTCGTCGTAGCGCAGCTGCACGACTCCCGTGCTCATGCAGGCGCCCTCTGCACGGTCGATTTGTTGGCCACCTTGCGGACGCGGTATTGCAGGGGAAGGCGCTGAGCAAGCTCCCGCACGTGGGTGACGACCCCGACCATGCGGTCCGTGCCCAGTGCCTCCAAGGTCGACGCCACCGTGTCCAGCGCGTCGGGGTCGAGCGTTCCGAACCCCTCGTCCAGAAAGAGCGCCTCCAAGCGGACCCGGCCAGCTCCCGATCGGCTTGAGACCTGGTCGGCAAGCGACAGCGCCAGGGCAAGCGATGCAAGGAAGGTCTCGCCGCCCGAAAGCGTGCGCGCCGACCGCGCCTCGTCGCCGTTGAATCGATCCTTCACGATGAAGTTGTTCTGCTCGTCGTAGTCCAAGGTGTACTGATCGTTGGAAAGTCCCTTGAGCCTTTCGGACGCTCCGCGCACCAGCCACTTCAAGACGCCTTTCTCCAACCACCTGGGAAACCGATTGACTCTGAGTTCGCCGGCAAGGGCGCCGGCGACGTGCTCCTTCCGACGTTCCGCTTCAATTCTCCGTTCCGCCTCGAGACGCTGCTTCCGGCGCCCCCGCTCAAACCGAAGCTCGCTTTCGCGGCGGCCTCTCTCGCCCTCGCACCGCGCCGCAAGGTCCTCGGAGATCTCCCGGGGCGTCTTCGTCGCAGAGCTCTCGATGTCGAACGCCAGCCCTTGATCCGCGCAACGGGTCATGAGTTCGTTCGCCTTTTCCGCGCGCCGAGAGTTCACGGCATTGAGTTTTGCCTCCAGCTTCGGGATCGTTTTCTCCAGCTGCAGCCGCCGCTCCGCCGCCCATGTCTCGAGAGCCTTCCACCGCCGAGCGAGAGAAGCGGACGGGTCCTCCGGCGGCGCGCCATATTGGGCGAGCCGACTGCGCGTGGTCCGATACTCGCTCTTCGCTGCATCCATCCTTCGCGTCGCAGCCTGAAGTCGGTCTCGAGCGGCGTCGGCCTCCTCGCGCGCGATGTCCAGCGCAGACCGCGCATCGCGCACCCGCTTCTTTGCCTCTTCAATCCGATCCAAGCTGTCTCGGATTGCTTCGAGCTTGGGTCCCTTCGCAAGGTCCTCGCAGAGTAGCCGCTCCTTCTCAATCAGCTTTGCTGCCTCGACCTCGCACTTCGACAAAAACGCTTCCGCGCGGACGCGTTCACTCGCTTCGGCTTCCAGCTGCCCCAGCCTGCGCCCGACCCGATCCCTCTTCGCCGCGCATACGGCGGCGGGGTCCTCGCCGGGCACGGACAGCTCCTTTTCGGTAGCGATCACCGCGAGGCGCTCTCTCAGGCGGGCTGCTTCGCTTCGCTGCGTCTCGCTTGCGCGCGCAGCGGCTTCGGCTTCGTCCGTTAGCTTGGCGGCGGTCGACGTGCGCCACTTGAGGAGCGCGGACCAAGCGTCGCTCAAGCTCGACTCAAGCCGAGGAGGCGGCGGTTCGATCATCCGGACAGAGTCGCGAACCTCATTGTAGCCTGCGCGCGCTTGGGTTAACGCTTCTTCAAGGTCGGTCGCGCGTTCGGCAAGCGCCTCATAGCTGAGTTCAGCTTCTTTCATGCGCGCATTCGCATTCCGCAGCCGCTCCCCGGCTTTCCGCTCCTCGGCAATGAGCCGCAAGGCCGCCTCTTCGACCGGCGGATCCTTTACCTCCAGCGCCGGCCCCGCCGCGTCTTGCATCCGGTCAAGCAGCGTTGCTCTTCGGGCGGCAAGTCTCTCGCCTGATTCCTCCAGAACTAGGCGGGTGCGTCTCTCTCCGCGGCGCGCGGCCTCCAGCGCAGCCTCCGCGTCCTTGAGTTCACGGGCGCCTTCGTCTTCCTCCTCCGCGCGGCCGGAAAGGTCTTTGACCGGCTGGCCGCAGACCGGGCACGCCTCGCCTTCTTGAAGGGAGCTTGCGATGTCCAGCGCCGCGTAGGTTCTTCGCGCATTCCGGATGACGGATTCCGCGTCGCGAGTTTCCCGACCGGCGGCGCTCGCCTCGCTCTCGCGGAGCTCGCGGGCGCGCCTTTCCTCCTTCCACTCCTGGAGCAGCTTCTCCAGCGCGTCCGCGTCCGGCAGCCTGCGCCATGCCTCTTCGGCCCGCCGCGCGGCCTCCTTCCGCTCCTCAAGCTCCGTTTCGCCGGCTCGAAGCGCGTCAGCCGTCGCCCGATCCCGCGACAGCAGCCTCTTGACCTCGTCTGGAAAACGGAGTTCGCTTAGCTGCTCAAGCCGACGAGCAAGTTCCGCCGCAGCGGCTGCGCTCTCACTGGACTTTTTCTCCAAGGCGTCCAAGGCGGACGCGATCTTAGCGATCGCCTCGCCCGCTCGAGTCAGGCCGCGCAGCTCTCCGCTAAGCTCCTCCACCGCGTCCGGGGTGGCGTGCGCGAGCTCTCCCAGCCGCTCCTTTGCTCGAAGCACCTCTTGGGTGGCCGTAGCGCGACGCTCGCGGAGCCCCTCCAGATGCGTCCACTGTTCCAATGCGCGTCGAAGCTCGGGCTCGCTTCCCAGCTTGTTCAATGCCCCTTCTTCCTGCGCCAGCGAAGCCTTCCGAGACTCCACGACCGCAGCGGCCGTCGCCTGGGCCTTCGTCTCCCGTTCGTACTCTTGGGCGGCGCGCTGGGCCTCCTCCGGCACAACGACATCCCGTAACTCCTCGATTAGTTGACCGCGCAGCTTCAGCTTTTTCGACAGGTCGCTTCGCTCCAGCGCCAGCTCTTTGATGCGTTCTCGCGCTTCCCGCGCAATCTCTCTGAGCTGCTCAATCGCCTCAAGCCGCTCCGACGCGACCTCGACCGCCTCCTGGGTCGCCGTCGCTAGGTCGCCGCCCAGCTGAATCCTCTCTTCGAGCGCTGCCCGATCCCGAGCATGAAGCGCGGCCCTAGCGTTTGCCGCCCTCTGCAGGCGCTCGTAGAGCTCCAATCCCAGGAGTCTCGCCAGCAAGCGTTGACGCTCCTTGGGCCTTGCCCGCAGGAATCTGGAAAACTCTCCCTGAGGCAGCACGACGCACCGCGTAAAGTGCTCCAGCTTTAGCCCGACCACGTCCTCCTCGACAACGCGCGTGACTCCCTTCGCGTCCCGCGCCAGGGTCTCCGTTCCGCGCTCGAGCACGGCCTCCCGGGTGGTGGCGCCCGCGTTCGTTCGCTGGACCTCGCGCACCGCGGTAAAGCGCTCCTCCCCCACCGAGAACTCCAGCGAAACCCGGGCGTTGCTCATTCCCTGGCTGATGACCGGAGCGACCAGTCCGGCGCGTCCATACCTAGGGACGGAGCCGTAGAGCGCAAAGACGATCGCGTCGATAAGGCTGGACTTCCCGGAGCCCGTCGGACCCGTGAAGGCGAAGAGGTTCGCGCCTTTGAAACAGACTTCGGTCCGGTCCCGAAAGGACGTGAAGCCCCTAAGCTCAAGCCGAAGCGGCCGCACGCTCCTCCTCCAGCAGTTCGTCGAAGAGCCGAACCATCTCTTCCCCCTCAATTCCCCGATCCTCTAAGTACTCCCGAAACAGCTCTCCGGGGCTCTTATTGACATCCGGGGGCTGCGGTCCTCCGCCGGGACCGTCCGGCGTCTGCACAATGACGTCAACGGCGTTTGGAAGGCGCTCCCGCACTTCGTCCACGAGTCCGGGCGCAAGCTTGTCTTCGACGAACACCCTGAGGTAGTCGTCCCCTTGCTCGTCCCGGTCCATTCCAAGCAGCTCCTCGCGGCTTCCCCGCAATATCCTGAGCTTTCGACCGGACGCGAGCGGCAGATGGCGAACTTCAGCGGGGTATCCGACCCTTGCCTTCACCAAGAGCACGCCGTGCCGGCGCTCCGTCTCTCCGAAGTCCAGAGCGAACGGGGAGCCGCCGTACCAGATCGGGGCGCGGCCCGCGACCTTCTGCTGTCGGTGAAAGTGCCCCAGCGCCACGTAGCTGGCCGCCGACGGAAAGATGTCCGTGGGCACGTAGTAGTCGCGAATCTGCTCTTCCCGTTCGCCTCCTCCAACCTGCGCGCCCGTCGCCGATAGGTGCGCGAGAACAAGATTTACGGTGTCTCCGCGAAACCCCTCGCAAAGACGGTGCACAATCGCACGCACCCTCGCTTGGTATTTCTGCTGACGCCCCCCGCTCTCCAGATCGAGGATGTCGCACGCTTTCACGATGCCCCTCTTGGAAGGGAAGGGGAGCAGCGCCGCGAGCGCGGTCTCGCCTGCGCGGGAGCGCAATTCGATCAGTCCGCCGTCCGAAGGGCGCGCGATGTGCGCGCCAAGGTGAATTCCGGCGAGATCCAGCAGCGGCCTTAGCGCTTGCCAGCGACCCGGATTGTCGTGGTTTCCGGCGATCACGACGACTTCGGCGCCCGTGTCCCGCAGATCGACGAGCGTCTTGTAGACGAGCTGAGTGGATCGCGCGTCCGGGACCGCGCGATCAAACTGATCGCCCGCGACCAAGACCAAGTCGACCGAGTGGTCGCGGGCCAGACGGACGATCTCGGCCAAGACCGCTTCGTGCTCCGCGTCCCTCCTAAGCCCCCTCAACCGCTTCCCGACATGCCAGTCGGCAGTGTGGAGAATCTTCACGTGATGTCGAAGGGGTCAATCTCTGGTCCGTCGCGCTCCGGCTGCTCCGCCTCGTCGGGGCGCGTCGCCCATGCGGGGAAGGGGAAGTTCAGAACGACGGGCACTGGCAGTTCGGGCTGCGCGAGAATCATCGTGCCCGGCTTGGAGATCGTCGCCCGTTGTCGCTGCGCGCTTGGCAGAAAGGCATATTCGGGGCTCTTCGATTCCGCGCTGTCGAGCCTTCCGACGACCCGAATCGAGGCGTTGGCGATGATTCGCCGTTCGACCTCCGAGGCCGTTTGCTGCGCCCCGACCAGGATGATCCCCAAGGACCGTCCCCGCTCGGCGATGTCGAGCAGAATCTCCTTAATGGGGCTCCGCCCTTGGCGCGGGGCGTACTTGTTGAGCTCATCCAGGACGACGAAGAGGAGCGGCGTTCTGGACCCGGCGCGCTCCTTTTCCAGAAACGCCTTCCGGAGCACCGCGCCGACCACGAAGCGCTGGGCCTTCCCGGAGAGCTTGCCGATATCGACGACGGTCACCTGTCGCTGCCGCGCGATTCGGTGGGCCTCGGGGTTGGAGACGCCGCCCCGGACGATGTCGGCCACGTCCTTTGCCGCGGAGGCCAGCCGTCGAATGAAGGCGTTGATCGTTCCGGCGCCCATCTTCGTGCCCGCCCATCGCTGACTCTGCTCGTGGTTATCAGGATTCAGCCGCTCCTCAATGGCCTTGACCAAGTCGGTCAGCGTCCGGTAGTGGGTTCCATCCAACCGCACGCCGCCGTCGTCCGCGCCCTTGGCATCCCGACGCAGTCGGTCGGCGACGTTTTGGATGATGATCGTGTACTGCTGACGCTCATCGTCCGCGTCCGCGAACAGAAAGGGCAGCAGCTCGTCGCGGCAAAACTCGCTCAGCGTCCAGAAAAAGGACTTTACGCCGTCGTCCCGACTGGTCGTAGCCGGCGCCAGTGAGTCCACGCCCTTCATCGGCGGGGCCCAAAGCTCCACTGATTCAAAGGGCTCCGCCGGAAGGCCAAGCTTCTGATACTGTTCGCCCGCCTCCGCATCCAACCGTCGGTTGCGGCGATCCAGGAATAGGAGGTCGTCGCCCTTGACGTTGAAGATCAGAGCTTTCGTGTTTGCTGCCTGGGTGCTGAGCACGCCCGACCTGAAGATGCTGTGGAGGAGAAAGACGGCGTAGCTGGTCTTGGTCGCGACTCCCGAAATGCCGCTGATGTTGATGTGCGCGCCCCGGGTGCCGTCCATGAATTCCATGTTGACGTACACCATCTCGCCGTCGCGGGAAAGGCCCGCCGGCACGCGGCGCTTCATCCCGTCGAAAAAGAGGGCCCGCTCCCGCTCCTTGCCGGCAGCCCGGTACACGACTTCGCCCGGAATCGGCGGCACGAAGACCTCGGGCTCGAACCGTGTCGTGAGCACAAGCGCGGCTTCCGTCGCCTGAGCCGGAAGGATACCCCGCGCCACCAAAAAAACATCGCTGTCAAACTTGGTCCCTTCGTGGCGAACGCGCATGTCCGAGACGACGCCGAAGATCTCAATCTCCTCCGCCCGTTCAGGGACCGTCCGGCGCACAACCACCGCGTCGTCCAGCTGCAGGAAGGCGCCTTCCTGCACCGCGACCCAGTACTCCAAGGGCGTGGAGTCGTCTGTCCCAAGAACCCGGCCTACGGTGATTGGTTCATTCACGGCGAAAGCGGAGGCCTAGAGCGGTTACAAGGAGACGGGGAAGGCATCATTTCAACTATAGAATAATCTCCAAGCGCCGATCTTGCCAAATCGCGTTGTGCGCAAACCCTTCGAAAATGGGCGGCATGGCTCCACTTCTGAACCGGACGGCCATCGGAGGATAGGACGCCGGCGCCGGCCTGCTCACGCTCGCCGATCCCGAGGTCCGCGACCAGCTGCGTCTTGCCCTTTGCCGTCCTGGACGCGCCGCAATGGGAGCGCAGCGTCAGCCCGCGCCGCTTGATGTCCTGCCTCAGACAGGCTTCCTCGATGAGCCGGCCCGGTCAAGGCCGCCGTCTCCCGCACCGCCGCAATCCATCCGACTACGTAGCGACCGTATTTTTCCATGACCACGTTACAGGTAGTACGCTCGGCCCTTCTTCGGGCCAAGCAGCCGCTTTACGCCCCAAGACCCACGCCCGATTGGACCTTCGCGCGGCGATCTCCGGCTTCGGATGGGAGCTGGGCGCGCCAGCCCCCGACCTACCAAGAAACCGTTCTACTCGTTATCGAAGTCCTCGTCGTAACGAAGCCGCCTGCGCGCCACCTGCTGCTTCCAAAACCTCTAGTCAAATGACTTGCGGCAAGTTGGCAGGTTGAGGCAAAAACACATGGCCGGTCAATTCTCTTGAGGCTAGTGGCGCATGTAGTCGTTCGCGCACTGTTGAATCTCAGACTGCATGCCATGAACTTGACTCGTGGTATATCGTTTACTAGCATGCATTCCCTCGTGAATAATCGTTCGAGGAACGTTGTCGCTGCCGGGATCGATTTGAATGTCAATGGTCATGCCTCCAGTTCCAATAGCTGTAATAGTTATGCCATTTGCGTTTCTTGTTTCTATCAATTGATCGTTCCAGCGAACTGAATCGACGTTCCCGTATCCCGCCGCTGCACTTCCAAGAATTTCCGTGCAGACACCATCATCAGAAAATAGAGCAACCCAATACCCAATTTCCAGTTCGTCAATCCATGCATCAATCTCATCGTTGGTCCAATTTTGTGCAAACAATATTGGTGAAAATGCAAAAACAAAGGAAATAACAGTAACAGCCATTCCAAGATATGATCGCTTTCGTTTCCAACAGCGATAGTACGTCATCGCAACAATCTTGACCGAGTAGCGCGCTCCTTTCGAAACTCATCGGTTTCATCCAAGAATCCGCTTTCGTAGATACTTCCAAAATGCCATTCATTTTGATTCTTGATCATTTGAATTCCAATAATGTGGCAACAGTATTCTATGTTGATATCAATCACATCAACTAGAATGTGTTGTTCCTTGTATTTGCTGACCGATGACGAAATTGGTGAGGAAAATCGAAGAATCCTCTCAGCCGTGTTCATTTGAGAGACATATGAGTCGGCGATACGGCGCATCGCCTCTTCGATTTGCAAATTACCAATTTCATTGATGGACTTCTTGTCGATCGAAAACGTGCTCTCTTTTCCTTCTCGAAATTCATCTGCGTAAAACCGTAGTGTCTTTTCGATAATGAGCTCAGCAACTGCATCCATACGGATTGTATCTTCGGGCGCGTGACTTGGCAAATCGGGACTACATGAAGAAGCTGCTACGAATACAATAAACACAACAGCAGAACACTTTGTACGCCGGTACTTAATAGTCATTTGTAGCTCCTTGTTGGTAACCGTGGGCAAAGCAAGTGGGAATTCGGCGAATCGCTCGTCGCTCTCACCGCCACTGGACTTGCCGCGTTCGCGCGTTTCCGCCCGGCACTCCTCATAACCTTGATCGGACGCGCCTCGGACTGGATGAGGAGAGCGAGTTGAAAGGCGCGAATTGTGCGCCGGCGCGCCGGCCCCCGTTGCCCGGACCCCGTCGCATATCCTTCACGCCGACATCTCGCGATTCCCGCGGACGCGGCGATTGTTTGAGAAAACAACGACCGCCTTTCGATAATGAGTCTCCATGGAAAAGCCGACGAAGCCATTCACGCTGCAAGCCGGACGATCAGGCCAGTGTCTCTTTCCTATCAAGAATTTGGGATATTCTTCCGACGACCGCAAGGAACCAGCGTCCAGCCGACGAAAGGGTCGCTAGAGGATTAAAAGCCTCATCTTGGCGAAACGCCGCGAATCATCAGCAGGGCCCTCTTCAAGAAGTCGGTCGCTTCGTCGACCCGTTCGGCGAAGCGGATTGTCTCGTCTTCAGCGATCCTGGGGTTTCCGCCGGATATCGCATCCAATAGCGCGCCTAGGGCTCTGGTTCCGTCCGTCCCTGTGCCTATGGCGCCTCGGTCTTGACCGGAGAGCGCCTTGGAGGCCTGTATGAGAAATCCGTTCGCGTCGCTCAGCGCCGCTTCAAAGGCAGGGAGCTGATCGGGCCAAAAGTGCTCGGCGATCCGCGCCCGCTCCTCTTCAATCCCCTCGGCGGCCACCCGCATGAGAAGGACGGAGCGTCGCGGTTGCTCCAGCTCCAAAGCCATGCCGCGGGCAGTCGCCGCTTCCAGCGCTCCGTCAAGGTGATCATCCAAGGCCTGCGCCATGCGCGTGAAGTCCAGCGGAAGCAGCGCGTCGTCCGCCAATCGGCGAACCGCTTCGACCACCGCCTCGACCTCCGAGCTCCGGCCACCGGCGACGGCGGCAGAGAGCGTGGCCGCTCCAATCATCGAGTCCGGCTCAGCGCGGACAATCCAGACCGTTGCTTCCGCAAGCACTCGATCAAGGAGCGGTCCAAGGACAGGCGAGCTCGCGTAGACGCCCTCTCCGTCCTCCTTGAAGCGCAGCGTCACGCGCGCCGCGACCTCCCCTTCGTAGGCGCCGCCGCTCAAAATCGCTAGAGACCGCCAGAGGCCACGGCCTCTCGGCGTTTCCGCTCCCAGCCGGCGAAGCATGGCCGCAAGCTCCAGCTCCCGCTCCGATCCGCCGAGCCAGGGCGCGTCGAAGACGACTGCGTGCTCCGGGTTCGCGCTCCCCCGGAGGACCGCGAGGAGGGCCTTGCGTCCTTCAGTGCCCTCGGACTGGACAAACCCCCGATATCCGGCAAGCGCCAGTTCGCCCTGAAGCTCTTCTATCCGGCGGCTCTCCGCGTCCCCGCAAGACGCTCCGTACAGGACCGCGCAGAGCGCGGCCGCCCGCCTGCTTGTGGTCAACAGTCCCGAAGCCCGGCGCACTATCGTCATCCGCTTCCGCTGATGCGGCTTGGCCGTCCGCCCGGCTGAAACGCATCCTCTTCCAGCACCGCCTCTAGCGTACCAAGAAGCTCCTCCGCGTCCTCCATGGAAAAGACCATGGGCGGCTTGATCTTGATCACATTGCGATCCGGTCCGTCCGCGCTCAGCAGCGTTCCCCGGGCCCTGGCCCGCTCCACGCACCAAGACGCGAGCAAGGGGTCCGGTCGGCGCGATCCAGGATGCGTGAACTCCATCCCCAGGAAGAGGCCCCGGCCCCGCGCGTCGCCGATCACCGGAGATTCGCGCGCAAGCCGCCCCAAGCCCTCCAAGAGCATGGCTCCGACGCGGCGAGCATTTTCGGCCAATCGCTCCTCCTCGATAACGTCCAGAACGGCTGATCCGACCGCGGCTCCGACCGGCGATCCCCCAAAAGAGTTGAAGTACTCCATTCCATTCGCGAATGAGCGCGCAATTTCGCGCGTCGTCACGACCGCGGAAAGCGGATGTCCGTTGCCCATCGGCTTGCCCAGGGTCGCGATGTCGGGAACGACTCCGTGCTCCTCGAAGGCCCAAAAGTGCTCTCCTGAGCGCGCAAATCCGGTCTGCACCTCGTCCGCGACGCAGACCGCTCCCTGTGCGCGGACGAGCGCGTAGGCTTCGGCGAGGTATCCCGGGGGAAGCGGAATTTGCCCTCCGCAGGAGAGGATCGACTCGTGAAAGAACGCCGCCGCGCCGGGAGGCCTGCCCTCAAACCACGAGGCCTCGGTTTCAAGTGCGCGCGCTGCAGCTCCGACATGCGCGGCGTACAGGCTGGCCGCCTCCTCCTCGCCGGCGTGGACCCCTCGGTAGAGGTCCGGCATCGGCGCGACGCGCACCCAGGGCCGGCGTCCCTTGCCGCCGGGACCGTCGAACTTGTACGGACTCAGATTTAAGACGCTGCTCGAGTTGCCGTGGTAGGCCCCGTCCAAGACGACCGCCCCGACCTTTCCGGTGTGGGTCCGCGCCATTCGAAGGGCGAGTTCGTTGGCTTCGGTGCCGGAACAGACGAAGATGCAGACTTCCAGGGGCTCCGGGAATGTGGCGAGGAGCCGCTCGGCGTACTCGAGCACATTGCCGTGGAGGTAGCGGGTATTCGTGTTCAGAATGTCCATCTGCGCGCAGAGGGCAGCCGAGACGCGCGGATGGGAGTGACCGACGTGCGCGATATTGTTGACGCAGTCGAGGAACGGCTGCCCTCCTTCGTCGTAGAGGCGCGCTCCGCGTCCCCGGACGATGTGCAGCGGTTTGTCGTAGGAGAGGCTGAGTGAGGGGGCCAGCCGCCGCGTTCGCTCTTCGATCATGGCGGCGGCGGGACGCGGTCTTTGAGCGCGCGAGGAAGACGGCAAGCCAAGGAGCGGGCCGGGGTCCGGCGAAATCGAACACCACGGGTCTCTCTGCGCAGGCGCCGCGACGCCGGGAAAGTTGCCCTTCCTTCCCAGCCGGTCGACGATCACCTGGTAGTGTACGTGCGGAGCCCAGCCGCCGTTCTCGTGAAATCCGCCGATCCATCCCAAGAGCTGCCCCGCCTCCACCTCCTCCCCGTCGCGGAGGAGCTCTAGCGACGGGGCCGCAAGGTGGCCGAGAAGCGTCCAGATCTTGAGCGGTCCTTCGTCGCTCGGAATCACATGCTCCAGGATGATCGTGGGGCCGTAGTCCAGCCTGTCGTCGTGATTTTCGAGAGAGACGACGCGACCGGGAAGCGGCGTGTGGAGCGGCGTGTTTTCCGGCGCGAAGAGATCAATCCCCAGATGCACGGTCCTCCATTGGGCGCCTTCGTTGCCGGGGGCTCGGAAGCGGCGGGAGAGGTAGCACCAGCGCGCTTCGTCGTACCGACCCACGCCGGCCCCGCCCCCCAGATCCTCCAAGTACGCGAAGACGCGCTTGGCGGCGACGGCCGGGTCAACCTCCGCGTCCGCGCCTCCGAGCCCGCGCTCCACGCTGATGTCGACGACGTGAAAAGGACCGTCGGCGAGTTCTCCTCCCAAGATCGACGGAGCGTTCCGGCCGGCCCTGCGCAGCGCGCGCTCCACGTTGGCGCTTTTTGGGACCGGAGCGTGCCCCAAGGCGTGGCGGAGTCGATACCGAGCGAGCCGGGGATGAACCCGCGCCGTCTTCTCAAGCGCGGCCCACGCCGGCTCTTGGCTTGCGAGGAGGTAGGGGTTCTCTCGGCCCGCATCCGCCCGGAGCGAGGAAATCACGACGCTCTGGGCAAGCCGAAGACGCGCCAGCGCGTACGCCATGTCGGCCTCCTCCGAGGATGTTCCTCGGATTGTCGCGTAGCCCTCCGCGACATCCGCGAAGCCCTGCACGGGGTCCTCCAGCCCGAGACCCGCGTAGGCGCAGGCGATGGCGAGCTCCGAGATGCGAGATGCGCGCCGGGCGTCCCCGAAGTCCACGACGCCGACGAACTTCGGCGCGCCCCGGACGAGCCGGGTCGGATCGACGAGGATGTTGCCGGGATTGAGGTCGTGATGCGTCGCGCCGCGCTCGAGAGTGTTTGCCCGCCCGCCCGATAGGTTGTCCACGTCCCGAAGTACATCAAGCAAGAGTTGTTTTCGCTCGCCGGGCACCGGAGCTTCGTCCAAGCGCTCCCGGACAAAGTCGAAAGCTCCGCCGAGGTCCCAGAGCCCGGGCTTCCGCTCTCCCGGCGCGCCGATTAGCGCATCCTGCATGCGGGCGGCGAGCATTCCGATCTGGCGCCTCGCTTCGGGCGTGATCGGTCGATACCCTTCCAGAGGGACGCCTGGAGCCGCCTCGAAGAGCCGGAGCAAGTGAGGGCGTCCTCCCAGCGCGACCCGCCTCCACGGTGCCCCGCGAGCGTCCGCCACGGGGCGGGGGACGCGGTAGCAGCTCTGTCCCGTGCGCGCCGCGGAGAGTACTCGGGACTCCGCCTCCAGCTCATCCTCTCCCCGGTCCGAGGCGGAGATCTTTAGGAAGAAGCACTCGCCGGCTTCGGCGAGGATCTCGAAGATGCGGTCGGACTCGCTGGGGTGCTCCTTGGGAGCGTAGAGGACGCGCTTGCCCCAGTAGTCGCGCACGAGGCGGGCGGCGTCTTGGCCGGTCGCCCGCGGCCTTGACTCGCCGGAGGACAACTCCTTGGCCGAACCGGATCTCCGTGCGGTCATCGGACCGAGCCCGCACGGCAATTCGTCCCGAAAGGGCCGATCGAATATCCGAGGGCATCCGGCGAAGGGTCTCTCCGCAGCGCTCGCTGCCGAAACCGGGCTAAGGGCGGCCCGCTCGTCGTCCCCGTTGTTCGCGCCGTCAAGATCCCTCCGGCGGGACCGAATAGTCTGGCTCGAGAAGCTCCGAGACCCGAAAGAGGCTTCGCGGGTTGACCGCAACGCCGCCGTAGCTGACCTCGAAGTGGAGGTGCGGTCCAGTGACCCGCCCCGTCGCCCCGACGAGCCCGATCGGCTCGCCCATTCGCGCCGTATCTCCCGTCTCCACTAGGAACTTTTGCAGGTGCGAGTAGCTAGAGACGAGACCCGCGCCATGGTTGAGGCGGATGGTGTTTCCCCCGAGAAGGGAGGAGTCTGCGAGCGCTGCGATCCCGTCGGCCGCCGCGCGAACGGTGTCCCCATGCCAGCCCCGAAGATCCAGCCCCATGTGACGACTCACGAACTCGTCGTTGAAGATCCGACCCACCCCGAATTCGCTGGTGGTCTTGGAGCGCCGCGGCAGCGCTGCGCGGAGGGTCCAAATTCTCGGCGTGTACATCGCGGCGCGCGCGACGGACGCCGCCTTCTCTCGGTCCGCCCGCATTCGCTCAAGATCCCGGGCGGAGGGAGGCGCGCCAAATCGGGGCGCGACGGTAAGCCTCTCCCGCTGGTACTCCGACGCCATGATCTCTGCCCGGCCCCGCCACTCAAGCGCGCTCCCGTCCGCAAAGCGCGCCACCACGAGCGCGTCCACCCATCCCTGCGCGCCGACCGGCACGGCCGCCAGAGAAAAAAGCCCTCCGCCGGGCGTCCGGGAGAAGTAGAGGTGTTTGCCGCCCGCAATGCCCGAAGCGAAGACCGGAGCCGCCGTTTCGGGAATCCTTAGGGCGAAGAGCGTCCCCTCGCCGGGTAGGCCCGGAAGCCACTCGACCTCAAGGGATGGCGGGCTCGAGACGCGGGCGTCTGCGCTTCGCGGAGGCTCGACCTCCGCGTCGCCGTCCGCAAAGAAAGAGCACGCGACGACCCCCGTAGGGATGAGCGCGGCAAACAGGCGACGCCAGAGCGTCCGCCGCCTCAAGATTCTCGCGTATAGCGGACGACGCCGCCGACCAGGGTCTGCTCCACCACGGCGCCGGCCAACTCATTGTCCGGGACCGTCATGATGTCGCGATCCAAGATCGTGATGTCGGCCAATTTGCCCGGCTCCAGCGATCCCTTCCACTTCTCTTCGAACGCGGCGTACGCGTTGTTGATCGTGTAGCTCCGGAGTGCCTCCGTCCGGGTCATGCGCTGCTCAGGAAAGAAGACGCTCCCGTCCGCGGTCTCTCGAAGCACCGAGGCGCGAAAGCTCGCCACCGGATCAATCCGCTCGACGGGGACATCGGTTCCATTGGCGACCACGACGCCGGCGTCGATAAAGCTCCGCCAGAGGTACGTCCGGTCGCGCGACCGCGCGAATCCCAGTCGCAGGGGAATCCATGGCGCGTCGGAGGTGGCGTGGACACCTTGAACCGCGGCGATCACGCCCAGCTGGCTGAAGCGCGGCACGTCGTCCGGGTGCACATGCTGTGCGTGCTCAATGCGCCAGCGGGCATTTCTGCCGTCCGCCATCCCCGCGTCGCGCGCGGAGTCAAAGACGGACTGATAGATATCCAGCACCTCTCGATTGGCCCGATCCCCGATCGCGTGCGTGTTGACCTGAAAGCCGTGTTTGATCGCGACGTGGGCGGTTCGCTGGACGACGTCCACCGTCTCCAGCTCAAGTCCGGTGGAGCTCGGCATGTCCTCGTAAGGCTCCAAGAGCCAAGCGCCGTGCGTGCCTAAGGCGCCGTCGATCTGCCGCTTGATGGAGCGCACCGTTAGGAAGTCGTTGCCGTCAAAGGGCATGAAGTAGTCCGGGAGTCGCGCGTCCAGCTCTTCGGGAGGATGGCCGCGGACCATGACGTACAGCCGAAGCGTAAGCGCCCCCTCTTCCTCCAAGACCTTGAGGCGGTCGATCCCCGACAGGGAAAGCCCCGCGTCGTGAAAGGAAGTCACGCCCTTCGAGAGCGCCTCTTCCGAGGCCAGCCGCACCTCCAGCCTAAAGCGCGCGTCCTCTTCCTCCGGCGTGCGCCGCGCCTCCGAAGCGGCCCTTGCACGCGACGCCGCATACGCAGCGGTCTCTCTCAGCAGGCCAGTCAGCTCGCCATCCGGGCCCCGAACTAATTCTCCCCCCGGCGGGTCGCTCGACTCGCGCGTCAGTCCGGCCAACCTCATTGCCTCGGCGTTGGCGAAAGAAGCATGCCCCGAGGCGTGTCCCAAGAGCACCGGGTTATTCGGACTCGCTGCGGAAAGCGAAGCGTGCACCGGGGCTCCTTCGACGGCGGGCTCCGGCGGCGCGTCCCATTTTTCCTGATGCCAGCCCCTCCCGGAAATCCACTCTCCGGGGCGTGCTTCGGAGGCCGCGTCCGCGACCATCGCGACGATCTCGTCCCAGCTCTTCGCGTCGGCAAAGTCCAGGATCGTCTTTGAGTTTCCCAAGGACAGGAAGTGCCCGTGTCCTTCAATAAACCCGGGGTATGCGGCGCGCCCGTTGAGCTCAATGACGCGGGTGTTTTCCCCGATGAAGGGCTCGATCTCCGCTTGACTGCCCGCGGCGATGATCAAGCCGTCTCGGGCCGCCAGCGCCCGAACGACGGAGTTCTCCTGGTCGACGGTGTATACGGGCCCGCCCCGAAGCACCAGGTCGGCGGCCTCGGGGGCCGACCCTCCGCCGCATCCAGAGAGCCCCGCGAGCGATAGAGATGCCCAAGATCGAATTCCGCCGAAGATCGTCCGCGTCATTGCCGAGTTCCTTCCTTGGTGGCTGTTTGAGCGGACGACGAAACGCTACCTGTTTCTTCGAAACGCCCGCCAAAGATCCAAGACCTCGCGCTCTCGCTCAAGCGAAGTCCCGGCCCGAAGGGGAGAGCCCTTTTCCAGTGCGTCCGGCTCTCTGGAAAAATAGTACTCCAGCGTTGCCTGGGTCGTGTCCGCCAAGCTTCGGAAGGTGAGGCCCTTTTCCACCTCCGGCGTCAGATCGAAGCGGGCGAAGCCGGCGAAGTCGCCCTCCGCCGGCCTCCAGACCGGCAGCTCCCGGTAGGGGAGGAGGCCCGCGTTGATCAGGAAGTCGGAGTCCACCCAAGTGAAGGTCGTCTCGGCGGTCGTGCATGCCCGGATCCCGTAGAGGAGCTCGGAGACGGGCCTGGGAGTGCGCGGTCCGACCACATTAAAGGTGCCCGAGTCGCCCGCCTCCGCCATCCGCACGAGCCACTCCCCGAAGTCGCGCACGTCGATGATCTGAATCGGATCGGTCCCGTCGCCGGGCGCCAGCACTTCTCCGCCCCTGAAGATGCGGACGGGCCAGTATGTGAAGCGGTCCGTCGCGTCGCCGGGGCCGATGATCAGGCCCGGCCTGAAGACCAGGGACCGCTCGTTCCCGAAGGCGCTCCGGCAGGCCTTCTCGGCAAGCGCCTTGGCAAGGCCGTAGGGAAATCGCTCGGCGTCCCGGGAGACGCCGGTGGACTCGAAGGTGTGCACCGGCGCGCGGGCCGTCATCGGCACCCGCGCGTAATTCGCGTACACCGAGCGAGTCGAAACGAAGACGTACCGTTCGCAGGAGTCCTTGAGGAGATCGGCGGACAACTCCACCCAGCGCGGGTTGATGGCCGAGTTGTCGACGACCACGTCCCAGCTGCGTCCTTCAAGCGCCCTGAGGTCGCCGTTTCGGTCGCCCACGAGCTTCTCGACATCGGGAAAGAGGTGGGGATTCGTGCGTCCCCGATTGAACAGGGTGACCTCGTGCCCCCGGTCGAGCGCGTATCTGACCTGATGCGGACCGATAAAGCTGGTCCCGCCGAGGACCAGGATCTTGAGCGGCGCGGACGAGCGGCGCGGAGCATCGGCGCGCCCGGATCCGGAAAGGAGCGTGCCCAGCGCCGCGGAGCCGCCTAGGACCGACGCGCCCTTAAGGAACGCGCGGCGCGTGGACCCCCAGAAAGCTAAACCTGTTTCTGGAGCGTTCGCCTTGTGCATTTCGGCATCCTTCAGGGAGTTGACTCGCTTCCCGAAACCGCGCCCGCGCGGGCGGGCTTACTGAAGAAGCGACCTCGTGATTGCGTACTGAATAATAAGACTCTCCGTGGACGGCGCTTGCGTCCGAACAACCTTTTTGGAGAGTTTACGGTCCAACGTTCAGCGCGCCGGGGCTAAGGGCGGCCCGGCCCTTCTTTGATCGTCCGACAGCCCGAAGCGGACGAACGCCGCGGGAACCGATCCACTGTCCACCCTTTCGGCAAATCGACTGCAGCGCTTCTGGCGCGAGGTGCGCGCGCGGCGCGTCTTGCGCGCAGCGGGCGTGTACGTCGCCGCGGCCTTCGTGGTCCTGCAGCTGGGCGAGATCGTCCTGCCTGCCTTCAGCGCGCCCGACTGGGCCCTGCAGACGCTTGTGGTTTTCGCCTTCTTGGGCCTCCCGCTGGTTCTGACCTTCTCGTGGTTCTACGATGTCACGCTTGAGGGCGTGGCGCGCGCGCCGGAGGAGCGAGCCGGCGGCGGAACGTTCCTTGCCTGGACCTCGCTATTGATCGTCGCGTTGGCGTGCGGCGTGGCCGCAGTCCTCTGGGTGCGCAGCGGAAGCGTGGATGCGGGCCTCCAGGAGCCATCGGCGGCCTTTGAGGAAATGGCCGGCGCGCTCGAGGACGATGATGAGATTCGCGCCATCGCGGTGCTGCCGCTCGAGCACTTGGCCGAGGGAGACGACCTCTTCGCCCGGCAGCTGCATGCCGAGGTCGTGACGCAGCTGAGCCGGAGGACGAGCCTTCGGGTCGTGTCCAGAACCTCCGTGCAGCGGTATTCGGGGACGGATCTGCTCATTCCGGCGATTGCCCGCGAGCTGCGGGTCCAAGCGATCGTCACCGGGTCGGTGTCGATGACTCCCGACAGCGACAGCGTACGTATTGCGGTGCAGCTGGTCCATGGGCCCTCCGATGCTCTGATCAGGGCTTGGACCTTCCAGCGCGAAATGACGCAGCTGCTTCGGCTGCAGGCCGAGGTCGCGCAAGAGATCGCCGTCACCATTCAGGGGGAAATGGCCGGACAGCGGATCGCGGACGGGTCTTCGGGCGAGATGGATCCGTCGCGGACGCTGGCGAGAATCGACTCGATTTCGGAGTTCCCTCCCGTCGACCCGAGCGCCTTTCGGGCCTACGCGCGGGGGATGGAGCTGTTGGAGGAGGATGATCGCGCGGCGGAGGCGCGGAACTACTTTCTCATGGCGTTGAGCGAGGATTCCCTCTACGCGCCGGCTTGGGCGGGACTTGCCGAGGCGCGGTTTGTCGACGCGCTTGCCTCCGCGCAGGACGCGGCCGACCTCGTGGATCGGCTCACCGATCTCGGAACGGAAATTGCCGAACGAGCGGCGCGCTGGGAGGGCTACGAGGAGCTTTACAAGGAGCTGGTGTATCCCTTGGAGTTGGAGCGCGGCGCGCTGCTCTACGCCCAAGGCGTGGAGCCGGACGCTGCGGGGGCGGGGTGGGAGCCTCCCGATTCCCTTGCCCTCGCCTTGGCGAGGACGACGGAGCCGGGGCGAAGGATCCAAGGGGCGGTGGACGGGTGGACCCGCCGGCGCGCTAGAGGCGGTAGCGAAGGGGAAGCGTCCGCGAGCGTCTTTTTCGAGATACGGAGATTGCTGCTGGCGGAGCGATATCGCGATGCGCGGAGGCTCGCTCGCGAATTGCTGGACGAAGAACCGCGGCGCGTCGAGGGCTGGATCGCGCTCGAGGCGGCTGGCGTTGCGCTTGAGGACTATGAGGTGGTGGTGGATGCCCGCGCCGGACGTTTGGCGGCGGTCGCGCGGGATTCCAGCGAAGCGGCGCGGGAAATTCGGGCGCTTCTCGAAACCGTGGATCCGGAGACGCCGGCAAGCTACTGGCATTGGCTGCGGAATCGCCTCGCGCGGGAACGCGAGGGAGGCGGTCGCGGCAACCCCTTTGAAGAGGCGATGGCGGCTCTGGGGGTGGGGATGCCGGGTGAAGCGCTCGCGCACTTGGAGAGGGCGGTGGAATCAAGGGATCCCCGGTTGGCGGCGCTGATGTCCAATCGATTCTGGGATCCGCTCAGACGGGAGCCGAGATTTCGCGCGATCGTGCGCCGTATCGGAGCTGCCGGCAGCCCGGAAGGGGGCCGTCGCTTGGAAGTCGGAGACGGAGCGAATCGACCCGGGGCGTAGCGCGGAAGCCGGGCCGGGCGCCGCCGATTGAGCAGCGCCAAACGAAGGGGTTAGGAGCGGGCCGTGACGAAGAGCGGGCGCGCCGGCTGGTCCCCCTGGTCGGAAATCAACTCCGCTCCCTCCGATGGACGGGCCTCGAAGAGTCCGCCCCCGCCTTCGTTTCTCCCGAAACCCCCGCGCGCGACGGCGCGCCGGACTTCGTCCAGCCGCGATCCATCTCGGCAAAGCGCGACGACGCAGCCTCCAAAGCCTGCTCCGGTCAGGCGGGCGCCCGCAGCTCCCGCCTCCAGGGCGACGCGGACGATGCGATCCAGAGCGGGCGTGCTTGCCTCGAAGTCCTTTGCCAAGCTGCGGTGGGAGTCGTTCATCAGGGCTCCAAATTCCGAGATGCGCTCATTCAAGAGGGCTTGTTGAGCGAGCGCCACGCGCGCGCCCTCGGTGACGACGTGACGGAATCTCATCAGGAGAGGTTCCGAAAGGCGCGGCGCGGCGAGTCGAAGGAGAGGTTCCGGCGAGCCTTGCGCAAGGGCGCGCCTGACGATCCGCGCGTAGGAGACGCGCTCCCCGGACGCCGATTGGGTCTCAAAGGCGGGGGCCGCGCGCCGAAGCGCCGCGCGGCACTCCCGCACTCTGGCGTTGAAGGCGCGCCGAGCCCCGTCCGACTTGCGGGCGGATTCCCCCGAATCAATGACGAGCCACCGCCAGCCGCTCGGAATGGGCACGGCCTCCGCCAGTGGAGGCTGCGCGGCGAAGGAGATGCGCAGGGCGTGCCCCTTCCTTGCCAAGAGACAGGTCGTCTGATCCATGCCACCGCCCCGCGCTCCGACGGTTCGTTCGGCCAAGGCCATCCACTCCGCGAGTTGCGCCTTGGTCGGGACGAGATGCGAAAGCGCGTCGCGATTAGCCCAAAGAAGCGCGAGGGCGGTCCCGACGACGAGCGCGGACGAGGAAGCGAGCCCCGCCGCCATGGGCAGGTCGCCGCGCACGGAGCCTCGGATCCCGCTGGATAGAGGGATGTCCTGATCCAGAAGTCCTTGGGCGGCGGCCTTGACGTAATTGCTCCAGCAGCCTTGTCGCGAGAATCGAATGGGAGCGCGAAGCGGGAATTCCGCAACGGGCCCTCCAGGGAGTCGTTCGGCTGCGAGCCGGACCCGGGGAGACCGCGTCGGACGGGCCGATATCCAAACGCTCTTGGAGAGCGCCATGGGAAGGACGGAAAGCCCGTTGTAGTCCGTGTGTTCGCCAATCAGGTTTACGCGTCCCGGCGCCCGGACCTGAAATTGATCGAAGCTCAACTCCGCCTGAAGTCTTCGAGGAGCCGCGCTCGCCTCAATAGCCGAAAGAGCGCGATGCCCCCGCCCGCGGCGAGAAGGATGGCCGCCGCGGCCTTGGCCTCTGCGCCGTAGAGCGCGTATCCGGTCCCGAAGAGCGCGGCGTACACCGTGACGCATCCGACGAACCAAGCGAGGACTGACGCGCCAAGGTCTTGCCGGCGTCCCCCGGGCGCGGCGGCAATTTCCTTCACGCCCGGCACGCGAAGCCATCCCTTGCCCATGGGCCTGATCTTGCGGTAGAAGGCGCAAAGCGCGTCGGGCGAGGACGGCTTCGTCAGGAGCGTCGCAAGCACCCATCCCAGCGTGGTTGCGATGGTGCCCAAGAGCAGCTTTCTCGTCGGGGAGACCGGCTCAAACCCCAGTGCCGCATGGCCAAACTCGAAGTAGAGCGCCGCGACGAACGAGACCGTCATCCCCGCGACTTCGCTCCAAGCGTTCACGCGGTGCCAAAACCAGCGGAGGAGAAAGACCAAGCCCGTGCCGGCCCCGATCTGCAAGAGGATCTGGAAGCCCTGCAGCGCGCTGTCAAGCTGCAGGGCGATGAACGCGCCCGCAAACATCAGCCCGAAGGACGAAATCCGTCCCGCGAGGACCAGCTCCTTTTCGTTCGCGTCCGGCTTGAGGAAGCGCCGATAGAAGTCGTGGACGACATACGAGGCGCCCCAGTTCAGATGGGTGCTCACCGTGGACATGTACGCCGCGGCGAGCGATGCGACGACAAGGCCCAAGAGGCCCGCCGGAAGAAACACGAGCATCGCCGGGTAGGCGAGATCGTTGCCGACAAGCGAGGGATCGATCCCGGGAAAACGACTCTGGATGTCCGCGAGCTCGGGGTAGATGATCAACGAGCAAAGGGCCACGATGATCCAGGGCCATGGACGGAGTCCGTAGTGCGCGATGTTGAACCAGAGCGTGGCCTTCATCGCGTTCGTCTCGCTGCGCGCGGCCAGCATCCTCTGGGCCACGTAGCCTCCGCCTCCGGGCTCCGCCCCCGGATACCAGACGCTCCACCATTGGACCGCGATGGGGACGATGAGAATGTCCAAAGCCGACTCCCATTCCCCAAAGTCGGGGAGCAGGCGAAGCGAGTCCGCGACATTCGGGTGGGACAAGAGGCCTTGGAGGCCGCCGACCTCGGGCTGCGCCAAGGAATAGAGCGCGGCGGCGATCGCTCCGACCATCGCGACGACGAAGAGGAGAAGGTCCGTAGCCACGACGCCCCAGAGTCCGGATGTCGCGGCGTAGAGCATGGTGATCGTGCCCGCGACCAGGACCGTTTGCCACGGGGAAAGCCCTAGGAGAACGCCGCCGATCTTGGTGGCGGCCAGCGTGATCGTCGCAATGATGAAGACGTTGAAAAAGACGCCGAGGTAGAGGGCGCGAAATCCCCTGAGAAAGGCTGCGGGCCGTCCCGAGTAGCGCAGCTCGTAGAACTCGATGTCGGTGAGCGCTCCAGAGCGCCTCCACATCCGGGCGTAGAAGACGACGGTGCACATGCCGGTGATCAGAAAGGCCCACCACCTCCAGTTCCCGGCCACGCCTTCCTGTCGGACGATCTCCGCCACCAGGTTGGGCGTGTCGGTCGAGAAGGTGGTGGCGACCATCGAGGTCCCGAGGAGCCACCACGGAAGGCTTCGACCCGAGAGGAAATACTCCGTCGTCCCTTTGCCGGCCTTCTTCGCAAACCACAGTCCGACTAAGAGAACGATGACCCCGTATAGCGATACGACGATCCAGTCGGTCGGTTGAAGGCGCATATTCGGAGGTTGGCTGTAGCGGGTCTAGAGGGAGTCAGGCCCAGAGCCGCAGAGGGTAGACTCCCTCGCGGACGAGCTGGCGCAGGCGCTGGCGCACCTGCGCCTCATCGCCGGGAAAGGTGACGCCCATCCAAGCGTCCGGGACGCGGAGCAGGTAGCAGTTTAGTTCTTTGCGTGCGATGAGACGATCCACCGCGCCCGGCAGCTGGAACTCGCGCGACTCCCGCTCGGCCGGGCTCGCTTTGGCCAACCGGCGCAGAAATCGATCCGACTCCCGCCGAAGCAGGGGCGCGGCATCCGCCCCGAATCCCCAGAGGCCAAGAGACGCGGGGTCCTTGGCCTGCGCCCCGATCGTCCTGCCGCGGACATCCACCCCGCGAATCGCCTCCGCGCCGCCTTGGGCGCGGAGGCAGAGGCCTTCCGTCACTCTGACGATTCGCTTCATGTCCGGACGCGCGCCGCCCGAGCCCACGCAGAGGAGGCCGCGCGACACGCCTCCCCGCTCAGACATCGTCGCTCCTAGCGAGTAGCCTGCGGCGAAGGCGTCGCGGGGGCGCGAGGCGCGAAGAGCGCGAAAGAGAATTTTGAAAGCCTCCGGCCCATAGTAGTCGTCCGCGTTGCACACGCAGACGGCGCCCTCGGCAAGGCGCGCGCCCGCGAGCGTCGCCGAGCCGGTGCCCCAAGGCCGGCTGCGAGAAGGGGCAATGCGGAGAAACTCCGCCTCTGGACGCTGAACTGCAACCCGGAGCCGCGCTCCCATCTCTTGTAGCCGCGCCTGCGCCGCGTCGAAGTTCGACCGTATTGATTCCCGCGCGACCACGACGAAATGGCGGAATCCGGCGCGAAAGGCGTCGTGCAGCGCGTAGTCGACTAGCCTTTCGCCCGCTGGGCCCATCGGGAAAAGCTGTTTCGGGCGCCCGAAGCGGGTGGATAGTCCGGCCGCGAGCATGACAAGGGTCTCGGGCTGGTTCACTCTGGACGCAGGGGACATTCCAATTTGAGAACTCTTCTTCGCACAAAGGGCGAGTCGCTTTGTGGATTCCCGGGCGGCCCGGAGACCGATTGAAAAACCAACTCTCCGAGAAGCCTAGAAGAGGCTGGGCGGCTGCGCGCGCGGCGTTCCCGGATCGCCGGTTTCGGGCGGCGCCTCGCGTTCCGCCCGCCCGGCTTGCAAAGGTCGCATTCCCGGGCTACGGTGCTTGATGCCTTCATTCCGCATTCGGTCGCCGGGGCGTCTTCTGCTCTTGTGGGTTCCGGCGCTCGCGCTGACCCTAGCAGGCGTCTTTTCTGCGGGCGGCGGCGCGGAGATGGTCGCCGCAAAGCCCTTGGAGAGCGCGGTCTTGGCCGATCAGACGCAGGGAGGCCTCGTCCAGATCGGCAGGGGACTCCTGGGGATCGGACTGCTTGCTTTGATAGCATGGGCGATCGGCGCGCGGCGCGGCGCCGCTCCATGGCGGGTCGTCTGCTGGGGAATCAGCCTGCAGCTTATCCTCGCGGTATTCGTTCTCCGAACGGGACTCGGCGCCGGCCTCTTCTCCGCAGCGAACGATATCGTCGTGTCGCTCTTGGGGTATACGACCGAGGGGGCGCGGTTTCTGTTCGGCGACTTGGTGTACAACAACGTCCCGGTGGGAGAAGGAGAAGCGGGGAACGGCCCCTTCGCGCCTGACGGCGGGCGGGCCGCCAGAACCGGCGCGTTCGTGGCGTTTAACGTTCTGCCGACGATCATCTTCTTCTCGACGCTGGTCACGGTCCTCTATCACTTTGGCGTGATGCAGCTGATCGTAGGCGGCGTCGCTTGGCTGATGCAGCGCACGATGCGGACGAGCGGCGCGGAGACGCTGTCGGCGGCCGGGAACATCTTTGTTGGTCAGACGGAGGCGCCTCTCTTGGTGAAGCCGCTGATTCGCGACATGACGCTTTCGGAGCTCATGGCGGTGATGACCGGCGGCTTCGCCACGGTCGCGGGCGGGGTGCTTGCGGCATATGTGGGAATGCTCGTCGCGTACTTTCCCGATATCGCCGGACATCTGATGGCGGCATCGTTGATGTCGGCGCCGGCCGCGCTCGTCGCAGCCAAGCTGATGCTCCCCGAGACCGGCTCGCCCGAGACCGCCGAGGGCGGGAAGATCCAAGTCGAGCGTCCCGACGTGAATGTCATCGAGGCCGCGGCCCGCGGGGCGGGCGAAGGGCTGAAGCTCGCGCTGAACGTCGGAGCGATGCTGCTTGCGTTTCTTGCGCTCATCGCCCTGATCAACGGCCTCCTCGGGTGGGCGGGCGGCTTCTTCGGCGCGCCGGATCTCTCCTTGGAGGGCATTCTGGGGTGGGCGCTCGCGCCGGTGGCGTGGATTATGGGCGTGCCCTGGCATGAGGCCGCGACGGTAGGATCGCTCCTGGGGCTCAAGACCGTCGCCACGGAATTCGTGGCCTACCTGGAGCTGGCCAATGTGCTCGCCGAAGGGCGACTCTCCTCAAGGTCCGCGATCATCTCCGCCTACGCGCTCTCGGGATTTGCAAACTTCGCTTCGATCGCCATTCAAATCGGCGGGATCGGCGGGATCGCGCCCTCCAGGAGGGCGGACCTGTCTCGGCTCGGGCTGCGCGCGATGATCGCGGGATCCTTGGCCGCCTTCATGACCGCCACGATTGCGGGGGCGCTCCTCTGACGGAGGGTCAGCTGGAGCGCGCGGCGCGTCGCATCGGCGGAGGCGGGTTTCCGCGTCCGCGCGTTCACTTGGTGCTGGGGTCGGGGCTTTCGGGCGTCCGAGGCAGCGTTCGCGATGCCCGCGTCGTGGACTTCAGCTCTCTGGACGGCCTTCCGGCGCCTACGGTACAGGGCCATTCCGGGCAGTTTGCCGCGGGATGGATCGCGGATGTCCCCGTCCTCGCGCAGGTCGGTCGGTACCACTACTACGAGGGAGTCGGCGCGGAGGTGGTTTCCGCGCCGATCCGGATCGGTCGGGCGCTGGGCGCGCGGGTCCTGTTGCTCACCAACGCCGCGGGCGGCATTCGCGCCGACCTTGCGCCGGGCGCGCTGATGAGGATCGCGGATCAACTGCTCTTCAACTTCCCGATCCCGCGCAGAGCGCCTATCGGAGAAGCTATGACCGATCGCCCGCGGGGGCGTCCGCTCCACGACGAGGCGCTGGGCGCGCTGGCGCACCGGACGGCGCTCGAACTGGGCGAGTCCTTGCGCGCCGGCGTCTACGGCGCGATGCTGGGCCCCAACTTTGAGACGCCTGCGGAGATTCGGATGCTTGAGCGGTGCGGCGTGGATGCCGTGGGCATGTCCACCGCGCCCGAGGCGATGACCGCAGCCGCGCTCGGCTCGCGCGTCTTGGCAATCTCGATGATCTCGAATCGGGCGGCGGGTCTCTCGGCTGGTCCGCTGACGCACGAGGAGGTGATGCGCGAAGGCGCGCGCGCGGGCCTTCGCTTGGGGCGAATCCTGAGGGAGCTGGTGCCTAGGATTGCCGCGTCCGGCGCTCTTGGCCGCCGGGCCGGGTCGCCGGTCGCCCGGGAACTGCCGCGAAATGGTTGATCGGGCCGCTTCCTCCGCCGATTCCCGGCGCGCTTCCAATTGCCGCGTGCACCCAGTCGCCAGCCGCCCGAACGGCGGCCTCGAGCTTCATCCCGCGAGCCAAGGCGGCGGTGACGGCGGCGCTGAGCGAACACCCGGTTCCGTGGACGTGCCGCGTTGCGATCCGCGGACGCCGGTAGACGTGGGCGGATGTTCCGTCCCACAAGACGTCTCGGACTTCGCCTTCGTCCGCGTCCACGTGTCCTCCCTTGACGAGCGCGGCCTTCGCGCCGAGCTCCACGAGGCGGCGCGCCGATCTGAGAAGACTCTCCGCGTCGTCGCAACGCTCTCCGGTCAGCGCGGCGGCCTCGGGTCCATTCGGACAGACGAGGGAGGCGAGCGGCAGGAGCTCCGCCCTGAGCGCGTCCAAGGCGTCCGCGTCGAGAAGACGGTCCCCGCTCGCGGCGATGATGACCGGATCCACAACGAGCCAGGGCAGGTCGGCCCGTTCAAGGATCCCAGCCGTCGCCTCCACGACTTCCCGGTCGTGCAGCATGCCGGTCTTTGCGGCCGCGACATCGAAGTCGTCGAGCACGCTCGCGATTTGCGCTTCCACGATCGCGGGGGGGAGGGGGTGCACGCGCTGTACGCCCAGCGTGTTCTGGGCGGTGACCGCGGTGATCGCGGTCGCGCCGCGCGTTCTCCACTGGTGAAAGGTGCGCAGGTCCGCTTGTATCCCGGCCCCGCCGCCGGAGTCGCTTCCCGCGATGGTCAGCGCGGTCGGCGCGACGCGATCATTTTGGCCAGTCATGGTCAGCAAAGTTAAGTCGCGGTTGATTGCTCGCCTTGCCCGTCCTCGGACGAGGAGGCGGGAGGGACTGGCGTTGGTGGAGGGCCCAAGGGTGGTGGAGGAGGCGCTGCGGGCTTCGTGGGAGCTGCGTTTTTTGTTCGTGGGAGAGGAGTTCAGCGGGACGAAAAGAGGCGAACGCATTCTGGCCGCCGCCGAACGGCGGGGAGTGACCGCGGAACTTGCTCCGGACGAGGACGTGCGACGGCTGGGGCGGACCAAAACGCCGCAGCCCGTGCTCGCCGTAGCGAAGACGAAGCCGCTGTTGAGCGCAAGAGAGCGCGGCAGGTACCTCTGGCTGGACGGCGTGCGAGATCCGGGAAACGCGGGAACGCTGACACGATCCGCGTGGGCGTTCGGGCTGGATGGCGTGATCTGGGGCCGGGGCTCGGTCGATCCTTGGAACCCCAAGACGATTCGCGCCTCGGCCGGATCCGTCTTCCATGTGCCTCTTTTTTCGGGGTGCGACGCGCTCGGACTGATCGCGTATCGCGCGGACGCGAGCGGGGAGCCCGTAGGCGAAATCGAAGTTCCCACCGAAGGGTGGATTCTCTTGGTCGGGAGCGAAACCCGGGCCGGCGCCTCAGCGGATCGCTCCGAAGACCGACTGGTGAGCGTGCCGATGGAGACCGCCGTCGACTCCCTGAACGCATCGGTCGCGGGCTCTATCCTGATCTGGGCGATGACGAGGATCCGTCGATAGCCTTCTCGTCCGCGGCGATCCTCGTACTGATCGGGGTCTCCGGGGCCTGCGTCGCGTCATTCCTTGCGGCGGCAACTGATCGATGGACGAGAGGCGAGTCGATTCTCTTTCCCGGCTCCCGCTGCCGGAAGTGCGAGCAGCCATTGGCTTGGCGGGACAAGGCGCCCATCGTCAGCTGGCTTGCCCTCCTAGGCCGTTGCCGCCGCTGCAGAAAGCGCTACGGGGCGGAGCATCTTGTCGTTGAGTTATCCGGGGCCGGCGTCGCCTTGGCCTTTGCGATGCTGAGCGAGAGTTGGACCGAAGCAATCCGAGGCGGACTGTTCTTCGGCCTCCTGGCGGGGATCGCGGTGTCCGATGCCCGCAGCTACATCATCCCTGACGGCTTTTCCTTAGGCGGAACGGTTCTAGGGCTTGCGTTTTCCTTCTTCGCGGGCGGTCTTGCGCCGACCGGAGCCGCAGCGGGCGCTGTCTTCGGCTTCGTCCTCCTATGGATCGTCAGAGTCGCCGGCGACCGCATACTGGGAAAGCCGTCAATGGGAGGCGGAGATGTCAAGATGATGGCGATGGTCGGGGCATTTCTCGGCATGAAAGGGGTGCTCGCGACGCTAATGATGGGCGCGCTGGCTGGTCTAATCGTTTACGGCCCGATTGCCTTGCGATCAGCGCGCCCGGTGCCCTTCGGGACATTCCTCGCGATCGCGGCGGCGATTGCCTTTGTTTGGGGAAGCGATCTCACGGCTTGGTACCTTGAGTTGCTTGGAGCGGGCTGAGCGCGATGGACGCGAGGGGAGCGCGGCATCCGGCGCAGAGACTGCTTCTTTTTCCGAGCTTTCTCGGCGAACAAAGCCTCGAGATCGGCCTCCAGCGGCAGCGGACGATGCGCGTCGACGGGCTCCTGGGACTCCTTTCGCAAAACGCTCGCTCCACAAGGACATCCACGTCTCCATCAACCATCGCCGCGCCGTGTACCGCCACGGCATATAAAACCCGATTCCGCGCTCGGCTCACTTCCCGTTGGACAAGACTCAGCCGCGCGGCGATTCTCCGCGCCGTCGTCCTTTCGCACGAACTTCGCCGCCATCAGCCGGTTCGTCGCGTCGTCGTGAATCGAAATCAGCACGAGCTCGCCCGGATACCGGTCCTCGAGCCATCGATGCACCGAACTGTCCCACTGGGCCAGCTCGCCCAGCGCAAGACGCCGGGGACGCCGACTGCGATGCTTCGCCCGCTTGCGCCGACGCTCCCACAGGCCCGCCTGCATCATCCAGCGCCGCAGTGTCTCGACCCCCGCTCTTCTACCCGTCTCCCGCTCGAGATGCTCCGCGAGCAGCGTCGGCCCGAAGTCCTCGCGCAGCGGATCGCGCGCCATGTCGAGCGCCTTCTCCCGCAAGGACTGCGGCAGCGCTCGATTCGACGGCCTGCCGCGCAGCCCGTGCACCGCCGCAGCGTCGCCCTCGAGCCCAAATGACAGCGCACGGGCGTTTTTCCGTAAATTCTTAGTGGTCATGCTTGCCTGAGGGGGTTCCACATGGAACGGGAGAACCAAATGCGCCGTGCTGAAGACATCTGGAGGCAGCTCGCGGGTCTGCGAGGCGGAAGCATGTTCTTTAACGTCTGTTGCTTGGCCGTGGCCCTTTCGCTCGCGCCGGCTTCGGGGGCAGCATCCCAGTCGTCCAGCGATCCGGACGCGGCAGACCGGACCTTGGTCGCGACCGTAAGAGAGGCGCATAGAATCGGCGGAGCGGAGGCGGAGCCTTGGGAGGCGTTCTCTGAATCGCTCGTTCTGCGATTTAGCGACGCTGGATCCTTAATTGTGTTGGACAGAATGCAAAGTCGCGTCGTCGTGGTCGATGCAGAGGGACTGCTCAGCAATGAGATTTCTCGGTCCGGGGAAGGGCCGGGCGAGTTCCAGACGCCGATTGGCTTGGCTACGCTCTCCGGGGAGCGAATCCTCGTGACCGACATGCGCCACCGCAGCAACTTCCTGTTCGACTCGACGGGAGCGTTCGTGGAGGGCTTCCCGACGAGCGAAACGTCCTTGGAGGAAGTAATCGGCTCTCCGACTGAATTCAACGTGAATGCCCTAGTCCCCGCAAGCGTGGCCGGCAGCTTCCCGGATGATCGCCTGCTCACGGTTCACGACGGGCTGCGGCGAGTCGAGATTCTCACGCTGGGGGAAGGCTCCGAGACCGTATACCAAGCGTGGAAGCCCGCGACGAAAGCCGGCGAGGACCTCAATATTTCGCGGGGCAACGCCAGAGTCATGATTCAAGGCATGCCGCGGCAAGTGGCGTTTGCCCCGGAGCTGGAGGCGCGCCCCCTTTCCGACGGGCGCGTGGCGGTTGTGGATTCGGTGGGCTACCGGGTAAAGCTGCTACGGACCGACGGGTCGATAGACCGCGTCCTTACACGGCCTATCGACCCCATTGAGGTGACGCAGTCCATGCGAGACGCCGAGACCGAACGCCGCGGCAGTTCGACCATCGTAAGCGGTTCGGGGGGACGCGAATTTGAATCGGCCATTCGAGAGATGTTTGTCTCCAACTTGGATTTTGCGTCGCACGTGCCCGTCGTCCAGGAGATCTTGGTTGATCGCGAAGACAGGATTTGGGTTACGCGCACGGCCGAAGACGGCGTCTCGGAAGGACCGACGGACATCTTTACCGGCGAAGGCGAGTACATGGGGACGCTGCCGCCGGATCGTCCCGGACGGCCCGAGGCTTTCGGACCAGGAGGCCTGATGGCGTTTCACGAGAGGGACGATTTGGACGTGCCGGTTATTCGGGTGGTTCGCCTCTTGGACCTGAAGACGGCCGGCGGCTAAGCCGTCCGCTAGTTGATTCGAAGTGAATCGGGGGTTCGGCGGCTTTTTGGCGGGCTTCGACCGACGGACGGGAAAGGGGTCGGGGCGGTTTGTCGAATTTGGGCGCGGTGCTTTTGGACGAGGGCATTTACCTCTGCTCGGAGCGCACGATGTACCGCGTGCTCGCCGACAACAAGTCGGTCCGGGAGCGCCGTGCGCAGCGCTCCCATCCAAGCATCCGAAGCCGGAGATCGTCGCGCGTGCCAACCGGAACCCCGCGAGGGGCAGGCTGGGCCGGCAGGGTGGCGGATGGGCCCGTAGTACTGGGGACGCCGGGTAATGCCGGTCGAGGGAAGGGGCCCTGGTTCGAGAGTTGTGCGGACAAGGAGGAAGGGACGTGGCCACTGGCGAGAGCCTACCAGGGACGGAAAAGGTTCGGAGACTCCAGACCGTGCTGCACGCGAAAGCCAAGGAGGAACCCGAGGCGAGGTTTTACACGCTCATCGACAAGATATGGCGCGAGGATTTTCTTGCGGAAGCCTGGAGGCGGGTGCGTCGCAATGGCGGATCTGCCGGGGTGGACGGGGAGACGTTTGCGGATATCGAGGCGGGCGGCGCGAAGCGATGGCTCGGGGAGCTGGCGCGAGAGTTGAAGGGAGGGACATATGCGCCTCGAGCGGTGCGACAGGTGCTGATCCCGAAGAAGCAGCCCGGGAAGTATCGGCCGTTGGGCATTCCCGGTATCAGGGACCGGGTGGCTCAGACATCGGCCTTGTTGGTGCTGATGCCGATTGTCGAAGCCGATTTGCAGCCGGAGCAGTACGCCTATAGGCCGGGGCGGAGCGCGCGCGATGCGATCCAGCGGATCCATCGGCTGCTGTACAGGGGGCGTCGCGAGGTGGTCGATTGCGATTTGGCCAACTACTTCGGCGAGATTCCGCACGCCGAGCTGATGAAGTGTTTTGCCCGGCGCATCAGCGACGGGCGGATGCTGAAGCTTCTGAAGGCGTGGCTGGAGATGCCGGTGGAGAGACCCAAAGGAGCAAGGCACAGGCGCGTAGACCGGGCACCGCGCCCGATTCGCTCGCAAAAAATGTCCGCCACGATGGCGGCGGACATTTGAACTCCGGCTCAAGGCTCGCGACGGCAAAGGCGCCTTTTGGCGCCGGAGCGCGTCGTCCGACGGCGGGCGTCGCCCTCGTGAAACCTAGTCCGGGATCTGGTCGTAAGACTTGCGAGGCGCGCTGGGGACGCGTCTTTTTTTAGGGAACCTTTTTTCGATCACGGCGTAGAGCGAATCAAGCAAGAGTAAGACACCGAAGATCCGAGACGGAGGCGCGAAGTGAGAGATGCATTTCGGGGGAGCCGAATTCGATTGTGCTCGCTTGGAGGCGGACCGCGCCCGGCGAGCGGGGCATCGTCATGAGGCGGCGTCGGAGGGGCTGGGCGCTGAGGCGCGTCGTCGATTTGACCGCTCGGGTCTTGGGCTGGACGTTCTTGGCCGCGACGCTTTTTCTGCTTTTGAGGCCCGGCGGCATCCTTCGAGCGAGGATTGACGCGGCGCTTCAAGAGCGCGAACGGACGCGCGTGGCGATCGCGGAGTGGTCGAGCCTTGTGCGCGGGGCGCCCACGCTGGACGCGGGCGGCTTGGAGCCGAGCGTCGTCGAGTTCATCGACTACCTGTGCCATTACTGCGGCGTCTTCGAGTCGACTCTGGATTCGATCCGCGATGCGGACGGCGTCGCGTTGCCCCGGGCGGTCCGCCACAATCCGAATCCGCACAACCCGAAGTCCATGGAGGCGGCGCGAGCTGCGGTCTGCGCGCAGATGAGCGGAGCGTTCGAAGTCATGCACCGCTTTCTTGCAAGGGCGAACGGCTGGGCTCCAGAGGACTGGTTCGTCGAAGCGCGCGCGAGCGGCGTCGTAGGCGCGGACGCGATTGCCGAGTGCGTGTCGTCCAGTCGGGCGGACTCGGCGCTGGCCGCGGATGCTGAAATGGCGGCGAGTTTGCGGCTGCGGGCCACTCCGGCGTTTGCGATCGCCGGTCGAGGCGTCGTGGTGGGCCTGCTTTCGCCGGATCAAGTCAAGGAGATGGCGATTTCCGCAGAGAGGCGGGGCAAATGATCGCGCCGTCCCGCGACTCTCGGAAAACGAGGTCGGCGAACGTTCGCGGCGTCGTCGCGCTGGCGGGGTACGCGCTGTTGCTTCTTGCCTGCGGATGGGCGTTTAAGTCGGCGGTCTGGCCCGCGAGGGAGCCTGCGCCGTTTACGCGCCTCGAGGCTGGAACGCACGCGACGCTGGTGTTGATTGCGCCGACCTCGAAGCCGACAAAAGAGCTGGCTTCGGCGGTTAAGGGAGCGACGGCGGCGCTGGCGGAGCGGACGCGTCAAGCTGGGTTGCGCTTCTCGACCGTGGGAATCTCGGACGACTGGTCTGTCGCGCGAGGGATGAAGATTCTGGAGAAGTTTGGGAGGTTTGACGAAGTGATCGTCGGGCGGAACTGGTTTAATTCCGGGGTCGTACGATTCATCGACGAGATGAACGCTCCGCCCGTCGTGCCTCAGCTCCTGGTCGTTCGTCAAGAGAAGCGAATTGACCAAGACCGGTGGACATCCGGCCCCATCACGGAGCTCGTTCGCGTCGTGGGCAAGAATGAAATCCGGAGTTGGGCCGCTCGCGGCTTTCCAGTGCCGCTCGGCATTTCTGAATCGACAGCAAGAGGGATCGAAAAAGGAAGTCTCGTCGCCGGCCAAGTCGAAAACGAAACATCGTCCTCACAACCAGAAGGGGAGAAAAAATGAAAAGGCGACGTACGCTGCAGGTCGCGTCGACTGCTTTGGCGATCGGGTTCGGCCAGGCATGCGAGCCTAGGGTCGTAAGCGACCAGGACGCCGATCCGGATCTAAACGACGCGCAGGCTCGTCTGGTCGAAGAATCCAGCGTCGTGTTGGCGGATCCAAGCACGGGTTACCTTAACGGCGTAAACGGCGCGACGTTCCTTGGCGGTAAGATCGTCGTCGCTGAGGCCGGCGAGCATCGCATCGTGGCGTTCTCAGTCGACGGCGAGCTGCTTTGGGAGGCCGGAAGGCACGGATCAGGCCCCGGAGAATTCGAGTCGATAAGTGCTATTGCAACAGTGGGCGATCACGTTTTGGTTTATGACCATCGGAATTACCGAGTATCGGAGTTCGACGGCAGCGGCACTCTCGTGTCGACTAAGGCGATTGACGTTGCAACCGTCGCTTTGGGTACGTCGGGGATCATTGCGACTGGCGGAGTGTTTTTCAGCGATGGGCGCATTGCAATAGCATTACAAGCATTTCCAGTAGCCGTAGAGTCGCCGCGGATTAAGCGGACGCAATACACGTATGCGGTGTTTGATCAAGACGGTGAATTTACTCGCTACGCAGCTTCGGTACAGGGAGGCGAGAGTTATGCGGCACCTTTTGGACGCGCTGGAGAAAGCACTACTTCGTTTCCATTTGCGAAACGCCCGGGCGTTGTCGCTATTGAAAACCAATTAGTCGTCTCAGAGGGCAACAGCTCGGAGCTCAGATATATTGACGTGGACACGGGAGACGAGTCGGTTTCGAATTCGACGGCGTTGCCAGTATTGCAAGAGATCACCAAACAGTTTTGGGACGCGGCAGCAGCTTCCCGTTACGAGGCTGCGCTCAAAGTGGTGCCTAGAGAATTGCTACCGACGCATCTGCCGCCGTACGGATGGATGGGCGCACGACCTGTGACGCCGTTGGTAGCGTCACAGGATGGCGACGTTTGGAGTGCTTTGGTTACGGCACCCGGAGAGGGTGCGGTTTGGAACGTCATTGGCGAGAATGGATCATACGTCGTAACGTCCGAACAGCCGCGCGAGCTGCTAGCCGTTGGCGGTGGATTTTCCGTAACGAAGCAATACGACGATTTGGATGTTGAGACGATTGAAGTGCTTAGAATCGACACTAACACGACACGACCCACCACACCGGTAGGCACACATGCGCAACAAAAAAAGGAAGGCAACGTTTTCAGGTGAATAATGCGGGCCCCATTTGAGAGGGGCAAGTCATGCGCTTGTCCTTGGGAGCTCGCTGAACAGAGTGAAGTTTATCACACAGCAACAATCTAGGGGCAATGATGAAACGAACTAAATTGCTGTTTCCGTTTGTTGCGGGAGTCGCATTGCTGTTAGCGGCTTTTGCGACCGCAGGGTCCGCAGTGCATTGCAACAACAAGACATGCGTGGAAAAAGACGGGTCAGGAGACGGAACGTGCGAGACATCGCTCAACGGCCCACCTGCCCACTGCATTAGCAATGCCGTGACCTGCGCTTGGGACCTCTGTCTCACGATCATACCTCGGAGGTAGCTATTGCGCCCCGGACTTGTGGCGACTCGCTGGAAGAGTCGCCACAAGTCCGGGCACACCAGAGATGTCGCCGGAGCAGGCCGGCTATAGAGGCCAAGACGGAGCGCGCACGATACGATCCAGCAGATCCATCGACTGCCTTTAAGGGAGCGTTGCGAGCTGCTCGCAGTGGACGAAATCGGGTATCTGCCGGTAACGTCGAACAAGCCGAATCAGCAGTGGCGGAGGTGCTGCGCGACGAGAAACAGCCGATCTGGAGGGTCTGCGGATTCCGAGGCATGGATTCCGACGAAAATGAACAGGCGTTCTGATATGCGTCGGACATCGAGGAGGCGGGCGGCGAGGGAGCTGGAGAACTTGTCGCGGCGGCGTCTTCTTTTATTCTCGCAGAGGTCACTTCAAGGCGAGGAGAAAGAGGATGCCGCGGAAGAGCTTGTCCATGAGGAGGATTCGAGGGCTGGCGCGTCTGAGCTTTGGTCTCGGGCGCAGTCATCGGGAGATCGCGGCGTCGCTGGGCGTCGCGGCGGGCACGGTGAACAAGTATGTTCGGCGGGCGAAGAGGGCGGGCTTGTCTTGGCCGCTGCCCGAGGGGATGGACGATGCGGCGCTGACGGCTGCGCTGCGTTCGGCGTCGTCGGAGGCGCTCGAGCGTAAGCCGGAGCCCGACTGGGAGGAACGCACCGGCAGCTGCGGCGGGGCAAGGGCGTGACGCGCCGGCTGCTGTGGCCCGAGTATCGGGAGGCGAATCCGGGCGGCTACGGGTACAGCCGCTACTGCGATCTCTACCGGGAGTGGAGGAAGAGCGTCGACGTCGCAGCCCGACAGCTTTATCGGGCCGGCGAGAAGGCCTTCGTGGACTATGCGGGTCCGAGGGTTCCCTTCATGGACCGAAGCGTCGGCGAGGAGCGGGGCGCGATGGTCTTCGTGGGCGTGCTGGGCGCGTCGGAACTACACCTTCGTGGACGTGACGGCGAGTCGGTCGCTGCGCGACTGGACGGCGTCGCACGCGCGCATGTTCGAGTTTTGGGGCGGCGTGCCCGAGATGGTGGTGCCGGACAACGAGAAGGCGGCGGTGAAGCGGGCGAGCCGCTACGAGCCGGAGCTGAATCCGACGTACCGGGACTTGGCGGCGCACTACGGAACGACGGTGCTGCCGGCGCGTCCGCGGGCTCCGCGGGACAAAGCGAAGGCCGAGACTGCGGTGCAGCACGTCGAGCGCTGGGTCCTGGCGCCGCTGCGCAATCACAAGTTCTTTTCGCTGGCGGAGATCCGCGAGGCGATGGCTCCGCTCGTCGCGGCGCTGAACGAGCGGCCCTTTCAGAAGATCGAGGGCAGTCGGCGGAGTCTGTTCGAGGAGTTGGACCGGCCGGCGCTGAAGCCGTTGCCGTCGCTGCGCTTCGAGTACGCGGAATGGCGCAAGGCGCGCGTGAGCATGGATTACCACGTCCAAGTGGACAAGAGCTTTTACAGCGTTCCCCATGCGCTGGCTCGGCGCGAGGTCGAGGTCCGGCTGACGGCGACGACGGTCGAAGTCTTCGAGAAGCATCGGCGCGTGGCGGCGCATGCCCGAAGCCGCGAAAAGGGAGGACGCGCGACCGTGTCGGACCACATGCCCGCGGCGCATCGCGCGCATCTCGAGTGGTCGCCGTCGCGTCTGGTCCGATGGGCGGAAAGGGTCGGGCCGGATGTCGCCGCCTTCGTGCGGAAGCTGCTCGAGGAGCGTCCGCATCCCGAGCAGGGATACCGCGGCTGTCTCGGCTTGATGCGGCTCGAGCGCTCCTACTCCGCCGGACGCGTGAACGCCGCCTGCCGTCGGGCGCTGAGCATCGGCGCGGTGAGCTACAGCTCCGTGAAGTCGATTCTCGCGACGGGGCTCGACCGGCAAGCCGAAGAGCGGCATGCCCCGAAGCTCCCGCGGCGTCACGCCAACGTCCGCGGGCCGAAGTACTATGTCGGCAGTCGCAACGGATCGAAAGAATGACGGCGCTCGGCCGTGAAAGGCGAAATATCCGCCGTCCCAAAGAATTCCGCTGGGTATCGGGGAATTCCGCCGATTCCCGGAAAAACGAACGCCCTGGGATCGACGGAGACGCCCGCTCTCGAGTCGACCCGGCCTTTACCCCTCGGGAAATCGCCGCGATTCGGAGGAAAAGAGCCCCCGAAGCATTCGGTCAAGAGTCGCGCGTGCTGGGCGTCAGTCTGACGCGACCGGAGCGGGATTCGGAGCTGATGTCGCCTTCCGTCCTGGTCCCGACCTTCCGCGACTCTCCGGTCGGCTGCCGCCGCCCGCTCCAGACGCTTCTACGTCCGTCAGTAAAAACGCGCAGATACTTCAAACCCAAGAAGAACACAGACCAATGCTCAGAGAACCCACGCTCGACCTGCTCCACGAACTCCGACTGACCGGCATGGCACAAGCCCTCGAAGAACAGCTCGCCATGCCCGACATCCGCGAACTCTCCTTCGAAGACCGCCTCGCCCTCCTCCTCGAACGCGAAAAAACCTCCCGCGAACAGCGCAGATACGTCCGCCTCAAGGGCGCCGCCAAACTCCACCTCGACGCCGCCGTCGAAGACATCGACTTCAAAGCCAGACGCGGCCTCGACCGCTCCGTCCTCCTTCGACTCGCCTCAGGACAGTGGATCCGCGACGGCCAGTCCGTCCTCCTCGTCGGCCCGACCGGATCCGGCAAGTCCTACCTCGCCTGCGCCCTCGGCCATCAAGCCTGCCGCCTCGGCCTCTCAACCCGCTACTACCGCGTCTCCCGCCTCATGGACGATCTCGCCCTCGCCCGCGCCGACGGCTCTGCCCCCGCCTCGTCCAAAGACTCGCGAAGGTCCGTCTGCTCATCCTCGACGACTGGGGCCTGGCTTCCATCTCCGACCAAGGCCGCCTCGACCTCCTGGAACTCCTCGACGACCGCTACGCCCGCCGAGGCACCATCCTCGCCTCCCAAGTCCCCGTCGAACACTGGCACGAAGCCATCGGCGACCAAACCCTCGGCGACGCCATCCTCGACCGACTCCTCAACAACGCCCACCGCATCCGCCTCGAAGGCGGATCCATGCGCCGCCTCTACGACTCGACCAAACCCCGCCCAACCACCTAAAATTCCCAAGCCAACCCATCAGCCCAGCACCCCCGCAGACCTCCGCCCGCCCAAGGTGTTCATTTTCGTCGGAATCGGTGTTCATTTTCGTCGGAATTGGTGTTCATTTTCATCGGAATGCGCACATGGACCGAAGCGTCGGCGAGGAGCGGGGCGCGCTGGTCTTCGTGGGCGTGTTGAGCGCGTCGAACTACACCTTCGTGGACGTGACGGCGAGTCGGTCGCTGTGCGACTGGATGGCGTCGCACGCACGTTGCGATTCTTGACGCAAGCGCGGCAGCGCGGCGCGGATCCTGAAACCGTTACGCAGTCGCTACCACTCGACCAGCTCCAACGCGGCTTCCAGAATCGTCTCCGCCGTCGGAAGGACGACCCGCTCCAGGCTGGGCGCGTAGCCAACCCACGTGTCCAGCGATCCTACCCGCCGCACGGGCGCGTCCAGCCAAGGAAAGACCCGGTCGGCGATCCGCGCGGCGATTTCCCCTCCGATCCCGAAGGTGACCGCGTCTTCGTGGACCACCAGCGCGCGATTCGTCCTGCGGACGGAGCGCTCCACGGTTTGCGCGTCCAAGGGCGAGAGCGACCGAAGGTCGATGACCTCCAGGCTCACGCCGAATCGTTGCTGAAGCGTCCGGGCCGCGTCCAGAGAACGTTTCACAGTGGCGCCGAAGGTGACCACCGTAAGGTCGCTTCCCTCGCGGACGACCTTGGCGCGACCGAACGGAATCATGTAGTCGGAGCCGGGGTCTAAGCTCTTGCTGTGCACCTGCCGATATAGGTGTTTGTGCTCCAGAAATAGCACGGGGTCGTTGCACCGGATGGCGGTGCGCAGGAGCCCGCTGGCATCGGCGGCGTTCGAGGGGAGGACCACGCGAAGACCGGGGTTCTGGGCGAAGAGCGTCGCGCCCGTCTGAGAGTGGTAGATGCCGCCCTTGATGTACCCGCCGTACGTCGTGCGGATCACCATCGGAGCCGAAAACGTCCCCGCCGAACGGTAGCTCAACGTCGCCAGCTCATTGCGAATCTGCATAAACGCCGGCCAGATGTAATCGAAAAACTGAATCTCGACGACGGGTCGCAGTCCCCGGATCGCCATCCCCAAGCCCCGTCCCACGATGTTGGCTTCCGCCAACGGCGCGTTATACACCCGATTGGCGCCGAAACGCCGCTGCAGCCCGTGCGTCACCTTAAAGACGCCTCCCTTTCCGGAGACCTCCGCGAGGGAGGCCTCCCTGGAGGCGTCCGCCACGTCTTGGCCGAAAACCACGATGCGGGGGTCTCGCTCCATCTCTTCGGCGAGACAGCGGTTTAACAGGTCCACCATCGTGTACGGCTTGTCCGACGGCGACTGCGGCGCGGTGCGAAATTCGTCCGTCGTGGGATCGCCCGTCTCGGCGTAGAGCCACTTCAGCGCGTGCTCCGGCGGGGGTTCGGGATCCTGCAGCGCTTCATCCGCCGCGCGCACCACCTCCTCCCTGACCTCCCGCTCAAGGGCGTCCAGCTCCTCCTCCGTCGCCGCGCCGCGTTCGATCAGCGCGTTGCGGGTCCGAAGCAGCGGATCGCGCGCATCCTGCGCCTTGCGCTCCGCCGGCGTCCGATACAGAGCCTCGTCGTCCGATGCGGAGTGGGAGTAGGGGCGCGTGGTGTGCGCATGCAACAGAGCGGGCCCGCGGCGCGCGCGGCACCAGGCGATCGCCTTCCCCGCCGCCCGGCGGCTGTCCTCTACCGATGTCCCGTCGCACTCCGTCACCAAGAGATCGGGGAAGTTCGAGACCAGTTTCGAGATGCTGCCGCCGGCGGTCTGCACCTCCACCGGGACCGAGATCGCGTATTCGTTGTCCTCGATCACGAAGACCACGGGCAGCTTCAGGTTGGAGGCCGTATTCATGGCCTCCCAGAACTCTCCCTCCGAGGTCGCGCCCTCGCCGGCGCAACAAAGGACGATGCCGTCGCTCGCGAATGGCTCCGCGTGCTTCCTCAAGCGAGGCTGGCGTTCGGCTCGAAGTCCCGCCTCGGCCGTCCCGACGGCCTGAAGGAACTGCATCCCGGTGGGAGAGGAGCTGCAAACGATGTTGAGCTCCGCATGTCCGAAGTGAGCCGGCATCTGCCGACCGGCGCCGGAGGGATCCGTGATCCTGCCCGCCGTTTGGCGGAAGTGATCCACCGGTCGCAGCCCTAGCGCGAGCGCGAGAGCCCGGTCGCGGTAGTACAGGTAAAACCAGTCGGAGCCCGGCCTGACCAAAGGCGCGATGCCGACGTTCAGGGCCTCGTGCCCCGCGCCGGAGATCTGAAAGAAGACCTTGCCCTGCTTCTGAAAGTCCTTCTCCCGA
The DNA here is from genome assembly GCA_965116095.1 of Longimicrobiales bacterium. GTDB lineage: Bacteria > Gemmatimonadota > Gemmatimonadetes > Longimicrobiales > Gaopeijiaceae. The sequence goes on from OZ220481.1 coordinate 329,965, forward strand.
TCATCAATGCACCGGGAGGCGAACATAGTCCGGTACGCGCGGAGAAGCTCCGGTCCGGACAGCTCCCCTTCTGTTTGAGGCTCCTGGTCTTCGGTCATGGAGCCTAAAAAGTAACGAAGGGCTCCCGATCACAGATTCGGGACAGCTCGTCCGCCGTGTGGACCGGGGGATGACAGACCGATCCCGCGCAAACGACGGCGGTCGCTTCGCCCGCTCTCTTCCCGGGCGCGGCGGCCTGTGGGCCTTCGGACTCTCGGGCCCTTCGGATTAGGCGATTGGGATGCGGGACGGCGTGGGCCCGGTCAATCAGTGATTGAATGCCGGGACGGGGTCCTGAAATCGCGATCTCCAAGGGGTCCGCTTCAAACTGAAGCCGGGCTCGCTGAAGTCGACCGAAGGCGAGCGGGTGGGCGTTCATCGCGGAACGCTCCCGATCCAGCGCTTGTCCGGCCAGCTCCAGGAAGTCCTCTCTGCCTGCGAGCCTCCCGGCCCAGGTCAAGAGCTCGATCATCAGAGAGCTTCCGGACGGGGCGGCGTTGTCCATGGTTTCTCTGGGGCGCGGAACGAGAGAGGAGCTCTCGGGCGCATCGTAGAAGACCGGCTCCCGTCTCGCTTTGAAGCGGGCCAAGGCCGCGTCGGCGATCATCTCCGCCCGCTGAAGCCTCCGCGGATCCAGCGTCGCTTCGTAGACCGAGAGACACGCGATTCCAAGCGACGCGTAGTCCTCCAGAAAGCCCTCCCGATAGACTCTCGCGCCGGTCCGCACGCGCATGATCCGGTCGCCCTTGGCGGCGCTGTCAAGGAGCGCATCCAGCGCGCTCGCGGCGGCGGCGGTAAAATGAGGCTCTCTCAGCGCGGGTCCGGCTTCCGCGAAGGCGCGCACGGCGTAGCCGTTCCAGCAGGTGAGGACCTTCTTGTCCAAGAAGGGAGCGGGCCTCTCCGCGCGGCGGCGACGGAGCGTATTCAACAGGCCGCGCAACCGAAGACGAAGGTCGTCCGCGCTGCATCCCCGTCGTCGCGCCAAGGCCTCGAGTCCGTGCGGAAGATGAGGGATGTTGCGTCCCTCGAAGTTGCCGGAGTCCGAAATGTCGTAGACCTCGTTGAACAGGTCTCCATCCTCGTCGCCAAGCGCATCCTTGGTCTCGGCCGGAGTCCAGATGTAGAAGCGGCCCTCCGCTCCCTCCGAATCGGCGTCCCGGGCCGAATAGAAGCCGCCGCGCGGCGAGGCGAAATCCCCAAGCAGATATTCCAGCGTCTCGGCGGCGACATCGCCCGCGCCAGGGACGCCCAGCACGTGCGCGCGCACATGGCAGGACGCGAGCAGCGCGTTGTCCGAGAGCATCTTCTCGAAGTGCGGGACGAGCCAGCGCGCGTCGACCGAGTAGCGGTGGAACCCCCCTCCGACGTGGTCGCGAATCCCTCCTCGCGCCATCTGCCCCAAGGTGTGCGCCGCCATGCGAACTCCCTGCGCCTCGCGATCCCCGCCGGTGTGAAGCAGCGCGTCCAAGAACGGGGCTTGGGGGAACTTCGGCGCCCCGCCGAAGCCCCCGTGCGTCGGGTCAAAGTTCCGCTGCGCGTATCGAACCAAACTTGAAATCGCGCTTTCCGCCTTGTCGTTCGCAGCTTCCTCGCCCCGCGCGAGCTGACTCTTGGCGAGGATCGCCCTTACGCGAGCGCCGACTCTAACCGCCTCCTCCCTGCGGTGACGCCAGGCGTCTTCCGTCGCAAGAAGAAGCTGAGAGAAGGACGGCATCCCAGGACGCGGCGTCGGAGGGTAGTACGTTCCCCCGTGAAAAGGCGCGCCGTCGGGGGTAAGGAACGCCGTCAATGGCCAGCCTCCTTGGCCGGTCATCGTCTGCACCGCGCGCATGTAGATGGAGTCGATGTCCGGTCGCTCTTCGCGGTCGACTTTGATGTTCACGAAGGCGCGATTCATGATTTCGGCGACATTCGGATCGGAGAAGGACTCCTTTTCCATTACATGGCACCAGTGGCATGCGGAGTAGCCGATCGACAGCAGGATGGGGCGGTCTTCGCGTTTAGCTTTCTCCAGCGCCTCTTCGCCCCAAGGGCGCCAATCCACCGGGTTGTCTGCGTGTTGAAGCAGGTACGGACTGGATTCGTCCTGAAGTCGATTGGTCACGTTGAGAAGTAGTCGGGCGCGGAGGATTCGGGAGTCCCAAGTTATACCAGTCGCGATGCCTTCAGACGCTCAATCAAGATCCCGCGCGCCATGACCGCGCGCCGCCCGTCGATGGCTAAGACGCTCGCGGCGGCCGTCCTTCGGCGCCCGTCCTTGTTGTTTTTGCTTCCTTGGGCCGCTTGGAACTTTCGCTCCCGCCGGTGGTATCGAAGACCGCCTTGGCTGCCCCTGCCGTCGCGCGCATATCTCGAGTGGCGCATGCAGATCGCCTACGGAGAGGACGGAGAGCCGCGCGCAGACGAGCTCTCGCGGTTTCTCTTCTGGTCTTGGAGGATGCGGCGGCATATGCGGGAGGGGGCGCGACATCCGCGATAGCGGAGCGGGGTATGGAGCGGGCGCCGCCCAATCGGTTCGTCCTTCGCCGGGCCCGGAAATGACGGTTGTCGGCCTGACCGGGGGCGTGGCCTCGGGGAAGTCCGCCGTTGCCGAGCTCTGGCGACGCTGGGGGGCGCGGATCTCCAGCGCGGACGACTGGGCCAAGCGCGCGACGCAGCCGAAGGGCCCGACGATGGAGAAGATCGCGGCTGCGTTCGGTCCGGACTTCATTCGGCCCGGCGGCGCGCTGGATCGCCCCAAGATGCGCGAACTGGTCTTCTCGGATTCGGACGCGCGCCGGCGGCTGGAGTCGATCATACACCCCGAGGTGGCGCGGCTGCGGGCAAAGTGGTTGGCGCGGGAGAGGCTGCGCGGAGCAAGGATTGTGATCTGCGAGATCCCGCTGCTCTTCGAAGCCGGCTTACGGGACGAAGTAGATATCGTTGTCTTGGTCGAAGCCCCGGAAGCGCTTCGGATGAAACGTCTGGAGCGGAGCCGCGGCCTGAGCGCGCGGGCGTCGCGCGCAATCATGGCGGCTCAACGCTCCACAGAGGAAACGCGCGCCCTAGCCGACATCAGGATCGTGAACGATGGAGGGATGGAGCGGCTTGAGCGCCGCGCCCGAAGGGCGTTCAGGGAGCTGCGCGCCCGCTGCAAGCGAAAAGGAGAGTGAAGGCATGACCCTCGTCAACGAAGTCGTCCGCGCCCTGGACGGGGCCTCGAAGATCGTCCTGACCACCCACGAGCGGGCCGATGGGGACGCGATCGGGTGCGAAGCCGCGCTGGGCTCCTTCCTTCTGGACCAAGGGAAGTCGGTCGTCGTCATCAACCCGACGCCGGTGCCCTCCGGGATGCGGTTTCTCCTTAGGGATGACCTCCCCGTGCTCCGTCCGGCGAGTTCGGAGGCCAAGGATGCGTGCGCGACCGCCGATTTGGCCGTGGTGCTGGATATCAGCGACTGGCCGAGGCTCGGTCGCGCGGGGCCTCTGATTCGCGAGCTCCCCCGCGTCTTGATCGACCACCACCCCAGGGGCGGACCCCGGATGGCGGAAATTGAGCTTCGGGACGAGTCGGCGTGCGCCACCGCGACGATTTTGCTGAGGCTGCTGCGGGAGGCCGGGGCCGAGATTGGCAAAGATGTCGCGAGCGCGCTGTACTACGCCGTGATGACCGACACGGGCGGATTCCAGCACCGAAACACGGACGCGCCGTGCTTCAAGGCGGCCGGCGAGCTGACGAGTCTGGGCGCGGATCCCAGGCGCCTCTACCGTAAAGCCTATTCGGGGTACAGCCCGCTTCGGTACGAGGCTCTGCGCCGGGCCTTGGAGACCTTGACGGTGCATCCTTCGGGTCGCGTGGCCTGGATGACGATTCCAGCGGGACGCTGGTCCGGCGACCTCGACTTGGGGAGTCTGGTCTCCTATCCCAGGAAGCTCAAGGGGGTCGAAGTGGCGATCCTCTTTTATCCGCTGGGGTCCGCGCGGACCAAGGTGTCCATTCGCTCCACCGGTCCGGCGATCAACGGCGTGGCGAAGGCGCTGGGCGGCGGAGGCCATCTTCTGGCGGCGGGTGCGATGGTGGAGGCCAGCGCGCGAGAGACTCGGCGGCGGACCGTCGCGCTGGTCTTGGAGCTGCTGGGGATTGACGAGCGGCGATCGCCTGCGAGCGGCTTGAGCGCAGCGCACAAGTGAACCTTCGGCGTTCTCGCTTCGACTGTCTGGGAACTGCCGCTCCGTGGACATTCTCTTGACGCGGACGCGCCCGGCAACGCGCTGCCCTAGTGGTGCGCTAGCTTTTCAAAGCGCTCCGCCTCCGAGCAGCGAGCGCGGATCGCAGCCGGACGCGAAATCGGAGACGGCGGGGCCGGAGATCTCTATTCAAATGACGCAGCCGCGCTCCAAACTCGGGTCTTGGCCGGCGTTCGCGTGCTTCTTGGCTGCCGCGTGCGGCGACGCAACGGGTCCGGGGGTTGAAGGGGCGATCGGCGGTCGCGTCGTCATCGAGGGCGCCGGGCTGGAAGGCGCCAGCGTGGATCTCGAGCCAGGCGAGGACACCGAGACCGGCGCGGACGGCCGCTTTGAATTCCCAAACGTCTCCAGAGGCGAGTACGTGATCACGATCTCGGACCTTCCGGACGACGCGGTGTTCGACCGCGCGAGCGCGACCGTGGAGGTTTCCCTGCCTGGCGAGTCGCCATTCGTCGTCTTCGACGGACGCTACATCCGAACATCCCTCATCATGGGTTTGGTGCAGGTGGACGGCCTAGGGGTCTCGGACATCGCGCTTTCTCTCTCCGGCGTGGAGGAGCGGGAAGCGGAGACGGAGGAGATGGGCGCCTACGCCTTCCCGAATCTGCGGGCCGGCGACTACGAGATCCGTCTCTCCCAGGTGGATTCGACGCGGCATGTCTTTGATGCGTCGACCGCGGAGGTCGAGCTGGATTCGGGCGAGGTGGCCATCGTGCACTTCCGGGGAAAGCCGGTCTCTTGACGGAGTCCATGAGCCTCGGGATCGCGTTCGTCGCGGGGCTTCTTTCCTTCGCTTCTCCCTGCGTGCTGCCGTTGGTGCCGAGCTACCTCTCCTTCATCACGGGGATGTCGCTGGAGGATCTCAAGGGCGGGGCGCGGCGCGGTCGCGTGCTGACGCACTCGATGCTGTTCATCGCCGGCTTCACCCTGATATTCGTGCTGCTGGGGGCGTCGGCCACCTTCGTCGGCGGCTTTCTTCTTTGGGCGGATGAGTGGATCGCCAAAGTCGGCGGCGCGCTCTTGCTTCTCTTCGGCCTCCATCTCTTGGGCGTCTTCAACTTTGCGTCGCTGGCCGGAGAGCGCCGCTGGCGCTTTTCCAGCCGACCGTCGGGCTACGCGGGATCGGCGCTGGTCGGCGTTGCCTTCGCCGCCGGGTGGACCCCTTGCGTCGGGCCCGTGCTGGGGGCGATCCTCACGCTCGCGGCCCAGAAGGAGCATGTCCTTCAAGGGGCTGGTCTCCTCTGGGCGTACTCGCTTGGACTTGCCGTTCCGCTTTTTCTCTCCGCGCTTCTGACCGAGAGGCTTCTCCGCGTCTTTGCTCAATTCAGGAGCGTCTTGCCCTGGCTGCAACGCATTTCAGGCGTCGTGCTGGCAGCGCTGGGGCTGCTTCTGCTGACCGGCTCCTTCGCGACCCTAGCCTCGTATCTCAACCAATTCGCGCCGGAATTTCTCTTGGAGCGTATCTGATGGAGCCGAACCCGTCCTTTGCCAAGGAGACGCATTAGGAAATGCTCGTATCCTCCACGATGGTTGATCTGGGGTTCAAGGCCCCGGACTTTTGCCTGCCCGAACCGCGTACCGGAAAGAGCGTGTCGCGCGACGATGCGGCGGGCCCAAAGGGACTCTTGGTGGCGTTTCTCTCCAATCACTGCCCCTTTGTGCAGCATCTGGCCGATCACTTCGCTCGCCTCTCCGGGGAGTGGATGGAGGCGGGGCTGGGCGTCGCGGGCATCAACGCGAACGATCCCGGCAGGTACCCGGAGGATGCGCCCGAGCGGATGCCGGAAGAATCACGCCTGAGGGGCTACCGCTTCCCCTACCTCTTTGATCGCTCCCAAGAGACGCCCAAGGCCTACCGGGCCGCATGCACGCCGGACTTCTTTCTCTTCGGAGCGGAACTTGAGCTCGTCTACCGAGGCAGGTACGACGCGTCCAGGCCGAGCGGCGGGGAGCCCACGGGAGAGGAGCTTGCCCTTGCGGCGCGCGCGGTCATTGGCGGGCGGCCGGTGTCCGAGTTGCAGCTTCCCAGCATGGGGTGCGACATCAAGTGGAGGAAGGGCAACGAGCCTGCTTGGCGAAAGTAGCCGCAAGCCCTCCGCGCCCGGCTACGCCGCGAAGTCCCCGCCCGTGGCGAGGTCCTGCTCCAACAGCTGCCTTCGAAGCAGCTCCGCGTAGACGCCGTCCCGCTCCAAGAGCTCCTCGTGGCGTCCCCGCTCCACGATTCGCCCTTGGTCCAGTACGAGGATGATGTCCGCCTCCTGAACCGCCGTCGCGCGATGGGAGATGACGATCGCCGTCCGACCTCGAAACTCGGACTTCAGTCCTTGGAGGATCCGCGCCTCGGTGCGGGTGTCGACGGCCGAGAGGACATCGTCCAGGATCAGCAGGTCGGGGTTTCGCGCGAGAGCGCGCGCCAAGGCGACCCGCTGTTTTTGGCCGCCGGAGAGGTTGATGCCCCGCTCCCCGAGGAAGGTCTCGTAGCCGCTGGGCAGAGACTTTGCGGCCTTGTCCAGCTGCGCCGACTTGGAGGCGCTGTGCACGGCCCGTCCGCGCTGAGATTTCGTTAGGCCCGCTTCCGTCCCCAGCGCGACGTTCTCCTCCAGCGTCATCGAAAAAACAAAGGTGTCCTGGGGCGCGAATCCGATCTTGGACCGCAGCTCTCGCAAGTCCCAAGAGGGAAGGGGACGTCCGCCGAACAGCACCTCGCCCGAGACGGGGTCCCACAGGCGGGCGATCAGGCTGACGAGGGTGCTTTTGCCGGCGCCCGTGGGACCCACGATCGCCGCCGTGCTTCCCTGGGGAATGGAAAAATCGATGTCGGTCAAGGCGTCGCGGGTCGCGCCCGGAAAGCGGAAGCGCACCCGCCGAAATTCGACGAGCGGAGCGTCCGGCGAAGCTGACCGGACAGGCCGAACGCCTTCGGGAGAGGCGATTGCGGGCTTGGTCGCGAAGACGCGATTGAGGCGGCCCATTGACGCATTGCCGCGTTGAATGAGGTTGACCACCCACCCAAGCGCGATCATCGGCCAAGCGAGGAGCGTGAGGTAGTAGGAAAACGCGACGAAGTCGCCGACGCTGAGCGTCCCGTCGATGATCCTCTGGCCGCCGTGCCAGAGAATGATCACGGAGGCGATGCTCGTCAGCAGCCCCAGGACCGGATGGAAGGCCCCCGCGGCGCGCGCAAGTCGCATGTTGCGCGCAAGATAGCCCCGGTTCAGAACGTCGAACTCGCGGCGCTGGGCCTCTTCCCGCCGGTAGGCCCTCACGATGCGGAGCCCGGAGAGGTTCTCCTGTACCATCGTGGAGAGCTCCGAGTACTGCTCTTGGATGCGCTCGAAGCGGCGGTGAATCGCGCGCCCGAAGATCATCGCCGCGGGCACGAGCAGCGTCATCGGCACGAGCACGAGCGCGGTGAGCCGGACGCTGATCGAGAGCATCAACGCAGCGACCAGCGCGAAGTTCACGAGGGTGTTGACCGAGTACATCACCGCAGGTCCCGCGGCTTGTCGCACCGCCAGAGTGTCGTTGGTCGCAAGGCTCATGAGGTCGCCGGTCCGGGACCGGTTGTAGAAGCCTGCGTCCAAGCGAAAGAGGTGGCGAACGAAGTCGTCTCTGATCGCCACCTCTACCCGACGGCTGACTCCGTTCAGGATCTCGCGCATGCCGTAACGGGCCGCGCCGGAAATCAAGGCCGCGCCCACGATCAGAAGGGCGTACATGACAATTTCGCCCCGGCCTGCGGGCGGCAGCTCGCGCAGCGCGTCGATCGACCGTCCCAAGAGCTCGGGGATGACGACCGCGAAGGCGTTCGCGACCACGACGAGCGCCATGCCGAACGCGAAGACGCGCCTGTGCGGCCGGAAGTAAGGCAGGACTGATCGCAGCTCTTTCATCCGGCAGGTCTCCCGGCGGCGTCGCGCCCAGGCATCGGGGCGGAAGGTCGCGGGTAAAGTTACGTTGCTTGGGGCTTGGAAGTTGAAGAGCGACGGGGGTGGCGAAAGAGTGTGTGCGACTCCGAAGGCGGCGGTTCGATCGCTGGCGCTCCCGCTGTCTCTATTCCTCTTCTTCGCTTGCGGAGAAAGGGCGGACACGCGCCCTCGAGATCCTGCGCAAGCGGATGCGCAGCCGGTCCGGGAGCCGACGCCCGCGTCCGAAGCGGAAGGAGAGGAGCAGGCGGTCGAAGGAGCGGAGGCGCCGCCGGAATCATCGGACGACTCCAGCTCCGCAGCGGCGGTGGTCGACACCGTGCCGGCCGGGACTCGGCTCTTTGCCGCCATGGACTGGGGGCTTTCCCGCGAGCTGAACAGGTCCGGAGATCACTTGACGGCGACGCTGACCCGGGACTTGGTTGCGGCGGACAGCCTTGCGCTTCTCGTTGAGGGCACTCGTCTGCTGGGGCAGGTCCGCATGGGAAGCTGCGCGCCCGAGACCGCCTTTCCTCCGCTCTTCGAGATCGCCTTCGAGGCGATATCGACGCCGGAATTCGAGCGGGGCATGGACGGGGTCCTCGTGCAGCTGCGGCGCGCCGACAGAGAGCTCTCGGCAGGGGAGGACATCGTGGTGCATCTCTGTACACCGCTGCTCTTCGAGCGGACTCCGACATCGGACTCCGCGACGGTCGACTCGGCGCGGGTTCCGGGTGCTTGATTCTCGCCTGACGGAACAGGCGAACCCGAATTCCCGCGAGATTGATCGGCTTGCGCCCGCGCAAATCGTCGACCTCATCAACAATGAGGATCGGGGCGTCGCCATTGCCGTCGGCAGGGAGCGCGAGGCGATCGCCCGCGCGATGGAGCTTGCGGCGAAGACCTTTCGGCGAGGCGGGCGGCTCATTTACGTGGGCGCGGGCACTTCGGGGCGGCTGGGCGTGCTGGACGCGGCGGAGATGCCTCCGACCTTCGGGACCGATCCTGAAATGATCCAGGGGGTGATCGCGGGCGGCTTCGAGGCGCTCGTACGCGCTCGGGAGGGCGCGGAGGACGATCCGCGGGACGGCGCCCGCCGGATGGACGAAATGGACGTATCGGAGGCGGACTTCGTGCTCGGGATCGCGACATCCGGCACGACGCCGTTCGTGCACGGAGCCTTGGAGAGGGCGCGAGAGCTCGGCGCAACCACCGGGTTTCTCCTCTGCACGCCGCCCTCCGAGGCGCTCCGGCGAAGCTGCGACGTGGTGATTGCGCCGCTCACCGGTCCCGAGGTCATCACCGGCTCCACGCGAATGAAGGCAGGGACCGCCACGAAGCTTGTGCTCAATACGATTACCACCGGGGCGATGACTCTCTTAGGCAAGGTGGACGGCAATCTCATGGTGGACATGCAAGTCACCTGCGCCAAGCTCCAAGATCGGGGGGAGCGCATTCTGATGAGCCGCTTGGCGATTGCGCGCCCCGCCGCGCGGACGCTATTGGAGCGCGCTGGGGGTCACGTGAAGACCGCGCTGCTGATGCGCCGCGAGGGACTGTCCCGCGCGGAGGCGCTGCGGAGCCTGGAGGCGTCCGGAAGCGCGAGATGGGCGTCTACGGGCGAGAGGGCGCGGTGATCGAAGCGGCGGCCCTTCGGCGCGGAGAGCGGTCGGTCTTGAGGCGGATCCCGGCGCCTGCGTTCCGCGTGCTTTGCCTTCTTGCTTGGCCTTGGCTCCAGCCGCCGCCCGCCGCCGGCCAGATCCCCCCGGACGAGACGTGGCTCCAGGTCGAATCCGAGCACTTCGTCATCACGTACCCGGAGCGGCTGGCCCGCCTCGCGCCTCGCGTCGCGGCGAGCGCGGAACGCGCGCGCGCCCTCTTGGCGGAGCGCTTCGTCGATCCCCCGGGCGAGCCGATTCAGATTGCCCTTTCCGATCACGCGGACTACTCCAACGGCTATGCGTCCGCGCTTCCATACAACCGGATCGTCGTTTTTGCCCGCCCTCCGATCGAGGGCGAGAGCATCTCGCACTTCGACGACTGGCTGGATCTCGTCCTCGTTCATGAAATCGTCCACGCCTTCCACTTGGAGATGACCGGGACGGCGGGGTCGATTCTCCGCGCCGTCTTTGGCCGACTGCCGGCGGCGTGGCCGATCTTTCCCTCGCACTCCCTGCCCGTCTGGGCATTGGAGGGCATTGCGGTCCATTACGAGTCCAAACTCACGAACGCGGGCAGGCAGCGGGGCAGCTGGCACCGAATGGTCCTTCGCGCGGCGGCGCTGGAGGGCGCGCTCAGTTCTTTGGATCAGCTCTCGGGCGACTCTCCGGTATGGCCAGCCGGACATCGGCCCTACGTGTACGGCGGCGCCTTCTTCGATTATCTCGCGGAGCAGCACGGCGAAGAAGCCGTGGGCGAGTTCGCGCGCTCCGCCGCCGGGCTCTGGGTGCCCTACCGCTGGAACAAGGCGGCGAAGGACGCCTTCGGGATATCGTTCTCGGAGGGCTGGCGGCAGTGGCGGCTTCAGCTCGTCCAAGAGGCCCGGGCCGAGGCCCGCCGCGCCGCCCAGGCGGGGCCGATTACCCAGCCGGAGGTGGTGGCGCGGGTGGGTCGGCTGGCGAGTCAGCCGATCATCTCCCCCGACGGGTCCAAACTTGCGCACCTCCAATCGGACGGGGTGGCGATGCCCCAGATCCGAACTTCCGCGCCGGGAGGCGGAGACGGGGAGTCGCTCGTCCGCGTGAACTCCATGGGGTCCCTCTCATGGACCGGGGACGGCGGGATCGTCTTCAGCCAGCTGGAGTACACGGACCCCTACCGCATCTCGAGCGACCTCTACTTGGCTTCGCCGGGCGGACGGGTGACCCGGCTCACGCGCGGCGAACGACTGAGCCAAGCGGACATCGCGCGCGGAGACGGCCGCATCGTGGCGGTGCTCGAAGGTTCGGGGACGACGGAGCTCGTCATTTGGGATGAACGCGAGGGCATGAGGCCGCTGACTCGCCCGGATCCGGACGAGCATTGGGCTTGGCCCCGCTGGTCTCCCGACGGTTCCAGAATCGCCGCCGCGCGCTGGCGATCGCCCGCGTTAATGGACATCGTCGTTCTGGACGCGACCGGCGCGGTCGTCGCGGAAGTCACGCGAGATCGCGCATTGGATACGACGCCCTTCTGGACGCCGGACGGCGGCGCGTTGGTCTGGTCTTCGGACCGGACAGGCATCCCCAACATCTTCGCGGCGCGCCTGGAGGAAGGATCTCCGCCGAAAGCGATGCAGGTCACAAACGTGCTGGGCGGCGCGACGCATCCATCGGTTGATCCCCGGGGCGAGTGGCTGTACTTCGCCTCTTATCGGGAAGACGGGTGGCACATCGCTCGCGCGTCCTACGACCCCGAGACGTGGCTCGTCCCGCAGGACTCTCCTCCCCCTCCGGAGCCCGCCCTTCGGAGGGAGGCGGTCCCCTTGAGCGATCCCAAGCCCTACGGCGCGGGAGAGACCCTTCGTCCTCGCCACTGGATGCTGACGGCCAGCATGCCGGAGCGTCGGGAGGACGAGGCGGGGAGGAAGACGAGCGTCTTGGCCGCCGCCGGCGGGATCGCATTCTCTGGAAGAGATCTCGTGGGACGCCATTCATACTCCTTGGACGCTCGAATGAGTCCAAGGGGCCGCTTCTACGGCTGGGGGTCCTACCGATATCAGGGCTGGGTCAATCCGACGCTCTCGCTTCGCGCCTCGCAATACCATGACGCGTCCTCCTCGGAGCTCTCCGTGCGCTTTCAAGACGGTTCCAGCCGTCCGTTTTTTTTGATCGAGAGGGAGCGCCGGGTCTCGCTGGACGCGTCGCTCCAGCGAGCCAGGGTGAGGTCGCTTCTCGCGCTGACCTTGGGCGGGGGCGTTGTGCGGGAGTCGCTCGCGCTGCAAGGGTTCGGCGGCGAGGAAGGCCCCTCGATTTCGAGGCCGCTGCCCGAGGCGACCTTCGGCGAAGCGACAGCGACCCTCTTCGCGTCGACCACGCAGCGGCGGGCGTTTTCGATCTCGCCCGAGGACGGCGCGCGCGCCATCGTTCGCGGACGGACGCGCCGCGCGATCGGGCTTGCCTCCGGGGAGCGGGGCGGGGCTCTGGACCGTTCCTACCGGGAAGCGACCGGCGAGCTGTCTCTCTACAAGGCGCTAGGCGCTCCGGGCTTTGCCAACCATGTCCTGGCGCTTCGGTCCTCGGTCGGCGTGGCTAGGGGGCCGGGCGCGACCGAGACTCACTTCGACGTCGGGGGCGCCGGGGGAGTCAGGCAGTCCGTCCTAGGGGTGGCCTTGGGCGGGCCCCTGCTCCTATTTCCGGCGAGAGGCCATCCTCGGGGGATCCGCTCCGGAAACGTCGCCTGGTCGGTGAGCGCGGAGTACCGGGTTCCGCTCTTCGTGGTTGATCGGGGCTTGGGATCAATGCCGCTCTTCTTTAACCGCGTGCACGCGGCGCTCTTCTACGATGCGGGGAATGCCTGGGGATCGACGGAGGAAAATCCGCGCCGCGCCGCGGTGCACTCCGCGGGCGCCGAAGTCAGCGTGATGCTCGCGCCCTTCCACCGCTGGAGCGCGAGCCTCCGGGGAGGCGCGGGCGTTCCCTTGGGAGGCGGATCTTCGCGCTTCTATCTTCGCATGGCGAACTACTTCTAAGCGCGGCCCGCGCGGCGACCATGGACACAACATGTCGTGGTGAATTTGTAGCGAGACACAATATCTAGTATTTTTGCCCTCCGTCGGCGCGAACGAGATGGAGTGCGCCCCCTCAGAAACTCAACGGAATAACCAGTTGATGCAGCCGCTTCCCGAACGCATTCCATCCGACCTTCCGGCGCCCAAGCTCTCGCCCATCGCGGAGACCGTGCTCGCCAAACGCTACCTGAAGAAGAACGAGGCCGGCGAGCCAATCGAGGATGCGCGCGCGATGTTATGGCGCGTATCGAGCGTCATCGCTCAGGGAGACGCGCGCTACGGACGCTCGGAGGCGGCGGTCGAGGAGCTGGGACGCAGCTTCTACGAGGCGATTTCCACGGGTCGCTTCGTGCCTAACTCGCCGACGCTGATGAATGCGGGCAGGCCCTTGGGACAGCTGTCGGCGTGCTTCGTGCTCCCGGTGGAGGACTCCCTCTCGAATGGGGAGCGCGGCATCTACGACACGCTTCGGGCGATGGCGCTCGTACATCAGTCCGGGGGAGGCACGGGATTCTCCTTCTCCCGGCTGCGTCCCCGCGGCGACACCGTGCGCTCCACGATGGGGGTGGCTTCGGGACCTGTGTCGTTCATGAGCCTCTACGACGCCTCCACCGAGGTCGTGAAACAGGGGGGCACACGGCGGGGCGCCAATATGGGGATCCTTCGGGTGGATCATCCCGACATCCGAGAGTTCGTGCAGTGCAAGGCCGACACCTCGCGGATCACCAACTTCAACATCTCGGTGGCCGTGACGCGGAAGTTCATGGCGGCGGTGCGCGCGGGCGGCGACTACGAGCTCGTGAATCCAAGGACCGGAGAGCCGGCGGGCCGGGAGAACGCCGCCGAAATCTTCGACCTCATCGTCGACGGGGCTTGGCGGACCGGAGAGCCCGGCGTCTTCTTCATCGACGAAGCCAACGACTGGAACCCCGTTCCCGCGTTGGGCGAATACGAGGCCACGAATCCCTGCGGCGAGCAGCCGCTTCTTGCGAACGACGTATGCAACCTGGGCAGCATCAACGTTGGCGCCTTCGTGAAGGAGGGGGCCCAAACGGTCGAAGAGGGGATTGATTGGGACGAGCTTGCCTACGTCGCGCGGCTTTCCACGCACTTCCTGGACAACGTGATCGACGTCAACAAGTACCCCTTGGAGTCGATTGCGCAGCTGTCGCGGGAGATCCGACGGATCGGACTTGGCATCATGGGTTGGGCGGACTTGCTCGTGCGGCTGGGCGTCCCCTACGACTCGGACCAAGCGGTCGAGTTGGCGAATCGGTTGATGGGGTTCATCAAGGAGGAGTCCCGCAAGGAGTCGGTGAAGCTGGCGGAGGAGCGGGGCGTCTTTCCCGCGTGGGAGGAGTCGATTTGGGGCCCGGACGAGAGCTGCGCCCGCAACTCGGAGGGAGAGCGCGTCGCCCCTTGTCTTCGACTTCGAAACTGCAACCTCACGACGATTGCTCCTACCGGGACAATCTCCATCATCGCGGGGTGCAGCGGAGGCATTGAGCCCCTTTTCGCGGTCGCCTTCATGCGCAACCAGGCCGGCGAGATGATGCCGGACCTGAATGTCGACTTCGAGGAGCGGTCGAAGAGGGAGGGGTGGCACAGCAAAGAGCTGATCGAGCGCATCGCGAAGGCGGGGCACATTCACTTCGAAGAAGTTCCAGAGGAGACGCAGCGGGTCTTTCGGACGGCGCACGACATTACGCCCAAGTGGCATGTGCGCACCCAGGCCGCCTTCCAGCGCCACATCGACTCGGCGATTTCCAAGACCACGAACTTTCCCACCGAGGCGACGCGGGAGGATGTCCGGGCGATCTACGAGCTCGCCTACGAGCTGGGGTGCAAGGGCGTGACCGTGTACCGCGACGGATGTCGACCGATGCAGGTGCTCTCTACCGGCAAGACGGGGGACGAGGCCGGAGAGGAGAAAGAGGCTGACCGGGAGTTGGATCTGATCCGGTCGCAGCTGGCGGATGCGCGCGCGCGCGCTCACGCGCTTGAGGGCGAGCGGGACGAGCTGCGGGCGCGTATTCGAGCCGACGCTCAGGTCGGCGCCAAGAGCAAGCGGAGCCGGGAGTCGGTCCTCAAGGGGTATACGGTCAAGGCGAACTCGCCTCTGGGCGATCTCTACGTGACGATCAACGAGGACGCAAGCGGCAGCCCCTTCGAAGTGTTCTGCACCGTGGGTAAGGCCGGCGGCGCGGCGATGGCGGATTCGGAGGCGGTCGGGCGACTCATTTCCCTTGCGCTCCGGACCGGAGTGCCGATCACCGCCGTACGCGACCAGCTCCGGGGCATCTCATGCGACCGGGCAGTGGGCTTCGGTTCAAACAAGGTGCTTTCGGTGCCGGACGCGGTGGCGCAGGCGATTGAGGTGTACTTGGAACAGAAGGCGGGGGTGCAGCAGGAGCTTGCGATGGTCCCGGACATCGCGCGCGGCGGCGAAGGGCCCGTGCGGGGCGGGACGGAGCCGTCCCGCTATCACGACCGCGCCGGGGCGGCCTTGGCCACGTGTCCGGCATGCGGATCAAGCCAGATCGTCTACGTGGAGGGGTGCCGCAAATGCCTTGTCTGCCACTATTCCGACTGCGGCTGAGGCAATACGCGCGTTCCCGCCGCGCCTCCGGGTCTTCTCTTCGGGAGCTCCGCCGCGCCGGACTACCGGCGCGACGTTAAGCCCGCGCGATAGTCCAGCGGCGGATCGCGATCGCCGACCAGGGAGACGTACCTGAAGTCGTCGCCCACGCGGCGCCGGTACTCCTCCGCGGCGTCGGCAAGAAGCTCGGGGTCGGTGAGCAAGTCGATCGCCGTCATCGCCAGGACTCTGGCGGCGACGACCATTCCCTTCTCTCCAATGGAGGAGCCGCCTGCCGCGATTGCCTGCCAAGAATGCGCAGCGGTGCCCGGCACCCAAGTCGCCGCGCCGATGCCGACCGTCGGGACCACCCAGCTTACATCGGCGACATCGGTTGAGCCGCCCGCGGGCCTAGGCTCGTAGGGCCGCACCGCGGCCGCATCGGAAAGCGGCGGCGCGTCTTCGGGCAGGGATTCCCGAATCAAGGCGGCGAACTTCTCTTCCTCGGGCGTGTAATGGACGCCGCCGACCCGAACGAGATTCTCGTAGGCTTGCCGCTGGAGGGCTTCGTTGGGGAGCATCGCGTAGATGCCGTGGATTACCTCGTAGTCCATCTGCGTCCCCGTGCCCAGCGCGGCGCCTTCCGCGGCCTGCTCGACCCGCTCGAAGATGGCCTTGACCTGCTCGGGGTCCGGATGGCGCACATAGTAGAAGACCTCGGCGAAGGCCGGGATCACATTCGGCGCGGAGCCGCCCTGGGTAATGACGTAGTGTATCCGCGTCTCTTGGGGAACGTGCTCCCGCAAGAGGTTCGTCATGTAGTTCATCGCCTCCACGCCGTCCAGCGCGGATCGGCCCCGATCCGGCGCCGCTGCGGCGTGCGCGGAAATCCCTCGGAATCGGAACTTCGCCGACTTGTTCGCGAGCGAAGCGCCGGGGCTCGCGTCGTTGGAGGACGATGGATGCCAGTGAAGAACCGCGTCCACGTCGTCGAACAGGCCGCCCCTGACCATGTACACCTTGCCCGCGCCCCCCTCTTCGGCCGGCGTGCCGTAGACTCGGATCGTGCCGGATCTTCCTTCGTCCCGCATCCAAGCCTGCGCCGCGAGCGCCGCCGCGACCGACCCCGTGCCAAAGAGGTGATGGCCGCACGCATGCCCGGCGATGGCTTCGAAGTTTGGCTCCATCGTCGGAGCGCGCGTCTGCGTGATCCCGGGGAGCGCATCGTATTCGGCCAGGATCCCGATCACGGGGCTGCCCTCTCCGTAGCTCGCAACGAACGCGGTCGGCATTCCCGCGACGCCTCGCTCTACCTGAAATCCTCCAGCCTCCAAGTGCTCGATCAGCAGCGCCGAGCTCTCCGTTTCCTGATACCCGACCTCGGCAAGGTCCCAGATCTTCTGGGCGGTCCGGCCGTACTCCCGCGAGCGCTCCTCAATGTGGCGCGCCACGAAGGCGTCCGCCTCCTGGGCGGGGGCCCAAGCGGGGGCAAGAGTCAGGGATAAGGCCGCCGCCATGAACATGAGGCATCGGACGGCGGGGAGGCGGAGAGGCATTGCGGAAGGTCGCATGGGTAATTTCCCTGATGAGTCGCGAAGTCGTCGGTCGGACGGATAGAGGATTTGTAACCCCGGCAAGGCGCGGAGGCAAGCTCCCGTCTGCGTGATCTTCAATGCCAAACGAGCCAAAGATGCCCCAACCTGAAGTCGTTCGCGTCGCCGCCGTACAGCCCCGAGGGTATCCGTTCGACTCCGCCGCTGCCGTGGAGAGGGTGGCGCGATGCGTCCAAAAGGCTGCGGAGGAGGGCGCGAAGCTGGTGGTCTTTCCCGAAGCTTTCGTGGGAGGGTATCCGTGGGGCCTCCGGTTCGGCACCGAGGTAGGCCGGCGGACGGCGGCGGGCAGGCGCGCCTTTGGGCGCTACTTCGCTTCCGCGATCAAGGTCCCCGGGCCCGAAACCGAAGCGATGGGCCGGGCGGCCCGGAAGACCGGAGTCTACCTGGCCGCGGGCGTCATCGAGCGCGGGGCCCGGCACGCCCCGGGAACGCTATTCTGCACACTGGTCTACTTCGGGCCGGACGGTCGGCTCCTGGGACTGCACCGCAAACTCAAGCCGACGGCGGCGGAGCGCCTTGTCTGGGGCGAGGGCGACGGGAGCACGCTGCCCGTTATTCAGACTCCCTTCGGCAGAGTCGGGGGACTGATCTGCTGGGAGAACTACATGCCGCTTGCGCGGGCCGCGATGTACGCCAAGGGCGTGGACATCTATCTCGCGCCTACGGCGGACAGCCGCGACCGGTGGCAGGCATCGCTCCGGCACATCGCCTTGGAAGGGCGGTGTTTCGTTGTCGGGTGCAACCAGTTCGTGACGAAGGATCACTTCCCCTCCGACCTGGAGATCCGCGGCGAGGCGAAGGACTGGCCCCACGTGCTCTCTCCGGGCGGGACCGCCATCTACGACCCCGCGGCGGACGCCGTCGCCGGACCGCTGATGGAGAAGGAGGGGTTGCTTGTGGCCGATCTGGAGCTCGCGGCCATCGCGCGAGGAAAGTTCGACTTCGATGTCGTGGGGCACTACGCAAGGCCGGATGTCTTCTCCCTCCGGGTAAACGAGCAGCCGCTTCGATCAGTCGAGAGCAAGTGACGAGACGGGCCGGTCTTCTACCCCGAGAGCGTTGTCCGCGCGGATGACGGCTGGCTGATTTGCGAGCGCTCTGATCGCCAAGCAGTGGAGCTGGAAGACGGGATTTCCTGGTTAGGTAGGCACGCCGCTGAGGGAGGAGCGGCCAAAGGTCCGATGGAGCACGGGATGTTGCGGCCATGGCGCGGACCGGACCGGGCGACCGGAGCGCGTATCGCCCGTCCGCGTCGCCGTCACTCGCGTCTTCTACTGCGGGTCGAAGATTCTCGTGTGCGGCGAGGGTGTTTTTTTCACGGACCCGAGAAAGTCGCGTCTCATCTCCACGAAGGCGGAGGCGACTCCATCGGCGGTGCGGTCGATGCAGGCCAGACCGATGTCGCGGCTCATTCCGCGCGCGTCGCCAAGTACTCCGGTTGGGGCGACGGCTCTCATGCCCTCCGTAAAAAGCCGCTCCTTGAACGCTTCGTCGAGCTTGCCCACGCGACCGCGCACGGCGCGCCGCGCGCGCGTTCGCTCAGGGCGGATATCAAGCATCTCCGAGCTCTCGGCGATGTCCGCGTGGCCCCCGACGCGACCTTCCAACCCCGGAGCCGCTTCCGCCACCGCCTCCTCCCACAGCTTGACGAAGCCGACGAGGTCGGTATAGGCATAGACCTCGCACTTCTCGCCCGCAGCCGCCCGAAGGCGTTTGAGGACCGCCTTGATGGGGCCGAAATTGCCCCCATGCGTGGGGATGAAGTAGACCTGCTGGAAGCCATGCGCGGAAAGGCTCGCCACGTAGTCGACGCAGACGGCTTGGAGCGTCTCCGGTCGGAGCGAAAGAGTGCCGGAAAAGCCCATGTGATGCTCCGAACACCCGACTCGGATCGTCGGCGCGACCATGCAACGGCCAAGACGCGCGGCCACCTCGGCTGCAAGCCGGTCGCCGCGATCAGAGTCCACCGAGAGGGCGAGGTGGGGGCCGTGCTGCTCAATCGCGCCCACGGCCACCGTGACCGAGGCCGTGCCCGTGCGGATCAAATCGCCGACTTCCTGGTATGTTAACGATTCTAGGAGAAGCACCTGCCTTGCGCGTTCGCTCATCGTGAGGCGGCGGCCTTAGCCCGCGCCTTGCGCGGAAGGGGACGCCCGAGTATCCCTTCAGATGCGGATTCGCCCAGCCGAAGCAACGCTCCGGGGCGATTGGGCGTCCTATGGAAGACGGTCACTGGCGCGGAGACTATGAAAATGAAGGATAGCCCCGGGTACATCCCCGCAAGCGAGACGCCGCCCAGCGGCTTTGTTCGGAAGCTAGCCGATTTACTGTATTCCCTGCCGGCGCGGCGGACGCCGAAGGCCATCTTCGGCTGGTGGGAGAGGCGCAGACCAGCATATAACCTAATCGTCGGGAGCGCGGGCGCGGTCACCACCGCCGTAGCGGCGTCGGTGATCACACTCTTCGGCGGAGGCCTGAACCCGGGGATGGCGCGGGACGGCCTGCTCGCCATCTTGGCGTTCGGCGCGGCCGCGAATCTCTGGTACACGGCGGGGCCCGTCTGCGAGATCGCGCTTCAAAAGCTGTTCGGAAATCGAGTTCGCCCCTTGGGGCCGCATTTGTTTAGGGCTGGTCTCGTCTTCTCGGTCGGACTCGCGCTCCTGCCGCTCCTTTGGGGGACGATGGCGCTGACGGTCGTCGCCATCGGGGGATTACTGGGACTCTCCTAGCCGCGGACTTGGAGAAAGGCGGCGGCGCCGGCTACGCGACGCACGCCCACAGCAGGGAGCATGGAATGGTGAAAAGGACCCTCTGGATAACGATAGGCGGCATCGCCGCTTGGACCGTCGTTACGCTGATCAACGGCTTTAGGGTCGGCCTTCTCGGCACCGGTCCCGCACTCTATGCTCACGTTAAGGCGAACTTCGCGCAGTTGACCATCGCGCTCGGCATCCTCGCGCTCTCCATTGTTGGCGCGACCGCGCGTGGACTGTTCGCGCTCGTCGATAGAATCGGAGGCTCGCCCGAAAGCGCAGCTCGCCGTCCAGCCTGCGCTCGACCACGACCTTCGTCCCCGGCGCAATTCCCTCCGCCTCGGCCTCGGGAATCCGCCAATGCAGGTTCTTGTACCGCACGGTGAAGTCCCTAGCGACGACGCGCTCGGCCTTCTCGGCGAACAAGGCATCGAGATCGGCCTCCTCCGGCAGCGGACGATGCGCGTCGACGGGCTCCCCCGGCTCCTTCGCGAAGCGCTCGTTCCACAAGGGCATCCACGTCCGCTCCAAGTACCGGTTCGCCTCCTCGATCGTCGATATCCCCGCGACGCGCATCTCCTTTACCAAACGGTCCTGCGCCGTCCCGAAGCTGCGCTCGACCCTGCCCTTGGCCTGCGGAGAGCCCGCAAGAATCATCTCGACGTCCAGCTCCGCCAGCGCCCGCGATATGATCGACTCCGTCCGGGGCTTGCCCTTCGACCGCTTCTGCCCGAAGTGCCCGGCTCTGTCCGTATACACGGCCATGGGACGACCGTGCGTCTCGAGATAGTCGATGATCGCGCGGCGATTCTCCGCGCCGTCGTCCTTTCGCGCGAACCTCGCCGCCATCAGCCGGTTCGTCGCGTCGTCGTGAATCGAGATCAGCACGAGCTCGCCCGGATACCGGTCCTCGAGCCACCGATGCACCGAGCTGTCCCACTGGGCCAGCTCGCCCACCGCAAGACGCCGGGGACGCCGACTGCGATGCTTCGCCCGCTTGCGCCGGCGCTCCCACAGGCCCGCCTCCATCATCCAGCCCCGCAGCGTCTCGACCCCCGCTCTTCTACCCGTCTCCCGCTCGAGATGCTCCGCGAGCAGCGTCGGCCCGAAATCCGCGCGCAGCGGATCGCGCGCCATATCGAGCGCCTTCTCCCGCAAGGACCGCGGCAGTGCCCGGTTCGACGGCCTGCCGCGCAGCCCGTGCACCGCCGCAGCGTCGCCCTCGAGCCTGAACTTCGCCAGCAAACGCCGGAAATGACGCGCCGTCACCCCCAGACGCCGCGCCGCCTCCGCCCCGGAAAGCGCCCCCTCCCCCGCCTGCCCCAACAGATACAGACGGTCCCGCTCCTTCAACGTCAGCTCCATGCGTCCCTCCCTCGAGTCTCTCGCCGCCCAGAAACGAACGAATACCGAAAGAGGACATTTCTACCGAGAAACGGGAGGACATTTCTACTGGGCTACGACAGAGTTCTCGAACTAGGCCTTGTAGATGCCGAAAGGACGTGCTACCATTAGGTAGGTATTCCGAAAAGTGCTTCAATTTCTCAACAAAAAAGGAAAAGTCATGATGACCATGTTCGTGCAGCTGCTTCATGCTACGCGCCGTTCCGCTTCTGCATTGGCGACCGGACTGGTGCAAGCGTTGCAGGACCTACTGAGCGCTCCGCCCTTTCCGACGTTAATCAGGGGTGCGCTGTTAACCGTGGCAATCGGCGTCGCTGCCAATCTTGCTGCTACACCTGGCCGAGCCACTTCGAGCGACGCGCCGTGCATCGAAATGGGAGAAAGTTGGAATGAAGATGGTGAGTATTATTGCATTGTATGCGAGATTCAAGTCATTGATGAGTGTGTAGTTATGTGTACGAATGGGATATTTCGTCCACTTGAGTGTCCAGAAGGGTGGTTTTGAATACTGTTTGGACATTGTAGAAACCTAAAGTCACGTACACGAACAACTCGCCGGTCAACTGCAAGATCTTTGAAATGGACGTTCAATCATAGTGAGACGAAAACCAGTGATGACATTATCTATCGAACATTCAAAATTTTTTGCTCAATTCTTAGCAGCAACTGCAGCCTTGGTGTCTGTAAACATGCCAGCAAAGAGCCAGTCTTCGAGAGCGATGTGTGCAGCACCTACCAATGGAGAATCGCGTTGGGTCTCGGATGTGTACGTCGAGACCCATACCTACGGGTTGAATGAGTCCGACCAGCATTGGATTGGTTCTTATGGCGGCTTGGCGGCGACCGAAGACAGTTTGTTTCTCTATGACCAGCTGCGGCCGCGCATTGTTCATCTCTCAGGTGACTTGGAGGAGCGCAGCGCCTTTGGGCGTCAGGGACAAGGACCTGGTGAATTTTATCAAGCGATTCCCATCACATGGATTGATGACGTTGCTGAAGGGCATGTGGCGTTTGACGGTCGCAGTCTTGTAGTTTATGATCGCAACGACTTGACCTTCTTTGATCCCGAGGGTGAGCCCAAGTGGTCTGCACGTGTATCTCGTTTTACATTAGGAAGAAGCGGATTGGTTTTTTTGAGTCCGGTTGACGAACACCAAGTTTTATTTGGTTTAGACTCGTTGGCCACCGGGAGTCGACATCTTCAACTTTGGAAAGTCGAACGCAACGGACGCCGGCAGCTTCTTTGGCAAAGGGCTGTGCGGCGGCTTGCTAGAGACGACCGTTCCATGCATCAAAGAGAGGCGAGATCTTACTGGGCGCGACACCGAAATTGCTTAGTGATATCGGATGGGGGAAGCAAGTTCGTGTGGGTTGTCGACTTGGCAACGCTACAGACGGATTCAATCACGCTTCCAAACTGGCATGTACCGAAGTTTGGTGAGCTTTCCTCTGACCAAAGGTCGTTTGCCATCGGCGGCAGCGTCCTTCCTGCTATAGAACCTGGTCTTCTTTGGCGGTGGAGGGGCCTTATCGTGGATCCGGACGGCCACGCCTGGTTGAGAGCATGGACGAAATCGAGGGACGAGCTTCAGGTATTTGTTCTTTCTTTGGCTTCTGGAGAGTCTCTACATCTAAATGGCCTGCCGGGGTTTCCTACAGCGTTTGGTCGTCCTGGCGTCCTATATGCTCCGAGAATGGACTCTGTGACTGACGAGCACTACTTGGTTAGATTTCAAGCTCACAAGATTTCAAAATAAATGAAGTCGCGCGATAGAATGTCGAAGAATCAAAGGGGAAATACACTTAGCATGGTTGTGAATATATCTGTGCTTGTGTTTTTGGGGTATGCAGTATTTCGTTCTGATGGCCCAGTTTGGAACGCATTTAGAGAATATAGCGATACTCGCGAAAGGAACGCGATAATCGAAGGCTTGCTCGAAGAGCGTGGCGGCGAGAGGCACTTGGCGAATGGAAACCCTCCGGTGGTTGTCGCATTTATTGACTTTCAGTGTTCCTACTGCCGCAGCATGCACGAGACTCTTCGGATTGCTGAGGCTGAACCTGAACTGGACATCATTATGGTGCACCTTCCGTTGGCGGTGATTCATCCTTTGGCGGTGCCTGCGGCAATAACGAGTATTTGTGCAGAAGCACAGGGGTACGGCAGCATAGTGAACGCTCTTTTGTTGTCTACGAGCAATTGGATCAACGACTCTGATTGGGGGCTATTGGCACGCGAGGCAGGCATTTCAGACCTAGAGAAATTTGAGGAGTGCTTGATCGCGCAAGATACGCGACGGGAGTTGAGTCGGCACATGGATATAGCAGCGCGCCTTGGGATTAAGGCAACGCCGACATTTGTTTCGTACGGCGGTGTGCACCGAGGCATTGCCACACTGGATGAACTATTGGAATTGACAAGGGAATGAGTGGTTACACTTGGCCGGATCCACTGTCCGGGGGCGAGTCGAAGGAGGACGAAGCGGCCGAGGCTGCGACGGCGGCGTCGAGGTGGAGTTTGGATGTGCCCTTTGAGGCGGACGTAAATTTTGTCCACTTGGACGTGGTAATCCATGCTCACACGCGCCTTGCGCTGCTCCGTGTACCCGAAGCGCAGCGACGGCAGCGGCTTATGCGCCAGCCGATCCAACTTCTCGAACAGACTTCGCCAACTGCCCTCGATCTTCTGAAAGGGCCGCTCGTTTAGCGCCGCCAAGAGCGGAGCCCGCATAGTCCACGAAGGCTTTCTCGCCCCCGCGATACGCGTGACGCATCACCAGGTCGATCCGCTTCCGCCACGCCCGGTACCGCTTGCAAAACCAGCTGTACCGGTATCCGCCGGGATTCGCCTTCAAGCACTCGAGCCACAGACGCTGCAGCGTCATCCCCCTTGTGCCGCGCTCGCCGTCGCGTGCGAAATCGCCAAGCTCGTCGCTATCTCGCGACTGCTGCGGCCAAGCTCGCGCTTCAGCAGCAATCCCTCCTCGCTCAAGGGCCGTTCGCGAGTCTGGAAGAAGCCGCCTCTACCTTTAGGTCATCCAACACCCTCCCGTTCGCCCGAAGTCGGCCCGGCTCCCTCGCACGGCACACAAGCGCCGCATCAAGACCCCTGGTAACTTTCCGTGGAATCACTGGGAACTTTCCATGAAGTTGCCGCAAGAAAAAGACGGAAAAGCCTCTGGGAAACACGAGGCGTGCGTGGCTCACCCGCTCCTTCCTCGTGTCGTAAATCCGTCCGCTCGACGTACCAAGGCGGCTTGATTCCCAAGGTCTTTTCGGCCATCTCTTGGCTAGGCCGAAACGTACCGATCGCCATCGCGTCGCCCTTCCGTTTCCCCGTCGGATTCGATGCGCTTCGGCGCGAAGCCGGAGAATGCATGGCGGGCAGTGCTTCGCACGACGCGTTCAGTCGTACGGTACCCGGGACGCGAGGAACCCCGGCAAGCCCGGCGACAGGGCACGCCCAAGGAATGCAGGAAACGGCGTGCGCTTCGTTCGCTACGCGCTCTTTCGCGCGCTCCGTTTCCTCGGTTTACGGCCGCCGAATTCGCGCCTACCCACGATTATTGCCAAGGGGCCAAATTAGCCGAAGCATATTAAATCCAGCCTTCGCACTCAAAAACACCACCTTTGCCGTTTGTACAGATCGCCACACATGTTCCAGAGTCTTCGATCTCACAGACGCCACAGTAGTATTCACCGTCCTCGTCCCAGCTCTTTCCCATTGCGACACAGGGCTTGTCGTCTGAAGTCGCCTGGCCTGGAGTAGCAACGAGGCTAGTAGCGGCGACGATGGCCGTGATTGACAGCACGCCTCTGATAAGCGGTGGAAAAGGCGATGCGCTTGACCATTCTGGCACCGCT
This sequence comes from Longimicrobiales bacterium, assembly GCA_965116095.1. Lineage (GTDB taxonomy): Bacteria > Gemmatimonadota > Gemmatimonadetes > Longimicrobiales > Gaopeijiaceae. Next base: position 355,056 of record OZ220481.1, read on the forward strand.
CGCACAAATCCGGGCGTCGACACAAGGACAAGACGGCGTATGAAATGAAGAAACTGAGCGAAGAAGATCATGATTCACCCATGCTCGTTGAGGGTAGCGGCGGTTTATCAACGCATTACGATCATAGCGCGTCATTCTCGCCTTGTCCAGGTTTAGTCTTGTTCAGCGGGAAGTGAGCCCGAAGCCGGGGCGTAGCGATCATGGAGGATGGTCATGTCGCTCCGCATTAAACGAATCCGCACGCTGAAGCAGATTTGGGAGTTCCTCAAGGGCACGGCTGCGACGGACACCGTGCCCTCGAAGAACCGCGCCGAAGCCTACCGCTTCATCGTCGAAACCCTGGTCCGCTTCGAGTACCACCACCGCCTGCCGAGGCCCGGCAAAAGCCTCGTCAAGCGCTTCATCGAGAAGGCAGCGGGCCTCTCCCGGGCTCAAGTCACGCGCCTCGTGGCGCAGCACCGCAAGACCGGAAGCATCCGCGACCGTCGCCGCAAGCCGCCCGCCAACGCCTTCAATCGCCGCTATACCGGCTACGACGTTGCTCGGCTCGCCGAAGTCGACGAGGCCACGGGCCAGCTTTCGGGCCCCGCTGCGAAGGCGACGCTCCACCGCCTGTACCACGTCCACGGAAGGAAGCGCTTCAAGCGGCTCGCCGGCATCTCGAACGGCCACATCTACAACCTCCGCAAGCAAAGAGCCTACCGCACGAGACGCCTCACCTTCCGGGGAACGAAAGGCAACGGCGTGCCCATCGCCGCTCGGCGCAAGCCCAGACCCGACGGAAAGCCCGGCTATCTGCGCGTCGACACCGTCCATCTGGGCGACAGGGACGGCGAAAAGGGCGTCTACGTCATCAACATCGTCGACGAAGTCACTCAGTTCGAGCACCTGGGCGCCGTGCCCCGCGTCACGCACCACTTCCTGATCCCCTGCCTCGAGCGGCTGCTCGCGGCCTTCCCCTTCCGCGTCGAAGGCTTCCACGCCGACAACGGCAGCGAATACATCAACCGCCGCGTCGCCGACATGCTCAACAGCCTGCACGTCGGCTCCTTCACGAAGTCCAGGCCCAGACGCTCGAACGACAACGGCCTCGTCGAGTCGAAGAACGGCAGCATCGTCCGCAAATGGCTGGGAAGGCTGCACGTCTCGCGCGAACTCGTCCCGCCCGTCAATGCGTACCTCGATCGACTCTCGAGCTTCCTGAACTACCACCGGCCCTGCCTTTTTCCGACGGAGACCGTCGCGGCAAACGGCAGGATCAAGCGCAGCTACCGGCAGGAGGACGTCGCCACGCCCTTCGACAAGTTCAAGTCGATCGAGGACGCCGAGTGCTTCCTCAAGCCCGGCGTCTCCCTCGAATCGCTCCGCCTCGCCATGCAAGAGGACGACCTCGAGGCCGCCAAGGGCGTGCAAAAGGCGCGCGCCCTTGATTTCCCGTTGTTTCCGCAGGCCTCGGACTCGGGAGCGCATCAACGTCAACAGACGCTGACAGGGGAAGGTGGACCTCCGGCCTCCGACGCAAAGGCGGCAGCCCGGACAGGGCCGACCGCGAGGCCTTGCGGCTTCGCCGCCCGGGCCTCGGCCTGCGGACTGTTGGAGGGGCCTTCGTCTCGATGCCCGGAACTCCCGCCGCCTCCCGCCGACCAGCGAATAGCTTGCGTCGAAGGCCCGGGCAACCTCAAAACCCCCGGCCCCAAAGTCCGCCTCGCCGCTCCAAAAGCGCCGATTTCCCGAGGGGTAAAGGCCCGGTCGCCTTCCGCTCGTGCCTCTCCGTCGATCCTGAAGCATCCGATTTCCCGAAAACCGACGGAATCCACCGAATCCGCGCAACGCCGCAAACGCGCAACCCCGCATCGACCACCGGCGTTGCGCCTCTCCATTCCGCCCGTTAAAGTGCCCATGCACCCACCCGCCCCAAGCCCCGGAATCAAGCCCCCTCACCTCAGCACAACCTCACCCCCAGTTCGGGCTCATTCCCGTATTGGAAATGACTTTCTTCCCCGGACGTTGCCTCCGATCCCCGGCTTACGCCGCTAAACAACCGTCCAGAACCTGTCCAATCGACTAGACTTACCCCTTTCCGAAGGCAAGGAGTCCAGCCGCTCTATCCCGGCGGCGACTTCTCGTCGCTCCGCGACCAAAAGTCGATGCCACCCGACTGATGCCCCAGCTCCACCGTGCTCACAATCTCCAAGGCCTCCAGGTCTACTACGTCCAAGGTGCCGCGTACCGATCCCACCGACTCATTGGTGACGAAGGCATACCTGCCGTCCGGACTCGCGACCACTCCGTGCGTCACCGCACGCGAGGAATCCAAGCGGCGCAGCAGCTTGCCCGACTCCAGATCGTAGACCCCGATGCCCTGTTCTCCCTTTAGGGTGGCGATCAGGAGCTGGCCGTTTCCGACAACCTCCAAGTTGTAGGGGCCCGCGCCCGACGCAAAGCGCCTGGACACGCTCCACGATTCGGTGTCTACCTCGAGGATCTCGCGGTTCCGGTTGCAGGCGACATACACGAAGCGCGCGCGGCTGCCTGCTCCCGGCTCCGCCCAAGTCGGGCTGCAGCGGGCCCCCGGGTCGTCCATGGAGTGCGCGCCGCCCTCCGAGCCTTCCTCCTTGAGCCGCTCCATCCCCGGGGCCAAACTGAACCGCGCGCTCGTCTCCAGCGCGTCCATCTCCACCTCCACCAATTCGTCGGAGTGCATGCAGACGGAGTAGTGACGAAGTCCGTCCGCGCTTATCCGACTTCCATGGGGCATTAGGCAGGTCGTGATCGTGGAGATTTCGACCATGTCGGGGAGATAGACGACCGAGAGCGTCGACGGCGTCATGTCGCCGTGCAGGTTGAAGTTGGCCGTCAGCATAAAACGGCTGTCCGGCGTAATCCCCATCGTCGCCGGAAAGAGCCCTAGGCGCGCGCGCCCGGCGAGAGTGTCCGCGCCCGCCGCGAACTTCCAGAGGTAGCCCCGGGGAGTTCCGTGCGCGATCGTCACGTACCAGTGCTTTCCATCCGGCGCGACCGAGATCCCGTGCGCCCCGTCGATGTCCGCGGGCATCACGCCGACGGGGATCTCCTTCTCGACTGCGGCGCCCCGGCCCGGCGTGAAGGCCACTCGGCTCACGATGTCGGACGATTCGTTCGCGACGTATACGCGGTAGACGGGCTGACCTTCCTGAAGCGCCGCGCCCGAAGAGGCGCCGTAAGCAGACGCAAAGGCCGAGACCAGAAGCCCTAGGGCGGCCCTGCGCCTCCACAGCTTCACGATACGGGCCTTTGTTTCTCTTTAGGCTCCACTCGGAGTTTCTCTTTAGGCTCCACTCGGAGCACCCAAAGGCCGGAGTTCAGGTCGGACACGAATACGTGCTCCTTAAAGAGCTGGGGTCCCCACGCCATCGGAGAGTTGGGGACGAAGCCGTCGGGGCTTCCCGTCGGGAACCATGCGATCTCTCGTCCCTGCCGGTAAAGATCGCCTCGAAGTTCGCCGGAGACGTCCACCACCCGAAGTCCGGCCTGATAATACGCCACGTACATTCGGTCGTTCTCCACCCAGATGTTGTGGGCGCCGGCTTCGGGTACCTCGTAGCGAGCGACCTCGCGCGGCTGCGCGGGATCCTCCATGTCCAGGATGTGAATGAATCCCCGAGAGCCGTCGCCCGGGTGCCCGTTCCTGGAGACGCACTCCTCGCATCCAAAAATCTCATCCCCGACGAAGAGATAGCGGCGTCCGTCGGCGTTGGTGTAGGGAAACGCCACATGGGTGTTGCCCTCCGGGTAGGCGTAGCTTCCCACTTGGACCGGCGCGACCGGCGTCCCGCCCCATCGCCCGTCCCCGACATCCAAGACGTATACGCCGTCGTTCCAGTAGGAGACATAGGCGAGCCCGTCCTGGACCCAGATATCGTGCAGGTACTTCCCGGGGGAGTCGATGCCCCACCGCCCAGCCTCTTTTACGTCCGTTGGGTCGCTTACATCCAAGATGTGGACATCGAAGGTGCCGTTGTGGATTGCGTACAGGACATCGCCGTTGAAGAAGACGTTATGCACCCCGCCGGTGAGCGTCTTCGTGTAGCGGTCCAAGACCTCGGGGCGGGCGGGATCGGCAAGGTCCAGAAGGACGACTCCGCTCTTGCGGTCGGAGGCGCCTTCCACGGTAATCGCCGCGAGCGTGGCGCGGTCATTCACCTTGACGTCGTTGACGACCCGCGCGTCGACTTCGACGTAGTTCGCGAGGACAGGCGCAAGCGGATTGGTGACGTCCCAGGCAAGCATCCGCTCGCCGCCCGTATGCGTTCCGGCGTAGACGTAATCCCGACCGTCGAGTCCGGTAAAGGCCCAAAGGTCCGACGTGGGGCGGTCCGAGACCAAACCCCGGCCGACGACGCGCGCCTCGTGCTCCATCCCGCGCGGCGCGACTTCCACAAGCGTCTCCGCCAAGACGCCCGGCCCAAGAGCGTGGATGCGGTACAATCCGGGTTGCTCGGCGACGAAGGCCCCGTCGCTATAGATCGAGGCCCCCAGGGCGGCGCGCTCCTGAAAGGAGGAAACGGCGTACCGAACGTGGACGCCTGGGACCGAATCGCCGCGGTCGTTCAAGGCCGTTGCTTTAAAGCGCGCGACATCACCGGTCCTTGCCGTCTCGGGTCCGCTTAGCTCAATGCGCGCGACATCGCTTTCAAGGACTTCGATCTCAAGAGAGGTTTCCACGTCCTCGGCGCGCGCGGTGATCCTGGCCCGGCCGGGAAGCCTGGCGGTCACAAAACCCCGCCCGTCAACCGTCGCGAGTCGGCGGCGGTTGCTGAACCACTCCACTTCGGCTGCGGCGCGAAGATTGCCTGCGGAGTCTCGCGCCGTCGCGTGGAGCTGGAAGACCGACCCCGCAATAAATCGGTAATCGGGAGGAAGGATCTCGAGGGCCGCAATCGGGGGGCCCAATACCTCAATAGGACCGTGGAAGGAACGCACCTCCGCCGGACCCATCCCCGAAAGGGGAGGAGCCCGAATTCGCATGACGAGCTGCGCCTCCCCCTCGCTAACGCCGAAAATGTGCCCGTCCCGAAGAACGGCGTGGCGAGAGTCGACGGAAGCCAGAATGCGCACGCCCGGGACGGGGCTGCCACCGGAGTCGTAGGCGATCATTTTCGCGTCGCCCGGGAGCTGGACGGAGTCCCCGACCTCCACGCGCAGGACTTCCGGGTCCGTGCGGACGCTCGCCACCCTGGCGCCGATCCGCACTGCCGCCGGATACGCCGTGTCGACGAGGTCCATCGCGTCCTCCTCGCCTTTCGGACGCGCGGGACGAGAGGGGATCGTATCGGGCGCGGGCAGAATCGATACCTGCGGCTCCCGCGGCGGGGGGACGGTCTCCCGCACCGGAGCCTTGGATGGGCCTCCGGCGGCGCACCCCCAAAGAAACAGGACGAACGCGAGCGGCGTCCCTGCGATAGCTTTAGCCCGGCGGAAAAGGTACATGCTTGCCGCCTCCGTAGGATGCTGTCAGTGTCCTAAAAGCTATTACCGCCTGTGCCTGCGAGCAGGTTTCAGGGAGGCTTGTCCGAACGCCGGTTCGCCTCCTCCACATCAACGACGCTAAGGGAGAGAGCATGACGATTGTTCAAGGCGAGCGGAGTCGCGCGTTCGCCGAACAAGTAGTTGAGCACGTGCGGCGAATTCCAAGAGGAAGGATCACCAGCTACGGCGTCGTGGCGGCGCTTGCGGGCCGGCCCCGGGCGGCAAGGGGCGTGGGGAGCGTGTTGAGCAGTCTCCCGCGGGAGTCGGATGTGCCGTGGTGGCGCGTCGTCAACCGGATGGGCGCGATCTCCACGTCTTCATTCTCCGGCCTCGCGCAGATGCAGCGTGATCTGCTTGAGCGGGAGGGCGTCGTGTTTGACGAGCGCGGACAGGCATCGTGGCAAGAATACGGCTGGCGCCTCTAGTCTGGGCGCTGCTCGCGTCGGGCGCCTCCTGCGCTCCCCTCGAGTCCCCGATACAGGAGGCCTATAGCGAGATATCTCGCGAGGAAGACGCCCGAGGGAGTCTGGGGCTCGCGAGGATTCTCAGCGGATTGGAGGCGAGCTCGCGTTTTGAGCGCGTCTTGGCGGCGCGCGCGCTGGGCCGGATGGAGGATCCCAGCCACTTGGCGGCGATTGCTCCGCTTCTGCGGGACGAGGCGCCGGTCGTGCGGGCAGTGGCGGCCGAAGCCTTGGCCCAGTCGGTGTACCGGGAAGGACCGTCGGATGAAGCGGCTCGGCTCCTCTCGGAGTTGATCGCGCGCGACCAGGACGCGGAGACGCTCGCGGGCGCGGCAGTCAATATCGGACGGCTTCGAGCGGAGAGCGCGGATGAGCGCTCGACGGCGGCGTCGGCGCTCGTGGAGACGGCTCGTATTCTGGGGCTTGCTTCTCGAGAACCCGCGGACTTCGAGGAGGACCCGGACTCGGACCTCGCTGCGGCGCTTGGGCTTGCTCGCGGCTTGGAGGCCTTCGCCCGGGCAGGGGAGGCCGGGCTTAGCGAGGAGGCGCCGGCGCTCTCGGACTCCTTGGGCAACGTGGCCCGCGCGCTTTATCGAAAGGCCAGGGACGAGAGCCGCATGGATCTGTCCGTACGCGCTTCGCGGATCCGGCGCCTCTCGACCCGAGCGCTTGCGGGAGTTTGGGGGATGACGGACCAGGAGGCGGCGGAACGGATCCGGGATCCGGATTGGGGCGTCCGTCTTCTCGCGCTCCAGGGACTGTCCCCGGGGCACCGTTCGATGGAGGCCGCGGTGGCCCGAGGCTTTGCCGACGAGGACCCGAAGGTGCGAACCGGCGCGGTGGATGCATATGCGGATTGGCTCGTTTCGGACCGCTCGCGGGGCGTCCCGGGATGCGAGCCCCTCCTGGCGGCCGCGAAAGACGCCTCGCCGCACGTGTCCCACGCGGCGATCGGGGCGCTGGGGAGGGTCCCATGCGATGACGAGGGTGCGCGCACCCGCTTCCTGAGCGAGACCGCCGGTCGGCTAGGGGGCGCGCCCGACGCGTGGCGGGCGCCCGCGTACGCGCTTGCGGCCTTGGCCGGCGTGGACGGCGAAGCGGCCGCCTCTGTTCTCCCTGCGGCATCGGAGCACCCATCGCCCTTCGCGCGCGCCTGGACCGCGATGGCCGCCGGAAGGATCGAGGAGGCGCAGCCGCGCGCAGCCGCCGCGGCGACTGCGAGGAAGCTGGCGGGAGATGCGAGCCCCAATGTGCGAGCGGCGGCCATTGCCGCGCTGGATGCCCTGGAGGGCGCAGGCGCGATGGATCTCTATCGCGCCCAGTTAGAGTCCGAAGACCCTTGGCTTGTAATGACCGCCGCGCGCTTGGTGGCGTTGCGCGCGACCTCGCGGGAGCCCGCGTTGTTCGCCGCGCTCGAGAGGTTTGCGCAGCGCAGCAGGGAGACGGAGCGGGACGTACGCCTGGCTCTTCTGGACGCGTTTCTTGCCTTGGGACCGGCCGACCCCGAGGCCCTTCGGCCCTATCTCTCGAGCTTTGACGAGGTCTTTGCCCGCCGCGTCGCGGAGGCGCTGGGCGAAGCAGCGAGTCCGAATCCGCCGGTTGCCCCGCCTGCGCCGTCCGCCTCTCGGATCAGGGACTTGGAGCGACGTCAGGTTCGCCTCCACATGCGCGGTTTGGGCGAAGTGGTCATCGCGCTCAGGCCGGATCTCGCGCTCACGAATGCGGATCGCTTTGCCCGCCTTGCCGAATCCGGCTACTTCGACGGCCTCGTCTTTCACCGAGTCGTGCCCAACTTCGTCGTTCAGGGCGGAAGCCCCGGAGCGAACGAATATTCGGGGGACGGGCCGTACAGCCGCGACGAAATCAGCGGTCAGCCGCACTGGAGGGGTACGGTCGGCTTGTCCACGCGAGGGCGGGACACGGGCGACGCGCAGATCTTCATCAACTTGGTCGACAACAATCGGCTCGACTTCAACTACACCATCTACGGAACCGTGACCGAGGGGATGGAGGTGGTGGATCGAGTGCTGGAGGGCTCCGTCATCGACTCGGCGCGCGTGGAGCTTAGGTGAGAGTGCCCCAAGCGGGGGCGCGGACTCAATGGGCTGCGCGGCGTTTCGTCCGAGCTCTGGTCCTTCCGCTCTGCGGGACGGCGGCCTTCTCGGGGCGCGTGGAAGCGGAACAGCTTCCTGCGTTCCATCTGGGATCGCTCTACGAGATCGATCAGCTTCTCCTTGACGAGAACAGAGACGGCGCGCCGGACCGGCTGAACGTTCTTTTTGTTCTCCCGGAGTCTCCCTCGGCGGCGGATCAGGCGGCCGCCGCGGAGATCGCGCTTCGCTTGGGCTTCGAGACGATGGCGTTGGATCTTCCCGTCGCCCGGATCGCCGCGCCCGACTGGAACGAAGAAGCTCGCCCGGGAGCCGTCCGGATCGCGATCGGCGCCCGCGCGGTTCGAGAGGCCGGACTATCGGAGGCGTTCGGCCTTCCCTTCGAGTTGGAGGCCGGCGAGGGATTGGCGCGAGTCTTTCGGCGCGCCCGGGAAGGCGGCGATGAACGCTGGATCGTGGTTGCGGGGGGCGACGAAGAGGGACTCTTGCGGGGCGCGCGGTACTTGGCCGGGTCGCTGCCCGGGGTCAAGACGGCGGCGTCCGGGGAATCGCTTCGCGACGTGGCGGACGAAATCGGCGAGTGGGCGGCGCGGCGCTTGGAAGGGCTCGGCGCGGACTCCGCAGGGGTGTGGTTTCGGGGCGTCCGGGCGAGGAGTCCGGTCGATCCGGTGCGTCTAGAGGGTTGGATTGAGCTCTTTGGCGCCGGGGAGGGCGCGGATTCCGTCCTCTTGGACCTTCTGCGCGAAGAGGCGTCGGTTCGGGCGTCGGGGCCTGACTTCGCCCCCGATTCCGCGGCGCTTCGCTTTCAGGGCCTGCGCTCGGTCGCTCTGATCGCGGGGGATGATCGCGTCGAGCTGCCCACGCTGGCCGCGCCCCTCCGCCCGGTCCCGTTCCGGGGCGTCCGGGGGGCGGAGGCGGAGAGCTGGACCTGTCGTCGGTCTTTACCACCCAAGGTCTGCTGAGCGGGAGCGAACTGCCGACCGGGGTCTCCGCGATCCTGATTCCCGAAGGCGATCCTTTCAGCGGGGTCGTTGATCTTGCGGCTCGACTTGGAGTTGAATCCTCCGGGATCGCCGTGCCCGCGACCCGCCTTCCCGGCGAGGAGGGGCAGGCCGCGCCCGTCTCCGTTCTGCTGGGCTCGATGGAGCGCCATCCCGGGATCCAGTCGCTTGCGGACAGCGGGGCGATCAAATTGGACGACCTTGCCCCCGGGGAAGGCCTTGTTCGCAGTCTCCCGGTTAGAGGAGATCCTCGCTTGGTGGCGACGGGGATCGACGACGCGGGCCGGGCGCGCGCCGCGCAAAGCTTAGCCGTCGACTTTCCTAGGCTTCGGGGGACCGATGGGCCGACCTTTGGAGACGTGGAGGAAGAGCTCTGGGCCTTCCTGTCTGGATATTCGCCGGCCGGGCAGGCCGCCATCGGCCTCTACAAGCTGGACCGCTTGCTCGAGGAGGCTCGGGAAGACGGAGCGACCGGCGTCCATATTCTGATGTCGGTAGAGAAGGCGGACTCCCTATTAGGCGAGTATGTCCGGGCCTTCGCGCAAGCGCGGCTTCCCTTGGCCGAGGTCACGGTCGAAATCGACGACCGCGACGTGACCCGGGCGAAGACGACCTTCGACGATGCCTTCGATGTTCCGAGCGAAGTTGGACGCTTCCGGGAAGCGCTTCGCGCCGAGGTGCTGCCTCGCGTGTCCAGAGGAGCCAGGGTAGATCTGCGCGCCCGGCTCTCCGAGCCCCCCGAAGTGCGGGCTCGGCTCGCGGAAGAGGCCAAGCAAGAGCTTCTCCGCGCGGGGGCGGACGCTGCGTCGACGGTGGAAATTCTGTCTGCGTTCAAGCAGGGGTTTTCGTGGCTGCGGGAGTCGGTTCTCCCCGAGCTAAAGAGCTTGCGCGACTCGTTGGCGCTTCAGGAGGTCGCGATTCGGTTTCTCGAAAACAAGCCGCCCGCCGAGTGGCCCCAGCAGGCGATGCACACTCCGGTGCGCTGGCTGCACGAGATCTTTCCGGTCGACGAAATACTGGCTGCCGAATTGGACCTTGACTTGGACCGGATCCGCCTCGAGATGGTCGAGGAGGGTCCGGTCTACGAGATTGAGTCCTTCGGCCCGCAAGGGGAGACGGTTTTGCGCGAGAGCTTCGAGCCGAAGTGGGTGCTTCGCCCCTATTTTGATCGCTTTCGCGACTATGAGCAGGTGCGGGTGACGACCGGGTGGGTCACCGCCGTCTCCGGTGGCGACACGCTCTACGACGGACGCATCAAGACCGATCCCGAGTGGTTTTGGGACCGCTTTCAGGAGAAAACGCTTCCGGCTGTCTACGACTACGTGATGGATCGCCACGATGGCCGCCCAAGAGGCGGACCCGTCGACGCGCCGTTCTTCGGGGAGCTCACGGTAGACTTGGCGCTGAGCGAGCCGGATTACCGGCTTGGCATTGAGAACGAGATCGTCTCCACGATGGACGCGCTCCACGAGGAGATCTACTTCGGGACGATTGAGTTTTTTCACCTCATCGGGCGGCACTCGAGGGGGGACGATTTGGTGTATCCCGGTCGCATCATCCCAAGAATGCGCCCGAAGGCGGACGGCGAAGACGGGCAAGGACGGATCCGACTGACCGGATTTGCCACGAGCCGCCCCGCGGTCGTCTTGCGCCAAAGGGGGCGAGACGGCGCGACGAGCTCAAAGCGGCTGGACATTCCCAAGACGCGGATTGAGCGGCCTGCGAGTCATCGGGCGGTGCTTGCCGCGTCTGGAAGTTCAGGCCCTTCGGTGCGCGCCCTCTCGATTCGGGTACGGGTGGACGAGGAGCTGGACCGGCGGGAGGAGCTGCTGAAGCTCGCCCCGGCCCGAACCGTCGACGCGACGATCTCGTCGGCCGAGCAGACTGAGGCCGTGATTCGAGAGCTTGAGGGACTCAGGGACGCGGGCCTCTACGCCGGCGCGCTCGCGTACGAGGATCTGGGCGACCTGGAGCTCTGGGTCGAGTGGAGCCACGACCTGGATTCAGAGTCCAGGCGGACGGTGCGTCTTTCCGCCGGGGGCAAACCGATTCCTCCTCTTCGACTTCCGGCGCTTACGGCGGAAGCCGCGCCGCGCGGCGAAAGAATCGTGCAGTGGGAGACGCCGATTCCGCCCGACGAAGGAAATCGGATGCTCGCGCTGATGGACGCCTCCTCCGACTATGCGACCTCGTACCTAATCGGTCGGAGTTATCTGGGCCGACCGATCTGGGCGATGGATCTCATGTCCCCGATTTCAGCGTCGCACTGGTCGCGGGCGAAGGCTTCGACCTTCAAGCCCACCGTCATCTACTCGGCGCGCCAGCACGCAAACGAAGTCTCATCCACGAGCCACGTGCTCCGGCATGCCGAGCTGCTCTTGGCCGACTCCGCGGGGAGGGCGAGGTTGGATCGCGTGAACGTAGTGATCCATCCATTCACCAATCCGGACGGCGCGCAGCTCGCGTACGACCTCTACCGCGAGACGCCCGACTATATCCTGCACGCGGCGTACTTGGCTTCGCTTGGAATGGATGCGACCTCTGGATCAAGCTCCGACTTTCCGATCTATCCCGAGTCCACGGTGCGACCTCGCCTTTGGGACCTCTGGCTTCCAGACATCTTCCTTGATCCTCACGGCTATCCGAGTCATCAGGTCGTCCAGCTCTTTTCGGAGTACAGCGGCTTGGTGCGCAGGGGGCGGGTTACCGAGCGCAACTGGGGGATGAACAAGGGCTGGTTCATGCCGGGATTCGCATACATCGACGATCCCGACTTCCCGCGGCACAAGGATGCCGCGCTCAAGATCCGGGACTACATCACGCGGGGCATCAACAGCAATCGGGACGTCTTCGAAATGAACCAGCGCAACTACGCGAGGTATCTCCGGTACGGCGCGGCGCACGACCCTGAAGTCTACCGCCTCCCGCTCATCGACAGCGTGCTCATTGAGATGCCTCTCAAGGGCTCTTCCGGCGCCGGCGCCAGACACAATCCGGAAATCACGATCTGGCGAGGAATTACGGAGGCTCCCGACGAGACGGCGTACGGCCCTTGGATGGAGCTCATGGCGAAGGCCGGGCTTTCTTGGGACCAGGCGATCTTGGACTATCTCTACGATGGCGACCACGAGGTGGAGCGATCCGGGTCTTCGTTCTTTGGAGGCGTCACGCTGAAGATGCACCGACCCAGGCCCCCGAAGGACCCGGCGGAAGAGTCCGCGCAACAGTCGGGAGCGCGTGAATGAAGGAGACTCTGTTCCTCAAGATCGTTCGGAGAGAGATCCCGGCGAAGATCGTCTACCAAGACGCGCTGGTTACGGCATTTCGGGACATCAATCCTCTGGCCCCGGTACATGTGCTGATCGTGCCGAACCGCCTGATTCCGAGTATGGCCCAGGCGGAGGAAGCCGACGAAGCGACGCTTGGCCGAATGATGCGAGTGGCCGCGGAGATCGCGGAGGCCGAGGGGATTAGCCAAAGCGGCTACCGTCTGATCGTGAACTGTGGGCGCGACGGCGGCCAAGAGGTCCCGCACCTTCACCTTCACCTCGTGGGCGGGAGGCGGCTTGGCGCAATGTTGAGCCGCAAGGAAAGGAGCGGGCGCTAGCGGGCTCGGGGAGCGCGCGGACCCAAACCCCCTAGTCGGGTCGGGCTCGTCCGCAACCCGCTCCTTCGGGCGGAATCTCGTTGTTGCTGACGGGCTTCTCTTCCCGGTCCAGCGCGTCCCGAATCCGCGCCGCCAGCGCAAGGCTCTCGCCAACGCCCTTTGTTGCGATTGCATCCACGAGCGCGCTCCCCACGACCACTCCATCCGCTGCCTGGGCGGCAATTCGAGCTTGGTCCGGCGTGGCGATTCCAAAGCCGGCGGCGACGGGAAGGTGGGAGACGGCGATGACGCTTCGAATCTCCCCCGCAAGCTCGGCGCGGACTCTCCGCCTTGCGCCGGTGACGCCCGCGCGGGCGACGTAGTACACGAATCCTTGGCTTGATTCTGCGATTTCTCGCGCTCGGTTCAGCGGCGTGGTCGGCGCGACGAGCCGCACTAAATCCAAGGGGCCGTCCAGCAGCGTCCCCTCGGTTTGACGGTCCGATCCCAGCGGCAGGTCGGTGACGAGGATGCCGTCCGCGCCCGCCTCCGACGCCGCTTGGGCAAACTCTCCGACGCCTCGCCTCAAGATCGGGTTCAGGTAGGAGAAGAGGACGACGGGAGTCTTGGATCGGCTCCGCAGCCTGGCAAGGAGCTCCAAGACGTCGCTCGCGGTGCAGCCTTCCTCCAGGGCCTTCTGCGAGGAACGCTGGATGGTGGGTCCGTCCGCGACCGGGTCGCTGAACGGAATTCCCAGCTCGATCACGTCTGCGATCTCGGCCAGCTCCGTCGCAAGATCAAAGCTCGCGCGCAGGCTGGGGTAACCCGCCGTCAGATAGGGAATAAAGGCGGCGCGTCCGACGTCGTTCGCTCCCCTGATGCCGGATTCGATCCTCATCCGCCCTCCAAGTCGCGCCGCGTCACGCCTTCCCCGTTGTCAGCTCGGCAATCTGCGCGACATCCTTGTCCCCGCGACCGCTGAGGCAAACAATCACGGGGGCCCTCAGCTCTCCGCTCCGGCCGGCGCGGACAACGTATGCCAGGGCGTGAGCGGACTCGAGCGCGGGAATGATCCCTTCCGTCTTGGCAAGCAGCTCCAAAGCGGCGAGCGCCTCGGCGTCGTCCGCGACTTCATATCGGACGCGTCCGGCTTCCTTGAGGAAAGAGTGTTCGGGCCCCACGCCCGGATAGTCGAGGCCGGCCGCCACGGAATGGGCCTCGGCGACTTGGCCGTCCGCGTCTTGCAGCAGGTAGCTCATCGAGCCGTGAAGCACCCCGGAGCGTCCTTCGGAGAGCGTGGCCGAGGATCGTCCGGTGCCCAGTCCTTCGCCCGCGGCTTCGACTCCGACGAGCTCCACCTCTTCATCGTCCCGAAATGCGTGGAAGATGCCCATGGCGTTGGAGCCTCCTCCGACGCAGGCAACGACCGATGCGGGCAGCGCGTGCTCGCGACCTTGGTGCTGGCTTCGAGCTTCGGTCCCGATGACCGATTGAAAGTCACGAACCATCAAAGGGAATGGGTGAGGCCCAACGACGGACCCGATGATATAGTGGGTCGAGTCGACGCGGGCGACCCAATCCCTAAGAGCTTCGTTGGTCGCGTCCTTCAGAGTGCGCGTGCCCGTGTCGACGGCGCGTACTTCCGCTCCCAGCAGCTCCATGCGGAAGACGTTAAGCGCTTGACGCTCAATGTCGCGAGAGCCCATGTAGACGACGCACTTTAGTCCGAAGAGCGCGCACGCGGTCGCGGTCGCTACTCCGTGTTGGCCGGCGCCGGTCTCGGCGATGACGCGCGGCTTGCCCATTCGCCGGCAAAGGAGGGCTTGGGCAACGGTATTGTTGATCTTGTGGGCGCCGGTGTGATTGAGATCTTCGCGCTTGAGATGGATCGGGCCGGCTCCGACAGCCGCTTCGAATCGACGAGCCCGGTAGAGCGGCGTGGGTCGTCCGATGAACCTTTGGGCCAGCCTCTCGATCTCGGAGCGAAAGGCCGAATCGGCGCGGAGCTCAAAGTAGAGCGCCTCCAGCTCCCGCAACGCTGGAATGAGTGTTTCGGGGACGTATTCGCCGCCGAACGGGCCAAAACGACCGCGCTCTTCTTTGGGCGAACGGGGGGCTTCGGCTTCCCTACGGCTATCTCTCTTCATTCCACCTTCGGACGCACTCCAAGAAGGCGCGCACTCGCTTCGGGTCCTTCCTTGCAAAGATCGCTTCCAAGCCCGAGCTCGCGTCGATCACATCCGGCCCTAGGCCCTCAAGGGCCTCCGTCGCATTGCCCGGGTTCAGTCCGCCGGCGGCGACGAACAGGCTCTGGCCCAGCTCCTCTCGAACGACGGCCCCCGCGCCCTCCCAAGGGAATGTGCGACCTTCGCCGCCGGAGCGGCCGGAGGGCGAGCGTCCGTCGAGCACGATGCCGGAAACATGGCCGACGTAGGGCCGAAGCGCGCGCCTGATCCCTTCAGGAGACTGGTCCCGAGCAACTCCCAAGGCCTTCCAGACCGACCAAGGCCCCAACTCCTGAAGTCGCGCCGCCATCGTCGGCGTCTCTCGACCGTGAAGCTGCGCCACGTCCAAGGACAGCGTCTGAGCGATGGCCGCCGCGCCCGCGAGCCCTTCGTCCACAAAGACGCCGACGAGCCGAATACGCCTGTTCCTCCGCCGCGCGCTCCGTGCGATGGCCTTGCCGGCGCCGGGGCCGATGCTGCGTCCAAAGCCCGGCGACAAGACCATTCCTAGGTACGTCGCGTCCGCGTCAGCGATCATTTCCGCGTCTTCCACGTTGGTGACGCCGCAGATCTTGGTCCTGACGATTCCGGCGTTCACGGACCTGACGCCGCCCAAGGCATCGTCCTCTTGGGAACCGCAGCGAGGGCCCGAAGTCTCTCCTCCGGATTCGGGTCACGCACGAGAGCCTCGCCCACGAGGACGCCGTGCGCGCCCGCCCGGGCCATCCGCTGGACATCGCCAGCGGAGCGAATTCCACTCTCGCAGATGAGGATCGCGTCTCGAGGCGCGAGCCGCGCCAGCCGCTCCGATACCGAAAGGTCGGTCGCGAAGGTGGAGAGATCGCGGTTGTTGATTCCGATCAGGCGGGCGCCCGCCCGCGAGGCGCGAGCGATCTCTTCCGCAGTGTGGGCCTCGACCAGCGCAGTCATTCCAAGCCGTTCCGCTTCCTTGCGCAGCGACTCGAGCTGCTCGTCGGTCAGAATCCGGGCGATCAGGAGAACGAGGCTTGCCCCGGCGCCCCTCGCCTCAAGCAGCTGAAGCGGATCGACGACAAAGTCCTTCCGAAGGACCGGCAGCCGCGTTGCGCGCGCCGCCATGGTCATGTCCTCAAGCGAACCTCCGAAGCGGGGGCCGTCCGTGAGCACGCTGACGGCCGCGGCGCCCGCCGCTTCGTAGCGACGAGACATGATTGTCGGGTCCATCCCGGGCGCCAGCGGACCCTTGCTGGGGGACCGTCGCTTGATCTCGGCGATCACCGCCATGGTCTTGCGGCGCCGGGCCACCTCCATAAAGGGCGCCGGAGGCGGGGCGGACCGTGCCTTCTCGCGAAGGGCGTCGATGGTCCGCGCCAGCCGCTTGACCTCCTTCCGCTTGTCGCGCACGATCTCCGCCAAGAGTCCCTCGGATCTCTCGCCTTGATGTTCGGTCAATATTCGGTATATTGAATTCGGTCTTTGTTCGGATGACGCGGACTCGAAACCGGGAGATGAAGATGACCCTCACGAAGCGGCAGTCGCAGATCCTTCAGTTCGTAAGGGAGCACCTGCAGGATCACGGGTACTCCCCAAGCTACCAAGAGATCGCCGCGCACTTTGGGTACCGCTCCCTCGCGACCGTCCACGAACACGTCAGCAACTTGGAGGGGAAGGGGTATCTCGGAAAGGAAGCGAACCGAAGCCGCTCAATCGTTTTGGCCGACGATCCGGAGCCTTCGACGCAGCTCCGCCTCCTCGGGTTGGTCGCCGCCGGCCAGCCGATCGAAGCGATTGAGACGACCGAGACCCTCAACGTGCCGACAAGTCTGGTCGGCTCCAAGGACGCGCACTACGTCCTCCAAGTTGAAGGCGACTCCATGGTGGAGGATCAGATCCGCGATGGCGACTACATCGTCGTCCGCTCTGGGTCCGCCGCGCCAAACGGAGCCACCGTCGTCGCGCTCCTCCAAGACGGCGGCGCCACGGTGAAGAGGATTTATCGCGAATCCAAAGGCAGGGTGCGACTCCAGCCGGCCAACGTCGCCATGGAACCTATCGTCGTGCGAGAGGGTACGGTACAGGTGCAGGGAACCGTCGTCGGACTGATCCGCAAGTACTGATCGGGCATGGGCGAACACAACAGCCGTCCTACAAGGAGAGAGTGATGAAGACAGTTCTCGCCGCCGGATCGATGACCGCTGGTCGGTTGGCGATCTACGTCAATCCAAAGGCCGGCAGACAACCCGGCCGCCGCAACGCGCAAGCGCGCAGCCGCCCGCCTCGGGGGCCGTCGAATCCGAGGATCCCGTTCAGGCCTGCAATTCCAGGAGATAAACGATGAAAACCGTACTTGCCGCAGGTTCGATGAGCGCGCGCCGTCTCGCGATTTTTCTCAATCCAAAGGCGCGAAAGGCTCAACGGAAGCCTCTCCGCCAAAGAGAAGCGACGGTTCCGCGAAGCGCGCCGTCGGCTTGGACGATCGGCGGGTGCCCCTCCACGCGAGAAGTCGTTCGGAGGAGAGCGCGGCGGACAGGGTGACCCGGCGGCGGGCGCTTTCGCATGCGGGTTTCCGGTTGCCGCGCCCTCCGCTTCTCAAGAGCCGTGCGCTGCTCGGCCTAGCCAAGCGACGAGACTGACGGCCAGATGGCGCCGAAAGCTGCCCGCACCTTCGATGCCGCCGCGGTGAACACATGGCACGGACCAGCGTTTCCGGCGGCGACGAACGATCAATCCCGCTCTCCAGAGCGGACATCCTCGCAATAAAAAAGAGTAATATTCCCTGTGGTCGCTGAGAAACGCGAATTCTAGAATCGAGAGGGCATGGTGCGCCAAGAAGCGGCAGCTAGGACGGCAAACACGCGAGGTCGGTCCAGATTTCGCGAGAACATCGTAGCATTCTCAGATCAAGCCAGGCTGGGGAGTGTTTGATGGCTTCGTCAAAGAGCCTCGGCGGAAAAGCAGCGATAAGCCTGTTCGCAGGAGCGGGAGGCATGGACCTGGGCGTCGACTCTGCCGGTTTTACTACAGCTTGCGCTATTGAAACCGATGCGCATTGCGTTAACACGCTGAAAAGGAACTCGTCCCGCAAGAAGCTCATATGGAACGTGGATGTTCGCGCTCTTCCACCGGAGCGCGTTCTGAGCGCTCTTGGACTAAAACGAGGCGATGTGCGGTTATTGCACGGAGGACCGCCTTGTCAACCATTTAGTCAGATCGGAAAACGCGGCGGCACAAAAGACCCGCGCGGCATGCTTGTGTTTGAAATGGTGCGATTTGCAGACGCGCTTCGTCCTACTGCGGTACTAATCGAACAGGTCCCGTACTTTCTCAAAGCCGAGATGCCGAACGGCATGAGCGTGGTCGAAGCGCTTGCGGACGATTTTCGAGATTTGGGATACGAGCTGTTTTGTCAGGTCATGGACGCCAGCCACTATGGTCTGCCGCAACATCGAAAGCGAGCGATTATTGTGTGCGTACCCAAGACCGAATGGTTCACCTTTCCTCTTGGTAACGGAAAGCGCTGCACGGTGGGTCAAGCATTTCAGGGATTGCCCCCAGCCGTTAGACGCGGCGAGAACCCTTTAGCTCCAAATCACATTGACGTCACGCCGGCCCGGGATCGTGAAAGAATTTCCTATGTGCCCGAAGGCCTCTGGTTGTCCAAGTCGCCAAACGTTCCTCCAGACATTATGCGTAGACTCACGCGCAAAGACACGACAAAGTTTCGTCGGTTGGACCGTGCCGGGCTGTCGCCAACGCTGCGCTGCGGCGAAGCTCCCTATCATCCGACGGAGGACCGGTACGTCACCCCAAGAGAAGCCGCTAGGATTCAAGGTTTTCCGGACAACCATATCTTTACCGGACCAATCCGCAGACGTTCGGGGAACGTTCGCGACCTGGATCAACATCGGCAGATCGCCAATGCTGTTCCTCCGTTGCTTGCAGCGGCTGTAGCCAGTAAAATTGCGGATACATTATGCCTTTCGTAGCTGAGCTCTACGGCCAGTTAATGCACGACAAGTCCAATATGGACTTGGACGCATGCCGGCGAGCATGGTGCGTGTTTAGGGATGATCGGTGCGATGGCGGCGGCAATCGGCCAATGGCGCGAGTGGAGGCGAGCGATCCAAGTATTGGACATTTGTTTTCGCAATCCGTGGGAGAGTCGACCAATGGATGGTTGCCTTGCGGCGTTTGCTCCGTGCAGGGAGGTCAAGGCGTTTGGGCGATTTGTCCGCACAGGCTTTTTGCAATTGGTCCGCAAGGCGTTGCCTCAAAACACAAAGTGCTTGGCCAACGCGTTTTCCGCCTCGCGGGATTTTTGCCTGGCGACGAAGTCTCGGTTTGGTCGGAGGTGACGCTGAGCGAAGAGTCGTTTCGGTATCGACTTGACTATGTGCTGCGTGACCGCGCTGCCAACTCACCCCCGGTGATCGTCGAAGTCATGGCGTGCTCGACATCCGGAGGAAACCGAAGAAAGGGAACCGACATGAAAGCGGTGTTCAAGCGGTCGACTCTCTATGCACATACGCCGGTCACCGACCCCGTCCGTTCTCCTACGGCGAATATTCGACAAGTATGGGCTCGAATGGCCTCACAGCTAATCGCAAAATCTGAAGCAGCGAACAGTTGGGGCGGACGTACCATTTGGATTGTGCAAGACCTGTTGGCCGAGTACATTCGTACAAAAACGGCCCTTCCTTTGGACGACCTTTATTCGCCCGATTGGCGGCCGAACGAGGTTAACATGGTTGTAGTTGGACTTGATGGTCCGTCGGCCCTGTTCTCCGGGCCAATTCGATCTTCCGGCGGTGATCGTCGTTGTTGGCTTGAGATTCTTGGCGCGCCTCACAAGCCATCGCTTTTCGCAATTTCGGCCAAGCTATCGGGCAAACAGCCTTTGACGACGCTCAGAGTGCACGGATAATTGAAACTCAGTTTCCAGTCGGTTCCAATCGTATTTCTCCGAATTGCACCTTGTCTTCGTCGCCGATAATCAAGACGACGCCGCGCAGCAGAGTGTTTCGTCCCGAGTCGTCGATCAGCTTTGTTTCTTCGCGCGTCGCGGAGAGGTCGTGCCGCTTGAGGAATTCCGGTGGCACGATGACGACGTAGTGGCCCTCGGCCAAACCCTTGAAGCTCCATGAACCGTCGGCGCCGGAGGTTGTGCTTTGAGCGCCGTAGGCGTCGCCCTCGACGCCTGCGTCAAAGGCTGCGTAGCGGCAAACGATTTTGGCGCCCACATCGTCGGTTCGCTGGCATGGATAGATTTCTATGGGGACAGCTCGAGCCGGAGAGTAACGACCGCCCAGTTGGCGAGTGACTGTTCCGGATACCATTCCGTTTGCGCGGAGTCCGACAAACCGGAGGTCGGTCCCTCGCCTTCGCGGTTCGGCTTTGTTGGTCCGATAGTCCCAACCAGGGAGTTCCAGCGTGTCCGCCAACTCGGTCCGGTCGTCGTATGATGCGTCGACGGGAGCGGAGCCGTTGATTTTATCGGCGCGCTCTCTGCTGTCTCCAGCAAAGTCGGCGCCATGACCGACCTCGTACTGATACCGGAACGCGTAGTCCGCGTGTGGTCGAACCATGAGCGAGTACTCTCCCGAAGCAATCTCCTCGAAGGTGAATCGTCCATCCCGGCCTGTCCGCTCTTCGGCGACCGCAATCCCCTTTCTGCTTAGCTCCACCACTACGCGCTCGACGCGGAATTCGAACAGCGTGTCCGGAGTCTGATCGCAGCTGGGAGAATCTTCATCCATGAGCAGTCGACCCTCGTCGTGAGCACAGATATGCAATGCGCGCCGCCCCACGAGGCCGGAGATCTCGTGCTTCCCGTACAGAGCTTTGAAGTTGGCGGTAAAGGTCGTCCGTCCGCCGTCAAGCCGCACCAATATGGTATCGGTCTTGTGCTCGGAGTACTCGTAATCCGAGACGTTGCCGTCTTCGTCGTACACGACGGACTCGAAAACCCAGTCGTCGTCTCGGGTGTCCGCTTCAACCGCATAGGTTCCTTCAATCAACTCCGTGATTTCGTAGTCTCCGTCTTCGTCGGTGGAGGCGGAAGCCGAGAAGTTGACTAGCGACGAGGCAAGCGTTGCGCGGACGCGCGCCCGCTCAATTCCATCGCGTTCTTCAGTTTCCACCTCACCTCGAATCTCGCCGCCCTTGTTCTTGTAAGCGAAGGTGGAGCAACTGTCGCGCGCCCCCGAGGAATCGCGGGAGAGCGGACAGCGAAAGACCTCTCGGGAAAACCCGCCATTCGGTCCGAAGGCTCCTTGATCCAAGGGGCCCGCAGGCGAATCGTTGGCCTGAACGCGCCCCGGATTGCCTAGCAGCCGCTGCGCGCTTGCGTTCTTGACCTGGGCCGCGACCGCGTAGCTGGTTCGCGCGTCCAAGTCTTCAAAGGTGACGACCCCGCCGGCGTCCGAGAGAGAGATGGCGCTGCCCGCCGCATTGCGCGCCGGGATCCAAGCCCCCTGCTCGGACCGCTGCAGCAGCTGTACCGTAAGGCTGCCGCCGCGGCGGTCTCCGGTCGTCCAGCCTTGGACCTCGTCCAACTCCCGGTGCATTCCCACCGTCAAGGACTGTTTCAAGAAAGACACGCGCATGGCGCCGACCGAGACTTCGCTCACCGGGGACAGGCCGGTGTGCACCCAGATGAGATTGCGCCCGTCGGCGCGCGCGGCCGTCCCGCTGCCAGCCTCGGCGGAGACCGCTACGTCGCTGGTGTCGACATCGAGTCTGATCCAAAAGGTGTCGGGGAGGGACTTCGCGTCCAAGTCGGCCGAGAGCGCAATCGTGGCGGAGTCGGATTGGCGCGAAACGCTCACGGCTGTCTGGTTGGCGGGGCCCCTCCCAACCCATACCGGCCATTGGTGCGCGTAAAGCCCTCCGCCCCCAAAGGGAGTGGCTATGGTACGCGTCGTGAACGAAACGAGCAGCCGGCGGTTCAGCACGTCAATGGTGTCGGGAGCGGCGGTCAAGAACGCAGTTCGCTCCAGGTCGACCCTGACGGTGTCGTCATGCAGTCCTCTTGGACCGGCGTCGTCGACTGTCGCTTTCAGGAAGACGACACCATCGAATTCGCCGCCGCTCTCGCTTCGCTCATCGGCCCGGTCGAAGACGAGCCGCGCCCGTCCAAGCCGATCCGTTCTCTTCGGTTCGGCAATGCGATCCGACGGATCCATCCTAGAGCGACTGTACGCTGAGACGAACACGTCCGGCGCAGGCATTCGGGCCCCGGGCGTGCCGTCGAACCCCATCATCGCTTGGACGGACACTGCATAACGCGTCATCCGAAACGGAACGTTGACCGTACGCAGGCGCCCGGGCGACACGGAAATTCGTTCCACCAGCTCTTCGGAAAAGGCGGGCTCGGCGTGCGTGACTGCTCCCAGCGACGCGCGGTTCAGCCTGAGCTCGTACTCCCCCGCGTCCACCGAGTCGAACGCAAAAGAGCCCCGCGCGTCCGTGCGGGCGCGACGAGCCGCGGCTCCCGCCCGTTCAAGAATGAGCTCCACTCCGCTTGTCGCAAGCGCAGGCTCATTTGTATCGCGTCGCCCGTTTCGGGCGTCTTCGTCGATAAAGAGCGACCCCAGCACGGATCCGGGCCGGATTGACGTCCCCGAGAAGTCTTGCCGTAACGTCTCGCCTCTGCGGAGCGTCAATTGGACGGAGCGCGCGCTGAAGCCATAGCGGGCCGTGTCCGCTTCCAGCGAGAGGTCGTAGACTCCCGCGCGCAGAGAATCGAAGCCGTACCCGCCTTGGGCGTCCGTTTTCGTACGCCGATCCGTATCGGGTCCAGAGAGGCGGATGCCCGCGTCTTGGAGGCCGGACTGATCCACGCGCACGCGCCCTTGGATGCTCGCGGTCCGTACGACGATGCCCTCGAAGTCATGTCGAATCGTCTCGCCCGGGTCCAGTCGCACGTCCGCCGAGGCGTCGGGAAAGTCGTAGAGCTCTTCGTCGAAGCCTGAAATGGCGACGGAGTAGGGCCCGGGCGCGAGCTGGTCGAAAAAGTAGCGGCCCAGCGAGTCGGTGGAGGATGTCCGTTGCTCACCGCCGGAGAGTTCGACGGCGATGTCCGAAAGAGGGGACCCTTCCGCGAGAACCGCGCCCTCGATCGCCGAAGAGCGAATCAAGGTTCCCTTGAAATCCTGCCGCCGCATCCCGGAGACGGGGAGCACGACCGTCGCGCGCGTCTCGGGAAACGCATACCGCGTCGAGTCATACCGGGCGATTTCAAGGGTGTACTCGCCTGATCGAAGCTGACCGAAGGCGAATCGGCCCTCCGCGTCGGTCTCGACCTGTCCGTCGGAGGGTCCCGAGTGGCGAATCAGCACGCCTTCCATGCCGTCGCCTTCCGCCGTGACTCTGCCCTGAAGCGAAGATTCCCGGATGTAGGCGCCGACAAAGGCGACGTTTGCGGTTCCCGCGCCTTCGGCAAGGGAGACCAAGCGCGTGGTCTCGGCGAACCGGATTTCATTCGGAAATCCGCTGATCGTTACCGTATAGGCGGCAAGCGGAAGCTGGTCGAAGCGAAAAAAGCCTCCATTTGCGGAGGTTGCGGTCGCGCCGGTCCCGAGCGTCGCCAAAACGCCGTCCACGCCTGCTCCTTCGACCGTGACCCGTCCGGTAATCGAAGCTGTCTCGGGCTCCTGAGGATCGCCGCATGTCCAGAAAACAAGGGCAGTCAGAAAGAACGCGCCCCCAACCCGAGCGAATCTACTCATCGCATGCCCGTCTCAGCGCCGCCCGCGGCGGCGGGGAACGGAAAACCGCCGAATCCGTAACTTAATGGGCGGGTCCGAGTCCGAGTCCGGCTGGGACTCTTGATCGAAAGCGGCAACACTGAGCGGCGGAGAGGCGGCAATGAAGAGGCGCAACGGAACCAATGCGGCGGAGAAGACCGGGCTGATCCTTGCATTGGGCTTCGCGGGGCTGGCGGCGGGCTGCGGCGAGCCGGTGCCCCTCTTGGGCACGATCTCGGGTCGGGTTTCAGTGGAGGGCGACGGACTCCCCGGCGCCACGCTGACGCTGGACGACGGAAAGACGGCGACGACCGGCCAAGACGGGTCCTACTCTTTCGCCGATGTGCAGGAGGGCATGCGGCTCATCACCCTCTCGGGCTTTCCCGCGGACGTGCGATTCGGCATTTCAATTCAGTCCGTGACGCTTGAGCCCCAGCTGGGAAACAAGACCGTGGACTTTACCGGCGTCTACCTTCGCACCTCCTCGATCAGTGGGCGGGTCGCAGCTGAAGGCCAAGGACTAGAGGGCGTCCGGGTCGCCCGCTCCGGCCCGGATTCGTCGACCGCGGTGACCGATTCGGAGGGACGGTACTCTTTCGCTCTGATTCGGGCGGGAACCCACGCGCTCGCGATATCCAATTACGACCAAAATCTGTACGACTTTCAGGACACCGTTCTCTCCGTGACCGTCGCGGCGAACGAAGCCGGCCAATTGGACTTTGCGGGGACCCTCGTTCGCGTCTCCGCGATTCGGGGCGAGGTTTCGGTCGAGGGCGACGGCTTGGACGATGTCAGCGTGCAGCTCTCCGGGGACGAGGAAAAGACCACGCGGACCGATGCGCGGGGGAGGTATCTCTTCGACCAACTGGCGGTCGGTCGCTACTCAATTGAAATCAGCGGCTTTGAAGGCGCCTTGTACGAGTTTGACGATACGAGAGGCTCGGTGACGCTGGGCAAGGGCGACACCGCAATGGTCGACTTTAGCGGGGAGATGATCCGCGCTTCGTCGATCCTGGGCACGATTATGGGCCGGGGCGTTGGAATTCCGAACATCGGAGTCCGAGCGTCTTCGCCGCTCGCCAGGGACAGCGTTCGGACCGACCAATCGGGCAAGTACTCGCTGGACGGTTTGCCGGCTGGAAGATACGAAGTGTCCGTGTACGGTTACGAGACGGGCACGTACCTCTTTTCCGCCCCTAGAAAGACCGTTGTCGTCGAGAAGCGAGAATCGAAGACGGTTGACTTCACCGCCACCGTGCTCAGGGAAGGATCCATTCGGGGACGCCTCTTCCTGGACGCGGCCCCCAACAACAATGTCTTCGATCCGGAAGAGCGCCCCCTCCCGGCTCCGGGCCACGTGATCCAGCTTCAGGGTCCATTCCGGACGGTGAGCACGCAAACGAACAACAGCGGCGCGTTTCGCTTTGATTCGCTTGGCCCCGGACGCTACGACCTGATCTTGGACAACTCGATCGGCCGGATCCCGGATACCAGGCGCGGCTATACGGCCGACATGTTTCGTGGAATCACGCTGGCCGGAGGAGAGTCCAAGACGCTGGACATTCCTCTGGACATTACGCACCACACCGTCACGGTTCAAGTCGTGCACGGATATGACGGTCCGGGCGGCGCGATTGGCCCTGCGGCGGGGATGTCCGTCGCGCTCTACTCGCGCTCGACCCTGCGGCGCGAGGATCGTATCGTAAGCCCCGTAGAGACCGATGCCACCGGCAGGGCGCGGCTGCGCTTTAATATCGATTTGGAGAAAACCGAAGATGGCGCAGCGCGATCGGACGGCATCGTCTTTGTTCGGGGCATCGACGATCCGCGCGGCGACTTTGGATTCTACGAAGACACCGGGAGCGTAGCGTACGACCAGAAGGGTCTTGCGTCGAGTTTGGGCGACCCGCTCAACGTCCTCAACCGAAAGGTCTCCGTCGCAATCGACACCCGAACCATCAAAACCAAGCTGGGCGGAGGCGAAGAGGTCAATTCACGGTGGAAATACTGGGTGGGGCTGAAGTCGACCGGACAGGCGCCGACCAATGCGACATCGGACTTTATGGCGACCCGAAGCGGCTCAAGGACGGTGATCGCCGGCACAAGAGACGCGCGGAGCCTGCCGGAAGTCTATTGGATTCGCTTGGATCCCTTAGAGACCGATATCGAAATGACGCCGCGACCGGTCTTCCCCGGGTCCGAAGCGGAAGACCTGTACCTCGTCTATCGCCACGACGGCTTGCGCCCAGCGGCGGACACGGTGGATCTGGGGGCGATGGCGGTCAGGTACCTGCGCCAGTCCTTAGTCGTAGGCGTGCATCGGGAGCTGGACGATATCGCAGGCTATACTGACGATGACACCCGGGAGATCGGAGACGCCCGCGTCTATCTGACCAAGCGCTCCGCTACGGGCGGCTGGCAGAGAGTCAGGGATGGCAGCGGAAAACACGTCTTCGCCGAGTCGGAAACGGGAGTGTTCAGCTTCTCCGACCTGGACGCGAAGGTGGAGTACGGCGCGGTAGTGGACCCCGACGACTTCGATTACATCATCGCGGGCGACTCCGCGATCGGCGCCGCCGGGGCGCCCGATGGTCGATTGGATCGGGGCGCCTTCGGGCTGGAGGGCGGATTTTCCAACTTGGTTCGCCGCTGCCCGCTCACGCCGGCAAGCGGCTCGAACGTTTCGGCGTCCGACTGCTCGACCTTCTCGCTAAAGCGAACCGGAGGGTCCGTTTCGGGTTCGGTCGCCATACGCGGAGACCACGAGGAGCTCGAAGAAATGGACATCGTCCTTGATCCGGTCTGGGCCGGCGAAAAGACGAGGGAGGCCGAGCTCTCGCTTGCCGACTCCACCGAGTTTCACTTCGCGAATCTGCCGGATGGCAGCTACGACCTCTCAATCGCTTCTCCAGACCGGGATTGGCAGTTCGAAACCGTGACCGTTGACGCCGGCGACGACACCGTCGGCTTCAAGCACGCCGACCGCTACTCGAAGCGATTGAGTTTCAAGGTGGGCGCCGAGGACGCGGACACGGTGGAGGTCGCGCTTGTGTACGCCGACACCGAGATCTCGGGCGTCGTGGGGATCGTGGGCGAGGACCTGTGCGGGTCGCCGCCGGAGATCAATGCGGCGTGCGACAGTCCGCTTGACGACGATGCCTCGGACATTCGCGTCGAACTGAGGAGAAGCGGAGTGCTCATCGCGCGCGATGAAACCAACTCGCGCGGTCGATTCAGCTTCGATGGGTTGCCGGCGGCTTCGTATACGCTTCGGACGAGACCTGCCAATCGAGACTTCGTGACCTACTGGCGGTATAGGATCGGCAGGGGTTCCATCCTGAAGAAGGACTCAACGCCGAAGGTCGACCACAGCGATACCCTCGCCGCCGTCGGTCGCATCTCGACGCTGGAAAGCGCAACCGTTACCGAAACAACGACCTACCCGTCATTTCGCTTCGCAACGAACTCGAGCTCCAGCGACGACCCGAACTCCGGCATCCAGTTCCTTGCGTTTCGGCTGGACGGCCAAGCCGAAGGCGCCGTATACCGCGCCAACGCCGACGGCACCAACAAGAAAGAGGCGGGACGCGTGGAGGTGCGCGCCTACCTCTGCCAGAGCTACGAGGAAGGGGAGGGATGCACGCACGTCGATATTGGCAGAAGCGAAGGGCGAGGCTTGCATCGCGCGACGACGAACGGGGATGGCGAATGGACGATGACGGGTCTCCGGACCGGCTACTACGTGGTGGTGATCGATCCGGACGATCTGGGGGATCGAATCGCGAAGTGGGAAGACGGGGACAACATTGAGGACGTCATCGACGACGAGGGCGACAACCGAGTCTTCAAGCTGTCCTTTGCCGTCTTCGGTCGGAGGGCGGAAGTGGACATCCCCGACATCCTACTGGTGCCATCGACCTAATGGCGGGCCGCGACCCCGAAGCGTTTGGGCCGCGCGGCGGCGAAGACGAAGGGCTCTACCTGCTCCGAGAAACCGCCGCGCTGAGGCCTGCGCGGCCGACTCCGGGGCCTCGCCTTCCTGCCCAAGCCGCGCCGGCGGCGCGAGCGTGGGTCATCGGGTTTCGCAATAGTCGCTGTACTGATTCCCCTGCTGGCGAAATTCCGTGCCGCACCACCAGTCCGCGAGCGAGTTCTCGATGTGCGGTCCCGTCGCGGCGACTGCTTGAACCGCGACGGCCATCGCGGCGGCGATCAAGAAGACTTTCAACGGCTTTCTCATCGGTACCGGATCCTGGCTCGGGTCATGCGTTTGCCTAGGCGGCGGACGCCGCTGAGTGGAATAGACTGGACGCTTCGCCCGCGCGCAATCGCCGATCCTAGGGACAATCGGCTTCAATTCGGCGGCCCGGTCCTTTCGATTCCCAGCACGTTTCCACTCGCTGGATGTACGCGCAGCCGCGCGCTTCCCGAGAGATGCGCGCGTTCAGCCAGGACGCCCTTTGGACTTTGAAGCGCGATCCGGCGCAAGTCCCTGCTCCAAGACTCCGGTCCGGGAATCGTAAGCGAGAAGAATGCTCTGCCTGACTCGGCCTCCAAAATCGGCTCCAGTCGCCTGGAAAACAGCTGCGCTCCGCTTTCCGAATAGCCTGAGAGGCGATACGAGCCCTGTTGCGGGCTTTCCTCGAAGCCGAGAGGAATAAAGACGGCGGGCTCCAGCTCCCAGCCGCCCGATTCGTCGACGAAGCCGGCAAAGTACCACCCGACTTCATGTCGATTGGAGCTGGCCAGCGCCATCGGGGCAGCGCGCTCAAGTTCGCGCTCGACGCGAAACTCGAGAGCCTTCCTGAAGTGGTAGTCGCTGATCCAGGCGGGCGTGCAGTAGCTCATGACATCCGCATGGTTCGGCTCGTGCAGCACGGTCGGGTCCAATCCGACTCCCCAGCCGCCGATTCGTCCCGCGCGATAGGGAAACGAGCCATCGCTTCCGGGAGGCGCGCCGCACGGCGCGTGTCGAAGGTCCATGTTGTGCCCCAGCTCGTGGGCCATCACCACGGGATCGCCAGCCGGTCCCAAGCTGACCAGCGGACCGGTAGTGGCGGCAACGCCGACCACTCCCGTCGCGGCGGTCGGGAGTACGCCGTAGTAGTAGTCGCTGGACTCCTCGAGCTTTCGCAGGAGGACCAGCTCGTTCAGCATTCGATAGATCGTCGCCGTTCTGGACAGGTCGAGATTGGTCACGTACGGTTCCCGCACCGTAAGGTCAAGCTTGCCGATCGGCAGCACGCTCCTTACGAACGACAGCCGTTCGTCCTCCGCCGTGAGGCCTCGCGTCCAGGCGATCGTGCTGGAGTCGGTCTCGCGCGTGCTGATGATGGGAACCACCGTCAACCCCATGGGCGGCGGAGAGGCGACGGGGACTTCTTGAGATCCCGAAGCCGGAAATCGGGTTCGGCTCTCGGGCGCGGTGGGCAGGACCCCCTTCGGGTCTACTCGCACGGAGTACCTAAGGCCCGGGATGACGTACCGGCCCGGAATGCGAAGGTTGTAGGTGTTTGCGAGAGAGCCGGGTTCCACCCCCTCGGGAATGCTTGCGCGGGCGCGAGGCTCCAAGGCGTATGTCCTGACCGGGCTGGCCCCAAAAAAGAGGGTGGCCGAGACGGTCGGCTCGAAGTAGCTCTTGGGAGAGCCCGTGACGTAGACGCGCATCAAGGCCGGGCGCTTCTCGACCAGAGGCACGTCGCCGGCGTCGCTCTGGATCGCTTGGACCACCTCCACGCGGGCAATGTCCAGTCGAACAAGCTCCGGGTTCTCGCACCCGGCGACCGAAACGACGGCAATCTTCTCCAGCCATGCCCTGAAAGTTGCCGTGGGAGGCGTGCAAAGACCGCTCGAGTCGGTCGAAAATTCCGTCAGCCCGCCAAGCTGCGTCATTGCGTCCGGGACCTGTCCGCTCAGGCCGGTGGCCGCAAAGTCGACCCGGTCAAGCTCATCCAGCTCCCCCAGAGTCGCGGGGACGCCGCCGGCGAGCTGGGCGTTGCCGCTCAGATCGATCTCTCGCAGGCGGCGAAGGTACCTGATCCGACTGGGAAGCTCTCCTTCGAGGGAAGCGTCTTCGAGCTTGACTGAGACGACGCGCCCGGAATGGTCCACGCCCACTCCCTTCCACGCGCCCACTGGCCTATCGCTCCGCCACCGCGTCGCGCCCGTCCAACCGGGACCGCCCGCGGAGTCGTACAAGGTCTGAAGCGCCTCCCGATCCATGGTCGCTTGCGAGCAGGCCCCTTCGCTTGCAAACACGCGAATGCCCAAGATCCACTCTTCGACCTCGGGGAGGAGTAGCGTGCAAGCGTCGGTGGCGGAGAGATCAAGCCGGACCAGCTTGAGACGCGTCCACTCCTCGGGGACGATCCCCGTGACGCGATTATGTCGAAGCGACAAGGCCGAAAGGGACGACGCGTTCGCCAGCTCCTTGGGAAGCGAGCCGCTGAGCGCGTTCCCCGACAGGCTGAGGCGCTCCAATCGGTCCAGCTTCCCGAAGGTCGCCGGCAGCGAGCCCGAGAGTTGGTTGTCCGAAAGCCCCAGGTGCACGAGGGACGACAGCTCTCCAAGCTCGCGCGGAATCTCTCCCGAGAGTTGATTTCCAAAGGCGCGCAAGGCCTGGAGCTTCGCGAGCCTTCCTAGATCGCCGGGCAGGGAGCCGGAGAGCCGATTCTCCTCCAATCCAAGCTCCAACAGCTGACCCAAGTTGCCCAGCTGCGCCGGGATGGGCCCGCCCAGCTGATTTCCTCCCAGAGCTAGCCGCTCCAGGGCTTGAAGATCGCCCAAGCCGTCCGGGATTTCGCCGACGAGCCGGTTGCCCTCCAAGTCGAGTTCTCGCAGCTGCCGAAGATCTCCCAGCCGCGCTGGAATGGGACCGGAGAACTCATTGCCGTCAAGGCGAAGCATCCGCAGGCCGGGCGCATGGCTAAAGTCGGGAATCCGGCCCGAGAGTCGATTCGATCCCACCGAAAAGCGCTCCAGGGAATCCAGCCTTTCCAGGGAAGGCGGAATCGACCCGGAGAGTCGGTTGCCGGAAAGGAGAAGCTCCCGCAGTCGAGCGAGGTTGCTCAGAGAGTGGGGAATTGGGCCGCTCAGCCGATTTCCAGCCAGATCCAAGACTCTGAGCTCCGAGAGCTTGCCCAGAGCGGCGGGTATTCCGCCCTCGAGCCAGTTGTACTGGAGGCGGAGCGCCGTGACGCGCCCGGCCGAGTCCACCTCGACGCCATGCCATTCGCCTAGAGCCTCTTCGCTTCCCCAGAAGCCGTTCCTTCTCCAGCGCTTGCCGCCCAAAGCCTCATAGAGCTCCTCCAATACGGCCCGATCCCGCTGCTCGCAGTCCGGTCCAGCCCTCGCAACCTCCGCCAGCCACTCCTGAAACTCCGAGTCGACGGGGGCGCAAAGGCCGGTGTTCTCATAGGCGATCGAGAACACTCCCGTCCGCATCAGCGACCGCGGCAGCGGCCCCCGGAGCTCAGGGTTCCCGCTTACGTCCAGTCCGCGGAGAGAAGAGAAGTCGCCGATCTCCCAGGGAAGCGTCCCGGAAAGGTTGTTGTCCGAAAGGTCCAGCCACGTCACGTTCATTAGCGTATCGACCGATACGCCGTGCCATCCGCTGACCGCGCCGTCGCCCAGCCATCCGCGCGACAAGCGCCAACCCAACCCTCCGGTCCCGTCAAAAAACGCCTGTAGCGCCTCTCGTTCCATGTTCTTGGGTCGCACCGAGATCAACGCGCTTCCAGAGAGTCCGCCCACCTTTGCGAGCACGACCGCGACGCCTTTGGCGACTCCGCTTGCGACGCCGGAATCGCCGACGGAAAGCACGGAGGTATCCGATGTGCTCCAAAGAAACGTTGCTTCCGGCACGGGCTCGCCTGAAGGCCCATAGGCCGTTGCGGCGAGGCGCACCGTGTCCCCGGGGGCGATCGTGTCGGACTTGGGAGCGACAGATATCCGAGAGATGAAGGACTTCACGGAAACGACCAGCGAGTCGGATGCCCGCTGCGCCGCCGCCGTGATCTTCGCCGAGCCTACGGAGCGCCCCCTAACCAATCCCGTTTGATCCACGACCGCGATGTCGACATCGCTCGTCGCCCACTGAACGGGGATGCCCGAGAGCTCCCGTCCGAATTCGTCATAGGCTCGCGCCCCGGCCCGGAGGGTGTCGTCGACGCCGAGAACGGCAGAGGCCGCAGCGATTTCCAAGCGCGCAATTCGAGGAGCGACCACAAGATCGGCCTGAGCCTTGATCCCTTGGGCGCGCGCAATGATCGCGACGGTCCCGACCTCGAGCGCGACGACCAAGCCCGCTGTATCCACGCGCGCAATGGCTTCGTCGGAAGAAGACCACAGAATCGGAATCCTCTCAAGCGTATCGCCGCCTGACCCGATCGCTGCGGCGAGGAATTGGATCGAGTCTCCCCGTATCGCGGGACCCGGAGGCTCTTGGCGGATGTCGATCCGACGCACCTCGGGCTCCACCTCGACGAACGCCGTGTCGGAGTGGTCGCCCGCCCGAGCCAGCGCCTTGGCCCAGCCAACGCCCCTCGCCCGCGCCAGTCCCGATTCGTCGACGGCGAGGACAGATGGGTTGAGCGAGCGCCACGCGAAGCGCGCAGGCACCTCGTCTCCATGACTCGCGTACGCTGCGGCCTCAAGCGAAAGGGAGTCGCCTTGGACGATCCTGACGGTGTCGGGGCGGACGGCGACGCGGCGAACCGAATTGCCGTCCGAAGAAAGATCCACGGAGGAGTCCACGCATCCCGCAAGAAGAAAAGGGAAGAGCGGGAACGCCTTGGGGAGCCGCATTCGCCTGTAGGGTTTTCCGCTGTCGAAGGTGCCGGATCGGACAAAGCAACATAAGAAACGGGCGGTTGTCGGCACAAAACCGTATAGATGCCGCGCTCGCGGGGAGCGCTCTGAAGGGACCGGATCGGCCGGACTCGGGCTAGGATGCGCCCGTGCGAAGTCCGCCTGCCGCGCCCATCTGTTCGTCTCGACGCCTCGCCGGCGTTACGATTGAGATGCGATGCGCGATTTTGCGTGGACATATCTACGGCGACGAGGTTGGAATGACGCTGCGATTTGCGAAGTATCGGAGGAGACTGACGGCGTGCTGCTTGGCCGCGGCTTTGTGCGCGGGATGGGCCTGCGCGTCGGGAGGGGTGCAGGAAGCGGCGCAGCAGGTCTGGCGAGAGGACATGGGACGGATCCCGCTCGCGGCGCTCCAAAGCGGGATGCGCCGGGTCTTCCGGAAGCACGACATCTACTTGGCCCGCGAGGACACTTCCGCGCCCAGGACGTTCCTCTACGAGACGCGTTGGGAGCAGAGAGATGCCTTGGCGATCGAGCAGGCGGGAGGCGTCACGGCGGCTCGCAATCGAATCGTCATCACGGGCCAGCGTCTGGAATCGACGGGCTTCGGCGGCGGAAACGTGTTTCGCGTGACGTGGGAGGTTGAGAACGAAGTGAGCGCCGTGGGCCAGGAGGGGTGGCACCCGGAGGTGATTCATCCAGAGACGATCGAGGCCTTCAGGCGCATCTTCTCGGACCTTGAGTTGGAGGTGCGGACGGGCGTGCGCGGGTCATGACCCGTCGGTTGCCGGATCCCCAGTCGGGCGGGGCTGGACATTGGACCGGGCCGCGTGCGGCGCGGAGACAACGGTCCGTTTGACGGGCCGCGCGGTCGCGCTATCCGGATTTCCGCGCGGCTCCGCAGCAAGTCAGCTCGCTACTTTGTAGGATGCCTGCGAAGATCGCCGCCGCCCGCGCTTGGGCGGAGCGGTCGCGCGCGTGGGCAAGCGAGCGCGAATCGTAAGGAACGGGAAGCTGCGGCCCAAAGGAGCGGAGAACGTAGCAACGCCATGAGCGCTAAGGAACTCAGTGCCGGCCCGAGTCGTTTTCAAGGACTGAACCAGCTTTTCTTCGCGCCGGCTATTTTGTGTGCGCTCGCGGGGGGCGCGCTGGCTGCCCAAGAGGAAACGCGCGCGGGCGACTGGCTCGTCCGCTTTTGGCTGGACGGAGGCTATCAGGCGCCCACCGCCCGAATGGCGAAAAACGCGCCATCCGATGTCGAGGGTCTGGCTGCCGTCGAAACGGTAGGCGACTTCCACGGCTCGCCCTTCGTCGGCGCCTTCGTCGACGTGGAGCCTGAGGCGATGCGCATGGCATTTGGTCTGGCCTTCCGCCGGACCTTAGGGGCCGCCGCGTCTGGAAAAATCGGTCTTTGCGGCCTCGTGCCGGGGACGCTGTGCATTGAACCCGAGGCGGACGTGACGATCAACGACGCGGAGCTGCAGATCCGCTTTCTGTCGGGCGCGGCCGGCCGGCTTCTTCGCCCGTTCATCGGCGGGGGCGTCGGCCTGCGGTGGTATCAATTCGAGCTTCCCGAATGCCCGACCGACCCTAATGACGTGGCATATGTCTGCGGGGCGATCATCCAGATGTTCCAAGATCCGAAGCTGCACTCAATGATCCACGCCCGCCTTGGATTCCGCGCCGAAGGGCGCAGGCTGGCGTCGGATCTCGCCCTGAGGGTAGGAACGGGGCGGTACGCGGGAGGGGCCGGCCGCACCGACGGCAATTGGTACCAGGACATCCGCTTGGAGTTCGGGTTGGGCGCAAGGGCATGGTGACGTGAGGATCCGGGGCGCTCTTCCGGCGTGGCTCGCGCTTCAGTGTCTTTTAGTGATTGCCGGCCAAGGGAATGCGCAGTCGCTGGCCGGAGCGTCGGAGGCGGCCCGCGCCTTGCGTGAGCACGTCTACGAAGAGGGAAGGAGGCTGGTCCGGTCGGGCGACGCGAGCCGGGTGCGCGAGGGGCTGGAGCTCTGGGCCGGATCGCGCCACCGGACGGATGTCCGGTCGCTTCCCGACCCCCGAATCGGCGTCGAGTTTCTCGTCGCGGTCACGGAGCACGAACTGGAAGAGATGGAGCCGCTCGCGGCCGACATCTTCTACTGGGGCTTTACCGCAACGCCATCGGAGCCGGGCGACGGGATCTTCGAGGCCGTCCTTGCGGAGGGGAGGCGCACCTTTCGCCTCGTGGATTCGACCATGGCGGAGACTTGGGTTCAGGTCGGGAGAAAGGATCCGACCGGATTGGCCTTTGCCGTCAAGCGGTTCTGGCTTGAGCGCGATCCCACGCCGACGACGATCCATAACGAGCGGCTGATCGAGCATTGGGGCCGCATCGTCCACTCCCGGAAGGAATACGCCTACAACCGCTCTTCGCCCTACGAGACCGATGACCGGGGCACCATGTACGTGAAGTACGGGGAGCCGGACCGCATCGTTCGCGGCAATCTGGGCGCAAGTCAATCGGAGCTGCGCCGCTTGGGCGTTCCCATGGAGTGGATTCTTCAGTACGACCTTGCGCCGCAATACGAAATCTGGAGGTACGGCGGACTGGAGGGGAGGGACTTTACCTACTTCCTCTTCGGAAACGAGGATGGCACCGGCCCCTTCCGCTTGGTGAAGGGCCTCCACGAGATCATTCCGAACTCCGCAAAGGGCTCCTCGCCGCAAAACCGCTTTCGCAACCTGCGCGCTCAGTACTATTTGGAGTACCTCTATTACGGCGATCTCGCGCGGATGGGCGGCCCCTTTGCCCGGCGGCAAGCAGAGCTCGACCGCATCTGGCTGGGAAGCGGGCGCGCGCAGCTGAGGGAATCCGATCTGCGCGCAAATTCCTTCAGGTACGAAGACGAGGATGTCATGGCCGCCTCCAGACCGCTGCCGCCAGTCCTCTCGCCGCTGGAGAGCGCGCCCCAAAGCGCGCTTGCGGCGCAAGCGGCGAGGATGCTGGATGGGACGGAGCCCCGGCTCTTAGTCCTAGCGGTCTCTTCGCCGACTTGGCGTCCCCGCGCGATCGAGCCTGGCGAGGAGTCTATCGCCTTGGAGGCGGTCAGCGCGGACCACACCGCGATCCTCAGGGATGGCGTGTTGGACGAGATCGGTCGCGCCAGGCTCCTTCCCGCAGGCGAGGGGGGAGACCTCTTCAGCCTTGAAATGATCCATCCCCCCGCGCTGCGTCACCTGACGGTCGCGGCGGAGCACGCCGCAGCCCGCGCGGCGGATCTGGACGGGGAGGAAACGGTTGCGTCCCGCGCGGGCCGTCTGCACTTCATGCCGGGGCCGCCTCTCGCCCGCTACCTGAATCGACCCGAGGTCAGCGACCTTATCCTGGGCATTCCGCCGGATCCGATTTACGCCATAGACGATGCGCCGGTGCCGCTCCTTCCCGCGACGACCTTCTGGAGGGACGATGTCCTGCGCGCGTACTTCGAGATCTACCACGATGCGAGGGCGCCGGAGGGCGAGGCAATTGGCTTCGACATTCGCGTTCGGCTGATGAGGCGAGACCCGCGCGCGCTGGTCGACCTTCAGGGAGAAGACCCGCTGCCGGAGCCCGAACCGGGCCGCCCGTCCACTCTCTTTTCCTTGGAGTCCCGCGGGGCAACGCAGCCGCACACCTTGGACTTTGATCTGCGCAACGAGCGTCCCGGCCCCCTGTGGGTCGTCTTGGAAATCACGGAGCAGGCGACGGGCAAGACCAGAAAGCGCGCGCGCGCGATCACGCTCCTTGAACGCTGAGCCGGGCCGGGCAGCCGGCTTGGCGGGCCGGCGCGCCTTGGTCACCGGAAGCACTCGCGGGATCGGAAGGGCCGTCGCCCGGAGCTTGGCCGGGGCCGGCGCGTCGGTCGTAGCGCACGGGCGCGCCCGCGCGGATGCCCAGAGAGTGGCCGAGTCGCTTGGGGACGCAAGCCTCTGGGCCTGCGCGGACCTAGCGGACCCGAGTCAGTGCGCGCGGCTTGCCCGCCGCGCCGTCGATCTTCTGGGCGGGATCGACATCTTGGTGAACAATGCGGGTCTAAGGGTCTTTGCCCCGATTGGGAAGCTGCGTCCCGAGGACTGGAGGCTTCAGGTCGATGTCAATCTGGGCGGCGTCTTTCATGTCGCGAAGGCCGTCGTAGATCGGATGATGGAGCAGCAGAGCGGCGACATCATCAACATTGGATCGCTTGCGAGCCGCCATGCGATCCCCCAAGGGGCCGGCTACAACGCAAGCAAGTTCGGCCTCTTGGGGCTGACCGAGGCGATGATGCTGGATCTCCGCCCCCATGGCATTCGGGTGGGGATCGTGCTTCCCGGGTCCGTAAACACGAGGTTCTTTGGCTCCGCCAGCGCTCCCGAGCCTTGGCGACTGGAGCCTGAAGACTGCGCGGCCGCCGTCCTCCACATGCTGAGCTACCCCCGCAGGGCCCACCTTTCGCGGATTGAGATCCGCCCCTCCAACCCTCCAAGCCGATGACCGATACCCATGCCGCGAAGATGCGGACTCGCGCCATTCACGCGGGCGAGCGGCCGGACCCCGAGACGGGAGCTTCCGCGCCCAACTTGGTGATGAGCTCCACCTTCCTTACGGAGCCGGGCGGCCTGCTGTCCGCGATCGGAATGAGCGAGGAGGCGGGACACGTCTACACCCGCTTCTCAAATCCCACGGTGCGTCAGCTCGAACAAAAAGTGGCGGCGTTGGAGGACGCCGAAGCCTGCGCGGCGTTTGCATCGGGCATGGCGGCCACGACGGCCGTCTTCCTGACCTTCCTCTCTGCAGGCGACCACGTCGTCATCGGGGACACCAACTACGCCGGCGCGGCGGAGCTGGCTCGCGATACGCTCCCTAGGCTGGGAATTCGCACCGAATTCGTGGACAGCTCGGACATAGGCCTGATCGCCCGCGCGCTCCGGCCCGAGACAAAAATGGTGTGGGTCGAAACCCCCGCGAACCCCATCCTCCGGCTCTCCGATATCCGCGGGATTGCGGACCTCCTGGCCGATTTTCCGCGTGTTCGCTTCGCCGTCGACTCAACGCTTGCCACGCCGGTCTCGACCCGACCCCTTTCGCTGGGCGCGGATCTGGTGGTTCACTCGCTCACCAAGTACATCGGAGGGCACGGCGACGCGATCGGCGGGGCCGTCGCGGGATCGAAGAGCGACATCGACGAGCTCAGGCTCGAGGCGGCGGTGCATCACGGAGGCGTGCTCTCGCCATTCAATGCATGGCTGATCCTGCGGGGCGCTGCAACGCTTCCCCTTCGAATGGAGGCCCACCAGGAGGGGGCGTTGCGAATCGCCCGCTTTCTGGAGGATCATCCGGAGACGCTTAAGGTGATTTACCCCGGGCTGGAGTCTCACCCGCAGCGCCGGCTGGCGCAAAGGCAGATGAGCAATTTCAGCGGGATGATCTCCTTCCAAGCGCGGCATCCGGATCGGGTACTGAAGCGCATCGCGGAGGAGGGGCGAAGCGAAGACGGAGGCGGGGCTCTCGAAGTCATCCACTACGCTGTGTCCTTGGGGCACCACCGAACTCTGATTTACTGGATGGAAACGGAAAGCGCGATCGAGACGTCCTTTCGACTGTCGAACGAGGCGCTGCGATCCTATCGGCGCTTCGCGGGCGACGGCATCTTTCGACTTTCCGTAGGACTGGAGGATCCGGCGGATCTCTGCGAGGACTTGGATCGCGTCCTTGGGTGACGGAGGCCGCCGGACCGCCGGGCCGTATCTTATCTTTTTTACTATGCGTGCTTCGTCCGCCGCCCTGCGCCGTCCCCTCCCAGTCCTTTTTCGTCTGAGTCGACTGCTGGGAGTCCTCTTCCCGCTCCTAACCGCGGCTGCGCTTTCCGGCTGTGCTTCGGGCGGCGGCGCGCCCCGGCCGACCGCCCAGGAATCCGGCGCGCTGATCGCCGCGTTCTCCGGCGTGTGGACGCTGGACGAGACGAGCAGCTCGCCGCAAATCGACAATCCCTTCGAAGGGATGAAGGAGGAGATGCCGACCTCCGACATCGCGAGGAACGAGAGCCGGGAAATGCGACGCTATCGCAGAATGCTGGAGGCCCGGCGCATGACCGTTTCGGCCCGGCGGGCGACGGTCGAAGTGCTTCGAAGGAGGCCGAAGAGCCTTGTCATTCGAACGGACGGCACGAGTCTTGAGCTCAGGGGAACTCCTGGAAGACCGCTATTCCTGCCCCTGAATGGAGACGAAGCGGAGTGGGCGGTAGAGGAGGAGGAGGTGCGCTCCCGCTTGGACTGGGATCATCCGTTTCTGATTGTGCAGCATCAGGTAGTCGGAGGGGGCCGGGTCCGGGAAACGCTGGAGGCGGTCGGGGACCGCCTGATCGCGACTCGAGAGTTCTTGTTGGGGGCGGAGTCGCAGCCGCTCGTGCTGGCCTACAATAGGGCTGAGGGGACGCAGCGCTGAGGCTCTTCGGCGGCTGTTGCTGCCTTGGGCAGCCCATCCCCGAGCTGCGTCAGCCGTAGCGCCGGAAGCGCCCGACCGGATCGCCTTTCGTTCACCTCGCACGCGCAGGAAAACCCCGTGCCGCAATTGCGCCCAAGCCTTCTACTGCTGTTCTGTTTCTCGTCGCTGTTCGTCTTGGCGGAGCTCATTCTCTTGGAGCACTACCGCGACCTCTACCAGCTTCCGCCGATGATCCTGTTGGGAGCGGGCTTTGCGCTCTCCGGGATCGCTCTCTTGGGCGTGGGCGCGGCCGCCCCGTGGCGATTGGTCTTTCGGTGGATGGCCGGCTTTTATTTCGCGTCGGGTATCGTGGGCGCTCTGCTTCATCTGCGCGGAAATCTCGAGTTCCAGCTGGAGCGCAGGCGCGACATCGAAGGGTTGGAGCTCCTCTGGAGGACGCTCAAAGGGGCTTTCCCCGTGCTTGCTCCGGGAACGATGATTCTCCTTGGTTGTATCTTGTGGCTAGCGGTTTGGGACCGGTCTCGCCGCCCGCCCGCGTCAAATCAGCCTTTATAGTAAAGAGAAGTCAGATATGGAACAAAAAAAAACACGACGAGAGCCTTCGCTTTGCCGCGTTGCGGGTCCCTCCTAGCCGCGCTGGCGCTGCTTCTCGCGCAAGGCTCGCCCCGGGTCCTTGCCCAAGTTGGGGAGAACCAAGGGCTCCTGAACCCCAACTTGGCGGCGCGAGAAGCCCTTGCCGGCGTGCCCGGGATTTCCGACGCCGCCGCCCGGGCGATCATGGAAGGGCGGCCCTTCGCGAGTCCCGCCGCGCTACACTCGACTTTGGCGGAGGATCTTGGCGACCAAGCGGCGCGTGAACTCTACCAATACCTCTGGCTGCCGATGGATCTGAATGACGCGAGCGCGGACGAGATCCAGCTCATCCCCGGTGTGGGCTCGCGAATGCGCGGCGAATTCGAGGAATATCGCCCCTACGACGGCCTTGCCGTCTTCCACCGGGAAATTGGGAAGTACGTGGACGACGAAGAGCTTGCGCGGCTGGCCCAGTACGTCTACGTGCGCATCGACCTGAACGGAGCGTCCAGGGAGGAGATTCTGTCCATCCCCGGAGTGGGCCCGCGAATGGCGGAGGAGTTTGAGGAGTACAGGCCCTACGACTCCTTGGACCAGTTCCGCGTCGAGATCGGTAAGTACGTGGACGAGGGCGAGGTCGCGCGACTGGAGCGGTACGTCGAGATACGATAGGTCGCCGAGTCCAATGCGGCCCAGCCGATGGCTGGAGACCCTAGGGCCGGGGTGGTGAAACGGCAAACACAGGGGACTTAAAATCCCCCGGGAGCAATCCCTTGCGGGTTCGAGTCCCGCCCCCGGCATGCGTTTGCCGAAACATTCCTTGAGCCGGACGGGAAGGCGGGCCTCAAGAGGTCGCGTCGT
Source organism: Longimicrobiales bacterium (assembly GCA_965116095.1). Lineage (GTDB taxonomy): Bacteria > Gemmatimonadota > Gemmatimonadetes > Longimicrobiales > Gaopeijiaceae. The sequence goes on from OZ220481.1 coordinate 395,364, forward strand.
TTGCGAACCAGCGAATGCGATGGCCGGGCTGCGCCAAAGAGCCCGGCGCGCGTCAACGGGGCGGAGCGTTCGGCGGAAGCCGCGCCCCCGTGCCTCCCTCCGGTTGATCTTCGGCGACGACGGGCACGACAAGCGTTCCAATCCCTTTGATTGAGGCGCGAATGACGTCTCCGGGTTTCAGGAAGCGTTGCTTCCCGCGCACTGCGGTGCCCATTCCCACGCCGCCCGAGGTACCGTTGTTGATCACGTCGCCCGGGTAGAGGGTGCTGATCGAAGAACCGTACTCGATCAGCTCCCACAGGGTGTGGATCATGTCGCCGGCCCGGGCCTCCTGCATTTGCTCGCCGCCGACGCTCAGCGACTGGTGAAGCTCCCGCATCGGATCGCCGTAGAACTCCTTCGGCACGATCCAAGGGCCCATTGGAGCAAATGTGTCGTGGCCCTTTCCGACGAACCAGTCGGACCGGAGCGGATTTCCCCCGGGAGGCCGCCCGCCTCGATCCGAGATATCTAACGTGATGGTGTATCCGAAGACGTAACTCTCGGCATCCGAAGCCGAGACGTACTTTGCTCGCCGCCCAATGACCGCGCCCAGCTCGACTTCCCAGTCGATCCGGTTGCGGCCCCAAGGCAAGACGACCGGACCTCCGTCGCCCACCACCGCCCCCCGCCCGGGCTTGAGAAAGAGGTAGGGGACGCCTCGATTTTCTCTGCGCGCGCGTCTGGCGGCAGCGCGTTCTTCGGGAGCGCCGGCCTCCTCGACATGGCTGTAGAAGTTGACGGCCGCATTGAGGATCTTGCCCGGGTAAAGGATCGGCGCTTCGGTGCGCAATTCGCCTACCCGGTACACGAACTCTGGACGCGTGGCGCCGTTCCAGTCTTCGCGCGTCAAGTGGTTTACGATCTCGATCAAGCGCGAGCGCGCGCCGTAATCGTACTGCTCGATCAGGCCCAGCATATCTGCGGGAAGCTCGAGCTGGGGGAGTTCGGCGATCCGCTGAACCCACGCGTTCGCGCGTTGAATGTCCACGATCCAAGCGTCCTCCAGGACCAGCCCCGGCCTGCTCTCGCCCTCAAAGGCAAAGGTGCCCAGCTTGTAGGGCATTGCGGGCTCAAGGTATGGCTGCGCGGAGGCAGGCGAAGACGCAACAACCGGAAGGACGGCGGAGAGTAGGAGCGCGGAACGAAGCTGCATGCGAAGACGACCTCGGGCGCTGGGATGGAAAAGCCGCTGCCCGCGCCGCCGAGCGGGACTCGCCCGGCTAGGCCGCGGCGGGCTAGAGGATTGAGTCAAAGTACAGGTCCAAGCGAAAGCTGTTCGACCCGTTCCCGTTCAGCAACCCGTACGTCGGCTCGATCCTGAGGAGGCCGTCCAGGATGCTCAACCCGAGCCCGACCCTCCCCAGCGCATCCCGGATATCGAAGGCGTCCCGCCGGCCCGCCCACGCCGCGTCGGCCAGCGCGGCGGCGGTCACGCCGTGATAAGCGCGACCGATCTCGATCCGTCCCCGGAGGAAGGACGGCCCGGTCAACCCGATAATCTTGGTCCCGCTTCCAGTGGTCGTGGCGACCGCATGATGATAGCTGCCAGTCTGAAGCGGCGCAGGCCCGAAGGTGGTTCCAAAGGCGAGCTCCGATCCCAGCCTCCAGCCGTCCCAAGAGGGCTCGGAAAGCGGAATCGCCATCCGGGCGACCGCCGAGGCCCTGGCGTATCGCTGGACGGGCGCGTCGCCGGATTCGGTCCCTCGCCACAGAGCGGCATGGCCGCGTGTCTCTAGACCGAACTGCGCCTGCCGGGGATCGCGTCCCCACCAGCTGCGGAGCCTCAGCGAAGCGCCGGCCTCGTCGACCGGGGCCGCCGCCAGATTGGGCCTGAAGGTCCAGTTGTCGGTGAAGACCTCGAAGAGGGCGAAGTTCGTGTTGGTCGAAACCGGCGCCTGTCGTTCCCCGTAAAGGCGAAAGACGAATGACTCTCGCTCCGCGTCGGGGGGACGCCAAGTCAGATCCAAGCCGGTCGCGCGGTAGTACTCGCCGTCGTCTCGCCCTCCAAGGAGCGCGGCAAAGGAGTTTCCCAGGCCGAAGTGGCTGGAGTGCGGCTCCGCCGGCTTGAGCTCGCTGTAGGCGCCTAGGGCGATGCGCCGAAGGACCCCGAAGCGCTCAACTTCGACGCGGGCCTTGGGCCGGAGGTCCGCAAAGCCAAAAAACCCCTGCGCCTTGAGCCGCAGTCCGCCCGATACCTCCCCTTCGATTTGAGCGCCCGCCGCAGGGCCCTCCACGCGGTTATAGCGCAGCAGCCCCGAGCCTTGGGGTCCCCACGAAAACCTCCACCGCGCCTCTTCGACCTCCCGGAGGGGCAGATTGGCCAAAATCCTGGTATAGTCGCGCAGGTCGTCCTCGCTCGCAAAGCCGGGCGCGTCCTCCCAGATCGGCGCCGGAATGTACGGGCTCTCCTCCAGATCCTCGCGCTCCTCGGGCGCCAAAACGACGAGGTCTCGGCCGGGGGCCCTCGAAGCCGAAACCTGCGCGTACGTCGCCCTGTCCCCTTCTCCCAGAAGGCCCGCGATAAAGTCCATGGCTTCGGCGCGCGTGTCGAAGTGGACGCGCGTCAGGGAGTCGGTCAGGGCAGCTTCGGCGTCCGCCCGCGGACCCTGCTCCGGCGCCTCCTGAAGATCCTCCGCGATCACGACATCCTCCATCGCGTAGCTGATGTCCCACGCCACCGGAGCCTTGAGCACGCCCGCCGCGATCTGTCCCTCGACGCGCATGCTCCTTGGCAGCCAGACCTCGAAATCCCACAGCGAGTAATCCACCGCGAAGAGGCTGAGTTCGACCGTCCACGGCTTCAGAAATCCCGGAACCAGTCGAAACGCCCCTTCTTCGTCTTCCTGCTGGACCCACGGGATGTCTTGAACGACGTCGATCCTCCGACTGAGCCGAAATACGGCTCGGACAAGCGCGCCGGACTCGGGCTCAATCCAAAGGGTTCCGCTGATTCGGTCGACCTGGGACTCTCGCGGAATCACGTCCAAGGCGACGACCTCGAGCGTTCTCTCGTCGGGCAGAAAAAGACGGAGGGTGTCGCCGCTGCGAAAGTGGTACTCCCTGTCGGAGCCCTTTGCGAGCGGATGTTTGAAGTTGATGCCGTCGTCGTCCATCCCCCATTCGTCTTGCGTCCTGAAGCCGTAAAACAGCTGGTCGGCGCCGGGCTCGAATGGGCGATCGAAGGGAAGGTCCTCCAGCCAATCCAAATTGCCGTCCGCGATAGCCAAGTCCCTGCCCGGGTAACTGGTGCGCGACCCCAGCAGCTGCACAATCGGGTCCGCGCCCCGCCTCCAAAACGCACGGGCGGCCATTTCATTGCGATAGATGGAGCGGTCGCGGAGCGGCGTCCGGAGCGACGCCGAGATCCGCTGCTCCATCTTTGCGGTGTAGCTCAGAATCGACTCGTCAAGAGTGTTCCAACGGGCGGCGGCCGCGGCGTAGAGCTTGAATGCCGCTTCATCGCGGAAGGCGTCCGCGCGAGGTTGCGTCTGGGAGTTGGCCGGCGTCCACGGAACAAGGAAGAGGACTGCCGCAAATGCGAGGAAAACGCGCCTCACGCTATGGATTTACGCGCCGGGGACCGGCCTGAAAGCGCACCCGGGCGACATCGCTCCAGCGGAAAAAGAGCTCGCTTCCCGTTGTCTCCGGACGAACGAACAGGCCCCTGGAAATCCATGCGGGGGAATCGTCCAAGCCGAGATCCGGGGCCTCGGCCTGGGCGTCCAGGGAAAGCTCTTCGATCTCAGGCTCCCCGCTGGGCGCAAATGAGAGCGGTACCCGCGTACCGCCGGAAAGGACCGCTTCGCCGCCTGAGGGAGTGCGACCGATTGAGGCGATGCTCGACCATCGGAGGGAAACCCGCGCGACGCCGCTCCAGGCGGACAGCGTCTCCCAGCTCCACGTCTCTTGGGCATTCCAGAGAATCTGCCCGCTCACCGAATCGCCGCGCTCCAGCACGACGGTTCCGCGCAGGGGGCCGGAAGCTTCCACCCGGTGGAACGGGCCGTCCGTCATCGCGGCCTCGTCGCTGTGTACGGCCAAGCGGGCGAGACTTTCCCACTTGAGCTCCGCGACGCCGTGGACGCTGCTGATCGAGATTCCTCGGTTGGAGGCGTTTACGTCGTTGCTGGAGGAGAGCCGAAGCTCCTCTCCGTCGGCAAGCGCCACGATTGCGCCTTCTCCTTCCGGGGAGATCCGGACGATATCGGAGAAAGCGATTCTTCGGTCCGACCCGTCCATCTCCCCGTCCAGCACGTCGGTCCGAAGGACCTCGTCCCGATCCCACGAAATGAATCCCGAACGCTGAACGCCTTCGGCATCCACCACCGTTCCCCGGATGCGCCGCGCCGCGGGACGCGCTCCTCCGGGCGGGTTTTGGAAGCGTATGGAGCGGATGTAGGTGGGCCAATGCGAGCGAACGCGCCCGTCTTCGCGCTCCACCCGTATCCTGAGCCCGTTCCATGATCGATCCTTGGGAGGGAGAAGCGGGATGGGCTCCTCTTCTCCTCGTATCCGCACCAAGGCCAAGCTGCCGCTCTCGAAGACAATCTCCGTTGCCGCCTCCAGCGGAATCGCCATCGGCACCGTAGACGGGAAGTCGGGATCGGGTTCGTTCCAGCTCACAAGGTAGTCCTGCACCCGAAGGCTGCCCACGGGAGGGCCTTCGTCTCCGCTCGCGCGCACCCAAGCCCAGTACTCCTTGGGCGGCACCTCTCGGCGTCCCTCGAGCAGCGCGTCCACGCCAACGATGTCGCGGCCTAGCCGGAGAAAGCCCTCGTGAGTCTCCCCGTCGCGTTCCTCAATAACCCCGAAGAGCCGGCCTTCCGGATTCAACTCCGGACCATGCTGTTGGGTCTGCCCTGGGAGTGCGGCGGGCAGCGCCCAGATCAAGTAGAAAAACGACGCGAATGCCCATAATCGAGAGTCCAAGCAGCGCATCAACGCCGAACGCATCCCGTGCAGGGGGCCCCCTTGGCCAAGATTTAGCTTGAGCCCGTCTTCGCCCAGCGGGCTGTGTCAAGATAGCTTTACGTTGAATCGGAACGGGTGTTTCATCTCTTGCCACGACGGGGGTCATGCGGATGCGGACGACGAGACGAGGGCTTGCCGGAGCTTGCGCGGTCGCGCTTTCTCTGGCGTGCGGCGGGGAAGAAGGTCGGTCGGAGTCCGGCGCTGAGGCGGGCGGGGCGGAGGAGAATCCGCGCTTTGGCGTCTGGGAGCTTCAGTCCGACCAGCCTCCCCCGTGGAGCAACGTGATGACCTACGAACCCTATGGAGACGGGGGAATGAAGATCACCGTCGCATCCACCAGCTCGGAGGGCGTAGAGAGCGAGTGGAGCTATACGACGCTCTTCGACGGCGCCTTTCGACCCGTCTCCGGTCAGGAGAATGCGACCACCGCCGTGGAAGTGGTCGATGATCGCGTGAATCTCATTCGCAACGCCAGGGGCGGCGAGGTCTATCAGACGATCACCAACGTACTGACCGCGAACAACGACACGATCCACAACGAGTACCGCCGCGTCCTCGAGGACGGATCGGAGCGGGTATCGCACGCGACGTACGTACGCATTCGCGAATAGCTCCGCCGAGGTCTCCTTGAGGCCTCCGTCCCGGCAAAAGAGGCCCCGGCGGCGATCAGCCCAAGGCGCGATTAGTGAATGGTCTCGCGTCCCTCCGCCGCCTGCCCGCCAAAGCCGCTTGGACGCGCTTGGAGGCGAAAGCGCGGGATCTTCGCTCGAAATCGCTCCCCGGAAGGGCGCTCAAAGTGGAAAAAGCCCTCCATGTGGCCCGATTCGGCGTTGAGGACGCAGAAGCTGCCGTAGACGTGCGCGTCCCCCGGATCCAAAGTGGGGGTCTCTCCCACCACGCCTTCCCCCTCCACCTCCTGCATGCCCGCGACCGGATCGTGAATGATCCAATGGCGCCAGAAGAGCCGGGCCGGCTCCGCGCCGGTGTTTCGAATCTCCACGTGGTAGGCGAAGACGTACCGATCCGGAGGCCGCGAATGGGAGCGGAGGTAGAACGGCTGGACGCGCACGTCCATCTGTCCGTCTTCGACCGGGGGGCGTCTCGCGCTTGTCGAGGCGCTCACAGCGTTCGCGCAGCGGTGCTCATGCCTGAAAAAAGCGTCCTTTGATACGAGTGAAATTCAAGGAGGACTCATGAAGAAAACGGGTCGCCGATCATCCGACTTCGCGCTTGCGCGGGGTCTTTGGCCCGGCTTCGCGCTCTGCGCCGGCGCCGCAATGCTCATCGCGCCGCAGGCGGTCGCCCAGAGTCAAGCTACCGCCTCGTCCGCTTCGGAAGTCGTCGCGCGACTGGAGGAGGAAATTCGCCGCTCGATGCTGGACGGCGGCATCCCCTCGGTCGCGGCGGCCATCACGGACCGCGCAGGCACGCTCTGGGCCGGGGCGTTTGGCTTCTCCAACCTCTGGGCGCGGACGCCAGCGTCGACAAACACCTACTATCTCATCGGGTCGACCTTCAAGGCTCAGTCCACCATTGCGCTTCTGCAACAGCTGGAGTCGCATGGCGTTCGCCTGGACGAGGCGGTCGGCGGGTATGCGGGCCTGGAGATTCGCGGAGAGGATCCGGAGCGTCCGGTCACCTTCCGCCATCTGCTCACCCACGCCTCGGGGATGCCGGTGGACTTCGGCCCCCATCCGGTCTGGGGCCCGACCGCGCCGCTTTCTTTGGATCAATATCTCGCCGACTCTCTCCGGGTGACGGCCCCGCCTCTGTCCGGGGTCGTGTACTCAAACATGGCCTACTCGCTCGCGGCGCATCTTGTGCAGAGATTCGCGGGCGCGCCATACAAGGAGTACATCCGCGCGCGGGTCTGGGGCGCGCTGGGGATGAACGGGGCGCGCTTCGACGTCACGCCGTTTGTGGAGGAGCGCCTTGCGACTCCGTACGCGACGGATGAAGAGACGGGGCGCTTGGTTCCTGTTTCTCGACTGAAGGCCAACGTCTGGCCGGCCGGAATCGTCTACGGCACGATCCATGATCAGGCGAAGTGGACGCGCTTCAACTTGGGGGACGGCGCGTGGGAGGGGGAGAGAGTGCTTCCGGCAGGCGCGATGGAGGAGATGCACCGTCTCCAGTATCCGCAGTTTGCGGGCGAGCCGATGGGCGGCGGATGGGGATACGAGGACACGGGTTATGGCTTGACCTGGTGGGTTTCGCGCTCGGGGAGCGACAGGTACTTCGCCCACTCGGGAAGCGTGCCGGGCTATACGGCGTTTGTGGCCGGAAATCGGACGCGCGGCTTCGGCGCGGCGTTTCTGACCAACGGGAATCGCGCGCACCCGCATCTTGCGCGACTTGCGGATCGCGCGCTCGCGCTCATGGAGGAGCTGCTGGGAGAGTCGCGGTAGAGCTACGGCATCGCGAGCCACGCAGCGACTGCGGTGATCGGAGCGTTGCGGCGAAGTCCGCCTCAAGGCAAGCGAGGATGTTCCGGATGAGCGTCCATATCCGGATCGCCGCCGCGCAGCGCGGATGTTGATTCGCGAGTACCTTCCGTCGAAGACCGCTCGCCTAGGGCGAAGAGAGCTTCGTCCTGCCCCTGTCCGGGAGATGCCATGCACAGAGATTTCCAGGATCTGCCTATTCTGCCCTTGATTGTCCTCGCCGTCAGTGTCTTTCTGTTGCAAACAACGTGGTTAGCGACCCCGCGTTGGGCCGACGATCCCCCTGCCGCGACGGACGGAACGGCCGCTTGTCGCGAAGAAGTAGGGGAAGCCATCGAGGCTCTAGTCCGAAGTTTGACGGCGGGAATTGGTCGAATCTCCAGTGTGGGCTTGACGCAGACGCGAATTCGAGGTGTGCGCTGCTGGGTACGTTTTCTACTGGGTACGGTTCGAGGGCCTGACGCCGACCAGGCGGTAGGCCTCGGCTTGCAGCGGCGTGGGCAGGAAGGCGACGTTGGCTTTGATGGTTTTGTTGTCGACGACGCGGAGGCGTCCGCGCTGCAGTGTGGCGAGTTCGCGCAGCAGGCTCTGGTAGCTTTGCGCGGGGAAGCCGCTCCGGGTGCGTTTTCTTCCCGCTTTTTCGAGCGCCGACTTCGAGCGTCGGGCCGGCGCGACGGGCGAGCTCCTGGGCGCGCCGTTCTCCTCGTCGTCGAAGAGCAGCGGCGCGAGCAGCTTCCGCAGGTGCCATTCGACGTAGTAGGCGAGCATGCATAGCAGCACGCGCGCCCTCACGCGGTCCTCGAGCCGGTGGTGCACGGGCCTGATCTTGAGGTCCACCGTCTTGAAGGACCGGAAGGCGCGCTCGACGCGCGAGAGGCTCTTGTAGGAGCTGACGGCGTCCTCGGGCGACATCTCTTCGGTCGATACGCTGGCGCGGATCACGTAGATGCCGTCCAGCGCCGCCTCGCGGGCGACGCGCCCCTCGCTGCGCGACCAGCTGAAGGAGTCGTCCGCATACTCGATGTCGAAGTGCTTCCCGACCTTGTACTTGCGAAGCGCACGGTCGGCGCGCACCGCGATCTTGTCGCGTCCGCGCAGCGGCCGCTTCTCGCGCGATACCGCCGCCGCGACCTGCTCGAGCTTGGCTTCGGTCGCATCGAGCAGCCGTTGGCGCTTGAGCGCCCGCTTCTCGGCGAGCAGCGGATTCCTGCACACGATCAACCGCTCTCCCGGGAAGAGCTCGGGCGACGAGATCTCCGCAATGTCCCGCTCGTCGAAGAGCGACAGCTGAAGATCGCCGCCCTCGGCCAGCTTGCGAATCGCCGGCGCCCTCAGCGCCGTGATCCAATCGATGCCGGCGGGCTCGACCTCCTCCCTGATGCGCGCGCTGGTCAGCAGACCCCTGTCGCCCACCAGCACGACGCGCTTAAGCGAGAAGCGCTTGCGCAGCGTCTCGAGCTGCGACCCCAGCACGCCCGGATCGGCGGTGTTGCCCTCGAAGACCTCGACGGCGATCGGCCTTCCCTCCGCGTCGCACAGCAGTGCGAAAACGATCTGCGGCTTGCCGCGCTTGCCGTCCCTCGAATACCCCAGCTTCGCCAGCGGACACTTCGCGCCCTCGAAGTACACCGACGTCACGTCGCAGAGCACGATCGAGCCCTCGCCGAGATGCTCCTTCGCCAGTCGGCGCTGAATGTGATCCTGCTGCTTTGCCAGCCAGTCCATGGCGCGGTACAGCTCGTGCTCTTTGACGTCCGCGATTCCGAGGTCCTCGGCCAGCGCGCCCTCCGCCGAGTCCTTCGTAAGCGACTGCGCCGTCGCCAGCTTCGAGCACGGATTCAGTATCCGAGCGAGAATCATCGCGACGGCGAGCGCCCGATTGCGGGAGGGATTGCGGGCGAGCAGCCGCTCGAGGCCCAGTCGGCGAGCGACGCTCAGCACGACGGCGACGTGTCCGTAGGGCTTGAAGTCGACGACTTGGAAGGAGCTTTCGGGAGAGGTCAGCGCGATGCCTCCCTTAAGACCGACGCGGAGGTGCTCGATCAGGTGCTCGGGCCATTTCGAGAGGTTGGCGAGCGTGCGTTTCTTGACCTTGCCGTTTTCGCGGTAGGACTCGCGCAGGAGGATGGCCGGGGGCGACGTTCTGTTGGGCACGGTGTCGATGTACATGGATACGAATCTAGATGCGATCGAACGCCATGTCAACGTGATGTCTTTCTATTACATGGCTACGAATTTCACGCGCTACGACACCGTTAAACCCCTGTCCCGCAACAAGTTAAAGCCCTAAATCAGTTCAAAAATTTGCAAAACTTCGGTCTAGTTGAAACGGTGTGCGGAGACGGCAGTTGCGAAATCGACGCAGAGATCGCGTGCCGCAATTCGCTCCGCCTCACAATTACCAGGATTCCGGTAAACTGATCGCTTGGGGCGCCGGCGGTCCGCGACCAGCCGAGGCCGAACCCTCGTTCGCCGGGGGCGTGCCGGCGAACTGCGCCGCCGGACGCCCCCGAGTGCGTGGCGACGGGCTGTGACGAGACGACTAGTTCTTGGCGGGCCCGCCGGCGCGGATGAGCCGCGCCTTCACGACATGAGTTTCCGATGCCTCCAAGATGGTGATCCGGGTTCCCGCCGTTTCAATCGTGGTGCCGCTTGGAGGCACCGCCCCGAACTCTTCCAGCAGCAGCCCGTTTAGGGAGCGGTTCTCGCCGGCGGGCAGTTGGACGTTCAGCTGATCGTTGATCTCCCGAAGGTCGACGCTGCCTTGAGCGACAAGCTCATTCTCCGAAACGCGAACGAACAGCGTCTCGTCCACGTCCGTTTCATCCACGATGTCGCCCACCAGCTCTTCCAGAACGTCTTCCAAGGTGATCAGTCCGTCGGTGCCGCCGAACTCATCGGCCACGATCCCCATATGAACCCTTCGCGTCCGAAACAGCTCCAAGAGCTTTGAGAGCGACAGGGAGCCGGGAACGAAGATCGGGTCCCGCGCAAGGGAGGAAAGCGGCGCGTTCCCTTCGCCGGCGGAGTGGGCTTGGTATGCTTCGCGCGCGGAGAGGATGCCTTGGATGTCGTCGATATTCTCTCCGAAGAGCGGCACTCTCGAGTACGGCACGTCGGGAAACTCGCGGATGGCGTCCTTGAGAGGGCGCGACTCCGGCCAAGCCAGAATGCCGACCCGAGGCGTCATGGCGTCGCGAGCCGTGAGCTCGTCCAACCGAAAGGCGCGCTCCACCAAGCGGTGCTCCTCCGCCTCCACCATGCCCTCGTCGGCCCCGATCTCCAGCGTCTCCCGCATCTGCTGCTCCTCCACGGCGCGCGATCCGACGCCGCTTGATCCGAAGAGCAGGCTCTCAAAGCGGTCTAGAGGACCGAGGAGGGCGTGGACCAAGCGACCGGCGGATCGAAGCGCGGGAGCTGCCCGCAGCGCGATGCCCACTGGTCTTCGCCGCGCAAGGGCGGCCGGAAACCTGTAGCCCAATAGCAGGAGGAGCAACACAGTCGCAAAACCCGCCCCAGCCGCGATGAGCGCGACTCCGCCGAAGAAGCCGAGTTGAATTCCTTGACCGTCGTCGACGAGCGCGAACGAGACGAAGACCGCCGCGCCGAGCAGAATCAGCAGGCGCGTTGAACGCCAGTGAGCCAAGGCGCGGTCTCCGCCGCGAAGCGCGAGGAGATCGTCCGCGCCGTCGAAGCCCTCGTCCTTCAGTGTGCGGGCGCGCGCGCCGGAAACCGCGTTGATTGCAGATAAGGAGGCGCTGAGAAGCGCGGCCAAGAGAAGCAGCGCAATCGCCGCCAAGACGGAAAGTAGTTGCGGGCCGTTCAACTAGGGCCGCAGCCTGGAGGGCCCGGGACGGCGACGACTCGGAGGTTCCTCGACCGTCGCGACTTCCGTATCAATCATGATGCGCCGTCCAGCAGCTCCCGAACGACGTCTCTCGCATCCAAGCCCTCGGACTCCGCTTCAAAGTTCACGACAATTCGGTGCGCGAGGATTGCGGGGGCAATGTACCGAATATCGTCCATTGAGGGCGTCGGCGCTCCCCGAAAAGCAGCCCGCGCCTTGGCGCCCAACACCAGGTACTGCGAGGCGCGCGGGCCGGCGCCCCAGCTGATGTAGCGCTTGGCGGCGGGCGCCTGCTCGGAGCTGCCCGGACGCGTGGACCGCGCAAGCCCAACCGCGTAGCGAACGATTGAGGGAGGAACCGGAATGCGTCGCACCAGATCCTGCAGGGCAAGAATCTCGTCCCCTTTGACGACCGCCTCGACAGGCACCTTCTGCACCTCCGTCGTGAGCGTGGCGATCCGTTCCTCTTCTTGATGAGACGGGTAGTCGATCCTGAGGTCGAACATAAAGCGATCCAGCTGGGCCTCCGGAAGCGGATAGGTTCCTTCCTGCTCAATGGGGTTTTGCGTCGCGAGGACGAAGAAGGGCGGGTCCAGGTGATAGGTGCGGCCCGCCGCCGTCACGTCCCGCTCTTGCATCGCTTCCAATAGCGCGGCCTGCGTCTTCGGGGGGGTCCGGTTGATTTCGTCGGCGAGCACGATATTTGCGAAGATCGGACCCGGCACGAAACGAAAAACCCGCTCGCCGGTTGCCTTGTTTTCCTCGATCACCTCGGTGCCGGTGATGTCCGTGGGCATGAGGTCCGGCGTGAATTGGATGCGAGAGAACTTCAGGTGAAGCGCATCCGCCAAGGTAGAGAGGATCAGTGTCTTGGCGAGGCCCGGCACGCCCACCAGAAGCACATGTCCGTTCGCCATCAGCGCGGTGACGAGGTCGTCGACGATGTGCTGCTGCCCTACGATTCGCTGGCCGACTTGCTCCCGGAGGTCGTCCGCGATCTCGCCGGCGCGGCGCAACAAGCGAACATCCTTCTCTTGCGCAAGGCGGGGCGGAAGATCGGAGCCCGGGTCAGGCGAGGCGATGGTGTCTACGGAGGAGGTCCCGGGCATCCCGCGTCGGCGAGTCTTGATGAAGTACTTCCAAGGAAGCTAGCCGCCCTGCGGAGCCTAGTCAATCAAATTGCGCGGACCTTTGACCCATTCGGTCCAGCTCGCGTCCGAGACGCTTCAAGGAGAAAGCGTCTTGTGCTACGGACGCGCGTCGCCGGCGGAGCTGCGAAGCGGGTTTGCGGCGGGTTTGCGGCCTGGGCTGCCGGCGAGATCGCGCCCGCCGGCAGCCTCAGCCTGGACTGAACGCCGGGTCGGAATCCAACTCCCAAAGGCGCTGAGTCCTCTCAGCCGTTATTCCTCCTCGGGAGCCTTCATTTCCAAAATGCCCTGATCGTCGGTCAGCTCCACCAATCGGACGAACTCGCCCCGGTAGCCCTTTGGGTCGGTCCCTTTCCCGGCTTCGGCGAGCGCGCGGACATCGCTCAGGGAGTACTCGCCAACGTGCGGCGAGCCCCTGAGCAGCATCCCGAAGGCCGCGACGGCGGAAGCGAATTGGAGGTCGGCGGATCCAGACCCGGCTGATGCGCGGACCGGGACGGCCAGCTCTCGCCCCTTCTTCTCCCCGGGGACCTTGTACCGCGCCCGAATGTACAGCAGCTCCTCTTCGCGCTCTTCGCCGACCGACGCCTCTTTGCCGTCTTGGGCGTAACGCAGGCCGCCGTCTTTGCGTCCCGGAACCGGCGCGCCGGCCGGCACGACCTCGTACAGGGCCGTGACCGAGTGGCCTACCCCCATCTCCCCAGCGTCCTTTGCGTCGTCCTCGAAGTCCTCGGCGTCCATCAGCCTCCGTTCGTAGCCGATGAGTCGGTATCCAGCCGTCCGTTTTGGATTGAACTCCACTTGGACCTTCACGTCCTGGGCTGCCGCGACCAGTGTGCCGCCCATCTCCTCGATCAGCGCCTTCCTGGCTTCGTCGATTCCGTCCAGGTAGTGCAGATTGCCGTTGCCGTGCTTGGAAAGCGATTTCAGCATCGAGTCTTGAAGATTGTAGACGCCGAAACCCAAGACGGTGAGGTAGACGCCGCCCTCGCGCTCTTTTTTGACCAAGCGGACCATGTCCGACTCGTCGGAGGGGCCGACATTGAAATCTCCGTCGGTGCACAGGATGATCCGGTTGTTTCCGCCTTGAGCAAAAGCCTCTTTGGCCATCTCGTAGGCGGCTCGGAGGCCTTCCCATCCGCTGGTGCCGCCGCGCGCGTAGAGCGAATCGACCGCCTCTTCGAGTTTCTTCCCGTTTGCTCCGGAGGTAGGCCTCAGCCGGGTATGGACCTCGTGGTCGAAGGCAATGATCGCAACTCGGTCCTCCTTCCGCAGCCTGCGAACCAGAAGGCGCAGAGATCTCTTGACCAGATCCAGTCGGTCGCGGCCCTCCATTGAGCCGGAAACGTCGATCAGAAAGACCAAGTTGCTCGGCGGGAGCTTCTTCCGCTCGACATCGGGCGCGTGAAGGCGCACGCTGACGAGCCGGTGCTCGGGCTTCCACGGCGCGTCCCAGACCTCGCCCTCCATTGAAATGGGGTGCTCCTTCGAGGGCTTGAGCGGCTCGTAGTGGAAGTAGTTGATCAGCTCCTCCACTCGGATTGCGTCCGCCGGCGGGCGATATCCGTCCCGGATGCACCTGCGCACGTGAGCGTAGGATGCGCGGTCCACATCAATGGAAAAGGTTGAGAGCGGAGACTTGCTGGTCAGTCGGAAGTTGTTGTCGGCGAAGTGCCTATAGGAGGGCGGCCTGCCCGGGACAAAGACGTAGTCCCGCGCCGCTCTCTTGGCGAACCGCGCGCCGTGCGCATGAGAAGCGGGGCTGGCGGGCGCCTGGAGGTAGGCAACCCCAGGGGGCGACGCCCGTCTTCCGCGACGTTTGCGCATGCGCGCCGGCTCGAACGCCCTCTTGGCTATCTGTCGGTCCGCCGGGACCGAGTAGGCTACTCTTTGGGTCTCCGCCTCGTCGCCCGCCTCTGAAGGCTCCAAGCTCAGATCCGCCTCCGTCTCGGCGTCCTCCAACACCATTACCGTTTCCCACGCGACCTCGTAGTCGTCGTGCTCGGCCAAGACGATTCGGCGACCCGCCGGTACGTCCAAGAGCGTAAACGCCCCCGACTCGTCGGTGGTCGCCTGAATTTCCGGGTGACTTTGAATGCGCACCAAAGCACCCGCGATCACGTTGCCGGACCATGCGTCGGTGATGATGCCGACGACGGTACCGGTCTGCACGGCGGTGGTTGCGCCGCGTTCCTGCGAATCGAAGCGATTCATGTCCGACTCCCTGATAGAGCAGAGTCGGCGCGTCGGGCGCCCCAACCGATCCGCACCGACGAATTTTCTTTGCCGCCGCATTACCCCGGCGGGGGGCGCATTCTTAGCTTTCGTCTTCTGCTGATCGGTACAAACAGAATAGCGAACAATGCTGGATCGCGCAAGCAAGATGCGGGCGTTTGTTGTAGCCCGATAGAAATGTCCGGGTTCAGCGCTCGATAGAAAGGTCCGGATTTGGGCCGTGCGCGGGGCGGGCGTTTGGGTGGTTGATTGGGTCGGATTGGGAGGGGCGCGGTGTCCGGGCGAGCGAGCTCGCCCGGACACCGACGTGCGCGCCTTGCGTGGTCCCGCCTCATCCGACCGCCTATTGGACGATACGCTGCGCCGCCGATCCTTGCCCGGCCCGGCATCGTGGCCGGCCCGCCGTCCCGCTGCGGGAAGCCGTGTTCATGGCGAGGCGACGGCTGCGCCGGCCTGTACGGGCGAGCTCTAGCCGTGGCAAGGGTAGACGCCTCGCCGGCGGTAACGGGCGCTCTAGACGCATCTACGCTATCGCTGATCGGCTCTCAACTGGTGCTGCGCGGCGAGTCGCTGCATCTGATCGAGACTCGGGGCGGGGACGTGCGCCTGATACCGGCTAGCGAGTGGGAGGTGCGCGGCGACGGCTACGATCCCGCCTCGTGGAGCTACACGCTGACGCTCGAGAGTCCGTTGCAGTCCGCGACGTATCGCAAGGTCTCGGCGGCGCAAGTGCTGCATCTGATGTGGGAGAGCACGCCGGGCGCGCCATGGCGCGGATGCGGACCACTCGAGGCGGCGTCGCAGTCGCTGACGCTCGCGGCGAGGCTCGAGGACCATTTGAAGGACGAAGCCAGAGCATCCCGCGGGTACCTGATCCCTGTTCCGGCGAACCCGAACCCGCCATCTGACGGGAGCGATCCCCTCGGCGGCCTCAAGACCGGCCTAGCCGATCTGAAGGGACGAGTCACATTGACCGAGAGCACGACCGGCGCCTGGGGTACTGAAGCCGGCGGCGGCGTGCCTCGCATGGCGGACTGGATGCAGCGACGCATCGGCTTCGATCCGCCAAAGGCGGCGGTCGAACTGCGACGCGACCTCGAGCGATGCGTGATGGCTTCGTGCCTGATTCCGGGCGCGCTGATCGACTCTGACGCCGACGCTCAAGCTCGCCGCGAGGCGTACCGGATATGGCTACACTCGGCGATCGAACCGCTCGGGCGCAAACTGGAGGCCGAACTCTCTAGAGCGTTCGGCGAGACCGTGACGCTCGAGTTCGACCAACTTCGGGCGGCGGACGTGCAGGGACGGGCGAGGGCGTATCGGTCGCTGGTGGGCGCGGAGGGGGGCATGGACGCGGCGGAGGCCGCACGAATCACGGGGTTGGCATCATGAAGCAAGACCGAGTGCGGTTCGCCGGCTACGCGCGCAACCGGAACAAGACGCATGGACCCAAGTACGGACTGATCGACTACCACGAGTTCGAGAATCCGCTCCCGCTGCACGCGGTGGTCGGTCCCTGCAAGAAGGACGGCTGCGACGGCGATATCCAGATGGTCCAAGCCGAGCCGCACGCCATGTTCGCGTACTGCTACACGTGCCGCGAGGTGTATATGCGCGTGCCGCGCGACTTGGACGGCACGCCGTCCGTATCGCAGTCGCTGATCGATGCGTGCTGGTCGCCCTCCAAGCTCAACATCGAGCTCAAGGAGGCGTACGCCGAGGTCGACGCCATCAACGAGGAATACAAGCACCACGTGGGGCGCAAGATGTACGGGGGCGTGAAGTCTCTCGAAGCCGCTGCGGAACACGCCGACATCTTGGAGAGGGCGCAGGCGGCGTACACGCGACGGCTACGGGCGGACATCGAGGTCGCGCGGCTCAAGGGACTCTCGGCGGGTCTGGGCAAGGCGCGGTTCCAGAAGCTGCTCAAGGACGCCGGCAAGATCGAGTGAAGCGAACGACGGTGTGCGACGCCGAGCTGCCTTTTCCGCCTACGGTGAACCGCCTATGGGGCTACCGTCGCAACGCTCGATACCTGCTCCCGGACCAGGAGCGATACCGGGAGCTTGCGCCGCTCTGGCTGCCTACACGCGACGCCACGCCGGGCGAGCGGTATTACGTGCGCCTCGTGTTCCACGCTCGGGATCGCCGGCGACGCGACATCGACAACCTCGTGAAGCCGGTGCTGGACGTCCTCGAGCACGGCGGCGTGATCCACGACGACTCTCAAGTGGACAGGATCGACGTTCGGCGCGGTCGAGTGCGCAGCGAGGCGCGGTGCGCGGTGCGCGTGGACGTGATCAAGTAGCCGCGCCGGACTTACGCAGACCGGCGCGGCTACTCGTAGGGTCGAATCACGTGATTGCGATGGCCCACGCGGAAAAAACGAAAATAGCGACTAGGGTTGTCATACGCAAAAAAAGTACTCGCCGTGCGGTCTCGCTGCGTACTGCCCAGCACTCCCTAAAATGAAACTTGGAGCACAGTAGGGCAGCGGCACAGGGGATCGTGGCAAACTCGGGAAGCCAATTGACCGCTGCCCAGCCAAGGATCGCGGATGTCCAGAGTGGCCGCCCCCAAACAAAACCGTTTTCGTCGCGAAGCATGGCAACAGCACGTGTTAGTGCTCCACGCCTCGCCTCTTGTAGGGTAGGCATACTTCCTACATAAACTCTTCAATGAAGCCGGGGATCGCTCTCCCGCACTTTGCGAACGCCTTCCCAATGCGCCTCATACAAGACACCGTCAGCATCCACTCGTCGGCTAATGGAATGGGATCGGGGGTAGCCCAGTCCCACGCAGCAATTCCGCAAGCAGCAATGGCGTTTGCTATGGCAATTGCACAACCCCATTTTGACCCGGCTTGGGCCACCACTCCCTTGGACAGTAGCGGAAGCTCGGAAATTTCCGCAGCCGTGCATTCGGTGGTGGAGGCGGGAGCACCTGGAGCTGGGGCATCAAGCGCAAGCACCCTCCCATGCACGGGACCAACCGACACGTAAAGGACGGCCAAGGCCATAGCTGCGGCGGTGAGGCGAACAACGAACGGTTTGCGCATAGGTCCTGCTCCCATTTTGGGTTCCGCGCCGTCTGGCTAACGACGCTGCCTAATGGATAGCACGCTCGCCGCTCGCACACAAGGAGGTACGAGGCGGGAGTCCCGGCGCGCATCTCTCGGCGGGGGACTCCCGCCTCGCGGGAAGACGTGTTATGTTCGGCCCGAACGCAGTCGGGGACGTCACCCCCGAACGACGCGTTCGATACTCTGGCAGCTAATAAGGAGCCGCCATGACTAATCTACCATCTGGAACCCCTCGCCGTAACCCCGAGTCTTGTCCAACGTGTTGTAGCCCGATAGAAATGTCCGGGTTCAGCGCTCGATAGAAAGGTCCGGTTTGGGCCGTGCGCGGGGCGGGCGTTTGGGTGGTTGATTGGGTCGGATTGGGAGGGGCGCGGTGTCCGGGCGAGCGAGCTCGCCCGGACACCGACGTGCGCGCCTTGCGTGGTCCCGCCTCATCCGACCGCCTATTGGACGATACGCTGCGCCGCCGATCCTTGCCCGGCCCGGCATCGTGGCCGGCCCGCCGTCCCGCTGCGGGAAGCCGTGTTCATGGCGAGGCGACGGCTGCGGGAAATCAAGCTCGAGGGGGCGGATTTCGCGCAAATCCGGGGATTTCGCCGATTCCTGGAAAAACGGACGTCCCGGGATCGACGGAGAGGCGCGAGCGGAGGGCGACCGGACCTTTACCCCTCGGGAAATCGGCGCTTTCGGAGCGTCGAGACGGGTTCCGGGGCCGGGATTTGGCGCTGGCCCGGGTCTCTTCGGCGCCGACTATTTCGCTGGCCGGTCGGAGCTGCCGGGAGTTCCGGGCATCGAGCCGAAGGACCTTCAACAGTCCGCAGGCCGAGGCCCGGGCGGCGCAGCCGCAAGGCTCTGCGGTCGGCCCGGTACGGATTGCCGGCTTCGCG
The DNA here is from genome assembly GCA_965116095.1 of Longimicrobiales bacterium. Lineage (GTDB taxonomy): Bacteria > Gemmatimonadota > Gemmatimonadetes > Longimicrobiales > Gaopeijiaceae. Next base: position 414,020 of record OZ220481.1, read on the forward strand.
TCGGAGGTCGGAGGTCCGCCTCCCCTGTCAGCGTCTGTTGACGTTGATGCCGGCTCAAGCTCGAGGCCTGCGGAAACGGCGGGCAGGAAGCCCCCGTCGCTCATGGCTTCGGCTGTTCGTCGCGTCGCGATCCAGCGAGGCGGATGACTCGAGAGAGCTCGTCCCGAGCGCGCTCGGGACGCCCGTCCTATTCCTCTTTTCGCTCCCGTCGCAGCCTCTCCCGCGCCTCGCGCCGCTCCTTGCGGGCCATCGCCTTTTGCACGTCGGCGCGGATGTCGAGACGCCACGGATGATCCGCCGCCGGCTTCCACGGTTTCCCGGGCGTCCGCGCTTTCCGCGCCTGCTCGCGCCCAGGCGGCTTGATGCGGGGCTTCTCCCGACCCAAGGCCTCGACCTTGATGTACCTGCCTCTCGCCCAAAAGCGCAGCTCGCCGTCCAGCCTGCGCTCGACCACAACCTTCGTCCCCGGCGCAATCCCCTCCGCCTCGGCCTCGGGAATCTGCCAATGCCGGTTCTTGTACCGCACCGTGAAGTCTCTGGCGACGACGCGCTCGGCCTTCTCGGCGAACAAGGCATCGAGATCGGCCTCCTCCGGCAGCGGCCGATGCGCGTCGACGGGCTCCCCGGGCTCCTTCGCGAAGCGCTCGTTCCACAAGGGCATCCACGTCCGCTCCAAGTACCGGTTCGCCTCCTTGATCGTCGATATCCCCGCGACGCGCATCTCCTTTACCAAACGGTCCTGCGCCGTCCCGAAGCTGCGTTCGACCCTGCCCTTGGCCTGCGGAGATCCCGCAAGGATCATCTCGACGCCCAGCTCCGCCCGCGCCCGCGATATGATCGACTCCGTCCGGGGCTTGCCCTTCGACCGCTTCTGCCCGAAGTGCCCGGCCCTGTCCGTGTACACCGCCAAGGGACGACCGTGCGTCTCGAGGTAGTCGATGATCGCGCGGCGATTCTCCGCGCCGTCGTCCTTTCGCGCGAACTTCGCCGCCATCAGCCGGTTCGTCGCGTCGTCGTGAATCGAGATCAGCACGAGCTCGCCCGGATACCGGTCCTCGAGCCATCGGTGCACCGAACTGTCCCACTGCGCCAGCTCGCCCAGCGCAAGACGCCGGTGACGCCGACTGCGATGCTTCGCCCGCTTGCGCCGGCGCTCCCACAAGCCTGCCTCCATCAGCCAGCCCCGCACCGTCTCGGAAGCTTGCTCTTCTGCCCGTCTCCCGCTCGAGATGCTCCGCGAGCAGCGTCGGCCCGAAGTCCTCGCGCAGCGGATCGCGCGCCATATCGAGCGCCTTCTCCCGCAAGGACCTCGGCAGCGCCCGGTTCGACGGCCTGCCGCGCAACCCGTGCACCGCCGCTGCGTCGCCCTCGAGCCTGAACTTCGCCAGCAAACGCCGGAAATGACGCGCCGTCACCCCCAGACGCCGCGCCGCCTCCGCTCCCGAAAGCACCCCCTCGCCCGCCTGCCTCAAGACGTACAGGCGGTCTCGCTCCTTCAACGTCAGCTCCATGCGTCCCTCCTTCGAGTCTCTCGCCGCCCCAAAACGAACGAATACCGAAAGAGGACATTTCTACCGAGAGAAGGGAGGACATTTCTACTGGGCTACGGCAGACAAGACTCGAAGTTGCCTGATCGCCGCTGTCCTTCTAGATTGGAATGCTGGCTTGGAGTCGGCGGCTAGAGTCTCCCAGTGAACAATGGAACCGAAACGAGAGTTCGACCAAAGCGTTTAGTGCGAAAAGACGCCGACGACGCGGCAGTCGACTCTTCCGGACTCGGGCAATCCGTGGCTGACGGAAGGCGAGAGCTGGCCGCCTACTCTTCCTATGGACTCGCCGCTGTTGCCGCGGCTGCCCTCTTTGGGTGGGCCGGCCACCAGTTAGACGGGTGGCTGGGCGTCCAGCCCCTGATGCTGATGGTCGGGGTCCTCGGAGGCGCGGCATTGGGTCTGTATGGCCTTTATGCGCGCGCAACGGCTCGCGATCGCGCGTCCGGGCCGTCGGCATGACCCTTAGGGCATGGGCGCCGCGGCATGGCGATCGCGCGTTCGTCTCCGTCGCGCTGGGATTTGGGGCCGTTGTCGTCCTCGGGGCGCTGCTCGCATTAGGGCCCCGGGACCGCGATGCGGCGTTCTGGGGCACGCTGTTAATGTTGTGCACGCAGCTGCCGCAGCACTTTCTCCTAAAGCGGCTCCGTCTTCACCCGACTCGGTTTCCCGCAGCGATTTTCTTGGGGTTCCTGGCTCGGTTGGGCGTGATCTGCTCTTCCGCGCTCGCGCTCTCCGCGATTGAAGGCGTCCAGCCGCTCCCCTTCCTGCTTTCGTTAGGAGCCGGCATCCTTGTGTTGATGACCGCGGAAGCGATCCTTGAGGCGGACCGGCTCGATTTCGGACCGACGGCGCATCCAGGTGCTAGGCGATGACCGAGAACGCGGTGTTCCCGCTGCCGGGCCTTCGCTTCGCGCAAGAGCCCGCAGCGCGCGACGCGCACGCCGAAGAGGTCAACCTAAGCGAGATCTTGGGGCACCATATTCTGGACTCGCACTACTACGAGCTTCCATTTATCGGCGAAGTCCATCTGCCCAGCTTCCCGCCGGTGCTGGGCGTCGATATGTCGATCACGAAGCACACGGTGCTGCTCTTGGCCGCTGCGGGGATCGTCTTCATGCTCGCGCTGCTCGCGTCGCGCACGCTGGCCCGGATCGGACCGGAGAAGGCGCCCACCGGATTCGCGAACGCCTTCGAGGCGGTCGTGATCTTCGTCCGGGACGAGATCTGCAAGAACAACATCGGCCAAGGGTACCGGCCCTTTGTCCCGTTCATCCTGACGTTGTTCTTCTTTATTCTTACGATGAACCTGATGGGCTTGGTGCCTTGGGGCGGCAGCGCCTCCGGGAACTTGGCCGTCACCGCTACGCTTGCGATCATCACGTTGGTCGTGACGGAGGTTTCCGGCTTAGTGAAGCTGGGTTTCCGGGGGTACATGGGGACGATCTTCTTCGCGCCCCCCGGCGTGAGCGGAGTCGGGAAGTGGGCCATGATGGCCTTCATGACCCCGATTGAGGTGATGACCAAGTTCACCAAGCCGCTTGCGCTCTGCTTCCGGCTCTTCGGCAACATGACCGCCGGCCATCTCATTATCTTCGCCCTGCTCGGCATGATCCTCCTCTTCGCCTCTTCGCCGGAGTACGTGCGCTGGGGCGTGGCGGGGAGCTCGGCGATGCTCGTCACGGCCTTGATGATGCTCGAGCTCCTGATCGCAGTCGTGCAAGCCTACGTATTCGCCATCCTTTCCGCCGTATTCATCGGCCTCATGCAGCATGAGCACTGAGGCCGGGGCCGGGCGCCGGCATTTGAGCCGCGCGTTCCGGGCTTGGGACCACCACTAGCCACCCCACCGAACAACACCGCAAGGAAACAGAGAAGAAATGTTCGAATTCGCATTGGCCTTCGTACAGGAGGCCGCTCAGGCGCAAGCCTTGGAGATCGCTCAAGAGCAGTACGCGCTTCTGGGGCTCGGGATCGGCGCCGGCTTGGCCGTCATCGGCGCGGGGATCGGAATTGGGCAGATCGGCGGCAATGCCGCTCAAGCAATCGCCAGGCAGCCCGAGGCCGTCGGCGCGATTCGCGGGAATGCGCTGCTCCTCTCCGTCCTGATCGAGGGCGTTGCGATTATCGCCGTCCTGATGATCGTCATCCATAAGGTCATTTAGGATTGGCGGCGCCCAACGTGTTGGCGGGAGTCGCGCTCCAGGAGGCGCACGCTCCGGCTTGGGATTCGCTCTTCGCGCTCAGCCCAGGCCTGATGGTCTGGACGGTCGTGACCTTTCTGGCGCTCTTGGCGATCACCACGCTCCTCGGATGGAAGCCCATGCTGAGCGCCTTGGACGCGCGAAGCAAGGGAATTCAGGACTCCCTGGACCAAGCGAAACGAGATCGCGAGGCCGCGCGCGCCTCCCTCCAAGAGTACAACGCGCAGCTGTCGCAGGGGCGTCGGAGGGTGCAGGAGCTGATCGCGGAAGGCCGTCAAGCGGCCGAGAATCTCCGCAAGGAGCTTGAGGAGAAGGCGCGACTCGAGAGCAGGGCCTTGCTCGAGAGAGCTCGCGAGGAGATTCGCCGGGAGCGCGATCAGGCGCTCGAGTCGGTTCGCAAAGAGTCGGTTCGGTTGGCGCTGGCGGCTGCATCCAAGCTTATTGGAGCGCGGCTGGACGCGGAAGCGGATCGGCAACTCGTACGGCGCCGAATCGACCAGATGGCGCTGGCTTCGGATGGCGGCGACGGCGGCGCCGTCCTAGGCGCGGACGGCGGGGACGACGCGCGGGCGTGAGCGTCAATCCCGTAGTTCGGACGTACAGCGAGGTTCTCTTCGAGCGCGCTCGAAAGGACGACCTCGTGGAGGAGTACGGACAAGGGCTCGGCCGGATCGCGGACCTTGTCAGGGACAACGAGCGCGTGAGGGAGTTCCTCTACACTCCGCGAGTATCCACGGCGGAAAAGCAAGTCGCGGTGGAACACGCGCTGAACGGACGGCTGCCCCAAGGGCTGGTTCGCTTCCTTAGGACCGTGATCGCCAGAGGGAGGCAGCGGCTGCTTTCCCGGCTATCGGAGGCGTACGCCGCCTTGGCGGATGACCACTTCGACCGCGTTCGCCTGGAGGTGACGGTCGCGCGCGCCATGAGTATTGAGGACGAGGCTGCCGTCGCCAAGTCTCTCTCCCGAGCCATGGGCAAAGAGGCGATACTCGATGTTTCGGTCCGACCCGAAATCATGGGCGGGATCATCGTGCGCGTCGCCGAACGGGTATACGACGGGTCGGTGAGACGTCAGCTGGAGGCGCTTCGCATGAGTTTGCTGGCGGCGGCCATTCCGACCGCCGCGCCACCAATAGAGAAGACCGGAGAGAGATGAAGGATACACTTCGCGCCGGCGAGATTGCCAGCGTGCTCTTGGCGGAAATCGAAGGCTACCAAGAGTCGCTGGACGCTCAGGACGTGGGCCAGGTCCTCGAGGTCAAGGACGGCGTCGCCAGGATCTATGGGCTCCAAAGCGCAATGGCGTCCGAGATGCTGGAGATCACGGCCGACACCGGCGAGGTCGTCACCGCCCTGGCGCTGAATCTCGAGGAAGACAGCATCGGCGCAGTGGTGATGGGGAACTGGACGGCGCTCCACGAGGGAGATCAGGTGCGGCGAACCGGACGCGTCTTGGATGTGCCGGTTGGCGAGGCGTACCAGGGCCGGGTGGTCGACGCGCTCGGCGCGCCGCTGGACGGGGGAGGGCCGGTGAAGACGACCGAGCGTCGAAAGATTGACGTCGTCGCGCCCGGAATCGTGAAGAGACAGCCGGTCAAGGAGCCGCTTCAGACCGGGATCAAGGCGATCGACTCAATGATCCCGATCGGACGAGGCCAGAGAGAGCTGATCGTCGGCGACCGCGAGACCGGAAAGACGGCGGTGGCGGTGGATGCCATCATCAACCAGAAGCACACCGATGTCATATGCGTGTACTGCGCGGTGGGACAGCGCGCGGGCAAGGTCGCGGCGGTCGTGGATACCCTTCGCCACTTCGGAGCGATGGACTACACCGTGGTGGTCGCGGCCAACGCGTCCGATCCGGCGCCGATGCAATACGTCGCGCCATACACGGCCACGGCGATCGCCGAGCATCTGATGTGGGCGGGCAAGCATGTTCTCTTGGTCTACGATGATCTCTCGAAGCAGGCTCAGGCCTACCGACAGCTGTCGCTGGTGCTTCGACGCCCTCCCGGACGGGAGGCGTATCCGGGAGATGTCTTTTATCTCCACTCGAGGCTATTGGAGCGGGCGGCGAAACTCTCGGACGAGCTGGGCGGAGGCTCTCTGACGGCGCTCCCGATCATCGAGACTCAGGCGGGCGATGTCTCGGCGTACATCCCGACGAACGTGATCTCAATCACCGACGGGCAGATCTACTTGGAGCCCGACCTCTTCAACTCCGGCGTCCGCCCCGCCGTCAACGTCGGGATATCCGTATCCCGCGTCGGAGGTTCGGCGCAAGTCAAGGCGATGCGCAAAGTGGCCGGCCGACTGCGGTTGGACCTGGCGCAGTTTCGCGCGATGGAGACGTTCGCCCAGTTTGCGTCCGACCTTGACGCCGCGACCCAGCAGCAGCTTGCGCGGGGGCAGCGCACCGTGGAGATCCTAAAGCAGCCCCAGTATCAACCGGTGCCCGTTGAGGAGCAGGTGATCGTCATCTACGCGGTGACGAACGGATACTTGGACGATATCGCGGTGTCGCGCGTCCGCGACTGGGAGTCGGGCTTCGTCGAGTTCGTGAAGCGCAAGTTTGAGGATGTACTTCTGGGCATCCGCGATCAGGGCCAGCTTCCGGACGACGTTGAAGGGCGCCTGAAGCGCGCCATTGAGGAATTCGCGCCCGTCTTCCAAGCGAGCGCGGAGGCTTCGGGCGAAGCGGACAGCCCGGCTTCGCACGCAGGGGATCAGATCGCCGGGTGACTGGTGCTCGGGAGGTCCAGAGGCGGATCAAGACCGTCCGGAACACCAGAAAGATCACGCGCACGATGGAGCTCGTGGCTACTTCGAAGCTCAGGCGCGCCACGGACCGAATGAAGGCGGCGCGGCCCTATAGTGAAGCCCTAAACGATGTCGTGCGAAGCTTGTACGCCCCTGAATTGGCAGACGAGTATCCGCTGCTTAGGCGACCGGACCGGGTGCGCAGGGCCGCGGTCCTCCTGCTGACCGCGAATCGCGGGTTCTGCGGCGCGTTCAACGCGAACCTCATTCGCGAAGCGCAAGCGACCGTGGATCGGATCCGCAACGAGGGCGCCGAGGTCGAACTTCACGTATCCGGGAAAAAGGGCATCGCCTACTTTCGGTTTAGGGGAGAAGAACTTGCGTCCTCTTCCACCTCGATCAGCGACATGCCGTCCCCTTGGGACGCGGAGGAGCTGATCGCTCCCCTTCGCGAAGCATTTGAGGCAGGAGACTTGGATTCCGTGCATCTGGTCGGGTCCGAGTTTAGGTCGGCGATGTCCACTCCTCCTAGGACGCGCAAAGTCCTGCCGATTCAGCCGCCTTCGGGGGGATCCGCCTTAGGCGCGTTCATTCTATCGCCGGACGCGGGCAGAATCGTCGGCGAAATGCTCCCCGCCTATCTGCGCACGACGGTGTACCGGGCTCTGGTCGAGAACGCGGCGGGCGAACAGGGAGCGCGCCGGGCGGCGATGAAGAGCGCCACCGACAACGCGGGGGAGATTCTGGAGAACCTGACGCGCACATACAATCGCGCGCGTCAGGCGCAGGTCACTCAAGAGATTGCGGAAATCGTCGGGGGCGCCGCGGCTTTGGGATAGCCCTCGTATAGCAAGCGAAGCGGAGAAGCGTCGACAATATGAATGAGAATCGGAATGGCCGGCGGACCGGTCGCGTCGTACAGGTTATCGGGCCCGTTCTCGACGTGGAGTTCGACCCGGGTCACGTTCCTGAGATTTACAACGCTCTGGAATTGGTGGCGACGAGCGAGTCGGGGACCGAGATCGACCTGGTTGCGGAGGTACAGCAACACATCGGGCGGGGCCAGGTTCGGGCCGTCTCCATGAGCGCCACCGACGGAGTGCAACGCGGAATGGAAATCGCGGATACGGGGCAGCCCATCACGGTTCCGGTCGGCGAGCCAGCTCTGGGGAGAATTCTCAACGTCTTGGGCGGGCCGGTGGATGAGCAGGGGCCGGTGAAAGGGGAGAAAGAAGTGGAGCGGAGGCCGATCCACCAGCTTTCGCCTCAGTTTCGCCACCTCGAACCCAAGACGGAGATCTTCGAAACCGGCATCAAGGTCGTGGACCTGCTGGCGCCGTACGTAAAGGGGGGCAAGACCGGGCTCTTTGGCGGGGCGGGAGTTGGGAAGACCGTCATCATCATGGAGCTGATCAACAACATCGCGATGGAGCACGGGGGAAAGTCCGTCTTTTGCGGCGTCGGAGAGCGGACGCGCGAGGGCAATGACCTCTGGCTGGAGATGAAGGAATCCGGAGTGCTGAGCTCGACCGCGCTCGTGTACGGACAGATGAACGAGCCGCCGGGCGCGCGATTGAGGGTGGGGCTCTCCGGGCTGACGATCGCGGAGTACTTTCGGGACGTGGAGAAGCAGGACGTGCTGCTCTTTATCGACAACATTTTCCGCTTTACGCAGGCTGGATCGGAAGTGTCGGCGCTTCTTGGGAGAATGCCGTCCGCGGTCGGGTACCAGCCGACGCTGGGCACCGAGATGGGCGGTCTGCAGGAGCGCATCACCTCGACCAAGGACGGGTCAATCACTTCGGTGCAGGCCATCTACGTGCCGGCGGACGACCTCACTGACCCCGCCCCTGCGGCTGCCTTTACCCACCTTGACGCCACGACGGTGTTATCCCGCTCCATTGCGGAGAAGGGTATCTATCCGGCGGTCGATCCGCTGGACTCCAACTCGCGGATCCTCGACCCTCAGTTCATTGGGGAGCGCCATTACAAAGTGGCGGGCGACGTGCAGCGGATCCTCCAGCGTTACAAGGACCTGCAGGACATCATCGCGATTCTCGGAATGGACGAGTTGAGCGAGGAGGACAAGATCATCGTCGGTCGCGCGCGGCGGATTGAGCGCTTCCTGTCGCAGCCGTTCTTTGTGGCGATGGAGTTTACCGGGATTCCGGGCTGCTATGTCCGCTTGGAGGAGACGATTGAGGCCTTCGAGCGAGTCGTGGCGGGCGAGTTCGACCATCTCCCGGAGCAAGCCTTCTATATGAAGGCGGGGATCGACGGAGTGCTTGAAGAAGCCGAGCGGCTTTCGGGGTCGAAATAGCTCGCATGGCTGGAAAGAACTTGGAGCTCCGGATCCTAACCCCCGCTCGGACAGTCTTCGAAGGCGCCGTGCGCTCGCTGGTCGCGACCGCTTGGGACGGAAAGGTGGGAATACTCCCTCGCCACGCGCCGTACCTCACGCTGCTGGGGCGAGGCGGCCTGGCTGCGGAGGACGCTGCGGGGAACCACCTGGACTTTGCGCTCGCGGATGGAATTATGAGGGTGGAATCCAACCAAGTCACGGTGTTGGCTGCGCGAGTCTTGGAGGCGTAGGCGCGCTCTTTTCCGCCAAGGGATTAGGGCCGAAATGCGATCCAGCGGTGGTGCGCGAGGGGCTTGGCGGCCTGAAAGAAACCTGGAGGGAATTGGCTGTCGCGTCGCAACCGAGGGCGGCGGCCGGCAGTAGGTCTGAGTCATTTTCGTTTCGTCCCCCTGCCGCCCGACCGAACAGCTTCTTTCGGCAGTCGGACTTGGGGCCGAACCTTGAACGCGGCCCGCTCCAGTCACTGAGCCTCTTCCTCCATGGCGACGCAGGACGTCTCCGAAGCCATCTTTAGCCTCCGGCGTCCGCACACAGCCGGCAGCTGCACCAGCCGAAAGCTGGCCGTCAGCACTCTGTTCCTATCCTTCCCGGCGACGGCTCTTGACGAGCCTCAAGGGGCGGCCTGATCCCTCGCATGCCGAGCGCCGCGGAAGAACCGGCGCCCTCAAGCGACCTTTTCGTCGCGCGCGGTCCGCCGCAGCCCTGACTTCAAGAAGCCTGCGGTGAAGCAGCGTCTTCGGCGGCGGACCTCAAAAAATGGCCGCAGGCCGCGTCGCTCTCGGCAGGCTAGGGGCGAGATGTCCCGGCCGGATATCAAGGCGCCTGACGGGGCTCCAAGAGCCCGCCGCCTTCTCCGTTGAAGCGTTTGATCAAGCTGCCGCCGGGCCTCAGAAGGCGCGCAGTACTCGAAGCCGACCAAAGCTTCCCGGTTAAAGCAGCAGGCCTTAGCCGCAGTCATCGGCGACGATTGAATCCGCGTCCGCAAGCCGCTTCGTCAAGAGCCTTGCGGATCTGATCCAGAGAGAGGACCCGGGTAACGCAGGGCGACAGCCCATTCTCCATGATCGCCTCCGCCCCGGCTTCAGGCCCATTTCCCGCTAAAGGCCGACTCCGCGCTCGGGCTCATTTCCCGTTGGACAAGACTCAAGCTTGACACGCTTCAAATCACTGCTACCTTTCTTACCTGCTCTGGGAGTCTCCGCCATCAAACGGAGGACGGATCCAGAGACGCTGGGCCTGCTGATTGAAAATTCGAGGGGTAGAGAAAAGGAAGAGCCTTAGGTCGCTCTCATCGAGAGCGTCCGTGTTGGAGGCGAAACGGTGGACTAGCATGCGCTGGGACGCGCGCTCCAAGAAGTACCAAGGGAGCCGCGTCCTAAATTATGAACAGCAGCTGGTCAAGCAGTAAAAGTGCACACGGAGGATGCCTTGGCACAGGTCGGCGACGAAGGACGTGGCAAGCTGCGATAAGCCTCGGGGAGCTGCAAGCAAGCTACAATCCGAGGATTTCCGAATGGGGAAACCCGGCGGGACTCCGTCCCGTCACCCGAAAGGGGGCAAACCCAGGGAACTGAAACATCTAAGTACCTGGAGGAAAAGAAATCAACAGAGATTCCCAGAGTAGCGGCGAGCGAAAAGGGACCAGCCCAAACCCAGTGGAGGAAACTCCGCAGGGGGTTGCGGGATCACGTTTCACGACGTGGCGAAGACACAGCAAAACCGTACTGGAATGTACGACCAAAGAGGGTGAAAGTCCCGTATGCGAAGCGTCAAGTAGCCGCGTTTACGCGAATCCCAAGTAGGTCGAGACACGTGAAACCTAGACTGAATCAGGGAGGACCATCTCCCAAGGCTAAATACGAACCTGTGACCGATAGAGGACAGTACCGTGAGGGAAAGGTGAAAAGAACGCCAAGCGGCGAGTGAAATAGAATCTGAAACCGTGTGCATGCAAGCGGTCGAAGCTTGATGCGGAGTCTACGGAATCCGCATGCAAGTGACGGCGTGCCTTTTGCATTATGATCCGGCGAGTTACTCCTCATGCGCAAGGTTAAGGGCCTTTGGCCCGAAGCCCCAGCGAAAGCGAGTCTAAATAGGGCGATATAGTGCATGGGGGTAGACCCGAAACCGACGCGATCTATCCATGGCCAGGGTGAAGCCGGGGTAACACCTAGTGAAAGCCCGAACCGTTGTGGGTTGAAAACTGCTCGGATGAGCTGTGGATAGGGGTGAAAGGCCAATCAAGCTCGGAGATAGCTGGTTCTCCCCGAAATATATTTAGGTATAGCCTCAGAACTGTCTGCGGAAGGTAGAGCACTGAATGGGCTAGGGGCCTTACCAGGTTACCGAACCCAATCAAACTCCGAATGTCCGTTAGATCTATTCTGGGAGTCAGTTGGCGGGCGATAATGTCCGTCTGCAAGAGGGAAAGAGCCCAGACCGTCAGCTAAGCGTCCCAAAGTTCGTGCTAAGTGAGAAAGGATGTGGGTATGCAGAGACAACTAGGAGGTTGGCTTAGAAGCAGCCATTCCTTTAAAGAGTGCGTAATAGCTCACTAGTCAAGTGCGTCTGCGCCGATAATTGTCGGGACTCAAGCACGACACCGAAGCTACGGATGGCGACAGCGAGTCGCCATGGTAGGGGAGCATTCTCTGTTCAATGAAGCAAACCCGGGAGGGCATTTGTGGAGATCAGGGAAGCGAGCATGCCGGAATGAGTACGCGATAAACAGGGTGAGAATCCCTGTCACCGAAAGCCTAAGGGTTCCGGAGCCAGGCTTATCCGCTCCGGGTTAGTCGGTCCCTAAGCCGAGGCCGAAAGGCGTAGGCGATGGGAAACAGGTCAACATTCCTGTACCGAGTTGGAGGCGTTCGACCATGAGGGGGGACGCGGAAGTGAACGGACCGTCGGGAGGTGGATTATCCGATGTAAGGAGGTAGGCGTTGAAGGGGACTAAAACACCCTTTAAGCCGAGCACCGATGCCGAAGGGGTCGTCAGACCCCGCAAAGGGTTCCAAACCATACCGCCAGGAAAAGCCCCGCATGGAAGCAGCCAACGCGACCGTACCTCAAACGGACACACGTAGGCGAGGCGAGAAGCCTAAGGTGATCGAGTGATTCGCGGAGAAGGAACTCGGCAAAATGTCCCCGTAACTTTGGGAGAAGGGGAGCCCGTGGTAGGTAAGTCGACAGCAGCGTCGACGAGCCGAAGCAGGCCGCAGAGAATCGGCCCAAGCGACTGTTTATTAAAAACACAGGTGTCTGCAAAGTCGATCAAGACGACGTATAGGCACTGACGCCTGCCCGGTGCCGGAAGGTTAAAGGGAGGGGTTAGAGGCAACTCGAAGCTCTCAACTGAAGCCCCGGTAAACGGCGGCCGTAACTATAACGGTCCTAAGGTAGCGAAATTCCTTGTCGGGTAAGTTCCGACCTGCACGAATGGCGTAACGACTTGGGCGCTGTCTCCTCCGCGAGCTCGGCGAAATTGGAGTATCGGTGAGGATACCGATTACCCGCGACAGGACAAAAAGACCCCGTGCACCTTTACTGCAACCAGTCATTGGGTCTTGGCTTTGCATGTGTAGGATAGGTGGGAGACTACGAACTGCCCTCGCTAGGGGGTAGGGAGTCACTGGTGAAATACCACCCTTACAATGTTGAGGCTCTAACCCAGGAGAGTTGATCCTCTTCGGGAACAGTGGCTGGTGGGTAGTTTGACTGGGGCGGTCGCCTCCCAAACAGTAACGGAGGCGCGCAAAGGTTCCCTCAGTGCGGTCGGCAATCGCACGCAGAGTGCAAAGGCAAAAGGGAGCTTGACTGCAAGACCGACGGGTCGAGCAGGAACGAAAGTTGGCCTTAGTGATCCGGCGGTCCCGTATGGAAGGGCCGTCGCTCAACGGATAAAAGGTACGCCGGGGATAACAGGCTTATCGCCCCCGAGAGTTCACATCGACGGGGCGGTTTGGCACCTCGATGTCGGCTTATCGCATCCTGGGGCTGGAGAAGGTCCCAAGGGTCGGGCTGTTCGCCCGTTAAAGCGGTACATGAGCTGGGTTTAGAACGTCGTGAGACAGTTCGGTCTGTATCCGTCGTGGGCGTTGGAGTATTGAGGGGAGCTGTTCCTAGTACGAGAGGACCGGAACGGACTGACCTCTTGTGTACCGGTTGTTCCGCCAGGGGCATTGCCGGGTAGCGACGTCGGGAAGGGATAACCGCTGAAAGCATCTAAGTGGGAAGCCCACCCCAAGATTAATACTCCCAGACTACTGTAGTCTCAAAAAGGCCGTGCGAGACGAGCACGTTGATAGGCGGTAAGTGGAAGCGTGGCGACACGCGTAGCTGAGCCGTACTAATTGCCTGAGAGAGTCTTGACCAGCAGCATCACATATGTTTTGCTTCAAGCACGAGGCTGTTTCTTTTCTCTACCCCTAGTCTGTTGTTCTTTGAGAGCTTTAGCCTGATGACTGGTGGCCATGGCGCAGGAGATACACCCGAACCCGTACCGAACTCGGAAGTTAAGCCCTGCCGCGCGGATGGTACTGCCGGGGCCACCCAGTGGGAGAGTACGTCGCTGCCGGTCACAGGCATTTTCTGATACACTTTTTGAAACCGTGACCTATTGGAGGCAACAGCTTATGGACACACATAGCCTAGAGAAGTGCAAACAGTATCTTGACTGGTTGGCCGGTCCGAATAAGGCGAAATGGCATTGGAGATCTGCGTCTATAATGGCAAGCGTGTATGCAGTAACTTTGTTAGATGTCGTCAAGGTTGTACCTCCACTTGTATCTGACGTCGTCTTTGTTGTGTTTTGGTGGTGCGTGATGGTTCCGGCGTGTATTGTCATGGTAACTGAGTTGGTGGCAGTGAGCTCAAAGGTGAGTACGAAAGAAGTTGTGATGCACAGTCTTATGGTCTTGTGGATTATGGTGGTCGCGGGGGGTAGTGTTGTGAAACTTGTGTTTCCGTCATTCGGGGTACTTGAAACGCCGATCAGATAGGTGTTGTGGAATTTGACATTGACACCTGCAATCTGTGCTATTGAGTTGGACTTTTCGAATGGTCATTTTGAGTAAGCCAGTTACCGAGTTGTTTAGGATTCGTACACGTTTGGCATCGTCAAGTCTTGTTTAATTGGAAATGAGCCCGAACGCGGTCGGTTTCCAGCGGGAAGTGAGCCCGAAGCTGGGGCGTAGCGATCATGGAGGATGGTCATGTCGCTCCGCATTAAACGAATCCGGACGCTGGAGCAGATTTGGGAGTTCCTCAAGGGCACGGCTGCGACGGACACCGTACCCTCGAGGGACTGCGCCGAAGCCTATCGCTTCATCGTCGAAACCCTAGTCCGCTTCGAGTACCACCACCGCCTGTCGATGCCCGGCAAGAGCCTCGTCAAGCGCTTCATCGAGAAGGCAGCGGGCCTCTCCCGGGCTCAAGTCACTCGCCTTGTGGCGCGACCGTCGCCGCAAGGCGCTCGCGAACGCTTTCGACCGCTGCTACACCGGCTACGACGTCGCTCGGCTTGCTAAGGTCGACGAAGCTGCGGGCCAGCTCTCGGGCCCCGCTGCGAAGGCGACGCTCCACCGCTTGTACCACGTCCACGGAAGGAAGCGCTTGAAGCGGCTCCCCGGCATCTCGAACGGCCACATCTACAACCTCCGCAAGCAAAGAGCCTACCGCACGAGGCGCCTCACCTTCCGGGGAACGAAATGCAACGGCGTGCCCATCGCCGCCCGACGCAAGCCCAGACCTGACGGCAAGCGCGGCTATCTGCGCGCGGGCACCGTCCATCTGGGCGACAGGGACGGCGAAAAGGGCGTTTACGTCATCAACATCGTCGACGAGGTCGCTCAGTTCGAGGTCGCTCCGCTCCCTGCGCGGTGCGCATTCCGATGAAAATGAACAGCAATTCCGACGAAAGTGAACACCGATTCCGAGGAAAGTGAACGCCTTGGGCGGGCGGAGGTCTGCGGGGGTGCTGGGCTGATGGGTTGGCTTGGGAATTTTAGGTGGTTGGGCGGGGTTTGGTCGAGTCGTAGAGGCGGCGCATGGAGCCGCCTTCGAGGCGGATGCGGTGGGCGTTGTTGAGGAGTCGGTCGAGGATGGCGTCGCCGAGGGTTTGGTCGCCGATGGCTTCGTGCCAGTGTTCGACGGGGACTTGGGAGGCGAGGATGGTGCCTTGGCGGGCGTAGCGGTCGTCGAGGAGTTCCAGGAGGTCGAGGCGGCCTTGGTCGGAGATGGAAGCCAGGCCCCAGTCGTCGAGGATGAGCAGACGGACTTTCGCGAGTCGCTGGACGAGGCGGGGGTAGGAGCCGTCGGCGCGGGCGAGGGCGAGATCGTCCATGAGGCGGGAGACGCGGTAGTAGCGGGTTGAGAGGCCGAGGCGGCAGGCTTGATGGCCGAGGGGCGCAGGCGAGGTAGGATTTGCCGGATCCGGTCGGGCCGACGAGGAGGACGGACTGGCCGTCGCGGATCCACTGTCCGGAGGCGAGTCGGAGGAGGACGGAGCGGTCGAGGCCGCGTCGGGCTTTGAAGTCGATGTCTTCGACGGCGGCGTCGAGGTGGAGTTTGGCGGCGCCCTTGAGTCGGACGTATCTGCGCTGTTCGCGGGAGGTTTTTTCGCGTTCGAGGAGGAGGGCGAGGCGGTCTTCGAAGGAGAGTTCGCGGATGTCGGGCATGGCGAGCTGTTCTTCGAGGGCTTGCGCCATGCCGGTCAGTCGGAGTTCGTGGAGCAGGTCGAGCGTGGGCTCTCTGAGCATTGGTCTGCGTTCCTCTTGGGTTTGAAGTGTCTGCGCGTTTTTACTGGCGGACGTCGAAGCGTCTGGAGCGGGCGGCGGACTTCTCGCGCTTGCTTCGACGGAGGGAGCGAGCTGCCGACGCCGGGTGCGGAGCGCCTTCGAGCTTCGCTTCGGGAAGGGCGTCGGCGGCTGTCGATGCCGAAGGGCGCTTTCGTGCCGGTCCCGCCGGGATTCGGTCAAGGGTCGCTCGCCTTGCGCCATTCCGCGTACTCGAAGCGCAGCGACGGCAGCGGCTTCAGCGCCGGCCGGTCCAACTCCTCGAACAGACTCCGCCGACTGCCCTCGATCTTCTGAAAGGGCCGCTCGTTCAGCGCCGCTGTGAGCGGAGCCATCGCTTCGCGGATCTCCGCCAGCGAAAAGAACTTGTGATTGCGCAGCGGCGCCAGGACCCAGCGCTCGACGTGCTGCACCGCCGCCTCGACCTTCCCCTTGTCCCTGGGCGCTCGCGGACGGGCGGGCAGAATCACGGTTCCGTAGTGCGCTGCCAAGTCCCGGTACGTCGGATTCAGCTCCGGCTCGTAGCGGCTCGCCCGCTTCACCGCCGCTTTCTCGTTGTCCGGAATCACCATCTCGGGCACGCCGCCCCAAAACTCGAAAATGCGCGCGTGCGACGCCGTCCAGTCGCGCAGCGATCGACTCGCCGTCATGTCCACGAAGGTGTAGTTCGACGCGCCCAGCACGCCCACGAAGACCATCGCGCCCCGCTCCTCGCCGACGCTTCGGTCCATGAAGGGAACCCTCGGGCCCGCATAGTCCACGAAGGCCTTCTCGCCGGCCCGATACAGCTGTCGGGCTACGACATCGACGCTCTTCCTCCACTCCCGGTAGAGATCGCAGTAGCGGCTGTACCCGTAGCCGCCCGGATTCGCCTCCCGATACTCGAGCCACAGCAGCCGGCGCGTCACGCCCTTGCCCCGCCGCAGCTCCCGGTGCGTTTCCTCCCAGTCGGGCTCCGGCTTACGCTCGAGCGCCTCCGACGACGCCGACCGCAGCGCAGCCGTCAGCGCCGCATCGTCCATCCCCTCGGGCAGCGGCCAAGACAAGCCCGCTTTCTTCGCACGCCGAACATACTTGTTCACCGTGCCCACCGCGACGCCCAGCGACGCCGCGATCTCCCGATGACTGCGCCCGAGACCAAAGCTCAGACGCGCCAGCTCTCGAATCCTCCTCATGGACAAGCTCTTCCGCGGCATCCTCTTTCTCCTCGCCTTGAAGTGACCTCTGCGAGAATGAAAGAAGACGCCGCCGCGACAAGTTCCCCAGCTCCCTCGCCGCCCGCCTCCTCAATGTCCGACGCATATCAGAGCACCTGCTCATTTTCGTCGGAATCCATGTTCACTTTCATTGGAATCCATGTTCACTTTGCCTCGAGATCCGCAGTTCGACGCCTTCATCGGGGATCTGTGCCGAAGCTCGTACGCGAGCGTCGGGAGGCCCGGGCTTCCTCCGGGCGTGTACTTCCGCATGATGATGGTCGGGTACCTCGAGGGGATTCCGTCGGAGCGTGAGATCGCCCGCCGGTGTCACAACCAGCTGGATCTGCGGGAGTTTCTCTTCGGGTCGGTCAGGCAGCTGCCGCCGGATCATTCGACGGTCTCGAGGACGCGCAGGCGTCTGAGCCGCGAGATCCACGTGCAGGTCTTCGCGTGGGTCTTGGGCGTGATTTACGATGCCGGCCTGCTCGAGGGCAAGACGCTGGGCGTGGATTCCACGACGCTTCAGGCCAATGCGTCGATGCGGGCGCTGCGCAGGCGCGAAGACGGGACGCCCTACGAAGAGTTCCTCGGTCAGCGGGCGAAGGCGTCGGGGATCGAGACGCCGACGAGGGAGGACCTGATCAAGCTGGATCGGCGCCGTCCCAAGAAGGCGTCGAACCGAGAGTGGGAGTCGCCGACCGATCCCGAGGCGCGCATTGCGAAGATGAAGGACGGGAGGACGCGCTTCGCGCACAAGTTCGAGCAGGCGGCGGACATGGAGAGCGGCGCCGTCGTCGCCGTGACGGTCCAGTCGACGGAGGGAGGAGATTGCGCGTCGATTGAAGGCACGCTGGACGAAGCGTCGCGCCATCTGGACGACGCGGGGCTGCAGCCCGAAGAGGTGGTCTGCGACAAGGGGTATCACTCGAACGCGACGATGAAGAGCTTGAAGGCCCGGGGGCTTCGGAGCTACGTGAGCGAGCCGAACCGTGGCCGCAGGAACTGGGCGAGGGATCCGGACGCGAAGGCGCCGACGCGCGCGAATCGGCGCAGGATACGGAGCGAGCGCGGTCGGCGTCTCCTTCGCATGCGGGGCGAGAAGCTCGAGCGGAACTTCGCGCATCTGCTGAACACCGGGGGGATGCGGAGAGTGCACTTGAGGGGAAGGGAGAATGTCGAGAAGAGGCTGCTGATTTACGCGTCGGCCTTCAACCTGAGTCTGATCTTCCGAAAAGCGTTCGGGGGCGGCACGCCGAGGGGTCCGGCGGGGCGCCTTGCCGGGAGAAGTATGTCCAAGAGCGACGCTGGAGGCGTGTTTTCCGCTTTTTTCGGCCTGATTTCGCGCGTTTTTGGTCTCGAAAGCCTCGATACGCGATTCAAGCGCCGAATTCTCGGCTTTTCTTAGCCGAATTCGCCAAATCAAGCGAGTCGCTCACAACTCGCGCCTCCGCCAAGGGCTCTCTCACGATCCCCTTCCGCCACGGCCTGCTAGGGTTGCGCCGCGCCCCAAGAATCGGTAAGAATGACTAGGCTAGGCTAGGCTAGCGAAACCAAGTGAGGACGGCATACGTCTGAAGTAGCAAGAGTCCACGTTCCGAACCGTTCGGACCACGGAGGCGGCATGGTTGGAGCTGAACAAGAAATGTCTGCGGTGTATCGGTGGCGAGTGGTGCAGTTTGCAACGTTTCGGTCGAGAGCGAGAGCCGAAACCTGTGTTCCGACCGATGGGACCGGACGGATCGTAGTCCGGCAGTGCGGGCAGGATCTGATTATCTTCTCCGCAAAGGCCGACCCGACGGCTCTAAGAAAAAGAAAGAGGCCGGGGTTCGGAGCAGCGGGCTGCAGAAATGGCCCCAAGAGGACAGATCGGAGGATTCCAGACGAAGCCGCGGAATCATCACGCCGGAGCGAACGGCGCATTTCCAAAGAAAAGCGGCTTCCCATTAAAATAGAACGTGAACGCCGACGAGGATGAACCCCCTAAAAAGGAACGAAAAGCACCCATGGGGCGCGCCCAAAGAAATCCGACGTATACGCGACAGCAACCGGCCCTGTGCCGTGACAGGATAGATACGATGTTCGAAAAACCTCCAGCAGGAGAGTGTATTTTTATGGCACGACCGCTACAAAGCAGGGCGTACCCCCATCAAGCCATTTTGGTGGAGGAGTCGAGTTCCATTTCGACCTCCAGAGGAGGACGGCATGAGCCGCACAACTAGCTGGCAGCAGACAGCAAGCCATGGGCTGAGAGGAGTCGCGACGATCATCGCGGCAGGGGTTATTGCTTTTCCGTCAGCCGGACAGACCGGTACAATCACTGGGCTAGTGTCGGACGCCGCGTCGGGACAGCTGCTCGAATCGGCACTCGTACGAGTGTCCGATTTGGAGAGGGGAACAGTATTAACTAATACTGCGGGAAGGTACGTTGTGACTGGAGTTCCGGCGGGGACTTATGAGGTTACGTTTGTCATTATTGGATACGAGGACTTAACCGTAGAAGTCAGCGTGGCAGCAGGAGCAACGGCTGTGTATGATGCAGCCATGGAGGCCCAAGCACTTGCACTCCAAGAACTAATTGTTACAGGGGTCGCAAGAGCAACGCCTAAAGTCAAGCTACCCTTTACTGTCGAAAAATTAGATGTCGCGGACATACCCGTGCCAGCGATCTCTGCGGAGTCATTTCTGGTAGGAAAGGCGCCCGGAATTAAAGTGGCTCGCGGGTCTGGCCAGCCAGGAAGCACCGGTTCCATCCTACTACGAGGCGCAACCTCTATAGACGGAGGCCAAAGTCCGCTAGTGATTATTGATGGAGTGATATCTGGCACCGCGTTCGATGACCTTTCAGCGCTAGACATCGAATCCATGGAGATAATCAAAGGGGCAGCGGGAGCTTCGCTCTATGGGTCCCGAGCCGCGAACGGCGTAGTAATGATTCGCACAAAACGGGGCGCGGGCTTCGGAGGACAGGACTTTCGCCAAATTTCCGGTCGCGGCGAGTATGGCATGCAATCACTTCCTGGCACAATTCAGCTGTCGCAAAACCATCCTTGGAAAACAGACGCAGCCGGAAATCTAGTTGATAACGACGGCAACGTGATACCCGATTTTTCCGACCCTGACGCCAACCGCCCTGCACTACGCGGAACAAACGTATACACGTCGTTTCAAGACGGACAGTGGCCCAGCGCTTTGCCTCTGTACGACCAAGTTGAACGCGTATTTGGCACAGGCGAGTTGATTAGCGGATATGCCGCTACCGAAGGACGGCACGGCGCAACAAACTATCGCGGCTCCTTTGAGCGTCAATCCGAGAATGGAGTGTTGTCACAATACAACGAGGGATTTGTGCGTAAAGGTTTCCGACTCAATGTCGACCACGAGGTACTTGACAATCTCAACGTATCGCTTAGCTCCTCCTACAACGAGATAGCTCAAGAGGATCTTGGCAGCGCTCCGTTTTACGATCTTACATTTATGGGCCCGTACGTTGATCTATTAAAAAGAGATCCTGCTACAATTGGCGCAAGGCATTGTCCCGCCAACGGATGTCTGTACGTAAATCCAGATCCCCTTTCCAATCAAGACAATCCGCTATACCATTTTGAGCTCATTGATTTCCATGATGCTCAAGAAAACATTGGCGCGTCTGCCAACGTCAATTGGATGCCGTTTTCTTGGATGGATATCGACGGAGTGTTCGGCCTGGATCGACGGAGCTTTCACGAGATCAATTACTCGCCACCAGGGCGAATTACGGCTGAAGGAGCAATTCTGACCGGAACATACGGACGGTACCAAGAACACAGAAGCCGTGTCAACGGAGAATTCACTGTGTCTGCAAACAAATCGTTTTCTGGCTTGACTGCGCGTGCGCGCGCACGATACCTGCAAGAAAGCGATCACCGCGAGTGGTTCTCGGCGTCAGGAAGCGATTTTGTGGCGGCTGACGTGCCCCGGCTAAACAACCTTGACCCCGACTCTTATGGAGCAGGTTCGTATATTCGCGACATTGTATCGGAAGGGTACTTTTTAATTGGAGCATTGGATTACAACGGAAAGTACATTCTAGACGGTCTTGGCCGCCGCGATGGATCGAGTCTTTTTGGAGCAAATCAACGATGGCAGACGTACTACCGCGCCTCTGCGGCTTGGCGGGTCGCCCAAGAAACATGGTGGCCGCTGTCCGCTGTGGGGGAGTTCAAATTGCGGTGGTCGATTGGAACTGCTGGAAGAAGGCCTGGCTTTTCCGCACAATACGAAACGTACAGTGTTGGCGGTGGAACTATTACACCAGTTACGCTCGGCAACAAAGAACTTAAGCCGCAACGGTCTACAGAGCACGAATTTGGGGTTGACATGGTGTTGTTTAATCGTTTGTCTACAACATTCAACTACGCCACTACAAACTCGACGGACCAAATACTAACAGTGCCACTGCCAAAAGCTGGCGGTTTTGGTTCTCAAGTACAAAACGCAGGAACGTTAAATTCCAAGACATGGGAGTTTTCAGTTGAAACACCTGTGATTGAGACGCCAGAACTTGGCTGGACAGTCCGCCTGAATTTGGACCGTTCGAGGTCTCGAGTGACAGAGCTGGGCCGGCCCCCGTTTAGAAATAATTTTTTCTATTATCGCGACGACGAGGTGTTTGGCGCGTTTTATGGCGCAAAGTGGGCCTCTAGCTGCGAAGATTTGCCGACTGGCGTGCCTTGCAATCAGTTTCAAATTAATGACGATGGCCTTCTTGTGTGGGTTGGCTCGCACAGCTATACTGACGGAGTAAGCAGCGATCTTTGGGGTAGCGACAGCAAAGGACAAACTGGCGACGATCTATTTCAGTGGGGTATGCCGATACGCATGTTTGGTGAATGCGAGACGCGTCGGCAAGGTGATCCAGGTTGTAAGGACTTCCTGTACTTGGGAAATTCGACGCCTGACGTAAACGTTAGCTTTACGAGCTCGTTTCGATGGAAAGGGTTGACGCTCTACGCGCTATTTGATGGCGAACGAGGCGCGACGGTTTACAATCAGACACGTCAGTGGGCTTACCGCGAGAACCGGTCAGGCGATCAAGATCAACTTGGGAAAGACCCTGGTTTAAAGAAGCCTGTGGCTTATTATCAGACGTTGTATAATACGAACGCTATGAACGGTTGGTTCGTGGAAGATGGGTCGTTTGTGAAATTGCGGGAATTGTCACTTCGATATTCCCTTACTCCCAGCTTGCTGGATCGACTGACTCGAGGTAGGGTGTCTGCGATGGACATTAATCTTATTGGACGTAATTTGTACATTTTTTCCGATTACACTGGGTATGATCCTGAGGTCGGTAACAACAACGGTGGCTCGCAAGTGATCGGGAGAGTTGATGATTACCAGTATCCTAACTTTCGTACCATTAGCGCCAGCATTGACTTGGTGTTCTAGCAAAAAGGAGCGAAAAAATGAAAAACAATAACACAGGTTTCTGGCATTTGGGGTCGGCTGCTGTGATGCTTGTTGCAATAGGTTGCGCTGAGTTGGAGGTCACAAATCTAAATGATCCGGATAGAGATCGTGCTATTTCTAGCGCCGGTGACGTAGAGGCATTGATTTCTGGAGGATTTCAGTCGTGGTGGTCGGTATCTCATTATTCATACCCTGGACCTGCTTTGAGCACTGCAGCCGACGCGCACTCGTCGTCTTGGGGCAATTGGGGTATGCGAGATTCAGGGTGGGAGCCTCGAAGAGCCTACAATAACGATGCAGCGTATTCCTCCAGTGGCATCGCGGTGGTGCCATGGAACGATTCGTATAGAGCTTTGGCGGCGGTTAGGGACGGACTGCTGGCGATCGACGGGGGCCTTAAGATTCAAGAAGGCGATGGGCCTGACAATACTGTTCGCGCTGTTGCTTTTGGTAAATTAATTCAGGCTTTTAGCTTGGCTAATTTAGCTGTTGTGTTTGATAAGGCGTTTGTAGTCGATGAGACCGTTGAAGACGTTTCTACGCTGGAGCTTGTTGATTACAATCAGGTTTGGATGGCGGCGGAAAAAAAGTTTGAGGAAGCGATTGTGACTGCGAGTGGCGGGGGGTTTTCGATTCCTGCAAGTTGGGTGGGATTTAACGGGGAATGGGACAGCGAGTATTTTGTTGAGGTCGCTCGCGCATTTCGCGCGCGGTATCGGTCACAGGTTGCGCGGACGGAGGCGGAGCGGAGCAGCGTTGATTGGGGTGCGGTTCTTCAGGATGCGACATATGGGTTAAGCAGGTCATTTGCTGGCTATTATGAGGAAGGCGGCAATTGGGCCTGGCATAGGTCGAAGTTGCATACGGCGACGTATACGGGCTGGGCTAGGATTGACTATCGGACTATTGGGCCGTCTGATGCTTCTGGGAAATGGGAAGAGTGGGCGAATCACGGTCCTGACCAAAAGCGTCCCTTTCACATCGACACTGACGACAGACGGATTACGTCCGGTTCGCCGGAGAGCGACGGGAAGTACATTCGGCATATAGGGAACAGTCCGTTTCCTGCGGATCGGGGCGTGTACCATTATTCGCATTATATTGACTGGAGATGGCGTTCAATTTACGAGAACAACTTCGTTGGGGAGTATCCCGACATGACTGCGAAGGAACTAGGGTTTCTTGCTGCGGAAGCGAATTATCGTATGGGGAATGTGGACGCGGCGATGATGTTTGTTAACGAGTCTCGCGCGAACGGCGATCTTCCGCCTTTTGTCAATGCGGCTGGAGTGGCGCCGGGTGGGGAGCGTTGCGTGCCTCAAAACGCGGACGGGTCGTGTGGTAATCTTTGGGAGGCGATGAAATACGAGAAGCGTATTGAGCTGTTTCACTACGGGTTTGGGACGGAGTATTTTGATGATCGAGGTTGGGGGGATCTGGTGACGCACACCTGGGAGCAGCTTCCAGTTCCGGGGAGCGAGCTTGACATCTTGTTGATGGAGCTTTATTCCTTTGGTGGGCCTGGAGGTCAAAGTGCTGCGCCAGACTTCAACGACGTAAGTACAAACGGACTGCGGCGGAAAGCCGCGATGCATCAAGCCGTGCTTGAAACGCTGTTGGAGAAGATCGACGTAAGTGGCGGTGTGAGCGGGGAGACGCGCCGTTAGTGTTTGAAAGATCTTGAATGTAGGACTGTTTGGTTAGGACGGGTTTATGTATGTCAGTAAGTACTGCTTGTAGGGGCTTGGGCGGACGAGGTGCTTGCGCTTCGTCCGCCCAAGGTAGTTTGGCGGCGAAACGCTGTGCGGCGCGTGCTGATGAGAGCACGGCGGACGCGCTGGTGCTGCGGTGTCGATGAGGAGAGCGATTGAGAGGGCACTTCGTAGAGTTGTTCAAGGCTCGGTGAGTTTCGGCGTTGCCAATCGGAGTGTATACTCGACGGATGCCTCCATTTACCAGATTGACCCTCTTGGCGTCGTCGTTCCCGCGTCGACCAGCGACGTTGCGGCGACGGTAACGATCGCGCGCGCCCATGGCGCGGCGACCATTCCAAGAGGAGGGGGTACGTCTCAGTGCGGCCAAACCTTGGGCCGCGCAGTCATTCTGGACACCTCGAAACACCTTAATCAGCTGATATCCGTCGACAAGGGCGCGATGACGGCATGGGTGCAGCCGGGACTTGTTCTGGATGAGCTGAACCGCGACTTGATGAAGGACGGTCTCTGGTTTCCGGTCGATGTGTCGACTTCCAATCGTGCAACGATCGGCGGCATGGCCGGAAACAACAGCGGGGGCGCGCGTTCCATTCGCTATGGGATGATGGCGGACAACGTCTTGTCGATTAAAGGGATTCTCGCGAATGGCGAGCGGGTGAGTTTTGATCGACGCTGGCGGCGGCCCGGGCGCACGGCGGAAGTTCTGAACGGGGAACGGACCGATCAGCGCCGGTCGCGGTCGCTAAGGCGCGAGATCATGGCGATTGCGGAGCGCGAGCGTTCGGAGCTGCGCAGCCGAATTCCCGCCGTCTTGCGGCATGTCGCCGGATATAACCTCCACAGGCTGCTGAAACCGAACGCGTCGCTGGCGGAGCTCCTCGTGGGATCGGAAGGCACCCTTGCCTACTTCGATCAACTGAAGCTAAAGCTTGCCCGCCTTCCGAGCCTGCGCGTACTGGGCGTCGCGCGCTTTCCTTCGCTTTTCGCGGCGATGAATGCGGTTCAGTTTGTCGTGGAGCTGGATCCCGATGCGGTGGAGTTGATGGACGAACCGACGCTTTCGCGAGCGAAAAGGAGCAAGCGGTTCAGGGCAGTTGCATCAGAGTACGTTGGGCGGGACACGGATGCGGTGCTGCTGGTCGAGTTTTCTGGAGAGAAGGAAGAGACGCTTTTTCGGCGGTTGGCCGACTTGGACAAGCTGGTCGCGTCGCTCGGCCCGGGTCGCAGCGTTGCGCGCGCGACCACGGAGGCGGCGCAGAAGCGCGTCTGGGGGATGCGCAAGGGCGCGCTCGGCCTCGTCATGAACATGCGGGGCGACACAAAGCCGGTATCAGTCATTGAAGACTGCGGGATTCCACTGCCGAGGCTCCGGGAATTTGCTCGGTCGGTCGAGGAGATTTTCGAGCGGTTCGGCGCGACTGGCACTTGGTATGCGCACGCGTCCGTGGGTTGCCTTCACGTGCGTCCGTCTCTCGATCTCAAGCGCGGCGAGGGCGTCCGAGCGCTTCGAGGCATCGCGGAGGAAGTGCACTCGGTGGTGCGGAGGGTGGGCGGTTCCTACTCGGGAGAGCATGGCGACGGGATTTTGCGCTCCGAGTTTATTCGACCCATGCTGGGCGACCGAATTACCCGCGCCTTCGCGGAAGTGAAGCAGGTCTTCGACCCGGAGAACACCTTTAACCCCGGTCGCATCGTCGATCCCCCCAGAATGGACGACCGAAGCCTCTTTAGGTATCCGCCCGGTTACGGTGCTCGCAGTCGCGAGCTGCGGACGGAGCTGCGCTGGGATCTCCCCGGGGGGATAATGGGGGCGGTCGAGAGCTGCAACGGCAACGGAGCCTGCCGAAAGCTGAGCGAAGGCGCAATGTGTCCCTCGTACCGGGCGACGCTGAATGAAATTGATTCGACGCGCGGTCGCGCGAACACGCTTCGGTTGGCCATGAGCGGGCAGCTGGGACCCGGCGACCTGCTTCGTCCAGAGGTCTCAGCGGCTCTGGATCTTTGCGTCGGATGCAAGGCATGCCGGCGGGAGTGCCCACTGAGCGTGGACATGGCCCGAATGAAAATCGAGACGCTCGCGAAGAGAAACGCGCTCTTGGGGGTGCCGATGCGTTCGCGGCTCTTTGCAGAAGTCCCGGCGATTGGACGCCTCCCCGGCCCGGCGAAGGCACTGGCGAATCGGGCCGGAGCATCTCGAGCGGTCAGGTGGATCGCCGAAAAGACGGTAGGCGTTGCTCGAGGCAGAGCGCTTCCGATCTGGTCTCGGCGTTCCTTTCAAGACGACGAGCTTCCCGCCGACTCCGATTCCAACGGCTCCGCCGTGCTCTTTGCCGATACCTTCCACAGATACTTTGAGCCAGAGGCGCTTCGAGCAGCGATTCGCGTGTTGGGCGCGTTCGGAGTCTCGCCGCTTCGCCCGGTTCGCGGTCGGCTTGGAGCTAGGCCTCTGTGCTGCGGCAGGAGCTATATCGCCGCCGGCATGCTGAATCGAGCGCGAAGAGAGCTAAGGCGAACGGTTGCCGCCCTGGGGTGGGCCGCGCGGCGGGGAATCTCGGTCGTCGGCTTAGAGCCTTCCTGCATTCTGACGCTGAGAGACGAGGCGCCCTCGCTTCTCTCGAGCGGACCGCAGGCGGCCGAGGCGCGCGCGCTGGCCAAGTCCTCGCTGCTCCTGGACGAGTTTCTAGAGGCGGCGAAGCCCGGTTGCTCATCGCTCAAAGCCCGCGGCTCTTCACGGCAAGCCTTGGTGCACGACCACTGCCACCAGAAAGCGCTGGGGGCTTCCGGGGCAACGATGCTCGCCCTCGGTCGATTTACCGACTTGGATGCATCTGAGATTCGAGGCAGCTGTTGCGGGATGGCGGGCTCCTTCGGCTACGAGTCGGAGCATCGCGCGGTCTCCATGCGCATGGGCGAGCTCACGCTGTTCCCAGCGGTTCGCAGCGCCCCTGAAGACGCCGTGGTCGTAGCCAACGGCTTCAGCTGCCGGGCTCAGATCCGGACCGGCGCGGGGCGGGCCGCCAAACACTTGGCGGTGGTGCTGGCGGAGAGGATTTAGGGTTGTAGCAGGCAATCCTCCCAAACGTCAGGACTGCGCGATCCCAGAGTCGCGCGCCTTCGCCTTTTTTGTTCCGCCGCGCAGCGCGTATGCCTCGAAGCCTACCTTCTGCAGCATTTCCGCGAGCATTCCCGACTGTACTCCATTGTCGCAAAAGAGCACGTATGTCGCGTCTTTGTGGAGCTTGTCCGCGAGCTCCGGCACGTCGCGGGGACTTACCCTCCAAGCACCGGGCATTCGCCAGCGGTCGAGCTGAGCCGGAAGGCGGCAGTCGATGAGCTGGGCGCGCGCGGGCATCCGGTTCACCCATAAGTACTTCGCGCCCAAATCGATTGATCGAAGGCTGCGAAGATCCAGCGTGCGCCTGGATTCCGCCGCCTTGTCCACGAGGTCCGACGCAACCCGACTTTCTTCTCGGTCCAAGGCGGCCTTGCGCGCGGACGTTACCGGCTTTCCCTCCAAGATTGCGCAGTACTCCTTAATTCGCGCGGAAAGGGCCGCCGTTCCCACCATCTCGGCCCGGCGAATAATCTCGGCTTTGCCCAGGCCGATCAGCGGCCTCAAGATCGGGAGCCCCGACACCGCTTGAATGGCGCCCAGATTGGGCAGCGTTTGCGAGGAGACTTGGCCCAAGGATTCTCCGGTCACGATGCCCAGGGAACCCGTGTTTCGAGCGACGCGCTCCGCCGCTCGGTACATGAAGCGCTTGAGCACGACCTGCCAATACCTCGGCGTGACTTCGGTCCTCAGTCCAGCTAGGAGCGGGGCAAAGTCGATGAGGTGAATTTTGGGGGCGTCTCCATAGCTCCACCGATCCGCCAGCAGCTTCGCGACGCGGATGACCGCGTGCTCAAAGGCGGCGCCGGCCAAGTTGCAGAATACGTAGTCCAGGCGCACCCCGCGCCGCAGCATCATCCACGCTGCCGCCGCCGAGTCAAAGCCTCCCGAAATCAGGCAGACTGCGCCGCCCTGTACGCCTAGCGGCAGCCCCTCGGCGCAGCGAGCGCGACTGGAAAAGAGGTGGGTCGCTCGCCGCCTCGCCTCCACGGAAATCGTGATCTCAGGGTCGCTCAGGTCCACCGTCGCGCCTTGGTTGAGCGCCGCGCCCAAGCGATTCTTGATATCTCGAGAGGTGAAGTCGTGACGTCCCACGCGGCGCGCCCTGACCGCGTACCTCTTCCCCCGCACCTTGTTCGCGTAGAGCCTCTGCCCAGCCTCTACGATCGCTTCCAAATCACAGGGGACCGTCGCATCAATGCGCGAAAAGGAGCTTAGCCCGAAGACCCGCGCTGCGGCATAAGCCGCGCGTTCGTCCTTCGCGTCCACATAGATCCGGTTCCATTCGCCAAGGACGCGCGCGCCGGGATCCACGCTTCTCACGGCGTCGCCCAAGTTCCGCTCCAGCCTTTGCTGAAACCTTCGGCGCGTCCGGTTGGACTTCCGCGTTACCTCCGCCCCCAAGCGGAACATGAAGCGTGCGGGCATGATTCCGTGAGGCTCTTTGAGCTCAGTTCCAAGTCATGCCCTGGAGCTGATCCGTATCCAGATTGCCGCCGCTCAAGACGCAGACCGTCGGCGTCCCCTCCGGCGCCTTCACCAAGCCGTGAAGCAGCGCCGCAACCGTGGAAGCCGCGGCGCCTTCGGCCACGAGCTTGGCCCTGGACATGATCCAACGCACGCCTTCGAAGATGCGCGCATCCGAAAGCGTCACGATCTCATCCACCATCCTGGAGACGACATCCCGGGTGAGGCGTCCCACCCTCTGCACCCGCAGGCCGTCGATAACGCAGTCCACCTGGCTCAAAAAGACCGCGCGTCCCGTCTCCACGCTCCGCTTCATCGCCGGCGCGCCTGAGGATTCAACGCCGATGATCCTCGCGTCGGGCTTCATGGCCTTCACCGCCATCGAGATTCCGGAAATGAGCCCGCCGCCGCCAATGGGAACGACCACGATCTCGGTCTCCGGCCAGTCCTCCATGATCTCGACCCCCACCGTTCCTTGGCCCGCAATGAGATCCGGGTCGTCGAAGGGGTGCACGTACGCGAGCCCCTCCCGCTTTGCGATCTCAAGCGCCTTTTCGTTCGCCTCGTCCCAAATCGACCCGTGCAGAACGATCTCCGCGCCGTATCCGCGCGTCGCTTGAATCTTCGCGGTCGTTGCGTTCTCGGCCATCACGACAACGACTCGCACGCCGTAGTGACGGCCTGCGAGCGCCACGCCTTGGGAGTGGTTTCCCGCCGACGAACAGATGACCCCCCTTGCGCGTTCCTCGTCCGAGAGTCGAGCGATCTTGTGCATCGGCCCGCGCACTTTGTACGAGCCGCCCTTCTGGAAGAGCTCGGCCTTGAGTCGCGCATCCAAGCCCGTCGCTTCCGAGAGCGACCGAGACGTAAGCAGGGGCGTCCGGCGCACCGCCGCAGGCAGGCTCCGCTGCGCCGCGCGAAAATCGTCAAGTCCTAGGTTCAACATGGATGCGGCGGGCGGGGTCCGATCGAAGGGGAGGCGCAGGCTTTTGCCGGCGCCGCTGACTTCACCGCCGTCATGCCGCGCTCCTGAAAGGTAGAGCAGGGCGGCTCAATCGAGACTGGGTTCGCGGACGCGCCGCTTCCCTTCGCAAGCGAGCGTTGCGCCGGTCGCGCGTCAGGACTGCATGCCGGCGATCCGTCGCCCGTCTCAGCTTACCGCCGCCGCAGCGGCGCCGCGCTTCGAGGCCCGCATGACAAAGTCGCTCAGTACGGTCCGCCACTGAGGAAGCAGAGACTCCTCCACGTACATCATATGGCCGGCCTCGAAGTCGGCCCGCTCCACATTTGCGCGAAGATGATCGGGAAGACCCATGCGGTCGATCGTCCAAACCGCGGCGAAGTACGGAGTGGCGAGGTCGTAGATTCCGTTGACGAGCAGCACTTTGAGGTCGGGGTTTCGCACCATGGCCTCCGCGAGGTCGGGCGCGACGTTGGGGGTGCCGCCTCCGCGCACGAACGCGCCTCCGCGCGCGCGGCTCCAGTCCCAATCGCGCACCTGCCCGCTCGGCGCGTATTCCCGCGCGCCGGAATAGCCGAGCTCGGAGCGAAGGTACTCGTTAAACGCCGTCGTGTAGGCCGAGCTGATCGCAGTCGACTGCGGGTCGTGGGAGGGCCTCGTACCCAGAGGATCGCCGGCGGGACCGGTAAAGCGAGCGTCCAGTCGGCCCACCACCCGTCTTTGATCCCGGAGGAGCTCGGCTTCGAATTCCGGAGCGGTGACGCGGAGGTCGGAGCGATCCAAATACTCGCGGGAGAGCCCCGTATAGCGGTGCAGCTGCTCAATGACGCCTTGGCGCCTCCCCGCGTCCAGCGTGCCGCCTGCGAGCAAGGCGGGGGCGTACTCGCGGAGCGACCACTCTTCCACCTCCGACATGAAGGCCGAGAGATCGGACGGGCGCTCCCCCGGCAGCGCGTCAAGGTATCGCGCCGTGATTGCGTATGAGGGAAGGTTCACGATGTAGGGCAGGTCGTCCCCCGGCGCAAACTGAATCGTATTGAACTGAAGAACCGAAGAGACCAGGATGATGCCGTTCACATCCACGTTCGCGCGCTGCAGGTGCCGCGCAAGCACGGCCGAGCGCGTGGTGCCGTAGCTCTCGCCGAGCAGGAACCGAGGCGAATTCCATCGGCGATGTTCCGACAGAAAGCGCCGAACAAACTCCGCCAGCGAGGCGGCGTCCTGATCAATTCCCCAGTACTCGGAGCCCGGCGTGTCGCCCAGCGGGCGACTGAGCCCCGTGCCGATGGGGTCGACCATGACGATATCGGCGATATCCAGCAGCGTGTGCGCGTTGTCCTCAATGGGATAGGGAGGGGCGCCCTGCGGCCCCACGGCCGGAGTCTTGATCCTCCGAGGCCCCATGATCCCCATGTGTAGCCAGAACGACGCCGATCCCGGCCCCCCGTTGTAGGCGAAGATCAGCGGACGCTCCCCGCTGGGGCCTCCATTCGTGCGGAAGTAGGCCGTGTAGTAGAGCTCGGCGCGGTTGCTCTCCCCCTCGCCGCCCAGCACAATGGGCGCGACCACCGCGTCGTATTCGACGTCTTCTTCGCCCACGCGAATCGCGCCGCTGGATTCCCAGCGGTCGGGCGCGTCCTGCGCCTGGGCCGAAGCGAAGCCGACGTGAAGGAGAAAGAACGCGCCGAAGAAGAGCGAGGCGGAAGGCCCACGAAAGCACGACTTGGACATGCGAACGGATCCGGGAGGGGGGTAAAGGGATGCGCCCTGCAGCTGCAAGGCTATTCTATATATAGAATGAAGCCGGACGCGGGGGGAGCCGCCCTCCGCGCGTCGCAAGCGACGCGGGAGCGAACGCATGGCGGAGGGGCCCGCGAAAGCGGAGGCGGGCGGAAGGTTGAAGAGGACCGCAATGACGGCCAGAGGGATGGAGCGCGGCGAAACGGGACCGATCGCCGGCATCGACTACGGAAGGCGCAGGATCGGCGTCGCCGTAAGCGACCCGTCGCGCCGCATCGCGACTCCAAGCGAGACGATCAAGCGCAGGCTGGGCCGGCGCCCCCCGATCAGGCGGATCGTGGACGCTTTGCGCAAGAGGCGAGTATGCCGCGCCGTGGTGGGGCTTCCGTTGGAGAAGGATGGAAGCGAGACGGCGTGGACGCGCGAGGTGCGCGGCTTCGCGGCGCGCCTGGCGGAACGAGGAGCGCTCAGCGTTCGCCTGCGGGATGAACGCTACTCCACCTTCGAGGCGAGGGAGCGTTTGCGCGAAGCCGGCGGGCGGGCGCGCGGAAGAGGGGCGATTGATCGAGCCGCCGCCGCCGTGATCCTTCAGGACTACCTGGACGAGCGTCGGATGGAAAAGCCGCCCGCGTGAGCATTGCCAAGGGCGCGGTCCAGGGGCTTGCGGCGCTGTTCGCTTCGGCGGTCCTCTCCGCGCTCATCGCCCTCATTCAGGAGCCGGATGCCGGAGAGGGCGAGGTGTTGGTCGAAGTCTCGCAGGGCACGACGGTATCGGGGGTCGCCGCCATCTTGGACTCAACCGGACTCATCCGCCACCCTCGCCGCTTCGTAATGATGGCGCGGATTCGGGGTTTGGATCGGTCGCTTCGAGCTGGCGTATTCAGTCTACGGCGAGAGGACTCCCCATGGGACTACCTCGTCGCGCTGACTCAGGGTGGCGGCGTCACCCGGCCGACGACCTTTCCGGAGGGTCTCACGCTCAAGGAGATGGCTGGCCGGGTCGGTCGCGCCGCAGGCGTCGATTCCGCCGCCGCGCTCGCCGAGATGTCCGCGCCCGGCGCCGGGGAGCGCTGGGGCGCGCCCGGGCCGGGGTTGGAGGGCTACCTCTTTCCCGACACGTATCGCTTTGTCCGAGATGTGGGCGTGGACGCCGTGCTTGAGACGATGATCCGGCGATACCGCAGATATTGGACGGAGGATCGCCGGCGGCGTCTGTCCGAGATCGGCATGAGCGAGCGGGAGCTGGTTGCGCTGGCTTCGATCATCCAAGCGGAAGCCGGCGACCGCGCCGAGATGCCCACCATTGCGAGCGTCTATCACAACCGCCTGAGGATCGGAATGCCTCTTCAGGCCGATCCAACGGTCGTCTACGCGCTGGGCGCGCGGCGGCCCCGGCTTACCTATCCCGCGATGGATTCCGTGGCGAATCACCCCTACAACACCTACACCCACCCGGGCCTTCCTCCAGGTCCGATCGGCGCGCCCGGACGAGCGGCGCTGGATGCGGCGCTTCATCCGTCCGAGTCCCCATACCTGTTCTTTGTCGCTTCGGGAGACGGCGGACATGTGTTCTCGCGGTCGTTGCGGGAGCACAACAACGCTCGCCGGCGTCTGCGCGGGAGCTCGCAGCCGTAAGCCGCAGCGAGCTGGGGCGTCGCCTCGGGCTGATCGTCGTGACGGATCCGGGGAACGAGGGCCCGCAGGGCGTCCTTCGCGCAACGCGGCTGGCGCTATTGGGCGGCGCCCCGGCGGTGCAGCTCAGAGACAAGGAGACCCCCCCGGAACGCCTCGTCTCCCTCGCAGCCAAATTGCGGGATCTGGCGAAGCGGGCCGGCGCCCTCTTCTTCGTCAACGACCATCTGGACCTTGCGCTTGAAGTCCGAGCCGACGGCGTCCACCTAGGCCCGGGCGACCTCAACGTGGCCGTCGCGCGAAGGGAGGCGCCGCCGGGTTTTCTGATCGGATACTCGGCGGGGAGTCCGTCCAGCGCTCGGGAAGGCGCGCGGCTGGGCGCGGACTACCTGGGATCCGGGCCGCTCTTTCCCACGAGCACCAAAGTCGATGCCCGAGAGCCCATCGGCCCGCGCGGCCTCGCTCGCATCGTCCGGGCGGCGGAGGCGCCGGTGGTCGCGATTGGGGGCATTACGGCGCAAAACGCTAGAGTCGCGCTTTCGGCGGGCGCAGTCGGGTGCGCCGCGTCGGCTTCGATCATGAGAGCGTCTGATCCGAAGGAGGCGACCCGTCGCTTCCTCTCCGCCGCGAAGGCGGCGGATGCGGTTTGGAAGCCGCGCGGCAGCGGAGTATTTTGAGCGCGGCGCGATTCCGTCCAGGAGCGAATAGCCGGCAGAGACGCTACCAAAGAAACCCGGAGGACGAAACAACATGAGCACGCGTCAAGGTCCGCCGGCGCGCCCGGCGCTTCTTTTTCTCCTCGCGCTCGGCTTATTGAGCGCGGGCTGCGCGGACCCAGACGGAGGCAGCGTCCTTGATCCCGACGAGATTTCCTTTGGGCACGTCGGGGATCCGGGATCGCTCTTCGCCCTTTCGGCGGAAGAGTTTGCGCGCCGGGCGAACGAGCGCTTGGGCGGCAGGCCCGTCGTACACGTGTACGGCTCCAGTCAGCGGGGCGGCGACGAGCAGCTGCTTCAACGAGTCGCGGCCGGCACGGTGGACATCGCGCTTCCCTCAAGCATCATGTCCGCGCGCATCCCCGCCTATGCCCTCTTCGAGATGCCCTATCTGGTGCAGGACCGCGCGCACATGGGGAGGATCGAGGAGGAGATCTTCTGGCCGGAGCTTGCGCCCCTCGCGGGCGACATCGGGCTGGAGGTCCTGGCCGTCTGGGAGAATGGCTTCCGACACGTCACCAACAACGCGCGTCCGATCGTGTCTCCGGAGGACATGGACGGCCTCAAGATCAGGACGCCCAGAAGCCCTTGGCGCGTCAAGCTCTTTCAAGCGCTGGGGGCAAATCCCACGCCCATGCCTCTGACGGAGGTCTTTCTCGCGCTCCAAACGGGCGTGATGGACGGGCAAGAGAATCCGCTCGCCCAGATCCACGCTTCTCGGTTCCACGAAATCCAGCGATACCTTTCCCTCACCGGCCACGTCTATACGCCCGCCTACGTCGTGATGTCCTCCGAGCGGCTGGCCCGGATGCCGGAGCGGGTGCGCCAAGCGCTTCGGGAGGAGGCGCTGGCTACGCAGGCATTCGTCTATGCCGAGGCCAGACGCTTGGAGGATGATCTGCTCGCCGATCTGCTTCTGGGAGGGATTGAGGCGCGATCCCCCGACCGCCGCGCCTTCCAAGAGGCTTCGCGGAGGATCTACGAAGAGTTCGCCGAATCGGTGGCGGAGGGAGCCGAGCTCGCCCAGCGTGCCCGGGAGCTGGAGTCCGGGTAGGTGGCGCCGCCCTCGGCATCTCGAATTGAGCGCTGGATGACGGCGGTCCTTGAGCGCGTCGTCTTCCTGCTGGTCCTCCTACTTGCGAGCATCGTCGTCTTGGGCGTGGCCTTTCGCAAGGCCGGCGCGGCGCTCCCATGGTACG
Source organism: Longimicrobiales bacterium (assembly GCA_965116095.1). GTDB lineage: Bacteria > Gemmatimonadota > Gemmatimonadetes > Longimicrobiales > Gaopeijiaceae. Next base: position 448,876 of record OZ220481.1, read on the forward strand.
ATGAGGTCGCGCCGATTCTGATTGTCTGGCTCACCTACTACGCGGCCCCGCTCGTGGCTCTGAAGCGGGGCCACATCGGCGTGCCCACCTTGGTGAAACAGCTCTCCGGCCGCGTGCGGATCGCCGCTATCCTAGTCTCCGAGGCAGTGGTGGTCGCCTTCTTCATCGTGCTGGCGTGGGCCGGGATGAAGGCGCAAAGCAGCCTCGCCGGATCCACCTTGGTCAGTCTTCCCATCGTGCCCGCGAGCCTTGCGCAGTCGGTCATCCCCATCGGCGCGGCGCTCTTTGTCGCCGCGCAGCTTCTCTCGCTTCCGAGGACGCTCAGGGACGGGGCTTGATCCTCCTTCTCTTTTTGGGCTTGCTCGCGCTCGCGCTCCTCAATGTGCCGATCGCCGTCGCGCTGGGCGTCGTCTCCGCCGCCGCGGTCCTCATCGCTTCCGGTCCATCCGCTCTGCCCGACATCGCCATCGGGATGTACTGGGGCGCCACCAAATTCCCGCTCATCGCCATCCCGCTCTTCATTCTGGCGGGAACGATTATGAACGAGTGCGGGATTTCCCGCAGACTGGTGGAGCTTGCCTCCGCGCTCGTCGGCTTCGTGCGGGGCGGCCTTGCGATGGTGTCGATCTCCGCGTCGATGTTCTTTGCGGAGATCTCGGGGAGCGCCGTGGCGGATGTGGCCGCGATGGGCTCGATTCTAATCCCTTCCATGCGGCGCAAGGGATACTCGAGGGAGTTTGCGGCGGCGGTGACGTCCTCGTCGGCGACCTTGGCCGTCATCATCCCTCCGTCGATTCCAATGATTCTCTACGGCGTGATGTCAGGGGCGTCGGTTGTGGAGCTCTTTGTCGCCGGGATCGTGCCGGGCGTACTGGGCGGTCTCGCCATGATGGCGGTGGCCTACCGTTGGGCCAAAAGGGCGGGGCTGCCGGCGGAGGGAATGCTGCGGCTGGACCGGATCCGCAAGGCCTTCCGGGGCGCGGGCTACTCCCTCCTGCTTCCGATCGTGATCCTGGGCGGCATATTCAGCGGGTGGGTGACGGCGACGGAGGGGGCCGGGCTCGCGGTTCTGACCGCGCTCATCCTAGGGGGCGTCGTCTACCGGAAGCTGAGCTGGGCGAAGCTTCGCGCCGCCTCTTTGGAGTGCGGTCGGCAAACGGCCGTCGTGATGCTGCTGGTAGCCGCCTCCGTCGTGCTGAGCGATCATCTGGCCCACGTGCGCCTGCCGCAGCGGATGGCCGAGGAGATGATGTCTCTCACCGACTCGCGCATCGCTATTCTGGCGCTGCTGAATGCGGGGCTGCTTGTGATCGGGCTCTTTCTCCACTCGGCGGCGGCCATCATCCTCGTGGTGCCGATCGTGATGCCCCTGGTCTTGTCGGCGGGGATCGATCCCGTGCACTTTGGGCTCATTGTGACGCTGAATCTGGGCATCGGGCAGCAGACCCCGCCCGTCGCGTCGGTATTGGTCACGGCCTGCTCGGTCGCGAAGGCCGATATCTGGGGCGTCACGAGGCGTAATTTGGGCTTTATCGGCGTGCTGCTCGCCGTGCTTCTGCTGGTGACGTACGCTCCTTCCATCCCCCTCTTTCTGGTCGAGGTCTTCTACCGGTGAACAGGCGCCGCAGGGCCGCTCCGAGCTCCTCGGAGCGGGTGCGCGCATACATGGAGGGAGAGCGCATCTTCGTGGTGGAGCTGAACTACCCCTCGAAGCACAACGTTCTCGACCAGAGGGGATGGGCCGCGCTGGGCAATGCGGTGGAGGATGCGGGAGATCGCTCCGGCGCGCGCGTGGTCCTCATCCAGGGGGCCGGCTCGAAGGCGTTCTCAACCGGATCGGACATCGCGGCCTTTGGGGACCAACGGGACGGGCCGGAAGCGGTGGCCCAGTACGGCCGGACAGTTCATCGGGCGCTTTCCCGCATAGAAGAGTGCCCGATTCCCACGCTCGCGCTGGTCGAAGGACTTTGCGTCGGAGGCGGTCTTCTGATCGCGGCTGTGGCCGACATCGTGGTGGCCTCAAGGCGCAGTCGTTTCGGGGCGCCGATCAACCGCTTGGGACTAACGATGTCGTTTGAGGAGCTCAGGCCCCTTCTCGCCGCAGTGGGGAGGAAGGCGGCGCTGGAGCTGCTTCTCGCCGGAGAGCTGATCGACTCGGAGAGGGCGCGGGAGATCGGGATTGCCCAGCGCATTGTTTCGGACGGCGAGGCGCGCAAGAACGCGTTTGAGTTGGCAAATACGATCGCAAGCGGGGCGCCGCTCGTGAATCGGTGGCACAAGAAGTTCGTGCGAAGGCTCTCCGATCCCCGTCCATTGGAAGCGGAGGAGCGCGCGGAATCCTACAGGTTTATCGAGACGCGGGACTACCGGGAGGGCGTGCGCGCCTTCCTCAAGAAACGTCCTCCCGACTTCAGAGGGGAGTAGCGTCGCGTGACGCAGCCGCTCAAGGGAATTCGGGTACTGGAGCTCGCGAACGTCATGGCGGGGCCCGTCTGCGGAAGGCTCCTCTCGGATATGGGGGCGGATGTCGTGAAGATCGAGGGTCCGCGCCACCCGGATCCCACGCGCTTTTTCGCGCCGGAGGCGGAGGATGGAGTATCTCCTGCCTTTGCGATGCTCAACCGCGGCAAGCGCGGCGTCACGCTTGATCTAAAGAGCTCTTTGGGAAGGGGCGCGCTCGCGCGGATGCTGGAGCAAAGCGACGCGGTCGTCGAGAACTTCAGGCCGGGCGCGCTGGACCGGCTGGGTCTTGACGCCGAGGGTTGGTCCCGAGAGTTTCCGCGGCTGGTTCACTGCCGAATCACCGGCTACGGTTGCAAGGGTCCTATGGCCGGCCTCCCGGGTCTCGACCTGATCGCGCAGAGCGTCACCGGCATTATGGGAGTCACCGGCGAGGGGCCGGGAAGGCCGCCTGTTAAGTGCGGCCCGCCAGTGACCGACATCGGCGCGGGCGTCTTGGCGGCGCTGGGGATCGTCTCTGCGCTCTTTGCCCGTCAAGAGACGGGGCGCGGAATGGTCGTGGATGCGTCCCTGTACCAAGCGGGCGTCTTTCAGACCTTCTGGCAGTCCGCCGCTCAACTTGCGACGGGGCGCTCGCCCGGTCCTTTGGGGACGGCGCATCCGATGACGGCGCCCTATGAGTGCTTTATGGCCTCGGATGGCTGGATCGCGGTGGGCGCGTTTCGCCAGTCGATCTGGGAGCGGCTAGGGACGGCGATCAAGGCGCCGGAGCTCGTGCTTGACCCGAGATTTGAGACGAACGAAGCGCGGATGGCTCATCTTGACGAGCTGAGGCGCGAGCTCGGAAAGAGATTCCGCCGAAGGACTCGGGCGAAGTGGATTTCCGTATTGACGGAGCACGATGTGCCGGCGGGTCCCGTCTCTGAGATTTCCGAAATGCTCGAACACCCACAGACGCGGGCCTTGGGAATGATCCAGGATATTCCCGCGCCCGGCGGCGCCCTTCGAACGCTGGGCATGCCGCTGCACTTCGACGGCGAGAGCGCAAGGCCCGCGCGCGGCGCGCCCAGGGCGGGCGAACACAATCGCGAGGCGCTTGCCTCTTTCGGCTTCAGTCCGGCCGAAGCGAGCGCGCTGGAAGAGTCGGCGGCAAGGGATATCCGGGAGGACGGACGCGCGCCCGAAGTCTCGGATTCGGACGATACGAGAGGCGAGTCGTCGCGCGCGTAGCGTAGGGCGGGCGCCGCCCCAAGCCCCGGATCGAGTCCCTTTCAAATCCGCCCGCCTCATCCCAGTTCGGGCTCGTTTCCGTATTGGAAAAGACAAACAGGACATTTTTACTTGGTTAAGGGGAACATTTCTACTTTGGCGCGGCAGTTGAACGGGCCGAATCGGTTAGTTTTCCAAGAATATTCCGAGTCTTGGATTCCCTTGGATGTTTGGAGTCAACCGCGCATGTCTCAGGTTTCTCTTGAAGCCGTCCCGCGATGCGCAGCCGCCGTATCGCCGCTCCCGTCGAAAGAAAAGGCGCCGGACGGGACCCGAAAGTACGTTGCGCGCGCGAGAATGCGGGGATCGGCGCCCGCATTTTGTTTTGTCGGCCTGATGGGCCTCTTTCTCTGCCAAAGCGATTCAGTCGGCGCGCAATCTCGCCAGTGGCTTGCTCCGCTTGAAGAAGTTGGTCGCATTGAGGACGCGGAGGGCGCGTTGCTGGGCAACCCGATGCTGATTCAGGCGTCCGACTCCGGCAGAGTTCTCTTGGCCGACTGGTCCGACGATTCGATAAAGAAGATCTCTTCGACCGGAGATGTCAGCTGGGTGTTTGGTCGGACCGGGGAGGGTCCCGCCGAGTTTCGCGATCGCGTGATAGATCTGGAATTCGATGGAGTTGAAGTCGTTGCGCTAGACCGATCCGGCCGCGTTACCACAATAGACAATGCTACCGGACGGCATGTGCGCACAGAGGAGGTTGCGGACGATCGGTTCATGCAGCCCGCGGAACAGCTTTTTTCGAGAAGATACGGAGACGGAGAACCAGTCGTGTTGTCGCCGAATTTTGATTTTGTGTGGACATCCGGCGAGAGGTCATTGCCCAGTCCGGACGTATACCCGGCCCTGCCTTCGGAAATCACTCTGCATCGCACGGCAGCGAACGCGAGGGACGGAGGGGCGGTGATATTCCATACGTGGTCGGACCAGATGGTCTTGATCGACGAGACTGGCGGTTATCGCGGCGTTGTTCGCGGCATAGAGCGGATTGACTTTCCTGAGCCGATACCGGTGGTCCATAACGGCCAGACCGTGGGGTACCGGCCGAATCCGCAAGCGATTACAGCAGTGCGGAGCGCCGCAGTTACGGATGATCGGATTGTTGTCTTGTTTCAAGGCGAGTCGGAATTTCGCGGCCGAGTCATTGATTCATATGACCGAGACGGCGGATACGCTGGATCGTACCTCCTGCCGGAAGACGTTCGCGCATCGACGATGACGGCGCTTTCCGGCGGCGTGCTGGCGTTCATTGATACGAGCCTTGTCCCAATGATCGTTTTCTTTGCGGAAGCCGGCTCGCGGGCGCTGAGCGAAGGTTGCTGAGCGTCGGCGCCGATCGCGGCGACTCGCCGCTGGCCAATTATGTATAGAAGCAGCGCACTAACCGCAGGCCGTTCTTCGGGCGCCGGTCGGTTGGCCTTGATGCTGGTCGCGCTCTTTGCGGGCTGTGATGCGCAGGGTTCCGCAGGCTTGGGCGGCTTTCTTCCGGGCGCGTCCAGACAGGAGTCGAACGATTCTGCCTCCGGCCAGGATACGCTTTCTCCGGGAGATTCGCTCCAACAAGCGGACTCCTTGCAAGCGGCCGCCGCAGCGGATTCGGGCGGGGCGGAGACCTCTGCGCCAGCTCTTCCCGCGCCGATCTCCCAGGAAGACCTTCGGGAAGCGCTCGCCCTCTCCAACGTTCGGGCCTTCTTCATGGGCGTCGTCGACTATGCGTCTACAAGGTGGCTTCCCACCTTGGCGGTGCTGCTTGCGGCTTGGCTCGCGGGATGGATCGGCAAGACCGTCGGACGCCGATTCTCCAAGAGGTGGATCGACCGCACCGACACCCTGCTGGACGATTACTTCGTCGATTTCCTGGGACGCGTCCTGCGGATTTCCCACGTCTTGATCACGCTGCTCGCGCTGGTCGCGATTTGGAGCGACAGCGCGCTCGTGCTTCGGTGGCTCTTCGCCGTTTGGATCGGGCTCATCTTCCTTCCTCTGAGCGGCTTTGTGGGCCGGTGCCTGGAGGTCTTCGAGTCAAAGATCGCCGCCGTGAGCGGAAACGCACTGGACCGCACCGCGCTGCCCATGATCAATCGGGGGATCCGATTCGTGGTGCTTGCCCTTGGGATCATCGTGGCGCTGTCCCATGCCGGCGTGAACATCGGGCCCTTGATTGGCGCGGCCGGCGTCGCCGGCGTCGCCATTTCGCTCGCAGCAAAGGACACGCTCTCGAATCTCATCGCGGGAGTCCTTCTGATCATTGACCGCCCCTTCCAGGTCGGCGATCGCATCGAACTCTGGGCTGCCCCGACGGAGACGGGATCGTGGGGCGACGTGATTGAGATCGGGCTGCGCGCCACGAAGATCCGAAATCCGGACAATCTGGTCGTGGTCGTACCCAACAACGAGATCATGCGTCGAGACATCGTCAACTACACGATGTCGGGCCAGGAGATCCGGCTGCGCATTCCCTTCTCGGTCGCATACGAGTCCGACATCGCCGTCGCCAAGAAGGTGCTGGTCGAGATCGCGCTCGCCACCGAGGGCGTGAAGGACGACCCGCTTCCCTTCGTGATCGTGCGCAAATTCGGGGCCTCGGACATCCAGCTTCAACTGCGGGTCTGGATCAAGGAGGCCCGGAGAAGGCGCGCCATCGCAGACTCGATCACCAATCAGGCGCTGCCGAAGCTCAAGGAACAGGGCGTCGAGATCCCGTATCCCAGGCAGGAGATCGTCGTGAAGAGCGCGGCGGAGGCAGTCAGTCGCCTCGGCTCTGGCTCCAATCCGGATGCGAGCGGCTCCGCTCGCCGCGCCGAAGAGCCGGCGCAGCCGTAATTTGCTGATGCCGGTTGCTCGGGATGCCCGAGACCGGCGGCAGCCATGTCCCCCCTCGATCCAGGAAGCGCGCATGTCCGAGAAGCCCCCCGAGCCAGCCCGAATCGGCGAGGCAAGCAGCGAAGCCCCATCCGGCGAGCCGCCTCCGAAGCAGAAGGTGGGACGGCGCGCGTTCCTCTCCAAGGCGACCGGGGCCGCCGCGGGAAGCGCCGCGCTCGCCGCCTGCGCGGCGGAGCAAGGGGACGGCGCGCCCAGCGTGCGGACGCGCCAGCGCGTGACGTGGCGCCTGGCCTCTTCGTTTCCTCGGGGCTTGGACGCGATCTGGGGCTCGGCGGAGGCGCTTGGGGAAATCACCAGCGAGCTCACCGGAGGCAACTTTAACATCCGCGCCTATCCCGCCGGCGAGATCGTGCCCGGCCTTCAGGTCATGGACGCGGTGCAGTCGGGGACCGCGCAGGTGGGTCACAGCGTGAGCTACTACTACACGGGGAAGAACCCGGCGCTGGCCTTCGACTCGGGCGTGCCCTTCGGGATGACGGCGCGCCAGCAGGACGCGTGGCGCTCCCAAGGGGGCGGCGACCAAGTCATGGGCCGGATCTTCTCCGACTTCGGGATCATCCACTTTCCCGCAGGCAACACCGGCGGGCAGATGGGCGGCTGGTTTCGCCGCGAAGTGAATTCAACCGAAGATCTGCGGGGCCTTCGGATGAGGATCCCAGGGCTGGGCGGAGACGTCATGGACCGGATGGGCGTGACCGTCCAGGTGCTGGCCGGCGGCGATATCTATCCGGCGCTCGAGCGGGGCGCGATCGACGCTACCGAGTGGGTGGGTCCGTACGACGATCTAAAGCTCGGCTTCCACAGGGCGGCGGACTACTACTACTACCCCGGCTGGTGGGAGCCGTGCGCTTCAATGTCTTACATGGTGAATCGCGCCGCTTGGGACCAGCTTTCCTCCGAATACCAAGCCGTCTTTCGGGTCGCGGCGCAGACTTCGGCCAGGCGGATGCTCGAGACCTACGACGCCAAGAATCCCGCCGCGCTCGCCGAGCTGGTCGAGGACCACAACGTGCAGCTGCGTCCCTTCTCGGACGACATCATGGCGCTTGCCCGCAGCGCCTCGGTCGAGATCCTTGAGGAGTACGCGGCCCAAGATCCGGCGTACCGGGAGGCGTACGACCACTGGAGGAGCTTTCGCGACGCGTCGTTCCGCTGGTTTCGCACCGCGGAGCTGGGCTTTGCGCGGTTCGCCTTTCCGGGGGCGTAGAGCGGCGGGATTGTCTTAGTCGGGAGTTTCGCCCGAGGGCCTACTTGAATCCGGATCCGGGTCCTTCCAGTCAGCGTGGTCCTTCCTCATGGAGAACCAAGCTTGGGCTTTCCGAAGGATCTCAATCTCCATCAGCAGTCGCTTTTCCTTTCGCCGCAGCCGAGCGAGCTCTCGCCTATCGTCGCTGGGCGAGTCCTTTTGATTGAGCAGGCTGTCTTCCCAGTCGGCGTTCTCCATCCACTTCCGGATCATCTTTTCCGTCGGCGGGAATTTCTTGGCGAGCTCCTTGGGACTCTGACCGGACCGCGCCAACTCCACGATCCGCCGCCTGTATTTGTACGAGTACTGTTGCTCTTCGTCGCTAGCTCTAGCTCTAGTCACTGGCGCCTCCCGCGCGCGGCTCTAAGCACTCAAGGAATAACGCCCTCGCGGCGCGCCGCTCGCCGCGCGCCTTTCCGATTCCGTCTACCGAGCGACGAGCGCAGTCACCAGCCCCGGCCAGATTGTAATTAGCGACAGGCCAATGAGTTGGACCGCAATGAAGGGAATCGCCGCCCGGTACAGGTCGGTCGTCTTCACTTCGGGCGGCGCGACGCCCCTCAGGTAGAAGAGCGCAAAGCCGAAGGGCGGCGTCAGGAAGCTGGTCTGAAGATTCATGCCGATCATCACCCCAAACCAGACCAGGTCGATCCCCAAGAGCTGGGCCGCAGGCGCAAGGAGAGGAATGATGATGAAGGCGATCTCAAAGAAGTCAAGGAAGAAGCCCAGCAGGAAGATGACGAGGTTGGCGACGATCAGGAGTCCCCACTTGCCGCCCGGAAGCGTCGTGAGCAGGTTCTCGATCCAGATGTCCCCCGACAGGCCCCGGAAGACGAGCGCGAACGAAGTCGAGCCGATCAACAGGAACATCACCATCGTCGTCAGCTTCGTCGTCGCCATGCAGCTTTCCCGCACCACCTTCCAGGAGATCCGCCCTCTGGCCCACGCGAGCAGCATGGCGCCGACCGAGCCGATCGCGCCCGCCTCCGTAGGCGTCGCAACCCCGAAGAAGATGGATCCCAACACCACTAGGATCAGGGTGAGCGGCGGCAAAAGGACGACGCAGACCTGTTTGAGGAGCTCTCCCGGAGGCGCATTGGTCATCGCCTCCGGCAGAGCCGGAGCGGCGGCGGGACGAATGACGGCGACGATGATCACGTAGAGCGCATATAGCGCGGCGAGCATCAGCCCCGGAACGAGCGCGCCGACAAAGAGGTCGCCGACGGAAATTCCCATCTGATCGGCGAGCACCACCAGCACGATGCTGGGCGGAATGATCTGCCCCAGGGTTCCCGAGGCGAGGATCACGCCGGACGCGAGGCGCTTTGAGTAGCGATATCTGAGCATCACCGGCAGCGAGATGCTTCCCATCGCGACGACCGAGGCCCCGACCACGCCCGTGGCCGCGGCGAGCATCGCGCCGACCACGACGACCGCCAAGGCGAGTCCGCCGCTGGCTCTGCCGAAGAGCGCGCCGATCGTGGTGAGCAGATCTTCGGCCAGCCGAGCCTTCTCCAGCACGATCCCCATGTAAATAAAGAAGGGTACGGCGAGCAGGGAGTAGTTCGACATCACGCCGAAGATCCGATCCGGCATCGCATTGAGCAGGGGCCAGTCGAAGTACCCCAGCTCCACCCCCAAGACGGCAAAGAGAAGGGAGGCGCCCCCCAGCGCGAAAGCGACGGGAAACCCGGAGAAGATGATCAGGAAGACCGCCGCAAACATCAGCGGGGCCAGGATGGTGGTCTCCACGTTAGATCCCCGGCCTTTCGGGGTCTTCCTCGGCCGGACGCTCCGCCGGCTCGCGAAGGATGCGCGCCGTCTTGATCAGCTGCGACAGTGCCTGCGCGAGCAGCATCAGGAAGGAGGCGATGATAACGGTCTTGAGGGGATACCGGGGCAGCCCCCCCGGATCGGGAGAGAGCTCTCCGATGCTCCAGGAGTTAAGGACCGACGGCCAAGAGACCCAGAGCACGAAGACGCAGAAGGGGATCAACAAGACGAGCGCGCCGACGAGATCAACCCACGCCTTGCCCCTCCGGTCCAGCCGCCCGTAGAGGACATCGACGCGGACGTGGGCCCCTTCCTTCAGAGCGAAGGCCCCGCCCAGGAGAAAGATGAGGGAGAAGATGTACCACTGAAGCTCGATGTACAGATTCGAGCTGAGATCCACGCCGATGCCGCGGCCCAAGTGGCGCGCAATCGCGTTGAAGGCCCCGATGAGCACCATCGCCAAGGCAAACCACGAGACGACGCGGCCGATGCCGCCGGAAGCGAGGTCGATGCTCCGGCTGAGTCGCCTTAGGATGATCATGAACACGGAAAGCGAGCGAGCGAGTACGTCATGCGGACGCTCGGCGGACCAGAAGGCTCCGGCCCGTCATTTCAGGGGGAGCATCAAGCCCCATGAGCTCCAAGATCGTAGGCGCGATGTCGCCCAGCGCGCCGCTCCGAAGGCTTCGGGGCGACCCGCAGTCCCTCTGAGCGGAAGCGGGAGCGTCCAGATAACAACGGACCGGACCGGTGGTGTGGGCGGTGAAGGGCGTTCCGTCCTCGCTCAGCATCCTCTCCGCGTTTCCGTGATCCGACGTCACCAGAAGACTCGCTCCCTGAGCGCGCGCGCGCCGCTGGATGCGGCCCACGCATTCATCCACCGTCTCCACGGCCCTGATCGCAGCCGGGATCGACCCGGTATGGCCGACCATGTCGGCGTTCGCGTAGTTAATCAAGACGAAGGCGTAGGCGCGGGTCTCCAGAAGCTCCTCCGCCGCATCCGTCAGCTCTTGGGCGCTCATCTCGGGCTTGAGATCGTAGGTGGCGACATCGGGAGAAGGGATGAGGCGGCGGTCCTCCCCGGGGAAGGGCTCTTCGACGCCGCCGTTAAAGAAGTATGTAACGTGCGCGTATTTCTCCGTTTCCGCCATTCTCAGCTGCGGGAGCCCGCGATGGGATAGAATTTCCCCCAGGGTGGAGCGGATCAGCTCGGGGGCGAGGAGCGAAGGGTAAGGGGCCTCGCTCCGGTAGGGGCGCATTGCCGTAAGGCGGCGAGGAGCGGAGCGCGGAAAATGCGAGAAATTAGGCTCCGCAAGCGCGGCGGCCAGTTGTCGGGCCCGGTCCGCGCGAAAGTTGAGGAAGAGGAACTCGTCCGCATCGTCCGTCCACTCCCCGAAGCTGCGATTCGCCACGACCGCCGGAGGGATGAACTCATCGGTCACGCCCAGCGCGTGACAGCGGGCAATGTGCTCCAAGGCGGAGGCCGCCCGCTCTCCTCCGCCTTCCGCGATCGCGCGGTAGGCCCTCCGGGTGCGCTCCCATCTCAGGTCCCTGTCCATGGCGAAGTACCGCCCGGATACGGTGAGGATCTCCGCGCCCTGGTCCTTGCAGCGCGCCCCCAGCTCTTCGACGAACCGCGGAGAGGAGCGAGGCGGCGCATCCCTCCCGTCGGTGATGACGTGCACGCCCGCGCGGATGCGGTTCGCGCGCGCCCATCTCAGCGCGGCGAAGAGGTGCGCGATGTCAGAGTGCACGCCGCCGTCCGAACAAAGCGCGATCAGATGCAGGCGTCCCTTTGCGGCGCGGAGGCGCTCCGCAATGGCGCGAAGCGGAGGCAGCTGGTCGAAGCCTCCGCCTTCGATCAGGGCGGAGATTCGCGCGACCGTCTGAGGAACGATGCGCCCCGCCCCCAAGTTGAGGTGGCCGACTTCGGAGTTGCCCATCTGTCCCGGCGGCAGGCCCACCGCCTCCCCGGAGGCGAGAAGCGTCGTCCACGGAAGGGTCTTGAACATCCGATCGCGAACGGGCGTTTGGGCCATCGCCACTGCATTTCCCTGCCGCCGAACGGATTCGGGGTCGTCGGGACCGATCCCCCAGCCGTCGCGAACGACCAGTACGACGGGGGTCCTAGGGATGGGCATCGGGCAATCTAATGCGCGAGAGAAGGATGGCCCCAAGGCCGGCCGGAGCCGCTACAGCGCAGGCGCGGCCCGCCGGAAGCCGACTTGATCCAAGCGATGAGCGAAGGCTCAGGGCTTGGCGGCGGGCCATAGGACCCGTTCGCGCCGTCTCTCCGGACGCCCAGGCCGAGCCGGACGCCGCGCCGCGCGAAGGCCCGGTCCGGTTGACCGCCGCGACCTGGAACGCCCAAGTCGGCGGGGGAGCGCTGGGTGAGCTCTGGGATACGCTGGAGGAGGAAGCGCGCGCGCACGGGGGCGCGCTCGCGCTCCTCTTGCAGGAGGTCTTTGTCCAAGAAGGCGCGCCCCGGAGCCCTCCGCCCGATGCCAGCTGGGCCCAGGCGATCGCGCCGGTCACAGGCAAGCTTCGCGCGAAAAGAGATATCGCGACATTCGCGAAAGCGCGCGGTCTTCACCTGATCTATGCGCCGTCGATGCGCAATGGAGGGCCGGGCGATCCGCCGGAGGACCGCGGCAACGCGCTGCTCGCGAACCGGCCTCTCCTGAGGCCCAGGATCATCGAGCTTCCCTTTGAGCGGCAGCGCCGCGCCGCCGTGGCGGCGGCGATCAGGATCCAAGGCGCGACCTTCCGCCTCTGCTCGGTCCACCTGGACAACCGCGCGCCGTGGCGCAAGGCATGGCGGTCGCTGGGCGCCGGACGCCGAAGGCAGATGGAGCATCTGCTCGCGGAGTATCCCGAAGGCGCCGGCGGACCCTTCGAGGCGCACATTTTGGGAGGGGATTTCAATACCTGGTATCGGGGGGCGCGCGAGCCGGCCTTTCGGCTGGCGCGGCGCGCCTTTCCAAGCCCCCGAAAGCTGGATCCCAGGGGGACGCACCACTTCGAGATCGGAGGCTGGCTGCGGAGAAGCGACTATCTCCTCCACCGGCTGCCCGAAGGGTGGCGGGCGACCTGCCGCCGTCTTTCCTCTACCTTCGGCTCCGATCACTATCCGATCGCGAGCGTCGTCACGACCAATATCCTCCCAGGCCGGGGTCGAAGCGAAGCTCCGAACCCAAGGGCTTGGACGCGACCCTGCCCGACTGAAATACGGTCCGGCCCGCAACCCACGTCCGGATCGGCCAACCCGTGAGCACGGCGCCCCTCCAGGGGCTCCAGCCGCACTTGGAGAGTTGGTCGCGATTCCGCACCCGTCTCGCCAAGGCGAGGTCGATCAGGACGAGGTCAGCGTCGTATCCTTCCTGAATCCGGCCCTTCCCGGCGATGTCCCACACCCGCGCGGGCGCCTCGCACATCCACCGCGCGATTTCGGGCAGAGCGCACCGCCCCAGATGGGCTTGGTCGAGCATGAGGGGAAGCGAGAGCTGTACGGCGGGGATGCCCGACGGGGAGTCCGGGTAGGGCTTCTGCTTCTCCTCCAGCGTATGCGGCGCATGGTCGGTCGCGACGACCTGCAAGGACCCTTGCCGGAGCGCCTGCCACAGCGCGCGCCGATCGCTCATTGACTTGAGCGAGGGGTTCATCTGAACGAGCGTCCCAAGGCGGTCGTAGTCCCGAACATCGAAGAACAGGTGGTGAGGACACGCCTCGCCCGTCACAACGTTCCCATGACGCTCCAAGAGCGGAACCTCGTCCTTGGTCGAGACGTGCAGGACGTGGAGGCGGCGCCGGTGACGGAGCGCAAGGCGAACGGCGCGTCGCGTCGCGCGCAGGGCGGCTCGGGCGTCGCGGATGCGCGAGTGGTCGCTTGCCTCAAGCCTCCTTCCCCTGGCCTTGAGGCGGGCCAAGTTGCGGGCGACGGTCCGCTCGTCTTCGCAGTGGGTCGCAATGGGCAGGCTTCCGCAGGCAAAGATCGCCTCCAGGGCCTCTTCGTCCTCCACCAGCAAATTCCCGGTGCTTGAGCCCATGAAGATCTTGATTCCCGGCGTCCTTCGGGCGCGCAGCAGCTCATTCAAGTTGTCCGGCGTCGCGCCGATGAAAAAGCCGTAGTTCACCAGCGAGCTCCGCTTCGCGATTTGGAGCTTCTCCAGGAGGCGCCGCCGGCTTGTGGTCGCCGGAAAGGTGTTCGGCATCTCTAGAAAGGAGGTGACGCCGCCCGCGGCCGCGGCCATCGAACCGGTGCGGATGTCCTCCTTGTGCGTGAGCCCGGGCTCTCGGAAGTGAACTTGGTCGTCGATCACCCCCGGCATGAGCGCGAGACCCCGGGCGTCGACTACTTCATGCGCCCGCGCGTTTGAGGACGCGTCGGCGTCGAGAATGACCCCGCCTCCCAACAGAATATTCGCGGGCCGCGTCTCTTCCGGGAAGACGACGCGCGCCCCCCGAATCAGAGTGCGCCCGCTTGCTCCCGGGGTCGCGTCCGCCAAGCCGACCGAGCGCCCCTTCCGCCGTCGCCCTACTGAAAGTAGGGGTTTTCCCCGCTTTGGTGATCGGTCACGTCGTGAATCGCCGTCACCTCGGGGACCGACTGCCCGACCATTCGCTCAACCCCCTGGCGGAGCGTCATTCGCGACATCGCGCATCCCTGGCAGCCCCCGCCCATCTCGATGTAGATCTCGCTTCCTTGGACATCGACCAAGGAGATGGCTCCCCCGTGCGAGGCGATCGCCGGGTTGATTTCGCTGTCCAGGACTTCACGGACCCGCTCCGCGAGCTCGCCCTTCGGCTCCCGGTCGCCGATCGCCTCCTTCAGCGCGTCGGGGTCGGGCGTGATCTGAAAGCCGCTCTCTTGCACGGTTTCGATAAAGTCCACGCCCGCGCCGTCCAGCCGGCGCGCGCTCTCCGGGTCCACGAGCACCGTAAAGTCTCCCGCGTCCACCGCGACGTCTTCGGTTCCATCGGGCGGAGCGTCCACTAGGGTAAGCTCGTAGTGCGGGGCAAAAGGACTGCCCTCCACAGCGATCCGTAGCACCTGCGGAGACTCCTCGTCCTCCTGGTCCATGAACGAGAGCACCATATCGCGTGCGCGATCCGTGAAATTCAGCTTCATGCGCATTTCCTTGGAGTGAGGCTTGGGCCGGAGTCCAGCGGTCCGTCGGGCCTCATTGGCCGCATCAATTTTGCAATTAAAGGTACATTCGCAGAGCGGGGCGCCGTGCCGTCTCTCATGAAATAGCCGGAGGATCGGAGATGACTGAACGAGCGGCCGGACAGCGGCGCGGCGAATGGATCGCGATCACCGGGGCCAACCGGGGAGTCGGTCTCGCGACCGCACGGGAACTCGCGCGCAGGGGATTTCGGATCATCCTCCTCTGTCGTAGCGAGGCCAGGGGCGGAGCGGCGATGGAGAGCCTCACCGGGGCGGAGGACTCGCATCAATTCGTACCGTGCGATCTCGCGAATCCCGGCAGCGCGCGGCGCGCGGCCCGGAGCATCCTGAAATCCGGCGTTTCTCTTCGCGCGCTCGTGAACAATGCGGCGGTGATCGCATCGAAGCGCAGGGAAACCGAGCGGGGATGGGAGTTTCAGATTGCGGTTGCCCATTTGGGACACGCGGTTCTCTCGCGCCGCCTCCTTCCCGTCTTGAAGAGAAAGGGGGGTCCGGCGAGGCTGCTCGTCGTCTCATCGGAGGCGCACCGCGGGAGAGCCTTCGACTTTTCCGATCCCTTCTTCCAGCGGAAGCGGTATGGGCCCCGAACCGCGTACCAGCAGGCGAAGCTGGCCAACGTGCTGTACGCCAAGGCGCTGGCGCGCCGGGTGGACCCGCGCGCGGTCGAGGTGGCGGCGCTTCATCCGGGAGTCTACGGGACGGAGCTGTTTGCGAGTTGGTTGGGGGCGCTTCGCGGCGTGGCTCCCGTCGCTGGCGCGATCGCGGGGTCGGCGGATGCCGCGGGCCCCGTCCTCGCCGACTTGGCGGCAGGCCGCGAAGACGAGATGCTGAACGGCGCGTACCTTGACGCGCGCAATCGAAAGCGACCCTCCCGTCATGCCCGCGATCATGCCGCGCAGGAGCGACTCTGGGCGTGGACCGCCGAAGTGTTGGGAGAGGATCCCGCGCCTCCGCAAGATGCGGGAGCCAATCCTCGGGGCGTGTAGATTTCAAGCTCAGGGCCCGCCCGCCTCCTCTCCTCGCGCTTGCCGATTTGATGCAGAACGATCTCATGGAGCGCGTGACGTCGCTCTCGAAGCGGCGCGGCTACGTCTTTCAGTCGTCCGAGATCTACGGAGGCGCGGGCTCGGTCTGGGACTATGGCCCCCTGGGGGTTGAGCTTCGGAGGAACATTGCGGACGCTTGGTGGTCCGCAATGGTGCACGAGCGGGACGACGTGGAGGGCGTCGACGCAGGCGTCTTGATGCACCCTAAGGTGTGGGAGGCGTCGGGCCACGTGTCGGGCTTCGCCGATCCCTTGGTCGAATGCGGGAAGTGCAAGCGGAGGTGGCGGGAGGATCAGCTGGAGGCGAGCGCGTGTCCGAAGAAGCCGTCGAGGTCGCCAGGGCGCTCGGACGCCTGCGACTTGGGCGAGCCTCGAATGTTCAACCTCATGTTCCGGACCTTCATGGGGCCCGTCGAGTCGGAGGCCTCGGTCGCGTATCTTCGGCCCGAGACTGCGCAGGGAAGCTACGTGAACTTCCTGAACGTTCAGACGACGAGTCGGCAGCGCGTCCCCTTTGGGATCGCCCAGATCGGAAAGGCCTTTCGCAACGAGATCACGCCGGGGAACTTCATCTTTCGCACTCGGGAATTTGAGCAGGCGGAGATGCAGTTCTTCGTGCGGCCCGGCGAGGACGAGAAGTGGTTTGAGTACTGGCGGGCAAAGCGGATGGAGTGGCACCGGGGGATCGGCATCAGGCCCGATATGCTGCGGGAGGAGCCGCACGGCCCGGATGAGCTTGCCCACTACGCGAAGGCGGCTCTGGACATCGAGTACCGATTTCCCTTCGGGTGGCGGGAGCTGGAGGGCATTCACAACCGCGCGGACTTCGATCTTCGGAGGCACCAAGAGTACTCCGGCAAACGCCTTGCCTATGTGGAGCCGGGGAGCGGCGACCGCTTTCTGCCGTACGTCGTGGAAACGGCGATGGGCTTGGGGAGGGTCTTCCTGGTTGCGCTCTTGGACGCCTACAGGGAGGAGGAGGTGGCGGGCGCGAAGCGAGTGGTGCTTGGGCTGCATCCCGGCATCGCCCCGGTGAAGGCAGCCGTCTTCCCGTTAATGAAGAAGTGGGGCCAGCCAGAGCTTTCGCGAGAGATCCACCGAGCCCTGCGGCGCGCGCGGATTCCCTCCGTCCATGACATGACGGGGTCTATCGGCAAGCGCTACCGACGCCAAGACGAGGCCGGTACTCCTTGGTGCGTTACCGTGGACCGCCAGAGCACAGAAGACGGCACCGTCACGATTCGGGATCGCGACTGCCTTGAGCAGGAGCGGGTGGGCGCGGACCACGTCGCATCATGGATTCGGGACGCGCTGGACGAGCGTCCCGGCTGACGCCGGCGTCTTCGTCAGCCCAGCGGAGCGGCCTTGCCTTGCGCGGGGGACGGCGAAGCGGTCCCCGCGTTCCACTTCTCTTCGTGCTCGTTCCATTTTCTTTCGAGTTTGATGCAGCAGATAATGAACGCGATCACGATGGCCAGCAGGGCAGCCAAAGCCGCCCATAGCCCGGCGGAGTCTTTCAGCCAGCCAATGGGGTAGAAGTCCGGCGTGGCGCTGGCCAAGACGAAACCCCCCAATACGCATAGGAACATGCCGTAAGCTCTGCGGCTTCCCGCTTCGGGCGACAGAGGCTGGTCGGCATCCCCCCTGTTTTCTTCTTTTCTCCACTGACGGCCGAAAAGACCGCCGAAGGCGGCCAACGCCATGCCGGCGCCGACCTTGCCCCACAGTCCAGAGGGCCCAACCAACGCGTCTAAAATCTCCGACAGAGAGTCGACGAAGACAAGAGCGCTTGCGAATAGGAGAAGGTAGGCCCCGTATCCCTTGAAGCCCCGTGGCTTTGGCGGGAAAGTACGGCCCGACTCCCTGCTTCTCGTCCTTCTGGGCGAGAAACACAGAAACGCGCCGAACGCGCCGAGTGCGGCTCCGGCGGCGGCTCGGGCCCACATGCCGGCCGAACCGAATAGATCGTTGAGCGCGCCGGAAAGCACGTCTTGGGTTACGAGCGCGCCGATGAGGACAAAAGGCAGAGTCACGTAGAGGGCGAAGCCTCTGGGCTTTCTTCCACTCTCGCCCTGCACATCCGGGGATGCGGCGTCGCGCGCGGACCGAGAAGGAGAATGATCCATTGATCAGCCCTCCTGTCGCCTAGAAGACTTGGTATTCGGAAAAAGAGACGCTCCGGTCCAGATCGACCGAAAGACGATCGCCGTCCCCAAAATCCCTGCGGCGAAGAGCCAGGCCTCCGCAAAATCCAGCAGCTCAAGAAGAAGGCGAGGCAATCCGATCCCAAGGGCGAGCGCAAAAGCGACCGAAATGATCGGGACGGCGACAAGAACGCGCTCCCACATAGGCATCGGGTCGGCCGGAAGGCCCTCGGACGAGCGCAGCTTGGCCCAGATGCGCCGCGCCCCAAGGGGCAGCCCAAACAACGCCGTCAGGAGTAACGCTCTGAGGGCGGCCGCTGCGACTTTGTCCGCGATATTGCTCCACTCAGTCACGCCCAGAAGGGGCGCGGAGACGAGAAACGCGAAAGAGATCGCGACGACGCTCCACATCCAGACCGGAACGCTTGCCGTCCTGCGTCGCGCCGCGCGCCGGTCGTCCTCGCTGAGATCAAGTCGCTTCAGGTCGCTCACGGCTCCTCCTCCCCCGGTACATCGTTGCAGTTGATCATCAAGAGGATAGCTGCAGGCGCGGGGACTCGAACGCAAACGTATCCAGCCAAATATAGAGTTCGCCAGCCCCTGCACGCAAACTCCAAATCAAGCCGGCCGACCCTGATTCCCGGCTCCGCCCAAGCAGTGACGCGCAGCGTCTCACGGAACACCGGACGACTCGCGATCCCTGTAAGCCTACGTGGTCTCCGAGCGTGCTCTTGGCGGCGTCTTCGAGCAGCGTTTCGAGCAGCGCATTCTCGGGTCTCGTTAAGGCTGCCACGGCTCTCGAGCTGGAGCCACCGCGTGTTCTTGAGGTCAAGCCGTCGCTTCTGGTTGGCCCGCCGCACATGGTCGACGGCTTGATTCATCAGCTTCGCGACGTAGAAGCGGTCAAAGGCGATCTCGGCTAGGGGAACTCCTCCCTCGTTCCCTTCATGTAAGCGGCCGACCTGTCCATGCGGATCTCCCGGATCTGGTCGGCGGATCCTCCATGCGTCTCCCCCACGTAGCGCTCTACGACGCGGTGGAGGCGGGCGTCGTTAACTCCAAGGCGTCTCGCGCCCAAGGCAGATCGGCCCTGCGTACGCCGCAGGCTTCGCAGCGGACTCTCGGGGCGGACGCGTGAATGTACGTCCGGTACCTCGAGAGATTCCTGCACTGCCACTGCCTGGCCCTCGTGTCGTGGGCTTTGCAATCCCCGAGGCCGCAGCTTCCGCAGGAAAAGACGGAGCCCTTGGGAAAGGCGAGGTGCACGTGGACCACCTGCTCCTCGTCGTCAAAATCCGTCCGCTCCACGTACCACGGCGGCTTGATTTCCAGAACCTTCTCGACCATCTCTTGGGTGGTGTGAAGCGTGCTGATCGCCACCTTGTCGTCCTTCCGCCCGCTTCTCCGTCGGGTTCGGTGCGCCTCGGCGCGAAGCCGGAGGATGTCGGGCGGGAGGCGCTTCGCGCGGCGCGTTCAGCCGTACGCTACCCGGAGCGCGGGGACTCGGCAAGCCCGGCGGCGGGGGGCGCGCACGGGGCACAGGAAACGGCGCGCGCTTCGTTCGCTACGCTCTCTTCGCGCGCCCCGTTTCCTCGGTTGACCGTCCGCCGAATTCGCGACTACCCACGATAACCGTCAAGGGGCCACATCGACTTTGATATTCCCGACGTTGGGCGAGGAGTTTGTTGTGCGAAATCGAATCACTTGGGAAAGAGAGAAAGGAAGGGGCGCAAAGAGGAACTGGAAAAACAACGCGGAGGATATTGGTATTGTACGAATTCCGATGATTATCGCTTCAACGTCAATGCGGTGAAATTGAAGCGTCGGATATTAGCTCCATACCGCGTAAACGGAAGACCAAAAGATTGGAAGACCGAGCAAGATGGGAATTTCCGACTGACGCATCCATCGAACATATGGATGGATGTAACGGTCCCGTTTTGGTCGATGCCGGAGAATACGCCTCATCCCACGCAGAAATCGGAGAAGCTGATGGCGAAGATGATCCTCGCGAGCTCCAAGCAGGGCGACTTTGTGTTTGATCCATTTCTAGGAAGCGGCACATCGGCGGTAGTGGCGGAGAAGCTCGGAAGGCAGTGGTGCGGCGTCGACATTAACGCGCAGTTTCTCTGCTGGGCAAGAAGCGGATACACGCTGCGCAAAAAAACCGTTCCATACAGGGCTATCTGGACGGTGTGTTTTGGGAGCGAAATTCCAGTCCGCGGCAATGAACAGGCGTGAACCTCAACCGTAGCGTGAAGAGCTATCGCTTACCCAATTCGGCGTCCAGCATTAGGAGGGCGGCCGGATCGTCGCCGGCAAGGCGAAGACGGTCGACGATGTCGGAGGCGGTCTTTTCCTCCTCCACCTGCTCGCTGACGAACCAATGCAGCATGACCTGCGTGGCGTAGTCGGCCTCCTTCGTCGCAAGGTCGCAGAGATCGGCGATTAGAGAGGTCACCTTTCTCTCGTGGGCAAGCGCCGCCTGAAAGACCTCCAACGGAGACCCGAAGTCGGCAGGCGGCGCTTCAATGGGCCCAAGCAGGACCTTTCCTTCGCGGTCGTGGATGTAGTCGAAGAGCCTGAAGGCGTGCTCGCGCTCCTCGTTTGCCTGAAGACGCATCCACTTGGCGAACCCGGGAAATCCCGCGCCCTCGAAGTGCGCGCTCATGGAAAGGTAGTAGTGGCTTGCGTAGAGCTCGTGGCCGATCTGGCCGTTAAGGCCGTCCTGCATGCGGTCCGAAATCATCGGGTTCTCCTTGTGTCAATGAATGTTCCCATCGCGCAGCCGCCGGGCTGGACTTGAACGCAGCCGAACAGTGGATCGCCAGCTCGCGGTTGCCCGAAGCCGCTCTGTCGTCTTCTTTCCATATGGAGCGCTCCAAGGTCCAAGAGGCGTCGCGGGACGCCGTTGCCGTAAAGACGCCCCACTGGTGAAAGTACGCAAGAATCTCCAGGAGAGATTCAGAGCAGTTAGCAGTCCGTGGTGAAAATCGCTCTTCGAGCGATTTTCTCAGTGGACTGGAATTTGCCGATTTTCGAGTTTTGGCGGCCGCTTGAGCGGGGGCTTGGCGCGCTGAGTAATTTGTCTATAGGGAGGCATTCGAGGAGTCCGCGAAAGGAGGTTTGCCTATGGCCCTGGGGGCGCGCGTCAAGAAGGAGCAGGACACGCTGTTCTACGTCTACCCGGGGGAGGGCAACCTCCTCAAGTCGAAGGGCGGCTCCTTCTATGCGGCCTTTGACGAGCTGCTCGAGGAGAACGGGTTCGACGCCTTCGTCGAGGATCTGTGCCGGAGCTCGTACGCGAGCGTCGGGAGGCCCGGGCTTCCCCCGGGCGTGTACTTCCGCATGATGATGGTCGGGTACTTCGAGGGCTTCGACTCCGAGCGGAAGATCGCTTGGCAGTGTCACGACCGGTTGAGTCTGCGGACTTTTCTTTACGGATCGGCCAGGCAGCTGCCGCCGGATCATTCGACGGTATCGAGGACGCGCAGGCGTCTGAGCCGCGAGATCCACGTGCAGGTCTTCGCGTGGGTCTTGGGCGTGCTTTACGACGCCGGCCTGCTCGAGGGCAAGACGCTGGGCGTGGATTCCACGACGCTTCAGGCCAATGCGTCGATGCGGGCGCTGCGCAGACGCGAGGACGGGACGCACTACGAAAAGTTCCTCGAGCAGCTGGCGAAGGCGTCGGGGATCGAGACGCCGACGAGGGAGGAGCTGATCAAGCTGGATCGGCGCCGTCCCAAGAAGGCGTCGAACCGGGAGTGGGAGTCGCCGGCCGATCCCGAGGCGCGCATCGCGAAGATGAAGGACGGAAGGACGCGCTTCGCGCACAAGTTCGAGCAGGCGACGGACATGGAGAGCGGCGCCGTCGTCGCCGTGACGGTCCAGTCGACGGAAGGAGGAGACTGCGCGTCGAATCGAAGGCACGCTGGACGAAGCGTCGCGCCATCTGGACGACGCGGGGCTGCAGCCCGAAGAGGTGGTTTGCGACAAGGGGTATCACTCGAACGCGACGATGAAGAGCTTGAAGGCCCGGGGGCTTCGGAGCTACGTGAGCGAGCCGAACCGGGGCCGCAGGAACTGGACGAGGGATCCGGACGCGAAGGCGCCGACGCATGCGAATCGGCGCAGGATACGCGGCGAGCGCGGTCGGCGTCTCCTTCGCATGCGGGGCGAGAAGCTCGAGCGGAACTTCGCGCATCTGCTGAACACCGGGGGGATGCGGAGAGTGCACTTGAGGGGAAGGGAAAACATCGAGAAGAGGCTGCTGATTCACGCGTCGGCCTTCAATCTGAGCCTGATCTTCCGAAAAGCGTTCGGAGGCGGCACGCCGAGGGGCCCGGCGGGGCGCCTTGCCGGGAGAAGTATGTCCAAACGCGACGCTGGAGGCGTGTTTTCGGCTTTTTTCGGCCTCATTTCGCGCGTTTTTGGTCTCGAGGGCCTCGAAACGCGATTCAAGCGTCGAATTCTCGGCTTTTCTTAGCCGAATTCGCCAAATCAAGCGAATCGCTCACAACTCGCGCCTCCGCCAAGGACTCTTCCACGACCCCCCTTCCGCCACAGCCTGTTAGTCCCGCCCGTCACTCCAACAGCTTGAAGACTCCGTCCTGGGCGTCCCCATAGAACTCAATGTTCACTTTCGTCCAGATGTCGTCCGGAAGGTTGTTGAGCTCGCGGCGGGCGCCCACCGGCATGAGCAGCACCTTGGCCCCCTTATCCGCAGCCAGCTCCGCGATGGCGACGGGATCGGCGAGCCGCTCAAACGAACCGCCTAGGTTGAGGGCTCCGACGATGATCGCCGCGCCGCGCCCGCGCCGCTCCAGCATGCCCCCCACCAATGCGGCAAGTACCGGAAGTCCAAGTCCCTCGCCGGACCGCGCGTTGTCTCGAGGCTGCATCTGAACCGTGAACTGGTGGCTGCGAGGATCGCGATCCCCGACGAAGGAGGGGCCTGCGGCGTAGAGGTTCTGAGCGGCCACGTGCACGCTCTCGCGAAACGGAAACGGCGACGGTTGGTTCAGGATCTTAGTTGGCCCGGCCGTATCCGCCGCCTTGACCTCGATTCGGTACAGTCCCGCGCCGTCGGTATCCGCGCCTGAGCCGATCCCCCATACTTGGCCGGGCGGAAGCGGATCGCCGTCGATCGCCTCGTCGCTTCGCAGCTCGGGAGTGGAGACAAAGCGCTCTGTCCCTTCCGGGCCTAGCGTGTACGAAAAGTGGGTGTTTCTGAACTCGGCCTTCAGGCATCTCTTTTGCTGCTCCTTCACGCGTCTGCGCGACTCCAGCGCGAGGCGCGCCACCCACTCCAAGTCCTCGTCCGCTACCTCCATTTCCGGGTCGGGGAAGAGGAGTTTGAGAAGGCCGGATACGGTCTTGTGAACCGCTTCGATGTCCCGCCCCGATAGAGCCCCGCCCCAAAAGACGCGATTCTGCAGGATTGGAAGGCGAGTGGTATCGCGCAGCTTTGTCCAGCAGGCGCTCAGGAAGTCGTTGACGAGCCCGAAATGGTCGGTAAGGTGCTGGGCGGGGTTTAGCTTCGGAAACTCCCAGCCCGGCGCATACGCGTGGATCCGATCATGAAAGGCCGTGTCGTTCTGCATCTGCGGCGGCAGCGGGCTCAGCAGATGTCCGATCCGCTGCTGCTGCTCCACCGAGACGTTGAGGTTGCCGACCAGCACGAGGGAGCCGTCGGCGCGAATGCTCTCCTTGCCCCGGCTGAACTCGCCAGACGCCATATAGCCCTTCATGAGGTTGACGCCGTCGCTCTGTTCAAAGGAGATCCCCGCCACTTCGTCGAAGCACACGACATCGTACTGGCAGACCAAACCACGCTGCCCAGTGGCCATGTTCACGAACATCTTCGCGACGGTGGCCTTGCCGCCCGAGAGGAGATGCGAGAATGGAGACAGCTGCTGATAGACGTGGCTCTTCCCCGTGCCGCGAGGCCCCAGCTCGACAAAGTTGTAATTGCGCTCGACGAAGGGGACGAGCCGCAGCAAGGCGACCTCTTGGGCGCGTTCCTCCAAGGCGTCCGGTTCAAGTCCGGTCGAGCGGAGAAGGAGTCTCTTCCACTGCTCGGTGTCGAAGCTCCGGCGCCCTTGGGCCAGAGTCTCCAAGACCGATGGGTTGGACATCTGGATGGGGCGCAGCGCGACGACGCCGAAAGGACGACCGTGCTTCTCCGCCGCAATGGCCGGGTCGTACTCCAGCGTCACCTCGGCGTAGAGCCCGTCGGCGAGGATCCGCTCATTGTCCTTCACGAAGCTCGTGGAGATGCGCGCGTCCCGAAGCCCCAGACTCGGCAATTCGGCGGTGTAGCAGTCGCGCTTCGCATCCAAGCGCGCGCGAACGATGTCGATCAACCGGACGGGGCCTTGCTCCCGGGCGCGCGACTTAATGATCTCCTGATCGGAGGGACGAACCGTGCGTCCTTCGAGCTGCTTCTCTACGATCTCGAGCCCTTCGGCGATCTCCTCCGGGTCGACGCTTGCGCAGTAGCGCCCCAGCAGGAATTCGACGACGTAGGTCGGCACCGGGTACTGTCGCGCGTATCGGCGGACCAAGTCCTTACGGACCACGTATCCCGAAAAGGCCCCGTCTGCCGCTCGGTCGAGGTCGTCCAATCCGGATATTGCTGGGGGCGCGGCCATGTCTTTGTGCGTGAGCCCGTTCTGTCGTAGTCCGCCGAAGGCTGCGGGGATTACTTCCCGACCGCCCCTTTCAAGGTAGTCCGCTGCGCGAGGATCCGACGATCGGGTCCGATGATCACGACGACCAAATGATCTTCCTCGTAGGATTCGTCCAATATGAGGTTGGCGCGCCCGTTCGAGTCGATGGCCTTCGGACGGACTGAGACGGAGTGATTAAGCGACTTCGCCAAACGAAGATCGGCAACCATTCCGGTGGCGCCCTCCGCCTGGACGTCACACCGCATCTGCCGCCACGATACTGATCGGATGGCGATGCGCCCGGCCCCGTCCGCATCGGCGCGGACGCGAATATCCGGCGTAAGGCACTCCTGCACGCTAATGCCGCCATGGGCATATTCGGGTCTCTGACTGAAGCAGCTGATCCCGGGCGGAGAGGCGAAGCGTTCTCGTCGGTTCCAGTGCCAATCCCAGAGCTGCTGGTCCGGATCGGCTCCGGCGGCAACGACCGCGCAGCGGGCCCACTTCGATTCCGTGAGGTGCCTTGGAAGCGTCGTCATTGGCAGACCGTCGGGCAGGAGGAGCCAGCCGTGGTCGGTCACAATGCGCACCGACTTCCATCCGCTCTCGATCAACGCACTGACGCGGGCAGCGATTTTCTCGACTTCGCGCTCCACCGATTGCGCGAAGTCGCAGGAGCCCAGATGGTGGCCGTTGTGGTCGATCCGACCGAACACAAACCAACCACGCGCGCCGGCCTCGGGGGCAAGGGGAAGCCTGTCCGACTTGTCTAGCTCGTAGCCCTCCTGCTCAATCGCCCGATCAAGCACAGCGGTTGTGGCGGATTGAGAGCGACCCCGCATGACCGGAAGAAAGTCAGCGCCCAAATGGTCCCCCGCCACGCGTTCCGCTACCGGCGTCACGGCGGGCTTGGCGGTTGCCGTGACTGTCGGAACCGCAGCCCATCTCGATCTCACGGTGGATTCAAGGCCGTATTCCTCAAGAAGGATCTGCTCAAGACAGCGCCCGACCTCGTAGCGAAGCCCGTCCACAAACAAAATGCACTCGCCTTCTTCGGCGGCGACCCGCGCCGTTGCCGAAGCGGGCCGGTTGTCCTGTTCTTCGCTCAAAGACGCGCGTTTGGCGCCGCCTTGCCCGGTTGCCTGGCGTTCTTGGAAGTCGCGCCAACTGCGCTGGAGTTCCCGCGCCGATTCTTCCATCCACGGCCTGATCAGATGCCGCACGGCCTTGCGGATCGTTGGCTCGTGCCCCGCCGGGGAAAGAGCAAGCGCTTCTCGGGCGTTTCGATCCGCCTTCCATCCGCGGTCGCAGTAGGTGCGCGCCATGTCATCGCGCGTCGCGCCGCCCATGCTGGTTTCCACCGCCTCGGCCAACCTCGCCAATGGACGAAGTACTTGGGCGAAGGGCGACCAGCCCAGCTTGGCCCAGACCCACCCGCGGCGAGGCCCGTGAGACTGCTCCAGCTGGAGAGCCTTCTCAAGAGCGGCATCGCGCGAGAGTTCGGGTAGGCCAGCCAGAGCGTCGCGTACTTCCTTTTCGTCTTCCTTGTTCAGGTCGGGCCAGCGATCTCGGTCCTCAAGGTGCAGTACCCCGGCGGGTCGGCTGCGCTCTAGCAGGTCGGCAATTCCGGGAAACGATCCAGGGGCCTCGCAGAACCGTGACCAAACTTCGGCCCAGCGGCCGGCTCCCTTGGCGAGCTTCGCTCCCGCGTCCACATCGGCGTCTGCTTCCGGGTTGAAGTCAAGCTGGCTCTGCGCCTCCGCGCAAAGGGCGTCCCACCGTACGGAGTCCATTCTCTCTCGCGTCGTTTCCGGGTCGCCCATCCAGAACAGGATGTCTCGAATGACATCCGCGAGACGCCGGTTGAAGAATCTCGCGTCAAGCCTTCGGCCCCTCAGGTCGGTAAGCGGCATCAATACCGCCTCCCCAAGCGCCCGGACAAGCGCTTCGCGCGTATCTCGATCAGTCGCAATATCAAGACCTGGGCCAGGGAAGCTGCCCTTGGCGCTTGATGTAAAAAAGGCCCGCGCAGTCCAGTCGCGACCCCCGGGATGGCGCCAGACAACTCCTCGGTATCTCAGTTCGACAAGGGGTTTCAGGGCCTCAGGGCAGTCGGGACCTGCTCGGAGTTGGTCGTGCCTCACCCCGGGCAAATACACGATTGGCGTTCGGTCGAAGGCGGTTGGCGTTTCCACCGCGCCGTCAACGACGCAGCGCAGCCAGACCGCGGGACCAGTGCGTTTCTTGGGGTCGTACTTGCCCAATGAAAGGAGTTCAGGCATGTGGGAACGCGCAATCGGAAAAAGGCGCGCCCACTCGCTGCGGCGATCTGGCCAGAGGATTGCGGCGGGAGAGACGGAGCTCCCGGGCGGCTTTGCTCTTGCTCGCAGGGCTGCGACGAGACAGGCAAGCGGCGTGGACTGCTCTCGGTCGGTTTTGGCAAGAGGCCGCCCGCCGAGGCTTTTCCTTCGGATGTCCTCTGCGTTCACTGTGCTGATTGCTCCCGTTCCCGGTCTCGTGCTCTTTCCTTCGCGTCCAGGGTGTAGTGCAGATCGTTCCAGCGGTTGCCGTCGAAGCTCGCGTCCTCTTCCGCCTTGAAGTCGACAAGCGCGCCTCCGCCGCTTCCGGGATATCCCCAGAACCACGGGAAGTCCTCTCTCGGGCGAGGCTCCTTCGGCTCCCTCCCCCGGTCCTTGCCCCACTTGACGTTGGGCTTCCAGCGCAGAACGCCCGCGCCCTTGCGGCCGCCCTTGCGCAGCTCGGCCATCATGAACGGACGAATGTTGAGGCGTACGCCGTCGTCTGAATCGGGATCCCAGCCCATGGCTTGGGCGTAGAGCGGCTTCCAGCGGACGAATAGGTCGCAGGGCGGCTCTCCCTCCAAGATGCGCTTGAGCGCCGCCTGAAGGTCCAAGGCGCGCTCCAAGCGGGCGTCCGCGCCCGGGGCTCCGTCGCTCTGCTCCGCCCGCTGCCTGAGGATCCAGTCGTGCAGATAGGCGAAGGCTAGGGACTCCAAGGTGCGCCTGCCTTCGCCGCCCGGACCCGCGAGCTTGTGGTAGTTGACGAGCGCGTGAAAGCCGTCCCTGCGACCGTCCCACACGTGCCAGACGAAGGGGCGGTGATGGAAGAGCTTGCAGTGTTCGCTAAAGTAATAATCACGTAGCCATTCGTGCAAGCTGGGGGGGGGGGGGGGGGGGGGGACAGCGGCGATAGAGATGCCGCGATCAGCCGTCGCTCGACGGCGGCGGACCATTCGCCCTCGTAGGCCCTTGCGAGCAGCTCCCTCAGCCGATCCTCCGCGCTGCGCTCTCCCCGAGCGGAGGAGAGGCAGACGATGCCGTCCGCGTCGGCCAAGTCGTCGTACCTGGAGACTCGTTCGACGAAAGCTCGCTGCTCGGGCGCCAGCCGCATTGCGGGATCGTCCTCCGCGGGCCATCGGTATCCCAGCAGCCTTGCGACGGCGACCTGAAGCACGGTCTTGTCGAAGCGGAGCAGGCCATGGGCCGTGCGTTTGGTCTCCTCGTCCCAAACGACGCTCCGGCAGGGATCGCCGTGGAAGATCCACTGCGTGGGATCGTCGGAGTAGGGCTCGGGGAGGCCGTTGGGGTAGCGCTTCTCGGCGATCTTGGTCCAGCGCTCGCGGTCAAAGGGGACCTTGACCAGCGTAGCGTTGGTAACGCTTAGCTTCTGATTGATCTCCCGGACAGCGACGGCGTACTCCGGCGAAGAGCAGAACGCCCAAACGGCGGGAAGAAGGTCGGGGCCCAAAGGACCCAGCACGGCGTTAGTGTCGACGAACTTCTCGCCGGTGTAGCGGGTTGCGGGTAACGCACGCATCTGCGAGACGGCGATGCCTTCTGAGCCCCAGACACCTCGCCCAATGTACACGTAACGTTGAGCAGAGAGGATGTGTGACTCATTCCGTCGATTGTGACGTCCAGGAGCAAGTCTGAAAATGACATGTTCCCGTCCGCCGAAATCCACCGTATCGGTCACAGAGTCTTGAACGGAAATCCAAGCTCTGCAATCCGAGCGTACTTCCCAAAACGACCTCTTGAACGCGAAATTGTCGACGGTCTTAAGACCTTGGTGCCCGTGAACAAGCGCTGCGAGCAGCTTGCGATGCCCTAGCGGTCTCATTGTCACAATGGTGTCTGGATTACGAACTTGATCAGACTGATTCGACACCACAATATCGGTTTGACCTTGCAGTAGTCGCGCTTTTTCTGCCGCACGAATCGGAGGCCCTCCAAACAATGGCGCTGACACGTCCAAGCCTGCCACCAGTGACGTGCGGTTGGGTCGTCCCGCAGAAAGAAGAATGAGCGCAGAGCTCCGACCGGCGGCATTCTCGAAAGCCCCTTCTCCCAAACGAGCAAACCCGCTCCAAGTTCGCTCTTTCAGAAGCCGCCCTCGGAGTTTCTGATAGCTCTTCAAGAAAAGCCACTCTTGAGGAGTAACCAGTGCTTGCGCCCCGTGTCGGCTCAGCAGTCGGAAAATCCGCGAAAGGAAGATCGTCGCGAGGTCGGTCTTCGCGTCTCCGTAGTGTTTCTCTGCGAAATCACGCAGCACAGCGCACTGCCTTCCTCGTGCCAAGAACGGCACATTCGTGGTTACAAGCGTGTAACGCTGTCTCACAAACTTGATGGCTCTCGACATTCCGGCTGCCACCACCATTCGCTCGTTCCGATTCCCTGTTCGGCGTTCGGCTTCAAGGGCGGCGTCCAGCACTTCGTCCAGCTCTTCAAATCCAGCTCCAAGAAGGTCGCCCTCTTCAGCCGTGGGATCAATCAGAGATCCCAACGTTCTCGCTTGTTGGAACAGACGGTAGAGGCAGCACATGCCCTCTTGAAATCGCTCACCGGTTGCTGCGGTCCCGGATATTGATCCCAGTTTTCTGCCCAAGCGTGCCCAGTCGGTTTCACTCCCCACAGGCTCGATGCCGCTGCAGGCAACGTTGAGGTGAGGAAGCGCGATCCACTCTCCCGCAAGTCGCCATGCGGACAGCGCCACGTTGAAAGCGGCGATTTGAGCGCAGCGCGGATCGATCTCCAGCCCGAAGATGTTGTCGCGCAGCACGGCCTGGACGGCTTCCTTGACCGAGAGCCTCTCTTCCTCCATGCGAAGCCGCACCAAGAGCTCAAGAAGCTCGACCAAGAAGTGGCCGCTTCCGCAGCACGGATCGAGAGCACGGATCTTTTTTGCCGTTTCGGGCCAATCGCTGAAAGACCCAGCTGCTGGACGCCAAGGACCCGTCTTCTGCATCGCGCCTTCCACCGCAACCGCGTCGTTCTTTTCCGATTCAGCCCGTACGAAGCGCAGATACTCGAAGTCGTAGCCGCCGGCTGGGGCAAGACGCGCCCTCCTCCTCAAGACCGCCTCGTCCGATGCCGAACTCGCCAGCTCGGGCTTCGCCGCCAACATCTTTCCCGCTCGCCACGCTCCGATGGTGTTGTGGAGCAGAAAGAGCACCATGTACCGCTCCGTGAAAAACTGAGTTACCGCCGGGAGCTCGTAAGCTCCGATCTTCACGTCGCTTTTGTTGATTCGATCCTTCTCCTTTGTGCGCCAGTATTGGTATGTCCAGCCAAGCGAGTCGCGGGCCGTAAACACCTCGACCGAAAGCGATTCAAGGAGCTCTTCCAGCGCTTGAACCGTCTCCGGCGACAGCGAAAGGGCAAGCACGGGATCGCCGGATGGAAAGACCTCCGGGAGCACCTCCCCGGCCCATTCGCCGGCGAGCTCCCACGGACTTCGGCTCTCTTCGCGCGCGAGCGCCCGGCAGTCCTCGAGCGAGACGGCGACCCCGTGTCCCGGCGCGATAAGCAACCGGTTCTCCGCGAGGAAACGCGCAAAGAGCATTCGATGCCAGTGGGCGTAGGCTACTTCTTGAACCAGATGCTCAATCTGCTGAGTGCCGTCGCGTTTGCGTCGATCCCCGGCCTGACGACCTTTGCTGCGAAGCCGTTTGCGCAGCGTTCTCTCGTCGGCTGACATGTGGGCGTGCGCGCTGGCGGCGCCGACCCCCAGCGCGTCCAAAGCCTCCCCCGCTCCCTCTTCGGCTACCTCCCGCGCCGCCTGAATGGCTCGGCCAAGAACCTTGCGAAGATCAGGAGGCAAGGAGGCAGTCGACTGTGAGGTCAGCACATGAAGATGCCCCCGCCCTAAGCTCTCAGTCGCGCACAAGTTCGCCAGGCTCCAACGTCCTCCCGTCGCAAGCATATCGCGCTGCTTCTTCAAGAATTCGTGCTCTGGCATCCAAAAAATGATTGAAATCCGCAATCAGTTTTGCACGCCGCCCGTCGTCTTCCATTCCGTCGTATCCAACGGCAAGTTCGTAGTAAGGGATCAGATGGGTTTTTAGTCTGCGGCGAAGTTCCTTTTCCCCAAGGGTACTGCTGCCTGAACGCTCCTTCAAGTATTGAATAGGATCTTTCGAAGAGAGAGTACGATTCGTTCGCGGGGCAATCAAAGCACAATTAAGTGCCGGAGATGCTGCATCGCCGATTATTCCGGCATCGCTCAACATTGCTTTCGGAAAAAGATGATGATATTCTCGCTTATCAATCGTCGATGAGGAAACTCGCGTACCGTCTGCAAAGTCATCAGCTCCACACTTGAGCATCAAAGCTAGTAGTCCACGTCCAAGTATAGTTCTCTGTTTTGGCCAAGCTGCCTTCAGCAGTCTATCGCGTGTCGGTTGTAAGTCGGACTCTGAATCCAAAATCGGTGCGGCAGCCTCTTCAGCGCCGTTCGAGAGAATGTCCTTCAAGCCCAAGAAGTCCTTCAGCGGCCTTGTGTTTGCCGAGCGTCGGTACCTCTCCGTGAGGAATGCCCGCCATACGTATTTTCGCATCAGACGTAAAGCGTTGCCGCGTCGATCAGGCTGCGTCGGCAAGTGCATCCAAATGGCAGCAACAACGGGAAGAGCAGAGTAGCTGGGTAGGCGCTTCGCGTCGAAAATGGACTGGGATTCCAGAAAGCCGACCATCGCATTAATGCCGTCGATTACGCTGCGCCACTCCCTGATCATTCTTGTGCAGTCAATTTGACGATGGCCGGATGCGCTGGAGGTGCAGCGCTGCATTAGAGCGACTGTATCCAAAGCGAGCTTCTTGACAGCTGCGTACTCCTTTGCGCGAGGAACGTCTTGTTCCAGTATACGAATGCGCTTTTCAAAGGACTTTCCAGTTTCTTCTTCCACAAGGGCGACGATAATGTCGTAGGTAGAAAGGCGAGTGGAGCTTGTGTTCATTTTTACGAAGACATCGAGAGCGATATTCCGAGATGTTGAAGCGGGCAGCGCCAAGTAGGGTAAATTAAACTCACGCACTTTTGTTCGCAAACTGTCAATAGCGTTACGTATTTCCTGATACCTCTCAAGCTTGTTTGTGTCATCGTCTTCGATAACGAACTTGATCCACTCGGAAATCTCTCGGTTGATATCTTCGGGACGCAACAGACGAACAGGAACTAGATCGCGAGTCCAACACGCCTGAGGGTCGTCCACCCATTTCGGATATCGTACGCCATTCTGTGGTCGGCAGGCGATGCTCGTTACGGCAGGGAGTGCATCGCCGAGGGCGTCCTTTAGGTTGACGAAGTACGTTCGCTTGGAGTAGGTATCATGCATGGCGCGCCATAACGCGGAAATCCTCTGTTGGCCGTCCAGTAGTTGCTCCACCGCTTTTCCGCCGTCTTTGGGAGCGTCCACCAAGCTTCGGCTCTTGAACTGCTCCTTTTCTCCGACTTCGAGCACCAGGGTGGCGCCGGCCGGCAGCCCACGCAATACCGTGGTGATCAAACCGGCGACTTGTTGGTGGTTCCACGCAGGAGAGCGCTGAAAGCGCGGTAACGTCAGCTGGCGAGAACGAACGCGGTTAAACCACTCCGGCAGAAGGCGATTATAGGCTTGCATTAGAAATCGAGTTGAGGGTCATTGTCCAATGTGATCAGATATCTTGATAAACCGCAACGTACAGAAGTCGTTTTGGTGCAGCAAGCTACGACGAGGCTCGCTGCCACCTGCTTCCTTAGAGTCTTGCGTTCGGAGTTCGTGCGCCTTCGTGCGTTCACCGTGGTGGTTGCTCCCGTGCCCGGTCTCGTGCTCTTTCCTTCGCGTCCTGCGTATAGTGCAGGTCGTTCCAGCGGTTGCCGTCGAACGTGGCGTCCTCTTCGGCCCCGAAGTCGACGAGCGCGCCTCCTCCGCTTCCGGGATATCCCCAGAACCACGGGAAGTCCTCTCTGGGGCGCGGCTCCTCCGGCTCCCTCCCCCGGTCCTTGCCCCACTTGACGTTGGGCTTCCAGCGCAGAACGCCCGCGCCCTTGCGGCCGCCCTTGCGCAGCTTGGCCATCATGAACGGACGAATGTTGAGACGCGCGCCGTCGTCCGAATCGGGGTCCCAGCCCATGGCTTGGGCGTAGAGCGGCTTCCAGCGGACGAACAGGTCGCAGGGCGGCTCTCCCTCCAAGATGCGCTTGAGCGCCGCCTGAAGGTCCAAGGCGTGCTCCAAGCGGGCGTCCGCGCCCGGGGCGCCGTCGCTCTGCTCCGCCCGCTGCCTGAGGATCCAGTCGTGCAGATAGGCGAAGGCTAAGGACTCCAAGGTGCGCCTGCCTTCGCCGTCAGGGCCCGCGAGCTTGTGGTAATTGACGAGCGCGTGGAAGCCGTCCTTGCGTCCGTCCCATACGTGCCAAACGAAGGGGCGGTGATGGAAAAGCCTGCAGTGTTCAATAAAGTAATAATCACGCAGCCATTTGTGCAAGCTGGGGGGGGGGGGGGGGACAGGAGTTGATAGAGATGCCGCGATCAGCCGTCGCTCGACGGCGGCGGACCACTCGCCCCCGTAGGCCCTTGCGAGCAGTTCTCTCAGCCGGTCCTCCGCGCTGCGCTCTCTCCGGGCGGAGGAGAGGCAGACGATGCCGTCCGCGTCGGCCAAGTCGTCGTACCTGGAGGCTCGTTCGACGAGAGCCCGCTGCTCGGGCGCCAGCCGCATTGCGGGATCGTCCTCCGCGGGCCATCGGTATCCCAGCAGCCTTGCGACGGCGACTTGGAGCACGGTCTTGTCGAAGCGGAGCGGGCCATGGGCCGCGCGTTTGGTCTTCTCGTCCCAGACGACGCTCCGGCAGGGATCGCCGTGGAAGATCCACTGCGTGGGATCGTCGGAGTAGGGCTCGGGGAGGCCGTTGGGGTAGCGCTCCTCCGCGGCCTTGGTCCAGCGCTCGCGGTCGAAGGGGACCTTGACCAGCGTAGAGGCTTCGACGCTCATTTTTCGGTTCATCTGTCGCACTAGGGAAGCAAGTTCCGAAGAAGAGCAGAAGGTCCAAATGGCCGGAATGTCCCTTTGATCAAAGGGCTCAATTATGCCAGTGCTGTTGTCGAGTACCTCGCCCCAATAGAGCGTCTGATGAAGCGACATTAGTGAGACGGCGACGCCCGTGCAGCCTGGGTACTGGTACTGCCTTTCAGCGACGCTACTAAAGCGTGTCGCCGTTGCCAGCCATCCGCCACCGTTGTCTGTCGCATCGCCACCGTAGATCAAGTGCTTTCGTCCGCCAAAGTGCGTGGTATTCTTGACGGTACTCTGCTGAAATACCCAAGCCTTGCCAGTCGCAGGCAGTTCCCAAAAGAGTCTTCCAAAGGACGGGCGATCACTTGTGGCTTTTCCCGAACGCGCCTCAGCTGCAAGCTTCAATAGCCTCCTTTGTCCAAAGGGTTTCGACATCACCACTGCGTCAGGATTGCAAGCTTGCTCTTTCTGGTTTGAGACCACCGCTGCTGCTTTACTCAACATCGTTTCTTTGCTGAACTGTCGGTGGTCTTCGAGATCTATGACCGATACCTGCGATTCGGCATCCGGATGTCGCGCTGAAAGAGTGACGAGTGCAACATTCACTGCTTCGCCCGTTATTGTTTGAAAGGCACTCGTGCCCAGTCGCACGATCATATCCCAAGTGCGATTCTTCAATAGATGTCGACGGAGAGTCTCGTAGGACTTTAGAAACAGCCAATGTTGAGGCGTCACCAGCGACAAGGTACCGTGATCGCGGAGCCACGAGAAGCTCCGTTCCAAAAAGACTGTCGCCAAGTCTCGTTTAGCGTGACTATAGTACTTCGCGGCAAACCTCCGCAATAAACCACTCTGTCGTCCCAGCCCCACAAAGGGGACGTTGGTCGTGACTAACGTATAGCGTCCACGCAGGATCTCAGCCGCTCGCGCCATCCCAGCAGCCATAACCGTCCTCTCATCGTTATGGTCGCCAGTCAACCGTTCGGCGCGAATTGCAGAATCAAGAACATCTTCCAGTTCGCCAAATCCGGCTCGAAGCAGGTCGCCCTCTTCAGCGCTTGGGTCGATCAGAGACCCCAGCGTCCGCGCTTGACGGAACAAGTGGTAGAGATGGCGTACGCCTGATTGGAGCCGTCCATCGCCAGAAGCGGAGGTTCTTCCAGACATGATCTCTAGTTTGTCGGCCAAACGCACCCAGTCGGCTTCGCTTCCCTCAGGCCTGATTCCGGTACACGCCACATTGAGACGCGGCAGAGCGATCCACTCGCCAGCCAGTCGCCATGCTGAAAGCGCTACGTTAAATGCTGCGATTTGGGCGCAGCGCGGGTCAATCTCTAGACCAAAGACGTTGTCCCGTAGTACAGCTTGAACGGCTTCCTTGATCGAAAGACCTTCTTCCTCCATGCGAAGCTGCGCGAGAAGCTCCAGCACCTCGACCAGGAAGTGGCCGCTTCCGCAGCACGGATCAAGGATGCGCAGGTGTTTTGCAGTCGCGGGCCAACTCTCGAACGAGCCTGCTGCGGGACGCCAGGGGCCGGCGCCGCCTTCCGCAGGAGCAGCGGGTGCGTCGTAGCTCTTGGACTTGCTTTGCGTAAAACGCAAATGGTCGAAGTCGTATCCGCCGTGCTGCGCAAGACGCATTTTGTGTCGCAGTGTTGCTTCGTCAGGCGCGGTGCTGGCCAATGAGGGTTTCGCTGCGAGAATCTTGCCCGCGCGCCAAGCGCCCACGGTGTTGTGCAGAAGGAAGAGCACCATATACCGCTCGGTGAAGAGCTGGGTCGCGGCAGGAAGCTCGTCGGCGCCGATCTTCACGCCGCTTTTGTTGATGCGGTCCTTTTCCTTCGCGCGCCAGTACTGGTAGGTCCACCCGAGCGAATCACGGGCTGTAAATACTCCAACCGGGAGCGACTCGAGGAGTCCTTCAAGCTCTTGGGTTTTCTCGGGCGATAGCGAAAGATCAAATACTGGATCGCCCAAAGGAAATACACGGGGCAAGAGCTCCTGCGCCCATTCGCCGGCGAGCTCCCACTGACTCCGCCCTTCTTCCCGCGCAAGCGCGAGACAGTCCTCGAGCGACACGGCGATTCCGTAGTTCGGTGCGATCAGTAGCCCATTCTCCGCGAGAAAACGCGCAAAGAGCATTCGGTGCCAGTGAGCGTAGGCAACCTCTTGAGCAAGGCGCGCGGTTTGTTGCGTGCCATCTCGGTTCCTGCGATCACCTGCCTGACGACCTCTCGCGAGCAGGTGCTTGCGCAGGGTCCGCTCGCTGTCACGCATGTGGACATGCGGTTGGTCAGCCCCGACGGCCAACGCCTCCAACGCCTCCGTTGCAGCTCCTTCGACGACGGCCCGCGCCTCCAGAATGACGCGCCCCAGGACTCCGCGAAGATCGGGAGGAAGAGATGAAGTCGTTTCGGGAGGCATGGATGGCATCAGCGATCCTCCAAGACTCGGTCAAGCGCTTCAAAGAGGCGCCTACAGTGTCGGCAGCGTGATTGGACGCGTCTTCGGTCAATTCGCTGCAGCAGTCTGCCAGCATGATTCACCTTGTGATAGCTGCGCTTCTGCGTGCTCTTCGTAGCCTCCCGAAGTGTCCGCACGACGCCCGCCTTCGGTTCTTGCTCCATATCTCGGCGTCTTGGCAGCTTGGCCGCGCCAAAGTTTGGGCCATAGAAGGCGACCAGAGCGTCAGGGTCGGCGACAATCCAGCTCTCCATAACTTGGACCATCAGGTGGATCTCGTTACCCCCGGCGAAGTCAAGGTCCCATCCGTCGCCGAGTTGAAGATGCACGCGGGGCGAGCGAGTGACTTTGGTCTCAGAATCGACGAGAAGAAAATGCGCATCGCCGGGATCCTCGGCCCAGGCACGCTTGAAGCGTACGTATGTCCCTTCCCTTGAGCCGCATGGCACTAGCAGGCTGTGGTGAAAATCACTTTTCGAGCGATTTTCTGAGTGGACTGGAACTTGTCGATTTTCGGGATTCGGCGGCCGCTTGAGCGGGGGCTTGGCGCATCGGGTAATTTATCTATAGGGAGGCATTCGAGGGGTCCGCGAAAGGGGGTTTGCCTATGGCCCTGGGGGCGCGCGTCAAGAAGGAGCAGGACACGCTGTTTTACGTCTACCCGGGGGACGAAGACGTCTTTAAGCCGAAGGGCGGTTCGTTCTACCCGGCCTTCGACGAGCTGCTCGAGGAGAACGGGTTCGACGCCTTCGTCGAGGATCTGTGCCGGAGCTCGTACGCGAGCGTCGGGAGGCCCGGGCTTCCTCCGGGCGTGTACTTCCGCATGATGATGGTCGGGTACCTCGAGGGGATTCCGTCGGAGCGTGAGATCGCCCGCCGGTGTCACAACCAGCTGGATCTGCGGGAGTTTCTCTTCGGGTCGGTCAGGCAGCTGCCGCCGGATCATTCGACGGTCTCGAGGACGCGCAGGCGTCTGAGCCGCGAGATCCACGTGCAGGTCTTCGCGTGGGTCTTGGGCGTGATTTACGATGCCGGCCTGCTCGAGGGCAAGACGCTGGGCGTGGATTCCACGACGCTTCAGGCCAATGCGTCGATGCGGGCGCTGCGCAGGCGCGAGGACGGGACGCACTACGAAGAGTTCCTCGAGCAGCTGGCGAAGGCGTCGGGGATCGAGACGCCGACGAGGGAGGACCTGATCAAGCTGGATCGGAGCCGTCCCAAGAAGGCGTCGAACCGGGAGTGGGAGTCGCCGACCGATCCCGAGGCGCGCATCGCGAAGATGAAGGACGGAAGGACGCGCTTCGCGCACAAGTTCGAGCAGGCGGCGGACATGGAGAGCGGCGCCGTCGTCGCCGTGACGGTCCAGTCGACGGAGGGAGGAGACTGCGCGTCGATTGAAGGCACGCTGGACGAAGCGTCGCGCCATCTGGAGGAGGAGGGGCTGCGGCCCGAAGAGGTCGTCTGCGACAAGGGGTATCACTCGAACGCGACGATGAAGAGCTTGAAGGCCCGGGGGTTTCGGAGCTACGTGAGCGAGCCGAACCGGGGACGCAGGAACTGGGCGAGGGATCCGGACGCGAAGGCGCCGACGCATGCGAATCGGCGCAGGATACGCGGGGAGCGCGGTCGGCGTCTCCTTCGCATGCGGGGCGAGAAGCTCGAGCGGAACTTCGCGCATTTGCTGAACACCGGGGGGATGCGGAGAGTGCATTTGAGGGGAAGGGAGAACATCGAGAAGAGGCTGCTGATTCACGCGTCGGCCTTCAACCTGAGTCTGATCTTCCGAAAAGCGTTCGGAGGCGGCACGCCGAGGGGCCCGGCGGGGCGCCTTGCCGGGAGAAGTATGTCCAAACGCGACGCTGGAGGCGTGTTTTCTGCTTTTTTTGGCCTGATTTCGCGCGTTTTTGGTCTCCAGAGCCTCGAAGCGCGCTTCAAGCGTCGAATTCTCGACTTTTCTTAGCCGAATTCGCCAAATCAAGCGAATCGCTCACAACTCGCGCCTCGACCAAGGACTCTTCCACGAACCCCCTTCCGCCACGGCCTGCTAGGCGCCAT
Source organism: Longimicrobiales bacterium (assembly GCA_965116095.1). Taxonomy (GTDB): domain Bacteria; phylum Gemmatimonadota; class Gemmatimonadetes; order Longimicrobiales; family Gaopeijiaceae. The sequence continues at coordinate 487,360 of OZ220481.1, forward strand.
CGCAGGGCCTCCGCTCTGGCCCTGGCCTTTAAGGGTTGGAGAGGTCGCAGCTCAAACGGTTCCGATCCCGGGGCGAAGGAGAGGAAGCCGTCCAGACAAAGGGAGCGGAAGATCATCGCGTCAACATGCCTGTCCAGCGATTTTCGGCGGTGCTTTCCTCCGCGTCGGCGCGGTTAGCCAGAAAAGAAAGCGCAAGAAACTCACTGCGGAAGCACCGGCCCTTTCTTCACTGCCTCCAATAGTCCCTTCTCATGCTCAGCGATCCAGCTGCGCACCGCCTCCGGGTCCTTCAGCACTCTGCGCTCAATCGGAAATGGCTCCGGTCTTGGGCCAATTACTCTGATCGCCCTTTCAAGGGCTTTCCGCTCACGTGTCGGGACCGCGTCGATGTTGGCGCGCCAAGCAGCAAGAGAGTGGGCGTCAAGCTCGCGTCGGAGCTCTTGGTCCGTGCCCACCCGAGGCCTGCGGGCTTGACCGATTCCCACCTTCCGCAAGATGTCTTTCCGCCGCGCTTCTTCGAGCCTGATCCAAGCTGGGTGGGTTTTCAAACGACTGATCGCATCTTTAGTTGCTTGGTCGAGCTGCTCCGCAAGGTCGTTTAGCGTCTTGCGAAGGCCCTGGCCTAAGCGGGTCACGCAGCTGCCCACGGGGTCCGACTCGCGCAGGAGGGATCGATGCTCCTTGATCGCATCCAGCTGCTTGCCTATATCCCCAATCAACTCGCTGTCTTCTTTCTCGGCATGCCGCCGGAGCGCCTGCGCCAGTTCCCATGCCTGCTTGCGGGCCTTGGCGCGCTCGCCGAGCTTCGTCCAAGCACTTAGGAGATCACCTAATTCGTCGCTTTGATCGGCGATCTGAACTAGCTGGTCGTTACCGACGCGTGAAGATAGATCCGCGAGCGTCTGCGAATCGGGCACCTCCGGCATTGGTGGAGAGCCCCCGGCATTATTCGTCAGTTCCCGACATCTAGAAAAAAACCGCGGCGCTTTCTCGGACAGCTCGTCTGTACTCGGCCGACTACGAATTCCAAGCGTTTGAAATAGCCCCGCGACAGCTAACTTCTGTTCCATCGTCGGCACGATCCTCTCGCACGCAAATTGCGTCGTGCGAATCGTCTGCTGCGTGGTCGTCCTTACCCCCACAGACCGTCCGTTGCGACTCGCCCTAAGGTGGCCTTCGGAGAGCAATCCCAGCAGAACGGCGTCGACGGCTTCCTGAGGCCACCCAAAGGGCGCCGCGGTCAGCGTCTTCTGCACCGCGCTGCCCAAGGCTCCCTGGCCCACCTCCTTGAGTACTTTCTGCGCGACCGGATGGTCCTGCGCGGGCCCTGACCACCCCACGGCCCTAAAGGGCTCGCCGGTCCCCTCCCGAATACGGCGAATCGCGGTTCCCCAGCTCCGGTGATCGCCCTCTCCAAAGCGCGGGAAGAGCCGCTTGAGAGACGCTTCCGCGCCCAAGACGATCTTGCCCCGCAGCCCCTCCGCTCGGACTTCGCTGCCGCCGCCCTGAAATACCCGCGCCGCGCGCAAAAGGTCTTCGACGAGGCGGTCTCGATTGGCCTCCGAGTCTTCGACGCGGCTTCTCATTCCGTCTCTGGCCGCTTGACCTTCCGGCGACGCCGGCGTGCCGCGCGTCTCCAGCACCTTCCGCGCGGCCTCCGCGTCAATAATCAGACCGAGCAGCCGGTCCGCATTTAGTTTGGGAAGGAAGACGTGAAGGGCGGCGTCGCTCGTGCCGTGCTTCCTCGCGCTCGCTAGAACGACGGCCTCGGAACAGGACCAGCCGTCGCGCACCCATGCCCAGACGGTATCTCCAACCTGCCCGCGCCGGGCCTCAGGCGGGTCCATTTCATCAATGTGCGCCGACAGCTTTCTGCGCAGACGCGCATCGCCTTGCACAGGACGCAGGCCCCTTAGCTCCTTTGCCACGGCGTCGCGAAGGAGCTGATCGCGCCGCGCCGCGACCTCCACTTCGGATCGGGCGAGCCTCGTCCGCTCCTCGCGGAAGGACCGCTCCCACTCGGCCCCTTCTCGGGTCTGAATGCGGTACTCGTTGCCGACCTTCGTCAGCTTGCCTCTATCGGCCAGACCTCGAAGCGTCTCCTCGACCCGGCTCCGAAACTTCCCCGAGTCCGCGCGGATATCCGTCACCAGCAGGTCCGCGAGCGTCGCGGCGTCGGCGCGGACGCCGGTATCCACGCCCTTCTCGCGGGGCAGTATTCCGATCAGAAAGACGACGCCGCAGAGATCCGCCTTCAGTTTTCCGTCCTTTGGCTCCTCGTTCAGCTTCCTGATCATCGTGTTGATCTCGTTCAACAAGACGTTGGAGCCGACCAGGTCTTGAGCCAGGGCGTCGAAGAGATCGCTGGCCGGAATCGCCGCGCCCAACGAATCCGCTCCGATCTTCCGCAGCGAATCGTGCAGGATCCTCAGCTGGGACCTGAGTTGGCTTGCGGTGCCTGAAACGTCGGTCGACCGAAAGCACTCCTCCCAGAACCGCCGGCGCGTGCGGAGCAGGGGGTAGTCGGCGACATGGAGCTCCTCGTCGTCCGCCCGTACCGCGAGGCGGGTGCCCTGCAGGTGGCGCGAGACTTCGCCGGCATGCCGTTCAAACACCTCGTCAATTGACGGTTCCGCAGCCGGCTTTTTCCGAAGCAGCACCTCGCGCGTCACCGCTTCGACCTCGGCGTCCGCCAGCTGGACCTTTACGCGAAAGCGGTCTCTGAGCCACTGGAGCGCCGGGACGCCTCCCGCGAGGGCGGACTGTCCCGAAGCGACCAGGAGCACGCGGCTGTCGAACTGCGTCTGAAGCTCTTCGGCGAGGTCCGTTACGATCTGAGCCCGATCGTCGGCCTGATTGATGTACTGCTGCACCTCGTCCAAGACAATGATGGCGTGGGGGATCGGCTGTCCGTCCGGCGCCAGAGCTTCTCGCGCCGCCGCAGTGAAGTCCCTCGTGGCGATGTCGGTCTTGGGCTGGCGGAACTGTTCCAGCAATAGCTTGCGCAGATCCCCCATGCTCCCCGCGAGTTCCGGCTTGGCCTCCATGACCGCCCGCGCAACGAAAGGGCTGACCAAAAAGTTGTTCAGTTCCCGCGCCCAGGACTTATCCGCCGCCCGGACGGAGTCTTGGACCTGGCCCAGCAGCCTGTCCCTCCTCAACCACAGGCAAAACTGCGCCTGCGCGTACTGCTCGGGCAGGCCGGTCGCGCGAAAAAGGATCGATAGGACCGACAAGCGTACCTGATCAATCGTGCCGCCAAGGAGCGAGCCGGCCGCCGCCACCGGGTTCGCGCCCAGCCTCTTTGCTCGCGTATCCAGCTCGCGCAGCGATTCGCGCACGGTCTCGGGAAGGCGGTCTCCGACCAACCCCCGCGCCGTGCTTCCGTCGCTGAAGCGGGTGTCCACCCAGAGGTGCGCAAGCATCTTCAGGAGATGCGACTTCCCGCTGCCAAAGAACCCGCTAACCCATACGGCGTCCTGACGCGAGGCGTCCACGCCGGCCAAGTAACGGTCCAGAATCCGCTCCAGAGCATCCGCGAACTGGCCCTTGCAGACGAAGGTCTCCAGCTCCGCTCGAAGTTCCCGCATGACCTGCTCGCCGCGCTCTTGCACGATGCGGGCTTGGCCGTTGTTCGCGAGGCTGGACCGGAGCGGGTCGCGGTCGAGCAATTCATGGATCTTGGGAAACGTCACGGAATCCACTCCTCGTGCAGGATGATGGGCTGCGCGAGATAGCTTCCTCCGTCGCGCGCGTCCAATAAGCGGTAGTTGTTGTCGGTCATCGCGCCGGGAAAGAAGACGGCCAAGCGCCCGGAGATGCGCTGTTCGACCGAGCGGACGAGGTTGGATACGCGAGTGAAGCCGTATAGCGATCCAGCGCCGATCAGCGCGACGACATCTTCGCTGCCCGCGCTCTCCAGCGCCTCTGTCAGGCGATCAATCGCGAATGCTCGGAATTCGCTCCGAAGCACGCCGTCCAGCAGCTCGGGGGTCTCGAAGTAGGCGTCGCGGTAGTCGTGGCTCGCCATCCACTCGGCAAACCAGCGCGTGGCGTCGACTCTCGTCCACCCATGCCCCGCCTCCCGCGTGGCCTGCTCGAACTTCCCCAAATGGGCCCGCAGGGCGCGCTCCCGCTCCTTCGCGTAGACGACCATCATGACGCGCTGGGCCCCCGCGAGCGTGGCCGGCCAAGGAGCGCCGACGTGGCGCGCGTAGTTCTCCGCGAGTTTCTCGATCTGATTCAAGGCTTAGCCTCCGGATCCAAGGCGCGCGCGGACGCCTCGACGACGTTTCCGGAGGCCCGCAAGCGAATCAACCCCAACCGACTTGCTTCGGCGGCGAGTTCAAGCATCCGGCCTGCGGGCGCGTCAAGCGCGGCGGCCCACCCCGAGTCGATGAGGCGCATGCCTAGAAGGCCCTCCGCCTCAGCCAGCCAGACTGCGAGAGACGCCGCCGCAGGCGTCGCCCGCACGGCGCGTCGGAACTTGCGTCTCTTGCCCTGAAGGTGGCCCGACTGGGTCCAAGAGCGGGCAGCGTTTCCCGCAACCTTCGCGAGCACGGCCCGGTTGAAGCGAGCGCCCGTCTTCTCCCTGTACCGCGCGTCAAGCGCCGTTCTTTGGAGCTCGTCCCCGGATCGAAGCGAAAGAACCGGGCCGGTCGAAACGCGAAAAAGCGGATCGCGGGCAAGCGCAACGAGGACGCCAAGCAGCATCCGTCCAGAGAGATTGCTCCGCTCAAACGCCCATAGACGCCGCAGAACGCGGAAGAGCGGCACCGCCGGATTGAACCCATATATCTGCTTGAGACATCTGAATGTAACCAATCGCGAGCCGCGGGTCGGCTTCGCCAAGAGGTTGTCGTCTACGACGGCGGCCCGGTAGTCTTCCGCGGACGCGCTTCCCGGCAGCGCGTCCAGCAGCTCGGAGCACTCCGGCAGCAGAATGGGCCTAGTGCTCAACGTCCCTTGGTCGCCCAAGCGGAAGCCTAAGCTTCGGAGCGCGGACTCTTGGCGAAAAGACGCGGCGGCGATCAGCTCGGGACCCATCGTCGCGCCTTGGGCTGAGGGTTCTCGGGAAGGGATGAAGTCGGCCGCGGCGGCCCTCTGGAGCCGGGCCGCGCGGGAGGCCTGAGACTCGGGATTGCGGACGCAAGTTTGAATCGCGCCCTCGGGCGGCGTAAGATACGGCGAGAGGGCGGGGGTTGCCCCGGCGGAGCGCTCTTGGCTCGCCGGGGGCTTTCCGCGCGGACGGCTCCGATTACTCATAAGGGACGCGTTGGAAACAAGATCGACGGTATTCACCTCCCGCTGGGGCATGCTCCTCGCGATGCTGGGCATGGCCATCGGAACCGGGAACATCTGGCGCTTCCCCCGCATCGCCGCAAACCAGGGCGGCGGCGAGTTTCTCGTGGCTTGGGCGGTTTTCCTGCTCCTCTGGTCGGTGCCGCTTCTGATCTTGGAGTTCGGCCTGGGAAGGGCGACGCGAAGGGGCTCGATTGGCGCCTTTGTCGAAACGCTTGGGCCGAAGTTCGCATGGATGGGGGCGTGGGTGGCCTGGGTCGCGGTTGCGATCATGTTCTACTACACGGTCGTCATGGGCTGGACCATCCGCTTCTTCTTCGCCACCGTAACGGGCGCGATTCCCAGCGAGCAGCCGGGCGGATTCTGGGAAGCCTTCAACTCCTCCTGGGAGGCGGTGCTCTTCCACGGCATCGCGCTGGGCCTAGGCGTTCTCGTCGTCTCGAAGGGCGTTCGCGGGATTGAGCGCGCGGCAAGCGTCCTCATTCCGTCCTTGATCGTTCTGGTGGTGGTCCTGGCCGTCAAAGCGCTCACGCTTCCGGATGCGGCCAGGGGGCTCGAGTTCCTCTTTTCGCCCGACTGGAGCGCGCTCGCGAATCCGGACATTTGGCTTCAGGCCCTCACTCAGAACGCATGGGACACCGGGGCCGGCTGGGGCTTGGTCCTCTGTTACGCCGTATACATGCGCGCCCGCGAGGACACCGCGCTCAACGCCTTCGTGATCGGATTCGGCAATAACTCGATGTCGCTTCTCGCAGGGATCATGGTGCTCTGCACGATCTTTTCGGTGATGCCGGAGGCGGCCGCGGAGATCACGGGGGCCGGAAACGAAGGCCTCACCTTCATTTGGGTGCCCGAGCTCTTCAAGGGAATCCCGGGCGGACAGTTCTTCATGGCGCTCTTCTTCCTTGCGCTGGTCTTCGCGGCGTGGTCCAGCCTGATCGCGTTGATTGAGCTTGGATGCAGAGCGCTTCAAGATCTTGGCCTTGACCGCAAGCGCGCCCTCCGGGTCATCGGCTGCGCGGGATTCCTGATGGGGATTCCGTCCGCCCTGCGCCTTGGGTTCTTTCAGAATCAGGACTGGGTGTGGGGCGTCGGCCTCATGCTCTCCGGCTGCTTCTTCGCCGTAGCCGTGCTTCGCTACGGCGTCCGAAAGTGGCGCGAGACGTACATCAATACGCCGGACTCCGACATCCGGATCGGACGCTGGTGGGACTATGTCGTGGGCCTCGTGGTGGCGGAGTCGGTCGTCCTCCTGGTCTGGTCGCTTTGGGATGCATCCGGCGAAGACGCCTGGACGCTCTTCTCCTCCTTTAACATCGGGACCGTCCTCATCCAGTTCGCGGTCGTGCTTGGGCTTCTTCTGCTGGCCAACGGCTGGATCGCGCGGCGGGTTTCGAGGCGGATTCGCTGAGCTCCTCGGAGAGGCTGGTCCCATATGATCTTCTCCTTCCCGATGACGAATTCGCGGAGCGAGTCTTCCCCGGATTCGTCGAAGAGGCGGCCCAGCGGGGCACGGATCTCTGGAATCCGGCGGCCTTTGCGATCCTTGGAGGGGTTCAGGGCGCGCTGGCCGAGCTCCGCGACCCTGAAGCGCCGGCGGAGAGCGCTCAGGACCTTGCGGGCCCTCTCTTCTTCGCCTGCCACTACTGGCGGAGAGCCAAGAGACGCGACTCAGGCGACGAATCCGGCGGCTCTCCGCCGGAGCTGTTTGCGCCGGCCGGACCAGACGACCTTCGAAGCGCCGCGGGCCCGAATTGGAGCGCGCCCGGCGACGCCGCCTTCGAGTCGTGGAGGGGGAAGGCCGGCTACCTGCAGCTTCCCCGCCACTTGGTCTGGGCGGAGGGCGAAGAGCCTCCCGAGTCAGTGGACGGCTTCTTTTGGGCAGCCTCCCGCCAAGACGCCCTCAATCTGCTGATGATCGCGGGCATACGCAGGGACCGGCCAGGCTTCAGCGCGATCGCGATGGATCCTCAGCTGCTCGCCTCGATCCCAGGCTGGGCATCGGCGCCCGCCCGGCAGGGCGGCAAAGACTTCGCGTCAAGTCTTCCGGGCGCGGAGCTGTCCGGCTTGGTCGGTCTTCGCACGCACGCCGAAGCCATCAAGCTTTCCGTCCGCCTGCTCTGGTCTCGGGCGGCTCGGTCCCTCGGGGGCTCGCGATGAGCCCCAAGAGCTCCCCCGCCACGGCGGCGGAGCGGGAGCTCGCGGAGAAGATCTATCGCCTGCTCCTGGCCGAACACCCGGACGCCCGCTGCGCGCTGGATTACCGAAACGCCTACGAACTGGCCGTCGCGACGATTCTCTCGGCCCAGTGCACCGACGCGAGGGTCAACAAGGTGACGCCTGAGCTTTTTCGCAGGTGGCCGGACCCGGCCAAGCTAGCTCTGGCCCCGCAGGAAGAGGTCGAAGAGGTGGTTCACTCCACCGGGTTCTTCCGCAACAAAGCCCGAAATCTGCGAAGGATGGCAGCGGCGCTCCTGGAGCGGCACGAAGGCGAGATGCCCCGGACGATGAAGGAGCTGAACGCCCTTCCGGGGATGGGACGCAAGACCGCCAACGTGATCCTGGGCAACGCCTTCGGGGTAAACGAGGGAGTGGTCGTGGATACCCATGTGAAGCGGCTCGCGCGAAGGCTGGGGCTTGCCGTCCTTTCGACGCCCGCGGCGGTGGAGAAGCGCCTCATGGCGCTCTTTCCCAAGGAGGACTGGACGATGCTCGCTCATCTGCTGATCTTCCACGGGCGAAGGGTCTGTCCCGCGCGCAGCCCCCGCTGCGATGCCTGTCGCCTCTCGCCTCTCTGTCCCTCCTCTTCGGCTTCCTAGAGGATTCCCGAGCCCCGAGTAGAGTTTTCGATGTCGAGAGAGTATCCGGCTCGCGCCGACGCCGAGGCCCTCTTGAAGGAGTGGGTCGGCCAGGATGGCCTTCGGAAGCACATGTACGCGGTGGAGGCGTGCGTTCGCTTCTACGCCCGGAAGATGGGCGAGGACGAGGAGCTTTGGGGTTTGGCCGGACTGCTGCACGACTTGGACTGGGAGAAGAGCCCGGAGAGGCACCCCCACGATGGCGCGGCCCGCCTGAAGGAGCTTTCCTACCCCGCCGAAGTGATCCAGGCGATCCTCGCGCACGGCTATCCGGAGCGCACCGACATCGTTCCCGAGACGCCGTTGGATCGAGTCCTTTGCGCCTGCGACGAGCTGAGCGGCCTGGTCTATGCCTGCTGCCTCGTGCGCCCAAACGGCATCGACGACCTCAAGCCGAGGTCGGTCGCGAAGAAGCTCAAGGACAAGTCGTTCGCCGCCGGCGTGCGCAGGGACGAGGTGGCGCGGGGCATTGAGCTGCTCGGCATCCCCCGCGCGGAGCACATCCGGAATGTGATTTCCGCGATGCGGGAAGCGGGAGAGCGACTGGGGATCAGGGGCGCGGACTTGGACGCGCGGCGAAAGGCGCGAAGGCGCGGCGCTTCCGCCCGCTGAGGTCCCAGGGGGCCTTCGGGAAGCTCAGGTCCCCATGCGCGCCTTTCCGCCGCCTGCGGGGATCCGGCCAAGACCGGGGCGCCGTGCGCGCAAGGCGGCCTAAAAGGTTAGATTGCGGGGTATCGGAACCCCCTTAAGGAATATAGAAAACACATGCCGCTCCTCTCCCCGGTCCGCGCGGACGGCGCGCCTCCCGCCTTGGGTCCGTACTCCCACGCGATCGTGACGCAGGGCGGCTGGGTCTTCGCTTCGGGGCAGATACCTCTGGACCCCGAGTCTGGAGAGCTCGTTCGAGGAAGCGCGCGCGACCAAACCGCCCGGGTGCTTCGCAACGCCGCCGCCGTCCTCAAGGGCGCGGGGGCTTCTCTGGACACCGTGGTGAAGACGACCGTCTTCCTCTCGGACATGAAGCTCTTCCCCGAGATGAACCAGGCCTACGAGGCAGCCTTCGGAGGCCACCGGCCCGCCCGGTCGACGGTGGCGGTCGCGGGGCTTCCCATGGGCGTCGACGTGGAGATTGAGATGGTGGCGAGGGTTGCGGAGAAGTGAAGGAATCAGGTAAGTTGAAGACCGCCGCGCGCGGCGGAAAAACGATGGCCCTAACGGGGCGTCCGCCCCTGAACCATAGAAGGGCAACAAGAACCCACAGGAAGAGGTAGGGTATGCAACCAGCATTGTATGCTAGGGAGCCGAGACGAGGGGCCAGAGGGCTGGCGATCGCCATTGCGGTCGGCCTGCTCCTGCCCGTCGGGGCCGTCGCCCAGGACGGCACGATCGTCGGCACCGTTACGGATGGAGCCTCCGGCCGCGTGCTGGGATCGGCTTCGGTCTCCGTGGATGGAACTGGGATCGGGACGCTCACGAACTCCAGAGGTCAGTTCGTGCTGGTCCCAGTGCCCCCGGGGGAGCACTCCGTCACGGTGAATCTGGTCGGCTACCGCTCCGAGTCGTTGACGGTGACCGTCACCGCGGGCGGGACGCACACATTGGACTTCAACGTCCAAGTGACGGCCGTTCAGATGGAGGAGCTCGTCGTCACCGGCACCGGCGTGGCCACTGAGAGGAAACGACTGGGCAACTCCGTGGCGACGGTGAATGTGGATGCGCTTGAGAACAAGCCGATCACGAGCTTTAGCGACGTGCTTCAGGGGCGCAGCGCCGGAGTCGTCGGGCTTCCGGGCGGCGGAGACACCGGGTCCGGCGGTCGGATCCGTATTCGGGGCGGCGCCTCGCTGTCCCAGACGAACGAGCCGATCATCTACGTCGACGGTATCCGGATCGACCGAGGCAGCGGCGGGAGTTGGGGCGCGGGACAGGCCCAGACTCGCAGGATTGACGATATCGACCCGAATTCCATTGAGCGGATCGAGATCCTCAAGGGCGCCTCCGCCGCCACGCTGTACGGCACCGAGGCGTCGAACGGCGTCATCCAAATCTTCACCAAGAAGGGCCAGCAGGGAGCGCCTAGGTGGAACATCCAGACCGATCAGACGGCGATCCGCGCTCCCTACAACCGCTTTATCCCTCTCGCCGACTATCCCCGCAACGCGGACGATGTCGCGAGAATGCAGCAGCGGTGGGGAGTCAACCTTCAGCCCTACCAAGTGTACGAGCACCGCGTCTTGGACGAGATGTTCACGACCGGGTACGCGCAGGTGTACTCCATGGACGTATCGGGCGGGGGCGACCTGATTACCTACTTCGCTTCGGGCCGCTACCACAACGAGAATGGCCCGTTCGGCAGGGGGCCGGAGGAGGTCATCAAGGAAGAGGACACCATCGTCCGGCGGCAGGGAACGCTGGGAGTCAACGTCTTTCCCTTCGACGACCTGAGGATCCGCCTTACGGGGCTGTACTCCGAGTCCACGCAAACGAGCTTGGCTGGCGGCAACAACATCTTCGGCGTCTTTTCGTCGGCGTTGATGGGACAGCTCCGGCTGGCGAGCCCGACCAATCTGTATGGACAGCGAGCCTTCGCGACGCTCCGGGAAAACGCGCAGCGCCAAGTCGGCGAGGACGTGGAGCACTTCGCGGGCAGCCTCAACGCCAACTGGACGGTGATGGATGGGCTGGTGGTGGACGCGACCTTCGGGGTTGACGTCACGAATGGACGCAACGTCAGCTTCTTCCCCTTCGGGTGGAACGTCGACGGCTTCTCCGGCTACTACACCGACGGCAACCGCGGCATCGGCGATCGGAATCACCGCGAGGTGACGGCCGACTTCAAGGCGTCGCACTCCATGAACTTTACGGACGCCATTTCAAGTCAGCTGACCGTCGGCGGCCAGGGCTTCCTGACGCAGAACGTCTACAGCGGCGGGAGCGCGCAGGAATTCCCGGGCCCGGGTCTTGAGGTGGTGAGCGCCGGCGCCGACCAGAGCGTGAGCGAGAGCTGGCTTCGGGTCGTGAACACCGGCGTCTACTTCCAAGAGCAGGTCGGCTACGAAGACTGGCTCTTCCTTACCGTCGGGGCCCGATTCGACGCGAATTCCGCCTTCGGCGAGGAGTTCGAGACGGCGACGTATCCCAAGGCGGGACTCTCCTTTGTTCCGACCGACCTGATGGACTGGGACGGCGGACTGCTGTCGTCCATTCGCCTCAGGGGGTCGTACGGGCGTTCCGGCCAGCAGCCCGGCGCGTTCGACAAGTTTACGACCTTTACTCCGCTGCCTTCGGCTGCGGGGCCGGGTCTGCAGCCCGGAAATCTCGGCAACCAGGCGCTTCAGCCCGAGGTGACCGACGAGTATGACGTGGGCGTTGAGATGGGCCTGTTTGACGACCGGCTGTCGCTTGACGTCGCGTACTGGGACAAGTCCACGACGAACGCGCTCGTGGCGAGGCAGTTTCCCTTCACCGGCGGCTTTACCGCCCGGCAGCTGGACAATATCGGACAGCTGGACGCGATGGGAGTGGAGGTCACTCTGAGCGGACAGGTTTACTCCTCTTCGCTGCTTTCCCTGAACGTGTTCGCCAACACGGCGTACCTTGATCAGGTCGTCACGAGCTTGGGAGGCGCGCCTCCGCTCAAGACCGGAAACACCTATCCCAGGTACCGGAATTTCCTGAAGGAAGGGTACCATCCGGGCGCCTTCTTCGGCGCGGTGCTGGATCCGAACATGGCGATTCCCCTGAACCTCTCGGATGATGCGGGTCTGGGACTCGGCGCCTGTCAGGAGCCGAGCAGAGCGCAGGCGCTGGAGTACTTCAGCGTCCCCAGGAATCCCAGCGGCAGCTTTGAGGTGATCCCGATTGGGTGCGCGGGCGGGTCGACCGAGTACCTGGATACCTACATGGGCAAGCCAAATCCCGACTTCGCGGGGTCCTTCGGATTTGACATGCAGTTCCTAGGGAACTTCGAGCTGGCCACCAACTTTGAGTACAAGCTGGGCGACGTGTACACGCAGGATCTCACGGGCGGCTTCCGCCAGTCCAACGCGGTGATCGGACGAAACACGCCTCTGGCGGCCCAGGTCGGGTCGATTCTCGAAAACCCGGCGTCTTCCGCGGAAGAGCGTTTGGACGCCGCGCTGACGTGGGCCCGGGAGCTCCGCTCCCTCGCGCCGATGTCGGGAATGAACAACATCTGGCGGTCGGATATGATTCGCTTCCGAGAGGTCAACCTCTCCTATCGGATGCCGACGGACATGATTGAGCCTTTGGGGCTAAGCAACGCCACTCTTTCGGTTGGCGGACGCAACGTATGGATGTGGGTCCACGACGACTACCGGGGCATCGACCCGGAGATTAATCCGAACAGCGCCTGCGTGGGCGGGGGCCACAACTGCAACTTCCTTACCGGATCGGAAGCCTTCGGCGTGCCGATTCCCAGAAGGTTCACCTTCTCGGCCCGAGTCGGCTTCTAGCTTAGGGAGCGCATCGAATCATGAACAACAGACTTCGCGGAATCGCCCTGACGCTGGCGGTTGCGCCGGCGATGGCGGCGTGCGGACTGCTCGAAGTGGACAATCCGAACGCGCTGGTTGAGGAGGATATTCGCAAGAGGGAGGCGGCCGTGGCCGCCGTCAACGGCTCGCTCGCGACGGTGACCCGGGGCGTGGGCTCGATCTATGCTCCGTTCTCGACGGTGGGCGACGAAATTACTTGGATTGGCTCCAGAGACGCGTGGAACGAGCTGGACAAGGGGACGCCGGACAATGTCGGCAACGAGTTCACCGACGGTGCCTTTCCAAGCATCGCGCAAGGGCGGTGGATGGCGGACTTTGCGATTGAGATCGTGCAGGGGCATGCCGCGGAGGCTCCGGGGAACGCCGGGTTCGCTGACCTATTGGCCCGGGCCAACCTGTACTCGGGAATCGCCTACTCCACGATCGGTCAGATGTTTGACGACTTCTCGCTCTCCAACCGGACCGAGGCGGCTCCGCTGGTGGGTCCCGAAAACATGAGCTCCATGTTCGACCAGGCGATTAGTTACTTCACCGCCGCCATGTCGGGATCGGACGACGTGCCGATGCAGGCGCAGGCCGCGCGGGCTCAGGCCCACCACCAGAAGGCGATCTGGAACTTGCTGAATCCCGCTGGGAGCGCTCCGGCGAATCCCCTAATCAACGACTCCAACGCGAGCGGCGACGCCGCCGCCGTTCTGGCTTCCCTCGGGGGCGAGGACTGGGCGCACCGACTGTCGTACAGCGCGGCCAGCGTGTCAAACAGCCTCGCTTTCCAGGTCAATGAGCGCGAGGAGCTGCAGATTGGCCCCGAGTACGCCACGCAGGATCCCGAAGACAACACCTCGCTCACGGGGCACGTGCTCATGGATCCGATCGAGATGGCCGTCGACACGCGCTACAAGATGCGAGTCGATGAATTCTTGGGCGCCGCCGCGTATGCTCCGATCACCTTCTCGGGAGCGAGGGGCATGCACCTGATTCTTGCGGAGGCGGCGCTTGCTTCGGGCGATATGAGCGGCTTTACGATGCACATTAACCATATCCGGGAGGACATGGACGGCCTCACGCCGTATTCGGACCAGATCGAGGCGATGGATATTCTCCAACACGAGCGGCGGGTGAATCTCTTCCTGCAGTTCAAGAGGCTTCAGGACCATTACCGCTTCGGCGTGACCAGCATGAACTGGCTGCCGGGGTCAAAGGCTGCGACGGCGCCCGGAACGATGCTCCCGATCACGATCAGCGAGATTCGGGCGAATTGCCATCATCCGGACTACGACGGTCCGCCGTGCTCGAATTAGCGGGTCTTTAGCTTCGCGCCTATCCAGAGATGTCTGAGGCGGGAAGCGGATTAACAGGGCGGGGTCCGGTCGCTGCGGCCGGGCCCCGCCCGCTTCTTGGTCGAGCGTCGCGTTCAGGACGACTCGCCTTGTCCGCGCTTTTCCTTGCCCTGTTTTTGGCCGCAGGCTGCCTGCTCCGGGACCCCACTCCGGAGGTCATCGTCGTGCGCCTCTCTGGAGAAGGCGAGGTGTCGCTTCTGACTTCGACGAATTTCGCGGCGGTCCAAAATGACGATACGCAGGCGATTGGCGTGCAGCTCTTCGATGTCGATTCCGCCGTGGTCTCTCTGCCCTATGATCGGAGCTGGGACATTCGGAGCGAGCAGCGGTTTTTCCTTTTGGGGGCCCCGATTGGGGAAGACGCAATCCAGATCGGGCTCAGGGTCGTTATCGACGGTCGCGAGATCAGGAACGTGGAGATCAACTCGGCCCCCGGCAGGCCGCTCCGCTTTGTGTATCGCTTCAACCAGCCGACGCTGATCGACTTTGAGATCATCTGACTTCGGCTCGCCAAGACCGGAGTCGTTCCGCGCTCTGCGCCCTTCTCTTTGGACGTGGACATGGCTCGTCTTGGCTGCGGCGCTGGCGGGCGGGTGTTATTCGCACGCCCGGCTTGAAGGACCTCCCTTGGTCGGAACGCAGGTGCGGCTTCGGCTCACCGACGAGGAGGCGCTTCGAATTGCAAGCGGCTCGGGCGATCTACGGCGTTCCTACGAGGGAGAGGTCGTGCGCGCGAGCAGCGACTCCGTGTCCCTCCTGATTTCCACGATGCGCGTGGAGACCGCGCTTGGGTCGGAGCAGATGCGCTCCATGCGCACTTTTTCGGTCGGGGGCGTCGAGTCCGCGTCGCGAAGGTCTCTCTCTTGGGGGCGGACGGCGCTCGCGGCAGTGGGCGGAGCCGGCGCCTTGGCTGGGATCGTGATTGCAAGGATGCGGACGCGCACCGGCGGGAGCGGGGGAGATGGAGGAGGCCCGACGCCGCCGCCGGCGGGGTTTGCCGCGCGGCTGAGCATTCAAGCCAGGTAGCAACGGGGCGGGCGCGCGACCGGCCTTCCTCTTCCCGGCCCCGTGATTGGGGATTGGTCGGCGGAGCGTGGGGTTTGCGCCGAATGTCTGTCGCCGCCGCGCCGTTTGAGGGGCCAAGCGCGCAGGTACCGGGCCGGTCGCCTGTTCCCTCGGCCCGCCCGCGCGGTTGCCTGCGTCCCGCACTACGTCCGAATGCGCAAGAGCATCATCCCGCCCACGGCGAGATAGAGCGCGTTGGGCGCCCACGCCGCCCAAAAGGGAGGCAGGAGCTCGGAGCTGCCGATTGCGCCGCAAAGCTGCAGGAGAAGGACGTACAGGATCGCGGAGGCTAGGGATACGCCGACGCCGAAGGAGACCCCGCCGCGCTTGGAGGTCGTCGCGAGCGGCGCGCCGAATAGAATAATGACGAGCGTCGCGAAGGGAATGGCGATCTTCTGATCCCGCCCGACCAATGCCTTGGCGTTGCTCTGGCCGGACCGCTCAAGCGCTTCGGCCTTTTCCGTCAGCTCCCTGTAGCTCAACTCCTCCTCGTCCCGCTCGTTCAACAACTCGGAGGGCCGAATCGTGAGGAGCGGCGTGTGGTACCGGTCGAAGCTGTAGGTCTCTTCCGTCTCTCGCGGACCTAGGAGGCGCAGCGCGCCCCGCTCGAAGGTCCAGCCCCGCGCGTCGTCATACTCCGCGACATCGGCCCAGAGGTGCCTGAGCGTGCCGTCGTCCGCCCGCTGCTCCACCGAAACGCGCGACATCCTTCCGCTCTGGTGATCCAGCCGCTCCACCGACAGAGTGTAGCCGTCGAGCGTACTGTATACGAAATCGGACCGGGAGCTGTAGTTGCGGACTTCGCGCTCGCCTAGGATCTCCGCGGCGCGGCGATTCGCTTTTGGCGCAGACTCCCCCACCCAAAACGCGATGCCCGCGAGGATGAGGCCCAAGGCCCACAGCGGCGCGAGGAGTCGGTGAAACGAAACCCCGCCGCTCTTTGCCGCGACGATTTCCCGGTGCGTCGTCATTGAGTGAATCGCGAAGACGGAGGCCACGAGGGCGGCCAAGGGGAAGGACCACACCAGGTACTGGGGAATCCGATGCGTCATCCCCCAGAGGATCATCGGTACGGAAAGGCCGGCGTCCATGTACCTGGACAGCCGCTCGCCGAGTTCGCCGATGAAAAAGAGAACCGGAGCGCAGACGATGCAGGCGAAGAAGAGGCCCAGGAAGGTGCGGCCGACAAGATAGTCCAACAGGCGGATCACCTTCGCGGCGCTCCTCCGGTAGGCGGGATTGCGTCCATCTCGCTCCGCGCCCGCCTGCTCCAAAGACCTCCCCACCACTCCCTGAACTGCGCAAAGAGGGTAGTGCGCGTCGAGCCGATCCAGTGACCGGTGCGCGTCACCATGACGAGGCCCAGCGCAAAGAAAACGGCGTTTGCGGTCCACATCGCGATCGCTGGCGACAGCGTCCCTCGGTCGGACATCGTCTCGCCGTTTCGCAGGGTGACGTCATAGAAGGCCAGAACGATGCCGGTGACGGTGATGACGAGTCCGGTGCCGCCCGATGGAAACCGGATGGCGATGGGGGCGCCGATGAGGACAAAGACGATGCAGGCGAAGGGAATCGCGAATTTCTTGTGTATCTCGACCTCGAAGGTGTTGACGCGTCGCTTGTTCGCCTCCATGTCCCTGGTCGCGCTCTGCGCGGTAAGGAAGGCTGAGTGAAGCGCGATGTCCTGTCCGATGCCTTCGCCGTCGCCCGACATCCACAGCGGAATCCGGACGGAATCGGGATGGAGCGCCTCTCGGACGAACGCGACCGAGTTCTCGGCGGACTTGGCGAGCGCGGAGTCGCGCCGGACGAGCCACCGATCCCTCGCCTCCCGAAGCATTGCGCCGGTCATCTCGCGCTCCGATCTGTTACGTCCTCCGCCCTCGACGGTAAACTCCCTTTGGACGCCCGACAACATGAGCACCTGCCGGTCAAAGGAGGTCCGCTCAAGCGAGAGCCCCGTCCGGTCGACCCGGATATTCTCCCCGGAAAGAAGCGAGATACGGGCGTCGCTCAGGGTGCTGTCCAGCGCGAGGCGGCCCTCCTGGGCGTAGGTGGTGAGCCGCGACCCGGCTTCTCCCAGGTCGACGATCAGGACGTTGAAAAGGCGCGAGGATTCGTTGTCGATCGAGTCGGCGCGCAGATAGTAGGGTCCTCCGCCGTCCACGGTCTGGATTCGGTTGACCGCGCCCGGGTCAAGCTCGAAGGCCGGGCTCTGCCGCGCAATCGAGAGCATCAGCGTGGCCAGGCGGTTGTTCATGTCCGGAAGTACCCGGTCGTTGAAGATGTACGTCGCGGTCGCCGCCAAAAGACCCACGAGGAGCGTCGGAGCCAGGAGCGTCGCCGGACGTACGCCGCTTGCGGCCATGGCGATGATCTCGCTGCCGGACCCAAGGGAGGTGTATGCGTAGAGCACGGAAACCAGCACGGCCATCGGGAGCGTCACGGCCACCGTGTGCGGGAGGGCTAGGAGAAGCGTGTCAAGGATGACTTCCGTCGGGAGTCCCTTTCCCACGAGTTCGTCCAGCCTCCTGGACATCGCATTGATGAAGAGAAGGCAGGTGAGGAGAAAGAAAGAAAAGAAGAAAGGCGCGGCGTGGGACCGAAGAACGTACCGCGTCAAGATCCCCATACGATTCGTTTCGGTTCTCTAGCTTGCAAGGTGTAGGCCGTGCGCGATATCGAAGGAATCTACCTGGCCGGGATGACTCTGTGCTCCAAGCTCGCTGGCGCAGGTGCGCTGGAGAATGAAGCCCTCTATTGGACGCGCGAGGCTCCTGGGAGGGATGCCGGTTCTCGCCGCCGTGGCGGCGTTGTCCGCGCCGGAGGGAGTCCGCGGGCAGCAAATCGGCTTGTCCCCAAAGAGCGCTGTCCCGTGGGCGCTCCCGCAGCCTTTGAGGGTCCAAGGCGGTCTGTTGGAAGAGAAGGCTTCAGGCGGACCCTTCGTCGCGCTGGGTCTAGCGGCGATTGCGCGAAGCGTCCTGCTCTCGCTGGCCGGGCCAGGCCGGGAGGCCCGCCCGCGCTTTGGGGAGCGCGGTCGCGCGTTGAGCGCCGAAGAGGCGCTGGCGCTCGCGCGCGGCGATTTGGGAGCGCCTCCTTTCCGACCGCGCATGTCCTTTGCGGAGGCGCCGGGAGCGAGGCGTCGCAGCGCGGGCTTTTCGGACTTGGACTTCTCCGTGGAGGCTTCGGGCTCTCTCGGCGGAGAATGGGCGCGGTATCGGCCCTGCGACGCGGCCGTGGAGCCTGCCTGCGCCGTGAGACTCCTCCCTAAAATCCGACCGGACGTCAGCTTCTCGGCCATCGCCGCCGGCACTGTCCTGGAGCGCCTTGCGGTGGACGTGGACTACGACCAGGCGCGAGAATTTCAAGAAGCCAATCGCGTCAATATTCGCTATCTCGGGCGGGAGGAAGACCTGCTGCGCAGAGTCGAGGTCGGCGACGTACGCTTTTCGCTTCCTTACTCGGAGACTCTGGGAGAGGCGATTCCCGCCGGCAACTTCGGTTTCGGAGCGGAGCTCATGGCGGGCCCCGTGCAGCTTCAGTCGGTCTGGGCCCAGCAGACCGGAGAGATCAACTCTCGCGCCTTTCGCCTGACCGCCTCCGGCGCGGCGTATTCCGGCAGCGACACCCTAGCCTTGGACGACGCCGATTACGCGAGCGGACAGTTCTTCTTTCTCTTCGACCCAGCGAAGCTCCGAGGCTATCCCCACATCGACGCGCTCGCGCTGACGCCCTCGGACGCCCCCCTGCCGGAGCTGCCGGGGGATGCTCCGATTCAGCTGTACCGCTCCGAGACGGGGCTGGCCGCCCGTAGGCAGGTGGAAGGCTACGTGCAGGCCGATGCGGCGGCGGGCGAGGAAGGGGCGGAGGTGGAAGAGGCGGCGTGGTTCCGCTACCTGCGGGCGGGCGAAGACTACGTCGTGCATCCGAGCGGCCTCTGGTTCGCGCTTCGGGTGCCGCTTGGGAGCGACGAAATGCTGGCCGTCGCCTACATCGCGCAGACGGGCGATACCGTCGGCACCTACAACCCGGAGCGGGTGCACCGAGCGGGCGAGCGGCCAAAGCTGCGGCTGCTCAAGGCCAGCGCCGGAAACCACCAACCGGGCAGGCCCACCTGGCGGACGGAGATGCGCCAGGTCTACCGCGTGTCCGCATCCAGCGACATCGCGCCCGGTTCGGTGCGGCTGAGCATCTCCCTGGGCGACGCGGAGGCGGGCCGCGCCTTTGCGCGAAGACGGACGGGGGAGGACATCACCTATCTGCGCCTATTCGGCTTGGACGAGGAAGCGCCAAGGGATGAACTGGATGTTTCACAGCTTTACGTGCCCGCCTTGGAGGCGTTCGAGGATCAGCCCCCGGTGCACGGCGCCTTCGTTGTCTTCCCAACCCTGGCGCCGTTCGCCGAGCCGCCCCCCCTGCCTTCTCTGGGGATCGGAGAGGAGGAGGCTCGAGAGATGCTGGGCCAAAACCGAAACGAGAAGATGTACAGGGACGCGGATCCATATGAGCGCCGAAACAACATCGTCTTCAGGCTTCGCTTCTCCTACGAGCTAACGGGAGACCGGACGGCCAGCGTCTTCTCCTTGGGGGCCATCGGCATTCGCGAGGGCAGCGAGCGCGTCTCCCTGGGGGACGAGACCCTTCTTGCGGACATCGACTACGTCTTGGATTACGATCTGGGTCAGCTCCTGCTGCTGGACCCCGAGGAGCTCCTTGCGCGCGCGCCCGATGGCATGTTGCGGGTGACGTGGGAGCAGCGAAGCCGCTTTCAGGTGGCGCCCGTCACGGTTGCGGGAGCCGGCGCGACCGTGGAGCTGGGCGAGTACGGGGCCGTGCACGCCACGTTGCTCCGCCAGACCGAAGATCAACTCGTGCGGAGACCGCGGCTGGGGCTGGAGTCGGGCCAGGTCGGGCTCGTCGGCGTCGGCGGGACGTTCGAGGCCCGCGCCCCGCTCCTGACCCGCCTCCTCAATGCGATCCCGGGGCTGGACGCCGGAGAGGAGTCCACCGTGCGGGTGCGCGCCGAGAGCGCCGTCTCCTTCCCAAATCCGAACCGCTTGGGGAGCGTGTACGTCGATGACTTCGACGGTTCGGACGCCACCCCGCTTTCGCTTAAATCGAACGACTGGCGGCTGGGGAGCAGGCCCGCATCCACCTTGGGCGCGAGGGATGCGCTGCCGCCGTCGATGGATCCAGGCTCCAAGGCGAAGATCGCTTGGCAGCATCAGTGGATCGTCGAGTCCCTCTCGGGAGACAGCGTCGGCGTCTTCCAGGGATTTCATCCCCCGACCGAGATCGATCGGCGGATCCGCGTGGACGGCGGCGCCTACCGGGAGCCCGGCCTCTACCTGAGCTTTGAGCCCGAGAGCGGCGATGTCCCGGGGCCTCGTTCCTGGGCGTCCGTCACTGCCGTGTTGAGTCCGACGGGGGCGGATCTCTCCCAAACCGACTACATCGAGTTTTATGCCCGAGGCGGCGAGTTCATGACGCTCGTGATTGATGTGGGATCGGTCAGCGAAGACGCCTTTTTCGTCAATGACGCAGGCGCGACAGGCGGCTCCAAGGGAGGTTCGGGAGCGCCCTGGGGCTTGGGAATCCTGGATCAGGAGGCCAGGCCCAGGCTAGGCGAGGTATGGGATCGGACCAAGGATGAAATCGGAGTCTGGGACGAGCGCTGCTTTGCCAAGCTGGGCGGCGTCTACCGAATCGGAAGTCCGAGGGCGAACTGCACCCGAGGAAACGGCAGGCCGAACTCGGAGGACTTGGACGAAGACGGAGTCTTGGACACGCGGGAGCGGGTGCGCCGCTTCGTCGTGCGGGCCGGCGAGCGTTCGCCCTTCGTGGTGCGCGGCAAGGAAGAGACCGGCACCGAGTTTGTCTTGTACAGGATTCCGATTCGAGGCGGATTGGGCGTGGACGTGGGCGGGCCGATCACGGCGAACGATCTCCGGCGCGTCCAGCACCTGCGCATCACTCTGACCGGGGCCAGGCGAAGCAGCATTGTCCTCGCGAGGGCGAAGCTGGTGGGGTCGCGGTGGATTCGAAGGGCGCAAACCGGGGTGTTGACCGGCCTGGGCGGGGATACGGCGAGCTACGCGGGCCGGGTGGCGGCGGCTCCGGTCTCGAAGGTCACTGCGGAGGGAAGATACGCTTCGCCGCCCGGAGTGATCGAAGAGCTGGACGACCCCGCTCTGGCGTACGCCGGAGAAGGAATCGAGGTGGCGGAGCGCGCGCTGTCGCTGCGCTACGAAAATGTGCCGCCTGCGGGCAGGGCGGAGGTCTACCACCACTTTGCGCAGCGGCCCAGGGACTTTCTTTCCTACCGGGAAGCGAGGCTGTGGGCGGTTGCCCCGAATGGAAATCTGAAGGAAGAGGACGGGTCGCGGTTGTTCTTGAAGGCGGGCGCGGACGCGCTCAACTTCTACTACTTCGAGACGTCTCTGGATCCGCCCCGCGGACGCGAGCATGTGGCCGAAGAGGACTGGCGGCCCGAGATCGTCGTGGACTTCGAGGAGTGGCTGGTCCTCAGACAGCGGGCGGAGCGGCTGCTGATCCAGCAACCTCGCCTGCCTTCGGATCCGCCGCTCATCTTGTGGTCGGCGGATTCAACGTACGGTCTCGTGCTTCAGGACCGGGGACGCGCGCCGAATTTGGCCGCGGTCCGGGAGATCGCGTTCGGCGTGCGCAATTCGGGGTCTTTTCCTGAGAGCGGAGAGGTGTGGATCAACGAGCTGCGCCTTGCGAAGCCCATTCGGAACCGGGGCGCGGCCACCGTCGTAGAGGCCGAAGCAAACGGGGGCGACTTCCTTAGCTCCCGAGTGAGCTACCGAGGAAGAGGGGGGTACTTCAGACGTCTTCGAGGCGCGCCGACCTTTCAGGATCAGGGAGCTGCCGCTGCGACCGCCACGCTGGAGATGGGACGGTTTCTGCCCGAATCGTGGGGCCTCAAACTCCCGGTTTCCTTCCACTACGAGAGGGATTCGGAGACGCCCATCTTTTTGGGCCGAAGCGACGTGCGCACCGGCGACCTGGACGGCATCCGGGCGCCGTCCTACGCTCGGACTTCGGCGCGCGCTTCGATTCGGCGCGCGGCGCAGCCGGACGACGGAGCGCTGGAGACGATCCTGTCCGGCATGAGTCTGGGCGCCGGCGTGGATCGCTCGACCCTTCAGACTATCACGACGGAGAGCAGCGGAGAGGGGTTTGACCTCTTCGCCTCTTTTTCTCAGCTGCCTAAGCCTCGCGCCGTGCCCCTCTTCCCCGGAGCCGTCGGGCGCGCTCTGAGACGCGTTCTTCCCGCATTCTTGGAGGAGCGAATCGCCGGGGCGCGGCTGCGCTGGAATCCCGAGCGGTTGAGCGCGCGAAGCGACTTCTACCGCAGAGGGCAGAGGACTCTCCGCTTTGATCGCATTGCCCGCCTATCCTCCGACACGCTGGAGAGCCCCGCTCAAGCGCCTAGGAGCGTCCTCGCGTCCAGCGCGGGCATCGCGCTCCGCCCGCTGGAATCGCTGAGCGCGGAAGCGACGATCGCGGTGGAGCGGGATCTCTTGGAGGCGAATCGCCAGTCTTCGGATCCCCGGGCGCGAACGCTCCTGCTCGCGGACCGACGGACGTGGCTGGGACGCGACATCGGTTGGGAGACGGATCGGTCGGTTCGGACCCGCCTCGCCTTTCACCCCGACATGGGGCCCTGGATCCGAGGCTCTATCGACCTGCGCACTGCGTACCTGCATGATCGCCGTCCCGACATGCTGGAGACGAAGAGCCAAGGCGGACGGGATACGCTCGTTCTGGCGCGCAACGTGAACGGTCAGCGCGACTTCTCGGCATTGCTGCAGGTCGATCCGGGAGCGCTTCGGTCTGATTCCCAAGGCGCGAGACGCCTTCTTGATCGCATCGGAGCGTACGTCGACCCCTTGGCGTTCACGTATGCAAGCGGCGTGACGTCGCGCTTTGATCGCGACGGCGTGACGCCCGGCACGCTGCATGAGCTGGGATGGGTTTCTCGCCAAGACTACTGGGTGATCGGGGAGGACACCGCCTCCACGCTGAGCGAGCGAAATCGACTGGGGCTGCGCGGAGGCCTGCGTTTTCCGGGGGAAGGCTCCATCGGCGTGGCCTACGAGCGTTCCCGCGCTCAAGCGCTGGACACGCGCTCGGACCGGCGCGCGAGGGACAGGGTCTGGCCCGACTTGGGCGTTGCGATTCTGAACGTGCCTCTTCCAGGCGCCGCCGGCGTCCGGCGCCTTTCGCTGCGCACCGGATTCCGCCGGACGGTGCGCGCGATGAGCTACGGGACGCGCGGCAGCCAGGACCGCACCAGGACGGACGACGCGGTGCCGATGTCGGCGTCGGTCGCCTTTGAGGGCGGATGGAGCCTCTCCTACAGCGGCGCCGTGGCCCGAGGGGAGGGGATGGACCCGACCGGGACGACCCGAACCCGTTCGGGGGTCCACGGACTGAGCGTGTCCGCTCGGCTTCCCTCGCCCTTTGAGTCGTTTCGGGAGGAAGGGGGCGCGCTCAACCTGTCCGCCGAATTTGGGTACTCCAGCGAAGTACGCTGTCGCGCCTCCGGCCCGGGGGCCCCATGCGTTGCCTTTATTGATCAGCTCGAACGAAGAGCGGAAATCTCCCTCGACTCGTCGGTGCGGCGATACAGGGTCGGAATACTCGCCAGCTACGTTGATCGGCGATCGTTCGTGGGTCTCCGCCCCGCGTTGACGCGCTTCCGACTCAACGTTTTTGGAAGGTTGCGCCTTACTCCGGAAGCGCTTCGGCAAGACCCCGGATAGACGCCTTTCTCGAGCGCCGCGCGGATGCGGATCGGATCGGGTTCACTGACCGTCCCTCTGCGGCAGAGTCCCCGCAAACGAAGCGGGGAGCGATCGGAATTTCCGAAAAGCGTCCCGTAGGGACATGGACGGGTCCGATCGGATCCGGTTTATTCCGCTCCGCGCGGCGAATCTCGCCGACGCGTCTCCATGGCCGCGGCGTCAAGCGGCGCCTTTCAGAAGCGAAAACCAATGACCAAACGGGAGAAGTCCACGTTGTTTACGGCCTCCGTCGCGCTGCTGGGCGCGGCTCTTCTGCGGGCGATCGCGGCTCCAAGCGACGCCGCGGATCCCCTGGCGCACCTTCCCGGGATTGCGGACAGCCTCCTCCAAGCGTCCCAAGCGGCGAAGGAAGAGGCGGATGCGCGCGCCAAACCGATCGCGGGCGGCGAGCGGATCAACCCGAATCAGGCGAACGAGATTGAGCTTGATCGACTGCCCGGCGTGGGTCCGTCCCTTGCCCGCCGGATCGTCGAAGACCGAAACCGGCGGGGTCCGTTTCAAAGCGTCCTGGACTTGGGGCGCGTGCGAGGATTGGGCCCCAAGAGCCTGAAGAAGCTGGGCCCAGTCCTGGATTTACCCCTTGAGTCTTCGGAGGCTCGGCCTAGTCGTTTCGTCGCTTTCCCCGGGCCGGCTGCCGAGAAGACCATGCGGATCAATGTCAATGAAGCGACGGCGGCGGAGCTGGAAAAGATCCCCGGGATCGGCCCCGCGACGGCGGCCAAGATCGTGCGAGATCGTGAAAAGCGCGGGCGCTTTCAGAGTCTGGGGGAGCTGGCGCGCGTCAAGGGAATTGGCGACAAAACGGTGGAGCGACTCGCCTCGTTCCTTAGGGCGGGAGCCGGACAATGAGCCCGGTCGCGCCCTCTAGGGTCGCCGCCCACGGACCCGCTCCCAGGCCGGCTTCTCGGCGGAAGGCCCGCGCGCCGGCGAAGCCTGCGTCCGATCAAGTCGACCTGCGTCGCATTCTGGAGGGCATGGTCGAGGCCGGGGCCTCGGATTTGCACCTTTCGCCGGGAGTTGCCCCAAGGTACCGGGTCTACGGGAGCTTAACGCCGACACCCAATCGAAGAGCGTTGGAGGACGGCGCGATTGCGCGGCTGCTGGAGTCGGTTCTGGCCCCGAGACAGCGGGAGCAGCTGGCAAAATCCGGCGAACTGGACTTCGCCTTCAGCCTGCCCGCGCTGGGCCGGTTTCGAGGCAACTGCTACCGGGAGCAGGCCGGCGTCGGGCTCGCGATCCGTCACATTCCGCCTTCCATCCCCAGCTTGGAAACACTGGGCTTGCCGGAGTCGGTGCTCACATTTGCCGATCGCCGGGCGGGGTTGTTTCTGGTGACTGGCCCGACGGGATCGGGGAAGTCGACGACGCTCGCATCGATCGTGGCCCACATCTGCGCGCGCCGCAGCTGCCACGTCCTGACCTTGGAAGATCCGATCGAGTTCGTTCACGGGAAAGGTCGGGCGCTGGTCACGCAGCGGGAAATCGGACCGCACGCCAAGACCTTCGCCGATGGTCTGCGGGGAGCAATGCGTCAAGATCCCGATGTGATCCTCGTGGGAGAGATGCGCGACCGGGACACGATCGGCGCGGTGCTCACGGTGGCCGAGACGGGCCACCTCGTCCTCTCAACGCTGCACACCACCTCCGCGACGGACGCGGTAAGTCGCATCGTCGGGGCATTCCCGGCCACCCGCCAGTCCTTAGTGCGGGGACAGCTCGCCGCGGTCCTTTTGGGCGTGCTGCGGCAGGTGCTGATTCGCCGCAGCGGAAGAAGCGGTCGCGTTGCCGCAGCCGAGGTCTTGGCGTGTACTGCCGCGGCGCGGGCCGTGATCCGGGACGACCGGATTCACCAGCTTCCCTCCCTCATTCAGACTGGCGGGCGCGCGGGGATGCGCACCATCGACGACTCTCTCGCCAAGCTGTGCGCCGCGGGCGCGGTGAGCCTGTCCGACGCTATCCCGGTCGCCGACGACACGAAAGAGCTGGAGAGGAAGATCGCCGCCTTCAAGAAAGGGGGCGCGTCATGATCTTGGGACAGCGCATTCGGAGCCGCGATACTGCGGTCTTCCTGAGGCTCTTCGGCACGATGATGAGCGCGGGGCTGCCTTTGGTGAACAGCCTGAACGTGCTTCGCAAACAGATCCAAAACAAGCGCATGCAGGCCGTAATCGCGGACATCACGAAGTCGGTCGAGTCGGGGAGGAGTTTGGCCTACGCGCTTCGCAGACACCCGGCGGTCTTTCCGGATCTGGCGGCGCATATGGTCGCGGCCGGCGAAACCGGCGGAGTGTTGGATGCGATCCTAGAGCGGTTGTCGCGTTTCTTGGAGCGCGCCGATCGCGCGCGTCGGAAGGCGCAAAGCGCGCTTCTCCACCCGCTCTTGATCTTGTCGGTGACGGTTCCGGCGGTGGCGGCCCTCATGGTCCTGGTGGTGCCCACCTTCGAGGAGATGTTCGCGTCGGCGGGCGTGGCGTTGCCCACGCCCACCCGCGTGGTCGTCGCGGCGTCGGACTTCTTCGCCGACTACTGGTGGGTGGCGGCCTTGTTGGCTGTCTGTGCCGTCGCCGGACTTCGGGAGACCATGAAGACCGCCAAGGGAAGAGAGTTCGTCGACGGCGTACTCTTGCGGTTGCCGCTCGCAGGACCGCTGATCCGCAAGACCGCCGTCGCTCGCTTTAGCCGTACCTTAGCGACTCTGATCGACTCCGGCGTGCCAATCCTGAACGGAATGGATGCGACGGGCAAAGCGGCGGGCAACCTAGTCATACAAAATGCCGCGAGGCGCGCGAGGGATGCCATCGCGGGCGGCGATACGATTGCGCGCGCCCTGAAAGCCTCTGGGGTGTTTCCGCTCTTGATGGTCCAGATGACCGACGCGGGGGAGCGATCCGGATCGCTGGCGGAAATGCTGACTCGCGTCGCGGATCTCTACGACGAAGAATCCGATGTCGCCGCTCAAGCGTTGCTCTCCGCGCTGGAGCCGGCGCTCATCGCCTTCTTGGGGCTGGTTGTGGGAGGCATCGTCGTCGCGCTGTACCTGCCAATCTTCGACATGGTTCAGGCGGTCGGATGAGCCGCCGCCGGATCGTGCGCGCATCCAGAGCGGCCCGCGATGCGCATCTTCTCCTGACCGGCGCCGCCGGCGCGGCGAGTCCTTTGGGTTCGAACGAACGAGCCCTCTTCAAATCAAAACATGGAGTGTTTCAAAGATGCATATTCAAACCTGCTGCGCGGACGTATTGACGCCGCGCTGCGAAAAGCCGCATATTATGCTTGCGAGAGTCGCTGGGAGGCAGGGCTCTTCGGCGGCCCGATGGATGGGTTTCGCAGTGGCCGGGACTTGGATTCGGGCCCGGCGATTCGCCGCCCGGACCGATATCGACGCCCGCGAGACCTCAAGAGAAGGGAGGGTTAGATGATTGAGGAGACGCTGACGCAGCTCGCGGTATCGTTGGTCACGACAGTTGCGGGCGCTTGGGTCGTCGTAACGTTCAAACTCAGGAAGTGGCAAGGTCGCATAGAGGAAGCGGTAAGCGGCCTTAAGGGTGTGCAAACAGAGAATAAGCGTGGATGGAACGATCTCCGACTGCAAATGGCTGACGTCAAGGAGGCGCAAGCGAGTTTCTCTGCGGAGCAGGCCGGTATGAAGGAAGGACTAGAGGCCCTGCGGGAAGGGCAAGATGTCTTGAGGGGTGGACAAGATCGCCTTGAAAAACGGATCGCCGTACTGGAGGTCGGACAGACCGAACTGAAGGCGGGCCAGGAGAGGCTGGGGGAGAGGATTGGAGTCTTGGAGGTTGGGCAGGCCGAGCTGAAGGCGAATCAGGAGGTTCTCAAGGCGGGCCATGAGAGCTTGGTCGCGGGCCATGAGAGCTTGAAGGCGGGTCAGGAGAGGCTGGAGGAGAGGATTGGAGTCTTGGAGGCTGGGCAGG
The DNA here is from genome assembly GCA_965116095.1 of Longimicrobiales bacterium. Classification (GTDB taxonomy): domain Bacteria; phylum Gemmatimonadota; class Gemmatimonadetes; order Longimicrobiales; family Gaopeijiaceae. The sequence continues at coordinate 515,207 of OZ220481.1, forward strand.
CCGAGCTGAAGGCGAATCAGGAGGTTCTCAAGGCGGGCCATGAGAGCTTGGTCGCGGGCCAGGAGAGCTTGAAGGCGGGTCAGGAGAGGCTGGGGGAGAGGATTGGAGTCTTGGAGGTTGGGCAGGCCGAGCTGAAGGCGAATCAGGAGGTTCTCAAGGCGGGTCAGGAGAGACTCAGGGTCGACCAAGAGAGTATCAGAGCGGGTCAGGAGGGCTTGAGCGTAAGCCAAGACGGATTGAAGAAAGAGCTCGTCGCTCTTGAGGCCCGCATTGGTCGGAGCGTACGCGACCAGCTGGCATCGCTCAAGGAGCTGGGGACGGCGCAGCTTTCCACGATTGAGGCGCGCCTGAACTCAGTGGAGGAGCAAGTGAAGACAGGGAATAAGCACGTTGATGAGCGGCTGGAATCGATCAAGGAGCTGATGGACGCGCGCTTGGGTGCGTTGGGGAGCCAGCTGGAAAAGAGAGGGAAATGGCGGGGAAGCAACTCGGCTCACTGAGGCGGATCAGCCTTGGTGACGCGGGCGTGCGTCGCTGAGGACATCGGGCGTCCGAGGGGATGCCGGGCGCATCGGACTTCTGCTTGGTCTGTTCGAAATGCCGACCGACGAATCCTGTCTGCGCTGCGGTCCTTAGTTTGTCCGCTCCAGTAACTTCCGGGTAGCTTGAGGTTTTGCCCCCGCAGGTCTTGTTCGGACGAGATCGGCGCGATTACCTAGGAGGTTCATGCGAATGGCAATTACCGAGACCGCCGCCCCATCGGCAGGCGCCTTCCTTTCCCGCGCCTTGGAGGCGATCACGCACTGGGGGACCACGTACATCGTCGACTTGGGGTTTACGGTCGGCGGCGAAAAGGTCCCTGTCATGGTCCTTCTGCTGCTGGGAGTCGGGGCATACCTGACGGTACGCTTGGGTCTCGTTCAGATCCGGCGCTTCGGGCATGGCGTAAAGGTCGCCACCGGCGCGTACGACGATCCGGACGACGAGGGGGACGTGACCCACTTTCAGGCGCTCACCACGGCGCTCTCGGCGACAGTGGGGATTGGCAACATCGCTGGCGTGGCGCTGGCAATCCATTGGGGCGGGCCGGGAGCCCTCTTCTGGATGTGGATCACCGCCTTCGTGGGGATGGCGACGAAGTACGCCGAGGTAACGCTGGCTCAGAAATACCGCGTGACGGAGACGGAGCACAGGGAAGCCGGCACCGTTTCCGGCGGGCCGATGTACTACATCGAGAAGGGGCTGGGGCCGAACTGGAGGTGGATGGCAATCTTTTTCGCCGCGACCTTGGGCGTCACGGCGTTCCTAACCGGAAACGGGGTACAGGCAAATACGGTTGCGGACAGCCTCCGAACGGAGTTCGGGATCCCGGGGTGGGCTACGGGCATCTTCACCGGCGGCTTGGTCGCGGCGGTGATCTTGGGCGGCATCTCACGGATTGGCCGAGTCACATCCATCCTTGCGCCGATGATGGCCACCCTGTACGTCGCTGGCGCCCTGATCGTGCTGGCGTTGAATGCCCCGAACATTCTGCCGACCTTGGGCGTGATTGTTCGCGAGGCGTTCAACCCCAGCGCGGGGGTGGCCGGAACCGGCGTCGGCGCATTTCTCGTCACTTTGATGTTCGGAGTCAAGCGGGGACTCTTCTCGAACGAGGCGGGACAAGGTTCCGCGCCCATCGCGCACTCCGCCGCGAAGACCGACGAGCCGGTCTCCGAAGGCGTCGTGGCTCTCCTGGAGCCCTTCATCGACACGCTCGTGATCTGTACCATGACCGGGCTCATCATCATCATGACCGGCGCCTGGAGCGAGACCTTCAAGACCGAAATCACACTGGATGCGGGAGACGCATCCTATCGCGCGGCACAGCTGGACGGGAGCTTCGCCGCCGTCGGAGACGCGGCCAGCGCCGGCGCGGAGATTCGGATCGAGGACGGCGCCCATGCGCGCACGGCGCCGGGAGACCCCCAGCTGTCCTGGCACGAGGTGCCCGTGGAGCGGCTGTTTGTTGACGAGGATCTCGAGGAGACCTTTACCGGCATGATCGTTGCCGGGAGCGGGGAAGCCCGGGGAGACGACGGACGGGTGTATGGATCCCTCTATGGGATGGCCGTGGAGAGCGGCGCGCCCCTCACGATGAAGGCGTTCCAGAAAGGTCTGTCCCCGCTGTTCGACTGGGGCCACTACATCGTGCTCCTCTGCGTGGTGCTCTTCGCCGTGTCCACCGCGATCGCGTGGAGTTACTACGGGGATCGATGCGCGAACTACCTCTTTGGACCTGCGGCGATCGTGCCGTACAAGTACGTGTTCGTGGGCATCCACTTTCTTGGGGCTGTGCTCCCCCTGACGGTGATGTGGGCGCTGGGCGACATGCTGCTGGCGATTGTGATTTGGCCGAATCTGATCGCCCTGGCGCTCCTCGCGCCCAAGGTGGTCAGATCGACCCAAGACTACTTTGAACGCAAGCCGTGGAGGAAGTCGGGCGCGGCATGACCGGACAGATCGGATAGAGATAAAGGATTCGCAGGCCCTTCGTCGCAGCCTGCTCGCAACGCGCCAACGGGGGCGGCGGAGATCGCGCCAAGCCAGCGAGCAACGCCTCTTCGCGCCGTTCGAGACTCCTAGCTTCAGCTCCGTCTCTCCCGAGGCATCGTCCGGCCCATTTGGATCGAAGTCTCCCCAAAGCGCTTGCGCAACCGGTCAAGCGTGCGGAAAAGCTCTCGCTCGCGCTCCGTCTCGAGATGCGGAGGGGGTTGGCAATCGAGCGCGTCTGGAAAGAGCTCGGTCTGAGAGAAGCGCGGATTTGGTTCCATATTTCCCAGCGCGATTCCCACCAAGCGCGCCGGAACGCGCCGCTGGGCGCAGAGTTCAAGCAGCAGCTTCCGGGCGACGCGAAAGATCCCGCTCGTCGATTCCAGCGCTTGGACGACGGTCCGGCGCCGGCTTCGCGTACGAAAGTCCGCATCGCGCACTTTGACCGTGACCGTGCGCGCGCGCAGTCCCTTGCCGCGCAGCCTCCGGCAAACGCGGCCACAGAGTTCTTGAAGCTTGCCTGCCAGAAGCTCTTGGTCGCTGGTGTCCCTGGAAAAGGTCCCTTCGGCGCTGATGGACCTTCGCGCGACGCGGGCAGGGCTTCTCGTCGCGTCAATGCCGCGGATTCGCTCCCACAGCCACCGTCCGGTCCGCTGGCCGAACCAGGTCGCCAGCCACTGCAAGCCAATCGCTTGAGCATCCCGAACGCTGCGAAGACCCCGCTTCTCCAGCCTCTGCGCCAGCGCGGGTCCGATTCCGTGTACCTGCCGCAAGGCGAATCCAGCCATGAATTCCCGCTCCGCGCCTGGAGCCACGATGTGAACTCCGCAGGGCTTTGCGCGCTGGACCGCCATCTTTGCAACGACGCGCCCCGCGCCGCCGCCTATTGAAACTTGGATGCCGGCCTGCTCGAGAACACGCTCCCGGATGCGGGTCGCCGTTCGGTCAAGGAGTTCTCCTTTCAGCATCCGCTCCGTGCCTGATAGGTCGAGGTAGAACTCGTCGATCGATGCGGCCTGAATGATCGGCGCAAGCTCCTCCAGCGCCTTGCGGACTTCGCGGCTCTTGCGACCGCAGGCTCTTCGGGGAACCGGCGCGAGCATGGCTTCCGGGCACAGCCGGGTAGCGCGCGAGACCGCCATCCCCGACTGGACGCCGCGCCTTCGCGCGGAGTAGGAAGCCGAAGCGACGACGCCGCGGCTCCCCGTACCTCCGACGAGAAGATGCCGGGCCAAGCCGGCTCCCTCTGGGTCCTCCAGCCGCGCCACCTGGACGAAGAATGCGTCGCAATCGACCAGAAGGATCCGCCGCGGTGCGTTCAACCAACCCCCCGATTCCGTCGCGTCGCCATCGCGCGCCAGTATAATATTAGGCGCTGTCATCACGATTCCCTTCGCCGGAGCACCATCAAATGAGCTTTTCATTTCGCCTTTCCCCTCTTGAGTACGACGCAGGAGCGCTAGAGCCCCATATCGACCAGCGCACCATGGAGATACACCACGGGCGCCACCACGCGGCCTACACGACGAACCTCAACAACGCCCTCCGGGATCACCCGGGACTGCACGGGCGATCCGCCGAGGACTTGGTGTCAGACTTGGGGTCCATCCCCGACGCGATCCGCGCTGCGGTGCGAAACAACGGCGGCGGCTACCTCAACCACAATCTCTTTTGGGAGATTTTATCCCCGGGCGGAGCCTCGGCCCCCGAGGGGGATCTGGCGAAGGAGATCGACCGCGTTTTCGGCGGCTTTGACGAGTTCAAGGAGCGGTTTTCCGCCGCGGGGATGGCTCGTTTCGGGTCCGGGTGGGCGTGGCTTTCGGTCGACGGCAGCGGAGATCTCGCGCTGTCCTCCACGGCAAACCAGGACACGCCTTTGATGGAGGGGGACACGCCGATTCTGGGCGTCGATGTCTGGGAGCACGCCTACTACCTGCGGTACCAGAATCGCAGGCCGGCCTATCTCGCCGCAATCTGGAGCGTCGTCAACTGGACCGTCGTCGCCGATAAGTTTGGCGCGGCGCGCTGAAGTCCGGTACCGGGGTTGATCAATGAGCGCGGACTTTGCATTCGGCGTGCTTGCGTTTACGTCGCTCATCATCGTCTACAACCCGCTTCAAGCCGTACCGATCTTTCTCGCCCTTACCGAGGGCGACTCGCACGGCGAGCGAAAACGGGTCGCGATGCGAGCCGTGTTCGCGTCGATCGCGGCGCTTCTGGTCTTTGCCCTAATCGGACGCCAGATCATGGACGGCCTGCGGGTTACGCCGCCGGCCTTCAACATCGCGGCCGGGATACTGATCTTCGTGATTGGATCCGACATGCTGCAAGCGCGTCGGTCCAGAGTGAAGACGACGCGGAGAGAGCAGGAGCGGGCGCTGGTCAGGGAAGATGTCTCAATCATTCCCTTGGGTTTGCCGACGCTGGCCGGTCCGGGCTCGATCGTGACCGGGATCACAATCTCTGGCCAAGCCGAGAATTCGCTTCAGCATATCCTCGTGTTTGTCGCGATCCTCTTGGTCGGCGTTGTGACGCTGCCCCTACTCTACGTTGCTCCCCGGCTAATCGACATCTTTGGCCGAACGGGCATCAACGTCGTGAACCGGATCATGGGGCTGCTCATCATGGTGGTGGGCGTACAGCTGATCTTGGACGGCGTAGGCGAGGCCGTCCTCGAATGGGGCCTTGACGGCTGACCGCTCGAATGAAGCTTGAATTCGCGGCGGTCGCGCTACATACTTCTTGCTGGATGGGTCGGGCGTATGGAGACTACGGATAAGCAGGAGGCGACGTGAAGCGATTCGCATGGATGTTCTGCTTCGTTGTTCTTGGCTGGGGAGAGGCGGTTGCGCAGAATGCAAGCCTTCGAGGCTCTCGGGCGTCAATGGCCCGGCAGTGGGACCAAGCGGCCAAGCACGACTATACGTATATCCGAGATCGAAGCCAGCTGATCAGCTTCGTAGAGAACGATTACTTGGTCGAAGTGCCTTCCGGTCGGAACTATCGACTTCACCAAGTCCGGTATCCGTACGCCCGTCCAGAGGTAAGGACCTTCTTGGAACGGCTGGCGGCCCAGTATCGGAACGCTTGCGGCGAGGTGCTCGTCGTCACGAGTTTGACCAGGCCGCGAAGCTTCTTGCTCAGCAATGCGTCGCCAAAATCGGTACACCAGACGGGAATGGCCGTCGACCTGCGGCGATCAAACAACAGCGCCTGTCGAGGTTGGCTGGAGCGCGTCTTGATTCAGCTGGAGAGCCGCGGCGTGCTTGAGGCCACGAGGGAGCGTCGACCGCCGCACTACCACATCGCGCTCTTTCCGAAGCCTTATGCTCGGTATGTGGAGCGGCTGACGCTCGCGGCGGCGTCCCGTCGGTCAGGGTCCGGAGCCGACTCGGATGAGCGTCCGGTGGAGCGCTATCGGGTGAGAGCGGGCGACTCTCTCTGGGGCATCGCGCGGCGGCATCAGACGACAGTGCGACGGATTCAGCAGGAAAACAACCTCTCGTCAAACGCCATCATGCCTGGCCAGGTGCTGCGCTTGCCGGGGAGCGGGCGCTCCGGCTGAGGCGCGCCCACAGGCCGAAGGTTCTAGCGTGGCGGGGAGCCCGTCCGCCTCAGCGCGCAAGCGGAGGTCGCATTGCGCGCCGCTCGCGCCCGGCCCAAGACTCCTGGGCTGCCTGTCTAATCCTTAGCTTCCCGCCTACTAGGACGCACCGCGGGCGGGCGAGCATTCGACGGACTTCGGCCCGTTTCCGCTGCTCCGTCCAACTCCCCAAAAGGGGGCCTTTGAGCACGTCCGCGACATCTCCCGCGAGGCGTTCCCGCCCAGAGCCCCTCGAGCGCCATCGCAATCGGGAAGTGCGGACATTCTAAATTGAAGCGCTTGACCAGACTGCATCCAGCGCTCTTCAGAATTCCCGCCTCGAAGCCAACGCGAGCCGCGGATGCGCTGGACGCTCTCCCGCGGAATCGGTGGACAGTTGCTTGGAAATCAACAGGAACCGCGCGTACATCGCGGGAATCTTTCTCGGAGCCGTCTCCTTAACAAGCTCGTCGCGTTGCGGAGGGGCCTCAGCTTTCCTTCGAGCTCGAAGACTTGGGCCGTCCGTTGAGGCGCGACGCTAGCTGGGTCTGCTCTCAATGAATCTCGCAGTCATCGGCAGCGGGTACGTGGGGCTCGTTGCAGGCGCCTGTCTGGCCGACGCGGGAAACAACGTGACCTGCGTCGACGTGGATCGCGAAAAGATCGCGCGGCTCCGTCGGGGCGAAATCCCGATCTACGAACCGGGGTTGGAATCGCTGATCTCCCGAAACTTGGCCGCTGAGAGGCTGCGCTTTACCACGGATGCGGGGCAAGGCGTCCAAAATGCGGACATCGTGTTCATCGCGGTCGGAACGCCTCCCGGCGCGGACGGATTCGCGGACTTGGAATCGGTCTGCTCCGCCGCCGCGATGATCGCCAGGCATCTCGCTCCGAATACCGTCGTCGTCACGAAGAGCACGGTGCCGGTAGGCACGGGCCGGATCCTGCGAGCAGAGATCGAGGGCTTGACCGACGCTCCCTTTCACCTGTGCTCCAACCCCGAATTTCTAAGGGAGGGCGACGCCGTCGCCGACTTCATGCATCCGGACCGCGTTGTGTGCGGCGTCGAATCGGAGCGCTCGCGCCGCCTGATGGAGGAGCTCTATGCGCCATTTGTCGGCGATGGACATCCCTTGATCTTCATGGACGTTCGCTCGGCCGAGCTGACCAAGTATGCGGCAAACTCGATGCTGGCTGCGCGCGTCAGCCTGATGAACCAGTTCGCGGAGCTCTGCGAGGCGACCGGCGCCGACATAGAGCAGGTGCGCAAGGGGATCGGCGCGGACTCGCGCATCGGGCCGGCGTTTCTGCGCGCCGGAGCGGGGTACGGCGGGAGCTGCCTGCCAAAAGACGTGGAGGCGATCATTCGATCGGCGGGCCGGCGAAACGTGGACCTTGGGATTCTCCGCGCCGTTCATGAAGCCAACGAGCGGCAGAAAACCCTACTCGCGCGCAAGGTGCTCCGGCGTTTTGGGGACGATCTCTCCGGCTTTAGCTTCGCCCTGTGGGGTCTCGCCTTCAAACCCGAAACGGACGACATGCGCGCGGCGCCGTCTAGGGTGATCGTCGCGGAGCTTCGGGATCGGGGCGCCAGCATCAAGGCTCATGATCCGGTCGCCCTGGAGAAGGCCCGCGGGATTGATTTGGGAGCCCGGGTCGAATACGCGTCCGACGCATACGAGGCACTCCAAGGCGCGGACGCCCTGATCTTGGCTACGGAGTGGCGCCAGTACCGCCGCCCCGACTGGGAGAAGGTTAAGGAACGCCTTTCCGGGCCCATCGTGTTCGACGGGAGGAACTTCTACGATCCAGACAGGATGGAGGGCATGGGATTCGAGTACTATCCGATCGGCAGAAGAGTAGTCGGTCCTCGGTCCGTCGCATGAGGATCTTGGTGACCGGCGCCGCCGGCTTCCTGGGGTCGCACCTTTCCGACCGGCTCGTTGCCGCCGGACACGAGGTCGTGGGCTTGGACAACCTGATCACCGGAAGCAGGGAGAACGTCTCGTCCTTGGAAGACGATCCCCGGTTTCAATTCGTTCTGGGCGATGTGTCGGAGCGCATTGAGATCAAAGGAGATCTGGACGGGATCTTCCACTTGGCCTCGCCTGCAAGCCCAATTCACTACCTTCGCTTCCCGATTGAGACGCTTAACGCCGGCGCGCTCGGCACCCGCCGCCTGCTGCGTCTCGCCAAGTCGCGCGGCGCGAGGTTCCTGCTCGCGTCTACCTCCGAGGTCTACGGCGACCCGCTCGTTCATCCTCAGCCCGAGACCTACTGGGGAAACGTGAACCCAATCGGCCCGCGCAGCGTGTACGACGAGGCGAAACGCTTCGCGGAGGCGATGACGATGGCCTACCATCGGGCCCACGGCGTAGACACGCGCATTGTCCGCATCTTCAATACGTACGGTCCGCGAATGCGCCCCGACGACGGTAGAGTGGTGTCTAATTTTCTTGTGCAGGCGCTTCGAGGCGATCCGCTCACGGTCTATGGCGACGGCTCGCAGTCCCGCAGCTTCTGCTACGCGTCCGACCTTATAGAGGGCATTTGGCGCCTTTTCAACGCCGAGGTCCACGACCCGGTGAACTTGGGGAATCCCGGCGAGTTTACGGTCAGGGAGCTGGCGGATCTCGTACTTGAAGCGACCGGATCGGATTCTCCCGTTGAAACGCGTCCGCTTCCGGTAGACGACCCGAAGGTGCGGCGGCCGGATATCGCCCGCGCCGCTCGGGCGCTGGCTTGGAGTCCGAAGGTGTCGCTTGAAGTCGGGCTGCGCCGTACCGCGTCGTACTTCAAGGATCTGCAGGCTCTAGGCCGGTTGGAGAAGACGCCGGAGTGACGGAGGCGTGGGACGCGCGGATTTCCGTCGTGATGCCGGTCTATAACGAGGAATCCACTTTGGAGGCCATCGTGCGGCGCGTCAAGACGGTAGCGCCGGAGGCCGAGCTCATCGCCGTGGATGACGGGTCTGGGGACGGATCCGGCGCAATTTTGCGGAAACTCCGCGATGAAGGCCTTGTGGACAAGGCGCTGGCTCACGATGAGAATCGAGGGAAGGGGGCCGCTCTTTCGACCGGATTTCGGGCCGCGAGCGGCGAGATCGTGATCATCCAGGACGCGGACCTCGAATACGATCCCGCCGATTATCCCCGTTTGCTGGAGCCGATCCTCGCGGGACGAGCGGATGTCGTGTACGGCTCCCGATTCATGGGTGGACGGCCTCACAGGGTGCTCTACTACTGGCACTACGTAGCGAATCGGATGCTCACCATCATGTCCAACATGGTGACCAACCTCAACCTGTCCGACATGGAGACATGTTACAAGTGCTTTCGTCGGGACGTGGTCCAGAGCTTCGAAATCGAAGAAAGGGCGTTTGGGGTCGAGCCGGAAATCACCGCGAAGGTGGCTCAGGGCGGGTGGCGGGTCTTCGAGGTCGGGATCTCGTACGCGGGTCGGACCTACGCCGAAGGGAAAAAGATCGGTTGGCGCGACGGGGTCTCGGCTATCCGCTGCATCCTGCTCTACGGGGTGGTTCGGCGCCTCGCCCGCAAGAAGGTCGACAGGTGATCGCGCGGCCCGAGGAAGACCCGTTGCGCGCTTCGGACCGAGCGTCCGGCTGGACCCGGGAGACGGCGGCCTAGCTCCTGATCCGTCGCGTCTAGGCGGACATTCTCGCCTCATTGGCGTGAGCGGGGCCGACCCTCAAGCTCAGCGCGCGCGATGAAGTAGGCGCCTCTCTTCCAAGGCGCCGCGAGCTCCACTCGGAGAAACCGGCTGCCTGGCCGACTCGAACACTGCCGGATGGATGCGCGGCAGCCGCAATCCGGGGCTTCCAAAAAAACAGTCCCATCCGACCATGCCCGCGCCCGCCGGGCGCCGAGATCATATCTCTGCGGTCGATCGTTACGTCCGCCGAAAGCCGTCGGCGCAGGCTCGCGCAGCCAGCCGACCGCCCCCACGAAAGGAGTCGAACGTGCGCAACGAGGGCTTTTCACTCATTGAACTCTTGGTGGTGCTCGTCATCATCGGCATTCTCACTTCGATCGCGGTACCGCAGTTCACCGAGGCGCGCGAGAAAGCCTACTTCGCCGCGATGAAGTCGGATCTGCGCAATCTCACCACTCAGCAGGAGATCCATCATGCCACCAACTTCGAGTATTCGGACAGCTTTGACAGCTTGGGCTTCCGGTCGTCCCAAGGGGTCAACGTCGACAACCCCTCCGTGGTGCTCGGGGGATGGTCGACCATCGCCAAGCACGATGCGCTCTCCAATTCAGAGGGATGCGCCGTGTATATGGGCGCGGCTGCGCCGCCTTCGATCGGGTCCATCAAGCCGACCTTCGAGGGCGAAATCGCCTGCACGAACGATGTACGGTAGGCTCGAGCGCCAGCGGGGAATCTCGGTCGTGGAGATTCTTGCGTCGATGGCGATCCTTGCGGCGATCGCCCCCGCGCTCGTCTCGACCTCGGTCAGCGTCCGAGACTCGCTCCAAGCGCGATGGGCGCTCGAGGAGGCGGTCAGCCTCATCTCAAGGGCCCGCTGGACCGCAATCTCGCGCGGCGGGGCGCGGCTTGTCTTCAGCGACAATCCCGCTTCGGGCCGCATCGTGGCTTCGGGCGGGAAAACGATTGCCGAGGCGGCGCTCGGCAAAGGCGTCAGTCTCGAACTGCCTCCCGGAGTGTCCGAGACGGAAATCTCCTTCGGCGCGACGGGGCTGGGCGCGGTTGCCAGCAGAACGCTTCGCTTCAGGGCGGGCGCTGTCGTGAAGACGCTCGTGATCTCGTCCTTGGGGAGGGTGCGCAAGCCATGAACGAGAAGGGCGCCTCCGTCGTCGAGGCGATCGCGGCGACGGTCATTCTTGCGGTGGGGATCGCCAGCGCCGCGGGAATCTCCGGCGCGGCCGCCAAGGTCTTAGCGCGTGCCCGAGCGATGGACCAAAGCCACGAAGCGCTGGCAGAATTCGTCGACTCCGTCTTCGCCGATGCGCGCCGCCCAAGCGGTCGCCAGGGACCCGCGATCGGACAAAGAACCGTCCCGACGGGCCGGCTGCGCTGGGAAATTCCCCATGCGGTCGGAGCGCGCGCGTGGGTCGAATTCTCCCACTTTAGGCTGAACGACGCTCTGCGAATCGAATTCACTCTCCCGGCGCGCCCATGATGGATCGGCGCGAGCGGTCGGCAGGGACGCCTGATCGGCGGCGCGAGGGCGGATTCGTACTCCTTCAGACGCTCGTTGCGACCGGCCTGCTCCTCATCGTCCTTACATCGGCGTGGGCGGCGCTGGGCGTCGTTGCGGGCGCCTCCGAAAAGGTGACCAGCGGCGTCGCCACGCTCGATGAGTCGAGACTGATCCGCCACCTCCTGCGCTCCGAGGTTGGATACGCGGGTCCCGACCGAAGCTATGGCGACGAGCTTGATCTCAGGGCGTTTCGAGGCATTGCGGTTCGCTGCGCCGCCGGCCTTGCGGTCTGGCCCGTGCACGTGGCGGGGGTGCGCCTGCCGAACCCGGAAAAGGACAGCGTGCTTGTCCTCAGCGACAACGGACGCTGGAGCGTCCACAGCTTCGTGCGGCGCGCGACATCGAGCTCAGCCTGTCCCCGTCAACCGGGGTTTCGAGTAGAAGAGTGGCATCTTGCGCCCTTTCCGACAGCCGCGGTCCTCGCGCGCTACTTCGAGCGGGCCAGCTATGAGCTGTCGGGAGACGCGGTGAGAATCCGAACAGGCGGCGGAAGCGCTCAGCCCCTCACGACGCCGCACCTTGCCGAAGGAGAAAGCGGCGCTGTGGGCGGCGCGGACAAGGTCCGCGTGTCGCTCAGGTGGGCGAGGCCTGGAGTGGACACCGTAACGCGCGCCTGGACTGCATGGAGGGCAAGGTGATGCCCCGTGCTTGCGAGCGGAAGCAATTAGGCAACGGCTTTGCGCTGGCCGCCGTCTTGGTGGTTCTCGTGACGACGTGGGCGCTGGCTTCGGCCGCCTTGGCCGCTGCGCTTGGCCAGCTCCGCGTGGCGTCGGCCGAGCGCGAACTCCTTCACGCCCAGGCCGGGGCTCGCTCCATCCTGGCGCGGGCATTCATCGAGACGTCCAGGGCTCCGTACACTCCTCTGGGAGAAAGCTCGACGCTTCTCGTCTCGTCGCTGGCGGGGGCTGCGGGCTCCGTCAGCGCCCGAGGCATTGCCCTGTCGCCCGAGTTCTACCTCTTCGTTGGCGAGGCAAGGCTGGAGAGCGGGCGTGCTTGGCAGGAGGCGCGCCTTTCTTGGTGGATGGACCCGGCCGCGCGGGTTTCCGCCCATATGGGCGTCGTCGAGTCTCCGGGCCTGGTCCGGCATCCCGGGGCCAAAGTCCTGGAGGACCCCACCGCGAACCGGCGGTGGCCGCCCGCATGCGATGCCATTCGAGCAATCTCCGCTCGACCGAATTGGGCGCAGGAAACCCACTTTCCGACGCCGCAGCCGCCGGAGTGGGGCTCCGAGACGAACGACGCCAATTACGCGGCTCTTCGCTTGGGCTGGTTCGGCGCGCGCGAACTCTCGCGCCGGGCGACCGCCAAGCTCGCAAACTCGTCCTACCGTCCGTCGTGTCCATCCTGCGCCGGAGAGTTCGTCCTGGGAAGCGGATTGGTCACAATCGACCGCTCCGGGAGGGGCGTGGTCTTCGTCGACGGGAGCATCCGCGTGAGATCCCAAGTTTCTTGGCGCGGCATGCTGGTCGCGACCGGCCCGATCCGCTTGGGCGAGTCCGCCGAAGTGACTGGATTGCTGCGCAGCGACAAGACCGTGACGCTGATGGACAGCGCCGTCGTCGCCGGCTCCTGGTGCATGGCTGCGCGCGAGCTGGGCGCAGTCGCGAATCTGCGCCAGCCTATTCCGTTTCCCGGTCGCTCCATCGCGGGCCCCATTTCTTTGAGAAACTGATGAGTGGCTCCTTTTGGCGGCCTGAGCCGCGCCGCGCCGGAGGCAGGCTCGTCGGCGCAGACCATGACGGAGACCGCACAGCCCTGGTCGAGATTGAGCCGAGGCAGGATCCTCCGGTTATCACGCTGGCGAAGATGTGTCGGAAGCGGGAGCTGTCTTTGCGGGTCGCGAGCGCGGCGCCGGCGAGTCCTGAATCGCGCGCCCGAGCCGCGTTGGCGGCCTTGGCTTGGTGTCATCCGGAGAGCAGCTCCGGGCGGGCGCTGCTTGTAGACGCCGGCTCCGAAGTTTGCCTCGCGGTCGATGTTCTGGACGGTCGGACTGCCGGCGCGCGTTTAGGGAAAGAGGTCGACGCGGTCCTGGCCGACTCCCTGGCGCGCTGGTCTCCCGGTCGGCTGTACCTCAGCGGCGCGGGCGCCCGATCAGACGCCCTCCCCGATCAATGGAGTCGCCGCGCCCGGATCGAGACGCGCGTCGTAAACCCGTTCCGAAATATCCGAGTCAGCGACGACGCGGGCGACTGGCGCGTTCTCCGGGACGCCGCGCCGCGCTACTTCCTTGCGCTGGGCGTCGCGCTGCTGCAGGCGGGGCTGGGAAAGCCCCGGATCCGCGCCTGCGATCCAATAATCAATACACATGGAGAACTGCACCTTCGATGAACAATACACGCCTCCCCGATCCCGATGAGCGGACAGCTTCGGTCACCGACCGATTTCCCTTTCTCGCGGCCGTGCTGGCGCGCATTCCGGACTCGCTGAGAGATCGGCTGCAGGGCCGAGCGCTTAGCGCGACCGCCGCCGCGCTGCTTGCCGCCGCCGCCCTCTTCGGGCTCCAGAAAGCGGTTTCTTCCCAATCCCGCGTTCGCGAGCTGGAGCAGGCTGTCTTGGCCGCCGCAACCGATTCCGCCGCCGCCTCCCGCGTCAAAGAAGAGATGGACCGGCTTCAGACCCAAAGAGACGCGGCCGCAGGACGCGTCGTGCAAATCCAGCGGTTGGACGCCGTGCGCTACCGCTGGGCCCACTTGCTGGAGGAGGTGGCGATCGCCGCGCCTCCGCAGCTCTGGCTCACGCACCTCCACTCAATCGACCAAGCGGATGGGGAGGGCTTCAGGATAGAGGGCCGAACGCGCGGCAAGCAGGATCTCTCCGCTTTCTTGGAGCGCTTGGAGCGGTCGGCCTTTGCCAGAAACGTGCGCCTTGTCTCCACGGCGCAGGAAAAGCGGCCGATCACGGAGGGCGCCCCTGCGGAAGAGCTGTACCACTTCCAGCTGGAGGGGTCCTTGGAGACTCCGTCGCCGGAAGCGATCCAAACTAGAGAATACGGCGCGGCGCCGACCGCCGCATCCACGTCCCATTCCTCAACGATAGGAAGCTAAGTGTCTTTCATACAAGACTCCGAAAGAAGGAATCTCGCGCTGGCGGTGGTCGCGATCATCGCCGGAGCCTACGTGCTCAACGGCCAGCTCTACGCTCCGGTCGCGGCTCGCGCGGCGACGCTGGAGCAACGCTTGGAGCGGCTGGGCGATGCGGCGGGGGCCGTCGACCCCGCAGCGTCCGCCAAGCTCGACGAATTGCGCAAACGTACGGCGGCGCACCAGTACAATGCCCGCCGACTGGAGGCGCTGCTGCCCGCTGAACGCCAGCTGAGGGAAATTCTGCAGTCGATCTCTACGCAGGAGCGACGGGCGCGCGTAGAGCTCGCGGCGCTGCGTCCAGAGGACGCCCGCGACGGAAATGACTACCGTCGATGGGGATATCAGGTCGAGGTCGTTGGAGAGTACCGGCGCGTCGGCGACTTCTTGGCGGGAATCTCCTCGCTCTCCCACATCGTCGCGGTGGACGCGATCAGTCTGGCGCCGGATCCAGAGGGCGGCTCGGGCGCCGTTCATGCCCGCCTGGATGTTTGGACGCTGGTCAAGAGTCCCGAACCCGGCGATCGCGCGATCCGACTATCGGACGCGCCAGAGGGCTCGGGAGACCTCACGCGCTTCGCCCGGGAGGTGTTCACGTTTCCGCCCTCCATACCCCGAAGTCCCTTTGCGCCGCCCGAAGACGGATTCGAGTCGGGGCCTCGCTTCGAGGCTCTCCGCCTGATCGGCATCGTGCAGGCGAAGGGGGGTTCGGCCGGCGTGGCGCTCTTTCGAGCGAATGGCGCGAACGAGCCGGATGCTCCCCGCATCTATCGCGCGGGTCCGGGCGATCAGGTCGGCAATTGCACGATTCTAGAGCTCAGGCGGGATCACGTGTTGCTGGACGTCACCGAATTCGGCGTGGCGACCACTCGCGTCCTGCATCTTCCCGCGCCGGGGAAGGAGGAAAGTCATGAGTAGGCGCCTCCTCGCCAAGGCGACGGCGAGCCTCGTCTTCGCGCTCTGCTCGGGCGCCATCGGGGCGGCGGACTGCTTCGCCGCGTCTTCGGGCGCTCGTCAGGAGAGTATCGAGGCTGCGGCCGACACGTTGGAGCCTCCCTCCGACTCCCTTATTTCAATTGCCTTTGCGGACGCGCCCATTCGAGACGCGCTCTTTGCCTTCGCGGACTTCTCCGGTCGCTCGATTATTGCCAGCGCGGAGGTCGAAGGCGTTGTGTCCGCCCAAATCCGCGACCAGCCCTGGAGCGTGGCCTTTCGTTCGCTTCTTGCGGCCTACGATTTGGTGCCTACGGAGGATTCCTCGGGCATTATCCGGGTGGAGTCGAGAGAGGGACTCATTGCGCGCAACGAAAACCGAGAGCGCTACACCCAGTCGTTCCGGGTCAACTATGCGAGGGCCGAAGAGCTTCTGGGACCTGCGGAGTCCATCCTAAGCGAGGCGGGAACGGCCACGGTTGAGCCAAGCGCAAACGTGCTTGTGGTGACCGATGTCTCCCCGGTGGTTGCCGCGGTACGCGATTTGGTCGAAGAGTTGGATCGGCCCGCGCCCCAGATCGACATCGCCGCCAAGATCGTCTTCGTCAACAACACCAAGCTCCGCGAACATGGACTCTCCTACGACCTTTCCGGCGCGAGCGGCGTGGACGGCGAGGGTCCCGGCGTCTCCCTGAGCGGCGCCTCTTGGAATGTGCTGGGCAATGCGAGTCAGGCGATTCCGAATCCTACGCTGTCGATCATGGCGACCTTGACCGGAGCCAGGCACACGCTCACGGGCTTCTTGGACGCGCTGGACACGCGGGAACTCTCGGAAGTACAGGCGCAGCCGTCGGTGCGCGTCATGGACGGTCGCACCGCCCGTATCGTGGCCGGCGAGGAGACCCCGATTCGCGTACTGGACGCCGGAGCGCGCGGAGCCGACGCGGAGACGTCGCCGGAGCCCGTCGCGACGGTGGCATTCAAGGAAACCGGCGTGATTTTGGAGGTGACCCCCAAGGTTTCGCAGAACGGCGAGATCCTTCTGGATCTGATCGCGGAACGCTCCTCGGCCGATTTGGCCTCCTACGAAGTCGGGCTGACCTTTAGAAAACAGCGGGCGGAGTCGCGCGTGCTCGTCCGGAACGGAGAGACGGTGGTGATCGGCGGCCTCACGGTCACCGAAGTACAGAGTGTGCGATCAGGGATTCCGCTGCTGATGGATATCCCGCTCCTCGGAAGGCTCTTCAGCAGCAGCCGATCCATGACGATCCAGCGCGATCTGATCGTGTTGGTCACCCCAACGCTCGCGCCTCCCGCCGGATGGCGCGGCGAAGCGGGCGCGGAGTCCGCGCTACCTTAAGGATCATGACGCTCCGCTCAATTTCATTCACGACTGCGGGAGAGTCTCACGGCCGCGGCTTGATCGCGGTGATGGAGGGGATCCCGGCCGGGATCCCCCTAGGCTCCGTTCGCGACATCGACCCCGAGCTTCTGAGAAGGCAGGGCGGATACGGACGGGGGCGAAGGATGAAGATCGAAACCGACGCGGCGGAGCTCGTCTCGGGGGTGAGGTTGGGCGAGACCTTGGGGTCGCCCGTCTCCATGGTGATTCGGAACCGGGACTGGACCAACTGGACCACTGCGATGGCGCACGAGGATCCGGGCGGCGAAGTCAACCCCAAGGCGCTCCGGCCCGTGTACCTCCCAAGGCCGGGGCATGCCGACCTCGTCGGCGTGCTCAAGTATGATCGCAGAGACGCCCGTGACGTCTTGGAGCGCGCATCCGCGAGGGAAACGGCGGCGCGGGTCGCGTGCGGGGCGATCGCCAAGGCGTTTCTCCGGCAACTGGGCATCGACGTCGCAAGCCACGTGCTCGGCATCGGATCCGTTCTGGCCCGCGTCCCGCGTCCGCTGCCCCGGAAGTTGAACGAACGCGCCGACGCGTCGCCCCTTCGGACGTTGGACCGCGCTCGCGAGGGCGAGATGATGGAGCTGATCGACGCGGCGAAAGCTGCGGGCGATACCTTGGGTGGGTCCTTCGAGGTCGTCTGCGCGGGTCTGCCGGTAGGGCTGGGAAGCTACGTCTCGTGGGATCGGAAGCTGGATGGGCGGCTTGCGCAAGCGATGATGTCCGTGCACGCCGTGAAGGGCGTGGAGATCGGGCCCGCTTTTTCCAATGCCGGGCTGCCGGGTTCCGAGGTGCACGATCCGATTCTTCGAAGCGAAGCGCCGTCCAGCGGCGGTTTTTCGCGCGCCTCGAACCGCGCCGGCGGACTGGAGGGCGGGGTCACGACCGGAGAGCCGCTGCGGGTCCGCGGCGCCATGAAGCCGATTTCCACTCTTCTGCGCAAACGCCTCCCGTCGGTGGACCTTAGAGATGGAACGGCGCGCGCGGCCACTGTGGAGCGGAGCGACGTATGCGCCGTGCCCGCCGCCGCCGTGGTGGGCGAGGCGATGGTCGCGCTGGTGGTTGCGGACGCCATGATCGAGAAGTTTGGAGGGGACTCCCTAAACGAAGTGAAGCGCAACCTATCCAGCTACCTGGACCGACTGAAGAGCAGAGGCTTTCGGCCGCGCGGGGGATGATCGGCCGGAGTCCGGAGCGCGAGGACCGCGCGCGCGAGAGCTCCGTTGGCCCCAGCGCGAGCCCGCCTTCCAGGATTGTTCTGGTCGGCTTCATGGGCGCGGGCAAATCCACGGTGGGCCCCCTGCTTGCGCATCGCTTGGGCTGGTCGTTTTATGATTTGGATCTTGAGCTCGAACGGAACTGGAACGTCTCGCTTCGTGAAACCGTACTGAGGCGGCCAAAGTACTTTCGCAAGCAGGAAGCCGCCGCCGCCGCGTCGCTGCTGCGCCGCGCGCGCATCGTGCTCGCGACCGGCGGCGGATGGGCGGCGCAGCCGGGCAACCTTGAGTCGATCCGGGGCAGGGCTCGGTCGGTGTGGCTGCGGGTGGACTTGGAGCGGGCGCTGGAGCGGATCCGCGACCAGGGGACTGCGCGACCTTTGCTGGAGGGGGACGGGATGGCCGAAAAAGCGCGGCGACTTTTAGAGGAGCGTATTCCCTACTATGCTCTTTCCGATTATATCGTAGACACCGACGGAATCACGCCGGATGACATTGCCCGAAAGATCGCGGGCGCGATGAGCGCTCCCGCGAAGATGGAGGCGGATTAGCAGCCCGATGAAGCTTGTCGTTGTGGAAGCAGTTGCCAAGAAAGAGACGATCGCCCGTTTCCTGGGCCCGGAGTACAGGGTCGAAGCCTCGGTGGGGCACATTCGCGACCTGCCTTCGCGCGCGACCCAGGTGCGGGCAGCGAAGGGGAACGTATCGTCCTCGATCATTGGAATCGACGTGGACAACGGCTTCGAGCCGATTTACGTGGTTCCGCGGGGTAAGATGAAGGTCGTGACGAGCCTCAAGAAGGCGTTGCGCGGCGCCGAAGAGCTGATCCTCGCCACCGATGAGGATCGGGAGGGGGAAGCGATCAGCTGGCACATTCAGGACCTGCTCAAGCCCGGCGTGCCGGTGAGGCGGATCGTCTTTCACGAAATCACCCCGGACGCGATTCGCAAAGCGCTGGAGCGCCCGCGCGCGATCGACATGAAGCGGGTGCGGGCGCAAGAGGCGCGGAGAGCCCTGGATCGAATCTTCGGCTTTAGCCTCTCTCCCGTCCTCTGGCGCAAAGTGCGACCGGGGCTTAGCGCAGGCAGGGTGCAGAGCGTCGCGCTCCGCATGGTTGTGGAGCGGGACGAGCTTCGGCGCGCGCACCAAGCCAACGCGTACTGGCGGGTCGGGACGTGCTTTCTTGATGACGAATCAGAGCCCGGCGCCCGCGTTGATCTTGTGCGCGTGGGCGAGGATCGGGTGGCCGGTTCCAAGGACTTCGACACCGACACCGGAGCTTGGCTCGGTCGAAAGGGAGTCGTTCGGCTGGATGGCGAGGCTGCCCGCGAGATCGCGGAGTGGACTTCGAGCGCGATGCCTTGGGTCGTCGAAGCGATTGATGAGCGGGCAACCAAAACGCGCCCCAAGCCGCCCTTTACGACATCCACCCTCCAACAGGAAGCGAGCCGCATTCTGCGGATGTCGCCCCGCCGGTCAATGGCGATCGCCCAGCGTCTGTACGAAGGCGTGGACCTAGGCAAGGGAGCGAGGGAAGGGCTGATTACCTATATGCGCACCGACTCGACGACGCTATCGCAGGAGGCGCTGAGCGCGGCGGGCCGCTGCATTCGCAGCCGGTTTGGCGAGCGCTACTACGCGGGACCTAGGAGGTACCGAACGAAGACGAAGCGAGCCGAGGAGGCGCACGAGGCGATTCGGCCCACCGACATCGGCCGCGACCCGAAGGACGTGGCCGCGTACCTCGACCGGGACCACCAGCGATTGTACGACCTGATCTGGCGGCGCGCAGTGGCTTCGCAGATGACGGATGCCTTAAGCGACCTGACGACGGCGACGCTGAAGGCGGTCCGGAAGGACGGGCATGCGGCGGTATTCTCGGCGTCGGGGCGAGTGCTGCGATTTCCGGGTTTCCTGAAGGCGTACGGCGACCGGAGAAAGGACGAGGAGCTTCCGTCCCTGGAGGTGGGCGCAAAGGTGGGCGGAGAGGGCGCAAAGATTGCGCTGGGCCCCGTGGAAACCGAGGAAAAGGTCACGCAGCCCCGTCCGCGCTATAGCGAGGCGTCGCTCATCCGGGCGCTGGAGGCCGAGGGCATTGGGAGGCCTTCGACCTACGCCAGGATTCTCATGACGATTCAGGAGCGGGAGTACGTCCGCAAACATCGAGGCAAACTGCTTCCCACCTGGCTGGGGCTCGCGGTCAACGACCTTCTGCGCTCCAACTTCGAGGGGTACGTCGACCTTGACTTTACTTCGCGGATGGAGGACCGGCTTGACGGAATTTCCAGCCGCAAGGACTACCGGGAGTTCCTGAAGTCGTTCTACGAGGGGCCAACCGGAGAAGAAGGGCTGGCCGGTCGGATCAAGCGGGTGCTCCCGAAAATGGAATTTCCGGAAGTGGCGCTCGGGGCGCATCCGGAAACCCAGGAGAAGATCAGCGTGCGGGTGGGCCGCGCGGCCCCGCATTTGGTCATGGGTTCGGGTCGAGACGCGGCCCGCACGGTGCTCCCAAAGGGCCTCACCATCGACGAACTGACGATGGATCTGGCTGTGGAGCTATTGGATCGCGCCCGGCGTCCGATCGGAACCCACCCCGTCTTCGGCGCGCCGATTTATGCGCGGCTGGGTCCGTACGGCCCTTACGCGCAGATGGAGCGCGAGGCGGACGGGGAGACAAAGGTGGTGCGGGCGAAGCTACCCGCCGACGCGAGTCCATTGGACGTATCCCTGGAAACGGCGACTGCGGCGCTGGATGTACAGATGAAGGCCGAAGAGCCCCTGGGCACGGACCCGGACAGCGGAAAGCCGATCTATCTGAAGCCCGGTCCCTTCGGTCCATACCTGCAGCTGGGCGGGGGCGGCGGCAAGGGGAAGAAGCCCGTTCGGGCGAGTCTTCCCAAGTCGATGGATCCCGCCGCCGTCACCTTCGAGTCGGCGGTGGAGCTGGTGCGACGCAAGGTGGCGGAGTCGACGCCGCTTGGGAAAGACCCAGCCACCGGAAAGAACATTTACATGAAGCACGGGGCGCGCGGGCCGTACCTGCAGCTGGGAGAGTCTGCGTTTCGGGGCCCCCGTCCGAGGCGCGCGCCTCTTCCGCCGGAGGTCAAACGCGAGGACTTGGACGTGACGAAGGCGCTCGAGATCATCGCCTCCCGACCGTCTTGGGGGAATCGGTCGCCAGCCAGGAGCCTGGGACGGCATCCCCAGTCCGGGGTGGAGATCACCGTCCGCAAGGGGCGGTACGGTCCGTACGTGACCGATGGCGATAGCAACGCTACGATTCCTAAGGGGCTGGATCCGGCGAAGACGACGCTGCAGGAGGCCTGCCGCCTCCTTGCGGAGAAGGCGAGCCGCCCCAAGCGGACGATCCGGAAACGGTCTCGTCCGCGCGGAAGGTCCGTCCGAAGAGCGCCCTGATTCGCCCAGCGGCGCGTTACGCCAAGGGCGCGCGAACGTTTGCAAGGGAGCGGCGTGGAAGCGAAACAAAGAACGGCGGGGCGCCTTCCTTGAAATTCTCGACTCCGCGTCCCTCGAAGACGGCGCTCTCGGCGGAGCTAATCTCCTTTCGGCGGCACCTTCGGGATGCCCGCAACCTCTCCCCGAACACCGTGAAGGCGTACCTGCGGGATGTGCGAGAGTTGGAGCGGTTCCTGCGACAGCACTTCGGAACGGAGGTTGTCCGCTGGCCCCAGGTGACGCGCGCCGTTCTGCGCGCCTTCTTGGGCGACCTGCTCAGGCGGCGCTACGCGCGACGCTCGGTCGTCCGCAAGCTCTCCTCTGTGCGCGGCTTCTTCGCCTTTATGCATCTGCGCGGAGGGATCGCCGATAATCCGGCGAAGTCCGTGCGCGGACCAAAGTTCGACAGAGCGTTGCCGGGCCATCTCGAGGAGGGGGAAACGCGCGCGCTCTTCCGTTGGGCTCGCGAGGAGGCGGAGCGACGCGACGACCTTCTCGGGTGGCGGCGCTTTGCCGTTTTAGAGGTCGCGTACGGCAGCGGACTTAGGCTTGCCGAAGTGCAGTCCTTGAATCTTGATGCCGCGAGAGAGATGCGTTCGGGCCGCATTAGGGTGGTAGGGAAGGGAAACAAGGAGCGGGTCGCGCCGGTGACGGGAGCGTCGGTCCGCGCCGTGGAGCGATACCTGCCCTGGAGGGCCGAAGTCGCCCATTCGGAGACGCGCGCCCTCTTCGTGGGCAGACACGGCATGAGGCTTTCTGCGCGCAGCATTCAAACGGACGTGAAGCAAGCGATCCAGAGCTGTGCGCGCGATGCATCCCTCTCCATCCACGCGCTGAGGCACTCCTTCGCCACGCACCTGCTGGACTCGGGCGCGGAGCTCTTGGCGGTCAAGGAGCTACTGGGCCACGAATCCCTAGGGACGACGCGAGTGTATGCCCACACCTCCAAGGCCCGGCTGCGTCGCGCGCATCGCGCGGCCCACCCTAGAGGCTAGAGCTAGACGCGACCGGTTCGGTCGTCGGCCAACTCTTCCCGCGCTTTCGAGCCGCGCCCGCGGGCGTCGAATCGCGATACCGGAGGCTCCGCGACTCCGCAGCGTCCGCCGATCCCGACCTCCCAGCGCGCGACATCGCGCCGGGATCATTGAGCGCGGCTGGATGCTGCTAAATTCTAAAGCCGCCCCGGCGATCAGCCGGAGGAGACCTCACCCGACCAAAGTACGCGACCCTAGATGCGCACTACGGCCCCGCCTGTTTCCCGCTTCGCGCCTCGCGGGTCCATTCGCTCGACCACGGTTGTCGTGGTGACCAAGGATGGTCGCGTGGCGATGGGCGGGGACGGTCAGGTGACGATGGGAGATACCGTCGTTAAGGGCGCGGCGCGGAAGGTCCGTCTCATCCGCGACGGTCGAATCCTCACCGGCTTCGCGGGGTCGGTGGCCGACGCCTTTACCCTATTTGGGAAGCTGGAGGACATGCTGGAGCGTTGGCCGTCCAACCTGCCTCGCGCGTGCGTGGAGTTGGCGAAAGAGTGGCGAACTGATCGGTACCTGCGGCGACTGGAAGCCCTCCTCCTCGTCGCGGATCGCAAGCACGTCTTTCTCGTCGGGGGCGAAGGCAACGTCATCGAGCCGGACCTGCCGATCGCGGCGATTGGGTCGGGCGGCGGCTTCGCGCTCGCGGCGGCGCGCGCCCTGTACGATATGGACCTGGATGCCGCCGCGATCGCGCGCCGATCTCTTCAGATCGCATCCGAAATCTGCGTCTACACCAACGACGATATTCGCATCATCGAGCTGGACGCGGCGTGACGCCCAAAGAGTCGTTTGACGAGGAGCTCCCCGGGGACGCGCCCCAAGAGGCCGGGGAGGGAGAGGACTCGCCCCCGGCCGCAACGAGAACGCACGACGATGCGAGCGGCGATGAGCCGTGGATGGACGGCCTCACGCCCAGACGGATCGTCGCCGAGCTGGATCGTCACGTCATTGGACAGGACGGAGCCAAGAAGGCCGTCGCCATCGCGCTGCGCAATCGCTGGCGGCGTCGCAAGGTGGACGAAGAGCTGCAAGAGGACATCTTTCCCAACAACCTGATCATGATCGGGCCGACGGGGGTGGGAAAGACGGAGATCGCGCGGCGGATCGCCAGAATCGCGCGCTCGCCCATGGTCAAGGTCGAAGCCTCGAAGTTCACCGAAGTGGGGTACGTCGGTCGCGATGTCGAGTCGATGATCCGCGATCTGGTCGAGACTTCCGTGCACCTGGTTCGAGAAGAGCGCGAGGACGATATCCTGGAGGAGGCCGAGGAAAACGTCGAGAATCGAATCCTCGACCTGCTCTTTCCGGACGCGTCCAAAAAGCCGCCGCCGCCAGCGGGCGGCGTCTTCGTGGCGGGCCCGAAGGGCGTGGCGCCGCAAGACAAGTCGTCCGGGGCGGACGCGGACGGAGACTTCGGCCGGAGAGAGCGGACGCGCGAGAAGCTTCGCGCGCTGTTGGACAAGGGAGTCATGGAGGAGCGTAAGGTCCAGATCGAGGTCAAACAGGCTGCGGCTGTCTCCGGGATGATGCTCCCCATGGGCGGAATGGTCGAAGGGATGGACTTCAACCTTGCCGAGATGCTCCAGAATATGTTCCCAAAGCGCACGCGAACGCGGGAAGTGACGGTGGCGGAGGCGCGGCGCGTGCTGCTCCAAGAGGAGCTTGACCGGTTGGTCGACATGGACGATGTCGTCGTTGAGGCGATGAGCCGGGCGGAGGAGATGGGCATCGTCTTTATTGATGAACTGGACAAGGTGGCCGGGCCCAGGGGCGGCGCGGGTCCCGACGTCAGCCGAGAGGGGGTCCAGAGAGACCTGCTGCCGATTGTCGAGGGATCGAACGTTCAGACGAAGTACGGCTGGGTGCGAACGGACCATGTCCTGTTTATTGCGGCGGGGGCCTTTCACGTCGCCAAGCCAAGCGACCTGATTCCCGAGCTTCAGGGTCGCTTCCCGATCCGCGTAGAGCTCAGCCGCTTGGACAGCGCCGATTTCGTGCGCATCCTCACGGAACCGGAGAGCGCGCTCGTGCGCCAATTCAAGGCGCTGATCGAAACCGAGGGCGCCAGCGTGTCCTTTAGCGAAGAGGGGATTGATCGGATCGCCGAGATCGCTGCGGAGCTCAATGACCGCAATGAGAATATCGGCGCGCGCAGACTTCGGACCGTCATGACGCAGCTCTTGGACGGACTGATGTTCGATTTGCCGGACACGCTTCCGGACGGCGAAGTGGTGGTCGACCGGAAGTACGTCGACAGCTGTCTGGCGGAGATCGTCGAGGACGACGACGTCAACAGGTACATCCTCTGATGGAGAAGCCGCAGCTCTTCCATTTATTGGATCTCGCCGCGCATTCCCCAGAACGCATCGGGCGACTTCTAGATACGGCGGGACGCTTCAAGAACGGGGAGCTTGGGGGCCCCATGCTCGCGGGGCGCACCGTTGCGATGATCTTTCGCAAGAGCTCCACCCGCACCCGGGTGAGCGCCGAGACTGCGGTCGCGCAGCTGGGCGGACACGCCGTCTTCATCACCGAAGCGGACTCCCAAATCGGCCGCGGCGAGTCAATCGCGGACACCGCGCGCGTGCTCAGCCGATACGTCGATGCGATCCTCATTCGGACGTACCGACATGACGACGTGGTGGAGCTCGCGAGGTGCGCCACGGTGCCGGTCGTGAACGCGCTGACCGATCTCGCGCACCCCTGCCAGCTTCTGGCGGATCTCCAAACGACGCGCGAGGAATTCGGAGAGGACCTTTCGCGCGTGCGCGTTGCCTGGGTGGGCGACGGCAACAACGTCGCCAACTCGTGGATCAACGCTGCGGCGGCGTTCGGCTTTGAGCTCAGGGTTGCTTATCCGGACGGGTACGCGCCGGAAACGGAGATCGTGAAGCGCGCTCTGGGAAAGGGCGCGAGGCTCTCGCTCACGCATGACCGAGAGGCCGCCGTGGTCGGCGCCCATGTCGTCACCACCGATGTTTGGGCTTCAATGGGACAGGAATCGGAGCGGGAGCGCAGAGCAAAGGCCTTCCGGGGGTGGATCGTAGACGAGGCGCTCTTCTCTCGCGCCCGCGCGGATGCGATTTTTCTGCATTGTCTGCCGGCGCACCGCGGAGAGGAGGTATCCGCGGGCGTGATCGACGGCCCCCGCTCGCGTGTTTTCGATCAAGCCGAAAATAGGCTTCACACGATAAAGGCCGTTCTGCGCGAAGCGCTCGTCCGGAGGTAGCGGTGGACTCGACACTGAGGCGGACCCCGCTGGATGGCGTGCATGATCGACTGGGCGCTCGGATGGCGCCTTTCGCGGGATATCGAATGCCGGTCTCCTATCCCGCCGGGATTCGCGCCGAGCATGCCCGCGTGAGAGAGGCCTGCGGCCTCTTCGATGTCTCCCACATGGGCGAATTCTCCCTCTCCGGGCCGGAGGCGGAGCGCTTTGCGCAGTACATGACCGTGAACGACGTGTCCCGAGTCGCGATCGGACAGGCGCAATACTCCGCCCTCTGTCGCGCGAACGGAGGGGTGATGGACGACCTCTTGATTTACCGTTTCGCCGACCGAATCTCTTTTGTCGTCAACGCCTCCAACCGGGAAAAGAACTGGGAGTGGCTCAACGAGCACGCGACGGACTTCGACGTGACGCTGTCCGACGACTCCGACGAGATCGCGCTCATCGCCCTTCAGGGGCCGAAGGCTCAGGAGGTCTTGGAGAGATGCGCCGAGGTCGACTTGAACGCTTTGGGCTACTACAGGTTTGTGGAGGGAAGGGCGGGCGGGACGAGCTGCGTGATCAGCCGAACGGGCTATACCGGCGAGGACGGCTTCGAGCTCTACCTTCCGGCTGCGCGGGCGCCCCGCGCCTGGGAGGAGCTCATGGAAAGCGGCGCGCCTTCGGGACTGCTTCCAGCCGGCTTGGGCGCGAGGGACTCCCTTCGTCTCGAAATGGGGTATGCGCTCTACGGAAACGACCTTTCCGAAGAGCACACGGCGCTGGAGGCCGGACTTGGCTGGATCGTGAAATTAAAATGCGGCGACTTCGTGGGCAGGGACGCGTTGCTCGCGCAGAAGGAGGCGGGCGTGCAGCGGCGCCTTACCGCGATTCGCCTCCTCGACCGAGGGTTTCCGCGCGCGGGATATCCCGTCGTCTCCGGCGAACGGGAGGTGGGACGGCTGACTTCGGGGGTGGCCAGTCCGTCGCTGGGATACGGGATCGCCATGGCGTACCTGCCGGCGAAGGATAGCGTCCCGGGGACCCCGGTCGGCGTTTGCGTCAGGAATAAGGTTCTCGCCGCCGTCACCCAGCGCCCGCCTTTTTACAAGGGGGGCTCCATCCGGAGGTAGCGACGCTGAAGGCGCACCGCGTGACGTCCGTCGGAGAGACCGTGCTGATCTCGGTCCACGACCTTGCCTTGGCCGGGCGTCTTCGGGAAGGGTTTCACCGGGCGGGCAAGGATGTGGAGCTGCTGGTCGCGACCGACGACCCTTCGCGCTTTCCCAAGGCCGCGCTCTTGATCCTGACGGGAGGGCTGGAAGGTCCGGATCGACCGAAGATCCTCCAGCGGGCGGCGCAGCGCGGCATCCCCGCGATCGGCGTGATGGCCGGGCGAGGCCCGGGCGACCTCCCCGCGCTCCCGTCGCTCTCCGCCGTCTTCTCCCATTCCGCCGATCCGCAGGAGGTCGTGATGGCGGGGCTGGGGATGATCGACCGCGCTCAGCTGCGCGCGGAGACCGGGATCATCGGCGAGACGCCCGTCATGGTTCAGGTGCTGGACAAGATCCGCCAATTTGCGGCAGTTCAAGCGACCGTGCTCGTGACGGGAGAATCGGGAACGGGCAAGGAGCTGGTCGCGAGGGGCATTCACGTTCTGTCCGGTCGGCGCGACCGGAGCTTCATTCCCGTCAACATGGGAGCGTTGTCGGAGACGCTTCTGGAAAGCGAGCTTTTCGGCCACGAAAAGGGCGCCTTCACCGGCGCCGTTGATCGGAGAAAGGGAGTTTTCGAGCTGGCGCACGGGGGCACGATCTTTATGGACGAGATCGGCGAGATGCCGACGAGCACGCAAGTGAAGCTGCTCCGGGTACTGGAGCAGGGCGATTTCTTGCGCGTCGGAGGACAGGAGCCGATCAGCGTCGATGCGCGCGTCGTCGCTGCATCCAACCGCTGGCTGGAAACGCAAGTGGAGCGCGGCGTCTTTCGGGCGGACCTCTTTTATCGCTTGAACGTTCTGCGCATCCATGTACCGCCGCTTACCGAGCGCAGGGCGGACATTCCGCTTCTTGTGGACCACTTCATCCGAGATGCCTGCGAACGGCATGATCGCCAATTTGCCGGCATCTCTCCCAAAGCGATGGAAATTCTGATGCGTCGCGCTTGGCCCGGCAACGTCCGGGAGCTGAAGAACTTGGTCGAGAGCATGGTCGTGCTGAATCCCGGGAGCGTCGTACGGGCGCGCGACCTGCCGAGAGAGCGAATGGTTCGTCCTCCGGGCGGGGGCGGCGCGCTTCAGCCGATTGAGGGGGAAGAGCGCGAGACCGGCGGGTCGGAGCTTGCGACGCAGCTCAGCTTCATTCTCCATACGCTGTGGCGGATGAAGCTGGACATTGAGTCGCTCCGCGGAGATTTCCGGAAGTTCACCGGAGAGACGGAAGGGCTGGCCGGCGGAGGCGAAGGCGAAATCCCGCTCCTGCCCAGCGCCGTTGGTCGGGCGAAGGCGGCGCCTAGCGAGTCGATTCAGGTGGATGAGGAGCAGGCGGAGAGGAGTCCTCGGGCGCGAATGGAGGAGCGGGCAGCGCAGGGCTTGGCCGCGCTTCGCTCCGGGATGTCGCTGGCCGATGTGGAGCGAGAGCTGGTGCGTCTTGCGCTCAAGGAGTCGTCCGGCAATCGACGCAAAGCCGCCGAGATGCTTGGGATCGGCACCCGAACGGTCTATCGGAAGATCAGGAAGTACGGGCTGGAAGAGGACTGACGCGCAAAGGGCGCGGCGGCGCGCTTCAGGAGCTCCTCTGGCCTAGCCTCGCTCCTTGAGCCTCAAGGTCCCTGCGCGGCCGGAGGCTCGGGGATGATCCGGGCGCGCTCCGCCTCGATAAGTGGAAGCACGGAGTCCCAAGAGGCGTCTTGCGCGCCCTGGTAGCTCACAAGGAGCCCGCGGGTGAGGGACACGGGTCCCGGATAGGCGTAGACGGCGGATATCGTTCGACGGCGGGGAAGCCGACCCGTCCCCCACTCTGGAGTCAACGCCTTCACGGCGACCGGTCGAAGGCGCTGCCCTCGCGAAACGAGGTGAAGATCGCGGTCGTAGAACCTTGCTTCGCCTTGTTCGTGAAAAAGGGAAACGAGGAAGAGCGTAAGCGCGCCGCCGCCTGCCCCGGAAGACTCCTGAATCTCCCCGGCGTGCGCCGCAGCCACTCTGTCCAGATAGGCGCGGGTGTCCGGCGCCGTCGCCTCGAGCACCCAGTCCACCAGCGGCGTCACTTCAAATCGGATGTCGTCTACGACCATTCGCACCGACACTTGGTCTTGGCGCAGCTTCCCGGAGAGGCGCCGCCCGGCGGTCGGCTGGGCATTCGAGGCGGGCGAGCGAACGCCGGAGCTCGCCTCGTTGCTTGGCCGGGCGGGGCTAGGCTGGCCATCGCCCGCGGAGCCCGGGCCGCCAAGCGGCGCGCAACCCGATACGTACGCAAGGAGGAGCCCCCGGAGGGCCGCCGGCCCAAAGCGGCTCTTCCGCACTGTCTTCACTCCACGAGCGCCTGGACGGCGGAAAGCACCCGGCGCGTGCCACGGCCTGTCTTGGAGGACGTGATCACGATCTGGTCGGGGTCCACCAGCAGTTCCTTGGCGATCCGCTCCTCGACGCGCGCGGCCCCGCCGGCCCCGCGCACCCGATCAATCTTGGTGCCGACGATGAGCGTCGGGATTTCCAGCGCGGCCAACTTCGCGCACAGCTCTCGATCCACGGGCAGGGGCGCGTGACGGGAGTCGATGAGCTGAACGACTCCTCTCAGAGCGCGCGCGCCCGAAAAGTAGCCGTCGATCAGCGTCCGCCACGCCTCGCGTACAGGCCTCGGCGCCCGGGCATATCCTAGACCCGGCAGATCGACCAAGAAGAACGCATCGTTCACGCGGAAGAAATTCAGGGCGCGCGTCTTTCCGGGAACCCCCGATACGCGCGCAACCTTCTTCCGAGGCCGACCGAGCAAACGATTGATCAGGGAGGACTTGCCCACGTTGGAGCGACCCGCGAAGGCCACGTGGGGGCAGTCCGAGGGAAAGCCCTGATCGACGGAGACAATCGACCCTTCGAACGCAACGGAGCGGATCCGCATTGCTCAGCCCTCCCGACGCCTAGGCCTTCTTGCGCCTCGCCCCCGGCCGCAGCACGAGCAGCGGCTGTACCTTGCCCGCGACCGACTCCGGGGTCACCACGACCTCCCGCACGTCGTCGCGCGACGGAAGCTCGAACATGGTCTCGCTCATCGTATTTTCCATTACCGAGCGCAGTCCTCGAGCGCCGGTTCCCCTCTCCTGGGCCTTCCGAGCCATCGCGTGAAGCGCGGCGGGATCGAAGGTCAGCCCCACGTCGTCGAGCTCCAGCATCTTCTGGTACTGCTTCACCAGCGCGTTGCGGGGCTCCTGCAGGATTCGAACGAGATCGTCCAGGGTCAGCTCGTCCAGGTGCACCAAAATGGGGAGCCGCCCGACGATCTCGGGGATCAAGCCAAACTTCTGAAGGTCTTCGGGCTCCATCCGCTCCAAGGGGCTGCCCCCCACATCTCCCCCAGCCCCGTCTCCGTCTTCGTCCGCTTCATATCCGATCCGGCGCCGGCCCACCCTCCGCTCGACAATCTCCTCCAGCCCCTCGAACGCGCCGCCGCAGATGAAGAGAATCCCCTTCGTGTCCACCTGGATGTAGTCCTGCTGCGGGTGCTTCCTCCCTCCTTGCGGCGGCACGCTCGCCACGGTCCCCTCAAGGATCTTGAGGAGCGCCTGCTGTACGCCCTCGCCCGAGACATCCCTGGTGATCGACGGGTTTTCGCTCTTCCGCGCAATCTTGTCGATCTCGTCCACATAGATGATGCCGCGTTCGCAGTTGGCGAGTTCGTATTCGCCCGCCTGCAGCAGCCGGACCAGAATATTCTCGACGTCTTCGCCGACGTACCCCGCCTCAGTCAAAGTCGTCGCGTCCGCGATTGTAAAGGGGACCTTGAGGATTCGTGCCAGCGTTTGGGCCAGCAGCGTCTTTCCCACCCCGGTGGGGCCGACCAGCAATATGTTGGCCTTGTCGATCTCGACGCCGTCCAGCGCGCCCTTGCATCCGGCCCGCTTGTAGTGATTGTAGACGGCGACCGCGAGGGCTCGCTTGGCCCTCTCCTGGCCAATGACGTACTCGTCCAGGATCTCTTTGATCTCGGCGGGCGTGCGCGATGAGATCTTCCCGGTCCTGCGATCCCGCTCCACCTCCTCCGCCAAGATGTCGTTGCAGAGCGAGACGCACTCGTTGCAGATATAGACCGAGGGACCCGAGATGAACTTCTTGACGGACTCCTTCGACTTTCCGCAAAAGCTGCAGCGCAGCTTGCTGTCACTCTGCATCAACCGTCTCCAGCCTCGTTTTCCTCCGAGGCGCCCAAGACCTGATCGACCAATCCGTACTCCGCGGCATCCTCCGCGCTCATCCATCGGTCCCGGTCCACCTCCGCCGCGATCTGCTCGACCGACCGACCGGTTGCGCGGGAGAGGATTCGGTTCATTCGCTCCCGGGTGTCCAGCACCTCTCGAGCAGCGATCTCAATATCCGCGGCGGTGCCCCGAAAACCGGAAGACGGCTGGTGCAGCATGATCCGGGAGTTGGGGAGGGCGCACCGTTTGCCTTTGGCTCCGGCCGAGAGAAGAACCGCCCCCATTGAGGCGGCCATCCCCACGCAGGTCGTCGCCACGGGCGCGCCCAGCTGATTGATCGTGTCGTAGATGGCGAGGCCCGCGTAGACCGAGCCCCCGGGCGAATTGATGTACAGGCGCACGTCGCGCTCCGGATCGTCGGCGTCCAGAAAGAGGAGCTGGGCAACGACCACGTTTGCGACCGCGTCATTGATGTTGCTTCCCAGAAAGACGATCCGATCCATGAGGAGGCGGCTGAAGATGTCGTAGCTTCTCTCGCCGCGACTCGTTCGCTCAATGACGTAAGGGGGATAGGTGGACATCGTCACTCCTTGGCGTCGTCCAGGTCGCTTCGAAACAGGGGGATCATCTTCGACAACTTTTGCAGAGAAAGATCGTGGATCGACTCGGCCGCAGGCACCGGAACCTCCTCCACGGCGCTTCTCGATAGAACCAGATCCAGCGCTTCCTCCTCGACGATGCGTCCGATGAAATCCTCGGAGCGGTTGTGCGCCTCCAACATTTCCCAGAACTCGTTCACGTCCATGTCGAGCGAAGCCGCGAACATCTTGAGGGAGGAGGTCAGGCGCTCTTTGCTCACGGAGACCTTATAGCGCTTGATCAGCTTGCTCATGATCAGTTCGTCCTTGGCCTGCTCTTCGCTCGCCGCTCGCAGAGCCGAATCCTCCGAATCCAAATCCAAATCTCCCGGAAACCGGGAGCGGAGACCATGGACGATCCTCTCTCGCGCCCAGCCGATTGCCATCTCGGGGATCTCCACGGGATTCGCGTCTCGAAGCAGGTTCTTGACGCCGGCGCGCGTCTCGGCGTCGGTCTTGCGCCGCGCGTCTTCGCGAATCGTCCGCGCGACGGTTTCCCTAAACTCGTCCACGGAGTCAAAGCGGTAAATCTCCTTCGCCAACCGCTCCGCCGAAGGCCGCCTCCGGCGCACGATTTCCCGAAGCCGGATTCGGGAGACGCTGCCCCGTCCGGGCCAAGCGTCGGCGTCCAGCGGCGCTTCATCCCCCTCCTCCATGCCGAGAATGCGCGCCTCGACTTCCGGAGGGAGTATTCCGCAGCCGACCGGAGCCCGAGCAACGCCGCCCTCTTCGTCGTCCTCCTCCTCGCCCTGCGGGAAGGCCCGGACCTCGACGACATCTCCGGCTGTCGGCGGCCCGGATTCTGTCCGATTATCGTCCTCCTCCAGGGTTGCAAGCAGCGCCCTCAGGCCGTCCACGCAGCCGTCCAGCAGGCGGTCGTCAATGACCGGGACTTTGCGCTGCACTACGAACCCGCCGTCCCGCGCAAGCTTGACCTCCGGTCGCACCACCATGTGGACGCGAAAGAAGAGAGGCTCTCCCGGCGCGCGCTTGGACTCGACGACCTTCCACTTCTCGATCAGTTTGAAGTCGTTCTCCTTCACAACGTGGAGGACGGCCCGACCAATCGCTTCGTCGATCGCGTCGTCGCGAATCTCCGCCCCGTACAGCCGCCTGACCATATGGAGCGGCGCCCGGCCCCGACGAAAGCCCCTGAGCTTCGTGGTCCGGACGTAATGGTCCACGGCCGCCATCTCCAGTCGGTCGATGGCGTCGGAGGGGACCGATCCGCGAATTTCGCGGACGCACCGCGGGCGATGCTTCACCGCAAGGTCCCAAGAGGACGGATCAATCCTAGTCAATCCGCCCAGCCTCCAAATGCGAAAGGGGGGACTCGAACCCCCACGGCCCGAGGCCACAAGATCCTAAGTCTTGCGCGTCTACCAATTCCGCCACTTTCGCTGAGTTGGGAACCGAACGGCTCCGCGCCGGCGCACAGCCCTGGAATCGGTCTGAATGCCGGCGCGCGTCCTTAAAAAAGTAACCCGCGCAGCTGAACCGTAGAGCCGCGGGCGGACGCGGAAGGGGCTGCTCGCAGGAAGGCGGACGGCCCGCCGGCCTACCTGATCCTCACGTTGTACAGCCAGGTCTGTTCGCTGCCGGGACACTTTGCCTGGATTGAGACAACGTCGCCCGAACCGAAGCGACTGAGGGCCCGCTCCGCCTCTTGCGCGCTGCCGAAGGTCTGACCTTGGACGGCGCGCACCACGCATCCGCGCCTCAGGTTCTTCCGCGCCGCTGGCCCGTTCGGCGCGACATCCGTGATCAGCGCGCCGCGCGCGCCAAGCATGCTCGCTTCGGTGGGCGTCATATCCCTGAGCTCTAGGCCGATCTTGGAGCTGGGCTCGCGAACGGCGAGCTGCTCGGGAGCTTCTCTCTCGTTCGCAAGCGGCGCCTCCCCCAAGCGCACGTCGATATCCAAGCTTCGAGAGCGGCACGGAACAGCCTGGTCGATGCAGCGGCTGACCCTGACGGTGATGGCGTCTCCGGGCGCCTTTAGTGCCACCAGACGCTGCAGCTGATTCGCGGTGGACGCTTTCTCGCCGTCGACATGAGTGATCACGTCCCACTGCTCCATTCCCCCTGAGCGGGCGGGAGACGGAGATCCCTGCGGAAACTCTTGGACCAAGACCCCCGAAATCTCCTCCAGCCCCAAAGCGTATGCGTCGTCCGCGTCCGCCGAGCGCATTGAAATGCCCATAAAGGCGCGGCGCACCTGTCCATAGTCCACCAGGTCCTGCATCACGCGGTAGGCAAGATCAATAGGGACGGCAAATCCGTAGCCCTGGTAAAAGCCGGTGCCGCTCATGATCGCGGAGTTAATGCCCACCACCTGACCCATAAGGTTGACCATCGGGCCGCCGGAATTCCCCGGATTAATGACGGCATCCGTCTGGATGAAGTCCTCGATCGCAAAGCCGGCGGCTCGGCGGCCTTCCGGGTCCTGCGCTTGGAGCTCTTGGCGAAGCAGGTCCAGTGGTCGGCCAAGGGCGGAAACAATTCCCGCAGTCACAGTGTAATTCAAAGTGGTGCTTCGCTCCCCGCCTCCAAAGCCGGGGTTGCCCACGGCCACGATCCACTCCCCGACGCGGAGTTCGGAGGAGGATCCCAGCGAGACGGCGGGAAAGTCCGATCCTTCGATCTTAAGCGCCGCCACGTCGGTGGTCGGGTCTCCGCCGACAAGCGTCGCGTCGTAGGAGCGACCGTCCCGGAAGTACACCTTCACGCGGTCGACGCCCTCCACCACGTGATTGTTC
Organism: Longimicrobiales bacterium; assembly: GCA_965116095.1. GTDB lineage: Bacteria > Gemmatimonadota > Gemmatimonadetes > Longimicrobiales > Gaopeijiaceae. Next base: position 549,709 of record OZ220481.1, read on the forward strand.
GTCAGGACGTACCCGTCCGCAGAGACGACGAATCCGCTCCCGGTCGCGGTCTCGACGACCACCGGATCGCGTCCGCCCATCATGTCCATCCCGCCTCTCTGAACTCTGCGGGTCCGCTCGCCCTCGATCCGCACGACGGCCGGCGTCACCGCGTTGGCGATGTTCACGAAGGCGTCGCTCAGCGAGGCTGCGGGCTGCACCTGATCCGGCTCCAATCGCGGATCCATGTCGACTTCGAGCGGGACCGACGTCCCTCCCATGCCCAGCCGGGGCGCAGCGGCCATTCCGATCAAGATGCAGGCCGCAATGGCGAAGGTCGTCTTCAACTTGAAGCGCAGGGGGTCGAAGGTTGCTTTCCCCGCGCTGCTCTGTCGTATTGGCATCTTCAGTGCTCCGGTGTTCCGCGCGGGGCCCGTTTTCGGACCCCGCGCGTCGCAATCGCTATTTGGCGTTTGGCGGCTCGTCTTCGTCCAAGACCTCGAACTGCGCCTCCTCCACCTCGTCGTCCATCTGGTCGTTTGAGCCCGCCTGGGGGTTGCCCGCGGCCTCTTCGGGCGCGGCGGACGAAGCCGCCTCCTCCGCCGCTTGAGCCTTGTACACCTCTTCTCCAGCGGCGCTGAAGGCCTGCATCAGCTCGTCCCGCGCCTGGTTGATCTGCTGAGGATCGTCGCCCTTGAGCGCTCCGCGACCCGCCTCGACCGCTTCGTCCAGTCGCTTCTTCACAGGCTCGGAGATTTTGTCGATCCAATCGGCGGAGTCCTTCTCAACCTGGTAAATGAGGGTGTCCAACTGGTTTCTGGCTTCGACCTTCGACTTCAGCTTCTCGTCTTCGTCCGCGTGATCCTTTGCGTCCTGCACCATCCGCTCAATTTCGCGCTCGCTCAGTCCGCTGGAGTCTTCGATCCGGACTCTTTGCTCCCGATCCGTGGCGCGATCCTTCGCCGTCACGTGGAGGATCCCGTTCACGTCGATGTCGAAGGTGACTTCGACCTGCGGTTTGCCCCGGCGCGCGGGAGGAATACCGGTCAGCTGGAAGCGTCCGATCGTTCGGTTGGCAACCGCCGTCTTGCGCTCGCCCTGAAGCACGTGGATCTCGACGGTCGTTTGATTGTCCTCCGCCGTGGAGAACGTCTCCTGCTTCTTCGTCGGGATCGTGGTGTTTCGCTCAATGAGCGTCGTCATCACGCCGCCCAGAGTCTCGATCCCCAGAGAAAGGGGCGTGACGTCCAAGAGGAGCACGTCCTTGACCTCTCCCGCCAGAATTCCCCCTTGCACTGCGGCCCCGATCGCGACGACCTCGTCCGGATTGACGCCCTTGTGCGGGTCCTTGCCGAAGAAGTCCCGCACCGTCTGCTGCACCTTCGGAATCCGAGTGGAGCCTCCGACCAGGACGACCTCGTCGATGTCGCTTGGACTCAATCCCGCGTCTTCCAGCGCGCCCTGCATCGGAGGGATTGTGCGTCGAATCAAGTCGGCCGCCAGCTGCTCAAACTTGGCTCGGGGCAGCGGATAGTTGAGGTGCTTCGGTCCGTCCGCCGCCGCAGTGATGAAGGGCAGGTTGATGTCGGTCGTCGTCGTGGTCGAGAGCTCCATCTTGGCTCGCTCGGCCGCTTCCTTCAGCCGCTGCAGCGCCATCGGGTCCTGGGAAAGGTCGATCCCCTGGTCTCGTCGAAACTCCTTCACCAGCCAGTCGATGATGACCTGATCGAAGTCGTCTCCCCCCAAGTGCGTGTCGCCATTGGTGGACTTCACCTCGAAGACGCCATCGCCAATCTCCAAAATGGAGATGTCGTAGGTGCCGCCGCCCAAGTCGAAGACCGCGATCTTCTCGTCCGACTTCTTATCCATGCCGTAGGCGAGCGCCGCCGCCGTCGGCTCGTTGATGATGCGGAGCACGTCCAGCCCCGCGATCTTGCCGGCGTCCTTGGTCGCTTGGCGCTGAGCGTCGTTGAAGTAGGCGGGCACGGTGATGACCGCCTGCTTCACTTCGCCGTCCAGGTACGCTTCGGCCGTTTCCCTCATTTTTCCGAGAATCATCGCCGCGATTTCGGGCGGCGTGTACTCCCGATTCGCGTGCGGAAGGTAGACCGCGACCCGGTCCTGGTCGTCCGCCTTCACCTCGTACGGCACGCGGCTGCGCTCCCGGTTGAGCTCGTCGTGCCGCAATCCCATGAATCGCTTGATTGACGAGACGGTGTTGTTGGGGTTGGTGATGGCCTGCCTGCGCGCGACCTGTCCGACGAGACGCTCCTCGCGCTTGGTGAAGGCCACCACGGAGGGAGTGGTTCGACCGCCCTCCGAGTTGCTAATGACGGTGGGCTCGCCGCCCTCCATGACCGCTACGACCGAATTGGTCGTGCCTAGGTCAATGCCGATGATCTTGCTCACTGTGTTTTTCCTCCGGCCTAAGAGGCCTGTCTAGAGTCGCGCGCCAACGCATTCCGCCGGCAGCCCAAAGAGATGCAAGAACCGTGCCGCTGGAATGCGCCCCGGCGCGCGCCATTGTGGCAGCCAACTGGTCATATCGGCGCATTCGCTTTCGGGGCGCGCCGATTTGGGCCGGGCTGGACCCGTTGTCATTCGGCGCGATGGTATCTTCAGGGGAGCCGGTAGCTCAGTTGGCAGAGCAACGGACTTTTAATCCGTAGGTCCTGGGTTCGAGTCCCAGCCGGCTCATGGGCCCCGCGCGCCCAAAGCGCGGTCCGAGCCTCGCCGTCCCTTGAGCTTACGTCCAGAGGTATGCGCGTTATTGCGTGGAAGCCCCGCGCCCCCGAGCGCTCCCGAGCTTGGATTCGGGCGCTTTCGATGCTGTTTCTGGGCGGGACGGGGCTCTTTGCGGGGCGCGTTCCGACCGAAGCCCAGAGCGAGCGGGGCGCGTGGGAGTTTCGCGGGTGCCGGACCTCCCAGGCGGGTCTGCGCATCCAGGGGTGCTGGGCTCGCAGCGCCCCGTTCAGATTAGGGGCGAGAAGGTTCGGCGCGCAGCGCGCGCTCCGACTGGAGTACGGCTGCGCTTCCGCAGGCGACGGCCAGTGGCTGTATCTAGTCTTCTCGGGTTCCCGCGATCTTCCAGGCGGAACTCCCCGGACGCCGAGCGCGCGCTCCTTCGAGGCATGGGCGCGCCGGGAATTGCGAGCGGAAGTCCCCGCGCGGCTGCTGCATTCGGAGGGCGAGCCGTACCTCTACTTCGAAGAGGTTGACGCGGTGGTCGCGCTGATCCTGGCGGCCGAGCAGGTCACCCTTCGCCTTCCGATGTTCGGAGACGACTTGACCCAAGGCCGCGTAGACCTCGACGGCAGCTTCACCGCCATCTCCGAAGCCCGCGCCCGGTGCGGCGACGCGCCGCCCCCGGCGGGTTCGTCAGGGCCGCCCGCGTAAGGCCGAGCGAAGACTCATTGCGGCTGCGCCGCCGCTATTCGAAAAGATTAGCGTCCTTCCCCCGAGGACGAGTCCAGCCTCCGCTCCCGAATCAGGCGCGCGGTCCGCTGGGATCTGGCTTCGGAAATCTCCCGGCCAAGCGCGAGCGAAGCTTCAAGGTCCTTGATGGAAAACCCGTCAATCGTCGCGAGACCGGCCCGCACGCGCTCGCGCCACCGTACCGAAGAGAGGTCGGAGAGCATCATGTTGAGGGTGATCGCGGCGTTGTCGTGCAGGCCGTCCGACATCTCGGGGTCCGCCTGCCAGCCGCGCTCCGCAAGCACGTCCCTCGCGTTCGGCGCCCGGTAGTACTCCGCTAAGTGAAGCGCTCTTGCCTCGTCGCCCCAGGCGGCGTTAAGCGCCTCCGCCACCTCGGACTGCCCCTGTTGATTACCTCCGGAATCGCCGATGAAGACGACATTTTCGACCCCGGTGGAGGACCGCAGCGAGCGCGCGATGTCGGTTAGCAGCGCCTGGAACGTCTGCTGCCGAAGGCTGATTGTGCCTGGGCTCCGCATGTGCCCCGAAGGCGGATCCACGTTTCCTTCGGGGACCCACTTCACGATCGGCGCGCAGAGGGCGTCGCCCAGCTCCCTTGCGATCGCCTCGCAGTTGGCGCGAAGCACGTAGTTGTGTTTTCCGGTCACGAGCCAGGGTCCATTGGGCTCGACTCCGCCCGTGGGAATGATGACCGTCGTTTTGCCGCGGGCCACCGCGTCGCGCACGTCCATCCAAGTCATCTCTTCGATCCAGACCGTCGAGACTTCGGGAAGCGGATTAGGCGTGTCGGCGCAGTTGTAGCGGCTGGCGTCGCACGATCCGCCGCCCATGTCCCGCGGATTCGGCTGAGGGCGAGGCCCGCTCGACGCGGGCGCGGGGGGGCGCGGCGCCGGAGGGGGCGCCGGAGGGGGACCGCCGCGGCGAACCGCCTCCCGAATGGCGCGTGCCGTCTGCTCCGCCCGAAAGTCCACGATCATTCGAGCCCACTCCAAATTGCGGACGCGATTGTCTAGGGAAGCCCCGTTGATTTCCGCGAGCCCCAATGCGCTGCGCGCCGTAAATCGAATCGACTCGGGGTCGTCGATAAACATGTTGAGCGCGATGACCGGATCGTCGTGAAGCCCTTCGTTCTCCGTGGAGGACAGACCGCCCTCCTCCTCCATGTGCCGATGGACGGACGCGTAGTCGTAGTACTCGGGGATGTGGATCGCGACCCCTTCCGCGCCCCATTCCCGGCTGAGGCGCGCCGCCACGGCGGCCTGTCCGCTTTGGTTTCCGCCCGAATCGCCGATAAAGAGAATGGTCTCAAAGCCGTGCGCTTTGAGCGAACGGGCGATGTCCTCCAGCGTGCTCTCGAAGGTCTCGCGCTGTAGGCTGATCGTTCCCGGACTCCGCATATGGCCGGTGGGCGGATCAATTCCGCCTTCGGGCACAAAGGGGAGAATCGGCGCGCAAAGGGCGTCGCCCAGCCTCCTTGCGATCGCCTCGCAGTTGACGCGCAGGATGTAATTGTGCTTTCCGGTGGCGAGCCAGGGCCCATTTGGCTCCACGCCCCCGGTTGGGATGATCGCCGTTGTCATCCCGCGGGCAAGCGCGTCCCGGACATCCATCCAGGTCATCTCTTCGATCCAGATGGTTGCGGTTCGGGGCAGGGGGTTGGGCGTCTCGCGGCAGTTGTAGATATTCGCCTCGCAGGACCCGCCGCCCATGTCTTCGGGATTGGGCTCCGGGCGCTGCAGCGCGGAGAGCGCCGAAGCGCAGGCAAAGGAGAGGAGGAGGGCGCAAGGCGCGCCAGTCAAACGATTCATGACGACTCCGATTGGTTGAAGTTGCGGATCCGCTGGCTGCGCGAGGATTGCGAGGAGCCGGAACCAGTTCCGGGAAACCACGGGGCTCCGGCCTCAAGCAGCGCGGCCCGCAGCGCGGAAGCCTCTTCCAGCCGCTGATTGAGCGCGCGGCGTAGCGCGTCAAAGCCCGTACGCGCAATTAAGATGTTCTGTCGCTGCGTCGCCGTAGGCGCTGATCGGGTTCGCCAGTGCCCGCCGATGACGCTGCCGACGCGACCCTGAATTGAAGGCGAGCTCGGCTCGTCCAGCGAGCTCCGCGTCCGGTCGCCCCTAAGGTCTCTGGAGAGCCCGATGAGGGCGCGGTCGAGCTCATCAATGCTCTCGAGTAGCTCGTGGTCCGCTTCGGGCGTTTCGGTAAAGGCCGAGCGCATCCCTCGCAGCGCGTCCATTGCCTCGTCCAGCTCCCTGCCGGCGGCGAGCACGCCGCGCTGAAGCTTCGCCGTCTCGTGCTGGAAGCGCGAGGCCGCAACGAGATCGGAGGACCGCTCGTCCGGGACTGCGCGTACGTCGAAGAAGCGAGCCTCGCCCACCTGCCTCGCGCCGCCCGGGCCGGTCTGGATCATGGCGACGGAGTAGCGACCGGGAGGGTCCAGAGGGCCGATCGGATCGCCTGCCCAAGGGGGTCGAAAGCCGTCCTGATCCAAAGACACTGGGTTCGGAGGAGGCCCTCTGAGGTCCCAGCTCGTTCGGTGAAGACCCTTGGATGCTCGCCCGCCGATCCGCCGCCGCACGCCTCCGTCCGCGTCCCTGATCTCAAGCCAGATTCCAGGCTGCGTTTCGCCCTCCTCGTCACGCAGCCGATCATATCCGGGGAAGGGCACGTCCTCTTCGCGGTCCCGCAGCTCGGCTTCGCGCGCCTTGCGCGTCTCGCTCGCGCTCGCAAGGGTCTCGGGCACGTAGTAGCTAAAGGTCGCTCCGAAGGGCGGATTCGGGGCGCTGTAGGCGTCGCTGCCCAAGGTGGGGCGTCCAGGCGCTTGGTTCGGCACGCTTGGGATGTAGAGCCACGCGTCCCTGACGGGCCAAACCCCTGCGACCTCTCGGCCCCCCGCTTCCGCCGCGAGCTCCCGAAGCGGCGCGTAGTCGTCCAGAATGTAAATGCCCCTCCCGAAGGTCGCGCCCACTACGTCGCCGTCTCGACGCTGCAGCTGGAGGTCGCGAAACGCGATCGTGGGCGCTCCTTCAAGGCGCCGCCACTCTGCGCCCCCGTTGACCGTGACGTACAGGCCCCACTCGCCTGCGACGAAGAGCAGCTCCGGGCGCAGGTGGTCCTGTTTGATCGCCCAAACGATCATCTCCGCCGGAAGGTCTCCGGTAATCGAGATCCAGCTTTCGCCGCCGTCTTCGCTCCGGAAGAGATAGGGCGCGTAGTCCCCCGTTTTGTGGGCGTCCGCCGCCGCAAAGATCACGTCCTCGCCGTGCAGGCCCGCCTCGACATCGTTGATGAAGGAGCGCTCGGGCACTCCCGGGAGCGGCGAAAGTCGCGCCCAGCTGTCGCCGCCGTCTCGGGTGCGGTGGATCAGCCCGTCGTCCGAGCCGACGTAGATCAACCCCTCCCGGACGGGACTTTCCGAAATGGCGGTCAGGGTGGCGTACTTGGACATCGCGCCGTTGTCGTGCAGCGCGTCCAACTCCCACACCCTTCCCATGAAGGGGAGCGTATACCGATTCGCGCTGGTGGTAAGATCAACGCTGATCGGCGTCCACGAATTGCCCCGGTCGTCGCTCCGCCAAAGTCGCTGCGATGCAAAGTAAAGGCGGTCGGCATCGTGCGGGCTAATGAGAAGCGGAGAGTCCCAATTCCACCGCTCGGGCTCGTCTTCGGGCCTTGGCTGCGGCTGAATCCGGATCGCCTCCTCGTCGCGGCGGTCCACCCGGTACAGATTCCCCTGTTGCGTCATGAGATAGAGGATCTGCGGGTCGTCCGGATGAAAGTCTACCCCGTATCCGTCCGCTCCCATGGGGAAGTACCAGTCCGAGTTGCGCACGCCTTCCACGGTCGTTGTGCGTGAGGGCCCCAGGAGCGTCCCCAGATCCTGCGCGCCCGCCATGACATCGTAAAAAGGCTCGGAAGACGAAACCGCCACCTTGTAGAACTGGGAGATCGGCATGTTTGGGAAGTGCCGCCAAGTCTCGCCCTGATCAAAGGTCTCGTAGAGTCCCGCGTCGCTGCCGGCCAGCATGTGGCGTCCGTCTTCGGGATCAATCCAAAGGGCGTGATTGTCCGAGTGTTTCTGGCGACCATCCCCCAAGGGGCTGAAGGTGGCCCCGCCGTCTCTCGTGATCCGGAAGAAGACATCCATCTGGATGACCAGCCGGGAGTCGTGGGGAGACGCCTCAATCTCTTGGTAGTAGTGAGGCCCGGTGCCGCCGGAGATGTAGTTGTTTCGCCGCTCCCAGCTCTCGCCGGCGTCCGAGGAGCGGTAGAAGCCCCGCTGCTCCGACGTCGCTTCGATCGTGGCGTAGACCAAGAGGGGATCCGCGGGGGTAACGGCGAGTCCGATCTTGCCCATGTCGCCCGAAGGAAGGCCTCGCTCAATTCGCCGCCAGCTCTCGCCTCCGTCGGTGGACTTGTAGATGCCCGAAGCGGGCCCGCCGGCCATAAAGCCCCAGATATGGCGGCGTCGTTGGTAGGCCGCCGCGTACACGATGTCGGGATTCCCGGGCTGAAACTCAATGTCGGTGACGCCCGTATCCTCCCCCAAGTCGAGCGTCCGCCGCCAGCTCTCGCCTCCGTCTCTCGAGACGTAGACGCCCCGCTCTCCGCCCTCCGACCAGAGAGGTCCCTCGGCGGCGACGAGGAGCGTCCGCGAGTCGCTCGGGTGGATGAGGATTCGGCCGATGTGCTCGCTTGCTTCGAGCCCCATTTGCTCCCAATCGACGCCCCCGTTGCGACTGCGGTAAATGCCCGAGCCCCATCCCACATGGCGCCCGCTCACATTCTCGCCGGTCCCCGCCCAGACGATGTCCGGCTGACGGGGGTCGATCGCCAGCGTCCCGATGGAGTAGCTGGCCTCGTCGTCAAAAACGGGCAGCCAAGTTACTCCGGCGTTTGTCGTCTTCCAGATCCCCCCGGAGCCCGCCGCGACATACCAAGTGGACGGGTCAAGGGGATGCACCTTGATGTCGGAGATCCGACCGCCGGCCACGGCCGGGCCGATCTCGCGCAGAGGAAGTCCCTTGAGAACTTCCGCAAGTTCGGGCGTCTGAGCCGAGGCGGCGGATGCGGCCAAGGGCGCCCAGAGGCAGAGAGCTGGAAGAAGAGCTCTCCGACACGCGCGCAGAGCGGCGGGCAGGGAGAGCCTTGCGAGGCGAGGGGGCATTGGCGTCGTGGGCGTACGGGGAGCGAATCAAGCGGTTGGGCGCGGCGAACGGTGTCGGTCAAACCACGCCAAAATGTTTCTGATCTTTGCAACGAGCTGACTGGGACGCCGGCTCATGTCGTGGGAGGCGCCGGGGAGGCGGACGACTGCGGTCTCCACGCCCCTCATCTTCAGCGCGTGAAAGAGCTGGTAGGACTCCGAGAGCGGCGTCCTGAGATCCTCCTCGCCGGTGATCAGCAGGGTCGGCGTCTCGACGTTTCCGACGAGGGAGAGCGGGGAAAACTTCCAGTAGTTGGTCGGATCCTCCCACGGCAAGCCTTCGTAGCGACTGTGAAAGTAGCCGTACCAGTTGTCGGCCGTCAGCACCTTGCTGATCCAGTTTACCACCGGCTTCTGGGCCGCCGCCGCGCGAAAACGGTCGGTCTTCCCGACGATCCACGCCGTCATGATCCCGCCCGCGCTCCCGCCGGTCACGAAGAGATTCTCTTCGTCAATTGATCCGCGCGCGATGACCGCGTCGACTCCGTCCATCAGGTCCTTGTAGTCGTCGCCGGGATAGTCGTGGTAGAGGAGGTCGCCGAACTCCTCGCCATAGCTCGTGCTGCCGCGGGGGTTGGCGTAGAGGACCACGAAGCCGGCTGCCGCCAAGAGCTGCATCTCGGCGGAGAAGCGGTCTCCGTAATTGGAAATCGGGCCTCCATGAATTTCCAGGATGAGCGGGTATTTCAGAGACGGATCGAAGCCGGGCGGCTTGACGATCCAGCCTTGAATTCGCCTTCCGTCCACCGACGAGGTCCACCAGAGCTCTTCCACCTCCCCCAAGACTCTCGCGTCCATTAGGTCGCGATTGATCTCCGTCACGAGGCGGGAAGGCGTCCCCTCCGCCTCTCCGACGGCGACTTCGCCGGGCATCCCCGGCCGCGTCTGATTGACGGCGTAGCGACCGGAGGCGGAGACGCTGAAGGAGCCTCCTCCGTAGGGCCTGCCGTAGGAGGTTCCCCCGATGTCTCCCGCCAGCTCCTGGATCTGACCATTGAGCGAGACCCGGCCCAGCTTGGTGTTTCCTTCATCGTCGTAGAGGAAAAAGACGCCGTCTCCGGAAGGATCCCACCAAGGCGAGGAGGCGCTCCGATCAAGGCCGTCCGTGAGCGACCTGGCGCCGGATCCGTCGGCGGCCATGACATGGATGCGCGTGACCTGGTAGGTGCGCAAACGGTCGTCAAATCCCGCGTACGCGATCAGCGTCCCGTCAGGAGAGACCGCCGGCGAATGGTCCGGCCCATTTCGGCGGGTAAGCGGGCGAATCGGGCCGCCCTCCGCGCTCACGCTGTATATCTCGCTGTTCCGATGTTCGCGCGCCCACTCCGGTGAGCGGTTGGAGGAGAAGTAGAGCTGCTGGGAGTCCGGGCTCCAGACCGCGCGGCTTGCGTGTCGAAAGTCTCCTTGCGTGATCTGAATCGGCGTCCCTCCGTCGGCGGCCACCACGAAGACGTGCTCGTATCCGAAGGGCAGGTACCCTGCGCCGTCCTGCCGATTCTTGAATCGATTCTCCAGTACCGGCGGGTCCGCCCACTGGGCTCCCTCCGGCGGTCGCAGAGGCTCCGCGAGGTGCGGGATCGGATCCGCGACCAGCATGTTGAAGGCGATCCGACTTCCGTCGGGCGACCAGCTGATCCCCCTGGGAGCGCGCTCAAGCCGGGTGATCGCGGCGGTCTGGCCGCTGTCCATCCATCGCACGTGAATCTGTCCGTCCCTAAGAAAGGCGACGCGCTCGCCTCCCGGCGACCACCGGGGAGAAGATCCCGGCCCCAGCGGTCGGTGCGTTCCGTCGTCCAGTGAAAGAAGCCAGAGTTCGCGGCGCTGGCGGTCCTGCATGACGTCCATCGAAGTGCGCGTATAGACGACGCTGGAGCCGTCGGGCGAAATCCGGGGATCAGCCGCAAATTCCAGTTGAAAGACATCCATGGGCCCGAAGGGCTTCGCTTCTTGGCCGGAGAGCTCCGATGCCGATGAGAGGGCGACAACGGCAGAGAGACCGATTCCGACCGAACGGAATAGGGGGACCGTGTCAGGCAGATGCGGAATGAGGCGCATTCGAGTTGTTCCAGGGAGAAGCGGCGATCGCGGCGCGCGTCCCTCAATTGTGGCCCGCGGGGGCCCTTTGCGCTACCCCGGACTCCTTCTCTTCGCCGCGCTCCTTTCCTGCGGCGGCGATTCCAATGGGCCAACCGCCCGAGTCCAGCCCCGGGAGGAAGATCCCGGCCGGCCGATTCCCTGCGTGACTGGAAGCGATGTCTGCCTTGAGCGCGTGGAGCTCTTAGGCGACGCGCCGGGACGATATCTGCCCGTGTATGCGAGCAGGTCCCTCAGAGGCCCGGGTCTAGGCGCGCGAAGGGCGCTTGTCGTCATTCACGGCAATCAGCGCAACGGAAACGCCTACTTCGAGACCGGGATAGCGGCGAGCCGCGCCGCGCGCGAACTGGAACGCACGCTTGTGCTCGCGCCGGTCTTTCAGACGGCGGATGATGCTCCCGCATCGGACGAGCCCTACTGGTCCAGCGCCGGGTGGAAGCGGGGCCACCTGTCGAGACCCGAGGGGCCTTTGCCTAGGGTCAGCTCCTACGCGGCCCTGGAGAATGCGCTTCGAGCGGTATTCGTCCCGGGCCGATTCCCGGACATTTCGGAGGTCGTCGTCGCCGGACACTCCGCCGGCGGACAGTACGTTCACCGCTTCGCCGCGAGCAGCGACATTCAGGAAGAGATCGGCTCGCGCGCGGCCTTTAGCTACGTCGTGACGAATCCCTCCAGCTATCTGTACCTGCGGGAAGAGCGGCAGAGCGCCGATGGGACCTTTGCTCCTCCAAACGGTTCGGGCTGCGAAGACTACAACGAATGGCACTACGGGCTCCGCGACCTCAACCGCTACGCCGGCCGACGGGGAATGGACACCTTGGTCGCTCGCCTTCAGCGTCGGTCGGTGCGCATCCTTCTTGGCGACGCGGACACGCTTTCCGCTTCCTTGGATACCTCTTGCGCCGCGATGCTTCAGGGATCCCGGCGATACGAGCGCGGACTCGTCCTCGCGCGCTTCATGGACGAGTTCTTCCCCGGGCACGGTCATCGCAAAATGGTCGTGCCCGGGGCGGGGCACTCCAGTCGCGACATGTGGACTTCGCAAGTTGGCTTGGCCGCGTTGTTCTTGAGGTGATTACATATTTGCGCGTTGACGCTGCTTCCGGCCTGCGATCGCGAGATCGCCGGGGCGTCCGCCATCGCCGTACAGTCGTTCACCCGGCAATCCAGCGCCATGAGCCATGAAAAGGAGCATCCCGCAATGAGAAAATCTCGACCGATCAGCGTCCGCGTTGCCGTGCAGGCGTTCAAGGCAGCGGGCCTACTGGCGCTTGCTTCAACGGTCGGCCAAGCCCAGCCGACGATTCTCGGCGACGACCCGGGGCTTGCGCGCCTGGCCCGGGAGGCCGAGCGCCTCTCCCAGGGAGCAAGCGGCGCCGTGGGCGTTGCGGTTCAGCATCTGGAGAGCGGGCGCGGCTTCATGTTGAATGGAGACGTTCGGTTCCCCATGGCGAGCACCTACAAAGTGCCCATTGCCGCGCAGATTCTCCGGATGGTCGACCAGGGGGAGCTGTCCCTTTCCGACCTGATCGCTTTGGAGCCTTCGGACATCTACCTGACCTCCAGCGTGATCAGCGATCTCTTCGACGATCCCGGCCTTCAGGTCTCCATCCACAACCTGCTGGAGATCATGCTTCAGATCAGCGACAACATCGCGACGGACGTGCTGATGCGCGCGGCAGGCGGCTCGGCTGCCGTCACCGAACGAATGCGAGGGCTTGGAATCGAAGAGATCGACGTCAACCGGCCTACCTGGGCGCTGATTGCGAACTGGCTTGGAGATGGCGATGCGGACGAGAGGCGGCCGATCAGCCCCGCGGCCTATCGCGAGCTTCTGGCCAAGGAGCGCACGGCGGAGGGGACGGCCTCCCGGAACCGCGTATTCAACGCCGACCCCAGGGATACGTCGACGCCGGAGGCGATGGCCCGTCTGCTTGAGGCGATTTGGAGGCGGCAGGCGCTATCCGAAGAAAGCTCCGCGCTCCTGCTGGACATCATGTACCGGTGTCAAACCGGGGAAGGCCGGATCAAGGGGCTTCTTCCCTTGGGGACCCGCGTGGCGCACAAGACAGGCACCATTGGCCAGACCACGAACGACGTAGGAATCATCGACCTGCCCGGCTCCGCCGGCCATCTGATCGTCGTCGTCTTCATCAAGGAGTCGCGGCTTGCGGACATCTCGGACAGAGAGCGCGTGATCGCTGAAATCGCGCGCGCCGCCCACGACTATTTCGTCTTCAACCCCGGCCCAGCTTGAGTCGCCGCCCCGGCCTCGACCCGTTAGCGGGCCGAGGTGAACGAAGCGCGAGCCATCTGGTCGCCCCAGTGGATCGCGAAGTCGCCGCCGTCGCGAGTCATGTTCATGAAGGCGATCGTGAGCTGATCAATCGACATCGCGGTGGTCGAGACGCTCATCGGCACGCGGATCACGTCGCGATCCGGCGTGTAGCCGTAGGCGCCCCAGATGGCATCGGAGTCATTCACTTGGGGGTTGTCCTTCGCGCCCCAATTCGAGAATATCAGCGTCCACTCGGAGGGCGCGAGCTCGGCGAAGACGCTGTACTCGCCGGCGGGAAGCGCCTGGTTGCCGAACATCAAGTCGACTTCGGTGTGAAAGCGCGTGGACTTGTTGGCGCCGACCCGCCATAGCGGAGCGTTGCCCACCAAGCCATCGCCGTATTCGCTGCCCGACCCGAAGAGGCTGCGTCCGCGCAGGATCGGTCGTCCGTAGTCTACGACGATCCAAGATCCGCCCTGGTATCTGCCGTCCACGTATTCGCCGCCGAAGTGCGTCGAGGCCTCGCCCCTGGGGCTCGCGATCCGATCTTGAGCTGCGGAAGCGAGCGGCGTCGCCGCCAAGGCAAGGGTTGCAAGGAGAAGGCTCGTTCTCACGCGGTTCGTCATTGCTTTGCTCCAAAAGCGTGGGCGTCGACGAATCGCATGCTCCGTTCGCATGCGCAATCGACGCGATGAATGAAGGCGGATTAAAGGTAACCGGCGAGGATCGGCATCGCGGCGCCTTTCGCGCGGACCCCGCCTCGGCCATGGCCTCCCAGTATGAACTTGGACCTCGCGCTACGCGCCCTCCGTTCTCCGTCGCCTCATGCGGGAAGCGACGAAGGGGAGGTACGCAAGGGCGAAAAACGCGAGCGCAAGGGCCTCCAGCGCCGCCAGATACCAAGGCCAGTCTCCCACGATGAAAGGAGACGAGGTAGCGGGCGGAGCCCGAAGGTACATGTAGTTTCCGCCAAGGATCAGGTTGAGGACCGCTACGATTGGGATGACGAGGTTTAGGACGACCCAGGAGCGCAGGATGTCGAAGGCGCGGGGACGGAGTCTCAGCGACAATACCCCGAAGAGCGTCGCCGCAACCAGCCCTCCGTGAATCATGAAGAAGATGATGAACTCAAGCGACGGGAAGCCGAGAAGCTGCGAATCCGGAGTGATCAGCGCGTTCAGCGTCCCGACCATGGCCCAAAAGTACAAGACTCCGAAGAGCCGCTCGGAGCGAATCCGCCACTCCCCTCCAGGGCGCCCCAGCCCCAGGCCCAGCAGCGTAAAGGCCACCGCATATACGGCGATGTCGCAGACGTGGAGCGGCATGTCTTCGGCTAGAAATAGCGCAAGGTCCTTTTTGATGAAGGCTTGGACGAGCCCCGACACGTGACTGAAGACCAGGAAGCCGGCGATCCAGACCGCGAGTTTCCGCGCGAGGGACTTCCGGTCGCGCGTCCGCCAAGCAAGCAGAATGGGCAGCGCGATGCTGGTCGCGATCGCCGTGAGGTGGGGCGCGCCGAAGAGCTGAATCGCGGGCAGCGTCGTCAAGGTCGCTCGGGGGATGAGGCGGATGCGCGGATCAAGCACTCAGATGCCTGACTGCAAAGATCTTCAAGTGCAAGATACGACCAGGGGGCTCGGGTTCTAAAGCAACTTCTTTTTCCAGCCCGGCTGTTTCGCTATCTCGCCTCCCGGAGAGGATGTCGCGCGTCCGCGCCTCGCGGATCGGCCGAGCTCCGCTTCTACAGTCGAACGCTTCCAGGCGATTTCCTTCACTACGGCTACTTTGACGATCCGGTCGCGTCGCCCGAGGAGATCTCTCTCGCGGAGATGGCGCGCGCCCAAGAGCGGTATGCCCAGCTGGTCCTAAGCGGACTGGACGCGGATGCCGGGCCGGTCCTGGATGTCGGATGCGGCATGGGCGGAATGCTGCGAATGCTGGAGGAAAGAGGGTGCGCGCCCGTCGGGCTGACTCCCGACCCGGCGCAAATCGACCATATCGCTCGGACGTACCCTCATGTTTCGACGATTCGGGGAAAGTTGGAGGAGCTGAGACTCAAGCCCGGTCAAGACGCCTTTCGAACAGTTCTCTGCGCCGAGTCGCTCCAGTATATCCCCCTTCCCGAGGCCGCGCGGTCGGTCGCGAGACTCGTTGCGCCGGGCGGAACGTGGGTGGTCGCCGACTACTTTAGAACGACGAAGGATGTCGGCCCGGAGGCCGCGTCGCGCAGCGGATGGCGGCTTGATGCCTTTCGGACTGCCGCGCGCGCGGCGGGCTTTGAGCTCCGCGAGGAAAGGGATATGACTCGCAACGTCGCTCCCACGCTTGCCTTCGCGCAGATGCTTGCTCGGAGAATCGGAGCGCCGATGGCGGCGTTTGGGTTAGAGAAGCTCCAAGCGAAGCATCCGTTTCTCCACTACCTCTTAGAGGACGAAATCAGTCGCGGCGAGGAAAGAATAGAGCGAGAGATCGCGTCGCTCGACCCAGATCGATTCGCTCGGAACAAGCGGTATCTGCTGTGCGTGTTTCGCCAAGGCGAAAATCCGCGCTGAATTCTCAAGTACAATCGCGTGTCAACCGAGCGGCCAGCCTTCAGGGCCGGCTACAACGCTTCGCGTCCAAAACGAACGCTCGGTCCAACACAGACCGCCAGGGCATCTTGAAGACCGCTTCGATGGCTCGCTCGGCGACCCGTCGGTTACTGATCCCGATTCTCGCGGAGCCGTCCGTCGCTAACCCAACGCGAATAAGGTCTTAGCGTCGTTTCAAGACACTGGCGAAAAACTTGGGTTAAGCCGCAGGCCTAACGCGGTTCTCTACGCGGACCGAGTTCGCGAAGACCGCGAGGAGCCACCCCAGAGGACGGATTCGATCCGCGCAAAGCGATGCAACCGTTTTCCATGATCGCTCCGCCCCGGCTTCGGGATCATTCCCCGCCCGAAAACCGACCCGTTCAGCATCATTTCTCACTGGACAACGACGCGTCAGAGCGATTACATTGTACCGAGACAAGGAAAATCGAACAGGGGAGATAATCGCAAAACGTGAAATTGCCGGATACGAACACGCTCTACTACGGTGACTGTCTAGAGTGGATGCGCCGCTGGAGGCGCGAGTGCGTGGACCTGATTTACCTGGACCCGCCATTCAATTCCAAGACCGACTACAATATGTTGTATTCGACATCCGGAAATGGAGACGCTCAGTACCGCGCCTTCACGGACACGTGGAGCTGGGACGAAGCGGCCGCCGACCGATGCGCAGCGTACAAAAACGCGGTCGCCCGTCCAGCTCGGCGAGTGATCTCCGGGCTGCACGCGGCCTTAGGGGACTCGGGGATGATGGCCTATCTGTCCTACATGGCTGAGCGCTTGGAAGTCATGCACGCTTTGCTAAAGCCGACCGGGTCAATCTACTTGCATTGCGATCCACACGCCAGCCATTATCTAAAGGCCGTGATGGATGGAATATTCGGGGCTCGCAATTTTCGCAACGAAATCATCTGGAGAATTGGTTGGGTGTCGGGATTTAAGAGTCAAAAAAAGGGCTGGATCCGAAATCACGACACGATACTGTACTACCTAAAGTCCGACGCGGCAAAACCCCGTTTCAACAAAGAGTACATTCCTTACGTCGCTGACTATACAAGAAGGGACGGAAAGAAGCCTACGGGAAAGGGGATTCCAATTGAAGACACTTGGAATTGTTCATCTGGCGACGTGCTCAACTCGATCATGATCATGAGCTATTCGGGCGAGAAATTGAGCTACCCGACGCAGAAGCCCATGAAGCTGCTTCAACGGATAATTCGAGCGTCGAGCAATCGAGGCGAACTAGTACTGGACCCATTTTGCGGCTGCGGGACCACGGTGCATGTCGCCGACAATCTAGATCGGAGATGGATTGGCATCGATATCTCGTCCTTTGCAATCGACATTATTCGACAATGGCGTCTAAAAGACAAAACAATTGCGGCGCAAGGCATACCGTACGATTTTGCTTCTGCGCGAAAGATGGCAGTCGACAATCCTTTCGATTTTGAAGCTTGGGCGGTAGACAGGGTGCCGGGAATGCACCCTGCAAAGAAAAGGACGGGCGACGGTGGAATTGACGGCAGCGGAACGACGGTGAATCGCCCGGATCGACATTCGAGACTTGTACTAGCCCAGGTCAAGAGCGGCAAGTTCAAGCTAGCTGCTCTTCGGGATTTCATTGGAACGGTTCACAGCAACGACGCAGCTATCGGCATCTTTATCACGCTTGATCCGGTCGGTACTCCCGGCGCGCGAAGAGCGACAGCCAACGAGGGGACGGTGAGCTTCGGCAATAACGTCTACCGCCGCATCCAGCTTTGGTCGATTGCGGATTACTTTGACAACAGGCTGCCGTCGCTTCCGCATATGAACGATCCACGCAAGGGAAAGCCGATGCCGAGGCAGACTGAGCTCCTGTAGCGATTGGAATTACAAAAACGGGATTTTGGACTGCATGGAGAACAGCGCATCTGCGGCGTTCGAGCCGGATATGTCTGTTGCGGTACCCGCAGACCGACTCGTCTCCGAGGCCTCCGAGGCCCCCCGCGGCGGCGCGCCTGGCGCCTGGATAGGCGGGTTAGAGGAATGCCTCCATGCAGGCGCGCGACAGCGCAGTCCGAGGGCGTTCGTTAAGTTCGAGGTATTCCGGTGCGACCGATGTCGGTCTCGGTGCTTTTCCACAACGCAAAGGAGCGCTTGAAGAGTGATTACCCGAAGAGACCTTATGAAGCGGACCGCAGCAGCTGGCGCGGCCCTTTCCCTCTCTCCTTCTCTTCTGGACGCCCTTGGCCAACGGGAGCTCATCTCCCGCCAAGTGCCCGCCACGGGCGAGATGCTGCCGGTCGTGGGCCTCGGCACCTCCGCGACCTATTCCAGGATGACCAGGTCGGATAACGTCGACCCCCTGCGGGAAGTGCTCCGCGTCTTGGTGGAGAAGGGGGGCAGCGTAGTGGACCTCGCCCCCAGCTACGCCGATGCGGAAGAGGTGACCGGCCGGCTTGCCGGCGAGATCGACGCGGCTGACCGCATCTTCTGGGCCACCAAGTTGAACGTTGCGAGAAGAGGCGCGAGCGCGGACGCCGCGAGGGCTCGGTTTCAGGTGGAGCATTCCTTCGAGCATCTTGGCGTCTCGCAGATCGATCTGATCCAAGTGCACAACGTTGCCGCGCCGACGGTGCAGGTGCCGGTGCTGCGGGAATTCAAGGACGCCGGCAGGGTACGGCTGATTGGGATGACCTCCACGAGCAAGCGCCAGTACCAAGATCTCATGCAGGCGATGCGGGACTATCCGATGGATTTCATTGGGATTGACTACGCCGTCGACAATATGAGCGCCGCCGACGAGGTGCTGCCGCTTGCCCAGGATCGGGGCATGGGCGTGCTGGTCTACCTCCCCTTCGGTCGTACGCGGCTCTTTAGCCGCGTGGGGGACCGCGAGGTGCCGGAGTGGGCGCGCGCCTTCGGAGCGAACAGCTGGGCCCAGTTCTTCATCAAATTCGCGGCGGCGCACCCTGCGGTGACCTGCGTGACGCCGGGGACAAGCGACCCGGAGCACATGGCGGACAACCTGGAGGCTGGGATGGGCCGGCTTCCAAATGAAGAGGAGCAGGCGCGAATGGCGGAGTTCGTCGCCGACCTCCCAGGCGCGTAGAGGCTCAAGACAATGAAGCGTAGACTATCAAGACGCTCCTTTCTGGGCGCCTCGGCGGGCGCTTCGGCCGGATTGATTGGCGCGGGCGCCTGCGCGCGCGAGACGCCGGAAACGGCGCTGGACCCTTGCGCGCCGCCGGAGATTGCGGGCTTTGAGCTCGACGAACAGGATTTGGAAGACCTCGTCTTCCATGTAGAGGACCCCGACTGGGGGATGTCGTCGGTCGAACTGGCGGAGAAGTACTTGGCGCGCATCGCGGAGATCGACCGCCAAGGCCCCATGCTTCGATCAATCATCGAGCTGAATCCCCGAGTCTTGGATGATGCGGCGCGGGAGGACGAGAGGATCCGCGAGAGCGGCTCGAAAGGCATGCTGCACGGCATGCCCATCGTCCTCAAGGACAATATCGATACCCAAGATGCGATGACCACGACGGCCGGGTCGTTGGCGCTGGAGGGGTCGATTCCGCCGCGAGACGCCTTTATCGTGGAGCGGCTTCGCGCGGCGGGCGCCGTGATTCTGGGCAAAGCGAATATGAGCGAGTGGGCATACTTCCGGGGCTTGGACGCCACGAGCGGCTGGAGCGCCAGGGGAGGCCAATGCGTAAATCCGTACGCGTTGGATCGCAATCCCTGCGGCTCGAGTTCGGGATCGGCTGTCGCGGCAGCGGCCAATTTGTGCGCCCTTGCGATCGGTACGGAGACGGGCGGATCAATCATGTGCCCCTCGTCGGCGTGCGGAATCGTCGGGATTAAGCCCACGGTGGGGCTGTGGAGTCGCTCCGGGATTATTCCGATTTCACACTCTCAAGACACGGCGGGCCCGATGGGGCGCACAGTAAGGGACTGCGCAATACTCTTGGGAGCGTTGACCGGGGTTGATCCCAAGGACCCCGCGACGATCACCAGCGAAGGGCGCGCGCTGAGCGACTACACGGAACACTTGGATAATCTTGGGCTATACCACTCCACGATCGGAGTTGCGCGAAATTTTTCCTTTTCCCAGCGCGTCGACGAGCTATTTCAGGAAGCTGTCTATGCAATGCTCGACGAGGGGGCGACTCTTGTAGACCCCGCCAATCTTCCAACCGCCGCTTGGCGCGACGAACTCTCCCTAGTTGTGTTGGAGTACGAGTTCAAGGCCAATCTCAACGCCTATCTCGCGTCCTTGGGGCCGGACGCGCCGGTGAAGACCTTGGAGGAGATCATTGAATTCAACAACGAACATTCCGACCTGGAGATGCCGCACTTCGGCCAGGAGCGTTTGATCGCGGCCCAGAAGAGGGGCCCCCTGTCCGACGCCGAATACCAGCGGGCGGTGGCGACGATCCAGAGCCGAACCAGGGGCGCGATCGACGCTTTGATGGACGAGCACGGATTGGACGCCATCGTGGCTCCTACGCGCGGTCCCGCCTGGAAGACCGACCCGATTAACGGCGATTCGCTGGGCGGCGGATCCAGCGCGGGCCCCGCCGCGATCGCCGGTTATCCCAGCATCACCGTGCCGATGGGACAGGTCGACGGACTTCCGGTCGGCGTCTCCTTCATTGGGAGGAAGTGGAGCGAGCCTACGCTGATTGCCATGGCCTCCCACTTCGAACAGAAAACGCAGCACCGTCGGACTCCGACCTTCGCCCCGACGTTGGGCTAGCCGTGCGCCTGCCGCGCGGCGGGTTCGTCGCAGCTGCGGCGGGACTACGATTCCAGCGGGCTCGCCAAGACGAGGCGGCACATAAGTCGAAATCAGGACAGCTGGCCTGAAGTCGACTGGTTTTCTTCGGAGGGCCTCTTTCCGGGGACTGCCAAAGCGGCGGAGGGCCGCCAGAGAGCGTTGTCTCTTCGCCCGAGCATGTTGCCGAGGTCCCTCGGCGGCGGGCCGACGGGAAGCTCCGGCCTTGGTCGACGTCAATGGCGAGCGTTCAAGAAGCGAGTCCGCGCCAGCTCCGCAGGAGTACCCGCCTGCGGACTTCGGGACAGATGCGCCCCGCCGTCCTCCGGCACAGTCCTCTACTCGCCCTCGGAAAAGCCCAAGACCTCGCAAATGCGCCCGGATGGCGAGACCGTCATGAGGTTGTGGCCGCTCTGCGACGCGAGCTCGGGTCCGCTCCTTCTCCATCCCACAAGCGCCTTGCCCCGGCAAATGGCGGCCTTGGCCGCCAGCTGGAGTCGTTGGCCAGGCATGTACGCATGACAGTTTCCAATGTGCAGCGCAAGCTCATCGATGCCTTTGGTCTCCGTCCACATGTCCGAAAAGCGCGTGTCGGGATCACAGCAGCGTCCCAGGATCCGAATCCGTTTGTCCGCGCGCGCCTCGTTCCAAGCGTCCTCCCAGAGGGGCAGGACGCGCTGAAGCGCGGCCTCCAAGTCGATGCGATTCGCAAAGTAGGCGAGCCGCGAGAGTTGGAAGCGCCATCCGCTTCGCTGCGCGTCCGCGAGAGCCGGGTCGTGCCCCGCGTGGACCAGCTTAACCAGGGATGCTCCATTCGCCGCCTTGAGCACCGACAGCGAGAGAATCGGCGCGTCTCGGGCGGCAGCCTCGGAGTCCTCCGTCCGCGCGGCCCCCGCGCGCCACGTCACCGAGAGCTCGCGCGCGTCTTGATCTAAGGAAAGAAAGCGACCTCGCACCACGTGAGAGCCGCCGAATTCGCCGCGCAGCTCCTTCCGGTCGAGGTCCACCGTGACCTCGCCGGCCATCCAAGCCGAAAAAAGCTCTGATTGGGTGAAGACGCTCCATACCGTCTCCGGCGAAGCGTTGATCGTCCTGGAAAGGGAGATGCGGCGAGCGTCGGGTTCAGGGTTCTTTGTCATCGGTTCGGGCGTAGATTTCGTGGTTCATTCGAGCTCTCAAGCCATAGCGGTGGAACTATGAAGCGCGCGATCCGAGCGGGAGGCGGAGCTGTAGCGGCCATGGCGGCGATGTCGCTCGCGGTATTTGCGGGCTTTGCGCTCGCGTGGACGGTGTTGGGCGCGAGCGGAGCCTTCAGGCCGGACAGCTGGGAAGTATCGGGTCTCTGGGTTGTGATCGCCGTCGTCCTGGGGCTCCTTGCAGGAGTGTTGGGCGGCATCGTCTGTCGATGGATTGCGAAGGGGGACGCGGCGGCGCTCTGGGTATTGATCGCTCTCACGATCGTGCTGGCCATTCCCCCCATTATCGGTCGCTCAGGGAGCGCGGACCCGGCGCCGCGTCCCGGCGACCTGCCGATGTTTGAAGCCATGGCCAGTGCGGAGCAGCCGACCTATTTCCCTTGGCTAAATCCGGTCTTGGGCATCGCGGGAGCGCTTGTCGGGTGGAGGTTGATTCGTCGGAGCCGAAAGGGGAATCGGCTCTAACCCGGTCCTCCTTCTGCCTGATCGCAGCTGACGTCGGACCAAGGCAGCCACGCGCCGGGCATCCGCGCCGTTGTGCTTCCCGGACGAAGAGAGCGCGTCTCGGCATTTGGAGCGAGGCCAAGAAGCTGCGTCCCAGTCAGGGGATACCCTACGGAACGCCGGTGGGAATATGAAGGAGCGGCGCCTTCCACCGCACTGCGGCGCGACCTAAGACCGGGCTCATGATTCGCTCCGGAAAGAGGGTGGGGGACGAAACCCCGAGTCGTCCGTTAGACCAGTTAAAGAGAGCCGGGCCCGCCGCGCTTTGAGGCGCGGAGTTCCCGCCCTGGAGCGGCGCGTCCTTCGTAAACGCGAGCCCCGCGCCAATCCCGATCAGGCTTCCGACCGCGGGTGCGATGAGCCACTGGCGATCCGTCGGATTGTAGAGAAGGGAGACGCCAACCCCCGCCGCAGCGCCGGAAAGGCCCCAAAGACTGGCAATGCGCACGCGTTTTCTGCTTGGCTTCGCGAGCATGCCAAACGCGACGCCGCTCAGAAGCCCGGACGTGCTCCCGCCCATCATGGCCAGCGACGCGGCGGCGGGATCGGCATCCAGCATTCCCGCGATCGCGACGCTCAGCCACAGGCCCCAGAGACTCCCGTGCGTCAAGCTCTCCGCGAGGCCGTCGGGGATGGCGCGCTCTCGAAACAGGGCTCCCGCGCCCAGCCCCGCGACGCTGCCCAAGACCCATCCTCGGGTTCGCTCGTCATCCCGGTACTTGTTTATGGATCGAACCAGCAGCCAACCGTTCAGGCCGCCCATAGTTGCGCCCCAGGTGAGCGCGCGCGTTTGGCCGTAGGTCGGGTTGCTCGCGTTTGCGTATATCGTGCCCCCCAGAAAGCCGAGCGGCGCGCCCGCGAGCATCCCAACCCCGTACGCCTTGGCGCTGCCGGCGTCGAACATCAACGGCGTCAACACCCCCAGAGACATGCCGTAGAGCGTGCTCCAGACCCTCAGCTCGGTGCCGCCGGAGCTTTCCAACAGCCTGATCTTCGCGGCGTCCGTCCGCGCGGCATCACCCAATCGGCCCAGGGCGAGTTGCCCTTGCGGCGTGTCCCCGTACCGCTCCGCGATTAGCCTGAGGACAGCTTGCGCGCTTGCCTGATCGCCCCGTTCCTCCAGCTCGGTCGCGGCGCTCAGCAGGACCGTCGCGCTGTCCTCGCGCGTGATCTGCGCGGCAGCCTCGCGCTCAGCGCCGAAGAACGCAAAGACAAAAAGAAGCCCGCGGAGCAAAGAAGAGCGAGCATGCGTCCGCAGGGCGGCGAGAGGGCGTTCTCCGGCAACAGCGTGGCTCATCAGCGTCTGTCTTTCACTAGGAATTGCGGGCGGGAAGCCGCCGCGCACGAACAACGTTAAGCTACTCTGGATCGGTGTCCAACAAACGGGCCGCGCACTGATTCCGGCGGGCCTCCTTATCCGGGCCCGTCCGACGCGAGTGGATCTCGCGAGGCCGAAGCGCTCCGCGGAAGCGGACGAGGACTCTGCCGCATGAACGGTCGTCCGCCCCTAACTGGGCTGTCCGACATTGACCCGAATGCGAGGCTGGGGGACGCCTCCATTCCCTCGCCTCCCGACTGCTTGGTCCGGATCGGCTTTGCCCCCGCGCTGGGAAGCGCGGAGGATGCAATGATTGAAGCCGGAGGCTTTGTCTCCGTCATGGTCCTCAACTCCGAGGAAGATCTGCTCCCGCGCGCTCACCCAGAGCAGATTATCGGCCTGTCCCGCGAGCAAGGGGACGAGGTTGCGGAGAGCGGGCCGCCGGTCCGCTTCGACTCCGACTACGCATGGTTGCGCATCGCTCACGAGGGGCGCGCGAGGGGATCGATTCGTGGGCAGAGGAGGCGGAGGGAGGAAGGGAGCCGGGCGAGTCTCGTTTCGCGCGCAGGGGCCGGCAGGTCCGTCATGTACGAGGACTATCGCCGCCGGGATCGCGGGGAAGTCGCGCTGGAGGCCGCCAAGGCCGTTCTCAAAGACCCCCGCTTTGCGTTCAGGGCGGAAGACGTACGCGGACTGGGAGCCGGAGAAGCGCTCGCGCTCCGCTTTCGCGGCACGATGACGGCAGGCATTCAGCTCCGGTGGAGCGACATCTTCGCTTCCGAGCTCGTTTCGCTGGGGAAGCTGCTTCCGGGCGATGCGACGCTCAGGGCGCGCGCGAGGCTGTCCGCCTACGCGAGCGTTCGTGTAGAGGCGACCGACGACTTTGTCGTGGTCTTCTCCCGCAGCGGATCCGGCGGGTCCGAGATCCGCGTTTCGTTGCGGAAGGCGAATGCCTCGGGCGCGCGCGGGTCCGCGCGGTTTCCGCGATTTCGCGTGGGCCTCATAAGCGAAGACGAATTGGAGGATGTCGCCGCTCAGCTGGCGCGCGACCTGACGGGCGAGGGGGCGAACCAGCTGAACCGGACGGCTCGCGCGGCCGAATCGGACGCGCTGGGGGAGGCGCTGGAGGGGTTTTGGGACCGGGCCAGAGCATGGGCGCGAGAAGCTCTCTTCGCCAAGTCGTTGGCGATGCTCTCCTTCGAGTACGCGCTGACGAAGAGCGAAGAGGATCTGCTTGAGGCCCAAGTCAATCCCGCCGCGCTGGGCGAGGGGGGATTTGACAGAGCGCATCGGGCGCTCGTCAGGGGCGATTTCGCGGAGATTGCGGCGCGCGCATCCGACGAGAAGCCGGTTCTCGGCGACGGGCCCGGAATCAAGCTTCTCCGCTTTCTTCGCCGGACAACCCGGGAGAGCGAGCGCTCTTGGAGGGTCACGCTTGGCGTCGGTCGGTTTGAAATCGGCGCAGCGAATCGCTCCAGCATCAGTGAACGCCGCGTCGTTGATCGCTTGAACCGCAAGCACGTCTTGGCGTTTCGGGGGGTCCGAAGCTACCGGAGCAGGTGGCTTGGGAGCGCCGCATCGTGGGGCGCGACGCTTGCGTTTCGCGCCGTATCGGCTGCGGAAGGAGGGCGGGAAAACGAGGATTCGCGCGTCTCGGCCGAAGGCTCGCTCTATCTCTTCGCGGAGTGGAGAGAGCACCATGCGGCCCCTCTTGACGTGGAGCGCGCGCTGGACGGCGCCGTCGTCTACGGCGTGCTTAATCCAAAGGCCGCGCAATCGGAGTTTGCGCGGCTGATTGATCTTGCCGCAGGCGATCCAAAGCTCGCGTTCTCGCTTCGCTTCCGCCTTGGACCCAGAGCTCTGGCCTATGCCTTGGGCCGAATTTGCGAGATGGAGGAGAAGGAGTGGGCGGATGCCCTTGGAGAGGCCATGCCTTGGATGCCGGATCATCCGGCGCGCCGGAGTCCGGTGGCCAGGAGGGCGGCGTACGGGCCGCTCTGGGCGGAGCTGCTTGGCGCGGCGCGGGCCCGCTCAAGATCGGGGAGACAATCGGCGGACGCGGGCGCGTGGGCGAAGAGGGCGGGGCAGCGCATGGCTCTGGTCGCTGACCGGCATCTTTCGCGACTGGAGGGGGATGAGGGCCTTGTCCGCCGGGCGTCCTTTGCGCGAACGGCGCAGCGTCATCCAAGGGCCGTTGAGGCCTGGGGCGAATTCGTTCGGGGAGCGCGCATTGCGAGGCGCGCGGTCCTTCGAGGTCTTGAGGCAGGCGATTCGCAGAACGGGGAGTTGCGCGGGCCCCGGCAAGCGTTTCGCCTGATGGAGCCGCTGTTTAGCCAGAACTTGTACATGCGAGCCTTGGGGGCCGTGCTTCGCGACGCGCTACGCGAAGACCCCTTCCAATGGGAGGACGTCAGCCGCGCGCTCCAGGTCGTCTACGCGGATTCCGAAGGCGAACGGATTGCGGAGAGTATCGCCTCTCCCGGGCGGTGATCGTCACGCGCCGACACCATCCGGCAACCCGCTCCAATCGAAATTCCGCCGCTCCGCAGGTCGGGCGGACTGGGAGTCTGCCCCGGAAAACGGTTGTCGCCGGCAGCTTCGGCCAGCAGCCAAGAGCTATAGTCGCCCCCCGGGGGCGGGCAAGGGGCATCGCTTCAAGGACTAGGCCCTTCGGGCGCAGCCGTTAAGCCAAGGAGCCGTCAATCTCGAGTTTGCGAAGGGCGGTGCGGCCCACCGCTTGGGTCACGCTGACCGCAACGCCGGCGCGCACAACGTTCCCGACGCCCGGGAGATAGCGGAGAAACAGCTGCGCCGCTCCCTTGCCGACCATTGTGCCCATGCTGGCGAAGAGCGCGGATCGAAGCGCGGAGCGGGTCACCGGAATTCCGTGTTCCTTGGCGAGCGCGGCCACCATGGCGAGTTGGATCGGCGCGATCGATACGGAATCCGAACCCGGGACGACGGAGGCTCCGGCGGCCGCGCCCGCAGCCGCCGACGCGGCGTGAATGATGGCGTTGCATCGGAATTTCCGGTCTCGAACCAGCGTCTCGCACCGATCTTTCAGATTCATTTGATCATCTTTCCATGGAGCAGGGACTGCTACCCGCCGCGCAACCGACGCGGATCTCCGGGCGCTTGCCGGCCAGCCGGCCCCTCAACCGCACGCAACGCCTTCCTGAACGTTCGCTAAAGATGCGACCCGGCGTCAAACGGCCTGATGATTGCGAGGCTCTGGTCGCTTGACCCGCGCCATGTCGCGGCGGCCGTCCTCAGCCGCGTCCAACGGGGCCGAGGCGGACTCGTCGACCTCTTCCCTCGCGGGCCCGCCGGCGGCAGCCGCGCCGGCCTCGCTCGAGATTCCGGCATAGGCAAAGCCGATGAGTCCCATCGACAGGACGAAGAGACCGCATCTGATGCGGCCGCTCAAGCTGCGCGTCAAGTTGATCATTCTCATTCCTCCTCGCGTTCTCCGTTGTTTTCGGTTCGGGCTTGGCCTTCGAATACCCTACATGCAAACATCGTGCCAAAAATCGGGCAACCGAAAACCCCCAAGAATACGGCGATTTCCAGCGCCTCTGCCAAACCGGCGTCCTCCAAAGTGGTCATGTCTGTCTACGAAGTGCGACATTTTGTCACCAATCGTTGTCCGCCTCCACGGCTTAGGTCGACCATGAGACGCCTGATCCCGCTCTTCGGTTTGCTCCTCGCTTCCGAAGCCGGAGCTCAGATCCAGGAAAAAAAGCCGTCGATCATCGACGTAGAAGGCGTGCGGGTGGGCCACTCGGAGCACCCCGACGCGCGCACCGGGTGCACCGTGGTGCTGGCGCCGCCCGGCTCCGTCGGCGGCGTCGACGTGAGAGGCGGGGCTCCGGGCACGGTGGAAACCGACTTGCTTGATCCGGTCAATATGGTGAATCGGATCGACGCGGTCTTGATTGCCGGAGGGAGCGCCTTCGGACTGGGGGCCAGGAGCGGCGTCGTGTCCTTCCTGAAGGAACGAGGAATCGGGTTTCCGGCAGGGCGAGGCGTTGTCGTGCCGATCGTGCCTGGCGCGATCATCTTTGACCTCCGGTCGTCGCAAGGGGTCTTCCCGGGTCCCGCTTGCGGGCGAAGAGCCGCCGAGAGCGCGTGGAGCGCGACGGAGGTCGCGGAAGGGAGCGTGGGAGCCGGCAGCGGCGCGACCGTCGGGAAGATGTTCGGCTCAAGGCCGATGAAGGGAGGCGCCGGGTCGGCCTCGATTCAAGTCCCCGACGGCTTGGTCGTCGGCGCGCTTGCGGTCGTAAACGCCGTGGGCGACATCGTGGATCCCTCCAGCGGGGCGATCGTCGCGGGCGCGCTTGACGCCCAAGGCGAGTTCATAGATGCGCGGCTGGCGCTGCGTCGGGGAATTTCGGGCGAGGGGCCCCGGGCCAGGGAGGGCCTGGGACAAAACACCACCATCGTGGTGGTCGCGACCAATGCCGCGCTCTCAAAGGCCGAGATCACGAAGGTGGCGCAGATGGCTCACGCCGGGCTGGCTCGGGCCGTCGCGCCAAGCCACACGCCATGGGATGGGGACGCGATCTTTGGAATCGCGACCGGAAGCTGGACCGGCCCGGACGCAACTCCCCCGAACGTGGGAAGGATCGGGGCGCTTGCGGCCGACGCGACTCAAGAAGCGATCCTTCGGGCAGTGCGGGAGGCTGTGGGCATCCCGGGGGCTCCGTCCATTCGAGATCTAGCGCGGGAAGGCGCGAGAGGGAGTTCCGAAGCTCCCGGGAGCCCGGCGGCGAGGCCCGGCTAACGACCGTGTATTGGACGGTAGGCTTCCTCGCCCTCTATACGCTTCTCATTCTCGGGACCGGGGTCTTCGTTGGGCGGCGCGTCTCGACCCAGAGCGACTTCTTCGTCGCTGGGCGCTCCTTGGGTCCCGGTCTCCTCTGCGTCACCGTCCTTGCCGCCAATATCGGGGCCGGATCCACCGTGCTCGCGGCGTCGCTGGGCTACCAGTTCGGGATCAGCGCGTGGTGGTGGGTGGGTTCAGCCGGAATTGGGACGATCCTGCTGGGCCAGTGGATCGGACCGCGCATCCACCGCGCGGCGAAGCTCCGAGGGTTCCTTACGGTCGGCGACTTCCTGGAGGAGCGGTACGGGCCGGGCACGCGCCTATTCCTGGCGACGCTTCTCTGGCTGGGCTCGCTCTCCATCCTCGCGGCCCAGCTGATCGCGATGGCGTGGATCCTAGATGTGACGACTGGCGCGCCGAAGTGGCTGGGAGCCGTGGCGGGAGGCGCCGTAATGACGGCGTACTACGCGGCGGGAGGACTCTTGGGGTCGGCTTGGGTCAACCTCGTGCAGCTGGTCGTGCTCCTAGGGGGCTTTCTTGCCGCGGCGGTCTTCGCCCTCCAAAGAGTCGGCGGAGCGGACGCGGCCTTGGCGGCGCTGAGCGATCCGGTCGCCCTTCCCGGATTTCTCCACTATTGGGGAAACGGCGACGCTGGGTGGATGTACCTGGTCTTGCTCGTGCCCGCGTTTGTTTCGTCGCCCGGACTGCTGCAAAAGACCTTCGGGGCGCGGGACGCGGGCGCGATCAGGCGGGGTCTTACCGCATGCGGAGTCGCGCTCATGGTCTTTGCGGCGATTCCGCCCCTCTTGGGCATGTTCACTCGGATTCTTGAGCCCGGAATCGCCAATCCGGAGGCGGCGCTTCCGACGCTCTTAGTCGAATGGCTCCCCCCTTGGGTGGGCCTTCTCGGTCTTGCGGCCGTTCTCTCCGCGGAAATAAGCTCCGCCGACGCCATTCTGTTCATGCTCTCCACGTCCGTCGCCCGAGATCTGTACAAGCGCGTTCTAAGGCCGGACGCTTCGGGGCGCGAGGTGCTGCGCGCAACGCGGATCGTCGCCATTGCGGGAGGATGCGCGGGCGTAGGCCTCGCAATCTTGATCCCGACAATCGCGAGCGCGCTCGCCATCTTTTATTCGCTCCTCGGCGCAAGTCTGCTCGTGCCGCTTGTCGCCGGGCTTCACCTCAAAGGCCTCCGCGCGCCCGAAGCGCTCGCCGCTGCGTGCGGGGGATCGCTGACGCTTCTGATCTTCGGGTATATCGTCCCGTCGGACGGCGCGGTGACGGCGATTGCCTGGGCGCTGCTGGCCGCGGCGGGAGCATTCTCGTTGACTCGTCTGCTGCGCGGAGCAACGTCCGCAAATGGCGGGCGTCCATGCGCGAAAGGCCGATGATTCCATTCGAAATCAGGACCTGCGAGATGCACGCCGGAGGAGAGCCGGTGCGCATCGTAGTGGATGGGTACCCCCGTATTGCGGGCGCCACGATCTTGGATAAGCGCAGGTACGCGAAGGAGCGGCTGGACGACCTTCGCCGATACCTCATGCACGAGCCGCGGGGGCATGCGGACATGTACGGCGTGATCCCAGTGAAGCCCGATCATCCGGATGCCGACTTGGCGGTGCTCTTCTGTCACAACGAAGGGTATTCCACGATGTGCGGCCACGCGACGATCGCCGTGGCGCGGTGGGCTGTGGACGAGCGCATCGTCCAGCTTCGCGAGCCGCGCACGATCATCCGGATTCAGTGTCCCTGCGGCTTGGTGACGGCGCATGTGCGCGTGGAAGGGGGGAAGGCGGGAGCCGCGCACTTCGAGAGCGTCGGCGCTTTTGCCGCGCGATTGGACGAGCCGCTGGACGTGGAGGGCGTCGGCACAGTGCCGGTCGACCTCGCCTACGGAGGGGCGTTCTATGTGATCGCCGAGGCCGGCCGCTTCGGGCTCAGCCTTCGCAACGCCCCGGTGGGCGAAGTCGCGCGCGCGGCGTGGGCGGTGACCAGCGCGGCCAAGGCCCAACTCGTCCCCGAGCACCCCTTTGATCCCGAGCTGAGCTTCATCTACGGAACAATCTTGACCGACGGAGGGCTGGGCGATCGGGAACCCAGCCGAAACGTCTGCGTCTTCGCCAACCGACAGGTTGATCGCAGCCCTACGGGAAGCGGCGTCACCGCGCGAATCGCGGTTCAGTGCGCGAGGAAGCAGGCGAGCATCGGAGAGAGACGTTTGTTTTCCAGCATCACCGGATCCGTTTTTTCCGGGTGCGCGGTGAAGACGAGCCGCGTCGGCACGTTGGACGCCGTCACGGTTCTAGTGGGCGGCAAGGCGCATTACACGGGAGAGTCGATCTTCAGGGCTGACCCCGACGACCCGCTGCTGCCTGGATTTCTTCTGAGCTAAGGCTAAGAGCAGCCAACGCCCCTTGTCGGGCGCGCGCTACAAGCCTGCCCGGTTCGCCTGAACGGGAAGACTCTTCAGTCCCTGGCCGGCGCTGGAGCGGTTGGGCGCCGCGGCGGCTGCGGCGATCCGAGTCAACGTTTCCTTCTCTCTCAGCTGAAGAAAGTACCGCCGGCGCTGCTCCGACGATTCAGCCTTTCATCGCGCATTTGCGCTCAAGTCAGCGGCCCCAGGAAGCGCCGAATCCTCGGCGCAAGCGCTTCCAGGTCCGTCGTCTCGCACTCCCATATCACGAGCGCCGCCCATCCGTGTTTCGCGAGCGCCGCTTGGTTGCGGCGGTCCCGGACGACGTTGCCGTCCAGCTTCTTCGTCCAGTACGACCGCCTCGTCTTCGGCGTCCGATTCTTCGCGCATCCTTCGTGCCGGTGCCAGAAGCACCCGTGCACGAAAATCACCTTCCTTCTGGGTCGAAAGACGAGGTCGGGTCGCCCAGGCAAGTCGCTCGCGTGGAGTCGATATCGATAGCCCATGCCGTGTACCAGGCGACGGACGCGCATCTCGGGGCCCGTATCCTTGGACCGCACTCGACGCATCAGCTCGCTTCGCGCGCCGGGGGCAAGCGGGTCGTAGCGAAGCTCGCGGGCCACCGTTGCGACTATCCGGGGGGCCCCGAATCCGATCCTGAGGCGGACGAGGCGTCCTGCCCGGAGGACGACTTCGGGCGGGCGGCCGGCGGAATCGGAGCGCCGTGCGGGTCGAACTCGGGATGACCCATCGCGCGAGCCATCCTCTCGATCAGGAGGTCCGACGCCGAATGTTCCAGCCGCTCCGCTTCAACATGTACTTCGTCGGTGGCGAAGCCGAGGCGCCAGACCAAGTAGGACTCGATGATCCGGTGTCTCCGAGTGACGATGAGCGCCTCCCGATGACCTTGGTCGGTCAGGCGCGCCCCCAAGTAGGGTTGATGGATGACCAGCCCATCCTCCGCGAGGCGGCGGACCATTCCCGTTACGGATGCGGGCTGGACCTCCAAGAGCTCGGCAAGCGCGTTCGTGGTTGCGGCTTCGCCGCCCTGATTCAGGAGATACAGAGCCTTGATGTAGTCCTCTACGGACCTTGAAAGTCGCTGTATCTCGGGAGGCATCGCTAAGGGCGCGGGAAAAGGCGGTCCAACCGGGCCGTGCCGGGCATGAAAGTTATCACTCAAGGCTGCGGGGCCAGCGGGGCGAGGGACACGGCCTCCGGCGCCGCGTCGTAGATTGAGGCGGCAAGCCGATTGTCGAGCGTCCACGGCCGGGGGAGCGAATGAAGCGCGTAGTCAGGGGTTGTCGCATGAGCCCATGGACGAGGCGGGAGAGCGGCTTCGTCTTGGCGGCTCTTGCCGGCCTATTCGTCGGGTGCGACGCCCCGACTTGGACGGGCGATCCGCCGGAGCTTGCTTGCGGCGATCTAGATCCCGCCTACCTCGCGGACGGCAATGTGGGTCGGGACGGAATTCCGTCGCTGACAAACCCCGAGTTCGTCGCCGCGACCGACGCTGAAGGAA
The DNA here is from genome assembly GCA_965116095.1 of Longimicrobiales bacterium. Classification (GTDB taxonomy): domain Bacteria; phylum Gemmatimonadota; class Gemmatimonadetes; order Longimicrobiales; family Gaopeijiaceae. The sequence continues at coordinate 581,832 of OZ220481.1, forward strand.
CCCGGTATCTCTCTGGAAGCTCGCGAGTGATCGGCGTGCGGACCGAGGGCGAGTGGCTCGTCATTCCGCATAACGTGATGTATCGCCACGAAATCGTGAATCTTGATCGAGGCGATGAACGGATCGCCGTCACCTACTGTCCCCTCACGGGATCCGCGCTGGCCTTCGACCGCGCGAGCGTGGGCGGCGCGGAGTTTGGCGTATCGGGTCTTCTCTACCAAGCCAACTTGGTAATGTACGACCGAAGCGCCGAATCGTCGCAGTGGCCGCAGATGGCCGGCCAAGCCGGCTGCGGCCCCAAGGCGGGACAGTATCTGACTCGGCGGCCCGTAATCGAGATGACCTGGGATGGATGGCGCGCGAGCTTTCCGGCTTCGCAGGTCGTGACGGTGGACCCCGTCGAGTTCGACAGCTACCGCATCAACCCATACGGGTCGGCGTACGAGATCCCGGGAAACGGCGACTACTTGGGCTTTCCGCTTCCGCGAGAGGACGAGAGGCGGCCTCCGAAGGAGCGCGTGCTGGGCTTTCCGAAAACGGCGGGAGGAGGCGCGCCGGTCGCCTTTCCATTCGAGGCGATGGCGGAGCAGGGGGCCGTTTGGATCGGCGAGCTGGACTTTGGGGGCGAGTCCGCCGTGGTTTTTTGGGATGCCCAGCGGAGGGCCGCCGTTGCGCTGCGTCCCCTTGCCGAGCAAACTCGCCTGCGCTTTTCCGTAGTGGATGGGGCGATTACCGATCACGAAACGGGCTCGACGTGGTCGGTCTCGGGCCGAGCGGTGCGCGGGGCGCTCGAGGGAGCGAGCCTGCCGCAAATTCCCGACGCCTACGTCGCCTTCTGGCAAGCCTGGGCGGCCTTCCATCCAGGCACGCGACTGGCGGTGGGGTCAACTCCGTGACGCGCAGTCCGGGCAGCAATGCCGCGCAACGACGGTCAAGTTGGCTGTTCCTCGCAGCGGCTGCGGGTCCGCTCTTCGGGCCGGCGGCCGGCGCGCAGTGGGTGGAGCCTCCCGGAAAGGGGTGGGTATCGGTCGCCGCGTACCGCCAGAGCGCCGACCGCTTTTATGACGCGACCGGGGCGGCCCGGGAGTTCTTCGCGGAGGGGCGCGCGCGGACGATGTCGCTCTACGCGACCGTAGCCGCCGGGGTCCTTCCCGGGGTAGATCTCTGGCTGCAAGGATCCGGACACCGCCTTCGCTATGAGGACGCGTACGGCGCCCGCGTCAAATCGGGCGTTGGGGACGCGCGGTTCTGGGTGAGGTGCGCGCCGCTCTCTTGGCTGAACTCAGGCTTCCCGTTTGCGCTCCGGGCCGGCGTGAAGGCGCCGCTTGGGGACTTTGCCGTCGGTACGGACGCGATCCCTTTGGGCGACGGTCAACGGGACTGGGAGTTTATTGCGGAAATCGGCCATTCCCTCTGGCCCAAGCCCGTGTACCTCGCCGGATGGCTGGGATATCGGGTACGCGAGGAAAACGCAAAGACCCACAGGGACTTCGGAGACGAGGTGTTCTTTTCGGCTCGGGCCGGCGCGGCCTTGGGGCCGGTGGGCGTCCGCTTGGCGCTGGAGGGGATGAATGGCGCCTCCGGGAAGACGGAGGGCATTCGCGTGCCGTCGTTCCAGCGCGAGATCCTTCTGGGCCAAGCTTTGATCCTTGCGCCCGTCGGGCCTGCGGAGCTGGAGCTGGGCCTTCGCAAGTCTTTCGCCGGCAAGGGGCACGCCTTGGGTACCGAGTGGGTGGTAGGGTACTTTGCCCGCCTATAGCCGCCCGAATCTGCTCAAAGGGACGAAACCGTGAAGAGTCGTGAAGCATCCCCGTTCCGCAGCCTGGTCGTTGTTCTTTTTCTTGGGATTGTCCAGGGGTGCGCCCCCGAATCGCCCGCGGCGCGTACGCCGCCGTCCTATCCCCAAGTCGCAAGATCGTCCGAAGGGGTCGTGAGCGCCGCCCAGCCGCTTGCGGCGGAGGCGGGGGCCGAGATTCTTCTCGCGGGCGGCAACGCGGCCGACGCAGCCGTGGCTGCGGCCTTCGCGGTTTCAGTCGTCGAGCCGTCGATGAACAGCATCGGCGGTCGCGCTCAAATCCTCTTGCGGAGGCCCGACGGGTCATTTCGAGGGATCGACGCCACGACCCAGGCCCCGGCAAGCTACGATCCCGAGACCGCCCCGCAAGCATCCTACGGCTACCCGACCGTCGGCGTGCCGGGCGCGCTCGCGGGCCTTGCCCTTCTCTTGGAGGAGGAGGGGACGATGACGCTCTCCCAGGTGATGGAGCCGGCGATTCGACTTGCTCGAGAGGGCTTCGAGCTGCTTCCCGGAGAGGCTGCCCGGCACGGAGCCGGTGCCCAGCAGCTCCGCGAATTCGACGGATCGCGCGCGTCCTATCTCGATGAATCCGGCGAGGCGCGCTCCGCCGGCGCGCTATTTCGCCAGCCCGAACTTGCCCAAACGCTTCAGTTGATCGCTGAGCAAGGCCCGGATGTCTTCTACCGAGGCGAGATCGCGGAGATGATCGCGGCCGATGTCCAAGCGCGCGGCGGCGCGGTGACGCGGGAATCGCTCGCCGCCTACCGCGCCCTCGACGCGAAGGTGGTTCGAGGATCCTACCGGGGGCTTGAGCTCGTGGGCACGGACCTGCCCGCGTCGGGAGCCGTGACGATTGGAATTCTCCACGTGCTGGAGCGCTTCGATGTCGCGTCGCTTGACCGGGAAGACTGGGCGGCGCTGGTCGGCGCGGTTGCGGGGCGCGTATTCGCGGAGCGCGCGGAGGCGAGGTCCGGTCAGAGCGGGGCGGCGGGACTTGAATTCATGACCGACAAGGACTGGGCGGGCCGGATCGCTGCGGAGATTGAACTGCCGGGGCTGCGGCGCGCCGCGAGTCTTGAGCCGGGAACGCGCAGGCGGCGCGGGGCGGTCAGCGGAGACGCGACGCCTGTCCAGCCCGCGGCGGGGAGATCCGATACGGACTGGACCGGCGACGCTTGGGGTCCCCTGAGCGACCACACGACGCACCTTTCGACTGGCGACGGAGAGGGCATGTACGTCGCTCTGACTCAGACGATCGGGCCGAATTTGGGATCCAAGGTCGCAACGCCCGGACTGGGCTTTCTTTACGCTGCCACGCTGGGCGGATACCTGGGGCCGATGGAGCCAGGCGCCCGCGCCGCCTCGAGCATTTCGCCGCTCATGGTCGTTCGGGACGGAGAGCCGATCCTCGTGCTTGGAGCGGCGGGCGGCATCCGCATCATCTCCGCCGTCGTTCAGGCCGTGCTGCGCGTCGTCGATCAGGGCATGTCGCTTCCGGACGCGCTTGCGGCAGCGCGAGTGCATCCGACCGAAAACGGCATCGCGATGGAGACGTCGCCCGAGATTGGTTGGACGGACGAAGACGTGCGCGAGGTCGAGGCGCTTGGAATTAATGTCGAGACGGTGGGCAGGGCCGGGGCCTTCGGTCGGATTCACGCCATCTGGATTGACCCGGAGACGGGCGAGTCCGTCGGCGTGGCGGACGCCGACTGGGAGGGGGCGGCAGTGGCCCCGGCGATGCTGTCCGGGCGCAAGGACGAAGCGGCGGGGCAACGGTAAAGGGGGCCAACCGTGAAGAAGCAGATTCGCGGGCGGGGGTCATCGGAGGACGGACGAGAGATCTTGGGCGCCGGAGATTGTGCCGAGCCAACGCGCGTCTTGGCGTCCAGCAGCCGGCGCAGCTTTGTCGGGTCCGTGGCGGCCGCCTCGACCCTTGCCGCGGTGCCGTCGCTCGTTTCAGCGAAGGTCCGGCGGACGCCGGAGCCGCTCTTTCGCCGTCGGCCGAAGCCGACAAGAGTCGCGCCTTCCGACCGGGTTGGACTCGCCGTAATCGGCGCGGGCGGCATGGGGATGGCTGACGCGGATACGGCGCTCCGCCTTCCCGGCGTCGAGCTTGTGGCTGCGTGCGATGTCTTCGACGGACGGCTGCGCGCGGCGGAGGAGCGCCACGAAGGCGTGTTTTCGACGCGGGATTACGAGGAAGTACTCGCCCGCGGCGACGTAGACGCGGTGATCGTAGCGACTCCGGACCACCTGCATCAGCCGATCTCCCTGAGCGCGCTTGAGGCCGGCAAGGCCGTGTACTGCGAAAAGCCCATGGTACATGAGATCGCGGAGGGCGAAGACCTGATTCGGGCGCAGGAGGCGTCGGGCGCGGTCTTCCAGGTGGGAAGCCAGGGGATGAGCTCGCTTGGCAACGAAAAGGCCAAGGAGCTGTACGAAGCCGGCGCGATCGGCGCATTGAACTATGCCGAAGGCTTCTGGGCCAGAAACGACCCGATCGGCGCTTGGCAGTATCCCATTCCCGCCGACGCATCCGCGGGAAGCGTGGATTGGCCGCGCTTCCTTGGACCGGCGCCGGATCGTCCCTACGATCCTTTTCGACTCTTTCGCTGGCGCAACTATCTGGACTACGGCACCGGAGTGGCGGGCGACCTCTTCGTCCATCTCTTCTCGAGCCTTCACTTTATCGTTGGCTCGCGCGGCCCCACGCGGATTCAGGCCGCGGGAGGGCTTCGCTACTGGAAGGACGGACGCGAAGTGCCTGACGTTCTCTTGGGCATCTTCGACTACCCGGAGACGCGCGCGCATCCGGGATTCAACCTCTCGCTCAGAGTCAACTTCGTGGACGGCACCTCGGGCAGCACCTTTTTGCGCTTGGTGGGGAGCGAGGGCTCCATGGACGTGACATGGACTCGGGTGACGGTGCGCAAGAACGCGGTCGTGGATCCGATGGACGCCTTCTCGCTGGAGAAAATGGCCGATTCGGACCGCGAGCTTCCGGCGCGGGTCCGCATGCTTCCTCCCGCCGAGGCGGTATACGAGGTTGAACCCGGCTATCAAGGGGCGCACTTCGATCACTTCTTCAACTTCATTGAAGCGGTGAGAGGCGGTTCGCCCGTCTCGCAGGACGCCCGGTTCGGAATGAGGGCCGCCGCGCCGGCGCTGGCCTGCAACCTCAGCTACTTCGAAGACCGGATCGTCCAATGGGACCCAAATGCGATGAGCGTCCGCTCATGAACCGACTTCTCGCGCCGCTCCTGCTAATCGCAAGCCTCTCCTGCGTCGAACGACCCGGCGGAGCGGACCCAAGTCCCGCGCAGCTTGCCAACACGCTGACCCAGGCCGAGCTGGCCTCGGGTTGGCGTCTGCTTTTCGATGGGGAGACAACGACCGGGTGGCGCGGCTACAACCGGGAGAGCTTCCCCGACACGGGCTGGGCCGTACTGGACGGAATGTTGACGGTTGGCGCGACCGCGACGGATCCGGACGTTCCGATCGGCGGCGACATCGTCACGACCGAGGGCTACCGGGACTTCGATCTGAAGTTCGAGTTCATGCTGACGGAAGTCGCGAACAGCGGCGTCTTCTACCGGGTGATAGAGGAGCCCGGCGCCGCAATCTGGCATCACGCTCCAGAGTACCAAGTGTTGGACGACGAAGCGTACGTTGAGATGGGCTCAATGGACATGAATACGCGTCTCACCGGCGACAATTACGACTTGCACGCCAGCGGCGAGAAGAAGCTCCACGGTCCGGGCGAGTGGAATTCAGGTCGCATCCGTGTCGCCGGCAGCATCGTTGAGCACTGGCTGAACGGGGGGCGAACAGTGGAGTACGAACTCGGCTCGTCCAGATGGGAGGAGCGCGTCTCCGCGAGCAAATTCGCCCCTTACCCGAATTACGGCCGGGCGTCTTCCGGGCCGATCGGGATTCAGGATCACGGTCGGAGCGCATACTATCGCGGCATCAAGATCTTGCCGCTCGAGCCCGTCGCTCTCTTTGACGGCAAGAACCTGGACGGTTGGCGCGCGCGCGGCGCGGAGCGCTGGTACGTCGAGGCCGGTGAACTCGTCTCCGAAAGCGGCGAGAGCGCGGGATACGGGTACCTCGTGACCGATGCGACCTATCGGGACTTCGACCTTACGCTTGATTTCAAACAGGAGGCGGACGGCAATAGCGGCGTCTTCTTCCGGTCCAGCGTCGACGACGACCTCCAGGTGAACGGGTGGCAGGCGGAAATCGCGCCTCCGGGCCTCTTTACCGGCGGGATCTACGAATCCTATGGTCGGGGATGGCTGGCTCAACCCGATCCGCTGAAGGACGAGGCGCTGCGGGCCGGCGAGTGGAATACGCTGCGCGTGCGCGCTGTGGGAGGTCGGGTTCGGACGTGGCTGAACGAGACTCCGATGGTCGACTTTGACGACGACAAAATTGGCGCTGCCAGGGGGTCAATCGCGCTGCAGATTCATGACGGCGGCGGTATCAAGGTGCGATGGCGGAACATCAAGCTGGTGAACTTGGACGGATAGGCCGAAGCTTGCTGGACGGACAGGAGTCGACCGGGTCTTCGCCGGGCTTTCCGACCCTTGGAGGGGTGGCAAAGAGCTGGTCTGGATTGACCGTGCCGACCGCTGACGCCGATAGGTGATGGACGGTCCGCCGCCGCGCCGTTGCCGCGTACATGATCGGCTAGGACGCCGACCGGCGTTTGCGGCCTCCGCGTATGGGACCGGCGAGCAGGCGGAAGGTCTGCCACGGGATGGGGGGCTTGGCGTCTGCGCAGCTCGACTCCGGTTCCCGATCTCCGGTGGCCAAGCATTATGGAGAAGATCTTCCATATATTACTTGAGTGCGCGACGCTGGAGAAAGATCCCTCGGAGGAAAGGACGCATTTTGGCAAGTGGGATATGCGACTGCTCGTAGCTCGGGCCGCCGCCGGACTCGGTTCCGGGCGAGGGGCCGGAGGAGAATCCGGGGGGGGGGGGACTGGCCGGTGGAGCGCCGTTGGTGGCAGCGCGCCCACGGTAGAGCCAGCGGCGCGTTTGGCAGAGGCAACGCTTGATGGCTGCCCCCATTCGTGCCTATCGCTACGCAGGCTACCGAAGGCTTGGGCGTGCGCGCCTTCTTCCGTTTTGAGTCTCTATACTCTTCACAGCCCGGCGTGCGGAAAGTACTTGGTCAAGCCCGCTCGGCAACCGTTGAGCGGGAGGCCGGGCGGCGCAACAAATGATCTGAGCTGTAAGAGGGATTCCGGGGCCCTATCCGGCCTCACGCACACCCGTTACCTCAAAAGAAGATGGCCCAGTCCACTGGAGTTACGTATACTACAATGCCTGTGAACCGAATACACATGAACCTTAAGGGAAAGCGCGTATGAGTAGAAGCAAGACGAGGGCGCTCGGGATCGGGGCGCTGCTGGGGGCGGTTGCGTGGACGTGTGACGGGGCTACGGCGCCGCCCGAGGCGGGGTCGATTCTGGGGAAGGTGATGGTGGAGGGGGAGGGTCTGGACGGCGTGTCGGTGTCGCTGTCGAACGGGAGTTCGCAGGTGACGTCGGGCGGCGGGTCGTACAGGTTTGACGGCGTGGAGGGGGGTACGTACGCGGTGTCGATTTCGGGGTATCCGGCGGATGCGGCGTTTGACGCTGCGACGGGGTCTGCGACGATAGCGTCGGCGGGTCAGTCTGTGACGGTGGACTTTTTGGGGTCGTGGATACGCACGTCGGCGCTGACGGGTACGGTGATGGCCGGGGACATGCGTTTGGAGGGCGTGATGGTGCGTCTTTCGGGGATGTCTGAGGGATCGACCATGACGGACGCGATGGGCGCGTATGCGTTTTCGGGGCTTCGGGCCGGGTCGCATACGGTGGAGATTTCGGGATTCGACGCGGATTTGTACGCTTTCGCCGAGACGAGCGTGACGCGGACGCTGGCGGTTGCGTCTACGGAGGTGGCGGACTTTTCGGGGACGATGCTGCGGACGGCGGGGATTGCGGGCGTAGTCGAGGCGGAGGGCGAGCCTTTGGCGGGCGTCGCGGTCGAGATTTCGGGGGTCGAGGAGCATCGGGCGGCGACGGATTCGGACGGCGTGTACGCCTTTGCGGATCTGCTGCCGGGGAGCTACACGGTGTCGATATCGGGATACGACGCGGATCGCGTGAGTTTTTCCGAGGAGTCGATGGACGTGGAGGCTGCGGCGAACGCGGTGGCGAAGGCGGACTTTTCGGGGACGCTGCTGAGGGGCGCGTCGATCTCGGGGCACGTGCTTGCGGACGGTCAGCCGGTTCAGGGCGCGGTGGTCGAGTTGGACGGGCCGGAGGATGCGGCGTCCACGCGGACGGACGCGGACGGGATGTACGTCTTCTCCGGGTTGCTGCCGGGGACGTGGACGGTGTTGATCTCGGGGTACGACGCGGAGTCGTACGAGTTTGCGGCGACCTCGAGGGAAGTGACGTTGGATCCGGGGGAGCGGGGCACGGTGGACTTTCAGGGATCGATGTTGCGGACGGCGGCGATTGCGGGCGCGGTGAGCGTCGAGGGGATGTTTGTCGCCGGGATGGCGGTGCGATTGACGGGCGGGGACATGGACGCGGCGATGAACGCGACCACGGATGCGTCGGGGGTGTACTCCTTCCGCGGCTTGAAGGCCGGGACGTACATGGTGGCGATCATGCCGAGCGAGGCGCAGATGGGGATGTACGCTTTCGAGGATATGGAGATGGAGGTCGAGGCTATGGACGATATGGAGACGCGGGCGAACTTCAGCGGGACGCACGTGCGGACGGCGAGGATATCGGGGATGCTGGTGTTGGCGGGCGGCGAGAAGACGCTGCATGACGCGGGCGCGGCGGGTCTGTCCGGCGCGGTGAAGCTGACGTTGAACGGGCCGGGCGTGGCGGATGCGAGGACGGCGATGACGGACGAGATGGGGATGTACAGCTTCGGGGAGTTAAAGGCCGGGAGCTATCGCTTGGTGTACACGTCGCCGCCGATGAACCCGACGCACACGAAGATGACCGGAGGCGATCTGGGCGCGACGGGGATGGTGATCGAGCTGGATGCGGGCGAGGAGGTGGAGCATGACTTCGAGTACGAGCTGACGCATCATTCGCTGAGCGTGATGGCGAAGTACGGCTACGCGAATTGCGCGAAGGACGACTGCATGAGCGACATGGGGGTCGAAGGCGTCATGGTGAAGGCGGTGGCCGCCGATCCCGGGGATCACGCGAAGGGGTGGGGTCAGGAGGCGCTGGCGGAGGCCAAGACCGACGCGGACGGGATGGCCGTGCTCGAGATTCCGACGGGCTCGCTTGACGGAAGCATGGTGTACCTGATGGGATCGCTAGCACATACATCTGTCGATTTGACAGCGCAGGACGCGACGGACACGGCGATGGTGGATCCGATGTCGCTAAAGTCGGAGTCGAAGAATCCAATGCTCTACTTGGCGACGAAAGCGAATGTGACGCTGACGGTGCGGACGGTGCGCCGCGGCGCTGCGGGCAACGCGTACATGAGCAAGGCGGAGGTTGCGGCGTTCAAGGGGACGAGCAAGACGGCGTCGGCGACGGCGACGACGGGCTCGAACGGGTCGGCGTCGCTGACGGTGTCGGCCACGCCGTCGAAGACGGGAAAGTACCGCGTGGGGATGAAGGACTCAAAGCTGTACTTCCACCACGACATGGACGACGAGGACATGGAGTACCTGGAGTTCACGCACAACGGCCTGCATCCGCCGGACAAGACGATGCACTTGGGGACGCTGGTGGTCGGCCACAAGACGGTGAGCGTGAAGGTTGGCGCGCACCGGGAGCTGGACGACGTGGCGGGCGTGTCGTGCGTGCCGCTGAAGGCGACGGACAAGACGTGCACGGGGGACAGGAAAGACACTGCGGCGGCCGATGGAGATCTGCGGCTGCATCTGGAAAAGAAGGACGCTAGCGGAAGTTGGGCGAGAGTTTCCTTAGCGGAAAAAGTGAAGGCCGACTCGGCGTCGCACGTCTTTACGGGCGTGCAGACGCAGGTCGAGCCGGGGACGTACCGGGTGCGGGCGGAGCTGAGCCCTTGGCTTGAGAATAAGGACGCGATGCTGCTGGGCGACGGAATAATGGAGCTGGACCCGAACTCTGTGGCGCACACGTCGATGCTGGTTGCCTGCAAGACGCATCCGCTCGACAAGAAAATGTGCTCCAGCTTCGGCTACAAGCGGGCGGGCCACTCGCTGTCCGCGATGTTTAGGAGCTCCGGGGACACTCTGAACGCCGATGGGATGGATGTCGAATTGACGGCGACGTCGCTGTATGACGATGAGGCCACGGAAGAAGACACCGACGCCGCCGGCATGGCGCTGATTGATGAATTGATGGACGGCACGTACGAAGTGATGGCTAGGACGGGCGACTCCGACTACACGTTCCGGAGGGTGTTGACCAATGCGGCGATGACAACGCTCACGGGCGTTGAGTACAGCGATACGCTGTCCTTAGGGAAGGTGACGCTGGGAATGGGGGAAGGCGCTGTCGCAAAGGAGCTCAAGCCGGAAGGAATGACTCACTATGAGACCCGCTTTATGGATGTCGCTCTCAAAGGCCGCGCCGCCACGGTTGAAGTGAACATTTGTTCCTCTACCGAAGCCTACTCCGAAGAAGGGATTACCTTTGCTAAAGAAGGAGTGTTCGTAGAAACCAGCTGTCCTCCTGCGGGGGATAATTTTTCTCATCTCACGGAGGCCGGAAAAACTGTTCCCCATGCCGGTCATCTGGTGATACTGTCGACACGGATCACGGGAAAGATCAAAACGGGGACGGGCAATGAAATGAAGGACACTACAGTGGAGATGAGCGTGGGTTGGGGTCTTCCGCGCTGGACAGAGACCGACGAGCAAGGGAGATTCGAGTTTGAAGGCCTTCCGTCGGAGGTGTACAAGATTACGATTGCAGGCGCGCATTCCGGACCCCAATATGCGTATCCGACCGACTACACTGACTTGGATGTCAGAATTTCGGAACCCGATAGTCTTTGTAGAAAGCGGGACGACGGAAATCCCTGCAAAGGAAACCAAGTGTGGGGCGACTTCACCGATGCGCTGGTCATCGACTACTACAACGGAGAAATTGGCGAGGCCAGAGATCCGTCCGCTACCGGCGCTCCAGCGTGGCAACCCGGCGGGTATCAGGCGCTGGGCTTTGGGATCCTGAAGCCCACAAAAATCAAGGGGAATATCTGGGAGTTTACCTCCAATGAGCAGTCTGCGGACAGCTCAAAGAGCACCGCGACGATTACCCTTGAAATGAGCAAATGCAGGCGCGTTTTTCGCGATCCGCTCTACTCGCCGGAACACTCGGCAGGCGATGCCAGGCCGTGCAGAGCCGCCACAACCTTGTCCGAAGCCAATCTTGCGGATTGGACGACGAATACTCTGCCCACCGAAGAGGATGTGTACGTGACAATGACGAATCAACCTCTCTCGGATGATACGCAATATTGGTTTCGCCCGGAATTTTCGGGTTCCAGCTACGTGTTGGAGCTCTACCCGGGTGGATATCTCATTTACGACAAGGGCATAGAGATTGAAGGCAGCACGGACTCCATACCGCAGATGAGGACAGATGGCAAGAGGGTCATTCTGACGCCTTTTGCTGAACAGTTTGACATCAGGTGGTATCGAGCCGGGAAGTGATGACCTGCGGCGGCATAGCTGGTTTGGCTTAAAATCAGACGCGAGTAGTCCTCTGGTCAACGGGCGGAACGGCCTGCCCGTTGACCAGAGGACTAACGGGGAGGTTAGCGGGCAAGCGGGTTCGCTTGATCGGAACAGGGCTGGCCCGTCAAGCGGTGCTTGCTTGGGGTTCCGACTGACTGCCTTGCGCGCGGCCACGTAAAGACTACGGGCGGGTCTGCCGGCAAGTTCTTTCGGTCAGGGACCGGTTTCGCCGCTTTGGGACACGCGACGGTTGTTTTGCGCGTTTAGCTTAGCTCGAATCGGTCGGGCAAGAACGGCTTTAGCGTCGCCCAAGGCTCCTTGCCTGCGATAAGCTGCGCGAGCGCGCGGCCCGCACCCAAAGCGAGCGTGATTCCCAGCTTCTGATGACCCGTGTTCACGTAGACGGGCGGATCTTCAAGCAGCCTTCCGATGAGGGGAAGGGAATCGGGGGTGGTCGGTCGCATCCCGACCCACTCCAAGCCCGCGTCCAAGGCGCCCCGGAGGCTTACGGCGGCATCGACCCTGTGCCTCAGCTCCTTTATTCTCTTGGGATCCAAGTGGTCGTTGATGCCCGTGAAGTCGACCAGTCCCGCGAAGCGCACCCGGCCCGAAAAGGGCGTGAGGTAGATCAGATCGTCGGCTAACGCGACCGGCTGACGCAGAGTTCGACTGGGCGCATCTACAGTCACGGAATACCCCTTGGCGGCGGTCAGCGGGAGTGCTTGCCCAAGCTGGCGAGCGAGAGCGCCGCTATGGACGCCCGCTGCGATGATCGCCCGATCAACTTCGTACTGTTTCTTGGGAGTGACGAGAGCGACGCCTCTTGGACGAGCGCGGAGCTCCGTAACCTTCGTCCGCTCCAATATCCGGACGCCCCGCGCCGTAAGTCCCGCCGCGATTCCCGTGCATAGCGACTCCGGTCGAACGAAGGCTCCTTCGACTTTGATCGCGCGCGCGAATACAGGCTTGAGGAAAGGTTCTCGGCTGAGGGCCTCCTTCGCGTCCAGAATGCGAAATGCTGCTTTCCGGCGCGCCAGCGTATCCGCAAGCGACAAAGCGGCTTCCTTTTCTTTGAAGGCGACGAGGAGAGCGCTGCGCGCCCACTCGACGGACAGGCCGTCTTCTTCGAGCTCGACCATCAAACCGACCGCCGTCTTTGCCAGCGAATACAAGGCGTCGCCAGCTTCGCTCATCTTAGCCCGTCGCTGCAGCGAGAGCCAGCTCCGAAGCTCCGGATCCCCCATTGGCGAAGGCGCGTAGACAGGGTCGCGCACTGCGGAAGAGTCTGCCTTCGGGGACATGACGGCGGAGACCGTGGAAGGGCAGATCCAGCCCCCGTTTCCCTTGGAGCATGCGCCGCCGACCACTCCCGCGTCGAAGAGGACCGGCGAGTGTCCCAGCTTTCTCAGGTAGTGCGCCGTCGCGAGGCCGACGACGCCGGCCCCCACGACTCCGACCCTCAACGGTGGCCGGGGCCTCGCACAATCATTCCGGCCATCGCGCCGGTATGTTCCCCGTCCCGCAGCGTGTGTACGCCGTTCACAAAGACATGCTGAACGCCCGCGGAGAGCTGGTGAGGCTCCTGAAAGGTCGCGCGATCAATGATCGTCAGGGGGTCGAAGACCACGACATCGGCATACATCCCTGGCCGAAGCAGACCCCGGTCATGAATCTGGAGCCGCGTCGCCACGGCCGACGTCATCTTGCGGATGGCGTCTTCTAGAGGGAGGACGCCCTCCTCCCGCACGTACTTGCCTAAGATTCTGGGGTAGGTACCGTAGGATCTCGGGTGCACCATGCCCCAAGTTTGCTCCGGGTCGTAGCCGCCCGCGTCGGTCCCGAACTTGATCCAAGGCTGTTTGAGCTGGAGCGCCACGTTCGCCTCCGCCATCATGAAGATCACCATCCCGGCGTTGCCTTCCGACATGAGCACCAAGTCAATGGCGGCGTCGGCCCAGTCTGTTCCCCGTTCTCGGGCGATCTCGGAAAGGCGCATCCCGGCATACTCCTCCACGCCGCTCGTGACAAGGACGCCTTCCGGCGTCGCGAGGAAACCGAAATTCTCCCACTCTACGTCGCCGGAGAGCACCTCGTCGTGAATGCGGCGCCTCGTTTCAGCGTCGCGAAGGTTGTCCAGGAGGAGGCCGTCCTCCGAGGCCCAGGGCGGCAGCAGCGCGGAGATTCCCGTTCCACCGGCGGTGTAGGGGTACATATTGGCTTGCACGTCCATTCCGAGCGCCCGAGCGGAGTCGATTTTTGCGACCGCCATCTCGGCCTTCGGGTAGTTGCGAATGCCGGCTGCCTTTAGGTGGTAGATCTCGACCGGAACCCCTGCGCGGCGACCGATTTCAATCGCTTCGTCCATCGCTTCCAAGAACCGGTCCGCCTCCGAGCGGAGGTGCGTGATGTAAATGCCGCCGTAAGGCGCGGACGCCCTCGCCACCTCCACCAGCTCGTCGGTCGAAGCGAAGCCGCCCGGCGGATAGATCAGCGCAGTAGCGATCCCGAAGGCGCCGTCCTCCATTGCCCGTCGCACTGCGGCCCGCATGGTGTCAAGCTGCGCGGCGTCGGGTTCTCCGGCCGCCTCCCCCATCGCATAGACGCGAATCGTCGTTGCGCCCACGAATGACCCTAGGTTCGGGGAGGCGCCCGTCTCTTCCATGGCGCGCAGCCAACGGTCAAAGCCGCGGGGGCCGGAAAAGTCGTGGCGATCGCCTCGGGCCTCGGGGTTCACCAGTCCCGACCCTCGAAGCGTGTGCTCATTGGCCGGGGCGTTCGTCCACCCTTCGCCCATGATCTCGGTTGTAATTCCCTGCGTGATCTTGCCAAGCAGCCTTCCGTCGCCGCTGAGGAGCTGGCCCCTGGAATGCGACTGAATGTCAATGAAGCCGGGCGAGACCACCATCCCCCGCGCGTCGACGCGCGCGTTTGCCTCCGCATCCGCGAGTCCGCCAGCCGGCGTCATGGCCGCGATGCGATCGCCTCGGATTCCCAGGTCGCCCAGAAACCAAGCCGCGCCGGTGCCGTCGACGACGCGACCTCCCTCAATCACCACATCCATCGGCGCGGGCGCACCCGCGTCCGAAGAGATCTCGTCCGCCGGGGGCGCGCACCCAAAAACGCCCGCGAGACCGAAAGCCAGCATCCGTCCGGCATGTCCAGGGTGCTCAAGGCCGATTCTCACGCTTCACTCCTCTCCCGCCAAGCCGAGAGCACCTCCGCCTCCAGCTCGGCGGGCAGACCGGCCCGCGGCGAGCTTCTGCGCTCCTCGGGCAAGCTTTCCCACCACGTCAAGGTGTCGCGGGCGGTGTCTGCCAGCGGCCTGAACGCGAGCCCAGCGTCGACGGCGCGAGCGACCGAGACCTGGTTCATTCCGATCGTGTCGCCCTCCGGGGGCGTCCAGTTCGTCCTGTGCGCCCAGGCCCGCACCCCGTGCTCCTCCATGAAGTCCGACGATACCCAGGTGAAGTCCGCGTCCGCCCCGGTTCCCAGTCTGGCGGACTCCAGCATTTCCTCAAAGGGCTCCGCCTCTCCGGTCGCGTTGTACGTCCCGCCCGTTCCAGAGGCTTCGCCTAGGCGGACGATCCACTCGGAGAGGTCCTTCGCGTCGATATTCTGGACGGGGTCCTCCGGCGAATTGGGGCAAAGAACCTCGCCGCCCCGCGCAAGACGCACGGGCCAATAGGTCCAGCGGTCGGTCGGGTCCCCGGGCCCGATGATCAACCCGGGCCGCACAATGATCGCCCGCTCGCCGAAGACGTCGCGCGTCTGAGCTTCGCACGCGGCCTTCATCCCTCCGTACTCGCTCATGTCTTCGACATCGGGCGACGACAGCGTCGCCACCGGATAGTCTTCATCAATGCCTACGGCGCCAAAGTCCCTGTAGGCCGAGATCGAGGAAACGAACAGGTACCGATCCGCCCGGTCGCCCAGAAGCTCGGTAGTCATCTTCACCCATCTGGGGATCGACGCGGAGTTGTCGATGACCAAGTCCCATTCGCCCGTTTCCAGCGACGCAAGGTCGTCGTTTCGGTCTCCGACCAAGCGCTCCACGCGGTCGAAGTACTCGCGAAAGAACGGAGGCTCGGTCCGGCCCCGGTTGAAGATCGAGACTTGGTGGCCCCGGTCCAGAGCGTACTTCACCTGGTACGGACCGATAAAGCTCGTCCCGCCCAAGATCAGTATCCTCTGGGGCCTCTGGGGCCGCGCGTCTCCCGTCGCGCTGCCGCCCAAGCTCAGGGCCGCTCCGCAGCCGATGCCGGCGGCGCGCAGGAATGCGCGGCGGTCCATGCCGTCCGCTTGAATCCCCTCCAGGGCTTGGTTCAGACGCTCCATATCTCCTCCAGTACGCGGCGGAAATTCCCGCCTAGAATTCCTCGGATGTGCCGGTCGGTATACCGGCGCCGGATCAACGCCTCCGTCAGGTCGAAGACCCGGCGCGGATGATCCACGCCGTCAATGTCAATCTTGTCCCGGAAGGCGTAGGAGTCCTTGTAGGCGCTCTTTAGGATCGCATACTCGTCCGGGGGAAGGTCGTCGTAGCCATGCAGGTCCACGTCGCTTCCGATGCCCAAGTGCTCGACGCCCGCCAAGTCTCGGACGTGATCGAAGTGGTCGACGTAATCCTCGATCGTCGTGGGCTCCGAGTCCTTGACGAACATTCTGACGCCGGTTATCCCCATGACGCCGCCGGATCGGGCCATCATCCGGATCGCCTCGTCGGGCTTTGCGCGCGGGTGGCCGCCCGCGAGAACTCGGCTGTTGGAGTGGGTGATCAAGACGGGGCGGCTCGATAGCTCAAAGGCGTCCAGCGTCGTCCGGTCGCCGCAGTGAGAGACGTCGATCGCCATCCCGATCTCGTTCATGCGCCGAACGATGGCCTCGCCAAAGTCGGAAATGCCTCCGTCAACCCGTTCCGTAGCGCCGTTGCCGATGAGGTTGCGGGAATTGTAGGTGAGCTGAGACACTCGCTGCCCAAGGCCGTAAAAGAGGTCGACGTCGCTTGGGCCCAGGAAGTGCGCGGAGGTCTGCGTGCCGATCAGGATGCCGACTCTGGAGGAGCCTCGAAGCGCGTCCATATCTCCGACCGAATCGATTCTCCGAAAGAGATCGGGTTTTTCGGCGCATGCCGCGTTGTAACCCGCCACGAATACCAGCGTGTTTTGGCGGACATCCTCCAGGCTATTTCCATCAATGCCCACCGCCACGTGGAAGACATCGATTCCAGAGCCTCTAAACTCCTCTTCCTCGCGCTCCGTCATCCCTGAAAGGTCCGGTCCCCATCGCATGCGCACCGATCTTGAAATCGCGAGGGGCGAGAGCATATCGACGACCAGGGAGGAGGCGACGAGGTCCACGCACCTTGCGGAGTACTCCTGACGCGATCCCGGGAACCGAAAGCGTCCCAGATTCACGAAGCCGCAAGCTGCGAGTCCCTTCAGCGCGCTCCGCCTGTCGATCTTCTTCACGAGGCCCTCCGGGGCGGCTTGTGACGGTCGAACCACCCGACGATGTACATGATTTTCTGCATAAAGTGGCTGGGGCGCGTCCGGATGCCGTGAGGCTCGCCCGGCACCTTGACAAGCACCGCCTCCACCCCCTCCAGCTTCAACGCCTGGTAGTACTGGTCCGACTCCGACATCGGCGTACGATAATCCTCTTCGCCGGTGAGGATCATCGTGGGCGTGGTCACATTTCCAACCAGCGAGATCGGAGAGCGCTCCATGTAGTGCTCCGGGTCCTCCCAGGGCATCGCCGGAAACCAGTACTTGCCTACGGTGATCGGAATGTCCGAGGTCACCGCGAAGCTGTACCAGTTGATGACCGGGTAGAGGACCGCCGCCGCACGATATCGGTCGGTCTTTCCGATCGACCATGACGAGAGCACGCCGCCCCCGCTCCCCCCGGTGACGTAGAGCTGATCCGGGTCGACGTATCCTTCTTGGAGAAGAGCGTCCACGCCGGAGTCCAGGTCAAAGAAGTCGTTCCCGGGGTACGCGTGATGAATCAGATTCCCGAACTCTTCCCCATAGGAGGTGCTCCCCCTGGGATTGGCGTAAAGAACGACGTAGCCGGCGGACGCCATCGCTTGTTTCTCGACGTCGAAGCGATCGCCATAGTCGGCGAAGGGACCGCCGTGAATCTCCAGGATCATCGGGTAGCGGCGCCCTTCCACAAACCCTGGCGGCTTAATCACCCATCCTTGGATCTCCAGGCCGTCGTGGGAGGAAGCCCAGCGAAGCTCTTCGACGGCGCCCAGCTCAATGCGTCCCAGGACATCCTGATTGACGCGGGTCGCCACTCTCGCGTCCGCTCCATCTCTTTCCACGACAGCGACCTCGCTCAGCGTCCGGGGCGTCGAAGTCGTGAACGCCACCATCCCGCCCGGTCCCAAGGAGTAGCTTCCGCCCGCGTAAGCGGAACCTCCCCTGCCCAGACTCTCCGCGACGATGCGGACATCGTCCAGGTCGTCCAGCGACACGTACGCCACCTTCGTGTTGCCGTGGTCCGAATACATGAAGTAGAGTCGGCGAGAATCGGCCGACCAGCTGAGATTGCTCACGCTCCGGTCGAGATCGGACGCCGCGCTCCTCCTTCCGCCCCCATCCCTTCGCGCGATGGTAATTCCGGCGACCTGATACCCTTGGTAGCGATCCAGGAAGCCGGTGTACGCGATCCACTCTCCGTCGGGCGAGGCCGCCGCGCCCGCGTCCGGGCCCCTTCGGTCGGTGAGCGCGCGCACCGACCCATCCAGCCCGACTTCGTAGATCTCCAAGTCGCGGTTGCGCAGCTCCGAATCCGAATGGCGGTTGGCGTCGATGAGGATTGAGTTTCCGTCCGCCGACCAGACGGGCCTTCCTGAGCCGGCGCGTCCCACGTATCCGCCGTGGTGGTGGTCGCCGCTCGTCAGCCGGCGCGGGGTGCCGCCGCTGGACGGAACCACAAAGAGGTGCGTGTACCCGTGCTCCAAGTCGCCCGCGCCGTCGAATCGGTGTACCAAATCGTCAATCACGCGGGCCGGCGGCGCCCACTGGGCCCCCGCCGGCGGATTCGGCATTTCAATTAGCTTGGGGCCGGCATCGCGAACAAAGCCGGAAAAGGCGATCCACTCTCCATCCGGCGACCACGCCGGGACCCTGGCCCCAGCCTCGACTTCAGCGACCTGAATCGTCTCGCCTGAGTCCATCCAACGGACAAACAGCTCGGGAGCGCCGTCCTCGCTCGACAGGTAGAGCAGACGCTTGCCGTCCGGCGACCATCTTGGATGCGTGTCCGCGCGCTTGCCCATTGTGAGCGGGCGAAGGTTCTCGCCGCCTTTGTCCATGATCCAGAGGTTGGAGTACCTCCGATCGGTCATGCGGTCGGACCAGCTTCGGACAAAGACGATCTCGGAGCCATCCGGGGATATCCTAGGCTCCGAGACGTACTCCAGGTCGAATACATCCTCCGGGCCGAGAACGTCCGGCTGGCCCTGACAGAAGGCGCAGAGAGCGAGAGCAAGGATCATGCGGGCCTCCTAGGCGCTTAGTCATACCGGATCTTCGCAGCATATCCCTCCCCGGGGGCCGGGTCAACTCCGGTTACGGCGAAGCGCCGCCCCCCGACGCGGGCGGATCGCCGGGAACCAAGAGGTACTCGGAGCGCTCCGCGCCCCGTTCAAATCCGCACACTCTGAAGCCCCGGCCCAAGAGCTCAAGAAAGAGCCGCCGCGTGTTGCTTCGCCACTGGGCGGCGCGCTTGGCCGACGCCGCGCGAACTGCATCGATGTCCGCGGGGACCGCGATGCGCGCGACTTCCCCGGAGGCCGTCCCCGGGGAAGGCTCTTTGCGATCCAGCCTCCATCGCACGATGAAGCGGTCGGTGCCCAGCTGGTGCAGAGGAGAATCCGAGGGCCCATAGAGATCCGGCACGTACTCGTCGATCTCCACGCCCAACCGATTCAGATTGAAGTGGGCGTTGCGCGCGACCAGCGGGTCGTACGTCCAGAACATGAGTCGAATTCCGAACCCCAGGAGCTTGTCCTTCTGCTTGAGCTTGAGCGCCTTTCCTACTCCTTGGTTTTGCCACTCCGGGCGCACTGCGGTCATATGGGACCAGTGAACGAGAGAGCCTTCCCGTACTCCGGACACGCCGTACGCAAAGCCAATCATTTCCCCATCGGGAAGAAAGGCTCCCAGTCCCACGCCCCCCACCTTCCGAGTGACCTGCATCATGCTGATCGGCACCACATCCGAGTAGTCCGGTCCCCAGGTCTCCTTCTGAAGGCCGACGCAGGCGGAGAAGTCGGCTCGGCTCCGCATGGAGCGGATGAGGAAGGACATGTCGCGGCCTTTCTTGTCGCCGAAGGCGGGCGGGACAAAGACGCTTACTGTAATCTTCGGGTACCCGAGCAGTTCGGCAGGCTTCCCGAAGGAGACTCTAACAATTGAACAGCACGCTCCCGGTCCCGAAAACGTCGCGCCGCGCCGCGTCCACCGGCTTCCTTCCTTGGACGTGCTTTTTCGCCCTGGCGGCCGGAGGCGCGTTTCCGGCGTCCGCCCAGCCGCCGGAGCTCAACGGCTTTGCGGAACAGACCCGGAATATGGTTCGGGATTGGGGCCTCCCCGGCGCTGCCGTCGCCGTCGTCCGGTCAGGCGAGATCGTCTTTCAGGGGGGCTTCGGCGCGCGCCGGGCGGGCTCGGGCGAGCCGGTGGACGAGCACACGCTCTTCGCGGTTGGCTCGACGACCAAGGCCTTTACCTCGGCCGCCGTCGCGATGCTGATCGACGAGGGCAAGCTTGAGTGGGACTCGAAGGTGTCGGAGCGCCTTCCCGACTTTCTCCTGAGCGACGCCTACGTGACCCGGAATCTCCGGGTGCGCGACCTCATGGCCCATGGAACCGGCCTTCTCAGGGGCGACATGCTCTGGTACAACAACCCGCGGAGCAGGGAAGAGGTGATACGGCAGGTGCGCCACCAGGAGATCGCCTTTCCCTTGAGGTCCACCTTTCAGTACAACAACACGACTTGGATTGCGACGGGAGAGATCATCGAGGAGCTTTCCGGGCAAAGCTGGGACGAGTTCATCCGGGCGCGTTTCTTCGAGCCCTTGGGGATGGTCCGCTCCAGCACGCGCATCGGCGGTTTGGACGGCATGGAAAATGTGGCGAGACCGCATCTCCGCGCTCCTGACGGAGAGCTTCGGATCGTTCCCTATCGGAACATCGACAACGCCGGCCCGGCGGGTTCGATCAACTCCAGCGCGAGCGAGATGGCGGCGTGGGCGATCCTCCAGCTGAGACGCGGGTCTCTTGGAGGCGAAGAGCTGATCTCCCCGGAGCTGATCGATGAGATGCACGCCCCGCAGATGGTGATCCGCAAGGACTCTCAGTTTGGGGCTCTCTTTCCAGAATCGAATTTCATCTCCTACGGACTGGGTTGGTTCCTGACCGACTACCGCGGACTCAAGGTCGTCTCGCACGGCGGCAACATCGACGGGATGACCGCGCTGGTCGCGCTTGTTCCCGAACTCGAGGCGGGCGCCGTGATCCTGGCCAACGTTTCCTCCGCAAACTTCTTTACCACCGCTCTCGCGCACAGCCTGGTTGATCGACTTCTGGGACTGGGGCCGGGCGACTGGAGCGAGAGAATGCTCAAGGCGCGCGACGAGCTGTTCCAATCTGCGCGAGAGGCCGAAGAGAAGGCGGCCTCGGGCCGAGTGGAGGATGCGCCTCCGTCCCTTGCGGTCAGCGACTACGCCGGCATCTACCAGAACGAGATGTACGGGGAATTTCAGGTGAATCTCGACGCTTCCGGCACGGGCCTTCGGGCCAGCTACGGGTACTTCCAGGGTCCCCTGGAGCACTGGCACTACGACACCTTCCGGGCGAGCTGGGAGGATCCGTCGCGGGGCCGCGTCTTCATCACCTTCGAGCTGGGCTCGGACGGAAGCGTCGCGCGCGCAACCGCGGAGATCGAGGGCAGCGTGACCTTTACCCGGGTCGACGGAAACCCTTAAGGGCGCCCGCTTCACAGAGGACGCGCGCGTGTCCGCCAGAGCTTCCGATGCGATTGTCATCGGCGCGGGAATCATGGGCGCCTCGGCAGCCTATCAGCTGGCGCGCCGGAAGATGAGCGTCCGGGTGCTGGAGCGCGAGGCGGGGCCTGCGCTCGGCTCCACCGGAAGGAGCGCCGCGGGGGTTCGCGTTCAGTTCACCACCCGCCACAACATTCTGCTCTCCCGGTACTCCATTCAGAGATACCGCGACTTTGAGCGGCGTCACGGGCGCGACATCGGATATCGAGCCATCGGGTACTTGCTCTTGGCGCCGGAAGGGCGTTGGGCGTCTCACATGGAGTCCGTTGCTCTGCAGCGGCGCTTGGGCGTGCCCGTCGAAGTCGTCCAGCCGGAGGATCTAGCCGCGTTCGTGCCCCTGAACCCGGCGGGCTTGGCGGGAGGGACGCACGGTCCCCGGGACGGCGTGATTGACCCCCATCTTGCGACGCAGGCGTGGATTCGCATGGGCAAGGACTTGGGGGCCCGCTACCATTTCGGCAGGGAAGTCCGGGGGATCCGCCGGACCCGCTCCGACCAAGCATGGGAGGTATCAACATCCACTGGGGTGTTCCGCTCCCCGATCATCGTCAATTGCACGGGCGCCTGGGCCGGCGTCGTCGCGAAGATGGCGGGCCTGGAGGTCGCCGTGAAGCCCAAGAGAATTCAGATCTTCCAAAGCGGCGCGATTCGGGACGAGCGGATCTATCCACTCACCATTGATCTCGGCAGCGGCGTGTACCTGAGATCCGAGGGCGAGAGGATTCTCTTTGGACTGGACAGCCACGGCGAGGGCGGTCGTTTCTCTGAAGGCGTCGATTGGGAATGGCTGGAACAGGTCCTGATCACGGGCGTTGAGCGCTTTCCTTGGTGGGAAGACATGGAGATTGATCGGGACGGCAGTTGGTGGGGGTACTACGAGGTGACGCCCGATCACGATCCGATCATCGGCTTCAACCCCGGCGCAAATGGATGGATCGACGCCTGCGGCTTCTCGGGCCACGGAATCATGCACGCTCCGGCCGCGGGCGCGGCGGTCGCGGATCTGGCGACGCTGGGCGAGTCGCCCGAAATTGACATTTCGGCGTATGGACATGACCGGTTCGTGAACGGCGCCGGTGTCTCGGAGGGGGCGAAGGAGCGCCGGGCCCGCGAGGAGAACATCTTCTGATGCGGCTTCGCGGTCCAAACGAGAAGAGAATAGGCGGAGCGCGCCGGTGCGGCCGCAGTAATCGAGCGCGCATTCCCGAGAGAGCGGAGAAGCGGCCTGGCGCCCGCGTCGGAACTTTGGGACGCTTGGCGGGAGCGATAGTTGAGCAAGGACCTTGACCGGGCCGAGCCGCCGCGACGCTTGCGGACGCGGCAGTGTCGCTGCGGGAAAGCTCTGCGGTCTTTGAGGCTCAGTCGATCAACAGCGATACGGCTCTGAAGCGCGCGGCCCGCCGGCTGCTAAGGCGGATTTCGCCGGAAGACGATACCGAAGCGACGAGCTGCGAGGTCGTCGAGCTTGATGCGTCGGAGCAGGACTTGGCGAAGACGGCGAAAGTTCTGATTGACGCTGCGGACAAGGTGTGGGAAATGGACGTTACGGCGGCCGAAGAGTTGGACTTGGCGCTCAATCGGGTACTTGCTCAAATCAGGTGGGTCGCATGGGACGAAAGCACTGAGGACGAAATCAAGGAAGAGCGCGGCAAAAGCATTCAAGAGCTCTTGGACGAACACGACCAGAACTAACCGATGATTGGAAAGGCGTCGTTTCCCAGCGAGTGCGCATCCCGTTGCGACGCTCTGTCGTCCCAGCCGCAAGCAGCGAGTACGAAGTCGGCGCCGGGTTGCCTCGGTTTGCCATCGAACAGGGCCTGGCGGAGCGCCGAGGTTGAGAAGTGGTTCGGCGGTGTCCCGGCTCTATCTATCCTCTAGCCACCCCAGCGTAACGTCTCGCGTTCTCGCGCCAATTTGACAACGTCTTGGCCAGTCCGTAGAAATTACGGCTACGCACCCCGGGGCTTCGACGGTCGGTTCGTGGTGAATGCGGCGTCCCCGACCTCCCCTCCCGGAGCGCCGGGGATGCCGAGACCTTAAGAGAATGGAGGCGCGGTTCCTTGGCACTCAGCTCTCCCGCCGGGGGTTCCGGTCAGAATGGGCGTCCGCCCGTCGTTCCCAGCGCCTACGCGGCGGAATACGAGAAGGCCGCCGCGGTCGATCCGGCGCTGGCTGCGCTGTACCTTCGCTACGCGACGATCGACGATCCGCCGGCCGACCGGGTCGTGGCGGCGATGGCGCACTTGGCGCCCCGCGCGAGGAACCAGCTCGTCCAAGCCGGGATGAACCGCGACGCCGAGGCGCTGCGAAAGGCGCCCCGGCCGCTGCGCGCGTTCTTCGAGGAGGTCTCCGCGACGCCATCTTGGTGGGATCCCGAGATGGCTCACCACGGGTGCCGGGCCTTCCACAAGCACTCCGCGCTGTTTATCCAGGCGCTCTTCATGGCCACCGTGAAGAACGCCTCGACGCTGATCGCCAAGGCGTTCCACGCCACGGGGCGCGTCAACTCCCGCTTCGGTCCCCGCCGAATTCGGCAGAACTCGCGCCACTTCATCGAGATCATGTTGCCCGGCGCGCTGGACGGGCTCAGCGACGGGTGGAGGCTCTCGGTCCGCATTCGGCTCGTGCACGCGCAGATCAGGCACCTCGTCCGCACCGAGGGAGACTGGGACGAGGCGGCCTTCGGAGTCCCGCTCAGCTCCGCGCATATGGGCCTGGCGTCGGCCAACTTTTCTGCGACGATCCTCGAGCTCGTCATGAAGATGGGCCTCCGCCTCAATCGCGACGAGAGAGCGAGCTTCATGCAGATCTGGCGCCACGCGTCCCTGCTTATCGGAACGCCCGAGGAGCTCCTGTTTGAGGGAGACGAGGCTCGGACGCGGGCGCTGTCCCGCGTCGCTCACCTCTGCGAACCGCCCCCGGGCGAGGAATCTCTGGTGATCGCGCATGCGCTGTTCGACGCGTTGCCCGGACTTGCGGGAAAGAGCGCTTCCCGCGAGGTCGCGCGCATGGTCGCCGGCGCGCACCGCACCGTGCGCGCGGTGATGGGAGACAAAATCGCCGACCAGCTTCGCTTGCCGAAGATGAACACCGTCGGTTTCCTGACCCTGTTGCGGAGCAGGTACAGACTTCGGGGGGTCGCCCGCCAACTGGCCCCCACGGTCGCCGAAGCCTGGCGAGGCGCCTCCTTCGCCTTCCTGCTTGATGCCGCGGTCTTGGACGACCCGAGCTACAAGATCCCGGACCGCCTGCGGACGGAGGAGGCCGCGCCGTGGTAGGTCCCTCGACCGGAAGGTCGCCGGCGCCGCTGGTCTTCGTCGCGAGCGCCGGGCGATCCGCTTCGAATCCAAAGCAGGGAGCGGGGTGAATTCGATGCAGGCGCGCGCCGCGCCGACTGCGGCGCGCCGCGTTACCTCCGGGCCTCGCGGACGCGGGATTCGCCACGCGCTGGCGCGCGCGAGGAATTTTCCTCGGTTGCTGGACCGCTTGGTCGAGCGGCACGGCGGCGCCGCCTGCTACCGCTTGTTGAATCGACGATTCGTCGCGTTCTCGGATCCCGCCCTGATTCGGGAGGTCCTGGTGACGAAGCAGGGGTCCTTTCACAAGACCATCGGCTACAAGGACTTGCGGCCGATGAAGAACCCGACGCTCCCGACCGCCGACGGCGACGACCACCGTCGCCGCCGCGAGCTCTACCAGCCGTCGTTCGGCAAGAAGGGCATGGGAGCCTACCGGAAGGTGATGGTGGAGGAGACCCATGCGCTTCGCGAGCGTTGGCGCGACGGGCAGGTCGTTGACGGGGCGGCCGCGATGCACGAGCTGGCCATGAACGTGGCCATCGCGGCGTTCTTCGGGCGCGACACGAAGTTCAATTCGAAGGTTGGACAGGGGACGGTGGACGGGTGCATATGGGACTTCACCCTGCGCCACCTTCCCTTCACTCCTCTTTTGCGGATCCTGCCCCTGCCCGCCAATCTGCGCGCCAGGCGGGCGTGGCGGGCCACGGACGACGCGATCAGAGAGGTCATTCGTCGGGCCCGAGACCGCACCGAGGACCGCAGCGACCTAATCTCGTTGCTCGTGCGCGCAGAGGACGAGGATGGCGTTGAGCGCGCCTTCTCCGACGACGAAGTGCGCGACGAAGCCATCGTGCTGCTCATGGTGGGCCACGACACCTCGTCGAGCGCCATGACCTTCTGCCTTGATCGCGTCGCCCGCCATCCGAGGGTGCGTGAGCGGCTCGAGCGGGAGGTCGACGATGTCGTCGGGACCCGCCGCGTCGAGCCGGGCGACTTCGAGCGGTTGCCGTACGCCGCCGCCGTCTTCAAAGAGACGCTGCGGCAGTCCCCGCCGATCTACTTTCTCGGGCGCGAAGCCGTCGAGGACTGCGTGATCGGCGACTACCACATCTCGAAAGGCATGATCGTGCAAACGTACTTCCGACCGCCGCACCACAGCCCGGAGCACTTTGAGCGTCCAGAGGAGTTTAGGCCGGAGCGCTGGCTGGACGAGACTCGGCTGCGGCGAATGAAGCAGTCCTACTTCCCCTTCGGATCGGGCGCCCGCATGTGCATCGCCTGGCAGTTCGCGACCATCGAGGCCGTCTATGCTCTCGCGAGCGTCGCGCAGCGCTGGCGCCTTGAGCTCCTGGATCCAGCGCCCCCGGCCATCGACTCGAGAGGGGTCTACCGGATCAAGGCGGGGCTTCCCCTGCGCGTCCGGGAGCGGAGGCGCAGGTGAAGGACCGGGAGGGCTTGGCTCCGCCGGTCTTCGTCGTCAGCACGGGCCGATGCGGATCGACCATGCTGTCGGACATGATCAACCTGCATCCCCGAATGCTCAGCGTGTCCGAGTTCTTCGCCTCGCTCGCGGACGGGGCGTTCCTTGGCCGGACCCTGGACGGGAAGGCCTTGCATCGTCGACTCGCCACGCTTCGCCCCGCCGGCAAGGCGTTGCTGAAGAACGGGCTCATGGTGGGGGAGTACCTCTATCCGCTGGGACCCGACTCCCGCTTCGGTCCAGAGGACGTGCCGCCGATCATGGGCGCGACCCTGCCCCACCTCTCGGACGATCCCGAGGCGCTCTGGGACGAGTTGGTCGCCGCCGCGCGGCAACGCGAAAAGGACACCTTGGCCGCGCAGTATCGCTTCGTCTTTGAGTGGCTCGCGCGCCGCTTCGCGCGCGACGTGTGGATCGAGAGGTCCGGAGCCTCTCTGTTCTTCGTCCCGACGCTGGCGCGCATGTTCCCTGACGCGCGCTTCGTGCACATCCACCGCGACGGCCGCGAAACCGCGCTGTCGATGCAGGGCCATTACGTGTTCCAAATGTATGCGCGAGCGTCGCGCCTGGTGCGCGCGGCGGGCCTCGATCCCTTCGCGCCGGCGAACTGGCCCGGCACGAGTCCCTGGATGCCGGCGTTCTCCCGGCTGTGGTTTCGCGTCTTTTTCTCCGCCTCGCGCTTCAAGGCCAGGAAGGCGGACGCGTCCCACTATGGGTGGCTTTGGAGCAACATGATCGAACGAGGCACGCGATACCTGAAGGCGCTGCCGGAGGGGCGCGCGCTGGACATGAGGTTCGACACGGTTCTCCGCTCGCCCAAGGAGGAAATGACTCGTTTCGCCGATTTCGTCGGGCCGGGGTTCGCAGACGAGCGCTGGCTGGACAAAGTCTCCGAACTGCCGCGCATCCGGCCGCCCGCGTGGAGGCGCATGGAGCCCGACGCGCTCGCTCGGCTCGCCGCCGCCTGCGCGCCAGGGCAGCGGATCCTAGGCTACGACTCCGGCGCCTAGCAGTGCGCGCCCTCCCGCCGCGACCGTGAGCGGCCGTCTCGATCCCTTTCTTGCGAGTCTCGAGGCGGAGGCCGTCGAGATCCTCCGCGAGGGCGTCGCGGGAGCCGCCCGGCCCGTCATGGCGTACTCGATGGGCAAAGACTCGTCGGTGTTGCTGCACTTGGCGCGCAAGGCGTTCTGGCCCGCCGCGCCGCCGTTTCCCCTCCTGCATGTCGACACCACTTGGCAGTTCCGCGAGATGATCGCGTTTCGCGACCGCGCCGTCGCGGAGGCGGGCGTCGAGCTGGTGGTCCACGTTAACCGCGAGGGCCTGAAGACCGGCATTGATCCGTTCTCGCACGGCTCGGCGCGCTACACCGACGTGATGACGACCGAGGCGCTGCGCCAGGCGCTGGACGCGGGGCAGTGGGACGTCATCTTCGTCGGCGGCCGCCGGGACGAGGAGAAGTCGCGGGCGAAGGAGCGAGTATTCTCGTTTCGCAACGCGGCCCATCGATGGGATCCGAAGGCGCAGCGGCCCGAGCTATGGAATCTGTACAACACGCGCGTGGGACCGGGCGAGTCGCTGCGCGCGTCGCCGCTCTCCAACTGGACCGAGGCCGATGTCTGGCGCTACGTCGCGGCCGAGGGCGTTCCGCTCGTCCCCCTGTACTTCGCGGCCCCGAGGCCGGTCGTCCGCCGCGAAGGCCAGTGGATCGTCGTCGACGACGAGCGCATGCCCCTGGGGCCCGGCGAAGAGCCCCGGCGGCTCCGCGTGCGCTTCCGCACGCTTGGGTGCTATCCGCTCACGGCCGCGATCGAAAGCGACGCCGCCACGCCGGAGGCCGTGCTCTCCGAGACGCTGGCGGCCGGGGACTCGGAGCGCCGAGGGCGTCTGATCGACCGCGACGGGGATGCCTCGATGGAGCGCAAGAAGAGGGAGGGATACTTCTAATGGCCGCCGACCGCCTCCCGGCTCTGCGCTTCGTCCTGTGCGGCGGAGTCGACGACGGCAAGAGCACGCTTCTGGGGCGCCTGCTCCACGACTGCGGACAGGTCTTCGCCGATCGAATGAAGGAGGTCGAGGAGGACTCCCGGCGCTGGGGCACCCAGGGAGACCGGGCGGACCTCGCCCTGCTGGTCGACGGTCTGCGCGACGAGCGCGAACAGGGCATCACCATAGATGTCGCCTACCGCCGCTTCGAGACGGCGCGCCGCCGCTTCGTCGTCGCCGACGCGCCCGGCCACGAGCAGTACACCCGCAACATGGCGACTGGCGCCTCGATCGCTGACCTCGCGGTCGTTCTCGTCGACGCCCGCAAGGGAATTCGCCCCCAGACGGCGAGGCACACGCGCATCGCGGCGACCTTCGGCGTCCGAAGGCTCGTCCTCGCCGTCAACAAGATGGACTTGGCCGATTGGGACCGGGACCGATTCGAAGCGATCGCCGCCGAGTACCGGACTCTTGCGCGCGACGCGGGCGTCAAGCGCCCCCGCGCCTTCCCCCTGTCGTCGCTGACGGGCGAGAACCTGACGCGGCCCTGCGCGTCGTCGGAGTGGTGGGACGGAGGGACGCTATTGGGCCACCTCGAGACCGTCCAGGCGGCGCCGTCGCCGGAGGCGGAGCCCTTCCGCATGCCGGTGCAATGGGTCAATCGGCCCCACCTCGACTTCCGGGGCTACGCCGGCCGCGTCGCGGCGGGAAGGGTGTCCGTCGGGGACGACGTGCGCGTGTCGCCCGCGGGGCCAAAGACCGCTGTGGAGTCGATCCTCGTGGGATCAGAGGCCCGCGACCGGGCCGAGCGCGGGGACTCGGTGACCCTGACGCTGACCGGAGAGGTGGACGCGACGCGGGGCGACGTGATCGCCGCTGCCGCCGACCCCTTGGAAGCGGCCGACCAATTCCAGGCCAAGCTGCTCTGGATGAGCGATCAGCCGCTGATCGTCGGACGTTCCTACGTGCTCAAGATCCACACGCGGGAAGCGGTCGCCACCGTCACGCGCATCAAGCGCGTCATGGACGTGACCAGCGGCGCCGCGCTGGCGCAGGCGACATTGCGCCTCAACGACTTGGCCTTGGTGAACGTCTCGACCGACCGGCCGATTCCCTTCGCGTCGTTCGACCGGCGCCGGACGCTGGGCGCCTTCGTTCTGATCGACCGGGCCACCAACGAGACCGTCGGAGCCGGCACCGTCGACTTCGCGCTCAAGCGCGCAACGAACATTAGGTGGCAGGACCTGGACGTGACTCGGGACGCCAGGGAGAAGTTGAAGCTGCAGCGCGCGCGATGTCTGTGGCTCACGGGACTCTCGGCGTCCGGCAAGTCCACGATCGCCAACCTGCTAGAGAAGCGCCTGCACGCCCTGGGAAGGCACACCTACGTCCTGGACGGGGACAACGTGCGCTACGGTCTCAACCGGGACCTGGGCTTCACGGAAGCCGACCGGGTGGAGAACGTCCGTCGGGTGGCCGAGGTGGCCCGCCTCATGGTCGACGCCGGCCTGATCGTGATTGTGTCCTTCATCAGCCCGTTTCGGTCCGAGCGCGACTTCGCCCGCAGCCTATTCGAGCCCGGCGGCTTCAAGGAGATCTTCGTCGACGCGTCTGTCGAGGCTTGCGCCGCTCGCGACCCGAAGGGACTCTACGCGAAGGCGAAAAGGGGCGAGCTTTGGAATTTCACCGGTATCGACAGCCCGTACGAGCGGCCCGAGCATCCGGAGCTGCGTTTGGACACGGAACGGCTGTCGCCAAAGGAGTGCGTCGAATTGGCGGCCCGGAAGCTGCTATAG
Organism: Longimicrobiales bacterium; assembly: GCA_965116095.1. Lineage (GTDB taxonomy): Bacteria > Gemmatimonadota > Gemmatimonadetes > Longimicrobiales > Gaopeijiaceae. The sequence continues at coordinate 611,968 of OZ220481.1, forward strand.
CGTCGGTGTGGGCGGGCGAGACCGCTTGCCGCGGTCAACGTGCCCACGATGTCTAGGTGCGGCCCGGCGGAACGACGCCCCTCGCCGGCGCAGGAATTCGCACCGATCCGTCCGCGTCTGTGCCCAGGGTGGTCGTTCGCCGACGGCTCCCACGTCCGTCGACATCGACGGCGTTCGTCGGCGTGCCCGTATGCGCATTTCGATCCCGTTTCCGTCCCTCTCGGGCCTTGAGATTGAGGGGTGCGTCCAGCGCGTCGAAGTCGATGCGGAGATCCCGGTCGGCTCAATGCGAACGGCCCAGCTTCGGCAACAGCTGGAAGAGGTCAACTTCCGCCTCCGCCTCTCGGTCTTCCTTCACCAAGAGCGTCACCTTGACGAAATCACTCGCTTCACGGGTTCCGCGAAAGGGCCCCGGCGAGTCCTCGGCGTCCGAAACGTGGCGGGCGTAAGGAAAACTACTTTACCAAGAATCAACACAATGAAAGCAAAGCGCGTTATCGTTTCATAGAGTTGCGTTGATTCTGGAAGACCGGCGCCAGTCCCAACCGCTTTCCGTCGCGGGGCCATACAGCGCACGGTGTGGAGTTCGGATGAACGTCCAGGAGCCCAGACGGTGATGCGCCGCAAATCCACAGGTACGTACGAAGTCACGGCAGGGGGCGGAGAAGCGGTGCGCGCGTTCGTGCCCCGACCCCTGCCGCCCGTACCGGAAATTGATCTTCGAGACGGCCTCCAGCAACCGCTCGAGGCGGCGGCGATCGAGCTCGGGCGGCTCGATTCGGTCACGAAGCTGCTACCGGACGCGACCCTCTTCGTGTACGGCTACGTGCGTAAGGAGGCGGTGCTCTCCTCCCAAATCGAGGGCGCTCGGTCGTCTCTGGGGGACCTGATGCTTCATGAGGCGGGCGGCGTCCCTCCTGTTCGCCGCGACGACATCCTCGAGACATCGAACGCCGTCGGGGCGCTGAATCACGGGGTCCAACGTCTGCGGGACGGGTTCCCGCTTTCCAACCGGCTGATGCGCGAGATGCACGCCAAATTGCTGGCGTCGGGGCGGGGGTCGGCCGTGAGTCCAGGCGAGTTTCGGCGTTCGCAGAACTGGATCGGCGGCGTGCGCCCGGGCTCCGCTGCCTTCGTGCCCCCGCCACCCCACCGCGTCCAGGAGTGCATGGCCGACCTGGAGCGCTTTATCCACGACATCGACGACACCGGTCTTCCGGTCCTCGTCAGAGCCGGCCTCGCGCACGCGCAGTTCGAGACCATCCACCCGTTTCTCGACGGGAACGGGCGGCTGGGCCGACTGTTGATCACCCTCCTCCTGTGCGACGCGCAACTCCTTCGGGAGCCTATTCTGTACCTCAGCCTGCACTTGAAGCGTCACCGAAGCGTCTACTATCAGCTGCTCGACGACATCCGGGACACTGGGGACTGGGAAGCCTGGCTGCAGTTCTTCTTGGAGGGGGTACGCGACGTGGCTCGGGCGGCGGTTGCCGCTGCAACCTCCGCCAGCGACCTGATCCGGAAAGACCGAACGCAAATCCACCGCTTGGGAAGGCGTGCTGCATCGGCCCTGCGCGTGCACAGGTCGCTTGCTCGCGTTTCGGTCGCGAGCATCCGCTTCCTTGCCGAGTCCACCGGTCTGTCCAAGCCCACCGTAGCTTCCGCGCTTCGACATTTCGAAGAACTTGGCATCGCGCGCGAGACCACGGGTCGCCGTCGGCACAGGATTTTCGTCTACGAAGCCTATCTGAACATCCTGCTGGAGGGTACGGAAGAGCCACCCGGATAGGCCGAAGCCCCGGCCCGAACAAGGCGCCGGATCGTCTCCGAAGTCTGCCTTGAGCTTTTGGCGGCTCGCCCTCGCGCGCAGGTCTCGGAGACTGAACTCCTAGGGCGTGGGAAAGCGTGAATACGCGACCCTGTCGCTACCCGAAACGATATCGCCGCCTCACCGCTTCTCTAGGCGCACCGCGCCTCCATCAAAGACGCCTTCGAGCGCCTGAATCGCCGTCTCGTCCACGGTGATGGCCGACTTCGAGCTCTTCCATCGCACGCCGTGAGAGGGCGCGACAAAGACAACGGGGGCCTTGCCGGGGTGCTTCTTCATTGCCGCCCCGGCTCGTTCAAATGAAAACGGATCCGTATTCCGCATCGCTTCGACATTCACCACCACCCGGTAGCCGTTCCCCCGCGCGGCGTCCTCAAGCCGGCTTGCCCGATCAAGAAAGATCGGCGGATCCTCCTCGTCTCGCTCGCGCTCGCTCACCTTTCCCTGGATCAAGACTGCGGCATCCGGCGAGAGCAGCTCCTTCGCCTTCTGCCATACCTTCCCGAAAGCCAAGACGCTCGCGCTGCCGGCAAAGCCCTCGACCCGTATCCGGCCCCATTCGCGCCCGTCTCTGGCGGACGCCTGCGCCTGAACGGACGTCACGACGCCCGCCGCCTCCACCACCTTTCCGGCGCGAGGCTTCAGCTGCTCGGCCCCTAACCCGGAGAGCGACTCCGCAAGCGTCCGAAAGCGGTCCAGCGGATGGCCCGAGATAAAGAACCCCAGCGCCTCCTTTTCCTTCGCTAGTCTCTCCGAAGTACTCCATTCAGGCACCGCCGGAAGCTCGGGTTCGGCATCGCCGTCTTCGGCTCCGGAATCCAAGCCGGCGCCGTTGTCCAGAAAGAGCGACCCCTGGCCGACGGCTTGATCTTGAAGCCGCGCGCTCACGGCGCGGTGCGCGCCGTCAAAGCCTGCGGAGAGCTGCGCCCGCGATCCCAAGGAGTCCATCGCGCCCGCATGAATCAACGCCTCCGCAGCCCGCCGGTTGATCGACTTGGGGTCGATGCGCCGCAAAAAGTCTCCCAATCCGGTAAAGGGGCCGTCCTCCCGCCGCGCCTTGAGAATTGCCTCGACGACCCCGGAGCCGACATTGCGAATGCCCCCTAACCCGAAGCGGATCTTCCCCTTGCCCACCGCCGTGAACTTCCACCCCGACTCGTTCACGTCGGGCGGAAGCACGGACACCTCTTCAGAGAGCCCGCGGGCATAGCGGTGGACGCGTCTGCACTCGCCGATGTACTTCACGACATCGTCCGTCTTGTCCAACACGGAGGAGAGCATCGCCGCCATGAATTCCGTCGGGTAGTAACACTTCAGCCAAGCCGTCCGGTAGGAGAGCAGGGAGTAGGCGGCGGAGTGCGAGCGGTTGAAGCCGTATCGCCCGAAGGTCTTGATCTGAGATGCGAGCGTCTTGCTCTGCGATGACGAGAGGCCCTGCGCTTCCATTCGCTTGCGAAGTTCGCGGAGCTCTCGCTGAATGAGCTTCGCGTCCTTCTTGCCCATCGCCTTGCGCAGGATGTCGGCCTCGGCGAGCGAGTAGCCCGCCAGCTCCGCGGCGATCCGCATAACCTGCTCTTGATAGACGATGATGCCGTACGTCGCCTCCAAGATCTCTTCGGTGCCCTCCGCGGGGTAGGACACCTTCTCCTCGCCCCTCTTGCGGCGGATGTAGGCGTTGGTCATCCCCGCGTCCAACGGTCCTGGGCGAATGAGCGCGTTGGTGGCGACCAAATCCTCGAAGCGGTCGCACCCCATGGCCCGCAGCTTCTCCGAAGCCAGATTGGACTCGAACTGGAAGATGCCCATGGTGCCGCCCTTCGCGAGCATCTCATAGACCCCCGGATCGTCCAAGGGGACATCGTCCATCAACTCCGAGTCGTACTTCCGCGCGGAGTCCTCCGGGTGTAGGAGCTTGCCTGATTTCATCGCGGAGGAGACCGCCTGCTGAATGACGGTGAGCGTCTTCAAGCCCAGGAAGTCCATCTTGAGCATCCCGGCGTCCTCCAGGCAGCTCATATCGTACTGCGTCACGATCTCGACATCGTCGCCCGTTCCGCGCTTGTGCGTGTGCACGGGGACGAATTCGTCCAGGGGACCAGGCGCGATCACGATGCCCGCGGCGTGCACCGAAGCGTGCCGCGAAAGCCCTTCCAGCACGATGGCGTTGTCGAAGAGCTTCCGGTGCCGTTCGTCCTTGTTATAGAGCTCCTTCACCTGGGCGATCTTCTTGATCGCGTCCCGAAGCGTAAAGCTGCTCGCCGGCTGATTCGGGATCAGCTTGGCAATCCGATCCACCTCGGGCGTCGCAAACCCCAGCGCTCTTCCGACGTCGCGTATCACCGCCCGGCTCTTCATCGTTCCGAAGGTGACGATCTGCCCCACCGCATCGCGACCGTACTTTTCGCGGACGTACTCGATCACCTCTCCGCGGCGCTCGTAGCAGAAATCAATGTCGATGTCGGGCATTGAGACCCGCTCCGGATTCAGGAACCTCTCGAAGAGAAGCCCATGCTCCAGCGGATCCAGCGCCGTGATTCCAAGCGCGTACGAGACGATTGAGCCTGCGGCGGACCCGCGCCCGGGTCCCACGGGGATTCCTTGCCGCCGGGCCCACTCGATGAAGTCCCAGGTGATGAGAAAGTACCCGGCGTAGCCGGTGCGAAGAATCACCTCCAGCTCGTAGTCCAAGCGCTTGGAGACCTCGGCCGAGAGCGGGCTCCCGTATCGCTCCGCGGCGCCTTTCGCCGCGAGACTCTTGAGGTAGGCGTCGGCGTCGGGAGCCTCCTTCGGGATCGGAAAGCTCGGCAGTCGATATGCCCGCTCAAGCGTAAGGTCCACCTGATCGGCGACGAGGAGCGTGTTCTCCACCACGTCGGGACGATCGGGAAAGGCCTGGGCCATCTCTTCGGCCGTCTTGAAGTAGAGGCCCTTGTCGTACTTCATCCGATTCTCGTCGTCCAAGTGCTTGGCGGTGCCGACGCAGACGAGGATGTCGTGGGCCAGGTGGTGCTCCGGGCAGAGGAAGTGCGCGTCGTTGGTGGCGACGACCGGGAGGTCAAGGTCCTTTGCGAGACCGAAGATCCCGCGGTTGAGTTCATCCTGCCCCGGCGTATCGTGGGCCTGGACCTCCAGGTAGTAGCGCCCATCGAAGACGTTGGCGTACCACTCCGCCGCCTCTCGCGCCCCTTCGGCGTTGCCGCTGCGGATGTTCCTGGCCACCTCGCCGGCGAGACATGCGGAGGTGACGATGATCCCCTCCGAATAGAGGGCCAGGAGCTCGCGATCCAGTCGGGGCCGATAGTAGAAGCCCTCCAGGTAGGCGAGCGAGGAGAGCTTGACGAGGTTCCGGTATCCTTGGCGATCCCGCGCCAGCAGCACGAGGTGGTAGGCCTTTTTCGCGTTTGGCGATCGGTCGCGCCGATCCCCGGGAGCGACGTACGCCTCCATCCCGATGATCGGCTTTACTCCTTCCTTCCGACACCTCCGATGAAAGCGCCAGGCGCCGAAAAGACTGCCGTGGTCGGTGAGTCCCAGCGCGGGCATCTCGAGCTCTTTCGCCTGCCGAACGAGGTCGCCCAGCCGGCTTGCTCCGTCGAGCAGGGAGTACTCGGAGTGCGTGTGCAGATGTACGAAGGACATGTCGGGATCAGCCCGTGATCTGAAGAGCGAAGTGGAACGCGCCCAGGCGGGAAGCATGAAGACGCCCCGCCATCGCGAAGGGAGCTTGGCCGTCCAGGATGGTCAGCCGAAGGCGCGAAGCTCGGGACCGGTCTTCGTCACGAAGGCCTCCATGGCGTAGTAGGCGGGCAGCCCAGCCCGCCGAAAGTCGTCCGCCGTGCCTCGATTTCGGTCGACCACGCGCTGCCAAAACTCGCGCGCGTCCGGCCCCGGGAAGGGGGCGGAGTCCTTTTGAGATTCGTGCCGGAAGATAGCCTGCACCTTTCTGCGCAGCTCAAAGTCGGCGAGCGGCACCAGCGCCTCCGCCTCGTGCAGCGGCCATTCCTGCCACGCGCCCCGGTACAGCCAGAGCTCGGGGTCTGGACAGGGGCTCCTTTGGAGCGCGGCGCAGACGGCTTCCAGGCACATCCTGTGCGTGCCGTGGGGGTCCGCGAGGTCGCCGGCGGCAAAGACGATCTCCGGCTGAATCTCCCGAATCAGGCGCTCCACGATCGCCACGTCCGCCTCTGAGATGGGGAGCTTGCGAATCCGACCGGTACGGTAAAAGGGAAGATTCAGGAATCGCGCGGAATCGCCCGAGATCCCCAGCTCCGCAAGGGCGGCGACCGCCTCGCTCTCCCGGATCACGCGCTTGAATTCGCGCACCTCCGGAATGTCGATCTGCCCCGGCGCCTTGCCGTCCAAGCTCTCGGAGATCCACCGCGCGAGCCCAGCGACGCGCTCCGAATCTCCCAGACCCACCGCCCCGGCGGCTCGGCGGGCAAAGTCCAGGTATCTGCGCACCTCGTGGTCAAAGACCGCGATATTGCCCGAGGTCTGGTAGGCCACGGTGATTGAGTTTCCATTCTCCGCCAGCTTTCCCAGGATGCCGCCCATTGAGATGACGTCGTCGTCGGGATGGGGCGAAAAGACCAGGATGCGCCGTCTCTTGGGGAGTTTGCTCTTGCCTCGGATTCGTCCCATCAGCTCCGTGAAGACCTGACCGTTGATCGCGCCCGCCGACCGCCGGCGAGAGACCAGGGACCCCAGATGGTGCTCCCTGTAGTCGCCGGAGTTGAGATGAAGCAGCGGCTTCTTGGTTCGGCGGCTGAGCCAGAGGACCGCCTGGACCACGGTGGACGGAGTCCAGTCCACCTCCTGAACCACCCAGGGAGTGCGGACGCGCGTGAGCGCCGATGCCGCCGGCTCGTCCAGATAGAATGTCGCGTTGGAGTGCTCCTGCAGGTAGGTCGCGGCCACATCGGGGTGGATGTCACCCTCCGCGGCCCGCCGCACGATTGGCGCCTTGTGCTCCCCCGTTGCGAGCAGCGCGACTTCGCGCGCGTCTAGAATCGTCGCCACGCCCATCGTGATCGCCTCCGGAGGCACGTGCTCCTCGCCGAAGAAGCCGCCTGCCGCGTCGGCGCGCGTCACGGAGTCCAGAGAGAGGAGGCGGGTGCGCGACGACCGGCCTGAACCGGGCTCGTTGAATCCGATGTGTCCGGTCCGGCCAATGCCCAGCAGCATGAAATCGATGCCGCCCGCGCTCTGGATCCGAGCCTCGTACTCGCGGCAGTGCTCCTTCGCTTGGGATCTCGGGACATCTCCCCGGGGAATGTGCCGCGCCTCTTGGGGAATGTTGACGTGGTCGAAGAAGTTCTCCCGCATGAACCGGCGATAGCTGTGGACGCTGTCCGGATCCATCGGGTAGTACTCGTCCAGATTGAAGGCGACGACCCCTTGGAAGTCGAGGCCCTCTTCCCTGTGCATGCGGATCAGCTCGCGGTACACGCCGACGGGCGTGGATCCGGTCGCGAGGCCCAGCACCGCGGGACGTCCCTCCGCCCGCCGCGCCGCGACGAGTCGCCCGATGCGGGAAGCGACGCACCGGTCGAGCTCTCGATTGTCCCGAAAGATCTCCACCGGCGCCCGCTCCAAGCGTCGGGCGCCCACAGGCGGCTGCCTTCGCGGCCGATTCGAAGTCGCTGCGCCTTCCCGGGGCGGCTCCGCCGACGGCAAGGCTATCTGCGCGCGAGCACGGTGTAGCCCGCAACCGCGTCGAAGCGCAGGGTGGGCGAGGGGCCCAGCGCTGGATCTTCAAATACGAAGAGGTTCTCGCCGTCGGCGAAGACTCGGTCTCTCACCCAAGCCAGCTCCGAGGAGTCGCGCGCAGACTCGGGGACGGGGCTGCCCGCGGTCATCAGCGCGGAAGCGTACAGCTTGCCGCCGGCGGCGGAAATGCGCACCGCCCCCGTCCCGCCCCGCATCGGGCCCTCGTACTCGCCGGCGAAGGGCGCGAGGTTTCCGGGAAAGCCCTCCGCCTCCGGCGCGCGCTCTCCAGCCAAGGCCCGAATGATCTCCCGCGCGAGCGAGGCGGGGCCGGGCGGCCCCGTGCTGTTTTGGAGGACCACTACGATGAGATCCTCGTCCGGAAGGAAGATGGACTCGGCCAGGAATCCGTTGATGCCGCCTCCATGGTGCGCTGCGGCGTGGCCCAGAATGTCCGAAATCGCGATGCCCAAGCCGTACCGGAGCAATGTGCCGTCGTTAAGGTCTCCAGGCGCAAGAAGCTGCCGGTAAGCGTCCTCTGAAAGCACGGAGCCGGAGTGGAGCGCCAGCAGCCACTTCGCGATGTCGTCCGCGGACGCGCAGAGGGATCCAGCCGAGAAGGGGACGTTGTGCACGATAAAGCCCTTGTGCGCGAGCTCGCCGTCCGCGAAATCGTACCCGGTCGTCTTGCCCCGGACCACCTCCGTTTCGCTGCAGTAGTGGGAGCGCTCCATTCCAAGGGGCTCGAAAAACTCCTCCTCGACGTACTCCTCGTAGCTCCTCCCCGAGACCTCCTCCAACGCCATGCCGGCGAGAAAGTACGCCGAGTTGTTGTAAATGGCGTGTTCGCCGGGCTCGAAGTCGAAGGGATGCTCGCGAATCAGCTCAAGGAGAGAGTCGCGCTCCACCCGACGAACGAAGTAGGGGTAGGCGACCAACATCTCCGTGTATCCGCGCATCCCTGAAGTGTGATCCAGGAGCTCCCGAAGGGTGATGGAGCGCCCCTGAGTCGGCGCATCCGGGAGATAGTGGACGACCTGATCGTCCAAGTCCAGCAGCCCCTCCTCCTGAAGCCGAAGCAGGCCCGCGGAGGTGAATTGCTTGGTCACCGAGCCGATCTCGTAGATCGCGTGTTCGGGCGTGGGCGCTTCAAGCTCGAGATTGGCCCAACCGTACCCCCGGACCGCGACCGGGGCGCCGTACTGATAGACCGCTACCGACGCGCCGGCGATCGTCCCCTCCCTCACCGGGCCCATCATGATTTCGTCGATGCGACTCGCGTCGCCCGCGCGATTCGGGTCAGCGTATCCAATGCCCTCCGCGCCGTGTGGACCGATGGAGGCGCCGTCTCTTTCTTCGGCGCAGCCAGCGAGAAGGGAGCACAGGAGGAGTCCTGGACCAAGGGCGCGCGGGGGTATCGATTTCATGTGATCCGATGTGAAGGAGGTCGTCTCGCGTCTTTGCGGAAAGTGAGGAGGAAGGGCGCGTTGCAGGCAAATTGGGGCGCCAGGGGCTCTGCGGCCCGGCCGCTGCTTGACCCCTCCATGTCCTCAGGGCTCCGGCGCGCCGCAAGAGAATGAGCCGAGGATATTCTCCAGCTGGAGCATGTACTGGTATTTCTCCTTGCCCGGAGCGTACAGCCACGCATCCAAGAGGTAGATCCGGCCCTGCGCGGGACACGCCACGGCGTGCGTAAGGAACGGGCCGGCCGCGGGAAAGTCCTCCGGGGGATTCTCCCAAACGGCTTGGACCCTGCGCGCCTCAAGGCCGCGGTAGTCGAAGGGAAAGGTCTGGATCCTCTCCAGGTTGTGGATCTGCGGGTAGGAGTAGTAGCCTTGCGCGACTTCGAGCCTCCACGCGAGGATTTCCTCGGAGTCGGGCAGCTCTTCGGGAAAAGCCGTTCGCCATGTGACCGCGATCTGACGGATCAACTCCGAGGGATCGGGATTGTCGTTGCGAAAGATGTGTACCGAGTCGCGCGCGGCGTGCTGGTACACCTCCGGGACGAGTAGAGAAAAGCCGGCGATCCGAGACAGGCTGTCCCCAAGCGCCTCGTCGGCGCCCGAGGAGAACATCCGGTTTCTCACCCAGACGCGATACTGCTCGTCCAGCAGCGCGGAGACTTCCTCCGCCGCCGCGAGCGCCGCCTCGCGCTGCCCGGCGCCAGGCAGCAGGATGATCGTCGCCTGCTGTCCTCTGGCCCAGACGTCTCCGACTTGCAGCACGAGGGGGAGCGCGTCCTTCGAGACCGCGCCCTTCTCCAGTTCGTACTTCTCCAGCGCGGGCGCGACCCAGTGATCCGCGCGCTCTCCAATGAGAAGCTGTTGGCGCAGAAGCCGCAGCCTGCCCCAATTACGATGAAACGGGTCTTCGTGAGTGACTTGGAAGGTCTTCTCGTCCCGGACGGTGAAGACCGTGCGCTCCAGCGTCCGCTGGATCGAGTCGCCCGCTTCGGACCACAGCGCGACATCCGCCGCCACGATAATGCTTGTGACGTCTCCCAGGGCCATGACGCCGCCGGAATCGCAGCTTGCCGCTGCGGAAAGCGCGAAAGAGGCCGCGATTAACCCGCGCGCGAGCCGCGGGCGGATGGCAGGCAATCGTCGTAGAGCGGGCATCTGGAATCAGGTTCAGGGTTTCAGCAGGTCGCGCTACCATACAGATTATGGCACGTTGTTCGCGCAAGGAACACTGCGCGCATTCATCCGGTCCTTGGAAAAACGGAATGATCTTCAGCAGTCGCAGGAAGAAGGGGGGCGTGCTTCGCCTCTACGTCGCGGCGCTTGCCCTCGTCTTCGCCGGCTGCGCCGGGCAGGCGGGCCGGCCGATTCCCGGCGCTTCCTCGCCTGGCGAAGCGTCCGCTCCGGCGCGATCCGCGCCTGAACAGGCCTCCGAACCCGAAGGCGCGCCTTTGGCGACGACCGGGATCTTCACCGACGCTCAGGGCGATCGGGGGCGAATCGAATTCGACGAAACCTGCGCGGATTGCCACACCAACGCGGAGTTTCGGGGACGGGGATTCGAGCGCACCTGGGGGCGCCGGACCGTGTACTCCTTCTTCAGAACAATCCGTTCGACGATGCCGGACGACGACCCCGGCGGTTTGCGGACGCAGCAGTACTTGGACATCACGGCCTACATCCTCAGGATGAATGGTCATGCGGCGGGAGCGGAGCCCCTCACCGAGGAGTCGGACATGCGCGGATACAGGATCATCGGAGGCGAATCATGACGAACGGGTACAGGCCGAGGGTGGCGTGCGGCGCCATTTTGCTCTTCGCCGCCCAGGGAGGGTGCGGGGCGGGCCCCGAGACGGCGGGAGAGCCGGACCAGGATGAGAGTACGGAGGCAGCGGCGGAACAGGGCGCCCAGCCTTCTTGGACCCCCGAGGAGGCCGCCGTGGTCGAAGTCATCGACCGCCTCTTCGACGCCATGCGCGAAGGGGACGGCGCGAAGGCCGCGACGGTCTTTCACGCGGACGCGCGGCTGGGGCGCGCCGATGACGACGGCGTTGACTTCAGGCCCGCCGCCGGCTTCGTCCAATCGATTGGCCGCCCCAGGGATCAGGTCTGGGATGAGCGAATTTGGGACACGCGCGTGCGCGTGGACGGTCGTCTGGCGCAGCTGTGGACGAAGTTCGCATTCTATCTCGACTCCGAGTTCATGACCTGCGGCACCAACGCCTTCGAGCTGTACCGGACGGATGAGCAAGGCTGGCAGGTGACCCAACTCGTGGATACGAGCCGGAGCGAGGATTGTTGGCATCCGCCCGAAGCGCAGCGGCCTTGACGAAAGGCTGCTGCGCAGCCTTCGGCGCTTGGCTTTTTCGCCGGTCTTTCGTCGGAGGGTCCGCATAGGGAGGTCGCTCGTCGTTCCGGCGGCGCGGGTCTTGGCGCTTGCGGCCGTGTCGGGTTGCGCTCCGGCGGAGCCTTTGGAATCGGGGGCCGAACTCCTGATCGAGCCCCCCGGGGCCTTGCTCGTAGGGATGGAGGAGGAGGCGCGCTTCCGCGCGGTCCTGCTTCGCCCGGGCGGGACCCGCATCTCCGCTTCGAAGGTTGGTTGGCGCGTCTTGGATCCCGGAGTCGCCTTGATCGACGAAGGCGGCTTGGTCGCGCCCAGGAGCGCGGGGAAGACCGAAGTCCTAGCGACCGTGGACGGCAAAGTCGCCCAGGCGAAGCTGGAAGTGTACATCCCGCCGGTCACGGGGTCTTACGCCGCGGGCCAGTCGTACTTTGGACGCGAAGGGTATGTGGAGTACGCCCCGGGAACCCTTCCGCTCGTGCTCTCGGCGGGGCACGGCGGAGCGCTGCGCCCGGATGAGATCCCGGATCGCCGCTACGGCGTCTTGGTCGGAGACGCCGCCACGATCGACCTCGCAAGGCGCGTCGCGGCCGAGATCGACAGGATCATGGGGGAGGCGCCGCACGTCGTTTATTCGCACCTTCATCGCCGCAAGCTGGATCCGAATCGAGAGCTGGCGGAGGCGGCCCAGGGGAGCCGCGCCGCGGAGCTGGCGTGGACCGAGTATCACGGCTGGATCGAACAGGCGCGAGCGGAGGTTGAGCGGACGCGGGGACGGGGCCTGTACTTGGATATTCACGGTCATGCCCACCCCATCGCCCGGGTTGAGCTGGGCTACCTCCTTTCTTCCCAGACGCTTGCGCTGAGCGATGCGGCCTTGGACGGTCCGGGAGCGGGACGGGAGAGCAGCATCCGAGAGTTGTGGGCCGAAAGCGGCGCGCGTTTTTCCAGCATTTTGCGGGGACCCGAATCCTTTGGAGGGCTCCTTCAGGCGCGGGGCGTGCGCGCGGTGCCCGGTCCGGCCGATCCGTCCCCCGGCGGGCATCCCTACTTTCGAGGGGGATACAGTACGCGCCGGCATGGCTCAGCTCTCGAGGGCGAGGTGGTGAGCGCGATTCAACTCGAGCACCCGTTCCAGGGAGTGCGGGAATCGGCGGAGGCGAGGGCCGAGTACGCCCGGAGGCTCGCCGATGCCGTCCGGCAATACATGAGGAGCTTCTACGGGCCCTCGCAGGCCGAAGGGGAAGGGGCGGGTCGATGAGAAATGGCCTGAGACGACTTGGGGCGGGCATCGCCCTTCTGCTGATTTCATCAGGGTGCGCGGACGATTCGTCGCCCGGCCCCGAGCCCGGATGGAAGTGGAGCGACGCGCGGGTCTTGGAGGTGGTGAACGCGGTGCGCGCGGGGCGCGATCTCACTCCCGACGGCTGGCCTCAGGGCGGCCGCGTGGCGGTGCTGCTCTCCTTCGACGTGGACAACGAGACTGTTCTGGGTTTGCGGTACGGGGACGCGACGGTCGGATCCCTCTCTCAGGGCCAGTACGGCGCGCGGCGCGCGCTCCGACGGGTGGTGGAGCTCTTGGATCGCAACGAGATTCCCGCATCGTTCTTTGTGCCGGCGGTGAGCCTAATCTTGGACACGGCGCAGATCGGCGTCATTCAGGCGGCGGGGCGGCACGAGTTTGCGGTGCACGGGTGGATTCACGAGCTGAACTCCTCCTTGGATTCCGCGACCGAGCGGCGGCTGCTAGAGCGCGCGGTGGACTACCTCACGGAGAAGACGGGGACCCGTCCGCTGGGGTATCGCGCGCCGTCCTGGAATTTCTCGGAGCACACGCTGGGTATGCTCCTGGAAATGGGGTTTCTCTATGATTCCTCCCTGATGGCGGACGACAGGCCCTATGAAATCAACGCGCACGGAGCGCCGACCGGGTTGATTGAGCTGCCGGTGGAGTGGATCCTGGACGACGCGCCGCTCCTCAACGTGCGAGGGAGCAGCTATGCCAATCCCAGAGACGTGCTCCAAGTTTGGAAGGATGAATTCGATGTCGCCTACCGCGAGAACACCATGTTTCTTCTGACGATGCACCCTCACGTGATTGGACAGCGGTCGAGGATCGTTGTTCTGGATGAACTCATCAGCTACATCCGGAGCCACGAAGGGGTCTGGTTCGGGACGCATCTGGAGGCGGCGCGCCACGTAAAGGAGAGCGCGGAGTCGTGAAGGACGGTCCGGAGGCCGGCAAGGCGCGCTCCGATCATCGCAATCCCGCAAAGAGCGCGCTTCCGAGAAGGAGCTTCCTAAAGGCCGGAGCGACGCTGGCGACGAGCTCCGTCCTTACGGCGGGAGGCGGCGCGGCTGCCGCGCCGGGAGGACCGTGGGCGAGGCGCGGCGGGCGACAGCCGGAGGTCGCGGTTGTGGGCGCGGGCGCATTCGGGGCTTGGACGGCTCTGGAGCTCCAGCAGCGGGGCGCGCGCGTGACGCTGATTGACCAGTACGGCCCGGCCAACTCCCGGGCCACCTCCGGCGGAGAAACGCGAGGAGTGCGCACCGGGTACGGGAATCACGCCTACGCGGACATCTGGATTCCATGGGCCAAGCGATCCATCGAAAAGTGGAGGGAGTGGGACGCCAAGTGGCAGGAGATGCTGCTGCCCAGAGTCTTTTTTACGACCGGCGACCTGATTCTCAGGGACGAGTGGGACGATTTTCTGGACAACACCAAGAAGTACTGGGACGAGCTTGGAATCGCGCACGAGGTGCTGGAGCCGGAAGAGATCGCGCGCCGCTGGCCAGTCATTGACCTCTCGGGGATCGCCGTTGGGCTCTTCGAGCGGGACGCCGGCGTCGCGCGGGCGAGGCGGGCCATCGAATCGGTGGCGCGCGTCTTCGAGGGGGCGGGCGGCGTCGTCCGCATCGCGCGGGCCCAGCTAGGCGAAGCGAGCGGGCGGGAGATGAACGAGCTTGTCCTGGATCCGGGCGATTCGATCTCCGCGGAGATCTTCGTCTTTGCTCTGGGACCGTGGTATCCCAAGGCCTTCCCCGACATCTTCGCCGAGAAGATGCGCATTCCCATGGGGCACGTCCTGTACCTGTCTCCGCCTCCCGGAAACCTTGCCTATAGCTTTCCCAACCTTCCCAGCTACAACTTCCCGGGCGTCACCGGATGGCCGGCGCTGCCGCCGGACAACCGGGGATTTCGGGTTCGGGCGTCGGGAGCCGCTCCGGACGATCCCGACACGAGTCGGCGGTGGCTGACCGAAGAGGAGATGACGAGACCGCTGGAGTTTGCGGCGGAGCGCTTTCCCGGACTTGCGAATGCGCCCGTCTCGGAGACCCGAGCGTGCCACTACGAGGTCTCCTCCAGTCGAAACTTCTTCTTTGACCGCCACCCGGACTACGACAACGTCTGGCTGGCGGGCGGAGGCAACGCGGAAGGCTTCAAATTCGGGCCGGTGATCGGAGAGTACCTGGCCGGACGCATTCTGGGCGACGAGGCGGATTCGGAGCTCGAAGAGGCGTTTCGCCTGCCGTGATCTCTTTTTTCCTAGCCGCCGCGTTCATCGCCTCGGGCGCCCAAGCGTGCGGCGACGGCGCGCGACGGCCGGATGGCGGCGCGGCTCCCAGCTCAGACCTCTACTGCGTTCACCTGGCGGCCCGACCGGGTCTGGAGGGGATTTCCGGGCGGGTGGAGCTCAAGCCTTGGCCTACGCCCTTCGGCGTGGCGGTGGATGCGAGCGGACGACTTCGATACGAGGGGGAGCTGTCCTTGGAGGGGCTCCCGGAGGACCCCCGCGAGCTGGGCCCCTATGACCACTACGTGGCGTGGCTGACCACCCCGCTCTTTGAGCAGGTCGTGAATCTGGGAGCGGTGGAGAACGGCGTCAGGTCGATCGGCGAGATCACGCTCAACAAGTTCATGTTCGTGATCACCGCCGAGGCGGAGCCGGACGGAGAGGAGTGGGCGGGCCGGCTGCTTCTTCGAGCGACTTCGCCCAGTGCGCGGATGTCGCCGCCCGACATGCAGGAGTACCTGTTGGGCGAGATCGGCGCGGACAAGATGGCTGGAGGTCATGGGCACGGTGGACACGGAGAGGGCGGAGGCTGGCCCATGCCCTGGATGCCCCCGAACCTCGCGATGTTCCCCGCGCTGATGACGCTGGACCCTCCAAACGCCAGGCCCTTCCGCGCAGCGGCGGGAATTCAGGTCGACGCGCTCCCCTTGGCGCGGCCCCGGGAGACGATCGTCGCAAAGGACGGGGATCGAATTCGCTTGGAGGCGGGGCTTGTCCGGCGGACGCTCCGAGGGCGAGAGCATGTGCTATACGCATTCAATGGGCAAATCCCGGGCCCGCTGCTGCGCGTGCCGGAGGCCGCCCGGGTCACGGTGGACTTCGTGAATCGCGTTCCCTGGTCGACGACGGTGCACTGGCATGGACTCCGGCTGGACAATGCGTCCGACGGAGTACCCGGGATCACTCAGGATCCCGTCGCGCCGGGGGAGAGCTTTCAGTACGAGCTGTACTTCAAGGATCCGGGGATTTACTGGTACCACCCGCACCACCGCGAAGACCTGTTGAAAGAGCTGGGCCTTTACGGAAACATGTTGGTGGAGCCCGCAAAGCCGGACTACTATGGGCCGGCGGATCGGGAAGAGGCGATTACGCTGGACGACTTTCTGGTCGCGGCCGAAGGCGATCCGATGCCCTTCGGCGAGGAACGCGCCTCTCACGCGCTGATGGGCCGCTTCGGGAACGTGATGCTTCTAAACGGCGAGCCGGACTACGTCTTGGAGGCGACGGCGGGCGAGGTCCTTCGCCTTCACCTCACCAACGTCTCGAACACGCGCACCTTCAACGTGTCCTTTCCGGGGGCCCGCGCGAAGGTCGTAGGCGCCGATATCGGCGCGCTGGAGCGGGAGGAGTGGGTCGAGAGCCTGGTGATCGCTCCCGCGGAGCGGTATGTGGTCCACGCGCGCTACCCGAATCCCGGGAGGACGCCGATCCTCAATCGAGTGCAGGGGATCGATCACTTGGCGGGCCGCTTCTTTTCAGAGGTCGACACGATGGGGTTCGTGGATGTCCAGGCCGCCGGAGACCCGCCCGAACGCTCTCCAGCCGCGCAAACCTTTGGCGAGCTCAGAGTAAACCGCCAAGTCGAGCGGGAGATCTCCCTATATCGGGACGAATTTGATCGGCCCGTCGACAAGGAGTTGGTCTTCACCCTCCGCGCCGACGGGCTTCCATTTGTCGTGGACCGCATCATGCGCTTCGACTCGGCGTACTTCCACCCCGTCGAGTTCAGCCCGGCGATGCCCATGATGAACTGGAACTCCACCTCCGCCGAGGTCGAGTGGGTCCTCCGCGAGCCCTCCACGGGCCTTGAAAACATGGAGATCGACTGGCAGTTCGAGGTCGGCGAAGTCGTGAAGATTCGGCTTCGCAATGAGCGGCGCGCGCTGCATGCGATGCAGCATCCCTTCCACATCCACGGTCAGAGATTCCTGGTCCTTGCCCGAAACGGCGTCCCGGTCGAGAATCTGGGATGGAAAGACACGGCGCTGCTTCCGGTCGGCACCACGACCGACATCCTCCTCGAGGTGACGAATCCCGGCGATTGGATGGCGCACTGCCACATCTCCGAACATTTGGAGGCGGGGATGCGCACCGTCTTCCGCGTGACGCAAGGGCTAGAGGACCGGAGGGACCTCCCGTAAGTCAATGGAGGGCCAGCGCGTCTCGACCGGCCCGCGTCTTCAGGTCGGCCCGCCCCGCGCGCGGCGGCGCGATTCAGGGGAGGGGCTCAAGCCCTAGGAGCTCGCGAAGCCGCGCTTGCCGCTCCTTGAGCGGCGTTGACGAAATCTTGCGCGCGAGCGCGATTCGTTCGGCGTCGGAGATCTTCTCCACCTCGGAGATCGGCGCGCCGTAACGGAGAAGAATCCTCTTCGCGTCCACCGCGATATCGTCTGGCATGACAGGCCTTGGCTCACTGGACTCGGGAACTTCCGTTCGCGTAAGTACGCTATGCCTTTTCGGCTACGCGCGCAACTTACAGCGTCTTTGGCGCGGACCAGCGCCGGGCTCAGTCCGCAACCCAGAATCTCTTTTCTATCTTCCAGCAGGTCGGGAGCGCTGGATGCTCCCGCGCTTTCGGAGGCGGAGGACCAAGGACGCGAAAAAAGAGCGAAGGAGGGAGTAGCGGGCGTCGTTGGGAGGCGCGGCATCGGGCCGCTTGCCTTCGCGGCGACTCCCACTATGTCGATCCCGATACCGGTTACCGCGTCTTTACGGAGACCGGGCTTCTCCGGCGGGGCCGGTGCTGCGGCTCCGGGTGCAGGCACTGCCCCTACGCCCATGAGAATGTGCCGCTCTCAAGCCGGGCCGACGCCGGCGTCCAGCCATGTTGGTTGACTGCGGCGCGCCCGTCGGAGGGGCCGGTCGACATCTTGTTTTGGAGCGGCGGCAAGGACAGCTACCTCGCGTACCGGGCGCTCATGCGCAAGGCGGAGCGCCAAGCGGCGCTGCTGACCACCTTCGACGGCAAGACGCGGGTCATTGCGCACCAGGAGGTGAGCATTCGGGAGGCGGTCGCGCAGGCGGAGGCGTTGAATGCGCCTCTCTTGGGCGTGCCGCTCTTCGCGGGGCTGGACTATACCGATCGCGTCGGGCGCGCTCTGGAGCTGGTTCCATGCGCGCGCAGGCTCGTCTTCGGGGATTTGCGCTTGGAGCACGTGCGGAGTTGGAGGGAGAGCGAGTTTGGCGCCCTATTGGAGTCTCGGGAGATTGAGCTGTACTTTCCGCTCTGGGAGCGCCCCTATGCGGAGCTCATGGAAGACCTTGAGCGGAGCGGCGTCGAATGCGTCGTCTCCGCCGTCGCTGACGCCGCGAGCGGAGTTGTTCGCGTAGGGGAGGTTTTTTCGCGCGCGATGATGGAACGGCTCCCCTCCCGGATAGATCCATTCGGAGAAGAAGGCGAGTTCCACACGCTGGCGCGGATCTCGGAGCCGCCAAAGGAGTGAGGCGCGCCAGGCCGGGGCTGCCGCGCCTTCTCCTGGCCGCGCTTTCGGCGGCCGGTTGCGAAGCCGGACTTCCACCGGCTCCCCGAGAGCAGATCTCCGTCGTCGTTGCTCAGCTTCCCGAAGGGGCGCGGCAGGCGCCTTCGGGAAAGGCGCTCCCAGACTCCATCAAGGCGCAGGTACGGGACCGGGAGGGAAGAGCCGTGCCCGGCAGCGTCGTGTCCTTCGCTTTGGACAGCGGTCACGGCACAGTGGCGCCGGAGTCGGCGAGAGCTGACGGATCGGGCTTCGTTCGCGCCGCGTGGACCCTGGGCGAGGCGCCTGGACTAAAGCTCCTGGAGGTGCGAGCAGTGAGCCCCCAAGGCGCTTCCGGGGCGACGGAAGTGGCCGCAATGGCGGTCGATGTCGACGCCGAGCTGGACCGCGTATTTCGCCCTCCCGCGAGAGCGGAGCGATCGCGAATTCGAATGGAGTGGGAAGGACGGGACATCGCAGCTCGGGGCGTGGAGACCGTCTACGAGGGGCCGTTTGATCTCGCCGGCCTTCCCGCATCCTTGCGCGTTCTGTCACACCTCGCGGGAGGGGTTCGCCACTTCGGCGCCGTGATTGTTCCAGAGGGCGTTCGCTCGGAGGATCCTAAGCCGATCCTTGCGTACTTCCACGGCGGTGACTCCGGGGTCTCCGCCTCGGAGATCGCTCTCCTGTCCTTCATGCTGGGCGCGGCGCGCGGCGACTTCGTGTACGTGGTCCCCTCGTTTCGATCCGAGGCGCTCGATTTCGGAGACCGCGTCTGGGTTTCGGAGGGAACGCCCAGCCCTTGGGACAGGGACGTGGACGATGCGCTCGCCCTGATCAACGCAGCGCTTCAAGAGATTCCGGAGGCGACCGGCGAGGGCCTTCGGATCGTGGGAATGAGCAGGGGGGCGGGCGTGGCGCTGTTGGCTGCGGCCAGGGACGCGCGCATTGAGCGAACGGCGGCCTTCTTTGGACCGACCGACTTTACGGGAGAGTGGGCCAAGGAAATCGCTCGAGAGGCCGCAATGGGCGAGCCAAGGCCGCTGCCGGGCGTCGCGCACCTGGACTCCACGGTCGTACAGCCCTTTCTGTTCGGCCGGATCGGAGAGGCGGAGGCGAGGCTCGAGATGATCCGGCGCTCGGCCGCGTTCTTCGTGGAGCCGATGCGGCTTGTGCAGCTCCATCACGGGGAGCTCGACTTTGTCGTCCCGGTGGAGCAGGCGCGCGCGCTCATGCGGGCAATGGAGGAGATCGACCGGACCCCGCCCGACTTCGAGGCCTTCATTTACGAGGATGGATGGCACAACCCGCTGTCGCTTGACGGCGCGATTGAACGAGCGGTCGAGTTTCTCCTTCGAGAAGAGTCGGAAAGCGAAACGAGCTGACGGAGAGTTGGCCAGTTAGCCGCGTCTTCCGCGCCGCGCTTGAAATCGTCTTTCCGCCGTAGGGCCGATGGCCTGCTTGGGCGGCTTCGGAGGCGGGATGCGGGAAGAGTCCAACTGCCTCCTCGCGCGCCGGCCGAACGACGTCAGCGTCCGCGATCCGGCGGCGCAACCTCCTCCAGCGCTCTTGGCCTGAGCGCCGGGACGTAGAGCGACGCCTCAAGCTCGGGCAGCGCGCTTGATATCAACGCGTTTAGGCGGCCAAGCGCAGGGGGAAGCAGCTCCCAAGCGCGGTCCACCCGCCAGAACTGATCCGCTGTTGGGAGGGTGGAGGAGCCTGAGATCGCGCGAGCGACGGAGGCGTGGCCGCGCACCTCGCTAAACTCCTCTTGAAGCGCAGCGACCGAGTCCCGCAGCTCCTTAATCTGTGCCCGAACGCTCCCTTCCGAGGAGTCCGGCGACGCCTCGGCGGCAGCCACGACCTCCAGGGCAAGGTCCAAACGCTCTTCGATCCGCTCCGCCGCCCTGCCGGCATCGTACAGCGGCGCGGCAAGCGCGTGGAGCTCCATGAGCGCCTCTTGCCGGGCCATGCGGTCCGCTCGCGTCATCGGCCTGCGAGGATCGGCCTGGATTTCCAAGGCGGCCGAGCTGCGCTCTCCCGCCGCTTCAAGGACGGCCGAATAGACGCCCGGAAGCGCGACCGGACCCTGCGGCGGCCCGCCCCGCCCGAAAGAGGCTGAAGGCCGACCGTCCTCGCGAGCGTCGAATGGCGGATCGTGGCGCCAGTCCCAAAGCGCTTCGTTGATCCCGGCCCGGCCCGGGCCCTCCAGCGTGCGCACCAGCTCGCCTTCCGAATCCAAAATGCGAATCGAAATTCCGGCGGAATCAAGCGCCTCCTCCTTCCCGTCGCGCGCCGCGTCGTCCCTCAGGTAATACCTGATGCGGGTCGCGCGGGGAGGGTTCGGCGCGCGGTAGCTTGCGCCGGTGAAGGGCCAGTCGCCTCGTTCGGCCCACATTACCGTTGGCCTCGCTTGGGGAAAGACGACCGCCGCCTCGCTCTCCAGCGCGTCCGCGAGGCCCTCAAGAGCCGAGACGTCCGCCATGATCCATACCGACCGCCCGTGCGTGCCCACGATCAGGTCGTTGTCTCTTGGGTGGACGAGGATGTCGTCCACCGGCACGACGGGGAGATTGCCCTTCAGTCGGGTCCAGTTCTCGCCCCGGTCGATTGAAACGTAGACGCCGACTTCGTTTCCGACGAAGAGAAGCCCGGGCGTACGATGGTGTTCCACGATCACGTTGATCGGGGAATCCTCTTCCAGCCCCCGCGCGATGCTCCGCCAGCTCTCGCCGTAGTCTTCGCTCGCGTACGCGTGCGCCGCATAGTCGCCATTTCGATGCCCGTCGAAGGTGACGTACACGCGACCGGGGACGTGCGCCGACGGTTCGACGCGGCTCACGTACGTACGCGCCGGCGCCCCCTTGATTGCGTGCGCCACGTTCCTCCAGCTGGCCCCGTCGTCTCGGGAGACCTGCACGTTGCCGTCGTCGGTCCCGACATAGAGAAGCCCGGGCTCCAAGGGCGACTCCGCAAAGCTGGTGATGGTCCCGTAGCTGGAGATCCCATCGTTGCGGGACATCTGCGGCTCGTCGCCCTTCACGCCCATGATTTCCAGCTCTTCGCGGTCGATTGCCTTAGTGAGGTCGATCCCGCCCACCTCTTCCCACGTCATGCCCCGATCGCGGGACCGGAATAGGTAGTTGCCGCCCAAGTAGACCGTCGCGGGATCGCGCGGCGACAGCTGGAGGGGCGAATTCCAGTTGAAGCGATACGCCTTGGTCGTGTCTTCGCCCTGTCTGGGACCGACGATCGGGCGCATCGGCGTCCGCTCTCCGGTGTTCAGGTCGTAGCGATTCATGTTTCCGTTCTGCGTCTCGGAGAAGACGATGCTCGAGTCCGTGGGATCCACGATGGTGAAGAAGCCGTCTCCGTACGCGGTCTCGTACCAGTCCTGATGGCGGATCCCGTGAAAGGACCGCGTATTCGAGGGTCCGCACCAAGGGTCGTTGTCCTGAAGGCCGCCGCAGACGTAGTAGGGGTCGCGCATATCGTACCCCACGGCGTAGAACTGACCCAGCGCAAAGTTCGTGAACATTCGCCAGCTCTTGGTGCCGTCCCAAGATGCCGAGACGCCGCCGTCGCTTCCGATGATGAGGTGATCGGAGTCTTCGGGGTTGATCCAGAGCGCGTGATGATCGACGTGAATCTGCCGCGCGCCGTCGTTTCGGAAGGTGCGGCCTCCGTCGTCGGAAACCATCAGCTGCGTGCCCAGGACGTAGATGCGGTCGGAATTCGACGGGTCAATGCGCACCTGGGAGTAGTACATCGGCCTGGGATTGGTCGTGGAGAGCTTCTCCCAGCTGTTGCCCCGGTCCAGCGACCTGAACAGGCCGCTCTTTGACTCGCCTGCCCGGCCGGGCCCGCGGCCGGGCGCTCGGGGCTCCGCTTCGACCAACGCGTACACGACGTTGCCGTCGCCGCGAAAGACATCCACGCCGATCCTGCCCTTGTCCCCTTCGGGAAGGCCTTGGGCGAGCTCCGTCCACTCGTCGCCCCCGTCGAAGGTCCGATAGAGCCCGCTCCCCGGACCTCCGCCGTTAAAGCCCCAGCCCGTGCGCCGCCGCTGGTACATGGCGGCGAAGATCGTCTTGGGATCACCCGGATCCATCGCCAAGTCGACCGCCCCGGTATGCTCGTCCACATAGAGCACCTTCTCCCACCGCTCGCCGCCGTCCAGCGTTCTGAAGACGCCGCGCTCCTCGTTCGGCGCCCACATGTCGCCCAGCGCAGCGACGTACACGATGTCGGGATCCGTCGGATGGATCAGGATGCGGCCGATGTGCTTGGAGCGCGCAAGCCCCATGTGCCGCCAACTGGCGCCCCCGTCGGTCGACTTGTAGACGCCATCGCCCCAGCCGGCGGATTGCCGGCTCTGAGGCTCTCCCGTTCCGACCCAGATCAGGTTGGGGTTGGGTTGGTGGATGGTCACGTCGCCGATTGAGCTCGATCCCTGCTCGTCGAAGAGCGGAGTCCAGGTCGTGCCATGGTTCTCGGTCTTCCAGACCCCGCCGGTCGCGGCCCCGACGAAAAAGATCTGCGGCTTCTCCTCGACCACGGCGAGATCGGAGATGCGCCCGCCCATCAGCGCGGGCCCGATCTCCCGGTAGGACAGGCGATCAATGGCCTCCTGCAGGGTGGGCTGCGCCCGAAGGCCGCCGAAGGGCGCGGCGGCGACGCAGAGCGCTAAGAGGACCAGCGCGGCTCGACCTGCGGATATCGTAAGAGGCATGCGAATTGAGGTGCGACTGGTTCTTGGTTGGGTTACGCGCCTTCCGGGATTTCGGGCACCCGAATGTCGATTGTTGAGCCGGCTTCCAGCTGTTCAAATATCCGTCGTACCGCGGAGAGAGGCGCGCCGGCATCCAAGATTTGGGGGAAATGCTCCCGGTGCCGGCTCAAGTTCACCATGCGGGCCGCCTCCTCCGGGGATGCGCCCTCCCGGCGCAAGCGCGCAGTTTGTTCGTACAGGTCGCTAAGGTACGCTTGCAGGCGTCCAATTCGCTCCTTGCCCCGAAAGGGCCGTCCGTGCCCCGGAAGCACCCATTCGATATCGAGCTCCTTGAGCGCCTCCAGCGCGTCGATCCACTCCGGGATGAAGCCGTCGCCCATGAAGGGAATCCCCTCCACGAGCAGATCGCCCGTGATCGCGACCCGCTCCTCGGGAAGGAACACGACCACATCGCCTCCGGTATGGCCTCTCCCAAGAAACAGAAGGCGAATCTCGCGTCCACCCGCAAAGAGCGTCATCCGCTCGGACAGCGTCGTGTTCGGCGGGACGGGCCTAAGACCCTCCTGGCCCGCAAGGTAATTCCGCAGATATCTCAGCCGTGCCCGAGCCTCTTCGCGGGCGGCGGAATCGGATTCGGTCGAGACTTGGATCCGCGCCGCTTCAATCTGGTCTGGAAGAGGCGCAAGGAAGTTCTCGTAGGATCCCGTCATCGACGCGCCGCTCGCAATGGCCTCGCGGGTAAACTCGTGTCCAATTACGCGAACGTCCGGCGGATACGCCGCGTTGCCATGCGCGTGGTCAAAGTGAAAGTGCGTATTGACGACAAAGCGCACCGGGAGATCGGTGACTGCGGAGATCTCTTGCATGAGGGCGTGCGCGGCGGCGGGCGAAATGTGTGATTCCACGAGCAGGACTCCGTCATTTCCCACGACGACGGCGCCGTTTGAACCCACCGCCAAGGCGCCGGCGCCTCTCGCGTGAAACACCCCGTCCACCACCTCTTCCAGCTCGAACGCGGGGCCTTCGAAGTCGGACCCGGGCGGGGCATCGCCCGCCGTCTCGTCTTCAAAGGGCGCCGAGCATGCAATGAGGACCCAAGGGAGCGCGAGCCATGCGCGCCGTCTTTGAGGCGGGCAAAGACGCACGGCGCGATGATGTCGAAGGGGTTGCATTATTTCTTGACCTGTTCGGGCGCTCATGGGCGGCGTTTCGTTGGTAAATTCCAGCCGCCACGGCAAGTTGCGCCGTTCATGCGCTCCGCCGCAAATCCGAACAAGGAGTTCGTTCGATGTCATCCACCTGCCGAACCCCCTTCGATGAGCGTCGCTCGTCTCGAAGAACCTCCATTTTGAAGGTCTCCGCCGCAGGCGCATGCATTCTATCCGCGCAGGCCTTGAGCGCGCAGCAAATCGATCAAGCGATGCCGTTGCCGCCGGACCCGGCAGTGATCACCGGCGTGCTCGACAACGGTCTCCGGTACTTCATTCGAGAGAATAGCGAGCCGGAGAACAGAGCGGCGCTTCGTCTCGTGATCGATGCCGGTTCCGTCTTGGAGGAGGAATCGCAGCAGGGCCTGGCCCATTTCGTAGAACACATGGCGTTCAACGGGACGGAGAATTTCGAGAAGCAGGCGCTGGTGGACTACTTGGAGTCCATTGGAATGCGCTTCGGCCCCAACGTGAACGCCTATACCAGCTTCGACGAAACAGTCTACATGCTGCTGGTCCCCACCGACGACCCATCCGCGATGGAGACGGCCATGCGGATCCTTCGGGACTGGGCCGGGGCCGTGTCCTTTGACCCAGAGGAGGTGGATAAGGAGCGGGGCGTGATCGTCGAGGAGTGGAGAGGCCGACTGGGGGCCCAGCAGCGCATTATGAATCAGCAGCTGCCGGTCCTGCTCGAGGGGTCCCTCCACGCTGAACGCCTCCCTATTGGCGATATCGACGTCTTAGAGAACGCGACCGCTCAAGACCTTCGCCGCTTTTATGAGGACTGGTACCGACCGGACCTGATGGCGATCGTCGCCGTGGGCGACTTCGATCAGGCGGACATTGAGGCGCGGATCAAGGAGACGTTTGGAGGGCTTGAGGGCCCCGAATCGCCCAAGGAGCGGATCAGTCCGGAGATCCCCGTGGACCTCCCGCCGAGAACGACGATCGTCACCGATCCCGAGGCGCAGCAGACACAAGTGGGAGTGATCCGCAAGATGGTCGCCGAGTCCAGCCTCACGGTCGGCGACTACCGCAGGGGCTTGATCAGGCAGCTCTACGCCGGGATGATGGGGCTCAGGTTCTCCGAGATTACGCAGCAGCCGGACGCGCCCTTTCTCTTTGCGGGAGCGGGCTCCGGCTCCTTCGCTAGGGGAATTGACGCGTTCCAGCTCAGCGCGTTCGTGCCGGAGGGCGGCGCGCTTAAAGGGCTGGAGGCCGTTTTGACCGAGGGGGAGCGCGCGGCGCGGCACGGATTCTCGGAATCCGAGCTGGAACGCCAAAAGACGGAGATCCTCAGGCAGCTCCAGCGGCGGGTCGCGGAAAAGGAAAATCAGGAATCCGCAGCCCTTGCAAGCCGCTACGTTAACGTTTTTCTGGAAGGGACTTCCTACCCCGCCGTGGAGGCGGAGATGGCATTGGCGCAGGCGCTCTTGCCGAATATCGCGGCCGAGGAGCTGGCGGAATTCGCGCGAAGCTGGTCGGGCGAGCGGGGCAGAGTCGTCGCCGTGTCCGCGCCCGAGAAGGACGGTTCCGTTCCACCCTCCGAAGACGATCTGAGCCAGCTGTTCGGCGCCGTGGATGTCGCGGAGATCGAGCCCTACGATGACGGAGCGGTGGACGAGCCGCTGCTGCCGGAACTTCCGGCTTCCGGGGCTCGCGTCGCGTCGGAAGAGGTCGTAGAGGCGGTCGGCGTGACGATCTGGACGCTGGAGAACGGTTTGCGCGTGGTGCTGAAGCCCACCGACTTCAAGGAAGACGAGATCCGCTTCGCCGCGTCAAGCCCCGGAGGCACTTCGCTTGCTTCCGACGAGGACTATCAACCGGCGAGCATCGCAAGCCAAGTGGTCGGCGCCTCGGGCGTCGGAGGCTTTGACAACGTCGAGCTCCAAAAGAAGCTTGCCGGAAAGGTCGTGTCGGTGAGGCCCTCGATCGGCAGCCTGTTCGAGGCAATATCCGGAAGCGCATCGGTGGAGGACATTGAGACGGCGTTTCAGCTGATCTACCTCTACTTCATGGAGCCGCGCTTGGACCATGCGGCCTTTAAGGCGATGACTCAGCAGATGGCGGGGGTCTTTGCGAACGCTTCGGCCGATCCGAACACGGCGTTCGCCGATCTCGTCGCGGAGACGATGTCGCAAGGCCATCCGCGCAGCGGAGGGTTGCTGAAGCAGATGGAGTACTTGGCGAACGTTGAGCCGTCGGATGTCGACGAGGCCTTCGCGTTCTATCGGGAGCGTTTCCAAGACGCGGGCGACTTCTCCTTTTACTTCGTCGGCGCCTTCGAGCCCAGCGAGCTCAGGCCCTTGGTCGAGAGGTACCTGGGGGCGCTCCCGGGCTTGGGACGCGAAGAGAGCTGGCGGGACGTGGGAATCGACCCGCCTTCCGGCGTTTTGGAGCGAGTGCTCCGCAAGGGAATGGAGCCGCAAGGTCAGACGACGATCATTTTTTCCGGCGACGCGAGCTACTCGCTAAGCGAGTGGGCGTCGGTCCAGGCGCTGGCGGACGTGCTGGACATTCGTCTGAGAGAGGTGGTCAGGGAGGACCTGGGAGGCACCTACGGCGTCCGAGTGTCCGGGTCGCTGACCCAGCGACCGGACGAGGAGTATCAGGTGCGGATCTCATTCGGGAGCGCGCCGGAGCGAACGGAGGAGCTCGCCCAGGCCGTATTCGACGAAATCAAGCGGATCCAAGCGGAGGGCCCGACGGACGAAGTCGTGGAGAAGGTCAAGGAAATGGACCGCCGCTCCATGGAAACCGCGCTCTTGGAGAACGCGTATTGGCTCACGCAGCTCCGGGCTTTTGATCGGTCGAACCGGGAGTTTGCCGAAATCCCGAGCTACGAGCTGATCGAGGGCTGGACCGCCGAAGACGTGCGCCGGGCAGCGGAGAAGTACCTCCGCATGGACCAGTACGCGAAGTTCACGCGACTGCCGGAAGCGCCGGTCGGGGATCGGTAGATTGCGTGGAGGGCCCGCGCCTTCAGGACGGGGACCACGACGGGATGATCGAGTCGAGCGATTCGGCGGGCGCGGCTTTCGGATTGTGGCGACCCGAGAAGTCGACCGCTCGCGAACTAGAGGTCCGCGAGCGCATCTTTGCGGTCTCTTGGAGACCTTAAAGTCATTCGCATTCAACACCCACTGAACCTTGGCCGGCGAGGCAAAGATGACCTCTGGAGCTAGACCCCGACGAAGTGGACCCTGCGCTCTTGGAGCTGCGACTGCGGCTTCGATTCTCCTTCTATTCGCCTCCTTTGTCACTGCCCAAGAGGCGATCCCCGACCCCGATCCTCGAGATGTCGAGAGCATCGACGCCGTCATTACAGCCCTGTACGCCGTGATTTCGGGCGATGCGGGAGAAGACCGAGACTGGGATCGTTTCCGCTCGCTATTCGCCCCGGGCGCGACGCTGAGCCCAGTGTCGTCTCCGGACGGCTCCAGCTTTGGGAGGCGAATTTGGACGCCCGGCGAGTACGCGGAGTTCGTGGATCCGCACTTTGAGGAAAACGGCTTCCACGAGATCGAAATTCACCAAGAGACGGTACGGTACGGCGTGATCGCGCACGCCTTTAGCACATACGAGACCCGGCGCCTGGCCCAGGATGCCCAGCCCGTCGGACGCGGCATCAACTCCATCCAGCTACTGGACACTGGGAGTGGATGGCGCATCGTCTCAATCTTCTGGCTAAGCGAGGAGGCCGGGCGCCCGATTCCCGGTCGATTCCTTCCCAACTCTTCGGGCTCCCTCTAACCTGCTGCCTCTCATGGACCACACCCGCCTCCTCCCCGCTCGCCTTCTTCCCGCCGCGCGGTCCGCAGCTCTCCTCTTCGCGCTCGCGCCCGTCGGCTCGGCGGCGCAGAGTTGGACGCCGGACGCCTACTCAGCCCTCGAGTGGCGCCACATCGGCCCTGAGGGCAATCGATTCTCCGCCGCGGCGGGGATCCAAGGCGACCCTCACACCTACTACGTGGGGGCCGCATCGGGCGGCGTCTACAAGACAACGGACGGCGGCGTGCACTGGGATGCGATCTTCGATGCGCAGCCGGTCCAGTCCATCGGATCCATGGCGGTCGCGCCCTCTGATCCGAACGTGGTGTGGGTGGGGACGGGCGAAGGCAAGATCCGGAGCCACGTTTCGATCGGACAGGGCGTATATCGCTCCATCGACGGCGGCCGGAGCTGGGAGCTTAGGGGATTGGAGCGCACGGGGCGGATCCCCCGCATCGTGGTGCATCCGACGGATCCGTCGACGGTTTTCGCGTGCGCTTTGGGTCACGCTTACGGTCCGCAGGAGGAGCGCGGCGTCTTTCGCACCACCGACGCCGGAGAGAGCTGGGATCGCGTCCTCTTTCAGAGCGAGGACGCGGGCTGCTCGGACATCGCGATGGACCCGTCGAATCCGAATATTCTCTTCGCGGGAATGTGGCAGCTCGAAATTCACACTTGGGGCCGGACGAGCGGGGGGCCCGGAAGCGGACTCTTCGTTTCCAGAGACGGCGGGGACAGCTGGGAGCGCCTCTCCGGTCCGGACAATGAGATCGGGCTGCCGCGCCTTCCGGTCGGGAAGGTGGCGGTCGCCGTATCCCCCTCGAACCCCGATCGCATCTACGCCCTTCTGGAAACGGGAGACGGAATCCCTTGGGAGGGGCGCGCGACCGAGGACGGACAGCTCTGGCGTTCCGAGGACGGCGGCGGCAGCTGGACCCTGATTACGCGCAACCGGAATGCGATGGGGCGTCCGCACTATTACTCGCGTGTCGTCGTGTCCCCCTCGGACGAAGACGAGGCGTACTTCCTTACCGCATCCTTCTCCGTCTCCACCGACGGCGGACGCACCTTGGACGTGATTCCCAGGGCCCAAGCGCCCGGCGGCGACCATCACGACATGTGGATCGACCCCGCGAATCCGGATCGGATGATCGTTGCGCACGACCAGGGGCTCTCGATTTCGAACAATCGGGGCAAGAGCTGGTTTCGGCAGCGGCTCACCAACGCGCAGATGTACCACGTCACCGTAGACGACGCCGTTCCATACAACGTGCTGGGGAACAAGCAGGACGAGCCCACCTATCGGGGACCCAGCAACAGCCGCATTCAGGGGCAGCGCAGGATCACCGGCATTCCCAGGGGAATGTGGCACCATGTAGGCGGCGGCGAGAGCGGATGGGCCACGCCGGATCCCACCGACCCGAACATCGTGTGGTCGTCGGCCTCGGGATCCGGGATGGTCGGCGGCATTGTGGTGCGCTACGAAGAGGATCGACGGCAGTTTCGGGCGGTGGAGGTGTGGCCGGAGCAGAGTCGGGGCGCCGCGAAGGACGTGCGGTATCGCTTCATATGGGATGCCCCAATTCACATCTCGCCCCATGACAACGAGACGGTCTACGTCGGGAGCCAGCACCTTCACCGGACCCGCAACCGGGGACAGAGCTGGGAGCTCGCGAGCGGCGACCTTACGCGAGCCGACACGAGCCGCATGGGGTTCTCGGGCGGCCTGACCGGGGACAACATCGGGGTGGAGTACGCAGGCGCCGTCTTCGGGATCGCCGAATCGCCCATTGAGCCCGGAATGATCTGGGTGGGCACGAACGACGGCCTGCTTCACCTGACGCGCGACGGCGGGGAGAGCTGGACCGACCTGACTTCGAACATTCCCGGGCTCCCGGAGTGGGCCGCGGTGCGCTCCATCGCCCCCTCCAGATTCGATCCGGACGTGGCCTACATCGCGGTCGACGGCCATCAGGTCAACATCAGGGATCCCCACCTGTACCGCACGCGGGACGGAGGCGCGTCGTGGGAGAAAATCACCGACGGGATTCCGCCCAGCATGCTGAGCTACACGAAGATGATCGTGGAGGACCCCAAGCGGCAGGGACTTCTTTACGCGGGAACCGAGAACGCCATCTACGTCTCCTTCAACGACGGGGAAGAGTGGCGGAGCCTTCAGAACAACCTTCCGCACGCGCCGGTCTCCGGGATCGTGGTGCAGGAGCGCTTTAACGACCTCGTGGTCGGCACCTACGGTCGGGGCTTCTGGATCCTGGACGATATTTCGCCGCTCCAGCAGCTCACGGAAGAGGCTGCGGCTTCGCGGGCGCGCCTCTTCGAGCTGCGCGACGCATACCGATTCAGGCCCATCACGCCCCCTTCCGTGCCGTACTCCGATCCCACCGAGGGTAGAGACCCCGAGTACGGCGCTTCAATCAACTACTGGCTCGCTGCTGAGCCGGAGGAAGCCCCCCGGATCGAAATACTGGATGCGTCGGGGACCTTGGTGCGGACGCTGGAAGGGACCTCGAGGGCTGGCGTCAATCGAGTGCACTGGGACCTGCGGGACGAGCCCAACGAACGGGCGATGTTGCTCACCAGCCCGATGTATGCGGAGCACATTCAGGCGGGGCCCGAGGGCCGTCCGGCGCCCGGCGGCGCCGCAATCTCCATCCTGATGCCGCCCGGGGAATACACGGTCAGACTGCGCGTTGGAGACTGGGCGGAGGAGCAGCCGCTCTCCGTGCTCAAGGATCCAAACTCCGCCGGAAGCGCGGCGGATATCGACGCCCAGGTGGAGTTTATCAAGGGGGTGCGCGCCGACGTGACGCGCGCGGGCGATGCGATCCATCGGGTCGAGTCTCTCCGCGTGCAGCTGGGGACGCTGGAGCGATTCGCGGACGATGATGCTCTGCTGGAGTCCATTCAGGGGCTTGCCCAGAACTTGGCGGAGCTGCAGATGGAGATCGTGGACCTGAGGCAGACCGGGGAGGGGCAGGACGCCGTGCGCTTCGGCGCGAAGCTGCTCTCCAAGCTGACCTACCTGGTTCGGGCGATCTCGGGCGCGGACTTCCCGCCGACCGACCAGGAGCTCGAGGTCAAGGAGCTCCTCCACAACGAGCTGAATTCGCACCTGGACGCCGTGGACGCGATGCTCCAAGGCGAGGTCCGCGAACTCAACCAGCTTCTGCGGCAGAGGGGAATGTTCCCGATCGCCTAATTCCTGGGCCCCGCCCCGAAGAGGGCGGACGCCTCGCGAGCCGATAGTGCGTCCAAGGAGAGGTCCAGGGTACTCGCCCTACGCCGCGATGTCAGTGATCGTGGCCAACATGATCGGAACCGGGGTCTTTACGACTCTGGGCTTTCAGCTGGTCGAGTTTCAGTCGACCTTTCTGCTGCTCCTCCCGTGGATCCTGGGAGGAGCGATCGCGTTTTCCGGCGCGCTCTGCTATGCCGAACTTGGCGGAGCGGTCCTTCGCTCGGGCGGCGAGTACGCGCTGCTGACCCGCGTCTACCATCCCGGCGTCGGCTTCGTCTCGGGTTGGATTTCAAGCACCGTGGGCTTCGCCGCGCCCACCGCGCTCGCGGCGGTGACTTTCGGGAGCTACCTCGAGTCGGCGTTTCCCGCGCTGCGCGCTACGCCGCTTGCGGCGGGGCTCGTGATTGCGCTTGCCATGGTGCACGCCGCGACCCGGAGAGCGTCGAGCGTGTTCCAAAGCTCCTTTACCTCGGTCAAGGCGCTTGTGATTGCAGTCTTCTGCGCGTTGATCTTCTCGGATTCCGAGGCGCCTCAGCCCTTGAGCATTCTCCCGGAGCCCGGCGACGGCGGACTCCTGCTGAGCGGCTCATTCGCCGTCACGATGATCTACATCTCCTACGCCTACACCGGGTGGAACGCCGCCACCTACATCACCGAGGAGATTGACAGGCCCCGGCGCGTCCTTCCGATTGTGCTGGGCGCGGGAACGCTGATCGTCACGGCGCTCTACGCGTTGCTGAATTTGGCGTTTTTGCGCGCGGCGCCTAAGGAGGCGATGGCGGGGCAGGTCGAGGTGGCTGCCGTCGCCGCGACGCATGCCTTCGGCGAGATCGGAGGCGCGGCAACGAGCGTTGCGCTTGCGCTGCTGTTGGTTTCCACGGTGAGCGCGATGACGCTGGCGGGCCCCAGAGTGATCCAGGCGATGGCAAAGGACTACGGCGCGCTTCGGCTGCTGGGCGCCGCCCGCCCGGACGGAGTGCCCGCAGTCGCGATCATGCTGCAGGGAGCCCTCGCGCTGGTCTTTGTCTTGACCGCCTCGTTCGAGGCGGTGTTGGTGCTCGCGGGCTTTACCTTGGGGCTGAACAGCCTAGTCACGGTGGCGGGCGTGATTGTGCTGCGGATGCGAGAGCCGGACCTTCGCAGGCCGTACCGCTGCTGGGGATATCCGTTAACGCCGATCGTCTTTCTTCTTTTCGGCGCGTGGACTCTGACGTACACCGCGTGGGTTCGGCCCGCCGAGGCCGGGGTCGCGGCTGCGGCAATCGCAAGCGGCGCGCTGTTCTACAAGTTGCTCGCGCGTTCGCGGAGAGAATGTGCCGGAGCGTAACGAAGACGCTCAGGCTATAAGTTGTCGACGCGCCATCCGCTGGCCGGGGTCAATCAATCGCTCCATCTAACCTGACGCGTGCGTTTGCGATCTATCCTCGCGTCGCCTCAATTCCGAAGCAAGAATCCAAGTCCTTAATCTTCATCGCAACATCTCTGCTTTTCTCCGATCTCGCGTCTTTCTGAGCTCCATCGACTCGTCCGCAAAGCCGCCGTCGTACACCTGGCCGAGACGCCATTCGCCCTTGTCGCTGATCAAATTGATGCCAACGAGATGACAGCAGTATTCCAGGTCAAGGTCCAGCACGAGTACGGAAAGGTGTTTTACTCCCGGCTCGTCAGCTAAAGACCGAGATCGATCCATGAACTGAAAAGTCCATTCGGCATGTGTTCCGATAGGGAGAGGATTCACGAGGCGACGTACTCCCTCTTCGAGCCGCGCGTCGCCAATCCGACCAATCGTTTCTTCGTCGATCGCGTAGGAGCGCACCGGCGCGTTTCGAATTTCACGGGCATACAGCCGCACAAGGTTTTCGACGAGCTCCTTCGCCGTCGCATCGGCGTCAATCGTCTGGCTGGGCATGCGACTAGATGAATCAAAGCCGCACGATGCAGACGTTGCGGCAAGCAGGAAGAGCGCGAAGGCGAAGGTCGCCCATCGCCGAGTTCTGGTCTCCATTCGGTTCCTTCTTCCAAGAAGCTCCCTTCCCGACGCTAACGCATGCATAGAGTAAAGTAGCGACTCGCTAGAGCCGGCACAGATCTCGTTTCGCGCCGCCCCGTTCACGGACTCGGCTGAATCCGCCGGGCTCCGCGTCCATTCAGCTTGGGTTTCGACCGGAAATCGAGCGGGCCCACTCGGGCATTTCCGTCGGATCGACTCCCAGCACGGCGAGGCCGATGGTAAGCACCACGATGGTGATGACCACGACGCCGATGAGATTGAGAAATATCCCCGTGCGCGCCATCTGTCCGACGGTGATCCGCTCGCTTCCAAAGACGATTGCGTTGGGAGGCGTCGCGACCGGCATCATGAAGGCGCATGATGCCGATAGCGTGGCCGGCACCATAATCAGGAGCGGATGAATCCCCGAGGCGACCGCGACCGCGGCAAGGATGGGCAGAACCATCTCCGTTGTGGCTGTGTTGCTTGTGAGCTCCGTGAGAAAGGTGAGCGCCACGCAAATGGCGAGAATCATGAGCCATGGAGGGGCGCTGCCGAGCGCCTGGAACTGACTTCCGACGAGCTGAGCAAGCCCCGTTCTCTGAAAGCCCTCGGCGAGCGCGAAACCGCC
The DNA here is from genome assembly GCA_965116095.1 of Longimicrobiales bacterium. Taxonomy (GTDB): domain Bacteria; phylum Gemmatimonadota; class Gemmatimonadetes; order Longimicrobiales; family Gaopeijiaceae. Next base: position 645,927 of record OZ220481.1, read on the forward strand.
GCCGAAGAGCAGTACGATATGCCAAGGCAGCCTCGGAATCACCTCCGCCTCCATCACCCGGCGGGTCTTTCCCCGCCGGCTGCGGGCGGGGATGAAGAAGAGCAGGGAGGCCATGAAGATCGCGACGGTGCCGTCATCGATCATGGCAGGGTCGGGAAAGAGACTCGACCATCCCGGAACCATGAAGTCGCCGAGCTTCAGCTCCACCCGAAATACCCAAAGCAGCGCGGTTGAGGCAAAGACGACTAGCACGGCTCCCTCTTCGCGCGACATCGGCCCCAAGCGCGCGCGTTCCTCTTCGACGACCCGCGAATCCAGCCCGATGTCCTTTCCAGCCCGGTGAAAAACCTGGGTGATCAGAAGCCATGAGACCACCAGGAGGATCGCGCCGATCGGCAGGGCCATGATCATCCACTGCCCGAACGCAATTGGCGGGGCGTCCGGAAAGAGGATTGCGAAGATGCGCACGAAGCTGAGATTGGGCGGCGTGCCGACGAGGGTGGTAATGCCTCCCACGGTGGCTCCATAGGCGATTCCCAGCATCAATCCTACCGCGAGATGGCGCGCCTTCTCGCGTCCCACGCTGTCTTCAAGCTGCAGGATGATGGCGAGTCCGATGGGGACCATCATCACGGCCGTCGCCGTGTTCGAGATCCACATGGAGAGAAATGCCGCGGCCAGCATAAAGCCCAAGACGATCCGGGAAGGCCCCGCGCCCACGAGGTGAATGATCTTCAGGGCGATTCTGCGGTGCAGGTTCCAGCGCTCCATCGTCAGCGCGATCATGAATCCGCCCAGGAAGAGCAGGATCGTGCTGTTGAAGTACACCGGCGCCGTCTCGCTTCCGGGCAGGATCCCCAAGACCGGATAGAGCGCCAAGGGAAGGAGCGCCGTCGCAAACAAGGGAATGGCGTCGGTGACCCACCAGACGGCCATCAACACCGCTACGGCCGCCAAGCGACTCGCCGGCGCGTTTCCCGGATCAACGGGAAAGAGAAGGAGCAGGAGAAACGCCGCGCCGCCGACGACCAGCCCAATCGCGCGTTGGCGGCCTCCGCCGGTCTCTACGGCCATCGGAGAGGCGTCGGAGAGTTGGATTGCGCCCCTTTGAGCCGGCTCCGAGGGGCCTCGACGATTAGCGCGATCCCGAAGCTCCGCTCCGTTCGGATTCGCGGGAGCGCGCCGCCCGCCGCCCGACCTCCGCGTCAAACTGCTCCTGGGTCAGATACGTCACGTCGACCCAGGCGTGGGCCATTTCGTCCACGGTGCGGTCGCCCCATCCCACCCACTGCTCATGGTCGGGGTTGTTCGGATTCTCGGGAGTGTTGTCGTGCCAAGCGGTGATTACGAGCGTCGTGCCCGCCGGCAGCAGAGGCGCGGCGTGATCCGCGTAGATGTAGTTGACGTGCCAGTTCCACTGGAAGTTGTCGACCTGACTTAGGATCTCCTTGCGCCCGCTGGGGTAAATCGCCTCCATCGTCATCGTCCTGCCGCGCATGTGCATGTGGGGCTGGAAGTTCTCCAAGCGCGAAGGCCAGCGGAGCACATGAAAGTCCTGCGTGACGGAGATCTTTCCCGGCGGGATGTCCAGGCCGGTGCGCCCCCTGGCGTCGAACATTCTCAGACGCGTGCGGTTGGCGGGGGGCTCGTCTTCCGGGTAAAACCAAATCCCCAGCTCCACGTAGCTGTCCGGCACCTCGCGTCCGATGGCGTGCATATGCACTTCCCAACGGATCTTTGATCCCGGGAGCATCAGCTTTCCCGCGCCGTCCGGAAAGATCTCGCCGACCTTGCCGACGGCCCACTCCATGAAGAGGCCTGCGCCGCCCATCGCGGGGGCGGCAACTGCGGCGCTCCGCGCCGACATCTCCCCTGGATCCTCGTCCTGAATCAGGTAGGCGAGCGCGTGGTGCACGATTCGGCGCCCATCCGGGTAGGAGGGGCGCATCTCAATCGCTTTGACCCACCGCTCCCGGTCGAGTCCGGTCTCCACGGTTGGGCGAAACCACTTGTCCTGCGTCTTCGCGGCGAGCGTATAGGGCTCAGATCGAATGACGAGATCGGGCTCGCCGAAGCGCTCGCGGTATCGCCAGTCGCTGTAGTCGGGGAATTCGATTGGCGGCGGCAGGTCTTTCTCGTCGCCGAACGCCATCCCGGAGTCAATCCAGCCGATGACCGTCTTGATCTCCGCGTCTTCCAGCCCGCGGTCATTCTTGAACTCTTGGATTCCCACCGAGCGGTCGATGTGCCACGGCGGCATAATCCGCTCCGAGACCTTCTCCCGGATGGCCGAGGAGTACCGCTTTACCGCCTCGAAGGAGGTGAGGGACATTGGCGCAATCGAGCCGCTCTGGTGACAGGCGGCGCAGCTCTCTTGGATAATCGGCGCGACATCTTTCGCGTATGTGAGGGCCGGGCGATCTTGGGCGTCGAGCGCGGCCGGCGCGAACGCCAGCGCAGCGAGGGCTCCCGCGGCTCCGATTCGAGAGATGTTCATTTCTTCTCCGGTTGGCGAAGGGGTCGATCCCTCTCGCGCCTGCCGCGCCGCATCCGAAGCGGACGCTCCGCCTCTAGCGCGGGGAAACGTTGAAGACGAAAAAAGCGTTGGTCCAGCAGCATTGCGCATGCCCGGCGCGGGCAACGCCCGAGGCGTCGTTGGCTCGTACTCGGATCACATGCCTTCCGGCGTCCGAAAAGGAGACGGTGTTTTGCATCCGGCCGCCCCGCGCAGGCACTTCGCCCTCCAGGACGTCAAAGGCGACCTCTCCAGGGCCCGAGTGCTTAAACCATGTCAGCCGCACGGGGGCCATTGCGGTTCCTGCGCGCGCGATGCTCCCAGAGGCGCGCCCGTCGTCGCGCGCCCATACTTCGACTTCGACCGGCTCGCCCGCCCGCGCCGCAGCGGAAGCCCCAAGAAGGCCTGCGGGCCCCTGCGCGCCCGCCCCGCCTCTGTGAAAGGAAAGCACGGGCGGCGTGTTGCCGGACCCGGCCTCGCCCGCGAGCGCGTCGATCTGCCAGTCGGGATGGAGCGATCCCGGAATCGAGTTTCGTTCTCCGCGAAGGTCGAGCGTCCAAACAATGCGCTCGTCCGGCGGGAAGTCGGAGGGCACGCGGACTGCGAAGACCCCCCAGTGCCTCCGCGGATAAAACCGCTCGGGCTGACCGCCGTTCCACTGTTCCGGCTCAATGCGATTGGCCTCGCTGATCGGCGCATCCACCACTTCTTCGAAGTTGCGGTTAAAGTACCCGAAGGAGAGGCTGAAGGACCCGTCGGCGTTCCGGTACCACCCTTCGTAAACTGGCGTCACGGCTTCGCCGGAGGCCGCGCGCACCCCAAGCGGCGCCTGTGCGCAAAGCGGCGCGGCGAAGACAGAGGCCGCAGCCGCCGCGAAGAGGATCGGCGCGACTCGTCCTTTTGATTGCCTTACGATGCCGGCCTCCCTCCGAGCCACCTCGCATTTCTTTCGCGACCAAAGCAAGGTACGCGACCGGCGCGCGTTTCCGCCACCCGGGCTGAGAGGATCGCAGCGGGAATTAGCGGACCAGGTGGAGCTCGGTCTGGCGTCTGAGCATCCAGCGCGCTTCGCCGTCCATCGTCACTTCGGCCTCCTCCTCCTGGGCCATTCGAACGGGCTGCCCATCCCATTCGGGGACCGGCGTCGTGACCTGCAGCTCCGTCGCAAACCACATTCCCGGAATGACGAGAGGATCGCCTCTGCCCGGCACTCCGGTCTGGTAGTCCCAGAGCCCGATCAGCGGTCCGGCTCCATGACCGTGATCCCCGACCGGATGGCTGTACATCGTCCCGTTCAGTCCCTCGCTTCGCATCCTCTCCAAGACGGAGGCCAAGATCTCGTTTCCGCTCCGTCCAACTCGGGTTTCTTCGAGGAGGATGTCCTGCAGCCGATTGGAATTTGCCAGCGCATCCGAGAGGCCGGCCGGAGCGGATGTCTCGCCCTCTCGCAGCACGTACGCCATGTGCTGGGTATCGGTGGTCAGGCCCAGGGCGACCAAGCCGAAGTCGCAGTGAAGGACATCGCCCCGCAGGATGACGGGCGCGACGGAATCGGCCATCGAAGCGCCCTTGCGCTGCACGGAGACCGACGGCTGAAACCAGCTCTCCAGCCCAAGGTCGCGTACTCTTTGGCGCATCCACCAGACGACGTCCTGGGTGGTCGTCGCGCCGGGACGGATCACCACTTCCGAGAAGGCCGTGCCGATGATCTCGTGCACCAACGCTTGGATTCGGCGGTATACGGGGGTCATGGAGGGGACGCGCATCGCGAGGTAGTCGATCGCGAGGCCGGGCTCGCGGACCACCCTCTGGGCGAGATCTCCCAGGGCCGCCTCCATCTGCTCCCACTCCCCCGCGGAGAGTCCGTCCGCAAAGTTGTGGTCGTGGGAGATATTGACCGCGATCGTCGCGGGGTCTCGCTCTCGGACCATGCGCGCGAAGAGATCCCACTGGTCCTTGCCCCACAGCTCCGCGGAGCGTCCGTCGGGCGCCGGCTTCGAGGCTCGAATGGCTTGGTAGACGCCGCCTTGGCTGGCGCCGCCCAAAGCCAACCGCTCCACGCCCTCCTCCGGGCCCCGGTCGCGAAAGATGTAGATCGTGCGCCTGCGCGCCGCAAAGGTGGTGGGGGAGACCAGCGCGCGGAAGACCGGATCCTCGTTGTACTCCCGCATCGTTACGACCCACATGTCGACGCCGTACTTGCGCATCAGCAGGGGGAGGTTCGTCTCCAAGCGCTCTTCCAGCCAAGCCTGCCTGGTCCGCGCCTGCTCCCGAAGGGTGCCGAACGGGCGACGAGGGTCGTAGCTTCGAGTTTGCGCGGAGAGTTCCCCTCCGGCGAAGAGCAGGGCAAGGAGGATCGGGAGGCGGCGGAAAGCAGGATTGGCCATAGTGGATTATCCGGTGGAGTTAGCTGTATTTCCGAATGAGGCTGAGGAGCTCGTCCAAGATCTTCTTTCCCTTGTCGCGGGCGTAGCGGCGGCGCACTTCGCGATACCTGGGGCCGGGCTCCATCCGCATCCCTTCCTTCATGACCCACTCTTGGAGCTCCCGAGGTCTGGGACCCCACCACGCGCGCTCAGCGTAGTCTTCGTCCAGCAGGAGGATGATCGGGATCGACCGGCTGCGCCCGCCCGTCAGGTGCGCGTCCATGATGTCCAAGTTCTCATCCCGGGACAGGACGCGGAGATCAAGTCCGTCGACCTCCTCGGCCAGCCTCGCCGCAAAAGGAAGGATGTTCGCGGCGTCGCCGCACCAGTCTTCGCTCAGGGCAAGAAGCCGCATAGGACCGGAGAGCTTCGCTCTGCCCGCGCAGTCGTCCGGAAGACGCGCTCTTTCGTAGATCCCCTTCCACAGCTGCTTGTTCTTCCGTACCGTCTCCAAGTAGTCGGGAAAGGGCATCCCGGCATGGTATCGCTCCCTCAAGGATGAAGTCATGCTCGCCTACTTCGTTGCGCGTGATTGCAGCTCCCAGGGGGCCGGCTTCCCGCTGCCCCTGCTAATGGTACGGGTTTTTCGCCGCCGCGCGCGCTTCGGACCGCGAGCCTTGCTGTTATTTGCCGCGTTGTTCGTTGCGGGTTGCCGGGCGCCGGAGGCGAGTTCGCCGCCCATCGACATCGTCGAACTCTCCGTCGAGGACATCTCCAGGGATCTGGCAGCCTCCAGATACACGGTTGTTGAGCTGGCGGCCGCGCACCTGGATCGCATCGCTCGCTACGAAGACGCCTACAACGCCTTTATCTCCCTGAATCCGAATGTCCTTGAAGAGGCCGCTCGCCTAGACGCTGTGCCCTTGGATGTTCGGGCGGAGAGGCCGCTCTTCGGAGTCCCAATCGTCCTGAAGGACAACATCGACCAAGCCGGGCAGGTGACGACTGCCGGCTTTGAGGGCTTCAGCGCGGAGGCGGGCGGCGTGGATCTTATCGCGCCCGACGACGCGGCCTCGGCGCAGCGGCTGCGCGCGGCCGGGGCGTTGATCCTGGGAAAGACGAATCTCCCGGACTTTGCCGGACACGGCACGCGTACCCGCAGCACGGTCGCGGGGGAGACGCTCAATCCCTATGCGCCGGATCGCGTCCCGGGCGGATCCAGCGGCGGCTCCGCGACGGCGATCAATGCCAGCTTCGCCGTCCTTGCGCTGGGCACGGAAACGGGCGGCTCAATCCAAAACCCGGCCGGCGCGCAGGCCTTGGTGGGAATCAAGCCGACCTTTGGCCTGGTGCCTTTGGATGGCGTCGTGCCCATCGACGGCGTGTACCGCGACGTGGTGGGGCCGCTTGCGCGAAGCGTCCGCGACGCGGCGCTGACCTTGGACGTGATCGCGGGACCCGATCCTCGCGATCCTGCGAGCTACGCATCGGCGGGGCGTATTCCGGAGGCGGGTTACGGCGCGGAGCTCGCGCGTGGAGCGCTGCGCGGCGTCCGCCTTGGGCTGGTCGGCGCGGGATGGAGGGAGGATTTCCTGCCGCTCGCCCCGGAAACGAACGAACGCTACTTGGCTGCTCAGGAAGTCTTGGTCGAGCTAGGCGCGGAGGTGATTCCCGATCCCTTTGCGAATTCCGGATGGTGGGACCTCTACCGGGAGCGGCCCGGAACGCCCACCGTGAGAACCTACGGATTAGCCGGCTACCTGCGGAGTCTTGGGCCGGAGGCGTCCTTCGGCTCCATCGACCAGTGGGAGGCCCTCAGCGGTCGAAAGTTCCCCGGACGCGAGCCGCGCCCTCCGCCGACCGCGCCCACGGCGACGGAGGAGGGCGACGCCTATTCCGCGTGGCGCATGAAACTCCGGACGCTCTTCCGGGAGGTCTTTGAAAGACATGAGCTGGACGCGCTCTTCTTTCCGCAGGCGGGCGCGCCGATCAGGCCGTTGGTGGAGGACCCGGAGCGGCCGGAGTATCGTCCGAACAACCACGCCGAGCTGCCCAGCAACATCGTGAACGACCTGGGCGTTCCTACGGTGACGGTGCCGGCGTCGTACTACGAAGACGGCACGCCGTTCGTCGCGGCCTTCATCGGTCGCCTGTGGACGGAAGCCGCGCTCATTGGATACGCCTACGACTTTGAGCAGAGGACCTTGGCCAGAAGGGCGCCGGAGCTCAGTGCCCGCTGAGGCGCGCCGCGAAGACGCGCTTCCCGCCGACAGGCTCAGTCGATCGCGCGCACTCGATAGCCAAAGCCGCGCACCGTCTCGAGAAGCTCTCCCGCCGCGCCCAGCTTGGAGCGAAGCCGCTTGACGTGCATGTCGACGGTGCGCGTGCGGACGTTTTGCGCGGCAAACTCGGAAATGCCCCACGTTGCGCGAAGGAGCTGATCCCGCAGGAGCGTCCGTCCCTTATGCTCCAGAAGCGTCTTCAACAGTCGGAATTCCGTCGGAGTGAGATGAACTTCCTCGCCGTCCACGGCGGCCGTTCCCGTTCCGTCAAGGCGGAGCGTCCCGGAACGCAGCACTTTATCCCCGGTCGGAGTCGACGAATAATCGGAGTAGCTCCGTCGGTGAAGCGCTTTCGCGCGCAGTGCCAGCTCGCGGGGAGAAAACGGCTTGGAGATGTAGTCGTCGGCGCCAAGTTCAAGACCGGCGATTCGATCCGATTCCTCGCGCTTGGCCGAGACCATGATCACGGGAATAAGCGCCGTCTTGGGGTTGGCGCGCATCGTCTTCAGCACATCGTCGCCGGAAATGCCCGGGAGCATGCGGTCGAGCACCATCAGGTCTGGAATCTCCGCATCGATTGCTTCCAGCGCATCGTCTCCTCGGTGCACGGTCCGAGGACGAAAGTCGTGTTTCGATAGCTGAAAGGAGATCAACGCCGCGATTCCCGGCTCGTCCTCCACAATGAGCACGTTCGGCGAGCGCGAGCCGGTCGAAGGAGAGATGCTCAATGCAAGTTCCTCCCTGAGATAAGTTCGTTTAAGGCGGCGAACGCGGGGGCCGCGCGGCGCGGGCCAAGGGAATCGTAGCGAAGCGATGTCACGATTCAGTCACAAGTCCTGGTTGACGCGGAAAGCGAGGGTCGCAACATCATTGCCAGGGTACAAAGCGAGGAGCGGGCGGCGTCTTGGTCTTCGCCGCCCGCTCCTCGCGGTCGTCATTCAATGCGCGCCTTTGGCTTTAGCGTCCAATAGGGCGGGGCGGTCCGCTAGCGCTCGGAAAAGTCGGTCCAGCCAAGCCACCACTTGTCGCCGTCCGGAAAGGCTGCGCCGATAAAGTCGACAGCGGTAAAGAAGCCGTCGGAGGGAGGCGTCGCGGCGTGCTCCAAGAGCGGGGACCCAGCCATCGGCGTGAAGTCCGGGGCCTCGCGATTGAAGGCATCCATCATCATCGCGTCTTCGACCATGTGGTTGTGCCAGCCATCGGTCATGAAAAAGGCTTCGTCGTCGATGTCGTCGTTTGCAAATGCGGCTTTGTTTGCGGCCAGGATCGAGTTGCGGAGCTCTAGACCGTTGGTCACCGTCTCTTCGTTGTCGACATCCAGACCGAAGTCCCCGAAGCCTGTGACCACGGCATTGTAGATCTTTCCGGCCGCGCCCCTGCGAAGCAGCATCCCGACATCGGACTTTGAGCCGCCGATTCCGCCAGGGCCGTTACCCACCAGCGTCACGTTGTAGATCATCGGGTTGGTCAGCGGCGTGGCGTTGTAATTGTCTTCGTTTCCATCCACCTCAAAGCCGTTGTCCGCGTCGTCGGGATTTTGCTGGGCGATCCAGAACTGTCCTCGGCCCTGCCACCCGGTGGAGTAGTCGAAGCTGTCGTCGGAAGCGTTGGTGACGATCGCGTACTTGATGTCCACCGTGCCGCCAAAGAGCTCGATCCCGTCGTCCAGGCCGACGTTGGTCTGCACGTGATGGATCGTTGTGCCGGCGCCGACGCCGTTCAGCGTGAGGGCGTTGAGCTCGTTGCCGAAAGACACCTCGTATCCCGCAAATTCGATGCGAGTGTAGGTGATTGAGCCGCTGTTGTCATCGACATCGCTGCCGCCGTAGCTGCCGGAGGAGCCCTCGCCAACGCACTCGCCTTCGGGGAAGTTGCAGAACGAGCGCCCATTGATGACAACGCCGCCCCAGTCGCCGGCGCGCCGCTCGCCGGCGGGCGAGGAGGAAGTGAAGACGACGGGCGCTTCGGCGGTTCCTTCGGAGAAGAGCATGCCGCCCGTGCGCACCATGAGAGCGGAGGGCTGGGTCCTCACGTCGCCCTGCAGAAGCGTGCCCGCCGGAATTCTGAGCGTGCCGCCCTCTTCGACGGTCACCAATCCTCGAATCAAATACGTCGTGTCCGCACTCAGCTCTCGGACCATGCCGGCTTCAATTTTGCCGGTCAGCGACGCCGTGCGGGAAACCTGAATCAAGGCGGTTTCCGAGGCGGCGGACTTCAAACCGCCGCTCAAAGCGAAGACGCGGTAGTTATAGGTGCCGTCCGGCACGCCCGCGTCGGTGTGGCTGGTGGAGGAAATCCCCGAGGCAAGCTCAACAAAGCCGTGACCGACGGCCTGGCGTTCGACCGAGTAGGTCTCGCCTTCGCCGTTCCAAGAGACGACGACGTCGGCGCCGCTCATCGAAGCGGAGACGTTGGTCGGGGCTGCGGGGGCTTCAGGGGCCGGCGGCGGCGTTGGAGGCGGCGGAGGCGCGGCCGGAGGAGTGGTGGTTTCCTCGCCGCAGCCAACTGCGACCAGGAGGGCGGAGAGGGCGAGCGCGCCAAGGCGGCGCGCGAGCGGAGAGTTGTCGGTTCTTCGGTTCATCGGTTCGGAGCGTTGGAGGCGTTGGCGAGTCATTGTGGCTGGTCTTGTCCTGTGGGTTGGAGCGCGTGGATGCGGCGCAGAGACGCAATTCGGGCCAAGGTTCCCCCTTTCGGCGTCTTCAAGGCTGCGGCGCCCAGCTATCAGCGCTGCGTCTTTTGAACTGCTCTGGGTGGAGGGTTGGCGTCCTAGTCGTTCGTGCTCCAAGACGCCGAAAATGAGAGGGATCTGCCCGTATTCCACTCGCGGAGCAAGTCCCCCTCCTGCGTGAAGCGCACCACGTTGCCCAAAAGCCGTCCGGCGGACAGCTTGAGGGAGATCAGCTGGGTAGCGCGCTTTTCCAGCACGAGATCCAGCTGCGACCGGGACTCTTCGTACACGTCCGGCGTGGCTTGCCCGCCTACCGCGTCGATCCGGCGACCGACGCGATTGAAGAGCGCCGAGGCGCGAAGATCGCCGCCGCCGTCCGCGTATGTAATCGTTGCGTTCACGACGTAGGGCGACTGGCCCTGGAGCGCGCGTTCCTTCGCGACCACATCCAGGTCTAGGCCGCCCTGGCCGGGGATGTACACGCGGATCTCGCGGGGCGTGTTCACCGTAGACCGTACGAGCGTGAGGTTGGTGTTCACGGCGAAATTCCCAAGGAGCGGCGAAATGGGGGCGAGCGTGGATCGGAATTCGAGTTCCATGCCGAAGTTCCTGGCTTCGCCGCCATTGACCCAAGTCTTGAGGAGCTCCGTGGAAGGGAGCACCGACACCTCAATCGGATTTGAGAAGGTCTTGTAAAAGCCGCTCGCGGCGATGATTGATCCATATCCGGGACTGACTTCCCACCGCAGGTCGAAGTTCTGAATCCGGGAGCGGACGAGCTCGGGGTTCCCGACGGTGAGGTACCCGCCGGCGTAATCGGCGAATGCGAATGGGGCGAGCTCGCGAAGCTGCGGGCGCGCAAGAGTCCTGGACCATCCGGCGCGCACGTTAAGGTCGTCGCCTAGGCGCAGCACCAAGTTCGCCGCAGGCAAGAGATCCAGGTCGTCGAGCTTCGCGCCGTCCAGCGGAGGCAGGCCCATGTCGAAGAGATCCAAGGGCTGCACATCTTGCGTCGTCTTCTCGACGCGCGCTCCCGTCATCAGCCGAATCGACTCGGAGATTTCCGTGTCGAGCATCGCGTACCCCGCGAAGATGTTCTCCGAGGCGTCGTAGTTGTCGGGCCTAAAGGTGGCTTCCGCCAGCTCGAAGCCGTCCGGTCCAATCGTGCCGGGATCAAAGAGGTCGTTGGGATCTCGGTTGAGCACCTGCTCGTCGACCCTGCCGCCGGGAGCGAGGAAGCGAAATCTGCGGGCGAAGGCGTCGCGGCGTTTAATGCTCCCGCTCCCTCCGAACCGCAGCGTCAGACCGAGACCGGATTCGCTAAGGGTAAAGGGCAGCGTGACGTCGGTTGCCCCGGAGTAAGTGTCGTCGATCAAGTTTTGGTGAAAGACGGAGCCGGAGGAGACGAAGTTGTAGAAGGAGAATCGTCCGTCGTCCTCCCGATAGAGCACTTCCCGGGTGTTCGGCTCGTATCTGGAAGCGCGCGACCAAGCGCCCCTCCAATCGACCTTGGCTTGCGAGAGGCCGGACAAGAGGTGTTCGCCCTCGAGACGAGCGTTGGCCAGCGTCTGCGCAAGGAAGCGGATGCGGTGATTTCGCTGGTTGGCGTTCGTATCGAGGTTGAAGCCCTCCAGCGTCCGCGCTTCGTCGTCCATCAGACGGTTGTAGACAAAGCTGCCGGTAACCCGGTCGGTCGAGGTCAGCTCGTAAGAGAAGTTGGCGAGCCCGCCCAGCGAGACGGAGCGCGTGGTGGCTTCGCCCGCGTAGTCGACTTCGGGATTGTCGGCGTTTCCGGACGTGAAGATCCGCTCGACGATATCCGCCTTGGTCGAGAAGTCGCTGGAGTAGGTGACGGAGGTCAGAAGCCCGAGCGAGCGGCCAAAAACCTCCAGATCGTCGCCGAAGGAGGCGCCGATGGAGCCGTTCATCGGGAGCTTTTGGACGACCGGTCCCCAGTCGCCGCCGAAGGCCTCGCCGAAACGCTCCAGCTCTCCGCGCGAGAAGTTGGGGAAGATCACCCTCTGATCGGTGGGAAGGATGGAGGGGAGCGCCCTCGCGCCGTTGTCGAAGCCTAGGAAATCAAGTCCCCCGCCCGCGTACCTAAGCCCATCCCGCAACGTAGAGACCGAGTTGTATCCGGTTGATGCGGAGAAAGACGCGATCCTGCGCGACGGAAAGTTCTTGGTGCGCAGCTCGACCAGCCCTCCGGCATAGTCGCCTGGTTGGTCGGGGGAGTAGCTCTTGGAGGTGACGATCGACTCCAAGAGGCCCGAGGGAATGATGTCCAGCGGCACGACCTTGCGATCCGGCATCGGCGAAGCCAGCGGCGCGCCGTTCAGGGTCGTGGAGCTGTACCGCTCTCCCAAGCCGCGCACGTAAGCAAACTTCCCGTCCACGACGGAGAGTCCCGGGACCCGCTTGAGCGCGGCTGCGGCGTCGCCGTCCGGAGAGCGGGAGATCTGATCCGCCCCGATCGCGTCCATGACTGCGGCCCCCGTCATCCGCTCCTGAACGAGAGCGGTCGCGGAGCTCCTATCGACCGCGACCTCGACGGAAATGCCTTCTAGCGCGATCGCTTGAGGTTCCAGCTGGACGACGACAGTGGCGAGGCCGGAGGCGACGACAAGGTCCGTGACGGACTTTGACCCGTACCCCAGCATTTCGACGACGACAGTATGAGAGCCTTCGGGAACATCCCGAATGACAAAGCGACCGTCGATTCCGGATATGCCCCGCATCCGCGCATCGTTTTGGATGTAGGCGTTCGCCGAAGCGATCGGAAGATCGGTGCGGGCGTCGACGATTCTGCCGACGATTCTCCCCAGAGGCGCGCCTCCGCCGGCGAAGCCGGAGGGATCTTCTTGCGCGCTTCCAAGGGCGGGAGCGGAAAGGGCGGCGATCAAGCTCGCCGCTGCGAGAGCCTTTCTTATGCGATCCATCACCGGGGTATCCTTGCTTCCGAGAGCGGAGAATCGACTGCGCCGCGCCAAAGCGGCGTACGGCGGCGAGGTGGGACATGTGGAAGATTCCCCGGGTCCGTCACCTCCGTCCCGTCGATTTGTAACGCCTAGGTAAACCGGTGAAATGGGCCGCGGCCCGGCTGCGGCACCCACGCTGGAAGCGCGAAGAAAGGCGGCGCCCTCAGAGCCTCTCGGGCGCGACGTTTGGGATCCGGCGTCAGACCCAGCCGGTCAGGCGCAGGAGGATCCAGACCAAGCCCGCCAAACTCCATCCGGCGAGTACGTCGCTGGGGTAGTGGAGCCCTAGGTAGCAGCGAGAGACGCCCACGAGCAGCCCCAAGCCCAGCGTTATCGTCGCAAAGGGCCCGCCGAAGGCCGCGGCAAAGGGCAGCGCCACGGCGAGCGCGGCCGCCGCGTGGCCCGAAGGAAAGGAGAATCGGTCGGGCGCGCGGACCAGCGCGATGACGCCCGGGTGCATCTTGGGGCGCGCGCGGACCGCCCAACGCTTCAGGGCTTGGGCCACCGCGAAGGTAACGAGCAGTCCCGCGACGGCGTCCAGCGACGCCCTTCGGGTCACTCCGCGCGAAAACGCCGCCATGAACACGACGCCCAGAACGATGACGGGAGGATCTCCCAGCACCGTGATGGAGCGCATGACGCGGTTCAGCCATACTCTTCGGCGCGCGACGACGGCCAAGAACAGCCGTTCGTCCGCGCGGTTCAAGCGGCGATCGCGGAGGACCAAGGCGCTTACCCTTCGCGCCGGGGGCGCTTTGGGGCGCCGCGGACGGCGCCGGGGAACGTTGGGCCCATTCCGCTGCTGCTACGTTATGGTCGCGCTGGACGCGGAAGCGAGCGGGTACGGGGGCGCAAGGGAATGAAAGGTAAGACTTCGGGCGCGCGCGGGTCTGGTCGCGCGGTAGCCCGCGACCTGCTTCCGATGCGCAGGCTCTTTCACCTTGCGGGAGGAGTCGTGATCGCATCGGCCGGGGCGACGCTTGGTCCGTCCACCGTTCAGTTTCGGCTCGCGCTTGGAGGAGCTGTCCTGATCGCGGCTGCGATTGATGCCGCGCGCCTTCGGGATCCCGCGCTCAACCGGGCCTTTCTGAAGGGGCTTCGCGCGCTCGTCTCGAAGCGGGAGGCGGTTGGCGTCGCATCGTCCACATGGTACTTGGCGGGCGCGTTCCTGGCGGCGCTCCTTCCTCCGGCTTGCTTTACGCCCGCGGTGCTTGTCCTCGCGATATCCGACCCGTGCGCCTCCGTGGCCGGACGTCTCTGGGGCCGGGCCGGGCGCTCAAGCTGGGTGGGCTCCAGCGCCTTCTTGGTCTCGGCGTTCTTGGCGCTCCTGCCCTTTAGGGAGCCTTGGACGGCGCTCGCCGTCGCGCTGCTTGCGGCTGCGGCCGAGGCGCTCCCCTTGCCTTGGGACGACAACGTTACGATTCCCGTCGTCGCCGCCGCGTCGCTGTGGGCCTTGGATGGACTGCTTTCCTGACGGTCGCGCCGGATGGGCACTTGATTTCCGGCGACGAAGCGCGTCTATTGAATGAGGCGAACAAACGAACCTGCGTCGCGAGCGGCGCAGGGCAGGGCCGGAAGCGATCTTCCGGAGGCAGGTCACCTTTCGCGCAACTAAAGGAATAGAGCGATGCGCATTCAGGGAACCGTGAAGTGGTTTAACGATCAGAAAGGCTTCGGATTCATCTCGCGAGATGACGACGAAAAGGACTGCTTCGTTCACTTCTCGGAAATTCAGGGAGAGGGCTTTCGGAGCTTGGCCGAAGGCGAGAGGGTGGAATTTGACGTCGTCCAGGGCGAGAAGGGCCCGGCCGCCGAGAATGTCGCGAGAATTGAAGGCTAGAAGCCGTCCCTAAGGGGAGGAGCGACGTTCGTCGTCGCTCCTCCTTGGAACGACGTTGAGCGGGGAAAGGCGTCGTAGTAGCTCCTGCTCAGCCTTCAGCGGAAGGCGGAACAGGACGCGGACCTTTTCTCGGAAAACGCGGCGGATGATTCGCCCGCCCAAGCCGTCCACTTGGCGTTCCAGCCAAGCGAGCTTGGAGTATGCAACCCGGACGTGGAAGTTGCGTTCTTCCAGATGGATCAGGGTAGGACACTCCGCCGCCGCGCGCCGCACGCCGCGCGCATAGGCTCTCGCGAGCCCTGCCGTTCCCAGCCGCACTCCTCCGTAGTAGCGAACGCAGACTGCGGCGATATCGCCCAGACCGGAAGCTTGGAGCGCGCGCAGCATGGGTTTTCCCGCCGTGCCCGGCACCTCGCCGCCGTCGCTTGCGCCGATATCGGAAGGGGACGCGGGATGGCCCAGGATCCAAGCGCGCGCGTAGTGGCTGGCGCCTGGCAGACGACTCCTTGCGTCGCCCAGAAGCCGATCAACATCCTCCCGTCTGACCGTCCGCGCCAAGCGGGTCACGAAGCGACTGCGCCGAATTGTCTCTTCCACTTGGACGGCGGCGGAGGGCGTCCGGTACGGATCCGGAAGCGAGACGCGCGGGCGCATCTATGGCGCGTTGGGAAGCAAGTATCTAGAATAGAGCATCCAATTCCTGGCGGACCGCCCCATAAAACCAATATCGCTTGAGCGAATCTTCTGCGCCGCTGGTCGGGAAAGAGCCCGGGCCCTCCTGTCCTCGCGAACACCGAATGCTGGCGGAAGTGCCCCTTGCCGAAGAAGTGGTGCTTTGCCGCTTTCGGGATATGGGGCCGGAGGTGGAGGTGCTCCTTGAGAACGGCGTGATCCCCGGTTGCAGGTTGTGTCCGGTGCGGCGCTGCCCGGCCGGGGGGCCGACGATCTATCGGGTCGACGGGTCGCTGGTGGCGCTCCGTCGGGAAACGGCGTCGTGTCTTTGCGTGCGCAGCGTTTCGGAGAGCGGGGCAGTGCTGAATCCGAGTTGATCCCCGAGTCTAAGGGGCGCGAGAGAGCGGCCCCCGCCGCCCTCTCGCGGCCTCGGGTGGCCCTTGTAGGCCCCCCAAATACCGGAAAGTCCACGCTCTTCAATAGCCTGACCGGTCTCCGCCAGAATGTCGGAAATTACCCCGGCGTGACCGTGGAGCGCCGCTCGGGGGTGGCGCGCCTCTCGACCGGCGAGGTCGAGCTGATTGATCTTCCGGGGGTGCTGGACATGACGCCCCGATCACCCGATCAGAAGATCACTCGCGATGTGCTGACCGGGCGCGGCGAGGAGCGCCGCCCGGATGCGGTCATCGTGATCTTGGACGCCACGCGGCTCTCATCGCACCTAGTGCTCGCGGAACCGGTTCTCGCGCTGGGACTGCCATCCTTGGTTGCGCTCACGATGTCGGACGAACTCGCGCGGCGGGGCGGCAGCCTTTCGATGAGGAAGCTCTCCAAGGAGCTGGGGGTTCACGTTGCGCTCGTCAACGCCAGGCGACCGGACAGCTTGGGCGAGGTAAAGCGCTTTCTTTCGGCGCTTCACACCGGCGGGCCGGAGGCGCGAGCCTGCCCAGCGGTGGCGGTTGCCGGCTCCCACGCCGCGCCGGCGGTCGGAAGGCCGCTGCCGATCATCGACGACTTCGCCGCGCGGCGCAAACGGGCGCGAGAGGTGGGCCGCATCGCGGAGTTCCAAGACCCGCGCATCTCTCGCCGGACCAATCGATTGGACGCGGTGTTCCTTCACCGACTTATGGGCCCGTGCGTCTTTCTTGCGGTAGTCGTTTTGGTCTTCCAGTCGATTTTCGCTTGGGCGATCCCCCTAATGGACCTGACCGAAGGGCTCATTCAGGAGTCAGGCGCTTGGATGGCGCAGCTCTTGGGCGACGGCTGGATTCGGTCCCTGATCGTCGACGGCGTTTGGGCGGGAGTGGGCTCCGTCGTCGTATTTCTCCCGCAGATCCTGATTCTCTTCTTCTTTCTGGCGATCCTAGAGCAGTCGGGATACATGGCCCGCGCAGCCGTCATCGCGGATCGGGCCATGCAGAAGGTCGGTCTGCAGGGAGCCTCCTTTCTTCCATTGGCGTCGGGCTTCGCGTGCGCCGTGCCAGCGGTCATGGCGGCGCGCACGGTGGAAAACGAGCGGGACAGGATGGCCACGATTTTCGTGCTGCCCTTTATGGCCTGTTCGGCGCGCCTGCCGGTCTACGCGCTCCTGATCGCGGCGTTTATACCTCAGACGCAGGTCGCGGGTCCGTTCCTGAGCAGCCGCGCCGCGGTTCTCTTGGGGCTGTATCTCTTGGGGATATTGGCTGCGGTGGGCACGGCCGCGCTGCTAAAGCGGACGGTGCTTGCGGATGCCCCCGCGCCGTTCGTGATGGAGCTTCCGCCCTACCGCCTCCCGACGGCGCGCGCGGTCGCGGCAAAGCTCGTGGAGCGCGCCCGCATCTTCCTTCGCCGGGCCGGGCGCGTCATCCTCGCCGTCACGATCATCCTCTGGGCGCTCACGCAGTTTCCCCGAACGCCCCAAGGTCCGCCCCCTATTGAAGAGAGCGCGCTGGGACGGATCGGCCAAGTCGTCGAGCCCGCGATCAAGCCGCTTGGGCTCGACTGGCGTTTCGGAGTGGGTCTCGTGACTTCGCTTGCCGCGCGCGAGGTGATCGTGGGCACGCTGGGCACCATCTATGGGGTAGAGAGCGGGGACGAGAATTCGCTGGAGCTGCAGCAGGCGATGCAAGCAAACTTGGACCTGGGAAGCGCCGTCGGACTTCTCGTCTTCTTCGTGTTTGCGCTTCAGTGCATGTCCACCGTCGCCGTCATGCGCAGAGAAACGGGCGGATGGAAGTGGCCCGCGGCGCAGTTCGGCTACATGCTGGCGCTGGCTTACCTGGGGGCGTGGTCCGCGAACGCGCTTTTTTGATCGGACCCGCGGCCGCGCCAGCTGATCGCAGCTCCCCGGATCCAAGGCGCAAGCAGGGGTTGCGGCCGCCTGATCCGCCGCGCGCGTCGTCCGCTTATCCGCGCACGGGGCGAGAGTCCGTTCGCGAGGCATCGGGATGTACCCACCCAGCGCTCGCCGCAGGGCGCCTGCTGCGGCCAAACCTCGTCCAGCGCGAGCGCCTCTCGCAGGACGCCTCCCTGCATCGCGTCCCGGATGTCCAAAACCTTAAGGCGTCGGACCCAAGAGGCTTCAGCCGCTCCGGGAGTCTCCCGTCTCCGCGCGGAACGGCCCGGTCTCGACGACCCAGACCGGAAATCCGTACGCCCTCTTGGGAATGCCCGCCTTCGCGCGCTTTGAGGAGACGTACACCTTGATCCCGTGTTTTCCGCCCCGCATGCCAATTGCCGTTCCGGCGATGCCCGGGCGGTCGATGAGGCTCCGCTCCAAGGCCTTGGATGCGCGCTCAATGTCCATTCGGTTAGCTATCTCCCGCGCTCGCCGTCGATTCCGACTCCGAAGCGGTCCAGCACCAGCTGGATCGGATTGGCGATTGTGCTGTTTGCGCTTCCAGCGAATAAAAGCGCAACGGGGCGTCGCTCCGATGATGCGTTCGCCGACACAATGAGCGATCCGGAGTCGCCGGGGTTGGAGAAGCCGGGCTGCTCAATCACGATCTGTCCGGTAAAGCGCGCGGTGGCGTTTCCAAAGCCGACGTTGATCGTAGCGTTGATGCCCGTGACCCGGCCGCGCGTGAGCCCCGTCGTGCGACCGTATTTCTGCACTTCCATGCCAAGACGCGCGGCAATGGGCTGCGCTAAGGGCGCTCCATATCCGTCCTCCGGCGTCGCGATGCCCAGCTGATTCTCCGAAGTGGCTGCGATCGCCGCGTCGATACGGTTCGAAGGGCATACCGGGAAGGGGGAGCAGAAGCGAATCGGCTCGAAGTCGTGCAATGTCCCGATCGCGTCGTCGGGCGTACCGCCGTCCACCCTTCCGGGCTGAAGGATATCGTCGCCCAAGTTCGCGTTGTTGCGGTTGGCGAAGACGTGGTTGTTGCTGAGCGCAAAGACTTCATCGCCGCTTCGGACGCGCGCGCCGATCGTGCCCGCCGTGACGTCGACTTGACCGGAGGAGATGCCGATCGGAACGGGCCGCGAGTGGAACCGCCTTGGATTGGAGGCCTCAGCCTCCTCCATCCGCTCTCCCGGAATGGCCATGAAGCGTCCGGAGACCTCGCTGTAGACGGGCGCGCCGTCCAGCTGCGCGGGCAGGCCCAGCGCAAGGTCGCGTTCCAAGAGTACCTTGACGACCGGAAGGCCCAGCGGACCGATCCCGGTTGCGACGCCGGCGACGCCCGGAATCCCCAAGAGATCCTCCTGGTGTCGGTCTTGCGCCGCCAAGGCGCGGACGAGCGCGTCCTGAAAGGTCGGCTCTTGAGAGAGGGGGGCGGGTTGGCTGCGCCGAAAGAGCGACGTCCCGTCCAGCCAGTCGGGCCGCGCGAACCAGATCGGAAGAACAAGCAGCTCCAGCGCGATCGCCACGAGGAGCAGGGAGAGTATGGGGGCCCATCTGCGCATGCGGTGACCCTCCGGGTCTGGATGGTCCGGGACGGGGCCCGTCAATGGGTCGACGGACGGCGCGACCGACAGCTTCGCCTAACAATAGCTACGCTGCGGACTCCGCGCATCTTCATTGGCGAAGCTGCGTCCGGCGCCGCCCGCAGACCAATCAGCCTAAGTCAGTCGCGCTGGAGCTCCGACTCTTTCCGCTTTTTTCCAGCCCCTTGGCGGTCCCGCAAAAGACGCGGGGCCCTCCGACCCATCGGCGCGTCGCTTGCCCGCGGCCGCAGGCGGCGGCCTCCTGAATGGAAGGCGCGCCCCGTCAATCCGTATCGGAGCGGGGATGTCGATCATGGCCAGCCCTCCAGCGGAGGTCGCCTCGCGCAGCATCCCCGAGGCCAGCACGGCTGGATCGCGGGCCGCATCGGCCAGAGACTGAATCGGCGCGGCCGGAACGGAAAACTTGGCCAAGCGCTTGAGCAGCTGATCGGTCGCGCGCGTCTTCGACGCGGCCGCAATGAGATCCCCGAGAACGTCGCGGTGCGCCACTCTTAGCGCATTTGTCGCGAAACGCTCGTCGTCCTTGAGGGACTCGAGCCCCAGCGCCTGCAGAAGGCGCGAGAAGATCCTGTCGTTTCCAGCGGCGAGCATCACCTCTCCGTCGCTTGTCGGAAAGGCGGCGTAAGGGGCGATCATGGAGATTGCGGACCCCTGGCGGGCCGGCTGAGGGCCGCCGGCCAAGTAGCCGGCGAAGTGGTAGGACATAAGCGCGAGCGACGTGTCCAAGAGCGATGTCTCCACATGACAGCCCTTGCCGGTCCGCTCTCGCTCCAGGAGCGCTCCCATGACGCCAACCGCCGTCCAAATCCCGGTGGGAAGATCAATCACGGAGGCGCCGGCCCGCGCGGGCGGAGAGTCCGGATGGCCGGTGATCGACATCAGGCCGGATCTCGCCTGCATGAGCGGATCGTACCCCGGCTCGCGCGCGAAGGGCCCGACGCTCCCGTAGGAGGTCACCGAGACGTAAATCGCCCCGGGATTTCGCCGCCGCACCTCGTCCGCCCCGATGCCCAGGCGCTCTGCGACCCCGTGCCGCAGCGCCTGTACCACGACATCGGCCTCCTCTGCGAGCTCAAGGGCGCGCTGAAGATCGCCGGAGTCCTTGAGGTTGAGCTCCAGGCGCCGCTTGTTTCGATTAACGACCTGAAAGAGCGGGCTGTCTCCGTCAATGAAGGGCGGGCCCCAGGCCCGCGCCGGATCCCCTCCCGGAGGCTCCACCTTAAGGACTTCCGCGCCCCAGTCCGCAAGAATCTGCGTCGCGTAGGGCCCGGCGAGATTTTGGGAGAAGTCCAGCACGCGAATGCCGGCGAGAGGCTGCGGCGATGCGTTGGACGAATTCACAGTGCGCGCTCCGGGAAAAGGGTCTTCTCTTGGCCCGCAAACGGTTTTTGATCAGGTCTTCGGTCTGGCCGAGGTCGGGCCGGGCGGATCCGTTGCGGTAGAATAGAACTAAGGACGCGCGGCGCCCGTTGGGGCCGCAGTCGCCGCCCGCTTCGCGATGCAAAGGATGTCCCGGCCAGTGGAAACAATCCGCATTCCCAACGCGGCGACCTACGCGCCGATTTCGCTGACCGACATCATGATGGCGGCGCCGCTTGCGTCCAGGCTGCTGATTGGCGCAACCCTTCCGGGGCGGATCCTGCAGACTGCGGCCTTCGGTCTGTACGCGGGGAGCGTCGTCACCGACTGGGCGCGCCGGATTGGAGTTCGCAAGGTCGATTTTCAGGAGACCTATGGAGCGGACATCTCGCAGCTGGCGGAGATGCCCGAAGAGGAAAGGCTGCGGGACATTCGACGCTTCTCCGACGAGCTCTCTCGGATCTACGAGCCCTACGGCGGGCGTCCGGACGAACTCGCGGTTCGCGTGAACGAGCGCCTGACCACGTATATCGCCGGGATCACCGGACAAAGGGTGGAGACGAGCAGCGCGGTCCGTCGCAGCACGCTTGCGCGCGTCTTTGTCCCCTTTGCCGTCGGAAGCTGCGACGTCCTCTCGGGCGACATCGCGGTGTTCAAGCGTACCGGAGTCTTCGAGCCCCATATCCTTGCCCACGAATTCTGTCATCGCAAGGGCTACTTCAAGGAGATTGAGGCGCAGATGCTGGGCTACCTCGCGCTCGCGGAGTCGTCGGATCCCGTTCTGCGCCAAGCAGCCTTGGCCGAAAGAGTCTTCCGAAACATCAGGGCGCTCGACGGAGACGATCCCGACCGCTACGCGGAGTTGCTTGCTTCCACCTCCGTTTCGGGCGGACTCTTGGAGGACTTTCGGAGGCTCGCTCCCTCCAAGACGCGTGGTCCCGTAAGCGACGCGCTTCGGCGAGCCTACGACATGCGCATGAAGATGACCGGGCAGAACGGGCTCTCCGATTACGACCGCGGCTTCACGAACCTGCTGTACGCCTATCGCTCGCACCGGGCCGGCAAGGAGTCTCCGGCGGAGGAGTAAGCGGCCGGCCCCGGCGAGCCGCCTCTAGAGGTAGGGCGCGAAGACGGGATTGAGGCTCATCCAGAGCTCGGCTTTGCCCCCGGGAATTCCAAGGGCGGCGTCCAGTCGCAGAATGTCGTGAAAGATGGAAACGCCGGCGCCGACGTAGCCCCTTGGACCAAAGTCCTTCAGCCCCCAAGCCGCGCGCGCCTCCGGCGGACTCTCGCCGGCCCAGCCCATGCCGGCAAGGAGGCGGCCGCCGATCCAAGGCGCATACAGTCCGCTCCAGGCTTCGAGACTGCCTAGAAGGAAGGCCTTGCCCCCCGCGTCCCGAAAGGCGTGACCCGGAAGGGTGCCCCGACCCCCCAAGAAGTAAAGCAGGTGGGCCGGGAGCCGCCCCAGGCCGACTCCGCCGTCGGCTCGGAGCTTGAAGGCGCTGGAGAGATCGGCGGCGGCGAAGCGAAGCTGGACATCGCCGCCCAGCGTTCCAATGGCTCTTCGGTCGTAGGCTCCTCCAGAGGCGCGCGCGCGAAACGCCAAGCCAGCCCGGCCCCAAGGACCCGCCTCTCTGAAATACTCCGCCGCCGCGCCGATTCGAGCGCCGGCGGAGATCGGCCTGAGCCGGGGAGATCGTCCGTACGCCAGACCCTTCTCGGGTCCCGCGTCGTGATGGCGTTCCCAGACGCCCTCCAGTTCCAAACGGCCGGCGCCTGCGGAAAAAGCCCAGCCGCCCCGGACGCCTGAACCGTAGTAGGGATCGGTGTAGTCTCCGACTCCGGCGAGTACGGAGAGCGAATTGAGCGCCCCGCTCGCGCCGGGAAGAGGTCCTGCGTCGCCCAGCCTTCGAAGGTAGGCCGAGACGCGCATCCTAGACCCGCTCTCAAAGAGCTTGCGGCCCGACGCCGATGCCGACGCCTTCCGGTTGCCGAAGCCAAAGCCCGCGCGTCCGGCCAGAGTCCATCCGCCGGAGAGCCTCGCCGCAATCCCCGCGGCTAAGCGCGGGCCCTCGGCGCGATTGAGCCGGAGCGTCCGCGAGAAGCTGGGCGCCGAAAGGCGAAGCCGCGGCAGGGCCGACTCCAGCCGTTGGCGCGCCACGGCCTTTGCCGCCTCCCTCGCCTCTTCGCGAACATCCCCCAGGGACACCGGCTGCAGTCCTTCTTCGGCGAGGCGCTCCTCCAAGCCCGACCGAAAGGCCTCCTCGGGATGATCTCCGTAGGAAGGGCGCGACACGGCTCCCCGTTCAAAGAACCCCGGCTCAAGTTCGGGATCGAACTCGTAGTCCAAGACCTCCAGTCGACTGCGAATTACAGATCCGAAGGGAAGATCGACTACGGTCGATTCACGTCTTATGGTGAAGAGTTGACGCCATGGAAGCCAAAGGCCTCCGGCAAAGCGGCGATGCTCCAGCTGGACCTCGACCCGATCGGTGCGAGGGTCAAGGTACGAAGCTTTTGTGAAGGCGAAGCTCATGCGCACGAGTCCGCCGTTGCCCTCCTCCAAGTCCATGCTTCCCACCACCCCGGGGAGGTCGTCTCTGATCGGAAGCACCTCCACGGTGCGGACCACGATGGGGTCCTCGAGTTCGGGCCACCGGAGGGATACCCGGCCCGCGATTCGAAAGCGATACGTTTCAGCCCCGTAGCGGCCCAGCGGGTGGGGGACTCGGCGCACGTCGCGTCCCTGGCCCACGGCGATCCAGTCTTCGAAGCCTCCCTGAACCAGGATCAGCCGGTCCAGGTAATACTCGAAGTCCTTGACCGGAAGGAGCTCCCTGCGGCGAAGCGCCCGAATGATCTGCCTGGATCGATTCGGCGGAGACGCGTAGAGGTCCACGGCCACCTGATCCACCCGAACCGGGATGGGGGCGCCCCCGTCGTCGCGTTCAACGAAGAAGTAGACGTGTCCCTCGGCGGAGGCCCGAAAGCCGCCCGAGCCCTGAACGGAGCCTTCCAAGCGAAGCGCGCGGGCGCGCTCCACCAAGGCCAGTACAGCGGCGTCGTTCCAGCCTGCCTGCGCCTCTCCCGGAGGCTGCGCCGACGCTTCCCCGGGTAGCTGGAGAAGACCGACCAGCGCCGCGGTCGCGCGACCGGCTCGCCGAAGCTCTCCGGCGCCCCGGACGGCGGGCGCCGCGGCCTTCGCCCCTAGAGTCGCGTCACGTCTTGGAGCTTGAGGCCCTGTTTCTTGAGGAACGCCAGCAGCCCCATCTTGTCGATGGACCGAAGCGCCGACGCGGAGATCCGAAGCTTGACCGATCGTCCCAGCTCCGGGACGAAGATCTTCTTTCTCTGCAGGTTGGGGAGCTGGCGCTTCTTCGTCTTGTTGTGGGCGTGCGAGACGTTGTAGCCGGTAAGGGGCCGCTTTCCGGTGATCGCGCATCGGCGAGCCATTACTTCTCCTCCTTGAATAGGACATGCCGCCGCACCACCGGATCGTACCGCCGAAGCTGAAGTCTCTGGGGGTTATTGCGCTTATTCTTGGTCGTCATGAAGCGATAGGGGCTCTCCGTGCTCGCCATCTTGACGTTGACGCGGGGGCCGCCCTTCGACTTTGCCATTGGAGCTCTCCTTAAGTCCGCCCAAGCGATTCCGAACCGCCCTCAAGCCGCGGTTAGATTAACAAGATACCCTAAAGGCGGGCGATGAAGCCCGAGGACGCCTTCACGGAAGCGAACGGAGCCGATGGCCAAGAAAGCCGGAAAGTCGACCAAGGCAAAGGGCAAGGGGAAGGGGAAGGACGCGCCGCCCAAGTACCGCGCGGTGGTCTTCAAGGACATCTCGACCGACTACGCCTTCCTCACCCGCTCGACGGTCGCGACGAAGAAGACGATCAAGTGGGAGGATGGCGAGGAGTACCCGATGTATACGATGGAGATCTCTTCGGCGTCCCATCCCTTCTACACCGGCACGCAGAGACTCTTGGACTCCGCCGGACGGGTGGAGCGGTTCCAGAAGCGCTACGGAGGGGAGTAAGGTTGGGCGCGGCGGCCCGCTAACGCGCCGCGCCGTCTCCGTCCCGCAGGACCGAGGGAGCCAAGTCGCTTGAGGAGGGAGCCGTCCCGTTCGCGTCGCTCCATCGCTCCTCCACCTCCGCGAACGCGTCGTGCTCGTGGATCGACTCCATGTTGACGACCCGGACGCGAAACCACTCGATGGATTCGACCGCGCGGAGCCTGATTGTCGCCTCTCGGACGATGTCCTCGACGAATCGCGGGTTGTCGTAGGCGGTCTCCGTGACCCACTTCTCGTCGGGTCGCTTCAGGATGGGATAGAGCCTGCATGAGGCCGACTCTTCGACCACCTCCACGAGGTCTTCGATCCAGAGCGGACCCCGGGAGCGCGCGCGAACCGTGACGATCCCGCGCTGATTGTGGGCGCCTCGGGCGCTGATCTCCTTGGAGCAGGGACAAAGGGTGGTCACCGGAACGCAAGCCTCGACCGTGACGCCTTCTTCGGTCCCTTCAAGTCGGCAGTCGAAGGAGACGAGACCTTCGGCTCCCGTGATCGGGGCGCGTCGGGAGAGGAAGTAGGGAAAGGCGAACGCGGCTTCGGCGGCGCCCGCGTCCAGCCGGGCGCGAATCCGAGCCAGAAGTCCAGGGAGCGTCTCTGCGGACAACGCAGCGTCCGCTTCTTGGAGGATCTCCATGAAGCGGCTCATGTGCGTGCCGCGCAGCTGGTGGGAGAGGTCCACCGAGAGCCGGGCGGTGGCGACCGTCGATTGCGGCCGCCGGCTCCGGTCCAGCACCGTGATCGGAAGACGGACGTTGCGCACGCCGACGCGCGCAATTGGGACGCCCCGACGGTCCGGGAAGGCCTGGACATCCGCCAAGGCGTCCTCTAAGGGGGCGCGCAGCTCCCGCGTCTTCACCTCATCTCTCCCGCGCGGCGCCGCTCTTCAATCACCGCCATTTTGCGTCGGACGGCGCTGGCCAGATCCACGCCGCGGGCATTCGAGTAATTCAGAAGGGCGATACAGACGTCGGCGGCTTCGTCGCGAAATCGGTCTTGGGGCACGGGGGCGTCGCGCCACTCTTTTTTTTCCAAATTCGCCAGCTCGCCCGTCTCTCCCGCAAGCTCCAACGCGTAGAAGCGCGGGGGACGGGCCCCGAACGCCGCGTTCTGG
This sequence comes from Longimicrobiales bacterium, assembly GCA_965116095.1. GTDB lineage: Bacteria > Gemmatimonadota > Gemmatimonadetes > Longimicrobiales > Gaopeijiaceae. The sequence goes on from OZ220481.1 coordinate 671,725, forward strand.
TACTGGTCGAATTCGCGTTGCAGGACTCTTAAGCCGTCGTAGCGGGCTGGCAGCATCGGGTGACCGTTCTAAATTGCGAGAGAGGCCGTTCGGGAGGGTGAGCGTCTGAAGAGCTGGACCTGCGGGACGGCTATCAAGGATAACCATGCCCCCACAACGATTCATGGACGCAGAGCTCCGCGCGGTGCTGCGCGAGACCAGCCGCACCTTTGGACTTGGGATCCTGGCGCTGGGCGAGCCATTGACGAGCTGGACCGGGATCGCATATCTCGTGCTTCGAGTCTCCGACTATCTGGAGGACAATCAGGCGATGCCCGGCCCCGTCAAGGTGCGGCTCTTGGGGCTCTGGCAACGGGTGCTGGCCGGAGAAGCGTCCGCCCAGGAGCTTGTGGATCAGCTGGAAGGGGACGGGGATCCGATTCCCGACCTTGCGGCGGTCTCGCAGGCTCGGGAGATCGCGGCGGCGCTGGATGGACTGGACCCCGACGCGAAAAGGATCATCGCGGAACGGGCGGGAGCCACGACGCTGGGGATGGCTCGTTGGGTGGAGCGCGGCCCGGACTTTCGCGACGAAGCCGATCTGGACGACTACATGCACGAGGTCGCGGGTCGGGTGGGGTATCTGAAGACCGGCTTGTTCGCGCTTCATTCTCCGGCCATCCGGCGCAGACTGCCGGAGTTGATGCCTCTCGCGAGGGAATACGGCCTCGCCCTGCAGACCGTCAACGTCATTCGCGGACTAAAGGGCGATCGGGAGCGCGGGTGGGTCTTCGTTCCCCGCTCCTTTGCGTCCGGGCTCAAGGACACGGGAGAGCTATTCGACGACGGTCGCCAGGCAGAGGCGGCGCATGCCTTGGAGCTGCTGTGCAAGAAGGCGGCGAGGCACCTTCGCTCCGCGGTTCGCTACATGCAGCTCCTGCCCAGACGGTGCCTCAGGATTCGCATCGGATGCGCGCTGCCTCTGCTCTTCGCGGCCCGCACGCTCGCCCTGAGTTGGCGCAATCCCCTCGTATGGAGCTCGGAGGTAAAGATGACCCGGCCCGAGGTCCGCGGGATCATTCGCAGAACTCCCTTCGTCGCGGCCTCCAACGCCGCGATCGCCAGGTACGCCGGAGAGCTCTTGGGAGAGACCGTCTGATCGACGCGAAGACGCGCATCGGCATCCTCTCGGTCTCGGACCGCGCGCACGCCGGCGAGTACGAGGACCTGAGCGGTCCGGCGGTAGCGGACTATCTGAAAAAGGCGCTTGCGACGCCGTGGACTCCCGTTTTGGAGGTTGTTCCCGACGAAGCGCCCGAGATCCGCGCGTCGCTGATTCGGATGATCGACGAATGCGGCTGCCCGCTGGTCCTTACCACCGGCGGAACCGGACCCTCGCCCCGGGACGTCACGCCGGAGGCCACGCTGGATGTCGTGGAGAAGGAGCTGGCCGGCTTCGGCGAGGCGATGCGGGCCGCCTCGCTCTCCCACGTGCCCACCGCCGTGCTCTCCCGTCAGACCGCGGGGATCAGAGGGGCCGGATTGATCATCAACCTTCCCGGGTCTCCGAAGGCGGTGGCGGAGTGCTTGGATGTCGTATTTCCGGCGATACCCGATTGCGTCGATCTTATCGGCGGTCCGAGGCTGGAGCTTATCGGCGGTCCCTCCTACCGTCCCCACTGACGGAGGCGGACGGCGCGCCTTCGGCGCCGTCTCCAGGCGCCTGGGGCGGATCGCCTGTTTAGCTTTAGCGGTGCTTGGGCCGAAAGGTCCCGCTCGCCCCTGGAGCCGGAAGAGCGCATGGGCTTGAGGGCTCGACGCGCGGCGCGCTCCACCCACGGACTTTGAGGAGATCTCATTCGATGCGATGCGAAGCAGACCCCCGTGCCCCGCGAAGAGCAGGGGCTCGCTTGATCGCTCCAGCTTGGCGCTTAGCCCTCGTTGCGGCGTGTTCCGTCGTCCCTTGCGCTTCGGCGAGCGCCCAGAGCTGGTCCTTTCCCGACTACCTTCTTCCGACCAGCGAGGACGGCGCGGCGCTCTGGGTCGGGGGCGATGTCGGGTCCGGTCGGCTTACCGGCGGCGGATTGGGAGCATGGGGCGCCCGCGGGACGGTGCACGTGGCCTTCTCTCGCCTCTCGCTGGCCGGAGGGGCGGGAATGGTCCGGGGCGCGGACGGCAGGGACAGAGAGAAGACCGTGATGGCTAAAGCGGGATTCGGCGTGCCCATCGGCGGGGCGGAGCTGACCATTCAGGGAGGGATCGGCTGGATGGGCCCCGAATTTGCGCTAAACGACAACGCGAGCTACGTGCGTTTTCCACTGGGAGTCGGAATCGGAGGGAGGATGGGGCAGGGTTCCGTTCGCCCCTGGATCATGCCCAGGGTGGAGATGAACCACGTCAGCGAATATGACGACCCGACGGACTTCTTTGAGAACACCAACTTCGCCTTGGGGCTCTCCGGGGGGATCTCCATGGCGCAGGCAAGCGGACTGGGGATTCACGGCGTGGTGGACATCGCGTCGGAGACCCGTCCGACGGAGGATGACGCGGAAAATATGGAGACCGTCCTTAGGGCCGGCGTGAGCCTTCGCTTTCGCTTAGGCGGATCGCGCGCCGCGCCCTCCGGGAATCCGCCGCCCGCGCCGTGAACGCGCACGCAAATCGCTGGACGCCCCGGGACCGCTTCTGTAGCTTTGTATTCAAGATGGCTGGCAGCTTGATCACCTACGGCTGACGCGGGAGCTCAATGGCCAAGAAGGGAAAGATCGAACGGAACGAGAAGAGATCGGCGCTGATCCGGAAGTACGCGGATCGGCGGCGCGAGCTGGGCGCGATCGTCCGAAGTCCCGGCGCTTCCTTGGCCGAGAAGAGGCTCGCGATGGCCGAGCTCCAAAGTCTTCCGCGGGACTCCGCGCGGGTCCGGTACCGAAAACGCTGTCAGATGACCGGTCGCCCCAGAGGGTACGTCGGCAAGTTCGGGATCTCCCGGATCGCCTTTCGGGAGATGTCCCTCAAGGGGCTTATTCCCGGGGTTCGGAAGTCGTCTTGGTAGGAGGCCGGACGGTCGCCTTAGGCGGATAGGCCCGCGACGAGGATCGTTCAGACTTGAGACGCCTTAGTCCGTCCGAACAGGGGCCATAGCTCAGCTGGGAGAGCGCTGGCTTTGCAAGCCAGAGGTCACCGGTTCGATCCCGGTTGGCTCCACTGCGACGGGACGTTCCGTTCCCGGCTCCCGTCTCCCCGGGCGATGATGGTCGCCCCTCGCATCCCTCTCCGGGGCCTAGTATCTAGAAGCGGTAAGTGTAGTTCGCCTTGACCGCGGCGCCCCGCGAGATCGTCGAAAAGGTCCGATGATCCAGCATGTCGGAGAGGTGTCGCCAGTTGTGGGTGTAGACGAAGAAGATGTCGTTGCCCGGCCTCACGATCCATCGCGCGCGGGCGAAGAGTCCCAAGAGGCCGCTGTCGTCGTCGTAGCGCAGCTGGTTGATGAAGCTCAATCCGGGGTTGGGATTCCACTCGCCTTCCACCTCGTAGGCGGCCCTCGTGAAGCTGCCCAAGGGGAGGGACACAGTGTTGTGTTCGAAGTTGAGCGAGATGGATATACCCGGGTTCGGCCTGAGGCTCGCCCTCGAGAAGAGCCGCGTGCGATCTCCGTCCCAGAAGGCCCCGCGGCTGATCCCGCCAAAGGCGGACACTCGGCGTCGGCCCGAGCTTCGCAGCTGCGCCTCCCACTCCCAGCCCGTATAGGAGCCGGGCCGAATCTCCAGCCCGTCGGCCACCGCAAATCCGTTGTCCAGGTACTCCATCGTCCGCGTGGCCCCAAGCTCAATGTCGTCGCCGCTCTCGAAGTCGATGCCGAAGAGCTCGAGCTGCCACTGTCGTTCCTCGACGATTCCGGTGCCCAGTTGAGAGAGGTTGCGAAACTGCACCCCGAACTCCACCTGCCGGATCCAATCCACGTCGGGGCGGGGAGACCATCCAAAGCGAGGCTCGACTCTCCGGAAGCCGTTTCGCGAGACGAATCCCAGGGAGGGCGCGTAGTCGTCGCCGAACTCCCGGTACGAGATGTGACCGGACCAGATGTCGTTGGGGTAGTTCAGCCGGAGTCCGCGCGCGCTGAGATCTCCGAAGCTGCGGGTCGCGGCGGGATCGGGGTTGGAGTTCCAGACCACAAACGCCTCAAACTCCACGCGCTTGTCGCCGAATACGGTCCCGCTGTTCAGCTGCATGTCGACGCCCGCCGTGTGGCCGGGGCTTGATGCAAAGCCTTCCGGCGTGCTCGCGGCTGCCCGCCGCGTATAGATCGCGCCGACGCTCGATTCGTTCCAGATCGCCCGCTTCACTCGCGCGACCGTGAAGGCTTCCCGGGGCAGCGTCTCGTTCGCGCCGTCCTCGAAGCGCGCCAGATGGGATTCCGTGCCGATTTGGTAGAAACCCAGCTCATACCTTCCCGCCTGGCCCGTGAGCCGCGTTCCGTACTGGATCGGAATCTGCTCGCCGTCCCGAAGGCCGATGCGCCGCGACATGAAGGGCGTCGGACCGCTCCTAGGCGCAAAGGCGAACACCCCGGAGCCCTCCAAAAAGAAGTCGCGCCGCTCCGGAAACCGGATGGGAAAGCGCGTCAGGTTGATCCGGCGCTGATCGCTCTCCACTTCCGCGAAGTCCGTGTTGATCGACGCCGACGCTCGCAGGCTGGAGGTCAGGCTGTAGTTCACGTCCAGCGACAGGTCTCTGGGAAAGGTCGCAGCTTCCGCAAGCTCCGGAACGTGGCGCCAGCTGGCCACCGCGGAGGGACGCGCCTCCAGCCCCAGCCCCTGGGAGAGCCCTTCCAAGCCGCGGAGGTCTCCGGCGTGCACCGCGCGAAACAGGCCTTGATTGCGCCGGTGCCCCCGCCAGAGGATCTCCTCTCCTAGCCGCCGGATCGTTCGCTGGAAGTTGATGCCCCAGCTGTCCAGTTCGGGGTTGAAGTTGAGCGTGCGAAAGGGGATGCGAATCTCAGCCGACCATCCGTCGGGAAGCCGCTGCGTACGCGCCTCCCAGATTCCGTCCCAAGCCTTGCCGCCCCATCCTCCGCCGCCTCCGCCTCCCCCGCCTCCCGTAAGCAGCCCGTCCCCCATCAGCCCGGCGGCGTTGATTTCGAAGAAGTAGCCGGTCCGTCCGTCCCGAAAGGTGTCCAGGATCCACATGAAGCGGTCGTCCGTCCGGAGACTCGCGTCGCGCTGTCGCTGGTACGCCAGAATGCCGTCGGGATCGTCGAAGAGCTTGGCGCCGATGTAGAGCGCGTCCTCGTCGAAGGCGATTCGCACTTCGGTGGGCTGCGAGGGCTCAGCCCCCTCGACGGGCTCCTGCTGCGTGAAATCCGAGATGGGAACGGCGCGATCCCAAGCTGCATCCCTAAGCCATCCGTCCATCTCAATCGAGAGAGAGTCGCTCAACGCAAAGGCCGAAAGCGCGGGGCGCGCCTCTTGGCCTTCCTGCTGCGCCGCCGCGCGGTTTGCCGGAAACAGCGCGCCGCAGGCGGCGATAACTCCGGCTGCGTGAACGAGGCTGCGGCCGAGTCCCGCCTTCGGCAAGAAGACGCCGAAGGCGCAACGAAACCCAAGAGGAGCGATCTTCACGAAGGACTCGGCGGCGGCGCCCGGAGCGGGCTAGGTGAAGGCTGCGGCGGTCCGTCCAGTCGTCTCATTAGGCCGCAGACCATGAAGTCAAGACACGCGGGGAGGTCCAAACGTTGAACGCAGGCTCTGCGGGAGGCGCCGTCTCCGTCCCGGTCCGCCCCGGCGAGCGGATCGCCAGCCTGGATGTGCTCAGAGGCTTTGCGGTGCTGGGAATTCTCGTCGTCAACATCCAGTCCTTCGCGATGGCGAGTCCGGCCTACTTTGACCCGTTAATGCCCGGATCCCTAGCGGGAGACCATCTCTGGATTCGTACGCTGATCATGGTCTTCGCCGACACCAAATTTATATCCATCTTCTCCGTGCTCTTTGGCGCGGGAATGGCCTTGGCCTGGGATCGGCGCAGAGACCGCGGCCTAAAAGGAGGCGGCCCGTTTCACTTCCGAAGACAGGGCTGGCTGCTCGCAATCGGGCTTGCCCACGGGCTGCTCGCGTGGTACGGAGACATCCTCGCCCCCTACGCCGTCTTCGGTATGGCGCTCTGGTTCCTGAGAAAGCGGAGTCCAAGGCAGGCGGCCGCCATCGGCTTCGGTCTGGCGCTGGCCGCGGTCGGGCTGCAGGTCGCCATCGGGCTTCTCGTCCAAATCGACGCGCCGGAAATCGTCGAAATGCTGGCCCTGGAAGAGGCGAGGCAGGCAAAGCTGGTCCCGGTGGAAATCGCCGCCTTTCGGGGAAGCTGGCTGGATCAGCTTCCGGTCCGGGCAGCCGTGACCGCCGATGTCGCGCTGACGATTCTGCTGCTTGGCTGGAGCGTTCCGGGGTGCATGCTCATCGGGATGGCTCTTCAGCGTTGGAAGGTCTTGAGCGGAGGTCGCTCCGTCCGTCTCTACCGGAGGATGATCGGAGTTGGGCTGCTTGCGGGCATGCCCGTCACCGCGTTCGCTGCGCTGGGGCTTGAGGCCGGCGACGAGATCGCTCATGGAATTCACTTGGCTGGGTCCCTGGGGATGGCCGGGGCGTACATCGGACTTGTCGTCCTTGCGGTCAAGCAAGGATGGTTTCCGAAGGCGCAGGCGCGGCTGGGCGCAGCGGGACGCATGGCGCTCTCCAACTACATCGCCCAGAGCCTGATCTGCACACTGATCTTCTACGGACATGGACTGGGGGCGTTCGAGCGGGTGGCTAGGCCAAGCCAGATGGCGATCGTTCTCGCTGTCTGCGCCTTGCAGCTCCTATGGTCTCCTTGGTGGCTTCGCCGGTTTCGATTCGGGCCGCTGGAATGGCTCTGGAGATCGCTTGCCTACCGGAGGCGTCAACCGATGCGGCTGCGACCGGGGCGAGCGGCATAGACAAAGCCCGGATCGCCACGTAGCGCTCCGGGGGCCCGGAGGCGCGTTGCCGGCCTTTCCATCTTGGATGCCCAGCGCTTATGTTGCTATTCCGTATCTCTTGGATCTTTAGGCTTGGAGCGTGTTTCATGGCCAAACGAATGCTCGGCGCGGCGCTGACCGTTTTCCTGTCGGCTCCATCCGCCCAGTCGGCTGCCCAGTCCATGACGGACCAAGAGCTTGAGCCGCTCGTGGCTCGCGTGGAGGAGGGAGTGCTCGATCGAGCCAAGCTGGCTCAGGTCATGGTGGACAAGATCTTCTCATTCTCCGAGCTGGGCCAACAGGAGATTGAGACTTCCGCCTACGTCACCGGCATTCTGGAGGCGAACGGCTTCGCCATTGAGCGCGCGCCCTCCGGCATCCCGACTGCTTGGTTCGCGCGGTGGGGGAGCGGCAGTCCGGTCATCTCCTTCGGGTCCGATATCGACGGCATCCCCAAGGCCAACCAGAAGCCCGGAGTGGCCTACCACGATCCGCTGGTTCCGGGCGCGCCGGGCCACGGCGAGGGCCACAACTCGGGTCAAGCCGTGAATGTGGTGGCTGCGCTCGCGCTCAAGGATGTCATGGAGGCCGAGGGCATCCAAGGTACGCTGGTGCTCTGGCCCGGCGTCGCCGAGGAGCAGCTCGGCTCCAAGGCGTGGTACGTGCGCGACGGCTATCTGGAGGACATCGACGTCACCCTCTTCACCCACGTGAGCAGCAATCTTTCGGTGAGCTGGGGCCAGGGCAACGGAACCGGACTCGTATCCGTCGAGTTCACCTTCGCGGGCGAGGCGGCGCACGGAGCCGGGGCGCCTTGGCGGGGACGCAGCGCGCTGGACGCGGTCGAGCTGATGAACGTCGCGTGGAATTTCCGCAGGGAACATCTTCGACCCGACCAGCGTTCCCATTACGTGATCTCCGATGGCGGCGATCAGCCCAACGTGGTCCCCTCGCGCGCTTCGGTGTGGTACTTCATTCGCGAGATGGACTACGAGGACATCAAGCGCAACTTCGATACGGCGGTGCGCATCGCCCAAGGCGCGGCGATGATGACCGACACCGAAATGTCCCATCGAATCATCGGGGCGGCTTGGCCAAGGCACTTCAACAGAGTCGTCGCCGAGACGATGAACGCCCACATCCAAGATGTTGGTCTTCCGGAGTGGAGCGAAGACGACCACGAATTCGCCAGCGCGGTTCAGGAAGCCGTGGGGAGCGTTCCGTCGGGGATGCCGACCGCCCTAGCTCCGCTGGGTCAGCCGGGTCCGCGCCGGAGCGGCGGGTCCGATGACATCGGCGACATCTCGTGGAACGTGCCCACCGTCACTCTGCGCTTTCCGTCCAATGTTCCGGGACTTCCCGGACACCACTGGTCCAGCGCGATGGCGATGGCCACGCCAATCGCGCACAAGGGGGCGGTCGCGGGCGCGCGCGTGATGGCCCGCACGGCGCTGCAGCTCTTTACCCAGCCCGAGCTGGTCGAAGAGGCGTGGACCTACTTCCGGGAAGACCAGACTTCGACCATGACGTACGTCCCCTTCATCGGACCGGACGATCCGCCGCCCATTGACCTCAACAAGGAGATCATGGACGCCTACCGTCCGCTTCTGAAGCAGTACTATTACGATGAGACCCGCTTCGAGACGTACTTGGACCAGCTGGGAATCAAGTACCCCACCATTTCGCGATCCGTCTCCGCGGAGGATCGCCAAGTTAGCCCGGAGTTGCGAAATTGACGTATCAAGCACAAGCAACAGGAGCGCGCCCTATGACTGGCATACGCAAGAGCATCTCAATCACGGTCGCCCTTGCGCTGGCTCTGTCCCTTCCGGGCGCGGGCGGCGTCCCGGAGCTCCCGGCCCGGGCGCCTTCGGCCGAAGATCCCGTCGAGGTGGGCTGGAGGCTTCTGGCGACGCTCAACTACCGCACCGGCGAAGCGGGCGAGGAGCTGGCCGCGCTTGAGGGCAAGCTCGTCAAGATCCCGGGGTTTACCGTTCCGCTTGAGGACTGGGCTTCGTCTGCGGCGGAATTCCTTCTCGTGCCGTACGTCGGGGCCTGCATCCACACCCCGCCTCCGCCGCCCAACCAGCTCGTCTACGCCAAAATGGGCGAGGGGAAGCGGGCGAAGATGGATGGCTGGAACCCGGTGTGGGTCGAAGGCGTGCTTGAGATCGAAACGACGCAGAGCATCTTCGGTTCCACTGGTTTCACCGTGGTCGGCCAGAGGGTCTATCCATACGAACGCAATTGATGTCGCCTTGGAATACTCCGTAGGGTGAGCTCCCCCGCGATCGACGTTCGGGGTCTTCGATTTCGCTACGGTCGCGGTCCGTGGGTGTTGGACATTCCCAAGCTGACGCTACAGCAGGGGGAGCGGGCGTTCCTCTTCGGCCCCAGCGGGAGCGGCAAGACGACGCTGCTGGGGGTGCTGGCGGGCGTGCTGAAGGCAAGCGAGGGCGAAGTCCGGGTATTGGGGGAGGATCTCGCTTCTCTCTCCGGCGCCCAACGAGACGCGCTGCGGGCGGAGCACATCGGCTACGTTTTCCAGCTCTTCAACCTCATCCCCTATCTGTCCGTACTGGACAACATCGCCCTGCCGGCGCGGATGAACGCCGCGCGCCGGGCCCGACTGGACGGCGCCGGCGTGAAAGAGACCGCCGCGTTGTTGGCGGAGAAGCTTCAGATCGGCGATCTGCTGAGGAAGCCCGTGACTGAGCTCTCGGTGGGCCAGCAGCAGCGAGTGGCCGCCTGCCGGGCGCTGATCGGAGCGCCGGAGCTCGTCGTCGCCGACGAGCCGACCTCCTCCTTGGACTTTGATCGTCGCGAGGCATTCCTCAACCTGCTCTTCCAGGAGTGCGCGCGTGCCGGCTCCACGCTGGTGTTCGTGAGCCATGACCGTACGCTGGAAGAGATGTTCTCGCGCACTATTTCGCTCCCCGACATCAACGAGGCCGCACTCTGATGCTCGCGTTAGATCTCGCGATCAAGTCGCTCCGCAACCGCGCATTCAGCACATCCCTCACGGTGGGCTCCATCGCGCTTAGCGTCGCCCTCCTGATCGGCACCGAGAACGTGCGCGGGGGCATGCGCGAGAGCTTCTCCAATACCATCAGCCAGACCGACCTAATCGTGGGCGCCAAGGGCGGCACCATCCAGCTGCTGCTCTACTCGGTCTTCGGCATGGGATCGCCGACCAACAACGTTTCTTGGGAAGCCTACCGCGCTTGGGCCGATCATCCGGCGGTTGAATGGACGATCCCCTACGGATTAGGAGACAGCCACGCGGGCTTCCGAGTTATCGGTACGAACGAGGACTTTTACCGGCACTACCGCTACCGGGGCGGGCAGCCGATCACGCTGGCGGAGGGTCGGCCGGGATCGGAGCTCTTTGACGTGACTCTGGGCGCCGACGTGGCGCGCGAGCTGGGGTATGAGCTGGGCAATGAGATCGAGGTCATGCACGGCATCGGCGAGGTGGGCTTTATGGACCACGAGCACATGCCGTTCACGGTGGTGGGTATTCTCGAACGAACATTCACTCCGGTCGACCGCGCGGTCTACGTGACTCTTGAGGGCCTCGAGGCGATTCACTTTGGGTGGGAGGACGGCGCGCCGCCCATGCACGCCCACGACGAGGCCCACGACGAGGCCCACGACGAGGCCCACGACGAGGCCCACGACGAAGCCCACGACGAAGCCCACGACGAAGCCCACGACGAAGCCCACGACGAAGCCCACGACGAAGTGCTCGCGATGGAGGACATCGAGATCACTCAGGTGACGTCGTTCTTCGCGGGCTTGGTCAATCGGCGGGACGTGCTCCAGCTGCAGCGCGCTATCAACGACTACGAAGACGAGCCGATGATGGCGGTTGTCCCCGGAGTGGCCCTGAACGAAATGTGGCAGGGGATCGGCGCCGCCGAGACGGGGCTCAGGCTGGTGACCATTTTCGTTGTTGTTGTTGGACTGCTGGGGATGTTGGTTTCTCTCTACACGTCGCTCAACGAGCGTCGGCGCGAGATGGCGATTCTGCGCGCCGTGGGCGCCGGGCCCGTCAGAATCGGCGCGCTGCTGGTGATGGAGTCGGTATGCTTGGCGGCGGCGGGAGCTGCATTGGGACTGGCATTGGTGTATGCGCTGCTTTCGATTGCCCAGCCGATCATTGAGGCGCGGATGGGACTCTTCGTTCCAATCCGTCCGCCGGGCCAAGTCGAGCTGATTTTCTTGGGCGCCGTGGTGGCAGCCGGTTTTCTAATGGGCTTTGTGCCCGCGCTTAGAGCCTACCGCAACGCGCTCCACGACGGACTCGCGGTGCGGGTTTAACCGACCCTAGCGGCGCAGCTCGAACCCTCCATCTCGAATGGAGGAGATGCCGATGACGAGCAAACCGAAGACCCCGCTGGCCGCCCTGCTTCTCGCTGCCGCCTTGAGGGAATGCGAGCCGGAGGAGTCCATGGGCCGCCGCTGGAAAAGCCCGTAGAGGAAGAACCCCAGTACGAAGCGCAGGCTAAGCGTGGGGCACGACTTGATGCGCACCGTTATTGATGTTGTCGAGCGCTTAGGGTCGCACGTTTCCGGCGGCGCTCGCCGCGTTCGGGCTTGAGGGATTTCCTTCGGACTGGATGGGTTTTTCGCGCTTCCGATTCACTTCGGACAAGAGGGCGCGATGATCAATGGCCCAAGAAGACTCAAGCGACAAGGTCTTAGCGCGGGGCAGGCGCGATAGGCGCGCCCTTTGCGTAGGCGCTGGAGGGCGTGCTCGGCGTGGCGCCGGAGAGCGTCCATGCTCGAGCCAACAAACCAGAGCCGTCCCACGGGCTCCCGTCCGCGTTCCGGTTGAGGAAGTACGCGGGAACTTGAATTTGATGTTCGGTTTTTGTTCGGCTACGTTGCAGGCATGCCGACGCGGACATTGGATCGGAATTCTTGGCCAGGGTTTGAGAAAGCGGCCGCCGGGACGCCTCTTTCGGCGCTTCGCGCCTCCTCCTTCAAGGCGAAGACGCCCGGCGTGCGGATCGGCGCTCCCGGCATTGATCGCGCGCTCCCGGGAGGGTCGCTTCCTTTCGGCCGCGTCCACGAAGTTCGGGGAGACGAGGCGGCGACCGGGTTCTGCGCGAGGCTGCTCGTTCGCGCGGCGAAGTCTTGGCGCGGCGCGGGGGAAGGCGCTCTCCTCTGGCTTGCTCGGGGAAGCGACCTCTATGCGCCCGGGATCGCGCAGTACGGACTGGAGGCCGGGAGGCTCATCGTGGTCTCCGGCCTCAAGCGTCCGAGGGACATGCTCTGGGCCTTTGAGGAGGCGCTTCGATGCTCCGCCGTAGCGGCTGTCGTTGCCGAGCTGGAGAGGGCGGGGGCCGCAGCTTCCAGAAGGCTGATGCTCGCCGCCCGAGACGGGGGCGCTCTGGGTCTCGCCTTAGCGCGCGGCGAACGCAGGGGCGTTGCGCTCCCGACGGCCTTCAGTCGGTGGAGCGTCGTCGCGCATCCGGCGGTTTGGCGGGTGCGCGTTCTCCACTGCAGAGGCGCTGGCCCTTCCGTTCACGCCATTGCCGCGCCGCTCCTCTGACGGCGGAGCCCCCGCGAAGGCCCGCAGGGGCGTTCCCCGGTTTATGGCGATCTGGCTTCCGTGGTGGCCTACGGAACGACTGATCCCGCCTCCCGCCGGAGATCCCGGGGCCTCTTCGCCGCCCCCGCTGGCGATCACGGCTGAACGGAAGGGAAGGTCGATTTTGGAGGCGGTTGATCCTGTGGCTTGGCGTCTAGGTCTGCGGCCGGGCATGCCGTTGGCGGATGCTCGGGCCATCGCGCCGGAGGTCGCGACGCATCCGGCGGATCAGGCAGGGGACGCCAAGGGCTTGGAGGGGCTGGCTCGGTGGGCTACGCGCTTCACCCCCCGGGTTTCACGCGCGCCGAAGGGCGCGCACGGCCTGATTCTGGATGCGCGGGGCTGCATCCACCTCTTTGGAGGGGCGCGGGAGCTGATTCGAGACGCGAGGAAGGGGCTTGCCCGTTTTCGGTTGACCGCGAGAGCGGCGATTGCCCCCACGCTAGGGGCGGCCTGGGCGCTGGCCCGCCATCACAGGGGCTCGGACGAGATGATTGTCGCGGGCGATATCCTGAAGGCCATCGCCCATCTTCCTCCGGTCGCGCTGCGGATTGCCCCCGAAACGGCGCGCGGCTTGGAGTCCTTCGGAATTCGGACGGTGGGCCTTCTGAACAGGCTGGACGCGGAATCGGTCGGAGAGCGCTTCGGCCCCGAGCCCGTTCAGAGGCTGGAGGAGGCTTTGGGCGCGCGGGAGGAGCGGATCCAGACGCTGCTTCCGCCTCCCTCCCGCGAGGTTCGCATTGCATTTGCGGAGCCGATCTCCACTCGAGAGGACCTGGACCGGGCGGTGGATTCGCTTCTGGAGAAGCTGTGCGGGGCGTTGGAGCGCACCCGCGAGGGCGCGCGCCATCTTCGCCTGTCGGCCCGCCGCGTGGACGGCAAGGAAGAGATCGTCGAGGCGGGCGCGAGCAGGCCGCTGCGACGCAAGGAGCCGCTCGCGCGCCTCTTTGCGGAAAAGCTGGGGAAAATCCGACCGGGTTTCGGCGTGGAGGCAATGTCCTTGCGGGCTGATCGCGTTGATCCGCTCGTGGAAGAGCAGCTTGATTGGATCAAGCCCAGGGGAAGCGACGAGCCCCTGGCCGCTCTGATTGATCGGCTGGGCAATCGCTTGGGCTTCGAGAAGATTGCTCGAATGGCGCCCCGAGAGAGCTGGATCCCGGAACGGGCCGTCTTGGGCGCGCCTCCGCTTGCGCCGCTTGGACCGAATACCCCCGCCGCATGGCCCGAAGGTCGTCGCAGGCCGATCAGACTGCTGGACCCAGCCCGGCCCGTATCGCTGCTTGGAAGCGAGGGCGCGCTGCTTCTTCTGCGTCCGGGATCTCGTCCGCTCAGACTTCTGGAGATGCGAGGCCCGGAGCGGATCGCGTCCGAATGGTGGCGCGCGGAGGACGCCTTTCGGGACTACTACCGGGTGGAGGATGAAGATGGAGGCAGGTACTGGCTCTATCGGATCCGGGATGGGGACGCCGCGCCCAAGTGGTTTCTACACGGCCTCTTCGCGTAGGATGACTTCCGGCGTCCCAGAAGCGCGCGAGGGAATTCCGCTTCTCTGGACGACCAGCAACTTCTCCTTCCTGCGGGGCGCCTCCCATCCGGAGGAGCTCGTGGAGCGAGCCGGCGAAGCGGGATACGCCGCGCTCGCGCTCACGGACCGAAATACCTTGGCGGGCGTCGTGCGCGCTCATGCGGCGGCGGAGCGGATCGGTCTCCAGTTCATTCCGGGGGCCCGGCTTGACCTCGATGACGGCCCCGGCCTTCTTTGCCTGCCGACCGACAAGAACGGATACGGAAGGCTCTCGCGGCTCATCACCCTGGGACGAAGGCGCGCGCCCAAGGGAGAGTGCAGCCTTTTCCTTCGGGACGTGGCTCTGGCCTTTAGGGATGCGCCCTCGTCCCTGGTCCTGATTCTTGCGCCTGGAGGTGCCCTGTCCGGCGAGAAGACGGGCCGCGTAAGCGCAGATCTCGTTCGTTCCTACAGAAAGGCGCTGGCTCCTCCCCTGTATCTGGCCGCAGCCTGCTATCGCGCGGGCGACGACGCGCGACGCTTGAGACGCCTCGCCCGGATCTCCGAAGAGGCGGACGCGCCGCTGGTCGCCGCCTTGGACGTGCTCCATCACGTCCCGGAGCGACGCAAGCTCTTGGATGTCCTCTCCTGCATTCGAATGCGCGCGACCATCGACAGTGCGGGATGGCGACTCTCGCCCAACGCGGAGAGACATATCGTCCCTGCTCAAGCGATGGAACGGCTCTTTCGGGACTACCCGGAGGCCCTTGAAAACGCCCGCCGGATCGCCTCCCGCTGTCGCTTCTCCCTCCGCGAGCTTCGATATCGGTACCCCGCCGAAGGGAAGCGCCCCCACAAACTGCTCGCCGACCTGACCTGGAAGGGGGCGGGCAGGCGCTACCCGACCGGCGTCCCCCGGAAGGTGCGAAAAATCCTGAAACACGAACTCCGCCTGATCGGCGAGCTCAGGTACGCTCCTTATTTCCTGACGGTGTACGATCTCGCGCGCGCCGCCAAGGAGCGGGGAATCCTCTGCCAGGGACGGGGGTCCGCCGCCAACTCCGCAGTGTGCTACTGCTTGGGAATCACCTCCGTCGACCCCGAGAAATTCGAGCTCCTTTTCGAGCGCTTTATCTCGGCGGAGCGAGACGAAGCGCCGGACATCGACCTGGACTTCGAGCACGAGCGGCGAGAGGAGATCATCCAGTACATCTACCGGAAGTACGGAAGGGAGCGGGCGGGGCTCGCCGCCGCGGTCGTCGCCTACCGCGCGCGAAGCGCGATTCGGGATGTCGGCAAGGCGATGGGCCTTGGAGGAGATATCGTCGACCGGCTCCTTGCCGCAGCCGCCGGGAGTGTTCCGGTCCCGGACGAGGAGGCGGTCCGGCGGGAAGGCCTGGATCCAACGGACCGCCGACTGCGCCTTGTCCTGGAGCTTGCCCGCGAACTCCAGGGCTTTCCTCGCCATCTCTCTCAGCATACCGGCGGATTTGTGATCTCAAGGGAGCCGCTCTGCGAGATCGTGCCCATTGAAAATGCGGCGATGGAGGACCGAACCGTCATCCAATGGAACAAGGACGACCTGAAGACGCTGGGGATCATCAAGGTGGACATCCTTGCCCTGGGGATGCTGACGTGCATCCGCAAGGCCTTGGAGCTTCTGCGCGATCATTGCGGAATCCGCTATGGCCTGGAGAGCATTCCGGGGGAGGATTCCTGCACGTATGAGATGATTCGAAGGGCGGACACGGTCGGCGTCTTCCAAATCGAAAGCCGCGCCCAAATGGCGATGCTTCCACGTCTGAGGCCAAAGACCTTTTACGACTTGGTGATTCAGGTCGCCATCGTGCGCCCCGGGCCGATCCAAGGAGAGATGGTGCATCCCTACCTGCGCCGCAGGCAGGGCAAGGAAGCGGTCGAGTACCCTTCCAATGAGCTCAAGCAGGTGCTGAAGAAGACTCTGGGAGTCCCGCTCTTTCAAGAACAGGCGATGCGGATCGCGATCACCGGGGCGGGATTTACGCCGGCGGAGGCCGATCAGCTCCGCCGCGCCATGGCCGCCTTCCGAAATCCAGGGACGATCCACGGCTTCAGGGAGCGGTTCATTCGCGGGATGAAGGCCAAGGGCTATGGAGGGGACTTCGCCGAGCGGTGCTTTAAGCAGATTGAGGGCTTTGGGAGTTACGGATTTCCAGAGAGCCACGCAGCCAGCTTCGCGTATTTGGCATACGTCTCCGCATGGCTGAAGCGCCGCCATCCGGCCATCTTCGCGTGCGCCCTACTGAATAGCCAGCCGATGGGCTTCTACGCTCCCGCGCAGATTGTCGCGGACGCCCGAAATCACGGAGTCGAAGCGCGGCCCGCGGACGTCAACCACTCGGAGTGGGACTGCACGCTCGAAGAAGGGGAGGAAGGGATTGCTTTGCGCCTTGGAATGCGAATGATCCGCGGCTTCCGGAAGGAGGATGCGGAGAAGGTTGTCCGGGCGCGAGGCGCGGGCGCGCGTACGCCGCGGGAGCTGGGCCTTTCCTCCTCCGCGCTCGCGCGCCTGGCGAAAGCCGACGCCTTTATCTCGATGAAGCTGAATCGCCGCGAGGCGGCTTGGGCCGCGATCTCGGAGCCGCTTCCCCTCTTCCGCGCCCCGCCGAAGGAGCGCGCGCTTCCCCGCATGACGACGAGCGAGCAGGTTGCGGCCGATTACCGGGCCACGGGCCTCTCCCTAAAGCGCCATCCCATTTCCTTCGTCCGAGAGCGGCTGGACCGAATGGGCATCCTTCCCGCGGCGCGTCTGAAGGAGCTTCGGGACGGCGATGCGGCAAAGGTCGCGGGCATCGTGCTCGCGCGTCAGAGGCCGGGCAAGGGAATCGTCATGTTCGTGACTCTGGAGGACGAGACGGGCATCGCCAATCTCGTTGTGTTCCCCCGGGTCTATGAACGACAGCGGAGAGAAGCGCTCGTCTCCCGCGCGATGCTCTGCGAAGGCAGGGTGCAAGCCGAAGACAGCGTGATCCACGTCGTCGCGGCGCGCGTCTTTTCGCTGGGGATCGACGACTCCTATTTGCGGCGCGGACGGTTTTTTCGGTGACCAAGACTGATGCAGGCTTGCCTTGGGGGCCGTCCGGAGTCCGGCAAGACTGCGTCATCCAGCGGGCGAGAGTCCGTAGAGTTCCAAGTACTTCACGTTCGGATCCCTTGTGATGCGGCGAACCAGGATCCAGTCCGACGCGGCGTCCGGCAGCTCCCGCCATGGCGGAATATCAAGCTTTCCCGATGCCGCTCCGCATTAAACCGAAGTTTTGCAACTTTTTGATTTGATTTAGGGCTTTAACTTGTTGCAGGACAGGGGTTTAACGGTGTAGAGGCGCGTGAAATTCGTAGCCATGTAAGAACAAGCGCATCACATTGACATGGAGTTCGATCGCCTCTAGATTCGTATCCATGTACATCGACACCGTGCCCAACAGAACGTCGCCCCCGGCCATCCTCCTGCGCGAGTCCTACCGCGAAAACGGCAAGGTCAAGAAACGCACGCTCGCCAACCTCTCGAAATGGCCCGAGCACCTGATCGAGCACCTCCGCGTCGGTCTTAAGGGAGGCATCGCGCTGACCTCTCCCGAAAGCTCCTTCCAAGTCGTCGACTTCAAGCCCTACGGACACGTCGCCGTCGTGCTGAGGGTCGCTCGCCGACTGGGCCTCGAGCGGCTGCTCGCCCGCAATCCCTCCCGCAATCGGTCGCTCGCCGTCGCGATGATTCTCGCTCGGATACTGAATCCGTGCTCGAAGCTGGCGACGGCGCAGTCGCTTAAGGAGGACTCGGCGGAGGGCGCGCTGGCCGAGGACCTCGGAATCGCGGACGTCAAAGAGCACGAGCTGTACCGCGCCATGGACTGGCTGGTAAAGCAGCAGGATCACATTCAGCGCCGACTGGCGAAGGAGCATCTCGGCGAGGGCTCGATCGTGCTCTGCGACGTGACGTCGGTGTACTTCGAGGGCGCGAAGTGTCCGCTGGCGAAGCTGGGATATTCGAGGGACGGCAAGCGCGGCAAGCCGCAGATCGTCTTCGCGCTGCTGTGCGACGCGGAGGGAAGGCCGATCGCCGTCGAGGTCTTCGAGGGCAACACGGCCGATCCGGGCGTGCTGGGGTCGCAGCTCGAGACGCTGCGCAAGCGCTTCTCGCTTAAGCGCGTCGTACTGGTGGGCGACAGGGGTCTGCTGACCAGCGCGCGCATCAGGGAGGAGGTCGAGCCCGCCGGCATCGAGTGGATCACGGCGCTGAGGGCGCCGGCGATTCGCAAGCTGTCCGAGGGCGGCGATCTTCAGCTGTCGCTCTTCGACGAGCGGGACATGGCGGAGATCTCGTCGCCCGAGCTCTTCCCGGGAGAGCGGTTGATCGTGTGCAGGAATCCGCTGCTCGCCGAGAAGCGGGCGCTCAAGCGCCAACGGCTGCTCGATGCGACCGAAGCCAAGCTCGAGCAGGTCGCGGCGGCGGTATCGCGCGAGAAGCGGCCGCTGCGCGGACGCGACAAGATCGCGGTGCGCGCCGACCGGGCGCTTCGCAAGTACAAGGTCGGGAAGCACTTCGACATCGAGTATGCGGACGACTCCTTCAGCTGGTCGCGCAACGAGGGGCGCGTCGCCCGCGAGGCGGCGCTGGACGGCATCTACGTGGTCCGCACCAGCGTATCGACCGAAGAGATGTCGCCCGAGGACGCCGTCAGCTCCTACAAGAGCCTCTCGCGCGTCGAGCGCGCCTTCCGGTCCTTCAAGACGGTGGACCTCAAGGTCAGGCCCGTGCACCACCGGCTCGAGGACCGCGTGAGGGCGCACGTGCTGCTATGCATGCTCGCCTACTACGTCGAATGGCACCTGCGGAAGCTGCTCGCGCCGCTGCTCTTCGACGACGAGGAGAACGGCGCGCCCAGGAGCTCGCCCGTCGCGCCGGCCCGACGCTCGAAGTCGGCGCTCGAAAAAGCGGGAAGAAAACGCACCCGGAGCGGCTTCCCCGCGCAAAGCTACCAGAGCCTGCTGCGCGAACTCGCCACACTGCAGCGCGGACGCCTCCGCGTCGTCGACAACAAGACCATCAAAGCCAACGTCGCCTTCCTGCCCACGCCGCTGCAAGCCGAGGCCTACCGCCTGGTCGGCGTCAGGCCCTCGAACCGTACCCAGTAGAAAACGTACCCAGCAGCGCACACCTCGAATTCGCGTCTGCGTCAAGCCCACACTGGAGATTCGACCAATTCCCGCCGTCAAACTTCGGATTAAACGAATCCGCACAAAACGCACCCCCGTTCGGACTCGTCTTCATATTGGAACAGGCAGCTGGCGGGCAGTTGTCCGAAAGGAGAGTCAATGACGATTAACACTGCCGGGGATCAGGCGTTTACGCGAAGGCGCCTAAAGGGAAGCCATCGCGAATTCGCCGCTGCGGGCGCGACGAGTTTTCTCAGGCGGCGCTACACGAAGGACCTCTCGGGGGTGGACGTGGCCGTCACCGGCGTCCCCTTCGACATCGCCACGACCAACCGACCGGGGGCTCGCTTGGGGCCACGGGCGATTCGGCAGGAGTCCACGATCATCTCGTCCTCGGGACCCTACGGGTGGGAGCGCAACCCCTCGGAAGTCCTCGCGATCGCCGACTACGGCGACTGCGTTTTCGACTTTGGCAGTCCGAAGCAAATTCCAGCGCGAATCGAGGCGCACTTCGCCGAAATCCTGGAGGCGGGAGCGGCGTCGCTCGCTCTCGGCGGCGATCATTTTATCACCTACCCGATCCTCAGGGCCTACGCGCGGCGCTACGGACCGATGGCGCTCGTGCAGTTCGACGCGCACACCGACACGTGGGAAGACGAAGGGGAGCGGATCGACCATGGAACGATGTTCCTGCGGGCGCTGCGAGACGGCGTCGCGCGGCCGGATCGTTCGATCCAGGTAGGGATCCGAACCGTGAATCCGAATACGCGAGGGATCAGGATTCTGGATGCGCCTTGGGTGCACGACCACTCGCCAAGGGATGTCTCGGCGGCGATTCTGGAGACGGTTGGGGATTCCCCGGTCTACGTCACCTTCGACATCGACTGCCTTGATCCCGCCTACGCGCCCGGGACCGGAACCCCCGAACCGGGGGGGCTGTCCAGCGGGCAGGCGATGGCGATCCTTCGGGGCCTCAAGGGGATCAACGTCAAGGGAGCGGACGTGGTGGAGGTCTCTCCTCCCTACGATGCGTCCGGGATCACCGCGCTTGCGGGCGCGACGATGGGACACTGCCTCCTTGCCCTCATGGCCGCCGCGCGAACGGGGTAGGGCGAGCGCGCTCCGCGAATTGCGGCACGAGGAGGCGGGAGCGCTTGAATGGCCCCCGCGCCGCCCGGCCCCGACCGGCGTTATCCGCTCCGGGCTCGCTTACGACGCACCGCGCGCAAAGCAGTAATAGAGGCCGTTTCCGCCGGTGCCCTGGAGGTCTTCTTGTCCGCATCCTCTGGAGGAATGCGCTGAATTCCACGAGGTCGGATTTTGGCCTCCGCCCGTGCGGTCGTGATGGCCCACCCTGGCGCTTCCGTCGCTCTCGTTGCTCGTCCAGTTGCCGCAGTTGTCGTAGCCGTCGCCGGTAAAGGCCGTCCCGTCGAGATTCGATCCGGTCAGGATGTCGTGCATGTTGACGGGATCGCCTCTTCCGCTGACTATCTCTCCCTGTTCGGTCAGAATCGACTCTTTCGTAAGGTTGGCCGCATCCGAGTGAAGCTCTTCCGCGTCGCTCGCGATGAGGTCGCCGGCGAAGTTGCGCCAAGGCCCAGGGCCGATCCGGTCTCGCGCATGGATCTCGCCGCTTCCGTCCGGGCCGATGGAGCTGAGATAGGCGCGCCACTCCTTGCCGCCCGCGCCTACGGCCGACGCTAGCGTCTCGCAGTGGCGGTCCGCTCCCTCCAGCCCGCCCAAGTTCGCGCCGTCGCCCGGTCCTTGGCTGCTGATAAAGAAGGTCATGTCGGGGCTCTGCGCGGCGCTCGCGCCCGGCAGCGCGATCACAGCTCCCGCAATGAGCGCGGAAAGGGAGAGTTTGCGTTGGATCAAGGTCATCGTCATGGCTGAATCCTCACGAAATGGAAGTGGGGCGATTAGCCTCCCGAAGGCCACGGGGCCCCTTGGTTCGGCGGTGCCTGGCCCACGCCCTTGAATACGAATTTCTGGACCCGTTTGCCCTCGTAGGTCTCGGTGGTGTAGATGTTCCCCTTGCTGTCGGTCGCGATGGAGTGCACGGCGAAGAAAAGCCCGGGTTGACGTCCCCCGTCCCCAAAGGTTGTCAGCACCTCCAGCGTCGCCCGATCCATCACGTACACCTTCATGTTCTTGCCGTCGGCGACGTACATGTACTTCTGATCCGCGTCCTTGGAGAAGGCGATGTCCCAGATCGCGCCGTCGCCCAAGGTGAGCGGGGCGATGATCTTCTCTTGGACGTAGGAGCCGTCGGAGCGAAATACCTGAATCCGGTTGTTGGCGCGATCACAGACATAGACCATCCCGTCATTTGAGGGCTCCGCGCAGTGCACCGGGTTGCGGAACTGCTGGGCGGGCGGCGCTTCGGGCAAGTAGCGGCCCATCGGCTCATCGCTGGGCTCGTTTCCGTACGCGCCCCAGTACCGCTTGAACTCGCCCGTCGAGGCGTCCAGCACCGCCACGCGCTTGTTCCCGTACCCGTCCGCCAAGTACGCTTCGGTTCCCGTCGCATCGAAGGAGATCTTCGCGACCCGTCCAAAGTGCTCCGTGCTATTGCTGTTGATCGGAAGTCCCGGATCCCCGATCTGCATCAGAAAACGACCGTCGCGGCTGAACTTGAGGATGTGCGAATCGCCCCCGCCGTTGCCGCCGATCCAAATGTTGTCCATGGGATCCACGGTGATTCCATGATTCGACTCCGGCCACTGGTATCCTTCCCCCGAACCGCCCCAGGAGTTTACGAGCCGTCCCTCCGGGTCAAACTCCAAGACGTAGGGCGCGGGAAGACAGCATTCGCCGGTCGGGGGGTCCGTCGCCGCGCCGATTTCGGTCCGCTCGTTCAGCGGCGCCTGACGGTGCACGATAAACACGTGGTCCCTTGAATCCACCCCGACTCCGACCACCGAACCCAGCACCCAGTGGTTGGGGAGCGGCTTGGGCCAGAAGGGATCTACCTCGAAGATCGGAGCTTCAACCGCGCCGGGAGCCCCCTCGCTCGAAGCGCCGTCCTGTTCGGCGCCCGAAGGCGCGCAGGAGATGAGCGCCGGCGCGAGGATCGCCGGAAGAATTAAGGTAAAGGCGGCCCGCTTCATTGTGATTGCTCGCAGAATAGTGGATCAAAGGGCAAAATCATAGGAAAATTACGTGCCTGCGGGACGGCGCGCCAGCAGAGCGTCTCCCGCGTCGCTAGAGCGCTCTTGCTGCCCGCCTGCGCGGCGGCGTTTGCGGTCGCCTCGGATTCGGTCTTCTCCGAAGGCGGGACCGTCCCTCTCCATTCAAGCCCGCCGGGGCTGCACGAGATCCCGGCGGATGTCCTCGTGCGCGTCTTGGCGGAGGCTCGGGACGGCGAGCTTACGCTCGCGATCCGGGTGCCGCTCGCTTCCATGCGGGACGTGGTTTTCCCGACTAGGGGGCCGGGCTACGTCGTGATCCCGGAGGCGACGCCGATGCTTGCCGAGCAGGCGGATCTTTGGGTCGCGGATTACGCCACCCTCTACGAGGGATCAAGGGAGCTTCCCGCGCTGGAAGTCCGTGGAACGCGAATCTCGATCCCTTCGGACCCCTCTTTTTCGGACTTGGATCGCGCGGTGGCGAATATCATGGGTCCCCCGCTTGCTTCGGAAACCGACCTGATTCTGGAGCAGGCGATGCTGGATATTGTGCTCGTCGTCCCGATTTCGTCCGAAGAAAGCCGTTTCTCGATTGACCCCAGGTGGGCGCATCTGGGTCTTCGGACGCGCGTCGCGGCGCGTTTCTTCGCGGATGACGGGGATCGGATCTTTCAGTTTGAGGGCAATCCGGGCCGGATTCCGCTCGATCCCACCTGGCTGCAGGCTTCCGCGCGATTTGTCCGGCTCGGCTTTGCGCACATTCTGGACGGACTGGACCACCTCCTTTTTCTCCTCTGTCTGATCTTGCCCGTTCGAGGGATCAGGCCGCTCCTTCCGGTCGTCACGGCATTCACCGTCGCGCACTCGATCACCCTCGTCTCTTCGGCGCTTGGGGTCGCGCCGCGAGGGCTGTGGTTTCCGCCCTTTATCGAGACGCTGATCGCGGCTTCCATCGTCTTCATGGCGATCGAGAACATCTTTGGCGCGCGCGGGTCAAACCGCATCTACTGGGCGTACGGGTTCGGGCTGGTTCATGGATTCGGCTTTTCGTTCGCGCTTTCCGAGTCGCTCCAGTTCGCCGGCAGCCACCATTTGTCCGCCCTCCTGGCCTTCAATGTGGGAGTGGAGCTGGGCCAGCTCGCCGTCTTGGCGGTCATCGTGCCGATCCTTGCCTTTGTCCTTCGGTCAAAGGCCGCGCGCAAGACGGCGGTGATCGCCGGGTCGGCGTTGATCGCGCACGAGGCGTGGCACTGGATGGCCGATCGCTGGACTGCGCTGCGCGAGTATCGCCTAGGCGCGTCGGGAGCCCTTCCGGGCAGCCCGGGGCCGCTTGAGTGGGTCCTCCTGCTCGCGATCGCCTCTGCGGGATTCCTCCTGCTTTTGTTTGCGCGCCGAAAGCTGGCGGCCCCTTGGCGAATTCCCGAAGTTGAAGCGGGGCCGTCCGTCTAGGCCGGCCCGCGCGCAGCTTTATTTTGTCACGGCATCAACCACGAAGGAGCGGCTCAATGACCGACAGAAGAAGATGGAACGCGGCCTTTGCGGCCCTGGTGCTCTCCATGTCCGCGCAACCTCTCTTCGCGCAAGCGACGGACGCGCTGCCAAACCCCTACCGGGCCATTGACGGGTGGGCGCGGTTGGACCGCGAGTGGGGCGCCATCAGCGCCGTCTACCCCGGCCCCGATGGCGGCGTCTGGGTGGCGGACCGCTGCGGAGCAAACCTCTGCGTCGGCAGCGACTTGGATCCGGTGATGCTCTTCGACGACCGCGGCGAGCTCGTGCGCTCCTTCGGCGCCGGACAGATCGTCTGGCCTCACGGCATGTTTGTGGACGGCGAAGGAAACGTCTGGGTTACCGATGCCGTCGGCTACGCGCCGGTGCCGGAGGGAGTCGGGCACCTCGTGCTCAAATACAGTCCCGAGGGGGATCTGCTGATGACGCTGGGGAAGGAGGGCGTCGCAGGCGACGGACCGGACACCTTCAATAAGCCGTCGGATGTCTTGGTGGCCCCGGACGGGAGCATCTTCATCGCGGATGGCCACGACGCCGGAGGCAACAACCGCATCGTCAAGCTGGACTCAAACGGCAACTTCATTTTGGAGTGGGGCGAGACCGGCACCGGAGTGGGTCAGTTTCGGGACCCGCACGCGCTCTCGATGGACAGCCGGGGCAGGTTGTTTGTGGCGGACCGAGGCAACAGCCGCATCCAAGTGTTCACGCAAGAAGGGGAGCATTTGGAGACCTGGACTCAGTTCGGCAGGCCCAGCGGCCTCTTCATCGACGAGGACGACATACTCTTTGCGGCCGACTCCGAATCCAACGCCCGCAGGAACCGAGGCTACAAGCGGGGGATCTACATCGGTAGTGCCGTCGACGGATGGGTGAAGGCGTTTATTCCGGATCCGGAGCCGGACCAGGACAATTCCGGCACGAGCGGCGCGGAGGGCGTGGCGGTCGACGGCAAGGGGAACGTCTACGGGGCTGAAGTGGGCCCGCGCAGGCTGCGGAAATACGCGCCTAGGCCTAAGGGATAGGCTGGCGGGGCGGCGTCGCCTAGCGACCAGCGCGCCGGGAAAGAGCTGAAGGGCGGCGTGCGCCCGAACGGAGCAAGACCCCGAGCGGAGGGCTTCCTACGATCCCGCCAAGACAGCCTTCTCGACCTCGTCCGCGATCAGCTTCTCCAAGGCGCCGGTAGAGGTGCAGGGCACTGTGTTTCCGCTGGTGGAGCGGGGTTTGCCGGATGCTGAGACCACCGTCACCAGCTCGCTCCTGAGGAGCGCGTTCGAGGCCGGAACGGGGTCTCTCCGCACGACCTTTGTCGCCACGCTCAGCGTGATGTCGTAGCGGTTGACGAGCGGGCCCGACAAATCCCTGCCGCAGTCAAGGAAGACCGAGAGTCGCTGACCCTGGATGCGTCGGGTCGCATGGGCGCGGTTCCCCATCTCACGCGCATCCGGATCCGAATCGGTCACCGGTATTCCCATCGCGCCGTACACCTTGCCCAAGACCGACCACGCCTCTTCCGCGCTCGCGGGCACGATGAACGAGCCGATCCCGGGGTCTACAACGTATTCGACCGGTCTGAGCCCGCCGGCTCGAAAGGTCTCGACCTGCGGCGTGTCGTCCACGATTCCGGGTCGCCCGCCAGAAGCGGAGGCGGCGCACCCGGAAGCGGCGAACGCGCACGCCAAAAGGAGGAAGGCGCCCCCGCTGTCCCTTAGGGCTCCGCCAGTCCATCGGCTGCGAGCAACATCCATGGCGCCGCGCCTCCTCATCGGTTTATAGCGAATCGGTCCACCGAGCACGCTCCTCAAGTTACTTCCGCCGCGAGTCTTGTCCAACGGGAAGCGAGCCTGAAGCCGGGGCGCAGCGATCATGAAGGATAGTCAAGACGCTCCGCGCTAAAGGAATCCGCGCTCCGGGGCAGATCCGTGAGTTCCTCAAAGGCACGGCTGCGACGGACGCCGCGCCCTCGAAGGACCGCGCCGAAGCCTACCGCTTCATCGCCGAGCCCTGGTCCGCTTCGCGTATCGCTGCCCAGGCCCGGCAAGAGCCTCGTCAAGCGCCTCATCGAAAAGGCGGCCGGCCTCTCCCGAGCTCAGGTCTCTCGCCTCGCAGCGCAGCGCCGCGCGCTCTCTTTCCAGCCGTTTCCGCAGGCCTCGGGCTTGGGCGCGCGTGAACATCAACAGACGTGGCGGGAGGAGGCGGACCTCGGGCCTCCGACGCGGAGGCGGCAGCCCGAACCAGGCCGAGATCGTGGCGTTCCGCGCTCGAGCGTCGAGTCTCTAGATCGAAGCTCTCGTCGAAATTTCGATGAGGGTCAACGAATTTTCGTGTTTTCGCGGGTTGCGAAGAAGATGGGGGGGGGGGGGGGGGGGGGGGGGGGGGGGGGGGGGTATCTCCTTGATACGC
Source organism: Longimicrobiales bacterium (assembly GCA_965116095.1). Classification (GTDB taxonomy): domain Bacteria; phylum Gemmatimonadota; class Gemmatimonadetes; order Longimicrobiales; family Gaopeijiaceae. The sequence continues at coordinate 698,022 of OZ220481.1, forward strand.
AGTGAGTTACGTAGTTTTCTCTAATTTCGGCATGAAACTTGCATCTGCATAAGCGTGCCGAAACGCATGCGCTTGGGCTTGCGCCTGCGGGGCGGCGCGGGAGGCTCCGGCTTGAACGGGTTCGTTCATGGACTCGGGCCGGGCTTTCCGGCGCGTGCTTGGGAAAGGGAAAGCGCGTATGAGCGGAAGCAAGATGAGGGCGCTCGGGATCGGGGCGCTGCTCGGGTTAGGCGCGTGGGCCTGTGACGAGGCTACGGCGCCGCCCGAGGCGGGGTCGATTCTGGGCAAGGTGATGGTGGAGGGGGAGGGGCTGGACGGCGTGTCGGTGTCGCTCTCGAACGGGAGTTCGCAGACGACGTCGGGCGGCGGGTCGTATCGGTTCGACGGCGTGGAGGCGGGTACGTACGCGGTGTCGATTTCGGGGTATCCGGCGGACGCGGCGTTTGACGCTGGGGCGGGGTCTGCGACGATCGCGTCGGCGGGTCAGTCGGTGACGGTGGACTTTTCGGGATCGTGGATACGGACGTCGGCGCTGACGGGCACGGTGATGGCCGGTGACATGCGTTTGGAGGGCGTCGCGGTGCGTCTTTCGGGGATGTCTTCGGGATCGGTCATGACGGACGCGATGGGCGCGTATGCGTTTTCGGGGCTTCGGGCCGGGTCGCATACGGTGGAGATTTCGGGCTTCGACGCGGATTTGTACGCCTTTGCGGAGACGAGCGTGACGCGGACGCTGGCGGTCGCGTCGACGGAGGTGGCGGACTTTTCGGGGACGCTGCTGCGGACGGCGGGGATTGCGGGCGTCGTCGAGGCGGAGGGCGAGCCTTTGGCGGGCGTCGCGGTCGAGATTTCGGGAGTCGAGGAGCATCGGGCGGCGACGGATTCGGACGGCATGTACGCCTTTGCGGATCTGCTGCCGGGGAGCTACACGGTGACGATATCGGGATACGACGGGGATCGCGTGAGCTTTTCCGAGGAGTCGATGGACGTGGAGGCTGCGGCGAACGCGGTGGTCAAGGCGGACTTTTCGGGGACCTTCTTGAGGGGCGCGTCGATTTCCGGGCACGTGCTCGCGGACGGAGCGCCGGTCGCGGGCGCGATGGTCGAGCTGGACGGGCCGGAGGATGCGGCGTCCACGCGGACGGACGCGGACGGGATGTACGTCTTCTCCGGGCTGCTGCCGGGGACGTGGACGGTGTCGATCTCGGGGTATGACGCGGAGTCGTACGAGTTTGCGGCGGTCTCGAGGGAAGTGACGCTGGATCCGGGGGAGCGGGGCACGGTGGACTTTCAGGGATCGATGCTGCGGACGGCGGCGATTGCGGGCGCGGTGAGCGTCGAGGGGATGTTCGTCGCCGGGATGGCGGTGCGCTTGACGGGCGGAGACATGGACGAGGCGATGAACGCGACTACGGATGCGTCGGGGGTGTATTCCTTCCGCGGACTCAAGGCCGGGACGTACATGGTGGCGATCATGCCGACGGAGGCGCAGATGGGGATGTACGCTTTCGAGGATATGGAGATGGAGGTCGAGGCTATGGACGATATGGAGACGCGGGCGAACTTCAGCGGGACGCATGTGCGGACGGCGTCGATATCCGGGATGCTGGTTTTGGCGGGCGGCGAAAAGACGTTGCATGACGCGGGCGCGGCGGGGTTGTCCGGCGCGGTGAAGCTGACGTTGAACGGGCCGGGCGTGGCGGATTCGAGGACGGCGATGACGGACGAGATGGGGATGTACAGCTTTGGGGAGCTACAGGCCGGGAGCTACAGGCTGGTGTATACGTCGCCTCCGATGAACCCGACGCACACGAAGATGACGGGCGGCGGACTGGGCGCGACCGGGAAGGTGATTGAGCTGGATGCGGGCGAAGAGGCGGAGCATGACTTCGAGTACGAGCTGACGCATCATTCGCTGAGCGTGATGGCGAAGTACGGGTACGCGAATTGCGCGAAGAACGACTGCATGAGCGACATGGGCGTCGAGGGCGTCACGGTGAAGGCGGTGGCCGCCGATCCCGAGGATCACGCGAAGGGGTGGAGTCAGGAGGCGCTGGCGGAGGCCAAGACCGACGAGGACGGGATGGCTGTGCTCGAGATTCCGACGGGATCTCTCGCGGGGAACATGGTGTACCTGACGGGATCGCTGGGGGATATGGCGGCGGACTTTAAGGCGGAGGACGCAACGGACACGGCGATGGTGGATCCGATGTCCTTAAAGTCGGAGTCGATGGATCCGCTGCTGTACCTGGCGAACAAGGCGAACGTGTCGTTGACGGTGCGGAGCGTGCGTCGCGGGAGCGCGGGCGGCGGGTACATGAACAAGGCGGAGGTGGCGGCGTTCAAGGGGACGAGCAAGACGGCGTCGGCGACGGCGACGACGGGCTCGAACGGGTCGGCGTCCTTGACGCTGACGGCGGCGCCGTCGAAGACGGGGAAGTACCGCGTGGGGATGAAGGACATGAATCTGTACTTCCACCACGACATGGACGACGAGGACATGGAGTACCTGGAGTTCACGCACAACGGCCTGCATCCGCCGGACGAGGCGATGCATCTGGGGACGCTGGTGGTGGGTCACAAGAAGGTGGACGTGCGGGTCGGCGCGCACCGGGAGCTGGACGACGTGGCGGGCGTATCGTGCGTGCCGCTGAAGGCGACGGACAAGACGTGCACGGGGGACAGGAAGGACGTCGCGCCGTCGGACGAGGACGTGCTGCTGCACTTGGAGAAGATGGCGGACGGCGGGAGCTGGGAGATGGTGTCGTCGACGACGATGCTGGACTCCTCGCACGTCTTCAAGGGCGTCATGACGCAGGAGGGGAAGTATCGGCTGCGTGCGGAGCTGGATTCGTGGCTCGAGGAGGAGGGCGGGATGATCGTGGGGTCGGAGACGATGGACTTGGATCCGAACTCGATGGCGCACATGCCGATGTATTCGGCGTGCAAGGCGAATCCCCGGGACAAGAAGATGTGTTCGAGCTTCGGCTACAAGCGCATGGGCAATTCGCTGTCGGCGATGTTCAGGAGTTCGGGCGATCCGATGAATGCGGACGGGATGGACGTCGAGCTAATGGCGAAGTCCTTGCACGACGGCGAGACGCATGAGGAGGATACGGACGACAAGGGCAAGGCGATGATCGACGAGTTGCTGGACGGCACGTACGCGGTGACGGCTGAGACGGGCGACTCCGACTACACGTTCCGGACGCTGAAAAATGACGGGACGCGGTTTACGGGGATTTCGTATTCGGAGACGAAGGACTTAGGAGTGGCGACGGTGGGCGCGGACGAAGCGACGGGCCTGAAGGAGCTGAAGCCCGAGGGCATGACGCACTACGAGACGCGCTTTATGGATGCGGGCCTCGAGGGCAGGGCGGCGGTGCGCGTGACGGGCATCTGCTTCAACGAGCAGGACACGCTTCCGCCGACGGCGTTTCTTGATTGCGCTACCGTGCCGGACAGCTTGGGGTTAAACGCGAGCCCTCCGACGTACGTGGACGGGTCGCAGACGATTGTACAGAGCGATCTGCGGGTGTCGCTCAAGGTGGTTGTGACGGGGATGATCGGGACGAAGACGAGGACGGACACGTTGGCGGTGCCTCGGGGACATGCTCGGCGGACCGCGACCGACGACGACGGGACCTTCGAGTTCGAGGGCTTGCCGTCGGAGATTTATCAGGTGACGGTCCAGAGCCTCGGGGCACAGCTGGCGTATCCCAGCGACGTGACGGGCCCTAGAAACTTTGACATGGCCGACACCGCGTTTGCCGGCGGCAACAAGAAGATTGCGTGCAAGGGCGACAACGACGCCTCGAAGCTATGCCCGGGCGGCAACGTCTGGGGTTCGACGATGGACGCCGTGCGTCAAGATCACCGGATGGGGGTCATCTGGGAAGAGTTTGCGCCCCACGACCCGCCCGACGCGAGCTGCAGGCCGGATAGCGACTGCAACACGGATACGGCGTACGGGACGATCGTGGACAGCCTAGCCGCTCCGGGCCATCAGGCGCTGGGCTTCGGGACGGTGGCGAACCGAAGGATCAAGACGAAGGTGTGGCAGTACAAGACGCAGACGACCTTGGACACGTCCGCCGACAGGACGAAGCACACGGGCTCGATTGAGTTCAAGATCCGCAAGTGTGGGTCCTTCGGGGGTCATGGCCTTGCGGATGGCATAATATGCCAAGACGGGTCCTCAGGATACTACACGCTGGACGCGAGCAACAGTGCGGATGCGGGACACCTGCAGAATGTTTCGAATCCCAATGACTCGCTCGCGACGTTGAAAAAGTACTTCGGGGCCGACAAGTCGGGTCTGGAGATGGTGGCCAAGAGCGGGGATTCCTTTTGGCTCGAATTTGACGGGCACGATGCGGTGATCGAACTCGCTCCGGGCCGCTACGCCCTGCGTCAGGGGGGCGCCCAGAAAGACAAGACCGAGAAGTTCGAGCTCAAGTGGAGCGCCAGCGGAGTGTGCGAAAAGGACGGCAGGTGGTTGCATCCGGAGACGACCCGTTGGAGCCTGCCCTCGACGTTCGTGATCGTGGTGCCCCATGATCGGACCAAGAAGGTATGGGGCCTGCCCTTCGAGGCCCATAATCTGAATCAGCAGTGCAAGCCGCTCCAGCACGAGGAGCCGCTGCGGATCAGCTACGCTCCGGTCAGCTGATGATGGAAACTTGAGTTAGCGGGACCGCGGGCTGACGATTTATCGTTAGCCGAGCGGATTGTGCGGGGGCTCCGGGGCGAATGCTTCGGAGCCCCCGTTTTCTCTAGCCGCGCGCGCGGAAGACGATCAGAGGCTCTTCGTTCTCGACGAGCTGGGCCTGCTGACGTCGCACCGTATCGGATCGGTCAGCCGGGAGAGTTTCCGTGCCTTCCAACAGTGCGGGTAGGTAGCGTCCGGGCAGTACACTCTGTTTCGCCGATGCCTGTTGCCTATTGCATATTCCACGGAGAACTCCCAGCCATCTTACGGAGCAGTTCTCCAGCGCCGGATGAGGAGGTTCTTGCCGGTTTCAGCTTTAGGTTTAGTATCCGGTGGATACGCCGTTGCTTCCGCTCCGGGCCTCAGTCCGGTTACTCCCGACCTCGCCTCGGTTCGGGCTCATTTCCGTATTGCAAATAGACTTCAGGCGGACGGCTACTACGGAATCAAGCGATTCGCGGTCACCATGAGCGCCCCAACAAGGCCTCCCAAAATCCAGCCCAAGGTGACGATCAGCCGGAGCTCCCTGCGCGCGACCGAGCGAACCAGCGACTCAAGCTCGCGCGTCGGGAAGCGGCGGAGACGTCGTTCGACGCGCGCAGCGATGTCCATGCGCGCGACAATTTGCGGGACTTGCGCCTGAATCCAACGCCAGATGCCATCGGAGGCAAAGGACCTGACGCGGTCCGGGGTCTGGTCCGGAAGCCAGGCGGAGGGCCGTCCGACGGGAGTGGAGAGAAGCGTATCGACCCCTTTCTGCAGTACGGCCCGGTAGAGAGGGACTGCTTGAGGAGAGCGAGCCGCTCTCACGATTCCATCCAAGACCTTGCCCCGCGCGCCGTCGCCAAGCGCCTCCTCCCACGTCATTAGCGAGACCTTCTCCAAGGCTGCTCCGATCTCGGTCGCGGCGAACTCCAGAATCTTTGGATCGCGCGCCCGCTTGATGAGCCATGCGCTGGCCTGCGCTTTCCCCTTGGCCAGTCGATTAGAGTCCGCGGCGCCGAAAATGCCGCTCAGGTCGCGTTGCATGACTTCGGCGATCGAGCTCCGGATCGCCCGCCGCGCCGCGCTCCGAAAGCGCTCCTCGTGAATCAGGCCGATCAATTTGTCGGCGCCGTCTTTCCGGATTCGCGCCACGACGCCATCGACCATTGCCTCGTTGATGATGATCGAGGCGACCCAGCCTTGAAAGAAATTCAGTTCGCTGCGAAAGCGCTTGAAAAGCGTGCCGATAATCTGCTCGATTGAAGCCGCGACCTCGGGCCGCCGCACGTAGGCGCCCAGATGATCCAGCGCGACGGGGAGGTACTCCGAGATGGCCTGCTCCAGCATCTCCGCAAAGCCGCTGGGGATCAGCTCTTGGAGCGGTCGCTCGTCGCGCGCCAGATTGTCGAAGCCTCGACCCACGTACCCTTTGATCGCGGTTTCCAAGGCTGGGCTTCGGGCGCGCTCCTCCAGCCAATCCGAAATCAATGCGACAAGGCGCGCGCGACGCTCCGGCGTGAGCAGCTCGCCGATCCGCATCTCGGCCACATGGGCCCTGAGCGCGTCGGCCTCTCGGCCGAGGACCTCCTCAAAGGCGTCCGACTCCAAATACCGACCGATGCTCTCCATCCCCGAATCCAGCAGTTCGCTGATCGCCCCGTCCAGCGTCTTCATGGCTTCGGGCCCTAGGATCTCGCGAACCGAGCCGTGCTCCCGCTCCGCGACTTCCTTCGCCGCCCGCAGCAGCACCTCGTCGTAGGCTTCGCGGAGCTCGGGCCGCGATAGCATGTCGGAGAGCTCTTCGCGGGGCAGAAGCCGATTGCCTACGGCGCCGCCGATCGACTGCGCCATTCGCTCCTGATTCTTGGGGATGGCTCCCTGCAGCCACGCGAGCTTTCGCCCCAAGACCACGGGGGGCTTGCCGGGTCGAAAGAGCATTCGGATGGCAAGCGAATTCGTCAGCCCGCCCGTCATGCTCGCAACGAGAATCAGCGCGCCTGCAAAAATGAGCTCGTACATCGGCGGATGATCCCTTTGCCGGTTGTGCGGATGCTAACTTCAATAACAGCTTGGGCGACGCCAATCGGAACACTCAATTCTACGCATTGACTCCATCTAGGACTTCCCCGAGATCCCTCTCCCGGGAACACTGGCGCAGGGCGCTCACGCCCGAGCAGTTTCGCGTCACGCGGGACGGGGGCACGGAGCGCGCCTTCACCGGAGAGCATTGGGACCGCCGGGACGCCGGCGTCTACCGCTGCGTCTGCTGCGGCGCGGAGCTGTTCTCCTCAAAGGCGAAGTTCGACTCCGGCACGGGATGGCCGAGCTTCTTCGAGGCGGCGGACAAAGACGCGATCAGGGAGCGCGACGACTGGTCCTTCCTCATGAGGCGCACGGAAACAAGATGCGCGGCGTGCGACGCCCATCTGGGGCACGTTTTCTCCGATGGGCCTCCGCCGACCGGGCGGAGATACTGCATCAACTCCGCAGCGCTCGCGTTTGAGGAGGACGGGGAGTGACCGGCCCTCCCAGCATCGTCACAGTCATCCCGGGCGACGGCGTCGGGCCCGAAGTGATGCGGGCCGTCATCTCCGTTCTGGAGGCGGCGGGGATCGCGCTTGAATTTGAGGAGATGGAGGCGGGCGAGAGCGCTTTGGCGCGCGAAGGGAGTCCGCTTCCAACGCGCACGATGGATTCCATCGAACGCAACGGCGTTGCGCTGAAGGGTCCCCTAACGACGCCCCTGGGATCTGGATTTCGGTCGGTCAACGTGCAGATACGGAAAGACCTCGAACTCTTCGCAAACGTCCGCCCGGCGCGCACTCTTCTTCCGGGAGGGAGGTACGAGGACATCGACCTCGTATTGGTGCGCGAAAACACGGAGGGGCTCTACATCGGCGTCGAGCACTACATCGGGGTGGCCGGCGATCCAAAGGCTGCGGCGGAGTCCATCACCGTGGCGACGAGGTACGCGTCGGAGCGGATCGTGCGTTTCGCCTTCGACTACGCCAAGGAGCATGGCCGGAGCAAGGTCACGCTGGCGCACAAGGCAAACATCCTAAAGTGCACGCAGGGACTCTTTCTGGAAGCCGGTCGATCCACGGCGCCCGCATACGACGGAGTCGTCGCCTTCGAGGACCGGATCGTCGACGCGACGGCGATGTACCTGGTGACGGATCCATACCGCTTCGACGTGATTGTCACGACCAACATGCTGGGCGATATCCTGAGCGACCAGATCGCGGGTCTGGTCGGCGGCTTGGGCTTCGCGCCGGCTGCAAATATCGGCGCAAGGCACGCGGTCTTCGAAGCGGTGCACGGCTCCGCCCCGGATATTGCGGGCCAAGGAATCGCAAACCCCACGAGCCTCCTCCTCTCGGCTTGTCTGATGCTGGAGCACTTGGGAATGAGCGCGGATGCTCGGCGCATTAGGCGGGCCGTCTCCGAGGTGATCGGGACCGGCGCGGCGCGGACCCGGGACATGGGAGGCCAAGACGGCACCCGCGCCTTTGCGCGGGCGATTATTCGACATCTCGCGGACTGACCCGCGTGCGGCGCTTGGGCGAACTTCGCTGTGCCTGCTGCGGCGCGCCGTCCCAAGCCTCCGACTTGGATCGGCTGCTCTGGTGCGAGCCGTGCGTCGAGCGGGCGTCGTCTAAGGCGCGCGTCTGGGGCTGGCGTTTCGGTGGTCTCTTGGCGCTCGGCCTTGCGCTGTGGATCTACTATGGGCAGCAGCCTTCCCGCATCGTGGCGGGGGGCTGGATCGGGGTCGTTGTCGCGACGCTGTGGCTTGGGTCCAGGCTGGGCCGTCAGGTCGCCTTCGGCCTTCTCCGCGCCGGCAGATCTCGCCGCCTGCCCTGAACCCAGCCTCCCCGCCACTGTTTCCACTGGGATGAACGGCCCGATGAATCAAGCTTTGGACTTCATGGACATTGACGCCCTCCTCACCGAAGAGGAGCGCCTCGTCCGGGACGGGATCCGCAAATGGGTGGATGACCGCCTGCTTCCCCTGATCGGCGACGCCTACGTGGATCGGCGCTTTCCGACGGAGCTCATCGGAGAGATCGGAGAGCTTGGCGTTCTGGGCGCCACCCTGCCGGCCGAGTACGGCTGCGCCGGGATGGGCGATATCGCGTACGGGCTCGTTATGCAGGAGCTGGAGCGCGGCGACTCTGGAATCCGATCATTCGCCTCCGTGCAGGGCGCGCTCGTGATGTACCCGATTCATGCGTTCGGCTCAAAGGCCCACCGCAGGGAATGGCTTCCTCGTCTCGCCTCCGCCGACGCGATCGGTTGCTTTGGCCTCACGGAGCCGGACTTCGGATCGAATCCGGCGGGGATGCGCACCACCGCCCGCAAGACGGAGGGCGGATGGCTCCTGAACGGCGCAAAGATGTGGATTACGAATGGGTCAATGGCCCACGTCGCCCTCATCTGGGCTCAGACGCGGAAGCGGGGCGATGCAGATGGGATCAGAGGCTTTCTGGTTCCCACCGACCAAGCCGGCTTCTCGGCGAAGGATCAGCAGGGGAAGCTGTCGCTCCTCGCATCCGACACGAGCGAGTTAGTGCTGCGCGACGTAGAGGTCGGAGCGGACGCGGCGCTTCCCGAAGCTCGGGGCCTGAAGAGCGCGCTCATGTGCCTGACCCAGGCCCGCTACGGCGTGGCGTGGGGCGCGGTGGGCGCCGCCATGGGATGTTACGAAGAGGCGGTCCGCTACGCCAAGAATCGCATGGCCTTCGGCGCGCCCATCGCGGCCAAGCAGATACAGCAGGTCAGGCTTGCGGACATGCTCGCCGCAATCACCCAGGCTCAGCTGCTCTGCTACCGTCTGGGGCAGCTCAAGGAGGCGGGGCGCGCCACGCCTCAGCGGGTCAGCCTTGCAAAGCGCACTGCGGTTGATATGGCTGCGGACGCGGCCCGGGAGGCTCGCCGCCTGCTTGGAGCAAATGGCATCTTGGCCGAGTACGCGGCGATGCGCCATATGGCCAACTTGGAATCGACCTACACCTACGAGGGGACGCACGATATCCACTCGCTGATTCTGGGCCAAGCGATTACGGGCGTGCCCGCCTTCTAACTCAGCTTATGCGCGGGATGGAAGCCGCCTTCGAGCCCCTCCGCTCGCCGGCGTTCGATTCTTGATGTTCCGTCGTTCGCGACCGAGCCAGACGGAAAGCGCGAGCCAGGCAGCAGACAGCGGGACTGCGGCCAAGGCGATTAAGCCCATCGGGGGCGCAAAGGCGTCTTTCAGGGACCTGTAGATCCACGCAAAGAGGGCGTCGCCCGACCGGTAGCAGAGCGTGTCGTTGAAGTTGCGCGCCTTGTATTTGCGGCTTCGGTCGAGCACCTGATAGAGGACGCTGCGCGTTGGCGAGGCAACGGCGAACTCCGCGGAGCGAGAAAGGACGTAGAGGACCACGAACACGGAGAGTACCGGGGCCGCCGCCAAGGCGCCGAATCCCACAACGCAGATTAGGGGAAGCAGGGCGAGCGTGACGCCTACGCCCAGCCAGCGCAGGAGGCGTCCGGTCAGGAACAGCTGGACGAGGAGCGTAAGGATGTTGACGGCGAGGTTGATTTGGCTGAAAAACGCCGTCCGCGCGTCTTGAACCTGAGCCTCGTTGCCCGGAAACGCCTCCCCGACCAGCTCAAGCTGAATGTTGTAGAGGAACGTGGCTCCGGCGGAGCGGCAGAGCATAAACAGCGCGATCCCCAGCAGGTAGGGAGAAAGCAACACCTGCCGCGCGCCGTCAAGAAATCCGCCGCCCAGTCCCGCGCGAGCGGACGCGGCTTTCCCGGGCTCGATTCCTGCCCGCGTCGCTTTAGCCGGTCGACTCGAACTGAACGAGTCCTTGGCCTGCGCCCAGCGCTCCAGCCCCAGAACGCAAGCCAATGCGGCTTGCAGAAAGACGACTGAAATGAGCAGGAGGTTTACGGTGCCAACGAACGAAGCGAAGAACGCGGGGATAGAGGATCCGAGTATCGCGCCCAGCGTGCCGCCAACCGCCGTGATCGCAAAGAGTCGCCGGCCTTGGTCCGGGGAATACACATCGGTCATATAGGACCAAAAGACCGCGACCGCACAGAGGTTGAAGACGCTGACCCAGATGAAGAAGGCGCGCTGGACCCATGCCGCGCTCAGGCCGTCCCAAAGGGACAGGAGCGCGAAGAAAACCAAGAGATTGAGCGCGAACCACTGGTAGGTGATCTGCGCGAGGCGTCGCCTGGACCATCTGGAGGAGACCCATCCGAAGAGCGAATGGACGACCAGCATAGCGATTGCGGTTCCCGTATAGAGCCACGGGATGTTGTCGATGTCCCGCACCCCCATTTCCTCTCGGACGGGGCGGATGACGTAGTACGCCGAAAGAACAAAAAAGAAGTAGAGAGAGCCTAGGAGAACGACCTTCGCCTCGCCCGGTCGGACTCCGGTAAGTCGCAGGATTCTCCGCGTGATCGGACGCATCAGGCAGCGGTCGCGCAGCCGGTCCGCGATGAGGACGAGCCCGCTCGGAAGGCAGCGCGCGTCATGAGATTGAGCGAGGTCTCTATAGCGGGTTCGATATGGCGCCCGAAGTCCGAATCCAAGTCGTTGAGCCTGATCGTCGGGACAGAGGCCGCTCCACAAGCTGGCCGAAAGCTAAACGCAAATGGCCCCTCCAAAGGCGGCGCGCGAATTTCAGCGCGCCTTTCCGGACATCAAGCAAGGCAGTTGCCGCCGCAAGCGCCAAATTCTACCCTGAGGCAAGATCGCCGCCCTATTGCAGCCGTCCAGCAAAGAGGAATCCGCATGCGCCCTTGGTTCAATGACACGTTTGGGAGCGCCCCGCGCCTCCAGTCCTGTTTTCCGCCGCTGTTTCTTCTTGCGCTCGCGCCAGCCGTGGCCGCCCAAGAGAATCCCGGCGCGAAGTACGCCCGCGCGGAACAGTTCCTTTCCTGGCGCGCGGAGCAGCTGGTGACGGGGAATCCCGGCGCGCCGCAGTTCTTTGACGGAGACAGCTTCTGGTACCGAACGCGCGCTTCCAGCGGCCACGTTTTTGTCGCGGTGGATCCGAATGCCCCCCGGCGCAGCCTTGCATTCGACCATGATCGACTGGCAGCCGCTCTTTCGCTCGCGCGGGACACGTCCTACGAAGGCGGTCGGCTTCCATTCGAGTCCTTTGACTTCGTCGAGGGGCGAACAGCGATACAGTTCTCCTTGGGCGACACGCTCGAGTGGCGCTGCGACATCAGAAGCTACCAGTGCGAGGGTCCGCGCCCGCCTCGGAGTCCCGCGCCGGACGAACGCTCCTCCCCCGATGGACGTTGGATTGCGTTCGCGCGGGACGAGAACCTTTGGGTGCGCTCCGCGGAGACCGGCGAGGAGTTTGCGATGACCCGGGACGGGGAAGAGGACTACGGCTACGCGGCGATCCCCGAAGGCTGCTGCCAAGAGATCACGAGTCGCCGTTCGGAGGCCCGCCGGCCTCCCGTGCTTCAGTGGTCGCCCGATTCGCGGCGGATCGCGACGCATCGGTACGACGAGCGCGGCGTGGGCCGCTTCCACCTTCTTGAGGCGGCGGACGGCAGGCCGGTTCTGCACAGCTGGGCGTATCCGCTGCCCGGAGACTCGATTATTCCCACGTCGGAGCTCTGGATCTTCGACCTTGATACCCGAGCGGGAGTTCGCGCGGAGGTGGATCCGCAGCCGGGCTACTTTACCAGGGGCGACACGACCTTCGCGGACGTTCAGTGGTCTGCGGATGGAGAGGCGGTCTTCTACACGACCCGATCAAGGGACTTTCGCAGCTACGTCCTGCACCGGGTCGACGCGACCACGGGCGCAGCTTCGGAGGTCTTGACCGAGACCGGCCCAACCTACGTCGAGCTCAATCAATTCACGCGCTATCCGCCCGCTTGGCGGGTCTTGGAGGACGGCGAGGAGATCGTCTGGTGGTCCGAGCGCGATGGATTTGGACACCTCTATCTCTACGGCGCGGGCGGCGCCATGAAGCGCAAGCTGACGCAGGGGCCGTGGATCGTCACGCAGCTTCTGGCGGTTGACCTCGAGCGGGGAACTGTCCTCTTCGCGGCCGCAGGTCGCGAAGAGGGAAGACACCCCTACTACGAGCATCTGTACAGCGTTTCTCTGGATGGCGGCCCCCCGACTCTCCTATCTCCGCAAGACGCCCACCACGCCCTGGTCGCCGCGCCGTCGGGCCGCTATTTCGTAGATCGGTATTCTACGCCGACCGATGCGCCTGCGACCGTCCTGCGGGACGCATCGGGAAGGGAGCTACTGACCTTGGAGGAGGCCGACATCTCGGGCTTGGAGCAGGCCGGATGGACCCCGCCGCTTCCTTTCCGCGCAAAGGGCAGGGACGGCGTGACCGAGGTGCGAGGCCTTCTCTGGTTTCCCAGCGACTTTGATCCACGCAAGCGCTATCCCGTCGTGGACTACATCTATCCCGGTCCACAGGTCGGCGCGGTGACCGACTACGGCTTTTCCGCAAGCGGTCGCGGCCAGACCCGCGCTCTCGCCGAGCTGGGCTTTATCGTCTTTGCGGTTGACGCATTCGGGACGCCAATTCGCTCCAAGGCCTTTCACGACGCCTACTACGGCAACATGGGAGACAACGGGCTGCCGGACCACATCTCGGCCCTTCGCGAGCTGGCCGCGCGTCATCCGCAGATGGATTTGGAGAGAGTGGGGATCTACGGCCATTCGGGGGGCGGGTTTTCCTCCACCGACGCCATACTGCGTTATCCAGACTTCTTCCACGTCGCAGTCTCCGGGGCTGGAAACCACGACAACCGAGGATACATGTTTGCGTGGGCCGAAAAGTACCAAGGGCTGCTTGAGCATGGCCCGGACGGGGCCGACAACTACAACAATCAGGCGAACCAGCTCTTGGCTGCGAACCTAAAGGGCAAACTCCTGCTTCACTACGGCACTTTGGACGATAACGTGCACCCCAACATGACGATCCGGTTGATCGACGAGTTGGTGCGACACAACAAGGACTTCGACATGTTCATCATGCCGAATCGCAACCACGGCTACGCGAGCGAACCCTACGTCCTGCGACGCACTTGGGATTACTTCGTGAGGCACCTTCTGGGAGTGGAGCCGCCGCAAGGGTATCGCATCGCGGGACCTTCGGGATTTAGCCCCGGGTGAGGAGCCAGCCCCGGTAGAGGAATCCCCGGTAGAAAGGGACATTCTGGGTGAAGCCGGCCAGCTCGGCCAGCTCCAGGATCCGCGCCTCGCCCGCAAAGTGTATCCCGGCCTGAATGCGTTGCCGAAACCGGTCGGCCTCGGGCTCAGTCAGGCCGCGGAGCTTCCAGAAGAGCTCCCACCCCGCCATGAAGCGCCGAAAATCATCCGAACCCGGGTCGCCGCCCAGATCGAAGAATGCAAGGACGCCGCCCGGTCGCAAGCGCGCGCAAACGTCGCGAAGGAGTGCCTCCTTGCCGCCGTCATCGGGCACGAAGTGGAGCACGTTCATTAGCGTTGCCGCATCGAAGTCCTTTTCCTCCACGTCGCGAGCACAGCCCAGCTGTAATGTGACCCCGTCTCCCGCGGCGGCTTGATCAATGCGCGCTTTGGCGAGGTCCAGCATCGGCTGGGACGGGTCGATTCCGTGAATCCGAAGGTCGGGCCTCGCGTTCTTTAGGCCCGCGATCTCTCCGCCTGTGCCGGCGCCGACCACCAATGCCCGCCCCCCGTGAGGGAGATGGGGGTCCAAGAGCGCCGCCACCACCTGAAATAATGATCCGTAACCCGGAATGAGCCTATGAGCGAGCGCCTCGTAATTCTCTCCGTACTCCCCGTCGAAGTCGAAGGGCGGCTCGTTCAGCTCGGTCGCAAAGCCCAGTTCGTGTTGCATCGCAATTTTCGGGGATTAGCGCGCCGGCATGCCGGAGAGGGAGCCGTTCCACGGTCCGCTTCGGTCGCCGCGCTCGCTGCGACGGGACAATAGGCGCCCGCTACGCCGCGTACGTCAGCCATCCCCTGTCATCCTCGCGCTGGCCCATGACGAGATTGAGGTAGCTCGCTTGAACCCGCTCCGTGATCGGGCCCCGCTTGCCGCTTCCGATTTGCATGCCGTCCACGGATCGAATCGGCGCGACCTCCGTCGCTGTGCCGGTAAAGAAAAGCTCGTCCGCCTGGTAGAGCATTTCGCGCGTCATTAGCTGGGCCCGGGTCCGTATCCCCAAGTCCTCCTCCGCGATCTTCATCACGGAGTGGCGAGTAATTCCTGCGAGCGAAGTGCCATCCAGAATCGGAGTGATCAGCTCGCCGTCAAAGACTGCGAAGAGGTTTTGGCCGCTCCCTTCGCTCACCAACCCCCCCGGTCCCAGTCCGATGGCCTCGGCGTGTCCATGGTCGCTTGCCTCGTTGCTCATCAGAAAAGAGACCATGTAGTTTCCCGCCGCCTTTGCGCCGCTGGGGAGCGTGTTGGGGCGAGGACGACTCCAAGAGGAAATTCCCGCATCAATCCCGGCGGCTCGCGCCTCCTCCCCGAGATAGGCGCCCCACGGCCAGCAGGGGACGTAGCTTTCAACGGGGCTGTGCGAGGGGTCCATTCCAGCGGATCCGTACCCCCGCAGAATCATCGGCCGGATGTAGCAGGAGGAGTAGCCGTTTTTTCGGATGGTCGCGAGCACCGCCTCTCGGAGGTCTTCCAAAGAGTGTTCCGGCTCCATGCGGTACACGCGCGCGGAGCCCAAGAGCCGCCGCAAATGCGCGTCCAACCGAAAAACTGCGGGTCCCTTCGGCGTTTCGTAGCAGCGCACGCCTTCGAAGACCGATGCCGCGAACTGCACCGCAAGCGAAAGGATGTGCACCTGCGCGTCCTGCCATTCGATAAAACCGCCGTCCTTCCATATCCAGCGACCGCCGCGAAGCAGTCCACCCTTTCCGCCTATTTCGCGCCTCCTCTCAGATAGGCGTCCGTGCCGTCCAACCAATCTTGCCGGGGCGGAGAAAACACGTCAACGTCCAAGGTATCCTCCAAGGCTTCGGCTTTGTGCGGAAGGCCGCTCGGGATGTGAAGCACTTCGCCCGCGCGCAGATCCAAGGTTTCGGCCCCGTCCTCTCCAAGCCAGAAGCGCAGCGCGCCTTTCAGGATGTAGGTGATTTGTTCGTTGTCATGGGCGTGCGTCGGCACCACCGCGCCCTTCTGGAGATAAACGTGGGCAAGCATCATCCGCTCGCCGGTGATCAGCGACCGCGAGATCTCCGCGTTAAGGACATCCTTCTTGAGCGCGTCAACGCGGTAGCGGGTTGCGGACGGGACGGACATGAGAACCTCGAAATCATGAGGAGTGGCGGCACGCAATCTGTCCAAATTTAATGCGGCGCACCACGGTTCCTGAACGTTCATGCCAGGAGAATCGCGTCGTTGTGGCGGGGTCGCCCCGGATGGACCTGAAGATCGGTCTGAAGCAAAATTTCCTGATCTGCTTCAATGAGGCCGGGGCGGGCACGCCCCGGATGGGGCGCGCCGTCGCCGAGACGCTGCCGGAGGTCCCCGAGCTTCAATGAGGCCGGGGCGGGCACGCCCCGGATGGGAGAGCGGATCATCGCCTAACCGGGGAAATACGTCGCCCGCTTCAATGAGGCCGGGGCGGGCACGCCCCGGATGGGAAGTCGGAACTCGTGGACGATGCTGAATTGCAATCCGAGCTTCAATGAGGCCGGGGCGGGCACGCCCCGGATGGGGGACTGGAGCCCCTTGCCCACGCTCCCTCCACCGCTCGCTTCAATGAGGCCGGGGCAGCTGCGGATTCCGAGGCAAAGTGAACACGGATTCCGATTGAAAGTGAACATGGATTCCAATGAAAGTGAACATGGATTCCGACGAAAATGAACAGGCGTTCTGATATGCGTCGGACATTGTGGAGGCGAGCGGCGAGGGAGCTGGAGAACTTGTCGCGGCGGCGTCTTCTTTCATTCTCGCAGAGGTCACTTCAAGGCGAGGAGAAAGAGGATGCCGCGGAAGAGCTTGTCCATGAGGAGAATTCGAGAGCTGGCGCGTCTGAGCTTTGGTCTCGGGCGCAGTCATCGGGAGATCGCGGCGTCGCTGGGCGTCGCGGTGGGGACGGTGAACAAGTACGTTCGGCGGGCGAAGAGGGCGGGTTTGACCTGGCCGCTGCCCGAGGGGATGGACGATGCGGCGCTGCTGGCTGCGCTGCGTTCGGCGTCGTCGGAGGCGCTCGAGCGTAAGCCGGAGCCCGACTGGGAGGAGACGCACCGGGAGCTGCGGCGGGGCAAGGGCGTGACGCGCCGGCTGCTGTGGCTCGAGTATCGGGAGGCGAATCCGGGCGGCTACGGGTACAGCCGCTACTGCGATCTCTACCGGGAGTGGAGGAAGAGCGTCGACGTCGTAGCCCGACAGCTGTATCGGGCCGGCGAGAAGGCCTTCGTGGACTATGCGGGCCCGAGGGTTCCCTTCATGGACCGAAGCGTCGGCGAGGAGCGGGGCGCGATGGTCTTCGTGGGCGTGCTGGGCGCGTCGAACTACACCTTCGTGGACGTGACGGCGAGTCGGTCGCTGCGCGACTGGACGGCGTCGCACGCACGCATGTTCGAGTTTTGGGGCGGCGTGCCCGAGATGGTGGTGCCGGACAACGAGAAGGCGGCGGTGAAGCGGGCGAGCCGCTACGAGCCGGAGCTGAATCCGACGTACCGGGACTTGGCGGCGCACTACGGAACGACGGTATTGCCGGCTCGTCCGCGGGCTCCGCGGGACAAAGCGAAGGCCGAGACTGCGGTGCAGCACGTCGAGCGCTGGGTTTTGGCGCCGCTGCGCAATCACAAGTTCTTTTCGCTGGCGGAGATCCGCGAGGCGATGGCTCCGCTCACAGCGGCGCTGAACGAGCGGCCCTTTCAGAAGATCGAGGGCAGTCGGCGAAGTCTGTTCGAGGAGTTGGACCGGCCGGCGCTGAAGTCGCTGCCGTCGCTGCGCTTCGAGTACGCGGAGTGGCGCAAGGCGCGCGTGAGCATGGATTACCACGTCCAAGTGGACAAGAGCTTTTACAGCGTTCCCCACGCGCTGGCTCGGCGCGAGGTCGAGGTCCGGCTGACGGCGACGACGGTCGAAGTCTTCGAGAAGCATCGGCGCGTGGCGGCGCATGCCCGAAGCCGCGAAAAGGGAGGATGCGCGACCGTGCCGGACCACATGCCTGCGGCGCATCGCGCGCATCTCGAGTGGTCGCCGTCGCGTCTGGTCCGATGGGCGGAAAGGGCCGGGCCGGATGTCGCCGCCTTCGTGCGGAAGCTGCTCGAGGAGCGTCCGCATCCCGAGCAGGGATACCGCGGCTGTCTCGGCTTGATGCGGCTCGAGCGCTCCTACTCCGCCGGGCGCGTGGACGCCGCCTGCCGCCGGGCGCTGAGCATCGGCGCGGTGAGCTACAGCTCCGTAAAGTCGATTCTCGCGACGGGACTCGACAGGCAAGGCGAGGAGCGGCATGCGCCGAAGCTGCCGCGGCGCCACGCGAACGTCCGCGGGCCGAAGTACTACGTCGACAGTCGCAACAGATCGGAGAAATGACGGCGCTCGGCTCCGAAAGGCGAACTATCCGCCGTCCCGGCGAATTCCGCTGGATATCGGGGAATTCGGCCGATTCCGGGAAAAGCGAACGCCCCGGGATCGACGGAGACGCCCGCTTTCGAGTCGACCCGACCTTTACCCCTCGGGAAATCGCCGCGATTCGGCGGCAAAGAGCCCCCGAAGCAGCCGACCGGAGGGTCGCGGAAGGTCGGGACCAGGACGGAAGGCGACATCAGCCCCGAATCCCGCTCCGGTCGCGTCAGCCTGACGCCGAGCACGCGCAATCCTTGACCGATTCCCGGCGGGGGCCGGCCCGAAAGCGCCCTCCGACATCGACGCTCGCCGACGCCCCCTCCCGAGACGAGACTCGAAGGCACTCCGCAGCCGACATCGGCGCCACGCCAACGTCCGCGGGCCGAAGTACTACGTCGGCCTTGGCAACGGATCGAAGAAATGACGCCGCTCGGTCCTGAAAGGCGAAATATCCGCCGTCCCGGGGAATTCCGCTGGATATCGGGGAATTCGGCCGATTCCGGGAAAAACGAACGCTCCGGGAGAAATGACGCCGCTCGGTCCTGAAAGGCGAAATATCCGCCGTCCCGGGGAATTCCGCTGGATATCGGGGAATTCGGCCGATTCCGGGAAAAACGAACGCTCCGGGATCGACGGAGACGCGCAAGCGGAGGGCGACTGGACCTTTACCCCTCGGGAAATCGCCGCGATTCGGCGGCAAAGAGCCCCCGAAGCAGCCGACCGGAGGGTCGCGGAAGGTCGGGACCAGGACGGAAGGCGATATCAGCCCCGAATCCCGCTCCGGTCGCGTCAGACTGACGCCGAGCATGCGCAATCCTTGACCGAATCCCGGCGGGACCGGCACGAAAGCGTCCTCCGACATCGACAGCCGCCGACGCTCTTCCCGAAACGAGGCTCGAAGGCGCTCCGAAGCCGACATCGGCGCCACGCCAACGTCCGCGGGCCGAAGTACTACGTTGGCCTTGGCAACGGATCGAAGAAATGACGCCGCTCGGTCCTGAAAGGCGAAATATCCGCCGTCCCGGAGAATTCCGCTGGATATCGGGGAATTCGGCCGATTCCGGGAAAAACGAACGCTCCGGGATCGACGGAGACGCCCAAGCGGAGGGCGACTGGACCTTTACCCCTCGGGAAATCGCCGCGATTCGGCGGAAAAGAGCCCCCGAAGCAGCCGACCGGAGGGTCGCGGAAGGTCGGGACCAGGACGGAAGGCGACATCAGCCCCGGATCCCGCTCCGGTCGCGTCAGCCTGACGCCGAGCACGCGCAATCCTTGACCGATTCCCGGCGGGACCGGCACGAAAGCGTCCTCCGACATCGACAGCCGCCGACGCTCTTCCCTAACCGAAGCTCGAAGGCGCTCCGCAGCCGACATCGGCAGCTCACTCCCTCCGTGGAAGCAAGCGCGAGAAGTCCGCCGCCCGCTCCAGACGCTTATACGTCCGCCAGTAAAACCATGCAGATGCTTCAAACCCAAATGGAAACGCGACCAATGCTCAGAGAACCCACGCTCGACCTGCTCCACGAACTCCGATCGACCGGCATGGCACAAGCCCTCGAAGAACAACTCGCCACGCCCGACATCCGCGAACTCTCCTTCGAAGACCGCCTCGCCCTCCTCCTCGAACGCGAAAAAACTTCCCGCGAACAGCGCAGATACGTCCGCCTCAAGGGCGCCGCCAAACTCCACCTCGACGCCGCCGTCGAAGACATCGACTTCAAAGCCAGACGCGGCCTCGACCGCTCCGTCCTCCTCCGACTCGCCTCCGGACAGTGGATCCGCGACGGCCAGTCCGTCCTCCTCGTCGGCCCGACCGGATCCGGCAAGTCCTACCTCGCCTGCGCCCTCGGCCATCAAGCCTGCCGCCTCGGCCTCTCGACCCGCTACTACCGCGTCTCCCGCCTCATGGACGAACTAGCCCTCGCCCGCGCCGACGGCTCCTACCCCCGCCTCGTCCAGCGACTCGCGAAAGTCCGTCTGCTCATCCTCGACGACTGGGGCCTGGCCTCCATCTCCGACCAGGGCCGCCTCGACCTCCTGGAACTCCTCGACGACCGCTGCGCCCGCCAAGGCACCATCCTCGCCTCTCAAGTCCCCGTCGAACACTGGCACGAAGCCATCGGCGACCAAACCCTCGGCGACGCCATCCTCGACCGACTCCTCAACAACGCCCACCGCATCCGCCTCGAAGGCGGCTCCATGCGCCGCCTCTACGACTCGACCAAACCCCGCCCAACCACCTAAAATTCCCAAGCCAACCCATCACCCCAGCACCCCCGCAGACCTCCACCCGCCCAAGGTGTTCATTTTCGTCGGAATCGGTGTTCACTTTCGTCGGAATTGGTGTTCATTTTCATCGGAATGCGCAGCGGGCACGCCCCGGATGGGTCCCAGGAGACGTGGGAGATACTGGTCCCGACCATCAGGCTTCAATGAGGCCGGGGCGGGCACGCCCCGGATGGGCGTGGCAAAGCCGAACTGGAAGACCGTGCTCCAGAAGCTTCAATGAGGCCGGGGCGGGCACGCCCCGGATGGGGGGGCGCCCGGGTCAATGCGCCCCGACATGAGGTCGACGCTTCAATGAGGCCGGGGCGGGCACGCCCCGGATGGGGGGGTAAGCGGATCGTCCCTGGACTCTTTTTTTCGCAGGGCTTCAATGAGGCCGGGGCGGGCACGCCCCGGATGGGGTCGCTGCTCACGAAGCCAGAGGCGCGCCTTGCGGCGCTTCAATGAGGCCGGGGCGGGCACGCCCCGGATGGGCGCATCATTGACTGGAACGTGATAGAGGACGCCCTCAAGCTTCAATGAGGCCGGGGCGGGCACGCCCCGGATGGGAGGCATGGGCGGCCGCCGACCATCGATGCGCCGAATGCGGCTTCAATGAGGCCGGGGCGGGCACGCCCCGGATGGGCTGCATCGACAGCGCAAGCGTGACGCCGCCGCCGCCCGGGCTTCAATGAGGCCGGGGCGGGCACGCCCCGGATGGGAGGGACAACGAGCGCGACCGCCGACATGAGGCCATCGAGCTTCAATGAGGCCGGGGCGGGCACGCCCCGGATGGGCTCTCGACGGGCGATCCGCGTCAGTCCAGCTGCGCTGCTTCAATGAGGCCGGGGCGGGCACGCCCCGGATGGGTCAGAAAGAGACAGAACTATGAGTGCTGGATCACGGGGCTTCAATGAGGCCGGGGCGGGCACGCCCCGGATGGGGAGGAAGATTGCCCCCGTACTTACGGGAGATGTCGATGCTTCAATGAGGCCGGGGCGGGCACGCCCCGGATGGGCTCTCGACGGGCGATCCGCGTCAGTCCAGCTGCGCTGCTTCAATGAGGCCGGGGCGGGCACGCCCCGGATGGGTCAGAAAGAGACAGAACTATGAGTGCTGGATCACGGGGCTTCAATGAGGCCGGGGCGGGCACGCCCCGGATGGGGAGGAAGATTGCCCCCGTACTTACGGGAGATGTCGATGCTTCAATGAGGCCGGGGCGGGCACGCCCCGGATGGGCTCGTTTACGATACAGACGATCTTTGACGATGCGAACGAGCTTCAATGAGGCCGGGGCGGGCACGCCCCGGATGGGACGTGGTGCGTCCACGTGGATCCGGTCCACTCGATGTGCTTCAATGAGGCCGGGGCGGGCACGCCCCGGATGGGGAGGCGCGCTCGGAACTCCAGATCACCAGCTCGCCGGCTTCAATGAGGCCGGGGCGGGCACGCCCCGGATGGGGTCCGCGGTGAGGTACCTCGCCGCGGTGCCCATCTCGGCTTCAATGAGGCCGGGGCGGGCACGCCCCGGATGGGCTGAAGGACGCTGGCATCGACACGCAGGCCGAGCTCGCGCTTCAATGAGGCCGGGGCGGGCACGCCCCGGATGGGATCCTGATCGTGAGGGCGGAGAACGAGCGTCGGGCGCGCTTCAATGAGGCCGGGGCGGGCACGCCCCGGATGGGGCGGCGCCGCGCCCAAGGCAAGCCCATCCGCACCGCGGCTTCAATGAGGCCGGGGCGGGCACGCCCCGGATGGGCCGCCGGCGGGAATTCCGTTCGCCCTGCGGTCGATGTCGCTTCAATGAGGCCGGGGCGGGCACGCCCCGGATGGGTCAGCTGGGCCATCTGCTGCGCTGAATCGCAGCGGAGGCTTCAATGAGGCCGGGGCGGGCACGCCCCGGATGGGGTCGCGACGGGCACGGATACCACGCGGGCCGTGACGGTGCTTCAATGAGGCCGGGGCGGGCACGCCCCGGATGGGGACGACCGGCGCGATCGTCGCGGAGGTAGTCGACAGCGTGCTTCAATGAGGCCGGGGCGGGCACGCCCCGGATGGGCACGCGCTCCACACCTTCGTGTCGTACAGTCGACTGTGCTTCAATGAGGCCGGGGCGGGCACGCCCCGGATGGGCTATCTGGCGATGCGCGGCGTTCGGATTCTGTCGAGCGCTTCAATGAGGCCGGGGCGGGCACGCCCCGGATGGGCCGCGCACACCTCCTCGCCGTGGTCGACCGTCGCGCTGCTTCAATGAGGCCGGGGCGGGCACGCCCCGGATGGGGTTCCGGGGCCGCGCATCACCGACTCGCGCCTGCTCATGCTTCAATGAGGCCGGGGCGGGCACGCCCCGGATGGGGCGCTCTCAACCTTCGTCGCGCTGCTTGCGGCGTTCGCTTCAATGAGGCCGGGGCGGGCACGCCCCGGATGGGGGCCCGGGGCGGCGAAACAGGATCGCCGCGCTCCCGGCGCTTCAATGAGGCCGGGGCGGGCACGCCCCGGATGGGCTCCTCCAATACTCCCACTCGGTACCGCTCGCGGTGCTTCAATGAGGCCGGGGCGGGCACGCCCCGGATGGGCTCAAGAGACGTGGGAGATACTGGTGCCCACGATCCGGCTTCAATGAGGCCGGGGCGGGCACGCCCCGGATGGGGGCCCAGAGCCCCCCGCATGGCCGCGTAGTTGAGGCGGCTTCAATGAGGCCGGGGCGGGCACGCCCCGGATGGGTGCCCGCCGCAGGAATGGTCGCGGCGGCAATCGACCGGCTTCAATGAGGCCGGGGCGGGCACGCCCCGGATGGGACTGCACAGCGAGAAGTTCCTCGATGAGCTTGCGCTGCTTCAATGAGGCCGGGGCGGGCACGCCCCGGATGGGACGTTGCGCCAGATGCGGAAGGTCGTGATCTCCGCGGGGCTTCAATGAGGCCGGGGCGGGCACGCCCCGGATGGGACTGCACAGCGAGAAGTTCCTCGATGAGCTTGCGCTGCTTCAATGAGGCCGGGGCGGGCACGCCCCGGATGGGCTCGGCGTCGATGATCGGTCGGTGACCAGTCGATGATGCTTCAATGAGGCCGGGGCGGGCACGCCCCGGATGGGTACTGGAGGTGCGCCGGATTCGAGCTCGTCGTCACGGCGCTTCAATGAGGCCGGGGCGGGCACGCCCCGGATGGGCTCTCCTTCGCGTCGCCCCATAGCGTGTTCGCTAGGATCGCTTCAATGAGGCCGGGGCGGGCACGCCCCGGATGGGGTATCGAGTCCCGATTGCGTTCGACGCCCCGGAAGGCGCTTCAATGAGGCCGGGGCGGGCACGCCCCGGATGGGAGTTGGAGTCGATGGCGAAGGCTAGGCTAGCCGCGTCGCTTCAATGAGGCCGGGGCGGGCACGCCCCGGATGGGGAACTCTCCCGTGCGATTATCTCCGCGATGTTCTACGGCTTCAATGAGGCCGGGGCGGGCACGCCCCGGATGGGGATGGAGATCGACTCGAGCGGCGCCGCGCCGGAGCTCGCTTCAATGAGGCCGGGGCGGGCACGCCCCGGATGGGCAGCGTCTCGTCAGCCGGGATGTCGAAGTAGATCTGGCTTCAATGAGGCCGGGGCGGGCACGCCCCGGATGGGTGCCCCAGCGTCCACACCGTCGCGCCCAGCAGCTTGTGCTTCAATGAGGCCGGGGCGGGCACGCCCCGGATGGGTTGCCCGTGCCCTCCCGCGTGCGCAGATACTTCGTTCCCGCTTCAATGAGGCCGGGGCGGGCACGCCCCGGATGGGGCGCGGAGAAGGCGATGGCGGCGCGGCTGCACAGCGAGCTTCAATGAGGCCGGGGCGGGCACGCCCCGGATGGGTTGGAAATTCCCTACTGGAACGCAGATTATCGAGATGCTTCAATGAGGCCGGGGCGGGCACGCCCCGGATGGGCGCAAGGGAGAGATGGTGTTAGAGCCGCTCTCCGGGGCGCTTCAATGAGGCCGGGGCGGGCACGCCCCGGATGGGGGTCCCTATAGGCGCCTACGGGAGCTATATGCGGAGAATCGCTTCAATGAGGCCGGGGCGGGCACGCCCCGGATGGGTACGTGATTCGGAGGTCGAGCTTCACCGGCTTCGGCCTGCTTCAATGAGGCCGGGGCGGGCACGCCCCGGATGGGCGGCTGTGGCCGCGCGTGCGCGTGGGCGACGTGCTCGTGCTTCAATGAGGCCGGGGCGGGCACGCCCCGGATGGGCTGATACGGGCTCCCGCGACGTCGCCGAACTTGACCACGCTTCAATGAGGCCGGGGCGGGCACGCCCCGGATGGGTGAGCACGCAATCGTCGGCGTCGTCCGGCCACGCGATGCTTCAATGAGGCCGGGGCGGGCACGCCCCGGATGGGTTCGAATCGTGCGAGAACTCTCCGATCTCGCCGGCTTCAATGAGGCCGGGGCGGGCACGCCCCGGATGGGTTGTTCCACTACGCAAGGAACTTCGCGTTGTGCGGTGCTTCAATGAGGCCGGGGCGGGCACGCCCCGGATGGGGGGGTATTTTACGGCGACTGGAGGAGCTTCAATGAGGCCGGGGCGGGCACGCCCCGGATGGGGTTCCTGGCGATGCACGGCCATCCGCGCGATGCTTCAATGAGGCCGGGGCGGGCACGCCCCGGATGGGGTGCCGATCGGATCGCGCGGCATGGCCCGTCGCTTCAATGAGGCCGGGGCGGGCACGCCCCGGATGGGCCCGGGCCGCGCAGTTGCCGCGGACGTGCTTCAATGAGGCCGGGGCGGGCACGCCCCGGATGGGACAGGGTAAGCTAACCCATTGAGCGGCAGCAGCGCCATAGATGAATTTCGAGCACTGCGCTTTCCTGGCCTCGAATACGCACCAACGACACCACGTCATGAAAAATCGTCCAGCCTAACGTGTTGGGGATCAACGGAAACTGAGCAGGCGACCGGCGCCAAGGAAAACGTCTGAACTGAAGCTCTCGAAAAAGCAGCGGCAGCGTGACACTCTGCCTTTTGCATCCTAAAGGCAAAGCATGACGAAAGCACTGCGGTCATCTCGTAACTCAACGGTTCCGCACTCAAGGGGTCACACAATAGTAGCATGTCGAGTCGGTGCTTCATAATGTTTTCCTATACTCTCGATTCGAGTCCTTACTTTGTCTGCAGGACCGATGTCCACAATCAATACGTGATCTTCCGATACTCTCATACATTTCTCAATCTCAATCGTCATATCCGCGCGACGTCGAGGTGTGAGCCTACATTGAAAAACTGATAGCTGAAGCCAACGCCCATATCCCTTCAATAACTCAAATACGCACCGCCATCTCTTTGAATCAGATATGTCATAGGTCACAAGATAGAGCCGCTCGTTTCGCATTCACATTATCTAGGGAGGTAGTGCGGGTAGATCGCAATTTCATTTTGAAAATGACGAGCAAGCAAGCGAGCCTGAACCTCTAGTATTCGTCTCATTGAAATGCGATATCCAAATACTGGATGTGTTGTCATTTGTTGTAATCGGCGCTCAAACGCCGCAATTAGTATCTTCCGGCCTTTAGGATTCAACGAACAGGCAGGTCCATTTGACACGAAATGGCGCAATTTGACTTCACCGTTGTTCACGGCTGATATAACGCAGGAATCAGCGAGAATTGGTCGAAACGGTTCCATTAGATCCAAAGCAAGTGCTGGTCGACCGGGACGCGGACGATGATAGAGCCCCAGAAACGGATCTAGGCCAGTTACAGAAAGAGTAGTTGTCAATGCCCTTGTAAGCAACGCGTAAGCAAACGATAACATGGCGTTGATGGGGTCCAAAGGAGGACGTCGATTGCGTGTGGAAAATGAAAAGCTCCCGACTCCTCCGTTATCTGACCGTAGCATTGCCTCGAAATTAGAAAAGTAGATCGCTGCCGCCTCCCCCTCCAATCCAAGTAGCCGTTGAGTACTGTCTACGTAAAGCGCTTTCCGCGCAATTCGTCCAAGTTTCTTTAGAATGACTTGCTTTGTATCTGCATTCTGATTGGGGCGCCAATTACGACGCAGCATCGTGCGACAGTTACGCACTTTTGCATTGACCAGATTGCCAGCGAAGCTCAAGCTTCGCCGTTCACTGAACGCTGCTCGATATTGAGCTTCGCGAACGGCAACGTTTCTGTTACCCGTACCAACTGTGTTTCCAAGAAACCAACCTCCAGTTGAAAACCAGCAGACGGGGATTTCCCGTCGCATTAAGGCGTGAAGTGCGGGAGTCGTAATAGAAACACGGCCAAATAGATCGACTTGCGAAACGTCGATTATCGGAACCTCAACAGAGTCGTCGTCAAGTGTAGTAACGACCAGCCGCTCGCCTTTCTTACGCACACGAGATCCCGGGGTTTGCACGTACAGAGGAAGTGCGGTGTCGGCAGAGGGGTTGAGAGGGCGGGGAGAGCTGCCGTGATCAAACAGGTTAGTTTCGTCTGGCAGACATATTCCAGCAATGGAACAGCGAGAGCACTTTGGACTGTCTTGAAGGGGAGGCGGTCGATTGCGCGACTCCGCCGCCGCTCTTAGCTCACGTATCGCTTTGACCGTAGTGGCCCGCAATTCGTCGCTGAGGTCGACACGAACTCGCTCGCGAGATCCGACGTACCAGATTGCGCCCGTGTCGACTTGATACCCATTGTCTTCGAGGATCATTGCCTGAACGCAAACTTGGACGCGCTCAGGCTCGTATGCACCCGCCGCGATATGAGGACGCTTCCCCTTTTTGAAGTCGATCGGCATAGCCACGCCGTCCTGAAGATCGACAACGTCCATTTTCGCAATGACCCCAAGGCGCTCAGAGGACATTGTTACCGACCGAGCTTGAGGCGCGTTTTCGTCAATCGCCTCTGGCGAGGCGAGCCTGCCAGCTCCGTGATCAACACGCGCGTGAGCGCGGCGCCCCTGAACAGTGTCTTTGGTATCGGCCCACTCGCCCTCCACCCATTCCAAGTACGCGAGACGAGGACAGTATACCCATTCGTTTACCATGCGAGCCGGAATGAGAAGGGTCTGTGCATCGGCGCGCGAAGAATGTACTGGAAGCGAAGATTGATTGATCTCCGACATTTAGATCACCCGTTTGAACGGACCGCCCGAAACGCCCCTAACCCGAAATGGCTGGCGTATCCCAAAGCAAGTGGACCTTGAATTGCAGTCGCAAACTCGATCTGCAGCATGCAACCGGATGGATCGGGCTGTTGCTCTCGTCCACGAGAGCGAAATCGATAAAAGTTCAGTGGTCGCCGTGGCGCACCCGCCACGTTGATTGTCTCCAACTGCTCAACCGACACGATTGGTTCGAACGTCCCTCGGCGTCTGAGCAGCCGCCTGACTTCTCCTAGGTACCCTGTTGTTTTCAAGTGGCCCGATGCAAGAAATGGTGTGGCACTCCGCCACGTCTTGGAGAGCCCGAGTAGACGAGAGCTGTCGCCAAAGTCCTCGGGGCGTCCGAATCCTTCCAACGCAAGGCGCCATTCGTCCGCCCCTAATTCGGTGGTACCGTGGGAGCTTCCTCGTCTTCCAAGCCAAATCCGCGTGACTCGATCCAGCCGAGTCTGAATCGTCTTGGTAATACCGCTGGAAATGAACACGGTTACGTGATCAATCAAACCGTCGTCGTCCGCGTCTTCTGGCAGCCAAAACGCATGGCCGTGCGTCGGATCGCGAAGTGGTCGACCGTGATCATCTCGACCAGAGACCTGCCAAGGAGCATTGGGGAGTCGGCGATCAGACCCGTCTTCCGCGGTCCAGCCGAACTTCGCCATCGCGGCCGCCCGCATCACTTCGCCGATTTTAATTGCGTTCTCAACCCTCGGCCTTGGGTGGCCAGCCAATAAGTAGCGGGCGACCGTAGGCACGCGCGACAGAGGGCGTTGATTCGTCCTGCGCCTAACAACGGAGCGCCCGACGACGCGAAGGTTGGTCTTCGGGTCGCGGCGATACACAGCCTCGTATGCCGCCGGCGGTTGATCAAGCTTGCATTTCTGAAGGTCCGCTGTTTCCACGGCGAGTGCCTGTACCAGTCGCTCCGGGAGGACACTGCCGCCGGACTTGTGCCGAAACAATTTGGCCGCCTTTTCCTGAAGCGCGGTTTCGGACATGGTCCGCTTCGAAGACGCTTGGATGCTATCCCTTGCAGCGTGAAGCAGTCGGTCGCGTTCGATTTGGTAGGCGTCCGGGGAGCGGGGAGCGAGGAGTCTACATCTGTCCCACTCGTCGCTTTCGATCAACTCGGCGCTACCGTCAAAAGGGTGAATATCGGACGCTGTCGGAAAGCAGTTTGGCTTCCTCTCGTCCGCCGTGATGACGCGGCAATCGGTCCAGCTTTCCGCACGACCAAAATACTGAAGTCCGGAAGCCAAGTCCTTTGCAAGATCCAGCAAGGCGCGATCAGGCGTGGTGTTTCTCCACTGGACCTGTATTTCAGCGCCGTCTGGAAGGTGAGCGAATCCATCGAAAACGAGCGTCTTGGATTCTCGCTTTCCCTTGCGGATTGGCATGTAATGGCGGGTATGAGCGTGAATTCCACCCTGTGGAAGATGAAAAGCTGGAAGCTCCCCAGC
Source organism: Longimicrobiales bacterium (assembly GCA_965116095.1). Taxonomy (GTDB): domain Bacteria; phylum Gemmatimonadota; class Gemmatimonadetes; order Longimicrobiales; family Gaopeijiaceae. The sequence goes on from OZ220481.1 coordinate 727,122, forward strand.
CAACAGGTCAATCAAGTCGGCTAACTCGGATACCCTCCGCCGATTACGGTCAGCCTTGGCCCAGTAGGAGGAAATGAGCGCCCGAAAAACCCGCCATGGTTCCGGCGGCCATGCAACGCTAGCCTCGTTTACGCTCCGACCCCATGGAGTTGCGTGGTACCGCCCGGCGGGGAACTGGAACGCAAATCCGAACACGTACCGCTTACCTCCGGTAAGTGACTGTGAGGACTTGAGACTCTCCAAAATGTCCGGCAGCAGCAATGCGGCTGATGAGGTCTGGAAGTTCGCTTTCAACGTCAGCCAGCGACGGCATCTTGAACACGTCGGGACGCGTAACGCGCAGCGTTACGAGGTCAAGATCGCAAGCCGTACGAAATCGTAAGCCGCTGTGAAGAAACCTCTGTATTTTGAACAGAGCCAGCAGAATCAAGAGACGGTCAACGCTCTCGCCGAGGCCATAAGCCCGAATCTGCTGGAGGTCAAGGTTAAAGTACGCGGTAATGCGCTCCGCCGTCCACTCATCGCGATGGAATGGTACGTTTCCAAATCCTTTGGCAGTGTCTCCTCTAGGATCGACATCGTCGTTTTTTACGCCGCCGCTCACCGCGCGCCGGGCACCGTTGGCCTCAACAAACGCCGATAGTGCTCGCGGTAGTCGGAGGCGCCCGCCCGCCAGCTCCTTTTTCGCCAGGAAGACACCGTGCAGAAGCGCGTTTGCATCCAATTCGAGGAGTACCTTGGCCAGCTCCCGTCGGTCGACTCTCCCTTGCTCAAACTGCGCCAAGCGCCGCTTGAGCAACTGAAAAACCTCTTTGTCCTTGCCTTCCAAGATGTAAGACGAGTTCAGACGATGCGCTTCAATGACGGAATTCGTAATTGGTTTTCCCTCTTCGCTCAAGACCTTTACGACCGGAAGCCCGCGCAGCGGCGCAACCCAGTCGTCAAGGACCTTGTCCCAGCAGACGGTCTCCAAGCGATTCGCCATTGACTGGGCGCTTTCTACCAGCACGGTCTGGTCGCCGTTGGGAGATTCATAGGACGCGTGTCCCAGATTTGGAAATCCGGTGGGTTGGAAGCGGGCGCCTTGGAGAGGCCTTAGGCGAGCCTCCAGTAGGAGTCGCGGTTCCCGTGCAAGAAGCGTGAGGTCAGTCGGCACTAGGTGTTTCCTCCGATAAGTGAGGAGGTGTTGGGGACGCGCCAGGATAGGCGCGTTGGATTAACGCTTTCAGGCCGCCAAGGGAGATCGGGATCAGCATGGCGGCGGCCAAGCGAGCCGGCTGAACGCCGACGCCCATCCGTCCGCTTCGAAGCGTGGACGCTCCGCCGCGAGACAGGATCGAATCGTAGAAGGGAGAAGGGAGGCCGGACGATCTAGCCCTCAACAACGCGGTGCGTACGGACTGATTGATCGCCCGACCGCTTCGACTTCGGTGATCTGCCCGCAGGCGGTTAATCAACCCCGGCGGAATCAGGACGGAACCATCCTTCGGAATGGCGCCTGCGCGCTTGAGAGACCTGTCGGTGGAGAAAAGGGGCTTTAGAGCAGCAAAAGCAAATGGCGGACTGCTGCGACGCAATGACTCGTGCCTGCGAGGGAGCCATGCGGGCTGTGCCCACACCATTCCCTTCAAGAGCGCCGTACAGCGAGCGTCGTCAAAGTCGCCGTCCAAGAAAGCAGCCACGTCGGACAAGCGCGCAGAGCTCGCGCTAGCAAGAGGCTTGTCCGCAAGTCCTCGGATGGGAGCCTCCACCAAGCGACGTTCAAGGACGGCGATCATGTTCGCGGCAAGCGTGCCTTGGCCCCAGACGAACGTCGGGGGCCGGTTTCCGTCTGCCCATGCTCGACGCCTCTTCAGCCACCCTCCTCGCAAAAAGGTACGTCGCTCGAATCCCTCGCTTGGACTCTTGGTCAGGGGACCATGGTGAGCGGCCATCGGAGGGTGATTGCTGTTTAACTTGCCGGCGCGGTCGGCGCGTCCCTCCCTGGAGGCGGACGGGATGCCGAGGCCGGCAAGCGCCGCAGCCACTCGGAACTCGGGGCTGCCATCGTAGGATTGACGCAGCCAAGCGCGAGACAATAGCGGCGGGGGCGGTAACTGTTCTCGCGCCGAAGGAGCGACCGCCAGCCACTCCACGAAGTTGCCCAAGGATATGATCGCGTCAAGAGTTCCCGACGCGGCGCGGAGGTTGTCCGTCATGGAGAACAAGGCGTTCTCCAAAGCGTGAAGGGCGGCTTTGGCGCGTGCCGGAAAGGTCGCTGTTCGCGCGACTCTACGAGCGGATTCGAGCCATCCTCCCAGCTCCAGATCGGCGATCAGATCCGGACGCGCGGTCTTGGGCGAATGAACGCGACCGATAGGCGTGGCCTGGTGGGGCAGGCTGCTGCCAGGCTGGACAAGGCTATAACGCTCGAAGCTATCGATTCCGCGCGAGGCTCCCATTTGAGCGACGGCGCGGGCCGCGTCCAAACCGTTGTACGCGAGGCTGCCTCCGACCGTAAGCCGACCTTCGGCGAAGACTGCGCGCAGCTCGGCGTACCTAGCCGGCTTGCTCCAGAGCGGCGTCCATATTTCACCGCGGGGAGGGTGAGGATCGTCTGAGGAGAATCCCCCTGCGCCAGCTTGAGTCGTTTCAAAGGTGAATGGAAACGACGCGTGCGACCGGTTCTTGGACTTGGACCCCCACCGACGCGTGAGTGCGCCACCGAATACAATGGTCCCCTCCATCATCAGAACAACGTCCCAGTAGTTGATGGGACTGTCCATGACGCGATAGCCGACAGTGGAATTGGGCCCCACGGGACCCTGGTTGAACATGCCGATCGAACCCATGTCGTTTAGGCGAACGGGCGTGTCGAAGAGGGCGGCTTGGAGAAGACGTTCCCCGTCTTGGAACGGCTCTCCCGTTTCGAGTGAAAACGTGTTCTCCAGCGCTGCGGCAAAGCGAACCCCGAAGTCGCGCGACCCATCGAGGCCGCCGGCAATCAACAGTGGCGATGCCTTGGAGTCTCCCTCGGCGGCAATAGCAAAGCAAGAGTCCATATAGCGAACGTGAGCATCCGCGATCTCGGATCGGAGACTGGGGAGGAGGTTTGCCTTCAGGGACTTTGCCCTGGCATTAACCCGGCGCAGCTTCTCTTTGCGGTCGCGCTCCGCGTCCCCGGAGCGTCCTTTTGCTCGCTGGAGTCTCTTGGCCTGGGTCCGCAGCTCATCGAAACGGACCAAGTCGTCGTTAGTCCTTAGAAGACGGATGGCGGACCGCATCGGTTCGAATCTGCGGGAGCTGCTCTTCTCGATCTTTCGCATCAGCTCTGCGCCTTCTCCCCTCCTGCGCTCTCCTTCAAGGAAGCCAGCTCGCCCATTCCATGGCGCGATGATTGGGCTGGGCGCATACCCGCGAAGAAAAAAATCCACGATTCCTTGCCGGCCCAGCGTGGTCTGGAGATGGAGCCGCTCTTCATCCCACCAGCATCGCGCATCCGCGTCGGCGGCCTGACCTGTCACGTTGTTGCCGCCTGAGGACAAGAGACGGAGTACGCCAAGCGCCTTGAGGTAGGAAGCAAGGGGCGCGGGGTTGCAGCCGCGAAGGGCCAGCCTACTTTTCGGCATCGCTGTACGCTCCTCTATCCTCTTTCGCGGACGCCCTCCAATCCGCGACGCGCAGGATCGTTTCCAGCCAAGACAGACGAAACGGACCCAGCTGCGCAAGAAGCTCTCTTGTGCGCTCGGTCCAGCTCTCCTTGGTCGCGGGGTCCCAGCCCAGCTCCATGGCGGAGAGGGAAAGGCTCCCTCCCTTCCAGTCCTCCATGCCTCCCAGAGCAAGCGGCGGAAGGTCGTCGCCCTTCCAGATTCCTCGCGCGAATCGAACCGTTGCGTTTGCGGGCTCTTTGGGAGGCCGCTCTCGCGGCACGGCCCGCAAATTCATTCGCACTTTCCCGTGGTGGGCCGCGATCAAAAATGCCGGCAGGTCAGCGTCTCTCGACCAGTCTTCGTGAGCAAGAAACGCAAGCGCGGATGCCAGCTCGTGGCGGAAGTAGGCCCGCTTGTGGCGCAGCCCCCGCGTTACGGTCTTGGCGAGGAGTACGCCTGCGGGAACGTCAAATGCTTCCGTCAGCCCACGGCGCATCGTGTCTTGGAATACCTCGTGCGCTTTGCCCAAGTCGTGCCATCGGGCGGCGCGCGTCAAGAGACTCCGACTCGCCTCGTTCAATCCGACGGCCTTGGCCAGAGCCGAAGATTCCTCCGCCACGTGTCGCAGATGGTCCTTGAGATGGATCGGGCGGCTGGCCTCGCTTCTTGGATCGCCGTCAAGTCCGTCCGACTCGCCCGCCCGCGCAGTATGCACTCCCGAAGCGAGCTCCAACGGAGAAGGAAGCTGCTCCAACACCTTCGGGACGTGTTTGCGAATCCCGGTAAATCCCAGCTCCGACCGATAGCCTCCCGCCTTTGTGTCAGCGAGCAGCGTGAGTCCGGGCCAAGCTTCTCCGCGAAATGGGACCCAACCAGGCGGATTGGATCCGCCGCCGCCGGCACGAGGCCGCCATTGCGGATCACGAACGAAAAAACCGCCCTTGATCGCCTTTCTGCTGCCCTTAATCCACTTCCTAGCCTGTCCGATCGGCACTGCGCATAGCTCGTCCGAGTCCGGCTTTGGCGGTTGGTCGACACTGATCGGCAGCGTGCGCCAGAACACTCGCACATCCGTATCCTCGGCGTCCCGAACGTAGGGAGAGATGTCGACATCAAAGCCCGTAAGGTCCGGGTCCGTGTCGAATAGGCTGGCGAGGTCGGCGCGGCGAATCACGCGGCGTGACGGCGCGATCGGGCTCGGAGCGGGAAGATGAATCGGCGCAACGTCGCGCAGCTCCGCGCACCGTTCTCGCGACTCGCGCAGCTCTTGAGCCGCGTAGGGGCGCGAAAGCGTCTCCGCGCGTTTCTCGGCTGCTTTTTCGTTTCCCGCGACATGCTCCAAAAGGTCTATCCAATACACCTCGGCGCCGCCTTCTACCTCCGCGCGTCGGTTGGCGCGCCCAAACCGCTGCACCATTGAGGCCCAAGGGGCGAGTTCGGTGATCAAGACGGCTGCGGAAATATCGACGCCGGCCTCCACTGCCTGCGTCGCAATACAAATCAGATCGGAGGAGTCCTTGATTCCGGCGTAAATCTTGCTTGTTTCGCGCCTCCGGTCGGCGGGGCGAAAGCGGGAATGCACCAAAGCGAGCCGCGGGCTTTGCTCAGCCGAGCGGACGAGGAGCTTCTGGACGCGGGTGAACAGCGCCTGTGCCCGTTTGACCTGATTGACGATCACGAGCGTCAGACAGTCGCTCCTGTGTCGCTCCACCACAAAGCTCGCAAGGTTCGCTACGTAGGTTCGCTCGTCCTTGGCCGAGGCGGACTCCGGCCCAAACTTAGCCCGCCGAAAGCGCTTCGGCGCCTCGGCGAGCTTGAGTAATTCGGGGTCCTCCTCTTCGGTCGGATCGACGCGCACTACCCTCGCGGGGGCTGGGTGATCGACCGTTTGAAGCCACTGCGGGTCCAGCGTGGCGGAGATCCAGAGACTTCGGGACGCGCACCTCGTCTTGCAGCTGCTCTCCGTCTCCCGCAACCGCTCCTGACGTCGGAAAGCCTCCAGTTGAGCGGAAGTCGCGCGTCCGGCACCCATCAGCTGCACCTCGTCGAACACCCATTGGGCATCCTGATGGAGCATCGCAAACTCCATCGGCCAGACTGCTCTCGACGAAGCATACCCGCGCATTAGCGCCCTGGAGAGCAGCATGTCCTGCGTCCCCAGAAGTATCTGCGGGCGTTCCGGGTGGAGAAGCCAGTCGCCAGAATCTACTCCGCCCATCAGGACGTGAACGAATTCCTCCCGCGGCGACAGCCCGAGGGGATCGACCCCTTCTTCGGCAAGCCGAACCATCCAGCGACGAACCTCTTCGGCGGCTTGGCTCACGAGCGTTCGCATCGGCACGCACCACACGAGCCGAAGGGGCGTTGATCGCGGATTGCGAATTCGGCGAAACGCCCAAGCCAATACTACTCCGGCGGTCTTGCCCGATCCGGTGGGAGCGACAAGGACCTCCGGCCAGTCGCCCCGGGCGACCTCTCTCTGCCAAGCAAAGGGCGACTTCCCAAGCGCGGCGCGAAAAAACGCGCCGAAGGTCAGCGGGTCCGTCGGGGTTGGCGGTTCGGGTCCGGCGATCAATTCGGCAGCGAAAGCTCTAAGGGTTGTAACGAAAAATGTAATATATATGACCACTTCCCAATGTCAAAAAACACGAGCGGCCGGACGAGCTTTCTCGAGACTGCTCGGAGAAGCTCCAGAGGGCGGCGCCCCAAACTCGTTTACTGCTCCAAGGACCGGGTGGCGAAGAGCCGCCGTATTCGGGAGGTTCCGGGACTTGCGCACGCCTAGCCCAGGCATTTAGCCTTTCTCGGTCCGTACGCGAATAGTCTCTTGGGTAGGCGGCGAACCGATATGGCTCGAATTCGAGGCAAGACCGTCCTAGTCACCGGCGCCACCGCCGGCATTGGCCGCGCTGTCGCTCATGTTCTCGCCGGCGACGGGGCCTCCGTGATCGCCACAGGGCGGAGAACGGACCGGCTGGACGAGCTGGCGGATGAAATTCGCGGCGCCGGAGGAGAGATTCGCGCGGAAGCGCTGGACGTGCGCGACCGAACCCGCGTGAACGCCCTGGCGGAGCGCCTGGCGGAAGAGGGCGTCTTCGTCGAGATACTCGTGAATAACGCGGGGCTCGCTCGGGGCCTCAACGCGCTCCAGGACGGGAGCCACGAAGACTGGGACGAGATGATCGACACCAACATCACCGGAGTGCTGAACGCAACGCGCGCCTTCCTCCCGGAGATGGTGCGTCGGGATCGCGGCCATGTCGTCCACATCGGGAGCATCGCCGGGCATCTGGTCTACCCGAAGGGGAACGTCTACAACGCCACCAAGTTTGCGGTGCGGGCCCTGACCGAGGGCGGCAATCTGGATTTGGCGGGCACCAAGGTACGGATGTCCAGCGTCGACCCGGGGATGGTAAAAACGGACTTCTCCTTAGTCCGATTTCGGGGAGACGAGCCCCGCGCAAAGGAGGTCTACCGGGGCCTTGACGCCCTCCTCCCGGAGGATGTCGCGGACGCGGTGCGCTACGTCGTAAACGCGCCGTCTCGAGTCAACGTGCTGCGCATGATCGTCATGCCGAGGGATCAGCGGTCGCCGTATGTCTTCGCCCGGCGAGGCGAGCAAGGCTAGCGGGGCGGCTCGCGCTACCAGCGGGTCAATCGCAGCGAAGCGTCCAAGGTTCGGTCGTATGACGGCGCCTCGTCCTGGGTCACCACCTTGCCCCGCTTGTCGCGAACGCGCACGCGCAGCGTCGCCGTCTTCCGGTCCACGGTGATGTGCGCGAAGTTGTCCTCCTGCGAGAAGTTTTTGGCTTTGTAGTGCATCGTGACTGCGCGGCCGTCGCTTGCTTGGAAGGAGAAGCCGTCCTCCTGGCCCGCCTTCCTCGAGTCGTGCACGTAGTCCGAAGGCTCGCCGTCCGCGAAGGGGAAGGGCCAGTAGAAGGCCGAGGATGTCACGGAGAAGAGACGCAGATCCTCCGCGCCCTCGAAGTCCGCCTGGGCCACCACGCTGCAGTGGATGTCCCCGCAGAGAAAGACGACGTTCTGGATGCCGTAGTCCACGATTCGCGAGAGAATTGCCGCCCGGGTCTCTGGGAACGCCGGCCAGCTGTCCGAGCCTTCGACCGCCTCCGGGTCGCTCTCCATGAAGACGGTGCGGGCCGAGACCGGGTTCGGCAGGAATGCGCTGGAGGTCACCACGAACTTGGGCGCGTCGCCCCGCCGCCCTTGCTGCTCCACCAGCCACCGGAGCAGGCGCGCGAGCTGTCCCGGCGGCGCGCCGGCAAGGGTGGGGTGGCCCAGTAGATGATTTCGGGAGAGCTCTCCCTTCTTGCCTTCGTAATGGCGCTGCGTGCGCGTGTCCAGCACGAAAAAGGGAAAGCCCGCCGCCGAAAAGCGGTAGTAGAGTCGCTTGCCCCAAGTGCGCGGTCCGTGGCTCCACTGGTAGCTGAGGTAGGCGTCGATCGCGATCGTAAAGAGCTGGCGGCGCGAGGAGCGCCGAAGCCGATCCTGCGACCAGTTGTCCTCGATCTCGTGATCGTCCAAGATCATGTACGTCGGGACGCTGCTCATCAGCGCGCGAAGGTTGGGCGTGCCGAAAGCCGTCAGGTAGCGGTCCCGAAACTCCGCATAGGAGTCCGCGCTCGCCATCGGCGCAAAGCGGCTCAGCGGGTCCGCGTAGATCTGGTCCCCCGCCATCAGAAGGAGACGCGGAGCGTCAGGGTCCTCGTCGCGGCGCGCAAGCTCGGCCATCGGGCCGAAGATCTCGTCGGACTGACGCGCCTTCCAGAGCAGGCCCGGGTAGCGGCAGGAGCCCAGGAGGAAAGAGAGCCGCTCGCCGCCCGGTCCTCCCGGAAGAGTACGGAAGGACGCCATGGATCTCGCGTCGTCCAGTTCGTCGAGTTCGCGCGCCCAGACGTCCGCGGGCGGCATGCGCCTGAGCAGTCGGTCGCTGGAGAGCTTCTCGGAGCCGCCCAAGGCGTCGTCCAACACGAGGCAGCCGACTTTGCAGCGGTAGCGCGCGTCCGGCTTCGGGGCGAATCCGGGAGTCTGAGGACCCAGATTCAAGCTCCCGCTCCGATCAAATTCCCGGCGAAGCCGGAAGTAGTAAATGCGGGGAGGATCCAGCTGCTTGCGGTCCTCGGAAAAGATGCCCGCCACTCCAACGGTGCGGCGACGAGGATCCAGGCGCGCGCCGTCGCCCTCCGCCTCCGCTCTCGCCCAAATCCGGCAGGAGCTCTCTGTGGCGTGTCCTACGATGGGCCCCAGTCCGGGAGGCCGGAGTCTGCTCATGCAGGGCGCGGGGCAAAAAGGTGCGAGGAAGACGCGCCGCTTCGGCGCGGGCCCGCAATCTGCCTCTTTCGGGGTCCCGCCGCACGTTCGCTTGGCTTTCGGCGGTTCCCGTAAACGGATGAAGGAGGCATCGGGCCGCGAGCTTCGTCGCGCAATCACGCGCGTAGCCGCGTGGAGAGAGGTCTCTTGGCTTCGCGCGGGGACGACGCAAAGACACCGGACGGATCGCGAGTGGCGGCCCGGGCGCTTTTCCCCGCGGCAGCTGCGGCGAGTGGATCCCGGGGCGGAGTGGCCCAGCGCGCGACTGGGGCGTCAGATCCACGGAAAGATCGTGCACGCGTCGCGCGCAGCTCCGCTGGGCGTCTCGTTCTCGCCCGACGGCGACGGCCACGTCACCGATCAACCCGGGGTACTGCTTCTGGTTGCGCTTGCCGATTGCGTCCCGGTCTTTCTCGCGGACGAAAGGACGCGCGCGGTCGGACTGCTCCACGCCGGATGGCGGGGAGCCGCGGCGGGAATCGTTCGGGAGGGCGTCGCTCGGATGAGAACCGCCTTCGCGGCCCGGCCAAGAGAGATCCTGGCGCACCTAGGCCCCGCCATCTGCGGCAGCTGCTACGAGGTTGGCCCCGAGGCGCGGGAAGCTGTGCTAGGGACTTCGTTCAGCGCTGCGGGCCTCTTGGACCTCCGCGCGGCGCTGCGCCGCCAGCTGGCCCAGGCGGGCCTCTCCGGGGAGCGGATCTCGACAAGCGCCGAATGCACGCTCTGCGGACCCCGTCGCTACTATTCCCATCGGGGCGGCGACCAAGGCCGCCACTTTGCATTCATCGGCGTGAGGGAGTCCTCGCGTCAACCGCCAAGAGGAGCGCGCTCATGACTCGACCTTTCCAGCTCTCGACCGCTCGGATCACGCGCGGCGAGGGGATCGAACGCGCCGCGAAGCTCTTCGACGGAACCCGTCTGCGCTTCGGCGTGCACGGGCCGATCAAGTCGTACTACCGACTGGACGGCGAGCCCGACCTTCCGCTTCCGGTGGACTACATCGCGGCCGCCGCGGGCGGCTGACTCGCCGGCACCCTCGGCGGCGCACTGGAGGTGCGCGGAGTGAAGCTCGGGCCGCAAGATCTCGTGGCGGAGGTGGAGGGCGTGACGCGGCTGCAAGACCGGATTCCGGTCCTTACGACCGTCCGGGTGCGATATGCGCTTCGGATTCCCCCCGGATCAAGGGAGGCGGTGAATCGCGCCTTGGAGTCGCATGTCGCGAAGTGCCCCACGGCCTGTTCCCTGAAGGGGGCCGTCGCGTTCGAGTGGAGCGCCGACTGCGCGGAGCAAGCTTCGGAGTCGTGACGTCCCGGGCAGGCCCGGTTGCTTGACGTCCTCGCGTGGACGGCGGTCCTCGCATACGCGGCGTCGCTTCTCCTCCTGCTTCCCTTCGCGCTCTACCGCGGCGCGCTCTTGCGCCTCTCGGGGCGCGCGGCCCCGAAGGAGCGCGCGCGATGGGCGGGGCCGCTTCCCCGCGTCACTGTTCAGCTCCCGTTGTTCAACGAAAAGCACGTGGTGGAGAGGCTCATCGACGCCAGCTGCCGACTGGACTACCCCAATGATCTCCTTGAGATCCAGCTCCTGGACGACTCCACCGACGAGACGACATGCCTTGCGCGGGCCCTAGCTGACGATTGGCGAAGGCGGGGCCTGGACATTGATCACATTCGAAGACCCAAACGGGCGGGGTACAAAGCCGGGGCGCTCGCTTCCGGAATGGCGCGCGCGAAGGGCGAGTTTCTGCTCGTCCTGGACGCCGACTTCGTGCCTGGCACGTCGCTTATTCGGCAGCTTCTCGCTCCGATGGCAGATCCCCGGGTCGGCATGACGCAGGCGCGCTGGGACCACCTAAACAGCGATGAATCCTGGCTGACCCGCGCCCAAGGGACGCTCTTGGATGGTCACTTCTTCCTAGAGCACGGCGGAAAGTACCGGGGCGGGCTCTTTTTCAACTTCAACGGCACCGCCGGACTCTGGCGGAGGCGGGCGCTTGAAGACGCCGGCGGATGGAGGTCCGACGCGTTGACCGAGGACCTTGACGCGAGCTACCGGGCGCAGATGGCCGGATGGCGATTCGTATTCATGGAGGATGTCGCGGCGCCCGCCGAGCTCCCCGCTGCGGCCGCCGCGCTCCTCGCGCAGCAAAGGCGCTGGGCGCAGGGAGCGATTCAGACCGGAAGGAAGCTCCTTGGACAACTCGTCCGCGGCCCTTGGTCCTTTGGCGTCAAGGCCTCCGCCTGTCTGCACCTGCTTGGACCCTTCGCTCATCCGCTCGCCGCCTGTCTTGCGCTCCTCATTGCGCCCGCCGCGCTCGCCCGCTCGCACCTGGGCCTGGACGGCTTGTGGTGGCTGGATCTTGCGGCGGCGACAGCTGCGTCCGTGCCCTTTGCCCTCTTCTACGGCCACGCCGCGCGCCGCAGGCGCGCGTCGTATCCCGCAGCGGCAGGCTCCGTTGCGCTTGCCCTCGCGCTGGGGTCCAGCCTATCGCTCTTTCTTGCCCGAAGCGTCCTGCGCGGCTTACGCGGCGCGGGCGATCCCTTCGTGCGCACGCCAAAGGCGGGTTCGCTCCGCCAGGTTTCCTATATGGCGGAGGCGTCCGGGGCGCGCGCGGCCCCCTTGGCGCTAGCCATGGCGGCCCTGCTGGTTGCGGGAGCGGTTCTCCTCGCCGCGTCGGGCAAGTGGGCGTCGCTTCCATTCATCGGGATCTTCCTCTGCGGCTACCTCCTTCTCGGCTTTGAGCTCTTGAAGCGCCCGGACTGCCTTCGCGGCCAGCGGAAGGCCTGCGGGAGCCCAGAAAAGGAATCGCGCCCAGAGGGGCTCGGGCCAGATCCCGCTCGCCTGATAATCGGCCCACCCCCAGTACCCAAGAAAACACGCGCCGCTAAGCAGAAGGAAGGGCCGACTCTCTTCCAGCGCGGCGAAGGGAAGGATCCAGAGGATGTACCACGGATGGACGACGGGCGAGAGCAGGAGGGCCGCGCCCAAGGTCCAGAGGATCGCGTCCTCGCATCGCTTGACGCGACGAGCGACGGAGGCGGCCGCGCACAAAAAGAGGATTGCAGCGGCAATCCTTGGATGAAGACTCTTCCCCAGCAGGAGCTCCAGCGCGGCGTACGGTCCCGCGTTGGCCTCCCACCGGCGGGCGTATTCGCTCAGTCCGAAAGCCAGCTCGGCGGGCTGCCAGTACAGGAAGGCCAAGAGGCCCGCGCAAAGCGCCGCCAGGAAGACTGCAACTCCTTTGGCTCCGCCCCGACGAAACAGGATCGCGGCAAGCGCGGCGGGCGCCCACTTTACGAGGGCGGCGCAGGCAAGGGCGAATCCGGCGAGAAGGCGCGCCTTTCCCGTCCGGCGCCCGTCTCCGGTCAAGAGCATGCAGAGCCAGCAGAGGAAGAAGGCACCCGCCATGTCGAAGTGGGCGTTCCAAGAGGTCTCGACGAGCAGGAGGGGAGACCAGAGGAAGAGAATCAGCGTCGGCCAGGGATTGCGTCCGGCCCGCTTGGCGAGTCCATGGAGGATGACGGCGGCGCCCGCCTCGAAGAGGAGGCAGATCGCCTTCACGCCCAAGACGAGAGGGAGCGCGCCGGAACCTGCTCCCGCGAAGAGCCTGCCGGCGCGGACTCCGGCGGCGAAGAGCGCCTGAGCCAGCGGCGGGTAGATCGATCCGATCTCGGGATGGTTGATGCGTTCGTGCCAGGTCGGGCGCAAGGACGCGAGCTCCGCGCTCGCCGGGACGTGCGCGTACGGGCTCACCCCGTCCAGCGCTAAAGAGCCGTCCCAGATGAAGCGGTAGACATCGTCCGAGAGTTCTGGAAGGAGAGGGAAGAGGAGGGCCCTGGCCGCGATCGCGCAGCTTAGGACCGCGAGCGCGGTCCCTTGGCATGGAGTCCGCAGCTCCTTGGCCGTCCGGTGCGCGAAGAGGCAGCATGCGAATGCCGCCAGCGGAAGAAGAAGCCGCGGCAGCGGCATCGGCAGCGATGTCCAGTACCCGAAGGAGACGATCAGAATCAGCTCGATTCCGCCCAAGACCCAGAGCGCCTGGACGCTGGACGATCTCCTCGCGCGCACGGCGGTGCTTATTCCGGCCTTGGACGAGGCCGAGTCGATCGGTCCTCTCCTTTGCGCCCTTCCTTCATCCCGGCTGGGCGCCGTGCTGGTCGTCGACAACGGCTCCAGCGACGGCACGGGCGACATCGCGCGCGGGCTGGGCGCGCGCGTCGTTACCCAGCTTCGGCGAGGCTACGGGGCCGCGTGCCTCGCCGGAATCGAATGGCTGGAGCGCCAAAGCCCCAAGCTGGAGTGGCTGGTCTTCCTGGACGCCGACGACCGGGAAGGCGCCGGACGCCTTCCGCTTCTCCTCAAGCCGCTTGGCGACGGCGCGGACCTGGTCCTCGCCCAGCGACGGGGGCGCGGCGGTCGTCCGCTTCGATCCCGCTGGGGCGGGGCGGCGATTCTCCTCCTCGCCGCGCTCCTCTTTGGTCGACGCTTCCGGGATATGGGGCCATTTCGAGGCATCCGCATGAGCCGACTCGCCGAGCTCCAGCTGGACGACGCCACTTGGGGGTGGACTCTTCAGATGCAGCTGCGCGCCCACGCGCGCGGCCTGAACATCGTCGAGATCGAGGTGTCCCACCAAGGGCGAAGGCTGGGCGCGTCCAAGATCTCCGGTCGGCTGGGCGTCGCGATCCGGGTGGGCGCCCGCATGCTCTTTACGCTGCTTAGGGAGAGGCTTGCGAAGGGGCCGGAAGCTCCACGATCCGAGCTCCCCGATCCTCCAATTCGGCCGCGAGCGCCGGATGACAGGTCGTGAAGAAGATCTGCCGCGTTTGGGATGCCTCCTCCAAGAGCTCCAATCCGGCGTCCCGCCGGCCCTGGCTCCAGTTGACCATGACCTCGTCCAAGCAGAGCGGCAAACGCTCCTTGCCTAGGTCCAACTGTTCGACGGCCGCAAGCCGGAGCGCCAAGTACAGCTGCTCGCGGGTTCCCCGAGAGAGTCGCGGTCTGATGCCGCCGATGCGGATCCTCGCTCCCGTCGCGCTTCTTCGGACAGCGAGCACGCCGTCCAAATACTCAAAGGCGTCGTAGCGGCGCTGAGTGAGGCCAGCCAGCATGGCGCCCGCGCGGCGAAGCAGCCGGGGGTGCATCCGAGAGCGGAAGCGCTCGCCCGCGAGCCGCACTGCTTCGGCGAGCAGATACGCCCGGTCCCGGGCTCTCCGAACGCGATGGAGCTCTTCCTTCGTCGCTTCGATCTTTCCGTCCACACGCCACAGGCTCTCGTCCGACTGAAGGCGAGACAGCTCGCCGGAAAGCTCGGTCGCCTCCACCCGCGCGTCCTCCCGGCTCCGCCTCCGCGCGCGAAGCTCATCCCGCGCGCGTTCCCGCTCCCCGTCCAGGTCGTCCCAGCCGATCCCGTCCTTGCCGGCGGCCGCAATCTCCGCCCGCGCCGCAGGCAGATCCGCCTCGTCACCGGCAAGCTCTTCGCGGATCCGGTCCGCGTCCGCTTTGGCCTGCCTGCGCGCCTCAAGACGCCGCGCGCCCTCCAAGACATCTCCGTCGGCAACTTCCGCCAGAGACTCTCGGATCGCGCCCGCCCGCTGCCCAATGTCGGCCATTCCCTCTTCAAGCTCATCCACCCGCGCATTGAGCCCCTCCAGTTCGACGGAGGCGACCTTCGCCTTCTCCCGCGCCTCAAGCGCCTCCTCCAGCCGTTTGATCAGGCGCTCGGGGTCTTCGGGCGGCGCCTTGCCCAGGGCGCGCCGCAGCGTATCGCGAAGCGAGTCAAGCTGGAGCTCCGCCTTTGCGATCCTGTCCCTGCGCAGCTGCGCGCACGTCTTTCGGCTCTCCCGGTCCTTAAACTGCTCCGCCAAGACGCGCAGATCGGAGGCCAAGCTCTCGCGCGGCGCGCGGAGAATTTCCTCCTTGATGGGGAGCCGGCTCGCGGTCTGCTCAAGCAGCCGCCGCGCGCCGCTCTCCTCGTCCGCCAGAGCGCCGACTCTCTCCAGCTGCTCTTCCCGTCGCTCCCCAACCCTCGCCATCCGCGCGCGCGCCTTCGCAAAGGAAACCAGCCCCGCGCCAAGAACTCCGGCGCCCGCAAGACCGGCCCCGATCAGCAGGGCTAGGGAGGCCAGCTCCGACAAGCCCTGAGTTAGCTCCAAGATCCAGGCGAGCACGACCCCCGCGAGAATCGAAATCCCGACCAGGAGCCAGGTGCCGTCCGGGCGATCCTCAGGCGGCACCTCAAGGTTCGCGAGCACCTTCTCCGCGGCCGTTCGGGCCTTGCGGCGCTCGCCGTAGCGCTCAAAGGCGTCCAAAATCCGTTTCACCGCGCCGCCGCCCAGCGCCCCGGGCTCAATCCTTCTCCACGGCCCCTCTAGGATCCGCGCGCCGGTCTCGTCCAACCGCCGCTCGACGCCGTCCAGATGAGACTCTTCCTCTCCAAGCTCGACTCTCTGCCGGTCGATGCTCGCCGCAGTCGCAGCCACTCTCCGCGCCTCCTGCTCCAGCTCCGCAAGCTTCAGGTGACGCTCCTCAAAGGCGGAGCGGACGCGCTCAAGCTCGTCCGCGCGTTCCCGAAACCCGCCCATTTGAGCCTCGCCCCGAGCGAGCCGCGCTTCCAGGCGTTCGAGCTCGCGCAAGGGATCGGGCCCAAGGTCCTGGAACGGACCCAGGTCGCCGGCCTCTTCGTCCAGCGCTTCTACTCGCAGGATCGCCCGGCGAATGGGAAGCAGCCGCCGGATGCGGTCCTCCAGCGCCTCCAGTCGCCCTTGCGCGGCCTGAATGTCGGCGGAGATCGCATCCGCCCGTTCAAGGGTCTCCGCAAGCTTCTGCGCCTTAGCCCTCGCGCCCGCGTCCCGCTCCTTCGCCAGCTCCCGGCGCTGTCGAAGCTCCCCCAGCCGCCGCTCAAGCTCCCGCGCCTTGGGCTTTCCCCGACGGTCCGTCCTCGCGAGCGCGTCCGCTTCGGACCGCAGCTCTCGCTCCACCTTTCTGGGCGACCTCAGATCAACGGCGCCCATCCCCTGGACGAGGCGATCCTGCACCTCCATCCATTCTTCGCCCTCCAACCGGGCCATCTCTTGGAGCGTCAAGGCGTAGACCTGCCGGTAGACGCGCCGGGGCACGTGGCTTGCCCAGGAGAGGGGGCGGTTGCGCAGCTCGGCCGGGGCGGCGTCCGGACCCTCCGCCACCCCCTTGGGCGCCCCTGTCGCGGACAACAAGCGGCGCACGGTCCAGCTTCCCCCTCCATCGTCCAGCGCGATCCGCGCCGAGCCCCCGAACGGCTCCTCGTCATCGCTCGGGGCGTACGGATGGAGCTTGCGGGTAGCCGGGTGAAATCCGTAGAGCAGGCAGTTCAGAAACGAAAAAAAGGTGGACTTGCCGCTCTCGTTGTCGCCCAGCAGAACCACGAGCGATCCCAAACTCTCCCCCGGCGACCGAAAGTCGGAGAGCCGCCCGTACCGCCGGACTCGGATCGATTCGAGCTTCAGAGGTCGGCCCCCCCTTCCGGCTCAAGGCGCGCCATGCGGCTGTGAATCTCTTCTCCGGCCCCTTCCAGGAGGGACCGGACGTACGCCTGAGGGGAGCCGTCCGCCTCTGGATCGTAGGAGAGCAGCTCGCGGGGGTCGACCCCCAGCTCTTCGGAGCCTTGGAGCAGCTCGTCCACGAGCTCCAGCGTCGCGCCCAGCACGTCGATCCGCCGTCGCGCCTCGTTCAGGTCCGCTTTGGGGAAGACCCCTTCGGTTCGGATATCCACCTCGGCCGCGCGGGTCGCGCGCGCGACGGCTTCTCCCAAGGTCTCGAGATCTTCGGCGCGCCTCAGCCGGCTCCAGAGCGGCGAAGGTCCGCCGAGCTCCAGCTCGAGCATCCACCGCGCGCCGGCAAGCCCCGGATCTCGCTCGCGCTCCCGCGCGAGGCGCCGCGTCGCGATTTCCGCCAATTCGTCCAGCGTCCGGGGGCCGCCCGCGAGGTCGACGCGAAGGCGCTCCCACCGCACCGGCGCGAGCTCGACGAACTCCGTCACCGGCCGGCCCTGGTCCGAGAGATCCACGAAGACGCCGCCTCGGGCGCCGGTCTCGACTCGCGAGCGACCCTGAAGGCTCCCCGAATATTGGACGCGGGGACGGCTTGAGAGCCGCGCCGGAGCATGGGCGTGTCCCAAGGCCCAGTAGTCGAATCCGGCGGAAAAGCTCCCAAGCTCCGCGGGGGCGTAGCGCCCGCCGCCGCTCGCCGCTTCCGTATGCAGCACGGCCACGCTTGGCAGGCGTCCGTCCGGGGGAGCGAAGCGGCTCGCGAGGTCGCGCGGCTCAAGGGCCCCTTCAAAGCCCGCGCCGGTCACCGTGCCCACGAAGCGGCCCTCCCGGTCCCGCACCGAGACGGTCCTGGGCTCCCGCGCATCAAAGGTCTGGACGCCGTCCGGAAGGACGCCCGGGCCGAGCGTGCCCCTGGGATCGTGGTTGCCCAAGGCGTAGATGATCGCGACGCCCGCCTGCCCGAGTCGATGCAGCTGCTCGCCCAGAAAGCGCTCCAGCGCATAGGAAAGGCGTGCGCCGTCGACCAGGTCGCCCGCGATCACCAGCGCGTGCGCCTTCCGATCCAACGCCGTCTGGACGCAGCCTCGAAAGGCTTCTTCGAGCCCCTCCTGCAGCGCCGCCTGCGCCGAGGAGGACCGCGCGCCGAAGGAGGCGCCCAGGTGTACGTCGGAGATGTGAAGCAGGCGCAAACGGCCTCTCCGCGAATCCGCTGCTTGAAGCTGCGAAACACTCTGCAAACCAACTGATGCTGTGCAAATATATTGCGGGATCATTCTCGGCGCGTCGCCCGCTTTCTCGCGAATTTCACTTGTCCGCGCGCTCGTTGCGCTCTTGCGTTGCGATCAACAGCCCGCGGATGTCCCTAGACCACGGAGACCGTTCTCTGAGCAGAGATCCCCGCTCGTACCAAAGCCCCGTCCAGGACGAGGCGCTGATCGACAGAGTCGCCGGCATTGCGGCCGACCTCGCGCCTTCCGGCGACGCGCGTCCAGCGGCCCAGCTCGCGGAGATCTTCGCCCGGAAGATGCCCGAGGAGCTCCTGGAGGAGCGGGCGCCCGAGCACCTTGCGCGCATGGCGCTGGACTCCCTGGCGTTTCTTCAGCGCGCGCGCCCAGACCGCGTGGACGCCGAGCTCGCCGATCCCGCGGGGACGGGTCCCGAGTGGGCGCCGCCGGTAACGGTTCTGCGCACCAACGTGGCGGAGCGTCCCTTTATCGTGGACACGATCCGGGAGTACCTCTCCTCCGAGGACGTCCGGATTCGCCATCTGATCTACCCCCTGATGAGCGTCGTCCGGGACGGGGACGGGCGCATCCTGGAGATCGGTCCTCCGAAAGAAGCGTCGTCGGAGTCGCTGGTCTACGCCGAGCTGGCGAGGGTGCGCGACCCGGAGACGCTGACTCGAATCGAAGCGGAGGCAAGGCGGCATCTCCGGGACGTCGTGCGGGCCACCGACGACTTCGATCTCATGCTGGATGCGGTCGAGGACGTCATCTCCGAGTTCAGCCGGCGCATCCGGCGCGTCCCGGAGCGGCGCGACCAGCTCCGCGAGGTGCAGGCGTTTCTCAGGTGGCTTAGGGACGGCGCCTTCGTTTTTCTGGGGTACCGGGCGTACGAGATCGGAGGCTTCGCCGCGGGCGGCGGACGGGCGGTGCGCGTTGCGCGCGGAACCGGGCTGGGCATCCTTCAGGATGAGTCGGAGTCCAGGTACAGTCGGCCCGTCCCGTGGGAGCAGCTCAGCCCGGAGCTGCGCAAGACGGCGGCGTCGGGTCCTCTGCTGATCGTGAGCAAGTCGAATTCGATGGCGACCGTCCACCGCCAGGCGCGCATGGACTACATCGGAATCAAGATGCTTGCGCCCAGCGGAGCCGTCGTCGGAGAGCATCGCTTTATGGGGCTCTTCACCTCTCAAGCCTACTCCGAGCCGGCCCAGGATATCCCGATTTTGCGCCGGAAGCTGGACGCGATGCTGAAGATCGCGCGCGTCGTGGAGGGGTCGCACGACCACAAGGAGCTCATCACGATCTTCAACTCCCTTCCCAAGGAAGAGCTTTTCCTCGCGTCGGAGGAGGAGATCGCGCGGGACGCGCGGACGATCCTGACTCGCTACAACACCCTGGGCGTCATGGTCAGCGTACGCCGCGACGTCTTGGGCAGGGGCTCGTCGATCATGGCGGTGCTCCCCAGAAAGCGGTTCTCGGGACGCTTCCGCCGCGACTTCCAGGCGTTCCTGGAAGCGGAATACTCGGCGGAGGTCCTGAACTACCACCTCGCCTTGGGAGCCGGAGCTCAGGCGCGCCTTCACTTCTACCTGGGCGGCGCTCCCGAGGATTTGGATCGGATCGACGCGGGGCAGCTGGAGCACACCGTCCATCGACTGACCCGTTCTTGGCTGGACGAGTTGCTGGATGGGCTCTCCAATACCCTGCCGCTTCCGAAGGCAAGGGTGCTCGCGGAACACTACGCGCGGGCCTTTCCGCCGGAGTTTCAGGCCGCAACGGAGCCGGGCGACGCCGTTCTGGACATCTTGGAGCTGGAGCGGCTGGAGCGTGAAGGCAAGACCGCGTCGGTGTCCTTCCGCGGCGCCGGATCCGCGCTGCGGATCTACCTAAAGGGCGAGCAGCTCATCCTGTCGGACTTCATGCCGGTGCTTGAAAACTGCGGCCTGCGCGTGATCGAAGTCTCTCCCTTTGAGCTGGCCGGCGCGCCGGGCGAGCCGCGCTGGGCCGTCTACAGCTTCGAGGTCCGCTCATCCGGCGGCGGGCGGCTGGAGGTCGGGGAGCGCGCGGCGGTCCTGGAGGGCGCCATCCTCGCCGCCCGCGAAGGGATCGCAAGCAACGACTCCTTCAATCGCCTGGTGCTCGGCGCCGGACTCTGGTGGCGCGAGGCGGACGTGCTGCGGGCCTACGCGCGGTACGCCTTTCAGTTGGGCGTCGTGCCTAGCGTCCAGTCGCTCGCGGCGGCGCTTGATCTCCATCCCGAAGTGGGCGCGCTGCTCTTTGCGCTCTTCGAGGCGCGCTTCGATCCCGAAAAGCAGGGCGAAGGAGGCGCAAAGCTCCGCGGGAGCCTGCGCGAGCAGTTGGCGGAGGCGCGCGCCGCGGTCTCCTCCCTCGCGCACGACCGCGCCTTGGGCGCCGTGGAGACGCTGATCGACGCCACCGTGCGCACCAACTACTACCTGCGCGGCGGGAGGGAGCCGAACGCGCGCTCGGGCGGCGCGCCCTACCTCTCCTTCAAGGTGGCCTGCGAGCGGCTGAAGCCGATCGCGGAGTCGAAGCTTCGCTACGAGGTATGGGTCCATTCGTCGAGAATGGAGGGAGTGCACCTCCGGGGCGCGCTGGTCGCCAGGGGCGGCATCCGCCACTCGGACCGTCCGCACGACTTTCGCACCGAGGTCCTGGACCTCGTCGCCACGCAGATGGTCAAGAACGCGGTCATCGTGCCCGCCGGCTCCAAGGGGGGCTACGTGCTCAAGGGCGGCGGAAGGGACGTTGACCTTCAAGCCGAAGCGAAGGACCAGTACCGCACCTTGATCCGCGGCCTCTTGGACCTTGCCGACAACGCGCGGGGCGAGGAGATCGTGGCCGCGCCGATCGTGCGCCGGGACGGAGACGATCCCTATCTGGTGGTCGCCGCCGACAAGGGCACGGCGCGCTACTCCGACGCGGCCAACGAGATCGCGAACGAATACGACTACTGGCTCGCCGACGCCTTTGCGTCCGGGGGCTCCTACGGCTACGACCACAAGAAGGTGGGCATTACCGCGCGGGGGGCGTGGGTGTGCGTGCAGCGCCACTTCGCGGAGCGCGGCAAGGACATCCAGACGTCCCCCATCACGGTCGTCGGCATCGGCGACATGAGCGGCGATGTTTTCGGCAACGGAATGCTCCTCTCTCCCGGCATCCGGCTGGTGGCGGCCTTCAATCACCGCAACATCTTCATTGACCCCGACCCCGATCCGAAGACTTCGCTTGGGGAGCGGCGCCGCCTCTTCGAACTGAACGGCTCCACCTGGGCCGACTATGATCGAGAGCTCCTCTCGCCCGGCTGGATCCTCGCGCCGCGCGGCATCAAGTCCGTCCAGCTGACTCCCGAAGCGAAGAAGGCGCTTGGGATCTCCCCCGAGATCGAGCGCATGGACGGGGAGAGCCTCGTCCGGGCGATCCTCCAGGCTCCGGTGGACCTCCTTTGGAATGGCGGGATCGGCACCTACGTGCGCGCGACGGCGGAAACCCATGCGGACGCGGCGGATCCGGCCAACGACGCGGTCCGAATCACGGCGCGCGATCTGCGGGCGCGCGTGGTCGGGGAGGGCGGCAACTTGGGCTTTACCCAGAGGGCCCGCGTCGAGTACGCGCTCAGGGGCGGAGGGATCAATACGGACGCCTTGGACAACTCGGGCGGCGTGGACCTCTCGGATCGGGAGGTCAACCTCAAGATCCTATTGAACGCGCCGATGCGGGAGGGGCGCATGGAGATGAGCGCCCGCAACGACCTGCTGCGGAGCGTGGCCGCCAAGGTCGCGGAGCTCGTGATCGAGGACAACCGCTCCCAGAGCATGGCCGTCTCCCTGGACGAGCTGCGCGCCAGGCGGCGCCCGGGCCGCTTCGCGAGAATGATGCGAGACTTCTCGGAACGGGGGCTGCTGGACATCCGGGCCGAGGACCTTCCCGCGCGAAAGGCCTTTCGGGAGAGGACGGAAGCGAGAAAGTCGCTTGCCCGTCCCGAGCTGGCGGTTCTCCTCGCCTACTCCAAGCTGAGTCTAAAGGCGGCGATCCTGGAGTCGGGGCTCGCGAGCGATCCCGAAGCGGCGGGGTACTTTCGGAATTACTTCCCGAAGGAGGCCTTGGACGCCGCCGGGCGCAAGGCCGCGAGTGGACACCGCCTGCGGCGCGAGATCATCGCGAGCCAGCTGACCAACGACCTTGCCGATCTCATGGGCGCGACCTTCGTAAACGACATGGCGAGCGAGACGGGCGCGGCCCAAGGGGATGTGGCGCGCGCGTGGCTGATCGCGTCCCGCATCGCGGGCTGCGAGGCGCTGCTCGCTGAGATCGTCTCCAAGGAGCGCGGGGGCCACCCGAAGCTGGCCTACCGTTGGGTTCTGGGGCTCTCTCGCGTGCTGCGGCGCGCGACGAAGTGGCTCTTGGAGAATCGCCGGGAAGCGGGGATGGACACGCGGGCCCTCCTTCGGGAGTTTGCGGACGTGGAGCTGCTTCGAGAGCGCTTCGCGGACTTCGCCAAGGGCGAAAGCCTGAAGCTCTACGAGGGCTTAGTGAAGGAGGCGGGGCCGAGCAGCGAGGAGCTCGCCTTCGTGCGGCGCAACATGACGCTTCGGTTCTTGCGTCAGTTTATGGAAATCGTCATGCTGGCGAACGGGACAAAGACCGATACGATCAGGGCCGCGAAGGCGTACGCGGGGGTCAGCGAGCGGATCAGAACGCGGTGGATCAAGCAGCAGATCCGGGAGGCGGCGGTCGAGAATCGCTGGGAGCGCCAGCTTGCCCAGTCGCTCGTCGCGCGGGTGGAGGGCGTGCGGCGGCGTCTGACCTTCTGCATCTTGGACGGCCCGGAGGAGTCGGAGTCGATGAGAACGGAGCGCGCGATCGCGAAACTCAAGCGCTACGAGAGCGTATTGGCCGAGGTCGAGGCGGAGCCGAGACCCTCGCTGGCCGCGCTGGCCGTCGCGGTCTCAAGGCTGGAGGAGCCGCGGAAGAGGTAGGGGAGCGCCGCGAAATGCATTGTCTAGAGGCGCGGGCGCGGGCGGACTTCATTTAGCTGGATTGACCGTTATGCCACTGGCGAAGGAGCTGGCGGGCGCGCTGGATACGCTCCCGGCCGGGCTTGTTCGGGATCTTAGGCCGATTCAAGACCGCCTGGACTTGGATCGAATTGCTCGGGCGTACGCGCTTGCGGAGGACGCGCACCGCGGCCAGAAGCGGGCCTCGGGAGAGCCTTACGTCAATCATGCCTCCGAGGTGGCCGCGATCGTCGGGCGCCTCCGCCTGGACACCGACTCCATCGCGGCCGCGCTGCTGCACGACGTGGTCGAGGATACGCCGGTCGCGCTGGAGCGCATTCGGGAGATTTGCGGGCCAAACGTCGGGGCGATCGTCGACGGACTGACGAAGATCGGACGGGTGCGCTTTCGCACCGACAGCGAGCAGCAGGTGGAGAACTACCGCAAGCTGCTGCTCTCGATGGCCGAGGACGCCCGCGTCATCCTGGTGAAGCTGGCCGACCGACTCCACAACATGCGCACTCTGGAGCACCTGCCGCGGCGAAAGCGCGCGCAGATCGCGAGGGAGACGATGGAGATTTACAGTCCCATCGCCCACCGGCTGGGGATCGGCGCGCTGAAGTGGGAGCTGGAGGACCTCGCCTTCAAATTTCTGGATCGAACGGCGTACGACAACCTTCGCAAGCTCGTGCGGCAGCGCCGGAAGATCCGGGAGTCGCAGGTCGAGGAGATGCGGGCTCCGCTGGTCCGGGCGCTGGCGAAGGCCGGGATTCCCTCCGAGGTGGAGGGCCGTCCGAAACACCTCTGGTCGATCCATCGCAAAATGGAGGGCCGCAAGCAGTCCTTCGACGAGATCTACGACCTCATGGCGCTGCGCATCGTCACGGGGTCGGTCAAAGACTGCTACGGAGCGCTGGGGGTCGTGCATTCGAAGTGGCAGCCGATCCAGGAGCGCTTTCACGATTACGTGGCGACGCCGAAGTCAAACCGCTACCAGTCGATCCATACGACGGTCTTCGGCCCGAAAGGCAGGCGATACGAAGTGCAAATCCGGACTAGGGAGATGCACAGTACGGCGGAGTACGGAATTGCCGCTCACTGGCGATACAAACAGGACGACGCGGACGGAGCGCACGATCCGCTCGTCTTTTTTCGGCGGGTGGTGGAGTGGCACCAGGACGCGAAGGACCCCGAGGAGTTCATGGAATTCCTCAAGATGGACCTTTTCACCGGCGAGATCTTCGTCTTCACGCCGATGGGGGACCTCAAGCAGCTTCCGGAGGGCTCCACGCCGATCGACTTCGCCTTCTCGGTGCACACCGAGGTGGGGCTCCACTGCGCGAGCGCGCGGGTCAACGGAAGGATCGCGCCCCTTTCGCGAAAGCTCAAGAGCGGCGACACGGTGCAGGTCGTCACAAGACCTGGTCAGACGCCCAACCCCGACTGGCTCGCCTTCGTGCGCACGACGCGGGCCAAGCAGCAGATCAGGCGGTGGGTGCGACGGGAGGAGTTTGGACGGGCGCTGCGGATGGGCCGAGAGCTCTTTGCGCGAGCGCTGCGAAAGGCCAAGCGAAGGAAGCCCCGAGCCGAAGAGCAGGCGCGCGCCGCGAGATCCCTAAAGCAGGAGGACTTCGATCAGGTCCTGGCTGGACTCGCGCGCGGAGACTTCTCGCCGCAGGCGGTGATCGGGGCGCTGTATCCGGGGGAGGATCCCGCAAAGGCCGTCCGCCGCGCGCCATCGACGCTGGAGCGCATCGCGACGAGGATCCGCCAGTCCAACAAGAGCGTGACGATCCAAGGCGTCGACAACCTGATGGTGCGGTACTCGAAGTGCTGTCAGCCCCTGCCGGGCGACGACGTCGTGGGGTACATCAGCCGCGGGAGGGGAATTTCGATTCACCGCGCCGACTGCCCGAACCTCCTGGGCATGAAGCTGCGCGAGGAGTCCGGTCGGCGCGTCGAGATCGAATGGAAAGCCGAAAAGAAGGACCGCTTCTACGTCCGCTTGGTTCTTGAGGGCACTGATCGCAGGGGGCTCCTGCGCGATGTCGCGAACAAGATCACCGATACCGACACCGACATCCGGCACGCAAATATGCTCGCGAAGGAAGGCGGCATGGCCGCCGACATCGCCGTCGGGGTCCGAAATCTCCGCCACCTGAAGCGGGTGATCTCGGAGATCTCTCGCGTGAAGGGCGTCGTGTCGGTCGCGCGCCGCGGCAGCTTCCAGGAGGAGGATTTGTCGTGAAGCGCGCGCGGTCGGAGCATGGGCCGTCCGCCTTCGACCTCAGCTCCCCCTACGCGCCGAAGGGAGATCAGCCGAGCGCGATCCGCGAGCTCTCCCGGGGGCTTCGGTTGGGCGTTCCGGCCCAAACCCTCATGGGCGCGACCGGCACCGGGAAGACCTTCACGGCGGCCCACGTCATTGCCGAAGCGGGGCGGCCCGCTCTCGTCATGTCCCACAACAAGACGCTGGCGGCCCAGCTCTACGGAGAGCTCAAGAGCCTCTTTCCCAGGAACGCCGTCGAGTACTTCATCTCCTACTACGACTACTATCAGCCGGAGGCGTACGTCCCCTCCACCGATACCTACATCGAGAAAGACGCCTCGATCAACGACGACATTGAGCGTCTCCGCCATCGGGCGACTTCCGCGCTGGCGGAGCGCAGGGACGTCATCGTCGTGGCGTCGGTTTCCTGCATCTATGGGCTGGGTGACCCCGAGGACTACCGGTCGTTGATGCTCCGCCTGGAGGTCGGGCAGGAGATCGAGCGCCACAAGATCCTGCGGGGCTTGGTAGCGATTCACTATCGCAGAAACGACGTGTCCTTCGAGCGCGGCACCTTCAGGGTCAGGGGCGATACGATCGAGATCATCCCGGCCTACCACGAGCACGGGCTGCGCGTGGAGCTCTGGGGCGACGAGATCGAGCGGATCACCGAATTCGAAGCGCTCACCGGAAACCGCCTCCAGACTCTTGAGCGCGTCGCGCTCTACCCCGCTTCGCACTACGCCGTTTCCGGCGCAAAGCTGGAGGGCGCCATTCCCCGCATTCGAGAAGACCTGAAGGCGCAAACGCAGCGCTTTCTGGATTCGAATCGACTCCTTGAGGCCCAGCGCATCGAAACGCGCACCCTCTACGACATTGAGATGATGGCGGAGATGGGGACCTGCCCCGGAATCGAGAACTACAGCCTGTACACGAGCAGCCGGTCTCCGGGCGACCGCCCCGCATGCCTCTTGGATCACTTCCCGGACGACTTCCTGACGATCGTCGACGAAAGCCACGTCACCGTCCCCCAGGTGCGCGCCATGTACCGGGGGGACCGCAGCAGAAAGCAGACGCTCGTCGAGCACGGCTTTCGCCTGCCCTCGGCGCTGGACAACCGGCCCCTGCGCTTCGAGGAGTGGGAGGAGATGATCGGCCAGGCGATCTTTGTTTCCGCGACGCCCGGCGACTACGAGCTGATTCGCTCGGGCGGGGCCTTCACCGAGCAGATCATTCGTCCGACGGGGCTCTTGGATCCCGAGATCCTGGTCAAGCCGGCGCAAGGCCAGGTGGACGACCTCCTCGCGGAGATCCGCGCGCGCGAGAAGCGGCGGGAGCGGGTGTTGGTCACGACGCTCACAAAGCGGATGGCGGAGGATTTGTCGGAGTACCTCCAGTCCCTGGGAACGCGCGTCCGATACATGCACGCCGACGTGGATACGATTGAGCGCATGGAGATCATCAGGATGCTCCGGCTGGGGCGCATCGACGTGCTTGTGGGCATCAACCTGCTGCGGGAGGGTCTGGATCTGCCGGAGGTCTCCTTGGTCGCCGTCCTGGACGCCGACAAGGAGGGCTTTCTCCGCAACGCCCGCTCCCTGATCCAGACGGTGGGACGCGCGGCGAGAAACGCGCGCGGCAAGGCGATCCTGTACGCGGATCGGATCACCGGATCGATGGAGGAGTGCATCCGAGAGACGAATCGGCGGCGGGCAAAGCAAGAGGAGCACAACCGGATTCACGGAATCACGCCGAAGACGATTCGCAAGACCGTCGAAGAGATTGAGCGCGCGACGCAGGTGGCGGATGCGAAGGAGGCCGGGGCGGCCTTGGTCCCGGAGGAGCCGGAAGCGGAGCGTTCGGACGAGAGAATTCGCGAGCTGGAGGAGGCGATGAAGGAGGCGGCCGAGGTCTTGGATTTCGAGCGCGCGGCGGAGCTGCGGGATCGTCTTGCCCAGCTGGGAAGCCGGTAGGCGTGGCGCTGCTGTCCGAAGGGGAGCTCCGGGAGTGGGGCCGCCGCGTCGGCGCGCAGGCCGAAGCCGGTCTGTTCTTAGGCCTTTCGGGACCGGTCGGGGCGGGCAAGTCCACCTTTGCGCGCGCCTTTGCGAGGGGCGCCGGGATCTTGGGACCCGTTCCGTCGCCGACCTTTGCGCTCCTCCACCGGTATGAGCGCGGCGCCCGTCCTCCGCTGATCCATGCGGACCTGTACCGAATTCAGTCCGCGAGCGAGCTCTTGGAGCTGGGGTGGGAGGAGACGCTGTCGGGGGACTCCGTTTCGCTCATCGAGTGGCCGGAGCGGGCCCGGGGAGCGCTGCCCTCCGATCGATGGCTCATCGAGCTCTCCGCGCCTTTGGGCCAGCCCGAGCTCAGAGAGGCCGAGGCCCGCCGGATCGGGGATCCGCAGCCCATCCCGCGGCTTCGCGCGGCGCGGCTCCTGAGGTGAGCGAGCCGAGTGATCGCGCGGGCGAGCTCCTGCTTGCGATCGAGGGCTCCTGCGACGTTGCTTCCGTGGCGCTCGTCGCAAGGCAAGAGACGCTGAGCCGGAGCTTTCTTCGTCCCGCGCGGCGTCACGCGGAGCGCATCGTGCCCGAGATCGAGAGGCTCTTTTTGCGGGCGGACAGAAGCCTGTCGTCGCTTCGGGCCGTCGTCGCGGGAAGCGGTCCCGGCTCATTTACCGGCGTGCGGATCGCTTGGTCCGCCGCGCGCGGGATCGCGCGCGGTTGCGGCATCCCGCTGTATTCGGCATCAAGCCTTCTCGCGGCGGCGGCGAGCCCCGAAGCGCCCTTGGAGGCGCTCGAGGAAGCGAAGCGCGCGATGGGCGAAGACGCGTCGGAGGAGGCTGTTGAGGAGGGCGTCTTTTCGGCCCCGGCGAGCGCCCCGAGATACGCGCTCTTCGACGCCCGCGCTGGGCGCGTCTACGGAGCCTGCTACGAAATCGGGACCGAAGCGCGAGAGATCCGCGCGCCGCACGGGGGCACCATTTTGGACATCGTCAACAGCCGCCCGCCGCGGGGCACCGTCTTTCTGGGGAGCGGCGCCGCGGCCCACGCTCGGATCCTGGAGCGGGCCGGCTATCTGGCTCTGCCCCCTCCCTTTGGACTTCCTCTCGCGGAGACGCTTTGCCTCCACATGGGGAGGGAGCCGGACGCCGGAGGCGGCCCCGCCTACATCCGCGCGTGGAGGCCCGGATGAGGACGGCGGCCGGATGAACGCGCGCGCCCGGCGCAAAGTGCTGATCGCGGGCGGCGCCGGCTTTATCGGGAGCCACGTGGCCGACGCGCACCTTGCGGCCGGAGACGAGGTGTGGGTGCTGGACGACCTTTCCCGGGGCCGCTTGGGGCGCGTCCCGGCGGGCGCCCGCTTCCGGAAGCTGTGCGTGCGTACGGAGGAGGCCGGAGCGTGGGTGCGCGAAGCGCGCTTCGACCTGATCAACTATCAGGCCGCCCAGGTGGATGTAGGCCTCTCGATCAAGGATCCGCTCTTCGACGCCCGCGTCAATATTGAAGGCCTGCTGAATATTCTGAACGCGGCGCGCGCGTCGTCGGTCGCAAAGATCGTGTTCGCTTCCAGCAGCGCGCTCTACGCCGAAACGCCGGACAAGCCTCTCGCAGAGGATGCTTCCCTCGATCCCGTATCCCCCTACGGCGTCGCGAAGCTCGCCGCCGAAGGCTACCTCCGCTGCTATGCGGATCTTCACGGCCTGCCCTACGTCGCGCTGCGCTACGGCAACGTGTACGGAGGGAGGCAAGGCGCTTCGGCTCGAGCGGGCGTCGTTGGGATCTTCTGCGGCAGAGCCCTCAATGGGCGCGATCTGGAAGTCCGAGGCGACGGGCGGCAGATTCGGGACTTTGTGCACGCGCGCGACGTGGCGCGCGCCAACGTCCTTGCGGCCGATTTGGAAGGCGAGGGAGAGAGCCTCGCCGGGCGCGCCTACAACGTGGGTTCGGGACGGGGCGTCAGCGTGCTTGCGCTCGCGCGCGCCGTCTTGGAGGCCGCAGGCGGGCGCGGACGCATTCGCCGGGCCCCCGGCGAGGCTGGAGAGATCAGAAGGAGCGTCCTTGATTGCGGCAAGCTCCTCCGCAGTGGCTGGAAGCCCAGAGTATCTTTGCCCAAGGGGCTTGCCCTCACCCTCCAGAGCCTTTCCGACGCATCATGACCTACACGAGCATCTGGGCGATGATCGGGGGCGTGTCGTGGCCCAACCTCGTCATTCTGACAGTCCTTGGCCTCTGCTCCGTGATCTCGGTCTGGGTGATCATCTCCAAGGTGCGCCACTTCCGCTTGGTGGGGCGGCAGGCGCGGGACTTTGCGGATCGGATCGACCGGACGGACTCGCTGGACGAGGCCTATCGCGCCACTCTGGCGCTCCCCGACTCGCCGTATACTCGCCTCTTCAGGGCGGGCCGGAATTTCTACAACGAGCTCCGTCCGGGGGTTCTCGCGGGCCCTAGCGCGGCGGGGGAGTCGGGCGGGGGGCTTTCGCTCACCCAGCTGGAGGCGCTGCGCCTGACGATGGACAAGGTCGAGAAGGAGGAGGCGGATGAGCTCGCGATCGGCCTGAACGGCCTTGCGGTGATCGGGTCGGTGGCGCCGCTTCTGGGGCTGATGGGCACAGTCATCGGGATTATCCGCACCTTCCAGGGGATCAGCGCCTCGGGGTCGGCCAACATCGCGGCGGTGGCGCCCGGGGTGGCGGGCGCGCTCGTGACGACCGTGGTTGGACTGGCGGTGGCGATTCCCTCGGTGATCGCGTACAACCATTTCGCCGGTCGGTCGAACCTGATCCTGGGAGAGCTGGAGGGCTTTGCAGCCGAGTTTATCGGCACGCTGACCAAGGAAGGCCGCCTATGAAGCCGCGCCGCGGAAAGGGACCCCCCGTCCGCGCCGAAATCAACGTGACGAGCTTGGTGGATGTCGCCTTCACCCTTCTGGTGATCTTCATCATTACCGCCCCGGTGCTTCAGGGGGGCGTGGAGCTGGACCTTCCCCAGGGCCCGGTCCGGACGGTCGAAGTCACCGACGATCTATTCATCGTGAACGTGCTCGCCGACAATACCGTCGTCATCGGCGACGACACCCGGATCGGAAGCGGGGAGGAGGTCGAGGCAACGCTGCGTCAGCTGATTCGCGCGAGCGGCGTCGCGCAGGTCTTTCTTAAGGCCGACTCCGCCGCGATGTACGGGCGCGTGTTTCGCGTGCTCTCGGCGATCTCCAGGGAAGAGGGCGCGCGCATGACGCTCATCGGAGAGGAGGCGCCGAGATGACGCGCCGCGAAGTGCTCCGGAAGAAGCACCTCAGGATCTCTCTGGTTCTGCACGCCGTCGCGGTCTTTGCGCTCGCCTTGGCTACGATGCCCCGCGCTTCGGATCCCAGGCTCTACCATGCGGTGGAGATTCGTCTGACGCAGGCGTCGCTCGCCGCCGAAGCGACGCCTGCGCGGGAGCTGGTCGTGGAGTCTCCCAGAGAGGCGGCTCCGATGGAGGCGGAGCGAGAGCCGGTTCCCGCGGACGATGCCGAAGAGCTAAAGCCTCGGCCGGAGGGCCAAGAGAAGGAGTCGCCCGCGCCGGAGGCTGCGGACGGAGAGCGCAATCCCTTGGCTGCGGTCGAAGTGGACGAGGAGGAGCGCGACGCTTCGGACGAGATCGACGTCAGACTCCAAGGACTCGCGGAGGCGGACCCCGCGTACTCAGCGAATCTGATTCGCCAGATGGACCGGTGCTTCCGGAGGTTTCGGCCTTCCGGAGCGGGAAGCAGGGAGGTGGCGGTGCTCTTTGAGGTGGATCGGACAGGCGCCACGTCGGGCGCGCGCCTAGAGCGGCGGTCGGGAAGCCGGGTGCTCGACATGGCGGCCTTGGCGGCGGTGGAGTGCTTGGGGTCGGGTCGCCTGGGCCCCCTTCCCGAAGACTATGGGTGGGACATCCTACCGGTGCACTTCACGCTGAAGCCCGAGCGCTCCGGAAGCTGAGCATGGGCCAAAGGGCGGGGCCTTGGGCGCTCTTGACATGCGTCTTGCTGGCCCAGGGTCTGGCCGGCCAGCAGTCGGATTCCATTCCGGGCGTGTCGCTCAGCTTGGACTACCAAGCCGAGGTGCTGCCCGTCGTTGCCGTCCTTCCGATTTCGGCGGAATCCGCCGAAGCGCCCATGGCGCGCATGGCGGAGTCGATCATTGCCCGTGACCTCCTTCTGAGCAACCGCTTCGAGGTCATCGACTCCCTGCCGGAGGGGCTTGCGACCGCCGGCGCCGACTACGGGCTGTGGGACCAGCTCAACGCCGACTGGCTCGTCTCCGGAGAGCTGCGCCGGAGCCGGGCGGGCGTGGTCTTCTCGGTCGTCCTGCACGATGTCGTTCGGGCGACGGAGCGTCGCGCCGGGCGTTTTCTCCTGACGGATCCCAAGGACGATGGCTTTCGGATGTCGGTTCATACCGTATCGGATGCCGTGACCCGCTGGGTGACCGGCGAGCCGGGGATGGCCGCCAGCCGCGTGGTCTTCTCGATGCGCCCGGACCCCCGGGCCGTCCACAAGGAGATCCACATGGTCGACTCCGACGGCGAGAATCTCGTTCGGCTGACCTTTGCGGAGAACACCGTCGCTTCTCCGGCCTGGTCCTTGGACGGCGCGCGGATCGCCTACGTCTCCTGGAAGTCCGGGATGCCCCGGATCTACATCGTGGATGCGGCGACGGGCGAGGAGGAGGCGCTGGATCCCGGACGGGAAGGACAGCAGATCACGCCCTCCTTTCACCCGAATGGGCGCAGCATCGCCTTTGCGATCTTGGACGGGGCCCGAAGCGGTCTCTTCACATGGGACTTCAGGGAGAAGTGTTGTCTGGTCCAGCTGAGCGGCGGAAGGTACTTGGACCTGCAGCCTACCTATTCGCACGACGGGAGCCGCTTTGCCTTCACCTCCAGTCGACTGGGGACCGCGCACCCCCAGATCTACACGCGCCGGTCCGACGGCAGGGGCGAGTCGCGGCTGCTTTCTCCCCACAGCTACGGCAACGAGGGCTACTTCACGGACCCGGACTGGTCTCCCGCGCGCGCGCAGGTGGCGTTCTCGGGCCGCATCGGTCGACGCTCGGGCCGCTACCACATACTTGTGGCCGAGCCGGAGCGGGCGGGGCGCATCGTGCGGCTGACCGAGGAAGGCGACAACCAGGATCCCAGCTGGGCTCCCGACGGTCGCCACATCGTCTTCACCGGCGAGCGGAGCTACGGCTACGGCATCTTCGTGGTTGATTCGAGAACCGGCAAAACCAGGCTATTGGTCCCGAATGTCCGAGCGGAAGACACCGAGTGGTCTCCGTCGCTGGCTCGCGCCCCCATGGCGTCCGCCTTCGGAGTCAGATAGGGAGGGATCTGCCCTGCCGCCGGAGCAGGCGCCCGGACGGCAGGGCAGCGCGCGTCCTCTGCGCGATCGCCGCGCGCTTCAGTATGTGCAGGCGTTCGGGGCTTTGGCGCCGCGTACGTTACTCGCCATGGTCGCGTCCAAGCAGCTCAAACGACATCAGCCTGGGCCCCGCTCCCCTCTTGGCCACGCGCATGCCGATCAGCCGGCGGCCATGTGCGCGCAGCAACTGAATTCCCGCAGGCAAAGCCACCGAACCCAAGTGTGCGCCGTCTTCAGAAAACCGAGCCCACTCCCACGCTGTTTGGTC
Organism: Longimicrobiales bacterium; assembly: GCA_965116095.1. Lineage (GTDB taxonomy): Bacteria > Gemmatimonadota > Gemmatimonadetes > Longimicrobiales > Gaopeijiaceae. The sequence goes on from OZ220481.1 coordinate 759,769, forward strand.
GCTGCTTCGAATCCCGACCCAGAGCTCGTCGCGATCGCTCTGGACCGCCATTCCAACGAGCGGAGACCAGTAGTGCGGCGCGCCGCGCTCCAGCGCTTCCGCTTGGGGAGGAGGCATGCGCAACGCGCCGGTCTCCCGTCGAGGCGACGCACCCGGCGAAGCGCCTGCTTCGCCGGACGGCGAAAGAGCGGCCCAGAGGTCAGTCGAAGCGACGGATTTCGGCGCGCCTTCAACTAGGCTCGAATGGGCGGTATTGAGCTGCCGCCGATCAAGGCCGGTCAACCGGATAAGGGAGGCCGTTGCTCGCCCAGCCGCGGCAAGTCCGGCGCGATCGCGGCTTGCGCTCGCCCGTTCTTTCGTCAAATTGACCAAGCGGTCTTGACTCGCTGCCAGGCGGCGACGTTCCGGTATTCCCAAACGATGGAGATGTTTTTGGTGATGATGAAGAAGAGCTTCGCGCTGCTCCTGCTCGGCTTCGCGGTCGCATGCAGCCGCCAAGAGCTGGACACGGCCGTGGGACCCGTTGAAGAGGATCCCGTGGATACGAGCGATGCGGACGCGGAGGCTGCCGCAGCCGAGGCGGCGCGCCGCGCCGAATTGGAGCGGTGCGAGCGGGAAGGGGCCAGAGAGCGGGAGAGGGTCCGCTCCGCGCTCGCGGAAATGGTCTTCTTTGACTACGACGAGGCGGTCCTGCGTCCCGACGCAAACGAGACGCTCCGCCCCAAGGTCGACCTGCTGCGGGATCATTCGGGCTTGCGCATCCGGGTGGAGGGGCATGCCGACGAGCGCGGCACCTCGGAATACAACATCGCGCTGGGCAACGAGCGCGCCGACGCCGTCATCCAGTACATGACGGCCTTCGGCTTGGACGCGGGGAGGTTCTCCGCGGTCTCCTACGGCGAGGAGCAGCCCCTTCGAATGGGCTCAAACGAAAGCGCCTGGTCTCAGAACCGCCGCGCGGAGTTTGTGATCACGGCGGGCGAAATCGAGACGCGCCCCTGCCCCTGAACCGGCTGTTCCTTCGGTCGCGGATCCTGTCTGCGGCCTTGCCCCTCTGCTTCCTCGGGGGGTGCGCCTCGAGTGGAGACGTCGAAGGGGTGCGGGGACAGGTCGAGGTGCTCAGCCTCGTTCAGGATTCGGCGCGCGCGCAGCTGCTGCGCGAGCAGGGGAGACAGCGGCGGGAGATCCTAGACTCGCTTGGCTCGATTTCGCGCGAGCTTCTGGATTTGCGGGGCGCAGTGGTGCTCTCCCAGCAGGGGACCAGCGACGAGCTTGCCCGGCTTGCCGAGCTAATGGGCGAGGCCCAGCTCGCGCTGACTCGCCTTCAAGAGGAATTTGAGAGCGCGAGAGCGAGGCCGCCGCCGGTCTCTGAGGACGCGGAGCCGGCGTCGGATGCGAGCGCGCCTTCGGAGGATGTCGAAGCCGGATCGGAGACGCCGGAAGAAGTCTACGAAGCGATCATGTCGCAGGTCTCCAGGGGGAATTACGAGACGGCGCGCTTCGGTCTGGAGGACTTCATCCAGAGCTTTCCGGGAGACACGCTTGCTCCTTCCGCGTACCTGCAGCTGGGCATCGTGTTGATGAGACTGGAGGAGTACGAGGCGGCCCTGGAACGATTGTCGGCGGTACGGAGCAGCTACTCCGGTCATGCCGCGGTGCCCGAGTCGATGTTCCGGGCGGCGGAGGCTCACATTGAATTGGGAGAGGAAGAGGCGGCGAGGCAGCTTTTGGAGCTCTTGGTGCGCAGCTACGACGAGCACCTCATCTCGGACGAAGCGCGCAGGCTATTGCAAGAGATTTCGTAGACCCCCCAAAGCCCGGGATCCGCGATGCGCTGTCCTTCGTGCGATTCGAAGCAGAGCCGGGTGGCTGATACCCGGCCTTCCCCGGACGGCCTCAGCATCCGGCGCAGGCGGATTTGCGGGGAGTGCGGCTTTCGCTTCACGACCTTTGAGCAAGTCGAAGCCCGCCCGCTTCGCGTCGTCAAGCGACGGGGGTACGCGGAGGACTTCGACGCGGACAAGCTCCGGAAGAGCGTGAGCGTCGCGTGCGCGCGGCGTCCGGTTCCTCCCGACGCGATCGACCGCCTGATTCGCAACGTCGAGGCGGCGCTCCGCGCGCGCGGCCGGCGGACCCTGGCCTCCTCGGAGATCGGCGAACTTGTAATGAAGGCGCTGGAGCCGCTGGATGGCGTGGCCTTTCTCCGGTACGCCTCCGTTTACCGAGATTTCCGAAGCGTGGATGACTTTGAGAAGCACATCCGGATGTTGGAGGCGCGTCGCGACGCAGAGGGCCGCGACCGCGCGCAGACGCGCCTTCCCTGGGCGCAATAACGGACTCGAAGAGGGCCGGCGGATGAGTCGATTGTCGGAGATTGAGGGAGGCGGGGACTTTCCGCGCAGACCCCTTTGCCGGGGAGCGAACGCTTGACGTCCCCGCTTAGAGCCCTCTTGGGGCGGGCCCGCGACAACCCCACCGGCGAAATGCCCTTCCTGGATCATCTGGAGGAGTTGCGCTGGCGCATTCTCTGGAGCTTGGCCGCCCTTATCGCGGGCTCGGTCGCGGGGTACGTGGCGATTCAGCAGTTCGGGATCATCAGCATCCTCACCCGTCCGGCCGAACAGGTCTTCGGAGAGGACTTCAAGTTGATTTACCTAGGGGTCCCGGACGCCTTCATGATCGTCCTCAAGCTGGCGGTCCTCTGCGGCGTCATCCTCGCCGCGCCCGTGCTCGTCTTTCACATCTGGTCCTTTCTCGCGCCCGCGCTGAAGCCGCACGAAAAGCGGACGATCATTCCGGCCCTCTACATGGGCTTGGTCCTCTTTCTGGCGGGCGTCGCCCTCGCGTATTTCGTCGCGCTGCGGCTGTCCTTTGAATTCCTGCACAGCTTCGGCGCCGAGATCTTCACCGAGAACTACGAGGCAACCCGCTACTTCGGCTTCGTCGTCAGAGTCTTGGTCGGGTTCGGTCTCGCCTTCGAGCTGCCGGTCGTGATCCTAATTCTGACGGTGCTTGGGCTGGTCAATCCCGGCTTCCTGAGATCGAAGCGCAAGCACGCCGTCGTCTTCAACCTCGTGCTGGCCTCCATGCTCTCGCCGGGCGACGCGGTCCAAATGACGGGGCTCTTGATGGTGCCCCTGATCCTTCTCTATGAATTCAGCATTCTCCTGTCAGTCGTCGTTTCGCGACGCAAAAAAGAAGGGGGAGAGGAGGAGAGTCCGCCCGAGTTGGATCCCTCTCCGTACACGCATGGAGACCCGGCCCGGGAGGATGCGAGTGGGGAGCCCGCCTAAGAGCCGGATCCCGCGGTCCGCAAGACGCGGGCGGGTGCCAAGTATTGCCGTTGCCCGTCTGCTCTTGGCCGCGTGCGCGCTGCTCGCCGGCGCCGTCGAGCTTCGCGCGCAGGAGCCTCCGGTGGCGATTGCGAGCGATTCTCTTGCGGACTCGCTCCGGGCGCGCCTCCAACGCGCGTCGCGCGCGGCGGGAGACTCGACCGGCCTCGCGCTTGCCGACTCGCTGGAGCGCGAAGGGGCGGGGCAGCGGCCGGAGGCCTCCTCTGTCGACTCCGTCCAGTCTCTCCTGAACGCGCTTCCCGGCTACGACATCGTGCACTATCGGGCGGACTCCGCGGAGTTCAATGCCGCCTCCAGGGTGCTGGTGCTCCTTGGAAGCCAGGATGGGCCAGCCGAGATGGAGCAGGCCGGAACCGTCCTGCAGTCGGACTCCGCGATCGTCTTCGACGAGACATCGGGCAGGCTCGTCACCTTAGGCCAAGAAGCGAGCTATAGCCCGGACGCGGGCGATCCCGTCCGGATGAAACGGATCGTCTACGACCTGAACGAGGCGCGGGGCTCGGCTCTTGACGCGGCGACGGAGACCTCCTCCGGACTTGGCAGCTGGACCGTGCGCGGAGACTTCCCCTTCGTGAACGACTCTCTGCAGTTTGGAAGCGGGGTGATGTTCACCAGCTGCCAAGAGGACGAGCCTCACTATCACTTCGTCGCCGACCAGATCAAGATGGGGAGGGACGGCACCCTGGTCGCGCGCAACGTGAGACTGGTCTTTGGCGACGTGCCCGTCTTTTGGCTCCCCTTCCTTACCCAGAACATGGAGCAGGGGAGGCGTTCCGGGATCCTGCCGGTTCAGTTCTCGGTCAACGACATCGTGCGCTCGTCGGGCGACTACGCCCGCCGGATTTCCAACCTGGGGTACTACTGGGCAATGAGCCAGTACAGCGACGCGGAGCTTGCCCTGGACTGGTGGAGCGGAAACTACACCGCGCTCAACGGGAGCATGCAGTATCGCTGGGCGCGGCAGTTTCTGGAGGGGAACTTCTCCATGCGCCGCTTCTGGGCGAGCGACGGAGGCGTGGAGACGACGCTGCGCACGTCGCACAGCTGGGAGCAGTCGGAGCGGCTTCAGGTCCGAGTCTCGGGGGCGTACGCCTCCAGCGCCGACTTCGTGCGGCAAAACAGCTTCGATCCGCGCGAAGTCACCCAGTCCATCGATTCGGAGGGCGGCGTCAACCGTCGATTCGACTGGGGTACGCTGGCGGTCTCGGCGAACCGCCGGCAGTTCCTTTCCGAGGACCGAATCGAGACGACTCTGCCGAACGTATCGCTCTCGCTCTCCTCCATTACGCTCCTTCCCGCGCCGGGAGATCTGGGGCGCTTCTACAACAACATGACCTTTACTGCGTCAGGGAGGTTCTCGCGCTCTCTCTCAAGCCGTCCCCCGCCCGCGAACCCGGAGGAGTTCTCCTTGAGGGACGCGGACTCCGAGCGGCGGTCGGCCAGCTTCCGGACGAGCTTGGGCGCGGGCAATCTTCGGATCTCTCAGAACACGAGCTACGAGGACCGGATCGCGAAGAGCATCCCGGCGGGCTTTTTTGACCCGGATCCGCTCCCCGCGATTGGGCTGGGCAGCGTCGCCGACCTGTCGTCCAGGACCTTTTTCCAAGCGGCGGATCACGGCGAGGAGGAGATCAAGTGGAGCGCCTCAATTGACTACCAGCAGCAGCTCGTGGGCTCCACGACGATTACTCCGCGCCTTTCCCTGTCCGGCAGGTCCATTCGCTCGGACACGACATCCGCGTTAGGCGGCGGATTCACCGGCGCGCCGAGGCGCATGTCTTTCGGAGCCCAGCTGAAGACGGACATCTACGGCTTCTACCGGGGTCGCTCGCTGCGCCATAAGCTCTCGCCCTCCTTCGAGTACGCGTACTCTCCGGAGGTCGTCCCGAACGAGGTCCAGATCGCCACCTTTGGGGGCAGGGCGGCGCAGCCGACGAATGAGCTGCGCTTCTCGATCACCCAGACCTTCGAGGCAAAGAGCGAGGACGGCGAAGGCGCTGAAGACGCGGAGCTTGCGGACGAAGAAGAGGCGGAGGCGGAAGCGCAAGACGACGCGGCCTCCGCTCAGGACTCGGCGGAGGTCTCATTGCCGCAGGCTGCGCTCGGCGATCCGTCCGCCGGGGAGGGGGACGATGGGCCCCGCAGACTGCAGCAAGCCCGCTCGATCACAATCCTGGCTTGGCGCACGAGCGCGCTGACCTACGACTTCGAGCAGGCAAGCGAGCTTGGCCACTTCACGCGCGGCTTCCAAGACAACCTCACGATCTCCAACCAGTTTTCGTCCGACTACCTCAGGGGATTGAGCGTCGCGATCGACCATGACATCTTCGACGACTCCGGGGCGGGGCCAAACGGGGGCGCGCGGGGCTTTAGCCCGATGCTCTCTCGCGCGAACCTGTCGTTTTCGCTGAGCGGCAGCTCCACGGTCTTCCGGTGGCTGCGAGGGCTGACCGGAGGAGAAGCGGAGGCGGAGCGCTCCGACGAGGGAGCCCAAGACGGCGGCGAGGCGGGCGAGGAGGCCGAAGAGGCGGATCCCTTCGAGGACTCGGACGACGCGGTGATGCCCAGGGTCGGGGGCCGCGTCGACACGAGGGCCGCGCGCCGAACTTCGGGATCAAGCGCGGGCACTTGGGATCTACAGCTGTCGTATGCGCTGGCCCGCAACCGACTCAGCCCGGAGTCGGCGAGCCAGATGCTCCAAAGCACGCTCTCCTTCGATCCTACGCCGCAGTGGTCGGTCAACTGGCGCACCTCCTTCGACTTGGAGTCCGGTCGCTTCAACGATCAGATGGTGAGTCTCAGGCGGGAGCTTCACCGCTGGGAAGCCGACTTCTCCTTCAGGCAGACCGCTCTGGGGAACTGGACCTTCATGTTTCAGGTCGAGCTCACCGACAACCCGGACCTGCGCTTCGAGCATGTCCAGCGACCGCCTGGCGGCACCGCCGGATCGCTGCGGGACCAGAGCATCTTCTAGGCGGGTTTCAAGAGCCGGGAACCCGCGCGCGGAGAGTGCGGTACTCCGAGCATCACCGTTTCCAATAGCCAACGAGGCGAACAATGAGACCAATCGCTGCGCTTGCGCTCCTTGCGACGGTCGGGTGCGCAGATGGATGGATGGACGCAAATCCGCCTCCGGCCCCGGATGCTCCGGCGCGCCTCGAAGGCTCCTATCGCGCCTACGGAGTGGACCTTCGCTGGGAGCTGGGCCCCAGGTGGAACGGAGAGGTCTTTCGGGTGTACGCGAAGCGGGCCGAAGACCAAGCGTACCGCCTTGCCGCGGAGACGACGAGCTGTCTGAACGGAGAGTGCCGGTATCGAGACGTCAACGTCCTGGCCGGACAGGCCTACGACTACTACGTCGCGGCCAGGGATCCCGAAACCGAGCTTGAAACGGAGTCCGAGAACGTGGTGCGCGTCGTTGTCCCGGAGCCGCCCGATCTGGAGGCGCCGGCGGGGCTTGCCGCGGTGGGGCTGGACGGCATGGCGTACCTCACGTGGAGCGAGGTCCCCGCGTCCGAGGGAGAGACGCTCCTGTATCGGGTCTTTAAGCTGACGGAGACTGCCCGCTACATCCTTGGAGAAACGGATTCTCCGGGCTTCTTGGATCTCCGCGCAAGGAACGGCGAGACGATCGAGTACGCAGTCTCGGCAGTGGATGAATGGGAGCACGAGAGCGATCTGAGCGACGCAGCTCGGACCACGCCCAGACCGGACTATTTTGGAGAGATCGTTTACGTCTTCGAAGACGATCCGGACCGAGCGGGATTCCGCTTTCAGAGCTCCGGCGACTCCAAGGCCATCGTTTCCGGGGAGGATCAAGGGCGCCACTTTGCGCTCGAGGCGGACGAGGAGGGCGTCCGGTGGCTCGTTCCCGGACCCGATGCCGAAGTACACTCGGAGCCCCGCTGGACGACCGCGCTCCGGTGCGGCCCGGGCGCGGACGAAGACTGCGTGGATTGGTCTGTGGCGCCCAGCTCCGGGTACGCGCGGACGGCAATATCGGCAGACCCCGGGTATACCTACGTCTTCCGAGTGCGCGACTCCGGCGAGGAGTCGACATACGGCGCGGCGCGGGTCTCCTTTCTGGGAGAGGACTCGGAGGCGAGGCGCGTCATGGTCTTTGACTGGGCGTACCAGACGAAGCCGGGCGACCGCAATCTTCGAGTGCGCGTCAATCCGTAAAGGTCGGGCTCCGGCGCTGCGAAAGTAGGGAGGCCATGCTCTTCGAAGTCATCCCGAACTTCAGCGAAGGCGCCAGCCGGGAATTTTTAAAGGATGCCGTCCGGGCCTACCTGCGCCATGGAGCCGAGGTACTGCACTGGACGGCGGATCGTCGCCACAACCGAATGGTACTCACGGCGATCGGAGGGGCCGACGAGCTGCGCAGCGGATCGATCGCCGCCGCCCGGCTTGCCCTGGCGCGCCTAAACCTCGCAAGGCACAAGGGGCTTCATCCCAGGGTGGGAGTCCTGGACGTGCTTCCCTTCGTGCCGCTCGAGGGGGCCGCCATGCCTCAAGCGCGGACGCTCGCGCGCGAGACGGGCGCCGCCTTGGCGAAGCTGGGAATTCCCGTGTACTTCTACGGCGATGCATCAACGCCGCCCGGTCGCGGATTGGCGGAGATTCGCAGGGGCGGCTTCGAGGCGCTGCGGGCGAGGACCAACGGGCTTTTGGCCGATCTTCCCGGAGCGCGCAAGGATGGGCCGGCTCGCCGTCGCGCGCATCCGACGGCGGGCGCCGCGTGCGTCGGCGCCCGCAAGACGCTGTTAGCATGGAATGTGTGCGCAAGCGGTCTATCTTTAGAGCAAGCTCGATTGTTGGCGTCGGGCATTCGAGAGACTGGAGGAGGGTTTCCCGGACTCAGAGCGCTTGCCTTTTCGGGCGATATGCCTGGCGCCGTACAGATCTCCATGAACTTGGAGGATGTGGAAACCAACAGCCCCATGGAGGTGTACGGCGAGATTCGCTCGCGCGTGGAAGCGAGCGGCGGGAGACTGCTTGAGACTGAGGTCATCGGGATGTTCCCGGACGTGATCGGGACTCGGGAGCGCGCTCGGGCGTTGGGCGTTTCGGACTGGTCCAAGCGACGGCTCTTGTCCCTTAGGGCGGCGCGGCACGCCAAGAGGATACGGGCGCGATGACGCTTCGCGCGGCGGAGGCTCCTTTGGCGCTCTCCGGGATCCAAGCCCCGGTTTCCAGAGAAGTCGAGCAGGTGCTGGAGCACATCCGCACCGTGGCGGCTTCGGACTTTCCCCTGATTGATCAGGTCGGCAGCTACCTGATGCGCGTTCCGGGGAAGCTGCTGCGTCCGACGCTGCTGTTGCTCTCCGCGCGCGCCACGGGCGCCTTAGGCGGTCAGGCGATACCGATGGGCGCGGCGGTGGAGATGGTGCATCTCGCCTCGCTTGCGCATGACGACGCGGTGGACCACGCCGCGCTTCGGCGAGGCCGACCGACGCTGAACGCGCTCTGGAACCACGAAGTTGCGGTGCTGATGGGCGACTACCTCTTTAGCCGAGCGATCATTGAGCTTGCCGACCTTGGCGATATCGACGCCCTACGGGTCCTCTCCCGCGCCGCCGCCCAAATGAGCGCGGGAGAGTTCCGCGAGATCCTCTCTTACGATGATCTGAGTTACAGCCGCGCCGAGTACCTGCGGATGATCTCCGCTAAGACGGCGTCGCTCATCTCCGCGGCGTGCCAGCTGGGCGCGATTCACACGGGCGGTCGCCACGCGGAGTCGCTGGGACGGTACGGGCACAACTTGGGAATGGCGTTTCAGATCGCCGACGATCTCTTGGACTACGAGGGCGCGCAGGACGTGACCGGAAAGCCGCCCGGTCTGGATGTCCAAGGGAGGAAGGTGACGCTGCCGCTGGTCGGGGCCCTCCGGCGAATGTCCGATTCGGAGGTGGAGGAGGTGCGCTCAATCTTCACGCTGACCCGCCCCGACCAAGCAGCCGCGCGCCGGGTCCTGGAGTTGGTGCGGGAAAACGGCGGCCTCGAGTATGCGCGCGCCCAGTCGCTGGCATACGCGGACAAGGCGGTTGCGGAGTTGGAGGGCCTGCCTCCGGGAAGAGCGGTCGAGTCGCTTCGGGGCGCGGCATGGTACGCCGTTCGCAGGTGTCGCTAGGGATTCGATCATGTCCAAGATCGAAGGCAGTCGCCGCAGGGCTTGGTCGCGCGCCGCATGGAGCTTGGTTGCCGGCATGGCATTGGGCGGGCTCCTGACCAAGGTCGCGACGCTCTATCTGGCGGATCCCGCGCGAACCCTGCTAACGACGGCGGTGGCCAGCGAATTTGATTCACTGACCATTGATCTCGTTGTGTTTGCGTTCACCGTGGGTCCAGTTAGCTTCAGCATCAATATTCTGACGGTGGTGTCGATTACCGCCGTCGCCTTGATCCTGCGGGCTTGGCTCTAGCTCTGGATTAATCTGGAGCTCGACAGCTTCGGATTGACGGAGCTCGCCCGGATACCAGTCTTGGAGCCATTGATGCGCCGAGCTGTCCCACTGCGCCAGCTCGCCCAGCGCAAGACGCCGGGGACGCCGACTGCGATGCTTCGCCCGCTTGCGCCGGCGCTCCCACAGGCCCGCCTCCAGCAGCCAGCGCCGCATCGTCTCGACCCCCGCTCTTCTGCCCGTCTCCCGCTCGAGATGCTCCGCGAGCAGCGTCGGCCCGAAGTCCTCGCGCAGCGGATCGCGCGCCACATCGAGCGTCTTCTGTCGCAAGGACCGCGGCAGCGCCCGATTCGACGGCCTGCCGCGCAGCCCGTGCACCGCTGCGGCGTCGTACTCAAACCTGAACTTCGCCGGCACGCCGAAAATGGCGCGCCGTCACCCCCAGACGCCGCGCCGCCTCCGCCTCGGAAAGCGCCCCCTCGTCCGCCAGCCTCAAGACGTACGGAAGACGGTCCCGCTCCTTCAACGTCAGCTCCATGCGTCCCTCCTTCGAGTCTCTCGCCGTCCCGAAACGAGCGAATACCAAAAAAGGACATTTCTACCGAGAGAAGGGAGGACATTTCTACCGGGCTACGGATGGTTGAGTGGACCCGCATGCGCATGAGCGATAAGTGCGCTACTCATTGAGCGGTGTCTTTTAGAACGCCGTAATTGGATCCTCCAGACTTCGAGCCGCTCATGAAAAGCAAACCGAAGTGCCAGCTCGCCGTCCTGTTTCTCGCCGCCTTGGGGGGATGTAGCCTTGCTGATGGTAACCCGTCCGCGTTACCTAAAGATCAAGCGGAGCGCGAGATCAATAGGGTTGTCGAGGAGAGTCTGGGGAGGTGGGTCACGCCGGGGCATTTCCTCAGGATGAGCCCCGAGAGACGCGCTCAGTTTAGCCGTGACACGCGCCTTAGACTGTTGACCATGTTGACGCCGGAAGAGCGCGCCGCTCTTACTCCGGGGGAGCTTGCTTCGTTTACCGAGGAGGAAGTAGAACGGGAATCGAAATGAAGTCTCGCTCCGCGCTGGCCCTGACCGTTGCGCTATGTGTTGTTTATCCAATTTCCAGTCAAAATCCAAACAGGTGGATTCTCAACACACGTGAGGACCTTTATGTAAGTTCGTAGTACACTAAGCTTGTGGGCAGTGAGTCTGACTGGCACGTTGACAAAAAATATCGTACGGCGGAGACTCGCAGACATGTTTGAATGCTCGCAACAACGTAGTGAAGAGTCTTACCGAAGACGCGTTTATTAGAATGAAGGTTAAACCAGAATTGGTGGGAGACCTTTACGGGGCACACTATGTACTTTTGGACGGTTCTCATCTTGTCGTGATTGCCAAGTGGCTTCCCACAGAAAGGGATGTTGGAGAAACGCTGATCCACGAAGCCCAGCACCATGGCGGATTTAGAGATCATGGTAGAGGTTTTTTAAATGGTGTGCCGGAGAGATCAATTCACTGCTTTAAGTCCTATACCAACGCAAGCTGGGTTCTTGAAGATGTTAATGAAGAAAACGAAGATGACGATGACAACTCTGGCAGCGGCGGCGAAGAAAGCAATAGCAGTGGCGGCGGCGGAGACGACGACGAAAGCTGTCGGGAGGCAGGAGGCCAAGGTTGCGAGCATGGAACAAGTGGCGGTGGCGAAGAGAATACTGACGACGAAGAGGAAGAAAATACGGGCACAGTCACTATCGGCGATCTTTGTGTTCCTTGCGCCGCGCACCCAAACTGGCCGAATTGCTGCGGCAGCGGGGGATGTGAGTAACTCGAATTGCCTATTTTGATCGACTTGAGGCATGTGACTCTATACCGGTTACGTGGGTAGGTCAAATTTCAGGCTCTCGCTGGTTCAAGTGATCAGATCGAATTTCAGGTGGCCGCAAAACGAGGAGGCCATGGTAATGAGGTTATCAGTCTGTGGCAAAATTCACTCTTTGAGCAATGTTCGGGGCGTGGCGGCGGTTGGCGAGATTTGAGGATTGGCGGCCGCTTGAGCGGTGGTTTGGCGCGCTGAGTAATTTGTCGTAGCGAGGCATTCGAGGGATTTGCGACAGGGGGTTTGCCTATGGCCTTGGGGATGCGCGTCAAGAAGGAGCAGGACGAGCTTTTCTACGTCTACCCGGGGGACGACGACGTCTTCAAGCCGAAGGGCGGCTCGTTTTATGCGGCCTTCGACGAGCTGCTCGAGGAGAACGGGTTCGACGCCTTCGTCGAGGAGCTGTGCCGGAGCTCGTACGCGAGCGTCGGGAGGCCCGGGCTTCCTCCCGGCGTGTACTTCCGGATGATGATGGTCGGGTATCTCGAGGGGATTCCGTCGGAGCGTGAGATCGCCCGCCGGTGTCACAACCATCTGGACCTGCGGCATTTTCTCTTCGGGTCGGCCATGAATCCGCCGCCGGATCATTCGACGCTATCGAGGACGCGCAGGCGTCTGAGCCGCGAGATCCACGCGCAGGTTTTCGCGTGGGTCTTGAGCGTGATTTACGATGCCGGCCTGCTTGAGGACAAGACGCTGGCGTGGATTCCACGACGCTTCAGGCCAATGCGTCGATGCGGGCTGCGCAGGCGCGAGGACGGGACGCCCTACGAAGAGTTTCTCGAGCAGCTAGCGAAGGCGTCGGGGGTCGAGACGCCGACGAGGGAAGAGCTGATCAAGCTGGACCCGCGCCATTTCAAGAAGGCGTCGAACCGGGAGTAGGGGTCGCCGACCGATCCCGAGGCGCGCATTGCGAAGATGAAAGGACGAGAGGACGCGCTTCGCGCACAAGTTCGAGCAGGCGGCGGAAATGGAGAGCGGCGCCGTCGTCGCCGTGACGAGCCAGTCGACGGAGGGAGGAGACTGCGCGTCGATCGAATGCGCGCTGGACGAAGCGCCGCGCCATCTGGCGAGGCGGGGCTGCAGCCCGAATCGTGTGGTCTGCGACAAGGGTGTCACTCGGACGCGACGATGAAGGGCTTGAGGGGCCCGGGGTATGGGTGGTGCGGTATTCTTGGGCGCGAGCCTTGGCTGCTTGGACGAAGGGGTTCATAGCCTCTATCAGCGAGTTGGTATTCGGCCGCGGAACCACCCGAGGATGCCTCGCCAGTGGTTGAGCACGGTTCTCGCGAAGTGCTCGAGCGGCTCGAGCCCGCAGAGCTTGACGAGGCTCTTGCCGGGCATCGGCAGGCGGTGGCGGCACTCGAAGCGGACATGGGTTTGGGCGATAAGCGGTAAACATCGGCGCAGTCCTTTGAGGGCACGGTGTTCGTCGCAGCCGTGTCCTTGATGAACTTTCGGATCTGCCCCAGAGCGCGGATTCGCTTTAATGCGGAGCGATATGACCACTCTCCATGATCACTACGCCCCGGCTTCGGGCTCATTCCCCGCTGGACAAGACTGCGGGCGGCGCGGGCAGGTCGTCGGTCGTATATTCAAGCGGTAGCTCGCGCACCGAAGCGACGCGCGGCGTCTTCTCATCTGGCGACTCAAGCGACGGGAGCAATCTGAAATGTTTGGTTTTGGACCGACTGAGACGATTGCGATCTTCTTGGTGATCCTCCTCGTATTCGGCGCCAAGAAGCTCCCCGAGATTGGTACCTCGCTCGGGAAAGGGATCCGTGAATTCAAGTCCTCCGTGCGGGATCTTGAAGGGGAGCTCAAGGTGCCGCCTCCCGCCAAGAAGGTGGCGCGACCGCCTAGCGGCGATGGCGAGCCGAAGCGTCTTTCTCCGAGATCCAAGCTTTTCCCTGAAGAAAAACAGGGGGCTGGGCAGGACTGATGATCGGGCGCGTTCTCGCGCCGAATCGAGCTGACTGAGACCCAAGCTCCGGCGACGCTAAGGTGGGCGCGCCTCAACGGGGCGATGGACCTTGGAGGCTCAGAGAATCAAGCCTGATTTGGGCCGGTAACATGTCGTCGGCCCGTTGGAACCTCAAGCACTCGGCGGGTTGGCCGACTTCCCAGCGTCTGGTCCAGCCGATGCGCGGCTCGGGCGCGGCAAAGTTACTCGCGGGGCGGTTCCGCCGTCGCGGAGCCTCGCTAGAGCTAGAGCTAGAAGACCGGGGGGAGCTGGGGCAGCTGTTCCTCGTCCGCCGGCTGTAGCACTTCTTCCCGCCGATCCACGATGGAGGCGCCTTCGCGCAGCGCCGCCAACCACTGTTGCACGCGAGATTGCCGGACGATGGCAACGACGTTCTCGCGCTGCGCCTCCAGCCCCTCCAGCCAAGCCATGCTGTCGGCGGGCTCCGATGCGGTGCGCTCCACGATGTAGAGATTTCCGAACGAGGTCAGTACATCAGACACCTCTCCGATCCGAAGCCCGAAGGCGGCGCCGACGACGGAGTTGAAGCCGCCGATCCCGGCGACGCTTTGACTCCGCGTGAAGGGCGGGGGCTCAAGCACGCTCATTCCCGCTTCTTCCGCCGCCTCGTCCAAGCTCAAGCCCTCGTCGATCCGCGCGCGAATTTCGCGGGCCATCTCTCTCGCGACCGACAGCTTCTTCTCAGAGGAAATCGCGTCTCTAATGACCTGGTCGGCCTCTTCCCGGGAGGTGTACGCGGCGGTGTCCTTGGAGATCAACTCGAATGCGTAATAGGCGACGCGATTTTGAAAGACGGGACTTACGTCGCCGGCTAGGGTCTCGGGATCAAAGACCCATTCGCCTCCCTCCTGCACGGTGCCCGGCAGCGGAACCCATGGCCCGGTCTCCAGGATCTCCACCGTGTCCGCGGGAAGATCCAGGACGGCGGCCGCTTCCGAAAGCGGCATGACTTCCCCTAGGTCCTCCAGGGAATCCGCGAGCGTAAGCATGGCGATCTCGGACTCGTCGGTTCGGCGAAACTCCACCAAGATCTGGCTCGCGCTGACGGAATCCTGGCTCCACCGCTCCGCCACTTGGACGAGATGGAGTCCGAAGCTCGTGGCGACGGGTCCCGCAGGCGCGCCCACGGGCGCGGCAAAGAGGAGCGAATCCAAGGCAGGGACCGCCATCCCCTTCGCGAGGACGCCCATGCTTCCCGCCGTCTCGGCCGCGTTCTGAGCGTCCGATTCCGACTGTGCGACATCGGCAAACGCCTCGCCGTCCCGGACCCTTTCCACAAGGCCCCGGGCGCGCTCCCACGCCGCTGCCGTGTCCTGCGCCGTCGGCGCGTCCAGGAAGGCCGTCGAAATCACCCACGCAGAGGCCGGAACGAGGAAATTCTCTCTATTGCTCCGATAGTATTCGTCCGCCTCGTCTTCCGAGACGGACACGCTGTCATCGTCGACCAGGATGTCGGGATCAAGCGCGAGGTAGCGTGCGCCGGAGCGCTCGTTCGCGTCCCTATACAACATCCAAAGTTCGGCGTCGGAGACGTGAATGCCCGAGGCGAGCTGCCGCGTGAGCTTGACCCTGGGGATCGTATTGCGGAAGTACGCCTCAATCTGCAGGAGCGTGAGGTTGTCGACCGAGGCGAGGAACTGCTGGTACTTCGAGAGGTCGAAGCTGCCTTCGGTCTGGAAGGCGGGGCTTGCCGCCAAGAAGGGCGGCGCGCTGGAGCGCGCGGCAAAGAGCACCTCGTCATCGGTTACGACGATGCCGCGCCTTCCCAACTCCTGCGAAATTAGGATCGCGTCGACAATCTCTTGGAACGCCTCGTCCTCAAGCTCCTTGTTGCGGGCCTCCGTGATCGGCTCTTCCTGCTCCTCTTGGGTGAAGTCGTAGATGTTCCGGTATGCCGCCATGTAGTCTTCATACATCACCGGGATTCCGTTGACCCGGCCGATCTCGCCCAAGGAGCCGGAGGTTTGCCCGGTGATGTCCATCCCCCACTCGAAGACCATCAACCCCACGAAGGCGACCATGACGAGGCCGATGACCCACTTCACGCTGCGCCTCATCTGCTGCATCATCTGCTGGATCTTCTCCTGTCGCAGGCTGGCTCCGCCGGATTGGCCGGTCGGTTTCAAGCGGTTGAATCGGCGTAATTCGGTGAAATTTAACCTACGCTGCGCGCCGGATTGGGCGTTGCGTCCCGTCTGGCGGCAAGCCAAGGGAGGCTTGGCATGACCGCGCCTGCGCCGGCAGTGGTTCGGATCGCCGTCATCCACGGCCCGAACCTCAACCTCTTGGGCTCAAGGGAGCCGGAGATCTACGGGCGGGCGACGCTTGCCGAGATCGACGGACGACTGGAGGCTCTGGCCGCAGAGCTTGATGCGCGCCTCCAAATCGCGCAGTTCAACTCCTGCGGAAAGCTCTTGGACCATCTAGCCGAAGCCTGCCCCCGCGCCGATGGAATCGTCATCAACCCAGCCGGACTGGGTCACACCTCCGTTGCGCTCCTGGACGGGCTCCTGGCGCTGGGCAAGCCGTACGTCGAGACGCACCTCTCCAATCCGTACGCGCGGGAGAGTTTCCGGCGCCGGTCGCTTCTTGCGCCAAGCGCGGTCGGAATCGTCGCGGGCTTCGGGGCGGATAGCTATCTTTCAGCTTTGCGCTGTATCGTGTCCCATCTTCGATCATGAGCGGATTCCCTTGCCCGGGACCGCCTAGGGCGAATGGCAACAACGGCGGACTTCCGCAACGGCATGGTCTTGGAGATTTCCGGGGCCCTCTGGACGATCACTTACTTCCAGCACGTCAAGCCCGGCAAGGGGGGCGCGTTTGTCCGCACGAAGCTCAAGAACGTGCTTTCGGGCGCGGTCGTCGAGCGCACCTTTCGCGCGGGGGAGCGCGTTGAGTCGGTGCGCCTCGAGCGACGCCCGGTCGTCTACTCTTACACCGACGGCGAGTTCCATCACTTCATGGACCAAGAGACGTACGACATGGTCCCGATCAGCGAGGAGATGCTGGGGGATCAGCTGGCGTATCTCAAGGAGAACATGGAGTGTCACGGCTTGGTCCATGACGGAAACGTCCTCAGCGTCGAGCTGCCGGACGTGGTGGAGCTCGAGGTAACGGAGACGGATCCCGGCTTTCGAGGCGACACCGCTCAGGGGGCGACGAAGCCTGCGACCCTAGAGACGGGCGCCATGGTGCAGGTGCCGCTCTTCATCAATGTCGGGGATCGGATCAGAGTCGACCGCCAGGGCGGCAAGTACCTCACCCGCGTCGGCGCATGATCGACCCAAAGCTGGTGCAGACGCTCATCGACATGCTGGACCGCTCCTCCTTGGACAGCTTGGATGTCGAGGGGGAGGGCGCGCGGATCAGGCTCTCCAAGTCGCCCAGAGGGGGCGGGCGCCCCCAGGTCGCCCGGGCGGAGCCCCAGCCGGTCGAAGTCGAGCCTCCGCCGCCGGATCTCCCGAAGCAAGAGACCCGGGAGCGCTCCTCGGACCTGATCGACATCGAGTGCCCGATGGTGGGGACCTTCTACCGGGCGTCGGCGCCGGGAGCCCCGCCGTACGTGGAGGCCGGCCAAGTCGTTCGCCCGGATCAGGTGCTCTGCATTATCGAGGCAATGAAGCTCATGAATGAGCTGAAGTGCGAGACGGCGGGCCGAATCGAGGAGATCTGCGTCGAGGACGGCGAACCCGTGGACTACGGTCGCGTTCTCTTCCGGGTCGCGCCCAGCTGATTTCCTCCGCCAGGTCGTAGGCGGGTTGTTCAAAAAGCTCTTAGTCGCCAACCGGGGCGAGATCGCGCTCCGAGTGGTGCGGGCGTGCAGGGAGCTGGGGATCTCGACGGTGGCGGTCTACTCCGAAGCGGACCGGGACTCGCTGCACGTGCGCTTCGCGGACGAAGAGGTCTGCATCGGACCCCCTTCTCCAACCGAATCCTACCTCAACATTCCGAATGTGATCGCGGCGGCCGAGATCGCGGGCGCGGACGCGGTCCATCCTGGCTACGGCTTCCTGGCCGAGAACGCCGAGTTCGCGGAGATCTGCGCCAGCTCGAACTTGGTCTTCGTCGGGCCTACGCCCGCGCAGATCCGCGCGATGGGCGATAAGGCGACGGCCAGGCGCGCGATGCGCGCGGCGGGGGTGCCGGTGGTGCCCGGCACAGAGGGCACGGTTGCGTCCGGCGCGGAAGCGCGCGCCGCGGCGGACGAGGTCGGCTACCCGATCATGATCAAGGCGGCGGCGGGCGGCGGGGGCAGGGGGATGCGGATTGCGGACTCCGCAGAGGTCTTCGCGGACTGTCTTGCCCGCGCCCGCAGCGAGGCTGCGGCCGCCTTCGGGGACGACCGCGTCTACCTGGAGCGCGCGATCACGCGGCCCAGGCACATCGAGTTCCAGGTCTTTGGGGACAGCCAGGGCGGGGTGGAGCAGTTGGGCGAGCGCGAGTGCTCGATTCAGCGCAGGCACCAGAAGTTGATCGAGGAGGCGCCGTCGCCCGCGCTTGGGCCCGAACTGAGGCGGCGCATGGGCGATGCGGCAGTCCTGGCCGCGAAGTCGATTGATTACGTCGGGGCGGGCACGGTGGAGTTTCTCTTGGACGCGAGCGGGGAGTTCTTCTTTATCGAAATGAACACCCGCATCCAGGTGGAGCATCCCGTCACGGAGATGGTCACGGGTCTGGACCTGGTGAAGGAGCAGATTCGGGTGGCGGCGGGACTTCCGTTGTCCTTTGGGCCGGTTCGAGGGGAGCCGCAGGGGCATGCGATTGAATTCCGAATCAACGCCGAGGATCCGTCGCGCGACTTCGCGCCCTGTCCGGGCAGAGTCACCGCCTTCCATCAACCGGGAGGTCCGGGGGTGCGCGTGGACACTCACGTCTACTCGGGCTATCTCGTGCCGCCGTACTACGACTCCCTGCTGGCCAAGCTGATCGTCCACGGCAAGACGCGGGAAGAGACGGCGGTGAAGGGCCGCGAGGCGTTGGAATCCTTCGTCATTGAGGGCATCGCGACGACGACTCCATTCTTGGCGGAGGTGACCCGGGACTTGGCCTTTTTGGCGGGCGACTTCGACACCGGGTTCATTGAGCGCTTCCGTCCCGACTCTGGAGAAACCGATGCGAATTGACGTCAGCTTCACCGGAGGAGAGGTGCGCGAAGAGGACGTTCGGGGCCGCGCCGCGCTGGTCATCGACGTCATTCGCGCCACTTCCTGCGTGGCGAGCGCGCTTGCGGCGGGGGCCAAGGCGATTTATCCGGCGGCCTCGATCCAGAGCGCGAGGCGGACGCGCGCGGAGCTCCCGTCGGATAACGACGCGCTCCTTTGCGGCGAGCGGGGGGGAGTCGTGATTCCGGGCTTTGATCTTGGGAATTCGCCGCGCGAGTTCTCGCCGGAGGCCGTCGGGGGCAAGACCTTGGTGATGACGACGACGAACGGCACCGGCGCGCTGGTTGGGGCCGCCGCCGCCGACCGAACCTTCGCCGTCTCCTTCCTGAATCTCTCCGCGACCGTCCGCGAGGCGCGCAAGAGCGCCGCGGTCCAGATCGTTTGCGCCGGCAAGGAAGGGCGTTTCTCCTTGGACGACGGTCTGTGCGCAGGCGCGGCCGTCTTGGCGCTTTCAAAGGGCCGCGGGGGCGACGTGGAGCTTTCCGACGAGGCGCTTGCAATGGCGGAGATCGCGCGCCGCCGCCGTCCTTCGGCGGAGTTCTTTCGCCGCTGCGAGGCGGGGCGCGCGCTGCTGCCGGTGGGGCGGGGCGCGGACCTGGAGCTGTGCGCCCAGGTCGACCGCTACTCCGTCGTGGCCGAGTTGGTGGACGGCGCGCTGATTCGGACGGACGGCGGCGGGGCCGAGCGGTGACGAAGGCCCGGGGCTCCGGCCGAACAAGGGCCGGGAAGCCGCGCGAGGGCGGTCCGGGGCGGGCTCTCCCGTTCATTCGCGCCGCCTTGGTCTTCGTCGGCATCTTCGTGGCGGCGTCGCTTGCGGGCAGCGGAGGGCCGAAGGCGGGGCTGTGGGCTGCCGCCCCCTGCCCTCCCATGGGAGACCATCTCACGGGAGAGGTTGGGTGCTTCGTCGGGGACGGGCTCCTTAAGCTCTTCGGAATCGGAAGCCTCGCGATCCCGTTCTTGCTCTTGGTCGCGGCAGCCTCCTTGGGGCGCTGGTGGAACGCGCCGCTCCGCCGCAAGGCCTGGATCCTTCTCGTCACGTTCCTGGGCTTCGCGCCCGCGTGCGCCTACCTCGTCCAAGGAGGCAAACACGGCGCCGCCGGCGCCTTGGGCTCCGCCTTGGGAGGACCGCTCCTCGCGGGCCTTGGGCTGGGCGCTTGGCTGGTCGTTGCGGGAATCGTGGTGATCGTGTCGGTGCTGGTCTTTAGCGTTAATCCCATGATGGCGCTGGGGACGGGGCTTCGAACAGCCGCGGCCAGAGCGCGCAAGCTTTGGCTTAGGAGCGCGGGCAAACGGAGATCAATGCGTCTCGCGGCGAAGGCGCCCGCGTCCTTGGCCTCCGATTCCGGACGCCGCGGGCGTCCCTCTCCTCCTTCGGGCGCGCCGAAGAAGAAAAAGAGGCGTGCTGCGGGGGCCAAGGATCAGGCCGCGAGCGGTCGCGCGGCGCCCGAGGAAAGGTCGGAGGCAATCGCTCCGCCCGAGCCCAAGAGCGAAGGTCGCGCGCCTCAACGCGAGGCTGCGGAGGCGCCTCCGGAAGAGGACTTGATCTTGACGGATCCGGCCTCTCCGGCGGGGGCTGCGGTGGGCCGTCCGGGGCTTGATCTTCTGGCCGAGCCCAGACGAGAGGGACGCGAGGAGATGGAGGAGGAGCTTGATCGTCTAGGCGAAAAGCTCATTGATACGCTCAAGACCTACGGAGTGAAGTGCGAACTGAAGGGGCGCACCACCGGGCCGGTCGTCACGCAATTCGCGATCGTGCCCGCTCCGGGCGTGAAGGTGAATCGCATCGTCAACCTGGAGCGCGAGCTCGCTTTAGCCACGAAGTCGGAGAGCATTCGCATCGTGGCGCCGATTCCGGGGCGGGGCGCCGTGGGGATCGAGCTCCCCAACCCGAAGCGCGAGATCGTCCACCTCTCGGAGGTGCTTGCGTCGAAGGCGTTCCGAAAGAGCGCGATGAAGCTGCCGCTGGTCCTAGGCAAGGACATCGAAGGGCGCATGGTCGTGGCGGACCTTGCGCGGATGCCGCATACCCTCATTGCCGGCGCCACCGGATCGGGAAAATCGGTCTGCCTCAACGCGATGATTACCAGCCTCATCTATCGGCATACCCCGGAGACGCTCCGCCTCCTGCTGATTGATCCCAAGATGGTGGAGCTCTCCGTGTACTCCGATCTGCCGCACCTTCGCCATCCCGTCGTCACCGATCACGAGGATGCGGGCGCGGTCCTCAAGTGGGCGGTCATGGAGATGGAGCGCCGCTACGCGCTCCTCACCGTAAACGGCGTCCGGGGCATCGAGGACTTTAACCGGCGGATCGACGCGGGCGATTCGCTCAAGGCGCGCGAGCCCCGGGAGCCGGACGAGCCTCGGGAGCTGTGGGCGTACGAAGACGGCCCGCTCCCGTACGTCGTGCTGGTCTTGGACGAGCTCGCCGACCTGATGATGCGGGCGCAGGCGGATGTGGAGCGACCGCTCGCGCAGCTTGCCCAGAAGGCGCGCGCGATCGGGATCCACTTGCTCGTCGCGACCCAGCGACCCAGCGTGAACGTGATTACGGGGCTGATCAAGGCCAACTTCCCCTGCCGGATCGCCTTTCGCGTGGCCCAGAAGGTGGATTCCCGCACGATCTTGGACCAGAACGGCGCCGACGCGCTACTGGGCTACGGAGACATGCTGTACATGGACCCGGGCCCGAATCCGCCGCTCCGCGTCCAGGGCGCCTACATCTCGACGCGGGAGACCGAGGCGCTCATGGACTGGTACCGGAGCCGGGCCGAGGAGGGCGAGCTCCAAGAAGCAGGCGCCGGCATGGAAGAGGACATTCTCGAGGCCGTCCGCGATGCTTCGGAGGAGGCGGAGACGGCCCCTGCCAAGACCGCCGACCGCGACGCGCTCTTCGAAGACGCCGCGCAGGTGTGCGTGCAGCAGGGCTCAGGCTCCACCTCGCTCCTTCAGAGGCGTCTCCGGATCGGCTACGGACGCGCGGCCCGGATCATCGACCAGCTGCACGAGTCGGGGGTGCTGGGTCCTCCGGACGGCTCCAAACCCCGCGAACTTCTTTCCGACGCCGCCGGAATTGCGGCCCTTTCCCAAGCGGATGCGGGCGATCCGTCCAAGGCCAATGACCAGTCCCCCGCCGCCTCGCCCGAAGCCCCGTGACGAAAGGATGCTTGATCGCCCTCGCGGCTTGCGCGGCGATGATCCCGGGCGTTGCGCGAGCCGTCCAGTCGGGAGATGCGCGGGAGCTGATCGACCGCGCCGCCCAGAGGTATCGGGACGCCCGCTCGGTCTGCGCGAACTTCGACCAGCGGATCGAAGTCGCGCTGCTGGGAAGGGTCGTCGAGAGCGAGGGACGGGTGTGCGCCGAGCGCCCCAACCTCTTTGCGATGCGCTTTTCGGGGAGCCACGAAGGAGATCTCGTGATTGCCGACGGGGAGTCCTTCTGGGTGTACTACCCGAGCTTGGATCCGGGGCAGGTCACGCGCATGCGGGGAGGCGCGTCGGGCGCCTACGACTTCTTTCGCGAGTTCTTGGAGGCGCCCGAGGACCGATACGCAATTCGGGACGAGGGGGAGGAGCGAGTGGGGCAGCGGCGCTGCCGCGCATTCTCGCTGTCCCCGCTCTCGGGCGCCGCGTACGAAGGCGCCAACGTCTGGATCGACATCGAGCGCGCGAGCCTCTGTCGCGTGCGCACTCTCCGGGAGAACGGGAGCGTGCGCACCTTGACCCTTTTCCGCCCGGAGCTGGGCGGCGCGCTGCCGCCCGAGGTCTTCTTCTTTGCCCCGCCGGAGGGCGTCCGCGTCTTTGTCCCCGGCGCGGGGGCTTCCTAATGGACGCGGGGCTTGCGGCTCGGCTGAATCGGGCGCGCGAAGAGCTCACGCAAGCGGAGAGCGAGCTGTCGGCGCCGGAGGTGGCGCGGGATCCGTCCCGGCTGCGCGAACTAGGCAAGCGGCGCGCGTCGCTCGCGAAGGTGATTGGCTTTGCGGATGACGTCCTGCGCCTGGAGGGAGAGCTAAAGGACGCGGAAGAGCTGTCCGCGGACCCCGAGATCGGCGCGCTTGCGAAGGAGGAGGCGGAAGGCCTGCGCGCGGCGCTTGCGCGGGCCAAGGCGCGGCTAAAGTCTGCCATGCTGCCCAAGGACCCGATGGCCGACCGACCCGCGGTCGTTGAAATCCGGGCAGGCACGGGCGGAAGCGAGGCCGCGCTCTTCGGCGCGGACTTAATGCGCATGTACCGGCGTCTGGCCGAGCGCGAAGGCTGGACCATTGAGCTCTTGTCGCTCTCTCAAGGGGCGCTGGGATCCGTCAAGGAGGCGGTCTTTTCGGTGCGTGGAACGGGGGCGTACGGGCGCCTCCGCTTCGAGTCGGGGGTTCATCGCGTGCAGCGCGTTCCGGAGACGGAGAGCCAGGGCCGGGTGCACACCTCGGCCGCGACGGTGGCCGTGCTCCCCGAAGCCGAAGAAGTGGATGTGAAGATCGACCCATCGGATCTTCGAATTGACGTCTTCAGATCTTCGGGGCCCGGCGGGCAGAGCGTGAACACCACGGACTCCGCGGTCCGCATCACCCATGTGCCGACGCAGCTGACGGTGAGCTGCCAGGACGAGAAGTCGCAGCACAAGAACAAGGCGCGGGCCATGAAGGTCCTCAGGTCCAGGCTGCTGGATCGCATGATCGCCGAGAAGGAAGCCGAGCGGGCGGCGGCGCGGCGCTCGCAGGTCGGCACCGGAGACCGGTCCGCGAAAATCCGCACATACAACTTTCCGCAGAATCGGGTGACCGATCATCGAATCGGGCTCAGCCTCTACCGTCTGGGAGATATCCTGGACGGGGACCTCGAGGAGGTGCTGGGCGCCCTGGAGCGAGCCAGAGAGCTGGAGCGGCTGGCCGAAGAGGGGATGGGCGAATGACTCAGGCTTCAGCTCGCCTCAGCCCTTGGGCGGAGCCGCCCGCGTGCGCGTCGGTCAAAGAGGCCTTGGGCATCGGACGGAAGATCCTGGAGGCTGCGGGCGCGCCGTCGCCCTTCGTCGATGCTGGGGAGCTGTTGGCGCGCGTCGTTGGCCGACGGCGCTTGGATCTTCTTCTTGATCCCGCCCGCCCGCTGACGCGCTCCGAGCGTTCGGCCTTTCGGGAGCTTCTTGCCCGGAGAGCCCTCCGAGAGCCGCTGCAGTATATCGTCGGCAGCGTCCAGTTCCGCGAAATCGAGGTGAAGACGGATGCGCGCGCCCTGATTCCGCGCCAGGAAACGGAGGCGTTGCTGGATCATCTCCAGGTATGGCCTTCGACCAGGCGCGGCTTTCGCAAGGCGCTGGACGTCGGGACGGGCTCGGGCGCCCTCGCCCTTTCGCTCAGGGCGGAGGAGATCGCGTCTGACGCGCGCGCGACCGACGTATCTCGGGGCGCGCTTGCGCTTGCTCGGGAGAATGCGCGAAGGCTGGGCCTCTCCCGCGTCTCTTTTCGCCGGGGACCCGGGCTTGATCCGGTTTCGGGAGAGCGTTTCGACCTCGTCGTCTGCAACCTGCCCTACATCCCGTCGCGCGAAATCGAAGGGCTGGAGCCGGAGGTCCTGGAGTGGGAGCCGCGCATCGCGCTGGAGGGGGGCGAGAGCGGATTGGCGGTAATTTTCAGCGTGCTTGATGCGCTGCCTTCCGCGCTCGCGCCGGGCGGAAGGGCGGGATTCGAAATTGGAGAAGGCCAGTCGGACGCCGTAATGGCCAGACTTGCCCAGCGCGCGCCCCGCCTCCGGGCCCGCGTTTTTCGCGACTTGGCGGGGCGAAGGCGATACGTCTTGATCCACAAGGAAGATTCTCGGAAGGGCCCAGAATGACGAGAGACGCTGCCGCTCCGGAGAAGGAACGGGGCCTCAAGGCGTTTCGGGCTCCGGTCTACGCCTTCATGGAGCCGCTCACGCGGCTCCTCGTGCGCTTAGGCGTCCACCCGAATCTGATCAGCGGCGCGGGACTTGCGACGGCGATCATCGGCGGGGTTCTCTTCGCTCAGGGCGCTCCCAGATGGGCCGGCTTCGTCTTTCTCGCAAGCGGTTTCTTGGACATCTTGGACGGCCGGGTTGCGCGCGCGGCGGGTCTCGACTCGACCTTCGGGAGCTACCTAGACTCGACGCTCGATCGAATTTGCGAGATCGCGATGTACCTGGGCCTCTTGTCCGCGTACGTCGTCACCGGTCCCGCGTACGATCCCTGGATGGCGTACGCCGTGCTGCTCACCTTGGGCGGATCGCTCATGGTGAGCTACGCGCGGGCGAAGGCGGAGGCGCTTGGCTACGACTGCGCGGTCGGCCTGATGCAGCGCGCCGAGAGGATTGCGATCTTGGGACTGGGCGCGATTCTATTTGGGGTGGGCGGCCCATTCAAGATCGTCTTGGCGATCGTGGCGGTCCTCACCTGCTACACCGCGCTCTACCGGATATTCTGGGTGTATCGGGCGGCCCGGCGCCGACCTACGGCAAAGAGACCTAGTTCCTAGCGGAACGACTTGCGAAGGCGACAGAGGAGCACGCGTGGAAAAACCAGCTGAAATCGCCCCTTCGAGCGGAAAGCTGGGCGTCCTAATTCCCGGCTTGGGCGCCGTCTCGACGACGGTCGTCGCCGGCGTGGAGGCCGTGCGCCGGGGCCTCGCCAGGCCGTTCGGAAGCCTCTCCCAGATGAACACGATCCGGCTGGGGGATCGCTCCGAGGGACGGGTTCCCCTGATCCGGGAGCACGTCGACCTGGCCGAGCTGGATCAGCTGGTCTTCGGGGCGTGGGATCCGATCCCGGACGACGCCTATCAGAGCGCGCTGGTCGCGGGCGTCCTGGACCGGGCGCGGCACCTTGACCCCATTCGAAGATTCCTGGAGTCGATTCGTCCGATGGCGGCGGTCTTCGACACCCAATACGTCAAGCGGCTGGACGGCCCCAATCGCAAGGAGCGCGCCACGAAATTCGAGCTGGCCCAGGCCTTGAGGGAGGATATCCGCGCCTTCCGAAGAGAGCACGACTGCGACCGGCTCGTCATGATCTGGTGCGGCTCGACCGAAGTATTTCTTAGGCCCGGGCCGCATCACGCGACGCCGGACGCCTTCGAGCGCGCGATGAAGACCAATCACGAGGGGATCGCTCCCAGCATGATCTACGCCTATGCGGCGATCATGGAAGGCGTGCCGTACGCGAACGGCGCGCCGAATCTCTCCGCGGACCTTCCCGCGCTGGAGCAGCTCGCGAGGGAGCGGGGCGTGCCGATCGCCGGAAAGGACTTCAAGACCGGCCAAACGCTGATGAAGACGATCCTCGCGCCGGGGCTCAAGGCGAGGATGCTGGGCGTGCACGGCTGGTTCAGCACCAACATTCTGGGGAACCGGGACGGCGCGGTCTTGGACGACCCCGCTTCCTTTCGCACGAAGGAGGAGTCCAAGCTGGGCGTGCTGGACTATATCCTGCAGCCGGAGATGTACCCCGACCTCTACGGCGACATCTACCACAAGGTGCGGATCAACTACTACCCGCCCCGGGGCGACGACAAGGAGGGGTGGGACAACCTGGACATCTTCGGATGGCTGGGATACCCGATGCAGATCAAGGTCGACTTTCTCTGTCGCGACTCGATCCTCGCGGCGCCGATCGTGCTGGATCTTGCGCTCTTTCTGGACTTGGCGCACCGCTCCGGGATGGCCGGAATTCAGGAGTGGCTCTCCTTCTACTTCAAGAGTCCGCAGTGTCCGGAGGGACTGTACCCGGAGCACGACTTGTTCATCCAGCACCTGAAGCTGAAGAACACGCTTCGGTGGCTGGCCGGCGAGGAGCAGGTGACGCATCTAGGGGCCGGAGATCACGGCTAGGGCGGAGGCGCCGGGGGGCCGCGAGCGGAAGGACCGGGGCCGGCTCATCGTGCTCGAGGGCGGCGAGTGGGTGGGGAAAACCACCCAGATCAAGAAGCTTGAAGCAGCGCTTCGGGAGCGGGTGAGCGTCGAGACGGCGAGGGAGCCGGGCGGCACTCCCCTGGGCGAGAAGATCCGGGAGCTTCTTCTTCATTCCGATGTTCGCGACCTGTCCAGCGGCGTCGAGCTGTTTCTGATGCTCGCGGCGCGCGCGGCGCTCGTGCAGCGGGTCAAGCGCGCGCTTCACGCTGGCCGCTGGGTGCTGCTGGACCGATATTATCTGAGTACGCTCGCGTATCAGGGCCTCGCGCGGCGCCTCGGGCGAAGAAAGGTCGAGATGGTTAACGAACTCGCGACCGGCGGCCTTGAGCCCGACCTCTGGCTGATCTTGGACGTGCCGGTCGAGGAGGCCATGGAGCGGGGCCGCCTGGGAAGAAAGACGCCGGATCGGATCGAATCGGAGTCTCTTTGTTTTCTTAGGGAGGTGCGAGAGGGCTACCTGAAGCTGGGCAAAGAGCTTGCGCGCGCTAGGATATTGGATGCGCGGGGCAGTCGCGAAGAGGTCGCGAGGCTGATTGTGGACGCGGTGCGGGGGCGTTTTCCCGAGCTTGCCGTCGAAGGCAAAGCCCCCGCCCAGAGCGCGCCGGAGGCTAGGGCCCCGGGCGATTCCGCGAATGAGCTCCGCGTTCCGGTCGCCGGATAAAGGAGGACGCCGATGTCGATCAGGAGAATGAGAATACCGGCGGCGCTGGTCGCCTTGGCGCTGCTCGCGTTTTTCTTTGGAACTCGAGTCGCGCACCGCGCGAGCGGGACGGGAGAGGCTTCCGACGACCGGGTGCTGGCGGAGGTCATCCGCTTCGTTCAAGACGCCTACGTCGATCCGGTGGATGTCTCGCGGCTGTACGTCGCGGCGACGGCGGCGGTCGTTCGCTGGCTCGAGGAGGAGAATCCCGACTTCGCGCCGCCCCCGGGCTGGGAGGAGGCCTCCGGCGCCGAGAAGGATGCGCGGGACATCCTCCGCGAGATCGTGGAGCTCGCCGCCGCGCCTTCCGGGGAGGACCCAGACTCGCTTACCCGGGCGCCTTCCCGGGACCTGCTCTACCGCGTCGCGATTCAGGCGGCGATGGCGGAGCTGAGCGACCCCAATTCGCAGTACATGCCTCCCGAAGTCTGGGAGGAGATGCAGATTCGGACCCAGGGAGAGTACGGCGGCGTCGGACTCGAGGTCGTGGATCAGGACGGCTTCGTGACGGTGGTCGCGCCGATTCCCGGGGGGCCCAGCGCGCGAGCCGGCATCCGGCGCGGCGACCGGATCGTGGAGGTGGACGGGGTGAGCATTCGGGGCAAGCGCACCGACGATGCGGTGGATCTCCTGAGGGGCAAGCCCGGAGATCCGGTCGAGATGGGCATCGAGCGCTTCGGCTCGGAGTCCGTGCTTCCCTTCGAGGTGGTGCGGGCGTTGATCTCCGTGCCCTCGGTCCCCTTCGCCCTGATGGCGGAGGAGGGGATCGGCTATATCCCGCTTCAGACCTTTAACGCCTCGGCGGCCGCCGAGGCGCAAAGCGCGATCGACTCCTTGACGGATCTTGGAATGCGGGCGCTTGTCTTGGACCTTCGCGACAACCGGGGCGGCCTCTTGGAGGCGGGGCGGCTGATCACGGATCTCTTCCTTGATCCGAATCTCGATATCGTGGACATTCGGGGCCGCGCCCCCGGCCACTCCCAGCGACTGATTTCGCACAGGAAGCAGAAGTATCCCGATCTGGCGCTCGCAGTGCTCGTGGGAGGGGGCAGCGCCAGCGCTTCGGAGATTCTCGCGGGCGCGCTCCAAGAGCATGACCGCGCCCTGGTGATTGGAATGCCCACCTTTGGGAAAGGGTCGGTGCAGACCCTGATGCCGCTGGGTTCGGGCAACAAGAGGTCCGTGCTCAAGCTAACGACGGCGAAGTGGTACACGCCGGTCGGCAGGTCGATTGAGAAGCCGCATGCGGCGAAGATGCAGGCCCGCCACGAACCTACCGTGCAAGGGTTCCCTCAAGAGATTCTGGGCGAAGAGGATCGACCCGTCTTCCGCTCAACCAGCGGTCGCGTCCTCTACGGCGGAGGCGGAATCGTTCCCGATATCGTCGTGGAGCAGCCGCTGCTCGCGACAGTGGAGACGGAGGCCGTGCGGGCCATTCTGGATGGCGGGGCGGGATTCTTCGCCGCGATTCAGGACTGGGCCGCAGCGTACGCGAGACGCCATGAGGACCTTGATCCGGAATTTCAGGTTGGGGAAGAGGATGTCTCAGACCTGATGAAGGGGCTGGCCGACCGAGGCGCCGACATCGATCCAGAGCGCTTCGCCGAAGCGTCGCGGTACGTCCGCTACCAGATGGCGCGGGAGGTCGCGCTCCTCAAATGGAGCGAGGCGGGTCGTTTTTCCTGGGGCGCGGGGATGGATACTCAGTACCAAGAGGCGCTGGCGCTTCTTCGGGATGCCCGGGATCAGGCCGATCTCTTGGCGCGCGCGGACGCGTCCCCGGCGCGGCGGTAGCCTGAGGCGGCCTCCCTTGTGACGCGCTGGACGCGGGGAGGCCTTCCGGAATCGCTTGGGGCCGCGGCGGGGATGCATCCGCCGACATCGGGGCGACGTCTTAGCCGCCCGCGCTTGATCACGATGGAGGAAGGCCCGTGAGCTTCGACGAACAGGCGAAGGCCGCCCCCTTTGTGGATCGGGTCAGGGTGTTTGTCCAGGGCGGCGACGGCGGCGCGGGAGCCAATGCGTTTCGGAGGGAGAAAGGCGTGCCCAGGGGCGGTCCATCGGGCGGCGACGGCGGCCAAGGCGGCGATGTCGTTGCATTGGGCGACGCTGGACTGTCGACGCTTCTCGATCAACGGTACAGGCCGCGCCACCGGGCGGAGCGAGGCCGCCACGGCGAGGGCTCCAATCGATCCGGGAAGGCGGGCGCGGACGCCGTCCTGCGCGTTCCTCTGGGGACGCGCTTCGTGGACGAGGAGACCGGACGCCTTCTGGGGGAGGTCCTTCGGGCCGGCCAGCGACTCCGCTTAGCCAAAGGAGGTCGGGGCGGGAGGGGAAACGCTCGCTTCGCGTCGGCGGTGCGTCAAGCTCCCAGATACTGGGAGTCCGGAGAGGAGGGCGAATCCAAGACGCTTATGCTGGAGCTCAAGCTGATCGCCGACATCGGCTTCGTCGGGGAGCCGAACGCCGGCAAGTCCACGCTTCTCGCGCGCGTCAGCAAGGCTCGTCCGAAGGTCGCGTCCTACCCCTTTACCACGCTTGCGCCTCAGCTGGGCGTCGCGCGTCTTTCCGGGCACCGCTCCTTTGTCGCGGCGGATCTGCCGGGCATTATCGAAGGGGCGCATCAGGGGAAGGGGCTGGGGCATCAGTTTCTGCGGCATATTGAGCGGACGCGGCTGCTGGCGATTCTCATTCCCGCGAACGAGCCGGATCCGTCCGCCGCGGCGGCTCGGGTGCGCAGGGAGCTGGAGCTCTACTCGGAAACGCTGGGGAGAAAGCCCTGGGCGGTGGTGTACACGAAGATCGACTTGGGCCCGGCGAGCGAGCTCCGGGAGGTTGGCCTGAACGGACAGCCGTGGGGACGGTTTCAGGTCAGCGCGGTAACCGGCCAAGGGATAAGCGGCCTTATGGAGGCGTGCTGGCGCAAGCTTCGGGAAGTGAAGGAGGGTGACGAGGATCCAAGCGGTCGCTGAACCGAAGCGCGCCGCGGCTGAAACGACTCCCGGCGGCGCTTGGGATTCCGTTGCGCATCTCTACGTTCACGTACCCTTTTGCGCCCGCAGGTGCGCGTACTGCGACTTTGCCGTGGAGGCGAGGCGCGATCCGCCCGGCCAGGAGTGGCTTGCCGCCATCTCCCTTGAGGCCGAGCGGGCGGCCAGGGAGGGGCTGCTTGGCGGCGCGGGCGCGCTCAAGACGCTGTATGTGGGCGGGGGCACGCCTTCATTGCTGGATCCTCGCATCGTCGCCCGGACGGGGCGAATTGCGGGGGCGGAAGTCCTTCCGGGTCAAGAGATCGAGTGGACGGTCGAAGCAAACCCGGAGTCCTTCTCCGCCGAGACGGCTAGAGTTTGGCGCCGCGCGGGCGTGAATCGCGTCTCCTTTGGCGCGCAGAGCTTCTCTCGGACCGCGCTCAAATGGATGGGACGGCTGCATGGACCCGGGCGGGTCGCAAAGGCCGTGGACAAGGCCCGGGCCCAAGGACTGAAGAACCTCTCCGTGGATCTGATCTTCGGGCTCCCGGATGAGGTGGAGCGTTCCATGAGCGATGACTTGGACTCCCTTCTCGCGCTTGGCGCGCCGCACGTATCCCTGTATGGACTGACGGTCGAGAAGGGCACGCCCCTCGCCGAGTGGATTCGGAGCGGAAGGACGAGTCCGCCGCGCGATGCCCGCTACGAGGACGAGTACCGTTTGGCGGTCGAGAGACTAAAGGGCGCGGGATATGAGCACTACGAGGTCTCGAATTTCGCCCTGCCGGGTTCGCGGAGCCGACACAACGCGGCGTACTGGGACGGCTCGCCGTACCTCGGGCTTGGTCCGGGGGCGCACAGCTTCGCAGCCGGCGAAAGGTGGTGGAACAGGCGCAGCTTTCAAGGCTATGTCCAAGGCGTCTCGGGCAAGGACGGCGCGCGCGCGGGCCAAGAGCGCCCGACGCCCGACCAGCGGCGCTTGGAGCGGATTTGGCTTGCTCTGCGAAGGCGCGAAGGGGTTGGCGCGGACCTGCTGAACGACGCTGCCCGCCGCGCCGTTGGAGAGTGGGTCCGAAGGGGCTTGGCTGTTGAGGAGTTCAAACGAGTCAGGCTCACGACCGAAGGATGGCTCCTCCTTGATTCCTGCGCCGTAGAGCTTGATTTGGCTCTCGCGTCGTCCCCAATACAGTCTCCCGAACCTGTTTGAACGCGCCGTTCGTTTCACGCGGAGCGACATGACCATCCTCCATGATCGCCGCGCCCCGGCTTCGGGCTCACTTCCCGCTGGAAACCGACTCCGCGTTCGGGATCGCTTCCCGTCGGGCAAGACCGGCCCTTCGCCGCTTAGATTCTACTTGCGGCCGAACAGGGCCCGCACTCATCCCAACTCGGAGGGGATATGTACAATCCAATGCTGAAGACTCGGCGTGCGCTACTAGGGCTAGGAACGATTGGGCTTGGATTCTTGCTGGGAGCGACGGCTGTCGCGATACCGGCCCATGGCCAGCAAGTTTCCGTTCCTCGGTCTCCGGAGGCTACCGGCTATCATGGCTTGGCGTGGAGCATAAACGCCACTGTGGTGCGAGATCAGAACGGCGACTGGATCCCAAGTACCTCGGGACCCCGAATTGTCATGAGCGTCCGTCCCTGCTCGCCGGCGCATCGGGCCGGCATTGAGCCAGGGGACAAGCTCATTGCGTCGAATGGTCAAGACCTAGGCGCAGTGGGGGAGCCGCCGTTCGACAGTATTAAAGCAGGCGTCAAGTATCAGCTCGTAGTCGACCGCCAGGGAAGTCGCCTAGAGGTCGAAGTGACGCTAACTGAGCGTCCGGAGGAGCTGCCGGAGGCCGTAAGAACAGCTCCGGTTGGAAGCGTCGATGACTGGAAGTGCCCGGATTTGCGCGACGGCTAAGAAATACCTGAGCTAGAATGGGTTGGCAGCGCTTGAGCGGAAGACCCATTGATCGGACGGCAGATTTGCCTGACGAGTCTCAGTTCGACGGAGTCTTGAGCGAAGCGGGGAGGCTCGCCCGCTTCGCTCAAGGTCTTCATTAATTCGACGCCGCCGCTTTGCCGCGGGACCTTCCGACGCGCGCCTTGACGCCTCCATCGCGCCCGAGCGAACGCGGCGGAAGTCCCTCCACGCCGCAGCGGCCTCGCCTTCACGTCCTTTCGGCGGCGTGTGAGTCCGGCTCTTCGCGCACAGGCGCCGAAAGACCTCAAGAACGCGTACCCCGTTCGGGGATCGCCCGGCTTTCCATGGCAAAACAGGCTGCGGCTTTTTTAGGATGCTCCCCAGGCTGCGCGCTCAGCGCGATGTAACGCCAGCGCGACTGGCGTCCGCCATTCCGGCCCTGTTCGCTTTGGCGTGCTCGCCTGAAGCGCCAAGCGACCAGACGACCGCGGTTTCCTTCGATACGCTTGATGATGGCCGGTTGATCGTGACGAACGGCGACATGGCTCATTCAGCGGGCAGCGGCAGCTTGCGCCTCGTCGCAACAGCGGAAATCAGAGACGTTCAGGCGGATGGATCGACGGTCTTTCTTGAGGAGCCCGTTTCCCTCGCGGTAGATCGGCGCGGGAGAATTTATGTCGCGGACGGCCCGGCGATGGCGATCCGCGTCTACGACGCAGGCGGGAACCTCTTGAGGTCCATCGGCCGGTCCGGGGCCGGACCCGGCGAGTTTCGGACGTGGCTTTCCGGCATTGCGTGGCAGGAGCCAAACCGCCTTTGGGTTGCCGACGCGGCGCGCATCATGGCGTTTGACTCGGCGGGCGAATTCGTGGACGGCAGCGCTCGCAGCCGCGGCGGCGCGATGTCTTCGAGGTGGGAGGGCCAAGCGGACGGCTCGGGGTTCGTCTACAGCCAAGTGATCGAAATGGGGTTCGGCGATGCATCGGGTGGGCCAGTACGCTTCGAGCGGCTGGTCAGATTCCGGGGCGCTGACGGAGCTGCCGCGCAGGACACGTTCCCCCTTGAGCTCAGAGACGAAGCGGACTCCAGACTCGTAGACCGGGGCGGCGGCATCTACGAGATGGCGCAGCTTCCAATGGCGGGCCGGAGGATATGGGCGGTTTCGCCGGCAGGCACGATCTGGATGGCGCATACCTCGGAGTATCGTCTGGACGAAGCGAGCTTTGCCGGCGATACGCTGCGCACGGTGATGCTGGAGCGCTCGCCAGAGCCGCTGGAGGGACCGGAGAGGGACAGCGTGGCCGATGCGTCCAGTGCCTTTTCCATCGACGAACTGCCGGCATTCAAGCCGGCCATGAATGGCCTGTACATCGCTTCCGATGGTTGGATTTGGGTGCGCCTGCGACCAGCTCCGACAGTCGATTGGGATGTGTTCGACGGCTGCGGGCGCCATTTGGGGCGAGTTGTTTCGCTCCACGCTGTGACGTTCCCCGGAGGCCGCGCGGTCGTCGGAGTGTCAACTGGCGAATTCGACGTGCCGCGCGTTGTGCAGCTGGAGCTTCAAGCGGAAGGGGAACGCTTGATCACTACAAGAGAGTGCGAGTTCGGCGGGGCTGGCGGAGAACAAGTCGAAGCGTTGCCCTAAGGGCGTATATTCGTGTGTGGAATTGGCGCGGGCGCGGCGTATTCCGCTTCCCCGCGGTCTTGTAGCCGGCGCTGTCAAAGCTGAAGAGCGTCGCGGAACGCTTCTTTTTAGCTGCATCCGATATGCTCCACAGAGTACGACGGCCCAAATCGGAGAGACCGGAAATGTTTTGGAAGGTTTGCGGGGCTGCGCGTTGGCGCTTGGCGGTCGCGGCGTGCGCGTTGTGGGTGTTTCAGGGGTGCGGGGAGGTGGGCGCGCCGTCGGGGGAGGTGCGGGGGGTGGTGGAGGTGGAGGGCGAGGGGTTGGAGGGTGTGGAGGTGCGGTTGTCCGGGGGCGGATTGGCGGGGAGCGCGTCGGCGTTGACGTCGGGGGGCGGCGAGTACGGGTTTGGCGGGCTGGCGCCCGGGGTGTACGTGGTGGAGGCGCTGGGGCTGCCTTTGGATGCGGAGTTTGGGTGGGAGAGGGCGAGCGTGTCGGTGGGGGAGGGGATGGATGTGGCGAGGGCGGACTTTGCGGGGGAGTGGGTGCGGACGTCCGGGGTGGCTGGCGCGGTGTTGGCGGAGGGGCGGCCGGTGCTTGGGGCGGTGGTGGAGCTGTCCGGGACGTCGTCGGGGATGGTTGAGGCGGATTCGGTCGGGGCGTATGCGTTTGCGGGACTTCGGGCGGGGCTGCACGTGCTGGAGGTGGGGGGATTTGACGCTGGGGTGTACGGTATTGAGGAGGCGAGGCGGGAGGCGGAGCTCGAGGCGGGCCGGGTAGCGGTGGTGGACTTTGAGGGCGTGCTGCTGCGGACGGCGGGGATTGCGGGGCGCGTGTTGGCGGAGGGGGAGGCGCAGGCGGGGGTTGTGGTGCGTGTGTCGTCGGAGTGGGAGGCGTTCGAGGCTCGGACGGACTCTATGGGGGAGTATTTCTTCGGGGGTTTGGTTCCGGGCGGGTATTTGGTGGAGATTTCGGGCTTTGACGCGAGTCTCGTGGCCTTTGCGGAGCGGGAGCTGGAGGTTGAGCCGGGGCCGGAGGAGACGGCGCGGGCGGACTTTGAGGGCGCGCTGCTGCGGACGGCGGCGGTGGCTGGTCGGGTCTTGGTTGAGGGCGAGCCGCTCGCGGGGGCGCTGATGCGTCTCTCGGGGCGGGAGGAGCGGGAGGCTCGGACGGATTCTTTGGGGGAGTACGTCTTCGGGGACTTGGTTCCGGGCGGGTATTTGGTGGAGATTTCGGGCTTTGACGCGAGTCTCGTGGCCTTTGCGGAGCGGGAGCTGGAGGTTGAGCCGGGGCCGGAGGAGACGGCGCGGGCGGACTTCGAGGGCGCGCTGCTGCGGACGGCGGCGGTGGCCGGGAGAGTCTTGGTCGAGGGCGAGCCGCTCGCGGGGGTCTTGGCGCGTCTCTCGGGGAGAGAGGAGCGGGGGGCTCGGACGGACGCTCGGGGGGAGTACTTCTTCGGGGAGCTCCTGCCGGGGGTTTACTCCGTGGCGATTTCGGGCTTTGACGCGAGTCTCGTGGCCTTTGCGGAGCGGGAGCTGGAGGTCGAGCCGGGGCCGGAGGAGACGGCCCGCGCGGACTTTGGCGGCGTGCTGCTTCGGACGGCGTCGGTGGCGGGGAGGGTGTTGGTCGAAGGGGAGCC
Organism: Longimicrobiales bacterium; assembly: GCA_965116095.1. Taxonomy (GTDB): domain Bacteria; phylum Gemmatimonadota; class Gemmatimonadetes; order Longimicrobiales; family Gaopeijiaceae. Next base: position 795,297 of record OZ220481.1, read on the forward strand.
GCTCGCGGGGGCGCTGATGCGCCTCTCGGGACGAGAGGAGCGGGAGGCTCGGACGGACGCTCAGGGGGAGTACTTCTTCGGAGAGCTCCTGCCGGGCGCGTATTTGGTGGCGATCTCGGGCTTCGACGCGGAGGCTATTGCCTTTGCGGAGCTCAAGCTCGAGGTCGAGCCGGGACCCGGAGAGACGGCGCGGGCGGACTTTGACGGCGCGCTGCTGCGGACGGCGGCGGTTGGGGGAAGGGTATCCGCGGACGGGGATCCGATCTCCGGGGTTCGCGTGTCGCTAAGCGGCGCGCATCACGAGGCGGAGGCGACGTCGGACGGGGGCGGGGAGTATCTGTTCGAGGGTGTGGTTCCGGGGGTGTATCGGGTGCGGGCTGTGGGATACGACGCGGGCGTCTTTGACTTTTCGGCTGCGGGAGGGGAGGTGCGCGCGAGGTCCGGGGGCTTGGCGCGGCTGGATGTGGCGGGGAAGCGGAGACTTGGCGCGGAGGTGCGGGGGAGGGTGATGGTCGAGGGGATTCCCATATCGGGAGCGCGGGTGCGGGTTGCGGGGCCGTCCGGGGAGCTGGAGGCGGTGACGGACGCGGAGGGGCGGTACGTCTTTAGGGATTTGCTGGCGGGGGAGTACGAGGTGGAGGTGGAGGCGGAGGGGGCGCGGTTTGCGTCGAGGCTGGTGCGGGCGGGCGTGGACGGCGCGGCGGTGGCGGACTTCGAGGGGGAGTACGAGCTGGGGGTGTTGACTGTCGGGGAGTCGGTGGAGCTGTCGCTGGAGTCTGCGGGGCGGATCGAGGTGGAGGCGCGGGTGGATACGGAGGGCGAGGGGACGGTGCGATTTGCGCTGTCGGGCGGAGGGGGCGATCCGGATTTGTACGCGCACCAGGGGTCGCGCCCCGAGGCTTTGGGGGGCTATGCCTGCGCGAGCCTGGCCTTTGGGCCTGAAGAGACGTGCGAGTTTACCCCGATCAGCTCGGGCGGCTACTACATCGTCGTGACGTCGACCGGCGCCTTCGGTCCGGCGCGCCTGTCGATGGAGGTCGAGGGGACGAACACCCCGCCCCCGCCGCCTCCTCCCCCGCCGCCTTCGGAGATCGAAGACGATGACGACTTCGACATTGAGCTGCTCTTTGTAAACCCGATGCCGGACCATCTGAAGGAGACTGCCGAGAGCGCCGCGTCCAGGTGGGAGGAAGTGATCGCTGGAGATCTTCCTAAGGTCGATTTCCGGCAAGACCGCGCGTGGCTCTGCGGAATCAGCAGCCCGGAAATAAAGCGGGAAGTTGAGGATCTGCTTGTGGTTGTTTTCTACCAGGAGGGCCCGTATAATACTGGATCGGCAAACGCCTGCGCGCTGCGATCCGGCAGCCGCCTCCCGGCAGTCTCAATCGTCTCCATGAGCTTGAACCCGAACTGGGACGAGGGATATTCCGAACCCTTGTGGGTGCACGAAATCGGACACGCCTTGGGAATCGGGGCGCTCTGGGGCAGGTTCATCGGCGGCGGCGCCGATCCGCACTATACCGGGCCGCAGGCGAGGGGGAAGTTCGACGAGGCCGGAGGGTCCAGCTACGCCGGCGCCAAGGTGCCGGTTGAGCCGAACGGCCATCATTGGCGAATGAGCGTCTTTGGATACCTAGGCGAGTTGATGGTGCCCGTGGTAGGAGACGCCGCGCCGCTCAGCGCGATCACGGTAGGAGCGCTGGCGGACTTGGGGTATGCCGTCGATTTCGGCGCGGCCGATTCGTACGCGCTGCCGCATCCAACCGCTCCGGCCGCGCCGCCGGGAGTCGTGATCAATCTGGGAGACGATACTCCTCCGACCGTCATGAAGGTGGTGGATGAGCGGGGACGAGTTGTACAGACAATCAGGCCGCCCGAGAAGTAGCTGTTTTTGAGGGTTGGCCGATCCAGGCGCTCGGGAAATGACTCCGGCGCGAATCGACGATTCTGCGCCGAGCGTAGCCGCAAGCCGCAGCGCAACGCGGTGGAAGCGCGGTTGGGGCGGTTAAATTGACCGGACACGCCCCTCCAGTAGTCTCTATCGCCACTGCCCGCTGAGTTGCCGGAGCTCGGACCTTCGAACTAAGGAGAGATGTCACTCCGCCGTCGCGCGCCCTCCCGCGAATTGACTCCCAGGCACAAGGAGGTGCTGGAGGCCGTCGTGCGCACCTTTGTCGAAACCGCCGCGCCGACCGGAAGCGTGCTCTTGGGAAGGCGCTACGACTTCGGCGTGTCTCCGGCCACCATCCGAAACACGATGGCGGATCTCGAGTCCATGGGATACCTGAGCCACCCGCACACTTCAGCGGGCCGAGTGCCCACCGACCTCGCCTACCGGTACTTCGTGGACGAAGTGGTGCGGGCCCCGATCGTGGACAAGGAAAAACGCGAGATCGAGGCCGTCCTGGCGTCGGGATCGCCGTCGGTACACCAGGTGATTCGAAATGCGACGCACGCTCTGGGCGTCATCGTCAAGGAGCTGGGAATCGGAAACGTCCCCCTCCTAGAGGAGGCGACGTTGGAGAGGATCGACCTGCTGCGCGTTTCCTCCGAGAGGCTGTTGATGGCGGTGGCGCTCACCGGAGGCATGGTGCGCACCGTCGTCGTTGATCTTCCCGGCTCCGCTCCGGCGGAGACGCTCTTCTCAATCGAAGCGGTACTGAATGAACGCTTGGCCGGCAGGACCTTCGCCGAAATCAAGAAGACCTTCGGCAAGCGTCTGCAGGACAGTTTGGACGACCCTCGCGGACGACGAATCCTCAACTTCATCGTGGAACGAAAGGACGACCTCTTCAACGACATGCTGGGCGACTCGGGACAGGTGGTGCTGGGCAACACCTCGCCTCTCGCCGCAAAGCCCGAGTTCTCGTCTCACCAACGACTGAACGCCCTCATCCGTCTCACGGAGAGCACCGAGCTGCTTGAGCGCATCTTGGGCCAGAGGGCGTCGCGCAGCGGCATCAACATCACCATCGGAGGCTCCGAGCACCACGAGGATCTGGCCGGACTCACGCTCGTGACGTCCAGATACCGCATCGGCAAGTTGAGCGGAGTGATCGGGGTCATGGGTCCGACGCGCATGCCCTACGAGAAGGTCATCGCGCTGGTCGAACACACCTCGAAGCTTATCGACCGAATGCTCGACGCGTAGCAAACGGTGAGCGACTTCTACGAGCGGCTGGGCTTAACTCCAACCGCGACGGCCAAGGAGATCAAGGACGCCTACCGGAAGGTGGCGCTGAGAGACCATCCCGATCGCAACGGAGGCTCGAAGGAGGCGGAGGATCGCTTCCGAAGCGCGACCGAGGCATACGAAGTCTTACGGGACGAGGAGAAGCGAAGGCTCTACGACCGATACGGCGAGCAGGGCGTGCGCGCGACCCGCGGCGGGGCAGGCGGCTTCCAAGGCTTCGACATTTCGGATGCGCTGAGCGCCTTCATGAGGGATTTCGGCGGCATTGACGACCTCATGGGGCGTACTTCGGGGCCGCGTCGCGGGCGCCTCATCCGGCTCAGTCTTGAGCTCACCCTGGAGGAGGTGCTCCTAGGACCGACCAAGACCCTTCGAATCTCCGTCTTGAATCACTGCGGTCCCTGCCGCGGGACGGGAGCCGAGGGCGGGGAGAGCGTCGTTTGCTCCAAATGCCGGGGGACGGGCCAAGAGCGCGTGGTCCAGGACAGCGTCTTTGGACGGATCGTCTCCCAACGAAGCTGTCCGCAGTGCATGGGCGACGGCAGGTTGGCCCGGAGCCGCTGCCCCGAGTGCAATGGCGGAGGCCTGAAGCGCTCGACCGACACGCTGAGGCTGGACGTTCCCAAGGGCGTGGCCGACAACAACTACATCACCCTCCGGGGCAAAGGCAACGCCGGGGAGCGCGGCGGCCCCAAGGGCAACGTGGAGATTCACTTTCAGATCAAGAAGCACCGTCGGTTCGAGAGACGCGGCAACGATCTCATCGTCGACGTGCCGGTGACGTACAGCCAGGCGGTCCTGGGCGCGAAGATCGGCATTCCTCTATTGGAGGGGGGCGAGGCTTCGCGCGAAATCCCCTCCGGCACGCAGAGCGGGTCGGTGCTGAGGCTGCAAGGAAAGGGTCTGCCGATCCTGCACCGGGAGCAGCGAGGGAATCTGCTTGCCCGCGTGGTCGTCTGGGTGCCTGAGCGCCTTTCGGAAGATCAAGAGGAGCTGGTGCGGGAGCTCGCCCGGGTGGAGGGCTCGGCGCCGGCAAAGATCGATCCGGCGGAAAAGCGCGGTCTTTGGTCGAGACTCAAGGAGGCTCTGAGCTAACGCGCCCCAAGGCGTGGCTCCGGGTAGAGGCGTCGCCGCTGGAGGGCGCCATGCGGGCCAGGGCGCAGCTGGTCCTGCTGCAGGCGGGGGCAACGGCTTTTCGCGAGATCCCCATGGGTCTCTGCACCTACTTTCCCGAAGGAACGCCCGATGTCCCCGATGAACGGGAGCTCCTTCGGCGCCTAGAGGTCGCAGGCATCGAGGCGCGTCGGGTGCGTTTTGGGCGCGCGGCCGGCAAGGATTGGGAGGAGTATTGGCGGCGGGGTCTCGCCCCGCGCAAAATCGGCGAGAGGATCGTCATCCGCCCTTCTTGGATTGAGCGCGAAGCGTCCGGTTCCGAGATACAAATCGTGCTTGACCCGGGCGCGGCCTTTGGGACGGGGGAGCACGCCACGACGCGCGGCGTGCTTGAGCTTGCGGAGCCCTTGGCGAAAAAGGGCATTCGGGCGGTTGACGCAGGCACGGGATCGGGCATCCTTGCCATCGCGATGGCAAAGCTGGGCGCCGCCGGCGTGGATGCATTCGACATCGACCCCTACGCGCGGATGACTGCGAGAGAGAACATCAAGCGGAACGGCGCGACCGGGATCGCAAGGGTGCTGGAGACGCTGCCCTTGGAGGGCCCCGGCTACGATCTCGCCCTGGCCAACATCGAGTGGCCGCTCTTGGAGCCGCTCCTCGCGCCGCTCGTCTCCCGTCTGGCGCGGCGCGGGCGCATCGTGCTGGGAGGCGTCCAAGCGTCCCAAGCGGACGAGGCGCTTGCGCGGATGGGCCGACTTGGCTTCGCCCTCATGACGAGCCGGGAGACTAACGGATGGCGGGCCTTCTCCTTCGCGCGTCTCGATCCATGCAAAAGTTGAAGGCGCGGCGAGCCATCCGAAGCCAGCGGGCGGCTTCGACGACGGAGCCCGTCGGTATCGGCTTCGCAAGGGTCGAGAGGGCTTCCCACAGCTTGACTCCGAACGCGGCCGTCTCCGGCGCGTCCTCGGACGCGGCCAGAATGACCCAGCTATCGTACTGCGAGCGCTCGGGGAAGGGATCGGCGTCCGGCGCGCCGACCGGCTGGAGGCTGAGCCCCACCCAAGCCAGGCGGTCCGGGGCGGCCAAGACCAGCTCTCGAAGCCGGCGATTCGTGAGCGGAGGGTGGATCGCACATGGGTCCATTCGGCGCGTGCGCAGTATCTCGCAGGCGGGGAGCGCGCCAATCGGACATCGGCGCAGGATCTCGACGACTTCGGTGATTTCTTGATTTATCGACACTCTGAACATCCAAATTCGGAAGGCGAACGCAATATGGAGGACGACATGAACCAGACGTTGGAGGAGCGCATTCGGGCGGAGCTCGCCCGTGCCCGCCGCACGCGACGTCGCCGGCGCACCCGGGTCTTATCGACGCTGCTCGCGGAGATCCGCAACCGACAAATCGACGCCTCCGCCGAGCTCTCCGAGGCCGAGGTCCAGGGGGTCGTCGCGCGGGCCGCGAAGCAAAGGCGGGAGGCTTGCGCGCTGATGGAGCACGCGGGTCGAGGCGAGCTTGCCCGCGCGGAGGACGCGGAGCGGCGCATCTTGGAGGAGTTCCTCCCCAGACCGCTGACGGAGCGCGAGGTGCGCGAATTGACGAGGGAGATCATCGCGGGGGGAGCCGCGCAAATCGGGCCCGTCATGGGCGCTCTGATGCCCAAGATCCGAGGGCGCTTCGACGGCGGGTCCGCCCGCAAGGTCGTGTTGGAGGAGCTGGGGTAGGTGGGGTTTCGCAGGGCCTTGGAGCGCTTGGAGTACAAGGAGGCGCTCCGGTGGGTCGGCTCCTTCGCCTCGACCCGGCGCGGGCGGCTGCGGGTGGAGGGCCTTAGGCCCCTGACGGATCTCGACGAGGTCCGGATTCGTCTAGACGAAGTCACTGAGGCAAGGCGTTTCCTTGAAGAGCGGGGACCATGGGCGGTGGCCGATACGGCCGGCGCGGCGCGGGCCGCCGCGCGTCTGGGCGTGGAGGGAGCGGTCCTTTCCGCAAACGAGCTCGCAACAATAGCGGAGTGTCTGGGCGCGGCGCGCGGCGCGTTGAACCGGCTGCGGAATTTGGAGGAAATGCCCCGCCTCCGGGAGCTCTCCGGCGCGCTCTTTTCGGATCAAGCGCTCAAGGACCTTCTCGACCGCTCGGTGGAGCGCGGCGCGGGCGTTCGGAGCGGCGCGTCCGGCCAGCTCGCGCGCATCCGCTCCCGGCTCCGGGGCGCGCACGCAAAGGTCGTGCGGCGCTTGGAGAAGATGCTAAAGGCGATGGATTCACGCTATCGCGTCCCAGGCGCCTCGGTGACGATCCGGGACGGTCGGTACGCGATCCCCCTTCGCAGGGAGGGCATGCGCAGCGTGGGGGGATACGTGCACGACGAGTCGGCCACCGGCGGGACCGTCTTTGTCGAGCCGCCGCCGGCGATTGAGCTGATGAACCAAGCCCGGGCCTTGGAGCGGGCGGAGGTGCGCGAGACGCAGCGAATCTTGGCGAAGCTCTCGAAGCGCGTCCGAAAGCGCCTTGGACCCATCCAGGATTCCATTGACGCGCTGGACGAACTGGACTCCCGATTGGCCCGCGCGCGCGCGGCCCAAAGCTGGCGGGGCTCCGCGCCCGAGATGGGCGCGGGCGCGATTCGCATCCGAGAAGGACGCCATCCCCTCCTTGCGGCGAAGGACGGCGGCGCCGTTGTGCCCTTCGACCTTCGCTTGGGCGAGGATGAGCGCCTCGTCGTCGTCACCGGCCCGAACACCGGCGGAAAAACCGTCTTCCTCAAGGCCGTCGGGCTGATCTCCGCGCTTGCCCAGTCGGGCGTCCATCCCCCGGTCGGAAAGCACAGCCGCTTGCCGGTCTTCGACTCCTTTTTTGTGGCGATGGGCGATGAGCAGTCGGTCGAAGATTCGCTTTCCACCTTTTCCGCGCACCTCCTTGTCCTCCGAGACATCTTGGGATCCGCAGGATCTCGATCGCTCGCGCTGATCGACGAGCCGGGATCCGGCACCGACCCCGCCGAAGGCGAGGCGCTTGCCTGCGCCGTGGTGCATGCGCTGGACGAGCGGCGATGTCGCGGCGTCGTCACGTCGCATCTGGGCGGGATGAAGCGCTTGGCTGCGCGCGATAACGGGATCGTGAACGCTTCGCTTGAATTCGACGCGTCGCGCGCCCAGCCGACGTATCGCTTTAGGCAGGGACGGCCCGGTCGCAGCTACGGCCTCCTGATCGCGCGCAAGCTTGGGATCCCCGAGGCGGTTATTCGACGCGCCCGATCGCTGCGCCGAGAGGGCGACCTGCGGCTGGAGGAGCTGCTCCAAGGGCTGGAGGAGAAGGAACGGACGCTTGAGCTCCTGGAGGCAAGGCGCGCTGAAGACGCGAGGCGGGTGGAAAAAGAGTCCAAGAGGGTCGCCGATGCCGAGGCGCGCCTGCGGGAGGAAAAGAGGGCGTGGGCGCAAAGGGATCGCGCGGAGGCGCGCGCGCACCTGCTTGCGGCCCGCCGGAGGGTAGAGGATACGATCAACGAGCTCCTCCGGGAAGCCCGCGCGGGCGGATCTTTGGAGGCTGCGGCGAAGAAGGCCCGGCGCTCGATTGAAGGGATGGTCCGGGAGTTGGGCGCAGGCAAGGAAGAGGCCCGCGGAGCGCGCGCCCCGGAGGCTCGGGCCAAGCCGCTGGGCCAAGGCGCAAAGGCGGGCGACTGGGTCGTGGTCCGGGAATCCGGTGCTCTGGGAGTGATTCGGGAGATCAGGTCGGGGAGGGCCGTCATTGATTTGGACGGAATCAAGCTGCGTCTGCCGCTTGATCGCTTGGCGCGGGTCGAGGGACCTCCCAAGCGGGAGCGGGCGCCCGCGGACAGCCCTTCGGATCCGTCCGAGCTTCCGGCCGGCGCGCTCGTCGGGGAGCCGCAGACGGATCTCTATCTTCGAGGAAGGCGCGTGCACGAGGCGGAGGTGATCGTGCAGCGCGCGATCGACGATGCTAGAGTATCGGGCTCGCCGGAGCTTCGGATCGTACACGGGTCCGGCACCGGCGCGCTGCGCAAGAGGGTGGCCGAAATTCTTCGGGCCGATGATCGGGTGCTCAAATTTGGTCCCGCGCCTCAGCGGGAAGGAGGGTTCGGCGTGACGGTGGCGACGCTCAGGTGAGTATTCCGGATCGGACCGTCGAAGAGGTTCGCGCGCGGGCGGACATCGTCGGGATCATCGGTCGCTTCGTTTCGCTCAAGCGGGCGGGGCGCGAGTACAAGGGGCTGAGCCCCTTCAAGAGCGAGCGCACGCCCTCCTTCTGCGTCATTCCCGAAAAGCAGTTCTACCACTGCTTCTCCTCCGGCAAATCCGGCGATGTCTTCCGGTTTCTGATGGAGACGCAGGGAATGAGCTTCGTCGAAGCCGTGAAGTACGTAGGCGCGCGGAGCGGCGTCCAAGTGAAAGAGCGAAAGGGCGTCCGGCGAGACGTGGAGGATCCAAACCAAGCGTTCTTTGAGGCGGTCGCCTTCGCGGCGCACTTCTTTCAGCAGCGGCTCTTAGACAAAAAAGAGGGCGGGGCCGCGCGCGACTACCTCAAAGGGCGCGGGATCGGCGAGAAGACCCAAAAGGCCTTCGGAATCGGCTACGCCCCGGATGGGTGGACGGAATTTCGCGACGCGGCCTCGTCGGCGGGGATCGACCAGGCGCTGCTGCTGCGTCTTGGACTCCTGAAGTCGAAGAACGACCGCGTCTACGACGCCTTTCGGGATCGCATCGTATTCCCCATCGTCTCGGAGGCGGGCAAGACGGTGGGCTTTGGAGGACGCCTTCTGGCCGATGCCGGACCAAAGGTCCCGAAGTACCTCAACGCCAGCGAGAGTCCGATCTTCCAAAAGGGGGAGCTGCTCTACGGCCTGAGGCCCGCGCGCTTCGAAATCCGCAAGGCGAAGGAAGCGCTTCTCGTGGAAGGCTACATGGATGTCGTGTCCCTCCACGCGCACGGAATTGGTTCCGCCGTCGCGCCTCTAGGCACCTCCGTCACCTCCGGCCAGGCGCAGCTGCTGGCCCGCTACGCGAAGAGCGTCCGCATCCTCTTCGACAGCGACGAGGCCGGCCAAAAGGCCACCTTTCGCGCCGCCGACCTGCTCCTTGCGACCGGTCTGCACGTCTCGGTCGCGACGCTGCCCGGCGGAGAGGACCCCGATTCGATCGTGCAATCGGGCGGGCCCTCGGCGATCAAGCCCTTCTTGGAGGGGGCGCTGGACGTATTGGACCGAAAGATCCAAATCTTGGAGGAGCGGGATTTCTTCTCCTCCCTTTCGCGCACCCGGGGGGCGCTTGATCGGCTGCTTCCTACGCTGCGGGCCGCAAGCCGAAATCCGAGGCTCAGGGACCTCTACGTTTCCAGAGTCTCGAAGCGGTGCGGGGTGCGGCGCTCCACTCTGGAGGCCGAGATTGATCGGAGCCCCGCCCCGCCTCCCAGGCCTCGCCCCAGGCGGACGGCCCAAGGCCCCCCTCCGGTGTCGGCCGGCCTTGGCGACGAACGCACAGTTCTTCTCCTGATGCTTCGGGGTGCCGAATGGGTCGAGCGCGTGGGGGAGCGCGTGGGAGAGGGGGACTTGGAGAACGCCGCCAATCGTGCCATTTTTCATTCCCTTATGCGAGACCCCGAACTAGAAGCCCCGCTTTCCGAGTGGGATTCGTCCGCCGTGCGCGTCTTTGAGAGCCTCAAGGCGGACGCCGAAGAATTTGGCGCCCCGGAGCGCGTCTTGGAGGATGTCTCGGTGAGGATGGAGTGCCGGCGCATTGATCGCGGATTGGAGGAGATTCGCGAACGGCAGAAACAGGCGAAGGACCAGGAGGAGTGGGCCGATCTCATGGCCCGGAAGAAGGAGCTTCTGGCGACGAAGCAGGGCTTGGGCGGAGACACGCGGTCCAAGGCATGGGGCGTTCTGCGCCCTCCGGTCGCCTCCGAAGAAGAGCCTCGCCGATGATGTTCGGCAGCCCCCTCTCCTCGGAATGGGCGTGGCGGCCGTCACTCTGATTTCCGAGCGGCTCCTGTTGATGCAGGAGCTGGATCAGAGGATTGCGGGCGCAAGGCGGAAGAGGCGGGACTTGGATGAGAGTCTGGACCTGGCCGACCGCGAAGTGGAAGGGTTGGAGGAGAAGACGGGAGCGGTCGAGAAGCGTCTCGCGCAGGTGCTGGCCGAAGAACGGCGGCTGAATCGCGCCGTAGATGCCCGCAGGGACCGGATTCGCGAGCTTCGCGATCGGCTGAAGCTGGTGCGGGAGCCGCGGCAGTACGAGGCGGTGATGACCGAGATGGAGTTTCTTGTCGAGGCGGTCGACGACGACGAGACGGAGCAGATCAAGACGCTGGACGCGATCGCCCGCTTCGAGGAGCAGCGCGATGAGCTCAAAGCGGAGCTGGAAGCGGCGCGGGAAAGCGCCGCGCCCCGTCGCTTCATGGTCGAAAAGGAGCGGGACGAGGCATCCTCTCGCATCGCGGAGCTTCGCGATCGGCGCGACAAGCTCGCGGACGGCATTGAGGATCGGTACCGCCGGATTTACGAGAGCATCAACCGGGACGGCGAGCGGCAGGCGGTCTGGCGCATGACGAGCGATGGCGCGTGCGGTTCTTGCTTTTCGATGATTCCCCTCCAAGCCAGGAACGAGCTGCGCAGAGCCTCTACGCTCTTCCTGTGCGAGGGATGCGGCGTCATCGTGACGACGCCCGAGGCGGGAGCTCCGAAATAGCGCGGATCGCGCTGCGGCTTCGGTGGAGAGACTGGTGACGGGCGAGTGAAGCGGACCTTCGATCCGCCTAAGCCCAGATGGAGGGTGAGGCCGGCCCCCGATTTAGAGGCGGCCCGCGCGCTCGCGCTCAGCCTGAAGATCCCGCTTGCCTTGGGAAGGCTCCTTTGCGCGCGCGGCATCGGCGATGCGGGCGCGGCAAAGGCCCACCTGAGGCCGCTTGTGGACCACTTCCATCCTCCGGAGCTTCTGCCCGACATTTCGATTGCGGCAAAGCGGCTGATCCGCGCCATCGAGCGCCGCGAGAGCATCCTCGTGCACGGCGACTTCGACGCCGATGGGATTTGCGCGACGGCGCTGCTGACCGAGTGGATTAATGAGCTGGGCGGGCGCGCCCGCGCATTCGTTCCGGACCGAATCCGAGATGGATACGACTTTGGCGGCGCCGGCCTGAAGGAAGCCGCGCGCGCCCGATCCACGCTGATCGTCACCGTCGATTGCGGCGTGACGGCCCTGGAGACGGTGGAGCGGGCGCGGGCTCAAGGGATCGACGTGATCGTGACCGACCACCATCAGGTCGGAGAGGCGCTTCCTCGCGCCGTCGCCGTGGTCAATCCGTGCCGCGCGGACTCCGCCTATCCGAATCCCGAGCTCTGCGGCGCGGCGGTGGCCTTCAAGCTGGGACAGCTCCTTTCTCGAAAGATGGGAAGACCGGACGAGGAGGCGTGGAGCAGGCTCGATCTTGCGGGAATCGCGACGATCACCGACCTGGTGCGGCTCTCCGGGGAAAACCGCGCCATCGCCCGAATCGGGCTGCGGGCGGTCGGGCAGACCGAGCGGGCTGGACTCAAAGAGCTGCTCAGGCAGCTCAGGATCAAGGGGCCGGCAACGGCAGCCGACGCGGGCTTTCGGATCGGGCCGCACTTAAACGCCGTCGGGCGCACCGGCAATCCGATGGACGCCGTGAGACTCCTTCTTTCGAACGATAAAGACGAGGCGCGCCGGCTGGTGGCTGTCCTCAAGGACTGCAACCTGGAGCGGCGCAGGGTGGAGGGAGAGGTGTATCGGAGCGCCCTGGATCGCCTTTCGGACGAGTTTGAGCCGGAGCGCGACTTTGCAGTGGTGCTTGCGGGAGAGGGCTGGCATCCCGGCGTCGTCGGAATCGTTGCTTCCAGGGTGGTGGAGCGGACCTATCGTCCGACCGTGATCCTCTCCGTGAACAACGGAGTCGCGCGCGGGAGCGCGCGGTCCATCGCAGGCTTTCACCTGCACCAGGCGCTTACGCGGTGCGGCGAGCACTTGGAGAGGTTCGGCGGGCATGCGATGGCGGCCGGAATGACGCTCAAGGCGGACAAGATCGCAAGCTTCCGAGAGGGCTTTCAGGCCGTTGCGGCGCGAACGATCTCGAGGGAGGATCTGGCTCCAACGATTACCGCCGATCTGGAGGTGACGTTGGACGAAGTGGGCCCCGACTTCTACCGATACGCGCGCTACACTCACCCCCACGGCGCGGGAAATCGCGCGCCCGTCTACGTCGCGAGGGGCGTCAGTTTGGCGGAGCAGCCGCGCGTGTCCTCCAAGGGCCATTTGTTTTTCACGATGCTGCAGGGCGATGCTTCAATGGACGCGGTGGGCTTCAAGAAGCGGGCGCTGGTCGAGTCCGGCGTCTTTGGGACCGGACCAGTGGACGTGCTCTTTCTGGCCGAAGAGCACTACCAGCGGAAGGACGCGGTGCGCGCTAAGATCCTGGACGCGCGGCCTGCCAAGTAGCGCGTGCGCATCATTGGGGGAAGGTACCGCGGGCGCCGTCTGGTCTCCATCAAAGGGCCGGGTCTCCGCCCAACATTGGATCGGGTGCGCGAGGCGTGGGCGTCGGCGTCGCAGGCGCGTCTAAGGGACGCGGACGTTCTGGATCTCTTTTCGGGGACGGGCGCCGTGGGGCTTGAAGCGCTGAGCCGGGGAGCCCAGCGGATCTCGTTCGTCGAGCGGAGAGGCGCGTCCCTCAAGGCGCTGCAAAAGAACATCCAGGCCCTGAACGCGGGCGGCCGGACGACGGTCTGGAAGATGGATGTCTTCAAGTTTTTGAGGAGGGAGCCGCGCGCGCGCTTTGACCTCTGCTACGCGGATCCGCCCTACGGGGCGGGCCTCGCCGACCGGCTCGCGAGGATCTTTGCGCAAACGCCCTTTGCGCGGGAGCTTTGGATTGAGCATTCTCGAAGGGAGTTGCTCTCCGTGACGCCCAAGGAGGCGAGGGCCTACGGCGACACCGAGCTCTCGATGTTGAAGGGGTAAAAGGGCGGACTCGCCCCTCGAGCGTCCCGCCCCCGCCGGAGAGACGCCGTCCCGCACGCGGTTGCAAAGGAGGACCCGATGCGCTCAAAGGACCCCATCATCGCCGTCTACCCCGGTTCTTTCGATCCGGTGACGCTGGGCCATGAGGATATCGCCCGCCGCACCCTAAAGTTCTGCGACAGGCTGATCGTGGCGGTCTCCGAGCACGCCTCCCAGAGCAAGCGCGGCGCCTTTGAGGTTTCCGAGCGGCTTGAGCTACTGGAGGCCGTGTTTGAGACGCAGAACCGCATTGAGTGCGCTTCCTTCGGCGGTCTGCTCGTGGACTATGCGAAGGCGCGGGACGCGCGCTTCATCATTCGCGGGCTTCGCGCCGTCTCCGACTTCGAGTACGAGTTTCAGATGGCGCAGATGAACTGCGAGCTCTGGGACCGCTGCGAGACTCTTTTCCTCGCGCCCGACGCGCGCTACTCCTTCCTTTCGGCCTCGCTCGTGAGGGAGGTGGCGTCGCTGGGCGGAGACGTGCGCTCATTCGTCTCTCCGGCCGTCTGGGAAGCTCTGCTGGCGCGGTATCGGACATCCCCGGAGAGGCGTTGAGCGCGCAAGCGTTCAGAAGGAAGTTCGCATGCCCGCTTGCTCCGACTCTTGCTCGAAGAGTCCGGGGAGGCCCGCGATTGGCTCTGGATCACCAGACTGCCGCCCTCCTGAACGGCGGTCGACGCCGAAGGCTCAATCATCGGCTCGGTCGCAATTCCTCCCAAGCCCGCAGCTTCAGCGGCCCGCCGCGAGCATGAATGGAGCCTTGGCGGACGCCCGTTTAGCCCTGGAAGCCAAAGCCGACGATGATCAAGGGAGCCGCCGAGACCGCGCTGGACCGGCCCTTCCAGCGCAAAGGCTGCCATGAAGCTGAAGCGCGTCGTCAGCTCCCGGCGCCGACGATCAGAAGTTGGCCGATTTGGAGCCGTTCCGGCCTGACGCCGGGATTCCAGCGCCGGAGGTCGCGCAGCGGCAGCTTGAAGCGCCTCGCCAAGTCGTACATCGTATCGCCCGGCCTCACGCGGTATTGGATGACCGAGTACCTGTCCTCTTGGTCGAGGGCCGCGAACGCCTCTTCAAATCCCTCTCCCGCGTCCTTCGGAAGTCGAAGCTTGGTCTCGACCCCAAAGGGTACAAATCCTCTGCGAACGTGGGCGTTCAGGGCGCGAACGACCTCAATGTCCGTTCCCGCGACGTCGGCCACCACGTCCAATGTGGCCGGCCCCGTCACCTCCGCCTCGTCGAAGTGCTCCCGGGCGTCGTATTCCAGCGACTCTTCCGACTCTACTTCCAGTTCGATCTTCGTCCGCGCCACCGCGATGAGCTTGGGCACGAAATCGCGCGTTTCCCGGGGGACGAGACTCCTGATCTTGAGGAAGTCCTCGTCGGAATAGGGCGGAGAGACTCCGGCCCGTCGCAAAAGGCGGCCCACCCTTCCCACGCCCAGATTGTAGGCGGCAAGCGTCAGAAACCACGAGTCGAAGTTGGAGTGCAGCTGGTTGATGTAGTCCAGCGCGATTGGTCCTGAGATCCAGGGGTCCAAGCGTTCGTCGACCATCCCGACCTCAAGTCCCAGCCACCTTGCGGTCGCGGGCATGAACTGCCAGATGCCGCCGGCGCCGGCCGGCGACACCGCCGTCGTGTTGTAGTAGGATTCGACCAAAGGGAGGTAGCGGAGCGAGCGCGGGAGTCCCCGAAGCTCGATTTCGTCATCGACAAAGTGCATGTACTTGCCCATCCTCGCGATGGCGTCGAGAAACCCGTCGTGGTTTCGAGGGTCGCGCCAGTACGCCGACCAGCGTCCGATGTCTGCCCTGATGACGGCGCTGTCGGCCGCGGAGCTCCCCACGATCGGGTCGTTTGCCAGCAGCTCCAGCGTCTCGGACGGCTCTCCAACGTCGGGGCGCGAAACGGCGCGCGGCGGATCCGAGACCGGCTCAAGCGTTTTGGGCGGCGCGAGAATCCGCTTTGGCGCGTCCTCGGCATTCAGCGCGTTTGGCGTCTCGGGCTCCGCCCTCGTGCCGGCCGAGAGAGCGCAGCCCGCGGCGAATACGACCGCCGCCGCGCCGAAGCCGGCCTGTGCGAAGGCCCTTTGGCCTCTGCCTAGAGCGCCCTTAGGCCCTGCAGGACTCCGAGATCCGGGCACTACTCCGCCCGAGCGGCCCGAAGCGCGTCGTCCGGCGTCTCGTAGAGCCGGAAAAGGGTGTCCAGCCTGGTCAGCTCGAAGAGGAGCCGCAGATCGTCGTTGAGCGCCGCCAAGCAGAGGGTGCCTCCTTGTTGGCGGATCTTCTTCGAGACGCTGACCAAGACGCCCAGCCCCGACGAGTCGACGTAGTTCGCGTCGGTAAAGTCAACGACGAAGAGCCGCCGGCCCGAAGAAAGCTCGGATCCGACCAGCTCCTTCAGCTCCAAGCGGTTTCCGACGATGAGTTGTCCGTGTACCTGCACAACGGCGACGGAACCGCGCTCTGTAAGGGTGAGTGACACGAGGACGCGCGGAAGCGGTTGAAGGAAAACCGGGGGATGGCTCAGTCCAGCGTCCCGAAGCTAGTTACGTCGATCAGGCGCGGCAAGCTTCAAGCTTCTCCAGCGAAGCGCGGCCCGAATCGGGAGCCGACCGGCCGCAATGAATGATCTGGAAGCCAGAGTCGATCTGCATCCAAGCCGCGCCGGCGCCTGTCGTCGGCAAGCGCCCCGCTCCGTTTGGCGTGCGAGCGTCGCCTGCCGGGACCTCTAGCCGCTTGGCGATGCGCTTCGGCGAGAACGTACGCGGTTTGCCCAAGGCCCAAAGTCGTCTGGTGAGAAATGCCTGACCGAGCGAATCGGTCTCGCGGGAGCCGCCAAGAGCCCTTAGTTCTTTGCGGTCGGATCGGCGTCGATACTCGCGAGCGCGCGGTGCGGACGGCCCCTCGCGCTTCCTTGCGCTGTCGAGGTCTCGTCGATCCGATCCACGAGCTCCAGTTCGAAGGTCTGGCCTAGCGATCAAGGAGCGTTGGCTGGGGCTCGTGGCGTCGACGGCGCGCGGTCCGAGGGACTTCGCGCCGAGGCTTCAATGAGCCGGTTCACCGCAGCCTCGAGCCTAGCTCCAGATTGATCAATTTGGTCACCCAGCCTTGATTCCATTGCTCTGAGATCGCCGCGAATTCCGGTTTCCATACTCATCAGCTCGCCACGGATTCCGGTTACCATGCTCATGAGGTCGCTGCGGAGCCTTGATTCCATTGCTTTTAAGTCGCCACGAATCCCGGTTTCCATGTTCATGAGGTCGCTGCGGATTCCGGCCGCCATCCTGCTCAGGTCGCCGCGGATCCCGGCATCCGCTGTCTTGACGTCGGCGCGAATTCCAGCGCCGAGGCGATCAACTTCGCATCCCGTGCCCTCAATGGCCCGCACAATGCGAGGAAACTCGTTTTCATGGAGGCGCTTGTATAGCTCATCGAATGCTTCCGTGAACGCGTCTCGGATGCATGGGCGAAGGATGTGGCGGAGGGCCCACGATGCAGTGAACAAGACCGCCGCCGTTCCGATCACCGGCGCCACGACGTAGTCCGCATAGTTCATGATCATCTCCATCCTAGACCGCCTCCGCTCCGTTTCGCTACTGGCGCCGGCGTCGCACATGCCTCATCCACCGCCATGCAGGCGAACCGCGCGAGCACTGGACGCCGAGTCGATGCGAAACGCGAAGCCGGTCTTCCAGCGACGCGTCGATGGCAGCCAAGCGCCGGAGCCTGCGGCTTGCCGCTTTTCCCTGTCCGCTCAGCTTTCCCAAGCATTACGCGTGTGGATCCTCGACCCGTCGTAGAGGGCGCCGCGCCGACGCGGAGGGCTGGATCAACGCAAAGAGCGCGACGAGGCGTACCAATCCGCCCCCAAGCCGAGCTCGGCGCAGCTTCCGATGCGGAATCGCGGGTGCGGATCCGGCGGCCAATGTGGCGGAAAAGAGATCAAACCGAACGGGGCGAACGACAGGGCCAGCGAGCAGGAACCTCTGGCGCAAGGCGGGCTGACCAGAGTTGCGGGCGCGCATCGCCGGCGCCTGAGATACCTGCCCAAGTTCGTCCCGAGGGTCTCGAGCGGTCATTGAGAGTCGCCTTGGGGCTTGGATGGCGCGAGAGCGGGCGGGCCCTGCACGGAAGGTTCGGCAAGTCGAGCCAAGGCGGCCATGAGCCTCGTCTCGGATCGCCCGATCCGATCGTTCAAACTTGTTCCCATGGTCCTCATGTCTTCGCGCATCGTCTTCATTTCATCGCGAAGCCCGGCTTCCATGGTCTTCATGTCGTCGCGGAGTCCGGATTCCATGGTCTTCATGTCGTCGCGCATGGTCTTCATGTCGTCGCGGAGTCCGACTTCCATGCTCTTCATGTCATCGCGGACCGCTTGGATGGTCTTCTCCAAGTCATGAAAGTCGTTGTCCTTCAGACGCTTGTACAGTGCTTCGGTAGTCTTCGCTGCCTCGTCGCGCATCCACGGGCGAAGAATGCGTCCAAGAACCCACACGGTGCTAAGCACGCCCCCCACCGTCACTAACACGTTGCCTGCGTATGTCCAGTTCATCTATACGGCCTCATCGTTTTGGTTACGCTGCGCGGAAGGGTCCTGATGCCGCGCACGCTCTATCTAACGCAACGGAGGCGAGCTGCTCAAGTCGCTCGGGCGCAGAGATGTCAATACAGGACAGGTCGCGCCTGCCTTCCAGATGTGTCGGCCCAAGGAGCAAAGAGGAAAACCGCCGATTCACCAGTGGCCCCGTCACTCTTCGGTGCGCTTTCTCATAAGCTGGCGAAATTCCGCGCACTGACTGTCTTTCGCGCGCTGCCGCGCACCCGAGACGCCTATCGTCCGAATCGACGATCGCGCTCCGCAGCGTAGACTCCTCGCTCGCGAATCCTCCCAAAGTCCGCAATCGAAGCGCACCCACGGTCGGGACTCCTCGGCGTGCTGCCTCGGGGGCGATTGACGCGGAAAGGGGGATGGATCGAGTTGGCCGCCCGGTAAGATCAGCGAACCAGCGTGCATGGGCCGTCTGGCTCAAGGACCGGCTAGACGGAGCGCGAATGCGCATTCTCGCCGCATTGGCGCTGGTCATGGTCCAGCCGGGATGCCGGGCGATCATTGGGCGTCGGCTTGGGTTTTAGGCGGCGCGAGGGCGGGCGGGCCCTGCGCGGAAGGTTCGGCAAGTCGAGCCAAGACGGCCATGACCCTCGTCTCGGATCGTCCGATCCGATCACCCAGACTTGTTCCCATGGTCCTCATGTCGTCGCGCATCGTCTTCATTTCATCGCGGAGTCCGGCTTCCATGGTCTTCATGTCTTCGCGCATAGTCTTCATGTCGTCGCGCATGATCTTCATGTCGTCGCGGAGTCCGGCTTCCATGGTCTTCATGTCTTCGCGGACCGCTTGGATGGTCTTCTCCAAGTCATGAAAGTCGTTGTCCTTCAAACGCTTGTACAGTGCTTCGGTAGCTTTCGCGGCCTCGTCGCGCATCCACGGGCGAAGGATGCGTCCGAGAACCCACACGGTGCTGAGCACGCCCCCCACCGTCACTAACACGTTGCCTGCGTACGTCCAGTTCATCTATCCGGCCTCGTCGTTTTGGTTACGCTGCGCGGAAGGGTCCTGATGCCGCGCACGCTCTATCTAACACAACGAAGGCGAGCTGCTCAAGTCGCTCGGGCGCGGAGGCGTCAAACCCGGAAGGGCCCAGCTTGTCTCCCGGCAATATGGCGCTCCAATGGGTCTGGGGGAAAGCGTCCAACCAACCCCGTAAACCCGTAGCTCTCCGGCGCGTTTGTCTCGCCGAATGCCGACAAAATTCCGCGAACTGATGGAATTCGCTCCGCTGCGGCGCCCCCAAGGCACCCAGAATCCGAATCGAAGATCGTGCTCCGCAGCGTAGACTCCTCGCTCGCAAACCCCTTCAAGTCCGCAATCGAAGCGCTTGCCACGGCCGGAACTCCAGGGCGGGCCGCCGCGACCATACCGCGCGCGTCCTTCGCGAACACTCTCCGGGAGACGATCAAGTGCGGCAACTGCTTGGCCGCGGATCGTGTTCCGGCCTCCGGCGGGTAACACAATAGAATAATTTACTTCAAGCAAGGTCGCCGCTTTAGCGCATGGGCGCGCGGCCCCAGTTATCGCCAGCCTCGTTTCCATGTCCGCACAGCCCTCCAGCGCAGCGCGGGAGTGGGTCCTCCACACGCCGTATCGGGAGCCGGACCGCCACTGGGCGCTGGATCAGCGCGGACGAGCGATGCCGCAGATCAACGCGGGCCGCAGGCCGAGCTCGACGCAGCTCCCGGTGCCGCGCCCCCAAGGCGGACCCCAAGACTGGAAGACGCCGGACGAGAACATCGAGCCCCACGGGACGATCAATAGGATTCGGACGCACGTGGCGGCTTGGCGCGAAGCGGGCTGGCCCGCGGTGCCCGCGCGCATCGCCAAGCTCTTGGGCTACTGGGCTCGGGAAGAGGCGGAAATGCGTCCGTTTTGGTGCCAGCGGGAGGCCGTCGAGACGCTTGTCTGGCTCTTCGATGCCGGCCGTCGCCATTCGCCAAGCGAACATGCCGCCATCAAGAAGATCCTTCGTGAGGCCAACGGCAGCTGGAACGAAGGAATCCCCCGCGTCGCGATGAAGATGGCAACCGGTACGGGCAAGACGCTGCTGATGGCGATGATCGCCCTATGGTGGACGGCGCGCAGGCCGGGCCAAACGGTTGAGTTCTTGGCTCTCACGCCTGGTCTCACGATCCGCGATCACCTTCAAGTGCTTGCGGACAAGCGCGCCAAGCTCTGGAAGTCGGTTGCTCCAAAGGGCTTTCAGTCCGATCTGGAGCGCATGCGGTGGACGATCCTCAACTTCCAGTCGTTTCAGCGTCAGTCGAAGCTCATGGTGGGCGGCAAGAAGGCAACGAGAAAGGAGATTGATCTTCTGATCGGAAGGGGCGGAAAGAAGCCCGCCTCTTGGACGGAAAGCGAGAAGGAGATGCTCGGCCGGCTGCTCCGGGAGCATTCGGGCGGGCGGATCGCGGTGATCAACGACGAGGCGCACCACTGCTACACCTATCGCGGGGTAAAGAGGCGAAAGGGCAGGGAGGACGCCGACGAGCGCGAAGACCGCAAGCGGGCCGAGCTCTGGTTTGGAGCGCTGCGCGCGCTTCGGCGGTCAGACTTGTTGGGACAGGTATTCGACCTTTCGGCGACGCCGATGTGGCTGCGCAGGCCCCAAGAGTTAAAGGCGGAGACCTTCCCTTGGACCGTCTCCGATTTTTCGTTGCTGGACGCCGTCGAATCGGGTTTGGTGAAGGTGCCGCGCGTGCCGGTGGACGAGACGTCAATTGAGGATGGCCAGCCCGCGCACCAGCATCCGCGTTACCGCAGCATCTACCTGCACAACGACCGGCGAGATATCGGGGAGCCGCTGGCGCCAAAGGTCAGAGAGCCTTTGAATCTGCTCTACGCGCACTACTTGGAAACGAATCGCGCGTGGGCAAAGAGGGGAAAGATCCCGGTCATGATCGTGGTGGCGAACAGCATCAAGAACGCCACCATGCTGCACCGCTATATCGCTGGGTACCAAGAGGGAGAGGTCTGGAAGCCCGGAAACTTGGAGCTCTTCTCCAACAGCGACAAGGCGACCGGGAGGCCCAAGGAGCGGCCGCCGACCGTACTGGTCCACTCCCAGCTGGACGACATTGAAAACCCGAAGGGAAAGATCGGCAAGGCCATCGCGGAGCAGGCGGGGGTCTTCGCGCCCGAGGCGAAGACGCTAGGCGAGAAGAGCCAAGCCATTCGGGACATCTTCATGACGGTGGGAAAGAGGGGCGAGCCGGGCGAGAGGATCCGCTGCGTCATCTCGGTAGGGATGCTCACGGAAGGATGGGATGCGCGGACGGTAAGTCATGTCTTCGGCTACCGCGCCTTCGGCAGCCAGCTCCTCTGCGAGCAGGTCGCGGGGCGCGCGCTGCGAAAGACCGCCTTCAGCAACGCGGACGAACGGCAGTCGATCGAATACGCGAACCTCTTCGGAGTGCCCTTTGCGTTCCTTGGAGGAACGGAGGTGAATCGACCGCCTCCGGCTCCGCCGGACGCGTTGGTGGAGACGATGCCGGGCCGGGAGTCCCTCCGCATCCGATTTCCGAATGTGACCAGCTACGGATCGTTGGAATCGCCTAGGTGGGAGGTAAACGTCGACCGGCTTCGCGGCCACGTCGTGAAGAGAAGGCGCTATCCCGTGACTGCCAGGTTCCAAGGAATACTTGGAGATTATGAGGAGCTCGTGCGAGAGCCCGCGCCGAAGAACCGGGCGCTCTGGCTTGCCGCGGCGCAGCTGGTGCCCAGACTGGACGGCGGGATTGACCACCGGCGGCGCGCGTTTAGCTCCTCCCTGCGGATCGCGCGCGGGTGTCTTGAGGTCATGGACTGTCCGAACTGGGACTTTCTGAGGCTGGACGCGGAGACGCTGGACTTGATCGGATCTCAGGCGCGGCGCGCGGGCGGCCCGTCTTCGGTCGCGCCGGTATTCGGCGATCAGAGCGATCCGGGATCGCCGCGCGCGACCGATACCTCGTCCGTGCGGTTTCGCACCGCGCTCAAGAATCTGTTTCCACAGAGACGGGGCCGGACGACAGAGAGGTCGGAGCTCAACGTCGCGGCCTGTCACTCTTTCAGCGAAGCTCGGCTCGCCGGCATCTTGGATGCGCACCCGGATATCCAGGCGTGGGTGCGGAATTTCCGCCTAGGCTGGCAGGTGCCGTGGTTTGATCCGAAGCGTCCGGGGCCGGCGCTGACCGAGCCCGACTTTATCGCGAGATCTCGCCTGAAGACCTCCAGCGGACGGGACCGCTACCTGGTGATCGAGTTCAAGGGGATGATGGCGGGGCAGGCGAGAGAGGAGCAGAAGAGGAAGTACTTGGAAGAGGTCTGGGCGCCGGCGGTCTCGAAGGCTGGCTCCGGTGATCGGGACTTCGGGGACTGGCAGGCCATTTGGATTGAGAAGATAGACTTCGCCGCCGAACTCATCGCGCATGCGTGCCGAAAAAGGGAGTGGAAATGAAAACGAAGGCGTATGAGCACGCGGAGGCGCGCCGAAAGAACATTCCGACGAGCGAGGACCAGATCTTCCTGGGGGTGAAGGAGCGGCGCGCGGTGCCGTTTTCGCCCGAGCCCGCGAGCCCGGACGGTCCCGTGCGGCTCAGCTGGCGCCGGGGCGAAAAGACGCGCGCGCTTGAGACCGACGCGCTTCCGCTCTATATCCATGAGAAGATTCATCCGTCCGCGTTTCTGAAGCAGCTGTCGAAGCCGGAGCAGGCGGAGCAGGCCGACATCTTCGGTGACTTCAACGGTTTTCCGGAGGGAGCGCGCTACGACTGGTACCAGCACGAAGGGAACTGGTCCAATCGGATGATTCGGGGAAACTCCGTCGACGTGTTGGCTTCGCTTGCCGTGAGGGAGAAGCTTGCGGGCAAGGTGCAGATGATCTACTTCGACCCGCCCTACGGCATCAGCTTCAACAGCAACTACCAGCCCAGCACTAGGAAGCGGTCGGGGGACGCGCCGCTGGAGGGCGCGCCCCGAAGAGCATTTCGCGATACGTACAAGGACGGAATCCACTCCTATATGGACACCGTCTATTCGATCGCAGCACACGCGCGGGAGTTGCTTACCGATTCCGGGAGCTTCTTTTTGCAGATGGGCACCGAGAACGTTCACCGGCTCTCGATTGTTCTAGACGAGGTGTTTGGAGCCGAGAATCGGGTCGCGACGGTTGCTTTTGCGAAAAGCGGGTCAACCTCGGCCAATCAGCTCTCCGAAGTGGCGGATTGGCTGCTTTGGTACGCCAAGGACAAGAAAGAGGTAAAGTACCATCAGCTTTACGAGCCGCTATCTCGCAAAGAAAAGCTCGTACATATGAATTGGGATGCCATGGTAGAGTTATCGGACGGGAGCTGCCGAAAGCTGAGCAAGGAAGAACGAGAGGACCCAAATCGCCATCTTCCGGCTAACTCGCGCCTGTTTCGGAAAATGCGTTTGGCGTCGCCTGGAGTATCGACGACTGGGCGTTCCGAGCCCTTTGTATTTAACGACATCAAGTATTATTGCCCGCCGGGAGAGCAGTGGAGAATCGACATGGAAGGAATGGATGCTCTGGCGACACAGGCACGTTTGGTCGGAACGTTAGGCGGGCGGCTGTACTGGAAAAGATACGAGAACGAAGTGCCGGGCCGAAGGATCCACAACCTTTGGCACAAGCAGCAGTCTCCTACTGACCTTCACTACGTCGTGGAGACCGCGGAAGCGGTCTTGATGCGCTGCATTCAAATGACGACAGATCCAGGAGACTTGGTGCTGGACCCTACGTGCGGATCGGGAACAACGGCGCTGGTCGCCGAGCGGTGGGGCCGTCGCTGGATCACGATTGACACCTCGGCGATCCCGATTGCGCTTTGCCGGCAGCGGGTTCTTTCCGCCGTCCACAAGTGGTATCTCACTCTAGACGATCCAGAGGGATTAGCCAAGGAGGCGGAGCTCTCTGGCGAACGTTCTGAACCGATGACTTCGCGTCTGCCTGGAGCTGATCCGTCGAGCGGATTCGTGTACGAACGTACGCCATACGTGTCCGCCGCCCAGTTGGGGTACAACCGACCCCCGAAAACAACGCTTCTGGTCAATCAGCCACTCATCAAGCACGGCATCCGTAGGATCAGCTCGCCCTTCACCGTTGAGTCGCATTCGCCTTGGACGTATGTGTCGCCGTCGGCCGCGCTGGAAGAGGAAGGCGGCAAGAGCGAGCGTGACTTTGGAATTCGAGAAAATGTGGTAAAGGCACTCGAGATCGGCGGAATTCCGATGCCTGACTCAGATGCGGCAGAGCGATGGCATTTCGATGGAATCGAGCCATGGATCGGGTCAAAGGATGGAGATGGAATCACTCACCAAGCCTTCCTGCGCGAAACAAGCGACCGCGTTGCATTGGCGCTGGTCCCAGACGACCGCACGGCCGGGCCTCCCATGGTCGACGACCTCGCGCGCGACGCAGCCAGGAACGACTTCGACAAGTTGGTCGTCGTCGCCTTCCACTTTGGACCCGGCGTGGACCGCGAACGGCGCGGGCGGCTTGAGATCCTTACGGTCAGAGCAAATCGGGACCTTACCATCGGCGAGCTGGCCTCGGGCAAGGAGGACAACGCCTTCGTGCTTGTGGGAGAGCCGGAGGTGGAGCTCCGAGAGCTTCCAGACGGCCGCTTTGAAGCAGCGCTTCGCGGCTATCAGGTGTACGATCCCTCCTCTGGAAACGTCAGGCCCAGCGGAAAGCCTGAAGACATCGACTGTTGGATGCTGGACACCAACTACGACGGGAAGTCGTTCTTTGCGCGGCGCATCCACTTCCCGAAGAAAGGCTCAGACAGGCAGATCAAGCGTTTCAAACGGGAGCTCTCAAGGCGCATTGATCCCAAGCAGTGGGCAAGCATGCTATCGCTGACTTCGGCTCCTTTTGCGCGGCCGGAAACCGGGCGGATCGCAGTCCGCATCGTGACCCAATACGGGGATGAGATGCTCGCGGAGGTCGAGGTGGAGCCCGCAGCGTGACGCGGTTCTTCTAGGCCGACTGGCCATGGCCCGGCAGGCGAGCGCCCAAGGAACAGCTGCGCGCCGGGCTGCCCCGGCTTCTGCGGATCATCAGCCTTCGCCGCTACCGACCTGCCTCTCGCTGGACCTCGAAGTCCGGCGGGGCCGGATTCACGCGTTCGGGGCAGTGCGCTCCGACAGCGGAGAGGGCGTGTCGCATGCGGGCGCGGGCGTAATCGCCGCACTGGGCCAGCTCGATGAAATAGCGCGGGGCGCGTCCTTTCTTCTGGGCCACAATCTTATTGCATTCGATCTGCCCCATCTCGCAAAGGCGAAGCCGGAGCTGAAGCTGCTCCGACTTCCCGCGGTGGACACGCTCCGCCTCAGCCCGCTCGCCTATCCAAGAAATCCTTACCACTCCCTCGTCAAGCACTATCAAGACGCGGGCCTCAAGCGCACCCGAAGAAACGACCCGGAACTCGACTCGCGGATTACGCTCGACCTCTTTCAAGACGAGTTGAAGACGCTCGCGGCGGCGCCGGAGGAGCTGCTCGCAGCGTGGCACTGGCTGTGCGCGCGCGAGCCCCGGGGCAAAGACCGAGCGGTGGATGCCCTTTTCACGCGTTTGAGGCGCATGGGCCGTCCCTCCAAAGAAAAGGCGGCCCCTGCAATCGAGAAGAGGCTTGCTGGCGCCGCCTGCGCGAAGGAAGCCGTCTCCGTCGCGGCGGATGCGGAGCGTTACGGCTGGGGGCTCGCCTACGTCCTTTCTTGGCTCAGGGTCGCGGGCGGAAACTCCGTCATGCCGCCCTGGGTGCGCCATCAGTTTCCAGTTGCGCAGAAGCTCGTCAGACGCCTCCGCGACGCCCCCTGTAAAGACGAGGGCTGCGAGTGGTGCCGGGAGCGCCACGACGCGCGGAAGTGCCTAAAGCGCTGGTTTGGCTTTCCCGACTTCCGATCCAAACCAGTGGATGAGCAGGGCAGCTCCCTTCAGCGGCTTATCACCGAAGAAGCAATGGCGGGACGGCACGTTCTTGGAATTCTCCCCACCGGCGCGGGAAAGTCGATCTGTTATCAGCTGCCCGCTCTCGCGCGCTATGAGAGAACCGGCGCTCTCACGGTCGTCATTTCTCCGCTAGTCGCGCTGATGGCCGATCAGGTCTCGGGGATGCAGCGCCACGGCATCGGATGCTGCTACGCGATCAACGGCCTCCTCTCGCTTCCAGAGCGCTACGCCGCGCTGGAGCGCGTGCGGCTGGGAGATGCGGGCATCTTGCTGGTCTCTCCCGAACAGCTGCGCTCAAGCCCGCTGAGGCGAGCCCTGAAGCAGCGGGAAATTGGCGGTTGGGTCATGGATGAGGCGCACTGTCTCTCTAGATGGGGCCACGACTTCCGGCCCGATTACCGCTACGTCGGACGCTTTATCCGAGAGAAGGCGGACGGAGGGCCGCCGCCCCCGGTGCTCTGCCTCACCGCCACCGCAAAGCCCGACGTGATCGAGGATATCGAAGGGCACTTTCGAGAGAACCTAGGGATTGAGCTGGCCGTATATAACGGCGGGACGAAGCGCGAGAACTTGGTCTTCGAAGTCGTTCCGGCCAAAGGCAAGGACAAGTTCGCGCTCATCTTGGAACAGCTCGCCTCCCGTTTGCCGCCGGAGACGCCGGGCGGCGCCATCGTCTACTGCGCGACGCGGGGACATAGCGAGGCGGTCGCGGACTACCTAAACGCAAACGAAATCTTTGCGGCCTACTTCCATGCGAAGATGTCGCCGGAGGCAAAGAAGGAGGTGCAGCGGAGCTTCGTCCAGGGCGAGCTCCGCGCAATCGCGGCCACCAACGCTTTTGGGATGGGGATCGACAAGCCCGACGCGCGGCTGATCGTTCACGCAGACATCCCGGGATCCCTGGAGAACTACCTCCAAGAGGCGGGCCGCGCCGGCCGCGACGGAGAACCGGCCCACTGCGTTCTCATCTACGACGAGGACGACATCGAGCAGCAGTTCAGATTGCTCGCGATGTCGAAGCTCACGCGCGCAAAGATCCAAGGAGTCTTGCGGGCGGTGCGCAACCTGAATCGCAAGAATCGGTTTCGCGGCGAAGTCGTGGCGACTCCGGGTGAAATCCTGCTCGAAGGCGATGCGCGGCTGTCCGATCAGGATTCCGAAGGAAACGCGTCCAGAGTCAGGACCGCGGTGGCTTGGCTGGAAGAGGCGAAGCTTCTTTCCCGAGAGGAAAACGTCGTAAACCTCTTTCCGTCTTCTCTTCGCGTGCGGTCTTCAAAGGAGGCGGAGCAACGCCTTATAGCGGCCCAGCTGGAGAGCGGATACCGAGACAAGCTGCTCGGAATCGCAAACGTGCTGATCGGATCAAACCCGGACACCCTGGTGACGACCGACGACCTGATGCTGGCCTCGGGGCTAAAGCCCGACGAGGTGCGAGATGCCCTCTTCGAGCTGGAGAAGCACGGGATCGCGAGCAACGACGTCGTGCTGACAGCGTTCGTGCACGCGGGCGTCGCGAGGTCTTCGAACGCGCGCCTTCGGAGCGCGATGGAGCTCGAAACGGGCTTGATTGACCGAATGAGGCTGGCGGCTCCGGGCCTGGGCCCTGGAGAGAGCTCCTTCCTTCAACTGCGCGCCGCCGCGCAGGCGTTGCGGAGCCAAGGGCTGGTTCATCCACTGCCGGAAAGGGTCTTTCGAGTCGTTCAGGGCATCCAATTCGATGGTCGCGGCGAAGCGGGAAGCGCCAAGGGAAGCCTGACGGTGCGCAAACGCGGCCCGGAAACCGTCAAGGTGACGCTGCACCGGGAGTGGGACGAGCTGGCGAGGATCGCGGCGGTGCGGCGCGACGCGGCGGCTTGCCTGCTGAAGCACTTGCTGGACGGGCTGCCGAGGGGCGTTCGAGGGACCGATCTGCTGGCGGAAACCACCTTTGGGAAGCTGCTGGGCGCGATCAAGGAAGACATGATCTTGATGAGCCGAACGCGCCATCCGAACAAGCTGCTGAACCGCGCTTTGCTCTGGCTGCACGATCAGGGCGCAATTCGCCTGAACAAAGGACTCCAGGTGCTTCGTCCGGCAATGAAGCTCCGGCTAAACGGAACGAAGCGGCGCGGCTACACCCGAAAGGACTTCGAGCCGCTCTGGATGCACTACGAAAGCCAAGCGCTGCGCGTCCACGTCGCGGCCGAGTACGCGACGCGCGGCCTAGACGACGCGGCGGAGGCGCAGCGGCTTGCGGCGGACTACTTCGAGCTGGGAGAAAAGGACTTCTTGGCGCGGTGGTTTGCCGGACGCAAAAATGAAATCAGCCGCTGGACCACGCCTGCGTCGTGGCGGGAAATCGTCCAGAGCCTGAACAATCCGGCTCAGGAGAAGATCGTGGCCGACGCCAGAGACCGGACCAACGTCCTGGTGCTTGCCGGACCGGGTTCGGGAAAGACGCGAGTCTTGGTGCACCGAATCGCGTGGCTGGTCCGGGTGCGGAGGGAAGATCCCCGCAGCATCTTGGGCCTCGCCTACAACCGCCACGCCGCTGTCCAAATTCGCCGCCGCCTCGCGAGCTTGATCGGCCGCGACGCGCGCTTCGTCCAGGTGCTGACCTGTCACGCGCTCGCGATGCGCCTTGCCGGGGAGAGCTTTGCCGGTCAGTCGGCCAGGCCCGATACGGGCGACTTCAACCGAGTGATGCGCAGAGCGACTTCCGTGCTCGCGGGAGGGGATCTCATGCCCGAAGAGGCGGACGCCCGTCGCGCGCGTCTTCTGGCGGGATTCAGGTGGATTCTCGTGGACGAGTACCAAGACGTGAACAGCGAGCAGTACGCTCTGATCTCGGCGCTCGCCGGCCGCTCTTTGGAAGACGGGGCGGGCAAGCTCACCCTCTTTGCGGTCGGAGACGACGACCAGAACATTTACTCCTTCAGCGGGGCCTCGGCCACGTTCATTCGGAGGTTCGAGAAGGACTACGGGCCGAAACCCGCGTATCTCGTCCAGAACTACCGCTCCACGGGACACATCGTCGCCGCGGCCAACGCCGTGATCGGCCCGGCGAAAGGCCGGTTGAAGCGCGAGCGCCCAATCCAAGTCGACGCGGCGCGCGCGAAGGAAGCGCTGGGCGGCGCATGGGTCGAGCTTGATCCGATCTCGCGCGGCAGGGTGCGAGTCATTCCGGTCGATGCGGATCCCTTGAGGCAGGCGCGCGCAGTCATGGCGGAGTTTGAGCGCCTTTCAGCGCTGACGCCAGACTGGAGATGGGACAGGTGCGCGGTCATCGCCCGCGCATGGAAGTACCTGGACCCGGTGTACGCCTACTGCAAGGCTTCCGGCATTCCGGCGCAGAGGGCGGACGAAGAAGCGCCGCACTTCTGGCGCCTGCGGGAGACTAGGGCGTTCCTGCGGTGGCTGCGGAATCTCGATCCTCAAGTTGTGAATGCGCGCGCTCTCTCGGCTTGGCTTTCCGCCCGCCCTTCCGATCAGTGGCACGATCTCCTTCGGCAGGCGGCGCGCGAACATTCGGAGGAGATGGGCGAACGGGCGGTTCCGGTCAGCCAGTTTATCGAATGGCTGGCGGAGTGGGGCCGCGAGGTCCGCCGCCGTCAGCAGGGCCTGCTGCTGCTCACCGCACACCGGGCAAAGGGACTTGAGTTTGACCACGTCGCGGTGCTTGCGGGCGGATGGGCGCTGCGAGGCGCGGGCGAGGACGCGGATGCGCCGAGAAGACTCTACTACGTCGCGATGACGCGGGCCGAGAAGACGCTCGCGCTGGCCTCGCTGCGAAACGCAAAGAGCTTGCAGGGCCCGCTCGCAGGCCATCCGTCCGTAACGAGACTCGCTTCGGCGTCAATGCCGCCGTGCGCCAGGGGCGCGGCGCGCCTGTACCGACGCTTGAAGCTGGAGGAGATCGACCTGGGGTTTTCAGGGCGACTCCCCGTCTATCACCCGGCGCGCGCCGCAATCCGTTCGCTCTCGGTAGGCGATCCGCTTCGCGCGAGAGAGAGCCACGGCGGGGTTTGGGAGCTGCTTGACGAAGAGCGTCGCGTGGTCGGGCGTTTGGCGAAGAAGTTTCAACCTCCACCAAGGACGCAATGCCTGTCGGCGAAAGTGCATGCCGTGGTGCGTTGGAGCCGGGAGCTGTCCGATCCCAAGTACCACCCAAGGATCAGGACGGATGTGTGGGAGACGGTCATCCCCGAGCTCGTCTTCGAGCCGGCCGAAGAATCACAGTAGTAGCTTGACAGAAAACTCAAATAGCGGTAGTATCGTCAAATGCCTACATCGGATCGGATTTTACTGAACTTAAGGAAAAGGCAATGACTGACTTGACTCGACATTTCATCGAAAGCGAGTGTGTTCGAATCGAAAAGAGTCTCTCGCGGTGTCCTGCGGGTGCTCAATATCGCCGCCTCGTGTCTGTCAGCGAATTGGCTAGAGGGCGACCGGCAACAAAAAAGTGGAAAATAGAACATAGCATCAGTCCTTTCGATTTCTACAATGTCAATAGCACTAACTTGCGCATGAAGTCTCAGCCAGTTCGCCAGCGTTTAAGGGAAATTGACCGAGATCACGACCGCATATGCAAATGGGGCGATGAGATGGACTGTAGAGGGTTGCTCAACCTTGAATCCCTGGCACCGAAGACTGCTAGAGCGGGCAACCGTGGTCGCTCGGAGTGGTCTTCAAAAACAGGTCCTGAAATTCTAAGTGACATCAATGATGCAATCCAAGAAATTTGTGAGGGTGAGGTACCAGAGGACGCTGACACAGTCTTGTTGCCGCATGAGCAATATCAGTTAATCGCAACTAGATCGTATTGGTGTAAGGGAAGACCTACAATCTTGGAAATTCTCAAACAGGGAAATATATATACAGCTTCGACCAATAAGCAATTGAAAGTGATTGGAGTCATGAAGCTGGAGTCGGCGGCGGTGGCGAAGGGAGCACGAATGGTGGTGTACGCAAATTGTCCAGACGTACTTCAATATCACCAGTATCTTGACTTCGCAGCATTCAGCATGGATATCGAGGGATCAAGAGCGTGGGGGGTGACGGCGAGTACAGGAACAACCGGGTTACGCGTGAAAAATCCGAATGCGATCAAATATGTCGATGGAATATAGGCTGGAAGTCAGCAACCGTGAATTGGCGCACAGTGAGTTCTCGGATGGCGGACCGAGGCAGTGAAGCGCGCAAAGTTGTCGGCGGCAGAAAAGCGTCAGGCCGACGAGCGAATCAGTCCAGCGCCTGCGTCACCAGCTGGGCCGTCAGACCGACCGCGACGACGGCCAGTGCGAGCTCCGCCGCGGCGGCGCGAAGCAGGGAAGCGCGCTTCCCTTCAAGTCGAAGCTGCGGCAAGTGCATCTTCCAATTCATCCAACCGAGCCCCATGACGCCAAGCACGACGGCCGCCTTCCACAGCAGCGTACGTCCCCATGACGTCGAAAAGAGCTGGCCGACTCCATCCAAATAGAGAAACGCTCCCGCCCACCCGGAGAGCAGCAGGGCGGCCACGCAGAGTCTGGCGATGAGGGAGTAGCGATCAACAAGCTCGGCGGTCGAAGCGCCTTCCTTGACGGGGCTGCGCCCGACCCCGCTGGAAAGGAGGGCCGCCAACAGACAGGCGAGGCCGCCGATCCAGATGGATGCGGCAAGGACGTGGACGTGATCCAGAATTACGGAAAGGATTCGAGGCTCTCGGCTCCACGAGTGTCCCGTAATCGCGAGCGCGGCGGGAAGCAGGAGGCAAGTCGGCAGTGCTAGGATTCGTCCCCAGCTTAAGGAGGCGCCGCCGCGAACGCCCGGTCGAAGGAGAATTGCGGCGGCGAACAACCCGGCCCCGCCCTGAAGCAGCGCCGAAAATCCCAGGCGGGTGGACCAGAGAAAGGCCAAGTCTCGCAGACCCGCTTCCTGGGCATACAATGCTGTCCCGATTGCCGCGCCAAGCACAACCGCCGCCGCGCCGAAGAGCGCGATGCGAACGCATCTCTTGCCGGCTCCCTTCCCTCGGTCGGAAAGAGGGGCCAAGGCCCACGCGCAAAATGCCGCGCTTCCCATGAGCAGGATGCTGCCCAGCAGAGACGAGAAGCGGGCGAGCCATCCGGCGAACGAGCGGACGGGGTCTGCCTCCGTCTGGTGCGCAGCGCCTCCGGAGGGCTCCCGGTCGGTTTCCGTACCAGCAGGGTCAGGCGGGAGCGCCTCTTCCGCTCCGGCTTGGCCGCTCCCTTGCGGCGAGAGCGAGTCCGCCGCCGCGGCGGATGCCAGCACCTCAAAGGAGAAGCTCCCGTTTCGGATATGGTCGTCGGGACCCGCCGTGGTCCATTCCAGCAGGTAGAGACCAGGGTCAATCCGCGCCTCCAGCGGCGCCACGATATGGTCGAGATTTCCCGGAGCATGCCGCAACGCGCCTATCGGTGCCTCGGGGCCGTCCCCGCCTCCTCGGCGCAGCCTTACGCGGCTAAGGCCGAGCTGTACTTCGGTTGTGAAGTCGAGGAGGATTTGCCGCGGCGCCTCGGTCAGCGCCTCTCCATTGGCGGGAATCGACCGCTCTAGGCGAGTATGCAGAGTTGATCCATCCGCAGACTCGGGTCCAGCGACGGCAAAGAGCCAAAGGAGGGAAGCCGCCGGTCCGAGAAACCTCCTGCGGGCTCGTGAAGCCCAGCCTCGAACTACGCCGGCAAACCGTGCTTGAGCGCGTGCTCCATCGCCTCGGAAAACCGATCCAGCTCTTCCAGCGTGGTGTATACGCTCGGCGAAATCCGCAGACCGTTGCATTCCTCGTGTCCAATCGGAACGTTGATGATCCGGTGCTCCTTCCAAAGCCAGTCGCTCAAACGCGCCGTGTTTAGCCCCTCGACATGCACGTTGGCGATGCCGCAGGCGAATCCGGGCTTCCGGCTAGTGTTTAGGGTAACCCGATCATTCTCCAAGAGTCGGCTGGCCCAGTACTCGCGCAGGTAAATCAGCCGCTCCGCCTTGCGGTCCGGGCCAATACCCTGATGGAAGGTAAGAGCCTCTCCGATAGCGAGGTAGTTGGCGGCGGGGTGGGTGCCGATCTCTTCAAACTTGCGGATGTCGTCGTCCATCCGGTCCGGCGCCGCCATCATCGGCCAGATGCCGCCGATCTCGCTCTTTCGCACGTAGAGGAGCCCCGTGCCGTGAGGCGCGAAGAGCCACTTGTGGAGAGACGTGGAGTAGTTGTCGCACTCCAGCTCCGAAAGCTTGAAGGGGAAGTGCGCGAGTGCATGGGCTCCGTCGACGATAACCGGAATTCCTCGCCGCTTTCCAAGCGCCGCGATCTCGCGCACCGGTAGGATCTGACCCGTGAGATTGATCATGTGGCACATGAGGATGAGTCGCGTCCGGGGCGTGATCCCCTCCTCGAAGCGCCGCACGACCTCCGCGGGATCCTCGGCCGGCACCGGGACCTTGACCTGACGCATCACGATGCCTTCTCGTCGCTCCCGCTGCCGGAAGGTGGTGAGCATCCTCCCGTAGTCCTGCGTCGTCGTCAGCACCTCGTCGCCTGCCTTCAGATCGTATCCCAGCTGACAGATCTGAAGGCTCTCCGACGCATTGCGAGTTAGCGCGACCTCTTCTCCATCCACGCCCCATTCTCGCGCAAGGCGGCTCCGCACGCCCTCCCTCTGCGGTTCCAAGATCTTCCACATCGTGTACGTCGGGGCCTTGTTCGAGTAGTCCAGATGCCGCTGCATGGCGTTCTGGACGAACTCGGGCGAGGGACTGACTCCCCCATTGTTGAGGTTGACGAGAGACCGATCCACCGTGAACGCCCGCGCAACCTCGGACCAGTAAGCCTCGTCAGCCGCGATCCGCTTCGCCGATCCGAGGTGGGAGGAAAGGTCATTTGCGATGTCGACCGCGCGGCCTCCGAGCAGAGGGGCGGCCGCGCCGCCCATGACGGCGGCGCTCAAAAACTGTCTTCGGTTCGTGGTCATCTCCGTCCGCCTCTTGGCTTGCGCAAGCCCGCCTGCGAGCGAGTATCGCTCAATTCCATCCTACTTCGTAGAGCGGATTCGCGCAACCGGCTTGCTTGGCACTGGAATCCGGCCATAGCGTCTCCCACCTGAGCTAACGTCGGTCCAGCTCTACAGCGCGATACACTGCGCCACAGTCAGTCCGGCCCGCTCGAATTGATCCTGTACGTTCGACGGAAGCGTATTTGAAAACAATATTCGCCCATAAAAAAAAAGCGATAAGTGCTGCTTTTTGTAATTTCATTGTGGCGCAGTTACTTCACTTGAGATGGGCTATGTGGTCGAAATGGGTTTTCTAGCGTATAAAATCGCGGACCATGTCTTCGTAGGTATTTCTGTCCATTAATGATGATCTCCTTCATTCCATTAATAACGATGCTGTCCGACCCAACAATGCCAATGCTGTCCGACCCAACGACGACAACGTTTCTTAGCACTTCGTAAAGAGGGGGCTTTAGCTGCTCGACAGGGTCGTTGCGCAGAAGCCACCGCTCGGTTGGCTCCGCTCTTACATGGCCTTTGTATATCCTCCACCCGAAAATGTTGCCGCTCTCTTCCAGCCTCCACTTGGCCGTGTACGGCACGCCGTCGATCCAGTTGATGCAGCAATTTCCTTTCCAATACTCGAAATGTCTGGCTACCCCCGCTACGTTTGAAATCTCAGTGTCTCGATCGCCAACGGCCAGAGGCCAACCATCGGGCGCCTTGGGGTCGTAGTCGCCGACACTCAGCCGACCGTCCGTGGCGACGCCTGAATCTTGGCAGACAACGAGAATGAAACAGAGCGCCGATGCGGCAAGACGCGCCGAAAGCCGAGCGCGGGCGGGATTCCCCATCAATGGTCTCCGGTTAGAGCGTGATCGGCTGCAGGAGTATAGCGAAAACGAGTAGATCTCCCAGCATCAGTCTTGTCCAGCGGGAAATGAGCCCGACGCCGGGGGCGTAATCGTTGGCGTCTCGATCCCCGACGTCTTCGCAAGCTGCTCGAGGAACTCTTCGTAGGGCGTCCCGTCCTCGCGCCTGCGCAGCCCGCATCGACGCATTGGCCTGAAGCGTCGTGGAATCCACGCCAGCGTCTTGTCCTCAAGCAGGCCGGCATCGTAAATCACGCCCAAGACCCATGCGAAAACCTGCGCGTGGATCTCGCGGCTCAGACGCCTGCGCGTCCTCGATAGCGTCGAATGATCCGGCGGCGGCTTCATGGCCGACCCGAAGAGAAAATGCCGCAGGTCCAGATGGTTGTGACACCGGCGGGCGATCTCACGCTCCGACGGAATCCTCTCGAGATACCCGACCATCATCATGCGGAAGTACACGCCCGGGGGAAGCCCGGGCCTCCCGACGCTCGCGTACGAGCTCCGGCACAGCTCCTCGACGAAGGCGTCGAACCCGTTCTCCTCGAGCAGCTCGTCGAAGGCCGCATAAAACGAGCCGCCCTTCGGCTTGAAGACGTCGTCGTCCCCCGGGTAGACGTAGAAAAGCTCGTCCTGCTCCTTCTTGACGCGCATCCCCAAGGCCATAGGCAAACCCCTCCCTTTCACGGACCCCTCGAATGCTCCCTACGAGAAATTACTCGGCGCGCCGAACCGCCGCTCAAGCGGCCGCTAAAACCCGAAAATCGGCAAGTTCCAATCCACTCAAAAAATCGCTCGAAGAGCGATTATCGCCACAACCTGCTAAAGGAGAACCTCCGCCGCGCAGCCACAAACGCAGTACCATAGACAGCAGGCCGCTGATCGCCGCGAACCCTCCCATGATCCGAGTTCGTTTTCTAGGTACTTCCGCCGGACGCCCGACCGTAGCGCGAAACGTCTCCGGCATTTCGCTGGACGTGTCGGCCCATAACCAAGGATCTCAGCAGATCCTCTTCGACTGCGGCGAGGGGACGCAGCGCCAGCTCATGCGCTTCGGCGTGGGATTCTCCTTTTCCACGATCTTTATTACCCATGCTCACTTGGACCACTGCCTAGGCATCCCCGGGATCCTGCAGACGCTGAGGCTGCAAAAGCGCGAGGAACCGCTTGACGTATACGCGCCTGCTCCCGCGCTGCGCAAGGTGCAGGAGGTCGCGAGACTTGGGTCCGGGGGCTTGGGATTCAGGCTTAGGGTGCGCGCCTTGGAAGCTGGGCGAAGGGTTCGATTCAGGAAGTGGGAGGTTCGGACCTTTGCAGCGGAGCACCGGGTCCCCGCCTTGGGGTTCGCGCTGGTCGAGGAGGCGAGGCCTGGGCGCTTTGACGTCGACAAGGCCCGCGCGTTGGGCGTCCCGGAGGGACCGGCGTTTGGGGAGCTTCACCGAGGCCGGGCGGTTCAGGTCGGAGATCGCATCGTCCGACCGGAAGAAGTCGTGGGTCCCTCTCGTCAGGGCAGGAAGGTCGTGTACAGCGGCGACTCCCGCCCGACGCGGGCGATCGCCGAGGCGGCGCTGCGAGCCAACTTGCTGATCCACGAGGCCACCTTCGCCGAAGAAAGAAGGGAGCGCGCCCAGTGGACCGGACACTCGACGGCCGCGGATGCCGCGCGGGTCGCGCTGGCCGCCCGCGTGGACAAGCTCGTGATCACTCACCTGTCGGCGCGGTACTCCGAGTCTTTTCGTGAGCTCAGGCGGCAGGCGCGCGCCATCTTCCCCAGATCGGAGGTGGCGTACGACGGAATGGAGGCGACGCTGGATTAGATGGCCTTGGACTCGATGCTGAAGGATGTCGTCGTCGTGGGGATGGGCGTCGTGGGCGGCTCGGTGGCGCGGGCGGCGCGGGAGAGTCTCCCAAACGCCCGGATCTTTGCGATTGATCGGGACGAGACGACCCTTGGGCGGGCCAGCGAGGAGCTCGCGGTCAGACCCCTCGAAGGACTTTCCGATCTTCCCCAGGCGGCGCTGGGTGTCTCGGTTGTGATCGTCGCGCTGCACTTGGAAGACACGATCCGATTCCTTTCAAACGAGCGGCTGTGGATGCGCGCCCGGCTCGCGATGGACGTCTCCTCCCTCAAGGCGCCGGTGCTTTCGGCGGCCCGCCGCGCGGGCGGCGGCTCCTTCGTCGGGGCCCATCCCATGGCCGGATCCCACGCATCGGGCTACTCGGCCTCTAGGGCGGACCTCTTCGAGGACGCGGAAGTCTACCTCTGTCCTAAGGACGAGGCGGGAGGGGCGCTCATGCGCGCGAGCCGCTTTTGGAGGGCGCTCGGCGCCCGCCCGAGACGGATCGCCCCTGAGGCGCACGACATGAGGATGGCGCGGGCGAGCCACGTCCCGCAGCTCGCGGCGTCGGCGCTGGCGACGCTGTTTGAGTCCGAAGGTCTCTCGCCCTCGCAGCTTGGTTCCGGGGGCCGCGACATGGTGCGGCTCGCGGCATCCTCTCCCGAGATGTGGTCGCCGCTTTTGTTGCGGATGGCCGGAGAGGACGCGCGGCTGCTGCGAGCCTTTGCCAGACGCATGGAAGGGATCGCATCGCTCTTGGAGGACGGGAAAGCCGGGCCGATCCGCAAGTGGCTTCAATCCGGTCGAAGCTGGAGGAGCGGCTAGATGCGCGTCCGGGTGCCGGGCGACAAGTCCATCACGCAGCGAGCGTTGATTCTGGGCGCGATGGCGTCCGGCGAGAGCGTCGTCCAAGGCGCGCTCATGGCCGAGGATCCTCTCGCCACGGCCCGCGCCCTTCAGATGCTTGGCGCAGGGATTCGCGGGCTGGAGCCCGCCTCCGGCGACGGGGAGCCCCGGGTCAGGGTGGAGGGCCGGGGGTACGGACCGTGGATCTCGCCGCGAGGAAGCCTCGACCTGAAAAACAGCGGCACGGGCGCCCGGCTCCTCATGGGGGCTCTGGCCGCCCGCGAAGTCCACGCGACGATCAAGGGGGATGCGTCTCTCTCCCGGAGACCGATGCGACGCGTGGCCGCGCCCTTGCGCGCGATGGGCGCGGATATCCGTTGGGAGGGAAGGCCCGGGATGCTTCCGGCGCGCGTGTCGCCGGCCAAGCTGCGCGGCGTCTCTTGGCGCACCCGGATCGCGAGCGCGCAGGTAAAGAGCGCGATCTTGCTGGCTGCGGTCTCCGCTCGGGCGAGCGTTCAGGTCACTGAGCCCAGACGTTCCAGGGACCACACCGAGAGAATGCTGCGCGCGATGGGCGCGGAGCTTCGGGAGGAGGAGACGCCCAATGGGGAGTGGATGGTGCGCTTGTCTCGGGCGCCGTCCGAACTTGCGTCGCTGGACTTGGTCGTTCCGGGAGACTTCTCCTCGGCCGCCTTCCTGATGGCCTGGGCTGCTCTGCTCCCCCAGAGCGGGGCTCAAGCCGAAGGCCGCCGGCTCGTGATTGAGGGCGTCGGCCTCAACCCGACGCGCACCGGTTTCTTGGACGCGTTTCGGCGGATGGGCGCGAGGGTTGCGGTCAAAGCCCGCCGGAGTAGCGGCGGTGAGCCCCTGGGCGACATTGAAGTCCGGCCCTCGCTGGAGCTGCTCCAGGGAATTGAGGTTGGTCCCCGAGAGATTCCCGCGATGATCGACGAGATTCCGGTTCTCGCGGTCTTGGCTTCGCGCGCCAAGGGCGAGACCAGAATCCGGGGCGCCGAAGAGCTGAGAGCTAAAGAGTCGGACCGCCTTTCGGCGCTCGCGAGCAACCTCGCGGGCCTAGGGGCATCCGTCGCCGAGCTGCCGGACGGCTTGGATGTGCGGGGTTCGGATCGGGAGCTCGCGGGGGAAGTCGACAGCTTTGACGATCACCGTATCGCGATGGCTTTCGGGGCGCTGCGCCGCGCGACCGGCTGTCATGCAAGGGTCCGGGGCGCGAACGTCGTGGACGTCAGCTACCCTGGATACTGGGAGCAGCTAGATTCGCTGGAGGCGGGACTCGGTTGAGCGCGGGCGAAGCCGCCCCCGGCCCATTGGTGATTACCATCGACGGTCCGGCGGCCTCGGGAAAGTCCTCCACCGCCAAGGTCCTGTCGCGACGGCTCGGCTTGGCGCACTTGGACTCCGGCGCCCTGTACCGGGCGGTCGCCCTGATCCTCTCCGACGCGGGCCGGCTGGAGCTGCTGGACGAAGAAGGGGGAGCGCGGCTGCAAGAGTTCCTTTCAGCATCCGGCTTGGTCCTGTCTCTCAATCAGGAAGGCAGCGCATTGTTCTCAAACGAGGGGAGGCTTGTTGAAGCCGCGCTCCGAAGGTCGGGGGTCGCGTGCGTCGCCTCGCGCGCCGCCGCTCACCCCGCCGTGCGCGCCTTCCTGCTGGAGATTCAGCGCGGCGCCGCGCCGAGCGAGGGAGTCGTGGCCGACGGTCGCGACATGGGTACGGTCGTATTTCCCGACGCGACGCTAAAGGTGTACCTGGACGCCGATGCGGAAACGCGGGCGAGGCGCCGGCTCCGCGAGCGGAGCGGGCGACATCCGGGGCGCGCGGAGATTGCCCGGGAGGTCGGGCGGATCAAAGAGCGGGACGCCCGTGACCGAAGGAGGGCCTCCGCGCCGCTGCGGGCGCCGCCGGGGTGCTTTCGGCTCGACACGACCCGCCTCACTCTGAAGCGGCAGGCGGCGAAGATTCTGGATGTCGCCGCCGCGCTCCATCCTGCGGCGGCCGCTGTCGCTTCGAGGAGCAAGGGCGTGAGCGCCTCCGCGCCCTAGCTTCAGCTTCGCGGCGCGCCCGCTCGTCGTCGCGGGAGCCGGGGTTCCGGTTAGATTCAAAATCGGCTTCGCCGCCGGTTTCGCGCCGCGCGCCGTCGATTCGACCGGCGCGCTGCGGAAGGCCCCGGAAGCAAGTCGCTCGCAGGCGCGACCGAGCAAGCGCGAAGGAGCTCGAGGGCGCCCCACGCAACATTCAACCCGGTTACTTCGTACGTAATGCACTCCTAGAGCATTCATCGCAACCAACCGGCACACCGAGGAGCGCGACGGCGCCGCGCGAGGCGCCCGCGTTGAAATTCACCTATGACCGACAAGCTTGCCGGGACGCTGGGCCGCTTCGGCTCGGCGATGCCCGACGACATATCGCCGGAGATCCTGCACGATCCCTACGGCGAAGAGACCTTGGACATTTCCCGCGAGCACTTCGAGGAGCTCCTGGGAGAGCACCAGATGGTACTGGGCTCGGTCCGGGAAGGAAGCATCGTCAAGGCCCGCGTCATCAAAGTGGCGGATTCGGGCGTCGTGTTGGACTTCGGCTTCAAGAGCGAAGGCACCGTCTCCCTGGACGAGTTCGGCGAACAGGACCAGGTGGAGGTCGGCAAGGAGTTCGAGGTGCTCTTGGAGCGGCTGGAGGACAACGACGGCGTGGTCGTCCTCTCGAAGAAAAAGGCCGACTTCCTGAGGGTCTGGGAGCTCATTCGAGAAGCCTACGACACGAAGGAGCCCGTTGAGGGCGTGCTGACCCGCAAGATCAAGGGCGGCGTCACGGTGGACATCATGGGCGTCGACGCCTTCCTCCCGGGTTCTCAGATCGCCCTGCGGAGGGTCCCGAACATCGAGGACCTGATCGGATCCACCTACCGCTTCCAGATCATCAAGCTGAACAAGAAGCGGCGCAACGTCGTCGTGTCGCGTCGGATTATCCTGGAGCGGGAGCGGCGCAAGCTGCGAGACAAGCTGGTGAAGGAGCTGCTGATCGGACAGGTGCGGCTGGGCGTCGTCAAAAACATCACCGACTTCGGGGCCTTTATCGACTTGGGAGGGCTGGACGGCCTCCTGCACATCACCGACATGTCCTGGGGCAGGGTCGGTCATCCCTCCGAAGTCGTGACCATTGGCCAGGAGATGGACGTAAAGGTGCTGGACGTGGATTGGGACCGCGAGCGTATTTCCTTGGGCTACAAGCAGCTCCTTCCATATCCGTGGACCGACATCGAAGACAGGTATCCGCTCGGCGCCAGAGTGCGCGGTCGCGTCGTCTCGACCACCAACTACGGCGCTTTCGTGGAGCTGCACAAAGGCGTTGAAGGCTTGGTGCACATCTCCGAGATGTCTTGGACGCGCAGCGTGCGCAAGCCGTCCTTTCTGGTCAGCGTCGGCGACGAGGTCGACACGGTGATTCTGAAGGTGGACCCCAAGGGGGAGAAGATCTCCCTTGGCATGAAGCAGTGCACGCAGGATCCCTGGCTGACTCTCTCGAAGAGGAAGCCCGCGGGATCCCAGCAGCGGGGAACGGTGCGCAACCTGACTTCCTTCGGCGCCTTCGTCGAAATCGAGGAAGGGATCGACGGCTTGGTGCATGTCTCCGACATGAGCTGGACCAAGCGCGTGTCGCATCCGTCCGAGTTTGTGGAGCGCGGTCAGGAGATTGACGTGATGGTCTTGGAGGTCGACGCCGACAACAAGCGCGTGTCGCTGGGGATCAAGCAGCTGCAGGATGATCCTTGGCCGGGCTTGGCGTCCAAGTACCACCCCGGGAGAGAGCGGGAAGCCGTGGTCGTGCGGACGAGGACCGAGGGCGTTGCCGTGAGCTTGGGCGATGTCGAAGGCTATGTGCCTCTGGAGCACTCGACGGTGAACGAGGCGCGACTCTTGGGCGAGTACTTCAGGGCGGGCGAAGGCGTGCGCGTGCGCGTGGTCGAATCGGACGCCGCTTCTCGCAAGATCGTCTTGGCCGTGCTTGAACAGCCGGAGCGGATCGCGACCGGCGAGGAATCGGAGCCTTCCGGGGAAGCCCAAGGGGAAGAGCCGAATGCCCCGGAGTCTTCAGCGTCTTCAGAGTCCTCGGAGGACCGGGAATCTTCGGAATCTTCGGAATCGCTGGAGCCATTGGAGAGCCCGGAGTCCTCGGAGGATCCAGAGTCATCGGCGGGATCTGACGAGCCGGAGGAGCCGGCCTCGGCCTAGAGGCGGAAGTCCGTCTTGGAAGCTGCCGGGAGAGGTTTTTGATCGATCAACCGTCCCGTCGCCGCGCGCCGGCTCTTCGGGCCGGAGGCGTTCGAGCGGCGCTGTTTCTCGCAGCCGTGTCCGGCTGCGGCGGAGCGGCGGTTGCCTCCTCCTCCGGCGGCTCGGTCGAGCTTCAGGCGCCTGCCGTCAGCCCGTCGGTTCCGGACGCCTCTAGCGTATCCGAGACGCCTGCGGACCAGCCGATCGTGGCGGGGGCTCTCCTTCCGCTTCGAGGCTCGCCCAGGAGCCGGAGGTACGCCGAGCTCCTGATGGAAGGCGTCGAGCTCGCTCGAAGCGAGGCGCGAGGCGCGCAGGTGCGGGTCGTTTTGGAGGACAACGGCGGGACTCCCGAGGGAAGCGAAGAGGGCATTCTGCGGCTCGCGACGGCGGGCGCGGAGCTGGTGCTGGGGCCGCTGGCCGCGCGCACGATGCTGGCCGCCGCGCGCGCAAAGCCTAGGGATCTCCCGCTCTTTTCTCCCACGGCGGAAACCCTTCCCCGGAACGCGAGGTCGGCCTACAGCCTGGCCGCCGGCAACGCCCGCGCGGGCCGCGCGCTGGCGGAGTTTGCTCGAGCGCGGGGATTTGAAGACGCGGTGGTGATTCATCCTTCCTACGGCGACGCCTCGCCCAGGCACCCGAAAGAGACCGAGGCGATCGCGTTTACCACCGCTTTTGTCGAACGGGGAGGCAGGGCGAGGAGGATTGCCTACCCCGACACGATGACCACCTTTACGGAGCCGCTGACCAGGGCGTGGGATGCGAGTCTGGATTTGCTTTTCGTCGCGGCGCCGCTTGAGGATCTGAATCAGCTCGTCCCCCAAATCGGACTCTTCCTCTACGACCGGGATGAAGCCGAGGAGGAAGAGGAGGAGGTCCGCGAAGTTCAGGTCGCGGGCGGGATTGAGTGGACGGATCCCGATTTCTTGGATGGAATCCGAAAGTTCGTTCCTCTCCTGTACGCGGACACCGTGTATGCGATCAGCGCGCGGGCGGAGGACCTTGAAGCCCGAATGGAGGACTTTCGGCGAAAGTACGAGGCGCGCTTCCAAAAGACGCTGCGGGACGAAGCGCCGGCGGTGGGCTACGACCTTCTGGGCCTCGCGGTCCAAGCGCGGCAGTATGCCCGCGAGCGCCGCATCAGCGTCGCGGAGGCGCTGGAGAGGATGCCGCCCTACGTCGGGATCACCGGAAGGTATGCGGTCTCGGGCGGGCGAATCGAGGCGCTTGGGAGGGTCGTTCGGATCACCGGAGGGGAGTCAACGCCAATCGGGCCTTCCTTGGATCCCGCGTGAAGATGGAGGACGCGCTGGAGCGCCTTGGCGCGTTCCGGCGCAGATCCAGGCTCGGCGGAGGCGAGGAGCGTGTCCGCGCGCAGCGCGCGAAGGGCAAGCTTACGGCGCGGGAGCGATTGGAGCTGCTCTTGGATCCGGCCTCCTTCGTGGAGTCGGACCGCTTCGCTCAGCCGATGTCCGCCCGTGGCGGGATGGATGGCGACGCCCCCTTGGGCGACGGCGTCGTCACGGGCCACGGAATGATCGAGGGACGGCTGGCGCACGTTTTTTCCCAGGACTTTACGGTGATGGGAGGATCCTTGGGAGAGGCGCACGCGGCCAAGATCGTAAAGGTCCAGGAGCGGGCTCTGAAGACCGGCGCTCCGATTATCGGACTAAACGACTCGGGAGGAGCGAGGATTCAGGAGGGCGTCGTTTCGCTGGCGGGCTACGCCGACATCTTTCTGAGAAACACCTTGGCTTCCGGGGTCGTCCCGCAGATCAGCGTGATCCTAGGGCCGTGCGCCGGCGGCGCCGTCTACTCGCCCGCCATTACCGACTTCGTGTTTATGGTGCGGGGCGGCAGCTACATGTTCGTGACCGGCCCCGAAGTCGTGGAGGAAGTCACGCGCGAGGAGATCGACATGGAGGGACTGGGCGGCGCCGACGCGCACGCCGAACGGTCGGGCGTTGCCCACTTCGCGATGGACGACGAGGCTGCCTGCCTCAAAGGCGTCCGGCGGCTGCTGCGCTATCTCCCCTCAAATTGCCGGGAAACGCCTCCGGAAAGGGATGCGCGGGGA
Source organism: Longimicrobiales bacterium (assembly GCA_965116095.1). Lineage (GTDB taxonomy): Bacteria > Gemmatimonadota > Gemmatimonadetes > Longimicrobiales > Gaopeijiaceae. The sequence goes on from OZ220481.1 coordinate 839,078, forward strand.
GCCCCCGGAGGTCCGGACTCCGCATTTCGCGACATCGTGCCGGATGATCCCGGCAAGCCTTACGACATCTTGGAGATCATCCAGAGGGTCGCCGACGACGGAGAATTCCTCGAGACGCACGCGGGCTTCGCGCGAAATCTCGTCACCGGGTTTTTCCACCTGGGGGGCCGACCGACCGGAGTCGTCGCCAATCAGCCCAAGGTCCTCGCGGGAGTGCTGGATATCGACGCCTCCGACAAGGGGGCCCGCTTCGTGCGCTTCTGCGACGCCTTCAACATTCCCCTGGTCGTCTTCGAAGACGTGCCCGGCTTTCTCCCGGGTGTCGACCAGGAACACGGCGGCATCATCCGTCACGGCGCAAAGCTCCTCTACGCTTTCGCGGAGGCCACCGTGCCCAAAGTCACCGTGATTGTCCGCAAGGCCTACGGGGGCGCCTACGACGTCATGAGTTCGAAGCACATTCGGGGCGACGTCAACTTGGCGTGGCCGATCGCTGAAATCGCGGTGATGGGAGCGCGGGCCGCCGCGCGGATCCTGCACCGCCGCGAATTGGAGTCGGCGCGCGACCCCAAGGCCGTCCTGGATGCCCGCGTGCGGGAATATCGGGCCCGCTATGCCCATCCGTACATCGCCGCCGGGAGGGGATACGTCGACGATGTGATCGACCCGGCGAACACCCGAAGCGCCCTCTTGGACGCGCTCGCAATGCTCGCGAACAAGCGGGACAGGAATCCGCCCCGAAAGCACGGCAACATCCCGCTCTGATCCGCTTCCGGGCAACCCGAGACGGGAGCTCGGCGTCCATAGGAGTAGCCTCGCGGATGCGGGGCGGCATGGACTCAAGCAAATGCTGAGGGAGCGATGAAGAGACTACGAAAGATCGGGCGCGGGATGCGCGTTCTGGGTTGGGTTCTTGCGGGATCCGCATGCCTGGCCTCCGCGGAGACGGTCCTCGCGCAGGAAGCGCGGGAAACGGAAGAGATGCGCGAGTTGCGAAGACAGCTGGCGGAGACGCGGCGGGCGCTGGCCGATCTGCGCCGAGAGATGGCGCGAGAGATGGCCGCCATGGGCGAGGACGGCGCATGGTCCGTCAGGTGGAGCGACGGCAGGCAGAGGATCGGAGTGGTTCTCGATTCAGACGCGGATCGGGAGCTGTCCGGCGCCAAGGTCATTGGCGTTTCAGAGGGTGGTCCGGCGGACGAGGCGGGCATCAGGAGGGACGACCTCATCACGCACTTTGGAGGCCGCGACCTGACCCGACCCTTGGAGTCCGAGGAGGATCGACTGCGTCCTAGGGAGAGGCTGGCCCGCCTGATCGAGAGTTGGGAAGGGGAGGCGCCGGCCGAAGTCCGCGTGACGAGAGACGGGGAGGAGCTCACGCTTGAGGTCACGCCCTCCAAAGAGTTCTCGACCGGTTTCTCGGAGATGGGCGAGGCATTTAGGGAGATCATGGAGTCGATCCCAGACATGACGGCCCCGGCCCTCGAGTTGTCTCGGGAGGCGGAGCGGCTGTCAAGAGAGCTGGCCGAGGAGTACAGGGATCTGTCGCGGGAGTGGGCGCAGCAGTATCAATCGGCGCCGCGCTCGTCCTGGAGAGGATCCGAGTCTCGCTCTCCTTGGTACTTTAGCGGCGGACGCCGAGCTTGGCGGGCGGGCATTGAGGCGATTACGGTAAATTCCTCTCTTGGCGCCTACTTTGGCGTCGACGCGGGCGTGCTCATCGCCGAGGTCGACGAGGAGTCGGGCATGGGCCTCGAGGTGGGCGACGTGGTCGTGGCCGTAGGCGGCCGCGACATCGAAGATGTTGCCGACTTTGATAGAGTGTTGAGCAGCTACCGCCCGAACGAGGAAATCGAATTAACGGTCTATCGGGGCGGCGGAGAGCGGACGGTGACCGGCGTTGCGCCGGGTTCTTCGTCCTCATGGTCTTGGCGCGCAAGGGGCCGTGATCAAGTCCCTTCTCGTCGCCAACAGAGGTGAAATCGCCTGGAGGATTGTCCGGGCTGCCCGCGATATGGGCATCCGGTCCATCGCGGTGTACTCCGATGCCGACCGGGCGGCCCCGTGGGTGGGGGCTGCGGATGAAGCCCTCCCGATCGGGGCCGCCCCGCCGCATTCCTCGTATCTGGATATCTCGCGAATCTTGGACGCCGCAAGCCGGAGCGGCGCCGAGGCAGTTCATCCCGGATACGGTTTTCTAGCCGAGCGCGCGGACTTCGCGCGGCGGACGCGCGAAGCGGGGCTCGTCTTCGTGGGACCCTCCGAGGATGCGATCGCCGCTATGGGCGACAAGGTGGAGGCCAGGCGGCGCATGGAGCGGGCGGGCGTCCCCGTGGTTCCCGGGACGGAATCTCCGCTTCGCGACAAGGCGGAAGCGCAGAGGGAGGCGGAGCGCATCGGATTCCCCGCGATGCTCAAGGCGAGCGCCGGCGGCGGAGGAAAAGGGATGCGCGTCGTCCGAAGCGCGGACGAGGCGGCGCGGATGTACGACGCCGCCAGGCGGGAGGCGAAAGCGGCCTTTGGAGACGGGGCGATCTACCTGGAGAAGTACTTTGAGCGCCCGAGACACATTGAGGTGCAGGTCTTCGGGGACTCTCAAGGCTGCGTGCAACACTTCCACGACCGCGACTGCTCAATTCAGCGCAGACACCAAAAGCTGATCGAGGAAGCGCCGTCTCCGCGACTTCCCGGAAAGGCGCGGAAGCGGATGTGCGAGACCGCGGTCCGGGCGGCGCGGGCGATCTCCTACGTAGGCGCGGGCACGGTCGAGTTCCTGTACGAGGACGGCAAGTTCTACTTCCTCGAGATGAACACCCGCATTCAGGTGGAGCATCCCGTGACGGAGCTCGTCACCGGAGTTGATCTTATTGGGCTGCAGCTGCGGGTCGCTTCGGGAGAGCCGCTCGACGGAATAGGCGAGGATCTCACGCCCCGAGGGCATGCCTTGGAATGCCGGATCACGGCCGAGTCTCCCTTCGAGGGCTTTCTTCCGGATACGGGCGTGATCTCAGAGTTTGAGGCTCCTTCGGGCCCGGGCGTGCGCTGGGATGGAGGAATCGTCCGGGGAAGCGAAGTCACCCTGCACTACGACTCGCTTCTGGGCAAGCTGATCGTTCATGCGCCGACCCGCAGCGAGGCGATTCGAAGAATGCGCCGCGCTCTGTCGGAGCTTGCCGTGGTCGGCGTGAAGACGTCGCAGCCCCTGCTCGCGCGCGTCATGGCGGAGCCCGACTTTATGCGGGGAGGGGTCGGAACCGGATACCTAAGGGATCATCCGGATCTCTTGGATCCGGAGCTTCCGGACGGTGACATGGATGCTCTGGCAGCGACCGCCGCGCTGCTTCAGAGCGGCGTTGAAGAAGCGCGCGCCACAAGGGGCGCGAAGGCAGGGAATCCGCTCTCGGCTTGGCGGCGGTGGGGGTAGTCCGCTTCATATATGAGGTCCTGAGCGTTGGGCGGTCCCTGGGCTGATCGGCTTGCCCAAAGGAGATCGAAGACGCGGCCTTGTTTCGCTGCGCCGGCCGCTTCTGCACATTCTCCAAGCTGCGACTCGGTCCCCGCTACTCCAGCGCGAGCTCTTGAGATGCGATATGCCGTTTACTCGTCTGCGTCAAGCCAACGATACGCACGTATTTCAGGGGCGCTCCTTCTTGGCGGAGCTCTCCTGCTGTCGGGTTGCGTCGCGGATCCGGTCGTTCCGCTTGCTACGTAGTCCGTTCGCCTACGCGCGTCGTTCACCGATGCCGAGCTGCTTCGCGCGCCCGAAAACGCTGGATTAGCGCGCGTTCGCGAAGGTCGGCTTCATTGGCCTGGTCGTCGCTCCAAGGCGGACCAGAACCTTGATGGATCGGGCGGCGGCTCGTCCGTGGCGGCTGACGAGGGGTTTTGCGTGATTCGGATCACCTATCACGTGGAGTCGGGGATTATCATTTCCGTGGAAATACTGTACTGCGTCGTTTACGGGCCGGGAGACGACGGAGGCGGAGACCCCGAAGAAAACGACTGCACTGGGGACCAGATCAAAATCGCCAAGGAGTACGAAAAAGAGGGCATGAGCGGCTGGAGCTGCGAGATGTTCGACGTATCGGTCACGGCTGGCCAAGGCACCCACAACCACCTCTACGGGTACCTCACGACCACCTATCAGACCAAGAGTCCGCTGCTGATCGCCGCCTTGGAAGAGCAGCTTCCAAATATCGGAATGATCGTGGTCAGTTCAGACTGGCGCTGCCCGGTGGGAAATGAAGCAGTCAATGGGAGGTCGCAAAGCCAACACATGCAGGGCACTGCTGGAGACTTCGCTTTTTCCGGCACGATTACGGAGTCCGACTACGAAAAGCTCGATCAGATTGCAAGAAGAGACTACCAAGCGGACTGGGTATCGTCCCACGGAAGCTACACGAGACATGTCCACGTCGACTGGAGGAACCATTGAAATCCATGGAGGGGCGCGCAATGGCGTTTGCGAGCGCCGTGCTGCTGTTGGCCGGCGCGGAGGCGATGCGGGGGCGGAGTCTCGCTCAGGAGCGCATGACGGAGGAAGAGGCGACCAGGGCATTGCTCCACGGCGACGCCGCGCAGCGCCACGAAGCCGCCGCGTTTGCGCTGGAGGTGGGGGCGGCGGCGTCTTTGGAGCTCAAGAAAGCGCTTTTGCAGGCTGCGTGGAGGGAGGCGCGGAACAGGAGCCCCGGCGAGGCGTTCATCACGTACAGCTTCGCGGTGGCGGACATGATGGACACGATCGCCATTTCTTACCTGCTTGAAGTCATGAAGCACGGCCCGATAATCACGAATTCGCTAGCCGACTACGGACGAACTGCTCTTGGGCCGGCGCTAAAAGTAGTGGCCGATTCGTCGGCAGACTACGATGACGTTGACGCGGCTTTGGAAACACTGCGCTTCATGATCGAGGACGGCTGGATGAGCGCGGAGGAGCGCGCGGTGGTCGAGGAAATCGCGTGGGAATCAATCACCGTCCCTGGTCAACACTGGTTTGTGGTCAGCACGTCCATTCAGCTTGCGCTCGCTCTGGGCACGCCGGAGCTTCGCGGGCGTGTCGAAGAGTTGGCGTTCGACCTTTCCGCGCTCTACGAGCTGTCGCCGTCGTCCGAGCAGCAATCCTTAGGGAGGACAGGAACCTGGGGCAATTGGGTGTAGGGGCTCGTCCGCGAGAACTTAGCGGGAGAGCCCATGATGCCGCTGCGGAAGGCGAGGCGACGGTAGGCCAAGCGTCACGCCTTGTCGAGGGCTGACACGCAATCCCCCTCGGGAAGGAAGAAGCTGCCGCGCCGCCGGAATTCCTCCGGGCCCTTCGGCGCGTCAGTCTGAGATTAGGATTAGGACTGGCGGACAAAGACCGGAGGATCGGAAGATGAACGCGCGCGACCAAAGCGAAGAGAGCCAGCTCGTTTCCGAGCTCGCCAAGCGGCGATACATCGTTCGGGCGGGCGGAGGCGAAGCAGCGGCCACGGTAACCAAGGAGGGCCTTCTGCTTGATGGGCGCGCGCTCAGAGCGAGCATCTTCCCTCTGGATCCCGCTCTGCCCCGGGGCAGGGCCCTGCTGAACTTGGACGGCCGGACGCGGGTCGTCTTCTGGGAGCGGCGCGATCGGGGATGGCGCATCCATTTAGGCGGTCGCGTGTTTGACGCGACCGCGCGCTCGCCTCTCGCAATCCAAGCGGCGCGCCTGCGAAAGGCGGATCGTGGCGGATCGACCGCGAAGACGATTTCCGCGCCGATGCCGGGGCTCGTTGCGGCGATCTCGGCGAAGGAGGGCGAGCCGGTGGATCGCGGCGCGCCGCTCCTCGCAATTGAGGCGATGAAGATGGAGAACGAGATCGTCTCGCCCTCCGCAGGCGTGCCAAGGCTCAAGGTCAAGGCGGGGGACGCCGTCGAAAAAGGACAGACGCTCTTGGTTTTGGATCCGCTTCCATGACGGAGGCGCCCCCGTACTTGGAGGGCCTTCCGGAGGGCTTTGACCCCGAGCTGGAGCTGGGCAAGCCGGGCAGCTACCCGTACACGCGGGGCGTGTACCCCAACATGTATCGGGGCCGGCTCTGGACGATGCGGCAGTACGCCGGCTTCGGAACCGCAAGGGAAACGAACCGAAGGTATCGGTTTCTCTTGGAGCGGGGCACGACCGGCCTCAGCGCGGCGTTCGATTTGCCGACGCAGATGGGGTACGACTCCGACCACGAGATGGCAAACGGAGAGGTGGGGCGGGTCGGCGTCGCGATTGACTCGCTTAGGGACATGCGCGCCCTCATGGACGGAATCGACTTGTCGCGCGTCTCCCTCTCGATGACGATCAATGCGACCGCGCCGATTCTGCTTGCCCTCTACGTCGCGCTGGCCGATGAGCGCGGCGTGCCCCGGAAAGATCTCCGGGGCACCGTGCAGAACGACATCCTGAAGGAGTACGTGGCGCGCGGCACCTACATCTACCCGGTGGAGCCGTCGCTTCGACTCGCAGGCGACCTCATGGAGTTCTGCGGGGAAGAGCTCCCCAAGTGGAATCCGATTTCCGTCTCCGGCTATCACATTCGCGAAGCCGGCTCCACTGCCGCTCAGGAAGTCGCCTTTACCCTTTCGAACGCCCTTGCGTACGCGAGGACGTGCGTCGCGCGCGGGATGCCCAGGGATCGATGCGTCTCGCGGATGTCCTTCTTCTTTGCGGCGCACAACGACCTCTTTGAAGAGGTCGCGAAATTCCGGGCGGCGCGCCGGCTCTGGGCCCGAACGATGCACGAGGACTTCGGGGCGGATCGACGGGCTGTACGCCTTCGCTTTCACACGCAAACGGGCGGCTCCACGCTGACGGCCCAAGAGCCTGAAAACAACGTGGTGCGCGTGGCCTTCCAGGCGCTGGCCGCCGTGCTGGGCGGAACGCAATCGCTTCACTCCAACGGCTTCGACGAGGCCCTCTCCCTTCCAACGCGGGAGTCGGCTCGGCTGGCGCTCCGCACCCAGCAGGTCCTGGCGCTGGAGTCGGGCGTTTCCCGCTGGGTCGATCCGCTGGCGGGCTCCTACGTCGTCGAGAGGCTGACCCGCGAATTAGAGGAGGAGGCGCGATCCCTCATGCGTCGCGTTGAGGAGCTTGGGGGCGCCGAAAAAGCCATTGAGTTCATGCAGGAGGAGATCCACCGCGCGGCCTACGCCGAACAGCTGGAGATCGAGGCGGGGCGCAAGGCGGTCGTGGGCGTGAACCGATATCGGTCGGAGAAGAAGGCCTCCGGGTCCTTTGAGCGGCCGCAATCGGGCGGTCCCGACTTTCCTCGCATGGAGCGGAGGCAGCTGGAAGGTCTTGCGGAGCTTCGTCGCGCGAGAGACGCCCGCCGCGTGGAGAGGGCGCTGGAGGAAGCGACGCGCGCGGTTGAACGAGACGAAAACGTGATGGAGTCGCTGATTCGCGCCGTCCGGGAGGGCGCAACCCTAGGGGAGATCAGCAACCGCTTCCGCGGCATCTGGGGCGGCTACGGAAGCCCGAGCGCGAAGAGCTCGTCCGTTGGGCCGGACGCATCCGATGCGGGCCGATTGGGTTGAGGGCCCCATCGCGAATCGAATGAGGCCTCTAAGTCTGAACGTCCGTTTACCGCGCCGAACCTGTCCGGGTCTTGGATCTCTTGCCGAGGAAAGGCATCTGGGGGAACGAACTCTCTCAAGCACTGAGCTACGTTCGGCGAATGCGGATTTTGCCTAGGCGATGAAGCGCTTCTCCAGAGCTGGTATCTCGTGTCGACTGCTTGAGTGCCCGCGACGCGCATGAGACCAGGCGGCAGCTGACGGCGCGGCCTTGAAGGCGGCTGCTTCGCCATTCCGCCTATTCCCATGAATAGAGGGCAGGACGGGAGCCGGACCCTCGGCGGCGTTATCTTACTTTGCGCTGCGGTCGCGGCTGCCTGCGAGCTCTATGTTTCCGTTCGAACGAGATGCCGACCTACGAGTACCGATGTACCGCGTGCGCTCACGAGTTCGAGCTCCTGCAGAGCATTAAGGACGAACCCCGAGCCAGCTGTCCTCTGTGCGCGCGCGACGCCCGGCGGTTGATTTCCGGCGGCGGAGGGCTGCTCTTTCGCGGCGACGGCTTTTACATCACCGACTACCGCAGCGAGTCCTACCAGGAGGCTGCGCGCAAGGAGCGCCCGAAGGCGAAGAAGGACGGGGCGGACTCCAAGGCGAAGACCGGCGCGAAGAAGGGAACAAAGAAGACCTCGACCGATGCGGGCGCCGGCAAGGCCGTGCGGCGGGAGAAGAGCTCGGGCGACGCCTGATTCGTGACGGCGAGGACTAGGATTGTCCAATGGCTGGAGGATGCAGCCGGGAAGCTGGGAGCAAGCCCCAAAAAAGTACTTCTTGAGCGACCGAGGCAAGCCTCCCGCGGGGACTTCGCCACCAACTTGGCGCTGACGCTGGCCGGGGAGCTCGGGCGACCGCCCAGGACCATCGCCCAGGAGATCATCCAGCGGATGGGACCGATTCCGGGCGTGGCCGCGATCGAAATTGCGGGACCCGGTTTCCTCAATTTTCGCCTCGACGACGCGAGCGCGGACGACATGCTGGCCGAAGTGGCGCGCAAAGGGAAGGACTTCGGAAGGAGCGACGAAGGCGGAGGCAGGCGCGTCATGGTTGAATTCGTCTCGGCGAATCCCACCGGTCCTCTCCACCTTGGACACGGCAGACAGGCGGCCTTGGGGGACGCCATCGCGTCGCTGCTCGAGTGGACCGGCTGGTCGGTGCATCGGGAGTTCTACTTCAACGACGCGGGCCGCCAGATCGAACGGCTTGCCGAGTCGGTGCTCGCGAGGTACGACCAGCTTCTCGGCCGGAAGGCCGAGGTGCCCGAAGGCGGCTACCAAGGCGACTACGTGCGCGAGCTCGCGGCGATGCTCTTGGAAAAGGAGGGAGAAGGACTCTTGGGCCGGAGAGACGCGGCGGCGCTCAGCAAGGCCAAGCGTCTGGCGGTGCGCGCGCTGCGCGCCGAACAGGAAGAGGACTTGGCGCGCTTCGGCGTGCGCTTCGACGAGTACTACCCCGAGACCCGCCTCTACGAGGAGGGGGCCGTCGACGCCGTCGCGAAGGAGCTGGATCGCGCGGGACTGGTCTACAAGAAGGACGGCGCCGTCTGGCTTCGGACGCAGCGCTTCGGGGACGCGAAGGACCGCGTCATGATCAAGAGCAGCGGCGAGCCCACCTACTTTCTTCCCGATGTCGCGTACCACGTCTCCAAGTGGGACCGGGGGTTTCACCGCGTCGTCAACGTTCAGGGATCGGACCACCACAGCACCGTCGACCGGGTCAGGGCGGGGCTGCGCGGACTGGGCAAGCCCGAGGATTTTCCGGAGTACGTGCTCCACCAGATGGTCACAGTCACGCGGGGCGGCGTGGAGACGCGATTCTCCAAGCGCGCGGGATCCTACGCCACCCTAGGCGACCTCGTTCAGGAAGTTGACCCCGACATCGCCCGTTTTTTCTTCTTGGAGCGCAGGCCGCAGGCGCATCTGAGCTTCGACCTGGAGCGCGCCTTGGACCGATCGGAAAAAAACGTCGTGTACAAGATCCAGTATGCGCACGCCAGGCTGTGCAGCATCCTCGACCGGGCGGGAGAGGGCGGCGCGCGGGGCCGCGCGGGGCTGTTGGACCACCCCTTGGAAAAGGCGCTGGTGAGCCATATCTCCGAGTTTCCGGAGACGATCTCCCACGCGGCGCGCCGAAAGGCGCCGCACGCGGCGTGCGAGTACTTGGAGACGTTGGCCTCTCTTGTCGGGAGCTGGTATCATGCGGGGAGTCCGCGCATGGATGCGCAGCTCCGCGTATTGACGGACGACCCGGAGCTGCGCGCGGCGCGACTTCTTCTGACCGAAGCCGCGCGCATCGTCCTCTCCAACGGCCTTCGCCTACTGAAGATTCGCGCTCCCCGGCGCATGGACCGGGGGGCGGCTCCATGAACGGGCGCCGCGCCGCGGAAATCGTGGTCGTCGGCAGCATCGCATTGGATACCGTGCACACCCGATTGGGCACGGCGCGCCGAGTCATGGGCGGATCCGCCGCCTACTTTTCGCTCGTCGCCTCGCTCTTCGCCAAGGTCCGCGTCGTGGCGGTCGTCGGCGAGGACTTTCCGGAGGAGGGTCTTGCCCTGCTGGCGGAGAAGGGGGTGGATCTCTCCGGCGTCGAGACTGCGCCGGGAGAGAGTTTCTTCTGGGAGGGCTCGTACGCGCCCGACTTTCGTTCCCGCGCGACGCTTCGGACCAAGCTGGGCGTCTTTTCCAAATTCGAGCCGATGCTGGGAAAGGAGCACCGAGCTCCCGACTGCGTTTTTCTGGCCAATATCGACCCTAGGCTGCAGCTGCGCGTCTTGGACCAGGCGGCGCCGGGGACCTTTGCCGCCGTCGATACGATGGACTACTGGATTCGCGAGGCGCGGGGCCCGCTGCTGGAGCTGCTTCCCAGGACCCGCCTTCTGATCGTTAACGAGGACGAGGCCCGCCAGCTTTCCGGACAGGGTGCTCTGGACGACGCCGCCCGTTGGATTCTGGACCGGGGACCCGATTGGGCGGCGATCAAGATGGGACGGAAGGGATCCAAGCTGTACGCCCGGAGCGGGGCGATCGCCGTGCCTGCGGCGGAGGCGAATCAGGTCGTCGACCCCACCGGCGCGGGAGACGCATACGCCGGCGGACTCTTGGGCGTTCTTGCGCAAGAGGACCGCGGCGAAGGCGAGGGTGCCCGCATGGAGCGCGCCCTCCGCGCGGCTTCCGCGGCCGGCGCCGTCGCGGTGGAGACGTTTTCGGTCGATTCCCTGAGACGGATGCGCGCGGAGACGCTGGAGGCGCGCGGACGGAAGCTCGTACTGGACCGCGTCCCCTTCTTCGCGGAGCCGGTCCTGTCGGGGAGCGCGGCGGGGAGTCGATGAACAAGGATTCGGGAGGGCGGCCCGGGCGGATGACCTATCGGTCGGCGGGGGTCGACCTCGAGGCCGCGGCGGACGCCAAGGCGGGGATCGCGCGCGCGGTACGCGCCGCCAAGACGAAGGACGTGCTTTCGGGCGAAGGCGCGTTCGGCGGCCTCTTCCGCGCGCCCCGCGGCATGAAGGATCCCGTCCTGGTTTCCAGCGTGGACGGCGTGGGCACCAAGGCGCTCGTCGCCATCCAGGCGGGCCGCTACGACACCATCGGACGCGATCTCGTGCACCACTGCGTGAACGACATTCTCGTCCAAGGGGCCCGCCCGCTCTTCTTTATGGACTACATCGCGGCCGAGCGAATCGACCCGGCCGCGACCGTATCGTTGGTGGAGGGGATTCACGTCGCGTGCCGGGAAAACGACTGCGCGCTCTTGGGAGGAGAGACCGCTGAAATGGGCGATCTGTACCGACCCGGCGGGATTGACCTCGCGGGCTTCATTGTGGGCGTCGTGGAACGAGAGCGCCTGCTCGACGGCTCCAAGGTGCGGGAAGGCGACAAGCTCCTCGCGATTCCCTCTTCAGGGCTGCACACGAACGGATACACTCTGGCGAGAAGGATCGTAGAGGAGCGCCTGGGGCTGGGTCCCGAAGATTGGTTTCCCGGCGAAGAGCGAAGCGTCTCGGAGGTGCTCCTCGCCGTCCACCGCTCCTACCTCGCGCCGATCGCGCCCCTCCTTGCGAAGGGTTGGGTGCGGGCAATGGCCCACGTCACCGGCGGGGGCATCCAAGGCAACCTGCCCCGCGTTCTTCCCCAAGGGCTGGGGGCGGAGATTCAGGCGGATTCGTGGGAGACCCCGAATGTCTTTCGGGTCCTAGGCCGCGCGGGCCGAGTGAAGGCGGCCGAGATGTACCGGGTCTTCAACATGGGCGTCGGGATGATTCTCGTGGTGGCCCCGGATATCGTCCACGCGGCGCGGGCCGAGCTTGGAGAGGGGTGGATCGTCGGGGATGTCGTTCGGGGCGATGGCGCGCGCCTCGAGGGCGCGGCGTAGCGTGGCCCGGGCCGGGCGCGCCTGGATCCTTCCGCTTTTTTTCCCTTGGTCGATCCTCGCCGCGGCCCCCCTGCCGGGTCAAACGCTTCTTTCCGCTTCGTGGACCAACTCCGGTGCCGACGAGCTGCGGCGAGGCTGTCTCGTCTCCAGCCCCGGCTCCTCCCGGTGCGAAGAATTCGCGCTGTCCGCGCTGATGATTCCGCGCTTGGTCGGGTTCTTCGCGACCGGAGGCGCGCCTCTGCCCGGCTCCGCCGGCACCCTGGGCAGGCGTGTGAAGGCGCCCCGGGTCAGCATTTACTTGGCCCCCGCCATGGCCTTTGGAGGGGCCTTGGATCACTCTCGGGGACCAGCCCAAGCGGCTCGTCAAAGCGCCATGGGCCTTGGCATCCGGCTTGGCGCCGCTGCCGGACTGCTGGAAGGGTTTCAACTTCCCGGATCCACGACGGGATTTCTCTCGCTGGACCTTCTTGCGGCGTACGGGTCCCTCTGGCTCCCCGCGCACTTGGAGGGGGGCGGGGGGAGAGTCGACAGCTTCGGAGGGGGCGTGCGCTTGGGCATCCTGCGCGAGTCCTTTACGATGCCGGGGATCGCGGTCTCCGCGGGCCGGCACTGGCATTCGGGCTTCGGAGCAGGATTGCTGGACGGGGGCGACGCGGGAGAGCTTCGGGACGGACTTCGCACCACGACGCTGCGCGCGACCTTCGGGAAGAACTGGTTCGTCCTGGGGATCATGGCGGGGGCGGGGTGGGATCTGTACGGCTCAAGCCCCGTCCTTCGGCTATCGGCCTTGGAGACGACGACCGGGGAGGTGTCCAGCAAGCGGGAGGTCTACTTCCTCTCCCTCTGGTACAACCTTCTCATCTTCCAGCTGTCGGGGGAGGCGGGCTTCGGCACCGGCACCGCCCGCCCGTTCCCCGTATCCGTCCCCGAGCTGGATCCGCGCGAGGGGTCTTGGTACGGCTCGCTCGGGGGCCGCGTCACCTTCTGATCAAAGGGGGGCGGGGCCGCGTGAGCCAGGACGCTGGAGCTGAGTGGAGCGAACTCTCGCCGCTGGACGCGCGCCTGCTCCGCCGCGCGATTCGATTGGGGCGCAAGGGGTGGGGGAGCGTGCACCCCAACCCCATGGTCGGCGCCGTCGCGGCCACAGGCGATCGCATTTTGGGCGAGGGGTATCACCGGCGCTTCGGGGGCGCGCACGCGGAGAGACGCGCGCTGTCGGGAGTCGCGCGCGGGGAGGCGGAGACGCTGTACGTCAGCTTGGAGCCGTGCGGGCACCGTGGAAAAACGCCTCCCTGTATCGATTTCATCGCGGCGGCCGGAATTCGCCGCGTCGTCTTCTGGGCGTCGGACCCGACCGGCGTCGGAGGCGCGGCACAGCTCAGGGAAAGCGGCGCGCAGGTGCTGGGTCCCTTCGGCGGGCCGGCGGAGTGGGCCTTCGAAAATCCCTTTTTCTTTCGAGATCGCGCCGTCCAGCGGCCTTTCGTCGCGGTGAAGCTCGCGATGAGCTTGGACGCAAGAATCGCGCCCCGGGGAGGACGGCGGGTTTGGCTCACCGGCGAGGAGGCGAGGGAGGAAGCGCACCGGCTTCGCGCGGGCTACGGGGCCGTCATGGCGGGGGCAAACACCATTCGGCAGGATGATCCGGAGCTCTCGCCTAGGGGCAGCGTTGCGCCGAGGATTCCTCCCGTAAAGGCGCTCTTGGACGGAGCGGGGGAATTGACCGCGGGCGCGCGCGCCTTCAGGCGTCCCGGCGGCGGAGTCTACTGCTTCACGCAGGCAGCGCGAGCGCCGCTTCTTCGGCGAAGGCTGGGTCCGAAAGCGCGCGTGCGCGCTGTGCCTTTCGACGCCCCGCGCGGCGAAGGAAGCCGGCTGGACCTTGAGCGCGTCTTGGAGACGCTGGCCCAAGAGGGCGTGGAGAGCGTCCTCTGCGAGGGCGGGGGCAAGGTGGCCGCCTCGCTCATCTCAAGCCGACTGGCGGATCGCATCTACCTCTTCGTCGCCCCGCTCTTTATCGGCCCGCGCGGCGTTGAAGCCTTCGCTCTTGCGGAGTCCGCCGGGGCTGGCTCTTTGGGCCTTGGCCGGGATTGGACGGCGCCCGCCCGCCCGCGGCTCTTTGGCGACGATGCGCTGCTCGTGCTGGATCGAAGGGGCTGACGGTGTTTTCGGGGATCGTCGAGGCGATGGGGGAGGTTGTCCGGGCGTCGTTCGAAAAGGAAGGGGCGTCGCTTCGCCTTCGCGCCCCCTTTGCGGCGGAGCTTCTGCCGGGACAGTCGGTCGCCGTGGACGGGTCCTGCCTGACCGTGCGGGAGGCTCCACGCGCAGGCTTAGTCGCGTTCGATCTGAGCCCTTCGACGCTCCGAAGAACGATTGCGGGAAGCTACCGACCCGGCGACCGGGTTAATTTGGAGCGCGGGATCGCGCTGGGGGCAAGGCTGGACGGCCATCTGGTGCAGGGCCACGTGGACGATACGGCGAAGCTCCTCGCCTGTCGGGCGCGCGGAAATACCCGGTTTCTTCGATTCCAACTTGCGGAGCGCGTCCGGGCGGAGGTGATCCCCAGGGGGAGCGTCGCGCTGAACGGAGTTAGCCTGACCGCGAGTCGAATGGACGAGGAGACCGGCGAGCTGGAGGTCGCCATCGTGCCTAGCACTTGGTCGGACACCAACCTTGGACGCCTTTCGGTCGGCGATCCAGTCAACGTCGAGGCCGATATGATCGGCAAGTACGTCAGGCGGGCGCTGGCGTCGAGAGGGCTGATCCATCCGGGCACCGCATCGTGACGCTCGCGTCCATTCCCGAAGCGATCCGCCGAATCCGAAGCGGTCGGATGATCATCGTCGCGGACGACGAAGACCGGGAAAACGAGGGGGATCTCGTCGTCGCCGCCGATCGCGTCACGCCCGAAGCGATCAACTTCATGACGCGGCACGGGCGAGGGCTGATCTGCGTCGCGATCACGCAGGACCGGGCGGACGAGCTCGGGCTGGAGATGATGATCGACAGGAGCACCGACCCGCAGGGGACCGCCTTTACCGTTTCGGTGGATGCGCACCGGCGCTTTGGAGTCACGACGGGGATCTCGGCTCAGGATCGCGCCCAAACCGTGCGCGTCATCGTCGATCCGGATGCAAGGCCGGATGATCTTCGCCGTCCAGGCCACGTCTTTCCGCTCCGGGCGGAGCCGGGCGGGGTGCTGCGCCGCGTCGGGCAAACCGAGGCGGCGGTGGACCTCGCGCGCCTGGCGGGCCTTTCGCCTGCGGGCGTAATCTGCGAAATCCTGAATGCCGACGGCACCATGGCGCGAAGGCGCGAGCTGGAGGTCATGGCCAAGGAGCACGACCTGTGCTTCATCACGGTGGAGCAGCTGGTGGCGTACCGGCTCGCGAGAGAGAGGCTGGTGCGCCGGGCGGCCGACGTGGAGATCGAGACGGCGTACGGGCCCTTTCGGGCGATCGCCTACGAGACCGACATTGATGAACGGGTGCACCTTGCGCTGGTGAAGGGGGCGGTGCGCGAGGCGCCCGGGACGCTGGTCCGCATGCATGGGGAGGACCTCTTGGGCGATGTCTTCGGGATCGGCAAGCAGCCCCCTGACGGGACGGCCGGGCCTTCGCGAGCCGCTCGGGCGATGAAGCGCATACAGGAGGAGGGCGCGGGCGTACTCGTCTACATTCGCCAAGTCCGGGCGGGCGAGCGCCTTCTCGCGAGACTCGAGGGCGCGCCGGGGAAGAAGGCCTCTTTGGACGGGGCGCCGCCCGCTTTGAATCAAGCCCTAAAGGATTACGGAGTGGGCGCGCAGATTCTCTTGGACCTGGGGCTTTCCTCCATTCGTCTGCTGACGGGGACGCACCGGCACTTGGTCGGTCTTGACGGCTACGCGATCAGGGTGGCGGGGCGGGAGGCGTTTTGACGAAGAGACGAGAGGACGAGGCGCGGGAGGGGGCCTGCAGGATCTGCATCGTCGTCTCCGAATTCAATAACCTCGTGACCGAGCAGCTGCTTCGGGGGACGCTCGCGCGTCTTGCGGAGAGGGGCGTGTCCTCTCGCAGCGCGACGGTGGTCCGGGTGCCGGGTTCGTGGGAGCTTCCCCAAGCTGCGGCCCGCGTCCTGCGGAGCAAGCGCCACGACGCCGTGATCGCGATCGGGTGCGTCATTCGGGGCGAGACCGCTCACTTTGATCTCGTGGCGAGGGCTGCAAACGACCAATTGGCGCGGCTCGCGGTTGCCTCGGATATCCCCGTCGTCTTTGGGGTGCTTGCAACGGACAGCTATGATCAGGCGGCGGAGCGGGCCGACCCGCGAAGGCTGAATCGGGGCGCGGAGCTCGCGAACGCCGCTCTGGATATGATCGCCCTTTCGCTCTGATGGTCGACCGGCCCATGCGACTCAGACATGATCGGGTCTCGATTCGCAACCGCACCAAGGCGCGCGCGTGGTTTCTTCACGCCCACTACCAGTGGGAATCGGAGGGGCGGCGGGCGGGTATTGCCGAGACGCTTGCCCGCCTGTCGTCGGTCCGCCTGATCGCGCGCGGATGCCTTCCCTATCTGAATCACCTGGCGGAATCCTACGACGAGCGCGGAAGGGAGGTGGACCAAGCGATCTCCCGTTCGCTGGAACACTGGACGCTGAAGCGGCTCTCGATCATTGATCGGGGAATCCTGAGGATGGGCGCGACCGAGTTGCTGGCGACGCCGGAGCTTTCCTTTCGCTTGGTAATCACCGAGGCCGTGCGCTTGGGCGATCAGTACGGCGGAGGCAATTCCGGACGTTTCGTGAACGGCGTCTTGGACGCGATCCATCGAGACTTGCAGTCGCCAGGCTCCTTCGCGACGCTCGGGTGAAGCCGCGATCAACCGGGTCAGTGCGAGCAGGCCTGCGCAGAATCCTCGTCGTCAACTGGCAGGACCGGGAAAACCCAAGGGCGGGAGGAGCGGAGGAGCACCTTCACCGGATATTCGGAGCGCTCGCGCGCCGGGGCCATGAAGTGACGCTGCTTGCCTCCGGATGGAAGGGGGCGAAGGGCAGGACCCGCCTCGACAACATCGCCGTCCACCGCTGCGGCGGGCGAAACACCTTCGGCTTCGCCGCGCCCCTCTACTACCGCCGAAACCTCGGGCGCGCGTCCTTCGACGTCGTGGTCGAAGACTTCAACAAGGCGCCGATGTGCGCGCATCTGTGGGCCCGAAGCCCGATCAAACTCCTGATCGTGCACCACCTCTTCGGAAGGGTGGCGTTTCAGGCGGCGCCGCCCCTGCAGGCGTTTATCGGATGGGCCGGAGAGCGGATGATTCCCTGGCTGTACCGATCCTTGGAGTGCGCGGCGGTCTCGGAAGGGACCCGCGACGAACTCGTTCAGGTGGGGATGCCCGCGGGCCGAATCCGCGTCATCCACAACGGCGTGGAGTTGGACGCGCTTCGTCCGGGCGACGACCGAACGCGACGACCGAGCATCCTCTTCCTAGGGCGGCTCCGCAGGTACAAGCGAGTGGACTTGGTCTTGGAGGCGCTCGCCGTCCTCTTGCGAAAGGGGCTCGACGTTCGATTGGAGATCGCCGGAAGGGGCGACGACGCGGCGAGGCTTAGGCGGCGGGTTTCAAGCTCCGGCCTCTCGGGGCGCGTCCGCTTTGCCGGGTACGTGACCGAAGAGCGCAAGGCCCGTTTGCTCCGGCGAAGCTGGGTGCATGTCCTCGCTTCGCCAAAGGAGGGTTGGGGCATCTCCAGCATGGAAGCCTCCGCGTCGGGTACGCCGACGGTGGCGTCCGACTCGCCCGGACTCAGAGAGACGGTCCGCCACGGGGAAACGGGCCTGCTCGTGCCGCACGGGGACGTCGCCGCGCTGGCCGAAGCGCTGGAGCGGATTCTCACGGAGCCTGAACTAAGAGACCGAATGGGCCGCGCCGCGCGGCGGATGGCCGAGGAGTTCTCGTGGGAACGGGCCGCTCGGGGCTTCGAGCGTTGGATCCAAGAGGCCCGCGTTTGAACAAAACGCGGGCGAGAGAGTAGGATGATGAGACCGAGGACGCGTCCTCGACGGCGAGCGATGCGGCGGCATCGCAGGCGGGACGGGGGGCGCAACTGTTCCACCTTCAGACAAGGAGCGGACCGACATGGCTGCTCGTTTTGCCGCCTTGAAGTGCCAGGTCAGCGAGAGCACGAAGGAGAGGGCGCGCCGCTTGGCCGAGCGCTGGCCCAGATTTGATCCGGCAGTGATGGAGACGCGTTTTCTCTTTCGCAGCGAGGGGCGCGACCGCGCGGTCGAAGCGATCGTGAGTCGCCGCCGGAGGGACGCGGTGGTGGCGACGGGAGAGGGGCGCACCTTCCGCGAAGCGCTGGGGGAGCTTGATCGACGCATCGGCAGGATGCTCCGGAGGGGCCGAGAGCGGCGAATCGAGAGTCGTCCGGCGCCGTAGCGCTGCGCGCGTGATGTCCCGTCGCCGGGAGAGGCGAATGGATTGCGTATCTTTCTGGCGTTCAATTCTCCGACTCTTCGTAGGCTGCCTGCATGTCTCCCTCCGCGTACTCTGGAAGCACCGGTCGCCATCTGTTCACCTCGGAGTCCGTGACGGAGGGACACCCGGACAAGTTGGCCGACCAGCTCTCGGACGCGATTCTGGACGAAGTGTTGCGTCAGGATCCGGGGGGCAGGGTGGCCTGCGAGGCGGTCGTCTCCACGGGGCTGGTTCTCCTCACCGGGGAAATCACTTCGAGCGCCGTCGTCGACTATGCGGACGTTGCCCGGCGGTGCGTGCGCGAGGCCGGATACACGAGGAGCGAGTACGGGATGGACGCGGATCGCTGCGCGGTGCTCGTGGCGATGGACCGACAATCCAGGGACATCGCGGAGGGAATCAAGGACGGGGGGGCGGGCGACCAAGGGATGATGTACGGCTACGCCTGCGACGAGACCGACGAGCTCATGCCGCTGCCGATCACCTTGGCGCATCGCATTGCGGAGCAGCTGGACCAGGCGAGGAAGGAGAAGGCAATCGAGTGGCTCCGCCCCGACGGCAAGTCTCAGGTCACGGTGGAGTACGCGGGCGGAAGACCGAGACGAATCGACACGGTGGTTGTCAGCGCCCAACACGACAAGGACATCGGTCTGGAAGAGGTCAGGAGGGAGTTGGAGCGGAAGCTCAGGCGCCTGCTGCCGCCTGAGCTAATGGACGAAGGAACGCGAATCCGCGTCAATCCGGCCGACGAATTCGTGGAGGGGGGCCCCAAGGCGGACGCGGGCCTCACGGGTCGGAAGGTCATGGTGGACTCCTATGGAGGCTGGACGCGTCACGGGGGCGGCGCCTTCTCCGGGAAAGACGGCACCAAGGTGGACCGTTCGGCGGCGTACGCGGCCAGATGGGCGGCCCGAACCGTCGTCCAAGCCGGCGCAGCTCGTCGATGCGAGGTGAGGCTCGCGTACGCGATTGGCGAGACGGAGCCCGTGCAGGTGAGCGTGTACGCTAAGGGTACGAACCGGATGAAGGGAGTGGACGACGCCAAGCTGGAGGCGGCCGTTCGGGAGGTCTTCGACAACTTCAGGCCGCAGAGCATCATTGACGCGCTGAGGCTAAGGGATCCTATCTTCAAACCCACCGCCGCGTACGGGCACTTCGGGCGGACCCCGCGGCGGCTGCGCCTGGGACGCAGGCTGGTGCGACTCTTCCCGTGGGAGCGGGCGGATCGGGTCCAAGATCTCAAGGAGGCGCTGCACGGCGCATGCTGACGCGGCGCTGATTCACCTGTGGCTCTCCGCTCCGCCGGAGACGCTCTTGAAACACTGGAGGCACGGTGATCAGGGTTAAGATCAAGTCGCTGGCGGTCGACCGAAAAGCCAAGTCCCACGTCGTGCTGCTGGAGGACCTCGAGGGGTCCAGAGTGCTTCCGATTTGGATTGGGTCCGGAGAGGCGCAGGCGCTCGCGCTCGCTCTGGGCCGGATCGACATTCGGCGTCCGTTGGCGCACGACCTGATCCTGGACGTGCTCTATGCGGTTGACGGCGACGTTGAGCGGACGCTGATTACGCGCGTCGAGAAGCAGACCTACTTTGCGGAGATCGTCGCAGAAGTACAGGGGAAGATCGTTGTCATCGACGCAAGGCCCAGCGACGCCATCGTGCTGGCGATGAAGTGCGGCGCGTCGATCTTCGCGCGGGAATCGCTTCTCTATCCGGCGTCTCCCGAGGTCTCCCCGGAAGCCAAAGCCGAGACCCTCTTTCAGAATTTCGTCCTGGGGCGGGGCCAAATTGAGGGACAGGAGCTGGAGGATCATCTCTGGAGCATGAATCCGGAGGACTTGGGGCAATTCGAGGAGTAACGGGCCGCGCCGGTTTTGCGGGCTTGGCCTTTGCGATCCTGGCGAACGTCGGTCTCCCGGAGGTCTTCGGCGCGGCGGCGCAGGAAGTTGGCCGAATGGAGTCGTCAGAGGAGCTGCTCCTGCGGGGAAGCGCGAGGCTGGCGGATGGTCCCGCCCCGGGCGGGGTGGTCGTGCTGCACCGCGTCGCCGGCGCGGAGTCGGGTCCGCTGGACAGCGCGGCGGCGGGACCGGACGGCTCTTTTGTCTTGTCGCTGCCAAGGCTGCCGGAAGCCGGCGAGATCTTCTTTGCGACGATGACGCGAGACGGCATCGTCTACTTCGGTCAGCCGATCTCCCGCGAGCTTCCCGCCAGCTACGTGATTCAGACGTACCCCAGCGCCGCCGCCGCCCAGCGCGCGCCTCCCGAGCTGATTTCCCGAACCGTCATCGCGGAGAAGGAGGCCGAAGGTTGGCGTCTGTTGGATGTGTTTCAGCTCCTCAATGCGCACGCTGCGACGCTGATCAGCAGCGAAGACGGGCCAGCATGGTCCTACCGCGTTCCGGAGAGCGCGACGGATCTGGAAGTGGATCCATCGAGTCCAATCGCGAATGCGGCGTCGATCTCCGGCGGCAGGATACGACTGTCCGCCGCGGTGCATCCGGGGGAACACGCGTACGCGGTGCGGTACTTCGTGCCGCAGGACACCTTCACCCTGGTCGTCGAGACTTCGGCTCGCAGAATGGATGTTCTCTTTCCCGAAGAGCTTGGGGAAGTCGAGGTGACGGGTCTTGCCCAAGCGACGGCCACGGATATGGATGGCCGCACGTATCGCAGATTCGCGGGGGCGAATGTTGCGCCCTCGCAGATTCGAGTGGGGGCAAGACCGGGGCCCGACTTGCGAGAGGCGGCGCCGTGGGCCGCCGCAGGCGTTCTCCTATCGCTGGGGTGCGCGGGGGCGGTCGCCTTGGCGCGGGCGCGCCTGCCCCGCGCCGGGCCCCGCCGGGCGGGAGCGGGGGCCCAATTCAAGCGCAGGCGTCTTCTGCTGGAGGCGGCTCGTCTGGATGAATCCCGAAAGCGCGGCGAGGTGGACGAGCAGCGGTACGACAAGCGCCGCGCCGAGCTTCTTGCCCGCCTTCGCGTCCTTTCCTGACGCGCGGCGTGATCGGTGCCCCAAGTCGAGACAAGGGCGATTCTGCTCCGAAGCTATCCGTACTCGGAGACGAGCCGCGTACTGCGCTTCCTGACCCGCGACGCAGGCATCGCCGGAGTTCTTGCGCTGGGGGTTAGGCGGCGCGCATCCAAGGGCGGCGTCCCGCTTCGCACCTTCGCCGAGGGAACGCTTCTTTTTCATTCGCGGACGGGTCGCGAACTGCACAGGCTCGTGGACTTTCAGATCGCGAATGCTCGGCCCGAGCTCTCATCCGATCTGCGGCGGGTCGCGGGAGCCAGTCTCTTGGTCGAGATGATTCTGGGACACGGGGCCGAAGGTGAGGATGCGCCCCTCTTCGATGCGCTTTCCGGCGCGCTGGACGGCATCGCGAGCGCTGCCGCGCCTGGACTGGGAAGCAGAGTGCTGGCGGAAGGATGGAAGCTGGTGGCGCTTCTGGGGTTCTGGCCCGAACTGAGGGCGTGCGCACGTTGCGGTCGCGCCTTGGGCGAGCAAGAGGTCGGACGCTTCGATATCGGGGAGGGCGGCGCGGTATGCGAGCGGCGCGGGGTGGCGTGCAATCGGCCCGACCACCCCTCCGGGCGGATCGTGGGACCTGTGGCCAGAGGCCATATCGAGAACTTCTTGAAGGGCAGGGCGCCGAAGTTGGAGGCGGGCGAGCGGGCGCACCTAAAGCTGCTTGGAGACTACGCAGCGTACCATCTTACCGGAGGAAAGCCGCTGGCGTCCCTCCGCTACCTGATCCAGCCAGCGGCAGTGTGATCAAGCCCTGATCCGTCTCTGGTTTTGCGCGCGGCCAGCGCCATGTAGGTCAGGGAGCGGTTTGGAAACCAGAAGAAGCATGGCTGCGTTGTTCCTCCGGCACCGCAAGGGAGAGCGTTTCCAACGTCATTTGCTTCTTCGGCAACCGCTGCGGAATGGGCGACGAGCTTGCCTGCAAACTCGATTTGCCGCCTTCGGGAGCGCGCGCGAATCGCCGAACCCCAAGACGCCGCCATTGTCGTCGCGGCCGCTCTTTCCATGCCCGGCGGGCGCGCGCGGATGATATCGGCGATCGCATTTCGTATGCGCTGTACATCGTTCGGGCTATGGACCTGCACGCACCCCGACGCACGACCTTCCTCGTCGAAATTTCGTGGTCGGTCGTCGAATTTTCGAGGTTTCGCGAGTTGCGGAAAAATGGGGGGGGGGGGGTATATCCTTGATACGCAGTGAGTTACGTGATTTTTCCCATTTTCGGCACAAAACTTGCATCGGTATAAGCGTGCCGAAACGCGTGCGCTTGCGGTCTGCGGGACGGCGCGGAGGCTCCGGTTTGAACGGGTTCGTTCAGGGACTCGGGCCGGGCTTTCCGGCGGGCGCTTAGGAAAGGGAAAGCGCGTATGAGTAGAAGCAAGACGAGGGCGCTCGGGATCGGGGCGCTGCTGGGGGCGGTTGCGTGGGCCTGTGACGAGGCTACGGCGCCGCCCGAGGCGGGGTCGATTCTGGGCAAGGTGATGGTGGAGGGGGAGGGGCTGGACGGCGTGTCGGTGTCGCTGTCGAACGGGAGTTCGCAGGTGACGTCGGGCGGCGGGTCGTACAGGTTTGACGGCGTGGAGGCGGGTACGTACGCGGTGTCGATAACGGGGTATCCGGCGGATGCGGCGTTTGACGCTGCGACGGGGTCTGCGACGATAGCGTCTGCGGGTCAGTCTGTGACGGTGGACTTTTCGGGGTCGTGGATACGCACGTCGGCGCTGACGGGTACGGTGATGGCGGGCGACATGCGTTTGGAGGGCGTGATGGTGCGTCTTTCGGGGATGTCTGAGGGATCGACCATGACGGACGCGATGGGCGCGTATGCGTTTTCGGGGCTTCGGGCGGGGTCGCACACGGTGGAGATTTCGGGATTCGACGCGGATTTGTACGCCTTTGCGGAGACGAGCGTGACGCGGACGCTGGCGGTTGCGTCTACGGAGGTGGCGGACTTTGCCGGGACGATGCTGCGGACGGCGGGGATTGAGGGCGTAGTCGAGGCGGAGGGCGAGCCTTTGGCGGGCGTCGCGGTCGAGATCTCGGGAGTCGAGGAGCATCGGGCGGCGACGGATTCGGACGGCGTGTACGCCTTTGCGGATCTGCTGCCGGGCGGCTACACGGTGACGATATCGGGATACGACGGGGATCGCGTGAGCTTTTCCGAGGAGTCGATGGACGTGGAGGCCGCGGCGAACGCGGTGGTCAAGGCGGACTTTTCGGGGACGCTGCTGAGGGGCGCGTCGATTTCGGGGCACGTGCTAGCGGACGGTCAGCCGGTTCAGGGCGCGACGGTCGAGTTGGACGGGCCGGAGGATGCGGCGTCCACGCGGACGGACGCGGACGGGATGTACGTCTTCTCCGGGTTGCTGCCGGGGACGTGGACGGTGTTGATCTCGGGGTACGACGCGGAGTCGTACGAGTTTGCGGCGACCTCGAGGGAAGTGACGCTGGATCCGGGGGAGCGGGGCACGGTGGACTTTCAGGGATCGATGTTGCGGACGGCGGCGATTGCGGGCGCGGTGAGCGTCGAGGGGATGTTTGTCGCCGGGATGGCGGTGCGATTAACGGGCGGGGAGATGGAGGAGGCGATGGATGCCGAGACGGATGCGTCGGGGGTGTACTCCTTCCGCGGCTTGAAGGCCGGGACGTACATGGTGGCGATCATGCCGAGCGAGGCGCAGATGGGGATGTACGCTTTCGAGGATATGGAGATGGAGGTCGAGGCTATGGACGATATGGAGACGCGGGCGAACTTCAGCGGGACGCACGTGCGGACGGCGAGGATATCGGGGATGCTGGTTTTGGCGGGCGGCGAGAAGACGCTGCGCGACGCGGGCGCGGCGGGTCTGTCCGGCGCGGTGAAGCTGACGTTGAACGGGCCGGGCGTGGCGGACTCGCGCACGGCGATGACGGACGATATGGGGATGTACAGCTTCGGGGAGTTAAAGGCCGGGAGCTATCGCTTGGTGTACACGTCGCCGCCGATGAATCCGACGCACACGAAGATGACCGGAGGCGATCTGGGCGCGACGGGGATGGTGATCGAGCTGGATGCGGGCGAGTCGATGGAGCATGACTTCGAGTACGAGCTGACGCATCATTCGCTGAGCGTGACGGCGAAGTACGGCTACGCGAATTGCGCGAAGGACGATTGCATGAGCGACATGGGGGTCGAAGGCGTCATGGTGAAGGCGGTGGCAAGCGATCCCGAGGATCACGCGAAGGGATGGGGTCAGGAGGCGCTGGCGGAGGCGAAGACCGACGCGGACGGGATGGCGATGCTCGAGATTCCGACGGGTTCTCTCGCGGGAAACATGGTGTATCTCATGGGATCGATGGGGGATATGGCGGCGGACTTTAAGACGGAGGACGGGACGGACACGGCGATGGTGGATCCGATGTCCCTCATGTCGGAGTCGATGGATCCGCTGCTGTATCTGGCGAACAAGGCGAACGTGTCCTTGACGGTGCGGAGCGTGCGTCGCGGGAGCGCGGGCGGCGGGTACATGAACAAGGCGGAGGTTGCGGCGTTCAAGGGGACGAGCAAGACGGCGTCGGCGACGGCGACGACGGGCTCGAACGGATCGGCGTCCTTGACGCTGACGGGCGCGCCGTCGAGGACGGGGAAGTACCGCGTGGGGATGAAGGACATGAATCTGTACTTCCATCACGACATGGACGACGAGGACATGGAGTACCTGGAGTTCACGCACAACGGCCTGCATCCGCCGGACGAGGCGATGCACTTGGGGACGCTGGTGGTGGGTCACAAGAAGGTGGACGTCAAGGTCGGCGCGCACCGGGAGCTGGACGACATTGCGGGCGTGTCGTGCGTGCCGCTGAAGGCGACGGACAAGACGTGCACGGGGGACAGGAAGGACGCAGCGCCGTCGGAGGGCGACGTCGAGCTGCACTTGGAGAAGATGTCGGACGGCGGGAGCTGGGAGATCGTGTCGTCGACGACGATGCTGGACTCCTCGCACGTCTTCAAGGGCGTGATGACGCAGGAGGGGAAGTACCGGCTGCGGGCGGAGCTGGATTCGTGGCTCGAGGAGGAGGGCGGGATGATCGTGGGTTCGGAGACGATGGAGTTGGATCCGAACTCGATGGCGCACATGCCGATGTACGCGGCGTGCAAGGCGAATCCTCGGGACAAGAAGATGTGTTCGAGCTTCGGCTACAAGCGCATGGGCAATTCGCTGTCGGCGATGTTCAGAAGTTCGGGCGATCCGATGAACGCGGACGGGATGGACGTCGAGCTGATGGCGAAGGCCGTGCACGGCGGCAAGACGCATGAGGAGGATACGGACGACAAGGGCAAGGCGATGATCGACGAGTTGCTGGACGGCACGTACGCGGTGACTGCGACGGCGGGCGACTCCGACTACATGTTCCGGATGTTGCAGGACAACGGGACGCGGTTTACGGGGATTTCGTACTCGGAGACAAAGGACTTGGGGATGGCGACGGTGGGCGCGGACGAAGCGACGGGCCTGAAGGAGCTGAAGCCCGACGGCATGACGCACTACGAGACGCGCTTTATGGATGCGGGTCTCGAGGGCAGGGCGGCGGCGCGCGTGACGGGCATCTGCTTCCACGAGCAGGACACGCTCCCGCCGACGGCGGACTTCGACTGCTCGGACGCGACGCCGGGGGGTTTGACCGGCGAGACGTACGTGGACGGATCGCAGACGATTCCGCAGGAGGGTCGGCGGGTGTCGCTCAGGGTGATTGTGACGGGGATGATCGGGACGAAGTCGAGGACGGATACGTTGGCGGTGCCTCGGGGCTTTGCTCGAAGCGGGGGGACCGACGACGACGGGACCTTCGAGTTCGAGGAGCTGCCGTCGGAGATCTACCGCGTGACGGTTGCCGGCGCGGGGTCGCAGCTGGCGTATCCTAGCGACGACGCGATGGCGAAGAGGAACTTTGATCAGGCGGACGCGGGCGACGTGAAGTTTGCCGGCGGCAACAGGAGGTTTGCGTGCAAAGGCGACAAGAATCCATCGATGCTCTGCCCGGGCGGCGCCGTGTGGGGCACAACGATGGACGCGGTGCGCCAGGATCACAGGATGGGGGTCATCTGGGAGGAGTTTGCGGCTGATGACAGCGTGAGCGTGGACAGTTTAGCTGCTCCGGGACATCAGGCTTTGGGCTTCGGGATGGTGGCGAACCGGAAGATCAAAACGAAGGTGTGGCAGTACAAGACGCAGACGGCGCTGGACACTAGCCGCACGAAGCACGAGGGCTCAATCGAGTTCAAGATCCGCAAGTGCGGGTCGGTCGGGAAGTTCTCCAGCGCGACCGGCGAGGAATGCGGGGACCGGTGGCTCTACCAGATGGGCTTGAATGACGGCTGGGAGGCAGATGCGGGGCACCTGCGGGACAACTCGAATCCCAACGACTCGCTGGCGACGCTGAAGAGGTACTTCGGGGCCGACAAGTCGGGGTTGGAGTACATAGCCAAGAGCGCAGGCGACTTTTGGCTCGAGTTTGACGGGCACGATGCGGTGATCGAGCTGGCTCCGGGGCGGTACACACTGAAACAGGCGGGCGGCGAGAAGGACAAGACCGAGAAGTTCGAGATCAAGTGGGACAAGAGCGGTGTATGCCAAAACGGGGTGTTCTCCACCCGAGAACCCAACAATTGGAGTACGGCCTCGACCATGGTGATCCTGGTGCCGAATGATCGGACCAAGAAGGTCTGGGGCCGGCACACCGAGGACGGTGACACCCATAGATGCAAGCCGTTCTATAACCAAGAGCCGCTGCGGATCAGCTACGCTCCGGTCGGCTAGGATTAAGGATGGGCATTTGAGATTGCGGGACCGTTAATGAGGGATTGCGCGGGGGCTCCGGGGCGACCGCCTCGGAGCCCCCGCCGTGCGTTGCGCGTCTGGGCGGGCCGTCCGTTCCGCAAACGTTCGATTAAGGGATGCCGCAAACAGCGAACATGCCCCGCCCTCCCTTGGCTGAGGGGAGGCGCGTAGCGGACATCGCGGAATACGACTGACAAGACGCCGGACCTCTGTTCGCGAGAGCAGCTCAGTGTCGGCGCGGCGCGCTAAGCTACAGGGGAAAGACTGGCGATCTCGAGGTCAGTACATACGCGAAGAACGAAAGCGGTTGCGCATCTCCTTGGGCCGATCGTCCAAGTAACGCCGGAGGTTGTAGCAAAAAATGTCCACGATCTTGCGGTTCTCGCTTGCGGCGTTCGCTGAGGAATGAGGACTGACGATGACGTTGGGCAGTTGCCACAAAGGACTCTCGGCCGGAAGCGGCTCTTTAGCGAAGACATCCAAGCCTGCAAGAGCGATATGTCCATTCCTGAGAGACTCAAGCAGGGCCGGTTCGTCGACGACGCCGCCTCTGGCCACGTTCACCAAGACGGCGCCCCCTTTGAGCGCGCGCAGCGCGGCGCGGTCAATGAGACGGTCGGTCGCCGGCGTGTGAGGGAGACTGAGGACAAGCGCGTCGGTCTCGCTCAGCATTTCGTGCAGTGCGTCGCTTGGAAAGAGCGCGTCGACTCCCAGCTCTTGAGCGGACCGAGTCGATTCCGGACTGGCCAGCGCGGCGACGCGCATCCCAAAACACCGGCCCAACGCCGCAACTCGCCGGCCCACCGCGCCAGTCCCGACGATGGAAAGCGTTCTTCTTTCCAGCTCTTCTCCGCAGAAGCGCTCCCATTTCCGGAGGCGCTGATGATCGGCAAGGCGGCTCATCTTCCGGACGTGCGCCAGCAGGACCAGAAATACGAACTCCGCCAGCGGCCCGGCGTGCACGCCGCGCGCCGTCGTGATGATGATGTCGGAATCCAAGAGCCCAAGCGCTTCGACCCTACGGCCGACGCCGGAGCTGGTTGCCTGAATCCAGCGGACGCGGGGCGCGTACTCTAGTCCTCCGCCGCCATCTGGATTGCGAGGCGGAAAGTCCCACAGGATGTCCGCGCGCGACAAGTGATTTCGCCAGCGCGCCTGCTGCGTCGGCCCGCGAACAAAGTCCGAGGCGCCTGCGTGATCGCACGCGTAGCGTTTCGGCGGCAGCACGTCGGGATCGTAGACGACGTTCAAGCGCTCCGCGTCGACGGATCGTATACGATCCACCTGCTGAGCCTCAAGCGGGCTCGCAATAAAGACGTTTAGCGGCTTTGGTCTCATGAGTGCTCCAACTCGATTTCAAGATTCCGGGGCGGCTTCGGTGCGCTGAATTTCGCGTCCGCGATAAATTCGGGGATACAAATAGTGCGTGGAAGAACGCGTGTATGGTTATTGATAGATTATCGTTATATACTGTAAGTCGACAATAACTTCCACAAAACGCGAAGATGGATCCCATCACGAATCCGTTTGCTCCCGGCGCGGGGTCTAGGCCTCCGACGCTGGCCGGTCGGGACGAGGTGCTGACTTCGGCAGAGATTGCGGTACGCCGCGCCCGGTCCGGTCGTCACGCGAAGAGCATGATGCTCCTCGGCCTCCGAGGCGCGGGAAAGACCGTTCTCTTGGTGCGCATCGGGGAGCTGGCGGAAGCTCTGGGCTGTGCGACCGCTCTGATTGAGGCCCCGGAGAAGCGGCGATTGGCGGCGCTTCTTGTCCCCCAGCTGCGCCGTGTTCTCATTCGTATCGGCGGCGGAAAGGCGCGGCGTCACGTGGACCGATCCCTTAAGGTTCTTCGCAACTTCGCCAGCGCGTTCAAAGTCAATTGGGGAGGAGTCGAGGTTGGCGTGCTTCCGCAGCCGGGCTTGGGGGCATCCGGCGATCTCGAGTCCGACTTGACGGATGTCTTAGTCGAGTTTGTCGAAGCCACGCGTGCAGCGGACACCGCCGCAGCTATTCTGATGGATGAAGTCCAGTACCTCTCGGGGGAAGATCTGAGCGCTCTGCTCGTTGCGGTGCACCATGCGAATCAGCGGGGGCTTCCCCTCGTCTTTTTTGGGGCAGGCCTTCCGCAGCTTGCGGGAATGGCCGGGGACGCCAAGAGCTACGCGGAGCGGCTCCTCGACTTCCGACCCGTGGGTCCGCTCAATCGCCGCGGCGTCGCCGAGGCTGTTCGCACGCCCATCGAGAGTGCGGGCGCCGCAATCGACGACGACGCGCTTCAGGAAATCGCGCGGCGCACGGAGGGCTATCCCTACTTCGTCCAAGAATGGGGCGCGCGCTCTTGGGACGCGGCGGCAAGCTCTCCGGTGACCCTTGAGGACGTGCGGGCAGCGGAGGCTAAGGTATGGCCCGCCTTGGACGCGGGTTTCTTTCGGGTTCGGTTTGATCGCCTCACGCCAAGGGAGAGGGATTACGTAAGCGCAATGGCAAGTCTTGGTCAGAGCGCCCAGCGATCCGGCGATGTCGCGGCGCGGCTGGGCGTTCCAGTCACCTCGGCCGGCCCGATTCGAGCAAATTTGATCCGCAAGGGGATGATCTGGAGTCCCTCCCACGGGATCGTTGCGTTTACCGTACCGAAGTTCCACGAGTACCTGCTCCGCGTTAATCCCGGGTAGGGAGTCGCGGATGGCGAAACACGACGCCGGATAGCTTCCCGCAAGCGCGGGAGCCTCACAGGGACATTCCGCTCCAAACTCGCCCCCGTTCTTCCTTGAGCCACGGCAGGGACTAAACAACTCGCCGTCGAAGCCGCGGCCCCGAGGCGCACTTCGCAGCGAGAATTGCGCGCGCAGACGAACAGCCTCCTCCTCCGAAGACATCGGCCGTCAGGCCCCCGCCGGTACGTTCAAGCCGGCAATCCCGGATTCTTCGGCGACCCGCCCGGTCGACCACTGCGAAAAAACCCGCCTCGCTCGACTCTCGCACGCGTCATCTGTACGATAATTGACCAGTGACTCCGTACCGAGCTGCCATTCGGCACGTTCGCCGGGTTTGTTCCGCCACGCCTTGCCGAGATCGATATGCTTGCCGCGCTTGCTCTTGCCGTCCTTCCGCAGCTTCCCGGACAGGAGGCGCCCCTTTCCTCCGCCGACTTTGCTCCAGGCGCCGCCTACGACTCCGCCATTCCGACGGCGCGGGCCGTCTTGGGCCACGATCCCTGGGAGGAGATCACGCCTCCCGACCAGATCGTTCGCTACTTCGAGGCGCTGGCCTTGGCGGCCCCAGAGCGCGCCCGCCTCATCCACTACGCAGACAGCTGGGAGGGACGCCCGCTCGTGATCCTGGCGATCTCGTCGCCTGAGCGCATGGCCCGATTGGACGAGTTCAAGGCCGACTTGGCGCGGCTCGCCCACCCGGAGGGGCTTTTGGAGGCCGAGGCGGAAGAGCTTATTGACAGGCTGCCGGTGGTGACGGCGCTCATGCACAGCATTCACGGCAACGAAATCAGCCCGGCCGGCGCCGCCATGATGGAAGCCTACCACCTCTTGGCCGCGCAAGACGATCCAAAGGTCGATCTCGTGCTGAGCGAGTCGCTCGTGCTCATTGATCCGATCGAGAACCCGGACGGGAGAAACCGCTTCGTTCAGGCAAACACCGCTGCTCAAGCGGTCCCTCCCAACGTCGAAAGCTACTCGGCGGAGCACGACGAACCATGGCCGGGCGGACGGAGCAACCACTACCTCTTCGACCTAAACCGGGACATGTTCATCCAGAGCCAGGTCGAGACGCGCGGCAAGGTGCGAGTCCTCCTGGAGTACTGGCCCCACGTTGTGGCCGATCTGCACGAGATGGGCGGCGACGCCACCTACTTTTTTCCGCCGACCGCGCCGCCTGAGAATCCGTGGTACGGGGAGCGCCAGCTTGCGTTGATGGAGCTGTTTGGACGCGAAAACGCCCGCGCCTTTGATCGCCGCGGCTTCGCGTACTTCACCAGAGACATTTTTGACGCCTTCTATCCGGGCTACGTGGACATGTGGCCCATGAACCACGGCGCGCTCGGCATGACGTACGAGCAGGCCTCGGCGCGCGCTTTGGCGCTTGAACGAAGCGACGGCGATGTGATGACCTACGGAGACGGGGTGCTGCGCCACTTCACGGCGGCCGTGACCACGGCGCACACCGCCGCGGCCAATCGAGAGCGGATCCTTAGGGACTATCTGGAGTTTCGACGCGAGGGAATCGAGATGGGGAGCCGGGGCATCGCCGAGTACGTGCTCCACTCGGCGCACGATGCGGGAATGGCGGAGCGATTGGCCCGAATGCTCGCAAGCAACGGGATCGAAGTGAGGAGGGCGACGGAGACGATCGAGGCGGACGGTCGACGGCTTTCCGCAGCCCACGCCTTCATTGTTCCGATGGACCAGCCGGCGCACCGATTTGCCCGAAATCTCCTTGACGCGCACGTCCCCATGGCGGAGGACTTCGTGCAAGAGCAGATTGATCGCCGCGCGCGACGCGAGCCCGACCAGATCTATGATCTGACGGCGTGGAGTCAGTCTCTGCTTTGGGATGTCGAAGCGATTCCGGTCGAGCGGCCCACTGGAGCGGCGGGCGAGATTCTCGCGGCTACTCGCGAGTACTCGGAGGATGCAACGCTCCCGGAGGCCGCCTTGGGCTACCTGCTGCCGTGGGGCGCCAACGCCGCCGGCGCCGTAGCAGAGGCCCTGCGGGAGGGGATCCGAGTTCGGGCGGCGGGCGCGCGCTTCACCTTGGACGGACGCGAATACCCAGTGGGCACGGCGATCGTGCGCGCTTCCGAGAACGGCCCGGAGCTGCGGGACGCCCTAGGGCGCATCGCGGCGATGCACGGCGCGGAAGCCGTTCCGATCGACGGGGCGTACGTTACGGAAGGCGCGTCGCTGGGGAGCCGGTTCACGCGCGCGCTTCGAGAGCCGAAGGTGCTGTTGGTCTACGACGAGCCAGGCCGAAGCTACTCGGTGGGGTGGGCGCGCTACGTGCTGGAGCGCCGCTACGGCCAAGCGGTTACGGTCGTGCGCGCATCAAGCCTCGGGCGCGCGGACCTTCATCGATTCGACGTGCTGGTCTTTCCAAACGGCAACTACGGCGGCGCTGTCTCCGGCGGCCTCCGGGATCGCCTGCGGGAGTGGACGCGCGGCGGCGGCACGTTGATCACTATGGCCGAGTCGACGCGCTGGGCCGCGCGGGCTGGACTGCTCGAGACAACCGCCGAGCGGCGCGGAGGAAGGCCCGAAGGCGAAGACCCTCCCGACGCTTCCGCGTCCGATCAGCCGATCCGGTACTTGGACGCCATTGCTCCATCCGACGAGGCTCCGGAGTCGGTGCCCGGCGCCATCCTCAAGGTCGTGCTGGACGAGAATCACTGGCTTGCGTCGGGTACGGACGGCGAAGTGGGGGCTTTGGTCGAGGGCTCGAGGGTCTTTCGTCCGGTGACGTTGGATGTCGGCGCAAACGTCGGGCGGTACGCCGAAGAGGAGGATCTGGTGCTCTCCGGCATCGTCTGGGAGGAGGCGCGCCCGCAGCTCGCGAACAAGGCGTTTCTCATCCACCAGCCAATTGGCTCCGGCCAGATCATTGCGTTCGCGGAAGATCCGAACTACCGCGCGTACGCGGAGGCAACGCAGCTGCTCTTCATGAACGCGGTCTTGCTTGGGCCCGGGAGGTAGAGGGAGCGGTTGCGCGGGCTCTAGCCAAAGCCAATCTTAAGCCAATGCAGATCAAGCCCTTGGCTGTGGTATCGCGTCCTCGCCTGCCCTCGCCGCGAAGGATCGCCTATCGGGACGAAGCACACGCGGACGCGCCCCACGTCGTCAAATTCTCGGGCGGCAGATCATCGGCGGCTCTGACCTTCATGCTGGCCGAGAATGGCCTCCTGCGCCCGGATCGCGGCGACGCGATCCTCTTTGCGAACACTTCGGCGGAGCACCCCGCGACCTACGACTTCGCCCGGAAGTGCAAGGAACGGCTTGAGGGCGAATTCGGACTCCCCTTTTTCTGGTACGAGTTTTGCACCGTGGAGGATGCCAGGCGCGGCGCATACGGTCGACAAGCGGCCTACCGCCTAGTGACTTCGGACCCGATTGAAGTCGACCCGAGGGGCTACAGGTCGAGCGGCGAGGTATTTGAAGAGATGCTCTCCTTTCAGGGAATGCTGCCGAACCCTCACTCGAGATCCTGTACGGCCAAGCTCAAGCTCTTTCCCTCCCACCAACTTCTAGCGGAGTGGTTTGGGAGCGGGTCGGGGCCCAGGCACGCGGGACACCATTCGGATCGACGGTATGTAACGCCCGAAAGGGCCCTTGAGCGCTACCGGGGCGCCGGAGGCGCCGCGCCGGAAGAGGAGTTTCTCGAACGAGTCGCGTACATGACCGAAAGGCCGGCGAACCGAGGGGCCCAGGCGTGGAAGGACTACACGCGCGGCGCCATCGCGCGTCCGAGCGGGGCGCCGCCCGTCGCGGCGATGTGGGGCCCGGAGGCGCGACTGCACGTGACGCTGCTGGGCCTTCGCGCGGACGAGGATGGGAGGATGAATCGGATCCTTGAGCGATCGCTCTTTGCCGAAGGCGCAGGGACGCGCGCCTGCGCGGTGCGCACGCAGCCGCCGGGCGAGAGGCCGTGTTTCCCCTTGGCGGACTGGGAGATGGACCAGAAGGCCGTAAGGCAATACTGGAGCCGGCGGGACTTCGATCTCGAGGCGCCTGACTTGGCCGGAAACTGCGTCTTCTGCTTCATGAAGGGGACCAAGGCGCTGGGACGCGCCGCCCGCGTTCAGGACCCCTCGCGGGTCAAGGGCGCGCCCTCGGACATTGAATGGTGGGTTCGGATTGAGCGCAAGTACCGACGGGAAGTGCCGTCGCGAAACAAAGAAGGGATCTCTAAGTTCGGCTTCTTCGGCGTCAGGGGGCCGACATTTGCAGCGTTGGCCGCCGTGGGCGGGAGCGATTCCGACCGATTCGCCCGCAACGTCCAAGCGTGCGACTGTACGGACTGATCATGGTCTCTTGGGCGAGAGGACCGGGCCCTGCGGAAGCGGACCGCGATCGGAGGTAGGATGAGCGGCGTATTGGTCTTCAGCCCGACCGGACAGCCCCAGGGCTTTCAAAGTCACTCGATGACGAACTGGGACGGGAATCCGGAGCCAGTGATTCGCGAGATGCTCCAGAACTGCCTTGATGCCGCAATCGACCGCGGACGCGAGCAGGCGGTCGTTGACTTCACGATCCGACTGGAGGACGTTGATCGGATCCCCGGAATTAAGGAGTACAGGGCGCACTTCGAGGCTGCCGCCCATGAGCGGGAAAAAGACGGCGGACAGAGCGGCTCCGAACTCAGGACCATTCAGCGAATCAGGAGAGTCTTAGAGGAGCCCGAAACGTCGGTCCTGTACTGCAGGGATAATGGCGTCGGCCTAAACGCCGACCGAATGCGGCGGATTCTCACCGAGGGAAACACGGAGAAGGGAAAGAAGGGGGCCGGCAGCTACGGGGTGGGTCATCTCACCGCATTCGCGGCGTCGGATCTGCGGATGATCCAGTACGCCGGCCGGGCGCTGGGAGGCGGCGTGCACGGGACGATTTCCAGCGCTCATGCGGTGCTGGCCTCGAGAACGGACGGAAACCGGGGACGGGCCGCCACCGGATACTGGCTTCGCGACGGCAACCGGAGCCTGTTCGAGATCGACGAGTCTCCTTATCCCACGGAGGTGCCGCCGCTCCTCGCCCGAGAGCTTGGACGCGTTGAAGACACGGGGAGCGTCGTCGCCGTGATGGGATTCAATCGGTTTCGCGACGACCAAGAGGGCGCGGCCGGCGCCATCGCGCGGGTCGCGGCGAAGAACTTCCTGTCGGCGATATGGCAGGGGCGAATGCTCGTTGCGGTGAGCGACGAGGAGACGGGCCATTCCGTGACCGTCGACAAGGAGAGCTTGGGTCCCATCTTGGAAGGCCAGCGCGAGATTCGGCACAAGAAGGGCTGGATGCCCAGCGAACAGGCGGTTCAGGCTT
Organism: Longimicrobiales bacterium; assembly: GCA_965116095.1. Lineage (GTDB taxonomy): Bacteria > Gemmatimonadota > Gemmatimonadetes > Longimicrobiales > Gaopeijiaceae. The sequence goes on from OZ220481.1 coordinate 874,361, forward strand.
GGCGGACGCTGAGGGAAGGGCGCGAGATAGTGTTTGATGAGGAGGGCGTGCGCGGATTTCTTCGTCCGCTCTCATCCCAGCGCAAGCGCGCCGCGCGGTCGAGGGTGCAGGTCTTCCGAAGCGGGATGTGGATCACCAATGCCGCGGACCGCCTGGCGCCCCGGGACTTCAACGGATTCAAGCCGTTCGATGCCGTCTTGGAAATTCACGGCGGCGAGATCTCGCGCTTAGCCAGGGATGCCGAAGGGCCGGAGCACCGAGGCCTTGATCGGCGCAGGCTGGGGAAGGCGGCAAGTCGCAGGCTTTTGGGAAAGCTCAAGGAGATTTCAAGGCGCCTTCAGGAAGAGGCGGGCGCCGTCAAGCACGAGGATACGTTTGTTCCTCGGGGCTTCGCGCTCCTTCCGGGGAGCGTCGAGCGCGAGGCCGAGAAGACGCCGCGATACCGCCCGGGCACGGGACGGACTAAACGAAAGAAACCAATCGGACCGGGGGGAGGAAAGCCCAGGACTCCCGGGTTTTCGCCGAAGCCCGGAAGCGCGGCGGCCGGTCGCTGCGCAGTGCGCGCGGTCCCGAGCAAGGACGGGTCGATCAGGCGCCTTGACGTGAACTGGCGTTTGCTTAAGGACGCGCCCGCCAAAGGGACTCTCGCGCTGCGCGTGAGGGTGCCGTCGGGTTCGGACGAAACGTGCGTGAGTCCGATCGGCCCGAAGTGGCTCCGAATTGCACGACTTGACAAAATGGGGGGGGGTCACATAGTACATCCTGGCGAGGCCGCCTACGAGCTGCCGCTGCCGCGCGACATCACAGCCTTCACGATCAGGCTTGCGGATCCAATTTCCGATGCGAACGCGGTGGAGGTCGATATCGTACGGCGGCGCTCGCGGCGTAAGGCCAAGGGTCGTGGACAATAGGTCGATCCCCCTCCTTCTGGAGGATGAGTCGCGCTTCGATTGGCCGGAAGGACGCTATGAGGCGAGCGTTCTGGTCGGTATCAACCATGCCCGCATCGCCCATACGCTCAGCGGGGCGCCGGCGCTGGAGCAGGCCCTCGCAAGAGGCGTGGTGGAGTACGCGGCGGAGTTAAGAGCCCCGAAGGCGCTGTTCTCTAGGCTGGAGCGCTCCTCTCGAAGAGAGCACAAGGTCCGGTGGGAGGAAGATGAGCTTGACGGGGACATCTGGATTGTTCCCGGCTTGCTCGCCGTCAAGGAGTTTGGACTCGCGAATGCGGGCCTTGGAGAGTTGTGGCGAGGGGACGAGCTTCGAATCCCGCGCGGCTGGTGGCTCGCGAAGGGCGCGAAGCGCAGAGTCAGCTCTCTTGCGGCGTCGCTCCTTCGATTTGTCCTGGACGATGAGCTGGAGGAAGGCCGAATGAAGGCGGAGCCAGGGCGCGCCACGGGCGAGATACAGTTTGTCGTGCGCGTGGCGTCCGACCTTTGGTCCAGCATCCATGACGACAGGAATCTGCAGGTCGCGGGCCTTATCGGCGTCTGCGGACACTTCCCGGCCGTCTTTCGCGATGACGACGAGGGCGAAGAGGGCGAAGAAGGCATCGCCAAGGCGCTCCGCGAGAAGCTGACGGATTCCGGCGTCAAGCTCTGGGACGAAGAGGATTACGATCCCACGGAGGCCGCGACGGCCATCGAGCGCCTGGTCGCGGTGACTCCCGAAGAATGAAACGCGCGCTCATTCGGGAGCTGAGCGGTCGATTCACCGACTGGCAGAAGGGCCTGATTGTTGACAAGAGGCGATACGACGATACGAAAGAGGCTGGCCGCAAGGCCATCGCGCGGATTCAGAGGCGGCAAGCGGCGCTGATCGGCGCAGTCGTCGAAGGGCCGGAGTCGCTCGGAGAGTATTTGAGGGAGAAGCTCGAGGTCGCGGCCGACCAAAGTCGGTACTGGTTGCCGATGCCCCGCCCGCTTTCGCCGGACGAGTACCGGAATCCTCCCATAGAGCTTGAGGCGGAGCTGGGGGATTCCTGGGAGCCCGAGCTCGCGGGGCGCGCCGCGCTCGCATCCAGTCCGTTGTTCTGGCTCCTCTGTCACGTCGACTGGATCGAAGACGGCCGTCTAGGCGTAGATGGCCATGCCCTTAAGGAGGCCTTCCTGCTCACCGGATCCGCCGACGGCCTGAAAAGCGCGGCCGAGATGGACAAAGCGGCGCGCAACTTTCTCCGGAGGACCGGGGGGCTGCCGGTAATTCGCGGGAACACGTCGGTCTTTTCGGACTGTCCGCTATCGCGCGCCTGGTGGCGGCGCCAGCTGTCCAAGGAGGCGTCCGAGACCGCGCGGGGGCTGATTCGGCGAAGCGAGGCCCACGCGCTCCTGCATCGGCATCGCCCCTGCTGGGAGGAGATGGTCATGCTCTCGCTGAAGAGGGTGACGGCGATCAATCAGCGGAATGCGCGGGCGGCGCTGATGATTCACTTGGGGAAGCTGAAGGCCGCAAATGGCGACTTCACCAAACACGATGTGAAGGCTGCGGCCGTGAAGCTTGCCAGAGCGTCGCTCAGGCAAGCTCTGGACGCAATGCCGATGGACGCCGTGCTTTCGGCGCTTGAGGGCGGGGATCATTCCGTCGAGCGTTCTCGGGTGAGCGATACGGCCCAGCGTATTGCGGCTCAGGCGTTGGGCGAGACCCAAGGCGGCGGCGATCGGATTGCGGCGGCAGGCGGGGCATGGCGAGAGGGGAGGGCGAGACGAGTCGCGGAGCCAGGCGCGCGCTACGGGGCTCTCTCGAACGGAGCGACCCAAAAGAGGAGCGGTCTTCTTTCGGATTGCCGAAGGCTCGCGGATGAGCCCTACAAGAAATTCAGGACCCAGATGCTTCGCAGAGCCGGAGGCGGGCTGCAGCGCGAGTTTCTTGAGATTGTCCAAGAGGGCGATCTCTTCGCGAGCTACCTGCTGTCGATCGGAACTTCGGGGACGGAGAAAGTCGAGCTCTGGGACGAGCCCCTGAGCGACGGAGAGTACGTGGATCCGTCCTCTCACACGGAACAAGGGCTCTATTCCAGATGGGCCCCCGTTTCCGAAGATGTCGCGAGATCTTCCTCCTTCTGGGCCTATCATACGCTGCGCCATATTCGGGCCGGGCGCATCCAGGCCTTCGCGCTCGCGGGGTCGCGCGAAGGCGGCGGCGAGGAGCGCATCCTAGCTGCGCTGCGCGCGACCGGACAAGCTGGCGCCGCGCAGATGGACTCCTGCGTCCGCGCGGTCTTAGGGCGTCTAGGCGGGTTGGTCGAAGCACGGGGCAAGCCGTCGGTGTACGTCGATTGCCCCTTTGCGCGCGCATGGTGGCGCGAGCATTTCGCGGCGGAGGCCTCGGGCGGCGATCCAGAGATCAGGAACGGAGTGCGCGCCTTGGCCCGCATCAGCCAATCCTACTGGGAGCAGCTTGTCGAGCGATTTCTTCAAATGACGTCGCCGTTTGCGCTGGAGAGCGCGCGAGACTCGCTATTGCGCGTCTTAGCTCATCGCGTGTTCAAGGAGCGGAATCCGCGCCTCGCAAATCCCGCGGAGCTCCGGCGCGTCTCCTTGGATGTCGCGGCGCGCTGGAACCCCCGGGCGGCTGCCGGCGCGACCGGGGCCCGACTGGACGCAATCATCGATTCCGCGATCAGGAAGGCCGAAGGGCGGCTGGCCGCGCCTCGGGACCAATAGGTGGCGCGCAGGAGATCTTTCGCGATAGCGCCTGTCTTGGCAGGCTTGTCGCGATCAAGCCGCTTGGGCGCTTCGCAAGGACTCTTCGACCACTGGACTGGAGTTTCGGCGGCGCCGATCCAAGCTGCCCAACGGGCTGCTCGTTCGGTAGACGAGGAGCGGCTGAAGGAGCTCGCGCCCCCAAAGCCGGAGAATCGAGCCCGAAGGTTGCGGCGAAGACGCCTCAGCTCGCGGGCCTTTCCCGATTCAGGACCCATCGGTCGTACCAAGAGAGATAGCGCGCGTACCTATCCTTCTGATAGCTGGGCGCGCGTATGGAATGGCTCTGTCCGGGGTAGACGACAAGTTGCGTGGGGACGCCCCGCCGGCGGAGTGCCTGGTAGAGCTGCTCGGAGTTCTGGATCGGCACGTTCCAGTCGTCCTCGCCGCCCATGACGAGGGTCGGAGTGGAGACTCTGTGGACGTTGTTGAACGGGCTGATTCGCTCCCAGTTATCTCGGTTGTCCGCCTCCCAGGGAAGCCCTAGCTCCGCCTCCCACTGCCGCTGGTAGTGGTCGTGGCCGTAGTTGGCGATGTACAACACTTCGCTGGCTCCGGTGACCGCAGCCTGAAATCGATCCGTCCGGGTAATGACGTAATTCGTGAGAATGCCGCCGTAGGACCAGCCGCCGACTCCCAGTCGGTTAGGGTCCGACCATCCCTGCTCAATGGCGTGGTCGATTCCGGCCATCACGTCCTTGAAGTCCAGGTTGCCCCAGTCGGCCCAGATCGCGGCGGAGAAGTCCTGGCCGTATCCCGAGGATCCCCGGGGGTTGGTGCGCACCACGACGTAGCCGTGGGCCGCAAAGAGCTGCGACTCGAATTGAAATGCGTGGCTGTACTGAGAGACCGGGCCGCCGTGAATGCGCAGCAAGGTGGGGTAGCGCCGGCCTTCCTCGCGGTCAGGCGGGAAGGTGACGAAGCCCTCGACTTCGACGCCCTCGTCGGAAGGAAACCGAAACTCGCGGGTCTCGCCCAGCTTCACTGCCGCGAGGAAGGCGTCGTTGTGGCCGGTGATGCGATGGAGGCGGCCATCATCGCCCTCTCCCAGACTCACGGAGTAGATCTCTCCCGGTCGATCAAGAAAGCTGATGCGCGCGGCGAAGGCGCCGCCGCTCCAGTCGAAGCCGGAAGCCGACAACCCGCCGGCCACGGGACGCTCAAGTGTCGATCCGTCCAACCGAATTCGCGCGATCTGATTCTCGCCGGAGTCTTCCAGCCCAAACCAGATCCACTCGCCGTCGTCGGAGAAGCGCGGCGAGCGCGCGCGGCGGTCCAAGTCGGCCGTGAGCAGCCGGGCGTCTCCTCCGTCGGCCGGCGTCACGGCGAGGTGCGTGGTGGCGTACCAGATCAGATCGGGGCGGATGCTCGTCGTATGCGCGATCCACTTGCCGTCCGGACTCCAGGCGGGCGATCCGTCCGCTCCGGGATTCGCGGTCACCCGCGCGGGCGAGTCGGTGGGCTCATCCAGCTTTGCGGATACGATCCAAATGTCGGTGTTTGAGTTCAGGTCGGGGTCATCCGTGCGATTCGAAACGAACGCGATCCGCGTTCCGTCGGGACTCCAGACGCCCAGCGACTCATTCCATCGTCCCTTCGTCAGCTGGCGCAGCTCTCCGGATTCGATGTCGTAGATGTACAGGTGCGTCATCCGGGATCCCGTCAGGTAGCCGGTCCCGTCGCGCTTGAACTGAATTCGGTCGATCACCCAAGGGTCTCGCGATGCGGCCGAGGTTGAATCGCTCTCTTCTTCCGCATCGGAGATCGCGAGGAGCAGTCGGGCGCCGTCCGGGGACCACCGGTATCCCCTCACGCCCTGTTTGACGTCGGTGAGCGGAAAGGCCTCCCCTCCGCGCCGGTCGAGCGCCCAAACCTGACTCGCGCCGCCCTCGCCCGCCCAGGTAAAGGAGATGTAGCGGCCGTCCGGACTCCACGCAGGGGATCCGAGGGACCGCCGATCCCGCGTCAGCTGCAGCGGATCTCCTCCCGCGACGGGAGCCATATAGAGGCGCGTGTACGACCGCTCCTCCGCAAGCGAAGACCGCGTGACGGAGTACGCGACCCATTCGCCGTCGGGGCTGACCGCGGGCGCGCCCACGGTACGCATTTCGAAGAGGTCGTCGACTTGGATGTTTCGCCTCTCCTGCGCCGATGCCAACAGAGGCGCCGGCTGCAAGATCAGCAGAGCAAACAGCGGCGTCGCTCCAAGCGTCTTCATGACATCTCCCAGATCCGAGAATGGCCTCGCCAAGCGGCGGCGCGAAACATCTTCCGGCGCAGCCAGGGGCGCGCGCAAAAAGCTAAGGAATGGACGCTTGAATTGCCGGCGCGGGGAGAGCGCCGCCTTCGGACTCCGCGCGACAAAAGGCGCGCCCGACGCCTTGAATCAACGCAGCGGCGGCGCCGAAGGCGGAGGACGCCGGTGACCCGTTGCGTGCTCGAAGGCGTACCCGAAGCCCAGCAGCATTGCTTCCGTGAAGGGGCGGCCCAGGAACTCGATCCCGATCGGAAGGCCTTCCTGCGTAAAGCCTGCCGGTACGGTGAGAGCGGGGAAGGAGAGCAACGGACTAAGGAGCCGGTTGTCGCCCATGCCGTAGTCGTCGTTCGGCCTGGGATTGGTCTCTACATCCGGCGCGATCAGAGACGGCGGGTGGTCGAAGGTGGCGTACGCCAGGGCGTCCAGTTCGTGATCCGCCATCGCCCGATAGACCTCGCGGCGGATCTCGTCTCGCGCGAGCAGGTATTCCAGGTAGCCGGGATCGGAGGTCGTCTTGCCTAACGACGCGGCGAGCCCCCGCGCCCGCCAAGGCGTCACGCGCCCGCTGAGCAGAATCGAGCGGAGCGTGGAGTAGGGCGAGTCTTCAAGCTCGGCAAGGTAGGCGTCGGTCGCGCCTTCCGTTTCGTGCGTATTCATGGCAAAGACGGCGTTTACCCTTTGGATGCTTGGAATGGCCACGGCGTCCACGACTTCGGCGCCCAAGGCTTCCAGCTGCATCGCGGCCGCGTCCATCAGGGCGCGCGCCTCGCGAAACCCCTCCGACATCGTGTCCAGCGCCTGATCCATGGGATCTCGGATGATGCCGATCCGCGCTCCGGCGAGTCCGTCCGGAGACAGCCCCTCGCTGTAGGAGGCCGGAGTCTCTCCGAAAGATTCGGCCGTGATCGGGTCCAGCGGGTCGTATCCCGCGATGACGTCCAGGAGGATGGCCGCATCCAAGACCGTGCGCGCCATTGGCCCCATGGTGTCGGTGGAGGGGTTGGCCGGCATCATCCCATTGCGGCTGACCAGCTCCAGCGTGGGCCGAAGACCGACCAGCGAATGCACCGCCGCCGGCCCGCGGATGGACCCGCCGGTGTCCTCGCCGATGCCGACCATCCCGAAGTTCGCCGCCACGCCCGCTCCGGTTCCGCCCGAAGAGCCGCTGGGATTGCGACTGGGATCATATGGGTTGCGAATGAACCCGAATCCCGACCCCACGTAGCGCGACGCGAACTCCCCCATGTTGGTCTTGGCAAGGATCAGCGCGCCCGCGTCCTTCATCCGCCGCACGATGGTGGCGTCGCGAGAAGAGGTGAATCCTTCGAAGAGCGCCGAGCCGAAGGTGGTGGGCATCTCCCTAGTCTCGACTTGGTCCTTCAGCAGGACTGGGATACAGTGGAGCGGTCCGCTGATCCCTTCTCGCGCACGAACGCTGTCCAGCAGAGCAGCTTCGGCCAAGACAGCGGGATTGAGGGCGGCGATGGCGTTCAGGCGCGGCCCCCGTTGATCGTACGCCCGGATCCGACCGAGATACTCGCGCGTCAGCTCCACGCAGGTGATCTCGCCCGAAAGAAACGCGGCGTGCGTCTCAGGAATCGTCGCCTCTTCAACTCTGAAGTCCTGCGCAAAGGCCTCTCCGGCAGCCGCCGAAGCGGCAATGCTCAGAAGAAGGCGGGCCTTTAGGGCGGCGGCGATCAATGCGCGCGCGTATTGGAGCGCGCCGCGGGGGTTCATCTTCATGGAGCTCCGCTGGCTTGCCCAAGGAGTTGCGTGATGAGCGCGGAGAGCCGCGCAGCTCTCTGCGAGCGCGCCGCCTCCGGCATGAACATACTGCCCGGTCGCGTCGGCCGCGCCCGGTCGCCGTCCCTTCGCCCAGCAATAGAACGGAGGCTCAAAGCCAAGCGCGACAACTCCGTTGGCGGCCGCGCGCGCCGAGCGAAATCCGCCGCCGGAGCGTTTCCGGCCCGCAAAGCCCCGCCCATTCGTGGCTGCGGCGTTAGAATAACGGGATCTCGGTCGCCGGCGCGTTGGCTGCGCCCTTGGACGCGCCTTGGATCCACTGGCGGAGCCGATGCCTCGCAAGGAGGAGTGTCTCTGAGTCCACGGCTTGGGAACTGGGCCCTCGCGGGGACCAGCCGCTTTTTTCGCGAGTCTAAGGCCCGCCGCCGAGAGACGTTAGCACAGGCCGCCGGCCGGTGACGGCGGATCCCTCGAAGGCGCGCTCTTCTCCGCGCCGCCTCATCCTCGGTACGGCGGGTCATATCGACCACGGAAAGACCGCGCTGGTGAAGCGGCTGACCGGCACGGATACTGATCGGCTGGAAGAGGAGAAGCGGCGGGGAATCACCATTGAGCTGGGCTTTGCCCGCTACGAGCCCCGTCCCGGGATCACCTTTGGCGTGGTGGACGTTCCTGGCCACGAGGCCTTCGTGCGCACGATGGCGGCGGGGGCTGCGGGGATGGATGTCGTACTCCTCGCGGTGGCGGCCGACGAGAGCGTCATGCCTCAGACCCGAGAGCATGTGGCGATTGTACGGCTCCTGAACGTTCGCAGCATGGTCGTTGCGCTCTCCAAGGCGGACCTCGTAGACGACGAGTGGCTGAAGATGGTCGAGGAGGACATCCGGGAGCTGCTTGATCCGACATCGTTTCGAGAAGCCGAGGTCGTGCCCGTGTCGGCGGTCACGGGCGCGGGCCTAAACCGGCTGTCTCGGGCGCTCGCGCGCGCGGCGTCAAATGCTGGAGAGCGGCGCGTCTCGGATTTGGCCCGCCTTCCGGTGGATCGCGTCTTTACGGCCCCGGGAACCGGGACCGTGGCGACGGGAACCCTCTGGTCGGGTACGCTTGCGACGGGCGATTCGGTGCGCGCGCTTCCCAGCGGCGGCGAAGCCCGAATTCGCGCGATCGAAGTGCATGGCGAAGCCGCCAAACGGGCGAGCGCCGGGCAGCGAACGGCGCTCGCGCTGACCGGAGAGGCGGCCCGCAGGGGAGCGGTGCAGCGAGGCGAAACGGTGGTCTCTTCTCCGGCGTGGAGATCGTCGATGATGCTCTCGGTCCTGCTCTCCGTTCTAGAGAACACGGGCTGGCGCGTCAAGGCGGGCCAGAGAGTGCGCCTTCACCTGGGCACGCGGGAGATCCTTGCGCGTCTTTGGCTCTTTGGCGAATCCGAGGCTCCGCCGGGCGCGGATTGCTTCGCGCAGCTGAGGCTGGAAGCGCCCGTCGTCGCCCGCTGGGGCGACCGATTCGCCCTTCGCTCCTACTCGCCGCTGACGACGATCGCGGGGGGAATGGTGCTGGAGCCGGATCCGCCAAAGCGAAAGCGGCTGGGAGAAGAAGAGCGGACGGCGCTCGCCCGCCTTGCCCGATCCGGAGAGGCATCGGTCCTAGGCGCGGCGCAAATCGCAGGGATGCGCGGCGTTTCGGGCCGGGTGCTGCAGCTCCGCTCCGACGCAACCGTTGCCCCGTCCAAGGAAGTCAAAGGGGTTGTCGTCCGCTACTGGCGGGACAGGCGCTTCCATGTGCGCGCGGTGGAGGAGGCGGAGCGAATTATGCTGGAGCGGACCCGGCGATTTCACGAGGACCACCCGCTTCAAGAGGGCATTTCGCTTCCCAAGCTGAGGGACGCGCTCCCCCCGTTCGCTCACCCCGCGATGGCGGACGGCGTCATTGAGCGCCTAAAGGAAGCGGGGAAAATTGAGGTGGCGCGCAGATTTGCTCGAATCCGGGGGTTTGTTCCGACGCCTTCCCCCGAGGAGGCGGAGTTGATGGAGGCGCTGGGAAAGCATATTCGAAGTCTGGGGCCGGCGGGACCTTCGACGGAGGATCTGCCCGCGGAGCTGCTGAACCGAAAGGGAGTCCGGCGCGTACTGGCGTACATGGAACGATCGGGACGGATCGAGCGAGTGGGGGACGCCTTCTGGGTCGACTCAGGGGTGCTCGAGTCGCTCTGCCGGGCCGTTCGCGCGCGCCTCTCCGGCAGATCAGGGCTGGGTCCGGCCGACTTTCGCGAGACGCTCCAGACGAGTCGCAAGCGCCTGATCCCCCTGTTGTCGCGGCTGGACGACCTGGGCGTCACGCACCGAGGCGAGGACGGCCTGCGCCGGGTTGACCCCGAGCGAGCCGGAGCGTAGCTTGGCTTTGAAGCTGGAGGTTTCCCGCGGCGATGGAGGGACGATAAGACCAACGCGACCGTATGTGCGCGCCGGAGGCCGGCGCATCCTTCGCGCGGCAATGCTCCTGACTGCGCTCGCCCTGGACGGGGCCTGCGAGCGCATTGCCGCCCAAGACGATCCGGGGCAGGGGGACAGAGGCTTCGCCTTGGAGCAGAATTACCCGAATCCCTTCAATCCCGACACGAGAATCCCCTTCGTGCTTCACCCCGCGCTCTTCGAAGACGGCGAGCCGGTCGTCGTCACGATTCGGATATTCAACATCCTGAACCAGTACGTGGCTTCTCCGACCGCGGTGGGCGCTCCGGGAGGCCAAGGGCTGCCGCTCCTGCAGGTGGAGTATCCGTTTCCGGGGAGGTACGAGGCGTACTGGGACGGGAGGAACCGATCCGGAGAATCGGTTGCGTCGGGGGTGTATCTGGTCCAAATGGTGGTGCGCGGCCGGACTGCCGTGAACAAGATGTTCGTCGCGAGGTAGGGATCCGAGCATTCGCGGACAGGGTTCGCCGGACCCCCCGCGCGCCGCTTTCGCCGATCCAGCCATGTCTCTGCTCGCCGAGCTGCTTCCGTCCCTTCCTGGGACGCCCCTCTTCCTGGCGCCTCAAGCCGGCGTCTCGGAGTCGCCCTTCCGAAGACTCTGCAGGAGCTTCGGGGCGGACGTGGTGCTCACGGAGTTCGTAAGCGCCGAGGGCATCGTGCGCGGCGGCGAGAGGACCGCCAAGTATCTTCGGTTCGCTGCCGAGGAGCGACCAATCGGAATTCAGATATTCGGCGCGGATCCCGGGAGCATGAGGGAAGCCGCGTCGTTGGTCACCGAGGTCTACCGGCCCGACTTCGTGGACATCAACTTCGGATGTCCGGTAAAGAAGGTCGTGCGGCGAAACGGCGGCTCGGGATGCTTGCGCGACCTCGCCCTGGTGGCGCGAATTATCCGGGCGGTAAAGGAAGGCACGCGCCTTCCGGTGACCGCGAAGATCCGCTCGGGCTTTGACGAGAGCAGCCGAGATCCGGTTCGGATCGGTCGCGTCTGCGAAGATGCGGGGGCGGCGTGGATCACGCTGCACCCGAGGACCCGCGCGGACATGTACTCGGGGAAGGCGCGCTGGGACGAGATCGGACGCTTGGTCCAGGCGGCGCGGGTGCCGGTCATCGGCAACGGGGACGTGCGGACCGGCGAGGACGCGGTCAGAATGCGCCGCGAAACGGGATGCGACGGCATCATGATCGCCCGAGGCTCGCACGGAGCTCCGTGGCTCTTTCGCCAGTCGCGCGCGGCGCTGGACGGCCGCTCCGCTCCGCGAGGCCCCGCCGTGGAGGAGCGCTTTGAGATTTGCGTGCGGCATGCGCGCAACGCCATTCGCTTCGAGCCGAATCGAGACAAGGCCGTGCGCGAATTCCGCAAGCACTTGGGGTGGTACACCAAGGGAATTCCCGGGGGACGGAAGCTGCGGAGCCGCCTCTTTCAGGTCGTGGATCTTTCGGAGATCGAAGAGCTTCTCGCGGGATACCTGGGGGCGGTCCGCCGGAGCGCCCCGGGCGGTTCGAGCCCGGCAAGCGGGCCGGAGCGTTAAATTCAAACGCGAAGAAGGCTGCTGTTTGACCGTACTGGGGGCGAAACGGCTTCGACGGGTTTGGTGACATCGGAGCTGCGCGCCGAGGTCCGGGGACCTCGTTAATCCACCCGGAACACCAATAAACGCCAACGATAACCTGGCGCTGGCGGCTTAGAACAAGCCGTCCGTTCCCAAGTTTGCCTGCCCGAGGCGGACTTACGGAGCGTCGCTAATTCGGGCTGGCATGCAGGCCCCGCCGCGGGCCGACATGTAAGAAAAGATGCGGCTAGCGTTTCGGCGAGGTTGGCCCGTTGGTCTGCCCAAGCGCGAATGCGACTCGACGGGCTACGCGCGTAGAAGCGACGCTTGATCTATTTCCGGACGCGGGTTCGACTCCCGCCGCCTCCATTTGTTGGCCGCCGGCGCTTCGCTTGAGCTTTGCTCGCGGATTTTGTTCGGCATTTCGCCTTAGTGAATTCACGGGCGCGCGCGATCAACCGCGAGACCGCTGGAGACGGGATTGAGCCAAAGCGACCAGGGCGGGCTTCTCAGAGAGCTGGGGCAGCTTTTTCGTCATCCAAAGCTGTGGATCCTAGGGCTCGCCTTTGCGGCGATTCTGCCTCTAGACATCATCACCAAGCGATGGGCGCTTGAAACGCTCTGGCACGCATCCATGCCGGACTTTCTCGGGGGAAGGGTGCCGCTCACGCTTGCCTTCAACAAGGGCGCCGCCTTCGGGCTCTCCGTCGGCGACGACTCCAGGTGGCTCTTCGTTCCGCTGTCGATCGTCGCGATCGCAATCATGGGCTGGATGTACGTCAGGGCGGAGGAGCGGGACTGGATGCGTCTGACGGCCCTCCCGCTTGTCGTCGCGGGCGCCGCGGGCAACCTGTACGACCGCGTTCGATGGGATTTGGGCGTCGTCGACTTTATCGGACCCGTCGACCTGGGCTTCATGCTCTGGCCGATCTTCAACGTCGCGGACATGTCGATTTCCTGCGGCGCCGTTCTGCTCGCCCTCTCCTTCTGGTTCGAGGATCGCCGCGCCTCCGGCCGGACGGAAGAGGAGCCGAGGGAGGCCACGGCCTAACCCGGCGGGCAGCGCCGGAGAGCCTTCTCTAGAAAGGGACGGCCTCCCTACGCCTTGGAAGGCGGACCCTTCTCTTCGAAGACGACGTACTCGATGCGCCGCCCCCGCATGCGGGCCACGCGGAATTGGTGGCGGCCGTCCGGCAGCGCGACGAAGTCCCCAGCCCTTGCCAGCCGCTTCAGCCCTCCGAAGACGTATCCTCCCACCGTGTCGTAGTCTCCGTCCAACTTAAGGCCCAGACGCTCGCGCGCGTCCGCCAGAGCCGTCCCCCCGTACACGAGAAGGCGCCCTTCGTCAAGCTCGCGAAAGTCTCTGGGCTCGTCCCGGTCGTGCTCGTCCTGGATCTCCCCCACGATCTCCTCGATTAGGTCCTCAAGGGTGACCAAGCCGGCGGTGCCGCCGAACTCGTCCAGGACGATCGCCATCTGCGTCCGCCGCGCCCTCATTTCGGAGATCAGCGCCTCCACCGGCTTCGCGCCGGGCACAAACGGCATCGGCTTCATGACGCCGGAGACCATGCCGCCTTGCCCTTCGCGCTGCGCCCGCCACAGGTCGCGGGCCAGCAGCACGCCTACGATCTCGTCCAGCGATCCTTGGAAGACCGGCAGCCTGAGCTTCCCGGTCTCAAGCATCGTCGCCATCGCTTGCTCATAGTCCGCTTCCGCGGGCACGGCGACGATATCGGTGCGGGGGGTCATCACCTCGTCGACCCGGGTAAGGCCGATTCCCAAGACTCCGGACATCACTTGGTACTCGTCCTCGTCTATTGTCCCTTCACGTCGTCCGATCTCCGTCATGACCCTGATTTCAGCGCGACTCATCGTCGCCTGCCCGGAGCCTTTGCCCCGGTTGACCCAGTGGCTCAGGCGCCCCAACACGAAGAGGATCGGCTTAAGGACAAGGACCATCGCCTCCAATAGGCGCGCCGACGGTCCGGCCAAGGCCTTCCAATAGGCGGCTCCCAGCGTCTTGGGCACGATTTCAGAAAAGATGAGCACCGCGATGGTGAGGAGTCCCGAGAAGACGGCGATCCCGGAGAAGACGCCGACGGCCCAGCTATCCACGATGCCCGCGGCGATGGATCCGGCCCAGGCGGCGCCGACGGTGTGGCTGATCGTGTTGAGCGTGAGGATGGCCGCGATGGGCTCATCCACGCGCTTCTTGAGCCTTGCGAGCGCCGCTCCGCCCGGCTTTCCCTGCTTCTTCAGCAGCCCGGCGTAGGTGGGAGTGGCGGAAAGGAGCACGGCCTCGAGCACCGAACAGAGGAAGGAAATTCCAAGGGCGGCCGCGACGACGGCGAAGAGCTTGAACACCGCGTCCGCGCCTACCTCAGGTCCAAGGACGCTTCGTCCAGGCTCCAGCCGAAGGCGTAGCTCTCCTCCGCGCCGCCCCTTCCGACCAGGTGGACGATGTTCCTCTGGTCCTCAAAGAGGTTGAAGAGGAGTCGGTTTTGGATCCGCGCTTCCTCCGCGCTCCCCGGGACCTCGTACTCGATCCGATACCACCACATCACTTCGTCTGCGCGGGGAGCGTCCTGAATTCCCCGCTGCACGATCACGCCGTCCAAGGGGCCTTTGCCGGGGACGGACACCACGAAGCGCGCCCGAAGGTAGTCAAGGACCACGTTGTCGACGGCTTCGGTTTCGGCCAGCCGGAACTCCATGTTCGAGGTGTGGTCCATCAGCGCAAGCTGAAGGTCGTCCCAAAAGAAGCGGATCTTGAAATAAAGCGTTTCATCTTCGATGCCGCCGTCGGCTACCGTCAGCCTGACGTTGTGCGGGGCCGCGGGGAAAGCTTGGTCGGGCGACCCTCCCAAGGCGCCGGCGCCTGCGCCAAGGGCCGCGTAGAGCTTGAGCGACCAGGCTGCCAAGAGCGCCGAAACCCCGCGTATTGGGTACATTCAACATCCAAGCCAAGACAAGAGACTAGATCTGCGGCACGATCCGGAACGGCTTTTCCATGACTCACGTCCGTTCAAAAAAGTACCGCAAGCCATCCGTTCGCGTTCCCGGGCGCCGCAGCGGGCGGGCGAGCGCGGTCCTGCTTCTCGCCTTCTCTCTCTTGGCGGATCCGGCTTTGGCCCAGGTGGAAATCGGCCCGGAATTCACCTACCAGACGGAGCTTCGGGGCGGATCCTTCGGCGCGGGGGCGAGAGCTCGGGCCGACCTCGGCCTTCTATTGGACGGCTTGGGCGTGATCGCCTACTATGATCGATTCTTCGAAGGGTGCGACGCGCAGCCGAATCCGTTCGAATGCTCTCTCTGGGAGTCGGGCGGCGCGCTCACGTATTCGGCGGGACCCGCGTATCTGGGAACGGGCGCGAGCTTTCAGCGCCTGACCCGGACCGGAGGCCCCGTCTCTCT
Source organism: Longimicrobiales bacterium (assembly GCA_965116095.1). Classification (GTDB taxonomy): domain Bacteria; phylum Gemmatimonadota; class Gemmatimonadetes; order Longimicrobiales; family Gaopeijiaceae. The sequence goes on from OZ220481.1 coordinate 889,494, forward strand.
TCCGCCCATTGACGACTGGGCGTTCAACATCCTAGTCGGGCTCAGCCTTCCCCAGGTGCCGATCGTGACCCCGTTCGTCGAGTTCAGAATGGAAATCGCCTCCGACACGCACTCCAACCAACAGACTTTCGCGATCGGAGCGATGATCGGCCCCGAATCTCTCGGTCGGCGGGGCCGGGCCGAGCGGACCGCGGGCCGATAGCGGGCTCGGGCGAATGACCGCCCGCTTCCTCGCCTGGTGGGCTCGGAAGTGGCGCGGGATGGCGGAACACGGGGGCCAGATGGGGCTCCTGCTGTGGACGACCGTCGTCTCCGTCCTGCGGATGCGGGTTTCGGGCTCCGAACTGTCGCGCCAGATCTACGTGATGGGGGTGCAGAGCCTTCCGATCGTGATGGTAACGGCGGTGCTGTCGGGGATCGTCACCTCGCAGCAGGGCGGATACCAGCTTGTCTCGTCGATTCCCCTCTACATCCTAGGGGCGGTGACGACCACCAGCGTCGTGATCGAGCTGGGTCCGGTGCTGACCGCGGTGGTCATGGTGGGGCGCGTCGGCGCGCGCATTACGGCCGAGCTGGGGACGATGATGGTCTCGGAGCAGATTGACGCGTATCACTCGGTTGGTCGGGATCCTGTGCAGATCTTGGCGGTGCCCAGAATTCTCGCCGGCGTGCTCGTGATGCCCCTCCTCGTGGGAGTTGCCAACATGACCGGGATCTTGGCGGGGATGATCGCCGCGAACATCTCCTTGGACCTGAGTTATGAGAATTTCATGTACGGCGCGCGTCTCTTCTGGCACAGTTGGGATGTCTTCTACGCGCTGATGAAATCGCTGACCTTTGGGCTCGCCATCCCGCTGATTTCCATTCACATGGGATTTCGGACACGAGGAGGCGCGTCCGGCGTGGGGCGCGTCACCACTCAATCCGTCATGTTTCAGACGCTCACGATCCTGATCGCGGACGCGATCTTTCCGCCGCTCTTCCTCCAGTGAGCGACGGCGGGCCGGCGATCCGTTTTCGCAACGTCCACAAGGCGTTCGATCGACCCGTTCTCGCGGGCGTCAATTTGGACATCCTCCGGGGGGAGATGTTTGCGATCTTCGGGCCTTCGGGCACGGGCAAGAGCGTCCTCCTCAAGACGACCATGGGGCTGGTCGTTCCGGATCGGGGAGACGTGGAGGTGGCGGGGCGGAGCGTCTACTTCGGGGGCGAGCGCTCGCTGGCCGAGGCGCGGAGCAGAATTGGATACGTCTTTCAGAACGCCGCGCTCTTCGACTCCATGAACGTGTGCGACAATATCGGGATGGGGATCCCGGAGTCCAGACTCCAGTCGCTCTCGAAAGCGGAGCGCGCCCGGGCTGTTTGGGAGGCGCTGGAGCTCGTGAATCTGGAGCCGCGCGAAGTCTTGGGGATGCTCCCCGCGCAGCTCTCCGGCGGGATGAAGAAGCGCGCCGGAATCGCCCGTACGATCGTGGGGAGGCCCCACTTTCTCCTATGGGACGAGCCGACGACCGGGCTTGATCCGGTCAATACCGCCGCCGTGGAGCGACTCATTGCGCGACTTTCCGAGAATCTGAAGACGACCTCCGTGATCGTGACCCACGATGTCTCGGGCGCGCTCTGGATGTGCGATCGGGTGGCGATGTTGGAGGGCGGCAAAATCCGGTTTTGCGGATCCCCCGACGAATTTCGGAGTTCCAAGGATCCCGTCGTGCGCGCGTTTGTGGACCGAGGCGCCGCCCAAGCGGCGCTGGATATCGTGGAGATGACATGAATCGGAATCAGAGCGAAAAAAGGGATGGCGCGCTTACGGATGCGGAGCTTCTGGACGCCATGCCGCCTACGGCGCGGGGGCGGGAACTCAGAGTCGGGGCCTTTGTCATTCTGGGACTTCTCGGCTTCCTTGTTCTCTTGTTCCTCATGACGGATCCGGCGTGGTTTCGGGGGAGGTACATCCTCAATACGCGCGTGGACGCGGCGAGCGGAATCCGCCGGGGCGACCCGGTGCAGCTGCGGGGCGTAAACATCGGTCGCGTGCAGGGCTTTCGGCTGGAGGGGGACAGCGTCGTGATCGCCTTGGAGATCGACGAGGGAGAGATTGACGGGGACTGGGGCATTCCTGTGGACTCCCGGGCGGAAGTCGGCCAGCCGTCGGTGATGGGAATGACGGTGGTCCGAATTATCCCCGGAAGATCGGGCGCCTACGCGCCATACGGAGGGGAAATTCCCGGAAGCTCCACCCTGGGGCTGCTGGACGCCGCCGAGGACGTTTCCGTGGATGCGCGCGAAATCGCCCGGCAGGTGAGTCGACTTCTATCGGATGACAATGTTCAGGCGGTGGAGGACGCGCTGCGGGAGACGAACGCTCTCCTGTCGGAGTTTCAGCGCATTACGGATGGCCGAGCGGAAGAGATTCAAGCCGTTGCCGAAGCATTGCGGGCTGCTGCGGAGGATGCGCAGGGGGTATCCAGCGAAGTGCGCTCCATGGTGGACTCGGGGAGCATGTCGAGGACGCTCGAGTCCGCCGAGCGCGCGGCGCGCTCCTTGGAAGGCGTGAGCAGCGACGCCCAAGGCGCGGTCCGCTCCCTCTCCCTGATCTTGGATCGCATGGAGCGAGGCGAGGGAACGCTGGGAAAACTCTCCCGGGACGAGGAGCTGTACGACGGCTTGGTCAGGGCTGCGGAGACGCTGAACGACCTCTTGGCCGACGTAAGGGAAAACCCCGGTCGCTACATCAAGATCGAGGTCTTTTAGGTCCGGTCCAAGATTGTACTGGGTGTAAGACCCCGCGCCTGCTGGCCCTCGCCGCTCCTTGGCCTCCGTCCGCTTTTCGCGTGCGAGCGGGGAGCGTACCGTTTCTCAAATCAATCCGGCTGGGGGTCATCCCAAGCGCGAGGGCCTGAACCTGCGCTCCGAGTCGTCTCGCCTTTTGTCGAAAGGGCTCAAGGTCTGGCTGGATGAAACCTCACAAGCGGATTCCGTTTCCTCCTCGGTGAATCGTCTCTACGGGGGCAGCGGACGCAAGCGATACCTGGTCGCGAAGCAGCGTGAATACCGCGAGAAGGCCGGCGCATACCTCCAACCGAGGCGCGACGTCTCGCCCTCCGAGAGATACGACATCCGCATTATCCTTCAAGCCCCGGACAACCGCAGATACGACGCGGAAAATCGACTGAAGTCGATCTTGAATGTCTTGGAGTACGCTCGTATGATCTACGACGACGCGCAGGTAATGAAGCTGCTGGTCGAGAAGTGCCATCCGCGTCGACCTCACGGATGCGCTCACGTGCAGGTGTGTTTGGTCAGCGACGAGTACGTGGATCAGCCTTCATCGCGCATCTGACAACTAAACAGGTTGAAGTACCACTCGATCAGTTCGCCAACGCCCATGTCCTTTTCCGGGCGATCATTAAAATCAGCGTCCACGTACATCTCGAGGCTCTTCCCAAACCCACGACTCATGGCATCCGACCGACCCCTCCCGATCGACTGAACAATGAGATCGCGGGCGTCTTCCGGCCCACCGTCAGCGGCCAGACGGAGGGCTGTAACGAGCTTCACGTGCTCGCGCATCAGCGGGCCCAACATGTCGCAGACATCGATGTCGTTCTCCGGCTCTTGCCCCGAGTCGGCGACGCCGGGCATTAGGAGCGCGAATACTACGGCCGTCAGAAACCTCATCTACACCTTCTCGTCGTCGGGTATCCAGTACGGGCACAGGATCAACTCGGCGAGCGGAAGGAGCGGCGTCGTCAAGCTAGGCGCACGCTGCCTTCGTCCTTCGCGGTCATGTATCGCTCAATCCTGAAGACACCACCGGACTTCTCCGAATGGCGCTCCTTGCTCGACCCGCTTACCAGCCCGGCGCGATGTGGAACCCCCAGTGCCAGCCTTTGTCCGGTCGCTGCCAAGGGTAGGCGTAGTAGGTCTCTAGGATGAGAAATCCCAGAAGGTTGGCGCGAGCGGAGAATCCACTGGAGACCAGCGGCACCCGGTTGGATGCGTCTCTGGACCAGGAAAGGTCAAGCGCGCGCGTATCGTCCCACGCCATTCCCACGTCGGTAAAGGCCGTAAACTCCACCGGCAGGTAAGGGAAGTTCAGGATTCCAAAGCGTTCGATGCCGGTGAAGGGGAAGCGCAGCTCGGCGCCCAGCACGCCCAAGCGCTGCCCGAAGAGCCGATCCAGGGATCCGCAGGTGGAGCCCGTGTAGCTGATCTGACACGCCTCAGTGCGGTCGTAGGACTCGTACGCGTAGCCCCGCATGTACCATTCCGTCCCGAGAAAGAGAGGATTGATCCGGTTTGACTCCAGGTTCTCCGTGTCGCCGTACCGCCCCAAGTGAAAGCCGCGCAGCGCAAGAGTCAGAGGACCGCCCGCATTGAAGTAGCGCCGATAGTCCAAGGAGAGCTGAGTGAAGCCGACCGTTCCCTGAAAGCGCCTGGTCTCGAATCTGAACCGTTCGCCGCGCACCGGGCTCGTGAATCCCGTAAAGGAGTTGTCGCCCACGAAGGCCAGCGATGCGCTTGCGAGGTAGAGCGGATCCCACCCTTCGGGCGTGGAGGCCTCCCGGTCGAAGCCAACGACGCGCCCCCAGGCGTCGATCTCATAGTTGTCGCGCTCCACGTTCCACGCCAGCCGCTGCGCTCCCCCCGCAAGCTCGATGCGCCTGGTGGAGGAGAGCGGGTAGGCGAGGATTCCGTCCATTGCATCGACGTACATCCGTTCGCGATAGATAAAAAAGGAGTTGCGGCCCATCCCCCAGAACTGGCGCATCAGCGGCGTGTGCTGCACGGAGACGCCCCAGTTCAGCCGCCTCTTCTGGTTCATGAAGAGGGCTTGGCCGCCAAAGTCTCGAAATGTCCCGTTGACGTTGAGGGCGACGCCCAGCCTCCGGTTGCCCAGCATATCGGAGAAGTAGGCGCTGGTGGCGCCGCCGGCGTACGTCCCGTAGGTGTCCGCGCCGACGCCGATGGAGGGCGTGCCGATGTAGTCCAGCTGCAGGTCGGGGTCGTACGACAAGGACTGGTTCGCCGCATACAGTCCGGAAGCGGCGAGACCCGTGACGGGATCGTCCAGGTGCATCTGGACCAAGCTTCGCCGGGCATCCACGTTGGGCGGCAGAATGCGTCCCGGATGAGGAGCCTCGGAGTCGGCCACGGCGTTTACGACCGTCGAGACTTCATCCGGGCGCGCGGTGTTGATGATGTAGCCGCGCTCGTGAAAGACGCTAAACGCCAAGAGATCCGCTTCGGCCGAATAGGAGAAGGCGGGCGAGAGCATCGTGATGCCGCTGATTCCCGTGGCGGTGCGGGTCATCCGGCGCCTCGTCCCATCGTCGAGGTCAATGTGGTAGATATCCGGGAAGCCGTCGGGATCGGAGATGAAAAAGATCCCCTCGCCGCTCCGGTCGAAGACCGGGTTGGTGTGCTTTGCGCCGGCAAAGACGGAGAGATCTTCGATCTCGCCCGACTCCACGTCAATCAACGAGAGGATGTAGTTGTCGTACACCAGCTTTGAAAAGTCGGTCCCTGGCCCCCGGTCCGTCGTGAAGGCCAGAGTTCCTCCATCCGGAGACCATGCGGGCTGAAGTTCGGTATGCCGATCCCGCGTCAGCTGCCGTACGCCGCCGTCTTCAAAGTCGTAGACGTATAGGTCCGTGATGCCGCCCTTCAGTCCGGAAAAGGCGATCCGGCTTCCGTCGGGAGACCAAGCCGGATTCTGGACCGCCCCCAATCCCTCGATTTCGATGCGATCCTCCAGCTCGCCGGATTCGATGTCCAAGATGGCGAGCTGATTGTTGCCGTCGGCGAAGATCACGAAGACGAGCTTCGATCCGTCGGGCGACCAGGAGCCGCTGGAGTCGATGTACCGGATGCCGTCGATGTAGGGCGTTTCGTTTCGCTGCAGCGGCCTCAGGATCCGACCCGTCGCGACCTCCGCCAGGAACATGTCCATGGAGAAGAGATCCCGTTCCGACTGGAAGACCAGATACCGCCCGTCGGGACTCAGGGAAGGGGCCACGTTGGAGCTTCCCGCGCCGCACTCCTCGCAGATCAGGAGGTCGCCCGTGGAGTAGGGGTCGGTCCTACTCGCCATGAGCGGTCGGTACTGCTCTTCGACCGCCTCCCACCAGAGCATCGCCAAGCTGTCTTGGCTCATACCGAAGACCGACTCCAGCGCCCCCCGCCACCCGGACTGATTCATCCCTCGTCTCGAGACTCCCTCGCGGAAGAGCTCCTGGACGGCCACGTCGCCGTAGGTGCCGCCCAGCCAAGAGATAAAGCCCTGACCGAAGCGGTACGCGAAGTACTTGGGATCTCGAGTGATCTCGAGGAGGTCCGGCTTGTCGTCCCGAAGGATGTGATCGCGGAGCCACATCGCCGTATGGGGATGCTCCCGCCCCAAAGACAGGTACTCGGCCATCCCCTCCACGATCCAGAGCGGCAGCCGCGCCAAGCTCATGATGCCGCCCCCGGTTGCGCTCTGGGCGATGTTGTACTGGAAGGCGTGTACGAGCTCGTGGCCCAGAATGCGATCCGTCTCGGCGTAGGACGCGGTGAGCGGCATGATCACTCGGTTCTTGAGCGACTCCGTGACGCCGCCGGTGCCCTGACCGATCATCCCCGAGAGCGTGTTGGTCTGCTGAAAGTCGGGATGGTCCGCGTAGATCACCAACGGCTTTGGCACGTCGAACTCATGCTGGAACTGCCGGGCGAAGCGCTCGTACCATCGCTCCGCCATCCGGGCGATGTCCTCCACCGCGTCGGCCGCTTCCGGGTAGTAGTGGATGTTCCAGTTGGCGGTCTGGAGCACCTTGAAGTCGAACTGCTCGTAGTGCACCTTGTTGCGACCGAAGTACTGCGCCGCCGCCTCGGGCGCAGCCGCGGATCCGATCGCCAGCGCCGCCCCGGCGGCGATGACGGCGCGACGAACCATCTCAAAAGAGCGAATCATTGAATCTCCGATTGTTGGAACGCCGCGTGAAGGCCGCCTCCAAAGTTGTACGCCGGAAGGAGCGAAGGGTTTCCGGGTTCTCAGAGGCACCTTACCTGAAGCTGGTCGAAAAGGCGCATCTTGGCAATTGCGGGCCGTGACGAATCCCGTTGAAACACTGGATCGCGAGGCCGCCCTCAAGCGTTGCCCGTCCCTGGAGGACGCGGAGACGCCGGCGGGCATCGTGGATCTGGACCGAGTGCGCGCAAACCTTGCCCGCATCTCCAGGTATCATCGCCTTCACGGACTCTCTTGGCGGCCGCACGTCAAGACGCACAAGTCCAAGGAGATCGCCCGGATGCAGCTTGAAGCGGGCGCATCGGGGCTCTGCGCGGCCACGCTGCGGGAAGCCGAAGTCTGCTCCGAAGTCTGCTCCGACATCCTGCTCGCCTATCCGCCGGTGGGGGCCGCCCGCATCAAGAGGCTCTCGCGCTTGGCGGAGAGGGCTCGGATCTCCGTCGCGCTGGACTCAATGGCCGCTGCCCGCCCGCTTGCGAAGCGACTCCAACAAACGGGGGCGCGGGTTCGGGTTCTGGTCGAAGTGGACGCGGGGGCGCGCAGGACGGGCGTCGGGGCGCCCGCGGATGCGGTTCGGATCGCGAAGGGCGTCGATGCGCTCCCGGGAATGGAGTTCGAGGGGCTTCTCTTCTACCCGGGACATCTTCGAATGCGCGCGGAAAAGCAGAAGGACGGCATCCGAGCGCTTTCGCGTTGCGTGACCGATTTCCGCGAGGCGCTTGCAGCCGTCGGGCTTGCCCCACGGGTCGTCTCCGGCGGATCGACGCCCACGCTCTGGAGCGCCCATCTGGTGGAGGGGATGACGGAGACCAGAGCCGGCACCTGCGTCTTTTTCGACCGCGACATCGTCCAAATGGGGGTCGCTTCCTTGGATGACGTCGCCTATACCGTGCTTGCGACCGTCGTCAGCGTTGCGGTCCCCGGCCAAGCGGTCGTGGACGCCGGGTCCAAGGCGCTCTCCAAGGAACCGTTCCGATCAGGTCCAGGGGGCAGGGAAGGGGGGTTCGGGATTCTCCTGAATCGACCCCAAGTGCGCTTGCGCACGCTGAATGAAGAGCACGGGATGCTGGATCTCGCGGGGACATCGTGGCGCCCCCGAGTGGGGGATCGGCTACGGATCGTTCCAAACCACGTATGTCTCTCCGTGAATCTGCAGGATCGCCTGTGGGCGGAATCCCAAGGCGAACTCTCGTTGCTGGAGCTCGAAGCAAGGGGCCGCGGTCTCCGCCTTCCGCAGCACTGCGAGGTCGCAAGTCCTTAGAGGCGAGGATGTCGCCGTCCTCGCAAAGAAAGGACGGCGCGCAGCCGAAACCGGCTTTGCGCGATCAGCCCGCATCCATGCCGCCGCCAACAAGCGAAAGGAGCTTAAGGAACGACGCTTGATCTTGACTGATCGCGACTGACCTGAAGGGCAGTCCATTGCTGTCGCGATGGGCCCGTCAAGAGAGCTGGCTGCGCCGGATTTTCTTCCGGGGGTCGACGCCGGCCTCCCGCCAGGCCCAGTCCGCAGGTTGCCCTTCACCACCAAACGGACGGACTCTTGCCGCGTCAACTTCTGACGAGCGGGGCCCGGGAGCCCGCTTGGCTGCGGCGAAGAAGCTTGTCCCGAACGCGCTGCTTTGCCATCTCGATATACCGCGTGAGCGTATACTTCTCGCGCAGGGCGGCGAGCTCAGCTCCAGTCACTTCGTTCCAAGCGCCGCCGGCAGTCCTGCGGTAGGCGGCGCGCAGGGCGCCGTTGTCGCAGCCCCAACTCCCGAACACGTCGGCTTCCAGTCGGGCCGCCGCGACCGCGCCGCCGCGCCTTGGCACAAAGCCAATATCTTCCTCGGCCAAGAACATGGCGGGGTTGCAGATATCTCCAACGAGCCGGCAGCAGGGCTTTCCGTCCTTCGTCCCTTTGAAGTTGCACCTCGAAGCCCCCCAGTCGCTCCTCCGGCACGTCTCGCAGTCCGTGCATTGGGCGCAGGCAGCTTGCGCCGCCAGCGCTTCGGCAAACGCGAGGTTTGCCACCCCGCCGCAGACCAGCGCAAACCCGAAGAGAAAGACCGGTTTCATTCTATCGCCGCTCCCTTGAAGTGGGTTTCCTCCGTCAACGGGGCCGAATTATCCAGCATGCGAGCGCAGCAAATGCGGCGCGAGAAAGTCAAGACCAGCTCCGCCGCACCCCGATTCCGTCCAGAGTCTGCTCGAACATCCGCTCGTCTCTATTCCGCGGTCTGAAGAGACTGCCGAGACTCGCTCCGGCCGGCCTCGCAGACCGGCGAAGATGACTGGACGACTGGACATCGCAAATCAGCGGACGGTCCAGCGCAGCCGGACGGCGGTATCTACGCCAAGATCATCGACCCTGGAAGCAAGGACATCGCCGTTCTCGCAAAGAGAGTGCAGCGCGTAATTCGCGACTCGGCTTTCCGCCACAAGCTCGTAGTGTTCATTCTTCGTCGGCGCAAAAAGCTGCCAAGTCGCGATTCGCTCCTTGCCCGTGCCCCTGGTAAGCACGTTCAGCACCAGGCTGTCCCCCACCGCGAAAACCGCGACCGACTTGGCGTAGCCGTGATCAATGTCGATGAACGGCGTGCCGTCTTCGACGCCTCGCACGAGAATGTCGTCGCCCGGCGCCTCCAATAGATCCGGAATCTCGGCGATGGTTTGGACGGAAACCGTCGCGCCGGGCTCTTCAGGAAAGCGGTAGCGGACGATCCGGTGCGGGGCGTTTTGGGAGTAGAGTACCGAGCCGTCCGGCGCGGCGTCGAGCGCTCCGCCCGTGCCGACGTACCTCGCGTACGTCTCCTTTGCGGGGGCCGCCTCCTCCCAGCTTCCCAAGTACTCTCCGATTTCACTGAAGACGTGAAAGCCGCCGTCCACCAGCCCGGTGCCGCCGCTGACGAGGATCCGTCCAGAGGGAAGAACGGAAAACCCTTTGGTCCAGCCGATTCCCAGCGGCAGCTGCACAGTGCGAAGCGGCTCGCCGGAATCTCCAAAAAACTCAATCTGACCTTGGCCCGCATCGTGCACCGCGATTCCCGATTGCGAGGTCACGACGATTTCGCCTGGTCCAGTCAGTTCGCCCGGACCCTCTCCTTCGTTTGCGAAGGCGATCCAGCGATCACCGCTTCCGGTCCAATCCGAGAGGTCGACGGAGTACACTCCTTCCCATCCGCTTGAAATCCAGATTTCTTGAGATGAGACTTCGACGATGTCGTTGATGTCCGAGAGCATCTCTAGGCGCGAATGGCCGTCCAAGCTCCACAGCTCCTCTACCTCGATTCGGCCAGTCTCTTGGATCGCGCCGCCGGACGCGCCGCAAGGCGCAAGAAGCACTGCGCCAGCCAGCGCGAAGAACACTCCCGCGACGCCTCCCTTAAGCCCGCTCATGGGGGCGAGGGACGATCCGCCGTCATTGATGACTCCGGGCGACTCAATCCAAGGAGGGCGTTCAACTGGCCCGCCGATGCGGAAACGCAACTCGGCCAAGGACGCCACTGGGCGCAAGCGCCGAAGCGGATGCCCCAAGCGCCATCAGACCAACCCTCAAGACCATTCGCATTGTTCGTTCCATTCGATTGAGGTGGACCCCCGGCTCGCTAGAAGCCGAGATACGCAGTCATACGACCGATATGCGAAAGGGTTCCAAAGCTTGATCACGGTCCTTGGGCAAGGGCAGCCAAGGATCGCGCGGACCTCAAGGCTGCGCGATCTCTCCGCGCCGCGCCTGAGGCCCCGGACCAAACCCCCGGCAAGCTTGTCCTTTACCCGACCTCCACTGGGTCGCGTCCCAGCCGCTCCAGCTCCTCGTTCACCCGGGGAAGCCGGGCATTCCAGATCGACTGGAGGCGGTCCAAGCGCTCCTGAAGCCTCTCCGTCATGATCGCAAACGCGTCGTACATCCCTTGGCTCGGGCGTCCGTCTCCCCGTTCGGACATCGACAGCAGGTTGGCGAGGCGGTTGTTCACCCGGATCGGGAAGTTCAGGGGATCCTGGTTGCTTCGGTTTCGCACTTGATAGATGCGCGCCTCGACCTCCGAGATCTCCCGGATCAGCGTCCTCGCCGCGTCGTCCAGCTTGGCGTCGTCCGCCGCCTCCATGTCTTCCTCCAGCTTCTCGCGCGCCTTCCGAATCGAAATCACTGCGCGGTTCGCGGCGTCCACCCGGTCCCGAATCTCGGATCCAAAGCGGTACTGCTCCTCCAGATCCTCTTGGTTGACGCCCTCGATCCAAGGGTGCATCCCGACTTCGATGTTCACCTCATGCAGCCACCCGTCCGCAGTGAGCCGCGCGACGTAGCTCCCCGGCGGCACGACGGGCGCCATCGCTCGGACGCCCCAGAGGATCATGCCTGGAAATACGGTTGCGGGCTGCGCGCGCAAATCCCAGGAAAGCGTATGCAGTCCTCGCTCGTTCTTTAGAAACGGGCCGCTCCATCGATCAGTCTCCGCCGCAGTGTCCTCCGCCTCAAAAACCCGGAGCGTCTCGCCGCGGGCGCCGGGGCGGAGGATCTCCAGCTTAAGCTCCCGGACTTCGTCCGCCAGCCAGTATGAGATCGCGCCGCGTTTGCCGGAGCGGTAGGCGGGCGCCGGCTCAAAGAGAGCGGAGGGTTGGGCCGTGAGTTCGGGCTGCCGGATCGGTCCGATATGGTCCAGTACCCAAAACCCCCTGCCGTGGCTCGCGATGACGAGCTCATCCTCCTCCACCAAGAGGTCGACGATCGGTAGATCGGGAAGCCCGGGATTCAGCTCCCGCCACCGCCCGCCGTCGTCGTAGGAGAGATAGACTCCGTGCTGCGTCGCCGCATACAGCAGCCCTTGCCGCGCGGGGTCCTCCCGTACCGCGTGAACGTACGCGTCCTCGCGAATGCCGCCGACGATCCGCGTCCAGCTCTCGCCGTAGTCCGAGGTCTTCCAGATGTAGGGCGCAAAGTCGTCCAATAGAGGCCGCCTGACCGATACGTACGCGCGTCCGGCCTCAAAGGCCGAGGCGTCGATCTGACTCACGCGCCCGAAGTCGGGCATGTCCGGAGGCGTCACGTCTGTCCAGCTCTCTCCCCCGTCTCGCGTCACGTGCACCAGCCCGTCGTCCGACCCCGTCCAGATCACCTGCGGGTCGACCTTCCCGGGCCCCACGGAGAAGATGGTCGCGTAGACCTCGGGACCGTTCATGTCGCCTGTGATGGGCCCCCCGGAATGCCCCAGCGTCTTGGGGTCCGCCCGCGTGAGGTCGCCGCTGATCGCCTCCCAGCTGTCCCCGTTGTCGTCGCTTCGCCAAAGCCGGTTGGAGGAGACGTAGAGGACTTCCGGGTCAATCGGCGAAAAGATGATCGGAAAGGTCCACTGCCACCGCTCCACCATGTCGATCGCGGGCTCGCCGGAGTAAAACCAGGGGAACGGCACCACCTCTCTGGACGTGCCCAGCCGCCGGTTGTAGCGGTCGACGTACCGACCATTGTTTGTGCCCGAGAAGAAGACGTCCAGATCCTTAGGGTCCGGCGCGATGTACCCGGGCTCGCCTCCGCCGGCGCGGTAGGCTACGGCCATTGAACCCTCCGTGATTGATCCCTGCTCCGGGTCGCGGCCGTAATTCCAGTCGGAGGGCAGACAGAGCGTGCTGTTGTCCTGCTGCGACCCGCACGCGTGGAAGGGCACGTGCGCCGTCGTCGCCACGTGGTAGAACTGGGCGGTCGAAAACTCCTGATCCGTCCAACGCGCGCCGGTCTCGTAGCTCACCGCGCCTCCGCCGTCGTTCGCAACCACGAGGTGGGAGGGGTCGTCCGGGTTGATCCAGAGGTCGTGGAAGTCTCCATGCGTGCCGTTGTTGATGACCTCGTAGCTCTCGCCCCCGTCGACGGACCGAAAGAAGGACGTGTTCTGGGCGTAGACCACGTCCGGATCGTGGTGATCCACGAAGACGTGCGTGTAGTAGAAGGCCCGCTGGCGAATTCTCCGCTCGTTGTTTACGAGCTCCCAGCTGCCTCCGCCGTCGTCGCTCCTGAAGAGGCCGCCGTCCTCATGCTCGAAGAGAGCGTAGACGCGCTCCGGGTTGGAGGTGGAGACGGCGAGGCCGATGCGGCCCACGACTCCGCCTTGGGGCATTCCCTCGTTTCGAGTGAGCTCCGTCCAACTGTCTCCGCCGTCCGTGCTCTTGAACATCCCCGACCCGGGGCCGCCCGAAGACATCGTGTACTCCTTGCGAAAGGCCTCCCAGAGCGCCGCGTAGAGGACATCCGGGTTGCCGCGGTCCAGCGCGATGTCGATCGCGCCCGTTCGCTCGTCCCGAAAGAGGATCCGCTCCCAGCTGTCCCCGCCGTCCGTTGAGCGAAAGACGCCGCGCTCTTCGCTGGGGGCGCCGTACTTCCCGAAGGAGGCGACGTAGACGATATCGGGGTCCGTAGGATGAATCCGGATCTTGGAAATCCCGTCGGACTCCCCAAAGCCGACATGCTCCCAGCTCTCGCCCCCGTCTCTGCTGCGGTAAACGCCGTCGCCGGGGAGAATATTGCCTCGAATGCACGTCTCGCCCATGCCGATAAAGACGAGATCTGGGTTCGATTCCGATACCGCTACGGCGCCGACGGAGGCCGACGAAATCTTGAAATCCGTGACCGGGACCCAGTTTTCGCCGCCGTCCACGGTCTTCCAGAGACCGCCGCCGGTCGCCCCGAAGTAGGCTTCAAGCGGCCTGCCCCGGACGCCCGAGACCGCGATGGACCGACCGCCTCGGTCCGGCCCCAGATTTCGCCAGCTGTAGCCGGCAAAAAGCGTGGAGTCGAGCGTTAAATTTTGAGCGGCCAAAGGTCCGCCCAAGGCCAGGAGCGCAAGCGCTCCCGGAATGTGGAGCCGGAGGGCGGCCCGTCCGCGCCGAAGCAACTGTTTCATGGGCATTTGAAGCGAGGGAAGGGATGAGGGCTGCGAGGACCTCGCAATTCGACAAGTCAAGTTACGCGGCGATGCGCAGCCGCGCCGCAGGATCGCCCCTGCTCGCGGCTGCGCTGCTTGCGGCGGTTGCGTGGACCGGCTGCGCCGTGGAGGCTCCGGAGGATCTCGGCGGGTGGGAGACCGTCGATTCCGTGCTGACCGCTTGGACACAGGACGGGCGCATCCCTGGGGCCGTGGCGTACGTCAGCGTGGAGGGGAGGCCCTTCTTTCATCGCGCGTACGGCTACGGACAGGTCAAGCATATGGACCCCGGCTGGGATGTGGTTGATCTTGTCGATCCGCTGCCGATGGACACGACGTGGACCTTTGATCTGGCCTCGCTGACGAAAGTCCTGTACACCACGTACGGCGCCATGTTCCTGGTCGACGATGGCCTCTTGGACTTGGACGCGCCGATTCAAGAGACGCTCCCGGACTTTCGGGGAGAGGACAAGGAGCGCGTGACGGCGCGGCACCTGCTGAGTCACGCATCCGGCATCAGGCCCTGGTGGCCGCTCTACTATCACGCCGACAGCCGCGAGGGGGCGTTGGCCGTGATCGACTCGATGCCCTTGGTCCGACCGCCCGGCCAAGCCCGAGTTTACTCGGACCTGGGCTTCATGGTGCTGGAGTCGCTCTTGGATACAAAGGCGCCGCGCGGGCTGCAGTCGCTTGTGGAGCGAAGGCTCTACGAGCCCCTTCAGTTGGACGGAACCGACTTTGGGCTCCCTGGATTTCTCCATGATCGGCCCTTTGCGCCGACATCCCATGGAAACCCTTACGAGCGCAAGATGATCGAGGACCCGAACTTCGGGTACGAATACACCGGGGATCCTGAAGGGTGGAGCGGCTGGCGCGACTATACCCTCATCAGCCAAGTCAACGACGGCAACGCCTACCATGCATTCGGCAGGAAAGCCGGGCACGCGGGTCTCTTCTCCACCGCGAAGGAGACGGCGATGCTGGTCGAGCCGCTCCTTGCGGCGGGAAATTGGCGGGGACTTCAGCTGGTAAGCCCCGTCACCGTCCGAACGTTCCTGATGGAGCAGCTGCAAGGCCAAGCGCTGGGGTGGTGGATCCCCGCCGTCGATTTCGCGCCGGAGGGGAGCTTTTACCACACCGGCTTTACGGGCGTATTCGCAATGGGAATTCCCGCCTGCGAGGCTGCGATCGCGATCCTCACCAACCGCCAAAACGTGGGCGTCGACGGCTTGGGGCGCTACCCGGACACCGAAGTGTTGGAGCGGGAGGCGACGCGCGGCGTCTTGGCAGCGCTCCGAAGAGCGGGCCGTTGCTAAATTTGCATGACGCCTCGAGATCTTTCCCCGCGCTGAGCGGAGCGACTCCTTGAACGACCCCGCCGGACAGCCGGTCCTCCTAGGCGGGGCAAGAACCCCCATCGGTCGATATTTGGGCGGGCTTTCGCCTCTGTCCGGGCCCCAATTGGGCGCCGCGGCGGTGCGCGCGGCGGTTCGGCGAAGCGGCGTGGACGCGGACGCCGTCGACGAAGTCATCCTGGGGAATGCGGTGAGCGCGGGCAGCGGTCAGGCGCCAGCCCGGCAGGCGGCAATTTTGGGGGGCGTCGGCGAATCGGTCCCGGCCGTCACCATCAACATGGTTTGCGGGTCGGGTCTTCGAGCCGTGATGCTTGCGTCGCAGGCAATCCGGGCGAAAGACGCCTCCGTCGTCGTAGCCGGGGGCTTCGAATCAATGTCTAGGACGCCTCATTACTTGGAAGGAATGCGGAGCGGCGTTCGTTTTGGGGATCGGACGGCGCGCGACGGGGTGATTCACGACGGATTATGGTGTTCGTTTCACCATTGCCATATGGGCGGGCACGCCGAGTACACCGCCCACAAGGCGGGAGTCGCGCGCGAGGATGCGGACGCCTTTGCCTTGGCGTCGCACCGAAAAGCGGTGGCGGCGATGCGCGAAGGCAAGTTTGCGAGGGAGATCGTTCCCGTTGATGCGCCTGAGCGGGGCGGGCAGCGGCGCGTAGAGGCCGACGAGTCTCCGCGCCCCGAAACGACGCCCGAAGCGCTGGCCCGTCTCCGGCCCGTCTTTGGCGCAGACGCGCCCAAGGAGGTCCGGGATCCGGTCGTGACCGCGGGCAACGCTCCCGGATTGAACGACGGAGCGGCGGCGTTGGTGGTGGCCTCCAAAGCCTTTGCGGATGCGCACGGACTTTCCTACAGAGCCTCCGTGACCGGATACAGCATGGCGGCCACGGCGCCGCGCGATCTCTTCTTCGCGCCCATTGAGTCGGTGCGAAGGCTCATGCGCAGCGAGGGAACGGAGATTGGCGACTACGAGCTCGTGGAGCTCAACGAAGCCTTCGCCGTGCAAGCGATTGCGGACATGCGCGCGCTTGAAATCGAGGAAGGCCGCGTCAATGTCCATGGAGGCGCGGTCGCCCTGGGGCATCCGATCGGGGCCTCCGGCGCCCGCATTCTCCTCACGCTGCTCGGCGCGATGGAGGATCGGGATGCGGAGAAGGGCTTGGCGGCCCTCTGTTTGGGCGGCGGAAGCGCGGTTTCGCTTTCCGTGGAGCGATGAGCCGGGGCGGCCGTCGCGCGCGGACGGCAATGCACCTTCTTTTCGGGCCGCCCAATAGGAGGAGCCTTGCGGGCTGATTGGATGCGCGGCGGCGCTCCCCGCGGACCCTATGGGAGCGCGGGCCTCTCATGTGCTTTCCTTTCCGGGGCGGCATCCCGTCCTTGGGCGATCGGCGTCGGGATCGTCGTCTTTGCGGCGCTGACCGCATTGGGAGCTCGGATCACCGTCCCGGTCGCGATCGGGCCGGTGCCGATCACGCTCCAAACTCTGGCGGTCTTTCTTTCCGGGCTACTGCTGGGCGCTAGGGCCGGCGCGGCGTCGCAGCTCCTCTACCTGGCGCTGGGAACGATGGGGCTTCCGATCTTCTCCTTGGGGGGCGGGTCCCTCGCTTGGCTCTTTGGGCCGACCGGGGGGTACCTGATGGCCTTTCCCCTGGCGGCCGCGGCGGCGGGGAGCATCGGTCGGACGGCCCGAGGGACATCGCTTGCCGCGCTTGGCCTTGCAGCGATTGGCCTCCTGCTCGCGACCATTGTCATTTTCACGCTGGGCGCTCTATGGCTTGGGGCCTCCGCGGGGCTTTCCGCAAGAGAGGCGTTCATCGCAGGCGTTTCGCCCTTCCTATTGGGGGAGGCGTTGAAGATTGCGGCGGCGCTCATGGTTCTTCTCGCCGCGCGGGGCCGCATTTGAGCTTCTCCGTCGCCGTTTTGGGCGCGGGGACGATGGGGTCCGGGATCGCGCACGTTGCTGCGCTGGGAGGCTACGAGACCCGCCTCTTTGATCCGGCCCCGGAGGCGGTCGGGGGGGCCATGGACGCGATCAAGCGGAACTTGGGACGCCAGGCGCGGAAGGGGACGATCTCTCAAGATCAAGCGGCGAAGGCGCTGGCCGGAATCGCCCCCGCGGCCACGCTTCGGGAGGCGGCGCGCGGCGTTCGCGTCGCGATTGAGGCGGCTCCCGAGGACGCGACAGTCAAGAAGACCCTTTTTCGCGAGCTCGACCGGGTCTGTGGATCCGATGCGGCGCTTGCCAGCAATACGTCGTCGATTTCCATCACCCGCATCGCCGGGTGGACGCGGCGTCCCGGGCGCGTTGTCGGCATTCACTTTATGAATCCGGTGCCGATGATGCGCCTGGTCGAGGTCGTGCGCGGCCTCCAGACATCCGAAGCGACGTCGGACTTCGCAATTGAGTTTTCGAAGAGTCTAGGCAAGACGCCTGTCGTGGTGAACGACTCGCCGGGCTTCGTCGCAAATCGAATCCTCGCGCCGATGATCAACGAGGCCGTCCAAGCGCTCATGGAGGGGGTCGGGGACGCAAAGGCCATCGACGACATCATGAAGATGGGGATGGGGCATCCGATGGGGCCCTTGGCGCTCGCCGATCTGATCGGCCTGGATGTCTGCCTTGCGATTCTCGAGGTGCTCCACCAAGAGATGGGCGCGGGTCGCTACCGCCCCTCCCCGCTGCTCAGACGCTACGTGGACGCTGGGTGGCTGGGAAGAAAGACGGGCCGGGGCTTTTACCGGTACGACGCGCCCGCCGCGGAGTGAACGCGCTGGACGAGATCCGGACGCTTGCGAGAGATGTCGCGAGGGAACTGCTCAAGCCCAAGTCGGCGGAGTGGGACCGCGAAGGCAAGGCCGACGAAGACACCCTTGCCGAGCTGGGCCGGATGGGATTCTTCGGGATGCGCGCGCCTGCCCGGTACGGAGGGCTGGGGCTCGACCTCGAGACCTACCTGGCGGCATTGGAGGAGCTGGCGCAGGGGGATATCGGAGCGGCCCTCCTGGTGGCGGAGCGGGGCGGAACGGCGCCGGAGGCGATTCTCGAGTTGGGGCGGGCGGATCAGGTCGAAAAGTGGCTTCCCGGTCTCGCTCGAGGCGAAAAGAAAGCGAGCGCGGCGCTGGGGCTCGGACGGTCCGAGCGCCGCGGGAGCGCCAAGGCGAGTTTGCGGGCCGCTTCCGGCGGCTGGACTCTATCGGGGAGGACCGGCCTAATGTGGGGCGGAGCTACCGCGGATCTGGTCCTTGCGCTCGCGAGCGAGGGGCGAGTGAGCGCGCGCGCTCTGCTTCTGGATGCGGACTCGCCCGGCTGCGCCAGGGAGGCGCCGCAGCTCTCTGGACTTGCGTCCGGAGGCGTAGGGTCCATTTGCTTCTCCGAGGCGCCGGTCTCTCGCGCCCAGTGTATTGACGAGGGCGAAGCGGATTTCGCGATCGTCGCCAAGGCGCGATCGTTGGGGCGCCTTGCCGAGGCTGCGATTTCGGTCGGCGCAGCCCGCGCAGCGAAGGGGCACGCGCGCGCCTATGCGGAGGAGCGTCGCCAGTTCGGGAGGCCGATTGCGCGATTTGGCGCCGTCGCAAGGATTCTGGACGAGATGGAGGCGCGCGTATCGTCGACCGCCGCGCTGATCTCAAGCGCGGCCCGGCAGTGGGACGCTCTCTCTGAAGAGGGGCGGACCAGACGGTCCTTGACCGTCCAGCGCATCGCGGCGGATGCCGCCGTCTGGACGGCCGACAAGGCGGTCGGCCTCTTCGGCGGCTACGGATTCATGCGCGAGTATCCCGTCGAGAAACTCTTCAGGGACTCGGTGGGCCTTGACCTTCTATGCGGCGCTGGCGCGCATGCAAAAAACTGAAACGAATCGACTCGGGGAGGGGTGCGGATGAGGGGCCGAGACGTATTTGAAATGATGGGCCGAGGCCGGCACGAGCAGCTCTCTTTCTGGAGCGAACCCGAGGCCGGCTACCAAGGGATCATCGCGATCCACGACACGGCGCGCGGCCCCGCCTTGGGAGGCACGCGCTTTTGGCGTTACGCCGACTCCGCGGCCGCGATGACCGACGCCCTCCGCCTTTCCAGGGGCATGACCTACAAGGCTGCCGTGGCGGGCGTCGCGCTGGGCGGCGGAAAATCCGTCATTCTGGACAGCGGCGCGCGACCCGTGAATCGCGAAGCGCTCTTTCGTGCGCACGGCAGGGCCGTCGAGTCGCTGGGCGGGCGCTACATCACGTCGGAGGACGTGGGCACCAGCGTGGACGATATGGAGCATGTCCGCCAGGAGACCCGCCACGTGGTCGGTTTGAAGGACCGGTCCGGGGATCCATCGCCGGTGACCGCCTACGGCGTGTTTCAGGGGGTGCGCGCCAGCGTCCTGAAGCGTTACGGGAAGGGATCGCTCGGGGGCCTGCGCGTTTCGGTGCAGGGCTTGGGCAATGTGGGGCGGCATCTGGCGCGGTATCTCCATGACGAAGGCGCTCAACTGACGGTGACCGACATTGATCCTGACCGCATCGCGCGCGTCCAGCGCGAGATGCCGGGATGCGCCGTCGTCGCGCCGGATGAGATTTACGCCGTCGAAGGGGAGGTTTTCGCCCCCTGCGCGCTGGGCGCCGTGGTGAACGATGAAACCCTCAAGACGCTCAGGGTCGGCGTCATCGCGGGCGCGGCGAACAACCAGCTGGCGGAGCCGCGCCACGGAGTGGAGCTGCATCGGAAGGGAATTCTCTATGCGCCCGACTACGTCGTGAACGCGGGCGGCCTGGTCAACGTGTACGGCGAGCTGCGCGGCTGGGATGAGAGCCGGAGTCGCGCGCAGACGGAGAGGATCTACGACACGCTGATTGATGTCTTTGAACTCGCGGAGGAGCTGGGGATCGCGACCAGCAAAGCGGCGGACCGGATCGCGCAAGCAAGGCTGGAAGAGTCGCGGAGCTCCGGGGCGCGCGTCGGCGCCTGATCTTGATGGACCGCCTCGCTGAGTCCGACGCGAAGGTCCGGGACGCGATACGACGAGAGGAGAATCGCCAGCGGAGCAGGCTGGAGCTGATTGCAAGCGAGAACTTCGCGTCGCCCGCGGTGCGAGCGGCCCAGGGCTCGGTCCTCACCAATAAGTACGCGGAGGGCCTTCCAGGCCGAAGGTACTACGGAGGCTGCGAGAACGTCGACCTCGTGGAGGATCTGGCGATCAAGCGGGCGCGCCGGCTCTTCGGAGCCGATCACGCAAATGTTCAGCCGCACTCCGGCACCCAAGCCAACATGGCCGCCTACTTCGCCTTCCTGGAGCCGGGCGATCGAATCTTAGGGATGCGGCTGAACGAAGGCGGGCATCTGACTCACGGCGCCCCCGTCAACTTCAGCGGGCGACTCTATTCCGCGTCGTCGTACGGCGTGTCGTCCGCGGACGGACGGATTGATTACGACGAGGTCCGAGCGATCGCGCGCCGCGAGCGTCCCAAGCTGCTGGTGGCGGGGGCTTCGGCCTATCCCAGAACTCTGGATTTCGAGGCCTTTGGCGAGATCGCCCGCGATGTCGGCGCGAAGCTGCTGGTCGACATGGCCCACATCGCGGGATTGGTGGCGGCGGGGGCGCATCCCTCGCCCGTCGGATGCGCGGATGTCGTGGCTACCTCGACGCACAAGACTCTGCGAGGCCCCCGGGGGGGAATGATCCTCTGCGAAAAAGAGCACGCGAAGAGGATCGACTCCATGGTCTTCCCGCATTCGCAGGGCGGGCCGCTCATGCACGTGATTGCGGCCAAAGCGGTGGCCTTGGGCGAGGCGCTGAAGCCCGCGTTCGGCAGATACGTCGCGCGCGTCGTTCAGAATGCGCGGACGCTGTCCAGAACGCTATCGGAGAGGGGAATCCGCTTGGTTTCCGGCGGCACGGATACGCACCTTCTGCTGGTGGACCTTACCGGCGAGGAGCTCACCGGAAGGGCTGGCGAGGCTGCGCTTGAGCGCGCCGGAATCACCGTCAACAAGAACACCGTGCCCGGCGAGACGAGGTCGCCCTTCGTGACGTCGGGGCTGCGAATCGGAACGGCGGCAGCGACGACCCGCGGCATGGGCGCGGATGAAATGACGCGCATCGGAGGCTGGATTGCGGATGTGCTGGAGCGACCGGAAGACGATGCGCTGGCGACGCGGATCCGGGGGGCCGTAACGGAGCTCTGCGGAACATTTCCGGACTTTGCGACGGATCGGTGAAGCGAAGGGGTTTGAAGGGTCCGTAAGCGGTACGTCGCGCCGCGTCGGCGAGGTCTTCCGAGCCGGCTCTCTTCGGGGCCGCGCCTCCTTACAGGCTCCCGAATCAGCCCATGCCGCTCGACTTCGGGCGACCGGAGTCATCGTGATTCGGAATCCAAGCGTCGGCCTTGGTCGACGAGGAGGATGCCGGCAAACCTCAGAGACTTGCCCTATATTGAATGTGTAGTCCCCGCGTTTCAGCGATCTGTCCGCCGACAAGGAGGCGCCCAAAATGAAGATCCAGGGTCTAGGCTCACCGATTCGGTGTTTTCTACTCCTTTTTATCACTTCGATGTTCGCTTCGTGCGGCCTTGAGTCGTCGAGCCGCGTGTCGGATCAAGTCATCCGGGCAGCTGCGGAGGCGGAGAAAGTTCTTCACGGGGTGGCTCAGTTCTACGCGAACGAGTTAAAAATGAGCCCAACAGGCGCGTACGCGATCAAGGTGGAGAGCATCGGTGCAATCGGGGACCTCGTACTTGAAGAGGGATTTCGGCGCGTCGCAAGCGCGATGCCTTCGGAGGACAGCGTCGATTGGATTTTCAGGTTTTCGGAAGCGGCCTCTTATTCGCTCGATGGTTCGGATGTGATGGACTTGTGGATATCAGTCGTGGACCTGAACGCAGCCTCCTGTTGCTATTTGGTCGGCGTTCACATGAAGAAAACTGAACTAGGATGGCGTTTTGTCACGGCCTACAGGGGCGGGTTTGCAACTGAAACGAGGGAATTTCGTGAGGAACGAACGAAGAGAGCGGAGAAACTAAAGTGAAAAGCCATCTATCCGTGATCTTGTTCGTTGCGATTCTCAATGTCGGCAATTTAAATTCTGCTTTAACGCAACGGTGGAGCAACGCAGCTATTGATGAGTGGATTGACGGGTTGGAAAACGCATTTAATACTGCCCAAGCGTTCGGAGACGATATCTGCATGGAGATTCTTGGAAGTGCTGGTGCTGGTTACTCAAGAGTTGATGAGGTTAAATGGAATGACCAATTAAGAAAAACACATGGTGCAAATGGATTAACGACAATTTGGTTTAGCGGAAGAACGGTAATTCAAATTGATCGAGGAAGCGACAACGTCGCGCGAACCTTGATACATGAAGGAATGCACGCCAGTCAACAATATACGGAGACCGAGGTTCATGACATGCAAACATCAATCCAAAATTGCGCGGAAACCTATTTTCGGCAATAGCTCATCATTTGTTGGTCATGACCCCAAGAGCGATGCCGGAGTGGCTTCTTGCTCTCTCGGAGCTTCCAAGGGCGTCACTGGACCCAAGGGAAGGAGAGTCGCGATATACTCTCGGTCTCCTTCAGCGCCCATGATCTGGAGGGCCGCCCAGTGCGTGCGGCCAAAGGCAATTGCGCCGGGGGCGACCCATGCGTGGGCGGGAACCATCCACCGCGCGTCCGGGGCGCGCCGCTGAGGGGTATCCGAAGTCGAAAGCGCGCCGTGCGTTGCGTGCAGGACCATATCCAGATACGCGTAGCTCGCCTCGCCCCGTACAGCCGCCGCGTCCACGACGACCTTCCACAAACCTCGCGCGGGACGCTCTACGAAGAGCCGTTCTTGGCTATCGGGGTCTCCGTCCGCGCGGTACGCCTCGCACTCTCCTTCCGTGCAGTCGAAGAGGTAAAGGTCGATGTCGTGAATCGAGTCCGCGGATGCCTGCGCGAGAAGCGCCTCCGCGCCCTCCGCTGCTTCAATCTCGTAGATGTGTTGCTCTCCCTGGGCGATGGTCCGGACCTCGCGTCGCGCCGACGCAAGCGACGTGGCGCGGGCGGCGCCTTTGAATTCCGCCATTTCGTTTGAAAGCTGGATCCATCCGGTCCCGGACCGGTCAAAGCTGAACTCGGCGCGATGCGCGAGGGCCTGCACCTCAAGCGCGACGGGCGTGGGCGGCACCGGTTCCTCAGTCCGGGCGGCCTCCCAGTCGAAGGAGCGCGTATCCTCCACGTCGGCCAACCGGATTTCCCAGACGCCGGGCGCCGGGGCGTCGACAAGGCGCGTGACGCCGCTCTCGCCTTGGATCACTCGAGTCCTGGCTGCGCGCGTATCCGGGCGGACCACCGAGAGCTGAACGGGCCGGTCTTCCCACGAAGCGCGCACCTCGAGGAGCGAGACGCCTTCGGGCACCTCCACGAAGCGACTCGACATTCCGGGACGCGGCACGTCGAGCTCCTGCTCCCAGCGGTAGTTGTTTCGCTCGTTCAGCGGCTCGCCCACGGCGACCGCCGCAAGCATGCGATGCGCGTATCCCGCAACGCCTTCGTGACGAAGCGTCATATGCGCGGAATAGACGCCGCTTGAGTCCGTGCCGATTGAGACCGAAAACGGAGCGGGTCGCCGAAGCCCAAGCGTGACTTCGCGCCGGGAAGAGAAGGCGCCGTGATCGTTTCCATCCCACTGAACCTCAAAGGTCATCGGCCCCGCAGGCCCCGAAAGGCGCGTGAGCGTGATCTCGCGCACGACGTTCTCTCCCTTTCTCAGGCCTCGGCGTTCATAAATGCCCAAGCCCTGGTGGGGCGTGGGAAGAAGATGGCTGTAGGAGGTCTTGACCGGCGCCTGAACGCCAATCTCAACTTCGAGCGCCCCCGCCTCCAGCTGCTCCAGCACGTTCCATGCGCCGGCGACGCTGATCACTCCGTTGCCCTGCTTGTACGCTTCAATGTGCGGAACCCAACGAGCTCCCCTAGTCACGGCGTAGCGGATTTCTCTAGGCGAAAGCGTCCTTCCTTCCTGCTTGGCGCCGCTGATCAGGAGCGCGACGGCGCCCGCCGCCGTCGGCGTGGCCGTCGACGTTCCGCCCGCGATCGTGTATCCGGGAGGGAGCTGAAAGAGGCCCGCCATCGCCCGGCCCTCCTCCCAGCCCCGCGAGGTCGAGACGTAGTTGGATGGGGAGATGACGTCGGGTTTGAGGCTGCCGTCCCCCATCGGCCCGTAGCCGCCGGTGATCAGGAGGTTGTCCTCGCGCTCCACCCGCACTCCGTGATTCCGAAAGAAGTTCTCGCGGCTTTCGTGACCGCCCACGCCAATGACGCCGCGCCCCATGACGATGTCGTCGGTGGCTCCAAGGACCGGAAAGTTGTGCGTGGGCGAGAGGATCGACACGCCGTACCTCTCGGTGAGCCGATCAAAGACGACGCTCGCGGCGAGGCGTCCGTCGCGAAGCAGGTAGCTTCGCGTGATGTTTGAGCTCTGCTCGAAGTAGATGATGTCCACCTCGGGCCGCCTTGCGGCCACAATGGTGGCTTCGATCTGGCCGTACAGCGATCCGCCCTCCGCGACGCTCGCGAGGCGCGCGCCCGGCGCCATTCCCTCGAAGCGTCCGGCGTCGCCAAGGCTTGCGACGGCCGCGCCGACCACCAGCGTCGCGTGTCTCGCAATTCCCGCGTTGAGCGCGACGCGTCCCCGGTCCTCGTCCAGCTGCACGCCAAAGCCGACGGATTCGCGGACCGGCGTCTCCGGATCGTCCGTTCCGAATACGCCAAACACGCCGCGCTCGTCGTACTCTCCCAATGTCGCCTCGTCCGTGAAGTCCAAGTCCTGATCGGTGTCGACCCAGACGTCGCCGGCGGCAAAGTCCCAGAGGACGCCGAAGCGTCGGCTCGCGCCTTGGGGGTTTCCGTCCCGGTTGATGTCCTCTTCCAGCCCCTGCGATCCGAAGACGCCGGAAGTGTCGACCATCGCTTCGTCGAAGAAGCCGAAGCGGAACACTCCGTCGCGGGGCGCGCTCCAAGATGCGTTATGAAGCTCAAAAACGCCCTCCTTCGCGCGTACGTCCGCATCCATCGAGACCCAGCGACCGTCGTCTTCGATTTCGGGATCCAGAGCGTTGCGGAAGACCGCGATCTTGGGGATCTTCCGACCGTCTAGGGAAAGCGCGCTCTGGAGTTCGGGCAGCAACATGTCCGGAGACATGTCCATCATCGCGATCGTGACGCCCCTGCCGTCGTACGTGGGATGGGCTTCCAGAAACGAGCTGGCGCGCACGTCGTCCCGCGGATGGTAGCGTCGAAGGAGGGGGCCGGCCCCGGGTAGCGGCGGCCAGATCGTGTCGGCAGGCTCGAAGGGCAGGGGCCCACCGGATCTCTCCGCAAGCCCGAAGGACTTGGGACGTCGCGCGATCGAGATATCCGCCGCGTGGATCAATTCGTGGCGAGCGATCTCCTGGACGCGATCCACAGGCACGCGCGCCCGAAGATAGTCCACCTCGTCGGCGCGGTAGCCGATGCGTCCGCCCAGCCGCTCCACCATCGCCGAGACGGCGGCGTTTCTTCCCGAAACCGACGCGATCGCAAGCACCACGGAGTCCTCGCCCCTTGCTCTGGCTTGGGCAAGCTCTCCCCGGGAGTCCTTGAAAAGAAAGGGCCTGCGGTTTGGCTGTCCCTCAACCGACGAAGGAAAAAGAGAGGTTGCGGCGAGCAGAAAGGGGAGCGGGCGCAAGCGAAAGCGAGTTGCGGCGCAGAGCATCTTCGGCCTCGTTCAGTTTAGGGGAGAAGCGACCCTGGCAATCTGGCCCTGAGCGCGTGGCTGCGGCAAAGCGCCTTTGCCGCAGCGGCATGCTACGATTTGGGTCTCGGACCGTCCTTCACAAGTCCGGTCTTCGCCAAGAAGCGGCTTGGCTCTCCCGAAGTGCAGACGATCACCTTGCGGCGGGCCCGCGTCGCGGCGACGTAAAGAAGCGACCGCTGTATCCGGTCAAAGTCTCGGCGCGCTTCCGGCGTGGGCAATTTGTCCCTGATCGCCGCGGCCGGAAACTGGTCCCGATTGACATGGGTGAGGATCATCCAGTCGAATTCAAGTCCCTTTGCTCGGTGGATGGTCGAAATGCGCACGCAGTCCTCTCTTCCCTCATCCACCTCTTTGTCTTTCAGCCACAGAGACTTAATCCCGACCTGCCGAAGCACCGTCTCCAGGCCTTGGCACTGCAGGTTGGTTCGGGCGACAAGGCAGACGGCGCGCGGCTCGCACCCCTCCTGCCGCGCCAACTGGATGTGGTCCACGACGCGGCGGCCCTGCTCAATCTCGTTGGGCGCGGGGTCGAAGACGGGCTCGGGTCCGCCGATGAGCGACTGGATGGGCTGCGCTCGGTCCGTGCCCCCATTCAGATCGTCCACCGCGATTCCCTCGAAGAGGCTCTCCGCCCATTCGCTCGTCTGTTGGGTCGTTCGGTAGTTGGTGGTGAGGGTGCGGGATCTGCCAACGATGTTGATGCCGC
Organism: Longimicrobiales bacterium; assembly: GCA_965116095.1. GTDB lineage: Bacteria > Gemmatimonadota > Gemmatimonadetes > Longimicrobiales > Gaopeijiaceae. The sequence goes on from OZ220481.1 coordinate 916,222, forward strand.
ACTTGGACAACACGACATCGCGCTCGTAGATCCGCTGGCGCGCGTCCCCCGCGATGAACAGATCGTCGTCGCCTTCCGGCACGAGGGACCGGAGAAGCCGAAAGCCCTGCGAGCCTACATCCTGCGCTTCGTCGACGATGACGTGGCGGTAGCCCAGGTCTTCTTTGCCGGCCAGAGCCGCCAAGTCGCGAAAGAGATCTTCGCGGGCGCGCAGACCCTCCTCCTTGAGGAGCCGCCGATACGCGTCGAAGACCGGCCAGATCCGCTTCCTGCGAGCTGGGCCCAAGGCGGAGCCCGCGCCTCTTCGCGAAACCGAAAGGTACTCCTCCAGCGTGTCGATGCCCCTTGCCACGACGACGCTCTCCCACTCGCGGTAGAGCGCGCCGTCTTCCTCGTCCTCGGGCGCGTTTCTCAACGCCTCGCTCCAGCACTCGGCGTGGCGATTGTACTGAATTCGGTACGAGAGGCGTTCCTCTCCGCGACGATACGCCCATTGATCCAAGTTGACGGCGTCGATGACCTCCATTTCAGCTTCTCCGCATACTGCTTTCAGCTGCTCTTTCATGCTCCGCATCAACGCCTTGTTGTATGCGACCACCAAGACGCGACCGCGTCCGTGTCTGGCCAGCCATCTGGCGCGGTGGATCGCAATGACCGTTTTGCCCGTGCCCGCGCTCCCCAAGATCCGCACCGGTCCCTTCCAGTGGCGCTCGGCGATGGACCGCTGTTCCGGATGCAGGAAGACGCGCCACTCCTCCAGGGGCGCGCTGAGCATCTCCTTGAGCTTCTCCGACTGCAGCGGAATCAGGAAGTTGGCTTGGGAGTCCGGCTGCGCAAGCTCCTTCGCGAGAGTCTCGGCGTCGATTGAGCGCGCCTCTCCCAGCTCCCGAACGACTTCTTCGAAGCTTGCCCCCTCGATCACGAGCTCCAAGCGGGCTTGAGCGTTGTCGGAGAGCCCGTTGCCCACCTCCCGCTTTAACGCGTCCAAGCCCTTCTCGGACTGCACGAATTCGATCCGTCCAAAGAGGCGCGCGGGCACTCCCAAGCGAGCAAGCTGCGTGCCGGTCAGGCCGGAAAGCGGGAATTTGCGCGTCGGTTGGGCTTCCGGGGCGACCGGGGGGCGGGTCTTTTCCACAGGCCCGCGGACGGAGACCGAATAGCCTTCCGCGTCCGCCTTTTTTCGGCGATCCGCCCACCGATAGGCCTCGTCGTGTTGGTCGATCCAGACCAGAAGGTGCTCCTTGCCGCGCCTGGGACGCTGAATGATCGCGCGGTAGTCGTTCGTGACGCGGATCGACGCCAGTCGACTGTTCTTGAGGGGCTCGAAGTTGAGGCCGCGCAGCGTGGGCTCTTTCCGAAATCGCCCCAGCATGGCCGCCGCCGCCTTCCGAGGCCCCTGAGGAAGCCTCACCAGCTGCTCCAGACACTCCGTCGTCAGCGAAATCGAGACCGGGATCTTTTTCATAGAACGCGTTGCGTTGACAAGTATGACTCTACGGCTTCAACCCGTTTGACTCCCTCCAAGACGCGACGAATTGGATCGGCTTGGTTCGCCCGCTCCGATTTGCGCGCCTATAGGAAAGATGGTACGATCACGTTGCGCCTACCCGCGTCGCGACACCGAGCGGAGGTCGGCGAAATTCACTTGGTCTCCGACATGCGAGAAGGAGCTGGGACGAGCATTTTGCGACGGTGTTCGGCGGCGAAGGAGACCGAGAACGACCGCGGCGAGGACGAAGACGCGCGAGGCGTCAAGGCGACCAACTAAACCCCTAAGGGAGTAGCGGATAGACCAATGAACCATTGTTTCGAGAGCTTCGGAGGCGTCGGCGTTCGCGCCGGAGGGTTGCTCGCGCTCCTTTTGGCTCTGGCTTTCGGTTTTTCGGGATGCGTGGTGCCTGCGGATTCGGCCGATGTCGAAGTCGCGCAGGAGCCGGCTAGGAGTTACGTCGGCGCCCGAACCCCGGAGACGCAGGGCCCGCCCTTCAGTGGGGCCGTCTGGGTCGGCAATACCCTCTATCTGTCCGGCCAGTTGGGTCTTGCCGGCGGGCAGGTTCCAGAGACCGCCGAGGAGGAGGCGACGAACGTCCTGAACAATGTGCGGTCCTTGCTGGAAGAGGCCGGTTTGTCGATGGACGATCTAGTGACGGTGCAGGTCTTCGCCTCCGACGTAGGAGACTATGCCGCATTCAACGAGGTGTACCGGACGTACTTCACAAGCGAGTTTCCGGCGCGGGCCTTTATCGGTTCCGGGACGCTTTTGTTCGGCGCGCGTTTCGAGGTCCAAGGGATCGCCGCGAGACGATAGAGGGCGGACCTAGGCTTCAAATCCCGGGTCGCTGGTCGGGCTCGTCGCTCGGGGAGCGCGCACTCCGCTGTGAGCTGTGTGTTCAGTTCGACGAGCCGTACCGGCGCGCGGTTCGGAGCTGAATCTCAAGGAGTAGGGCCCCCTAAGCGTCGGATCACGGAAGCCGCTGCGCATGATGACGTCAAAGGGCAAGGTTGCAGCACGCCGCGCGAGCTAGGACGCGTGCACGGGCCCGGGGTCCGGGCGCAGTTTGGGAAGGAAAACGCAGCTGTTGGCGCCTGCGCGGAGAATCGAGTAGAGCTGCCTCTATAGACCATGACGGGAGCGTGGATGTTTTGGAAGGTTTGCGGGGCTGCGCGTTGGCGCTGGGCGGTCGCGGCGTGCGCGTTGTGGGCGTTTCAGGGGTGCGGGGAGGTGGGCGCGCCGTCGGGGGAGGTGCGGGGGGTGGTGGAGGTGGAGGGCGAGGGGTTGGAGGGTGTGGAGGTGCGGCTGTCCGGGGGCGGATTGGCGGGGAGCGCGTCGGCGTTGACGTCGGGGGGCGGCGAGTACGGGTTTGGCGGGCTGGCGCCCGGGGTGTACGTGGTGGAGGCGCTGGGGCTGCCCTTGGATGCGGAGTTTGGGTGGGAGAGGGCGAGCGTGTCGGTGGGGGAGGGGATGGATGTGGCGAGGGCGGACTTTGCGGGGGAGTGGGTGCGGACGTCCGGGGTGGCTGGCGCGGTGTTGGCGGAGGGGCGGCCGGTGCTTGGGGCGGTGGTGGAGCTGTTCGGGGCGTCGTCGGGGGCAGTTGAGGCGGATTCGGTCGGGGCGTATGCGTTTGCGGGACTTCGGGCGGGGCTGCACGTGCTGGAGGTGGGTGGATTTGACGCTGGGGTGTATGGTATTGAGGAGGCGAGGCGGGAGGCGGAGCTTGAGGCGGGGCGAGTTGCGGTGGTGGACTTCGAGGGCGTGCTGCTGCGGACGGCGGGCGTGTTCGGGCGCGTGGTTGCGGAGGGGGAGGCGCAGGCGGGGGTTGTGGTGCGCGTGTCGTCGGAGTGGGAGGCGTTCGAGGCTCGGACGGATTCTATGGGGGAGTATTTCTTCGGGGGTTTGGTTCCGGGCGGGTATTTGGTGGCGATTTCGGGCTTTGACGCGAGTCTCGTGAGCTTTGCGGAGCGGGAGCTGGAGGTTGAGCCGGGGCCGGAGGAGACGGTCCGGGCGGATTTCGAGGGCGCGCTGCTGCGGACGGCGGCGGTGGCCGGGAGGGTCTTGGTTGAGGGCGAGCCGCTGGCGGGGGTCTTGGCGCGTCTCTCGGGAAGAGAGGAGCGGGAAGCCCGGACGGACTCCTTGGGGGAGTACTTCTTCGGGGACTTGGTTCCGGGCTCCTACTCGGTCGCGATTTCGGGTTTTGACGCGAGTCTTGTGAGCTTTGCGGAGCGGGAGATTGAAGTCGAGCCGGGTCCGGAGGAGACGGTCCGGGCGGATTTCGAGGGCGCGCTGCTGCGGACGGCGTCGGTGGCCGGGAGGGTGTTGGTTGAAGGCGAGCCGCTCGCGGGGGCGCTGATGCGTCTCTCGGGAAGAGAGGAGCGGGAGGCTCGGACGGACGCTCGGGGGGAGTACGTCTTCGGGGAGCTCTTGCCGGGCGCGTATTCGGTCGCGATTTCGGGCTTTGACGCGAGTCTCGTGGCCTTTGCGGAGCGGGAGCTGGAGGTCGAGCCGGGACCCAAGGAGACGGCGCGGGCGGACTTTGACGGCGTACTGCTTCGGACGGCGGCGGTGGCTGGGAGGGTCTTGGTCGAAGGCGAGCCGCTGGCGGGGGTCTTGGCGCGCCTCTCGGGGAGAGAGGAGCGGGAGGCTCGGACGGACGCTCAGGGGGAGTACTTCTTCGGAGAGCTCCTGCCGGGCGCGTATTTGGTCGCGATCTCGGGCTTTGACGCGGAGGCTGTGGCCTTTGCGGAGCTCAAGCTCGATGTCGAGCCGGGACCCGGAGAGACGGCGCGGGCGGACTTTGACGGCGCGCTGCTGCGGACGGCGGCGGTTGGGGGAAGGGTATCCGCGGACGGGGATCCGATCTCCGGGGTTCGCGTGTCGCTAAGCGGCGCGCATCAGGAGGCGGAGGCGACATCGGACGGGGGCGGTGAGTATCTGTTCGAGGGTGTGGTTCCGGGGGTGTATCGGGTGCGGGCTGTGGGATACGACGCGGGCGTCTTTGACTTTTCCAATGCGGGAGGGGAGGTGCGCGCGAGGTCCGGGGGCTTGGCGCGGCTGGATGTGGAGGGGAAGCGGAGGCGTGGCGCGGAGGTGCGGGGGAGGGTGATGGTCGAGGGGATTCCCATATCGGGAGCGCGGGTGCGGGTTGCGGGGCCGTCCGGGGAGCTGGAGGCGGTGACGGACGCGGAGGGGCGGTATGTCTTTAGGGATTTGCTGGCGGGGGAGTACGAGGTGGAGGTGGAGGCGGAGGGGGCGCGGTTTGCGTCGAGGCTGGTGCGGGCGGGCGTGGACGGCGCGGCGGTGGCGGACTTCGAGGGGGAGTACGAGCTGGGGGTGTTGACTGTCGGGGAGTCGGTGGAGCTGTCGCTGGAGTCTGCGGGGCGGATCGAGGTGGAGGCGCGGGTGGATACGGAGGGAGAGGGGACGGTGCGTTTTGAGCTGTCGGGCGGAGGGGGCGATCCGGATTTGTACGCGCACCGGGGGTCGCGTCCCGAGGCTTTGGGGGGCTATGCCTGCGCGAGCCTGGCCTTTGGGCCTGAAGAGACGTGCGAGTTTACCCCGATCAGCTCGGGCGGCTACTACATCGTCGTGACGTCGACCGGCGCCTTCGGTCCTGCGCGCCTGTCGATGGAGGTCGAGGGGACGAACAACCCGCCTCCGCCGCCTCCCCCGCCACCCCCGCCTCCGCCGCCGGTAGACGACGGCTCGTTCAGCATTGAGCTGCTCTTTGCGGATTCGATGCCGAGCCATCTGCGGCTAGAGGTCGAGAGCGCTGTAGCCAGGTGGGAGGAGATCATCGTCGGAGATCTGCCCGATGTCGACTTTACCGGGAATCCTGCGCCGGCATGCGGGTTTTCCAACCGAAGGGTTGAACGAGTGGTGGACGACCTGCTTGTCATCGTGACCCACGAAGAGAGCCCCTCCACAAAAGGAAGAGCGGAGCCGTGCGCCCTGCGAGACGATAATCGTCATCCGGCGGTTGCATATACGCATCTTTGGGTGAACCCCAGCCATCCCCCTAGCTGGGTTGGATTGCTGACGGTGCATGAACTGGGTCACGCACTGGGCATTGGACATACGTGGGACCATTTGTTGAACGATGCGAGCAGCGATCCGCACTTTACGGGAGCCCAAGCCCGGGCGGCTTTCGATGAAGCCGGAGGAGAAAGCTACGCCGGCGGCAAAGTGCCGATTCAGCAAACGCCAACGCACCACTGGCGACCGAACGTCTTTGGCAACTGGCACGAGATCATGTCGATCAGCGTGCGCCCCGGCGTTACAACGGTTAGCGCGATCACGATAGGGGCGCTGGCGGACTTGGGGTATACCGTCGATTTCAGCACCGCGGGAGATTATGCGCTTCCCTTCACCGCCGGGGATCAAGCGATGCTCCCGGGGCCCGTCATCAATCTGAAGGATGACGTTCAACCGACACGCATGTGGGTCGTGGATGAGCGGGGACGCCTAGTCAAAGTGATCGAGCCCCCCAGACGGTAGAAGCCGGTGGCCCCACAAGAATTCAGGGGACTACGGTCGTCCGGGCGCAGTTTGGGAAGGAAAACGCAGCTGTTGGCGCCTGCGCGGAGAATCGAGTAGAGCTGCCTCTATGACCATGACGGGAGCGTGGATGTTTTGGAAGGTTTGCGGGGCTGCGCGTTGGCGCTTGGCGGTCGCGGCGTGCGCGAGCGCGTTGTGGGTGTTTCAGGGGTGCGGGGAGGTGGGCGCGCCGTCGGGGGAGGTGCGGGGGGTGGTGGAGGTGGAGGGCGAGGGGTTGGAGGGTGTGGAGGTGCGGTTGTCCGGGGGCGGATTGGCGGGGAGCGCGTCGACGTTGACGTCGGCGGCGGGCGAGTACGGGTTTGTGGGGCTGGCGGCCGGGGTGTACGTGGTGGAGGCGCTGGGGCTGCCTTTGGATGCGGAGTTTGGGTGGGAGAGGGCGAGCGTGTCGGTGGGGGAGGGGATGGATGTGGCGAGGGCGGACTTTGCGGGGGAGTGGGTGCGGACGTCCGGGGTGACGGGCGTAGTGTTGGCGGAGGGGCGGCCGGTGCTTGGGGCGGTGGTGGAGCTGTCCGGGACGTCGTCGGGGATGGCTGAGGCGGATTCGGTCGGGGCGTATGCGTTTGCGGGTCTTCGGGCGGGGCTGCACGTGCTGGAGGTGGGGGGATTTGACGCTGGGGTGTATGGTATCGAGGAGGCGAGGCGGGAGGCGGAGCTCGAGGCGGGCCGAGTTGCGGTGGTGGACTTCGAGGGCGTGCTGCTTCGGACGGCGGGGGTGTTCGGGCGCGTGTTGGCGGAGGGGGAGGCGCAGGCGGGGGTTGTGGTGCGTTTGTCGTCCGAGTGGGAGGCGTTCGAGGCTCGGACGGACTCTACGGGGGAGTATTTCTTCGAGGGTTTGGTTCCGGGCGGGTATTTGGTGGCGATTTCGGGTTTTGACGCGAGTCTCGTGGCCTTTGCGGAGTTGGAGCTGGAGGTTGAGCCGGGGCCGGAGGAGACGGCGCGGGCGGACTTTGAGGGCGTGCTGCTGCGGACGGCGGCGGTGGCCGGGAGGGTCTTGGTCGAAGGCGAGCCGCTCGCGGGGGTCTTGGCGCGCCTCTCGGGAAGGGAGGAGCGGGAAGCTCGGACGGACTCTTTGGGGGAGTACCTCTTCGGGGGTTTGGTTCCGGGCGGGTATTTGGTGGAGATTTCGGGCTTTGACGCGAGTCTCGTGGCCTTTGCGGAGCTCAAGCTCGAGGTTGAGCCGGGGCCGGAGGAGACGGTCCGGGCGGACTTCGAGGGCGCGCTGCTGCGGACGGCGGCGGTGGCCGGGAGAGTCTTGGTCGAGGGCGAGCCGCTCGCGGGGGTCTTGGCGCGTCTCTCGGGGAGAGAGGAGCGGGAGGCTCGGACGGACGCTCGGGGGGAGTACTTCTTCGGGGAGCTCTTGCCGGGCGCGTATTCGGTCGCGATTTCGGGCTTTGACGCGGAGGCTATCGCCTTTGCGGAGATGGAGCTCGAGGTCGAGCCGGGACCCAAGGAGACGGCGCGGGCGGACTTTGACGGCGCGCTGCTGCGGACGGCGGCGGTGGCGGGGAGGGTGTTGGTCGAAGGGGAGCCGCTCGCGGGGGCGCTGATGCGCCTCTCGGGACGAGAGGAGCGGGAGGCTCGGACGGACGCTCAGGGGGAGTACTTCTTCGGAGAGCTCCTGCCGGGCGCGTATTTGGTGGCGATCTCGGGCTTTGACGCGGAGGCTGTTGCCTTTGCGGAGCTCAAGCTCGATGTCGAGCCGGGACCCGGAGAGACGGCGCGGGCGGACTTTGACGGCGCGCTGCTGCGGACGGCGGCGGTTGGGGGAAGGGTATCCGCGGACGGGGATCCGATCTCCGGGGTTCGCGTGTCGCTAAGCGGCGCGCATCACGAGGCGGAGGCGACGTCGGACGGGGGCGGGGAGTATCTGTTCGAGGGTGTGGTTCCGGGGGTGTATCGGGTGCGGGCTGTGGGATACGACGCGGGCGTCTTTGACTTTTCGGCTGCGGGAGGGGAGGTGCGCGCGAGGTCCGGGGGCTTGGCGCGGCTGGATGTGGCGGGGAAGCGGAGACTTGGCGCGGAGGTGCGGGGGAGGGTGATGGTCGAGGGGATTCCCATATCGGGAGCGCGGGTGCGGGTTGCGGGGCCGTCCGGGGAGCTGGAGGCGGTGACGGACGCGGAGGGGCGGTACGTCTTTAGGGATTTGCTGGCGGGGGAGTACGAGGTGGAGGTGGAGGCGGAGGGGGCGCGGTTTGCGTCGAGGCTGGTGCGGGCGGGCGTGGACGGCGCGGCGGTGGCGGACTTCGAGGGGGAGTACGAGCTGGGGGTGTTGACTGCCGGGGAGTCGGTGGAGCTGTCGCTGGAGTCTGCGGGGCGGATCGAGGTGGAGGCGCGGGTGGATACGGAGGGAGAGGGGACGGTGCGTTTTGCGCTGTCGGGCGGAGGGGGCGATCCAGATCTGTACGCGCACCAGGGGTCGCGTCCCGAGGCTTTGGGGGGCTATGCCTGCGCGAGCCTGGCCTTTGGGCCCGAAGAGACGTGCGAGTTTACCCCGATCAGCTCGGGCGGCTACTACATCGTCGTGACGTCGACCGGCGCCTTCGGTCCGGCGCGCCTGTCGATGGAGGTCGAGGGGACGAATAACCCGCCCCCGCCCCCGCCTCCACCCCCGCCGCCCCCTCCACCGGTAGACGACGGCTCGTTCAGCATTGAGCTGCTCTTTGCGGATTCGATGCCCGAGAACTTTCGCCAAGCGGTCGCAGCTGCCGCGAACAGGTGGGAGCAGGTGGTCGTCGGAGATCTGTCCGATGTCGACTTTACCGGAAATCCCGCACCGGAGTGCGGGCCCTCCAATCGAAGGGTTGAACGAGTGGTGGACGACCTCCTTGTCGTCGTGACTCACGAGGAGAACGATTTCATCAGAGGGAGGTCGTACGCGTGCGCCGTTCGAGCCGGAACAAGTCATCCGGCAGTGTCATATTTGCACCTTTGGATGAACAACAGTCATGAACCCAGCTGGGTTGGGGACATGGCGTTGCACGAATTCGGTCATTCGCTGGGCATTGGAAACCAATGGGACCCTCTACTGAGTAGCGTCGACACCGATCCGCACTTTACGGGAGCCCAAGCCCGGGCGGCTTTCGATGAAGCCGGGGGAAGCAGCTACACCGGCGCAAAGGTGCCGGTTCAAACGCCAACTCACCATTGGCGGCCGAGCGTCTTCGGCAACTACCACGAGATCATGTCGATCTCCGTAGCCACTGGAGTCACGGCCCTGAGCGCGATCACGATAGGGGCGCTGGCGGACTTGGGGTACGCTGTCGACTATAGCACTGCGGAAGACTACACGCTCCCCTTTACCACTGGGGATCAAGCGATGCCCCCGGGGCCCGTCATCAATCTGGAGGACGACGTTCAACCGAGCCCCGTGCGGGTCGTGGACGAGCGTGGGCGTTTCGTCAGGGTGATCGAACCCCCCAGACGGTAGTCCGCAGCAGTGGATACCGCGGCGGCCTCTATACGCTTTGAGCGGCCTCCGATCCGGAAATCCGCAGCGAGATGATCTCCGCGTCCCTGTACTTCTGATGCTGCACGGACGCGGAGATGTGTCTGAGCAGCCGGAGCGACATTTCATGCTCTCTGGGTTCGGCGGAGACATCCGAGGATAGCATCGCGATGCGGTCTTCGAGGTTTCCTTCTCCCGCGGCGGCGATAAACTCAAGCTCGGCGTCCGCGCCATCTTTGCGGGCCGAAATGCGTAGCTTCCGTTTGGCTTCTCCGTCCTCCGAGTCCGTCCGTTCCAATAAGAGAATCAAGGTCTCCTCCGACGCTTGCTGCATCCGATCGCTCATCTCTATCGGCCACCTCTGACGAGCAGAGAATTGATCAAGGAAGCGTCGCATCTTGGGCAGCGCCTGCACGTCCAGCGCGAAGCTCATTTTCATGCGCCGCGACCCGGTCAGCTCCAAGAGCGCAGTGAGGATGATCGCAACGAGCCCGCCGGAGACCATCCCGCTCTCGAAAATCGGTTGTAGCTGCAGCGGCATCATTTCGTTGAACAGCCTGCCGTCCTGAAAGCCCATCCCGGCCCAAAAGGAGACCCCGACGATCGCGGCGCGTCGATAATCAAGTCCGTCTTGGGCGACCACCCTCATTCCGATCACAAAGAGCACGCCGATCAGGACAAAGGCGTAGGAGCCAATCACCGCGTCGGGAATGGCCAGCACCACGGCGCTCAACTTGGGAAGAAACGCGAGCGCACAGAAGATGCTCCCGATGCAAATGCCGACCCGCCTGGAGGCGACCCCCGTGATCTCGGCGAGCGATACGCTTGAGGAGTACGTCGTATTCGGAACGGTGCCGAAGAGGCCGGACAGGAAGTTGCCCAGCCCGTCTGCCGCCACCGCGCCTTGGACGGCGCCGTAGTCTGTGGCCCTGGGGATCCTGCGCGTTACCCGTTGAATCGCCACGGCGTCGCCAATCGTCTCGATCGCTCCGATCAGCGTGACGAACACGAAGGTGGGGAGCAGTCCCCAGAAGTCGGCCCCGAAGCTGAACCCGAAGCCAGGCCACCCGTCTCCCGCCGGCAATCCGACCCAAGGCGCCTCCACAACCCTCTGCCAATCGTACATCCCGAAGGACGCGCCGACGACGCAGCCGGCCAAGATCCCGATCACGGGGCCCCATAGTCGCATCATCCCGCGCGCCCGAAGCACGATCATCATCGTAACGACAAGCGTTGATAGCGCGGTCATGGGCGCGGCCAAGGAGTGAGACCCCTCGGGGGAGCCGACGACCAAGTCCAAGAGGAACGGCATCACAGTGACCGAGATCAACATGATCACGACCCCGCCCACGAGGGGCGTAATGATCCTGCGAAGGAGGGCAAGCCTCCATGAAAGCGCAAATTGGAAGAGCGAAGAGGCGACGACCAAGGATGCGAGCAGCAGCGGCCCGCCCTTCGTCAGCGCCGTGACCGACGCAGCAATGAATGCGCCGGACGTGCCCATGAGCAGGACCTGCCCCGCGCCAATGGGCCCGATGCGGCGGGCTTGGACCATCGTCGAGACGCCGCACACGAAGAGGGCGCCGAAGGTGGCCCATGAGAGGTATGCCTCTGAGCCTTCGGCCGAACGGACCACGATCGCGACCGTGATGATGATCGCGGAAATCGTGAGCATGACGTACTGAAGACCAAGCCCCATGGCGATGCGGAGGGGCGGGTTTTCGTGAGGCTCGTACAGCACTGCGTGATTGCCGGAATTTCCGGTATCGGTTGCCAATTAAACCTCTGCCGAAAGGCAGTCCGCGGGCCGACAAAAAAAGAGGCGCGTTGAGGCGAGCCCGCAGGTTGGCTGCCAAGAAATGAACGCAAACAACGCGCCTGCGTCTGAACGAAGCTGCGGCGAGAAGCAGGCCTCGTCAAGCGACGGGCTCGGCCTCCGCAGTAGAGACTCGAGAGACTGTTCGCCGCCCGCGAATCGAGTCAGGCGATTGACCCGATGGGGAGTCCGCTTCAGCTATAGGGGAAGGCGCTTCGCGAAAGCATGGACGCCTAGGCCTAGGATGGAGCGCGATCCAAACGGCGAACCGGCTCGGGTGGGAGCGCTGCGCGCCTAGTCTGATCTCGAACGCCGCCCTTCGACCCGATCGACTCTCGCAGGGCGGAAAGAAACAGTCCGCGGTAATTTCCCGAACCGGTTTTGCTTGTTTGCGGACCGAACGATCAAGTCGCGCGAACGGGCAGGGCGATTGACGATCCGATACGGACTGGATGCATGGAGAGAAGACCATCAAGTGCTGAGTAACGCGCCCATCCTTTTCATCCGGCTCCTTTTGCCGGGCGCGCTGCTCTTCTGCGCCGGGCCGAAGTATGCGCGCGCGCAGGCTCCGCCGGCAGAGAAGGTGGACACTGTGGAGGTCCTCGGCCTCGGTGCCGCGCGGGGCGCGGAAGAGTCTTTTGAGCCCGTCAACGTCTGGACGCCTTCCGACCTGAGGGCGGGCGTCACCGAGATGGGCTTTGTCTTGAGCGAGCGTCTTCCTTGGCTGAACATGGCCGTGCATCCGGCGAGCGGACCCGCATCCATCACCCGGCCCATGAGTCTGCGCGGCCTTGCCCCGGACCACATTCTCGTGCTTGTGGATGGAAAACGACGACACCGAGCCGCAGCGATCAGTTGGTGGGGCGCCGGGACGGGGGATTTGGGACAGGGACCCGAGCTTTCTCCGATCCCCCTGATCGCGCTGAGTCGCGTCGAACTCCTTCGGGGCGGCGCGTCCGCGCGCTATGGGTCGGGCGCGGTCGCGGGCGTCCTGAACTTCAGACTAAGGGATGCGGCAAAGGGCGGCGTCGTAGAGGCGAGCGGGGCCCTGCACGACGGCGCGGGACGGCGCGAGACCGCATCCGCGTTTGCTGCGCACCCGCTGGGCGAGCGTGGTTCGGCCAGCATCGCAGTCGAATACGGACGCGACGGAAACGTGGACCGATCCGAGCCGGGACAGCCTCCGCGGAGCGCTCCCGGCATTGACGACGACCTAAAGATCTGGGCCCGTGCAAGCTATGGCGCGGCAAGGAGCGGAGAGTTCTACGGACACCTGAACTACGGCTACCGAAAGGTCTTCGCCGACCACTTCGCGCGAAGGCCCTATCGGGCGGGGCACTATGCAACCGCGGCAGGCGATCGGCTGCTGGTGGGAGACTTGGCGGATGCGCGGGACGGCGTCTTGGACGGCTCTGCTGGATGCCCCGATGCGGCGATTCGCGGCGGCGTCCCAAACCCGGACGCCTGGATCGAGATCCAGAACAATGCGGAGTGCTACGCTCTGCTGGGCGTCGTCCCAAACGGCTTTGTCCCTAAGCCGGGAGGAAATCTGTACGACTTTTCCACCGTACTGGGGTATCGGGTTCAGCGGGAGTCGGGGCTTTCCTGGGACCTGACTCTGGATTTCGGCGGCAACGCCGTGCTCTTCTTCGTGGACGAGACGCTAAATCCTTCCACCGGCCCGTCAGCGCTCAGCCTCTTCGATACGGGCTTTCACCGTCAACAGGAGCTCGTAAGCACTGCGGAAGTCGGTCTGCCGGCGTCAGATGGCGCGGTTGCCTTAGGTCTGGAGTGGCGCATCGAACGCTTCGAGGTCGGCGCCGGAGAGGAGGCTTCCTGGACCAAGGGGCCGCTTGCCGATCAGGGCTTTCTCGCCTCCGTCAGCGGCTTTCCGGGATTCTCGCCCGATCAGGCGGACTTCTGGCGACGCCACTCCTTCGGGGCCCGAGGGGAGTACGATGTAAAGGTTGGACCGCTGGGCCTCTCCGTCGCCGGTCGCGCCGAGTACTACACCGACGCGGGACTGCTCTTCGCCGAAAAGGCGATGGCGAGGTATGAGCTGCCGGGCGGGACTGCAATCCGCGCGAACATTGGCGGCAATTACCGGGCGCCGACCCTGGCGCAGCAGTTTCCCACGGACATCGCGATCGGGTACGACGCTGAAGTCCGGGACATTCGTCGTTTCGGCGTCGTGCCCGCAGAGTCTTTGGCGGGAGAGATGCTCGGGGCGGAGAAGTTGCGCGCGGAACGGTCGACGGAGCTGGGCGGGGGGTTTGTGATGAATCGCCCCGGCTTGTCTCTCGCGTTGGACTACTTCCTGGTCCGGGTTCGAGATCGAATGGCCCTATCGAATCCCTTCGACCTGACGGAGGACGAACGGGGTCGGCTTCGGGCTGCGGGGGAAACTCTCGCCGCGGAGCTCTCCGCTGCGAGAGTTATTTTGAACGCCTTTTCCACGCGCACGAGGGGCGCCGAGCTGTCCCTCGCCTCCCGGTGGGAAGCCTCAGGCGGAAGCGCTCGAACCGCTTTGGACGCGACCTACGCCCGGACCACGGTCGCAGGCGGGATCGGGGCGCTATCTCCGCGCCGCCTCGCGCAGATGGAGGAAGCGCTGCCGCGCGTCCGTCTGACGGCAATCCAGAGCTACGAGAGGGGCAGGGCGGAGCTTGCGCTGGGGGTCAGGGCCTACGGCGCGTGGACGGATGCAATGTCCGGAACGCGCCACGGGGCGGCGGCGCTGATCGACGCGAGCGCTGCTTGGCGGTTTTCATTTGCGCGACTCTCCGTGGGCGTTCGAAATGCGGGAGGCCGCCTGCCGAAGCAGGGAGGCGAGTTCGGCTTTTTCTCGCCGTACGGCGTTAGTGGCGCTTTGTTCCATGCCTCGCTCAGCCAAAGCTGGTAGCATCCGCGGCGGCGCTGATTGGAGAAACACGCCTTGGGCCGCTGCATGGGCGCGGGCGCCGCTGCGATGTGGGTCCTGAACAAGACGCGGCGTACATGAGTTTTGGGGCGCTTTGCGAGGTCCGGCCGAGCTGATGCGTCTCTCTTGGAACGAGGTGCGGGCGCGGGCCTTCGTCTTCGCGCGCGAATGGAAGGACGCGGCGTACGAGAGGGGCGAGACGCAGAGCTTCTACAACGACTTCTTTGGGATCTTCGGCGTGCGCCGGCGGAGCGTCGCGCGCTACGAGCAGCACGTGAAAAAGCTGGGCCGAGCGACCGGCTTCATCGACCTCTTCTGGCCGGGCGTGCTGATCGTCGAGCAGAAGAGCGCCGGGCGAGACCTTGGGGCCGCCTTCGAGCAGGCCGGAGAGTACTTCGACGCGCTCTCCGAGCGTGATCGCCCCAGGTACATCCTGGTGAGCGACTTCCGGACCTTCGAGCTGCACGACCTCGCGGAGCGCAGCTCCGCCTCTTTCGCGCTTTCCGAGCTTCCGGACCGCGTCGAGCTCTTTGGCTTCATTCTGGGAGTAGAGCGGCGGGTGTTTCGCGATCAGGATCCCGCCAACATCGAGGCCGCCGAACTGGTGGGACGAATCCACGACGCGCTCTTGGACGCGGGGTATGCCGGACACGACTTGGAGCGCTTTCTCGTCCGGATCGTCTTCTGCCTCTTCGCCGACGACACCGGCATCTTCGAGCCGCGCGACATCTTCCTGGAGCTTTTGGAGGAGCGCACCGGCGAAGACGGGGCCGACTTGGGACTCTGGCTCGCGCAGCTCTTCCAGGTACTGGATACGCCCGAGGCTCTGCGTCAGAGCACCCTCGACCAAGACCTTGCGCGATTCCCCTACGTCGACGGCGCCCTCTTCGAAGGCTCGCTGCGCATTCCCTCCTTCGACGCGGAGATGCGAAGGTCGCTGCTCGCCGCCTGCCGCTTCGACTGGTCGAACATCTCGCCCGCGATCTTCGGCGCGCTCTTCCAGTCGGTGATGGACCCAAGGGAGCGTCGCGCCGAAGGCGCGCACTACACCACGGAGAAGAACATCCTGAAGGTGATCGAGCCGCTCTTTATGGACGGCCTGCGCGCGGAGTTCGAGCGCCTGAAGTCCCGCAGGGACAGTCGAAGGCTGGCCGAGCTCAGGCGCTTTCAGGCGAAGCTGGGGAAGCTGACCTTCCTCGATCCCGCGTGCGGCTGCGGCAACTTCCTCATCATCGCCTACCGGGAGCTCCGCCTCTTGGAGATCGAGGCGATCCGCGAGATCCGGGACCACCAAGCTGCGGCGGGGCAGGCGGTCCTCGACGTGCGGTGGACGTCGGCGGTGGACGTGGATCAGTTCTTCGGGATCGAGTTATCCGAGTTTCCGGCGCGCATCGCCGAGACCGCGCTCTGGATGATGGACCACATCATGAACAACCGGCTGAGCATGGAGCTGGGGCAGAGCTTCGCGCGCATTCCGCTCAAGAAGTCGCCGCGCATCGCGCACGCGGACGCGCTGGAGATCGAATGGACCGAGCTGCTGCCGCCGGAAAAGTGCTCCTACGTGCTGGGCAATCCGCCCTTTGCGGGAGCGAAGTACCAGACGAAAAAGCAGCGCGCCCAAGTGCAGCGGATTGCGGCTCGAAGAGGCGGCGGTCACTTGGATTACGTCTGCGCATGGTTCATCAGAGCGGGGGAGTTCGCGAGCAAGGGCGGAAGCAGGGTCGGTTTTGTCGCGACGAACTCAATTGCGCAGGGGGAGCAGGCAGGCCAGCTCTGGCCGATCCTCTTTGAACGCCTGGAACTTGAGATCGCCTTCGCGCACCGGACCTTCGCGTGGGGCTCGGACGCTCGCGGCAAGGCGCATGTGCACGTCGTGATCGCGGGTCTCTCGCGCCAAGCGGATGCGCCGCAAACGAAGCGCCTCTTCAGTTACCCAGACGCGAGCGGAGAGCCGGAGGAAAGCCGCCACGGCGCGATCTCGCCCTATCTCTTCGCCGCAGACGAACTTCGGAACACGCGTATCGTGGCCCGCAAGGAGCACCTGCCGATCAATGGTATGGGAAGACTCAGGGTCGGCTCCCAGCCCATCGACGGCGGACATTACATCTTTGGCGAGAAAGAGCGAATAGACTTCTTGGAGCGGGAGCCGGGCGCCGCTCCCTGGCTTCGCCCCTACGTCGGCGCGCGCGAGTTTTTGCAGGGCAAGAAGCGCTGGGTTCTGGCGCTGCAGGACGCACCACCGGACGCGCTTGCCCGCTTGCCGGAGGTCAGGAAGCGCATCGCCGCCGTGCGCGCCTATCGCGAGGCCAGCAAACGCCCTGGTACACGAAAGCTGGCCCAAACTCCCACGCTCTATCACGTGAACGTCGTGCCGGAGGCGCCGTTTCTCGTGATTCCCGAGGTCAGCTCGGAGCGAAGGGAGTACCTGCCGATTGGATGGCTCGAGCCGCCGGTAATTCCGAGCAATCTGGTGAAGATCTTGGAAAACGCGTTGCGTTCCGACTTCGCGCTCCTGACGTCGGCGATGCACATGGCGTGGCTGCGGCAAGTCGGCGGACGGCTCGAGAGCCGATACCGCTACTCGAGCGGCCTCGTCTATAACACCTTTCCGGTTCCACTCGAGGTCGCCACGGACCTCTCGAAGCTGGAGCCGCTCGCGCAGGCCGTGCTGGACGCAAGAGCGGAGCATCCGCGTTCAAGCCTCGCGCACCTTTACGACCCCGACCTAATGCCGCCCCGCCTCCGGCGAGCGCACCAGGCGCTGGACCGAGCCGTGGACCGCCTGTACCGCCCCAAGAAGTTCTCGTCGGAGCAAGAGCGCGTGAAGCGCCTCTTCGAGCTCTACGAGAAGATGCGGATGCCTTTAAGCGGCGTCCAAGGCAAGAAAGCGAAGCGGCGCTCAAAGCGTTGGGTGGGCACTCAAGGATAGCATCTTCAGCAGGGCATGCGGAGGCCGCGCCTTCGTTTCCCATTATCTTACCTGCCGCCAAGAGCGCAGCGCCGGTTCACTGGACGATGGAACGAACAGATACTCTCGCCGTGCCTGTCATTCTGGAAAACGCCGATTTCCATTATGCCGTACAGTCGGGAACCTTCGTCTGGCCTTGGAATTCAAATTCGGGCCTGCTTGTCATTCGCGGCGCAGCGGGCGGCGGCGGCGGAGGCGCCGGCGGCAGGACCGATCAATGCAAGGCGCTGCCCGTGCGCCATTTCGTCAGCGAAGGGAGCAAAAGGACGGTATTCCTTGCCTCTAATGGAGGAAGCGGCGGCAAGGGCTTTCCGGGAGAAACACGTGTCGTCGAGCTTGAACTTTGTCGCAAGGAGACTTGTTCAACGTTAACGTTGGTACTGGGGATCGCGGAGGCAAGGGCGGCGAGGGATATCGGTCAGGCTCCAATGGACAACAAGGCGCTGGGGGGTTTGTACTATTTGTGCCGCTAGGCCAATCGAGTCAACAGCAATAGAGAATGATGCCTGAACTAACGAGTGCCGGTCACGCGGGTGATCGCGGAGACGTCGTTCCAGTGGACTTTTTTTCATTGAGGACGCCTAACGTGTACAGCGAAGTCAACGCTAGGCGAGAGCTCATCAAACGTGAAGCTAGATCAGCGATTGATAGTTTCAAACAATATCAGAAGCGAATTGAGTTTCTAATTGAAGAGGCTGCGATCAAAGAGCTTTCGATTAATAGAGACTCTCTACGTGACGTTATGAAATTCATCGACAGACACGCCTCAATTCGCCATGGCGGACTAACCATGGCGGATGATGGCATTTTCAGCTTAATTTGGCAAAATCGCATTGGCGGCTCTCGTTTCTCCATGAGATTTACGGGTAACGGGAGTGTCCGCTACGTGATCACCATTCGACTAGCAAACGAAGAGAGTTGTCTACAGACCAGGGGCTATGAGTCGATTGATTGCGTGATGCAAAAAGTGACAAAATTCAACACGGCAAATCTACTATACGATTGAAAAGGCAGCTGCTTGATGAACACCACGTTATTAGATACGTCAGATCGGGTTTAATGTCCAATGGGACAGTGAATAGTCAGGCCCTTTGCTTGCGTTCTGGTCGAAACGAGCTTGGAGTTTCTGTCAAATTGGCTTGAGTATTTTGAAAACAGTAAAGCTGATCGACTAAACAGATACGAGATCTGAGGGATATAACAAAACGCCCAAATGGTCGATTGGTAGAACTTCACGTTGGTAGTGTCATCCGAGACGTGTCTTCACATTTGACGCAATTCGTATCGTGCGTCAACCAACTGGCGCGAACCGGACGCATGCACTGATCGCCGGTGTCCCAAAAATTGGCTCGTCGAATGCTCAAAGCGTTGGCGATGCAATCGCAGCATGTATTGTTGGCATTCATTCTGCAGTCATTTGAAGACGTGGACGCGAACGTGCGTGTGTGAAGCTTCGCGCGGGCATGCGACCGCTCGAGTGGAAAATATGGTTCCTTGAAGGTTATCGTGGTAGTCGCGAATCCGGCGGGCGGTCAACCGAGGAAACGGCACGCGGCTCGTTCGCTACGCTTTCTTCGCGCGCTCCGAGGGCCCGCTGCGAATCCTGCTGCGGCGTGCGCACGGCCGAGCTGCCTTGGGCGCGTTCCATAAGCCGCTTCACGCTGCTCTTCGAGGCCGATGCGCTCGGCAGCGCCCCCGGAACGCCGACGGCGCAAACGGCGCGGCGCCTGGGAGTCAACGACGCCCGCCTCCACCGCGTCGTAAAGTACTATGTGGAAGAGGCGCTCGCGAACGTCGACCTCTTGAAGGTCCGGTCCGTCGGCGTCGACGAAGAGGCCGCTCGGCGCGGCCACGACTACATCACACTTTTCGTCGACTTGGACGCCAAGAAGTTGATCTTCGCGACCAAGAATCGAACGCACGACGTCTTTCGAGAGTTCCGGGAGCGTCTCGAGGCGCAGGGAGGATCCGCCGACCAGATCCGGGAGATCTGCATGGACATGTCGCCCGCCTGCATGAAGGGAGCAAGAGAGGAGCGTCTCCGGGCGGGGATCACCTTCAATGCTTTCACGTCGCGAAGCTGATGAACCAATCCGTCAGCTGCGGGGCAAGCAGAAGCGACGGCTCGATCTCAAGAACACGCGGTGGCTCTGGCTCAAGAGCCGTATCTTCGACAGCGCAAGCGGAGGCCGCCCGCTTCACTTCCCATTATCTTACCTGCCGCCAAAAAGCGCAGCGCCGGTTCACTGGACGATGAAACGGACAGATACTCTTGCCGTGCCTGTCATGCTGGAAAACGCCGATTTCCATTATGCCGTACAGTCGGGAAACTTCGTCTGGCCTTGGAATTCAAATTCGGGCCTGCTTGTCATTCGCGGCGCAGCGGGCGGAGGAGGAGGAGGAGGCGGGTCTTTGCTCGTTGACGGCCGAAACGCGACGCCCGCAGACGGAGGTCACGAAGGCTTGGGCGGCGAAGGAACCTCTGTGTCGCATGGAGCAAGAGCGTGGAGCGCGAGCGGGGGAGACGGCGGCAGCGGCGGCGGCATGCGCAGAAACGAAGGCAGCGAAGTGCCCGTTATCGCTGAAGACGGGCGTGGGTGCGACCACGGCGATGGCGGAGCTGGAGGCGCCGGCGGCAGGACCGATCAATCCAAGGCGCTGCCCGTGCGCCATTTCGTCGGCGAAGGGAGCGAAAGGACGGTATTTCTTGCATCAAACGGCGGAAACGGCGGCAAGGGGTTTCCAGGGAAGACGCGCGTCGTTCAGCTCAACAAACTGTCAAAAGGGGATTCGTTCGACGTTACCGTTGGTCGTGGCGGTCGCGGCGGAGATGGCGGAGATGGATTTCAACAGGGATCTAGTGTGTAGTCGCGGTGTCGTGCCAAAGTAGAAATGTCCTCCCTTAACCAAGTAGAAATGTCCTCTTTCGGACGATCTTCGGTCGTCTGCGGGGACTCGAAAGGGGGAGGAGCGCATGGAGCTGACGTTGAAGGAGCGGGACCGCCTGTACGTCTTGAGGCAGGCGGGCGAGGGGGCGCTTTCGTCGGCGGAGGCGGCGCGGCGTCTGGGGGTGACGGCGCGTCATTTCCGGCGTTTGCTGGCGAAGTTCAGGCTCGAGGGCGACGCAGCGGCGGTGCACGGGCTGCGCGGCAGGCCGTCGAATCGGGCGCTGCCGAGGTCCTTGCGGAAGCAGGCGCTCGATATGGCGCGCGATCCGCTGCGCGAGGACTTCGGGCCGACGCTGCTCGCGGAGCATCTCGAGCGGGAGACGGGCAGAAGAGCAAGCTCCGAGACGGTGCGGGGCTGGCTGATGGAGGCGGGCTTGTGGGAGCGCCGGCGCAAGCGGGCGAAGCATCGCAGTCGGCGTCCCCGGCGTCTTGCGCTGGGCGAACTGGCGCAGTGGGACAGTTCGGTGCATCGATGGCTCGAGGACCGGTATCCGGGCGAGCTCGTGCTGATTTCGATTCACGACGACGCGACGAACCGGCTGATGGCGGCGAGGTTCGTGCGAAAGGACGACGGCGCGGAGAATCGCCGCTCGATCATCGACTATCTCGAGACGCACGGTCGTCCCATGGCCGTGTATACGGACAGAGCCGGGCACTTCGGGCAGAAGCGGTCGAAAGGCAAGCCCCGGACGGAGTCGATCATCTCGCGGGCGCTGGCGGAGCTTGACGTCGAGATGATCCTTGCGGGCTCTCCGCAGGCCAAGGGCAGGGTCGAGCGCAGCTTCGGGACGGCGCAGGACCGGCTGGTAAAGGAGATGCGCGTCGCGGGGATATCGACGATCGAGGAGGCGAACCGGTACTTGGAGCGGACGTGGATGCCCTTGTGGAACGAGCGCTTCGCGAAGGAGCCGGGGGAGCCCGTCGACGCGCATCGGCCGCTGCCGGAGGAGGCCGATCTCGATGCCTTGTTCGCCGAGAAGGCCGAGCGCGTCGTCGCCAGGGACTTCACCGTGCGGTACAAGAACCTGCATTGGCAGATTCCCGAGGCCGAGGCGGAGGGGATTGCGCCGGGGACGAAGGTCGTGGTCGAGCGCAGGCTGGACGGCGAGCTGCGCTTTTGGGCGAGAGGCAGGTACATCGAGGTCGAGGCCTTGGGTCGGGAGAAGCCCCGCATCAAGCCGCCTGGGCGCGAGCAGGCGCGTCGAGCGCGGCCGTCCGGAAAGCCGTGGAAGCCGGCGGCGGATCATCCGTGGCGTCTCGACATTCGCGCCGATGTTCGAAAGGCGATGGCCCGCAAGGAGCGGCGCGAGGCGCGGGAGAGGCTGCGACGGGAGCGAAAAGAGGAATAGGACGGGCGTCCCGAGCGCGCTCGGTACGAGCTCCTTCGAGTTGTCCGCCGCGCTGGGTCGCGACGCGACGAACGGCCGAAGCCAAAGGCGGCGGGGGCTTCCTTCCGGGCGTTCCGCAGGCCTCGGACTGGGGCACGCATCAACGTCAACAGACGCTGACAGGGGAGGCGAACCTCCGGCCTCCCACGCATAGCCGGCAACCCGGACAGGGCCGACCGCAGGACCTTGCGGCTTCGCCGACCGGGCCTCGACCTGCGGACTGTGGTAGGGTCCTTCGGATCGAGGCCCGGAACTCCCGGACGGCTGCGACCGGCCAGCGAAATAGCCGGCGCCGAAGGCCCGGGCAAGCTCCAGCCCCGGCCCCGAAGTCCATCTGGAACGCTCCGAAAGCGCCGATTTCCCGAGGGGTAAAGGTCCGGTCGCCCTCCGCTCGCGCTTCTCCGTCGATCCTGGAGCGTCCGTTTTTCCAGGAATCGGCGAAATCCCCGGATTCCCCCGGAACTCGCTCCCTCGCACTCTCCCGGCAGCCCGGACAGAGCCGAGATCGCAGCGGTCCGCGCCCAACCTCAGGACCCTCGAAGCCGTCGAGCTGGTCGAGAACGCGGACCGGCAGGTCCGAGCAGCCCGCAAGGCGATTCCTTGCCCCAAGCCTCGCCCGGCGGGACGCGCCAAGGAACGCGACCACGACTAGGCCAAGCCAAAGGCGGCGAAAGCTTCCTTCCGGGCGTTCCGCAGGCCTCGGACTGGGGCACGCGCCAACATCAACAGACGCTTGACGGGGGAGGCGAACCTCCGACCTCCGACGCATAGCCGGCAACCCGGACAGGGCCGACCGCAGGGCCTCGCGGCTTCGCCGCCCGGGCCTCGACCTGCGGACTGTGGAAGGGTCCTTCGGATCGAGGCCCGGAACTCCGGGTAGCTCCGACCGGCCAGCGAAATAGCCGGCGCCGAAGACCCGGGCAAGCTCCAAATTCCGGCGCCGGAATCCGTCTGGACGCCCCGAAAGCGCCGATTACCCGAGGGGTAAAGGTCCGGTCGCCCTCCGCTCGCGCCTCTCCGTCGATCCCGAGGCTTCCGTTTTCCCAGAATCGGCGAAATCCCCGGATTCCCTGGAACTCGCTCCCTCGAGCTTGCTTTCCGCAGGCGTCGCATCGCCATGTATCCAATCCTCCACGGCGGCACGCCCTGGTCTTCCCGTCGCAAAGACCCCCAGCTTCGCCGCCAAGACCTACGAGCCGCCAAGCACCCTTCGCGCCGCGAAATCACTCAAAACACCGCGCTCAAACACTCCGTCCGGAAATGCGTCGCGCCGCGAAAAGGGACATTTCTAAATTGGAGAGACCCCGGACATTTCTAAATTGCCACGACACTAGTGTGTAGTCGCGGTATTGTGTCGATGTGTAGGATGTGCTAGATTTGTACAAGAGAAGCGTCATTGCTTGTACAAACAACATCCTCACTCGGAGGTTCGTCTATGCCAAGAGGACGATTCAGAGGCCCGCTGGACATCGACTTGAACGAGCAAGCGGACCTCGTCTCGATTGTCAGAACGCACACGGCGCCGGCCGCGCTCGTTCGCCGAGCGAACATCGTACTGATGTGCGGGGAAGGCAAGACGCATGCGTCGATTGCGAAGGCGTTGCGCGTGAATCTCGCAACCGTCGGCAAGTGGCGCGCCCGGTACGAAGCGGAAGGGATCGACGGCCTTAAGGACAGACCAAGGCCCGGCAAGCCGAGAAAAGTGAATCTGGACATCATCGCCGAGATCGCCGACAGGACGCTGCACACGAAGCCGCCGGTGGGCGACGCGTGGACCTGTCGCTCGATGGCCGAGGCGGCGGGGGTCTCGAAGGATACGGTGAACCGCATTTGGCGGGACTTGCACATCCAACCGCATCGCTTTCGGTACTTCAAGCTCTCGAAGGACAAGCACTTCGTAAGGAAGGTCGTCGACGTCGTCGGCCTGTACCTGAATCCTCCGGACAACGCCATGGTGCTCTGCGTCGACGAGAAGAGTCAAATCCAGGCGCTGGAGCGGACCGCGCCGATGCTGCCCCTCGGCTTCGGGTACGTCGAAGGCGTGACGCACAACTACAAGCGGCACGGCGTCACGACGCTCTTCGCCGCGCTGGACGTGGCCTCGGGCCAAGTCCTGGCTCAATGCAAGCCGCAGCATCGGCACCAGGAGTTCCTGAGCTTCCTGCGGCACATCGACGCGAACGTGCCGAAGGACTTGGACATTCATATCGTGGTCGACAACTACGGCAGCCACAGGCACCGGAAGGTGCAGCGGTGGTTCGAGAGGCGGCCCAGATACCACTTGCACTTCATCCCGAGCTACTCCTCTTGGATGAATCAAGTCGAGATATGGTTCGGCATCATTACGCGGCAGGCCATTCGTCGCGGCTCCTTCGGCTCGAAACGAGAGCTCGTGGACAGAATCATGCGCTTCGTGGACGACCACAACCAAAAGGCGCGACCATTCAAATGGACGGCAACCGCGTCATCCATTATTGCCAAGGTCGAACGTATTCAACGACTGTTTAATGAGACATCGTACTAGAGGGCAAGAAGGGGCTAACGGCTTTGTGTTTTTCGTATCGCTGAACGGACTGAGCCAGAAAAAGGGAGAATGCGATGCGTGAATTGATCAACATTGGTCGAGCAGGTGATCGGGGGCCAGCTATATCCAGATGGCTCTGGCAACTAAACGAAGCGAGCGTTGTTGCCGATATCAGCACCCAGCGCAATGTACTCCAATATGAAGCGAGACCTGCGACCGATGGCCTTGAGAAATACCAGAAGCGAATCGAATTTCTAGATAAAGAAGCAGCAATTGAGGGGTTTTCGATGAATGACGACTCTCTGCGTGACTTCAGCCGATTTGTTGACAGAAACTTGTTGATTAGCCGTGGAGCGTTAATGATGAACGAGGATGGTCTTCTCGAGTTGATTTGGCAAGATCGTCGTTGCTCTCGTTTATCCTTGGAGTTTGTCGGCGGCGGAAGAGTGAATTTCGTTTTCCTCTCTGAATTAGACAACAACGAAAGGTCTGTACACATCATGGGTCACGACTTGGTTGATCGAGTGGTTGAGAATATAACGACCATTGATGCGGCGAAGCTGTTATTCAATTGAATAGACGAATTCCCAACGGACATCACGTTGTGCGTTATATCAAACCGACCTATATGGAAGACGGAATTGTAAGCGGGCGGGCGTTTCGCTTACGCGCGAGCGGATGCCATTGTCCTTGAGAGGGATCGCTCCGGTCTTGGTTATGGGGCCGGGAGGAGTGCCGGCGAACCAAGCAATCGCCTGAGACGAGACGGAAGCCCAGCGCATTTTCGGGACTCAATCCCCATTTCCCTGACTCGCGAGCTCTTCTCCGGGATTGATGAAGCGATTCATTTCCAGCTGGTGCTGCCGGTCGTGAAGCTCGCGGTATCGACCGCGTCGCTTCATCAACGCCGCGTGCGTCCCTGACTCCACGATCCGTCCATCTTCCACCACCAGAATCTGGTCTGCGCTTCTGATCGTCGACAGGCGGTGCGCAATCACAAACGTCGTGCGCCCCCGGCGGAGCTCCTGAAGCCCTTCTTGAATTTTCGCTTCGCTTTCCGAGTCCAAGGAGCTGGTTGCCTCGTCCAGAACGAGAATCCGCGGATCCGCTAGAATCGCCCGCGCGATTGCGAGCCGCTGCCGCTGTCCTCCGGAGACCCGAACGCCCCGTTCTCCGATAATCGTGTCATAGCCGTCTGGAAATCCCATCACGAAATCGTGACAGTGCGCCCGCTTCGCCGCCGCGATGACATTCTCGATTGGCGCTCTGGAGCGACCGTAGCGAATGTTGTTCGCCACGGTGTCGTCAAAAAGAAAGTTGTCCTGAAGCACCACACCGACATGGCGCCGGTATTCCCTCAACCGAATTTCGGAGAGGTCGCGGCCGTCGACCGATACTTGTCCTTTGTCGGGCCTGTGAAAGGCAAGCACGAGACTGGCAAGCGTGCTCTTCCCCGAACCGGAGGAGCCGACGAGCGCCGTGGTCGAGCCGGCCGGCGCCGCAAGGCTCACGCCCTTGAGCACCGGTACGTCATTCTCGTACGAAAACCACACGTCCTCGAACGCGACCGAACCAAGGATTGATCCGGCAGGATCCAGATCGGCATCGTTCTCGTCCTCTCGCGCAAGGGAGCGAATTTCGCGGATCCGATCAAGGCCCGCGAAGGCCTCGGCGACCTGCGTGCCGATGTTGGCCATCTGCACCAGCGGGCCCACCATTAGCATCGTGAACGCGAGGTACTGCACCAGATCTCCGGTAGTCATCGTCTCGTCCACCACGGCGCCGCCGCCCCCCAGGATGAGGATGATTGCGACGATGCCGACGATGACGGAGGAGAAAGACGTGACGGCCGAAACCGAGGTGATTGATCGGGCAACGTTGCGGAAGATGCGATGCGCGCCGCGCGCGAAGACGAGATTCTCCTTGCGCTCCGCCGTGTATGCCTTGACGATGCGTATCCCGGCAAGCTCCTCGCCCAGTCGGCCCGTCACCTCGGCGTTGATTTTGCCTCGTTCGCGAAAGAGCGGACGCAGCCTTGAAAAGAAGAAGGCCATGCCTCCGCCGAAGACGGCCAGCGCCGCCACCGTGAAGAGGGTGAGGGACCAGTTGATGTAGAGGAGCGCCGCAAGACATGCCGCAGAGGTCAGGAGGCCTCCCGTAAGCTGGGCAAGGCCCGTGCCGACGAGATTGCGCACGCCCTCGGCGTCCGTCATGATGCGGGAAATCAGCACGCCGGACTTTGTGGAGTCGAAGTACCCCACCGGGAGACGGGCGACGTGTTGCTGCACCGTCTTGCGCATCTCGGTGATCGCGCGCTGCGCCGTCACCCCCAAGATCTGCGAGAGGAGAAAGCTGCAGCTGCCCTGCACGACCGAAGCGACCCCCACAAAAAGGGCGAGTTGACCCAAGAGCTCGGTGTTTCCTCCGCCCAGCGCCTGATCCACCAAGGGCTTTGCGGACCAAGGGACGACGAGCCCCGCCGCGCGACCGACCGCCATTACGACGAGTCCTAGGAGGACCCGATACCGATACCTCCCGATGAGTTCGCGGGCCTCCCGCCAGACGACGCCCTTGTTCTTGCCGAAGATCTTCGCCCTCTGCGCGCGAGCCCTCATCGGAGTCTCTTTCCGCCTGCGAGCCGGACAAGCCGTTCAACCGCTTCGTCAAGCTGGTCGTCCGAGACGTAGGGCGCGGGCCCCAGGCGAAGCGTGCTTCCCCGCGCGTCGGCGAATACGCCCTCTTTCCTGAGCGCCGTCGCAAGCGACGCCGCGCGCGGAGCGCGAAGCGGCATGAAGCCGCCTCGGTCCCGGAAACGCCGCGTCCGGTCCCGCCCAAGCGCGGTCCCGTCGGGATCCAGCTCATCCAATCGGCGCGCGATGATGCGCAGCTGACGGAGGCTGTTCGCCCTGAGCCAATCCGGCTTTAGGCCGCGCCGACGAAAAAATTCAAAGACGGCGCGGGCGCGGTACCTGCTCGCCGGGTCGTAGGTGGCGCCTTCGAATTGGCCGCGGCCGGCCGGATAGCGGACCCTCTTCCTTGCCGCATCGCCGCCGCCTTCCAGCTGCCCGAATTCCGCAAACCAGCCGGTGATGATCGGACGCATCCTGCGGCCCGGAGGAATCCGAAGAAAGGCGTTGCCCTCGCCCAGCTGCAGGTACTTGTAGCCGCCCCCCGTGACAAAGGCGTCCTGAAGCCCCATTCCAGCGACTGAAAAGGGCACCGCGCCCAAGGAGTGGTAGGCGTCGACGAGCAGCTCCGCGCCGCACCGCGCGCAGGCACGGGCAACATGGTCCAGATCGCGCACGATTAGGGCGTCCGCGTACATCACCGAGGAGACGAGGACCAGCGCAGTCGAGTCCGTCACTTCCAGAGAGATCCGCTCGGCGAGACTGCGTCCCCTCCGCACCGGAACTCTCGTCACCTGAATCCCTTCTTCCTCCAGCCGCGCAAGCTGTCTTTCCGCGCTCCGAAACTCTCCGTCGGTCGCGACGATGCGCGGACGGTCCCTGAGCGGCAGCGCCGATAGCAGCCGCAGCAGGAGCTCGTGAGTGTTCTGGCCCAGCGCAATCTCGCCGTCCGCGTCGTCCAGAAGCTTGCGGTAGCCTCGCCTGACGGCGCGGTCCGCCCGAAACGCCGCCTCCCACTTCTCATCCGCGAGCTCGGCTGCGTCCTCCCAAGATCGCGCCAGTCCGTCGAAAGCGACGTCCGGCCAGGCTTGGTGCGAGTGTCCGGTGAGCAGGATTCGCTCCGTCACCCGGAACTTCCGGTAGCTGGGCGCGAGGATTCCGGCGGCGCGCCCGTCCAGGGGAAGCGCAGTCGCCTCTTGCGCGGCGCCCCTATTGGAGCCGCGCGTCACAGAGCGGATCGAATCGCCCAGAGCACGGGGAACGCGGGCGACTGAAGCGTTTGCGCGAGATAGCGCGCGCCCAAGGTGCCGCCCGTGCCCCTCTTCGAGCCGATCATCCGCTCCACCAGCTTGATGTGCCGATAGCGCCACTCCTGAACGCCTTCGTCCAGATCAATCATTCGTTCGCAAAATTCGCGCATTGCGGGATCTTTCCGATAGGCCGCGAGACACATCCGCTCCACCGGAGACAGCCCCTCGCTCCTATCGCTCCCTGCGGCCTCCTCGCCGGACGCGTCCGAGTCCCGAAAGGCCTCCGGCCTCCAGCCGCTTCCCGCGAGCAGCGCAAGGAAGGCATCCCAGATCGAGGGCTCTTGGAGCCTCCGGGCAAGTCGTTTTTTCTCGGCGGACTCCATGTGGACGCCGCCCAAGCTTTGCCGGCGCGTCCCCAGCACCGCCTCCAGCTCCCGAAACTGGGCCGACTGAAAGCCGCTGGCGCCGCCCAGCCGGCCCCTAAACTCGCCGAACGAAAGGGGCGTCATCGTCTCCAAGAGGTCCATCTGCGCGACAGCGTGCTTCAAGATTGCGAGAATCCGTTTGAGCGCGGCCCCGGTCTCGGCCCGCTTGCCCCGAATCCATTTGTCCCGAACGTAGTCCAGCTCCCCCAAGATCAGCAGGAACCAGAGCTCGTAAACCTGGTGCGCCACGATAAAGAGAAGTTCGGCCCTGGAATCCCCGCCCGTTCCGGGACGCTGCAGGGTGAGCAGCTCGGGGATCCGCAGGTAGCTTTGGTACGTTACGGGGGCCTTCGCGGGATCGGTTCGCTTCGGGGAGCGCTCCGATCGTTGGCCCATCAGACAGACTCCATCCGCAAGGTGCAAGGCTTGTCGCTAAGTATACCCGTTCTTCTGGGGTCCATTCGCCACGGGAGGTCTTCCTCTCGCGTTGCGCGCTACCTTCGGCGCCGCGCGATGGAGCGAGGATTGGACGCGCCCATGCTCGATCTCGCCGAGCTTGCCCTGCCGCCTCTTCGGGAGCGGCTTCGCTTCCTCAGCGATCCGCCCGCCGCTTTGGTGCGGCTTTCCGGCGCGATTCGGGCGGCCGACGCGATCATCGTGGTGAGTCCCGAGTACAACGGCGGGATTCCGGCGGCCCTAAAGAACGCGCTGGACGCCCTGCATGACGAGTGGTCCAGGAAGCCCGTCGGAATTGCAAGCGTCTCCGCAGGCGCGCTGGGCGGCGCGCAGGTCTTGGCGCAGCTGCAGCTCTTCTTTCTCAGAATGAAGGCGCTTCCCGTCGCGACGCTGCGGGTCCCGCGCGTGCTGAAGTCCTTCGACGAATCCGGCGAGCCTCTCGAAGAACGCTATCGTGCGGGCTCAGGCCGCATGCTCGACGAGCTAACCCGGTACGCGGGCGCCGCTTTCGCCGACCGTCCGTAGTGAAAAAACCGCGCCGTCCATCCAGGACGCCGCGCGATCGGGATCGGCCTCTAGGAGTCCTTCTCGGAGATCCTGGGGAAAAGAGGGGAAGCCATCCGCACCGTCGCTCCCGCTGGATCCAACCGCCCCAGCTCGCCGAAGGCGGGCGGCAGAGCGAGGCCCATCCGACGCGCCATGGAGCGCGCGGCCTCCGGTATCGCAGGCTCCAAGAGACAGGAAAGGACGCAGAGCGCTCGCGAAAGGGAGTTCAGCGCCGCGTCCAGCTGCTTTCCTGCCCCGCGGGCGCGCGCCAGCTTCCAAGGCTGGACGGCCTCAATGTAGACGTTGGCGGTCCGCGCGAGGTCCATCGCGGCGGCAAACGCCCTGTGCGGCTCCAGATCCTCCATCGCGCGCTCGTAGCGTTCGACCGCGCGCCCGATCTCCTCGTCCAAGCTGCGCCCGGGGCCCGGCGGCACGATCCCGGATCGATACCTTATCACCATCGACGAAACCCGATGAAGGAGATTTCCCACGACGTTGGAGAGCTCGGCGTAGCGCGCAAGGAAGCGCTCCCGCGCAAAGACGGCGTCTTGGCCCACGTTCATTTCGCGCATCAGGTACCATCTCAGCGCGTCCGTCCCGTATTCGGCGCGCAGCGCAAGCGGATCAACCACGTTCCCTAGAGACTTGGACATCTTGTTTCGATCCATGAGCCACCACCCGTGCGCGAGAATCTTCTTCGGCAGCTCAAGTCCGGCCCCCATCAGAAGCGTCGGCCAGTAGACGGCGTGCGTGGTCAGGATGTCCTTTCCCACGACATGAAGGTCGGCGGGCCATCTGGAATTTGCGAGCGGAGCGGAAAAGCCGCGTTTGCCCGCCGGGGCGTCCGGGTCGACGCCTCCGCCGGCCGTGACGTAATTGGCGAGCGCGTCCACCCAGACGTACGTCACTTGCTCGGGATCCCAGGGGAGGGGAATCCCCCAGTGAATGCGCGACCGGGGACGCGAGACGGAGAGGTCCTCCAGCGGCTGGCTCAGAAATCCCAGCACCTCGTTGCGCCTGCTCTCCGGAACGATCCACCCCGGGCAGTCCCGGATGTGGCGCGCGAGGCGGTCCTGAAAGCGGCTCATGCGAAAGAAGCAGTTCGTCTCTCGGATCTTCTGGACGGGACCCTTCGCGATAGGGTCCACCCGTTCAGGCCCCACCTCCTTTTCGGTGAAGTAGCGCTCCTGCCCGACGGAGTACCAGCCGACGTAGTCCGATTCGTAGAGGAGATCCTCCGACCGAAGACGCTCCAGAAGGGCCGCCACGACGCGCCCGTGCTCCGGCTCCGTCGTGCGAATGAACCGGTCGTTGGAGATCCCGAGCTCCGTCCATGCGCGCCCGAAGGACCGCGCCATGAGGTCGCAGAGCTCAATCGGCTCCATCTCTCGCTCTTGGGCGGCCTCCTGAATCTTCTGGCCGTGCTCATCGGTGCCGGTCACAAAGAGCACGTCGTCGCCGCGGCGCCTCCGGTACCGCGCGAGCGCGTCCGCGAGCACGGTGGTGTAGGCGTGCCCGATATGGGGCTCGCCGGAGGCGTAGTAAATGGGCGTCGTGAGATAGAATGACGACATGGCGGGGCCTTGGGAGAGCGCGCGCACGAAGTTGCGCACCGAATTGTACAGCTAACGAGGTCGGCGTTGCGCGGACGGGCCTTTGCGTCCTCGCTTTCCTCCTCTTTGCCCCAGCCGCCCAAGGGCAGCCGGCGGCGCTCCAAGGAAGCGGCGATCCCCTAGCCTTCGACACGGTCGTTCAGCTTCCCCAGGGACCTCGCATCTTCGCCGAGCTGTCGCCCGGAAACCCGGCGATCTCCATTCGCGTCTCGGCGAAGTTCGCTCCTTTTCCGGCGGCCGCGGGTCGCGTGCTCCTTTCGCACCAGCTGAGGCGCGCCAGACCGTTTGCGGAGCGGGCGGGCGCGGTGATCGGCGGCGATCTCCAAGATGGTCGGATCGCATTTTGGGTTTCCGGTCCGCTCTCAAAGGCGGCGGAGGCGGCCAGCCTCGCGAGGCGGCTGCTGGGCCCGCCGGAGCTGGACGATCTGGGCGCGGACTTCCGCGCGGTTCGCAGCCGTCGGGAGCAGCTGGCGCAGCTGCCTGCGGGGCGGATGCGACTCCTCTTGGAGATGCTGGGCGAGCCGTCCCTTTCGGCGGAGACGCTTAATCCAGGCGGCGGCGCCCGGGATGAAGGGCCTCCCGGGGAAGAGGCTTCCGTCCCCGGACGCGAAGCCGCCGTCGGGCCGAAGGAGTCCATCCAGTCGCCTCCCCGGTTGGTCCTAGAGCTCTGGGAGCGAGCGCTCGCCCGAGACCGGCTTCGCGTCCTGGTCCTAGGCGACCTGCCCCTGGTCTGGACGATCCCCGAGCTCCATCGAATCGGAGCGCCCTTGGCGGCGGGACCGCTCGGGCCGATGAGCGTTGAGCGGGGAAAAGTCGCCGAGGCAGGCCCCGGGTCCATGAGCGCTTGGCTTGGCCGCGCGCTTGACCTGGGTCCGGCCGGAGAGCCGCAAACGGGTCCGCTGGAGAGGGCGATTGCCCGCGCCCTTGAAGAGAGGGGGGCCGGAGAGGCCCAGCTTCGCATCCTTTCGAGTCGATCGGGGGAGCGCGCGTGGCTGGGCGTTCTTGCTCGGGCCCGGACGGAAGCGGCCGCGTCCAGGGAGATGGAGCAGGCGATAGAGCAGGCGTTTGCGCCCTTGGGAAGGGAGTCGCGCTGGCGCGCGGCGGTCCTGGAGGAGAAGGCCTCGCTCTGGGCGCGACTGTCCACGCCTCTGGGGTGGCTTGCCCTACAGGATCGGTATGCGGAGACCGGCGGGCTTCGGGCTCACATGTTGGCGTTGGATAAGCTCTCAGGGCACGACCCCAAAGAGTACTTCGGGCGCGCAGCGGCGCGCATCGTTGCCCTTCGCCTCGATCCATGAGCCGCTTCGCTTCGGCAGGCGCGCCGGCCTTTCTGTGCGCCCTCGCCCTGGCGGGAGCGCCGGAAGCGGTTCGGGCGCAGGAGAGCGGGGCCCTAAGCGAAGTTGTCGTTGCGCTTCCGTGGTCCGCCGCCGCCGTGCTTGCGATCGGCGTCAAGGGGGATCAAGATCCCCGCGCGGCGGGCGGCCTCGCCAAGCTCCTCCGAGGAGCGCTCTCCGGCCCGGAGGTTGAGGTGGAGCGCGTCTTCGGCTATTCGAGCGAGATCGCGCTTGCGCGGGTGCCCGAGAATGCCTTGGACCAAGCGCGAAGAAGGCTTGCGGGGGCGCTGGCCCTGAGAGAAGAAAGCGCCGAAGCCCAAGGCGGGCAACGCGCCGCGAGGATGGATGAAGCCGCGCGCGCCGGCTCGCCCGAGCATGGTTTTCGCATGCTGCTTGATTCCGCATTCTTCTCTGGGCGCCGGAGCCCCTCCGGGATCGCGCGCGTTGCGGTACGGAGGGAGCGGCCAAACGAGGCGCGCGATCAGATCGCATCTCCTTCGTTTCGCCTGCCTGCCCGCCCGTCCTGTCCTTCCGAGCCGAAGCTCGCCGCCCGAACAGCGGACTTCGTGACGACGTGGATGGCGTTCTTGGTGCGCTTGGGGCCGGAGGCGACCTTGATGGATGCCCTTGCCCTCCGCTACCTGACTCAAAGCCGGCTGGAAAAGGCTCCGGGCGAAGGGCTCTTCGAGGCGCGCGCGGAGGTGGGACCGGGGGGAGATATCCTGGCGTGGGTCTCGGTCGACGCGCGCGATCAAGATGCATGGAGGCGGCGTCTTGCGGAGATGTTTCAGGAGTGGACTCAAGGGAACGCGGCGCTGGAGAAGACGCGCCCAGAGCTTGAGGCGGCCCGCGCGGCGCGAAGTCTCAAGCTCTCGAGCCCCGCAGGCGTCGCGGTCGAGACGCTGGAGGCGATTCTCGCCGGCGCGAATCCAGTCGACGCGCGCGCCCTTTGGCGCGCGGAGCTTCCGGCCGCGACCGACTTCGCCGAGGCGATGAAGGGAGGCTGCGTCGCCCGAATTGTCGTCTATGGTCCGAGCTGACGTTGCGCCCGGCACCGTTGCGGCTCAAGTTACCTTTTCAGTCTGACCAAGACGTTTCTTCAACGTTGTTTCCGTACCGCCGCCACGCTTTGGGGTCCAAAAAAAGAGCCATGAATTCCCGACTGTATCCTCGCTTCGCTTGCATGTTCGTCGTTGCCCTTCTTGCTGCGGCCTGCGGAGGCGCCAACGTAAACGTTGTCGTCGAGATCCCCGGCGGCGAAGGCGAGGGGCCGGTGCCGGTTTCCGACCTTGAAGTTCAGCTGCTTCCCTACGACCGGGATGCGGTCTTCGACTCCTTGGCGGCGGAGGCGGCGGAGGCGGAGCCTCAGTTCCCCGCGGACCTTCTCGCTGCGCGCGACGAGGTGGTGGCCGCTCAGCAGGAGTGGAGAGACGCCGAGCTGGAGTGGCAGACGCTCCGCGACACCGCGCAGACGATCTCACAAGCGATGGAGGGACTCAATCGATCGGAGCGCGCCTATCGCGAGCTCTTTCAGCAGTTTGGAGACATGGAGCGCGCGCTCGC
This sequence comes from Longimicrobiales bacterium, assembly GCA_965116095.1. Classification (GTDB taxonomy): domain Bacteria; phylum Gemmatimonadota; class Gemmatimonadetes; order Longimicrobiales; family Gaopeijiaceae. The sequence goes on from OZ220481.1 coordinate 950,097, forward strand.
GCAGGCGGAGCGCAGGCAGGAGCAGGCGTTCCAGCGATTTCAGTCCATGCAGGCCGAAACGATGGCGGGGATCGAAGCCGTCAACGTGATGAGGGACGAGTGGGCCGACGAAGCGTTTGCCGCCTTCGACTCGGTAAGGGTTCGGCTGATCGACGAGACCGGCCTTGCGCCGGCTTTCGATACGACGGGCGCGGAAGGCAGCGTGCAATTTGTCGTGCCGCCGGGCAGGTACTGGGTCCATGCGCGGCAGCGGCGTCCTTACGACGAGTACTACTGGAACCTCGAGGTCACGGCCCGACGGGAAACACCCGTAGAGCTAACGCTTGATGCGGACAACGCGGAGATGCGACCGGTCTATTAGGCGAGCGACCGGCGGACGAGCGCGTGGACGGCTCGTCCAAGGGCGTAGGCGAAGACGCGTCCGGCGCCGTCGGCGCCATCATCTTGGCGGCGGGGGCATCCAGTCGCATGGGCAAAAGCAAGGCGTTGCTTCGCGCCGAAGGATCCACCTTTGCGGGGCGTTTGGCGAACGTATTTGCGGAGTCGGGTTGCGACCCGGTGCTGGTCGTGGGAAGAAGCGCCCGGGGTCCGCTGCGCGTTGAAGCGGAGCGCGCGGGCGCCCGGTTTGCCGTAAACCCAAAGGGGAGAGGCGGACAGATTGCTTCGCTTCGGGCGGGGATACGGCGCCTTATGGAGCTGGCGCCGGAGTTCTCCGGCTTCTTCTTTTCGCCGGTGGACTGTCCAGGGGTGGCCGGAGCGACGCTACAAACAATGTTGAACGCGCTTGCTGGGCGTCTGGACGGCATCATGATCCCGACCTGCCGGAAAAAGAGGGGCCATCCCGTGCTCGTCTCAAGGGCATGCGCGGGGGAGTTTCTTCAGGAAGGTCTCTCGGAGGGCGCGCGATCCGTCTTTCGGCGGCGGCCCGAGCGCGTGTTCGAGGTGGAGGTCCGTGATCCGTCGATCCTCCAAGACTTGGATACGAGGGAAGACGTGCGCGCGTGGCGGAAGGGCGCGAGCGCCCCGCGAAGATGAATTCTCAGGACTCCATCTCCGCGAGGGAGTTCGCTTGCGCGGCGCTTGCGCGCGCTCGCGCTGGGGCGCGCGTGGTCTCCGCTGTCGTGGTTTCGGCCACGGACGCTTCGCGAATCGGGTTGAGGAAGTGGTGGACGATTGATGAGGCGGAGGGATTCTTGGGCGGCGGTCTCCTGGAGCGGGCGGTTGATCGCCGGGCGAGCGCATTGGTGCGATCCGCCGCTCGTCTTCCGGCGACGGAGGCGCTTCGCTCCGCCCGGGACGGTCGCGGCGAAGAAGTCGAAGTCTACTTTGAGTCGCTCGGGCCCCGTCCACTCCTGGTGATCGTCGGCGCGGGCCATATCGCGGTGCCGATGGCGCGGATCGGCGCGATGCTGGAGATGGACGTGCGCGTCCTGGACGACCGCCCCGAGTTTGTCGTTCCCGAGCGGTTTCCAGGCGCGGGGGAGGTGCGCCGGATCGACTTTCATGACCCGTTTCGGGGCGTGCCGCTGGACGCCTCGTCCCATATTCTCCTAGTCACCAGGGGCCATCGCTACGACTATGAGTGCCTCCTAAAGCTGCTCGCGATGCCCGCGCGCTGCGCCTATATCGGAATGATTGGGAGTCGCCGAAGGGTGAGAGCGACCTGCGAGGCGCTCAGGAGGGACGGGGTGTCCCCCGAAGCGATGAGGACGGTTCGCGCTCCGGTCGGTCTTGACCTGGGAGGTCAGGCTCCTGCGGAAATTGCCGTGGCGGTGGCGGCCGAGATTGTGCTGCTTCGAAGGGGCGGAACCGGCGCCCCGCTGTTGGAAAAGGAGAAGATCGTGGACCGGTTCTTTAGGGATGCGCCGAAGGAGATCCCGATGGAGCCGCGCGCCGCAAACGCGCACCAAGGGCGAGGCCGTTGATGGACGAGGTCAAGGTCCTGCGAAAGCTCGCGGAGCGTTCTGGACCCATGGTCCTAGCCACCGTCATTCGCACCAAGGGCTCCACGCCCAGAAAGACCGGCGCCCGCATGCTGCTTGCGCCGGGACGGGTCCTGGCGGGGACCGTCGGGGGCGGCTGCGGCGAAGGAGAGGTGATCGAAGCCGCCCAAGCGCTCTTTCGAGGGGCTGGGCCCAAGGTCGTGCGCGTGGACCTCACCGACGAAATGACCTCTTGGAGCCCCGCCGTCTGCGGCGGAATTATGGATGTCTTCGTGGAGCGCGCGGACCAAAGTCGCGGGGAAGAAGCGGCCGCTCAATCCAATCGCCAAGGAGAAGAGGCGAGCGGCCTCGCTGCTGCTACCCGCCGGGATTCGCTCGAAGGCGCTTGAGCTCCGGGAGCGCAAAGAGGAGAAGCAGGCCGATCAGAATCTGCGAGATCACGCAGTAGCGGCACCACGCCTCCAAAACCCGCGCTTCGATGTAGGTCAGATAGGCGCTGAACGCAAAGCCCGCGAGCGCGCCGCAGAAGAGGAGCAGCGGCAGGGCGGGACCCTTCGGCGCGCGGGGCGCGATCCCCGCCATCGCGAGGGCAAAGAGCGCAAGGTAGCCCGCAAGGCCGATGCCTGAAACGGGCACCGGACCCACCCAGGCGTACGAGGACGACTGTACGACGCCGCAGTCGCCGGACCCGCAAGGTATGGGGCCGACCCATCCCACGTTGTGGGCGAAGAGATAGAAGGCGAGAAAGAAACCGATCAGAGCAAGAATCGCCATCGCCATTCGGTTCCAAGGCGGAGCGCCGGCCAAAGGCTCCGCCCGCCCCGATGTCACGGGTTCAGGATCTCGTCGATCGCCGCCTGTACGTCGATAAAGGCGGATCCTCCCAGCCTCATGAGGTTTCCGTCTTCGCCCCGCAAAAACAAAGTGGGCGTTCCCGTGACGCCAAGCCGCTGCCCCAGAAGGGTGTTTGCGGTTACCACATCGGCGTGCTCGTCACTATTCAAGCAGCTCTCGAAGGCGTCTCGATCAAGCCCCAGCTGCCGCGCAAGGCCGCTAAAGTGCCCGGCGGCGCCGCTTCCGGGGCCGGCCCACTCCGCCTGAGTCCGAAACACCTCGTCGTGGTACTCGAAGTAGCGACCTTGATCTCCGGCGCAGCGGGCGGCGCGGGCCGCGAGAATCTCATGCGGAAAGCCGATCGCAAAGTCGTGATAGCGAAACTGGACGATTCCTTCTCGGGTGTACGCCAAATCGATCTGGGGCTTTGTTCTCAAGGCGAAGGTCGCGCAGGCGGGGCACTCGTAGTTCCCGAACTCCATGATCGTGATCTTGGCGCTGCCGTCTCCGTCTACGACGCCCTTGCCCAGCTGGACAATCTCCTCGTTGGAGAGTTCCCCCAAGTCCACCATCTCCGTCGCGGCATTGCCGCCGGAGAGCATGAACGCCACCACGGCGACGCCGCACGCGGCGACGCCGCAAATAATCCAGCCAAAGGCTTGTCGACTCATCGGTGATTCGGTTTGCGCCGAAGACGGCGTCATGACAGAGGCGGGCGGAGCAGGGCGCCCGGGAGTATTGCAAGTATAACGATCCGGGAAAGCGGATCGTCAACGGGACAGCGCCTTTCTAGGAGAAAATGCAAGCAACTGCCCGAATGCGCGGCCATGCCGCCCGGCAGCGGCTCGCCCTGCGCGTCAGGCGCCAGCGGTCGTCTTGACTCTCCGTGGGTTCCTTCCGGCAAAGGAAAGGTAGGCGAGCATCAGAAGAAAGCAGGCGCCGCCTACTGCGTACTTTACCGCCGCCGGAATCGGGGAGGGCGACAGAAAGCCCTCGATCAGACCGGCTGCAAGGAGCAGGGTGGCGCTGGCCGCGAGGAGAGAAAGGAGGGCGCCGCCCTCCCGGATCAATGATTCGCTGCGGCTCCGTCGCCCGGGCCGAAGCACCGCGAGCCCCATGCCCAGCCCGCCTCCGCCGGCCATCGCGATCGCGGCCAGCTCCAAGAAGCCGTGGGGCATGACAAACCCCAAGAGAACTGGAAGCAGCCCTTCGTTTGCGTACAGCGCGTGCACGAAACCGAGAACGATCCCGTTATAGATCAGCACCTGCAAGGTGAAGACGCCGGCGAAGACGCCGCCTGCGAAGGCAATCGCCGCAACCTGAACATTGTTGGAAATGATGAAGGATGCGAAAGAGGCGCCCGCCTTCTCCGCCGGGACGTACGGCGCGTTCCGGTCGCCCTTAAGCGTGTTCTCGGCCCGCTCCACCATCCCCGGTCCCGACATTTCGCGCGCGAGGATCGGATCGTCCATGCCAAGCTTCATCGCAGCCAAGCCCGGCCCGAACAGGCACGCCGCGGCGACCAGCGTGTGCGTGGCGTAGCGGCGGACGGATCTGGGCAGGTCCCAGACCAGCCACTTCCCAACATTGAGGCGGGTCTTGCCGGAAGCGCGATAAAGGAGTCCGTGGCCAGTCGAGGCCCTCTGCGAGAGCGTATGCAGGAGGTGCTTCGACGCCCCGTAGGTCTCTGCCCGCGCAAGGTCGGAGGTCACGAGTCGATAGAGGCGCCCGAAGCTGCTCAGCTCGCTTCGATTCAGAGAGGAAAGACCGCTGCGCCGCGCCTTTTCGAGAAGCTGATCGTACTGCTCCCAGCTTTCGTGTTTCTCCAGCGCGAGGCGCGCCGCCTGACCCGACCGACCCTCCCAGCCCAGGGACGCGCGAAGCTGCGTCTGCTCCGCGTGAATCCGAGAGAGCGTCCGGTCCAAGTCCTCCGCGTCCCGGGCCGCCTCCGCCGCGCCCACCGCAAGGGCGACCTGCGTCCTGACGCGCTGCCTTCGCGCGGGCGCAAGCGACTGTCGCCGATCCAGATAGGCCGCCAAGAGGTCGTAGGCCTCCGCGCCCAAGCGAGATCGCTCGGGAACGCGGACCTCGCGCGACTCCGCGCTGCCTATTCCGCGAGCGGCCCGTTCTCTCACCACGACGGTTCCCGCCGCGAGGTCGCCCAGTCGCTGAGCGCGCCGCGAGAGGGCGATCATTGCCATGCCGAGGAGTCCGGGCGGGATCGCTGCGAGGTCGATCAGCCGGATGAAGTTGCGCAAGGCTGCCCCGGACACGGAGAGGGGCTCGCCGCCCAAGTGCATGACGCGAAGTCCGAGGAGCTGCTTCCCGGGCGTCCTGCCGCCCCAGAAGGCCTCGAAAAGAAACATGTAGGCGATGGGGCCCAGCGAAATCACCGGAATAAGGACCGCGCCTTGGATGTCTCCAAGAAACGTCTCCCCGCCCAAGCCGAAGCGCAGCGCCAAGCGCGCCGCAATCACGAGAAGGCCGAGGCAAAGAAGGTCGACGGCCAAGGCCGCGCCACGGGCGGCGAAGTCGGCCAGCGGGTACTCGAGGCGCACGTGCTCGGGCGTCTCGACTTCGATCATCTTCGCGGGCCGCGTCTCCGCCAGCGCGGCGGGCCCGCCATTGATCGCCATAGGTACCGGAGGAGGGACTCGAACCCCCGACACGCGGATTATGATTCCGCTGCTCTAACCGACTGAGCTACTCCGGCGACGGTTAAAGATACGGGGGAGCCGAATGGCGGTCAAATCCGCTGGGCGGTTCACGGCGCTACGCGGCGCGGGAATCTGAAGCGACCTCCGGCGGGGAGCGGAATTGCGGTTGCGGCAGAGATCGCAGCGCCGCGGGTCAGCGCACCGACCAGCGCAGACGGACGGCGCTGTCTACGCCAAGGGCGTCGGTTCTGGAGGCGAGAATATCGCCGTCGTCGCAAAGGAAGTACGGCGTGTAGTTGGCGATCCGACTCTGTGCGATCAGCTCGTATTCCAGGTCGCCGTCCCGGGGCGCGAAGAGCTGCCATATCGTAGACGATTCGTCGTCATCGAAGTCCTTGATGATGTTCAGGACGCGCCCATCCTTGATTGCATAGACGGCGATCGATCTTGAGTAATCGTGATTGATCTGGGGCAGACCGCCGTCCGTCTCGCGAACGAGGAGGTCGTCGTCCGGCGCCGCCAAGAGGTCGGGGATCTCGGCGATCACCTGGATTGAGACTTCCGCGCCGGGTTCTTCGGGAAAGCGGTAGCGAACGATGCGATGCGGAGCGTTTTGCGAGTACAGCACGGAGCCGTCCGGCGCCGCATGCAGGGAGCCCCCGGTCCCCACGTAGCGCGCGTACATCCCTTCGGCGGGTGCCGACGCCTCCCAGCTGTCCAAGTACTCTCCGGCCTGGGAGAAGCGGTGCACGGCGCCGTCCAAAAGGCCCGCGCCGCCGCTCGCCAGAAACTCCCCCGACGGCAGGATCGCAAAGCCCTTCTGCCAGCCGATGCCAAGCCGCAGCTGCACCCTCCTAAAGTGCTCGCCGGTCGCCAGAAAAAACTCCACCTGATCTTGCCCCGCGTCATGTACGGCGACGATTCCCCGGTCAGTCAACAGAATCCCTTTAGGACTCGACAGTTCGCCGGGTCCCTCGCCGTCGTTGGCGGCGGCAATCCACGAGTCGCCGGCCCCTGACGACTGGGACGGATCAACAGCGTACACCCCCTCCCACCCGGCTGAGATCCAAATTTCTCCCGACGGAAGCTCCGCCATGCCGTCGATGGATGAGAGCATCTCAAGACGCCGATGCCCGTCGGCGCTCCAGACTTCCGCAACTTCGATGCTGTCCAGCTGCCCGGCCCAAGCACCGGCCGCGCCAAGCGGAGAAGCAGCTTTCGCGATCAATGCGGCGACGAGGAGCGCAAGCGCCGCCGCCCGGAGGCTCATGGAGCCTTGGCCCAAGTAAGGAAGGAGCAGACTCGCCGTCCGCGCCGGTCGCATGAGCTCAGTCGCCTTCGGATGGGCGCAGGACAGCATTCGAGGCGGCCTCTTGCCTGCGAAGGCGCTGGTCCTGAACCCGCAGCCGCGCAATTTCGATGTACCGGGTGAGCGGGTAATTCTCGCGGAGGACGGCGAGCTCCGCTCCGGCCACCTCGGTCCATTCGCCATCCGCCGCCCTGCGGTAGGCGGCGCGGAGGGCACCGCTGGCGCAACCCCAGCTCCCGAATACGTTGGCTTCGAGGCGAGACGCCAAGATCGTCTTCTCCCCGTCGGGCACCAAGCCGATGTCCTCCTCGGGCAGGAACATGGCAGGGTTGCAGAGGTCGCCGACGAGTTGGCAACAGGACTTCCCGTTCTTTGTTCCCTTGAAGTTGCAGTCTGTGGCTCCCCAGTCGCTCATCTCGCACGTCTTGCAGTCCTTGCAGTACGCGCATCCGACCTGCGCGGCTAGCGGCTCACCGGACGCAAGGCTTGCCGTCACAGCCAAGAACACTACGGCTCCAACCAGAAAGTCTGTTCGCATTCTTCGCCTGTTGATAGAGGGGATTGTCACTCGCAGACGTAGATCCCAGACGTAGAGGTGACGGTCCATAAAACAATATGCCGTTTCGATTGGATTCCCAAACAGGGGTCGCAATAATTGGGTACTCCAAGGGGCGGCAAGCGCAAAGCCGACCGCCGTCAGGTCTTCCAGGGCGGCGCGACCGGCCCCGGCGCGCTGGAATCGCAGCCCGATGCGCTCCGCGAGCGCTCCTCGTTCAACCGCGTCGTATTGACGGCGACAGGGGGGTCCGCCGACCAGCGCGCGCATCAGGGAGAAGGCCCTGGTCCGCAGTCGTATTGACTGGATCACGATACGAGGACGCGCCGCGACCCGACAACAAGCCGCTGGACCCCCGTTTCAACGCGATCCAACGCAGCCCGTCCTATACCGCTCAGTCCGGCCAAGTAAATTCAGCAGTTGCGGACGGGACGATACTCTGGGTCGCGGGAGGCGCGCGTGGACTTCTTTAGCCCGGGCTGGCTCGCGGGCGCAATCGTGGCGGCTGCCGGAGTCGCGTCTTCGGTTCGCGTCCTCTGGGAGTACCAGCGGGGGGTCGTCTTCCGCTTGGGGAAGCTCACTCAGGCGAAGGGCCCGGGCCTGATCTTTCTTGTGCCCTTCGGGGTCGAGCGGATGCGCAAGATGGACCTTCGGATCATTGCCTTGGACATCGCGCCGCAGGACACGATCACCCGCGACAACGTGAGCTGTACCGTCAATGCGGTCGTGTACTTTCGCGTCGTAGATCCCGCAAGGGCCGTCGTCGAGGTGGAGGACTACCACTTCGCCACCAGTCAGATCGCGCAAACCACGCTTCGCAGCGTCGTGGGCCAGTCGGAGCTGGACGATCTGCTGTCGAAGCGCGAGCGGATCAATGAAATCGTGCGGAGAATTGTGGACCTCGAGACCGATCCTTGGGGGATCGAGGTCACCTCGGTGGAGATCAAGGACATTGATCTGCCGAAGGAGATGAAGCGGGCCATGGCGAAGCAGGCCGAGGCCGAGCGGGAGCGCAGAGGCAAGGTGATCGCCGCGGAGGGCGAATACCAAGCCTCCAGCAAGCTGGCGTCGGCCGCGGCGGTGATTTCAAAGCACCCCGTCGCGCTTCAGCTGCGTTTTCTTCAGACGGTGGTGGAGGTCGCCGCCGAGAACAACTCGACGACCCTGTTTCCAATCCCCGTGGACCTCTTCAAGCCCTTCTTGGAGCAGTCTGGAGAGGGAAAGGGCTTTCTAGGCGAAGGAGGCGAGTCCCTTCGCGAGAAGCTATCGCCGGAGCTGCTTGGAAGGGTCGCCGCCGCGCTGGGACTGAGGGAAGAGGAACTTATGGCGCTTGTAGAAGGCGAGGGCGCCAAGGCGGAGGCGCTCCTTCTCGCCGCTTCGCGCGGAATCGCCGCAAAGGCCGGCGGGACGGAGGATCAGCGGGGAGACTGACCCGGGACGCGGCCGGTGTCCGGCGCCGTCCTTGGCGCAATGCGATACAGCCGCTCTCCCTCCCGTACGAATCCGTATCGTTCCCGCGCGAGCCGCTCAAGCGCCTCGTCGTCCGTCCGAAGCGCCTCCATCCGGCGCTCGATGGAGTCGATCCGCTCAAGCAGGACCGGAAGCTCGCTCTCTCGCGCGCGAAGCGTGTCTTGGATTTCAGATGCCCGGAAGGCGTCGAACCCGCCGCCCCAAATCGACATGTAGACGCCTGCCGCGATCAGAAGAACCACCAGCGCCCGGCGCATCAACGCAGTCTGTTCCCCAAGTACCCGGCTTGGTCTCCCAACAGCTCCTCAATGCGAAGGAGCTGATTGTACTTGGCGACCCGATCGCTCCTGCAGGGCGCTCCGGTCTTGATCTGACCCGTGCCCGACGCCACGGCCAAATCGGCGATGAAGGAGTCCTCGGTTTCCCCCGACCGATGCGAAATGATCGTTGCCATTCCCGCAGCTTTCGCCTGTTTGATCGCCCTCATCGTCTCGGTCAGAGTACCGACCTGGTTCACTTTAATCAAGACCGCGTTGGCGGCCTTTTCCCGGATGCCTCGGGCCAAGCGGTCCGCGCGGGTCGCAAAGAGATCGTCGCCCACGATCTGCATGGAGGATCCGATGCGCCGGCTCATGGCGCGCCACCCCGCCCAGTCGTCCTCGTCCAGGCCGTCCTCCAAGCTGAAGAGCGGAAACCGCCGGGCAAGCTCCTCCCAGTAGTCGATCATCTCATCCGTACCCGGATTCAGCTTCCCTTCGCGGCTCTTTGCCCCGGCCCCCGCGCCCGGCAGACGATAGACCCCCAGCTCATAGAATTCGGACGCTGCGGCGTCGATTGCCAGCGCCAAGTCGGAGCCGGGCTCGTAGCCCGCGAGAGCAATGCCCTCAACCAGCAGCTCCAGCGCCTGTTCGTCGGAGGCGAGGTCCGGCGCAAAGCCGCCCTCATCGCCCACCGCCGTGCTCAGGCCGCGCGCCCGAAGCCTCCGGCCAAGGGCGTGATAGACCTCGACGCCCATCCGAAGTCCCTCGCTGAACGAGGCGGCGCCCACCGGCGCCACCATGAATTCCTGAATCGTAAGGCTGTTGGGTGCGTGCGCGCCGCCGTTTAAGAGATTCATCATGGGGACGGGCATGAGGCCCGCCGCCGCTCCGCCCAGGTAGCGAAAGAGCGGCAGCTTCGCATCGCTAGCGGCGGCGCGGGCCGCCGCAAGCGATACCGCGAGGGTCGCATTCGCGCCCAAGCGACTCTTGTTCTTGGTCCCGTCCAGCTCGATCAAGCTTTGGTCCACCTTCTCTTGATCGCGCGCGTCCACGCCCCGGAGCGCATCCTGAATCTCCGTCGCGATGGCGTTGACGGCGAGGAGCACGCCCTTCCCCAGGTACCGCCGGGCATCTCCATCGCGCCGCTCGACGGCCTCGTGCGCCCCCGTGGAGGCGCCGCTGGGCGATAGCGCGCTCCCCACGGCGCCGGACTCCAGCGCGACCTCCGCCTCGACGGTGGGATTGCCGCGCGAGTCCAGCAGCTCGCGTCCCCAAACGCGCCGAATTCTAGACATCGGCTCGCTCGGGCGCGTCCAGCTTCCCAAGTTGCGCGTCCGCTGGATCCATCAGCGCCCGCACGGCGTTCTCCGCTCGTTTGATCAGCTCGAAGCGATCCTCCGCGGTCAACCCCTTGGTCGGAATCGGAATTCCCGTTCGCACGCGCACCTCGCCTCCGTTAATGGCCCAGCCGCCCTTGGGCATCACCTGCCTCGTGCCTGCGATGCCGATGGGCACCAAAGGAATTTGCGCCTCCAAGGCAAGTCGGAAAGCCCCTTTCTTGAACGGCTGCAACCGCCCGTCCGGCGATCGCGTCCCCTCGGGGAACATGACGACGGTGTGGCCGCGCTCCACCACTTGCCTGACCATCGCCTTAAGGGATTCGATCGCCGCCTTGCGGTCGGAGCGATCGATCGCAAAGTGGCCCGCGAGGATCCATGCGCGGCCGAAGACGGGGATGCGGGCGAGCTCCTTCTTGCCGACGAAGACGTAGTCGACCGGCAGACTCGCGCACAGGGCGAAAACATCAAACCAGCTCTGGTGGTTCGCGATGGCGACTTGGGCTCGACCCGAGCCCAGGCGTTCAAGATTCTCCAGCCGCGCGCGTACTCCAGCCAACTTCAGAATGACACGCGACCAAATCCTAGGGGCCCGGTAGCCGTAGCTTTGCAGTCGGCTTGGCCGAAGGGTCGCAACGACCACCACGGCGCCGCTGATCCAGAGGGTAACCGCGATTCCCGCCGCAAAAATCCAGGCAAGTCTGAGCGCGCGGATCATTCCTCTTGCGCTCCAAAGTGGTCGAAGCCGGATGCGGCGAGCGGCTCCGCGCGCCCGCGCCTTCGAAGGATCCGTACGCCCTGTCCGCCCGCCACTTTCCCAATGCGCGATGGCGAAGCCTCCGGCGAAAGGCTCCCGATCAGGCGCCGCAACGCTCCGGGCGCCGAAAAGAGCAGCTCGTAGTCTTCGCCGCCGAAGAGCGCGTCGCGAAGCCGGGCGTCCGCCTCCTGGTCCACGGGCACGCGCGCCGCTTCGATCCGCATGCCTGCGCCGGACGCCTTCGCGAGCTGATCCAGGGCGGGCGCAAGGCCGTCGGAGAGATCAATCATCGCCGAGAGCGCGCAGGTTGATGAGAGTTTGAGCGCAAAGCCCGTTCGGTCGGGCGGCGCTCTGAAGCGCCTGGCCGCCGCAGCCGTCGGCTCGCCTCCGCTCTTCCAGGCGCGGACGGCCGCCGCCGCCCCGCCCAAGGGTCCGCTTACCCAGAGGTCGTCGCCCTCTCGCGCGCCTGATCGGAGCGCGGGAGAATTCGCCAAACCGCACGCGACGATATCGAGCACCGCAGGCCCCGATGTCCGGCTCGCGTCGCCTCCGAGAATGCTCGCGCCCGCCCTTGCGGCGGCGCCAACCGCTCCCCGCTGAAAGGCCCGAGCCAGACCGGCGGCGCGCCCTGCGTCCCCGGGGAGAGCGAATGAGGCGAGCACGCCGATCGGCTTCGCCGCCATGGCGGCGAGATCGCTGAGGGCCGCCGCGGTCGCGCGAAAACCCGTCTCCTCCGGCGAGAGCCATCTTGCGTCGTAGTGCACGCCTTCGACTGTGAGGTCGCAGGACAAGACCGTGCCGCCCGCAAGTACGGCGGCGTCGTCCCCCGGGCCGACGCGAACGAAGGCGGGCGGCTGGGGCGCCATCCGCGCAAGCTCGGCAACGAGGTCGGATTCCCGCATCTGGGAGCTCGGTCAGCTGGGTCGCTTCTGGTCGAAGGTCACGAAGGGAAAGGGAAGATCCGAGACCTTCGGCGCCGCCCCGTGAAGCGCATTCGGCATCGCTTCGGCCACGTCCAGGGCGGTTGTCCCCACTGATCCCGCGCGCGCCAGAATGGCGGCGCGTCCCATCGTCTCCAGCGCGGCCCCCGCGCACTGAACAAGACGCTGCGGGTCCTGAGCGCGCTCCCGGGTCCGCGCGAGAAAGGCGCAGGCGACGCCTGCGAGCACATCGCCCATCCCGGCGGACGCCAGGCGAGATGGCTCTTCCAGAGAGGAGACGTAGAGGCCTCCCCGCGGCGCCGCGACCAATGCGGGCGTTCCCTTGAGCGCCACCACGACATCCAACTCCTTTGCGAGTCGCCGCGCGGAGGAAACGCGCGACCGCTGCACCGCCTCTGGACTCGCGCCCAAGAGCCGAGCCATCTCGCCGGGATGCGGCGTGAGAAGAAGGGGCGTCTTCTCGCGACGGCCGATTCCAGACAACCCCTTGGCCGCCAAAATCGTGAGCGCGTCCGCGTCCAAGACGCACGGACGGTCGTTTGCGCGCTGAAGAATGAGCTCGAGCAGCGCCCGCGCCTCCTCGGAAACGCCCATCCCCGGCCCCGCCGCGATCGCGTCCGAGGCCTCTACGGCGGCGATCGCCTGCGCTTCGTCGGCCTGATCGATCACCAGCGCTTCCGGCGCGTTCGCGAGAATGGGGTCCCGCAGCGCCTTGGGCGCCAAGACGCGAACAACCCCCGCGCCGGAGCGCAAAGCAGCCTTGGCCGCGAGGACCGCGGCGCCGGGATAGCGGCCGCCTGCCGCAATCAGCGCGCGGCCCGCCGAGTTCTTGTGATCCAACGGGGATCTGGCCGGGGCAACGCCATGCGACCATCCGGCGGTGAGCATCTGCGCCCATTCCAGAGCTTCCGGCGCCACGCGGTCGTGCATCGGGTCCGGAAAGCCGATTTCCACGGCAACGATTCTGCCGCAGGCGTCTCGTCCGGGCTGTAGCATCATCCCCAGCTTGGGAAAGCCGTACGTGATGGTCAGGTCCGCGCGGGCGACCTCCCCGGGGATCTCGCCCGTTTCTCCGTCAACGCCCGAAGGAGAGTCCAGCGCCGCCACCCGCCCCTTGCTGCTCCGTATCGTTCGGATCGCCTCCCGGACCTCCCCTTTGGGCGCTCCGCGAAGGCCGGTGCCCAGACACGCGTCCACGAAGAGCCCGGAGCAGCCGACACGAGGGTCGTCAAGTCGCGCAAAGGGCAGCTCCCAGCCGTGCAGCAGGGGGTCGCAAGAGGCGTCTCTTCGGCTCCCGACGCCTACAATCAAGACCTCGCGCCCCCAACTGTGGAGCGTTCGGGCGCACACCAAGCCGTCGCCTCCGTTGTTTCCGCCTCCAGCGAAGACGGCAATGTTCCCGCGGGGAAAGAGATGGTGAAGGATCATCGCCGACTGTCGTCCGGCGGTCTCCATGAGCGCGCCTCCGGGCACGTTGAGCTCCCGGTTCGCGATCGCGTCCAGCCGCGCCGCCTGGGCGGATGTCGGGGCAAAGACCCGCGCATCCAACCTTGGGCGCGCTCCCGCTGCGTTCTCTACTCTCGAGCCCTCTTGATCGGTGGCCCGATCACGATCTTGTCCTTGGCGATTCGAAGGTTATGACCGCAGTCGGGGTTGGAGCAGACCCACGCCCAGTAGTGCAGCGCCGCCCCGTGCGGCGTCACGCTGGACAGCGGGAGCAGCCGGCCCTCTCCGCCGCAAGCGGAGCAGGGAGGAAAGCCCGCGATTGGCGACGGTGCGTTCATTTCAATCTCCGAGATCCTCATTGGGGGCCTGAGCTCCGGCTGAACGAGGGGGACGGCGGCGTGACGACAAAGGCCGGCAGCGACCCGCCAAGACTGACGGGCCGACCGGCGCGCCTTCGTTTACGGAGTCGCTCGCCTCACAGCCTTCGCTTGAGGAGCCTGATCAACAGCTGTACGAGGTACTTTCCCGCGAGCTTCAGTAAGGCGGCCACGGCTCCTCTCCTGTGTTCTGATCGCAAAGCGCGAAGCGAACATCCCTCAACATGTGAATTGTACGCATCTTTGGCGTTTTGCGTTGCGGGACTTCGCCGGCTATGCGCTGCGGCTTTGCGCCCCGGAGAACTGAAGTTGGTGTAGGCGGCGGTACACGCCGCCCGCCGCGATCAGCAGCTCGTGAGAGCCTCGTTCGACCGCCTTCCCTTGGTGGAGCACGAGTATCTCGTCGGCCGACCGAACGGTCGAGAGCCGATGCGCGATCACCATGGAGGTCCGCCCGGCAAGCGCGCGATCAGTTGCGCGCTCGATCTTCGCCTCCATCTTGGAGTCCACCGAGCTCGTCGCCTCGTCCAGCACCAGAATGTCGGGATCAAAGGCGAGCACGCGGGCAAATGAAAGCAGCTGCCGTTCGCCCACACTCAGGGTGGAGCCCCGCTCCCCCAAGATCGCGTCCATTCCCCCCTCGCTGCGCGAGACGATGGAGGCCGCGCCGACATCCTCCACCGCCTTGGCAATGGCGGAGTCGTCAATGTCGTCGTTGCCCAGCCGCACGTTGTAGGCGATGGAGCGCCCGAAGAGAAACACGTCCTGCAGCACCAAGCCGATTCGGTCGCGCAACGTCTTCAGGGAGAGCTCCTGGATCGGCACGCCGTCCACTGAGATGGTCCCTCGCTGCGGCTCGTAGAATCGCATCAGAAGACTGATCACGGTGCTCTTTCCAGCCCCGGTATGGCCGACGATCGCGACCTTCCCGCCGGCGGGCACGACAAAGCTGAGATCTCGAATCACCCAGTGTGGGGCTTTCCCGTCGGGTTCATCGTAGGCGAACCAGACGCCCTCGAAGCGAATCTCGCCGGGCGCGCGCTTCGGGAAGGATCGCGGCTTAGGCGGATCCAATATGGCCGGCTTCGTGTCCAAGACCTTAAAGATCCGCTCCGAGGAGGCCATTGCCCCCTGCAGGAGGTTGTACTTGTCCGAAAGATCTTGTATTGGCCTGAAGAAGCGTCGCGCGTACTCGATGAACGCCGCGAGCACGCCGACCTCGACCGCGCCCTGCAGGAACTGTCCCCCTCCGTACCAGACGATCAAGGCCATCGCTACGGAGGTAAAGAGCTGGACTAAGGGGAAGAAGAGCGCATAGTAGGTCACGGAACGCAAGTGCGCCGCGAGGTACTCCCGGTCCAGCCTCCGAAACTCCCGGTGGTCCGGCGCTTGCCGATTGAAGAGCTGCACGATCCGAATTCCGGTAAAGCGCTCCTGCAGGAACGCATTCAGTCGGGCGAGGCGCGCGCGAATGTCTCGGAACGCTCTCCGAATCCGAGTGCGAAGAATCGCCGCCGCCAAGATGACGAATGGAATTGCCGAAAACGTCACGAGCGCGAGCTCGGCGTTCATTTGCAGCATCACGGCGACGATGAAGACGAGCGTGAAGATGTCGCCGAATACCGAAACAAGTCCGGAGCCGAAGAGCTCGTTCAGCGTCTCCACGTCCGACGTGATGCGCGTCATCGAGCGTCCCACCGGCCTGCGGTCGAAGTACCGGAGGTCGAGCTTCTGGAGGTGGCCGAAGACCTCCTTGCGGATGTCGTACATCACCCTTTGACCCAACCAGGTCGTCACGAGGGCTTGGCCGTACTGCAGGAAGAAGACAACCGCCGCGACGGCGACGTAGATCTGGGCGAGAGGCAGGAGCCCTTGAGGTTCGCTTCGCGTGATCGGTCCGTCCAGCGCGACCTTTACCAAGTAGGGAGGCGCGAGCGCGAGCGCCGCGCCCAGCATCAGCAGGACGAGAGCCCCCGCCACCTGCGCCCAGTACGGCCTCAGGTAGCGCAGGAGGCGCCGCATTAGACGCGCGTCGTAGGCCTTTCCCAGCGCCTCCTCTTCGTAACCGGGCGTCATGTCCTGGGAGATCTCCGCGGGGCGGGCGACCAGCCCGTTGCGCGCCGCTTTCCAGCGATCGCGCTCAAGCGGAAAGGAAGGGCCCCGGACAGAGCCTCATTCTTCGCGGAGCCGCTTCACGCGCTTCCGCATCGCGACGTCCGGGAGTCTGTTCGTCCGTTTCATTGGTCGCCCATAGGCTCCGCGCCCGAGCGCGCCGTCAATCAAACGGGCTCGAGGCAAAGGGCTCGGCTTCCGCTGGGACAATGATCCGGGATCTCTGCGAGGCGCGTGTTTCAGCGGTTACGATTATTGGAGAAATCGGCTTCGGCGCGCGTCCAGTTCATCCAGTAGCGCGGCGGACCCGATGT
The DNA here is from genome assembly GCA_965116095.1 of Longimicrobiales bacterium. Taxonomy (GTDB): domain Bacteria; phylum Gemmatimonadota; class Gemmatimonadetes; order Longimicrobiales; family Gaopeijiaceae. Next base: position 966,410 of record OZ220481.1, read on the forward strand.
CCGCTCTTCGGGAGAGGTTGCAAGTTACCGCCATCGCGACATCCGCTTCCGACGGATCCGAGCCTCGGATTCGAATTCGAGGAGCCAAGCAGCATAACCTGAGGAATGTCGACGTGGATATTCCCCGGGGACGGCTCACCGTCGTGGCGGGGCCCTCCGGAGCGGGGAAGTCGTCTCTTGCGCTGGATACGCTGTACGCGACGGGCCAGCGGCGGTATTTGGTATCCTTGTCCGCTTACGCGAGGCAGTTCCTGGAGCAGCTGCCGAAGGCGGACGTGGAGCAAATCGACGGCCTTCCCCCGGCGGTCGGCGCAGGCGCAACCGCGCGCAACCCGCATCGCCGCTCCACCGTCGGGACGGCTTCGGGCGCCTACGACCTTCTCCGGGTGCTCTTTGCGCGGGCAGGGCGCGCCCACTGCCCCCAGTGCAGGCGCGAAGTGCAACCGGACACGGCGGCGCGCGCGGCGCGTAGCATTGAGGCGCTCGCGCCCAAAACGCCCGTGGCGATCGGCTTTGAGCCTCCGAACGGCGCGTCGGCTGCGTCCTTCGTTTCGAGAGGCTTCGCGCGCGTATGGAGTCAGGGGCGCATCCTTAGGCTGGACGCGGCGGAAGGCGCAGGCCCGGATCCGATCGGCGGAAGCGACGCCGTCGTCGTCGTGGACCGTTTGCGGGTTCCGTCCGGGGCCTCCCTCAAATGGAGGCGGAGGCTGCTTGATTCCCTAGGCGTCTGTTTTCGCGAAGACCGCCGCGCGGTGGTCTGCCTGGCAAAGAACGAAGACGGCTGGCGCCGGTTTCGGTTCGATGATCGCAGGGCGTGCCCGGACCATCCCGACATTGTTTTTCCAGAGCCTTCGCCGGGCCTCTTCTCCTTCAACAGCGCGATGGGCGGCTGTCCCAGCTGTGCCGGCTATGGATCCACTCTGGAGTACGATCCGAAGTTGATCGTGCCCGATGAAGAGCTCTCCCTGGAGGATTGCGCCGTTCGGCCTTGGGCGGGCCCCAAGCACCGGCGAATTCACCGGCGGCTGCTGGACTACGCCAAAGAGCGGGGCGTCTCGGCGGAGGCGCCTTGGCGGACGCTGCCTTCGGACTTTAGACGGGCGGTCATTCAAGGGAGCGGGCGTTATCGGGGAGTACTGGGCTTCTTTAAGGCGAGGGAAAAGAAGCGCTACAAGCGCCATGTGCGGATCTTCCTGCGCCGGTTTCAGAGCGCTCGGCGCTGCGCCGCATGCCAGGGTTCGCGCCTCCGCCCGGAGGCCCGTTGGTTTCGGGTGGACGAGGCGGATATCGGTCGCGCCGCGGCCATGTCTCTGACCGATTTCCGCGAATGGCTCCGGACGCTCAAGCTCTCCGGGACCCGGGCCCAGGCGGCACGGCGTCTTGTCCCCCCGCTCCTCGACCGGATCGACGCGCTCGTCGACCTGAACGTGGGGTATCTCTCGCTGGATCGGTCCGCCCGGTCTCTCTCGGACGGAGAGGCGAGGCGCGTTTCGCTTGCGAGCGCGCTGGGATCGGGGCTTTCCGGGGCGCTGTACGTCCTGGATGAGCCGAACCGGGGGCTCCACCCCCAAGACGTCCGCTCGCTCAATCGTCTCTTGCTCAAGATCAGTCAAGGCGGGGGCACGGTGGTGGCGACCAGCCATGACGTCTCGACGATCAAGGCGGCGGATCACGTGATTGAGCTGGGCCCGAAGGGCGGACGCAGGGGCGGTCGACTCGTCTTCTCCGGTCCGCCGTCCAAGTTGAAGCGCGCGGATACACCGACGGGGCGGGCTCTCTCAGCAGCGCGCGGCGGAGGCGACGAACGCGCTTCGGACATCGCCATCGACTATGGATTCCTCCGCTTGGAAGGGGCGACCCTTCACAACCTGAGACGCGTGAGCGCGCGATTTCCGCTTCGGCGCTTCAGCTGCGTGACGGGCGTGTCGGGGTCGGGCAAGTCTTCGCTCGTGGGGGGCGTGCTTTCCCAGGCGCTGCATCGGCGCGTGTTGGGCAAGGACCCTCCTTCCGCAGTCTCTGGCGACCATGAAGGCGGCGTCTTCGACATCCTTCGAAATGCCAAGTCGCTGAGCGACGTTCGGCTTGTGAGCAAGGCGCCGATCACGCGCGCTTGGCGCTCCTGCCCCGTCACGATAATTGGGGCCTGGGACGATGTCCGGGCCGTCTTCGCCTCCGAGCGCGAGTCCCGCAAGGCCGGTCTTGGGAAAGACGCGTACTCCTTTAACCTGAAAGCCGGAAGGTGTCCCGACTGCCGGGGCGCGGGACGCCTGGAAATCGACATGGGCTTCATGTCCAAGGTGCATGTGACCTGCGAGAGCTGCGGCGGTCGCCGCTTTCGCCCCGCCGTCTTGGGGATCCGACATCGGGGCAAGACCATTGCCGAGATTCTGGAGATGACCGTCGACGAAGCGATTCGGTTTTTTCTAAACGAGCGTAGGCTGGGGCGCCTTCTCTGGCAGCTACGGCAGGCGGGGCTGGGATATTTGCGCTTGGGGCAGCCGGCGAACACGCTGTCCAGCGGAGAGGCGCAGCGCCTCAAAATCGCCAAGGAGCTCCTTTCGGACGGCGCCAAGAGAGGCGGTCGCGCGGTTTACCTCATGGATGAGGCAAGCGTCGGCTTGAGCGGAAGCGAGGTTCCCCAACTCATTCGCCTCGTCCAAAAGCTTGCCTCCAAAGGCCACACTGTCATCGCAGTGGAACACAACCCGCTGATGATACGGGCTGCGGACTGGGTAGTGGACCTTGGACCCGGGGCCGGCGAGAAAGGCGGGCGCGTCGTGGCGATGGGGACTCCGGAGGCCGTACGGAGCCACCCCGAGAGCGTTACTGGGCGGTATCTGTAGCTTGGTCCTTTGGATCTGTCCGATTTGAGAGTTGCGCTGGATGGCATTGCGGAACGAACCTCTCTGTTGCCTTGGGCCAGTTTTTCAGCTGACTGGCCCAATCGGAAAGGAGACGAGCGTGGACCGGACGGTACAGCGCGATTCTTGAGCTTGAGATGCCTTAGCGAATGGCGATTCTTGACCTTTAGCGAAACCCCTAAGTCGGAGCGAGTCGGGATCTCCCGCAGGGCGCGCTTGGCCGTGCTTTGTCGCCTGGCTGTGCTGGCGTGCGCGCTGTGGGCGTTTCAGGGGTGCGGGGAGGTGGGCGCGCCGTCGGGGGAGGTGCGGGGGGTGGTGGAGGTGGAGGGCGAGGGGTTGGAGGGTGTGGAGGTGCGGTTGTCCGGGGGCGGATTGGCGGGGAGCGCGTCGACGTTGACGTCGGCGGCGGGCGAGTACGGGTTTGTGGGGCTGGCGGCCGGGGTGTACGTGGTGGAGGCGCTGGGGCTGCCTTTGGATGCGGAGTTTGGGTGGGAGAGGGCGAGCGTGTCGGTGGGGGAGGGGATGGATGTGGCGAGGGCGGACTTTGCGGGGGAGTGGGTGCGGACGTCCGGGGTGACGGGCGTAGTGTTGGCGGAGGGGCGGCCGGTGCTTGGGGCGGTGGTGGAGCTGTCCGGGACGTCGTCGGGGATGGCTGAGGCGGATTCGGTCGGGGCGTATGCGTTTGCGGGTCTTCGGGCGGGGCTGCACGTGCTGGAGGTGGGGGGATTTGACGCTGGGGTGTATGGTATCGAGGAGGCGAGGCGGGAGGCGGAGCTCGAGGCGGGCCGAGTTGCGGTGGTGGACTTCGAGGGCGTGCTGCTTCGGACGGCGGGGGTGTTCGGGCGCGTGTTGGCGGAGGGGGAGGCGCAGGCGGGGGTTGTGGTGCGTTTGTCGTCCGAGTGGGAGGCGTTCGAGGCTCGGACGGACTCTACGGGGGAGTATTTCTTCGGGGGTTTGGTTCCGGGCGGGTATTTGGTGGCGATTTCGGGTTTTGACGCGAGTCTCGTGGCCTTTGCGGAGTTGGAGCTGGAGGTTGAGCCGGGGCCGGAGGAGACGGCGCGGGCGGACTTTGAGGGCGTGCTGCTGCGGACGGCGGCGGTGGCCGGGAGGGTCTTGGTCGAAGGCGAGCCGCTCGCGGGGGTCTTGGCGCGCCTCTCGGGAAGGGAGGAGCGGGAAGCTCGGACGGACTCTTTGGGGGAGTACCTCTTCGGGGGTTTGGTTCCGGGCGGGTATTTGGTGGAGATTTCGGGCTTTGACGCGAGTCTCGTGGCCTTTGCGGAGCTCAAGCTCGAGGTTGAGCCGGGGCCGGAGGAGACGGTCCGGGCGGACTTCGAGGGCGCGCTGCTGCGGACGGCGGCGGTGGCCGGGAGAGTCTTGGTCGAAGGCGAGCCGCTCGCGGGGGTCTTGGCGCGTCTCTCGGGAAGGGAGGAGCGGGAGGCTCGGACGGACGCTCGGGGGGAGTACTTCTTCGGGGAGCTCTTGCCGGGCGCGTATTCGGTCGCGATTTCGGGCTTTGACGCGAGTCTCGTGGCCTTTGCGGAGCTCAAGCTCGAGGTCGAGCCGGGACCCAAGGAGACGGCGCGGGCGGACTTTGACGGCGCGCTGCTGCGGACGGCGGCGGTGGCTGGGAGGGTCTTGGTCGAAGGCGAGCCGCTGGCGGGGGTCTTGGCGCGCCTCTCGGGGAGAGAGGAGCGGGAGGCTCGGACGGACGCTCAGGGGGAGTACTTCTTCGGAGAGCTCCTGCCGGGCGCGTATTCGGTGGCGATTTCGGGCTTTGACGCGGAGGCTGTGGCCTTTGCGGAGCTCAAGCTCGAGGTCGAGCCGGGACCCGGGGAGACGGCGCGGGCGGACTTTGACGGCGCGCTGCTGCGGACGGCGTCGGTTGGGGGAAGGGTATCCGCGGACGGGGATCCGATCTCCGGGGTTCGCGTGTCGCTAAGCGGCGCGCATCAGGAGGCGGAGTCGACGTCGGACGGGGGCGGGGAGTATCTGTTCGAGGGTGTGGTTCCGGGGGTGTATCGGGTGCGGGCTGTGGGATACGACGCGGGCGTCTTTGACTTTTCCAATGCGGGAGGGGAGGTGCGCGCGAGGTCCGGGGGCTTGGCGCGGCTGGATGTGGAGGGGAAGCGGAGACTTGGCGCGGAGGTGCGGGGGAGGGTGATGGTCGAGGGGATTCCCATATCGGGAGCGCGGGTGCGCGTTGCGGGGCCGTCCGGGGAGCTGGAGGCGGTGACGGACGCGGAGGGGCGGTATGTCTTTAGGGATTTGCTGGCGGGGGAGTACGAGGTGGAGGTGGAGGCGGAGGGGGCGCGGTTTGCGTCGAGGCTGGTGCGGGCGGGCGTGGACGGCGCGGCGGTGGCGGACTTCGAGGGGGAGCACGAGCTGGGGGTGTTGACTGTCGGGGAGTCGGTGGAGCTGTCGCTGGAGTCTGCGGGGCGGATCGAGGTGGAGGCGCGGGTGGATACGGAGGGAGAGGGGACGGTGCGTTTTGAGCTGTCCGGCGGAGGGGGCGATCCGGATCTGTACGCGCACCGGGGGTCGCGTCCCGAGGCTTTGGGGGGCTATGCCTGCGCGAGCCTGGCCTTCGGGCCTGAAGAGACGTGCGAGTTTACCCCGATCAGCTCGGGCGGCTACTACATCGTCGTGACGTCGACCGGCGCCTTCGGTCCGGCGCGCCTGTCGATGAAGGTCGAGGGGACGAACAATCCGCCCCCGCCCCCGCCTCCCCCGCCCCCGCCTCCCCCGCCTCCGCCGCCCCCCTCGGAGATAGAAGACGATGATGACTTCGACATTGAGCTGCTCTTTGTAAACCCGATGCCGGACAATCTGAGGGAAGAGGTCGAGGCTGCCGCGTCCAAATGGGAGGAAGTGGTCGTCGGAGATCTTCCCAAAGTCGACTTTCGACAAGACGGCGCCTGGCTGTGCGGCTACAGCGCGCCCGTGATTGAGCAGGAGGTGGAAGATCTTCTCGTGGTCGTGTTCTACAACCGGTCCGATGACTTCACGGGAGTGGCAAACGCCTGCGCGCTGCGATCCGGCAGCCGCCTCCCGGCAGTCTCCTTCATTATCCTGAGCGTGAGTCCAGAGGGGCCTGCCGGATGGACTGAACGCCTCGCGATGCATGAAATCGGACACGCCTTGGGAATCGGGTCGATCTGGGGCAACTTCATCGGCGGCGGCGCCGCCGATCCGCACTTTACCGGGCCGCAGGCCAGAGGGAAGTTCGATGAAGCCGGAGGAGCCAGCTACGCCGGCGCCAAGGTGCCCGTTGAGCTGAACGGCCATTGGCGAGCGAGCGTGTTCGGGCATTCGGGCGAGTTGATGGCGCCGTACATAAGCGCTGCCTCGCCGCTCAGCGCGATCTCGATAGGGGTGCTGGCGGACTTTCGCTACGAAGTCGACTTCAGCGCGGCGGAGCCGTACGCGCTGCCGTCTCCATTCGCTCCGGACGCGCCGTCGGGAGTCGTGATCAATTTGGGGGACGATACTCCGCCGACCGTCATGAAGGTGGTGGATGAGCGGGGACGAGTTTTCCAAACGATAAGGCCGCCCGGCAAGTAGCCGCGCCCGTTGGGGCTTGATCGCTCCAGCGGTTCAGGGACGAATGAAGAGGCGCCCCGATCCGGTGGACGAGGGCGTACCATCGGCGAAAAGCTGAGAGAAACTCTGACATGGCGCCGACGGGCGGCGAGATGTCGCACAGGATGCTGCGCCGCTCAGAGGCAACGTGAGCTTGAGATTTGCGGAGCGTTGGGCTCGCGAGGCGGGTCATTTGGGAAGCAGCGCGCGAAATCGTCGCATCCTCTTTGCGACGCGGCCAGGCGACCTAATATGGATCGGCGGGCATTCCAAAAAATCAGCGTCCATCCGATCCGCCCCTGAAAGAGCTCGCAAATCTGATTTAGCGCAGACTCATTCAGCGCAAAACGACACGGCCTCTCCAGGACCCCGGCCCTCTGGATTAGAGCTCGCCTCTCGCTGGAATCGGACCGTCGATTCAAGCCCATCAAACTGGGCGTGACTTGTCCCTAAAGCGATCTTCGGGTCGCGTTACATTTCTACATGAGCGAGCGAGGCGAACCGGGGGCGCCGGAGGCTGGCGAACCAGTCGAAGAAGTCGCGGATAGGGGTGACGACCGAAGGCTGACCGAGCGCATTCTCGAGGAAGAGATGCGAGAGTCGTTCATCGACTATTCGATGAGCGTCAACACCCAGCGCGCGCTCCCCGACGTGCGCGACGGCCTAAAGCCCGTGCACCGCCGGATTCTCTACGCGATGTCCCAGCTGGGGCTCTCTTCCGGGCGCCCCTATAAGAAGTGCGCGACGGTCGTCGGCGACGTGCTGGGGAAGTACCACCCGCACGGCGACGGCGCGGTCTACGACGCGCTGGTGCGGATGGCGCAGGAATTCTCGCTTCGCTACCCGCTCGCCGACGGACAGGGCAACTTCGGCTCGATCGACGGCGACGGCGCGGCGGCGTACCGCTACACCGAGTCCAGGCTCGCGAGGATCTCCGCGGAGCTCCTAAGCGACATCAATAAGGAAACCGTCGATTTTCGCGACAACTTCGACGGGCGGCTCAAGGAGCCGGTGGTGCTCCCCTCCGCCGCGCCGAATCTCTTGGTCAACGGCTCTACGGGCATCGCCGTGGGAATGTCGACCAATATTCCGCCCCACAACCTGGGCGAGATCATCGACGGGCTGCTGGAGGTGATCGCGGACCCCGAGACGCCGGACGCCCGCTTGGAGGAGCTGATCGCGGGCCCCGACTTCCCAACGGGCGGCATCATTTGCGGTCGCGAGGGCATTCGAAAGGCGTACCGCACCGGAATGGGCCGGGTGCTCTGCCGGGCGAAGGTCGAGGAGCCGGCCCAGGACGAGGACGACGTGATTCTCGTGCGCGAGATCCCGTACATGGTGAACAAGGCGAATCTCATTGAGAAGATCGCCCATCTTGTGCGCCAAAAGACGATCACGGACATCCGCGACCTCCGAGACGAGTCGGATCGAGACGGCATGCGGATCGTCATTGAGCTGAAGCAGGGAGCCTCTCGCCAAGTGGTTCTGAATCAGCTCTATCGCCATACGCAGATGCAGGAAACCTTCGGGATCATTCTTCGCGCGTTGGACAACGGGCGTCCGAAGCTGATGACGCTTCGCGGGATGCTGCGCCGCTTCCTGAGGCACCGAGAAGACGTGGTGCTGCGCCGCGCGCGCTTCGAGCTGAAAGAGGCCCGAAAGCGAAAACACGTCTGCGACGGACTGCGCATCGCCGTCGTGAATATCGATCAGGTCGTCGCGCTCATCCGAGAGTCGGCCGATCAGGTCGAGGCGGCAGTGCGCCTTCGACGGGAGCTCCCCCTGGACGAGATCCAGACTCGGGCGATTCTGGAGATGCGATTGGGGCGTCTCACCGGCCTTGAGATCGACAAGCTGGAAAAGGAGATTCGCGATCTCGCAATTGAGATCGCGGCTCATTCAATGACGATTGAGTCGAAGGCGGAGCGGCTGCGGATCGTCGAGGAGGACCTTCGCCGGATCAAGGGCGCCTACGGAGATGCGCGAAGGACCTTGATCGCTCCGTTTTGTACGGACGGGCCCATCATCTCCGACGACGAGATGGTTGTGACGATCTCCCACAAGGGGTACGTCAAGCGCACTCCGATCGAATCCTACCCCAAGCACCATCGAGGCGGGAAAGGGCTAAAGGGACCGTCGACCGGAAAAAGCGATCGGGTAAAGCACCTGTTCATATCCCGCAATCTGGACCGGCTTCTGCTCTTCACGGTCGAGGGCATCTGCCACGCCTTGCAGACTTGGGAGCTCCCGGAGGGAAGCCGCACCGCCAGAGGACGCTTCATCGGCAACGTGCTGCCGAACATTCGCGCTGAAATCGCGAGCGGCGACGTCGGCCTAGGCGGCGAGCCTCCCGCGGCTTCTCCGATCGCATCGGTGTTCGTGGCGCGGAGAAGCAGATCCGCAGACCGCGCGCCCGAGGCGCATCCAGCCAAGTTCCTCCTTTTTTGCACCCGCGGCGGACATGTAAAGAAGACGCCCATTTCGGCGTTTGACCGCGTCTGGTCCAATGGGAAGCGCGCCATTCGCATTCGGGAGGGGGACAGGCTGATCGACGCGCAGGCTACGACGGGCCACGACGAGGTGTTTCTCGGCTCGGCGAACGGACAGGCGATTCGCTTCTCCGAGATGGACGCCCGACCGATGGGGCGGGATTCCATGGGCGTGATGGGAATCCGACTCCGGGCGGGAGATCATGTCGTGGGAATGGTCGTGGGCAAGGGAGGCAAGCAGTTCCTGTCGGTGACGGAAAGCGGTCTAGGCAAGCGGACCGAGTTGGGCGAGTATCGCCTGATACGCCGGGGCGGCATTGGCGTCATCGCGCACAAGCTCTCCGAAGACACCGGAAGGGTCGTCAAGGTGCTTGCGGTTCGGGACAGCGACCAGCTCCTCCTGCTCTCCGCGCACGGGAAGATCATTCGCTTTTGCGCGGCCTCGGTGAGGGTCGTCGGGCGCAACGCCGCAGGCGTTCGCCTGATGAAGCTGGACGCCGGCGACCGGGTCGTGGACGCCGACCGAAGCGTTGCGGACGACGACTGACGCGCGGTTGGGTCGGATCGTTCGGCCGGAGGATATCGCCCGCGCCGCCGAGCGAATCCAGGGCGCGATCGTCCGGACGCCCCTGGTCGCCGACGACAGGCTTTCGGAGCTGCTGGAGGCCGACGTTCGCCTGAAGGTCGAATCGCTGCAGAAGTCGGGGTCCTTCAAGGCGCGGGGCGCGTGCAACTTTCTCGCCCGTCTCTCGGACGAAGAGATCGGGGCCGGCGTGATCACCTTCTCTTCCGGAAATCACGGCCAGGCGCTGGCCTTCGCCGCGCGACTGCGGGGCGTGCCCGCAGTCGTGGTGATGCCTAAGACCGCCCCGCGCGTTAAGGTCGACGGCGCCAAGCGCCTTGGGGCGCGAGTCGAGTTTGCGGGTTCGACCTCCGAGGAACGCCGCGACCGAGCCCTCTGGATCGCCCGCCGCGAGGGCCTGCGGATCGTCCCGCCCTTCGACCATCCTTGGATCATCGAGGGTCAGGGCACGATCGCCGCGGAAGTCATTGAGGAGTGGCCGGAAGTCGACCTGATCGCGACGCCGATCGGCGGAGGCGGCCAGGCGGCGGGCTGCGCGGCGATGGCCTCCGGAAAGGACTCCGGCGTCGAGGTTGTCGGCGTGGAGCCCAAAGGCGCCGCGTCGATGCGCGCCGCGCTGGACGCGGGAGAGCCCCGGACGCTGCCGGAGACCGAAACGATCGCGGACGGACTCGCGCCCGTAAGGGCCGGCGAGCTGACGCACCGACACTTGCGCCTGCTCGGGACGTCCGTCGTTCTGGTAGACGACGCGGAGATCCGGCGAGCGACGCGCCACCTTATGGTCCACTGCAAACTGGTTGCGGAATACTCTGGGGCGGCGACGACCGCGGCGCTGATGAGCGGGAGCATTCCCGCAAAGGGACGCCGCGTCTGCGCGGTGCTCTCGGGAGGGAATCTGGATCCTTCGCTCCTGAGCGAAATCGCGAACGCCCGGTAGCGTGGCGGACCGTCCTTGAGACCCAGGGCCCTTCTCTTCGACATTGACGGCACCCTGACCACGCAGGGCCCCGCGATGCGCTGTTTTCGGACGGCGCTGCGGGAGGTCTACGGCACGACCGGTCCGATGGACGAACACGACTTCTCGGGCAAGAGCGACATGCTCTCGCTGCGCGAGATTCTCTCGAAGGCGGGGCTCTCCGCGAAACGGATCGACGAAGGAGCGGGTCGCTTCCGCCAGCGTTATCTGACGGAGCTCCGGCGGCGCATCCCGCATGACCCGGTGCAGCTGCTGCCGGGCGTCTCCGCTCTTCTTGAAGAGCTTGCGTCCTTCCCCCAAGCCTATCCGGGAATCGTGACGGGCAACATTAGGGAGGGCGCCGTCGCGAAGCTCAAGTCGGGACGCCTCTTGGACCACTTTACCTTCGGCGCCTTCGGGTCCGACTCCGAGGACCGCAACGTTCTTCCCGGGATCGCGATCAATCGGGCCCGCGCCCGGCATGGAATCTCTTTTCGCAAGACGGATGCCGTCGTGATCGGAGACACGCCCAGAGACGTTTGGTGCGGCGACGCAATCGGCGCCCGCACGTTGGCGGTGGGCACGGGACGAAACCACTCCTTGGCGGATCTGAAAGCCGCCGGGGCCACCTGGGTCCTTCCCGCTTTGGACGACACCGCTCGGGTCGCGGAATTGCTGCTGAGCGGAGATGAGCGGACGGTGCGCGAATCATAGAGCCTCGTTCCGCCCGCTGCGCGCAGCTTCCCCGGCTAAAGCAGTCCGCGCTCCTTGATCTCCACGTACCGGTCCACCGTGCGGACGAGCGCGTCGCCGGGCGGCGTGTCCACGATACGGATGCCCGACCGCCGCATTAGGCTCAGCGCAAGTTCTCTAGCGGCGACGAGCTCTTCGGCCGCCGCGCGATGAAACGCCGCCTCCCGGCTTGAGACGGATGCGCGCGCCGCGTCCTCCAGCGCTGGATTCCTGATGGCGATTGCGAGCGGCAGATGGTGCGGGGCAAGCGCCGCAAGTTCGCCCATCAGGGCGCCCGACACTCCCGGATCGACGACATCGCAAAAGAGGATGATGAGAGACCGCCTGGGAAAGCTCCGACGCAGCTGTGCGAACGCCATCGCATAGTTCGACTCCGCAAGGCGCGTTTCGACCTGGGAGAAGGCGGCGCTGATGCGCGCGGGGCTTGCCCGTCGGGACGGGAGAACTTGGCGCACCTTGCGATCAAAGACGATGACCCCGATTCGGTCCTGAAAGCGCCGGGCGCGGGCCGAGAGGAGGAGCGACGCCCCAAGCGCAAAGTCGACGCGCTCCCGCCCGAGCATCGCCTCCCGCATATGTCTGCCGCAGTCGATCGCAAGCACCACGCTCTGGCTTGTCTCGGCTTCATAGTTGCGGACCAATAGGCGGCCTCCCCGCGCCGACGCCTTCCAGTCGACGATGCGGGGGTCGTCGCCCTTGACGTAGTCTCGAAGGCTCTCGAAGTCGCGCCCGTCGCCAAAGATCCGCGTCGGCCGGAGCCCGGGTTGCTCTCTCCGCTCTCGAATTCGCCGCCCGCCCGTCCGAAGGAGGTCCCGCACGCCTGGCTGGACCCGGACGCTGTGCTCTCCAGCGTACATCTTTCGACTCTGCGCGAGGCCCCACGGCGAGAAGCAGGTCGCGTACATCGCTCCAAGAGAAAGGTCGCCCCGCGCCTTGGCCGCGAGCTCGTAGTTCAGCTGGCGCGCGGAGCGGGGCGGAAGATGGACCGCGAGCCCTTTGTCCCAGTCGGCGCCGCTTGAATCCGGCGCGCGCTCCAGACGGCGATCCACGTCATCCGTAATTCGAGCGTTCAGCGGCCTTCCGCGAGGATTGCGGATGGAGATGGAGACCTTGATGCAAGCGCCCAGAGAGGCGATGCGCGGCGCGAAACGAGCAAGCGACGGGTAGCGGATCCTCGAGGCGTCAAAGAGAATCGCCGCGATAATCGCCGCGTCGACGAGGAGCGCGAGCGCGGCGGATACGAGGAAGAGCGAGGACGCCGCGCCCAGCAGCGCCGCCGCCCGTCCGCTGGGGATTCTGCGAACGGCTTCTATTTCGGCGCCTCGAGCGTCTCTAATAGGCGGCGCAACTCTTCGTCCGCGGAGCGTCCCTCGACCTCCGCCTCCGCCGAGAGCGCGACCCGATGCCGGAGCACGGGATAGGAGAGGCGCTTCACATCGTCCGGCGTCGCAAAGTCGCGTCCCTCCAAATATGCTTGGGCGCGGGCGGCCTGAAGCAGCGCCACGCCGGCCCTGGGACTCGCGCCCAGCGAAAAGACCGGCCTCCCTCGGGTTGTCCGAACGATCAGCGTGACGTACCTGCGGACGCGCGCGTCCGCGTGCACGCGGTCCACGGCGCTCCGGTGCCGCATGAGGGCTTCGCGCTCCAGCGGATCGCCAATTCCGTAGCTCGCGGGCTCATCCGCCCGAAAGCCGGCCATGTGACGGTCCAGAAGACTCTCCTCGGCCTCCTTGGGCGGATAGCCGATCACGATCTTCATGAGGAAGCGGTCGATCTGCGCCTCGGGCAATGGATACGTCCCCTCGTACTCCACCGGATTCTGCGTCGCGAAGACGGTAAACGGAGGAGGCAGCAGCCTGCTCTTTCCATCGACGGTGACCTGCCCCTCGGCCATCGCCTCCAGCAGCGCGGCTTGGGTCTTTGGGGGCGCGCGGTTGATCTCGTCCGCCAGGAGGAGGTCGGTGAAGACGGGCCCCGGTCGGTACGAAAAGTCGCGCCGCCGCTCATCCAAGACGCTCACGCCCACAAGGTCCGTCGGCATCAGATCCGGCGTAAACTGCACCCGGCCGAAGTCAAGGCCCAGGCCGCGCGCGAGCGCCCGGACCGCCAGCGTCTTCGCCGTGCCCGGAACCCCTTCGACCAGGGCGTGTCCGCCCGCAAGCAGCGTCACGATCATCTCGCGAAGAGCATCCGCTTGACCAATCACGACCTGCTCCAGCTGCTCCAAGAGCTGAAGCGGCGAGTCTTCCCGATTCAATTTCGATGGCCTCTGCGAAGGAGCGCGTCGACGGCCGACGCAAGTTGCGGAAGGTCGATGGGCTTGCGTCTGAGCGCATTACGCATACGATTGATAATCAACGGTTTGTTGCTCTTCATTTCGAGTTGTTTCAATACAGGATTCATACCCGATACTCGATCAGGGACGCGCAGACCGTGCGTGCGCGCCGGGCGCGCGAGCAGTCGCAGCGCCGCCACCTCGTCGGCTTCCGCCCGGCGATAGAGTCCGGCAAGCGCGCGCGCGTGTTCCAGCGGCGACCTCCGCTCCAGCGTCAGCCTGCGGGGCCCGGGCCGCACGCCCCCGACCCGGGTTCCCAGAACGATGAGCGCGAGCGCGCAGGCGGCGCCCAGTTGAAGGAAGAGCCGACCGATGGGATGGCTGACAAGAAACGTCGCCAGAATCTCGGCTTGGCTGCCTTGGCCTCGGATGCCCTGGAAATACTCGCCAAAGTAGATCGTGTCGCCCGGGCTGGAGTCTTCGAGCAGCGCGCGGAGGCCGAGGACCGCTTGCGGATCCTCCCCCGCCTTCGCGTTGCTGAACGCGCTTCCGTCGGCAAAGAGGACGATGCGCCCTCTCTCCAGCTTGACCTCGGCGGCCAAGGGAGCCTCGCCGGCCAGGAGCAGCGGTCGGAACTCAAGATCCGGCGGCCGCTGGCCGGCGGATCGGACCAAGTCCCGGGCAGAGTCCGGCTCGGAAATCTCAATCCCCCGATCAACGAAGCCGAAGCGCGGCTTGGGCGGATCAAGGCCTCGGGCGAGCTCGTGCTCGGTCCATGCCGGCTCGGACTGAGGCGAGGACTCTACGAGCTCAAGTCCAAGGAGCCTCGTCAAGGGCGTCGTCGCTTCGGGCGAGCGGAACGCATACAGCAGCGTGCCGCCGGCTTTGACGGCGTCCACGATGTGCTCCGCCTCGCGGGGAGAAGGAGGAAGGCGCGGTTCAATCAGCACCAGCCGCGCCGGAATCTTCGCCGGATCGAGAAGCGGGGACGCGACCTCGGCGGTCTTGCGGTCCAGCGCCTCCAGCGCTCCGCGTATCCCGATCAGTCCGTCCGGAGTGGCGCGGCGCGAGGAGCGAATGTCGCCAGCCGACCGGACGCCTCCGGGGGTGAGCAGAAAGCTCGCGGCGAGGATGACCAGGACAGCTGCGACGGCCCATGCCGCCCCCCTTCGCGCCGCCATGCTACCGCGCATCCCGCGCCCTGGCGCGCGCGGAAGGGTCGGCCTTTCCGGGGAGCGCGCAGCCCGCTTCCAAAACGAGCGGCGTAAGCTCGTCGTACCCCTTTCGCGAGGCCCCTTTCCGCCCGAAGCAGTATCCCTGAACTCGAGAAAGAAACTCCCCGGCTGCCCTCCTTCGGCGACCGGGGGGCTCGCCCGCGAAGAGTTCGCGGAGGTAATCGCCCGCGGTCTTCGACGGGTGAAAGGCGAGCGCTCCGCGGGCGTCCAAGGAAAGAAGCACCCCTTGGTAGAGGGCGGTTGCCGCGCCGCGCAGGTCGCCCGTTTTCTGCCTGTCCAGCGCTTCAAGAAACCAGCCCGCGGCGTCTTTGGCCGGATTGGGTACGGATGCCCCGGATCCCTCCGGCGCCTCGTTCAAGCGGACGCGCCTCACAAGCCTGAAGCAGAGGTAGGCCAAGCCGACCGTTGCGGCGACGGCAAGCAGTCGGACGATTCCGCTGCCTTCCAGGAGGTCCTGCAGTCCCAAGCTGTCCAGCCACGCCAAAAAACGCCCTACATAGGCAAACGCGATTTGACCCAGCGCTTGGGCGGCGTGGAGCGGAGGTTCTTCAATCCCCGCCTCCATAATCGCTTCTCGGATGGCTTGGGCGATCTGATCGGGGTCTTGTGAAACCGAAGCGGGGGGCGAGGCCTCTTGGAGGAGCAGGCTACTCATTCAGCGGGCGAGAACAGGATTAGGGCGCGCGAATCCCGGGGCCGGTCGCCGCCGGCGCGAGTAAAACGCGCGGGCGCCGCGGCCGGTGAAACGCGAATCGCTTAGGACGGCGCCAGCCGCCGAGCGGCCGCCTCAAGGTCCACTCCTTCTCTGCGCAGCTTTCCGTTCCGGTAGAGCAAAACCCAGCAGGCAGCCGGAAAGGGCGCGAGGAGCGCCGCCACAATCGATCCGCCGGATGCGAGAATCCAACGTTCAAAGAAGCCTGCCTGCAGGGCCTCATCCGGCGAGACAAAAAACTCCGCGCCCCCGATCATGGCGGTCCATCCGAAGTTCACGAGAGAAGGCACGAGCAAGGCTGTGGCGCCGACGGCGACGACCTGAAGGCGCATGCCCTTGAAGAGCTTGAATGAGCCAATCATCGCGGACAGCGCGTTTTTTCGCTCGAATAGGATCAGCGGAAGAGCGCCGTTGGCGGCCGAACCAACAAAGACGATTGATCCAAAGAGCGCCGCTCCCCCGAGCAGAATTCCGATTGATGCGCCGAGTAGCGTAGGGTCGATCAGGACAGCCGAGATGATGCCAAGGACGAACGACCAAGAGGCGCTAAAGACCATGAGCGCAGCGATCAGGAAGAGAGCGATCAACACGTGGTGGATTCGCCGGAGGGATGATCCGAAGGCCTGCTTTAACGAAGGCGCGCCCCCGGAGACCGCTTCTCCAAGCGCCGAAACCAGCGCCGCAGCCTGCGCGGCCCCCGCAATAAACGCGAACAACGTAATGAGCAGAGGCGCCCGCAGCTGGTTCAGCATCTCTGCAAGCTGCTCCGAATCAATGGGCTGGGTCGGATCGAAGAGCTGTGAAGAACCGAGGGACTCGGATTCCACTTGCCACCCGCCGTACAAGATGACCTCGGGGATCGCGGCGATGAGCGCGATCAGGATACACGGAATGGCGCAGCGCCGGTACAGACCCACCGCTCCGTCGATGATCTCGGAAAAGGAAAGGGGGCGAAGAGCGATGTTGTCCACGACGAAGCCTTATGGGCAAAATGACCGGTCTCGAATGCGGCTGGCGACCGATCAATCTACGCCGCGAAGCCGCGCCCCTACAAGACGCCCCGGCGCGTCCGCCGCCGGCGGCGGCCCGGCGGAGCGCGCGGATTTTGCGTACCTTCGCTGCGGTTCAAACAACAAATTCGGAGGGTTATTCATGCGCCGGATCCGCGTCCCCGGTCTTTGCGTCGGATGGGTCTTGTTTGTCGTCCTTGCGGCGGGTTCCGCAGCGTACTCCCAGGAGCTCGGCCGGCCGGATGAGAAGGGAAGGGAGAAACGGTTCGACACAACCTCCCACGTCGCCACCTTTTCGATTCTGGGCTACGATCCTCAGACGGGAGAGGTTGGGGCGGCGGTGCAGTCGCGCGTCTTCTCCGTCGGCAACGGCGTGATCTGGGGCGAAGCCGGCGTCGGCGTCGCGGCGACGCAAGCCATCGTGGACGTGAGCTACGGCCCCCAGGCCTTGGAGCTCCTTCGGCAAGGCCTGTCTCCCGACTCCGTGGTCAAGGAGGTCCTGGCGCGGGACCCCGACCCCGATCCGCAGCGCTGGACGAAGGAGGGCCGTCAATTCTCCGTCATGAACGCCCGCGGAGAGGCGGCGACCCACACGGGACCGAAGGCGAGCGCGTGGGCCGGGCATCGAATCGGCAGGCACTGCTCGGCTCAGGGGAATATTCTCGCGGGTCCCCAGGTGGTGGACCGAATGGTGGAGGCCTTCGAGTCGACCTCGGGGCACCTCTCGCTTAGGCTCCAAGCGGCCCTGGAGGCCGGACAGGAAGCGGGCGGCGACACCAGGGGAATGCAGTCGGCCGCGATGCTCGTGGTGCGGGAAGACGGCGGCGTCTGGCTCAATAACGATGTTGTGCTGCGTCTGCAAGTGGACGACAGCGCCCAGCCGATCGCCGAACTCCGGCGGCTCGTGGAAAAGGCGGCCCAGCAGCGGGCGCGCAGGCGGCGCTAGCCGCTCGCCCTAGGCTCGAAGGCTGCGAAGCAGCTGCAAGTTGCGGCGATCCAAGGAGACGCGATCATCGCCCTTCGGCGTTTCAAGTATTTTCGGTACCTTGCGGAACCGGCGGCTGCGCAGGATTCGCCGAAAGGGCGCGAGGCCGATTAACCCCTCGCCAATTCCAGCGTGGCGGTCCCTCTTGGATCCGAGAGCGCAGCGGGTATCGTTGAGGTGGAAGAGTTCGATCCGGTCCAATCCGAATGCGTCGTCGGCGCGAGCCAAGAAGCCTTGGTAGTCCGCGCGCAGATCGTACCCGGACGCCCAGGCGTGGCAGGTGTCGACGCAGATGCCGATCCGCCCGCGGAGCTTCTTCGGCGCGAGGCGCCGAATTCTCCCCAGGGATTCGAAGTCGCCTCCCACGGTCGTTCCCGCCCCCGCGGTCAACTCCAGCAGGACTTGCGGCCCTGCGGGCGCGTCGTCCAAGATGGCCGCGAGCGCGTCGCCATTTCGAGCGATGCCGCTCCCCAAGTCTCCGTCCGTCGCGTTTCCAGGATGGGTGACCACCGCATCCAGCCCCAAGGACGCCGCCCGCCCGAGCTCCGCCCGAAAGCTCTTTATGGACTTCCTCCACAGGCCGGGGTCCGGGGACGCGAGGTTAATCAGGTAGGAGTCGTGGGCGCAGGCGTAGCGGATCCCCTGCGCTCGGGCCTCCTTCCGGTACGCCTCCACCGCGGAGGAAGGCAGGCTCGGCTCGGCCCAGCGGGCCGGCTGCTTGGTGAAGATCTGCATCACGCGGGCGCCGATGGCGGCGGCGCGGCCCGGAGCCTTCTGGACGCCGCCCGCGACTGATATGTGGGCGCCCATCTCATCGCGGATTTCATCAAGGTCCATCTCCAAGGGTAGCCTGCGGGCCAGGCCGGGGCATCCCTACCTGGGCGGCGGCCCGCTTCTGATCGCCCACCGGGGCGGAGCGCTGCTTGCGCCGGAAAACACGATGGAGGCCTTCCGGGGCGCTGCGGAGCAGTGGGGCGCGGATATCTTGGAGCTGGACGTGCGGTTGACGCGGGATCGCCGATTGGTCGTTTTCCACGATGCCGCCGTGGACCGGACGACGGACGGCCGCGGGCGCGTTGCAGGGATGCGCTGGGCGGAGCTCAGGGAGCTGGACGCAGGCTGGCGATTCGTCGATCCCGCCGGTGATCGCTCCTTCCGGGGGAAGGGGGTGCGGGTGCCGCTCTTTGAGGAGGTGCTGGAGGAGTTTCCCAAGATGCGCCTCAATGTGGAGTCGAAGTGCCCCCGCGCGGCCGCCCCCCTGGTGGAGGCGATCCGAAGACACGGGGCCCAGCGCCGGGTGCTGGTCGCGTCGATTCGAGAGGTTTCGCGCCGCGACGCCTGCGGCTACGACGGGCCGTGGGGCGCCTCCAGAGAGCAGATCCTTCGCTTCTGGCTAACGCATCGGTGGTGTTCGCCCAAGACGCCGTGGCTGGGCCGGTGGGCTCTGCCCGCCGCGGACGCGCTTCAGGTCCCCGAGTTCAGCGGAAGGCTCCGCGTCCTTACGCCGGCGTTCGTGCGGGCCGCGCACAGGAGGAACATCCCGGTGCACGTCTGGACGGTGAACGACCCGCCCGAAATGCGGCGGTTGCTGGAAGCGGGCGTCGACGGGATCGAATCCGATCGGCCGGATCTCCTTGCTCAGGTTTTGGCCGAGGTTGCCGGAAGGCCGCTGCCCCCCGGACTCCGCCGGGAGAATCAGACCGGATGAGCGGCGCGGCGCGCCGCATGCGGGAGGCGATCAGACGAGCCGCAGAGCAAAGCCGAGCCAAAGCCGTCATCGCGGCGGTGTCGGGCGGGGTCGACTCGATGACGCTCCTTCATCTGCTTGCGCGAAGCGACGAGCGGCCCGACTGGGAGGTGCGCGTCTTTCACTTGGATCACCGAATGCGGCCAGGTAGCGGGGCTGCCGCGCGCCTGGTTCAGCGGGTCTCCGCCGAGTGGGGAATCGCCTGCCGGGTCAAGAGAGCTTCCCGCCCCGTGACGACGGAGGCGGGCGGCAGATCGCTCCGCTACCGCGCGATCGAGGAGGCTCGGTCGGAGCTGCCCACGCCCGCGGTCGCGATGACCGCCCACACGAGAGACGATCAAGCCGAGACTGTGCTCTACAGGGCTTCTCGCGGGGCTGGAACGAGGGGCTTGTCGGGGATTTTGGAGCGCAAGGAGCCGGGCGTCCTGAGGCCGCTCTTGGCCTTCGGCCGGTTGGATGTCATGCGCTACGCCCAAGAGGAGGGGGTGCCGTTTCGCGAAGACCCGAGCAATCTGGAGCTGCGGTGGGCCCGCAACCGCATTCGCCGCCGCGTCCTTCCCGAGCTGGAGCGCGCGGTCCCCGGCGCCGGGGCGTCGCTCGCCGGGCTGGCCGGGCGCAGCTTCACGCACCACCGCGCGCTCACGGAGCTGCTGGACGCGCGACTGGACGCATGGGAGGAGGCTGAAGAGGGCGCGCGCGAGACGCGCTTGCCGCTTGCGCGGCTGAGAGAGTGCTCGCCCGAGCTCCTCCTCCACCTGCTGCGCCGCGCATGCGCCCGCCTTGGAAGTCCGCTGGGATTTGGGGTCTCGCGCGACCTCGCGTCGTTCGTCCGCGCTTCGAAGAGCGGAACGGCGATTGATCTGCCGAACGGTCTTCGCGCGCGCCGCGCGCTTTCGGCGCTGGTCCTCGGAGAAGCCGCGCCGCGGGCCTTGGGGGGACCGGTTCGCGAGGTGGCGATGAAGCCGGACGACGCGGGCCGGGAGCGCCTTCGCTGGGGCGTCTGGCGCATTGATCTGGAGTGGGGTCCGGCTCGCTCTCGAGCGGCGGTCTCCAGCGACCCCTGGGATGCGACGGCCGTGTTTTCCGCGTCCGCGGACTTGTTTCCCCTGGTGGCGCGGCCTTGGCGCGCGGGTGACGCGATTCGCTTCGCCTACGGCAAGAAGAAGATGAAGAAGATTCTGCTGGAGGCTCGAATCGAACGCGCCCAAAGGCTTGGATTTCCCGTCGTCGCGTCTCGGGACGGGACGGCGCTCTGGGCGCCGGTGATCGCGAGGCCGCCGCAAGAGGGGCGCGGCGAAGAAGACGCCGAAGGCCTTTGGGTCCGGATCTCGCTTCGGAGCAGCTGCTGCGGCAAGGCGAAGACGACGCCCCAAGGGGATCTTGCCGGATGAGCGCCGAGCTTTGCATCCCCGGGTTGGAGCGACAGGCGGGAAGCGCAAGAATCCGTCGCGTCGTCTTCTCGGAGGCGCAAATTCGCCGCCGGGTGGGAGAGCTGGGGGATGAGATCTCAGCCGCTTATCCGGCTGCCGAAGCCATCCTTCTCATCGGGGTCTTGAAAGGGTCCTTCGTCTTCCTGGCCGATCTCGTCCGGCGGATCCAGAGGCCGGTGCACGTCGACTTCCTCGCCGCCTCCAGCTATGGCGACAAGACCGTCTCCAGCGGTCGCGTTCGCATCCTGCAGCCGCCGTCGGTCGGACTCGCCGGCAAGAACGTTATCTTGGTAGAGGACATCGTGGACAGCGGCAATACCCTGCGGGCGCTCCTGCCCAGACTTTCCCGCGAAGAGCCGAAGAGTCTGGAGGTCTGCTCGCTCCTCCGTAAAGAAGAAGGCCGGGTTGAGCCGGAGCCTAAGTGGATCGGGTTCGAGGCGCCTCCCGAATTTCTGGTGGGGTACGGACTGGACTATGCGGGACGGTTCCGTCACCTCCCCTGCATCGCAGCGATCTAGCCGGGAGAATCATGGCGACGAGCGGACGACCTTCGCGGGACCCTGGAAAAAGAAACAGCGGGCGCGCGACGCCCCGCTTCTCGCGCGGGATTGCTCTTTGGTTCGTGGTCTTCGTGGCGATCCTGGTCACGTGGAGCCTGATGGGAAGGTCTCAGGCGGGACGCGCGCTGTCGCTGGGCGAGTACTGGGACCAAGTGACGAACGGAACGGTCGCGACCGCAGACTACGATGGAGGCGCGAGCGTCGTGTCCGGGACGCTGACCGACACGATCCCGATCAACGGCTCGAACGTCTACGAATACCACGCCCGGTTCCCGGAGGCGATGTGGGAAAGGGCGTTCGACTCGCTCCGGGCGCAGGGCGCCCAGGTCAGCTACACGCCGCCGGGTCCCGGACTTGGCGTTTGGGTGGGGATGATCCCGTGGGTGGTGATCATCGTCGTCTGGCTCTGGTTTATGCGGGCGATGCAAAGCGGAGGCAACAAGGCGTTTCAGTTCGGTCGCTCGAAGGCCAAGCTCATCACGCCGGACACGCCCTCGTTGGACTTCGGCGACGTAGCAGGGGCCGAGGAAGCTAAGGAGGAGCTTTCGGAGATCGTCGACTTCCTGAAGGACCCGGACCTGTTCTCCAGACTGGGCGGCAGGCTTCCGAAGGGCGTCTTGCTGATTGGCCCTCCGGGGACGGGCAAGACGCTGCTTGCGCGCGCCGTCGCGGGAGAGGCCGGGCGCCCGTTCTTTCAGATGTCCGGATCGGACTTTGTCGAAATGTTCGTCGGGGTCGGCGCCTCCCGGGTGCGCGATCTGTTCGAGCAGGGGAAGACACATGCGCCCTGCATCGTCTTCGTGGACGAAATCGACGCCGTCGGACGTCACCGCGGCGCGGGGCTGGGCGGCGGGCACGACGAGCGGGAGCAGACGCTGAACGCGCTGCTCGTGGAGATGGACGGCTTCGAGCCCAACTCGGGCGTGATTCTGCTCGCGGCGACGAATCGCCCCGATGTCCTGGATCCCGCCCTGCTTCGGCCTGGACGCTTTGATCGCCGGGTCGTCGTCGATCTGCCGGATGTGCGGGGCAGGGAGGGGATCCTCCGCGTGCACGCGAAGAAGCTGCCGATGGCGAAGGACGTAGATCTCGCGGTCATTGCGCGCGGCACGCCGGGGCTGAGCGGGGCGGACCTCTCGAATATTTGCAACGAGGCGGCCTTGGGGGCCGCGCGGCGATCAGCGGAGTCGGTGACGATGCGCGACTTCGAGCGGGCTAGGGACAAGGTCATGCTGGGGACCGAGCGCAAGAGCATGGTCTTGACCGCCTCCGAACGGAGGCTTACGGCCTATCACGAGGCCGGCCACGCCGTCGTCGCGGTGCGCGTGCCGGGGCTGGATCCGGTGCACAAGGTGACGATCGTGCCGCACGGTCGAGCGTTGGGATTGACTGCGGCGTTTCCGGAAGAGGATCGGCATTCGCACACGCTGGAGTGGATGAAAAACCAGCTCGTCATGCTCTTCGGAGGACGGGTGGCCGAGGAGCTCGTCTTCGGCGCGGGCAAGGTGACGACGGGCGCGGGCAATGATATTGAGCGCGCGACTTCGATTGCGCGGAGGATGGTGACTCGCTTTGGGATGTCGGAACGCGTCGGCCTCATGGCGGTGGGCGATTCGGACCAGGAGGTCTTCATCGGCCGGGAGCTCGTACAGCGCCGCGATATCTCGGAGCACACGGCGCGCTTAGTCGACGAAGAGGTGAAGCTGATTCTAGATCGCGCCCACAAGAAGGCGCGCGAGGTCGTGGAGGAGCACCGCGACCTGTTGGAGGCGATTGCGCAGGCTCTGCTGGATCTGGAAACGCTCAATCAGGAGCAGCTGGGGATCCTTGCAAAGGGGGGCGCGCTTCCTCCAACCGACTCTGGAACGGAACCCTCGCCCGCCGAGGCTCTTGAGTCCGGGGAGCCCGCGAAAGAGAAGGACAAGTCTCTTCCAATGGGAACGCCGGCGCCGCTTCCCTCTCCCGCGTAACGCCGGAGTCCGCTGGGCTGGATTGGCGGGGCGGCGACTTGCCGGTCGAAGCAGCCTGACTCGAATGCGGCGCTGGGGAATGCGCCCGCGCGCTCCTTCGCGCATCCGTTTCCCCGAGGTTCGGCGCGGGCGAGGCGCGTCTGGAATTCGTCGGCCTCAAGGCCGCCTCGCGCCAACCAGCCCCCGCGCGCAAAATCGGCGGAGTTTCCGTGCTCGGGCGGCTTTGAGCGCGGGCTACGCGACCGAAGCCCGAGGCTCCGCCTCCGTTTGCGCTTCGGCGTCCGGGAGAAGCTCCGAGAGGCGCGCGCGGAGCTGTTTGGAATCCAGCCCGACCTGAAGCTTCCCTCGGTTGGCCACTGAAATTCGGCGACTCTCTTCGGAAACAACCAGAACGAGCGCGTCGGTTTCTTCGCTTAACCCAATCGCCGCCCGATGGCGGGTGCCTAGGGACCGATCCGGGAGCGGCGTCATCGTCAAAGGAAGGATCACCCCCGCAGCCCGAATCCGATCGCCCTGGACGATGACGGCTCCGTCGTGGGTCGGGGCGTTCGTGGCGAACAGGGCGCCCAGCATGGCGGGCGACACCCCCGCGTCCAATAGGATTCCAGACTGGACGTAGTCTCTGAGGCCGGTCCGCCTCTGCACTGCGATGATCGCGCCCACGCCGTCTTCGGAAAGCTGCTCTACTGCGCTTGCGAGCTGTTCGGCGAGACGAGAAGAGTCGGGCGAGCGAAGGAATCGGGCCAGGGGGTTTCCGCCCAAGCGGCGCAGCGCGGCGCGCAACTCCGGCTGAAATAGAATCACCACGGCGATGGCTCCATAGGTCAAGAGCGCGCCCAGCAGCTGGCGAATCATGTTCAGGCCGAAGAGGAAAGACAGAGCGTAGACGAGCCCCAGAACCAGGATCCCGGCCGCCATGTCCATCGCCCGAGTCTCGCGGGCCAAGAGAAGAATCCGGTAGGCGATGAGGGCCACGAGCGCGATTTCCAGCGAATCCCGCCAACCGGGAGTGAGGAAGAGGAACTGTCGGAGCGTGCCTTCCATGTTCTCGGTTCTTCCAAAGGGTCAAACGCCGAAGGTTCCTGAAGGTACCGGAAGCCGGCGCGTGCGAATTGCAGCGCCGTTTGACGCGGCATCCCAACCGTCGTACCATTGTGGAAGTTCTATCCGCGGATTCCAGCCCCTTGGTCCTTCCCCAAACGAGTCGACATGGACACCAACTACAATCTTCTGACGCTCTTTGCCGACGGCGGATTGATGATGTACCCCCTGATCCTCTGCTCGCTCGTCGGCTTGGGGGTCATCATCTCCAAGGCGTGGACCCTGTTGGTCGCCCACATGCAGACGAAGAACGTCTTGGAGGGCGTGGGATCGATGGCCGCGGTCGGAGATTTCGACGGGGCCGTCGACATCGCGCGCAATACCCGGGGGCCTGCCGCGGCGATCCTGCTCGCGGGCCTCCGGAGGATTCGCAACCAGCGGCTCGCGAAGGGAGAGCTGG
The DNA here is from genome assembly GCA_965116095.1 of Longimicrobiales bacterium. GTDB lineage: Bacteria > Gemmatimonadota > Gemmatimonadetes > Longimicrobiales > Gaopeijiaceae. The sequence continues at coordinate 991,055 of OZ220481.1, forward strand.
AGCAGGTCGTAAGCACCGTAGGCTCCATTGAGCTCACCTTTTTGGAGCGCGGCTTGGTGATCCTTGCGACCATCGCCAATGTGGCGCCACTCATGGGCTTCTTGGGCACCGTCGCGGGAATGATCCTGGCTTTCGACTCGATCGCAAACGCGGGCGACGTGAACCCCGCGCTGGTCGCGGGCGGCATCAAGATCGCCCTCCTGACGACGGCGGCCGGGCTGGCCATTGCAATCCCGATCAACATCGCGTACAATTTCTTTGTGAGCCGAATCGACCAGCTTATCGTCGATATGGAGGAAAGCACCCAAGCGATTCTCGTCCTTGCTTGGGACATGGAGAAGGAAGGAAAGCTGCGGCTCGTCAGCTAGCACCTACCACACCGTCCGCCTCTGGCCCGGCGTCGTTTCGGGCTGGAGGGGATCAAAACCCAGTAGACGGAGGAAGCGATGGCGGCGATTGGCGGAAGAAAGACGAAGGTCTCCGACGAGATCCCGTCCTCCTCGATGGCGGATATCGCCTTTCTGCTCCTCATTTTCTTTCTGGTGACGACGACCTTTCCGAAGGACCGGGGACTGGCGATCGTGCTTCCCGAAGCCGCCGAAGAGGTCGAGGTGAGCCAGAAGAACGTCCTCCACATCTTCGTCAACCCGAACGGGGTCGTGACGATCAGACGGGGGGAGAGTCAGCAGGAACAGACGGTGCGGCCGTCCGACGTGGAGGGAATCTGGCGGCAGGATGTCGTTCAGAACTCCAATCTGATCGCCGCCGTAAAGACCCACCCCGATGCCCAGTACCGCTTTATGATCGACGTGCTGGACGCCCTCCACACCGCGGGGGCGGAGCGTATTTCCTTGGAGGTTTTGGAGTCGTGATCCCGCACGCTTTGGGAAGTCCGGCCGAGGGCCGGAAGGAGCGCCGACAATGAGCATGAAGACCGGATTCAAAAAGAAATCCAAGGCCTCGCAGGAGATTCCATCCTCCTCCATGGCCGACATCGCCTTTCTGCTGCTGATCTTCTTCATGGTCTCCACCGTCTTTCAGTCGGACAAGAACCGGCCGATTGAGTGGGCTCAGGCCGAAGCCACCGAGAAGATCGACGAGAAGCAGAAGAACATCCTGAACATCTGGGTGGAGTCGAACGGGGACATCTACATCAACGACATCCAGCGTCAGATGAACGAGGTGAGCAACCTTGTCGCCCCGCTCTACGTCTCAAATAGGAGCTTGGTCATCTCCATCCGCTCCGACCGGACCGCGCCGTACCGCTACATTGACGCGGTCCAGCAGGAGCTCAAGGCCGGCGGCATTCTTCGCGTCGTATTTGCGACGGAAGTGGAAGAGAGCATCACAAGGGAGAGAAGATGAGCGACGCAGAGAAGCAGGCAATGGAAGAGGCGCCGGAGCAGACCGCCGCGCTGGAAGAGACGGCGAATGAACGCTTCAAGCGGTCCTTCTCGTCGTGGTTCGGGGGGTCGATCTGCGCGGCGACCGTGCTGCACTTCGGGGCCTTTGCATTCTGGCCGCAGCTGGAAGCGGAGGATGTCAGGATTGATTCAGGCGAGATAGAGACGGTCAACATTCCTCCGCCGATTGATATCCCGCCGCCGCCGCCGGCGCTCGCGAGGCCCGCGACCCCGGTGATTTCGGATGTGTCGGTGGACCAGGACATCACGATTGAGCTGACGACCTTCGACGCCAATCCGGTGGAGGATCTGCCGCCGCCGCCTGAGGAGGTGGAGCTGGACATCAGAGACCAGCCCGGCGCTTGGGTCGTGAATACTGTGCAGGCAGCTTGGACCAACAGGCAAGAAATGAGTGCCGTGCTTAGTAGGAACTACCCTGCGATGCTGCGAGACGCGGGAATCGGCGGAACTACGCTCCTGTGGATTTTTGTGGAAAAGGACGCAAGCGCCAGCCGCGTCGTCGTCCAGAGTTCCTCTGGACACAAGGCCTTGGACGATGCGGCGGTCAAGGTGGCGCGGGAGTTCTTTCGCTTCACGACGGGAATGAACCGGGAGGACCCGGTCGCGATGTGGGTCTCAATTCCGATCGTATGGACGCCCACGTAAGTCGAAAGTAACGAACTCGCGCGCGGCGCCGGCAGCGAAGGGGGCGCCGCGCGCGACTCTTCTTCGCGCGTCCGGTGGAGGCGGGGCATGAACTGAGAGCCTTGGCCTCGCGCGCAGGGCGGGTGCGGGCCCGCGTCGCGCGCGCGGCGGAGGCTGCGGGCCGCGAGCCGGACTCCATCCGCATTGTTCCCGTCACGAAGGGTCATCCGGCGAGCGCGGTGCGCCTCGTGCTCGAAGCTGGCTTTGACGCTGCCGGAGAGAATCGGATCGAAGAGCTGGAATCCAAGGCGTCCCTGATTTCGGAGCAGTGCGCTTGGCATATGATCGGTCATGTTCAGAGCCGCAAGGCGGCGCGCGTTGCGCGCTTGGCGGCAATGACGCACTCGGTCGACCGGCTGAAGCTGGCGAAGAGGCTCTCTAGGGCGTGCCTCCAGGCGGGCAGGGAGATGGGCGCGCTTCTTCAGGTCAACGCGTCGGGAGAGCGCTCGAAGTTCGGCTTTGGTCTTGCGGAGGCCAGAGACGCCGCCTTTGAGATCGCGTCGCTTCCGGGACTTGCGCTGCGGGGCCTCATGACGATGGCTCCCTTTACGAGCGACGCGCGCCTCTTGGCTAAGGTCTTTGAGCGTACGCGAACGCTCGCGGAAGACTTGGGGAAGGAGGGGCTTTGGGAGACGCCGGAGCTTTCCATGGGCATGTCGAACGACTTTGAGATCGCGATCAGGGAGGGAAGCACGATGCTGCGGCTGGGAACGATCTTGGTGGGCGCGCGGCCAAAGCCCGGAAATGCGTGAATGCGGAGGGATTCGCGTGGCTTGGACCGGGCCGTTGTTCGTCCGCGTTCTCGCTTGACCGTATCCTTGGCAGCGATGGGGCGGTTTGACCCGTGCCTCGGTTGGCGTCCCTTTAGCAGTGCGCGCGCGGTCGCGGCGGAGGTTTCTTGTTTCTTTTAATGGGCAAACATGCGTCCGGGCCAGCGCGATGGCGGGGTCCCGAAGCTCCCGGCCCTCGTACCTTGAGTCAGCCTAGCGGCGCTTGAACGTGGAAAACGCGCGCGGTGAGATGGAGCGGCTCGCCTTGGCGAAGGCTGCGGTCCGGTCTTCCTGGGACGGGAGGCCCTGGGCCGGGATCGTGCTGGGCACGGGTCTGGGCGCCCTTGCGGACGCCATCGAAGTCGAGGCCTCGCTTCCTACGAGAGCCTTCCGCATGTGCCCAAGGCGTCGGTCCAAGGGCACGCCGGCCGTCTTCTGCTTGGGAAGCTGGACGGAGTGAGCGTCGCCGCGATGCAGGGGCGCTTCCATCGCTATGAGGGGCGCACCTTGCGCGAAGCGGTCTTCCTAGTGCGGGTGATGCGGATGCTGGGCGCGGAGGCGCTTTTCTTGTCCGGCGCCTGCGGAGGAATGCGCCCGCTATGGAGTCCGGGCGATCTGGTCTTGCTTGACGATCAAATCAATCTGCTGGGCGACAGTCCGCTCATCGGTCCGAATCTGGACGAGCTGGGGCCCCGCTTTCCCGACATGTCCGCGCCCTTTGATCCGGGGCTTCAGCGACTGGCGATGGAGGCCGCGCTGGAGCAGGGGGTGCAGCTTCGGCGAGGCGTCTACGCGGCGGTGCCCGGTCCACAGCTGGAGACTCGAGCCGAATACAGGATGCTGCGGCGGATGGGCGCCGACGTGGTCGGGATGTCCACGGTTCCCGAGGTGATCGCGGCGCGCCACATGGGGATGCGGGTTTTGGCGGTCTCGATCATCACCGACCAATGCCTGCCGGACGCCCTAAAGGCAGTGGACGTGCGCGAGATCATCGAAACGGCCAAGGCGGCCGAACCGAAGGTGACGCGCCTTGCGCGAACAGTGATCCAGAGGGCGGCGCGGGCCGCCTGATTTCCGCCTCGGCGTCAATGCGTTTTCCTGAGCCGCCGGGCCGACTGGCGGAGCTGGAGGAGGAGATTCTCCGCCTCTGGAAGGAAGAGGACGCCTTCGGGCGCGCGCAGCGCGCGGCCCGGGGACGCGAGCCCTTCGTCTTCTACGAGGGCCCTCCGACGGCAAACGGCAGGCCCGGCCTCCATCACGTCATCAGCCGCGCGATCAAGGACTTGGTGTGCCGATACCAGACGATGAAGGGAAAGCGCGTCACGCGCATCGCCGGCTGGGACACGCATGGACTCCCGGTTGAGCTGGAGACCCAGAAACGTCTGGGAATCAAGGACAAGCGGGAGATTGAGCAGCGCGGCATCGGCTGGTTTAACGAGGAGTGCCGGAAGTCGGTCTTCACCTACAAGCGGGAGTGGCGGGAATTTTCGGAGCGGATCGCCTACTGGCTGGACTACGAGCGTCCCTACGCGACATACGAGCCCCGCTACATCGAATCCGTCTGGTGGCTCCTTCGCCAAATGGCGGACCGGGGTCTTCTCTACCGCAGCCGCAAGGTGGTGCCTTGGTGTCCCGTCGACGAGACGGCGCTCTCCTCGCACGAGGTCGCCTTGGGGTACAAGGACGTGGAGGATCCCTCGCTCTACCTGAAGGTCGAGCTGGCGGACGGCTCGGGACGGCATGCGCTCGTATGGACGACGACGCCTTGGACGCTCCTGTCCAATGCGGCGCTGGCGGTGGATCCGGAGATCGAGTACGTGGAGGCGAGAGAAGAAGACGGACCCGCGCTGATCCTAGCGCGCGCGCGCTTGGATGCGCTAATGCCCGGCGCCCGCGTCTTGAGGTCCTTCTCCGGGAGGGAGCTTGCGGGAATTCCCTACAGACGGCCCTTCTCGCTCATTCCGCGGGAGCGCTTTCAAGGCGAGCGATTCAAGATCGTGGAGGCCGACTTCGTGGAGGACGCCGAAGGATCGGGAATCGTCCATGTGGCTCCCGCCTACGGACAGGACGACTTTGCGATCGGCAAGCGGCTTGGACTCGCGGTTGTGGAGCCGCTCTCGGAGTTGGGGACCTTTGACGACGACGTGCCCTTGGTCGGAGGGATGTTCTTCAAGGATGCGGACGCGCCGCTGATCCAAGATCTCGCGGAGCGCGGCCTCGTCTTTCGCTCGGAGTCCAAGCGTCACAGCTATCCCCACTGCTGGCGGTGCGGCTCCCCGCTCATATACATGGCCAGGCGGAGCTGGTTTGCCCGCACATCGAAACTCAGGGAGGAGCTCCTGGAGAACAATCGGCGAGTGAGCTGGAAGCCTCCCGAGGTCGGTCGCGGTCGCTTCGGCGACTGGCTCCAAGGCAATGTCGATTGGACGCTCTCCAGGGATCGATACTGGGGCACGCCGCTGCCCGCCTGGGTGTCGGAGGACGATCCTGAGAACGTCCACTGGATCGGCAGCTTCGCGGAGCTTTCGGAGCTTTCGGGCGGCCTTAGCGAGGACTTCGACCCGCATCGGCCGTGCGTGGACCGCATCACCTGGCGGTGTCCCAAATCAGGGTCGGTGATGCGGCGGACGCCGGAAGTTCTGGATGTCTGGTTTGACTCCGGGGCGATGCCCTGGGCGCAGTGGCACTATCCCTTTGAGAACAAAGACGCGTTCCGGGAGCACTTTCCGGCCGACTTCATCTGTGAGGCGGTGGACCAGACCAGGGGCTGGTTCTACTCGCTGCACGCGATCTCGACGATGCTGGGATCGGGCCCCGCATTTCGCAACGTCGTCGTGAACGACCTGATCTTGGACGCTTCGGGGCGCAAGATGTCCAAATCCAAAGGCAATGTCGTCGATCCCTGGCGGGAGATCGAGGAGCACGGGGCCGACGCCATCCGCTGGTACTTGGTTACGGTGAGCAACCCCTGGCTGCCGACGCGCTACGACGCCTCCGCGGTGCGAGGCTCGGCGGCCCGCTTCTTCGACACGCTGCTCAACGCCTATCGCTTCTTCTCCCTCTATGCGAACGTCGAGGGCTGGGAGCCGGAGGCGCCGGCGCCGGCCTTCTCCGACCGTCCGGCGATGGACCGGTGGCTCCTTTCACGCCTCTCCGCCCTCTGCCGGACGGCGCGAGACGAGCTGGACGCCTACCAGCCGACGCGGGCGTATCGGGCGGTGGCTGAGTTTGTGGACGCAGACCTGAGCAACTGGTACGTGAGGAGGTCTCGCGCCCGCTTCTGGGGAAATGCCAAGTCCGAGGACGCGGGCGCCGCCTTCTCCACTCTCTTCGAGTGCCTTCGCGCGGTCGCGCTGATCGTTGCGCCAATCGCGCCCTTCTTTTCCGACTGGCTGCACCGAGCGCTCGCAGGGCGATCAAGCCACTTGGAGTCGTTTCCCAAAGCGGAGGCGCGCCACAGGGACAAGGAGCTGGAAGACGGGATGCGGCACGCGCGGGCGCTCTGCCGCTTGGCGAGATCCGCTCGCGACGCGCTGGGCATTCCCGTGCGGCAGCCGCTCCGCCTGCTCTTGGCGGGCGCGCCCGGGCCAGCGATAAAGGGGGAGCTGCTTCAGCTCCTAGCCGATGAAGTCAACGTGCGAGAGATTCGCTTCGCGACATCGGTGGAAGAGGTGTCGACGATTCGGGGCGTCCCCGATTTCCGGGCACTTGGGCGTCGCTTTGGCGCCGCCACGCAAGAAGCCGCGACCGCGATCCGGGGGATGGCCCCGGAGGGTCTTCGCAGGATCGAGGACGGCAAGCGGGCTGAAATCCAGGTGAACGGGTCGACGCAAATGGTCAGTGCCTCCGAGGTGCGCGTGGCGCATGACCCGAGGCCGGGCTGGGCGCTTAAGCGGCAGGGAGAGTACTTCGCGGCGCTTGATCCCCGAATTACGGATGAGCTGCTTCGCGAGGGAATCGCGCGGGAGCTGGTGAGCCGGATTCAGCGGCTGCGCAAGGAGTCGGGACTCGAGATCACGGATCGGGTGAAGGTGCGCTTGGCGTCGCCTGATCGGGAGCTGCTGCGCGCGGCGCGAGAGCATGCCCAGGCGATCTCGAAGGAGACGCTGGCCGTGGAGCTGCAAACGGAGGCGCCGCAGGCGGAACTTGATGCGTGCGATCGCGTCTCGTCGGCTTCGGTATCCGGGCGCGCGGCGCGAATCGGAGTCTCTGTCGCCTGAGCTCGGGGCGGCTCCCTCGGCAGCGGCTGGCCCGCGTCGCTGGCAGGCCGGTTCCGCAGCCGCAGGCGCGCGCATCGACAGGTATCTGGCGGCGCGGCTGGGAATCTCCAGGAACCGCGCCGCGAGGCTCCTCGCGGAAGGGCGCGTTCTGCTGGACGGTCGCCTGCCCCTGAAGTCGGCTCGGATCCAGCCCGGCCAAGATGTCCGGGTGGAGATTCCTCCCGTCCGTCCAATCGCAGCCGTCCCGCAGGACATTGAGATTGGAATCGTCTACGAAGACCTGGACATCGCGGTGATCGACAAGCCGGCCGGACTGGTTTCGCACCCCGCGCCGGGCCACCCCGACAAGACGCTGGTCAATGCGCTGCTTTATCGCGTGCGGGATCTCTCGGGGATCGGAGGAGCGCTTCGGCCGGGAATTGTGCATCGCTTGGACCGCGACACGACCGGGCTCATGGTGGTCGCGAAGTCGGATCGGGCGCACCGGCGTCTTTCCGACCAGCTGCGGGCGCGGGAGGTCATTAGAGAGTACCTGGCGGTGCTCTGGGGCCGTGCGCCGTGGGCGACCAAGACCGTGGATCAGTCGATCGGTCGAGACCCCCAAGACCGGAAAAAAATGGCGGTCTCGCCCCGCGGACGGGCGGCCCGCACGCGCTTTGAGGTGAAGGAGCGTTGGCGGGGCGCCACCTTCTGCAGCGTCAGACTGGATACCGGTCGCACCCATCAAATTCGCGTGCATGCGGCTTCAATCGGGCGGCCCGTGGTTGGAGATGAGCTGTACGGTCCTGGACGGGGGCGCTCCGACCGCCGCTGGGCCAGGGAGCTGGCGCGGCTGGCTCCCCGCCAGCTGCTTCATGCGCATGTGCTTGAGTTTGCGCATCCCGCATCGGGTGCTAAGGCGCGATTTCGCGCGCCGCTTCCCGCGGACTTCGCGCGCGTTTGGCGCTGGGCGTCGAACGACCCGGAAGGCGCGGCCTCATTGTAGCGACAGCCCGCGAAGCGTGGGACCGGGTCTCCGGTCCCCGTATTTCCGCTCCCTCCGGCCTTGCGTACCCGCGGCGAGCGCGCTACCGATTAGAAACTAGAGGTCGACGTTTGGAATGTCGCAGTTCGGCCTCTTCAGTCTTGGAGCCGCTCATGACGAGCAAGCCGAAGTATCCGCTGGCCATCCTGTTTCTCGCCGCCCTAGGGGGGATGCGAGCCAGAGGAGTCCATGGGGCCGCCGATGGACGAGAAGCCCGTGGAGGAGGAAAGACAGTACGAAGCGCAGGCTACGGCAGGGCGTGTGTATACGCCTCCTTCTTGGGGGATAGGAAAGGAGTGCATGAGGCCGCCCGACCTTGGGGCCTTTCTAAAGGACTACGACTGGGACGAGATGGATATAGCAAACAGAAACAAATTGGAGAGAATTGTGTTTTGGGCGAGGCGCAGTTCGGTGTCAACCCCCAAGAGGCTACACTCATATGTTTGCGTGGTCGGCAAGGACTACCAACCCATGCCGCTTGCCCCAAACCGTCGACCTCCGCCGGGGGTGAGACAGTGAACTGTCGCGCCGCCATGCTCGCGCACGGATGCAGTCGATGAGGCGCGCATGGGGGCTCGGCGCGCTGGTAGCCCTGCTCGCAGGACTCATCGCGACCAAGTACCTGATCTCCGATGGAGGTACGCCGGAGCCGGAACCCGCCACGCCTACCGCTTGCGAGTCTCTCGACGTGTTGCGGAGAGGCGGACTTCTACGCCGGTTACATCGAGGCCAACATAGGGGTCGAGGAATCATCTAGACATGAGGCGGACACGTACCCCCCGAATAGCCGCATGAATCCCCGCGATGAGATAGAGATTAGGCGTAGGTTGAAGTCCACGGGAGCATTCTACGCCTTCCAGACCGCGAGAGCGTCCTTCGGCGACCTAGGGGAGATGACCTTCGAGCAGGCAGGAATGCTCGTCGGATACATGTACCACCAAGGCATCCTAGACCGCTACGCGGGGATTGACGCAATCACGGACCACTACGCAGGTGTTGACGCAGCGATTGACCACGCCCTCGCCGCGCACGGGTGTGACCCGTGAGCACCGGTAGAGGAGGGACGGCGCGCAAGTCCGACGGCCCGTTCTTCACGAGCTGGCGCGGCTGGCTCCCCGTCAGCTCCTCCATGCTCATCTGCTTGAGTTTGCGCATCCCGCGTCGGGCGCTAAGGCGCGATTTCGTGCGCCGCTTCCCGCAGACTTCGCGCAGGTTCGGCGCTGGGCGTCGAAAGACCCGGAGGGCGCGGCCTCATTGTAGCGACAGCCCGCGAGGCGTGGGACCGGGGTCTCCGGTCCCCGTATTTCCGCTCCCTCCGGCTTTGCGTACCTGCGGCGAGCGCGCCTACCGATTAGAGATGAAAGGCTCGCTTGGAATGTCGCCAGTTCGGCCTCTTCAACCTTGGAGCCGCTCATGACGAGCAAGCCGACGTACCCGCTGGCCATCCTTTGTCTCGCCGCCCTGGGGGGGTGCGAGTCCGAGGAGTCCATGGGACCGCCGTTGGACGAGAAGCCCGTGGAGGATTACCGCGAAGTCGTCTCGTTGGCAAGTGCAGGGGGACTGTACACGCCATCCTCTTGGGGGATAGGTCTCGATTGCATGAGGACGCCAGACCTTGAGGAGTTTTTAGCCGACTACAACTGGGACGAATGGATATAACTAACAGAAACAAGCTGGAGAGCCTTGTGTATTGGAGCAAGCAACGGAGCAGTATGGGCAGAAACGACCTACACCCTTGGGTTTGTGTTCAGGGCGAGGACTGGGAGCCCACGCCGCTCCCTCTCGGCCCAAACGACTCGCGCCCGCCGGAGGTGAAGGAGTGAAGCTCCGCGCCGCTGGCAATATCTTTTGGCGCATTGTTGGCCTATTCTCGCGCCTTGGAGCCGCTCACCGCTCATGAAGAGCAAGCCGACGTACCCGCTGGCCATCCTATTTCTCGCCGCCACCGCCCTGGGAGAGGGGTGCGAGCCCGAGGAGTCGATGGCCCCGCCGCTGGACGAGAAGCCCGTGGAGGAAAAACCCCTCTACGAAGCGCGGGCTACCGCCGGGCACGTATACACGCCTTCCTCTTGGGGGATCACCCAAGAGTGCATGAGGACCTCAGATCTTGGTGATTTCCTAGACGGCTACGACTGGGACGAGATGGATCTGGCCAACAGAAATAAGGTCGAGAGTATTGTGTATTGGAGCAGAGTCAGGCCAACACCGAGACACTTGCAATCTTGGTTGTGCGTTAATGGCGAGGATTGGAAGCCCACACCGCTTCCCCTTGATCCGAGGGAACCGCGCCCGCCGGGGGTGAAGGAGTGAAGCTCCGCGCCGCTGGCAATATCTCTTGGCGCATTGTTGGCCTATTCTCGCGCCTTTAACGCAAAGCGGTCATTCCCGACGGTCCTTGAGCGTCTTGATGCCGATCTCCGGATTCGCACGCTTCGAGCGGAAGCGCTGCGCGCGGCGCTCCTGATCAACCAGTTATGGCAGATACCCAGTACATCACGCGCTCTGGGCATCCGTAGGTAGGTAGACGCCCTCGTCCAGCAGCGTCGCGCGCGCATGGCGGGGAAGCGGGAGGCCGAGGTTCGTCTGCGATCCTGCATCCCGCCGGTCCGGCGAACGTCGTTGCGTCGTGCTTGCGCATTCGATACGCGCGACTCGTCCGGCGTCCCCGCGACGATTCCGCCCTCGCTCCCGCCAGCAAGCGGTAGGCCCTCGTCCGCCCGGCATATTTCGCGTCGCAAAGCCGGTCCGAACTCGAGCGCGAAGGGATCGCCCAACGCTTCGGACAGCCGCGCCTGGGTCCTGCGCCCCGGGCTGCCCCGCCGCGTGAAGCTAGCTTCCGTGGACCTCTCGCCGCGCGCCGGCGGAGCCGCCATGAGCGAGTCGCGCCGGAGCTTCACCGAAGCGCAAGGAGGATCGTAGCCAATGCGTCGTTGCAGCCGGTTTGCTAAACGCGGAACGCTTTTTTCCGCTTCCGCCTCGGTTGGTCGATTCCGTCAGCGTGACCGGCCCTCCAAGTCGGCGAGGCTGGGCTCTTTGACGAAAGCGATCCGCCTCTTGGCCGCCCCGTCCCTCGCGCTGCTCCTCGCGCTTTCTCTTGCCCAAGACGCTAAGGCAAGGCCTTCGGGCGCCGTCAAACAGGACGACCTTGCCGGATGGGAGACGCTTCGGGGGAAGAGCCTCGTCGTGCGCTACCGTGATCGCTCCGATCTGATTCGGGCCCGGAGCGCGCTTGAGGCGCTGGACGACATTGCGCCGCTTCCGGGTCTACGCCGGAGGCTGAGGGACTATGTGGTAATCATCGCGCCTGATCGGGAAGAACTCTCTCGGCTTGCCAACGGGCGCGTACCGGAATGGGCGGCCGCCGTTGCGCTGCCGGAGGCGAAGAGGATCATCGTGCCCAGCTCTTCGGTCCGCCCGCGTTCGCTCTGGGAGGAACGCCGGATCTTGCGGCACGAGTACGCTCACCTCGCGCTTCATCACGAAGCGCCGTCGGTTCGCTTTCCAAGGTGGTTCGACGAGGGATACGCCGAGTGGGCCGCTGGAGGTTGGCTGGACGACGGGGGATGGCGACTGGGCGTCGCGGCGCTCGCTGGGCGTCTGCCTGCTCTGGACTCGCTCCGGCTCCAGTGGCCGGGGCCGGCCACGGACCCCGAGACGGCGTATCTCCTTGCTGCGTCGGTGCTGCAATACCTCTCGGAGGCCAGCGGAGAGGGCGCGCTTGAGACGCTCTTCGAAGAGGCCGGAAGAGGCGGGTCCTTCGACGATGCCCTCTACTCCGTCTACGGCGCGAGAATAGATCAGCTGGAATCCGATTGGAAAAAGTGGGCGCGCCGAAGATACGGATGGCTCTTCGCGCTTTCTCACTCCGTCGTCTTTTGGCTGCTACTGGGATGCGCGCTGCTCGGCATGGCGATCGTTCGCAAGCGCGCGCGCCGGGAGGCGCTGGCCCGGCTCAGGGCGAAGGAGCCGCCAGAGGGGAACCCGTACTGGGAGGAATTCGCGGCGGATCAAGGGTCCAAGGGTCGCTAAATTGCCTCATGGCAAAACAAGAGACCGCCCCTCGTTTATCGCCGCGCTTTGGCCTGCGCAGCCTGTGGTTTGGACTCGCTGGCCTCGCCGCGTTGGCTGCCGGATATCTGCTACTGGACGCCGGGTCCGTGACTGTCGCGCCGCTACTCATCGCGGCGGGGTACGTCGTGCTCTTTCCGCTGGCCATTCTGAAGTAGCGGGAGAGGCAGGGCGGCGCACTGCCCTTGGCGGGTCGCCTGACGCGAGGCTCTTGGACGCAAGGAGCCAGCTTGAGAAAATCTGAGCGAAATCGAAGGCGGCGCGGCGCATCCTCTTGGCTCGCCCCGTCTTGGCGCCGTAAAATGACGGTCAGTCGGGCCGTCGCGATGATGTCCGCGGCGCTCGCGGTCGCGTTTGGGGCGCAAAACGATGCTGGCCCGCTTTCCAAGGCGGAGCTCGGCGCGGCGCAGGAGCTCGAGTGGACACCGGATTACGAATTCAGCGAAGGGGCTGCGCCAAGCGCCAACGAGACGATTCGGGAGTACTGCGTTCGGTGCCACAATGAGCGGCGCCTCCGAGGAGATCTCTCCTTGGAGACCTTCGACGCGACGCGGGCCGAGGAAGAGCTCGAGGTCGCGGAGAAGATGATCCGCAAGCTTCGCGCCGGGATGATGCCGCCGCCGGGAGCGCGGAGGCCGGAGGACGGGGCCCTTGACGAGCTTGCCGCGTTGATGGAGCGGAGGATCGACTCTCTATGGAGCGCCTCGCCCGACCCGGGGTACAGGTCCTTCCAGAGGCTGACGCGCGCGGAGTACGAAGCGTCCGTCAGGGCGCTGCTGGGCATTGATGTCGACGCGGACGCCTACCTGCCGCAAGAGACGGTGAGCGCCGGCTTCGACAACGTGGCCGACGTGCAGACCCTTTCCGCGACGCTGCTGGACTCCTACCTGACGGCCGCCGCCGAGGTGAGCCGCCAAGCGCTGGGAGACCTTGAAGCGACCCCGTCGGAGGCCACGTACGAGGTCTCTCGCTACGCGGAGCAGCGAGGACGCGTCCCGGGCGCTCCCTACGGGACGCGGGGCGGCATCTCCGTCACGCACAACTTCCTCGCCGACGGAGAGTACTTCTTCCGGCTCGCCTTTCAGCACGAATCGACCGGCAACCTGTTTGGTCAGACGGCTCCCTTCGAGGAGCGGATTGAGCTCTCCATTGACGGGCGTCGGGTCGCGCTTCTCCCCGTGGACCGGTGGATGCACCGCCAAGATCCCGAGGGAGTAGAGCGAACCGTGGGCCCCTTCTTCGTGACGGCCGGCCCGCGCCGCGTCTCCGCGGCGTTCCTGAAGGCGATGGAAGGTCCGGTGGAGGATATCGCTTCTCCGCATGCCTGGTCGCTGGCCGACAAGAAGATCGGCTACTCCTACGGCATCACGGGACTCGCCCACCTGCGGGACCTTTCGATCGGAGGTCCGTACAACGCTCGGGGCGTGACGCCGTATCCGGCGATGGACAGCGTATTTATCTGTCGTCCCAAGGACGCGGGGGACGAGCGACCTTGCGCGCGTCGGATCGCCCAGCGCCTCTCCTCGCGCGCCTTTCGCAGGCCTCCCGCCCCGGAGGAGATTGAGGGGCTCCTTTCCCTCTACGACCATGGACGGACCGAGGGCGACTTCGCGACGGGCGTTCGGACGCTCCTTCAGGGGATTCTCGCGAGCCCCGACTTCGTCTTTCGCTTTGAACCTTCTCTTGCCTCCTCCGGAGAGGCGGGCGCGCGCCCCATTGGACCGTACGCGCTTGCTTCGAGACTCTCTTTCTTCCTTTGGGGAGCGCCTCCGGACGCGCCGCTTCTCGAGCGCGCGGCGAGCGGGGCGCTCATGGATCCCGCAGCATATCAGGCGGAGGTGGAGCGGATGCTGGACGATGCGCGCGCCCGCGCGCTGGGCACTCGCTTCGCCCATCAGTGGCTCCGGCTTCAAGATCTGTCGAAGGTGCGCCCGGACGCTCTCCGCTATCCCGATTTCCATGAGCAGCTGGCCAAGGACATGCTCACGGAGACGCACCTGTTCTTCAACGACTTGGTGCGAAGCGGCGGCACGCTCTTTGACCTGTTGGAGGCCGACTACACCTTCCTCAACGAACGCTTGGCGGTCCACTACGGAATCGAGGGCGTCGTCGGGGACCGCTTTCGCAAGGTCTTCTACGACTCCGACGCGCGCCGCGGGATCCTCGGACACGGGAGCATCCTCACTTTGACGTCGCATGCGAATCGCACCTCTCCGGTGCTGCGCGGCAAGTGGGTGATGGAGGTCCTCCTGGGAACGCCTCCGCCTCCGCCGCCGCCCGACGTGCCCGAGTTGGACGCCACGCCCGACGCGGGAGACGGGCGCTTCCTCTCGGTCACGGAGCGCCTTGAACAGCACCGCGCAAACCCCACCTGCAACTCCTGCCACAGCGTCATTGATCCGATCGGTCTCGCGCTTGAGAATTTCGATGTCTCCGGGGCGTGGCGCCTGCGGGACAACAACGTGCCGGTAGAGACGGCGGGCGAGCTGTACGACGGAAGCCCGATTGAAGGGCCCGCCGACCTGCGGGCCGCGCTCCTCGCTCGACCTGAGCCGCTTGCGCGGACGCTCGCGGGGGCGTTGATGACCTACGCGCTGGGCCGTCGCGTCGAGGCCGCCGACATGCCCCAGGTGCGCGCGATCGTACGAGAGGCGCGCGAAGACGGCTACGCGTTGAGATCGTTTGTGAAAGGGGTGACGCGGAGCTTGTCCTTTCGAGCGTCGCGAGAAGCGCCCGCGTTCTCCGACCTTAAATAAGAGGATTTGGATGAAAAGAGAAACGATGATTGCGACGGGACGGACGCTGCCCCGCAGAACCTTTCTGAGGGGGATGGGCGCGGCCGTGTCCCTCCCGCTGCTGGACGCCATGTTGCCCCCCGGATTCGCCAGCGCCGCGCCGCCCGTCGGGTCGACGCGTCTGGTCGCGATCGAAATGGTGCACGGCGCCGCAGGCAGCAACGAATGGGGTGCCCGCCAGCGCTACTGGTCCCCGGCGGAAACGGGTTCCTCCTTCGATCTCTCCAAGGGAGCGCTTCAGCCGCTTGCTCCCTATCGAGATCACCTCACGATCATTAGCGACACCGATGTCGAGCCTGCGGAGGCGAAGGCGCCCAAAGAGATCGGCGGAGACCATTTTCGCTCCTCGGCGACCTTTCTGACCCAAGCGCACCCTCGCCAGACCGAAGGGTCGGACATTCACGTCGGAACTTCGCTGGATCAGATGTACGCGCGGCGCGCGGGCGGCGACACCCCGATCCCCTCGATGCAGCTTTGCATTGAGAACGTAGACCAGTCGGGCGGCTGCGCCTACGGATACGCGTGCGTGTACACCGACACGATCAGCTGGGCGTCGCCGACCGAGCCCCTGCCGATGATTCGCGACCCCAGAGTCGCCTTCGACCAGCTCTTCGGCGCCGGGGGAAGCCCTGAAGCGCGCGCCTCCAGGAGACGGGCGAATCAGAGTATTCTGGACTACGTCACCGGTCGCGTCTCCGCTCTGAGGCGCCAGCTTGGGCCGAGCGACGCGCGGCGGCTGGACCGCTACCTGGAGCACATCCGCGAGGTGGAGCGACGAATCCAGAAGGTCGAGGCGCGGAATCAGAGCGGCGAGGCCAGGGAGCTTCCGGAGGCGCCGGCCGGCGTCCCCGACTCCTTCGAGGAGCACGTGCGCCTCATGTTCGATTTGCAGGCGCTTGCCTTCGCTTCCGACGTCACCCGCGTCTTCACCTTCAAGATGGGGCGCGACTCCTCCGCGAGGGTCTTTCCCGAGAGCGGGGTGGACAAGCCCTTTCACCCGGCCTCCCACCACGGCGGAGACGAGTCGAACATCACCGATTTTGCGGCGATCAACCGCTACCACGTCGGGATGCTCCCCTACTTCTTGGACCGACTTTCCGAAATCAACGAAGGCGACGACTCGCTTCTCGACCGCACGATGATCGTATACGGATCGCCGATGGGCGATCCCAACGTGCACAATCACAAACGCTGCCCGCTCTTCGTCGTCGGCGGCCCGGACGGGCCCCCGCGAGGCGGAATGCATGTCCGCGCGCCAGGCGGCACCCCGATGGCCAACGCGATGCTTGCTCTATCGCATCGGCTGGGAATGGATGACATGCGGAGCTTCGGAAACAGCACCGGCGTCCTTTCGCTCTCGGGGTAGCATATGGTCCGCGCAGGCATGAAGGGGGCTCGTTTTTCGGTCGCG
Organism: Longimicrobiales bacterium; assembly: GCA_965116095.1. Classification (GTDB taxonomy): domain Bacteria; phylum Gemmatimonadota; class Gemmatimonadetes; order Longimicrobiales; family Gaopeijiaceae. The sequence goes on from OZ220481.1 coordinate 1,007,451, forward strand.
CTGGCCGCCGCGCTCTTCTTGGGCTCCGTCCCCTTGGCGACCGATGCGCCGCTCGCCGACGCGGCGATGCGAAACGAAGAGGCGCGAGTCGCCGCCCTCTTGGAAGAGGGCGCCAACCCGGACCAAGCTCAGGGAGACGGGATGACCGCGCTCCACTGGGCGGCGGCGCATGGCAACGGGCGGATGGCCTCCATGCTCTTGGAGAGCGGCGCAAGTCCTTCGCCCGGAACGCGAATCGGGGCTTACCAGCCGCTGCATCTCGCAGCGAAGGCGGGAGCTGCGGAGGTCGTGGAGCTTCTGCTCTCGTACGGAGCCGATCCGTCAGCTCCCCTGCAGTCCTCGGGAGGCGCGCGTCCTCTTCACTTCGCCGCCGAGTCCGGGAGCCCCGAAGCGGTCTCGGCGCTTCTCGACGCGGGCGCGGACCCGAATGCGCGCGAAGCATCGTGGGGTCAGACGCCGCTCGTCTTTGCCGCGTCCAAGGGGCGCGCGGAGGCCATCAGCGTGCTGCTCAAGGCCGGAGCCGACCCCGGCGCCACGACCCGCGTCATCGAATTGAGCGAACGCGCGGTGGGTGATCGAATCGAGCGCTCGCTGCGAAATCAGGCGATCAAGGAGGGCCGGCCGTGGGATCCCGGCGAGGCGCGGCGGCTCCGCGAGGAGGCCTTGGCCCAGAGGGCGGATTCCGCCAATCGGATGCTCGCGGAGCGACAGTCGGCGGAGGACGGCGAGTCTAGGGTCGTCGAGGAGCCGGAGCCGCTTTCCTACGCCGATTTGGTCGGCGGCCACGGCGGAATGACTGCTCTCCTGCACGCGGCGAGAGAGGGCCACGGAAAGGCGGTCCGGGCGCTCCTCGAGGGCGGCGCGCGGATTGATCAGCCGTCGGCGGGCGACGGGACCACCCCGCTGCTTATCAGCCTGATCAACGGACGCTTCGACCTTGCGCTATTCATGCTCGAGGCGGGCGCGGACCCAGGGCGCGCGAGCGACGCCGGCGCGACGCCGCTGTACGTCGCTCTGAACACGCACTGGGCGCCTAAATCCAGGTACCCCCAGCAGCATGCGTACATGCAGCAGAACGCCACATACCTGGACGTGATGCGGGCTCTTCTCGAGGCGGGCGCGGACCCAAACGCGAGGCTTGAACGACATCTCTGGTACATGTCCTACAACTTTGACCTCCTTCAGGTCGATACGAAGGGCGCCACGCCCTTTTGGCGCGCGGCGTACGCGCTGGACGTGGAGGCGATGAAGCTTCTCGTCGAATTCGGCGCGGACCCCTCGATTCCGACGCAAAAGGTCCCCAAGCGAAGGTACTCGGCCTCCGGGGGGGAAAAGCCCGATCCCTCGGGCCTGCCTCCCGTCCCGCTGGGCGGACCCGGAGTCTATCCGATCCATGCGGCCTCGGGAGTAGGGTACGGTCAGGGTTTTGCGGGCAACGCGCACCGACATGTGCCGGGCGGTTGGCTGGCCGCGGTGCGCTTTCTCGTTGAAGAGGCGGGCGCGGATGTCAACGCGCGCGATCTGGACGGCTACGCGCCGCTTCATCACGCGGCGGCGCGCGGCGACAACGAGCTCATTCGGTATCTGGCGGACCAGGGGGCCGACCCGCTGGTCGTAAGTCGAGCGGGTCAGACGACGGTGGACATGGCCAACGGACCGGTGCAGCGGATCCAACCGTTTCCCGAGACGATCATGCTCTTGGAGTCGATGGGCGCCGTGAACAACCACAACTGCGTCTCCTGTTGACCGCCCTAGGTCCGCGTTCGGGAGCGCGACTCCTCGCAGCGGCTTTCGGGTCTCTGGCTGCGGGAGCCGTGGGAGCCGGCGGCGCTTTCGCCCTAGAGGCGGGGAGGGGCTCCGCCTTGGAAGGCGCGCGGCAGCAGACCTTTGCCGTTCGGCAGGCGGAAGCGGACGATGTCGTGGCCCGGTACTGCGCGCGGTGTCACAACGAGCGCCGGCTCCAAGGCAATATGTCGCTGGAGGGCTTTGACGAGAACAACGCTTGGGAGTCTAGGGAGCTGGCGGAAAAGATGATCCGCAAGCTTCGGGCGGGGATGATGCCGCCGCCTGGGAGCCGGCGTCCGCCGGAGGAGGAGTTGACTCGCCTGGTCCAGTCCTTGGAGCGACAGATGGACGAGGGGACTGCGGCTGCGCCGAATCCCGGACGGCGCGTCTTTCAACGTCTGAACCGGGCGGAGTACGCCGCTTCGATCAGAGCGCTTCTTGATCTTGAGATCGACCCCTCCGCCTACCTGCCCTTGGATACCAAGAGCGCGGGATTCGACAACATCGCCGACGCGCAGCTGCTCTCTCCCACGCTCATGGACTCCTACTTCAGGGCCGCGTCGGAGGTCAGCCGCCTCGCCGTGGGCGATCCCTTCGTGACTGAGAGCGAAGCCACGTACCGCGTGTCCCGTTGGGCCTCTCAGACCAAGTGGGCGCCAGGGACCCCCTGGGGCTCGCGGGGCGGATTGGGCGTCCGGCACAACTTTCCGGCGAGCGGGATGTACCGCTTCCGCGTCTCTTTTCACCACGAGACGACGGGCGCGCTCTTTGGCAATGGCCGAAACGCGCTTCACACCGGCGAAGGAAAGCCGGAGATGCTGGAAATCTCAATCGACGGAGCCCGAGTCGCGCTGCTGGAAGTGCCAAGGTGGATGCACGCCTCCGATCCGGACGGCGTAAACCTGCGAACTCCCGAGACGTACGTCGAGGCCGGGCCCAGACAGGTGGCCGCAGCCTTTATCCGGCATTGGGAGGGCGCGCCTCCCGACCTCGTCTCGCCGCACGAGTGGTCGCTCGCGAGCACGAGCATCGCGGGCTCGTACGGCTTCGTCGCGGTGCCGCATCTGCGAGACTTGGCGATCTCGGGCCCGGCTGCGCACGAAGGCGTGGGAGAGACGCCAAGCCGGAAGCGGATCTTCTCCTGCGCGCCCAAGGATGAAGGGGCGGCCCGCGGCTGCGCGAGGGACATTTTGTCGCGCCTTGCCGAAGGGGCCTATCGGCGTCCGATTGAGGAGCGGGAGTCGGTCGCCTTGCTGAAGCTCTACGACGCGGGCGCGTCCGAAGGGGGATTCGAGGAGGGCGTACGGCTCGCCTTGGAGGGCATCCTCGCGAGTCCGAACTTCGTCTTTCGCATTGAGGAGCCGGCGGAGAAGGCGGACGGGGCGCCGTATCCGATTTCGGACTTCGATCTGGCCTCGCGATTGGCGTTCTTTCTCTGGGGCCGGGGTCCGGACGAGCGACTGCTTGAACTCGCGTCGGGCGGAAGGTTGCGCGAACTCGCGGTCTTGGAGCGCGAAGCGGCCAGGATGCTGGAGAGCCCGCTGTCCTTTGCGCTTGCCGATCGATTCGCGGCCCAGTGGCTGCGCCTTCAGGACTTGGATAAGATCCAGCCGGACGTCCGGGCCGCGCCCGACTTCGACGAGTCGCTGAAAGAGGCGATGCGACAAGAGACAAAGCTCTTTTTCGACTATCTGGTTCGAGAGGACCGCCCCTTCTCCGAGCTGCTGACCGCGCCCTATGTCTTCGTGAACGAGAGGCTTGCGAAGCACTACGGCATCCCTGGCGTCGCGGGCGAACGCTTCAGACGAGTCGAGACGACGGATTCGGCGAGGCGGGGAATCCTGGGGCACGGCAGCGTGCTCACTCTCACTTCCCATGCCGATCGCACCTCTCCGGTGCTTCGGGGCAAGTGGGTCATGGAGGTGCTTTTAGGCACGCCTCCGCCTCCGCCCCCGCCCGACGTTCCCGAGCTGGAGGAGGAGGCTTCCATGGACGGGAGGCTTCTCACGGTGCGGGAGCGGCTGGAGGAGCACCGGTCCAACCCGACGTGCAATTCCTGTCACCGAATGATTGATCCGATTGGGCTCGCGCTGGAGAACTTCGACGTTTCGGGCGCGTGGCGGATCCGAGACGAGGGCGCGCTCGTCGATGCGCAGGGCGAGCTGTACGACGGAACGCCCCTGGAGACTCCGGAGGATCTTCGGGCCGCGCTCCTGCGGCGCCCGGAGCCGCTCATTCGCGCCTTCACCGAGAATCTGCTTGCCTACGCGCTGGGACGCAGGGTGGAGCACTTCGATCAACCCTTGGTGCGCCGCATCGTCCGAGAGGCAAGCGACCGGGACTATTCGCCCGCAGCCCTCGTGCTGGGCGTGGTGCGGTCCGACGCCTTTCGGATGAAGACGCCGCCCGTTTCCAAGCGGGAGGAGCCTTCATGAACGCTCTCACGAATAAACGCCTGTCCAGACGCACCTTCCTTCGAGCCTCGGGCGCGGCGGTCGCGCTTCCCTTTTTGGATGCCATGCGTCCGGCGCGCTTTCTTTCTCACGCGGCCGGCGCAGCCGACCCGACCCGGCTGATCGCGATTGAGATGGTGCACGGCGCAGCCGGAAGCAACGCATGGGGGGCGGAGCAGCACCTCTGGTCGCCTCCTGAGGTCGGCGCGGACTTCGACTTCGGGCCGTCCGTGCTCCAAAGCTTGGAGCCGTACCGCGACGCCCTCACGATCATCAGCGACACCGACGTGCGCGCCGCCGAAGCTAAACGGCCGAAGGAGATCGGCGGCGATCACTTTCGTTCCAGCGCGACCTTCCTCACGCAATCGCATCCAAAGCAGACCGAGAGCTCCGACGTGCGCGCCGGCACATCGTTGGACCAGCTGTACGCGCAGCGTTTCGGCCAGGATACGCCAATTCCGTCAATGCAGCTTTGCATTGAAAACGTGGATCAGGCGGGAGGCTGCGCCTACGGATACGCCTGCGTCTACACGGACACGATTTCGTGGGCGAGCCCGGAGGAGCCCCTGCCGATGGTGCGCGATCCCAGAGTCGCCTTCGACCAGCTCTTCGGCGCGGGGGGCAGTCCGGAGGCTCGGCGCGCGCGGTGGCGGGCAAGCGGCAGCATCCTTGATTTTGTCCGCGAAGAGGCGCGCCTTATTCTGTCGGTCGTGGACGCGGAGGATCGCCGGAGGATGGACCGCTACCTGACCAACCTCCGCGAGATTGAGCGACGCATTCAGCGCGTGGTCGTCCGCAACGAGAGCGGCGCGGAGCGGGAGCTGCCGGAGGCGCCGGTGGGCGTGCCGGACTCCTTCGACGAGCACGTGAAGCTGATGTTCGATCTTCAGGCGCTCGCCTTCGAGGCGGACGTGACGAGGGTCTTCTCCTTTAAGCTTGGACGCGACGCTTCGAGCCGGGTGTATCCGGAGAGCGGCGTGGACAAAGGGTTTCACCCTGCTTCGCACCACGGCGGGACGCCGAAGAACGTGATGGAGTTTGCGCGGATCAACAGCTACCACGTCAGCCTCCTGCCATATCTGTTGAAGCGACTGGAGGAGATCCGGGAGGGAGATGCGTCCCTCTTGGAAAAGACGCTCGTCCTCTACGGATCTCCAATGGGCGACTCCAACGTGCACAACCACAAGCGGTGCCCCCTCTTCCTGGTTGGAGGCGCGAATGGTCGCCACGTCGGAAATCAGCACCTCAGGGCGGCTCAAGGGACGCCGATGGCAAATGCCATGCTGAGCGCTCTGCATATGTTGGGGATGGACGACATGGAGGCGTTTGGAGACAGCGACGGGGCGCTTGCGCTCTAGGCCGATGCGTCAAGGCTTACAGGGGCTCGCCCGGCGTTTTTTCGGTGTCTCCGTCCGCATTGCGCTCCTCGCGCCGGCGGGGGCCGCCGCGCAGCCCGACGCCGATCCGGCGTCCGCGGCCCGCTTGGGCGAAATGGGCGCGCTTGCGGCGCTGCTGGCTGCGGGGGCGGACCCGAACGCCGCGCACGCCGACGGGATGAGCGCGCTCCACTGGGCGGCGTTTCACGGCAACGAGGAAATGGTCGAGCTCCTTCTGGATCGCGGCGCGGACCCGAACGCCGTCACCCGCTTGGGCGCCCATGCTCCGCTCCATGTCGCGAGCCGCGAGGGACGCCCCGAGGCCGTCAAGGCGCTTCTCCTAGGCGGCGCGGATCATGGGCTGCGCACCCATACCGGCGCCGCCGCGCTTCACTTCGCCGCGCTCGCAGGCGACGCCGAGTCGATACGGGCGCTCGCGGCAGCGGGGGCGGACGTGGACGCGGCGGAATCTCAGTGGGGCCATACGGCGCTGATGCTGGCTGCGGCGGAAGGGCGCGAGGAGGCCGCGCGGGCGCTGCTTGCCGCGGGCGCCGATCCTCTGCGCGCGGGCCGGGTGATCGACCTGGTGGAGCGCGACGTTTTGGATAGGGCGTCGGAGGCGGCGCGCCGCAGGAGGATCGCGGCGATTCGCAGGGGCGAGGAGCCCGAGGCGGTCGAAGAGGCGTCGGAGGCGGCTGTGAGTCAAGCGGAGGCTGCGGCGAGAGAGGCGCTGGAGGCGCAGCGCCGGACCGGGGAGCCGATCCCTCTGAACTACGCGGCGCTGGTCGGCGTCTACGGCGGCCTGTCCGCGATACACCTAGCCGCCCGCGAAGGGCGCGCGCGCTTGGTCCGCCTTCTCTTGGATCACGGGGTGGATATCGACCATCGGACTCGAGCGGACGGAACCACGCCTCTGCTCATGGCGGCCATCAACGGACACTTCGACCTCGCGACGGAGCTGCTCGCCCGGGGCGCGGACCCCGACGCCGAGAGCGGCGCGGGCGCGACGCCCTTGTACGCGGTTCTGAACGTGCAGTGGTGGCCCAAGGCGCGGCACCCGCAGCCGCTGGAGTACCAGCAGCAGCGCGTGACGTATCTGGAGCTCATGCGGCGGCTGCTGGAGGCGGGTGCCCGCGTCGACCCCCGCTTGAAGCGCAATCTGTGGTACACGACGTACAACCGGGACCTTCTAGGCGTGGACCGCACCGGCGCGACGCCCTTTTGGCGGGCCGCGCACGCGACGGATCTTCAGGCGATGAAGCTGCTGCTGGAGTTTGGCGCGGACCCCGGCCTGCCGACGACGACGGTGCCCAAGCGGTCCTTCGGCGCGCGGGACGCAACCGATCATTCGGGCCTTCCCGAGGTTCCGCTGGGAGGGCCCGCGGTCTATCCGATTCACGCGGCGGCTGGCGTGGGCTACGGACAGGGCTTTGCGGGGAACAGCCACCGGCACGCGCCGGAGGGCTGGCTTCCGACTGTCCGCTTTCTGGTCGAGGAGCTTGGCGCGGACGTAAATGCTCGCGACTTCGAAGGCTACACGCCCGCGCACCATGCAGCCGCTCGCGGCGATAACGAGCTGATTCGATACCTGGCGTCCAAGGGCGCGGACATCACCTTGGTGGCGCGCAGCGGCCAGACGACCGTGGACATGGCGAACGGGCCCGTCCAACGCATTCAGCCGTTTCCAGAGACGATCGCTCTGTTGGAAAAGCTCGGCGCTCGCAACTCTCACCGCTGCGTCAGCTGCTAGCCGACTGACCGTCGGACCTTCCGGCGCGCCGCGTGATTTCGGTATCGGGTCTCTCAAAATCCTTCGGGGCGCGGGTCCTCTTTCAGGGAGTTTCATTCCAGGCGCAGGCCGGCGAGCGCATCGGAGTGGTCGGGGCGAACGGGTCGGGGAAGTCGACGCTGATCAAGATTCTCGGCGGCGACATGGAGCCCTCGGGTGGCGAAGTCTCGATCGCAAAGGGGATTCGGCTGGGGGTGCTCCGCCAGAACCGCTTTTCTTTGCGCGACGAGAGAATCGTAGATGCCGCCCAGATGGGAAACACGCGCCTCTGGAGCGCGATGCGAGAGATGGAGGAGCTGATCCGACAAGCGGAATCGCACTTCGACGAAGAGCGGTACGGGACCCTGGAAGAGACCGTGCGCCGCTACGACGGGTATGCCGCCGAGGCGCGGGCGCGCGCCGTTCTGGCAGGGCTTGGAATCCCGACGCGACAACACGAGCGGCCCGTCTCTTCGCTTTCCGGCGGGTTTCGGCTCCGCGTGCTGCTTGCTCAGGTGCTCTGCGGCGATCCCGATGCGTTGCTTCTGGATGAGCCCACCAACTTCTTGGACATCGTTGCGATTCGATGGCTGGAGCAGTTCCTGAAGTCCTTTCCCGGACCCGCGCTCGTCGTGACGCACGACCACCGCTTTCTCGATCGGGTCGCCACGCGCATCCTGGATGTCGACTACCAGACCGCCGCCTCCCACCCGGGGAACTACTCCGCCTTCCTCGAAAAAACGAAAGAGGAGCGGGAGCGGCGACGGCGGGAACTAATGGGACGCGAGCGTGAATTGGCGCGACACCAGCGCTTTGTGGACCGGTTCCGCGCAAAGGCGTCCAAGGCGCGGCAGGCCCAAAGCAAAGCCAGGCTGATCCGCAAACGGGAATCCGAGCTCAAGGCCCCGCCGATATCCTCTCGAAGGTCGCCGGCGCTCTCCTTTGTGCAGGAGCGTCCCAGTGGTCGCGACGTGCTCCGGGCCAAGGGCATTCACATGGCGTACGGCGATCGCCGCGTGCTGGTTGATGTGACTTTGGAGGCGCGCCGGGGCGACCGACTTGCGGTGATTGGTCCAAATGGCGCGGGAAAGTCCACGCTGCTCAAGATTCTCTCCGGGGAGCTGGAGGCGGACGAGGGCGAAGTCCATTGGGGAGGAGGGACGCGCGTCGGCTACTTCGCGCAGGATGTCGCGAGCGGCATGCGGGAGCGGGGCGAGTCGGTTCTGGAGTGGGTTCGGGGATTTCCGGAGGGCAGAGAGTCCCGCCGCGTCCGAGGCATGCTGGGGCGGGTTTTCTTCTCCGGCGACGACGCGCACAAACCGCTCCGCGACCTCTCCGGCGGGGAAGCGGCCCGCCTCGCGCTTTGCCGCTTGATGCTTCAGGAACCCAACGTGCTGGTGCTGGACGAGCCGACCAATCACCTGGACCTGGAGTCGATTCGCGCACTGGCCGGCGCGCTCGGACGCTACGAGGGAACGCTTATCCTGGTGTCGCACGACCGGTGGTTCGTAAGCGAGCTGGCAACGCGCATCCTTGAAGTCGCGCTCGAGGGCGTGACGCACTACCCCGGAGGCTACGAGGACTACTTGGCGGCCCAGGGCGCGGACCACTTGGGGGCGGGAGCGGCTTCGACGGAAACCCGCCGTAAGCGAAAGGCGAGAGGAGCGCGCGCGAAGCCGCGGCGTCGGCGGGTCTCAAGGCCGCGGACCGCGATGCGAGAGCTCCGCGCAAAGAGGGAGGCCGTAATGGAAGAGATCGAAGGCGCGGAGTTGAAGCTCGCGCGCGTTGACGCTGCTCTTTCCGATCAACGGACCTATCAGACCGAAGACCCCTTCCGCGTTCGCGACTTACAGACGAAGAGGCAGACGCTGCAACGCCGAGTGGACCGATTGATGGGAGACTGGGAGGAGCTGGAGGTGAAAATCGCGGCCTCAGGCGAATCTTCCGAAGGAGCTGCGCGCGCACGACGGCCCTAGGCGGTTCGAAGCGTTGCAGGCCTCGCAATCATATTCCCGGGGCTCCAATTGGGGCGCCCGGCTGCGTCCGAATGTTAGATTGTGAGAGCGGAGCCGTGCTCCGCTCTGCATTTCCGCGTCAATTTGAACACGACAGGGGGGTCGATGACCAGAAAGAGTTTGTTGTTGCTGCTGGCGCTTGCCGCGCCGACGCCGTTGCTGGCGCAAACGGGCACCATCACCGGCACAGTGCGGGACGCGGCTTCCGGGGCGGGCATCGCCCAGGTGCGGGTCGGCATTGTCGGCGCAGTCAGGGCGGTCGCCTCCAACGCGAACGGCGCCTTCGTGCTGACGAATGTCCCTGCCGGCGAGCAGACGATTGAGTTTCAGGCCTTGGGATACGCCGCTCGAACGCAAACGGTCACGGTGGCCGCGGGGGAGAGCGTCGTACTGTCGGTCAGTCTGGAGGTGGCCGCCGTCGGGCTCACGGGAGTGGTCGTCGTAGGCTCGCGGGCGGAGCCGCGCACCGTGACCCAATCAATGGTTCCGGTGGACGTGATTCCGGTGGCCGAGATCGCCGCCCAGGCCGAATCCAACCTCGACTTCCTTCTTCGCAACGTGATTCCGTCGTACAACGTGAATACGGAGCCGATCTCCGACGCCGCGACGGTGACTAGGCCCGCGAGTATGCGCGGGCTTGCTTCCGACCACACGCTGGTGCTCCTGAATAACAAGCGAAGGCACCGCGGGGCCGTGATCACTTGGCTTGGCGGCGGCGTCTCGGACGGGGCGCAGGGCCCGGACATCGGCGCAATTCCGGGGATTGCCCTGGGGCAGGTCGAGGTCTTGAGGGACGGCGCGTCCGCGCAGTACGGCTCGGACGCGATCGCCGGCGTGATGAACTTCGTTCTCAAGAGCGCCCGCTCGGGAGGCTCCGTCGAGGTAAAGACGGGCACCTACTACGAGGGCGACGGGGACATGATCACGGTCGCCGGCAACGTCGGACTGCCGCTGGGCGAAACGGGCTTTGCGAACCTAAGCGTCGAATACGGCAACCAGGAGCCGACGGACCGGGCGATTCAGCGAAACGACGCCGCCGCGCTCATCGCCGCCGGCAACAGCGCGGTGCGCACGCCGACCGCGCAGATCTGGGGATCGCCGGAGGTGACCGACGACTTCAAGCTTTGGCTGAACACGGGGTACATCTTCGGAGACAATGAGCAGGTCTACGCCTTCGGGAACGTGGCGACGAAGAGAGTGGACGGCGGGTTCTTCTTCCGTAATCCAAACACGCGGGGCGGCGTCTTCAGCGGAGACGGCGGCGAGACGCTCTTGATCGGCGACGTGCTGGACGCGAAGGACGGCCTGAACGACGGGTCCGCCGGTTGTCCGGTGGTGTCGATTGTCGACAATGTGCCGGACCAAAAGGCCTTGGACGAGGTCTTTGCGAATCCGCTCTGCTTTTCCTTCCAAGAGATGTTTCCGGGAGGGTTTACGCCTCAGTTCGGAGGCGATGTCTTGGACGCTTCGATTGCCGCTGGCGTGAAAGGTCAGCTGGACAACGGCTTCTCGTGGGACGCCAGCGCGAGCTATGGCCGCAATCAGGTCGACTTCTTCATCTACAACACGGTCAACGCGGCGCTGGGACCCGAGACTCCGACGAATTTCGACCCGGGACTGTACGGACAGGAAGAGGTGGACGTAAATCTGGACTTCGCGTACGAGGTCAGCGATGAAGTACACCTGGCCGGAGGCGTGGAGCGCAGAGAGGAGCGCTTTGAGATCGGGCAGGGACAGGACGAGTCGTGGCAGATCGGGCCGTACGCTTCACAGGGCTTCAGCTCCTCGTCAAACGGCTTTCCGGGCTTTAGCCCGCTGGCGGCAGGCGACTGGACTCGCCGCAACCTCTCCTTCTACGGCGACGTGAACCTTGGCGGCGGCGGACTTCCATGGGAAGTCGGAGCTGCGCTTCGGTACGAGACCTTTTCGGACTTCGGCGGCAAGGCCACTGGAAAGGTCTCGGCGCGCTTCGAGGTGACCGAGAGCCTTGCGCTGCGGGCCGGCGGAAGCACGGGCTTTCGGGCGCCGACGCCTGGGCAGCAGAACGCGTTTAACGTTTCGACCGTCTTTGACAACGACCTGGGCGACCTTGTGAATCGGGGGACCATTCCCTCCACGTCCGCAGTGGCCGCGCTCAGGGGCGGTCGCCAGCTGGAGCCCGAGAGCTCAATGAGTCTTACGGGCGGCTTCGTCTTCGACGCCGACCAGGTGCGCCTGACTGTAGACTACTTCCGAATTGCGATCTCGGATCGATTCGCGCAGACGAGAACCTTCAAGCTGACGGACGCGGAGGTCTCGCAGCTGGTGTCGGAGGGGATTACAAGCGCGGCGAACCTTGCGGAGTTCAGGTTTTTCACAAACGACTTTAGCACCCGGACCCAAGGGGTCGACGCAGTGGCCAGCGTGACGCCGGCGGGGCTGGGCGGCAACACGACGCTTAACCTTCTCTTCAACTACACCGGCACCACCGTCACCGAGCGCAACCCCGAAGTGGTCGACGATGAGCGCGTTGAGGCGTTGCAGCAGGCGCTGCCCAACTTTCGCACGTCGCTCTCCGCCTCTCACGACTTTGGCGTGATGCGCGGCTTGGTGCGGACGAGCTACTGGGATTCTTGGTACTCGACCGGAGACGAGTACACGTATCCGGGACGCGTCATTGTGGACGTGGAGGCGTCTTTCGAGCTGAGTCGCAGCGCGACTTTGGCGCTGGGAGCCAACAACCTTCTGAACACCTTCCCCGAGGAAAACCCCAACGCGGCGAATCTGGGACAGCGATACCCCGAAGCCGCGCCCTTTGGCTTTAACGGCGGCTACTTCTACACGCGCTTGGGCTACAACTGGTCGTGGGCGGGCAACTAGGTCGAGAGCAGGCGGGAGGCTTAACGCGACGTGAAGGCTAGGTTCGCGTAAGGCCGTTCTTGGAGGAGCGGGGAGCGGGTAACCCGGGGCCCCGGCGGTCGGCAAAGCGCTGATCGCCGGGGCCTCTTTTCATTGTTGGGGTCTACGTCGCGGGAGGCTGGTTCGTATTTGAGCCGAATTGACGGTCTTCGGCGCCCGCGATGGGAGCTGGATTGCTCGTTGATCGGAGACGCGGACCAGGGAGCCGCAAAGCAGAATCGCGGTCTTTGGATTGATTTCTGAAGACGCATCGCCGAAAAGCCTTGCGAATCGTGACCTCTATGGAGAGATTCGCAAGCATGATTGATCGACGACATGGTGCAGCGATTCGCCGCGACCTGGAGCGCTTCCCCGCAGTCGTTCTGCTTGGGCCTCGTCAGGTCGGCAAGACCACGCTGGCCCTCAGGATCGCCGGCGAAATCCCTCGCGCCCTCTACCTGGATTTGGAGGATCCGCGCCACGAAGCTCGGCTCGCGGATGCGTCCGAATACCTGAGTCTGCACCGACGCAGGCTCGTTGTCTTGGACGAAGTTCAGCGGCGCCCGGACCTCTTCCGGGCGTTGAGGGGCGAAATCGACGCCAGACGCAGGGATGGAGTTCGCAGTGGGCACTTCCTGCTCTTGGGCTCCGCATCCGACGCGTTGCTGAAGCAATCGGCCGAGTCCCTGACCGGGCGCGCGATCTGGCGCTCTCTTCCCGGCTTGGACCCATTGGAGACGAGGGAAAGCACGCGCCGACTTTGGTTGCGCGGGGGTTTCCCGGACAGCTTCACGGCGGCGACCGAGGAGATCAGCGTACAGTGGCGTCTCGCCTACCTTCGCAGCTGCCTCGAACGAGACCTCCCTTTGGCGGGGCTTGCTGCCCCCGCCGAGACGCTTCGGCGGTTCTGGACGATGTTGTGCCATCGACAGGGAGCCTTGGTCAACTCCGCGCGGCTGGCGAGCGGCCTTGGGATCGCCGTTCGGACAGTAAATCGGTACGTGGATGTCTTGGTGGATCTGATGTTGGCGCGCAGACTGCAACCCTATTTTGCAAACGTGGGCAAGCGCCTGATCAAGTCGCCCAAGCTCTACGTCCGGGATAGCGGCATCGTGCACGCCCTGCTGGGCCTTGGCGACTTGGACGAACTCTTGGGCCATCCGATCGCCGGTCCCAGCTGGGAGGGTTTCGTCGTAGAGAACCTTTGCGAGGCGGCGCCGATGGGCACGGATACGTTCTTTTACCGCACCCGAGCCGGCGCGGAAATCGACCTGCTGCTTCTTCTTCCAGGAGGCGAGCTATGGGCCGTCGAAGCGAAGCGCTCCACATCGCCTCGCGTTCCGCGGGGGCTGCGGATCGCGGCTGAGGACATCGCCGCAGCTCGCGTCTTCGTCGTTCACCCCGGCAAAGAGACTTGGCCTCTGGGAGGCGGCGTCACCGCGATCCCTCTGCCCGCGCTGATGCGACGCTTGATCGACGCGGGAGCCGCTTAGGCCGCTTCTTGGGCCCGAAGCCGCGCTCGAAGCCTGCGGACCTTCACCCGCCCAAGGCGTTCACTTTCATCGGAATCGGCGTTCACTTTCGTCGGAATTCGCCGGAGCTTTTGTGGAACAGCTGGAAACTCTCCGTGGAGTACCAGAGTCCAGAAGGTCAGGCGGGCCCGGATTCTCTTCTCGTCGCTGCCGACGCAACTGGAGCCGAAGGCAAAGTCCCCGCGACAATGGCCTCTTTGGACCAAAACACTTCGCCGTACCGGACGCCGATTTTAGCTCCATCGCGGCCATGCCAGAAGCGCATCTGCTCCAGTAGGGCGCGCCGCCCCGCGGGACGTACGTCGCCCAGCCCAAACTTGCCGCCGGTCTGCGAAGAGTAGGCAGCGACGGCGCGCAGCTTGTCCTCGATCTGGTCGGAGATGTCGACGACGATTGAAGGCGTCGGGCGATTCTCCGCGAACGAAACGGAAAAAAGAAGACGATCCGGTCGAAAGACCGTCGTGCCTTCGATCTCAATCTTCCCAAGACCCGCCAGGAAACAAGAGGCCCGCACCAGTCGGTGCGCTGCGTCGTGGTCGGGATGATCCCCTTGGCTCCAATGCGTCACGACGGTGCTTGGCCGCAGCATTCGCAATGCCCGGACCACCTGTCGCTTGGATTGATCGTCGACCGCGAGAAACGCATCGGCAAGGCCAAGAGACATCCGCACGTTCAGTCCCATGATTTCCGCCGCGCGAGCCGCTTCCCGAGCGCGTACTTCCGGCGTGCCCGCAGATCCCATCTCGCCGCGAGTGAGATCAAGTACTCCCGTGCGATGTCCGGCCTGCTTCGACTTGATCAGGGACCCGCCGCAGAGGATCTCCGCGTCGTCCGGGTGCGCGGCGACGAAGAGAAGGTCGAGCGGCGCGGTCACTCGTAGCGGAGCGCGTCCACCGGATCGAGTTTGGCCGCGCGGCGAGCCGGCAGCATCCCGCATCCGATGCCCGTGAGCGCCGCGAGGAGGAGCGACGCGGCGACGGACCACAACGGGATCGTTGCGGGGAGGGGGGAGATTGCGGAGATGCCCTGCGAAATGCCCCAACCCGCAAGCAGGCCCATCCCGGCGCCCAACACCGTGAGCATTGACGACTCGAAGAGAAACTGCCACATAATTTCGCGCCGGGTCGCGCCCAGCGCTTTGCGAATGCCGATCTCGCGCGTCCGCTCCGACACCGAGATCAGCATGATCCCGATCACGCCGATGCCTCCAACCATGAGTCCCGCCGACGACAAGCCGAGCATCACCAAGAAAAACACCTGCGTAAAGCTCTCAAACGTCGACAACATCTGGTCGGACGTGATGATCGCGAAGTCGTTCTCCTCGCCGGGTCCGAGCCCGCGCATGGACCTTAAGGCTTCAGTCACGTCGTCTTGGGCCTGCTCCACCGAGACATCGTCACGAGGCTCGACCGATGCGTTGACGAAGTTAAAGCGCGTCCGCGCCTTCAGTCGCTTTTCGGCAGTCGTGAGCGGCGTGACGGCGTAGCGGGTCTGGAGGTCTCCAAAGACGTTTGCTTTGGGGGCGAAGACGCCGACGACGGTAAAGAGCTCGTTCGTGGCGCGGCGACCCGCATAGACTCGGAACCGGCGTCCGATGGGATCCCTCTCGCCGAAGACGTCTTGGGCGACTTCCTGAGTCAGCACCGCCACGCGGCGCGCCTGACGCGCCTCGGTCACGGTAAAGTTCCGACCTGCGACGAAGTCTCCGGATTGCAGCTGGGCCCAGCCCACGCTCGACCCGTTCCACTGCACCCTGAGCCAGTCGGTGTCCCTGCGTATCGAGGCGTCAAACTCAAAGCCGCCCACCACGCTTTGGACGGATGGGAGCTCGCGCATTCGATCCAGCTCGTCGTTTGTGATCGGCGGCTTGTCCCACCAAGGCGGGCGTCCAGAGCCGTCCGGGACAATGCGCACCGCCGTAAAATCGAAGGGCATCACGGCGAAGTTCCTTGGTCCCGCCGCTTCAAACACCTCCATCACTTCTTCTCGAATGCCTGCAATCACGGCGCCGATCGCGACAACGACCCCGACGCCGACGGTGACGCCCAGAATTGCCAGAAAGGCCCGAAAGCGCGCGCCCCAGAGCGCGTCCAAAGCGACGCGAGCGGCCTCCGCGTAGTTGCTCTTCGGCGATGCTTCGTTCACGTCTCGCCTCTTGCCATTGCGCCTTATTCGTAGCGGAGCGCGTCCACCGGGTTCATTCGCGCCGCGCGGGAAGCTGGGTAGACGCCCGAGAGAATCCCGACGCCCATCCCTAGGCCGACTCCAAGCAAAATCCATTTCGGAGCCACGGCGATGGGAAGAGGGGAGACGGCGGTCACGATCATCGCGAGCCCCAGCCCGGCTCCGACCCCGATCAGGGCGCCGATTCCCGAAAGAGTCGTCGACTCGATCAACACCTGGGTCATGATGTCCCGCCTGCGCGCGCCCAACGCCTTTCGCACTCCAATCTCCCTCGTCCGCTCCATGACCGAAACCAGCATGATGTTCATGATCACGATGCCCCCGACGACCAAGGAAATACTGACCAAGCCTGGAAGCGCGATAAAGAGGATCCGGCTAATGTTGTCCCAGAAGTCCAAGGACGCTTCGGCGGTCTCCAGTCCGAAGTTGTTCGGCTCGCTCGGCCGAAGACCTCTGCGGGTCCGCATGACATCTTCGATGTCGTTCATGAGCGGAGCCACGAGCGAAGCGGAACTCGCCTGCAGTTGAATGCTGCCTATGGCGCCTCTGGTCCGCATTCGCGCGACCGGAGCCTGTTGGGGGAATACGGCGATATTGTCCAACGACATAAAGAGAAAGCTCCCAAGCTCTTCCAGGACGCCGACCACGCGGTAGGGAAAGCCGAGGGCCCGCACCGTCCTGCCGATGGGGTCGACCCCATCGAAGAGCGACTCCGCCGCCCCTCGGCCGAGAACGACAACCGGCGTGCCGCGCGACGCCTCGGTCTCCGAGAAAACCCGTCCTTGCTCAACCTCCCAAGACCGGATCGAGAAGATCTCGGGGGTTCCCGAGAGCAGCCAAACGTTCTCCACCGTCCGCCCGGATTCCGACTCAATGCTGCCCATGTTCTCGGAGATCGAGCCGATTGAGGCGGGCACCTCAATCCGCTCGCGAAGCGCGTCAAGGTCGCGAAGGTCAATGGGCGGGGCGCGTTGAAGCCAGCGCTTCTCTTCGTCGGTGTAGCTATCCCAGTCGTCGGGCCAACGCTCCAAAGTCACGGTATTGACGCCGAAGATGTTCTCGGTGAGCGTCCCCCGTACGAATAGGTCCATGCCTTCGACGACGCTGACGACCACGATCAGGAACATCACGCCGACGATCACGCCCAGGAGAGTGAAGAAGCTCTTCAGCCTGTGCGTTCGCACCTGTTCCCACGCGAGGCGGACGCCTTCCAGGAAGCGCATGAGTTAAGCGGCCCTTAGGAGCCGTCTCCTTCGTTTTCCGTCGATTCGCTGGCGCTCACGCGATCGCCGGTTCCAAGGCGCCGGATCGTTTGGTAGGGGCCTCGGACAATCGTGTCGCCCAATGCGAGCCCAGAGAGGACTTCAAAGTACTCTTGTCCCGCAATGCCGACCTCGACCGGCACGAACGAGACCGAGTCCCCTTGCACCACGAACACGCCCTCCAAGGCTTCCGTGCCTCCTTCTTCTTCATCTGGAAAGACCTCTTTTCGATCACGCTCCGTGAGCGCGATGATCGGGATGCTCATCGCGCCGTCCCGCTCCTCGGTGATCAGGTCCGCAGTGGCCGACAGGTCGGGACGAAGTTCCACGGGGGGATCCACAAGGGTGACCACCACCTCGAAGTCAATCGTCGGCGTTGCGCCGGAGCCGGCCGACTCGGACGGCGACCGGATGGCGCTGTTGCCGATTTCGGTGACCCTTCCTTGAAATTCCAGGTCGGGAAAAGCGTCCAGCTCCACCTTGGCGCTATCGCCCAGCGAGATCTGCGGGACATCCGTTTCGTCGACCTCGAGCACGACTTCCATCGTGGAGAGGTCCGATACGGTGAGGATCAAGCTCCCGGGATTGTTCATTGTGCCAACCACCACCGTCTCCCCAGCCTCCACGTTGAGGCGCGTCACTGTCCCGGACATCGGCGCGCGAATCGTCGTCTTCGCGAGGTTGTCTCGGGCTTCGATCAGGGCTCCTTGAGCCTGATTGACGGCATGCTCCGCGCCCTCGACATCCGACTGCTGCACCAGAAAATCCGTCTCGGCGTTTTCTACATCTTGGATGCTCACCAGGAGAGAGTCGCGGTCATGCAGGGCGCGCATCCTCTCCGCCTCTCGCCGAGCCCGCGCCAGGTTGGCCCGCGAGCGCGCCAAGCCGGAGCGCGCTTGGGCAAGGTTCGCTTCGCTTTGGCTTGTGGCCGCTTCAAGGCGAGTGGGGTCCAGTTGGATCAGAAGCTGACCGGCCTCGACCTGGTCCCCCTCCTCCACAAGCAGGGAAGTCACGCGCGCCGAGATGTCCGAGCTGATGTCCACCTTCCGCGTCGCTCTCACGTTGCCGCTGGCGGTCACGATGGCCACAAGGTCTCGCTCTTCAACTTGGGCGGTGCGCACCGCCGTACCGCGCGAAGCCCGCGACTGACCGGATCCGACGGCAATGGCGGTTACTACGACGGCTAAGCCAGCGACCGCAATCAGCGCTTTGGCGCTCGTCTTCATGGCGTAGAGTTTCTTGGAGAGGGGTTAGGGAGTGCGAAGAGGCACGCCCACGACCGCCTCGAGGTCGGCGATCGCGTCGTGGTAGGCGAAAATTCCGGCGATGATCTCTCGATCAGCGCGGGCCTTGACAGTGACGGCTTCCGCAAGGGCAATGAAGTTCGAGAGCCCCAAACGGTAGCGCTCTTGCTCCAAGCGAAGCTGTTCGTCCGCCAATTCCTGGTTGCGCTCCTCGATGAGTTGGCTCTCGAAGGCCATCTGCACCACCGCGAGCTGAGCGCGAATGTCGGCGCGCAGAGCGATTTCCTTCTCCCGCACGCGGTGGCGGTTGTCGCTCAGCTGCGCCTTTGCCGCCTCCAGGCCTCTTTGCTTGGAAAGGCCCTGAAAGACGGGAAGGGAAAGGGAGATGGAGGCGGACGGCGGATTGCGAGTAAAGCCAAAGGGGAAGGTGCGGTTGTTTGCGCGAATGGCCTCCAGCTGCTCCTCGGATACCGCAAATCCCGAACAGTCCTGCTCGGGAAGGGGGTCGGCGAGCCGCGTGAGAATCTGATTGATGGAGACGCACTGAGCGAGCTGGGATCTAGCGGACGCAACTGCTTGAGCCTCTTGCGCCGCGGTGTTGCTGGCTTGGCGCGTAAACCCGCTGAATCCCGTTGAGATCGACAGAGAAGGGTAATATGACGCCCGGGCCATTCGGACGCCGTAGCGGGACGCTTCCTCCGTCGCTCGCAGCGAAGTCAGGTCGGGATTTCGCCCAATAGCGATTGCGTAGAGTTCGTCCACATCCCAATCGGGCTGGGCGATTTCAAAGGTCGTCGCCAAAGCGGCCGTGCTTGCGAGGTCCACGCCCATCCGTTGAAAGAGGCGGATGCGCGCCGTTTCCACTGCGGCTTCGGCCCGCAGCAGCGCGACTTGAGCCCGCCCGACGCTCAGCTCGGCCTGCCGGAGGTCAATGACTGTGGCGGAGCCGACATCCAATCGGCCCTGCGCCAGTTGAACGTCCAAGCGGGCTCGTTCGAGCTCCCGTTCGGCAAGCGCTCGGGCTTCCTCTTGTCGCACCACGTCCAAGTAGAGCTGCGTGATGTTGAGTCTCAGCTGCGCCTCTTCGCCGGCGATCCTCGCGCGCGTGGCCTCCTGATTGCGCTTGGCTTGGCCCGGAGCCATAATTGCTTGTCCGCTCAACGAATAGTTGACGCCGATACTGTACCTGCTCAAGTAGAAGGACGGCTGATCCGCGAAGCCCAGATCGCGGGCCGTGATGCTTCCAAACTGCTGTTCGCCCGCTCCCTGCCAGCTCATCGACGAGCTCGCTTGGGCCGACGGGAGAAGATCGCCGTAGGCGTTTCGAACGTTCCAGCGTTCGACGTCGAGATCGTTATAGGACATCGCCATGGTCGGGCTGTTTCGCAGCGCGAGATCAATGGCGTCCGCCAAGGTCAGCTGGCCGTCGATCATCTGCTGCCCCCGCAGAGGCGCCGCGATCGCGAGCGCCGCCAAGGCGAGCGCGAGGAGTCGCATGGATCGCGGGATCTTGGGTTTCGAAGACTCCCTGCCCCCGCACTGGTTCTTTCCGTCCATTAACGTTCTGTCCGCCTCTCCGGTCATTCGGTCTTCAGCTCTTGGGTGCTTGTCGCGAACGGGGCTGCGCGCGAACCGCGGCGAAGCCCGTCTTTTCGATTTCGATACGAATCAGTCGGCCGAATTCATCAAACCAAACCTCGCGCCGACCGTCCGCTCCTTGTAGTCGCAGCGCGCCCGCGCCGCCGGAATCGACTTCCGAGGGAGGGCTGCCCGAGGGCTGGCGGGCGCCGGCTTGGAAGGCGAATGCTTCGTCCGCGATAGGGGCGACCGCATAGAGTTCTTCGCTCCCGACGCGGTTCAAGATCTCGCGGAGAACAAAGTAGTGGTGGGCCACGCCGTTCTCCAGCACGACCGTCGAGGGCCCGCCCGGGTACTCTCTAAGGGATTCTCCCCAAAAGCCTTGGCGTCGGGATTCCAGACGCCCGCCAAGCCGTACCATTCTCACGCTCGCGGAATCGTCGCCGGAGATCGAGGCTTCATAGCGGTGCGGAGAAGTCCCGCCCGAATCGGTAATGCACAGGCTGGTACGCAGGACTCTCCCGTCGCGCATCTCGATGCGTCCCTGCGCCAGAGTGCGACTATCGCCCTTGAGGACCACGAAGCTCTCAGTGCCCACTTCGCGGCTCCCAACGGAAAGGACGAAGGTCCCGCTGTCCAAAAGCGCCGCGCCGGATCCGTCGGCGCAGGGATCTTGGCCGCTGGTCGCGCCTCCAAGAAGGCTGACCAGCGGCAGCAATAGCGAAGCTGTTGAGCAGAAAGCGGCGGCAGTTCCGATCCAGGTGACTGCCATCTGCCTGCCTCTCTTCGTGGCGATCAGCGACTCCGGGCTCCAGAACTCGCCGTTTTTCGTGAGTAAAGCTAACGCCCCAGCAGGTAGGACCGACTTCCGGCGTCTCTTGCTTCTGCGCAGATGGAGCCGATCGAGAAAAGCGAGGCCTCCGCCCGCCTCAAGCTTACGAGGCCGCTTCGGGACCGGTCGCGCAGAGCGCCGCATTGAACGCCCCGTCGGGCTCAAGACGGGTCCCTTCGAAATCCCGGCGATTCATTGAACAGGAGCAGAAGCCGGAGCGAAAATACGAGCTCTACCGGCATGATGAATGCCAGTCGCGTGCTACGGGGAGCTCGAGTTTCAGCTGCCGGATTCGAGCTGAGCGAAGAGATTCGCTCTGAGACGACAGCGTTCACCGCTTCCCGGCAAGCGCCATCGGCGCCACGAGTCTATATCCTCGTCATTCTATTGTCGCGGTGCGACAGCAAACTGCGAGTCTTGCAAGAAATGCGCGTAATGTCGACTAGCGAGTGTTGACGCAAAAGACACATTTCTGTCATTCTTGTTCAAGTTTGGGGGAACCAACTTGAGCGTGCGCGAGTTTCCAGAGCATGCCCGGAACTCTCGGAACGGCAGATCGCGATCGCTCCTATTCGCGCTCGTCCGCCGCCCCGGGGCGGATTGAAATTGATCCACTCAGGCGAGCTCAAGCCACAACGCCGTTGGTTCAAGGGGTGTTCCGTATTCTTGTCGCGCCTCAAATCCGACCTCCGTCCGCGCGGTCCCGGCGTCCTCCCGCGTCGGTCTTTAAGCGGACGCGCGGGCGCGCAGGATCGCGCGCAAGTAGCTTGACCAAATGGCGAAAAAGAAGACGGAGCGTTCGCGACTGAACGGACTGATCTGGCTCGTCTTCGTTTTACTGCTGTTCTGGATCCGTTTCCCCAGCCCGTGGCTGGTTGCGGCTTGCGGCGCGCTGCTCACTGCGTGCGTCGCGCCGGGCGTCCTTGCGGCGCGAAGGCGGGTGACGCGCCTAATCCGCGTGCGGGGAGGGGCGCGAAGGATCGGAAAGTCGCTTTGCTCGCGGGACGCGCTGGGAATGGCGCTTCTTCTCTTGGCCGTGGGAATCGCGGGGGCTGCGCAGCACCTCTCCGGGAGGTATACCCCGGCGCAGTGGACGAGCTACTGGTCAACGGAGCGCGAGCGGTTGTCCGGGGTGTTGTCGACGCAGTTTGACGCGCTCGCCGACGCGCTGGAGACAAGCGTACATCGGATCGCTTCTAGCGTCGACGAGGGTCCGGGCGCGCGGACGCGGGCTCTCCGCGAGGCTGTCGGAAGGGATCAGATTGCTTCCGCGGCGGTGTTTGCTCCTAGCGGCGAACTCGTGGACTGGGCGGGAAGCCACCACGATGTCGTGCCTGCCGGCATTCGCTCGGGCCAGCGGAAGGTGGTGTTCGCGGGCACTCCCGTCTTTAGGTACCTGTACTACTCCATGCCGCTTGAGGGCGCCGGCGCAGCGATGGCTGCCGCCTTGGTCGAGGCGCGGATCGAACCGCAGCTCGCGGACGACTACAGGGGATTCGCCGCGCGCTTCACGGCGCGGACCGGGGCCGAGATTGAGATTACGCCTAGGCGTCCGGGACGTTCAGGGGCGCTCGCGAGCGCCAGGTTCGCCGCGCCTCCATTCCAAGCGGAGCTTCCAGAGCCCGATCCGGGAGCTCGGCGGATAGAGCTGTTTCGGGGCTTCGACTTGATTCTGTATCCGATCCTCGCGGTTGCATGGGTGCTTTTCTTTTCAAGGCCGCTGGGCCCTAGGCTTTGGGTCGGGATGGGTGTGGCCCTCTTTGGCGGCCTTGTTGTTCCGTTAGACCACGCTTTTCTGCCGGAGGCGTTGTCTCGTCCGCTCGAAGACTTAGCTTGGAGTCCAGTCCGTCTCTTCGCCCTTGCCGTTATCGTCTTGCCGCTGGCCGCGCTCTTGTCGCCGCTGCGCAAATATCGGATCGGACTTTGGGCGCCGCCGCTTCTTGCGCTCGCGACGTATCCGCTTGCCGCGCTGGGCGTTGAGGCTTTGGGCCGCACCGAATTAATCGGTCGCTCCACGGCTGTGTGGATTGGGTTTCAGACAGTGTGCGCAATTATTGTCTGCGTACTCACGATGCTGCTTCTTTCCGCGAGACCCCTCGAGAGCAAATCAAAGCGGCGCCGCTCTCGCCGCGCGCTCGCGACTTCGGCGGGCTTCATCGGATGCGCCGCGTGCGGTCTCGCAGTCGCCGCGGCGGGGCGGACAAGTCCTGGAGAAGCGTCGGCGCTGATGGCGGCCCTCTGGGCGGCGCCGGCCTTCTTTTTCGGCTACGCGGCGTCGCAGGGAGGCCGACTGTCCTTCACGTATTGGATCGCATCGGCATTTATGGCGGCCACGATGACTGCCGCGTTTGGGTGGTCGGACCGTACTCGCGCGCGACTGGAGATAGCTTCCCGGAGCTTAGAGGAGCTCGGAACCGAGGAGTCCGGCGAGCGCGAGCGACTGTACTCGGATTTTGCGGAGCGAGTTCGCGGAGAGGACGTAAGGGAAACGCCGGCGGCGGACCTCCTGTACTCCGCGTGGACGGACAGCGAGTACGCAAAGGCGGAGACCCCATTGCACCTTTCCCTTTGGTCGCCGGAGGGCGAGCAGCTGTCGGACTTATTTCTAAATGTCGCCGGAGAGGGGCCCGACGCCTTTGCCGCTCTGGCGCTTGATTTTCGCCGCGCCGACGGGCCCCAGCTCCTTGCGCTCAAGACGCCCGAAATAGACTACCTCTTCTCGGTGCCTCTCCCCGGCGGGCGCGCCGTCACGGGGGTGGCGCCCCCGAGAAGGACGCTTCGAACAGGCGCATCCATCGCGCCGCTCTTTGCGCCTCTCACAGCCGCGCGGGCCGACTTCCTGAGTCTTGCTCCTCTGCCCCGCAGGGGAGCCGCGCATCGCGAAGATCCGCCCGAAATCGGCGAAGTCCGATGGTCGCGAAATGCCGAGGGGTGGCAGCTGGAGACCACCGTCGCATTTCCCGAAGGGCCCTATGCGGTGACGCACACGATCAGCATCGCCAATTGGGCGGTGATGATTGCTCGCGCGATCCTGGTGCTCCTCCCGCCCATCCTGGTCGTTGCCGCGCTTTGGCTTCCGTCGGCGCTCGCGCTGGGTCGCCGCCCGGGCATACTCGTCGACATGCGCCCCTTGTTCGGGTCCTTTAGGTGGAGGCTCACTTGGACGCTGTTTGCCGTCTTGGCGCTTTCAAATCTCGTCTTCGCGATCGCGGCGGGCCGAGCCTTGGACGGCGCTGCGGAACGGACGGCGCGGATGATGGGCGAGCGAGCGCTCGGTCAGATCGTGCGCGCAACCGAAGAGGAGGGCGAGGCGCCGTCGGATTCGGATCAGTCAACCGGAAGCGTCCTGCTCGTATACCAGGACGCCGAGCTTGCGACGGGCTCTTCGGGTCAGCTTGCGCAACTTGGGATCTACGATAGCTGGGTCCAACGAGACGCCTATCTAGAGCTCGCAAACGGGGCGGCGCTGACTACGTCTGCGGTCAGAGACTTGGGGACAGCCAAGTACGTGGTGGTGCACCGGGCGCTTCCGGATGGCGACATCGTTGCGGCGCCTGTACCGCTCCGAGCGGGGGCGTCCGCCCTGAGGCGCAATGACATCATTCACCTCCTTGGGGCGGCCTTGGTGCTGGGACCCCTTGTCAGCCTTGTCTTTGCGCTCTGGATGGGGCGCATGCTCACGCGCCCGATCACTAAGCTGCAAACGGCGTCCGCCCGCGTGGGACGCGGAAACCTCGCGGTGCGCCTTCCAGAGGAGCGGGCCGACGAGTTCGGAACGGTCTTTCGGGAATTCAACGACATGGTGATCCGTCTGGACGAGGCGCGCCGAGAGCTTGTGCGGGGGTCTAGGCGCACGAGGACCATTGTGGAGGAGTCGCCGTCGGGAGTAATTGCGCTGGATCGGCACGGTCGCGTCGCGATCGCAAACCCCGAGGCTTCCGCTCAGTTGGGAGCGCCGCTCGCCGAGGGAGCGCCGCTGCCGACCGACGCTCCTTTCGCCAAGGAGTTTGCCGCCTGGACGAACGCTGCGCTGGCGGCGAGGGACGCCGAGGCGGCGAGGGACTTCAGGAGGGACGGACGCAGGGTGCGGGCCAGGGGTCGCCTGATCGCTCCTGGAGGTTCCTTCCAGGGGATGGTCGTGCATCTTGAGGATGTCACCGACGAGCTCCGAAGCGAGAGAATTTTGGCTTGGGGCGAGATGGCGAAGCAGGTGGCTCACGAAGTCAAGACGCCGCTCACGCCGATCAAGCTGTCCGTGCAGCACCTCTTGCGCGCATGGAGCGACGGCGGCGCCCGCTTCGGGGAGGTTCTTCGCCGCAACGCCGGGGCGGTTCTCGCGGAGATTGATCGGCTGAATCGGATCGCGGGCAACTTTTCGCGCTTCGCTGCTCCGGGCGGCGCGACTGGAGGGC
The DNA here is from genome assembly GCA_965116095.1 of Longimicrobiales bacterium. Taxonomy (GTDB): domain Bacteria; phylum Gemmatimonadota; class Gemmatimonadetes; order Longimicrobiales; family Gaopeijiaceae. The sequence goes on from OZ220481.1 coordinate 1,032,769, forward strand.
GCGCTGGACCGATTGATGTCGCCGAGGCGGTGCGCGCAGTGGTCGAGTTGTACCACGGAGGCGGGGATTCGGAGATTCAGGTGGAGCTGGTCGTCGAGCCCCGGCTTGCTCCGATGATCGCCGTCGCGGACGAGCTCAAAGAGGTGTTGATTAACCTGATTGAGAACTCAAGGAACGCCATGCCCGAGGGGGGGAAAGTCTTTGTTCGCGCGGGCGCGGACGAAGAGGGGCGAGGGTACGTTGAGGTCGAAGACGAGGGCGTGGGCATCGAGCCCGAGCTCTTGGACCGAATTACCGATCCGCACTTCTCAACCCGCTCCAAAGGGGCTGGACTGGGGCTTGCGATATCTTCGCGTCTCGCGGCTTCCTGGGGAGGGTCGCTGATCGTCAGCAGCGAGCTTGGCGAAGGCACGCTCGTACGGGTGCGCTTGCTTCTTTGCGACGAAGGAGAGGCCGGTTGAACGGACGAGGGGAGCGGGAAAGGCCGAAAGAGAAGGAGGGCGGAGGCGCGCGCGGTGCGTCGACCCCGAAGAACGGCGTCCTCTTGATGCCCAAGGAGGAGTTTCGAGAGCTAGGCGTGGAGTGCGTCGACTGGATTGCCGAATACCTGGCAGGCGTGAGATCGCTTCCGGTCGAGGCTCGGGTGCGCCCGGGGGCGGCGACGGGCCGGTTGGACGCATCGCTGCCCGAGGAGCCTCGGTCGATGAGGCTTCTTCTCGAGGACTTTCGCGGAGAGGTGCTTCCTGGGATTACGCACTGGAACCACCCGGGATTCTTCGGTTACTTCGCAAACTCGGGGACCGGTCCGGGAATTCTCGGGGAGCTGCTCGCGGCGGCGCTGAACGTCAATGCCATGACGTGGAGCTCCTCCCCCGCCGCAACGGAGCTGGAGGCGCTCGCCATCGCGCGTCTCCGGGGCTTTTTGGGTCTTCCAGGGGACTTTGCCGGCACGATCAACGACACCGCGTCCATCTCGACGTTCCACGCGCTGGCGGCGGCGAGGGAGGCGGGGGCGCCGGAGGCCCGCGAAGAGGGACTTGCGTCCGCTCCGCCGCTTTGCGTCTACGTGAGCCGCGACGCGCATTCCTCGGTCGCGAAGGCGTGTATCGCGCTGGGTCTCGGACGCGCCGGCGCGCGCCGGATAAGGGTTCGGGCGGACCGAACGATGGATCCGGATGCGCTCGCGGCGGAGATCAAGAGGGACCGGGATGCGTCTGTTCGCCCCATCGCGGTCGTGGCGACGATCGGTACGACATCGACGGCGGCCTCCGATCCCGTGGAGGCGATCGCGCGCATCGCGGCGCGCCACAATCTCTGGCTGCACGTCGACGCGGCTTACGCGGGTCCGGCCGCCTCCTTGCCCGAACTGTCCCGGTGCTTTACGGGGTGGGAGCAGGCCGATTCGATCGTCGTAAATCCCCACAAATGGCTCTTCACGCCGATGGACTGCTCCGTGCTCTTCACCCGTCGCCCCGCGACGATGCGACGGGCATTTTCCCTGACGCCCGCCTACCTGGAAACCGGCATCCAGGGCGCCGAGCGCCTCACCGACCAAGGACTCGCCCTCGGGCGGCGTTTTCGTTCGCTGAAGCTCTGGTTTGCGATGGCCCAGCTTGGCGGGCGAGGACTCCGGGCGCTTCTTCGGGGCCACATTCGGCTTGCTCGGCGGATGGCCTCGCGGGTAGATCAAGCGGACGATTGGCGGCTTTGGCGACCGCAGGGATTCTCGTTGGCGGTCTTTCGGTGGGCGCCGGAGGGAGTCGGGGCGCAAGCCGCAAACGCGGCAAACGATGGAATCATCCAGCGGGTCAATCGGAGCGGACGCGCCTTAATCTCTCGGACGGAGGCGGAGGGGAGGGTTTGGATTCGATTCGCCGTTGGAAACGCGGCGACCTCGGAGTATGACGTGGACCGGGCGTGGCGTGCGCTTCGCGCGGCGGCGCGCAAGGAGCGCGCTACGCTTCCCTCACCTCTCTAGCGAGGTCGACCATGGACTGCTTCGCGTCCCCGAAGAACATCATTGAGCGTTCCAAGTAGAACAGCTCGTTGTCGATTCCGGCGAAGCCCGGGCTGAGGGATCGCTTCATCACAATCACGCTCTTCGCCCGATCCACATCCAAGATCGGCATGCCCGCGATGACGGAATTGGGATCTCTCGCCGCGGGATTCACGACATCGTTTGCGCCGACGACCAGCGCGACATCGGTGGAGGGAAACTCAGAGTTGATTTCGTCTAGATCGAGGAGCAGGTCATACGAGACGTCCGCTTCCGCCAATAAGACGTTCATGTGGCCGGGCATGCGCCCCGCGACCGGGTGGACGCCGAAGCGGACCCGCACGCCGCGCTCTTCCAAGATGTCGCAGATCTTCTTCAGTTCGTGCTGCGCCTGCGCGACGGCCAAACCGTATCCGGGCACCACCGCCACGGACTTCGCGTAGGCAAGCACCATCGCGGCCTGTTCCGCATCGATGCTTCGCACCGGCTTCGCGCCCGCCTTGCCGGAGACCCCCGCCGCCGGGCCGCCGAAGGTGCCGAACGCCACATTTGCGAGCGATCGATTCATCGCCTTGCACATAATGCGCGTCAGAATCAACCCGGAGGCTCCGACTAAGGCGCCGGCGATGATCAACGCCTGATTTTGCAGAACGAATCCCGTGGCGGCGGCTGCAATGCCAGAGTACGAATTCAGGAGCGACACGACTACCGGCATGTCTGCCCCGCCGATGGGGATCACGAGGAGAATTCCCAAGACGAAAGCCAAGAGCGCGAGGATCGCAAGGAGACGGACCTCCTCGCCCGCGCCGCCTAGGAGCGCTCCCCCGGCGACAAGGTCTCCCGCGATCGCGAGCGCAGCTAGGAAAATCAAGCCGTTCAGCGTCTTTTGAAGCGGAAACGCCACGGGCTTGCTTGCGACGAACCCCTGCAGCTTTCCGAATGCGACGAAGCTGCCGGAGAAGGTCACCGTCCCGATCAGCGTGCCAAGCGCAATCGTAAGGACGGAAAGCTCTCCGACTCCGCCGGCCCCGGATCGAGAGAGAAGCTCCGCGCCCGCGACGGCGGCCGACGCCCCGCCGCCGAAGCCGTTGAAGACGGCGACCAGCTGAGGCATCGCGGTCATCTTGACCGAGCGAGCCAGCCAAGCGCCGATCGTCGCGCCGACGACGAACATGACGGCTACCGTCGTCCAGTCGAGCGCGTCGGCCTCGATCAGCGCGGCGAAGATGGCGAGCAGCATCCCCGCCGCTGCGTACGCGTTGCCCGTTCTGGCCGTTTTGGGGGATGAAAGTCGCTTGATCCCCGCGACGAAGAGAAACGCCGAAACGAGGTATGCGAGAAATACGAGGTTGTCGCTCACTGCGCCTCCGGCGCCGGAGTCACCGTTTCTTGAACATGCGGAGCATGCGGTCGGTGACGAGGAAGCCTCCGACCACGTTGACCGTCGCCATTGCGATTCCAACCGCCCCCAGAGCCGCGACCCAGAAGCCGCCCCCGGACTGAGCGACGGAAAGCGCTCCGATGATCGCGATTCCGGAGATCGCGTTTGCGCCGGACATGAGCGGCGTGTGCAGGGTGGGAGGCACTTTGGAGATCACCTCTTTTCCGGCGAGGGCGGCCAGCACGAAGACGTAGAGGCCAATCATCATGGGACCCATGCCGCTCGCCTCATCCATTGGCGCTGCCTTCCGCGCCGTCCCCAGTCCCCGTCCAACGAGCGTTCATCGGTCAGCTCCCCTCCGACCGCGCGGCGTCGCTCAGCTCTCGGACGCGCGCGTTTAGGATGTCGCCGCCGCGCGCCACGCACGCCGCAGACGCGATCTCGTCCTCAAGGTCGACCGTCCCGTCTTCCGCGAATACGTGTCCCGCGAAGTCCGCGAGGTTTCGGGCGTACATCCGGCTCGCGTGGTCCGGGAGCCGAGCGGGAAGGTTGCGCGGCCCGAGAATCGTTACTTCCCCATGCGTTACGCGAACTCCCGCTCGCGTCAGCTCGCAGTTTCCGCCGGTGGTCGCGGCAAGGTCGACGATCACGCTCCCGGGGGCCATGGACTCCACCATCTCCCTGGTCACGAGCACCGGCGCCTTCTTCCCGGGAATCTGCGCCGTGGCGATCACCAGGTCCTGCGAGCCGATCTCGCCTGCGATGAGCTCCATCTCCAGCCGGTGTTGCTCCTCCGAAAGCTCCGCGGCGTACCCGCCTTCGTCTTCGGACGACTCCGCGAGTTCGGCTTCGATGAAGCGGGCGCCTAGGCTCTGCACCTGCTCCCGGACGGCCGGTCGAATGTCGAAGGCCGAGACGACGGCGCCCAATCTGCGGGCCGTGGCGATGGCTTGGAGTCCGGCCACGCCCGCGCCCAACACGAGGACGCCGGCCGGCCGAATGGTGCCGGCGGCGGTCGTGAGCATCGGTAGGAAGCGCGTCATTTCCCGCGCCCCTTCGAGCACCGCGACGTAACCCGCGACCGTGGCCTGAGAGGAGAGCGCGTCCATTCCTTGCGCGCGCGTGATTCTGGGCAGGAGCTCCAGCGCAAAGGCGGTGAGTCCTAGGGCGCGGAGCGTCTCCACTCCCTCGGGAGCGCCAAGCGGATTCAGCGAGCCGGCGACGGCGGCGCCCTCCCGCATCATGGACGCCACCTCCCTGGGCGGAGGCCCCGCAACGAGCAATAGGTCGGCGCTCTTCAGCAGACTCGTTGCGTCTTGGACTACCTCGACCCCGGCGGCTCGGTACGCGCTGTCCGGAAAGGACGCGGACCTTCCGGCGCCAGACTCGATCCGCACCTTCCAGCCGCGTTTGGCGTACTGGTTCGCGACGCCCGGAACGAGCGCGACGCGTCTTTCTCCATCAAGGCGTTCCCGGAGGATCGCAACGTTCATCCAGTGGTCTCCGGACAGCTGGGTGGCCGGTCGGGCAGACGCCGCCCGCCCACGCGAGGAACGTTTTGCCGCTATTCACTGCTATGTTGCCGACATGGTTTGCGCAACCCCATGTCCCCGGATGTTAGACTACACGATACGGGACGGAGTCCCGCCAAAGCGAACGGCGGTCTCATGCGGATGCTACTGAAGAGTCGGGGCTTCCGGCGCGCGGGATGTGCCCGACCCGGGTCGGACCGAGAGTACGGACTCGCCCGAAGTTCATTGACTCCGGGCTCTCTTTCGGGGTCTTTCTGACGGCGAAGCGCCATGGCGAGAATCCTGATCATCGACGACGAAGCGGCGATCCGCGGCGCGCTCAGGCAGCTCTTCGAGTACGAGGGTCATGCCGTCTCTTTGGCGACTGGCGGACCATCCGGCCTCTTGGAGTACGAAGACTCCGAGCCCCATATCACCTTTTTGGACATCAAGATGCCCCGGATGGACGGGCTTGAGGTGCTGAAGCGGATCCGGGAGCGGGATCCGGGGGCGGTCGTCGTGATGATCTCTGGGCACGGCACCATCGAGACGGCGCTGGAGGCGACTCGGCTGGGCGCCTTCGATTTTCTGGAAAAGCCGCTGGACACGGATCGCGTGCTAGTCACGCTCCGAAACGGACTCCGGGTTCGGGGGCTGTCCAAGAGCGTGCGGGAACTCGAGGACAAGATCCGGATGCGCCACGAGATCGTGGGGAGCTCTCAAGCGATTCGAGTCGTGCAAAAGAGGATCGAAACGGTGGCTCCGACGAGCGCCCGGGTATTGATTACCGGAGAAAACGGAAGCGGGAAGGAGTTGATCGCCCGCGCAATCCATCGTCTCTCGCAAAGGCGAGCCGCGCCCTTCATCGAGGTGAACTGCGCGGCGATTCCGTCGGAGCTCATCGAATCCGAGCTCTTCGGGCACGTGAAGGGCTCCTTCACGGGCGCGTCGGAGGATCGCGCCGGGAAATTCGAGCAGGCCGACGGCGGCAGCCTCTTCCTAGACGAAGTCGGGGACATGGCGCCGAAGGCGCAGGCGAAGGCGCTGCGCGCATTGGAGGACGGAAGGATCACGAGGGTGGGGGGGCGCAGAGCGGTTTCCGTGGACGTGCGCGTCATCGCGTCCACCAACCGCGACCTTCCGCTTGAGGTGGCGGAGGGGCGCTTCCGCAAGGACCTGTACTACAGGCTCAACGTGGTGCCGATTCACGCGCCTCCGCTACGAGCGCGCGCCGGAGACATTTCGATGCTGGTCGAGCACTTCGTTGGACTGGCTTCGGAGAAGAACGGCGTGGCGCCGAAGAGGTTCACCACGAAGGCGCTGCGCAAGTTGGCGGCCCTGGAGTGGCCTGGAAACGTCAGGGAGCTTCGAAACGCGGTTGAGCGCCTCGTCATCCTTGTGACCGGCGACACCGTCACGGCGGTCGACGTGGATGAGCTGAAAGGGGTATCCGGAGCCGACTTGGAGGCGGACGGCGGTATCTTTCGCATTGAGCGTTTTGACGAGTTTCGGAGGGCTGCCGATCGCGTGTTCATCGAAGCGAGTCTTCGCGCGAACGAATGGAATGTGGTGCAGACGGCCAAGCGTCTGGGGCTCTCGAGGTCGGGCCTATACAAAAAGATGGAGTTGCTGGGCATTGGGGACGGCTAGGGTCTCGCGCGGCGTCTTTGAGCGGGCTGGAGCCGCAGAAGGCGGGGCATCTTGACGGGGGGCGTCCGGGCGCCAGTCGCCGAGCCGTCGTTGGAGAGGTACCTCGCTGAAATCGGGAGCTACCCGATGCTGGATCGGGAAGAGGAGGTTCGCCTCTCGAAGTTGATCCGGCGGGGCGACGAGCGGGCGCTGGATCAGCTGGTGCGTTCCAACCTTCGCTTCGTCGTGCACATTTCCAAGAAGTTTGTCGGACAGGGGGTCGACGCCTCTGACTTGGTGAACGAAGGAAATTTGGGACTTCTCCGCGCAGCCCGGTCTTTTGACGGTTCCAAGGGAGTGCGGTTCGCCAGCTACGCGGCATGGTGGATTCGTCAATCAATCCTTGAGGCGCTGGCCGCGCAGAGTCGGATCATGAAAGTGCCGATTCGGCGCGCAATGGCGCTCCGGCGGCTCAAACGCTGCCGAGTGACGCTCAGGGCTAGGCGGGGCCGAAATCCTTCCATTGAGGAGATGGCGGAGAACCTTTCCTGGAGCAGAAGGATGGTGGAGAGCACCCTGCTGCTTTCTCTTCCCGCCGTGTCGCTGGATGCGCCCGCGTGTCCTGGCGACGTGTCCTCTTTGATGGACTACATCCCCGACCAGCTGTCCCCGTCGCCCGAGGAGGACACCTTTGAGCGCGCGCTCACCGAGACGCTGAGGGATCAGCTGTCGACGATTCCCAAGCGGGAGGCGCGGGTGCTTCGACTGGTCTTCGGGCTGGACGGCAAGCCGCCAATGCTCATGAAGGACATCGGTCGCCTGCTGGGCGTGACGGCGGAGCGAATTCGCCAGATCAAGGTTCGCGCGCTCCAAAGACTTAGACATCCCTCGAGGGCGCGGTTCTTGGAGACGTTTTGGGGCGACGGGCGATAGCTTGCAAGAGCGAAGGTATTGCGACCTCTTGTTTGCGGCCGTCACCCGACCGTTGCCCAATGGAATTGGCGCGGTTTTACGGATTGTGCGAGAGTGTTGGGAGCGGGATGACGCGTCACAAGGGAGGCATGCATGGCTGGGAATGGCAGAAAGGCGTATTCGCCGGAGTACAGGCGGCGGATGGTGGAGCTGGCGCGGTCGGGGCGGAGTCCCGGGGCGCTGGCGAAGGAGTTTGAGCCGACGGCGCAGACGATTCGCAACTGGGTGCGTCGGGCGGATGCGGACGAGGGTCTGGGCGGCGAAGGGTCCGCGAAGGCGCTGAAGCAGGAGCTTGCGGCGTTCAGGCGGAAGATGAAGCGGGTTGAGATGGAGCAAGACATCCTAAAAAAAGCCGCGGCTTGGTTTGCCATGGAGAGCGGGCCGTCGAGAGAGTTAAAGATGTGGAGTAGGCAAGGGTTTGTATTCTTGATCGCGGTGTTGTTTTCTACTTGTGTTGGCGATGCAATCGCGAACAATGAGCCACATGCTCCTTTAGTCAATGCATCTGAAGTGGAGCGGCGCCTCGACTCGCTCGTTGTCTTCGACACGTTGTGGGTATTGGGTGGTCCAAGCGATACATTGCTGGGCGCGCCGGGCATGATTCGCGCACACCCGGAAGGGGGAATTGTTTTTTTCGACAGGATCATGAATAAGGTGTACCGCGTAAGCGGGAACGGGGATGTGGCTCTATGCCGGTTCATGTGGGTAGGTCGAATTTCAGGTTGGCGCACTTGAGGTACGCCATGTGGAGGATGCCCTGCGTGGTGCGGTATCCCCGGGCGTTGACCTTGGCGGCCTGAATCAGGGAGTTGAAGCCTTCGACCAGCCCGTTCGACAGTCGGGTCGTGGACCATCTCAGGATTCCCCGCCAGTGGTCGAGCACGGTTCTCGCGAAGCGTTCGAGCGGCTCGAGTCCGCAGAGCAGGGCTTTGTCGCACCAGCGTTCCAGGTATGCCTCGGCAGCTGTGGGCGGAAGCCTCCAGAGCTCTTGGAAGGCGAGCTTGAACTTGTAGGCCTCTGCGGTTTCGAGCGTGCTCTTGGCGGTGTCTTCGAGCAGCTTTTCGAGCTTCGCCTTTTCGGCCTCGCTGAGGCTGCCTCGGCTCTTGAGCCAGAGCCACCGCGTGTTCTTGAGGTCGGGCCGTCGCTTCTGCTCGGCCCGCCGCACCTGCTCGACGGCCTGGTTCATCAGCTTCGCGACGTGAAAGCGGTCGAAGGTGATCCCCGCCCGGGGAAACTCCTCTCTCGCTCCCTTCATGTAGGCGGGCGACATGTCCATGCAGATCTCCCGGATCTGGTCGGCGGATCCTCCCTGCGCCTCGAGACGCTCCCGGAACTCTCGAAAGACATCGTGCGTTCGATTCTTGGTCGCGAAGATCAGCTTCTTGGTGTCCAAGTCGACGAAGAGCGTGATGTAGTCGTGGCCGCGCCGGGCGGCCTTTTCGTCGACGCCGACGGACCGGACCTTCGAGAGGTCGACGTTCGCGAGCGCCTTTTTCACGTAGTGCTTTACGATGCGGTGGAGGCGAGCGTCGTTGACTCCCAGGCGCCGCGCCGTTTGCGCCGTAGGCGTTCCGGGGGCGCTGCCGAGCGCATCGGCCTCGAAGAGCCGCGTGAAGCGGCTTATGGGACGCGCCCAAGGCAGCTCGGCCGTGCGCGCGGCGCGACAGGATTCGCAGCGGACTCTCGGAGCGCGCGCGTGAATGTAGGTCCGGTACCTCGAGAGATTCCGGCACTGCCACTTCCTGGCCCTCGTGTCGTGGGCCTTGCAATCTCCGAGGCCGCAGCTTCCGCAAAAAAAGACGGAGCCCCTGGGAAACGCGAGGTGCACGTGGATCTCACGCTCCTCGTCGTCGAAATCCATCCGCTCGACGTACCAAGGCGGCTTGATCCCCAAAACCTTCTCGGCCATCTCCTGGGTGGTGCGAAACGTACCGATCGCCATCGCGTCGTCCTTCCGCCCGCTTCTCCGTGGGGTTCGGTGCGCCTCGGCGCGAAGCCGGAGGATGTCGGGCGGGAGGCGCTTCGCGCGGCGCGTTCAGCCGTACGCTACCCGGAGCGCGGGGACTCGGCAAGCCCGGCGGCGAGGGGCGCGCAAGGGACGCAGGAAACGGGGCGCGCTTCGTTCGCTACGCTCTCTTCGCGCGCCCCGTTTCCTCGGTTGACCGCCCGCCGAATTCGCGACTACCCACGATAACCGTCAAGGGGCCGGGGATGTTTTATGGGCGTGGGGAAAAAAGGGCGAAGGGCCCGGCGAGATTGAAAACGTGCGAGGATTGGATGTCCGCGACGATGGGGCGGTGTTATTGGGGGACGCACACAACGGCCGCATTGTGACATTAAACGCGGACGGGGAGTTGATCGAAGAGAAAAGAATCAATATACGTGCGCTCAACGGTATAGCCGCACTGGGGAACGGAAGTGTTGCGGTTCATGGGCGTTCGCCCCCATTGGGTGTTTGGCGAGATGGGGATGTTAGCAATATTGAAACGGAGTTTGACGAACTTTCCCTTGTTGAGTTTCAAGGTAGGTTGGTGCGATGGCGTGAAGACAAATGGATTTTTGGCTTTGGCCTTGCAAACGGATGGATGATGTTGAGCGCAGACGGCGATGTTATCGAAATGTATCCGTACGTTGAACATACCGACTTTCCAATTGTTGTTAGAGAAACGAGTGCTGGCTCTAATACGACATCTAATACGACAAGAATACTCACGAGACCGCCAAGCTCGGGTCGCTCTCTTTCCGTCGTGAGCGATACGCTTTTTGTGTTGTTCGGCGGCACCCGGGGGCCGGGATATCCAATGGATGAATACAACATTAATACGGGTGAGTACATAAAAACCACAATCCTGCCTCATTACGCAAACAGGGCGGTGAAGGCATATGACGGGACAGTATATACAGTGCTTGGTGCCAGCATATATCCGACCATAACCGCGCTTTCAACAACAAGGATAGAATAATGCGCAACCGTAACAAAACATTGGGTTGTTTTCGGTCCTAGCAATTGCACTAGGTGGAATATTGGATGCTTTCGGCGCGCCTCCGCTTGCGGCATCTGGTTGTCCAAACACTAGTTCCGTTGTTTGCAAGGATACAACATGGTTTGATGGGTTTTGCGTGGATTACTTTGGGTCCATTTTGAACATGTATTGGGACTATGCGTACCACTATGCGCCGCCGGCGCCGTGAGATTGTGAGGGCTGTACGACTGGCCCGGTTAAGAATTGAAATGGACGGCTCCCTCCCAGGGAAATACCGGGGAGGGGCCGTTCGTCTTCTAGAAGCGATCACGGCGGCGGCCCATGCCGCCTTTATTTCGCGCTGATCGTAAATCTTGGTGGTCTCCAAGGCAGAGTGGCCCCATGGCCTTGGAGACGGCGGAGGGGTACTTGTCGGCGGCGAGGCAGTGGGTCGCGAACGACCGGCGGAGCATACGCGGGGCGACATCGCCGTCGCGGACTCCTGCGCGGGCCGCTGTGGTTTGCAAGCGGAGGCGGATGCTCTGGGCGGAGCGGCGGGAGGACCGGATGATCCGGCCTCCCTTGCGAATCCGGTGGAAGAGCGGGCCGTCCTTCGGTCCGCGAATTGCGAGCCAGGGATTGAGGCGGGCGGTGATTTGCCGGAGTGATCCGCGCGGTCCGCTCACGGCGGAACTCGCCGATGATCCGAACGAGTCCGGGGCGGTTTGCGGAGAGAGACGCCATATCGAGCGCGGACGCCTTCGACCGCCGGAGGCCGAGGCCATATGAGGAGGGCGAGAATAGCCGCGTCTTGGATGCCGGCGGCGGACTCTCCACAAGCGCGGAAGAGGAGGGCGAATTTTTGTGCTCCAAGGCAGTCTTTGGGGCGACCCACGGGGGACCGCCTTCAAGTTCCTCCAAGCCCGCCTTCGCGTCCGGGGTCGAGAGGAGGCCGTCTGTGCGGGTCTTGGGGCCTTGCGGAGGTCTCTGCGGATGGCGCGGATCGAGGCGTTGGCGGTCGCCGGCGCATATCCGGCCGCAAGCTCCGCTCTGACCAGGGCGTGCGACGCCGGGGGCATGCGGTGCCACGCCGCCAATGCTTATGAAGAACATCGGTTGTCTGCTGGACATGACGGCAGCGAGTTCGGTAGGTAGGTAAAGGTCTGTGCGCTTCAGAGACTTAGCAGGGCGCTGAAGAGACGCGCTGGGCGAGCGTCGCGAAGTCGGGGCGCCGGAAAGAAGGAGCCGCGAGAGAACGGGCGTCCGCCGGAGGGTCGGCACCGCGAATCGGGCGTGCCAAGCCTGGCAGGCGGCTGAAGCGGCACAGCCAGTCTAAAGAGAAGACGCTTGGGTGAAAAATCTCGCGACTCCGCCGCTCGGGGTCCGCGGCCCGGAAATCTCGCTCCCCCACGCCTCGCGCGTTCGTTAAGCCGCCAACCGTCCGCTCCGACGCTAAGCCGACCGGGTCGTAACCTGACCGGCCGTCTTGGCGATGCCGGCATTGACCTGACTCCCGTTTCTCCGTATCCTTAAGGGCTAAGCCCAGACCGAATATTCCCGTTGCCCAGCCCGAGCCGACACGTGAGCAAAACCATCGTTCCCCGAATCGCCGACATCAAGGCCGACTGGTGGGTCGTGGACGCGCGCGGCAAGCGCTTGGGGCGACTCGCCAGCCGCGTGGCGATGGTCATTCGCGGAAAGCACAAGCCCACCTTTACCCCGCACTTGGATACGGGCGACAACGTTATCGTCGTCAACGCGGAGAAGGTGGTGCTTACCGGTCGAAAAGCAGACCAGAAGACGTACTTCAGGCATTCGGGCTATATGGGCGGAGGCAAGCATATTCCCTTCCGCAAGATGCAGGCGGACTTTCCCGAACGCGTCATTGAGCTAGCCGTGCGGGGGATGCTCCCCAAGAACCGCTTGGGGCGTCAGCTCAGAAAGAAGCTCCGCGTCTACCGGGGGCCCGACCATCCGCACGAGGCCCAGACTCCAAAGCCGCTTGAGGCGGTTGTCCCCTAGAAGAGGAAGCATCGCTCGTCCCATGGATCCAAACTCTCCCGTTCAGACGGTGGGAAGACGCAAGACGGCCGTCGCCCGCGTGCTTCTGAGACCCGGCGCCGGAAGTTGGTCGATCAACGGAAAGGAACTCGAGGACTACTTTCCGCGGCCCGCCCACCGCTCCCGAATTCGGGGACCCTTGGACGCAGCCGACGCCCGCAAGGACTTTGACATCGTGGTTCGGGTGCATGGAGGCGGTCTGACCGGTCAAGCCGACGCCATCAGGCTCGGCGTGGCGCGGGCGCTCCTGGCGGACGACGAGGATCGGAAGGGCATTCTGCGCCAACGCGGAATGCTGACGCGGGACGCGCGGAAAGTCGAACGGAAGAAGGCGGGTCGACCGAAGGCCCGCAAGCGCTTCCAGTTCAGCAAGAGATAGGATGGCCGCCAGCGCGATGGAAACGATGAATAACGCTGTGGGCGCGCCCGCCACCTTGGAACAACTGCTCGAGGCCGGTGTCCATTTCGGTCATCAAAAAAGGCGCTGGAACCCCAAGATGCGTCCCTTCATTTTTGGGGAGCGCAACGGGATCCACATTATCGACCTGCGCAAGACGCTGGACAGACTTGAGGCGGCGAAGGAGGCGGCGCGGAAGGCGGTGACGGCGGGCGGCCAAGTGCTCTTCCTTTCCACCAAGCGCCAACCCCGCGCCGAGGTGGAGCAAGCAGCAAAGCGCTCCGGCTCCCCCTACGTGACGGAGCGGTGGCTTGGGGGAATGCTCACGAACTTCAACACGATTCGGCGGCAAATCCGCAGGATGAAGGAGCTGGAGCGGGGCGAGGCGGAGAACGCCTTCGAGTTCTATACCAAGAAGGAGCAGCTGCTCCTGCGACGGGAACGCTCGAAGCTCGCCAACTACTTCAACGGCGTGCGAGACATGGCGCGCCTCCCGGCGCTGCTCTTCGTGGTCGACGCGAAGCGGGAGATCATCGGCGTGCGAGAGGCCAACCGACTCAAGATTCCGGTCATCGCGATCGCGGACACCAATGCGAATCCGGATCGGTTGGACTATCCGATTCCGGGCAACGACGACGCCATCGCGCCCGTAAAGCTGATTTCCTCTCAGATCGCCGACGCGATTCTGGAGGCGAAGAGGCAGCTTCCCGATCGGGACCGGCAGCGCCACCTCGACCGCGAAGCAACGATTTACTCCACCGAGACCGGCGAAAAGACGGCGGACGCCCGCGAGACTCCGAGGCGTAGGCCAGCCCGCCGGAAGCGTCGACCGAGACCTGAGGCGATCGCGGAAGCGAGGAAGGTCAAGAAGTGACCAAGCCGCAAATCTCCGCAAAGGACGTCATGGCTCTGAAGGCCCGGGCCGGGGTAGGGATGATGGCGTGCAAGCGAGCGCTGGAGTCCGCCGGCGGAGACATCGAGAAGGCGATCGACTTGCTCCGCGCGAGCGGCGCGGCGAAGGCGGCGAAACGCGCTTCGAAGAGCGCGGGCGAAGGCGTCGTCGCGAGCTACATTCACCACGGCGGGCGCATTGGCGTGCTCTTGGAGCTCCGCTGCGAGACCGATTTCGTCGCGAATACCGATGTCTTCCGGTCGCTCGCGCGGGATCTTGCGATGCATGTCGCGGCGATGTCGCCAATCGCGGTCGGGCCCGAAGAGGTGGATCCCGCCATTGTGGAGCGAGAGCGGAGCGTGTACGCGCGCCAGGTCGCGGAGGAGGGCAAGCCCGAGCACATTCGGGAGCGGATCGTGGAGGGGAAGCTGCGGAAGTTCTTCGCGCAGCGGACGCTTCTCAATCAGTCCTACGTGAAGGACCCGGAGATCGTCGTGCGAGACCTCGTTACGGAGGTCTCCGCCAAGACGGGCGAGAAGGTGGAGGTGGGCCGCTTCGTCCGCTTTCAGGTCGGAAGCTAGCCTTCCTCTTCGGGCGGGAGGAAGCGGCTCTGCGCGGATGAGGAAGTACGACAGGGTCCTGCTGAAGCTCTCCGGCGAGGCGTTGGCCGGGAGTCGCGGCTTCGGGATTGATCACGACGCCGTCGAAGCCGTCACCGACGAAATCGCGCGCGTTTCCGAACTCGGCGCAACCCTTGGAATCGTTGTGGGCGGAGGCAACATCCTTCGCGGGGCAATCGCCGGTCGGGAAGGGATGGATCGGGTGGCGGCGGACTACATGGGCATGCTCGCCACCGTCATGAATTCCCTTGCTCTCCAGGATCGGCTGGAGCGGCGCGGCATCGTCACCCGGGTGATGACCGCCATTCGGATGGACCAGCTCGCGGAGCCCTACATTCGGCGGCGCGCGATTCGCCATCTGGAAAAAGGACGGGTGGTGATCTTCGGCGGAGGCACGGGGAGTCCCTACTTTTCCACCGATACCGCGGCGGTGCTTCGGGCGATCGAAATCGGCTGCGACATCGTGGTCAAGGCCACAAACGTCGAGGGCGTCTTCTCCGCAGACCCGCGAAAGGACCCGGAGGCCACCTTTATCTCCGAGATCAGTCACCGCGACGTGATGCTCCGAGAGCTCGAGGTGATGGACGCCGCCGCCGTGTCGCTTTGCCGCGAAAACGAACTCCCGATCATTGTGCTGAGCCTTGCGAGGCGCGGCGCGGTGGGCGATGCGATCTTGGGCGAGGAGGTCGGGACCCTTGTTTCATAACCTGCGGGCGACGGGAATCGCAGCCTTGCCCGATCCCTTCCGGCAACTGCGAGGATCCGGTCATGGATTTGGATGAATTCGAACTGAGAATGATGGCGGCGCTGGACGCCGTGGGCCGTGAATTCGACGCCGTTCGAACGGGAAAAGCGGTTCCCTCGCTGCTTGAGAACGTGAAGGTGAACGCCTACGGCGGGACGATGCCGCTCCAGCAGCTGGCAACCATCGGCGCGCCCGACGCATCGCTGCTAGTTGTGCAGCCCTTCGACGCCTCCACCGCTTCGGCAATAGAGAAGGCAATCCTCTCCTCCGGACTCGGTCTGAATCCTTCTACCGACGGCGCGGTGGTGCGGGTGCCGATTCCGGCGCTAACCCAAGAACGGCGGTTGGAGTATGTCAAGGCGCTGAAGCGGATGGCCGAGGAGGGGCGGATCAGCGTACGGAGGGCGAGGCAGGCGGGAAACGAGGGAATACGCGGGGCGATCAAGGAGAAGGAGATGGGAGAGGACGAAGCGCGGCGGCTTCAGGAGGCATTGCAGAAGCTCACCGACGACTTTATTCAGCGGATTGATCGGATGCTGGAGTCCAAGCGGAAAGAGGTCATGGCGATCTGATGGCATGTCCTCAGGGGGAGTAGGAGGGATCCGGGAGAACGGGCGGACGCCCCGGCACGTGGCCGTCATTATGGACGGCAACGGCAGGTGGGCCCTTTCGCGGGGGCTTGACCGGAGCGAAGGGCATCTCGCCGGGATGGATGCGCTGACCGGCATGGTGGAGGCGGCGGTGGAAGTCGGCGTCGAGGTCCTTTCGCTCTACGCCTTTTCAATCGACAACTGGCGGCGGCCATCGCCCGAGGTGGAGGAGCTGATGAGGATTCTCCAGCTCTATGCGGAGAGCGAATCCGGGCGCCTCCAGGAACACGGCGTGGAGGTCCGCGCGCTGGGCCAGATTGATCGGCTGGACCCGGCGTCGCGCCGCGCGGTTCGCGGCATCGAGACGGAAACGCGGGGCGGCGGCGCGATGATCATGCAAGTCCTGATTTCCTACGGAGGCCGGGAGGAGATTCTGGAGGCGGCCCGATCCTTGGCCCGCAAGGCGGTGGACGGCGCCGTCTCTCCCGAAGGGATCACGCTGTCGGACTTCGCCCGGGAGCTCGGGCCGCCGGAGGTCCCGGAGCCGGATCTGCTGATCCGAACCGGAGGCGAGTTCAGGCTGAGCAACTTCATGCTCTGGCAGCTCGCTTACGCCGAAATCTACGTGACGGACATCTTGTGGCCGGATTTTACGAAGAACGACTTTTTCAAGGCGATCGCCGACTTTCGGGGGCGAGAACGGCGCTTCGGTCGCGTCGCGGCCCGAGCGGGGCACGGACGCTGAGAGAGATCGTCTCGCGCATACTGGTCGCCTTGGGGGGCGTGCCTCTCGCGGTGTTTTGCGCCTACAAGGGAGGCTGGTGGCTGGGGGCGCCGCTTGCCGTCGTCACGCTTATGACTTCGGTCGAGTACTTCCAGCTGGTCGCGCGCGCCGGAGCCCGGCCCCTTGCGGTCGCGGGCTCGGCGGTCTCGGTTGGGATGGTGCTGCTGTCTGCGCAGACCCCCGTATACGCATCCTGGGTGGAAGGCGCGGGGGCGTTAATCGTGGCCCTCACCCTCTGTTCGGGCATCGCGCTCGCGCTGGGCGACCGGCACCGCAGCAGGCCGCTCCTCTCGATGGGCGCCTGCGTTGCGGGGGCGGTGCTCACCGGCGGCACGCTGTCCTTCGCGTTGCTCCTTCGACACCTCCCCGACCCGTCGCTCCATCGCTGGACGGGCCCCCTCGTCGTGCTCTTTCCGATGGCGGTGACGTGGATTGGGGATACGGTGGCGTACTTCGTGGGACGCTCGTGGGGAAAGAGGCCGCTCGCGCCCGACTTCAGCCCGAAGAAGACCGTGGAGGGCGCGTTGGGCGCGCTCGCGGCGCAAGTGCTTACCGGGTGCGTCTTGGGGTGGCTCCTTCAGCGGCTGGGTCTGCCGGCAATGAACCCATGGATCGGCGGCGTGATCGGAGTCGTGCTGGGAGCGGTTGCGCAGGCGGGCGACTTGGTGGAGTCGATCCTGAAGCGCGACGCGGGCGTCAAGGACTCGGGGATTGTCTTCTTGGGGCACGGAGGCGCGCTTGATCGCTTCGACGGCTTGTTCTTCAGCTGGCCGCTGGCCTATGCCATCTTCGGGTTGTTTCCGTGGTAGCTGAACGGAAGGTCGCGCGCGTGGCGGTGCTTGGCTCCACCGGCTCGATCGGGCGCGCGGCGTTGAGGGTGATCGAACGCCACTCGGACGCCTTTGAGGTGGCGGCGCTCGCCGCGGGCAGCTCCACGGAGGAGCTGCGGGAGCAGACGGAGGCCTTTGGGGTTCGGCGCGTGGCGCTGGCGCATCCCGGATTGGGACCGGTTCCCAGCGGATGGGGCGCGGGCCCGGAGGCCGTGCGCGTCCTCTGCGAGCTGGACGAGGTGGATGTCGTGGTGAACGCGGTCGTCGGAGCGGCGGGGCTGGAGGTGACGCTCGCGGCGCTCGCAGCGGGAAAGCGGTTGGCCCTCGCCAACAAGGAGTCGCTTGTCGCCGGCGGTCTTCTGGCGCGCGAGGCGGCGCGGGCCGGAGGCGGAGAGATCGTGCCGGTCGACAGCGAGCATTCCGCGATCCTGCAGTGCATTCAGGGCGCGCGCCCCAAAGAAGTAGGGCGGATCATCCTCACGGCGAGCGGCGGTCCCTTCCGGAACAAGACGCGCAAAGAGGCGGCGGGCGCGAGCGTTCGAGATGCGCTCCGTCATCCCAATTGGGAGATGGGCGCAAAGATCAGCGTGGACTCCGCGACGCTCGCGAACAAGGCGCTGGAGGTGATTGAAGCGCACTATCTGTACGACTTGCCCTACGATGCAATTGATGTCGTGGTTCATCCGCAGTCCATCGTGCATTCGTTCGTCGAATTCGTGGACGGGTCGGTGCTCGCTCAGATGGGCGATCCGACGATGGAGCTGCCAATCCTGTACGCGCTTTCGTGGCCGGATCGCCGAAGAGACCCCGCGCTCCGGAGCTACGACCCGACTCGACTCTCGCCGCTGACCTTCGAGCCGCTGGACGAAGCGCGCTTTCCAATTTTTGCGCTGGGGGTGGAGGCAGGCCGGCGGGGAGGATCCGCGCCGTGCGTCTTTAACGCCGCCAACGAGGTCGCGGTGGAGGCGTTCTTGGAGGAGCGGATCCGTTTTGGCGACATTGATTGGGTGGTGCGCGAAACCATGGAGAAGGTGGACCCGCCATTCGCCCTGTCGCTTCCCGCCACGCTTGCCGCGGACGCGGAGGCCCGGCGGGTCGCGAAAAGCGCGGTGGCCCTTCTAACGAACGATCCGTCCTTAGCGGCGTCACAGGCGAGGATCTCATGACTACGGCGCTGGCCACTCTATTTCTGCTGGGCGTGCTGATCCTTGTGCACGAGCTCGGACACTACTGGGCCGCGCGGGCGGTTGGCGTCGGCGTGGAACGCTTCTCGATCGGATTCGGCCCCCGCGTCCTAGGCTTCACTCGAGGCGAAACGGAGTACGTCATCTCGGCGATACCCTTGGGCGGGTACGTCAAGATGCAGGGAATGGCGGACGAAGCGGCGGAGAGTCTGGAGGGCGGCAAGGCCCTAGGAAAGAGCGAGCGCAGCCCCGAAAAGGACTTTGATCGAAAGCCCATCTGGGCGCGGGCGCTCGTGATCTCCGCCGGCGTCATCATGAACATGATTTTCGCGTTCTTTGCGTTTGCGCTGGTTGCCGCGGCGTGGGGCCTGGACGATATCCCCACCACGCGCGTGATGCGGGTGTCTTTGGAGCTGCTCCCCGAGGCCGCCGCGCCGCTCGCGGGCATTGTCCCGGGGGCCCGCATCGAGCGCGTGGGAAGCGAGCGACCGGAAAGCTGGCGCGCGCTGAGCGGCGCTTTTTTCGAGGCGGACTCGGGCGAGGTGGAGGTGGAAACCCGGGGCCCGGCGGCGACCTTCCGTATTCGGCTGGGCGCGGAGGAAGAGCGCGCGCGAATCATGTCGGCACTCGCGTTTTGGCAAGACCCCGTCATCGCGCGTCTCGAGGCCGGGGCGCCGGCCGAAGTGGCGGGGCTTCAGGCGGGCGATGTCGTGACGAGCATCGCCGGAGAAGAGATCGAAAGCTGGGCCGACCTTCGGGATGCGACGCGTCCGCGCGCATTGGAGGAGGTCGAAGTGGTGGTGCGGCGCGGGGAAGAGCTCTTGGCGCGCAGCCTCACCGTCGCGGGGTACGAAGACCCTGAGACCGGCGAGGAGGCGGGCCGCTTGGGCGTTTACGCGGAGGATATTCTGACGAGGGTTCCAGCCTCGTTTTCCCAAGCTCTCCAGTACGGGTACGAACAGACGGTAAGCGTGACGATTCGAATCCTAGTCTTTCTCCGAGGCCTATTTGAGCGAGAAATCCCGCTCAACAGCGTCGGATCGATCGGGACGATCGCGCAGATGTCGGGGGAGGCCGCGAACGAAGGCTGGGACCGCTACATCTCCTTCATGGCGCTCTTCTCGATCAACTTGGCCATCCTGAACCTTCTACCCATTCCGATCTTGGACGGCGGCGCGCTGGTGCTGTTGGGCGTGGAGGCCGCGCGTCGCAAACCGCTGTCCGTCAAGGCCCGGCTCCGGTGGTCGCAGGTCGGGCTGGTGCTCGTGCTCCTGTTGATGGCGTGGGCGCTCAGCAACGATGTCGTGCGATTCTTGGACTTCATGGGGAGGTAGAAGGAGTCTCCGGCGGGGCGCGCAAGCGGCCCCGCCAATCCGCCGTCTATCCGAAGAGCGAGCGTTGCGCCTCGCGCGGCGCGCGCTCCGCGCGCCCCGTTAAGTCCACCACGCCCGTAGGGACGGATTGGCTCGCGACGACAATGCGTCCCCGATATCCCAGCCGGCGCAGCTCCGCGTCCACGACGCGGCGAGCGCGGTCGGGCGAGTTGGTCTCCTCCGAAAGGTGCGCCAGCACGACGACTTGCAGATCCGGGTGCATCAGCCCGCCCGCGAGGCGGGCGGCGTCTTCGTTGGAGAGGTGGCCGCGGTTCGACGCGATGCGGTTTTTGACCGCCAGGGGGTAGCGCGAAGACCAGAGCAGGTCGGGGTCGTGGTTGGCCTCGATCACGAGCCCGTGGCAGCCCTTCAGGGCGAAACGGGCGTGAGCGGTGGACTGCCCCAAGTCCGTCGCCAACCCAAGTCGATCGCCGGAGGCCCCTTCAGTGACGGCGAGAGACACTGGAGCCGCCGCATCGTGCACGACCCGGAAGGGCTCCAAGGAGAGGCCGCCCAGATTGATCGCGCGACCCGGATCGACGAAACGAAGATCCTCCTTGCCTCGAAAGACCGCAGGGCAGGCGGAGAGGGTGTCCTCCGTCGCAAAGACGGGGATCTTCAGCCTCCGCGCCAGGACCCCCGCCCCTCGGACGTGGTCGGAGTGCTCGTGGGTCAAGAAGACGGCGGAGAGTCGTTCGCCGTCAAATCCAACGCGGTCCATTCGCCGCAAGACTTCTACTCCGCTGAAGCCGGCGTCGATGAGGACCAACACGCCGCCCCCCTCCACGGCGATGGCGTTGCCCGCGCTGCCGCTGCCAAGAACCGAAAACCTCATTCGGGAAGCGGCGGGCCGGCGCCTGCATGCGCGTGCGCCCTTGAGAGAAAGCGAGCCGTCCTTGGATCCAGGGCTTCGTCCCGACGCGCCATCGCCTTGGCAAGCGCTTCGAGAAAGCGATCCAGGCGCTGCTCTCTTGTCTCGCCCGAGCCGATCCAGCGGAAGGACGGCACGAAGGGCGGCGGCCGGGGCAGGGAGACTGCGCTCCCCGCGCCCACGACGGAGCCCGGCGCAAGGAGAGTTCCGATCCCCAAGCGGGCGTAGTCGCCGATCAGCGCGCCGGCCTTGAGAAGCCCGGTCTCCTTTCGACCGGACGGGCCCGCTGCGCTCACCGCGCCCAGGGAGTGCTTGAGGTTGGCGGTCGTGGTCATCGCGCCCAAATTCGCCCAGCGTCCCACGACGGAGTGTCCGAGAAAGCCCTCGTGCGCTTTGTTTGCGCAGGAGAGCACCACCGACGAGCTCACCTCCCCGCCGACTCTCGACTTTGGCCCGATCGCGGAGCGGCGAAGACTCCCGCCGCGCAGACGGGCGCCGGCGCCCAGAAATACCGGGCCTTCGACGCGAGCCGGTCCCTGGACGCGGGCGCCCGGACCAAGGATCGCGCCTCCGTTCCGCAAGTCGAAGACGACGCCGGGGTCAACCGAAACGCCCTCGCCCAGATGAAGCGGCTCTTCGCCCAAGACGAACGTCCCTCTTCCCGGAAGACCTCTGGCTCCGGCGCGCGCTGCGTCCCGCTCCAGGACTTCAGGGGTCCGCGCCATCAGATCCCAGGGGCTCTCCAGCAGCGTTCCCTTGACCATGCGGACGGGAAGTCCATCGGGCCACTGGCCAAGGAACAGCCCTTCCGGCGGCGGCTGATCCGGCCCCAAGAAGACCGCGACGGGCGCGGGTGGGTCTTCCAAGCGGTAGATGACGGACCCGTTGCTCGGCGGCTCAATGCGCTCGCGCGGGGCGAATCGAGCGAGACACGCGATCCGAGGCGCGGGGCGGGCAAGCTCCCGCTGCCGCGCGATCGGGGAAGCGCCTTCCTCGTGGAAGCCCGCGAGGCGGGGCGGCGCGACGTGGCGCGCGCCGCGAACGCCAAAGGCCGCTTCGGCTCTCTCTCTTAGCGTCAGGGACCCAAAGAGAAGCTCTCCGACGGGGCGGGTCTCCGAAAACGGATGCCACGCATCTCGCGGCTGGTCCTCAAATAAAAAAAGTTGGGCCGTCAATGTCCCTTCCGACCTGACCGCGCGGCGCCCGCTCCTCGAATGCCCAAGAGCTCCCGATAGCCGTCCGCCGCCGCTCTGGGCATCGCCAATGTGCGATCAGGAGTCCCGACGACGACCAGATCCCTCGCCCCGACAAGAGAGACTTGGACTCCTTCCGCCACCACGATGTTGCCGCTGCACTCCCGAAGCACGATATCCGGGGGCGCCGGAAGGTCGCCGGGAAGAGACAGCACGACGTTGCCTTGCGGGTCGCGCGGTCGCGTTCTGGCAAGCGCCTCCCAGCTCCCAATGTCGTCCCAGGAAAAGTCAGCCAAGACGGCGCCGACGCGCGCGCTGCGGGACAGGATCGCGTCGTCTACCGTCGACTTGGGAGCGCGACGGAAAAAACCCGCGACATCGCCTCGATCCAGCTCCCCGATCGCCGCATGCAGGCGGGGCGCCCATCGCTTGACCTCGGCAAGGAAGCGCGCCGGTTGCCACACGAAGATCCCGGTGTTCCACGCGCACCCCGACTCAAGCAGTCTACGCGCCTCCCCGGCTGCGGGCTTCTCGACGAAAGAGAGCGCCCTTGAAGCCGTTCTGCCGCCGCGCGCCTGAATCGCCTCGCCGGCGCGAATGTAGCCAAAGCCGGTCTCCGGGCGGTCCGGCGGAGCCCCGATCGCAAACAATAGATCTTCCGCGACCGCTAGCCGCGCCGCTTCCAGGGCGGTGCCCTGAAAGGCGGACTCCGGCGAGATGGCGTGGTCCGCGTGAAGGGAGGTCATGACCGCGTTCGGGTCGCGCTCCTTGATCCACCAAGCCGCCCATGCGAGCGCGGGCGCCGTGCCCCTTGGCCGGGGCTCCACCAGAAACGAGTCCCTTCCCAGCCCCGTCGCCTCTCGAATCGGCCCGACCAGCGCCTGATTCGTCAGAATTCGAACGCGCTCTATCGGGGCAGTCAGGCAGGCTCTTCGAACGGCGTCTTCGACAAGCGCTTGTTCGCCGGCCAAGGGGAGGAGCTGCTTTGGACGACTTGGCGTGCTCAGAGGCCAAAATCGACTCCCGGCGCCTCCGGCGAGCACCACCGCCCAAGGGCGCGGCGCGCTCACCCGGGAATTCGTCCTCGCGGACGCTCCGCCTCTTGGAGCGGCGTGTGCCATGCGCGGAGATTCACTGACGGGCGATGACGCGAAAAGGAAGTTGGATGCTCCGCGCGACGCGCGTTGTCGCGGCGGGCGCTGGCGCGTGCCGAAGCGGCGCGCGAGGGACAGGTGAAGTTAATGTCGCTTGGCGCGCGCCTGGGAAAACGATCTTCTCCACACGCCTCGGAGGGCGCGCGCCTTTTTGCGCCAAACATTAAGGGAGTCGCGCGTTCGATCCGGCCGTCTTTCTTGGGGAGCGCGCCGGCGACCGCGGCGGAGGAGCCCCCGCGGCAGCCTCGGCTGCGCGCCTAAGCTCGAACCGTTTGCCCCCGTCGGGCTAAATTGGGTTTCATTCGGCGCCTTGGGTCGACGACGCTCCTAGGCTACTCATCGCCACTTCTGCGACGCGGGCTCATGTGGAACGTTCGTGAGGGAAGTCCCCGCCGCAGAGCTCGCCTGAGCGCTTGGGCCGCTCTCTTGCTGGGCGTTATGGGCTGCGGCGACGATCCCTTCTTCTTCAACTGGGAGAGCAACCCCGACACCGCGCGGCTCTATGCACTGTCGCGTCCCGAGCTGAACTTGGCGTCGGCCTTCGACTTCCGGGACCGACAGGCGCTCAGGCTTGAGGCGCCGCACGTGGGGACAAGCTGGGATGTCGCGGTCGACACGGACGGTTTGGCCTTTTTCTGGCTGCTGCCCGGAGCTCTGGGTATCGAGTCGGAGGCCGCGATGGCGCCGACGGAGCCCGGCACGGTCTTCGTCGAGCTGTCGGATGCGCCCGAAGATACGGCTGCGTACGTCGCCCAAGGCAGGGTTGCGCTTACCCAGGGCGCCGTATACGTCGTTCGGACGCGCAAGCACTCCGGCACCTGGGGATCGGTTTGCAACTACTACGGAAAGGTCCAGCCGCTCGTCGCGCGGCCCGAAACGGGAGTGGTCGAGTTTCAGTTTGACGTAAGCCCGATCTGCAACAGCTTGGAGCTGCTGCCGCCCAGCTGATCCATGCTTGATATCAAAGCAGTGGCGAAGGACCCCGAGAGCATTCGGGAGAGCCTCTTGAATCGGGGCTGGCCGTCCAAGGAGGTGAAGGAACAGATGGAGCGGCTGGTCGCCTTGGATCGAAAGCGCAGGCGGGCGTTGAGAGAGGCCAACGAGTTGAAGGCTCTGCGAAATCGGGTTTCAAAGGAGATCGGCGAGGCCCGAAGAGCGGGGCGCGACGCTGCGGAAGAGATCTTGAAGATGCGCCGCGTCGGAGAGAGGATTTCGACGCTGGATCGCGCGGTGGGCGACGCCGAGGCCGAGCTTCGGGTGCTCCTTCTGGACATTCCAAATCGACCGGACGCGGAGGTTCCGCTTGGCGGCGTGGAGGCCAACGAAGTCGTTCGGAGCTGGGGGAGCGCGCCCGGGTTCGACTTTGAGCCGAGGCCCCATTGGGAGGTTGCGGAGGAGTTGGGCATGATGGACCTGGCGGCCGCGGCTCGCATCTCCGGATCCGGCTTCATCGTGCTTCGCGGGAGCGGCGCGCGCCTTCAGCGCGGGCTGATCAACTGGATGATCGGATTGCACGCCTCGGAGCACGGGTACGAGGAAGTGCGAGTGCCCTACCTAGTAAGAACCGAGGCGCTGGTCGGGACGGGACAGCTTCCGAAGTTCATGGACGAGTCCTATCTCACCTCCCGGGACAACCTGTGGCTGATTCCCACGGCTGAAGTCCCCGTCACCAACCTTCATCGCGAGCAGATCCTGCCCGATGCGCGGCTTCCGCTGAAGTACGTCGCGTATTCGCCCTGTTTCCGCCGGGAGGCCGGCGCCGCCGGTCGCGATACGAGGGGGATGCTGCGGGTCCATCAGTTCGACAAGGTGGAGCTCGTGCGCTTCGAACGTCCAGAGGACTCTCGCGAGGCGTTGGAGGAGCTGCTTCGCGAGGCGGAGGCGGTTGTGCAGGCGTTGGGTCTTCGCTATCGCGTCGTCCGGCTCGCGGCGAAAGACCTGGGGTTTGCGGCATCCCTGACCTACGACATCGAGGTCTGGGCGCCCGGAGTGAAAAAATGGCTGGAAATCTCCAGCTGCACGACCTTTGGAGACTACCAGTCGCGCCGGGCGGAAATTCGCTACCGACCCAAGGCGGGGCACGGCGCGCGCTTCCTCCACACGCTGAATGGCTCGGGTCTCGCGCTCCCGCGCCTCATGGTTGCCCTGATCGAGACGGGACAGCGCCCGGACGGATCGGTGCGGCTTCCCGAGGCGCTCGCGCCCTTCGCGGGGATGGACCGCATCGAGCCGGGGAGGACCTAGCGGACGCGTGTTTGGGCGGGCTGGGCGCGTGCTATCCTCGCTTGTTCGGGGCGGCCCCTCTCGGTCTGCCCCAAGGCCTGCGCTGCGACCGCCGCGGGGGAGTCCGATCGTGCTGGGGGTTGTGTTCGCAGCTCTGGCCGTCTGGTTTCTCGTCTACACCGGCCAGATCGTCCGGTCCAGGCAGGCGGACGTGGCCACCTTCACCCAGATTTACGCGGAGGTGCAGCGAGGGCTTACAGGCAGGGAACCGGGGGCTGAAATTCAAGCGCTCGTGCACCTTCAGGACGCGATCCTCGAAATGGGCGTTCCTATTGTCGTGACGACGGGCGCGGACCGCAGATACGTCAGCTCGGCGAACCTGCCCTTCAAGGTCGCCGATCCCCCCGCGCCGGACGACCTGGAGCGGATCGCCCGCTACACCGAGCAGCTGGACGCCGTCAACGCGCCCGTGGGCGACACGGTGAATCAGCTGGTGCACTATGGAATTACGCCGCAGGCCGCCAGGCTTCGGATTATCCCGCTCCTCTGGACGGCGGGGCTTGCTCTGACGGCTCTAATGACGGTGAGCTTGGTCCGCTACCAGCGCCGCGCGGCGGCGGAGACGGCTTGGATGTCCGTGACGCGGGAGTTGGCCCACCAGCTGGGAACGCCCACCAGCTCGCTAAAGGGCTGGGTGGAGGTGCTCGCGATGCCCCGGAGCGAGCGCCCGGAGCAGCTCTCCAACCTTCAGGTCTCCTCCTTTATCGAAGAGGACGTGCGCCTCTTGGAGCAGGTGAGCCACCGCTTCGAGCTGATTGGGCGCGACACCAGGCTGTCTCCCGTTTCGCTGAACGACGTCATCCAGCGGCTCAGGCGTTATCTGGAGGGAAGAATACCCAGGCTTGGCTCCGGGCTGGCGCTCCACTTCGACATCGAGGAGAGGCTTCCGCCGGTGCAAGGCCACGCCGTGCTCCTTGCATGGGCGCTGGAGAACTTGGTGAAGAACGCGCTGGACGCGGTCGCGTCCACGGGCGGCGCGATCACGATTTCCGCGAGGCGGGCGGCGGAGGACTGGGTCGTCCTTGCGGTCCAGGACACCGGTCCGGGAATTTCTCCGGACGTGAGGGACAGGATCTTTGAGCCCGGGGTCACGACCAAGCCCGGCGGCTGGGGCGTGGGTCTCGCCTTGACCCGCAGGATCATCGAAGGGATGCACCGCGGGCGCATCGCCGTAAACGATGCGCCGCCGAGGGGCGTGACCTTTGAGGTTCGCCTTCCGGCGACGGATAACCCCCGCGCTCCCTCCTCAAAACCCGCGCACGCGTGATTAATCGTCTTCCGTCCCTCAATCCCGAACAGGAGAGCGCGGTTCGGCACGGCGACGGCCCTCTCCTCGTGCTGGCGGGCGCGGGCACCGGGAAGACCCGCACGCTGACGAGCCGGATCGCACATCTGATCGGCAACCGCGGCGTTTCCCCGGACAGGATTCTGGCGGTCACCTTCACCAACAAGGCGGCGAAGGAGATGACCGAGCGCGTTGAGGAAATGGGGGCGCCCGCGCGAGGCCTCTGGATCAGCACCTTCCACGCGCTTGGCGTCCGTCTGCTGCGAAGACACGCGGGCGAGCTAAACTGGCCGCCGTCCTTCAGCATTCTGGACGACAGGGCCTCCAGAACGGTGCTCAGGCGCATTTCGGGGGCGCTTGGGCTTCCCGTCGCGCGAAAGGAAGTTCGGGAAGTCTACCGTGCGATTTGCCGCGCGAAGAACGCGCTGATCGGGCCCGAGGAGTACTCAAGGCTCCATGCCGATGCCCCGAACCTCGTCAAGAGGAACGCTGCCCGGGCCTATGGGGAGTACGAATCCGCGCTCCGCAGGCACAGGGCGGTCGACTTCAACGACCTTCTGGTCTGGCCGGTGCGCCTATTCGAGCGGAGTCAAGCGGTTCTGAGTCGGTATCGAGCGCAGTTCAAGCATCTCTTGGTCGACGAGTATCAGGACACCAACATCGCCCAGCTGAAGCTCCTGACGCAGCTGGGAAAGCCGCGCGGCAACGTGGCGGCGGTTGGGGACGACGATCAGTGCATCTACACCTGGCGAGGCGCGGAACCCAAGGGCATCCTCGACTTCGAGAAGAGCTTCCCGGACGCCCGCGTCGTGACGCTGGAGCGCAACTATCGATCCACCCCGGAGGTCTTGGAGGCCGCGCGCTCCGTCATCCGGGAAAACGCCAATCGGAGGGAGAAGAAGCTCTTTGCGGTGGACCGCGGCGGCCGTCCGGCCCGCGAAAGCGGCGACCCGGTGCGACTCCGGCGCGCAAAGGACGAGATGGAGGAGGCGAGCTGGATCGTCAGGAAGGTCATGGGCCTCCCGAAGCTGGGCGAAGCGGCGGTGCTCTATCGAACAAACGCCCAGTCCCGTCCCTTGGAAGAGGTTCTGACCCGGCGCGGCGTCGCCTACCAGCTGGTCGGCGGGACGCGGTTCTACGAGCGGCGAGAAGTGAGGCGGCTGCTGGCCTACCTAAGGCTCGTCGTCAACCCGGACGACGGCGAGGCGTTCGATCAGATCGCGAACTACCCGGCGCGCGGCGTCGGTCCCGCGACGCGCCGAAGGCTGGCGGCCTTTGCGCGGGCATCGGGGCTGCACCTTCTCGGGGCGGCGGCGCGGGCCGGGGAGGCGCCGCGGATTCAAACTCGGGCCGCGGAGGGCCTGGAGCGCCTCGCGGCGGTCGTTCGGGAGTGTCGGGAGATGCTGGATACGAAGTCCGCGTCGGAAATTCTGGACCATCTGGCGGCGCGCGTCGGCCTCTACGACGCGGTGGCCCGGGAAGAGGGCGGCGAAGAGCGGTGCGCAAATCTGGACGAGCTCGCGGGGATGGCCCGCGAGTTCGACGCCGTCGAGGCGCCGGAGCTGGAGGACGAGGATCCGGAGCTCCCTGATCTTGCGCTCTTTCTTCAGTCGGTGGCATTGGTCGCGGACGCCGACGCCCACGAATCCGCTGACGACCGCGTCTCGCTCATGACGGTGCACTCCGCCAAGGGCATGGAGTTTCCGGTGGTGTTTCTCACCGGCCTGGAGGACGGCCTCTTCCCGCTCCCGCGAGATGAGGACGAGGGGCATGACCCGGAAGAGGAGCGGCGCCTCTTTTACGTCGGCATCACCCGCGCGAAGGAGCGGCTGTACCTCTCATACGCGCGAAGCCGCCTCCGCCACGGCAGCCGGAGACGAGACGGTCCTTCGACGTTTCTTTACTCGCTTCCCGATTCCGTCAAGGAGCAGGCGGGCGCCTGGATCGGCGGCGCCGGACCGCTGCCCGAGGACGGAGTTCGTCTCGGCGGGGAGTACGGACCGATGGAGGACTTCAACCAGGATCAGCCGAGTTTCGCGCCGGGCGAGCGAGTCGTCCATCCCAGATTCGGATCGGGGCGCATCGTACGCCTCTCCGGCTTCGGGCGGGATCTCGTAGCGCAGATAAAGTTTGACGACGGAGAGACGCGCAAGCTGAAGGCGCGCGTATCCAAATTGGAACGAGACCCCTTCCATTAGGACCAGGGACGACGCATCCGGACTCCGCCGTCGTTCAGCTCGGCGAGCTTTCGTCCTCCGCGTCCTCGCCTTCTCCGGGAGTCAGCGACTCGGCAGCCCGGGACTCCTCTTCCTCGTCCTCCGTTTGGTCTTTTCGCCTCAGGAAGTCGGTCTTCGCGCGGAGCGTTCGCACCTTGACCGCCGCGTCCAATACCGCCGCCTCAGCCTCCGATTGCGCGAAGTCCACCGTCGCAGCGAAGTCGCTCAAGCTCCCGAGCAAGGAATCGCGGACGCTGCCCAGCTCGTCGCCCAGCGCCGCTCCGGAGGCGCGCATCCGGTCCACCTCGCGGCGCACGACGCTCGCGACATGCGTCACGTCGTCCATCGCGGCGTCCATCCGATGCGCCACCTTCAGGTAGTCCGAGGAGCTCTTTCGGAGGTCGTCTACGGCGCCTTCGAGCCGCCTCAGCTGCATCACGGCCACAACGAGCGCGGCGACGACCCCGACGGAGATCATTCCGAGAGAGACGGAAACGGACAGTTCGAAGAAGTTATCCATGACGCCCTAATATGCTCGTTTCGACTCGGTCGCGCATCGGTGGCCCGACCTCGCGTTCGTTTCGAGTGCCCGCAATTTCCAACCGCGCCGTAGAATCATGCCCTCATTCGTTGTTCAAGGCCGCCGCCGCCTTCGGGGAGTCGTCCGTCCCGCCGGCAACAAGAACGCGGCCCTTCCCCTGATCGCCGCCACGGTGATGACCGAAGAGCCGGTGATCCTTCGCAACGTTCCCAGGATCCGGGACGTGGAAACGCTCCTGGAGCTTATTTCCGCCATGGGCGCGGAGGCGAGGTGGACGGATGACAATGTCGTCTCCATTTCGGGCGCGGGCCTCTCCGGAGACTCTCCAGACGAAGAGCTGGCGGCCCGGATACGCGCGTCGGTGCTTCTCGCCGGACCGCTTCTCGCCCGCTTCGGAAGGGTCGATCTACCTCCGCCCGGGGGCGACGTGATCGGCAGGCGCAGGCTCGATACCCACTTCCTCGCCTTTGAGGCGTTGGGAGCGGAGGTCGACGCGACCAAGGGGGCGAGCATTCGCGCGCAGGGACTTCGGGGCGCCGAGTTTTTTCTGGACGAGCCTTCGGTCACCGGGACCGAGAACGCGATCATGGCGGCCGCAATGGCTCGGGGCAGGACGGTGATTCGCAACGCGGCGTGCGAGCCGCACGTCCAAGATCTTATCCGCCTCTTGAACGCGATGGGCGCGCGGATTCATGGCTTGGGCACGTCAATATTGACCATCAACGGGGTGCCTGAGCTGCGCGGGGCCGAATACTCAATTGGCGCGGATCACATTGAGACGGGATCCTTCATCGGGCTTGCGGTCGCGACCCGGAGCCGGCTTGTCATTGATCCCGCGCCCACGGAGCACCTCGACTCCACCCTCAACGGATTCGGGCGATTGGGCGTGCGGATCCAGGCGGAGGACCGACGCATCGTGGTGGACGGTCGCGAAACCCCAAAGATCCGGATGGACGCCTACGGACACCTTCCCAAGGTGGACGACGGTCCATGGCCGGCCTTTCCCGCCGACCTGACGTCGATCGCAGTCGTCACCGCCACGCAGGCGAGCGGGACGATTCTAGTCCACGAAAAGATGTTCGAGTCCAGGATGTTCTTTACCGACAAGCTCGTGGGAATGGGCGCGCGCATCGTCCTGTGCGACCCGCATCGAGTCGTCGTCGTTGGGCCCTCTAGGCTCCACGGCGCGAGGATGGTCAGTCCGGATATCCGCGCCGGCATGGCGATGCTCATCGCGGCGCTGGCCGCCGATGGAGAGAGTCGGATCGGAAACGCCGGCCAGATCGAACGAGGATACGAGCGCATCGATGAGCGGCTGCGAGCCCTGGGAGCCCATATCGAACGCATCGACTAACGCCAAGGGTGGTCGCGTCGCGCGCCGCGCGGAGTTTGCGGGCCGCCCAATAGAGGCCATTTCTGCCTCGTCAAAGGGAGAATGTCGGAGTTCGCGCCCCGGGATTGCGTTGATTGATCGTCCGAAACCAGCGTTTGCGCGCCCCTTGCGTCCCGGTTGCCCGGATCGACGGCGTCGGCGCGCGCGGGCAGCTGACTTGCCAGCTGGTCCGGGCCTCAGGCGGACAGCGGGTTCATTTCGTTGGACAAGACTGTTTTGTTGACGCCCGGGGGCCGCAAGCGTAGATTTCCTGTCGGGCGCGCCAATGGGCGCGGGGAAGTGGGGGTGCAGGTCGCCCCCACTTTTTTTGTCCGCTATTGACAGGTAGAGAGCTCGAATGACTCCAACGGCGTGGACGGAGAAGGAAGCTGAGATGGCGCGGCGACTCCGGTCGCTGGGCTATCGGCTTGTCGCGCTGGATGTCTTAGGGACGCGTCGCTTTCCGGTCCTGCGCGTACGGATGGAGCATTCCGATTTGGAGCGGCGGATCGGGACTGCGGACTGCGCGACCGCGAGCCGGGCTCTGGAGAGGTGGTTGGACGCGCTTCCGGAGATGCCCGGGCGATATCGACTTGAAGTATCGTCGCCTGGATTCGACCGTCCGCTGTCCAAGCCTCGGGACTTCGTCCGCTTTCGGGGCGAGCGGATTATCGTACGCGGACAAGGCGTCGCAGAGACGGGCAACCGCATCGTAGGCACTCTGCTGGGTCTCGCTCCGGCGCGCGAAGGGGCGGCTTCCGGAAGCTCGTCTTCCGCCGGCGTTTCGGAGCCGGAGAGCGTGATTGAGCTGCGGACTCCGGGCGGCGATGTCGCCCGCGTGCCTAGGCGCCTTGCCGAATCAATCCGCCTTCATCCGGAGGAGGCCGACGCATGGAAGTGAACATGGATCGGGTGGTCGACGCGCTCCGAGGCATCGCGCAAGCGAAGAGCTTGGACAGCGAGGAGGTCGGCGAGCTCTTGCGGGAGGCGATGGAAGCGGGGCTGGAGAGCATTTACGGCGCGACGGTGCAGTCGGATGTCGTCGTGGACGGCGATTCGGGCGAAATCGAGATGTTCATCCTCAAGCAGGTCGTTGAGGAAGTGAAGGATGAAGCCTGCGAGATCTCCCTCACCGAAGCCCGGTGGGACGACGAGGGGTACCAGGTGGGCGACCTCATGGAGATCCCGGTGGAGCTCTCCGACTTCACGCTAACCGCGGTTCGCTCGGCAAAGGAGCGAATCGTGAGTCGGGTGAGGGAGCGGGAGAATCAGCAGATCATGGATCTGTTTGCTGACCGGGTCGGGGAGCTGCTCTCGGGAACCGTGCACCAGATCGACCGCGGCAAGACGGTGTTGCTGCTAAACCAGACCCGCCGCGCCGACGCGATCATTCCGCGCAAGGAGCTCAACCCGCGGGAGCGCTTTCGTCGAGGCGAGTCGATCCGGGCGGTCCTCAAGAAGGTGGACGAGACCCCGATGGGTCCCAAGCTGATCCTCTCTCGCGCCGATCCGTCGTTTGTCGCCGCGCTCTTTCGCCTTGAAGTCCCGGAGATCTACCAGGGCATCGTCACGATCAAGGGGATTGCCCGCGAAGTGGGCGGTCGCACGAAGATCGCGGTGCACAGTCACGACGAAGCCATTGACCCGGTGGGCGCGTGCGTGGGGATGCGCGGCTCGAGAGTGCAAGCCGTCGTAAAGGAGCTCGGAGGAAGCGAGCGGATTGATATCGTGCCTTGGCATCCGGATACCGACGTATACGCGCGGAGAGCCCTTGCGCCGGCGGTCGTCTCAAAGGTCTACATGAATCGAGAATCGCAAGTGATTACTGCGATTGTCGGGGAGGACCAGCTTTCCCTCGCAATCGGGCGCAACGGCCAGAACGTGCGCCTTGCGTCGCAGCTGCTGGGCTGGCAGGTGGATCTGTACGGGTCTCGCGAATGGATGGAGCTGGGATCTCCGGAGATCGACGACCGGCGCGCGACGACCGAGGACATGTCCGACTTTCCGATCAGCGAGTTGAATCTCGCTAAGGAGACGCTAAGCGCGCTCAACGCGGCGGGCTATGCGACGTTTTTCGATATAATTGACTTGGACATGAGCGATTTGCTTGCGGTGGAAGGTATCGAGAAACCGGTGGCGACCGAGGTGGTCCGTCTCATTGAGGGGCTCACCGTTGAAGCCGATTCGGCGGAATGAAGGCGCATGGGAGCGTCATGTGCCGTTAGATCGCGGACCGGACTTGCAAAAGGGGGTTGGCTGACGGCGCAGCCCCCGAAGGGACTGGGCTATGCGCGTTAGCGAACTTGCCGGCGACCTAAAGGTCCCGCCTGATCTTCTTCTTCGTTTTCTGAGGGAGGTCGGCGTTGCGGCCAACAGCCGAAACGCCCGGCTCAGGCCCGATGAGGTCAGCCGCGCGTACGCCCGCGTGGAGCGCGAGCGCAGGGGCGGCAAGACCGCTTTGGCTGCGATCCGCTCCTGCGTGCAGTCCAAGGGGCCCGTCGGTCGAAGGATTCGCGCGCGCCCGCGCAGGAGGACGGGGCCGAGCGGAGCCCGGCCCCAGGCAGCCAACGGGGACGCTCAGGCGAGCAGCGATTCGCC
The DNA here is from genome assembly GCA_965116095.1 of Longimicrobiales bacterium. Classification (GTDB taxonomy): domain Bacteria; phylum Gemmatimonadota; class Gemmatimonadetes; order Longimicrobiales; family Gaopeijiaceae. The sequence continues at coordinate 1,066,210 of OZ220481.1, forward strand.
CGTGCTGGAAACAGAGGCGCCGTCCGTGTCGGCGGGGGCGACTTCGGCAGCTCCCGGGGCGGAGTCCGCAGCAGTGGATCAGCCGTCCGCCGTCGCGCCCGCGGGCGCTGCGAAGGACCCGCTAAAGGAGGCCGCTCCGCCAGCGGAGTCCGGCGAAGCGCCTTCCCAGGCGGAGCCGACCTCTCCGGACCCGATCTCCGCCGCTCCGGGGGGACCGGAAAGGCCGGTCGCGCCGAACGCTGGCTCCAGAGGCGCCGAGGAGCTCCGTTCCGCAGCCGCCGATTCCACGCCGCCTTCCTTGGCGCCCCGCCGGACGCAACCGCCCGGCGGGGCGCCCGGAAGAGACGCCCTCGCCCCCGCAGGGCGGCCTGCGGGCGGACCGACTCCGGTTCAACCGACGCCGGTTCGCGCCTCAAGCCCCGCCGAAGCCGCCAAGACGCCGCCTCAGGCCGCGTCCAGCGGATTGCGCAGCGCGCGCGAAGGGCTGGGGGGTCTGAGATCGATACGAAGGCCCCCCGCCGACCCGATCGCGTCGGGCCGCCCCGCGGGCACGGTGCGGATTCAGGCGGAAGGGTATACCTCCGACGGGCGCCGCAAGAGACGCCGCAAGGGCAGGCGCCGACGCGGAGGCGACGCGGGCGCCGCCATCGAGAACGTACAGCGGGTCCTTGCGGAGCTGAAGGGGCCCAAGAAGCGGTCCAGGCCGGGGAAGTCCTCAATTCAGGCCGCGAAGGAAGAAGTTGAGCGGAAGCGGGAGGAGGAGCGGCAGGCGCGCGATCAGGAAGCCAAGACGGTTCGCGTGACCGAGTTTCTGACGGTGACGGAGCTTGCGGATCTCATTGATCAGGGCCCCCGGGAAATCGTTCAGAGCGCGTTTCGCAATCTGTCCATGATGGTCTCGATGAATCAGCGACTGGACTTCGACCAGATTGACCTGCTATTGGAGGAGTTCGGGTATCGGGCGCAGCGGGAGACGAGCTATGAGTCGGCTCCGAGCATCGTGGAGGAGGATAGGCCCGAAGATCGCGAACCCAGGCCTCCGGTCGTTACAGTGATGGGGCACGTCGACCACGGAAAGACGCGGCTCTTGGACCGCATCCGCGATACGAACGTCATCGAGGGCGAGGCGGGAGGAATCACCCAGCACATCGGCGCATACCACGTTGATTTGGACGACGGACGATCGATTTCGTTTCTTGATACGCCCGGCCACGCGGCCTTTACGGCGATGCGGGCGCGCGGGGCCGACGTGACCGATATCGTCATTCTCGTGGTCGCGGCCGACGACTCCGTGATGCCGCAGACGCGAGAGGCGATCAGCCACGCGAAGACCGCGAACGTCCCGATCGTCGTGGCGATCAACAAGGTCGACCTTCCCGCGGCGGACCCGATGCGCGTGAAACAGGACCTTCTGGGAGTCGAGGGCGGCATCACCGTGGAGGATTTCGGGGGCGACGCTTTGGTCGCGGAAGTCTCGGCGAAGACGGGCCTCGGGATTGACGACCTGCTTGAGAAGGTGGTGCTCCAGGCGGACCTGCTCGAGTTGACGGCCAACCCCACGATCGCAGCGTCGGCGACGGTGGTGGAGGCCGAGCTGGATCGCGGCAAGGGGCCTCTGGCAACCGTGCTTGTACGGAAGGGGACGCTGAAGGTGGGCGATTCCTTTGTCGTCGGGAAATTCCCGGGCAAGGTCAAGGCCCTCTTGGATGAGCGGGGCAGGCACGTCAAGTCGGCGCGCCCCGGCTTTCCCGTGCAGGTGCTGGGGGCGAAGGGCGTGCCGCAGGCCGGCGACGGATTGCAGGTCATGGAGCCGCAGCAAGCGCTGCAGGTGGCGCGCGAGCGCGACCGGCTGGATCGGGAAAAGGACCACCGCGTCAGGGCCAGCACCAGCAAGCTGGGCGACTTCACCCAGGTCTTGGAGGGCGGGTCCAAGGAGCTCAACATCATCGTCAAGGGCGACGTGGACGGATCGGTGCAGGCCGTCTCCGATGCGCTCTCGGCCCTTTCCACCTCCGAGGTGCGCGTCAATATCGTCCACCGCGCCACCGGATCGATCAGCGAGAACGATATCATGCTCGCGAAGAGCGTGGGCGCGATCGTCGTCGGCTTCAACACCCGCCCCATGCCGCAGGCCCGCCGACTTGCCGCCGTCGAGCAGGTCTCCTGCTTTACCTACACCGTGATTTACGAAGCCGTCCAGGATATACGCGCCTCCTTGGAGGGGATGTTGAGTCCCGAAGAGAAGGAGCACGTGCTGGGCGTGGCCGAAGTGAAGGAGGTCTTCAAGATTCGCGGCGTCGGAACCATCGCGGGGTCCTTTGTCAGCGACGGCCGGATGACGATGGGACAGGATGCGCGGATCGTGCGGCAGGACAAGACGATCTACCGCAGCCGGATTTCCTCCTTGCGTCGCTTTAAGGACGATGTGGCCCAGGTCCGAAATGGCCTGGAGTGCGGCATCGGGGTTGAGAACTTCAACGATGTCAAGGTGGGCGACCTCATTGAAGTCTACGAGGTGGTCGAGACGGCGCGAACGCTGGAAATGGCGCTGGAGGCGAGCTGACTCCGGGATGGGCCCCGGGCGTTGATGGTGGTGCTTGCGCGCTGGGAATTTCAGGTGCCCGGCGCGCGGTCCCTGAAGCGGAAACGCGCATCGCTGCGGTCGATGAAGGACCGGCTGAGGCCGTTCAACGTCTCCGTTGCCGAAACCGCCTTTCAGGACCTTTGGGCGCGCGGAGAGCTTTCGGTGGTCTTCATTTCGCCTAGTCGCGCCCGAGCGGACGCTACCGTGGAGCGCGTGGATCGCAAATTGGAGGGCGTGCGCGGCGTGCGCCTGATGAGCCCTTCGGTCGAGATGCTCGCGTGAAAGGCCGCTACCTGCTGCGCATCGGCGAGCAGATTCGGCGGTCGCTCGCAACGCACATCGCGCAGAGTGTGCGCGACCCGAACGTGGGTCCGGTCACGATCAACGCGGTTGAGGTGTCGAAGGACCTGTGGGTGGCCCGAGTGTTTGTGGACCCCGCGGGCGATAATGACGAGAAGGATGCGACGATGGCCGGACTCCGGCGCGCGGAGCCGTTCCTGAGGTCTCTATTGGGGCGGGAACTTGACGCGAGCAGGGTGCCGGAGCTGCGTTTCGTCGTGGACCCCTCCGCAAGCGCCGCGCGTCGAATCGAAGAAATTCTGGCGGAGGTGCTTCCACCGGGAGAAGACTGCAGCGGCGCTTCGTGAGACGATCCGAAGAGATCGCCCTGCTGCGCGTCGACAAGCCGTCCGGGATGACTTCCCATGATGTCGTGGCTAGTGTCAGGCGCATCTTGGGCGTCCGGAAGGCGGGGCACGGAGGAACGCTGGATCCCTTCGCGACCGGCCTCCTCGTGCTTGGGCTGGGCAAGGCGACGCGGCTGCTCCAGTACATCCTCGAATTGCCTAAGGAGTACGAGGGCCGCGTTCGCTTTGGAGTCGCAACCGAGACCCAAGACCCGGAAGGCGCGGAGGTTGCCAGAGACGACTCGTGGGCATCTCTCTCCGCGGCCGAAATCGGAGCGATGGTCCGGCGAATGACGGGTCCAATCCGGCAGATCCCGCCGGCCTACTCCGCAATCAAGGTGGGCGGCGTGCCGGCGCACCGGAGAGCTCGACGGGGAGAACTGGTCAAACTGGCTCCCAGGTCGGGGACAATTCACGCCTTTAGCGTCTTGGACTGGTCGCCTCCCGACTTGGACATTCGCGTTCGATGCTCCAGCGGCGTCTATGTGCGAACGCTGGCATCCGATCTCGCGGTCAAGCTGGGCTCCGTCGCCCACTTGGCGCGTCTCAGACGGGTTGCGGTGGGCGCCATCGGCGTTGAAGGAGCGCTCGACAAGGAGAGCCTTGATCGGGGGATCGTACCTGAATCGGCGTGGGTAAATCCGGTAAGCGCATTGGACAGCTTTCCCGTGGCTAGGGTGGGCCTTGAGGAGATCCGAGCGCTTGCCCAGGGCCGGAGCTGTCCCTTCCCCGGTCGAGAAGACGCCCCGAAGGTGCTGGTTTTTGCGCCGGGGGAACGGCTTGCGGCGATTGGGCGCGCCCACGCCGGTCGCTTGGCGCCCGCGAAGGTCTTCTGGAGTGAGTAGCCTCTTTGGCCCGGGACGCCCGGTCGCGGCGACGGTCGGGACGCTGGACGGCATGCACCTGGGTCATCAAGCGGTCCTTCGCCGGGTAGTTGAGCGCGCCCGCTCCATTTCCGGGATCTCCGTGCTTGTCACCTTTCACCCGCACCCCCTCTCGGTCGCGCGCCCGGAAATTGCGCCGCCGTTGCTCACGAGTCGGAGGGAAAAGGTGGAGCTGTTGGCCCAGACCGAGCTGGATCACGTGCTCATTAAGGAGTTTACTCCGGCGTTGCGACGCTATTCGCCGGAGCGCTTTGCGCATGAGGTGCTGGCCGGGGAGGTCGGCGTAAGAGAGCTGGTCGTTGGGTACGACCACGGCTTTGGGAAGGGAAGGACCGGAGATGTGCGGACGCTCCGACGAATGGGCGCTCAAATGGGGTTCGGCGTGGAGGTGGTGGAGGCCTTGGGCGACGCCGGCGCGTTGTATTCATCGACGAAGGCGCGCCGCGCGCTGCTCGCCGGTCGCGTGGTCGATGCCAAGCGGTATCTAGGCCGGAGCTATGCGCTCTCCGGGGTCGTCGTGCGGGGAAAGAAAAGGGGAAGGACGCTTGGCTTTCCGACCGCGAACCTGCGCGTGTTGGGCGAGAACAAGCTGGTGCCGGGCGACGGGGTCTACGCGGGGAGAATCGTGGCGGGAGGTCCTGCGACGAGCGGCGCGGGAGCGTGGCCCGCGGCGGTGCACATCGGACCGCGCCCCGCGGTGGGCGATATGGACCGCGCCGTCGAGGCTTATCTCTTGGACTTCGCCGGGGATCTTTACGGCGAGACGCTGACCGTGGAATTCGATGCGTTTCTTCGGCCGGTCGTCTCCTTTGCAGCGGTCTCGGAGATGGTGCGCGCGATGGAGGAGGACGTGAGGAGCGTCGCCGTTCTCTTTGGCGCGCCGCAGAGAGAAGCGCAGAACGAAGTCCGCGGGGCTGGAAGCGGAAGTGGCGCGGGAAGCCGCTCCCGGGACCAGGGGCTGGGCTCACCCGCGCGATTGCAAGTCGGTTGAGGCTTGCGGGCCGCTCTAGGCCCTCTCGGCCAAACTTGCGCAAGACCGCGCCAAGGCCAATTGTACGTCTCATGAACTCGGAATGGCTTTGATGATCAAGGCGCCCAGCGCGAAGTCGCTTATCGAACGATTTAGGCTTCGAGAGCGAGGCCGCGAGCGTGGGTTGCTTGACCGTCCCCCGCATCGCCAGCGGACTCTAGACGAGATCGAAATCGAGGTCGTCGACCACTGCCGTAAACTCCGGGCCGACCGGCGCGACGACTATCGCGAGCACTGTGCGGCACTCGAGGGGCGACTGAGGGGCAAATCCGGGGGCGCAAGCGTCGAGGACGGCCATGCGGGCGACGCGTGCGGCAAGATGAAGCGAGCACTGGAAAGGGAGCGCACGGAGATTGAGGGCGTGCGCAAGAGGGCCCAAACCGCAATCAGCGAACTGAACGCCTTCAAGCTAAGGCACGGCAGAGAGAGCGACGCGAAAATTCCGGACAGCCCCGTGCTCGCGTTGGGAATTCTGGCTGTGTTGGTCGTCGTTGAGACCCTGATTAACGCGCTTTTTCTGGGACTGAACTTGGAGGGCGGGATCTTCCAAGGGTTTAGCTACGCGATTCTCATCAGCATTCTGAACGTTGTGGCGCTGGGCTTCGTGGCGGCCTGGGGATTGCGCCGGACGAGGCACGTGAGTCCCGGCGTGAAGGCAAGCGGTGCGGGGGTGCTTATCACGGTCATTACGGCGGCCTTCGCGCTGAACCTCCTCTTCGCGCATTACCGCGAGGCGGTTGAAAGGGACGCGGAGCTTCCTGCGGGGGCCGCGGTCCTTGACGGAGCTGCGGCGCGGAACGCCGCCGGCGCGCAGGAGCCATGCTCCGCCATCGCGCGTGCCGATAGCAGGGCACTGTGTCTTTTTCTGGAAAGCCCTTTCGTGTTGGGTGGCTTCTACGCGTACCTGCTCTTGATGGTCGGGCTTCTCATGTTCGCCGCCGGCGCCATTGATTGGTTTAAGCTGGATGACCCCTATCCCGGGTACGGGGCGCGAGAGCGGCATTGGCGAGCCGCCAAGGAGGCGTTGGACGATGAGCACCAAGACTTAAGCAAGGAGATCGGCGCGATTCACGACGAGGCTCTGCGGCGGGAGCGGGGCGGATTCATTGATCCGGCGCAGACTCAGGAACTTGCCATGGACGCCTACCACCAGCTGAAACGCCGGCACGACTCGCTGTGCAACTATGCGAGTGACTTGGCCCAGAATTGCGCTACGGCCATCAATTTGTATCGGGAGGCCAACCGGATGGCGAGGTCTCAGCCCGAGCCGGCAGCTTGGGCGGAGGACTGGAGGCCGGAAGATTGGGAGCCGGAGGCACCGCCGAGCGCGGAAGCAATCCCGACCGAGGCAGAGGCTGAGTCTCGAAGTCGCACGGCGCATGCGGAGTTGCGGAGGCGGGAGGAACTCTTGCAGGAGTGTCGACAACAGTGCGTGTCGCGTTTGAACGGTCTTGTTGAGCTGGACGAGCACGCAAGCGCCACGCCCGGGGACGAGCCGTGAGCAGGCAGTCTAGGCGCGAGGCGCGCAAGAAGAAGAAACTGATGGGCTCGGCGCTGGCCATCGCTGCCGTCGCAGCGATGGCTCTCTTTGCGTTTCTGAGCATGCGAGGCGGCGGACGCGAATTCGATGCCGTGAACTGTCCCCAAGACGGCCGGTACGCAGGCCAGGCAGCGATCTTGGTGGATCCGTCCGACACCTTAAGGAGCGTGCAGCTGGGAGCAGGTATTGAACGGCTGATCGGCGAGGCGGACAAGCTTCCCGTCACTACGGAGATTCGTCTCTACGCGGTAGGTGGCGCGGGCAGGGGCGACACGACGGCGGTTTTTCGGGTCTGCAAGCCTGTCGACCCAGACAGCGTCTCTCGCTTGACGGGAAATCCCGAACTCGCGGGGCGGCGCTACGTGGAGGAATTCAGGGCACCCCTTCAGGCTGCGTTGGAGCGGGTATTGAACACCCGACCCGACAACGCATCGCCGATCATTGAAGCAGTTCAAGTTTCGACCGTTAACGCCTTCCGGCCGCCGGAGTCGGCTGCGCCGCGGCATCTGCTCCTGATGTCGGACATGATGCAACACACGCGGGACTACTCCTTCTTTCGGGATCCAGTGGAGTTTGGCGCATTCGTCGACAACACGAACTACGGGACCTTGCGCGCAAGGCTATCGGATGTCTCGGTGACGGTCTTTCTGCTTGCTCGTCGAGGGTCTGCCGGGCGTGTGCAGGCCTTGGATATGCGGGATTTTTGGGAGGATTATTTCTTTGACCAAGAGGCGCAATCGCCTAGGTGGGTCCGGGTGGAAGGATGAACGCCCAAGGCGAAGAGAATCTGCGTAAGAGACACCGAGACGTGTGGCTCGGCCACTTAGTTGTCGGAGTTGCGTTTCTGGGCGTCGGAAACTGGGTCAGCCTCCCGACTTGGCTGGTCGCCGCCCTCGCGATCACCGTCATGTTGGTCTACGGATGGTCGGTGCGCGGATACAACGTGCCTGCGGACGCCAAGGGAGAGGGGATCTACTATCTGGGTCTACTCTTTACGTTCTTCGCACTGGTCGCCGCGTTGGTGACGCTGGACTGGGACTCGGCCAGCGACGCGAGCTCCGGCGCCGTGATCCGAAACTTCGGAATCGCATTGGTTACCACGATCGTCGGGCTTATCGGGAGGGTGTGGTTTGCAATGAGCCAAACCTCGCCGGGAGACGACGCGCGGGAGGCCCACGCCGCGCTTGAAGATGCGGTGCGTAAGATGAAGAGCAGCTTGGGGGAGGCCCAGAACCAGTTTGATCTCATGGCAAAGGGTTTTCGTGGCTCCGCGAAGCAGATCGCAACGCTCGCCACATCAAACGTGGAGGGGATCGACGCTTTGGCGAAGTCCGCCAAAGAGGGGTCGGGCGCAGTGAATTCGCTGAGGGGTGACGTGGGCGCGCTTGCGGATTCAATCAAGACTGCGACGGATGAACTTGCCGGCTTCGGCAAGGCCGCCGAAGAGGCGGGCGGTACAATAGACGAAGTCCTTCAGGGTACGGGCGAAGGATTGCGCGCCGTCGTCCAGAAGATTGATCGCGGGACCGATACTGCCTTGAGCAACCTGAAGGAGGCGTCCGGCGCGCAGACAGACGCCATGGAGGACCTGCGGCGGGCGGCGAGAGAAGGGACCGCTTCCGTCGGCGGATTCGCCGAATCCCTAGGCCGGGCCCGAGAGGACGCGGAGCGGATCAACTTGGAGTTGAACGCAGGTGCCGGCGCCGCCGCGTCCGCAGTGAAGCGGTTGACGCGCGAGGCAGGCGCCCAAGCGAACGCCGCGAGTGAAATGGGCGAGTCCGCAGGGGTGTTCTCGAAAGAGATGACGCAGTTGGCCAGGCTGTTTGAGGGCATGCGTCCGGACGTGGACAAGCTGGCGGAGAAGGCGCGCCAAGTCGATTCGGCGTTTGGGGCGATGGGCAAGGCAAGCCGAGCCGCTGGCGGCACCTTCCAAGCGATGGCGGATCTGGGTGGGCGCGGGGACGCGAACGAGGTGTCCGTGCTCCGGGGGATAGAGCGAGCGTTGACAGCGCTGGGCAACGCGGTGCGCGGCGCAAGAGACGCGTTTGCAAACGTCGGCGTTGCTCCGGCCAACTTGGAGCAGGACTTGGGCGAAGCGGGCGCGAATGCGAAGAAGATGGGAGAGCGATTCGAAGGCTTTGATCACAAGGCTGTGAGTGGGCTTGAGACTGAGCTGGAGGACCTTTCCAAGAAAATGAAATGGCTTGGCGCGAGACTGGAGAGCCTGTCTCGGAGGAGCCTGTGGCAGCGCTTCGTCGGCCTTTTTTCGCGCGGATGAAGCTGAGGCGGCGAGGGTAGAGACGTGCTTCCTGCGGAAAGTGCCCATTATCGAAAGGGCCTGACTCTTGGTCTCACGCTTGCCGAGATCTTCAGCATCGTGGTCTTCGTTCTGCTTGTTGCGTGTGCCGCGCTTCTTTCTCGCAAGCAGGCGGAGAGCGAGGCGGCTAGGGCGGAGAGCGAGGCGGCTAGGGCTGACGCCACAATCCTTGAAGAAGAGCTGCGGCCCGACAATATGTCCAGAGAGGACGCGCGGCGGTGGATTGAGCGCGTGGTCCTGATCCGCGAGGAAAAGAGACTCGTCGAACAGCGCTTGGCCCAAGCCGAGCGGGCGCTTGAGGACGAACGAGCCGCTAACGCGGAACTGGTTTCCCTCTTGGACACCACTGAAGTCCGGCGCGACGCGGCGGAGCGAGTCGCCGAGCAGGCTGTCCTAATCAGGAGACTGGAAGACTCGATCAGCGCGGCAAGTGCGACATCCCCGGTACAGGAGACCCCCGGGAGCGTCGCGCAAGCGTCCTCGGGGGCCGCCGTGCGCGGAACCCCGGCGGACCGGCGCGAAGCACGAACATCGCAGCGTCAGGCGGAAGCAGAAGCATCGAGTCGCAAAGCCGGAACCAGCCGTCAAGAGCCTACGGAAATGGAAAGAGGCTCGATTCCAAGCGGTGATCGGAAATCCCAGCCCACCGGCGACCAGAGTTCAGCGGCACCCGAGCCTCGGGAGTCTTCGAGCGATGCGCGGGGCCAGGCGAGAGGGACGCGTCGAATCGAAAAAGCCGCAGTGGATGACGACGATTCGGAGAAACATGCCCAGCACGTCGAGCGTCGCCCCGACGTTCGGGGAACGGGGGAGGATGTCGAGGAGGCCTCCCCGGATTCGAACTCCAGCGGAGGATCCGGGGATGACGCGCGACGCGCGGCGGCGCTGTTGGATTCTCTCGTACGCGCGAGGCGAGCCGTCAATCGTTTGGACGAAGCACTGGAGGAAGCGTCGCGGCGCATGCGCGGTCTCTTGGACGACGCGGGGGTGATCGCATTGGTCGATTCTCTGCGCGGTCAGCGCGACGAGGCGCTGATCCAGTCTCGAGAGGCCGAGCGGGCGCAAGAAGAGGCGCTGGCCCGATCACGTGCCTCCGAGCGGGCGCGCAACGAGGCGGTGGGGCGCGCTGCGTATCGCGAAGCGCAGCTGGAAAGGCTTCGTCAAGGTTCCGGGATTGATCCCCCGCCTTGTTGGATGGACGGAACCGATCCTGTCTACATCTTTCGCGTTGTCCTGGAGGACGAGGGGATGAGGATCTACAACACGGCCCCGGAGGCGCGAGCGGATCTGGATCCGGAGGGCTACGGTTACGCTGCGGAAATTGAAGACGGGCGTCTTTATTCGCCTGGAGAATTTTTGGAAGCGACGCTGCCGTTCATCAATCTGGGACGATCTCGGACCAATACGTTTGGACCTCAGGGCTGCCGGTTCTGGGTGCGACCGGTGGACCAAACCGGCGCGAGCAAGCTGGTCTTCCGCCAGCGGGAAGACCAGCTGTGGCGACGTTTCTGGTTTCGTTGGTAGGGACTAGGTGCGTTTCCGGCGTGGCGGAACCTTGCCGATCAGGTCGAGCCGCTCAAACCTAGACCAACGGGAAAGCCTAACCCAGGGCGTGCGGATTCCGGAAGCCCGATGACCCAAGATCGCTCCTCTATCCGCCAAGAGATTGAAAGGTCTCGGCGCGATGTGCTGGACCTTTCCCTACGCAACCCGCTGATCAGCTTCCGCCCCGCCAAGAGGTGGGGCGTCGAAGTGGTGGACGAGCGCTCAAGCGAGCTGTTTCGGATTCTCGTGGGCGGGCTTGCGCCCGGGGAGGTTACCCGCAGCGATCCAAAGCCCATGTACTTCCTCCCCGCGCCGGAGAAATCGACGGCGCAAGCGGAAAAGGGCGAGGCGGCAATCGAGTTTGAAGACGTGCCGCCCGCCCTGTACATCATCTTCGAGCGGGAGGATGATCCCGAAGAAGTTGCGGCGCGCCACTCGGACAACAAGCTGCAGACCGCCCTGTCCCGCGCGGACTTGACGCTTCGTTTGCGCGAGACTGCGCGGAGGGCCCGTGCCTCAATGGAGGAGCAGGGCGTGAACATCCTCTATCTCGCGCTGGCGATGCTCAAGTGGAGCAACGCGCCCAGAGATCCCGTCCTCCGGCGCGCGCCGCTTATTCTGGTTCCGGTTCAGCTTCAGGAGACCGGGGTTCGAGAGCGTTTCAAGCTCGAGTGGACCGGCGACGACATTGAGCCAAATCTCTCGCTCGAGACCAAGCTCAAACACGATTTCCGCATCAGCCTGCCGGAGATGCCCAGCGAAGGGACTCTTGATGTGGAGGAATACCTGTCGGAGGTGGAGAGGGCGGTCGCCGGAAGGGACGGATGGAAGGTCGAGCGCAACGAAGCGCATCTCAATTTCTTTTCCTTCAGCAAGCTGCTGATCTACAAGGACTTGGAAGCAGATGCCTGGCCGAAGGGACACCGGCCGTACGACCACCCCTTGGCGCGGCGGCTCTTCGGTCCCGAAGGGTTTGAGCAGGTGTCCGCCGAGGCGGACGCGCGGGTCGAAGGGGCCCTGGGGCTGGAGGATCTTCACCCCGTCCGCGATGCGGACAGCTCGCAAACGGAGGCCGTGTTCGACGCGATTCAGGGACGCGATTTGGTGATTCAGGGCCCGCCCGGCACCGGAAAGTCGCAAACGATCACCAATCTGATCGCCGAGGCGCTTCACCGGGACCGGACCGTCTTGTTCGTGTCGGAGAAGATGGCGGCTCTCGAGGTCGTGAAGCGGCGGCTGGATGCGATCGGGCTGGGCGGCGCTTGCCTTGAGCTGCACAGCTGGAAGACCAGCAGGTACGCCGTTCGGGACCAGCTGGACGGCGCGCTCCGGATGTCCAAGCCAAAGGAGGCTCCGGCGCGACCAAACCCTGCGCTCCTCAAAGAGACCCGGACGCGGCTAAACGATTATGCGAAAGCGGTCAACGAGCCGGTTGGGCGAAGCGGACTCTCTCCCCGCGACCTGATTGGGAAGCAAGCGAAGCTGGAAGTCGACGGCTCGGGGATTGAGATAGGCGACGCGAAGTCTTGGAGCTACGACGAGTTTCTTCAGCGGCTTGAGGTCGCGCGGGAGCTGCAGGAGCAGGTGGAGAAGCTGGGTCAACTGCCCTCGGAGCACGTGTGGCGGCCCTTTGACCAACCGTCCCTCTCCCCTTCGGAAGAGCGCGTCCTTAGCCAAGCGCTCAACGACGCTCGTGGCGCGCTCCGCGCCTTGGAGCAAAAAGCGGATAAGGTGACCGCTCTGATCGCGCGCGCGGCGCCGTTCCAGAGCCTGACGCCGCGAGAGCTGGAGCGGATTGTCTTTGCCCTCAAGCGGGCGTTGGCTGCGCCCCCGCTGCTGGGCGCGATCCACCGAGACCCGAGGTGGCGCCGCGCCGCCCCGCGCATCGCGAAGGCGGCCCGCGCCGCGAAGGAAGACGCCGAGATCCGCGCGCGGCATGGGGGCGCGCTGCGCCCGGACGCGTGGAACGAGATCAGGCGGGAGGACCGGGAGGCATTGTGCGCGAGGACGCGCTTTCTGATCCCGCCGAAGCCGTTGCGCGAGGCGCGGAAGAAGCTCGCAAGCCTTTGCGATGGAGAGCCGCCGGACTCGGTTGAAGGCCGCGTCGAGCTGGTTGACGCCGTCCTGCGGGCGCGAGAGCTTCGCCGAGGCGTCGACGAAGCAAGAGAGGTCGTCGACGGCCTCTTTCCCGGCCGAGCGGGGAAGTGGTCGGATGAGGCGCTTGGCGGCTTTGCCTCCGCGGCCGAGTGGCTGCGCCAGCTAAGCCTAGACAAAGACGAAGGTCGCGTAGGGGACGAAGTCCACGACCTCTTGGACCGGCTGGAAGGCAGGCCGAAGGCGCGCCCCATCGACAAGAATGCGCGCCAAGAGCCCGCACGCGTTCCAAGTCGATCAGCGATAAGAGCCGCGATCAGCGAGTGCGAGAAGCTGATGGAAGCGCTCGCTCAAGCGCTGGACAAGCTGGGGCTGCGGACGGACCGCCTTCCAGACGGCAGGTTGCTGAAAGAGCGCGCGTACGGCGAAGTGGACGCATGGCTTGCCGAGGCGGTGGACAAGGCGGGCTCGATTCGCGACGTGGCGCGCTTCAACAAGCTGGAGCGGACCGCGACCGAGCTGGGTATCGGCGGCGCAGCGGAGGCGGCGGCGAATACGGATGCGGCTTGGGAGATCGGCGCTCTCTTCGAATCAGGCTGCTACAGCGCCTGGTTGGATGCGGCCTTCGACGAACGGGAGGCGCTCGCCGACTTCGACGGGGCGGCCCACGGACGCGAAGTCCGTCGCTTCGGGAAGCTGGACGAGGCAAGCTTCAAATTCAATCGCGCGCGGATTGCGGCGCTGCACCAGCAGCGATATCAGGAGCTGCGGGGCCCTGAAATGGTCGTCCTCCGCAGACAGCTCCAGAGCAAACGGCACCGGCTCATGCCCGTGCGGCGGCTGATGAGGGAGGCGGGCCAAGCGATCCAGACGGTGAAGCCCGTCTTCATGATGAGTCCTCTGTCGATTGCCAAGTACCTGCCGCCAAGGTCCGTGGAATTCGACATGGTGGTCTTCGATGAAGCGAGCCAAGTACGTCCGGTCGAGGCTCTGGGGGCCATCGTCCGCGGCAGGCAGGCGATCGTCGTTGGAGACGACAAGCAGCTTCCGCCCACCGCCTTCTTTGACCGAATGGCCGACGCGGTGGAGGAAGACGCGAGTGCCACCGGGGATCTTGAGAGCATTCTCGACCTGTTTCGCGCCCAAGGAGCCCCGGAGCGCATGTTGCGGTGGCACTACCGCAGCCGGCACGAGTCTCTGATCGAAGTCTCAAACCGGGAGTTCTACGACAACCGGCTGGTGGTCTTTCCGAGCCCGGACGCGAACAGGGAGGATGTCGGCCTTGAGTTTCGCCGCCTGCCGGACGCATTCTACCGGGGACGGGGCGTAAACCCCGGAGAAGCAAAGGCGATCGCGCAGGCGGTCATGGAGCATGCCCAAGCTTCGCCCGAGGAGTCGCTGGGCGTCGCGGCCTTCGGCGCCTCCCAAGCGCGGCGAATTGAAGACGAGCTGTATCTGCTGCGCCGTCAGGATTCATCCTGCCGAAGGTTCTTCGCCAAGGACTCGGAGGAGCCGTTCTTCGTCAAGAACTTGGAAAACGTCCAAGGAGACGAGCGCGACGTCATCCTGATCAGCATTGGGTATGGCAGGAAGGAGGACGGTCGGCTCTCGATGAACTTCGGGCCCGTGAACAGGATCGGCGGCGAGCGGCGCCTGAACGTGCTGATCACCCGTGCCCGCCGCCGCTGCGTTGTATTCAGCAACTTCGTTGCGGCTGATTTGGACCTGCAGCGCTCCGGCGCCAAGGGAGTGCGAGCGTTAAAGACGTTCTTGGAGTACGCGGAGGCGAACGGGACCGAAGCGGCCGCGCTCAAGACGCCAGAGGTCGGCTCGCCGTTCGACGAGATCCTCGCGGCCAAGCTCCGCGAGCGAGGCCACGACGTGGATCGCGCCGTGGGTTCCAGGGGATTCTCGATCAACGCGGCGGTCAGGGATCCCGAGCGACCCGGTCGATATGTGCTGGGAATTCAGGGCGATGGCGCCGCATATGGCGGTTTCCCCTTCGCAAGAGATCGAGACCGGCTGAAGCGGCAGGTGCTGGAGAGGCTGGGCTGGACCATTCATCGGCTTTGGAGCGTGGATTGGCTTCGAGACGCTGATGGCGCGCTTCGCGCGATTGAGGATGCGATTCTGGCGGCGAAGGAGAAGGCGCGGCTTCGCCGGAAGCGAGAAGATCGGCAAAAACAGAGCGAAGAGGCCGCGTCTACGGGGCGCGGATGCGACGCAGCGGCCGCCCAGGCCTCCGGGGAGGAGGATGTCCCAAAGCGAAGACCGCGTATCGAAGAGGCGATCCGAACTGCGAGAGACGATGCGCAGATGCTCAGGGCGGCCGAGCCTGCGCCTTCGAGGCCGGATGGCGGAACGCAAGCGGTCGCCGGACCTGCCGAACAACAGGTCCGGCCCGAGAAAGAGGAGAAGGTCCCAAAGCGAAGGTCGCGCTTCGAAGAGGCGATTCGGATCGCAAGAGGCGAAGTCGATGGCCCAATAGAGGGTCAAGGCGCCCCATCGCGTCTTCGGATGCCGCCATCGCGGTCGGCGCCTGTCCAGAGTCCCGCTCCGAGCAAACAGCTTCCCGAGGCCTACGGAGAGCTCGTCGAATTCGGGGCTGAGCTCCGGGGACCGATAGAGCCTTATGTAATGGCGGAGCTTGAGATCAGAGGCGCGAGGGGCGTTCTCGCTGAGTCCGCCGATAGAGCCGCGCTGTGGATCGCCGGAGTCGCCGAGGTGGAGGGACCGATTCACATTGAAGAGGTGAAGGAGCGATTCCGCGCGGCCTTGGGAGAGCGCGCTTCGGGTCGGCTCGGCGTCTGGATCAGTGACGGCGCGAAGGAGGGAGCGCGGCGCGGGCGCTTCAAGATTGATGACTCGGGCTTTCTGTGGTCGGAGGCCTCTCGTGCCAAAGTGCGCCGCCGAGATGGGCGTCTTGCTCCGTCGCTTCGTGATCCGGCGCGCATCGCGAAGGAGGAAATCGCGACCGCTTTGATCCGGGTCGTCCGGGCGGCGTACGGAATCAAGCCCGTCGGCGCGGCGGCGGAGGCTGCCCGTCTTTTCGGCCTGGATCAGTCCGCAGAGGGGATCGAAGAGCGGTTCAAAAAGGTACTGACCGACCTTGCCGCCCACGGCTGGATTGAGGCGGGCGGCGGAGGCCTGCTCTGGCCGGTCCGACTCAGGTACCGCCCAGAGGCGACCTCGACCTAGAAAGTATGGGGACCGACGCGACCGTCTCGTAGCGAAGCGCAGGCGGGCTTGCTCCCCGCGCCGTTCGAACCCGCTTCTTAGGCAATAGTCGGCGCTGGAACCTTTTGCGCGCTGATCCGTAGTATCAGTCAGTAGCGCCAGTCAACCGACTCGGAATCGGAGCGATAATGGCGATGCGGTGGAAGACGGGGACCTCTGGGACGCGCCCTGCTGAAATGCAGCGGCTCTTGCGGCCCGGCGGCCTCTCGCAGGGAAGAAAGAGCGGCGTTTCCGCTGCGGACCGAGGAGCGCGGCAGCGGGGAAGGGCGCTGGTCATGCCATGGAGCGGGCCGGAGGCAGGTTGCTTCCGGCTTGGCGGAGCGAGGAAGCGTCGGGCTTCGGTTGCTCCGCATTGGAGGAGACAATTAGCGGGTCCGACCTCTTGTCGACATTCCTCTTGGCGGGATCTGCTTGAAGATTCGAAGCTCTATTGGCGCGCAGGATCACTCAAAAGAAAGGACGCAGATATGAGAGACTCCGTGATCGGAAGGAGCCGCGCGGCTCGGACCGCGGCCGGCTCTGCTGCAAGACGGATATTGATGACAGTGAGTTCCGCCGCATACGTTTTTCTCGCCGGGGCGCCGGTCGTGTCCCAGGAGGAAATTCTAATCGCAGAGCCCGAATCCCTTCCTTGTACGATTCAGTTTGAGGAAGGCTCGGTCTATCGAGGCAAAGGGATCGACGACCTGAATTGGATCGGCGATATTGGCGCAATCGAATTGCTTCCGGACGGTCGCGTGGCTGTTTCGGAGCCCATATTTTCACCGAGGTTTCTTGTTGCGGAGCCATTTGGCGGCGACGCGCGTTGGGTCGGTCGCAAGGGCAAAGGCCCAAACGAGTATTCGTTCATTCGCGCAATTCGGACGTTTGCCGATCAGCTGCACGTATTCGATGGGATGTCGATGCGCCGAACGGCGCTGGATTCCGATCTAAATGTGCTGCGCACGACGCAAATCAACGGGTGGACCAGTATGTGGGACGCTCTGGTGGTCAATGACACGTTGTTTGTTCTAAATGGCGCAATGCACACGCCGGAGCGCGCCGGATACGCAATGCACCTGGTGAATGATCGCGGGGAGTTTGTGTATTCCTTTGATGAGATGGAGCAGTGGGGCGTTCCTGGAAGGAACAGTAATCCGGAACGAAACCTGAGTCAGAGCATCAAAGGAAGATTCTGGTCGTCGCCGGAATACGCGTACCGGCTTGACCAATGGGACGCGAAAAACCGACAGCGCCTGCGAACGGTCGTGAGGGATGCGCCGTGGTTCCCGTCACATGACGGAGGAAGCGAATTGACGCCTGATCGACCGAAGCCTCCGACAATTCGAAGCCTCTGGGAAGACCCGCGAGGGAGAGTCTGGGTATCTATGTATGTTTCGTCGGATCAGTGGGCGGAGTGCTTGGAACGTCCCGGACCGAATGCAAAATTCGAAGGAGAGCCACCGCAATGGGTTCAAAAAGAAGATTGCAAGAGTCGCGACAAATTGATCGAGGTTGTTGATGTTGAGAGACAAGAGGTCGTAGCTAAGCATGTCGACTGGGGGCCGCTACTTGTTGGCGGTGGCGAATACGTAGTGACAAGCGAGAGAGACATTTTTGAATTTCCCATATTGCGGACGTGGAAACCGACGGCCCCTTGACGGTTATCGTGGGTAGTCGCGAATTCGGCGGGCGGTCAACCGAGGAAACGGGGCGCGCGAAGAGAGCGTAGCGAACGAAGCGCGCCCCGTTTCCTGCGTCCCTTGCGCGCCCCTCGCCGCCGGGCTTGCCGAGTCCCCGCGCTCCGGGTAGCGTACGGCTGAACGCGCCGCGCGAAGCGCCTCCCGCCCGACATCCTCCGGCTTCGCGCCGAGGCGCACCGAACCCCACGGAGAAGCGGGCGGAAGGACGACGCGATGGCGATCGGTACGTTTCGCACCACCCAGGAGATGGCCGAGAAGGTTTTGGGGATCAAGCCGCCTTGGTACGTCGAGCGGATGGATTTCGACGACGAGGAGCGTGAGATCCACGTGCACCTCGCGTTTCCCAGGGGCTCCGTCTTTTTTTGCGGAAGCTGCGGCCTCGGAGATTGCAAGGCCCACGACACGAGGGCCAGGAAGTGGCAGTGCCGGAATTTCTCGAGGTACCGGACCTACATTCACGCGCGCGCTCCGAGAGTCCGCTGCGAATCCTGTCGCGCCGCGCGCACGGCCGAGCTGCCTTGGGCGCGTCCCATAAGCCGCTTCACGCGGCTCTTCGAGGCCGATGCGCTCGGCAGCGCCCCCGGAACGCCTACGGCGCAAACGGCGCGGCGCCTGGGAGTCAACGACGCTCGCCTCCACCGCATCGTAAAGCACTACGTGAAAAAGGCGCTCGCGAACGTCGACCTCTCGAAGGTCCGGTCCGTCGGCGTCGACGAAAAGGCCGCCCGGCGCGGCCACGACTACATCACGCTCTTCGTCGACTTGGACACCAAGAAGCTGATCTTCGCGACCAAGAATCGAACGCACGATGTCTTTCGAGAGTTCCGGGAGCGTCTCGAGGCGCAGGGAGGATCCGCCGACCAGATCCGGGAGATCTGCATGGACATGTCGCCCGCCTACATGAAGGGAGCGAGAGAGGAGTTTCCCCGGGCGGGGATCACCTTCGACCGCTTTCACGTCGCGAAGCTGATGAACCAGGCCGTCGAGCAGGTGCGGCGGGCCGAGCAGAAGCGACGGCCCGACCTCAAGAACACGCGGTGGCTCTGGCTCAAGAGCCGAGGCAGCCTCAGCGAGGCCGAAAAGGCGAAGCTCGAAAAGCTGCTCGAAGACACCGCCAAGAGCACGCTCGAAACCGCAGAGGCCTACAAGTTCAAGCTCGCCTTCCAAGAGCTCTGGAGGCTTCCGCCCACAGCTGCCGAGGCATACCTGGAACGCTGGTGCGACAAAGCCCTGCTCTGCGGACTCGAGCCGCTCGAACGCTTCGCGAGAACCGTGCTCGACCACTGGCGGGGAATCCTGAGATGGTCCACGACCCGACTGTCGAACGGGCTGGTCGAAGGCTTCAACTCCCTGATTCAGGCCGCCAAGGTCAACGCCCGGGGATACCGCACCACGCAGGGCATCCTCCACATGGCGTACCTCAAGTGCGCCAACCTGAAATTCGACCTACCCACATGAACCGGCATAGAGCCAAACCGACATTGGCGTCTGCAAACACCTCAAACGAAAAGGAGGGAGTATGTCGATAAAAGCTACAGCGTACGTCCTGTTGGCGGCAGCCGTGTTTGCCCCGGAGGTGGCGCGAGGGCAGGGCGGCGAGGACGATTGCGTGTTCTGTTCGCGCGCTTGGCGCACTGAGGACCAAGAGGAGTTGGGGCACGTCGCATGGGATCAGTCTCACTGGGCTCAGGCAAATAGCAGGGGCGACGGGACGCATCGGTCATGGTGGCCGGGCACCTGCGACGAAAGACACCCACAGTGCGGGAGGGCGCGCACTGGCGGACAGGGCCTCGCGAGCTCGGAGGCCGCGGCGGAGCGGATTTGGGAGGCCGTGCGTCGCGGCGACGGGTCAAAGGCGGTCGAACTTGCGCTGGCGCAGCCGGAGGGATCGCCGATTTACGTTGCTTGGGGGCGGGCGGCGATTCAGATGCGGGGATGCGGCGACAGAGTGACGATGCACATCTCGCTAAGCAGGCTGCTGACCGCTGAGCAAGTGGCGGAGCTATCCCGAAGCGCCGGCCAAGATCTTGCAGGCGGCGCGGGGCGCGGCGGGGACTTGGCGGAGGAGGGAGCTGGCGGCCCGGCGATGAGGTAGCGTCGCTCGGACGATATTCGGAAGGGCCGGGGCCGATTCGTTTTCGTTGGTCCCGGCCCTCGGGCCGTCTCCGGCCAGCTCCGCGTCGGTTCTTCCGTTCGCGGCTCGCGGGGCCTGGCCATTCTATTTCGGTGCGACAGGCGCCGAAGGCGATCACGATACGCCGGCTCTAGAAAAAGAACAGTCGGCGCTGGAACCTCTTGAACGACGAGGCGTAGTATCAGTCAGTAGCGCCAGTCAACCGACTCGGAATCGGAGCGATAATGGCGATGCGGCGGAAGACGGGGAACCTCCGGGACGCGCCCTGCTGAAATGCAGCGGCGTCTGCGGCCCGGCGTCCTCTCGCATGGAAAGAGCGGCGGCGTTTCCGCTGCCGACCGAGGAGCGCGGCAGCGCGGACGGGCGCTGGTCAGGGCAAGGAGCGGGCCGAAGGCAGGTTGCTTCCGGCTTGGCGGAGCGAAGAAGCGTCGGGCTTCGGTTGCTCCGCATTGGAGGAGAGAATTAGCGGGTCCGACCTCTTGTCGACATTCCTCTTGGCGGGATCTGCTTGAAGATTCGAAGCTCTATTGGCACGCAGAATCACTCGCAAGAAAGGACGCAGATATGAGAGACTCCGTGATCGAAAGGAGCCGCGCGGCTCGGACCGCGGCCGGCTCTGCTGCAAGACGGATATTGATGACAGTGAGTTCCGCCGCATACGTTTTTCTCGCCGGGGCGCCGGTCTTGTCTCAAGAGGAAATTCTAATCGCAGAGCCCGAATCCCTTCCTTGTACGATCCAGTTTGAGGAAGGCTCGGTCTATCGAGGCAAAGGGATCGACGATCTG
Organism: Longimicrobiales bacterium; assembly: GCA_965116095.1. Taxonomy (GTDB): domain Bacteria; phylum Gemmatimonadota; class Gemmatimonadetes; order Longimicrobiales; family Gaopeijiaceae. The sequence continues at coordinate 1,086,729 of OZ220481.1, forward strand.
AATTGGGTCGGGGATATCGGAGCAATCGACTTGCTTCCGGACGGTCGGGTGGCGGTTGCGGAGATCATATTTCCACCAAGACTTCTTGTCGCGGAGCCATTTGGCGGCGACGCGCGTTGGGTCGGTCGCAAGGGCAAAGGCCCAAACGAGTATTCGTTCATTCGTGTCATTCGAACACATGCCGATCAGCTGCACGTATTCGATGTAGCATCAATGCGCCGAACGGCGCTGGATTTCGATTTTAATGTGCTGCGCACGACGCAAATCAACGGGTGGGTCGGTTTTTGGGACGCTCTGGTAATCAATGACACGTTGTTTGTTCTGAATGGCGCAATGCATACGCCGGAGCGCGCCGGATACACAATGCACTTGGTGAATGATCGCGGGAATTTTGTGTATTCCTTTGACGAGATGGAGCAATGGGGCGTTCCTGGAAAAAACAGCTCTTCGCTTCGAATTTTGAGTCAGAGCATCGAAGGCAGATTTTGGTCGTCGCCGCGATTTGCGTACCGGCTTGACCAATGGGATCCGAAGAACCGACAGCGCCTGCGAACGGTCGTGAGGGATGCGCCGTGGTTTCCGTCACATGACGGAAGAAGCGAATTGACGCCTGATCGACCGAAGCCCCCGACAATTGAAAGCCTCTGGGAAGACCCGCGAGGGAGAATTTGGGTATTCACGTATGTTGCGTCGGATCAATGGGCGGAGTGCTTGGAGCGTCCCGGACCGGAAGCTAAATTCGAAGGAGAACGACCGCAGTGGGTACAAAAAGATGGCTGCAACGCATCGGATGTAGTAATTGAGGTGATTGATGTTGAGCAAAGCCGTGTCGTAGCGAAGCGCGCGGATTGGGAGTCGATACTGACCGGCAGGAATAATCATGTCGTAACAAGCGAAAGGGATTCCTTTGGTTTTCCCATATTGCGGACGTGGAAACCGACATTGGCGTTTGCAAACACCTCAAGCGAAGAGGAGGGAATATGTCGATAAGAGCTACAGCGTACGTCCTGTTGGCGGCGGCCGTATGTCTTCCAGAAACGGGATGGGCACAAAACGAGGGCGACTGCGTGTTTTGCATGAATGTGAGGCATCGTGACGACAGAAGCAGTGTTGGCCATTTCGCTTGGGACAACGGGCATTGGGGGCAGGCGAACAGCAGAGGTGACGGCACGCACCCGGGCACCTGGTGGCCGGGTGCGTGCGAAGACAGACACCCGCTGTGTGGGAGGACGCGCACCGGCGGGCAGGGCCTCGCCAGCTCGGAGGTCGCCGCGAAGCGGATTTGGGAGGCCGTGCGTCGCGGCGACGGGTCAAAGGCGGTCGAACTTGCGCTGGCGCAGCCGGAGGGATCGCCGATTTACGTGCTTGGGGGCGGGCAGCGATTCAGATGCGTGGATGCGGCGACAGAGTGACGATGCACATCTCGCTAAGCATGCTGCTGACCGCTGAGCAAGTTGCGGAGCTGTCCCGAAGCGCCGGGCGAGATCTTGCAAGCGGCGCGGGGCGTGGCGGGGACTTGGCGGAGGAGGGTGCTGGCGGCCCGGTGATGAGGTAGCGTCGCTCGGAAGATAATGGGGAGCGCCGGGATCGATTCGTTTTCTGTTGGTCCCGGCCCTCGGGCCTTCTCCGGCCAGCTCCGCGTCGGTTCCTCCGTTCGCGGCTCGCGGGGCTTGGCCATTCTTTTTCGGCGCGACGGGCAATGGAGACGGTCGCGATTTGTCGGCCACTCGCCAAGGCGTTCGGCCAGTCGGTGTCATCTGGCGCGAGCAAGGCGCGAAAGATGACTCGATCAACGGCTGCCGGCGAGGACGCTTGAGCCAGAGGCGGAGATTCGTCGGAACCCGCGCTCTCGGCCCGCCGCTTCCAGCGAGCCGGAATGGAAGTCGAATTTGAAGTTCGGCTCTAGCTTCGCTACCTTCCAGTGCTTCACAGCAGCCGGAATCACCCCAAATAGGGTAGCGAATCACCGAGGATGGGCATCGCGAAACGGGAAATCGTGGAGAAGTACCAGCTCCACGAGAACGGAGCGGGGAGCGCCCCCGTCCAGATCGCGCTCCTTACGGCGCGGATTAACCATCTTCGAGACCATTTCAGCGTTCACAAGCACGATCATCACGGCAGGCGAGGCCTCCTGATGATGGTAGGCAAGCGAAGGCGCCTTCTTCGATACCTCAAGCGCAAGGACCTGGAGGGGTACCGCGCGCTGATTAAGGATCTTGGACTTCGCCACTAGCCGCTTTCAGGCCGCGCCCGCGGCCAAGAGAGAACCTTGGAAATCGCGTCGCATCTCCGGCCCCTTTGACTTGCGCTCATCCCCGGCCCCCGGCGCACGGCAGGAATGGGCCGCCCCCGGAGTAGACGATGATTGACCGAGTAGAAACGACGTTTGCGGGCCGCCCCCTCTTCTTGGAGTGCGGGCGCATGGCCCGCCTTGCCCAAGGCTCGTGTCTGGTGGGCTTTGGCGACACGGTCGTCCTTGTAACCGCCACGGTTCAGGACAACCCGACGCATCTGCCATTCTTTCCCTTGACCGTCGAGTATCGGGAGAAGGCGTACGCCGGGGGGAAGATCCCCGGCGGGTTTTTCAAGAGGGAGGGCGCGCCTCAAGAGAAGGAGATTCTTTCGGCCCGCCTCACGGATCGGACGCTTCGGCCGCTCTTTCCCAAGGGCTTCATGCACGAGACCCAAGTGCACGCCTCTATTCTCTCGGTCGACCAGGAAAACGACGCGGACGTCCTCGCGCTGATTGGAGCTTCCGTCGCGCTCAATACCTCGAAGATCCCCTTCTCGATGCCGATCGCTTCGGCGCGCGTCGGACGGATTCAAGGAAACTGGGTCCTCAACCCCACTTTCAAGCAGCTGGAATACGCCGACGTGGATATCGTCGTCGCGGGCAGCGAGGATGCGATCATCATGGTGGAGGGCGGGGCGATCGAGGTTCCCGAGGAGGAGATCCTGGAGGGACTTCTTTGCGCCCACGAGGGCATTCGCACGCTGATTGAGTTTCAGAACGAGCTCGTCGCCAAACGGCCCGCGGTCAAGGAGATGACTTGGGAGCCGCAGGGAGTGGAAGCGGATCTTGAGGCTCGCATTAGGGAGGCTGCGGCCAGCAGGGTGAACGAGGCCGTCAGGGTTGCCGAAAAGAGCGAGCGCATGGAGGCATTGGGGGTCATCGCCTCGGATGTCGCGGCGGCGCTGGATCCGGCGGACGAGTCGCTTCCAAGGGATGTCCGAAAGGTGATTTCGTCCTTGGAGAAGGAGTGCGTGCGGCGCCGAATTCTGGAAAAGGGCGAGCGCATCGACGGTCGGTCCGTGGACGACGTGCGTCCGATTTCTTGCGAGGCCGGCGTGCTTCCCAGGACCCACGGTTCCGCGCTCTTTACGCGAGGCCAAACCCAGTCGCTCGGCGTCGTGACGCTCGGAACTTCAAAGGACGAACAGAGAATCGACTCAATCGACACGGCCGACTCGGTCACGAAGTCGTTTATGCTGCACTACAACTTTCCGCCCTTTTCCGTCGGCGAGGCCAGGCCGATTCGATCCACGTCGCGCCGCGAAAAGGGGCATGGAGCGTTGGCGGAGCGCGCGATCCAGCCGCTCCTGCCCGATTACGAGGACTTTCCGTACACCATCCGAATCGTCTCCGACATCCTGGAGTCCAATGGATCGTCGTCGATGGCCTCGGTCTGCTCCGCGTCGCTCTCGCTGATGGATGCGGGCGTGCCGATTCGGTCTTCATGCGCGGGCATCGCGATGGGCTTGGTCGCCGAAGGAGGCGAGGCCAAGGTGCTGACGGACATCCTTGGGATCGAGGACGCGGTCGGCGACATGGACTTCAAGGTGGCCGGAACCCGCAAGGGCGTCACGTCGATCCAGATGGACATCAAGATTCAGGGGCTGACCAAGCAGATTTTGGAGGAGGCGCTGCTTCGGGCCCGGACCGGACGGATGCGCATCCTGGACTGTATGGACGAGGTGCTTGGAGAGGCGCGGGACGACCTGTCGGAGTTCGCCCCGAGGATTGTTTCCATTCGAATTAACCCGTCCAAGATCGGCGACATCATCGGCCCGAAAGGCAAGACGATTCGGGCGATCCAGGAGGAATCGGGCGCATCCATCGACGTGGACGACGACGGAATCGTCAAGATCGCGTCGGTCTCCAAGACATCGGGGCTTCGAGCGAAGGAGATGATCGAGGCGATCGTGCAAGAGCCCGAGGTGGGCCGCATCTACGAGGGTCCGGTCAAGAACACGGTCACCTTCGGCGCCTTCGTTGAGATCCTCCCGGGAGTTGAAGGGCTGTTGCACATCTCCGAACTTGCCGACCACCGCGTAGAGAATACCGAGGACGTGGTCAAGCGCGGAGACTTGGTGAAGGTCAAGCTGCTCTCCATCGATGAGAAGGGACGCATGCGGCTTTCGATGAAGGCCGCGCGCGCCGAGGCGGCGAGCTGAGCGGTCGTTGAGGACGCTATCGCGCCGGGTCGGCGCGGCGGTCTTTCCGCGCGGGGTTGAGCGAAGAAGATGATCGTCGGCGTTCCCTCGGAGATCAAGAACAACGAGTACCGCGTCGCGATCACGCCGGCGGGCGTGGAGGCGATGGCCGCAGCCGGTCACCGCGTGATGGTGCAGGCGGGCGCGGGCGAGGCCAGCGGATTTACGGACGATTATTTCGAGAGGGCCGGCGCGCGGATCGAGGAGCGCGCCGAGGCAATTTGGTCGCGCGCCGAGATGATCATGAAGGTGAAGGAGCCGATTCCCGAGGAGTGGCCGTTACTGCGCGCGGGCCAGATCGTGTTCACCTACTTCCACTTTGCCGCATCCAAGGCGCTTTTGGACGCCGTGGCGGAGAGCGGAGCGGTCGCGATCGCGTACGAGACGGTGCAGCTGCCGACAGGAGAGCTTCCCCTGCTCACTCCGATGAGCGAAGTCGCCGGGCGCATGTCGGTTCAGCAGGGCGCGAAGCACTTGGAGCGCCCGCAGGGCGGCTCCGGCGTCCTATTGGGCGGCGTTCCAGGGGTGCTGCCCGGCAAGGTGCTCGTGCTTGGCGGCGGAGTCGTCGGGACGCATGCCGCGCTCATGGCGGCCGGACTAGGCGCGCGCGTCGCGATTATGGACATCTCGCTACAACGCCTGCGGACCCTCTCCGCGACGGCGCCCGCAAATGTGAACCTGCTCTTCGCGACGCGGTATGCGATACGAAAGCAGCTCTTGGACTCCGACCTTGTTGTGGGGGCCGCGCTCGTTGCTGGCCAAAAGGCGCCCGTCTTGGTCGAGCGCGCGGATCTTTCCAGGATGCGCCCCGGGAGCGTGGTGGTGGATGTCGCGGTGGACCAGGGTGGATGTGTGGAAACGACTCGTCCGACCACGCACGAGGACCCCGTCTATGTCGTAGACGGCGTCATCCACTACTGCGTGACGAATATGCCGGGCGCCGTGCCCAGGTCCTCCACTCTGGCGCTGACGAACGCCACGCTGCCCTACGCCTTGCAGATCGCGGAAAAGGGCTGGAAGGATGCCGCGAAGGACTCGCCCGATCTCGCGTTGGGGATCAACGTCGCATCCGGAGAAGTCACCCACGACGGCGTGGCCCAAGCGTTCGACGCGCCGCTCCGTCCCGTCGAAGAGGCTTTGGGCCGTGCGAGCGGACCAATGGCGCGCTTCAAGCGGCTGGAGTCAAATCCCGACCTGCCCCTCCCGGCGCCCGCCACCCCCGGGTCGGCCGGCTACGACGTTCGAAGCGCGGAAGATCTCGTCATCGCTCCGGGGGGCATCCGCATGGTGCGCACGGGCCTCTGCCTGGAACTCCCTGAAGGCCTTGAAGCCCAGCTTCGTCCCCGATCGGGCCTTGCGGTCCGACGGGCCCTCTCCATCCCGAACAGCCCGGGCACGATTGACCCCGACTACCGAGGCGAGCTGTGCGTCGCGCTAAGGAACGACGGCTCCAACGACGAGGCGATTTCGAGAGGGGATCGGGTCGCGCAGCTTGTCTTTTCGAGCTTTGCGAGGCCAAGCATCGTGGAGGCGAGCGAGCTGTCGAGCACTTTTCGGGGCGGCGGCTTCGGCAGCACCGGCGAGGCGTAGCGAGTCCCGCGGATGCGTTGCCGCCGCCCGCATCGGTACTGTTGGATGAAGCAGGATTTCATGTCCCTCGTGCCCGGGATTGTCTTTGATGCCGGATAGGAACTGCGCGACGCGGGGCCGGAGCCCTTGAGCGCCTTCTCTTTTCTCTCCAAGTGGTTTGGGAGCGCCCTTTCAAGCGCAAACAGCATGGGCGTGGACCTTGGCACGGCCAACACCCTTGTGCACATCAAGGGCGAGGGCGTCGTGCTCGACGAACCCACCGTGGTGACCGTATCCCGCTCGAACAACGAGATCCTCGCCGTCGGAAGCGAAGCAAAGGCGATGATCGGTCGCACGCCGGCCGGCATCGATGCGGTGAGGCCGCTAAAGAGCGGCGTCATCGCCGATGTCGACGTAGCGGAGGCGATGCTCCGGAGCTTTCTCAAGAAAGTGACGGCGCAGCGCACGATCAAGATGAAGCCCAGGGTCGTTGTCGGCGTCCCTTCCGGGATCACGGATCTCGAGCGAAGGGCAGTCGGCGCGGCCGCGCAGGCGGCCGGAGCCAGAGAGGTCTTCATGGTCGCGGAGCCGATCGCCGCGGCGATCGGGACCGGCCATCACATCGACCAGCCGAAGAGCAGCATGGTGATCGACATCGGCGGCGGCACCACGGAGATTGCGGTGATTGCCCTTAACGGCATTGTTTCCGACTCCTCGATCCGAATCGGCGGCGACGCTTTGGACCAGGCGATCATCAGCCACATCCGGAGCAACTTTCGGCTGGCGATCGGCGAGCCTACGGCGGAGCGGCTGAAGATCGAACTCGGCTCTGTCGTGCCGACCGAGGGCGAGGGGACCGCCTCCGTGCACGGGAAGGACACCGCGTCCGGATACCCCCGCTCGGTCGAGGTCGCCGCCAAGGATGTGCGGGAGTGCTTTAGAGGTCCGATCGAGTCGATCCTGATTGCGGTGAACCGGGCGCTGGACAACACCCCCCCGGAGCTTGCTTCGGACATCGTGGACGAGGGAATCACGATTACGGGGGGCGGGGCGCTCTTGCGGGGGATCGGCGAGTTGATCGCCGAAACGACCGGCGTTCCGGTCAAGCTGGACCCCGAGCCCAAGTTGTCGGTCGTACACGGGACTGCGAGAATTCTGGAGGATCTCAACCGATTTAGGCCGGTTCTCATGGACTGGTCGACGGTGCCTGGTCGAATCGGGTAATGCGCGATCGAAGCGGCTCTCCGCCGGGGAGGGCTGATCTTGCGGTCGTCTTGTCCGCGCTCGTTGTTTCAATCGGTCTCTGGGTCGGCCCCGAGCCCTACGGGCAGTTTTTTCGGGAAGGGCTGAGGAGGACGGCGCTCATGCCCTTTGTCTGGGTCAAGGAGACCGTAAACCAAGCGCGCGTCGCATTTGCGCGAGAGTCGACGACTTCGAGCCAGCTCGACTCCGTCGTGCAGGAGCTGGTGAGGACACGGAACGCCGTCAGGGCGCAACGAGTTTTGCTCGGTCTCTTGGAGGTGCGCGAGGAGGCGCAGCGGCATCTTCCAGCCGGGCGCGTTTCGCGCGACCTTCGCCTGAGCGGCCCAACCGCGTTTTCCATCAGCGTCGGCAGCGACGACGGCGTTCAGCTCTTCGATCCCGTCGTTGCGTTGGGCGCGCTCTTCGGACAGATCCGCGGGGTAAGCGCGAGTCGCGCATGGGGCGTTGACGTCTTGAACCCCACCTTCGCGGTCGCGGCGATGACGATGGACGGCGGCGTCCAGGGGATCATGGAGGCGTCTGGGGAGGCGGAGCCTCCGTTTCTCACCTTCTCGGGGATGACGGGATACTCCGCGCTGCTTTCCCCGGGCACCGAACTCGTGACCTCCGGAGCCGGCGGCGTGTATCCGGCGGGGATTCTTGTCGGGCGAATCCACGCCGCGCTTCCCTCTCCCGACTGGAATCGCTCGTACTCCGTCAGCGCGGCGCTTCAGCCTTCCCACATCGACCACGCGCTCGTGCTCACCCGCCCTGCGGACCTCCTCGCGGGGGAATCATCGGCCGACTTTCCCGTGAGCGGCCCCTGGGACGCGCGTCGGTGAAGCTGGCCGGAGTCGTCGCGGGGCTCCTGCTTGGTCATCTGACGCTCGACGCCGTATTCGTGGGATGGACGCCCGATCTGACCGTGCCGGCTGCGCTCCTCTTCGCGCGGGCGCGCTCAATGCGCGGCGCCTGCCTCTTGGCCTTTTCTCTAGGCCTTCTCAAGGACGGCGCGGCGCTGGGCCCGGTCGGGACGCACGCCGCGCTGATGACCTGCCTTGGGTGCGGCGCGGCCTGGTGCGATTTGACGATGGGGCGGCGTACAACCGCCTTCTCCCTCGCGTACTTTTTTGCAGGCGCGTTTTTCTACGACGCGCTCTACTGGCTCGCGCAGGGGCCTGTGCTGCGCGCCCCGGCGGCCTCGGGCGTCCTGTACGCAGCGTTGGGCGCGGCAATTGCGGCGGTCCTTGGCTATGGGGCAACCCGGTGGATTCTTGGGGAAATCGAGACGGACTGAAGACGCATGAGCCTCTTTGCCGCGGATCGAAAGAAGAAGTCGCTGACGCTCAAGATCGTCGCGTGGGGGCTTCCCGGACTCCTCGTCGCGCAGCTCTTCACGCTGCAGGTGCTCCGGTCCTCGGAGTGGTCGCTTGCCTCCCAGTCCAACCGTCTCCGCCCATTCACGATTCCGGCGTCCAGAGGCGCGATCACCGACCGCAACGGGCTCGTCCTGGCCGACAACGCTCCCGTATACCGCATCGCCATCGTCCCCACTTCGCGCGACTCCGTTCGGGCCTCGCTGGCGCGGCTGGAGGAGTTTGTCCGCTTCGATCCCAAGGAACTCGCCCGCGCCCGCCAAGAGCTTGAGGGCAACGCGCTGCGGCCCATCACGGTGCAGAGCGCCGCGCCGTTCGAGCAGGTTGCCGCCGTGAGGGAGAGGGCCTCCATCTTCCCAAGGGTCTTCGTGGAGACGTGGCCCGAACGTCGATATCCATCGGGTTCGATGGCCGCGCATGCGCTGGGGTATATGGGGGAGATTTCTCAGGCCGAAATCGAGTTGCCCGAATACGCCTTTCTGGATCGCGGCGCGCGCGTCGGAAGGACAGGGGTCGAAGGAGCCTACGATGTCCGAATTCGCGGCGTAAACGGAGTAGGGTACCGGGAGGTGGATGCGAGAGGGCGCGTGGTTGGCCTGGTATCCACGCTGGACCGGAGAGACCCCGTGCCCGGGCGCACGGTGGAGACGAGCCTAGACCTTGAGCTCATGCGTTGGATCGACGGGATCTTCCCGGAGGGCGCGCGCGGCGCGATGGTCGTCATGGAAGTCTCCAGCGGCGACGTGCTGGCGATGTACTCCAACCCCTCCTTCGATCCGGCCGTCTTTAGCCGGCCCGTGTCGGAATCGGACTGGACGGCGCTTCGCAACGACCCCGACAGGCCGCTTCTCAATCGGGCGATCAACGGCCAGTATCCTCCGGGGTCCCCGTGGAAGCTGGTGACCGCCGTTCTGGGCCTCAACTCCGGACTCGTGTCCAAGGACGAGCTGATGCCGGTACCCTGCGACGGCACCTTTGAGTACGGCGGCCGGGTCTACCGCTGCTGGAACGAGGACGGTCACGGCGCGCTCAACTTGGTCCAAGCGCTTCAGCGCTCCTGCAACGTCTATTTCTACCAGCTGGGTCTGCGCATCGGCCTACAGGGCACGCTGGACCGGATACACGACGCGGGGCTTGTGGATCGGGCCGGGATTGAGATCGCCGGAGAGTCGCTTCCCGTCTTCCCCAAGGACTTGGGATTCTGGACTCAGCGATTCGGCTACAGCCCCACCGAGCACGAAGTGATCAGCATTTCCATCGGCCAAGGGCCGAATACGACGACGCCTCTCAAGATGGCGCAGCTGATGGTGGCGCTGGCGCGCGACGGAAGAGGCATCGAGCCGCGCGTCGGCGGCCATGACCGCGAGCGCTCCACCCTCGACCTGAGCGCCTCCGAGGAGACTCTGAACACCGTCTTGGAAGGGATGCGGAGGGTGATGGAGCCCGGGGGCACCGCGCACGGATCCGCTCTGGAGCACTTCCAGCTGTGGGGCAAGACCGGGTCCGCGCAAGCGACCGGAAGCGACGTCACTCACTCTTGGTTTACGGGCCTCGCAGGCGAGAGGGGCGGGGCCCCCGAGATCGCGGTCGTCGCTTTGGTGGAGCATGCGGGCGGGGGTTCCCAGGTCGCGGCGCCGCTCGCGGCCAAGGCTGCGGATCACTACCTGCGCCGGGAGCATGGCATTCCGCTGGACACGATCCAGACGCTAAACGAATACGCCCGCGCCGGTCGCGACACGCGGTGGGCTTGGAGAACCGGCGCCGAAGAGGCCGCTGAAGAGGCGGCCGTCTCCGGGGCCGGCGCGCCTCCGGAGACGCCCGAAACAGGGAATTAACGTTGCGGGGCAAATTTTGGTTGGCGTTTCCGGGCACGCTGCTGCTGCTCTCTCTCTGGGGCGTCGCGCTGATCTACTCCTCGGGCGCCGGAATGGGCGGCGGGAGCTCGAACGGACTGTGGGCGAGGCAACTCGCGGTTTTGGGGATCGGCGTGCTGGGCTACCTCGCGATCTCGAGAATCTCCGTTTCGCTCCTGGAGTGGTTGGCGCTGCCCGCGTACCTGCTCGCCGTAGGCGCCCTTGCTCTGACGCTAATCGTCGGGATGGGCGCCGGGACGGCCGCAAGCACCACGAGCTTTATCGAGATTCAGGGGTTTCGGTTTCAGCCGGCGGAAGCCGCGAAGGTGGCCACCGCGCTCGCGCTGGCCGCGGTCCTTTCCCATCGGCCTCCGCCCCGGACCTTTCGGGAGCTGATTCCGCCGGCGGCGATCGCGGGGCTTCCCTTTTGCCTCACCGCCCTTCAACCCGACCTGGGGACCGCGCTCTCCTTCGCGGCGATGCTGGTCGGCGTCTTGTTCTGGGCGGGCGTTCCGAAGAGACTCCTGTTCGTTTGTCTCTCGCCGGTCTTCGCCGTCCTGCTCTCCTTCAACAACGTCGTCTGGGCGGTCTACATCGTTCTCCTCGCCGCCGCATGCTGCTTCGGCGCTCGACCGGTCCGCGTCGCCAGAGTCGCCCTGATCGTCGGATTCAACGTTCTTGCCGGGTCGGTGGCGCGCGTCCTATGGGGCATGCTCGCGCCATATCAAAAAAACCGGCTCCTGGTGTTTCTGGATCCCAGCCTCGATCCGCTGGGCGCGGGGTGGCAGCTCACCCAGTCGAAGGTGGCGATCGGAAGCGGAGGGCTGCTGGGCAAGGGCTACCTGGAGGGAACCCAAAACCGATTGAACTTTCTTCCCGAGCCGCACACGGACTTTATCTTTGCCATCGTCGGCGAGGAGTTCGGCTTTCTGGGGGCGCTTCTCACGCTTGCCGCATTCGGCTTCGTCTTTCATCTTCTGATCCGGGTGGCGTCCTTGGCGGTCACCCGGTTCGCGGAGATCTTTGCAATCTCCATCTTGTGCGTCTGGATGACGCACGCCGCGATCAACGTGGCGATGACGATCGGCAGAGCGCCGGTCATCGGCATTCCGCTCCCCTTCCTGAGTTACGGGGGATCGTTTCTCCTCACGTCGTGGCTGGCCGCAGGGCTTGTGAATCGCCTTGGAAAAGACCGCTTTTAGCCCGCGCCGGGACCTCTAACCGGGAGCAGCGCATGCCTTGGTTTCAAAAACAAAAGAAGGGCCTCAACCGGGCCGCCAGACACGAAATCCCTTCGGATGTCTTCGTCAAGTGCGAAAAGTGCGGGGCGGTCCTCTATCGCAAACGTTTGCGCCGCAACCTGTATGTCTGTCCGCACTGCGGCAATCACTTTCGAATGCCGGCCTTGGACTACGTGCGCCTTCTGGCCGACGCGGGCAGCTTTGACGAGGAGGACGACCGGATGGCAAGCGGCGACCCGCTTGGCTTTGCCGATCGCAAACCGTACCTGGACCGGCTTCACGCCGCCCGGGAGAAGACCGGTCGGGCCGAGGCCGTGATCTCCGGCCGGGCGCGGATTCAGGGAATTCCGGTGTCGCTGGCCGTCATGGACTTCGCCTTCATCGGGGGATCGATGGGCTCGGTGGTCGGCGAGAAGATCGCCCGACGGGGAAGGGACGCGCTGCGCAGGGAAATTCCCCTGGTCGTCGTGAGCGCCTCCGGGGGCGCCCGCATGATGGAGGGCGTACTCTCGCTGATGCAGATGGCGAAGACCGCGTCGGTGCTGGGGCGCCTCCACGAGAAGGGGCTCCCCTTTGTTTCGATTCTGACCGATCCGACCACCGGCGGCGTGACGGCCTCCTACGCCATGCTGGGCGACGTGAATCTGGCGGAGCCGGGGGCGCTGATCGGCTTCGCCGGGCCCAGGGTCATTCGCGAAACGATCAAGCAGGCCCTCCCCGACGGATTCCAGAGCGCCGAATTCCTGGAGGGACACGGCATGGTCGACCGCGTCGTTGATCGCCGAGAAATGAAGCGGACCGTTGCCGACTTTCTGCGCCACAGTTGGACGGGATGGGGCCCCAGAGCCTGAACCGGAGCGGAGCGGGCGAGGAGGATCTTTTCCCCGGCGCCCGGGCGGTGGTCGACTGGGGGCTGGACCGCATAAACGCGGGACTCTCCGAGCTGGGCGACCCCCACCTCTCCTACCCGACGCTCCACGTGGGCGGCACAAACGGAAAGGGATCCGTCGCGAGCATCTGGGCCCGTTGTCTGTTGGAGCGAGGAGAGCGGACGGGACTGTACACTTCGCCTCACCTCTGCTCGTTCGCTGAGAGAATTCGGATTGACGGAAGCCCCGCGCCACGCGCCAAGCTCCTGAAAGCGGCCCGGAGGCTGCGGCCTCTCGTAGAGCGGCTGGGGATGTCTCGGTTCGAGGCCGGATCGCTCCTAGCCTTCGATTTCTTCGCCAGAGAGGGCGTCGAAGTCGCCTGCGTCGAGGTGGGGCTGGGCGGGCGCTTGGACGCGACGAACGTGGTGCGTCCAGTCGTCTCGGCCATCACCAACGTGGCGTTGGATCACCAAGAGTACCTAGGCGCGACCAAGGAGGCCATCGCGCGCGAGAAGGCTGGGATTCTAAAGCCGGGCGTGCCCGCAGCCACGGCGGAGGCGGACCCCCGCGCGCTGGGCGTGCTGCTTAAGCGCGCCAAGCGCGTCGGCGCGCCGCTGGATGTCGTGCGCCTAGGACGCGACGTGCGGGTCTTGGCCGTCAGGCGCTCCGGCACTGCGTTTCTGTATCGATCGAGCGACGGCGAGGAAACGGAGCTCCGCACGCCGCTTCTGGGCGAACATCAGGCGATCAACGCGGCAGTTGCGCTGCGCGCTTTGGAGCGGATTCAGGCGGGGCCCTCGCGCGATCAGCGCGCCCGGGGGCTCGCGAAGGTCTCTTGGCCGGGGCGGATTCAGATTCTGCGGCGCGGGGGCGTCTCTTGGATCTTGGACGTGGCCCACAATGCGCACGGCGCGCGCGCGCTCGCGGATGCGCTGGATCGGCTGAATCCGCCAAGGCCGCGCACCGTCGTGGCCGGGGTCTTGGGAGACAAGGACTGGCGGGCCATGCTGGGCCGGCTCGTTGCGGACGCGGACCGCTCGATCTTTACGCGCGCCCGATCCGCGCCCCGGGACCGCGTCTGGGACCCGTGGCGGGCTGCGCGGAGCCTTGCGCCCGGAGTTCGGATAGAAGTGCGGGAATCGCTGCGCCGCGTGATCGACGAAATTGCCTCCAGCGGGGCCAAGGAGGGTACGGTGGTCGTGACGGGCTCTTGTCATACCGTGGGCGATGCGCTTAAGGCCTTGGACGCCTGTCCCTGACTTAGGGCTAAGGCGCGGGCGCCGTGCGCCGAAGCTTCCGAGGAGAAGCTGCGGCAGCCCGTTCGCGCCGCCTGTCCGGCACGCGGGTTAGCTTCCACAATGCCCGTCTCGAAGCGCGCCCTTCCCCTTCGGGGTTTTCGGGAGTTCGACCCCGACCTCATGGCCGCGCGCCGCCGCATCCTTTCCGCTTGGCGGACCGTTGCCCTCCGGTACGGCTTCCAAGAGTACGACGGACCGCCCCTGGAGCCTCTGGACCTCTACCTCGCGAAGAGCGGCGAGGAGATCGCCGGCCAGCTCTACGCCTTCACGGACAAGGGCGGTCGGGAGGTGGCGCTTCGTCCCGAGATGACGCCCACCTTTGCGCGAATGCTCGCCAGCCGCAGCCGCAGGCTTCCCAAGCCGATCCGCTGGTTTAGCGCGCCCCAGCTTTTTCGATACGAGCGCGCCCAGCGGGGAAGGCTCAGAGAGCACTTTCAGTTCAATGCGGACATCGTGGGAGAGGCGGGCGAACTCGCCGACGCCGAGGTCCTTGCGGTCGCGCTGGATGCGACGATGGAGTTGGGGCTTGGTTCCCAAGACATCATGGCTCGCGTGAACGACCGGCGTCTCGTGGACGCCGTGTTTGCGTCATTGGGCGTGGAGGAGGCGCGGAAGCCGGCGCTGCTCTCTCTGATCGACAAACGAGGCCGCATGAGCTCCGAGGTCTATGCAGAGCGTCTGGAGAGACTCGGGGTTGGGGACGTTTTGGCGCGGGAAATCGGAGAGGCGAGCGGCGAGGGGGGCTGGGACTGGATGCGCGCGCGCTCTCGGACGGACCCCAAGGTGGCGGCCGCGATGAAGCCGCTGATCCGGCATCGCAAGCTCGTGCGGGCGATGGGTTTTGGAGAATCCGTCGTCTTCGACTTTTCGATTGTCCGCGGTCTTGCATACTACACCGGGATCGTCTTTGAGCTCTTTGACGCCCGTCGCGAGCTCAGAGCCGTCTGCGGCGGCGGGCGCTACGACGACCTCCTGCAGCTTCTAGGAGGCGACGCCTTGCCGGCGGTCGGCTTCGGCATGGGAGATGTCGTGTTGGGGGAGCTCCTTCAGTCCCGCGGCCTTCTCCCGGAAGGGCCCGACGCCCCCGAATACGGGATTGCTTGGATTGACGCGGAGGGCCTGGAGGCGGCGCTGGGACTCGCCCGACGGATGCGGCGTTTCGGAAGGCGCGTCGTCTACGCGCTTCGGGGCGCTTCGTTGGGCGCGCAGCTCAAGCGGCTAAGCCGGGCCGGGATTCGGCGCGTCGTCTTCATCGGCCCGGAAGAGGCGGCTTCGCAGCAGGCCAAGGTGAGAGACATGCACAGCGGCGCGGAGATCCTCCGGACCTTTGGAGAGATCGCCCAAGCGCCTGCGCGGTTTGCCGCCGCGCGCGACGATGCGGAGGAGGAAAGTGGCTAGACGCAGGAAGGGAATTACCCCCAGGGAAGAAGACTTCAGCGCCTGGTACAACGAGGTGGTTCAGGCGGCGGAGCTGGCCGACTACACTCCCGTGCGGGGAAGCATGGCGATTCGCCCGTGGGGCTACGCCATCTGGGAGCGGATTCAGGCGGCGCTGGACGACATGCTGCGCGAGACCGGACATGAGAACGCGTACTTTCCGCTTCTCATTCCAATGAGCTTCATTGAGAAGGAGCGGGAGCACATCCAGGGCTTCAAGCCGGAGCTCGCCGTCGTGACGCACGCAGGCGGCGGCGAGCTGGAGGAGCCGTACGTCGTGAGGCCGACCTCCGAGACCATCATCTACTCGATGTTCTCCAAGTGGACGCAGAGCTACCGCGACCTTCCGATCCTCCTCAACCAGTGGTGCAACGTGATGCGCTGGGAGATGCGCACGCGGCTATTTCTGCGCACCTCGGAGTTTCTCTGGCAGGAAGGACACACGGCGCACGCGACCCGCGAGGAGGCGGAAACGGAAGCCCGTCTGATTCTCGGACTGTATCGACGGCTCATGGAGGAGTGGATCGCGATGCCGCCGATCACCGGCCTCAAGTCCGATCGGGAAAAGTTCGCGGGAGCCCTGCGGAGCTACGCCTGCGAAGCCCTGATGCAGGACGGAAAGGCGCTCCAAGCCGGCACTTCGCACATGCTGGGCCAGAACTTCTCCAAGCAGTTCGGCCTGTCCTTCCAAGATCGAAATGGAGCGGAAAGCTATGCGTGGAACACAAGCTGGGGGGTCTCGACCCGTCTGATCGGCGGACTGGTCATGACGCACGGAGACGATATCGGGATTATCGTGCCGCCAAAGCTCGCGGCATCGCAAGTCATCCTGCTTCCGATCGCGAGAAGCGACGAGGACTTCGCCCTCGCGAGGGAGCGGGCGGACATTCTTCTGGAGCAGCTCCGTCAGGCGGGCATCCGGGCGCGAATTGATGCGCGAAGACATCTTTCGCCCGGCGCGAAGTTCTTCGAATGGGAGCGCAAGGGGGCGCCGCTTAGACTGGAGATCGGACCCAGGGAGATGGCGAAGCGCGAGGCGGTGCTGGCCACGCGCATCCAGCTTCCGGAGACCCAAGGCAAGCTCTCATGCCCGGAGTCCCGGGTCGCCGCCGTTGCCGCGGACCTCCTAGAGCGGATTCAGGCCGAGCTCCTGGAGCGGGCGAAGGCCCGCCGCGAAGCCGCCACCGTGCGGAGCGACGTCTCGTCGATAGAGGAGTTGGGCGAGCTCTTCGAGCAGGGCGCGGGCTTTGTCTTCTCCGGGTGGAGCGGGGATCCGGAGGTGGAGGACCGCGTGAAGAGAAAGACACGCGCGACGATCCGGGTGATCCCGGAGGCGGAATTCTGTTCGGAGCGCGCCCCCCGGCGCTGCGCGGGAGGCGGGAAGGCGAAGATGGAGGTCGTGTGGGCGAAGGCGTACTAGACGGCGTCTTCTGGAGGAAAGACGGCAAACTCCAGGTGGAGGGCGTCTCTCTTTCGGCGCTCGCCGAGCGGTACGGCACGCCGCTTTACGTCTACAGCTGGCGCTGCGCCCGCGACCGAATCAGACGCATTCGGCGGGCCTTTCAGGAAACTCCCCATATGATCGCGTACGCCGTCAAGGCCAACGCCAATCTGTCGCTTCTTCGGCGGGTCTTTGCGACGGGCGCATCCGCCGACATTGTGAGCGGCGGCGAGCTTGCGCGCTGCCTCGCCGTCGGGATGGACCCCGAGAAGATCTACTACTCGGGCGTCGGCAAGACCGATCCCGAGATTCTAAGCGCGGTCCAGGCCGGGATCGGCGCCTTTCACGTGGAGAGCGCCGAAGAGCTGGAGCGCATCGCCCGCGCGGCGGAGCGGGAGGAGGCGGTTGCGCGGGTCGGCGTCCGATTGAATCCGGACGTGGACAGCCCGACGCACGAGTACACCAATACGGGGAGCGGCGCGAGCAAGTTCGGGGTGGCGCCCGACGAGGCCCTGCGCCTCTATGGTCGCGCGGCGCGGGACGCGCGCCTAAAGCCGGTGGGGCTCGCCGTGCACATCGGCTCCCAGATCCGCGCGCTGGATCCGTTCCTGAAGGCTCTGTCGCGCATGGTCGACGTTGCCGAGCGCATCGGGAGTCGCTGGCCCGCGCCCGAGTACCTGGATCTTGGAGGGGGCTTCGGGATCGCTGAGGGAGAGGACGCCGCGCTGGACATCGACCAGTTGGGCGCCCGCGCGGCGGAGCTCCTTCGGGGCCGCCCGTTCCGTCTTGTTCTAGAGCCGGGCAGGTACGTCGTGGGAGACGCGGGCGTCTTGCTCACGCGCGTGTTGTATCGGAAGCGCGCCAAGCGCCGGAATTTCGTGATCGCCGATGCGGGGATGACCGAGTTTCTGCGTCCCAGCCATTACGGCGGAGACCACCATATCTCGCTGGTCGATGCGCGCGACGCGGCGAAGGAGGAGGTCGTGGATGTCGTCGGGCCCGTGTGCGAGGCGGGGGATTTCTTGGCGCGGAGGCGGCGGATGCCCTTTCCTCGGCGGGGCGCGCTGCTCGCGGTGCACGCCGCGGGGGCCTACGGCGCCGCCATGGCCTCCAACTACAACTCCAGATCCCGGCCCGCCGAGGCGCTCGTAGAGGGCGACCGGGCGACGTTGATTCGGCGAAGAGAGACGGTGTCGGAGCTCTTTGTCGGCGAGCGCCCGGTCTCTGATCCCGCATGAAAGACCGCATCCTGATTCTGGACTACGGCTCGCAATTCACTCAGCTGATCGCCCGCGGAATCCGAGAGATCGGCGTGTACTCGGAGATTCATCTGCCGGGCGGGCCCGAAGGCGGGATCGCGGCGTGGGCGCCCTCCGGAGTCGTGCTCTCGGGCGGGCCGGCATCGGTCTACGAGTCCGGATCGGCGGGGCTGCGAATAGAGGCGCTGCCGCCGAAGGTCCCCGCGCTGGGGATCTGCTACGGAATGCAGCTCCTCGCGCAGGCCCAAGGGGGAAGAGTGGAGGCGGGCCGCAGGGAATATGGGCCGGCCCAGCTTAAGGTCCGGCGGCCCGCAGGTCTCTTCCAGGGCTTTTCGGAGGGGGAGGAGACGCGCGTTTGGTGTTCGCACGGGGACCATGTGGACCGGCTTCCCCGCGGCTTTCGCCGAACGGCGTCCACTGCGGACCTTCCGGTCGCCGCCTTCGAGTCGGCGGACGGCCTGATCCATGGCGTCCAGTTTCATCCGGAAGTGGCGCACACGCAAAGGGGAGGCGAGATCCTCCGCAACTTCGTCTTGGATATTTGCGGCTGCGAGCCCTCCTGGACGCCGGAGAACTTTGCGGCGGAGGCCGTCAAGGGGATCCGAAGACAGGTCGGATCGGGAGAGGCGATCTGCGGTCTTTCCGGCGGGGTCGACTCCACCGTGGCGGCAATGCTGGTCCATCAGGCCGTCGGGGACCGGCTGACGTGCGTCTTTGTGGACAACGGACTCCTGCGCGAGGGAGAAGCCCGAGAGGTGGAGGAGGCGGTGCGCGGCCGCACGTCGCTGCGTCTGGTCGTTGTGGATGCCGGCGCGCGCTTTCTTTCCCGATTAAAGGGCGTCTCCGATCCCGAGGAGAAGCGGCGCCGCATCGGCGAGACCTTCGTCCGCGTCTTCGAGGAGGCGGCGCGAACGCATGCCCCCGGCGCCCGATTTCTCGTACAGGGGACGCTCTATCCCGACGTGATCGAGTCGGTATCGGTGCGGGGGCCCTCCGCCGCGATCAAGACCCACCACAACGTGGGAGGATTGCCGGATGACCTGGGGTTTGAGCTGGTGGAGCCCCTAAGGATGCTCTTCAAGGACGAGGTCAGGGCCTTGGGACGGGAGCTGGGCGCGGATGTGAAGCTTCTGGGACGCCATCCTTTCCCCGGGCCGGGTCTCGCCGTGCGAATCCTGGGAGAGGTGCGGGAGGAGCGCCTGCGGACCCTGCGGACCGCCGACGCGATCTTCTTGGAGGAGATCCGCGCGCACGGGCTCTACGACGAAATCTGGCAGGCGTTCGCCGTGCTGCTCCCCGTGCGGGCGGTTGGCGTGATGGGCGATGACCGAACCTATGAGAACGCGGCGGTTTTGCGCGCGGTGCTGTCCAGAGACGGGATGACCGCCGACTGGTATCCGTTCGAGGCGGGCTTTCTGGAGCGGGTGTCCGCCCGGATCATCAACGAGACGCCGGGGGTCAATCGGGTGGCCTACGACATTAGCTCGAAGCCGCCGGCGACGATCGAGTGGGAGTAGCGAGTTTTGGGGTTGCGGAGAAATGCGCGCTTTTATGGCCGGCAGCTTCGATCTATGGCAGCTGAAGAACCTGACAGCGACCAACGAAACGCGACGTTCCCGCCCTCAAGCGGGATGGACAGCGCAAGCGATGTCCCTTCGGACAGAGCGCGAATAAGACCGGCTTGGCTGGTCTCGCCGTTTCGTCGCGACTCCGCGCCATCAGACCACAAAAAGTGAAGATCGTTGTCCGACTGAAATAGCGTCCACTTGATCTCCTTGCCATCAATGCGACCCTGAATTTGGGGAGACGGGAGAAAAAACCCCTCCCGCAGCTGCGGTTTCCTGTTGAGTCGAACCACGACGACTCCGCAGTCAACCATCACTAAGGCTTGGAGCCCAAAGGACGATACCGAAGGGCGGATGGGCTCGGCGAACCCGCTCACCGCGACTGTTCCGGTCTTTTCGCCATACTCGTTGACCATGTTGTTAGCCGTCCACCTCTGTGCTTCAGCGATGCTGACGCCCGGCACTGCTGCAATGGCTGCTGCCAGCGCTGCGATCCCTGCTCTCATCATCGGACTCCCGTGTTAATCAGGTCGGCGGTACAGGATGTACCGCTTCGGTATTGTAAGTTATACCTTCAGAAATAAACGGTCAAGGTGCGTAATTTTGACTCACACCCTACCTCTTCGGGACGTAAAACCGAGCGGAAGGACTTGGATGAGCGCAGGAGCCCGCATCGCGCTTCAGCTCCCGAGTGCCCCGCTGGATCCAGAGCCGGTCGGCTGGAAGGGTCCCTGGGGGCGGGGCCCTACAGCTCGTCTGGGTCCGAGCTGTTTCGAATCGAGTCGATCTTTTCCTGGATCGCGGCCCAGACGCCCGTCATCAGGGCGGGGTTCGCGCCCCAAGCGCGCGCAAACTTCACGAGGTCCTCCTCCTCAATGCCCCGCTCTCGCAGGATCCGCTCGCCCGCGCCGCCCGGCAGGCGCCGATCAGTGGCGCGGAGCGCCGCGACTCTGATCTCCACCATTGTTTCGACAAAGACCTCTTTTGAGATCGTCTCCCCGGGCTGCGGGACCGGCGCGACCTGTCCTCCGCTGCACGCGAAGAGGGCGAGCAGCGCAAGAAGCGCGCAAAGAGGCGCGCGCCAAGGGGAAATAGGGCGCATGCTCGCTACGCGGCGCGAAGAGTGAAGCGTCTCGAATGGCACGCCGGAAGATAGCTTCGCTTGCCGAAGACAGCGGACTGGAGGAGGAATCGGATGTCCCGCGCCCTCCCGGCTTCCAGAGGCCATTTTGGGCGGACCGGAGGCTTTGGCCCGATTCTTGAAAGTAAGGACCGACGGAGGGAAGAAGGGACGCGAATCGCGCCCACATCGACGCGGCGAGCGCTTCCGGCGCTGCCGGAGCGGAGCTTGATGCGGCCGAATTGGCAAACGACGCGACCGAATCGACGCGATGCGCGCCAAGGCGGCGCGCCCCGAAGACAACACCAATCGCATAAGGAGCGAAGATGATCGAGAGAATGACGGTGAAGGCGAAGGAGGCGTTCGAGTGGAGCGTGAAGGAATGTGTTTTTCGCAGCCACTTGGAAGTCCAGCCCCTGCACATGCTCTATGCCTTTCTGACTCAGGCGGAGGGCGTTGCTTCGCCTCTCTTGGAGCAGATGGAGGTGAATCTGGAGGATCTCCGCGAAAAAACGGAGCGGGAGCTGGACAGGCTTCCCTCCACCCAAGGCGACGCGGAGTACAACCCCTCCCAAGGGCTGCAGCGCGTCCTGGCGGCCGCGGAGTCGGAAGCCGACGCCAACGGGGACTCCTACATCTCCTCGGAGCACCTGCTCTGGGGGCTGGCGACGCGGGGAGAGAGGGCGAAAGAGCTCCTTGAGGCTGCCGGGGTGACGCCCCAGCTGCTTCGCTCCTCGACCGATGTCCTGCGGGGCGCGCAGAAGGCCGAAGACCCCGATGCGGAATCAAAGTACCAGGCGCTGGAGAAGTACACGACGAACCTCACGCGGATGGCGCGCGCCGGAAAGCTGGACCCGGTGATCGGGCGGAGCGCGGAAATCCGAAGAATGATCAAGATCCTGGGACGGCGGACCAAGAACAATCCCGTTGTTGTCGGGGCTGCGGGCGTCGGCAAGACCGCGATCGTGGAGGGACTTGCGCGCAGGATCGTCGCCGGCGACGTCCCAACGCGGCTGAGCAAGAGCACGGTGCTTTCGCTGGATCTGGCGGCGATGCTCGCCGGCTCTTCCTATCGGGGAGAATTCGAGAAGCGAATCAAGGCGGTGTTGAAGGAGCTGCGCAGCCCCGAGGGGGACTTTGTCCTCTTCATCGACGAGCTGCATACGCTGATGGGGGCGGGGCGGACCGATGGCGGCGCGGTCGACGCCGCCAACCTTCTAAAGCCGGCCCTGGCGCGGGGAGACCTGCGAATGATCGGCGCGACCACGCCCGGCGAATATCGCAAGTACATCGAAAGGGACCCGGCGTTCGAGCGTCGCTTTCAGCCGATCGCGCTCGAAGCGCCTTCGGTGGAGGAGACGGTCGCGATCCTGAGAGGCCTTAAGGAGCGCTACGAGCTGCACCACGGCGTACGGATCGCTGATGAGGCGCTGATCGCCGCCGCTAGGCTCTCGGATCGATATGTGAGCGATCGCCAGCTTCCGGACAAGGCGATCGACCTAGTGGACGAGGCGGGCAGCCGCCTTCGAATGGAGATCGACTCCATGCCGACGGAGATTGATCAGGTGGACCGACGCATCATGCAGCTGGAAATCGAGCGGGAGTCGCTTCTGGACGAGGAAAGCCAGGCGTCCCGGAAGCGATTCGAAGTCATCCGAAAGGAGCTGGACGAGCTGCGCGGCGAGAGCGAGTCGATGAAGGTCCAGTGGAGGGCGGAGAAGGGCTGGATTGCGAAGATCGGCGAGCTGACGGAAGAGACGGAGAGGCTGCGGGCGGAGGAGGAGCGCGCCGAGATGGACGGCAGGCTGGATTACGCCGCCCGAATTCAGTACGGGGATATTCCGCGCTTGGCGGAGCGGATTGACGCAGCAAAGAAGAGCCTGGCGGAGCTCCAGAAGGAGAAGGCCTTTCTTCGCGAGGAGGTCAACCGGGAAGATGTCGCTCAGGTCGTGGCGGAGTGGACGAGCATTCCGGTCACGCGTCTGCTTGACTCCGAGCGCCGCCGCCTGATTCACCTGGAAAAGCTCTTGGGAGAGCGGGTCGTCGGCCAAGACGAGGCGCTGGAGGCGGTATCGCGCGCCGTGCGCCGTGCGCGCGCTGGAATTCAGGATCCAAATCGCCCCATTGGCTCTTTTCTTTTCTTGGGGCCGACCGGAGTGGGAAAGACCGAAACGGCGAGAGCGCTCGCGGAGCTCCTCTTCGACGACGAGCGGGCGATTCTGCGCTTTGATATGTCGGAGTACATGGAGCAGCACTCGGTCGCGCGGCTGATCGGCGCCCCGCCCGGCTACGTCGGCTATGACGAAGGCGGGCAGCTCACCGAGGCGGTGCGCCGCAAGCCGCACGCCATCGTCCTCTTCGACGAGATCGAGAAGGCCCACCCGAAGATCTTCAACGCCCTGCTGCAAATCCTGGATGACGGCCACCTGACCGACGGTCGCGGGACGCGCGTCGACTTTCGGAGCGTCATCATCGTTATGACGTGCAATGTGGGGAGCGCGGACATCATCGCCCACGCGAAGAACCGTCCGTGGAAGGATGTCGTCCGGCTCGCGCGGTCGCAGCTGAAAAAAGCCTTCCGTCCAGAGTTCTTGAACCGCGTCGACGACGTGGTGGTCTACCGCCCGCTGGGCGAAAAGGAGATTCGGGAGATCACTCGCATCCATTTGGGCCGCTTCGCGGAGATTGCAAAGACCAAGGGCATCGACCTGGAGTTTCCGGACGACGTTGTGGCGTACGTGGCGAAGGAGGGATTCGATCCCGAGTACGGCGCGAGGCCGCTGAAGAGGGCCATCCAGCGACTCCTTCAGGACCCCCTGGCGGAGGCGATTCTGAGGGGCGAGGCGCTGGAGGGTACGCGGGCGACCGTGTCGCTCTCCGGCCTCCAAGCAAATGTGGGCGCTTTGGTAAAGGAGACCGATTGATCGGCAATGGAAAGGTCGGGAGAAGGCGGGCTGCGCGGCGGATCCTCCTGCTCGCGGCGTGCGCGGGCGTGGGGTGCGGCTTGCCCCAGCCGGGCGCGTCGCCCTTTGCGCGGGAGGAGGAAACGCCCGCATGGACGGTGGCGCGCTTCCTGCAGAGCGCGGGGAGGGATGACTACGACGCGATGGCGCGTCTATTCGGGACGCGGAGCGGCCCCGTCGGCGGACAAGGCATACCGACGAAAGCGGCGCGAGAGCGGATGAGGGTGATCGCGGAGCTGCTGCGGCACGAAGGCTACACCGTCCATCCGCCGTCCGCTCCGCTGGACGCGGACGGCGTCTCCAGAGTCGGCGTGGACTTCCAAACTTCGGGCGGGCGCGTCGCCGACGTGGGCTTCAGCGCGGTTCGAGGTCCCGGCGGCCGCTGGCTGATTCGAGAGATCGACCTTGCGGCCTTGGCTCGAGGGGGCGTCAGGAGTCCGCGGGAAGCGGATGCCCCCGGTCGTGCTCCACCAGCTCGACCAACACCCCTCCGGCCGATTCCGGATGAATGAAGGCGATCCGGTGGCCTCGGGCGCCCGGAAGAGACCGCCTTGACGTGAAGGCGAAGCCTAGGCGCGCGAGTCGCTCCATCCACCTCTCCAACTCCCGGACCCTGAAGGCAATGTGGTGGAGGCCCGGTCCGCGGCGGCTGAGAAAGCGACCGACGCCGCTCTCGTCGTCCAAGGGCGAAACCAGCTCCACCGCGCCCACGAAAGAGACTTGGACGCTTTGCCCGGGGACGTTTGCGGGAGGCGTCCGGGACTCGCCGGAGAGCTCTTCCAGAAGCGTCGCGAGCGGCTCGGGATCGCGCGTGGCCACCGCAACGTGGTCCAAGCGCGATCGGGGCGGGCTAAGCTCTTTCCGTTCCATGGCAATTGCGGCGAGGGGCGGCGCTTCCTTGGCGGAGCGGCGCGGATAATCAATAAATTGTAGCGTTCGCTCCGCCCGTCGCGCTTCGGGCGGATTCGCTCCATAAAGCTAAAGGCGCACTCATGACAAGCAGAGTGCTGGAAGTGGGCGACAGCAACTTCGCCGAGACCATTGAAGGATACCCCGGACTCTCCATGGTGGACTTTTGGGCGGAATGGTGCGGACCTTGCCGCATCATCGCTCCGTCGGTGGAGGCGCTCGCCGGGGAGTACCAAGGGAAGATTCAGGTCGCCAAGCTCAACGTGGACGAGCATCAGGCGACGGCGGTCCGCTTCGGCGTGATGTCGATCCCTACCGTCCTCTTCTTTAAGGGGGGCAAAGTAGTGGACACCGTGGTGGGCGCCGTCCCCAAGTCTCAGCTTCAGAGCAGGATCGAGGCTCACGTCTGAGCGCTGGGGCTCGCGCGACACGGGAAAGGAGCGGGTCGGGACGGCTCTTTATTGTTTCGACGCCGATCGGCAACCTTGGGGACATCTCCTCCAGGGCGGGAGAGACGCTGGGATCAGTCGACCGCGTATTTGCGGAGGACACGCGCAGGGCGCGCACGCTTCTTCGGCGCGTCCACGCGAGAACTCGGCCCGTCTCTTTGCACGCCCACAACGAGGCGAGCCGTGTCCGGGGGGCGCGGCGTCTCTTGGAGGATGGACGCGACATCGCATTGATTTCGGATGCGGGCACGCCGCTCGTCGCAGACCCCGGCCACCGGTTGGCGCGCGCGGCGCTTTCCGGCGGCGCGCGTCTCGTCCCGGTGCCCGGTCCTTCTGCCGTGCTGGCCGCGCTCGTCGTCTCGGGACTTCCGACGACGCCCTTTGCATTTCTGGGCTTTCTTCCGCGCGGACGCGCTCGCCGCCTAGAGGCGGTTCGGAGTCTGGCGGCGCGAACTGAGACGACGGTCTTCTTCGAGTCCAGCCTGCGCGCGGCGGATGCGCTTGAGCTTCTCGTCGAAGTGGGCGCCGAATCCCGTCCCGCGGCGCTCTGCAGGGAGCTGACCAAGCTCCACGAGGAAGTCAGGCGGGGGACGGCGAGCGAGCTCTTGGAGGGCGTGCGCGAGAGGCCCCTCCGAGGAGAGGTCGCGTGCGTTCTGGGGGGCGCGGAGCCGGCGGCTCCGGCGGACATCTCGGCGCTGAAGGAAATTGCGCGAAGCGTTTCCGCCGAAGGCCTTGCGCCCGGCGCTGCCGCCAGGCGGGTCGCGCGGCGGGCGGGGGTTTCGCGCGGCGAGGCCTATCGGGCGCTTTTGGATGCGAAGGAAGAGGAGTGAAGCCAGGACTCGCGCGAGGACGGGCGGGCTTCATGCAGCGCAGCCTGCGCGATCCCCCATTGCGGGCGAGCCCGCGCGGCATGGCGGCGCTGCTCCTCTCGGTCGGGCTGCTTTCTTCGCCCGCAGCGTTCGCTCAGCCGTCGGGCCCGGTGACGATCGCGCGCCTGAAATACGACGGGGGAGGGGATTGGTATGCGAATCCTTCGTCCCTTCCCAATTTGCTCCGCGCCATCCGGGAGGCGACCGGCCTTGAGGTCTTGGACCGGGAGGCGACCGTGGAGGCGAGCGACGCGACGCTTCGGGACTACCCGTTTCTGTACATGACGGGCCACGGAACGGTGCGCTTCTCCGAAGGCGAGCGCGCGGCGATCCGGGGGTACCTGGAGGCGGGCGGTTTTCTGCACGCCGACGACAACTACGGCTTGGATGAATCGCTGCGCTCCGAACTTGCGCGGATCTTTCCGGATCGACGGCTCCGGGAGCTTTCGGCGGAACACCCCGTTTTTCGCGCGCCCTTCGTTTTTCCGGCCGGCTTGCCCAAGGTGCACGAGCACGACGGCGGGCCGCCCCGCGCCTACGGCATCTTTGACCGGGGACGGCTCGTCGTACTGTATACCTATGAGAGCGACCTGGGGGACGGATGGGAGGATGCGGGAGTGCATGACGATTCTCCTGAGACGAGGGAGGCGGCGCTGCGGATGGGCGTGAACATCTTTCTTTACGCGCTCGCGCAGCGGGCGAGCGACGGTTGAGTTCCGAAGCGGCGGGAGCGCGCATTCAGGAGAGTATCCGGGCGCTGCGCCGGGAAGTATCCAAGGGCGTGCTGCGGGGCCTCTTCGCGTGGTCCGGAGCGCTGCTTCTCCTCCTCCTTCTGGCCTCGGTGGGCCTCTCCGGCGCCTCTGGGTGGCGCCAGGGCAGCCTCGCGCCTCTCCTGATCGCGCTCGTCGCGCTCTCTTCGCTCGCATGCGCGTTCCATGCGCGGCAGAGGCTCGTTCGCAAGTGGGGCGCGGACGCGCGGCTGGGCGCCAAGGCCGACGATGCTCTGGGGCTTGTTCCCGGGACGGTGCTCGGGGGCCTTGAGCTGGCTCGAGACGCATCGCCCGGCGTCTCCAAACCCCTGCGCGCGGTCGCGCTCCATCAGACGGGCGCGAAATTGGAGAGCTCGGCTCCGAAGCTGCGCTCCGCGGTTCGTGAAGCGCTCCTCGGATTTCAGCTTGCGGCGGCGCGCGTCCTAGTCGTTCTCGCCGCGCTGAACTTGGTCGTGCTCGCGGTCTTTCCGTCGGAGACGATGCGGGCGTGGCGGGGAGTCGTTCATCCCCTCGCCGTGCTTGCGGAGTCGGCGCTTCCCCCTCCGACCGTGGAGCCGGGGAACATCGAGACGCCTAGGGGCGCCGTGATCGACGCGCGGGTGATCGCGCCCGAGCGCGCCGCCGCGACGCTTCGCTGGGAGATGGTGGGCGAGATTCCGGGCTCCGTTGCCCTTGTGCTCCGAGAAGGAGAAGGGGCTGCGCGGCTGCCGCCCGCCCACTCGGCAATTCGCTACTGGGCGGAGACGCCGGACGGTGGCCGGAGCCCAACGTACGAGATCGTCCCCGTGGATCCGCTCTTCGTGCGTTCGCTCTCGGTGTCGGCCAGGTATCCGGAGCATACCGGGCTCCCCGAGGAGGAGTTCTCGGGAACGATTCCGCCGCTGCTCCTTCCCGAAGGCACGCTCCTTCGGATCTCCGGGAGCGCGAGCAAAGAAGTACGCTCGGCGGAGCTCTTGGGAGAAGACGGAGAGTCCGTCTTGGAGCTGGAGGCCGCCGGCGAGCAATTTCAGGGAAGCTGGATTCCTGATCGTTCGGGGCGTTACGGCTGGCGGATCGCGGATGCAATGGGCGCGCGCGCCGAGGCCGAACCGGATCCCCTGGTCGTGGAGCTCGTCTCCGATGCCTCTCCCAGGATCGCCTTCGCATCGCCGGAAGACGGCGCCGAGCTTCCGCTGACCGGCCGCCAACCGCTTGTGCTGGAAACCTCCGACGACTACGGCGTGGAGCGGGTCGAAATCGTATGGGAGCGCGCGACGGTCTTTGGCGAGACGGATGCCCCGGAAGTCATCCGGATCGACGCCTCCGGCGCGCGCGCCGCCGTCGTGCGTCATGTTCTGGACGCCTCGGGCGCGAGGCCCCGCCCCGGGGACGAGATCCGCTACCATGCCCGCGCGATCGACAATCGCCCGGGCGGAGGCCAAGTGGCGACGACGGAGACCCGGGTCCTCGCGGTGCCGGAGGCGGCGGAGGTGGAGGAGGCCGTGGCCCGGGAGCTGAGGGAGCAGGCGAAGGAGCTGGAGGTGCTTGCGGAGCGCGCTCGGGATGCGTCGCGCAGACTGGAGGAGTCGGAGGCCTCCCTTTCGCGCGGCGAGGAGGCGTCCTTTGCGGACCGGGAGCGGGCGCAGCGCGCGCTTGAGGAGCAGCGGGAGCTGTGGACTCGGGTCGATTCGCTCCGCGCGGAGATGGAGACGCTCCGGCGCGCCATGGAAGAGGCGGGACTGGACGACGGGGCCGGTCTCAAGCAGTTGGAGGACCTCGCGGAGCTGCTTCGGGACGCGGCGCCGGAGGGTCCCGGCGCGGAGCGATTCAAGGACCCCTCGTCGCTTCGCGACCTGGATCCGGACGCGCTTTCGGAGGCGCTTGAACGACTGGCCCAGGGGCAGGATCAGGCGCACAGACAGCTGGAAGAGGCGGTCGACCGGTTTCGCCGCGCGGCCAACGAGCGAGATCTAAAGGCATCGGCGGAGCGGTCGGACGAGCTGGCGAGACGGCAGGAGTTGCTCTCGCAGGCGATGGAGGAGGGTGGAGACGAAGCGCTTCGCGCCGCGCAGCAGCAAGAGCTCCTGGAGCGGGCGGAGGAGTTGAGCGAGCTGCTCCAAGCGCTGGAGCAGCGCCTCGAGGGGACAAGCGAGAGTTGGACGGAGGCGGGAATCGAACGGGCGCGGGAGGAGCTGGGCCAAGCGATGAGCCGGATGGAGAACGCGGCGCGGGGCGCCCGCGAAGGCCGGAGATCGGATGCGGCCCGGGAAGCGGGCCAGGCGGCCGGCGACCTCTCTCGGATTTCCGACGGTTTGGAGGAGATGCGGGAGGATGCGCAAACGGAAGAGATGGAGCGGATGCGCCTTGCTTTGGAGGCCGTGGCCGGGGGCGCCGTCTCGCTCGCCCGGGGACAGACGGAGCTCAATCGTCGGATCGCCCAGGCTGGGCCGCGGGAGCTGGCCGGTCTTCGCGCGGACGCGAACGCTGCGCGAGAAGGGGTGGAACGACTTGCCGAGGCGTACGTCATGGAAACCGGGATGGCCGCGCCCGGCGCGCGCGAACTTCTTTCGGCCGTTGGCGCCGCAATGGAGTCGCTGGAGGGGGCGACCCGAGCGATGGGGACGCGCGCGACCGAGTCCGCCGCGCGTGCCCTGGGGGAGAGCGCGGTCCAGTCGTTGAACGAGGTTGCGCGTTTGGCTCTGGAGCAGGGAGACGCGGAGGGAGGGGAGGCGTCCTCCTCGTCCTCCGCCGAGCAGCAAATGATGGAGATGTTGGCGGAGCTTGCCGGACAACAAGGCGAGATTTCGCAAGAGGCGGCCTCGCTTGCGCCGATGCGCTTGGATGCGGGAACCGAAGCAGGCGAGATGGAAGAGCTTGCGTCCTCCCAGGAGGCGATCGCGCGCGAGTTGGGCGAGATGACGGAGGAGCAGGAGCCGGGCGCGACGCCCTTGGGCGACCTGCAGTCGATGGAGGAGGAGGCGCGCGAGTTGGCTCGGGCGTTGGCCAGCGGTCGCCTTGACCCCGAAGTCCTGCGCCGCCAAGAGCGCCTTTTCCACCGGCTGCTGGATGCGGGCCGATCTCTGGAGCGGGACGAGGAATCGAAGGAGCGCGAGTCGGACCGTCCGGGAGTATTTACTCCCCGAGACGCGCGCGCCCTAACCCAAGATGAGATCGGCGGGGCGCGCATCCCGTTCCCGGATCGCGCGGCGCTCCAGCTCCTTTCTCCGGCTCAGCGCGCCTTGGCGATTCGCTACTTCGAGCGACTGAACGCAGAGCGTCGGGGAGGCTCGAATTGAAGCTCGCGACAGCTGCCGGAATTGCCGTCGCGCTTTTTGTCTGGAGCGCGGGAGAGAGAGCGGCGCTTGCGCAGCGCTACCTTGATCCGCGCCTAGAGCGCGCCATGCTGCAGGAGGCGGCGGGGCACAGCTCTCAAGGCAGGCATGAAGCTGCGGAAGCGACGCTGCGTGAACTTCTGAGGCTCAGGCCCAGGGCGTCTTCGGCGATCTTCGCCCTGGAGAGCCTGTTCCGCAAGAGTGATCGACTCCCGGAAGTCTTGCCTCTGGCGAGGGACTTCACGGATCGCAACCCTCGGGCGCAGTCGATCTGGGAGCTTCGCCTGAAGGTCTTGGCGGAGCTGGGCCGGAAAACCGAGCTCATTGGCGCCGCGACCCTTTGGAGCAGCGAAAGACCCGACTCCGACGACCCCTACCTGCGGGGCGCCGAAGGGCTGGCGGGGATGGAGGGCGGCGCACAGGATGCGCTTAGCCTCTTGGAGGAGGGCGCCGAGCGCCCTGGCGCGGGGCCCGAGCTCCTCGCAACGCTTGCCCAAGCGCGCGCCCAAAGCGGCGACGCGGGCGGCGCGGGACGGGCGCTGGCTCGCGCTCTGGGCCAGGGCGCAAGCGGAGATCTCGCGGCGATGCGGATGGTCGAAGAGCTGGGACCGAATCGTAATTCGGTGATTGGGGCCGCGCTGAGCGAGCTCTCTCGCGAGGCGACGGATCGACAGCTGGAGTCCATGGCGACTCTGGCCCTCAGAGTCGGCAATTCAGAGGAGGCTGGACGGCTTGCCCGGATGCGGGTGGATCGGGGCGCTGCGCTTCGTCCCTTCCTGCGCGCCTTTGCGGCGAGAGCCGAAGAGCAGGGGGCCGATCAGCTGGCTCTGTGGGCTCTGGAAGAGCGTCGGGGCCTCGCTCGAAACAAAGAGGAGGAGCGCGATGCCGATGCGCGGATTGTGGAGGTTGCGATTGGCGCGGGCGACAGCCTTCTTGCGATCCGGGCGGCGACGAGGATTCGGGACTCGTGGCCTCCAGCTTCCCGGGAGCGGCAGAGCGCATGGCGGCGCGAGCTGGAACTTGTGATCGCGGCTGCGCCCGTTGCCGCCGCGAGGGAAGGGCTAAACGCATTTCGGACGGCCTATCCGCACGACGAATCGCTGGCGGAGATGGCGGCGGAGATGGCGGGACGCCTTCTTCGAGAGGGGAGCAGGGACGAAGCGGCCCGAATGCTCGAGGAGATCAAAGGACCCTCGGCTTTCAGGGAGCGGGCCTATCTCATGTTGGAGTCGGGAGCCATTCAGGGCGCGACCGAGCTGCTCGCGGAGTCCGTGCCGGACCTCTCGCCCGAGGCGGCGACCGAGACGCTGGCGCTCCTCCTGCTGCTCAGAAGACTCTCGCCGGAAAGCCAAGCGGTCGCGGCGGCGGCGGCCGTGCTGGATCATCGCGGCGCCGGCAAAGGCGCGCTTCGCGAGATTTACAAGGGGATGGAGCGCGCGTCGCCCCAAGACCTTCCTCCGCTTCTGGCCTACGGCGCGCGCCTCGCGGACGGGTCGGGAGACGAAGCCCTGGCGATTGAGCTTCGCAGGCGCATCGTGGGAGAGCATTCAGGGAGCGCGGAGCGGGCGGAGGCGGCGTTGTTGCTTGCGCGGGCGCTGGCGAAGAGACCCGGAGGGACGGACGAGAGCATTCGCTTGCTGGAAAGCATGATTGTGGATCTGCCCGACAGCCCGCTTGCGCCCAGCGCGCGACAGGAGCTGTCGAAGCTGAGGGGCCGGAGTGGGTAGCCGGGGCCTCCTTCGCGCTTGCGCATTTCTTGCGCTCCTTTGCGCGTGCCTTCCCGCGCGGACGGTCGCGCAGAGCTTTCTTGTGCCGATGGATGATCGGCAAACGAACCACCTAAAGGCCTACGGCCTCGCGTATTCCGTCCTCCAGGCGGGGGGACGCGCCGAGTGGCTGCTCAACTACGCGGGCGGGGCCTTCCTCCTGCCGGACACGCCCGCAGCGCGGAGGAGGGCGGCGCTCATGGGCGTTCTGACGATCCCGCAGGGGCCGGCGGAGGAAGCGCGCGTTCGCGCAGTGATTCAGAGCTCCAATATGGACGCGGTCGTCTTGGAAAAGGCTCCGCGAATCGCCATCTATACTCCGCCCAACAGCGCGCCTTGGGACGATGCGGTGACGATGGCGCTGGAGTACGCCGAGATCCCCTACGAGGAGATTTGGGACCACGAAGCGATCTCGAACGACCTGAGCAAGTACGAGTGGCTGCACCTGCACCATGAGGACTTCACCGGGCAGTACTCCAAGTTCTTCTCGACCTATGCGGGAGCCGGATGGCTGGAGGAGGAGATCGCGCGAAACGAAGAGGCGGCTCGCGCTTTGGGCTTTGACAACGTCCCCCAGCTGAAGAAGGCGGTGAGCCGGCGCATCCGCGACTACGTGCTCGAAGGGGGCTTTCTCTTTGCCATGTGCTCCGCGCCGGAAACGCTGGAGCTCGCGCTTGCCGCGACCGACGTCGACATCGCGGCGGCCTTTTCCGACGGAACTCCGCCCGACCCCGACGCGACGCGCAAGATGGATTGGGGAATGGCGATGGCCTTCCAAGGCGCCCGGCTGAGCATCTCGCCCCAAATCAACGCTTTTTCCGACATTGATGGCCATCAGGTCAATACGCCCCAGCGGCAGGAACTCGGGCGCTTTCGGCTCTTCGAGTACGCCGCCCGCTTTGATCCGGTGGCGGCGATGCTCACGCAGAATCACGTGTCGACGCTGCCGGACTTTTACGGACTCACCACCAGCTTTCGGGTCGACCGGCTCAAGCCCGGCGTGTTGCAGCTGGGGGTGGAGGGATCGTGGGCGAAGTACATCCACGGAAACGCGGGCAAAGGCACCTTCACCTACTATGGAGGACATGATCCGGAGGATCCCGAACATCAGATCGGGGACGCGCCGACCGACCTGAATCTGCACCCGAATTCGCCCGGGTATCGGATCATTCTGAACAACGTGCTCTTTCCCGCGGCGAAGAAGAAGCAGCTCAAGACGTGAGCGCGCGCCCGGGCGGGATTCGATGCCGGTGACTTCCGCCGCGAAGCGGAAGTCGAAGCGAAAAGGGCGCCTTCCCGCGCTTCGACTCTCCGAGGAGGCGGCTCGGGAGATGCGCGCCGAAATCACGGCCGCGGGCGGAGTTGAAGTCTGCTTCCTAGCCGATGTGGATGAGAACCGCCGGATCGTGGATCCCCGCGCCGTGGCGCGCGGCAATCGGAGCGCCGTCCTGCCGGCGGCCAGGGACGCCGAAGAGGGCTCCGTAATGGTGCATAACCATCCGTCCGGTCTCATGGAGCCTTCGGAAGCCGACCTGGAGGTGGCTAGCCGCCTCTATGATCAGGGGATCGGCTCCGCGATCATCGACAACGACGCGAAGCGCGTACGCGTGGTCGTGGAGCCGCCGGAAGTCTCTCCCGTGGTTCCGCTTGTCGCCGAAGAGTTGGAGCGGACGCTCTCTCCGGACGGTCCCCTCTCCCAGTGGCGGGGGTATGAAGACCGGCCGGGGCAGCGAGAGATGCTGCGCTTCGTGGCGGATCGATACAACGAGAAGGGCGTGGGGTTGGTGGAGGCGGGCACCGGCACCGGCAAGTCTCTGGCCTACCTGCTTCCAGCTGCCCGGTGGGCGATCGACAACCGCGAACGCACCGTGATTTCCACCCATACGATCACTCTGCAGGAGCAGCTCGTCTCCAAGGACATTCCGCAGGTGGAGGATGTGTTGGGCGAGGAGCTGAGCGCGGCGCTGGTCAAGGGGCGCGGAAACTATGTCTCGATCCGGAGGGCGAAGGACGCGTTGACCAACGCCGGGAGCCTCTTTCAGCAGACGCGCGAAGAGGAGCTCAAGATGATCTCCGAGTGGCTGGAGTCGACCCGGGACGGCTCTACGGCCGACCTCGCGCAACAGCCGTCAAAGGAGGTGTGGGATCAGGTCAAGAGCGACGGCGACGCATGTCTGCGATCCGAATGTCCGTACTTTCACGACTGCTTCTATCAGAAGTCGAGGAGGGACGCGGCCTCGGCGAATTTGATCGTCACCAACCACGCTCTCTTTTTCAGCGACCTCTCCCTGCGCATTCAGTCGGACAACTTCAACGGTCCGGCGGCGCTGCCTCCCTACCAGCGGGTGATCTTCGACGAAGCGCATCACATTGAGGAGACGGCCACGCGCAATCTGAGCCGAGAGCTTCCGGATACCGCGTTGTTTCTGTTGCTCAAAGCGCTAAACACCCAACGAGGAGTGGTGAAGAGCCTGGAGTTCGCGCTTCGCGCGGCAGGCCAGCAGGCGAGCGCGGAGTGGCTTCGGAGGCGGTCCGAGAACTCGCTGAAACCGCTGCGTGCCAGGCTCAGGAAGAGCTGGCAGGGGCTCTTCGAAGGGATCAAGGACTGGTTTGCGGATCGCGCCAAGAGAGGAGTCGATGTCCTTAGGCTGGGGGCGGGCGGAGCCGGAGAGCCTGCGGATGACCCGGAGATCGATGCCTCCTTGGATACCGTGCTCTTCTTGTTGGAGGAGATCTCGGGCCAGTTTGATCGGATCGTCGAGCACGCGGAGGAGACGGACGAGGAACGCCACGACGACGTTGCGGCGCGCTTGCTGGACTTCAACATCGTCAAGCGCCACATCGATCATGCCAGGCGCGCCCTTAAGGCCTGCCTCCTGCCCGGAGAGGGGAGGGACAGTCTCGTTCGTTGGGTCCGGATTCCGAGCCGCCGCGCCGGGCCCAGGCGCGCGGACGGCGGTCGGAGGGGGCCGTCGGTGTTTCTCTCGGCGGCGCCGCTCGCCGTGGGGCCGATTCTCAGGGAGAACGTCTTTCAACGCCAAAAGACGGCCGTGCTCACCTCCGCGACGCTCGCCGTCGAACGCGACTTCGACTTTCTTAGGCGGCGCGTCGGCTTGGATCGAAACGGAGAGCCGTTTAGCGATCCCTTAGTCCTCGAGGACGGAGGCGCGGACTTCTCGCAGGCCGTGGATGTGAGGGAGCGCGCCGTCGCTTCCCCCTTCGACTACGAGTCGCAAGGCCTCTTGGTGATTCCAACGGATGTCCAGTACGTCTTTGGCCCGGGCGGACAAGAGAAGTACAATCAGAGGACCGCCCACGTCATTTCGCGGATTGTCGGGCATTCGGGCGGCGGATTGCTTGGTCTCTTTGCGTCCTACCATGCGCTTCAAGGCGTTGCCAGGGCGCTCAGGGGAAGACACGGGATTCGCGTTCTGGTACAGGGCGAGCGCGATCGAAGCCGACTGCTGGAGGAATTCCGGGAGGACGGCGATGGAGTCCTTCTAGGGACCTCGTCCTTCTGGGAGGGGGTGGACATCCCCGGTCCCGCGCTTCGGGCCGTCGTGATCCAGAAGCTGCCCTTTCGAGTGCCGACCGAGCCCATTTGGGCGGCGCGCCGCGACGCGATCGAAGCCAGGGGCGGGGATGCGTTCGCCGAGCATGCGGTCCCAGAGACGGCGCTGAAGCTTCGTCAGGGAGTGGGGCGCCTGATTCGAACTCGCGTGGATCGGGGCGTGGTCGCGATTCTAGACAACCGACTCGTCACAAAGGCGTACGGCGAGCGGATGCGCATGGCTCTTCCGCCGATGCGAACGCGGAGCGGTCGCTGGAGCTTCTTGGAGCCGCTCGTGCGCGAGTTCTTTGAAGACCACCTGAATTGATTGACGGCTCGGGACGAGACCTGCGCCGATGGCGCCGCGCGGAGTAGTCGCGTGAAGGTTGGTTTCTTGCCCTCGCGCCGACCGCGCGTCTTGTCGTTGGCTTTGCCAACTGCCCTGCGGATCAACGGGCGGGCCCGGCAACCTTAACCCCTCCGCTTTCTGATGCCGGACTCGAGGAAACGACGGATCAGGTCGCGAGGCAAGAATCGCAGTTAGGTCGCAGCTGGAGCTTCGGCGGCCGCCGCTTCCTGGCCGGACATCGGAATCCCCCTTACGCCGAGCGCCGCCATGAGCATCGTCTCCAAGCGTCCGAAACGCGCATCCATGCGGTCTTCCATCGCGTTAAACCGAGCGTCCATGGCGCCCATGATCCGAGTCTCCATCGCGTGCATCTCCCCCCGCAGTTTCTCTTCGACATCGTCGATTTTGGCTTCGACCCTTTCAATCCTCTTCTCGACCTTGTCGATCTTTTTCTCGATCTCGTCCATCCTCGTCTCGACGTGGTCGATCTTGGTTTCCAGCCTTGCAAGGCCGACCTCCACCTTCCCGACCCTTTCCTCCAATCTCTCGACCTTGGCTCCCAAGTCCTTGATCCCGCTCTCCAGAACTTCCATCCTAGCCTCTAAGTTGTCGGTCTTCGTTTCCAGACTCCCGACCCGCTGTTCGAGGGCTTGAATCTTTCCGTCGAGGGTACGGAATTCGTTGGACTTGAGCCTCTCGTAGAAAGCCTCGAGCTTCTCGTCGGTCTGATGCGCCGCCCGCTCCAAGGCGCGCACGACCGTCCGATCCACCAGTCTAAACCAGAGCACAGCCGATCCCAGCAGCGTCGCAAATACCGTCAGCGTGGGCAGGATATCGCCCCACGTCGGCCAAGTCATTGCATTCTCCTCCTATCTCAAGTTAAACCGGCGGTTGATGTTCGGCGCCACGATAGCGCCGGCCATCAGCAACCCGTCAGCACGCGGCTTCGCCGCTCTTGCCGCCCGAGATTGAACGGGCGCGCCGGGGCTCCTGTTGCAGGCTCCTGCTTGAAATCACCGCAAGTCGGCGCGCCACGGGGCCGCGACTTAAGACGCTATCGCGATTTCGAGGCGATGCCGGTCCCGCTGTCTTCGGAAATCCAAGCGGCGGAGAGCGCCTCCGCCTGTTCCAGCACGGTGCGCGTCGCGCTTTCCCGTTTGTCCGGGGGGTATCCCCGTTTTCGAAGCAGGCGTTTCACCAGCCGCCGCAGGTGCGCCCGGACGGCCCCGCCGTTCTTCTTGGAAGACATCCCCTCCATCCTTCTCGCCTAGGCGCAGACTGCGAGGCGCGCCGTAAGTTGTTGCCGGCGCGCGAATAAATATATAATGCATTCCGCAGGGACCAACCGCTCTGCCAGGCGGACGCGCGACGCTGCCTCTTCAGCCGCTAGCCGGATCCGGTCGGTTCGGGCGGGCCGCTCAAGCAGTGCCGCGCATTCCCGCTCTGCGTAAATTCAGCCTCAAGGCAACGCGCTTCCGAAAAGCTTCGGCCATTGATGAATAGAGCACTGGGACTCTTCGCGGGACTCGTCATCCTCGTCCTCTCCGCCGGCGCGCTCCGCACCGGGCTCGCGGGCTGGTCCGCGGGACACTCCGACATCGGATTCTGGTGGACGGTGATCGGGGCCTTCCTTATGATTGCCGCGCTCACGGCCCTGATCGGAACGATCCTGCATTCCCGTCCTCGGACGGAGTGAAGTCCCCGACAAAGATTGTCTGCGTGGGGCGCAACTACGCGCTGCATGCGGCCGAGCTCGGAAACTCGGTTCCTTCCGAGCCGCTGCTCTTCCTCAAGCCTCCTTCTTCGCTCTGCGGGGACGGCGATCGGATTCGACTTCCGGAGGATGTCGGAAGAGTGGACTTCGAGGGCGAAATTGGCCTGATCATCGGCCGGCGAGTGAGCGGCGCCTCAAAGAGCGAGGCGTGGGGCTGCGTCTCTGGAATCGTTGCCGCGAACGACGTGACGGCGCGCGATTTGCAGCGCAAGGACTCCCAATGGACACGGGCGAAGGGAATGGACACCTTCTGTCCGGTCGGAAACCCCGTGCATCCCGAAGGGGTTGATCCCGCGTCCATTGAGGTGGTCGTCGCGGTGAACGGCGGAGAGCGTCAGCGGGGCAAGAGCGCCGACATGGTCTTTGATTTCGACGAGCTCGTTTGCGTGATTTCTCGCCTCATGACGCTGGAGCGAGGGGACCTCATCCTCACAGGCACGCCAGCAGGCGTGGGGCCGCTCCAGCCGGGAGACTCCGTCACGGTGTCCCTTTCCTGCGGCAGCAGCGTCACGAATTCCGTGCGCGCGTCGTCCTCCGTTCTTGGGGCCGGCGGCCCGGAATAGGGGCGTGGATGAGGCGGCCCGCTCCCCGACGGGCGACGCGGCGGCCATTCGGTTTGGCTGCGGGTCGCCTGCGCCCGCCGACCAGGGTCGCGGTCCTTCTCTCGGTTTTGCTTCATCTCGTCGCGCTCATGTTCTATGCGCCCTTGGCGGACCCGGCGGGAAGGGGAGGCCTCCCGGACTTCACGATCCCTCAACGCAGGTTGGACGCCATTCGGCTCATCGACATGGCGGAAACAGAGCCGGAGCCCGATCCGGATCCGGCCCAGCCGGAGACCGTGAGGGAGCCCGACGCGGCGGAGATTGAGGTTGATCCGATTGACCTCGGAGATGAGCCCGTCGCTCCGCTGGAGCGGCACCGGACGATCGCCGACCGCATGCGCGCGGGGCAGGGGGATCCCAGGCTTTGGGCTCCGTTTGAGCGAGAGCTCTACATGCCGACGCTGGACGAGCGCCTCCGCCTTGAGCTCATGGCTGCGATCGAAGCGATGAACGACTCGCTCGCGGCGGAGCTCTTGGCCCAGGTCGCTGTAACCGACTGGACCTATACCGACGAGGAGGGCAAGACTTGGGGCGTGTCGCCCGGGCGGATTCACATGGGCGATGTGGTGATCCCCCTGCCATTCGGCTTTGGGCCGCCCCCGGACTACGACGGCTCGCGAGGCGACATGGCCTTTCGGATGGCGGACATTGATCGCGCCGCGCTCGCGAGAGCGGTGAGGGAGAGCTGGAAGGATCGCGCGAAGATCATGCGGGAGCGCCGGATCGCGGAAGAAGAACGGCGCAGGGAGCGCGAACGGGCGCGGGCCGACACCTTGGAGATTTCGGCGTGAGCCAAGAGCCGGCGCCCGCGCGACGCTTCGATCCCGGGGAATTTGAGCCCCGCATTCTGGAGCTGTGGCGCGAAGGCGGCTACTTCGAGACATCCGCGGCCGACGTAGAGAACGGAGCGGAGCCGTTCGTGATCGTCATTCCTCCGCCCAACGTGACCGCCGTTCTTCACATGGGGCACGCCCTTAACGCCTCGATCCAGGATGTGCTGATTCGCTGGATGAGGATGCGCGGGCGCGCCGCGCTCTGGGTCCCGGGCACCGATCACGCGGGGATCGCCACGCAGAACGTCGTAGAGCGCCGCTTGGCCGCCCAAGGGCGCGTCAAGGAGGATCTGGGCCGCGAGGCCTTTGTGGAGCGAGTCCAGGATTACGTGGACGAGACCGGCGCGAAAATCCTGGAGCAGCTTCGGCTCCTTGGATGCAGCTGCGACTGGAGCCGCTGTCGCTTCACTTTGGACGAGGGTCTCTCGGCGGCGGTGCGCGAGGTTTTCGTAAGGCTCTACGAAGACGGCTTGATCTACCGGGGCGAGTACATCATCAACTGGTGTCCCCGGTGCCTCACGGCGCTCTCCAACGAGGAGGCCGAGGGGCGGGAGCAGGAGGGGGCGCTCTGGAGTCTGGCCTATCCGCTGGAGGAGGGGCCGGGGGTGGAAGAGGCCGCCCGGAGAGCCCGCTCCCGGGGCGCGAGCGCGGTAGCCAAGACGAAAGACGGATGGACGGTGACCGTATCGACGACACGCCCGGAAACGATGCTGGGCGATACCGGAGTCGCGGTTCACCCGGACGACGCGAGGTACGCGCCGCTAGCGGGCCTTCGCGTACGGCTGCCGCTCGCAGGGCGGTCCATTCCCATCGTCCAGGACTCGGCCGTCGATCCGGAATTCGGCACCGGCCTGGTCAAGGTCACGCCGGCCCACGATGCCCTGGACTTCGAGATCGCGCGCCGGACGAAGCTTCCGCTCCTGAACATCATGACGCGCGAAGCGCGCATGAGCGACGCCGTCCCGCCGGAGTTTCGGGGGTTGGACCGGGCCGAGGCCCGAAAAGAGGCGCTCCGGCGGATGGAGGACCTAGGCCTTCTGGGCGAAACCAAGCCGCATTCGCATACCGTGCCGTTCTGCTACCGCTGCGGCACCGTGATCGAGCCTCGCCTGAGCAAGCAATGGTTCGTAAGGATGAAGCCGTTGGCGGAGAGGGCGCTGCGGGCTTCACTGGACGGCGAAGTCGTCTTTGCGCCGGACCGCTGGACTCTCGTCTATCGCAGATGGATGGAGGAGATCCGCGACTGGTGCATCTCCAGGCAGCTCTGGTGGGGGCATCGCATCCCGGTCTGGTACTGCCGCGCATGCGGCGAAGTCATCGTGTCCCGCGAGGATCCAAAGGTCTGTCCAGCCTGTGGATCGGACGACCCTGAGCAGGACCCGGACGTGCTGGACACGTGGTTTTCTTCCTGGCTCTGGCCCTTTTCGGTCTTCGGGTGGCCGAAGGAGAGCCGGGACCTCAAGCTCTTCTACCCTGGACACGTCCTTTCCACCGCCCCCGAGATCCTCTTCTTCTGGGTTGCGCGGATGATCATGGCGGGGTGCAGGATGATCGGACCCCCGCCGTTCTCCAAGGTGTACCTTCACGGCACCGTGAGAGATGCCCGGGGGCGCAAGATGTCGAAGTCGCTGGGAAACGGAATCGATCCGCTCGAGGTCATCCGCAGGCACGGCGCGGACGCGCTTCGATTCACGCTGCTGCGCAGCGCCGGCGTTGGCGCGGATATTCGGCTGGACCACAAGGACTTGGAGTCCGCGTTCGCGCCGGGCAGGAACTTCGTGAACAAGCTCTGGAATGCCGGACGCTTCGTGCAGCTGTCGGCGCCGGATGGGCGAGTGAAGCGCCTTTCCGAGGTCGGGGCGGCGCTCCGGTTGGAGGACCGCTGGATTCTCTCCCGGACGCAGAGGGCCGCGGCGGCGATCGGCGCAGAGCTTGAGGCCTTTCGCATCCAGGGCGCACTGGAGGTCGCGGGAGGCCTCTTTAGGGGCGACTTCGCCGACTGGTACCTGGAGTGGATCAAGGGAAGGGTGGGGGAGGACGATGCGGCCGGGGCCGTCTTGGTGCGCGTTTTCGAGACGATTTGCAGGCTGCTCCACCCAGTGACGCCTTTCGTGACGGAAGAGCTGTGGCGCCGGCTTCCGGAGCAGGGGCCGAAGCGCGGCGCCTTGGCGGCGGCCCAATGGCCCAACGCGCGCTCCGACTGGATCGACGCGGAGTCGGAAAAGAGCTTCGGTCTTCTTCAGGAGTTGGTCTCTTGGGTGCGGCGGGCGCGCAAGGACTATCGCGTGCCCGAGGGCGCGCGCACGACTCTGGAGGTCGGGTCGGGGTCGCTTGGCGGAGAGCTGTTTGCCCCGGAGGACGGCTTGGGCGAAGTCCAACTTCCCCTAGGCGCGCGCCGGCTGGCCAGGATCAGCGCCGCAGGCCCGCTTCGGCCCGAATCCTCCGTCGGCGCTTCCGGCGTCCTTTCCGACGGCACCCGGCTCTTCCTTCCGCTGGAGGGCGTGCTTGACCTTGACATTGAACGGAAGAGGCTCGCCAAGGAAGTCGAAGAAATGGAAGGGCGTCTGAAGGGGGCCCGCGCCAAGCTCGCCAATCCGAACTTCGTGTCCAGGGCGCCTGCGGAAGTCGTCGAGCGGGAGAGAAGGAAGGCTGCCGCCTGGGCTGGGAAAGCCGAACAGCTGCGTACGATTCGGCGGTCCCTTCGGGAAGACTGAGACCGGTGGGACGGCTGCTTCCCCTCGCCTTGCTGGCGCTTGGGGCGTGCGCGCGAAGGGAGACGCCGCCGGGGGGACCCGATGATCTCATGCCTCCGTACGTGGTCTCGACGGTCCCCGATACCTTTGCGCTCGTGGAGCCGGGAATCCGGGAGTTCGAATTTCGGTTCAGCGAGAGAATCAGCGAGAGACCCGCGCGCGGAGTCTTGGAGGATGCCGTCATCGTCTCGCCCGAACTCGGAAACGCTCGGGTGCGCCACCGCAGGCAGGGTTTGTCGATTCGCGTGCAGGAACCCGTCCAAGAGGGGCGCGTCTATCGCGTTACGGTGCTGCCCGCCATCTCCGACATGTTTCAGAATGCGCTCCGGGATCCCTTCGACCTTGTATTTACGACCGGCCCCGAGATCATCCCCAATGTGGTGGGGGGTTTTGTGGAGGACAGGGCGACCGGAGAGCCGCGCGGCGGCGCGCGCGTGGAGGCCGTCTTCGCGGACGCCGGGGACAGCGCAGGAGTCGTCCACTGGAACCCGACCGACGAGCAGGGGGTCTTTTTCCTCAGATTTGCGCCGGACGGACCCTTCAACCTGCGCGCGTGGGTCGATCAGAACCGCAACGGGGAGCTGGACGAGGACGAGCCGCGCAGCGCCGTCGCCACGGGAGAGCTGGATCCCGCCTTGGCCGATACGAGCTTTTCGGTTCTTTCTCTGATCGCGCCGGACAGCTTGGGCGCGATCATCACCGAGGCTTCGTTGGTGGACTCCTTGACGGTTCGCCTGACCTTCGACGACTACTTGGATCCGCTGACTCCGCTAGAGGGCGCCGAAGGTCGTATTCGCGCGTTTTCCGGCGGCGACGAGCTTACGGCGGGCGAGTTTTTGCCGCTTGAGCTGGTGCACGCCCATGAGTACGCGCCGGGGGGGTCGGGCGATCCGTCGGAGACTGCGACGGAAGAGGGGGCGGAGGAGTTAGCTGCGGACTCCGCGGTGGAAGATCAGACTCGGCGCTCTCCTTTGTCGGGGCTTATTCTGCCGGCGCGCGAGATCTACGCCCTCTTGGATCCCGCTGATTTTCCGGCGGGTTTGCCCTTTGAGACGCTTCACCAAGTCGTCGTCAAGGGTCTAGTGAATCTTGCGGGGACGCTGATGGTCGAGGATTCGGCGCCGCTCGCCCGTCCTCGTCCAGTGGAGGCGGCGGACACGCTTCAGGCGGACACGCTTCAGGCGGACACGCTTCAGGCGGACACGCTTCAGGCGGACACGGCGAGCGGCGAAGCCAGGCGGACGCCGCCAGATTCGACATCCGACACGACCGACACGTTAGCCGTCCGCGCGCGCTTCGCCTCTTCGAGTCTTCCATGTCCGTGCGCGTGGCCGCCCAAGATCGAAAATGCCCGGCGATCCAGCGCATCGTCTCCGCCGCGCGCGATGTTGCGAGGACGGCGGCGTGGGAGCCCGGACGCTGTCCCGTGGCGGAGCTAGTCCCCGCGCCGAGCGAAAGGCGAAAGATCCCCGCGCTGGGCCGCCTCTTGAGCGAGTCGTGGTGCCACAGGCTCATCCAGCGACACGGCAGGGAGTGGGTTCTGGGGCGGATCCGCGAAGCGCTGAGCGAAGTTCGCGCGGGGGCGCGCCGACTTCCGGAGGATGCAGAGGCGCGGGCAAGGCTCTTGACGAAGCTCGTCGAAGAAAGGGCAGGGCGGTCTCTGCGCCCCGTCATTAACGCGACGGGGGTCATCCTCCACACAAACCTTGGACGCGCCCCCTTGGCGGCTTCGGCCAAGGAAGCGATGCTCGAGCTCTCCGGCTACGGCAACGTCGAATTCGATCTGCGGAGCGGGTCCAGGGGTTCCCGATACCGCCACTGCGCCTCGCTTCTGGCGGAGCTCGCGGGCGCGGACGACGCTCTCGTCGTAAACAACTGCGCAGCGGCGCTCTCCCTGGCGCTGGCTGCTCTCTCGGGCGGGCGCGGAGTTGCGGTCTCTCACGGGGAGCTGGTCGAGATCGGCGGGGGCTTTCGGGTGCCGGAAATCGTTCGGGCGGCGGGCGCGCGAATCGTCGCGGTCGGCACTACCAACCGAACCCGCTTGCGGGACTACGAGGCAGCGCTTGATCAAGGCGCGGCCGCGCTGCTGAAGGTGCACCGCTCCAACTTTCGCATTTCGGGTTTTGCCGAGGATGTCGAAGCAGCCCAACTCGCCAGGCTGGCCGAAGCGCGGAGCGTGCCCTTCATCTACGACATCGGCTCCGGGCTCTTCATGGATGCAGCCGCGCTGGGCTTTCCAGAGGAGCCTACGGCGCAGAGCGCGGTAGCCGCGGGCGCGGATCTGGTCGCATTCTCCACCGACAAGCTCATGGGCGGGCCTCAGGGGGGCGTTCTAGCCGGGAAGAAGGACACGCTTGAACGCGCGCGGCGCCACCCGCTTTGCCGAGCCTTCAGGGTGGACAAGACGACGCTGGCCGCCTTGGAAGCGACGCTTCGGCTGTACCGCAACCCAACCCGAGCGCTGGCCGAGGTGCCCGTGCTGCGGATGGCGCGAATCCCCGCCTCCGAAATCGGCGCGCGAGCCAAGGCCGTGGTCCGGGCCGCTCCCGAGCT
Source organism: Longimicrobiales bacterium (assembly GCA_965116095.1). GTDB lineage: Bacteria > Gemmatimonadota > Gemmatimonadetes > Longimicrobiales > Gaopeijiaceae. Next base: position 1,130,944 of record OZ220481.1, read on the forward strand.
GCACGCGGAGATCGCGCCGGGCCGCTCTCTGCTGGGAGGCGGCACGATGCCCGGGGCGAGCATCGCGACGCGCGTCATCCGCCTTCCTCTGGGCGAAGATGCGGCGCGGGGCCTTGCGCGGCTCCGGGTCGGCGATCCCCCGATCATCGCGCGCGGCCGGGAGGGCCGGGTCGTTCTGGACCTTCGTACGGTGGCGCCCAAGGATGATTCCGTCGTTGCTTCGGGGCTCCGCCGACTCGCGGAGTGGAGAAAGCCGGCGGGATGAGCGGGCGCGGCTCGTCGCATTCATGAATCGAACCTGGGGCAACGGACGCTTCCGTACTTGCTATCTTGCAAGGGAACCGAGGAGCGTTGTTCGCCGGGTCCATTCATGACTCCTCGGATTAAGGCGGCCTCTAACTGGAGGTAGCGACGGAGAGCTTGCAGATCTCGCTCACGCTGACCGAAACGGCCGAGAAAACGGTGCGCGGCTTCCTTGAGCGACATGGCGAGGGGCCCAACGCGGGCCTGCGCGTTGCGGTGCTTCCCGGCGGGTGCTCGGGGTTTCAGTACAGCGTCGACATTGAGGATGAACCGGAGGAGGACGACGAAGTGCTGCTTCAGGGAGGGATCCGCATCTTTGTCGACCCCTTCAGCGCACAGTATCTCGACGGACTCCGGATCGACTACTCGGTGTCGCTGATGGGCTCGGGATTTACCTTCGCGAATCCCCAGGCCGCCGGCGGTTGCGGCTGCGGCAGCTCCTTTACCGTCTGAGCGTACGCGCCTCTACAGCAGGCCTCGCGCGACGATGAGTCGAGTCTTTTCCTTTTCCGGAGGCGCGTTCAGCCAGAATACCGTTCTCGTGGTCTGCGAGGACAAGAGGACCGGCGTACTCGTAGACCCGGGCGCCGAAACCCGGACCGCTCTCCTAAAGGCTGAAGGCGAAGGGGTCGAGATCGAGGCGATTTTTCTTACGCACGCGCACCTGGATCACGTCGAGGGCGTGGCGGCGGCGCGCGCAAAGACCGGCGCGGAGATCTTCCTGCACCCCGCCGACCGCGTTCTCTACGAGGGGGCGGCGAGTCAGGCCGAGGCCTTCGGGATTCCGTTCTCGGGACCGCTTCCGGCTCCGGACAAAGAGCTTGCCCATGGCATGCGGCTCCGCTGGGGCGGAACGGAGTTTGAGGTTCTGGAGGCGCCGGGGCACTCGCCGGGTCATGTGATTCTATCGTGTCCGAAGGAGGGGTTTGCGGTGGTGGGCGACGTGATCTTCCAAGGATCCATCGGCCGCACGGACCTGCCGGGCGGCAACTTCCAGACGCTGATCGACTCGATTCGCAGGCGCGTGCTCACGCTCGCGCCCGACGTTCGCCTCTTTCCCGGCCACGGCCCCGCAACGACGGTGGGCCACGAAGCTCGCTTCAATCCGTTCCTCGTTCCCTCGCATTCGGGCGAGATGGCTTGAAGGCGAGGTTCTGCGTCTTCGCTTCGGGCGGCGGATCGAACCTCCAGTCCCTAATGGACGAGGAGTCAAGGGAGCCGTACCGGGTGGAGCTCCTCGTCACGGACCGTCCCTGCGGGGCGGAGACGCGGGCGGCTGCGCTGGACCGGCCCGCGCTGCGGCTGGATTTCGGCGACCCCGAGGCTTTGCGGCGTCTTGACGCCGCTCTGGCAAAGCATGCCGTCGACGCGATTCTCTTGGCCGGATTCCTCCGCTTGGTTCCCGCTTGGCTATGCGCCCGGTACCGCAGCCGAATCCTGAACATCCACCCCTCGCTGCTGCCCGCGTTCGGAGGCAGGGGGATGTACGGACTCAGGGTGCATCGGGCGGTGATCTCCTCTGGAGCTCCGATTTCGGGCGCGACGGTGCACTTCGTGGACGAACGCTACGACGAAGGCCCGATCGCGGCGCAGGCGCGCGTGCGCGTTCGCTCGGACGACGATGCCCGCTCGCTTCAGTCGAGAGTCCTCGCCGTCGAGCATGTCCTCTACCCCTTTATCGCCGGACGGCTTGCGGAGAAGCTCCTTGCAAGAGGACCCGCGCCGGAAAGAGCGGACGGACGTCTTTGGCCTCCGCTGGCGGTCGACGCGCCGGAGGAGGGGCTGCGCCGCGCGCACCTCCAGGCCGCCTGATGGACCGCGCCCCTGATCGACCGACGGCAATTATCTCCGTCTCGGACAAGCGCGGAGTGAAGGATTTTGCGCTGGGGCTGAAGCGTCTGGGTTGGGAAATCTCGTCCACGGGAGGCACGGCGCGCCTCTTGGAGGCGTCCGGCGTCCGCTGCCGGCGGGCGAGCGAAGTCACGGGTCACCCGGAGATGATGGAAGGGCGGGTGAAGACGCTGCACCCCGCCATTCACGCGGGCATCTTGGCGCGGCGCGAGAATCCCGAAGACATGCGGGAGCTCGCGGAGGCGGGATACCGGCAGGTGGATCTCGTCGCCGTCAATCTCTACCCCTTTGGCAAACGCGCGGCGGAGGCCGGCTCCGACTGGGCTAAGGCGATGGAAGCGGTGGATATCGGCGGCCCCGCGCTGCTCAGGGCGGCCGCTAAAAACCACCGGTCGGTATGGGCGGTGGTCGATCCCTCCGACTATGATCGGGTCTTGGCCCGCCTCGCAAGAGGCAGGGGCGCAGAGGACGGCGCGGCGCTTCGGCGACGTCTCGCGGCAAAGGTCTTTCGCCACATCTCCGCCTATGACAGGGAGATCGGTCGCGTCCTCTCCCAAGGAGATCGTCGGTCAAAGGACGGACGCCCCGCGCCCTGGGCGCTTAGATACGGCGAAAACCACGGACAGAGCGCGAGCTTTCACCCCGCAGGCGAGGGCGACCGGGGTATAGCATCACTTGAAGTCGTACATGGCAAAGCACTGTCCTACAATAATATACTTGATATTGACAGTGTGCTGTACGCGCTCGCCCCCTTTGCGCGTCATCCCTGGGCGCATGCCGTGCTGGTGAAGCACGGCGTCCCGTGCGGTGCGGCCTCGAGAGACACCTCCGCTCGGGCGTTCGAGAGGGCGAGAGCCGCCGATCCGGTTTCCGCCTTTGGCTCGGTGGCGGGATTCAGCCGACCCGTGGACGCGGAGGCCGCGAAGAAGATCTCCACGCTCTTCGTCGAGTGCGTCGTCGCGCCCGACTTCTCGCGCGAGGCGCTGCGGGCGCTCAAGCGCAAGAAGAACCTGAGAATCCTCGCCTTTCCCGAAGGCATTGCCGCGGATGCGTTTCTCGCCGGCTACTCGGGCGCGGCCGACGGGTCCTTCTCGCGGACGGTCTACGGGGGCCGGCTCACGCAAACGGGCCCGCCGATCGCTAAAGAGAGCGGAAGTCGTCCGGACCGCATTCCGCGCGGCTGGAGCATCGCGGGGGGCCGCCGCCCCAACCAGCGGGAAACGACGGACCTGAACTTCGCGTGGGCCTGCGTGGCCGCCGTGAAGTCCAACGCCGTCGTGATCGCAAAGGACGGAGCGACGATCGGCGTCGGAAGCGGCCAGATGAGCCGCGTGGACTCCGTCCGGCTTGCGGCGCAAAAGGCGCGCGACGCGGGGTTCTCGAAGGAGCTTCGGGGCGCCTGCTTGGCCTCGGACGGCTTTTTCCCCTTTCGCGACGGAGTGGACTTGGCTGCATCCTTGGGCGTTCGCGCGATCGTCCATCCGGGCGGCTCCATTCGGGATGACGAATCGATTGAGGCCGCTACGGAGCACGGCATCGTCTTGGCGACGACCGGAGAGAGGCTCTTTCGGCACTGAATCAACGCTCGGGCGGCCCGCGACTTCCGTGAAAACGTCTATCTTGCGTGACGCAGGGAGAGGTGGCAGAGCGGCTCAATGCACCGGTCTTGAAAACCGGCGTCCACTTGGACACGTGGGTTCGAATCCCACCCTCTCCGTGGAAGAGGGGCAGGCGGGGCCTTGACGCTTGCCTTCGCGGGGGCTGGATCGCGCGCCTCCACCCTGTTTCGTAGCTTTGCCTAGCGCTTGGGCGCGTCTCGCTCAGGCGGCTTGGGCGCAAACGACCGACCCCGGACTCGGGAGCCCTTGAGCAAATGAAGAACGGCGTTTGGAGCGGCCAGTCGAAGCAGGCAAGTCCGGGGGACAACGAAGTTCGTCGCGCCCAGACGGTCGCGGTGGACGTGGGGGGCGTGCTCGTGGGCGGCGGACATCCCGTCGTCGTCCAGTCGATGACCAACACCGATACGGCGGATGCGGTCTCGACCGCCGCGCAGGTCCGGCTGCTCGCGGAGGCGGGCAGCGAAATCGTCCGCGTCACGGTGAACTCTCCGGCGGCGGCGAAGGCGCTCCCGGAGCTCATTTCGCGTCTGGAGGATTCGGGGCGCAGCGTCCCGATCGTCGGCGACTTTCACTACAACGGTCATTTGCTGCTCGCGCAGTTTCCAAAGGCCGCTCGCCTCCTCGCCAAGTACCGAATCAACCCCGGCAACGTCGGCACGAGCCGGAGGGACGAGAACTTCCAGACGATCGTCCGCATCGCCCGCGATCAGGGCAAAGCGGTCCGGATCGGCGTCAACTGGGGCTCGCTGGATCAGAGTCTGCTCACGCGCCTCATGGACGAAAACGCGCGGCGGAACAGCCCGGCCAGCGCCCAGAGCGTGCTTCGGGAAGCGGTCGTGCAGAGCGCCGTCCGTTCAGCGGAGCTCGCTCGGGAAACGGGACTTGCCCGCAACCGGATCATCCTCTCCGCCAAGGTATCCGGCGTGCGGGATCTTCTTGCGGTCTATCGCGCTCTGTCTCCGCTGTCGGACCATCCCCTTCACCTGGGGCTGACCGAGGCGGGGATGGGCGCCAAGGGCATCGTCATTACCACCGCGGGGCTCGCGCCGCTGCTATTGGAGGGGATCGGGGACACGATCCGGGTGTCGCTTACGCCAAGGCCCGGCGGCGACCGGGCGGAGGAAGTGCGCGTTGCCCAGCAGATCCTCCAGTCGCTTGAGATTCGCGACTTCGAGCCGCAGGTGACCGCGTGCCCGGGATGCGGGCGCACCACCAGCGTCTTTTTTCAGGAGATGACGCAGGACATTCAGGGCTACATCCGAGAGCGGATGCCTGCGTGGCGGCGGGAGTACCCCGGCGTGGAGCAGCTCAAGATCGCGGTGATGGGGTGCGTCGTGAACGGCCCCGGAGAATCCAAGCATGCGGACCTCGGGATTTCGCTGCCTGGAAACAGAGAGGCGCCGAAGGCTCCCGTCTACGCCGACGGGGCCCACCGATGCACCTTGAGCGGGCCCCGCATCGTGGAGGACTTTCAGCGAATTCTGGACGACTACGTCGAGGCGCGTTGGGGACGCCGGGGCTCCTCGTAGCGGCGCGCCGTCGCCCGGGGTTCGGGGCCCCTTCCGGCGACGAATGGAACCCATCGGATTGCGAGTCGTAGGTTTAGGAAAAAGCGCAAGAAGCGCGACACCGTCACATCAGCGGCGCGGCGAGAATGACCTCGCGCGCCGGGAGCAAACTCGATGACTCTTTCAAAGGGGACGCTCGCAGTTCTCACGGTCCTTCTGATCGCCGGCGCGGTCTCCGCGTTCCTTTTCTTCAGGGGCCGGGAAGATCCGGTCGAAGAGCAAAACGTGGAGACGACCGACGACACGCTTCGCCAAGCGGTCGTGGCCTCGGTTCAGGAGCAGTTCAGCACCAGCACGGCGCAGCGGGTTCGGGGCGCCGTCGTCGTGCGGGACACGCTCTGGATTAAGGTGACCGGAGAGGGTCGCGCCTCCGCCTTTCGCCAGGCGCGGCTCAGCGCGATGGTGGAGGGCCAGCTGACGGAGCTTCCGGTGCGCGAGAACGAAGCCGTGCGGGGCGGGGCGCTCCTCGCGGGCGTAGATACCACCGAATACGCCTTGGAAGCCTTGGCCGCCGCAGCCGCGCTCAGCAAGGCGAGGGTGGATTACGAGGCGCGCATCCTCGCGGGGGCCGGGGTCCAAGACGAGGGGGATCGCGCGCGAAGGGAGGCTCTCGCGCGGGATGTCGTCGGGCTCCCGCAAGCAGAAGTGGAGCATCAGCGGGCCTTGCTTCGCTTGGAGAAGACCCGCGTGGCGGCTCCCTTCGAAGGACGCGTGGCCGACCTCAAGGTCGTCGCCGGCCAGTACGTTCGGCCCGGCGACGAGCTTCTCACCTTGGTGGATATCGATCCCATCAAGGTCGAGGTGGAGGTCTTGGGCACCGAGGCGGTGCACTTGGAGGAGGGGCGGCGAACCGAGGTGCGCTTCAACGCCTTTCCCGACACCGTCTTTAGGGGCCTCGTGCGCACGATCAACCCCGTCGTCGATCCAGAGCGTCGCACGGTGCGGGTGACGATTCACCTGGACAACCCGAGCGGGCGAATCAAGCCGGGTATGTTCGCGGAGGCCGTCATCGAGGCCCGGCAGCTGCCGGATCGAATACTGGTGCCGGTCGCCGCCCTCCTCGAGCGCCCGAACGGCGAGATCATCTTCGTCCTGGAGGATGGCAGATCCAAGTGGAGGTATGTGACGCGCGGCCAGGAAAACGATGACTTCGTCGAGCTCCTGGAGGGGGAGGACGCCTGGGCCGCGCCCGGAGAGATCGTTCTGATCGACGGCCACCACTACCTGCCGCACGACGCGCTTGTGGAGCTGATCGAGGAGCCTTGGACGCCGGGGACCAGCCGATGAGGGCAGGCGTCCGCGCTGCCCGCGCGGCGGGGGGCGCGCTGCTCGTCTGCGCGCATGCCTGCGTCTTCGGCAGCGCGAAGCTCGGGGCCCAGGCGGCGCCCGAGACGCTCACGCTGGAAGAGGCGCTGAGTCTCGCCGCTCAGCACAACCCCGCCTACCAACAGGCGGCGAACGACGGATCGCTGGCTGGGCCGCAGGCGAGGCAGGCGTGGGGGGCGTTTCTTCCGGACCTGAGCGTCAGCTTCAACACCGGACAGAGCTTCCGCAGAGAGAAGACGGCGGTGGATTTCTTCGGGCAACCCATCGAGAACCCGATCACTTCGATTGTCTCCAGCTCCAGCAGCAGTCAGGGACTCTCAATGTCGTTCGGCATTCTGGAGGGCGGCAGACGCTTTCACGACGTAGCGCTCGCGCGGGCCCAGGCCGCAGTCTCGACGAAGACCGCGGAGAGCAGACTGAACACCGTGCTCGCCGAAGTGCACCGCGAATATCTTGCCGCCCAGCGGCAGCAGAGCAGACTGATGGTGGAGGAGGAGCTCCTCGCCGCTCGCGAACAGGACGTGGAGCTTGCCCGGCAGAGGTACGAACTCGCGGCGATTGGACGATCGGATCTGCTGGGAGCGCAGCTCGATCTGAGATCGCAACAGCTCTTGGTCGCGCGCGGTCGCGCCGAGCTCGACGGCGCGATCCTGAATCTCAGAGCGGCGATCGGCGACCCGGGGCTGGGCGCCTTCGCCGTCGAGCAGGAGCAGCCGGAGCTTTTTGATCCCGCTCTTCTGGACATTGAAGCGCTGGTCCAAAGCGCCCTGGAGTCCGCGCCCCGGATCCTTGCGGCGCAGGCTGCCACGAGGCAGCAGCAGGCCGTGGTCAGACAGGCGACTTCGGGCCGCCTGCCCACCATCCGGATTAGCGCCGGCGCCAGCCGTTCGCAGTACGGGAAGGATCGAAGCGCGATCTTCGCCTTCAATCCCGACGACTTCAACGGGTATGCGAGCCTGAGCGTCTCCGTTCCCGTCTTCGACGGCTTCCGGACGAGCTACCAAATTGCCCAGGCGCGGGTCGCGCTGCGCAATGCGGGCGAGCAGATTCGAGAGGCGGAGCTCGACATCGAACGCCAGATTCGCCTGCGGCACCTTCAGCTTGCGACGATCTGGGAGGATGTCCGAGAGAAGCGGCTGCGGCTTGAGATTGCGGCGGAGCGGCTTGAGATCGTCCAAGAGGAGTACCGGCTTGCGGTGAAGAGCGTGGAGGATCTGCGCGCCGCCGTTCGCGAGCATTCGGCGGCGCTCCGCGACGAGGCGGACCAACGCTACGAGTTCGCGCTCGGGCTCCTCCAGCTTTACGAAGTCGCGGAGCGGATCGGGGAAGGCGGCGCTCGGGAGGCGCTTCCGCGCACCTCTCCGGAAAGCTAAAGATGTCGATCCCGCGCCTTTCAACCAAAAAGCCGGTTGCAGTCGCGATGCTGACGCTCGCGCTGATTTTCGTGGGCGGGATCTCCGCAATCAGGCTCCCGATCGACCTGCTTCCGGACGTGAGCTTTCCCAGGCTCGTGATCCACACGGTATATCCGGACGTGGCGCCTCCGGAGGTCGAGAGGCTTGTAACCGAGCGAGTCGAGTCCGCCGTGAGCGCGGTCCCGGGAGTGGAGCAGGTGACGTCGGTCTCGCAGGAGGGCGTGAGCCTCGTGACGGCGCGCTTCTCTTGGGGCACCAACATGGACTTTGCGGCGCTCAACGTCAGGGAGCGGCTGGACGAGATCCGCGAAGCGCTGCCTGAATCCGCCGTGCGTCCGACGATTCTGAGGGTGGATCCTCAGGCGGAGCCGATCCTCGCGATCTCGGTTTCCGGCGGCCGCGACCTCTGGGAAACGAAGGAGGTGGCGGAGACGGTCTTCCGGCGCCGGCTGGAGCAGATCGACGGCGTCGCACAAGCCTCGGTGACTGGAGGTCTGGACCGGGAGATTCACGTCGAGACGGACATCCGGCGAATGGATGCTCTGGGGGTCTCGATGGCCGACGTGGAGCAGGCGCTGGACGGCGCCAACTACTCCGCGCCCGGAGGAACCGTGATGCGCGGGCGGTCTAGATTTCCGCTCCGTACCCTGGGGGAGTTTCAATCGGTCGCCCAGATCGAGGATGTCGTGGTGGGCGTGAGGCGGTCCGCCGCGCCGGGGACGGACACGATCCCGGGAGAGCGTCCGATCCGCATCTCGGATATCGGATGGGTCGAAGACGGCTTCGCCGACCGCGAGACGATCGCGCGCTACAACGGCAGCGAGTCGGTCGGCATCCTCGTCTTCAAGGAGTCGGGCGCGAACACGGTCACTGTCTCCGAACTGGTGCAGGAGGCGCTGGATCTGCTCGCGACGCAGTATCCGGAGTTCGATTCGCAGATCGCCTCCAGCCAAGCCGGCTTCATTCGAGACTCGATCAACAACGTCGTCCAGGCGCTGGTCTTGGGAGGCGCCCTCGCCTTCCTGGTCCTTTTCTTCTTTCTGCGGGATCCCAGATACCCGGTCGCCGTCGCGCTCGCGATCCCGATTTCGGTCGTAACGACCTTTGCGCTGATGGACGCCTCGGGCGTCTCGCTCAACATCATGAGCTTGGGCGGGCTCGCCCTGGGCGTCGGAATGCTGGTCGACAACTCCATTATCGTCTTGGAGAACATCTTTCGGCATCGGCAAGCGGGGCTGGGCGCGATGGAGTCGGCGGCGCGCGGCGCGGAAGAGGTGCAGGGAGCGATTACCGCGTCCACGCTGACGACGATCTCGGTCTTCGGGCCCATCATCTACGTGGAGGGCGTGGCGGGCCAGCTCTTCGGCTCGCTCTCTCTGGCGGTTGCGTTTTCGCTCCTCGCAAGCCTGCTCGTCGCGCTCACGCTCCTGCCCGCCCTGGCCGGCCGCGCCTTGAAGGACGGCTCTCCCCGCGTTAGGCGGGCCGAGGAGATCTTGGAGGCCGGGGAAGCGCCGCTGCTTGCTCCGAAGCGCGCCGTCTGGCGCATCGCGATCCTGATTATCTCTCTCCCGTGGCACGTGATCCGCCTCGCGCTTCTCGCGCTGGGGTTCGTTTTGCAGGTGCTGCGTCAGCTCGTCGGCTTCTGGGCCGGGATCGCGAAGGGAGTCTTCGCTGCGACGCTGGGTCCGGCGACGCGCTCCTTCGACCGGGGCTTCTCGGCATTTGCCGAAGGCTACCATCGCGTGCTTGAGTCCGCTCTGGACCGAAAGGCCGCAGTCCTGGGGGTGGCCGCGACGGCCTTAGGGAGCGTGCTCGCTCTGGGGCTGCTCTTGGAGCGCGACCTGCTTCCGGACGTCGATCAGGGCGCGTTCGACGTCCGCATCGAGCTGCCTAGGGGGGCCACGCTCGAGGCGACGAACGAGGCGGCGCGCAGAGTGGAGGAGGCGCTCCTTTCCGTGGACGAGGTGGAGGCGGTCTTCTCTCGCGTCGGGCGCGACGTGCGGGCCTTCGCCGACGAGGGCGACGTCGTCGGCGTGAACACCGCGCTTCTCCGGGTGCGCTTGGCCGAAGGGGCCGAGACGGATGCCGTACTGAACGAGACGCGGCGGAGGGTAGGCTCGCTGGAGTCCGCGACGGTCGGCTTCGAGTCGGGCCAAGCGACCGCCTTGGGCCAGATCCTGGGCGGCTCGGAGGCCGACATTGCGCTTCGCGTCGTCGGCGAGAATATCGAAGAGACGTACCCCTTTGCGCTGGGGCTTCGGGATACGCTGGCCGGCGTCGCGTCGATCAGAAACGTGCGCGTGGGCTCGGGAGAGGGGCAGCCGCAGTACCAAGTGGACATTGATCGCATCCAGTCCGCACGCTATAACCTGCAGCCCAGGATGATCGCGTCGACGATCGAGACGGCGATGAGAGGCAGCATCGCTACCGAGTACGTCGCCTTCGACCGGAAGATTCCGATCGTCGTGCGTTTGCCCGACGAACAGCGCTTCGACGAGGAGACGCTGCGCTATCTCCGGTTGAACGGGATACCGCTGCGGGAGGTCGTGACGCTGGAACAGGTGATGGCCCCGGCCGAGATCCGGAGGGAAAACCAGGGGAGGGTCGTCACCGTCTACGCCGATGTCCAGTCGGGCGGCCTCGCGACCGCCATCGCGGATGTGGAGAGCGCCGTCCAGGGCGTGCGCCCGCCCGATAACGCCCGGATCGAGGTCGGGGGCGAGAACGAGGAGATGCAGCGCTCCTTTCGCGACTTGGCCTTCGCCTTCGGGCTTGCGCTTCTCTTGGTGTACATGATTCTCGCCGCCCAGTTCGAGTCGTTTATCCAGCCGCTCACGATTCTGGTGGCCGTGCCGCTCGCGCTCGTCGGCGCCATCCTCGCGCTGGTCCTAGCTGGACAGGGACTGAACACCATGAGTCTGATCGGCGTCGTCATTCTCGTCGGCATTGTCGTAAACGACGCAATCGTGAAGGTGGACTTCATCATCCAGCGCCGCGCCCAGGGAAAATCGCTCCGCGAAGCGGTTCTGGATGCGGGCAGGGTGCGCCTCAGACCCATCGTGATGACGACCGTAACGACCGTGCTGGGGCTTCTTCCAATGGCTCTGGGGATTGGCCGAGGCGCCGATCTGCGCGCTCCGCTCGCGGTAGCCGTCATTGGCGGACTCATCGTCGCGACGCTTCTCACCTTGATCGTGGTGCCGGTCGTCTATGCCTCTCTGGAGGGGCTGAGGGCCCGGCTCCGCCGGAGCTGAGGTCCAAGTCCCGCAATGGTTAAGACGAGCGTAAAGCGGCCCGTCGCCGTCACGATGATCTACGTGGCGGTGGCGGCGCTGGGCTTGGCCTCTTGGCGGAACATCCCGATTGAGCTGCTGCCCGACGCGAACCTGCCGAGCCTCACGATTTCGGCCAGATGGCCCGGATCCTCCCCGGAGGTGGTCGAGGCCTTTCTGACCTCGCCTCTGGAGGCTGCGGCGCAGCGGTCGGAGGGAGTGGAGAAGGTCGTCTCAACCTCCATGGAAGGCTACGCGCGCATCACGATCGAGTTCAATCGCGACGTTGACATGGACTTTGTCCGCTTGGATCTGAGCGAGCGGCTCGCGACGATTGAATCGACGCAGCTCCCTGCGGGCGTGCGAAACGTGCGGCTGGAACAGTACGTGCCCCAAGAGTTCCAGGACCAGGCGAATCGGTCGATCCTGAGCTACGTCTTTTCGGGACCTTGGACGCTGGAGTCCATGCGGGAGCACCTCCAGGAGAACGTCGTTCCGTTGATCACAAGGATCGACGGCGTCGGCGTGGTGCAGGTCTCGGGCGGGAGGGACCGCCTGCTGGAGGTGACCTTGGATCCCGACGAGATGGCGAACTTGGGGATTTCGACCGCCCAGGTGGCGCTCGCCGTGGCCGACTTGGATCTCGTGCGCGAGGCCGGAACGCTGCGGGCGAACGATCTCGAGTGGACGCTCACGGTCCGCAACCGTCCCCAAGCCGCGCGGGACGTGTTGGAGATGGTCGTTTCCCGCGCGGGAGATCGCGTCGTGCGCCTGAAGGATGTCGGGTTTGTGCGCGACACTTACGAACAGAGTCGGTCCTATACCCGCTACAACGGATTTCCGTCGGTACTCCTGTCCGTTTACAAGGAAGCCGGCGCCAATACCGTGCGGGTGGCAGACATGGTGAAGGCTGAAATTGATCGCGCGGAGGCGGAAGGGCCGCAGGGGACGGAGTTTCTCCTGGACCGTGACGAGAGCGAGGACATTCGCCGCCAGCTCACGAATCTGCGGAGTCGCGCGTTGATCTCAGTGGCGGTCGTATTCCTCGTGCTGCTCTTCTTCCTGCGTTCGCTGCGGTCCGCCTTGGTGATCTTCGCGACGATCGCCTTTGCGGTGCTCATCGCCCTAAATCTCGTCTACTTCGCCGGGATCTCGCTCAACCTGCTCACGCTGGTCGGGCTGGCAATGGGCTTCGGCCTAGTCGTCGACAACTCGATCGTGGTGCTGGAGAACATCTACCGGAGGTGGCAGGAGGAGGGGGAGAGCCGGGAGACGGCGGCGGTCTCGGGGGCGCGGCGCGTGATCCTGCCGGTGATCGCGGCGACGGCCACGACGCTGATCGTTCTCGTGCCGTTCGTGTATCTGGAAGACGAGCTCCGGGTCTTCTACGTACCGCTCGCGATCGTGGTCGCGCTGACGCTGCTGGCCAGCCTCTTCGTGGCCTTCTCCTTTATCCCTTCGCTTGTGAGCCGCGTGCTTCCTGCAGCGAGCGTTGCGTCCCGCGAGGGCGGCGCGCGAAGGCCGTTCTATGAGCGGTTCTATCGGGGGTTGGTGACGCGCGCGATTCGCTACCCGGGCGTCGCGATCACGATCTGCATGGCGCTCTTCGCGGCGTCCTATCACGTCTTCGACACGTACGTGTCGCGCAACGTGATTTGGGGGGGCGGCTTTGGAGGACGCAGCTACATCAGCATCACCGTCGAGCTTCCGAGGGGCTCCGACCTTTCCCGCACCAACGAGATTACCGCCGACATCGAAGAGCGCCTAAAGCACCTCCCGGAGATCAGGTCCTTCGAGACGGTCGTGAACGAGTACTATCAGCGCGGAGGTCTTCGGTCCGTCGGGAGGATTACGGTCGACTTTCCCGATTCGCTCCTGGAAACCAACGTACCGGTGAAGATCAAGGACCAGATGTACGCCTATTCCTTGGGCTTTACCGGAGTGACCATCCAGGTGCGCGGCTTCGGGCCGTCCTTCTACGCGGGCGCATCGTCGCCGCCGACCTACAATATCCAGGTCTTCGGCTACAACTTCGAGACGGTGCGCGAAATCGCGGAGGGGATCGGACAGAAGCTGAAGACCTTCCCCCGCATTTCCGAAGTAAACACCAACGCAAGCGCGAGCGGGTGGTTCTCGGTCACCGAGAACGCGCCCGAATTCGTGCTGACGATCGACCGCGACCGGCTTGGCCAGTACGACCTCACGATGGCGGAGCTCGTGCGCCAAATCGGCGCGGCGGCCGCGGGACAGGTGTCGATGACGACGATCAAGATCGGCGGCGACGAGCTTCGCTACGACGTCAAGCTGGACGGGAGCGATGAAGTGACGGTGCGCGAGCTGATGGAGACGATCATCCTCACCCGGGACGCCAAGCGGCTGCGCCTCTTCGATCTGGCCCGAATCGAAGAGCGTCCGGTCATGAGCACGATTACGCGCGAAGATCAGCAGTACGAGCGCACCATTGCGTACGAGTTTCGAGGCCCTAGACGACTGGGCGACGTCTATCACGAAACAGCGATCGAGGGGACGGAGACGCCGCCCGGCTACACCGTCGCCGCGCGCGACCGCTTCGGCTTCTTCGGCTCCGATGATCGCAGGCAGGTCTACATCCTGATGGTGTTGGCCGTCCTGCTGATCTATATGGTGACGTCGGCCCTTTTTGGCTCGCTCATGCAGCCGCTCTGCGTGCTGCTCACAGTCCCGATGGCGTTAATCGGCGTCTTCCTGGTTTTCTGGGCGGCGGACGCCTCCTTCACCCGGGAAGCATATGTGGGGGCCATCATGATGGGCGGGATCGTCGTCAACAACGCGATCCTGTTGGTGGACCACATCAACCGCATCAGGCGAAGGGGCACGCATTCGCTTAGAGACGCGATCGTCAAGGGCACGATGGAGCGATCTCGTCCGATCCTCATGACCGCGACCACCACCGTCGTGGGGCTGCTTCCGCTCGTCCTCTTTAGCGGCTACGCCGACGCGAACATCTGGAATGCGCTTGCGCTCGCGCTGATTGGCGGACTGTCCTCCTCCACCTTCCTGGTCCTCACCGTGACGCCCGCCCTGTATTACGTCTTCGAGCGGGGTCGCCTGGCGCGGGCGTAGCCGGCCGGCTTTTTTCTCCCTCCGCTTCCTTCCCGCATCGCTTCGTGAGAGTTCGATTCGCGCCTTCTCCGACGGGATACCTGCACGTCGGGGGCGCTCGCACGGCGCTCTTCAACTGGCTTCTCGCCAAACGCAGCGGCGGCGACTTTCTCCTCCGGATTGAAGACACCGACCGGAGGCGAGGCGAAGAGGCGCACGTAAAGGCCATCCTGGAAGGACTCAGGTGGCTGGGCATCGACTGGGACCTGGGTCCCATTCGCCAATCGGACGGGATTGAACGCCATAGAGCCGTCGCGCGGCGCTTGGTGGAGCGAGGCCGGGCCTACTTCGATTTGACCCCGCCGGAGGAGCTGGATGAGCTGCGCAAGGCGCATATCGCGGAGGGCGAGGGCTCGACGGCCAGATTGCCCCGCGTCCTCGCAAGCCGAATTCCCCCCGAAGAGGCCGAGAGGCGAGCCCTTGCGGGCGAGCGCTGCGCGATCAGGCTTCGGGTGCCGGAAGGCGAGACCCGCTGGAGCGACCTGATTCACGGAGAGATGTCCTTTGCAAACGAGGAGATTGAGGACTTCGTGCTCCTTAGGGCGGACGGCGGCCCCACCTACAACCTCGCGGCCGCAGCGGACGATCACGAGGGGAAGATCACGCACGTCGTCCGGGGGGACGACCACCTTTCCAA
The DNA here is from genome assembly GCA_965116095.1 of Longimicrobiales bacterium. GTDB lineage: Bacteria > Gemmatimonadota > Gemmatimonadetes > Longimicrobiales > Gaopeijiaceae. The sequence goes on from OZ220481.1 coordinate 1,146,076, forward strand.
CACGCCCAAACAGCTCCTTTTGTATCGCGCGATGGGGTGGAGCGAGCCTCGCTTTGGCCATCTGCCGCTGATTTTGGGCCCCGACGGTCGGCGGCTATCGAAGCGGCACGGCGCCGTCGCGGTGGGGCGGTATCGGGAAGAGGGGATCCTCGCGGACGCCATGGTGAATTTTCTGGCGTTGCTGGGTTGGTCGGACGGATCCGGGCGGGAGATCTTCTCGCGCGACGAACTTCTTCAGGCATTTTCCTTGGAGCGCGTCCTGAAGAAGGGCTCGGTCTTCGACGTGCAAAAGCTCCAGTGGATGAATGGTCGTTATCTCGCGCGGATGCGCCCGGAAGAGCTTGTGGAGAGGCTCCGGCGCGCCCATGGGGATGGGGCTGAGTCCCTGGGAGAGGAGGAGCTTGCGCGGTTGGCGGAGCTGATCGCCCCCAGGTCGCGTACGCTTAGGGAGCTAGAGGACCAAGCGGAGCCGTTCATGCGGGAGATCGGAGAGTACGACGCGAAGGGCGTCCGCAAGCTCTGGAAGCGCCCCGGGCGATCCTCTGAGCTCCTTCTGCGCGCGGAGGAGCGATTAAGGGGGCTTCCGTTCAGGGAGGAGGTCTTGGAGGAGCGACTTCGAGCGCTTGCGACGGAGCTCTCCGTCGGCGCCGGGAAGCTCTTTCAGAATCTCCGACTGGCGCTCACCGGCCGGACCGCGTCTCCGGGGATCTTCGACGTGCTGTGCCTGCTTGGGAAGGACCGCGCGCTCGCAAGGATTGGTCGCGCGCGCAGCTTTCTCTCGGTTCGGGCGCGGGCGGAGGCGGAAGGCGGCGCGGGAGGCTAGCTCCGGGCCATTGTCTTGGCCCCGGCGGCGCGGTTCATGATGTTGGATCGCGGCGGTCCGCTTCGCGCTCTGGACGCGCGACCGCCTCCGACTCCCAGAGCTTTCCTCTGGACCGCCTTGCGAGTGCTTCGCGCCACCCGCGCTTTCGCGCAAGCGCGAGCTGCAGGCGACCCCCTCCGACATCAATGCCCCGGACCCAGACGAAGTGCGCGTCCCCCAGGCGGTCGGGCGCCTTCACGCGGTACGCTTTGCCCCGCCATCGGAAGCGCACCTCTTTGGCTTCGATCAGCTTCTCCTTCGTCCACTTCTGCTCGATGAAGTAGTCGGACTCGACGCAAAAGAGGCCGGGCGCGATTTCTTCGCCGAACTGGTAGTAGCGGGGATCGAATTCGAGCCCTTCCGCACGCTTGAACGACTCCTCCATGGCGTAGTCGACGCCGGAGAGATCGTCCCGATCAACTAGGAATTCCAGGTGGTGGCGAAGTTCGTGGACGAGCGTCTCCCATAGCTCCTCCTCCCAGTCAAAGTCGGGGTCCAGCCGGGAGAGCTCGCGAAATGAGCCGTGGTACAGCGCGACGACGGAGCGCGTGGTCTCGGGGCCCTGCCAATCCGAGGGGTACGACTCCGTGGAGCACATCCCCAGCGTGTAGACCTCCGGAAAGGCCGGGTGCGGGAGCGCCTCGGAGCGAACCGAAAGCCCGTCGATCCCTCTGCGGTACTCCTTGGGGATCGTGTAGAAGGCTCGCCGCGCGGCCTCCTCGAATTCACTGAACTTCACGCGTTCGCGAAGGCGCAGGCCGGCGTCAGCGAATGCCGGGCTCCGGTATCTTCGCGCCAAAGATGCGCAGCGCGGCGAAGAGCATCGCGACGCCCAAGACGAGCGCGAGAGGCGCGGGGAGTCCCAAGGCGCTGCCAAGGCTGCCCAAGACGACGCTCACCGCGCCCACCAAGAGCGCGTACGGCAGCTGGGTGCGCACATGGTCCAGATGATCGCAGGCGGCGGCGGTGGAGGAGAGCACGGTGGTGTCGGAGATCGGCGAGCAATGGTCGCCCCAAATTGCGCCCGCGAGCACCGCGCTGACAGCGGCCAGGAGAATGTGATGCGCGCTTCCGTCGGCTAGGGCGGGGGCGCCCGCCATGTCTACGGCGAGCGGAATGACGAGCGGCACCATGATCGCCATTGTCGTCCAAGAGGTGCCGGTGGCGAAGGCGATGGCGCCGGATGTCGCGAAGACCACGGTTGGAAGGAGGAAGAGCGGAAGACGATCGCCGATGGCGCCGGAGAGGAACTGGGCGGTCCCGAGATCCTTGGTGACCGCGCCCAGCGACCAAGCGAGCACAAGGATCACCATCGCCGTCATCAGGCTCTTGACCCCGCCCGACCAAGCCTCCACCGCCTCCCGAAGGGAAAGAAGGCGCCTGCCCACGCTCATCGCCACTGCGACCAGAGAGCCCGCGAGCGAGCCCCAAAGCAACGTGGCGAAAGGATCGGACGCGCCGAAAATGTCGCGCAGACCAGCCCCGGGCGGCGCCGCGTTCGCGCCGGTGACGTAGAGTCCCGCAAAGACGACCGCCACCACCGCGACAACCGGAAGAGCGGCGTTCTCCCAGCTGGGCTTTGCGCCCTTCTTGGCCTTGAGGAAGTCCCCGGAGTCCTCCGCAGCGGGCATGGCGCCCGCTCGCAGCAGACCGTCCCCCCTTGAGGCGCGCAGCTCCGCCTTCGCCATGGGGCCGAAGTCGCGGCGCATCCACGAGGTGAGGAATACGAAGGAAAGCGCGAGGAGGGGGTAGAAGAGGTACGGGATCGTCTCGAGGAAGATCGCGTAGGCGCTGGTCTCTCCCAGGAAGGCCGCGCCCTCTTTCCCGGAGGCTTCCCGCAGACCGTCGTTGATCAGAGAGACTTCATAGCCGACCCAGGTGGAGACCGGCACGATCGCCGCGACCGGCGCGGCCGTGGAGTCGACCAGATAGGCGAGCTTCTCGCGCGAAATCCTGAGCCGATCAGTGGTCGGCCGCATCGTATTTCCGACGATCAGAGTGTTGGCGTAGTCGTCGAAGAACACGCACAGTCCGGCGAGCATCGTGGCGATCCTGCCCCTGCGCTGGGTTCGGGCCATCGGGGCGACCAGCCGCACGACGCCCAGCGTTCCGCCGTTCCTGGAGACGACGCCGACCATTCCGCCCAAGAGCAGAGAGAAGATCACGATCTGCGGATGACCGCCTTCGATGTCGGCTAAGGCGAAAGCGACGTACTGGTCGATGAGACGCCAAGTCGCAGCCAAGGGATCGAAGCCCGCGACCATCAGCGCGCCCAGCCAAATCCCCGCGATCAGCGCGGTGAGCACCTCTTTGAAGAGAAGCGCAAGCAGGATCGCGACCAAAGGCGGAAGCAGCGAGGCCCAGCCTGGGACGAGAGGCCGGTCCAGCTCCTGAAACTCGCCTTCGGCGTACAGGCGAAGCGGGAGCTGGTCCCCGTCTTCGACCATGATGTCGGAGAAGGTCCGTTCTTGGTGGCTCGCCACCGCTCCAGAAGCGAGCAGCGCCCCTGTGGCGTCGCGAATCTCGACGAGAACGGAATGCTCGCTTGAACTCGCGACGGAGAGCGAAAAGGGCAGACCGGAGAGGATGACCGGCGGGGCCCCTAGCTCAAGCGCGGCCTCCTGTCCGGCCGCGCGCCCTGAGCCTAAGAGCAGAAGCGAGACCGCCGCAGCTAAAACAAAAAGCCTAGAGCTGTGGCCGAATGCGCGCGCGATCCGAAGCGAGCAGCAGTCCGGCGGCCGATTCAGAATTCCAGCGACGCCTTGTCGTTTCTTTCGCGGAATGACGTGGTCTACCTCGCGTTTGCCTTACTTGCGTCCACCTCGATTTCCCGCCTCACCGCTTCACTGAACTCGAAGCGAGCCCCGAAGCGCAGGCGGGCAGCGTCACTCCAAGTCCGGCGAGCCATGCCACGAACTCTTCGTTCTGGGGCGCGCACAGACCTTCGTTTGGCAAGAGTCCTAGGCTGGTGAGGCTTGCGAGGTTGGCCAACTCCAGCGGAACGGGTCCGGTAAGACCATTGCCGCCAAGGTAGAGGAACTCCACGCTGGATGCGTTGCCGATCTCCTTGGGAATTGAACCTGAAAGCGAGTTATTGGAAAGATTGAAAAACTCAACTTTGGGAAGATCCCCGAGCTCGGACGGAATCGGCCCTTCCAATCCGTTGTCGTTGAGGTTGAGGTCGATCAGCTCGTCGAGGCTGCCTAGGACTAAAGGAATCGTTCCTGAAAGGTCGTTCTCATGAAGCCACAACCTGGTCAGAACCGTAAGGCCTCCCAACTCTTCGGGAATCGGCCCGGTCAGAGAATTTTTGTTCAGCTGCAGGGTCTCCAAGGTCGCAAGATCGCCAAGCTCGGGGGGAACCTCCCCTGAAAGGTCGTTTCCGTCGAGCGTAAGCGAACGCAGCTTAGGAAGCCCCCCAAGCTCAGCGGGAATCGGCCCTGAGAGCCGGTTTTTCGCAACTTGAAGGTACTCCAGCGCGTCCAAGTTGCCGATCTCGGGCGGAATCTGTCCCGTCAACTCGTTAGAGGACAAATTCAAGTCCGTAAGGTCGGAGAGCATGGCGAGTTCTGCGGGAATTGATCCCGAGAGCATGTTCTCGGCAAGAAATAGTGTCAATAGTTTGCTCAGCTTGCCGATCTGATGCGGAATGGGGCCATTCAAGCTGTTGCCAACCAAATTCAACGCTGTTGCCTCGGTGAGGTAGCCAATCTCAGGCGGGATTGACCCAGTAAGGTTGTTGTTGCTGAGTTGCAGGTAAAGGACTCTGTCGTTCCAAGTTGTTATGCCATACCATTCATTCAGCGGCGCATCCGTCAGCCACCCGTCGTTATTCGTCCAGTTTTCCCCGTCCGTAGCCTCATAGAGCGCCGCAAGCGCGAGTCGTTCAAATTCCGGGAGCTCCGCGGAAAACGCCGACTCGACCTCCAAGCCGTCCGGATCTCTGGCCGTCACGGTCACCTCTGCTTCGCCAGGCGCAGTCCCGCCGACGAGGGCGGCAGTGGCGCCGACTGCTTGGGCGCGCACGATCAACGAGTCGGAAGTGGAGGCGGAGAAAGACAGTTCGTCGCCGTCGGGGTCGCTAAAATACGCCGACAAGTCTAAGAATACGGTATCGCCGGGACCCGGAAGCAGCTGGTCTGGAATCTCCTGGGCGACGGTGGGGGAGCGGTTCACCGTGGCCGCGAAGCTTGCGTCCGCAGACTCTCCGTCGGGATCGGACGCGCGAACCGTAACTTGCGCGACGCCGCCGCTTTCCCCGGTAAGAGTGACGATGGAGCCCGACGTTTCCGCGCGCACAACCGACGCATCCGAGCTGGAGGCCGAGAAGGAAAGCTGATCGCCGTCCGGATCGTTAAAGTAGCCGGCCGCATCAATCGAAGTAGTATCGCCCGGGCCCGACAGTCGCTGCGCCGGTATCGCTCCCGTCGCCGCTGGAGCCTGGTTTGCTGGAGGCGGCGGTGGAGGGGGGGGGGGGACAGGGGTATTGGTGGCGTCCGAGCAGGCGAACGCGAGAGCCGCGAAGACGACCGCAGAGCTGGAGAACCGGTGGTTTGTGTTTTTCATTTGATGCCCAAGCGGAGGGAAAGGACTGTGACCCGCAACAAGCTACGGTGACTGTGTCGACTCTCGCAACCCGCGTCGCCGACTCCTACTTTCAGGTCGCTGATGACTCGGCTGCATCCGGCTCGCGCCTCGGAAACCTCAAGCCGTGACGGGCTCTTACTTGTCGCGGGCCTCGAGAGTTCGCAATTTCGTTCTGCCTTTTCCCCAAGAAATCGAACATGTCGGCGAGTCAAACAGTGCTTCTGGACGAGGACGGCGTGCGCGCGGCGGTCCGAGCGATGGCTAGACGGATTCTTGAGGAGTGGGACGGCAAGAGCGACCTCATCCTCTTGGGGATCCAGCGGCGTGGAGTGGACCTCGCTCGAATGATCCGGGAGTTCATTGCCATGGAGGGCCGGAGCGTTCAGAGCGGCACGCTCGACATCACCCTCTATCGAGACGACCTGATGGCGCGGGGACCCCGGCCGCGCGTGGGCGAGACGAAGCTGCCGGTCGCGTCTCTGGAAGGCTGCTTTGTGGTCTTGGTGGACGATGTCATATACTCCGGCCGGACCTCGCGCGCGGCGTTGAACGAGCTCATGGACTGGGGGCGCCCCGCGCGGATTCTCCTCTGCGCGCTCGTGGACCGAGAGGGAAGAGAGCTGCCGATTCAACCCGACATCTCGGCTCTGTCGATCCGCGTGAATCGCCCGGGCAGGGTGGATGTGAGAGTTCCCAGGCTGGACGGTCGGCTCTCCGTGGAGCGGAGCGCGTAGCCGGGTGGCGAAGAGGCCGTCCTTTACCTTGGGGAAGGACCTCACCGGGCTGGAGCCCCTTTCCAGGGAGCAGATCGAGGCGGTGCTGGACACCGCCGAGCCCTTTAAGGAGATCTCCGAGCGACGGATCAAGAAGGTTCCCGTGCTCCGTGGCAAGACGATCGTCAACCTATTCTTCGAGCCGTCGACACGGACCCGCGTCTCCTTCGAATTCGCCGAGAAGCGCCTCTCGGCCGATATCGTCAACGTCGGCGCAAAGCGATCCTCGGTCGCGAAGGGCGAGACCCTGGTCGACATGGCCCGAAATCTCGAGGCGATGCGGATCGATATGGTCGTCATTCGGCACTGGGCTGCGGGAACGAGCGCCTTTCTGGCCCGGCGGATCCGCTCCAATGTCATTAACGCCGGCGATGGCGCGCACGAGCATCCATCTCAAGGCCTGCTTGATTTGCTGACGCTTCGGGACCGCTTCGGCAGGCTGGATGGCGTCAAAGTCTGCATCGTGGGCGATGTCGCGCACTCGCGCGTCGCGCGCTCCAATATCTTCGGCCTCCTCAAGTGCGGCGCGAGAGTCGCCGTGTGCGGGCCGAGAACTCTGCTTCCCGCGGGCTTCAGGTCTCTGGGCGTGTCCTTCTTCAACCGCATCGAAGAGGCCATTCAGTGGGCCGACGCGCTCAACGTGCTCAGGCTCCAGCTGGAGCGGATGCGCGGGGGGTTCATCCCCAGCCTGCGGGAGTACAATCGGGTCTTCGGCGTGACGCGGAGACGTTTGCGCGAGGCGGACAAGGATCTGCTCATCCTTCATCCTGGGCCGATGAATCGCGGCGTGGAGATCGACTCGGATGTGGCGGACGGGCCGCATTCGGTGATTCTCGATCAGGTGACGAATGGAGTTGCGGTCCGGATGGCGATCCTCTATCTCCTCGCGGGTGGAAGGCCCGAAAAGGCGGAGTCCGCGAGCGACGCGCCGGAGCGCGTTGCTTGAGCCGGCTGCTCGTCAAGGGCGCGCGCGTCGTCTGCCCAGCGTCGGGCGTGGACGGCCTGCTGGACATCAGAGTTCGGGCGGGAAGAATTGCGCGCATCGGGGAGTCCTTGGCGGCTGCTGCGGACGAGGAGGTTCTTGATGCCGGAGGCCTCGTGGCCGCTCCGGGGTTTATCGACCTCTGCGCCCGGCTTTCCGAGCCCGGACGAGAGGATCGCGAGACGATCAGGAGCGGCCGGAGAGCGGCGGCTGCGGGCGGGTACGCGACGATATGCGCGATGCCCGACACCGATCCGGTCATCGACGATGCGGCGGCGGTGGGATTTGTACGGGCGCGAGCGGCGAAGCCGGGCGGGGCGCGCGTGTTGTGCGTGGCCGCGCTGACCGTCGGCTTGGAGGGTAAGAAGCTGGCGGAGTTCGGCGAGTTAATCTCGGCGGGAGCCCGGGCGCTGTCGGATGCGGGAAGACCCGTGCCGGATGCGCTGCTCATGAGGCGGGCGCTGGAGTACGCGCGAACCTTCGACGTGCCTATTCTGGCCCAAGGGGAGGATGCGTCGCTTGCCGCGGGCGGCGTCATGCACGAAGGTCGGGTGGCGACGCGCCTAGGTCTTTCCGGGCGGCCAGCGGCGGCAGAGGAAATTGGCGTGGCCCGGGAGATCGCCCTCGCGGCGGCGACGGGCGGGAGGATTCACCTCATGAGGATCACCACCGGCAAGGCGGTTGAGCTGATTCGCGAAGCCAAGGCCCGGGGCGCCCTGCTGACCTGCGACGCGACGCCCCACCACCTGCTCCTCAGCCATCGTCGCCTTGCGGACTACGGCGCCGAGTTCAAGGTGGAGCCTCCCCTTCGACCTCGAAGCGACGTGCGCGCGCTGCGGCGGGCGCTGAAGGACGGCGTGATCGACTGCGTTGCCACCGATCACGCGCCGCGTCACTACGACGAAAAGGAGCAGGCGTTCGAAGACGCGCCCTTCGGCGCGAGCGGACTGGAAACGGCATTCTCCGTCCTGTACGACGGATTGGTTCTTCCCGGCGTCCTTTCGATCGGGGAGTTGATTGAGCGGCTGGCGGCGGCGCCGGCGCGCGTGTTGGGATCGGCGCGTGGGTCGCTCGCTCGCGGCGCGCCCGCCGATCTGGTCTTGTTGGATCTGGAGCGGAAGTGGACCATCAGGGCCCGCCGCCTCCTTTCCATGGGCAAGAATACCGCCTTTGACGGCCGCAAGGTCACGGGACGCGTCGTCCGGACCATCGTTGACGGGGAGACCGTCTGGGAGCTGGGCGAGAAGTCGAGCGGCTAGGCTGCTTGCGCTCGCGAAGCCAAGCGCGAAGAGACCGCGCCTCAATGGTCTTTCAGCCGGTCTTTCGCATCCGGTCGGCGCTGCCATGCTCCCGCGCGGGCGCAGCTGCGAGGATGAGAAAGCAAGCCCGGTTGTTCGGAACGCTGTTTGCCCGCTTACCCTCGTCGCACCCGCCGAAGGCGCGGACCCCCGCAGGTCAGGTCTGGGAGCGGGCCAGCCTCGACAGCTGCGACTTCATGCGGGCGGCGCGATTCGGATGAAGCACCCGGCGCCTTGACGCCCGGTCGATCAACGCTTCCGCAGTGCGGCGATAGCCCTCGGCCACTTCGAGCGTCTCCGCTTCCCTGACTTTTCTGGCGGAGGTGCGAATACGGGACTTGATCGCGCGGTTTCTGGCGCGGGCTTTCCGGCTCAGCTCCACCCGCTTCACGACGCTCTTGGTGTGCGGCATTCTTTTTTTCTGACTCTTCAGAGCGGGCGGTTGGACTCGTCCGACCGTTCGGGCGACTTGGAACAACTTAAAGTTAAAGGGGAAGAAGAAAAGTTAAAGGGGAAGAAGACCCGCTTCAACGGGAAGGGGAATTTGGAACAGGTTGCGTTGGTCCTTGGGCTGCTGATTGCGGTGACGCTGCATGAATGGGGTCATGCGCGGCAGGCCTTGCGGGAAGGAGATCCTACAGCCCGGGAGATGGGCCGGATCTCGTTCAATCCGCTCCGTCATCTGGATCCGGTGGGATCCATCCTCGTGCCGCTTCTCTTTATTCTGCTCCCGACCAACATGATTTACGGCTGGGCTAAGCCCGTGCTGGTCAATCCCAAGAACTACCGCGACCCCGTCCGGGGCGACATTCGAGTGTCTCTGGCCGGCATTGCGGTCAACTTGGCCATGGCGATCCTCTTCACGCTCCTGCTCGCGGCGGCTTCCCGCCTGATGCCGGGCCTCGGGTTGTCCTTCGGCGCGCAAGAGTTCGTCCTGATCTTCCTAAGCGTCTCGATCTTCGTCAATCTGATTCTCGCATTCTTTAACCTGATTCCGGTTCCTCCGCTGGACGGCTCTCATGTACTGGCCCACATCCTTCCCGCCCCAATCCGGCGCCTCTACGTCGGAGTCGGGGGGAAGTTTGGGATTTTGCTTCTGCTAGGGCTGTTTTTTCTCTGGCCGGAGGCGGCCATGCGACTCTTCGAGCCCGTTCAGCTCGCATGGCTTGCGCTTGCCGGCTGGGCGATGGGCTAGGCCGTGCGCCTCCAGCGGTTTCTAGCCAAGTCCGGCGCCGCGTCCAGGCGCGAATCCGAAGCGCTGATTCGGCAGGGCCGCGTACGGGTGAATGGAGACGCGGCGCTTCTGGGGGCGAGCGTCGACCCCGAGTCCGATGCGGTGGAGCTGGACGGCGCCCGCATCCGGATCATGCCCAGGCGATGGGTGTTGCTGCACAAACCGAAGGGCGCGCTTTGCACCAGGAAAGACACGCACGGGCGAACGACGATCTACGATCTGATGGAGCCCTGGGCGCTCGGCTTGGGGTATGCGGGTCGGTTGGACCTTGATACGACCGGACTGGTGATCCTCACGAACGCCGGGGGCGCCGCAGCCAGACTTGCGCATCCCTCCAGAGGCGTCGAGCGGGAGTACGTCGCGCGCGTGCGCGGCCGGGTGACGGCGCGCGTGCTTCGCGCGCTGGATCGGGGCGTTCAGCTGGAGGATGGCCTTGCGCGGGCAAAGCGGGTTAGGAAAGTCAACGCGACGGAAAAGGAGTCGACGCTTCGACTCATCCTGTCGGAGGGGCGAAAGCGGCAGGCGCGGCGCATGCTGAAGGCGGTGGGCAGGCCTATCTTGGACCTCTCGCGGATCCGGTTCGGGCCGTTTCAGCTTGGCGGCTTGCCCGAGGGCGCGTGGCGCGACGCCACGCGGAAGGAAACGGAAGTCGCGGAGAGGATCGCCCGAGCGGTCTCGCGGAGAAGGCCAAGAAGAAGATGAGCGAGCCCGCGAAGCTCTACGTGTCGAGCCATCCCTTGGTGGCGCACCGCATGGGCATGATCCGCGATGCAGGTCTTCCCGGCTTTCGCTTTCGGGAGCTTGTCGGGGAGATCGCGCTGCTGCTTGGCGTAGAGGCGACCCGGGACCTTCCGCTAAAGGAGAGCGCCTGGGTCCAGACGCCATTCCAGAGAATCGAGACGCCGCGAGTCGCCGATGATCGGATCGTCGTCGCGCCGATCCTGCGCGCGGGTCTCGCTATGACGGAGAGCATTCTGAAGCTCCTGCCCCGCGCCTCCGTCGCGCACGTCGGGGTGGCGCGCAATGAAGCGACGCTGGAGCCCGAGGAGTATTACTTCAACGCTCCGTCCCTAGGCGACCGAACCGTGATTGTCTTGGACCCGATGGTGGGCACGGGCGGATCCGCTTCCGCCGCGCTTTCCCTGCTGAAGCAGCGGGGAGCGACGGATCTTCGAATGATCGCAATTCTCGGGGCGCCCGAAGGGCTGAGGCGGCTCGCGCGCGAACACCCGGATACGGCGGTCTTTATTGCGGAGGTGGACTCCGGCCTCAACCGAGTCGGCTTTATCGTGCCGGGCCTTGGAGACGCCGGCGACCGAGCTTTCGGGACCGAGTAGGCGCCGCCGATCCGGTAGATTATTGGCGCGAAGCCTGAACCCTCTCGGCAGCGGGGCAGGGGACGGCGCACTCTTCGCCCTATATTCCACATTGGGCCCATAGCTCAGCTGGTTAGAGCAGCGGACTCATAATCCGACGGTCGGGGGTTCAAGTCCCTCTGGGCCCATGACCGACGCGCGTCGCGTCCTTCCTCCCGGAGCGCAACCAGGAAGACCAGTGCTTTTTCGTAAAGACGGGATGACGAGGCTGAACGCGGGGACGATTCCTGCGGGTTTCCTCCCGCTTGTCCTCTTGCTCGCGTCGAATCCGTTGCACTCCCTTCTGGACGCCCGCGAACTTGACCTCGAGGTACAGCTGGGACGGCCGGGAAGCAGCGCTTGTCCGTCTCTTCACGACCACATCCTCTGTGAGCTCGTGCGCAGCTTGGATGGATCGCTGCCGCAGGAGCGCGCCGCCGGCGCGGCGCTGCAAGCATTCGAGCATGGCCGCATCCGCGAGGTCGTCCGCTTTCTTTGGGCCAGGGCGGCTCTTTCGGAGCCTGGCGCGCCCAGGGGACCTCCGATTCGCGCATAGGGTACGTCCGTACCGCGGACGCCGTTGCTTGACCAATCCCTATGCAGTCTTCTTTGATCCCAATGAGAGGAATCAATTCATGCGCCACTTTCGTACGCTAGCTGTGCTTTTCATCGGCTTTGCCGCTGCCGCCTGTTCCACAACCGATCCCGTCGATCACGACGATGACGACGAACACGCCCACGCGGAGGGTGCCCGGATATTGGAGGGGAGCAGGGTGCTCGCTTCGTTCGATCACGACAGTCAGAGTTGGTCGTCTTCCCTGTCCTTGGTCTCCGAGGGCGATTACGACATTCGCGTGGAGTTCTTCGACGAGGACGAACATGCGCTTTCCCTATCCGACGAATACTCTCTGAAGGTCGAATCGACCGACAACGACGTGGTGCACTTCGACGCGGAGAGCACGGGCGGCTTCGAGGGACACCTTCATCCGCACGACTTGGGGACCGCCAATCTGACGTTCAGTCTGATGCACGGAAGCCACGCCGACTTCGTCACCGCGCCGCTCGTGGTCACGGTGACCGAAGCGGCCGGCCATGACTAACTGAAAAAGAGCGAGAAATGACCAGCCGGTTTGAGGCGTGCGCGAGCCCCAAACCGGCTGGGCCAAATCGACTTCAGAGGGCGTTCGGGTGGGTCGCTGCTGCGGCCATGCTCGCGTCGGCTCCGTCCGAGCGCATTCTGGGGCAGGCGCGGCCGCAGGGCGAGCGCATTGTCGCCGGGCGCGTGGTCGACGCCGTCAGCGGCGACGGCCTTCGGGGCGCCTCAGTGACTGTTTCGATGACCGGCGCGATGGCGCATACCCGAGAGGATGGCGGTTTTTCTCTGTTTCGTCCTCCAGGGGCCGTCACCCTTCACGTCTCGAGGCCGGGCTATCTGCCGGCCACGGTATTGCTGGAAACTCCTGACCGGACTGTAGGGATGGAGGTGGCGCTCGAGCCCTCTCCGATTGCCTTGGAGGGAATCGCGGCCATTGGCTCCACTCAAACGCGACGCCTGGGCGAGAGCATGGCGTCGGTCAGCGTCCTCGCGGGAGACCAAATGGAGCGCCGGGCGCAGGAAACGCTTGCGGGCGCGCTTGCGGGGCAGCCTGGAATCGCGATGACGGGCATGTCTCCCGCCGCCGCTCAACCGGTGATTCGCGGGCTGGGAGCAGGTCGAATCTTGGTGTTGGAAGATGGGGTTCGCATCGCCGACATCTCGGACATTTCACCGGACCACGCGACTGCGGTGGAGCCGGGCGTCGCGCGCAGAATCGAAGTCCTGAGGGGTCCGTCCTCCCTGCTATACGGAGGAAGCGCTCTGGGCGGGGTGGTTAACGTGGTTCGCGACGAGGCGCCTAGACAGATGCTTCGCCGCGCGACCGGTTCGATTTCGATGCGAAGCGCGTCCTCTGACCGGTCCATCGGTGGGTACGCTCAGGCCGTCGTCCCGCTCGCCGCGCGGGTGCCATTGCGTTTGGAGGCGTCCGCCCGGAGGGCTGGGGACTTGTCGATTCCAAGCGGGAGCCTCGAGAACACCGACTCTCGCAGCTGGACTCTAGGCATGGGAAGCTCTTGGGTCGCGGACGACGGGTTTGCGGGGGCCTCCGTGAGCGGGTACAGACACCATTACGGAATTCCGGGCGGCTTTGTCGGCGGGCACCTTGACGGCGTGCGTACCGAGATGCAGCGGTTCTCGGCAAAGGCTCGCTCGGAGCTCTGGAGGGAAAGCAGCCTGATTTCGCGCCTTCAGGCTGTGTTCTCCTTTAGCGCGCTGGATCACTCGGAGTTTGAGTCTCCCGCCGTCCTCGGCACTGGCTACGAGAGGGACCATTTCAGCGCCGAAGCCATGGCGCACCACAGCGCGTGGGGGCTTGGGGGTACCGGCATATTGGGCGTTCGGGCCGAGTGGGAGGCCTATCGCCACGACGGCCTTCTCGCTACGCCGGATGCTCGCCGGTACAACCTTGCTGCGTTTGTTTTTCAGGAAATTGATGCGGGACCGCTGTCTCTGGGAGGCGGCGCGCGGTACGACTGGACGATGGCCGATGTCGAGGCGGATGATCCCAACTCGGATATCGGAAACGTGAGGGACAGGACCTTTGGCGCGGCGTCAGCCTCTTTGAGCGCGCTCCTTAAGCTCTCGGAGTCGCTTAGGGTCGGAACAAACTTGGCCCGCGCATTCAGGACTCCGCTCATCGGGGAGCTCTACTCGGAGGGGCCCCACCTCGCGGCCTACGTTTATGAAATCGGGAACCCCGATCTTGACCCCGAGGTTGGCGCCGGAGCGGATCTCTTCCTCCGCATCAATCGGAAGGACGCCCGCTTTGAGCTGACGGGGTTCTACAACGTCATCTCGGGGTACATCTATAGCAGCGAAACCGGGAAGGTGAGCAGAGTGCAGCTTCCGGTCTGGCAGTACGAGTCGGGGGATGCGAGGATGATCGGGGTCGAAGGGTCGATGGAGGCGCGGCTTCCTCTAGATCTCGGCGTCCGGGCGTCGGCGTCCTACATCCGCGGCGAGTTGCGGGACACAGGGGATCCCTTGCCGCTGATGCCGCCACTGGGCGGCCAAGTCGCGCTAGAGTTTGATCGGCCCTTGGGGTACATCAGCGCAGGGGCGGATTTTGCCGCGCGTCAAGACCGCTTGGGGCCCTTTGAAGACGCCACCGACGGGTACGTCGCCTTCCACGCGGCAGGGGGACTCAGACTCTCGTTCATGGGAAGGCTCCATCTGATCACGGCGCAGCTGAACAACATTGGAGATCGGACCTATCGCAATCATCTTTCCAGGATCAAGGAGATCGCGCCGGAGGCTGGACGCGACGTTCGGTTTTCTTACAGAGTGATTTTTTGATCTAGACGGCGACGCGCCGGGACGAGCCTGTCCAAGCGTTACAAGCGGGCCTTATCGTAAATTCAAGCGCCGCCGGAGAGTCGTTTGGACCTCTTGGCGGCGCTTCGATTTTCCTCATGGAATGGAGCCTGCCGGCGATGTCGCGTTGCCACTGGACGAGTTTTTGGACCGCGGTCTTGGCGGCGACTTGGGTCGGCACAGGCGATCTCTTTGCGCAACAGGACGCGGGATCCGGCGCTGGCTCCGGCAGGGCGCTCCCCGCAGTCGGCGCGGCGGCGCGCATCCAGGATCCCCCCACGATTGACGGCGACCTTTCGGAAGCCGCGTGGCGGTCCGCCGGCGCACTCTCGGATTTCGTGCAACGGGAGCCAAACGACGGCGCGCCCGCGACGGAGAAGACCGAAGTCCGCGTGCTCTTCGACGAGGACGCCATTTACGTCGCGGTGTGGGCCTGGGACTCCAACCCCGAGGGGATCCTTCCGGGAGAATCGGTCCGGGACTACGAAGTCAGCGACGCCGACGCCGTGCTCATGATCTTCGACACCTTCAACGACCAGCAGAATGGCTTCGTCTTTGGGACGACGCCCGCAGGGATCGAATACGATGGCCAAGTTGCTTCCCAGGGGAGCGGCGGCGGCTTCTTTCTTGGAGGGGGCGGCAATACGCGAAGACGATTCCAGGCGGGCGCGGGCGGCGGCTTCAACAAAAACTGGGACGGCAGCTGGACGGTTGCCGCGTCTCGAGACGACCGCGGGTGGTACGCCGAGTTTCGCATTCCCTTTAGCACGCTCCGGTACGGCGCCGACAACCAGGCGTGGGGATTCAACGTCTCGCGCAGGATCCGGAGGCTAAATCAGGAGGTCTTCTGGTCGACGGTTCCCAGAGCCTTCAGCCTGTACCGACTGGATTACGCCGGACAGCTCAGCGGGATAGAGCCGCCCTTTCGGAGGTCCGCGACCGCGACCCCGTATCTCTTGGGCGGCGCCCAGAGGGACTACGGCGACCCGCTTCAGTCGGGCTTCGACCAGACCGGGCAGGTCGGCGGAGAGGCCAAGGTCCAGCTGACGCAGGGACTGACGCTTGACCTAACCTACAATACGGATTTCGCACAGGTCGAGGTCGACGATCAGCAGGTGAACCTCACTCGGTTTTCGCTTCTGTTTCCGGAGAAGCGCCCGTTCTTCCTGGAGAACGCCGGCTTCTTCGCGGTCGGCGGCGGGAGCGCGGACCTCTTCTTCAGTCGCAGAATCGGAATCTCGGACGGAAAGCCCGTGCCGATCACCGGCGGGGGACGCCTTTCGGGTCGGGCGGCTGGATTCAATGTCGGGCTGCTTCACATCCAAACGGGAAAAGATCAGCCGGGAGACGCGAGCAACGCCTACAGCGTGGCGCGGGTCGCGAGGGAGCTTCCCAGTCGTTCTAGAGTCGGGGCGCTGTTCGTGGATCGGAGATCAAGCATCGACGGCGACTTCAACCGAACCTACGCGGTGGACGCTCGAGCTGGCCTGGGCGAGAACCTGACCGTCAGCTCGTTCTTAGCGAAGACGGAGACGCCGGGATTGAGCGGGGCGGAGACGGCGTGGGACGTGACCGCCGGATGGAACAGCCGAAGTTTCCGCGGGAATCTCACAGCTCGGGAGATTGGAGAGAATTTCAATCCCGAGGTGGGCTTTCTGCCTAGGGACGGGCACCGGTACTATCAGGTTTTCGCGCTGTGGGCGTATCGCCCGGAGTCGGTTCTCCGGGAGATCCGTCCCCACGCCTCCTACTACACCTACCGCAGCCTAAGGACGGGGGTTCGGTCCGGACTAAACGAATCGTCGCGGCTCCACATCGACAGCCATTGGGAGTGGCCTTCCGGCATGGAGCTGCACACAGGCGCGAATTATGTCCAAGAAGGACTCTATGAGCCCTTCACGATCTACGGCACCGATGTCGAGGTCCCAGTTGGAAATTACGGAGGCTGGGAGTCTCAGATCGTCTTCTTTACCGATCAGTCCCGGAAGCTCTCTCTGAATTCACGCTTCAACTGGGGAGGGTACCTCTCGGGCAACAAGCGAACGTCGACGGGCGACATCACGCTCAGACCCACCGCCAAAGCCTCCCTCGCGCTCCGCGTTTCGCACAACGACGTCATGCTCCCGCAAGGCGAGTTCACGACCGTTCTCGCGGGAGCCAATCTCGCGTACTTCTTCACGCCCCGGATTTACCTTCAGTCGCTCATCCAATACTCGGACCAGATCGACACTTGGTCGGCCAACGTACGCTTCGGCTGGCTGAACACGGCGGGGACCGGCTTGTTCGTGGTATACAACGACGTGCAGGGAATCGGCGATATCACGGGGCCGGTGGGCAGATCGCTCTTCTTGAAATTCACGCGCCAGATCAACCTTTTCGGGACTGGATCGTAGATTTCGGGGAGGGGTCGAATCAAGCGCCGGAGTGCCCAGGAGGTTGTCTTGGCGTTTGATGATGGGGTGGCCTTCAGCTGCTGATGACGCTTGACCTATCCAGCTACGAGCGAGGGGCTCGCGAGGCGGTGCGGACCTTCTGGAAGAGCCGCGAGGCTGCGCAAGCTCGCCAAGCCCGGGGAGGATCGGCGGACCAAGCGGGACGCGCCGCAGTCACTGCGGGAGGGAATATGGACGGCTTCATCGACCTCGCGGCTAATCTCGCAACGGACAATGGCCTCTCGCGCGTCTCGGTCCACAGGGAGCGCGCGCTGCTTACGCTCCCTGGCTACTTCCGACCGACCAAGCTGTGGGATGTCCTGTTGATGAGCGAGGGGCGCCTGATTGCCGCAATAGAGTTCAAGAGCCAAGTCGGGCCTTCCTTTGGCAACAACTTCAACAATCGGGCCGAAGAAGCAATTGGAAGCGCCCACGACCTATGGACGGCCTACCGCGAGGGGGCGTTTGGCCCGCAGTCCCGGCCTTTTCTTGCGTGGGTGATTCTGGTGGAGGACGCTCCCTCCTCTCGTCGCGCCGTTGCGTGCAGGTCGCCCCACTTCTCCGTGTCTCGGGTCTTCGAAGGCGCTTCGTACCTTGCGCGATACGACCTGCTTTGCCGAAGACTCGTGCGCGAGGGGCTCTAAGCGGCGGCCGCCGTAGTCGCTTCTCCTAAATCGGCGGCGCGGACAGGCGCGTACTCCCGGCAGTCGGATACCACCGACCTGAGGGTCTTTGCGGCTTCGCTCGCGGGCCACGTTGCCGCAGAAGCGGCCAAGCGGAGGATCTCGTAGCGCAGGATGTTCATCGGGCGCAGCTAGAGAGAATTTCCCGAGCCGCGTTTGGTGCGATCGCTCCCGGAATCCAGCTCCCGAACGCTCACGTCAACGATCTTTAAAAGGGTGGTCGACTCGTCCAGCATGCGTCGGGCGGCTTGCCCGTGATACGTCGGATCGATCTCGATGCCGATGCTGTTTCGACCGCAACGGGCGGCGGCGACTTGCGTCGAGCCCGTTCCGGTAAAGGGATCCAGCACGGTGTCTCCCACGAAGCTGAACATGCGAATCAAGCGGTCCGCGAGGGCGACCGGATACGGGGCGGGGTGGTCTGGGCTTGATGCCCCCGGGATGTCGGTCCAAATCTGACGGAAGCAAGCTTGGAAGCTCGCTTCCGAGTGAAGGCTCAAGATGCGCGCTTCCACCGAAGGATGTCGGTAGCCTCCAGGTTTTCGCTGCATGAGAACGTACTCGACATCGTTCTTGACCAACGCGTTCGGCTCGTAGGGCTTGCCTAGGAATCCCGAGGATTTGCGGCGCGTTTCGTGGGCGACGTTTGTGATCTTGTGCCAAAAAATCGGCGCCAAGTTATCAAAGCCAATCTTGCGACACCGCTCTTGGATTGAGGCGTGAAGAGGCACCACGGTATGGCGGCCCTTGTTCTTGCGGCGCGACAAGCACACGTCGCCGACGACGCAAACGAGCCTGCCGCCGGGCACGAGCGCGCGGCGGCAGCTGCGCCAGACCGCATCCAGCTCGTCCAAGAACTGCTCGTAGCCTGAAATCCAGCCCAGCTGGCCGGCTGTCCGCCGATACTCCTTGAGCGTCCAATAGGGCGGAGACGTGAGCGCCAAATGCACGGAATTGGGCGGCAATTCAGCTCGACGGGCATCTCCCAGCAAGACGCTGTGCTTGGACGGGATCTGATCCACAGCACTCGCGATCCGCTCCATTGCAGAGGCGTCTTTGGCGATCCTGGGAAGGTCAACGGCCGGGTCTTGGAGCCGCCGTAACTCGCGCGGGAGGAGTTCGCGAAAGCTCGTTGACGGCAGTTCGTCTTCCGGAGACGCTTGATCTTCCCAAGCGGCGGGGACGCAGGCTTCAGCTCCCGTCCTGCTCACGATGGTCGCAGCCTGGAAAAAACGGAACCTCGCGGAAAGAGCCCGATGGTTCCTCTTTCCGCCTTAACCCTCCGTCTCTTCCGCGTTCGCGGCGTGAAACGCCTCCGAAAACTGCGCGAGCGTATCCTCCAGTGCGGTCGAAAACGCGCGGCTGGCGCTCCCGGCCTGGGAGACGCCCACCGAGGACGCATGCCACGTAACCGAGGTGGAAAGAGTGATTTGAGTGTTTCGAATCATTTGGACCGCCTGAAGCATCCGCACGGAAACCGAGTAGCCCACCATGCCTGCCACGCCGCCGCCGCATTCATACGCGACTTCGAGTTCGGGCAAGCCGGGGGCTGCGAGCATCTCATCTCGGGAAAGGAGCGGCACCTCAGTCGCTTCAAGCAGCGCTTCAGCCTCGGCGCGCACGGATTCAGCCGAGACGCCGGCGCCTTCGCACGCCTCGTTTGCCCGGGCGGAGACGTAGACTCCGTCGAGGCCGTCCAACGTGTACCTGTTCCACTCGGTGTCTTGACCCAACGCGGGCGCGGCCCAAAGGAACGCTGCCGCGCAGAGCAGCGTCCTCGCGGAGACGCCTGGATTCACCGGCTAGAAGCTCCCGCCGCAAGACCGGCACTGATGGTTGTTTCCGGAGCCCAGCTTCTCTAACAGCGCGACGGTGGCCGGGTGGGGCTGCGCCCGCTGCTCGGGGCTGTTGGCGAGATCGGCGGTGGTTTGGCCGCGGCGACTAATCGCATGGACATCCGCGCCGCGGCTCACCAGAAAAAGGATCGTCGCGTCGTCGCCCCTTGCGGCCGCGTGGTGGAGCGCCGTATAGCCGTCGTGATCTCTCAGATTGGGGTCTACTCCCAACTCGTCCACGAGGTAGCGAACAGCTGGAAGCCATCCATCCGGAACGTGACGGTGTTGCTGCGCCACTCTGGATGTTCCAAAGCCCACGCCGGAGGCGGCGTGCAAGGGGTGGACCGCTGGGCCGCCCGTCTTCACCGGCGGCAACCCCGAAGGATCCTCCGGCTCTTCCCGGGGACGCGTGACCGGAAAGTTCGGATCGAAGTAGCGACGCCTGGGCGGCAGCTTCAGCGTCCAAATGTCCGGGTCGGCGCCGCGCTTCGCCAGCAGCTTCATCGCGTCGACATCCACGGCGTATGCCGCGCGCCAGAAGGGCGTGGCGCCGGTAAAGTCCACGCCCATCCGACCCGCGTTATACGCTGCGTACCAGATGTGCGTCGTCGTGCGGGCGTTGGGATCCGCGCCTGCGTCCAAGAGAAGGCGCATCAACTCCAGATAGTCCGTTTCCTGCTGCCGAAACGCCTGCGGCTGCGGGTACCATGTGCGAAGCGACCACTCGATGTTCAGCGTTGCAAAGAGAGGACCGGCCCCGTCGTCGCTCACCAGGTTGGGGTCGGCACCGGCCTCCAAGAGGTCGCGCGCGATATCGTAGTTGCCATTGATCACGGCGACCAGCAAGGGCGTGGACTGATCGCCTTCGGTGCGCTGATTGATGTCGGCGCCCTGGGCGATCAGCTGCGCCGCCGTCTCCGCGTGGCCCTCCCGGACCGCGAAGTGCAGCGCCGCGAATCCGCCCTGTGCGCCGATCTGTTGCGCCGAGGTCAGAGCCTTGACCGGAGGCTCGGGCGGCGGATCTTCGCTCCCGGCGGCGCTCGTGTCTGGTGCGGCTTCGGCTTCGCTTGCGGGTTGGGGGGCAGGGGCGGGGGTCGGCGGAGGAGCGGGCGCAGCCTGCTGCGCGGGATTCGCGGATGCTTCCTCCTCCGGGGTTTCCTCGGGCTCTTCGGCGGCCTTTCGCACCCTGGCCCTTGCGCGCTGCTCGTCTCGAAGCTTCGCGTCCAGCACCGCGTAGTCCTTGACTCGCGTCGTGAGCGCAGGGTCCGCTCCAAGTTCCAAGAGCCGCAGAACCGCAGCCGTTGCGCCCTTGGCCGCGGCAAACATGAGCGGCGTGCGGCGCGCGAAGTCGTCGGGAGCGTCCAGTTCGGCTCCGGCGGCCGCCAGCCGCTCAATCAGCTCCGATTGGTTTGCTTGCGCCGCGAAGTGCAGCGGAGCTACGCCCGTGGCCGTCATCAAGTTGGGGTCCGCCCCGGCTTCAAGAAGCGCCTGCGCCACCCCCGCATTGCCGTGCCGCGCCGCGAGGTGAAGCGGCGCGTAGCCGCCCAAACGCGTTTTTGTCTCCGTCGCGGCGCCTGCAAAGAGCAGCAGCCGGGCCAGCTCTTCATCGCCGTTCCCAGCGGCCCAGTGCAGCGCCGTCAGCCCTTCCGCTTGAGCCGCATTCACGTCGGCGCCCCCGCGGAGAAGGGTTCGCGCCTCTTCAAGCGCTCCGCGCTGAGCGGCGTCCGCGATCCGAGATTGGGCCGCCAAAGTCTCGGCGACCGCAAACGCGAGAAAGAGCGCGAGAAAGAGGCCTCGCGATAAAGCCGTCAGGCGATGTTCCATGGGGAAGCGCGCTCCGCTTCGGGGGTTGCGACCTCTAGAAGGCAAATGCCTCCGTACTGTTGCCGAATTTCTCAATATCGGAGCAGCCCAGCTTATGGAGCATCGTCAGCATGACGTTTGCCATCGGCGTACCCGGCTGAGCTCGAATGTGCTCCCCGCCCTTGAGCGCGCCGTTCGCGCCGCCCGCGAGGAAGAGCGGACATCGGGCGTGGTTATGGAGATTGCTGTCGGCCATGGCGGAGCCGTAGACGACCATTGTCTTATCCAGAAGCGTCCGGTCTCCTTCGGTTGCCGCCTCCAACTTCTCAAGGAAGTAAGGCACCATCGACACGTGGTACTCGTTGATCTTGGCGAACGCCTCCACCCGCTCCGGCCTGCCGCCGTGGTGAGAGGCGCCGTGGAAGGGAAGCTCCACGCCCGACTCGGGGTATACCCTTGGCGACGCGTCGCGCCCCAGCTTCAAGGAAAAGACGCGGGTGGTGTCGGAAAGGAACGCGAGCACCTGAAGGTCGAACATCAGCTTGACGTGCTCTTCGAAGGAGTCGGGCACGCCGACCGGCGCTTCAGGGATGGCGCGCTCCCGTCCGCTCGTGTTTTGAGCCTCGATCCGCTGGATCCGCTGCTCGAGCTCGCGAATGTTAGTGGTGTACTGGTCCAGCCTGTGGGCGTCGGCGACATCCAGCTGGCTCCGCACCGACTGGATTTCGCCCAGCACCCAATCCAAGATGCTCCGGTCCGTCGCGAGGCGCTGGGAGCGCTGCTCGGGAGTGCCTCCCGCGCCAAAGAGCTGCTCGAAGACCGCGCGGGGGTCGCGAATCATCGGGAGCGGCTGCGTCGGAGAAGCCCAGCTGATCGTATCGGTGTAGACGCAGGCGTAGCCGTACGCGCACCCGCCCGCCTGATCCACGTTCTCAATGGAGAGCTGTAGCGAGGGGATCGGCGTGTCTCCGCCGAATCTCTGGACGTAGAGCTGGTCCATGGAGGTGCCCACGCGCACGTCGGAGCCCTCCGTCTGCTTCGGATGGGACTGCGTCAGAAACACCGCGCTGGTGCGGAAATGATCGCCGCCGATTTCACTGGGGGCGTACGCGTCCGCCATCCGCGCGTCGGTGTCGCTGATGATCGTGAGGCGATCCCGGAATGGCTCGAGCGGCTTTAGGCTGCTGGTCGAGAGGTCGAAATCGCGCCCGACCTGGGCAGGAGACCAGAGATGCTGCGACGCGCCCCAGTCGTTGCAGCCCGCTGCGCCGTGGACCTGCTCAATGCACACCAAGCGCGTGCCGTCCGCAGCGGGCGCGGCGGCGCTCCTCCTCCAAAGCGGACCGGCCGGAAGCATCGCGTCGAGAAGGGGAAGGCCGATGGAGGCTCCCATGCCCCTGAGCATCGTGCGCCTGGAGATGTGCTTGCCGGAAATGAATGTCATCGCGGACCTCGGTGTGGGTGGTTTGAATTTGCCCCGCAGCCTCGGGCGGGCGCCCGGAGCCGCTGGGAAAGCGATGGCGATGGATCACGTCGTCTTCAATTCAACATAAGCGTCAGCCGCCTGACTGGGGGTCGGTCTCCGCCTGAGCCGCGCGCGCCGTGCGGAAGGCGGGGCTGCGTACGATGCCCATAATGAAGGAGGAGATTCGGTAGTCGTCTTCGCGAGCGGCCGCGACGATCTTGCGTACCGTAGGCATGTCGTAGTACTCGACCCGGCGTCCCAGCCCGTAGGCCATCAGGTTTTGCGCGAAGACGCGGTAAATCACGTCTTCTCGAGCCAGAAGCGCCTCGCGTAAATCCGAAGGCCCCGCGAGGCGCGTGCCGTCGTACATCACGCCGACAGGATCCACGGGGTTGCCTTCGTCGCGCGCGCGCCAAATTCCCGTGACGTCGAAATTCTCCAGAGCAAGCCCAAGCGGGTCGATGGCGTTGTGGCACGAGGCGCAGACCGGATTCTCGGAGTGCAACTCCATGCGCTCTCGGACGGTCAGAAATCGACCTTCCTGGGCCGCGTCGGTCTCTTCAAACGCTGGAATGTCCGGCGGAGGCGGCGGAGGCGGCGCGCCCAGCATCACCTCGAGAACCCACTTGCCCCGGAGAACCGGAGATGTCCGGTCCGGATGCGAGGTGAGGGTGAGAATGCTCCCGTGCCCCAGCACTCCGCGACGACGGGCGTCCGGCTGCGGCACCTTACGAAATTGCTCTCCGATCACTCCTTGAATCCCGTAATGGCGCGCCAACCGCTCGTTGACGAAGGTGTAGTCTGCGGTGAGGAGCTCCGTCACTGGCCGGTCTTCCCTCACGATATGCTCAAAGAGCATCTCGGTCTCTCGGAGCATCGCGTCCGCGAGCGTCTGATCAAAGTAGGGATAGGTCAGCGCGTCCGGATGGACTTTTTCGAGGTCTTGAAGTCGGAACCACTGGGCCGCGAAGCGATTCGCCAAAGCGGCGGAGCGCTCGTGCTCAAGCAGACGGGAGGCTTGAGCTTCAAGCCCTTGCGCCGAAGCGAGGTCCCCTTCCTCGGCGGCTCGAATGAGCTCCTCGTCCGGCGGAGCGCCCCAGAGGAAAAAGGAGAGACGGGACGCGAGGTCGCGGGGGAGCAACGCGAAGGAGCCTGTTCGAGAGGCAAGCCCCTCGGGAAGCCTCTCCAGCCTAAAGAGAAAGTGCGGACTCGCGAGAATCGCCTGCAGGGCTCTGCGGATCCCGAGTTCAAAGCCCGCTCCGTCGGATCCCTGATCATAAAACTCAAGGAGCCCCTCCAGTTCGCCGGTCTCCACCGGCCTCCGGTAGGCCTTGGACGCCAGCCGTTCGATGATGGAGCGGGCGCAAGGGCGGGCCTCGCTTGGCGTCGTTGGTCGACAGGCGAAGATTGCGCGCCGGGATGGCGTCTCGGATACGCCGGTCACGTCGAAGGGCCCCAGAATGGAGACGCGTTGCAGGTGCTGCAGGGTGGTGACGCCCAATCCGATGCCGATCTGCCCGTCCGCCAAGGTGTGATCGATCGGCCGGATCAGGTCGTCCATGACGCCCTCGAACTGGCGAATGAAAGCCACGCTGACGCGCCGGGGACCTGCCTGCACGTAGATGGAATCGGTGCGGATGTTCAGCCCGGTTGGTTCGGACTCCGACATCCAGCGGTCCACGTCCAGAAGGGCCACCCGAGCGCCGTCAATCGCGACCTCGATCTGCTCCGCGCCGAAGGTGCGTCCGAAGACCTCGCCCTCGACCGCCGCATAGGGCATGATGTGGAAGACGTACTTCCCGTCGGCTGGGAAGTTGTGCACGACCGACAGTCCTCCGCGCGTTCCAAGCGGCGCGCCGGGCGCCCGCTCCTTTTGAGACTGAACCCGCGGCACCCGGTAGATCGCGGAGCCGGGTTCCGCCTCTGGGTCGCCCAAGGCGAGTCTCGCGATGTGTCCGGCCGCCCTCAGATACCCCTCCATGACCGTGGTCGACGGCATCTGTACGTCGGCGATGTTGTCGAAGCCGGCGCTCTTGGTGTCCAACGGCAGAAAGGCGCCGACATCGACCCGAAGGCCCAAGAGGTCTTCCACCGCAGCTTGATACTCCGCGCGGTTCAGCCGCTGAAATGTGCGCCGGCCCGGATCGGGAGCGCGTTGGTCCGCGTCCTCCATTGCGGCTTCCAGCTCCAAGGCGACTTGCTGAAGAACCTCTTCGCCGGGCCTCCTCGCTCCGGACGGCGGCATCATGCCGGCGCGGAGCTTCCGGATCATCTTTTCGACCTTGGGACGGGCGTCCGCCGCGGCGGCGAGATCAAACCCCTCCAGCACCAAGCCGCCCACGCGCCGGCGCTCGCTGTGACAGCGGACACAGTACTGCGCGACGGTCTCGTTGGTCGCCTCGTCCGCATGGACGCCCTGCGGGGACGCAAGGGGAGGCGGAGGGCGGAGGGCGGGCTGGCCGGTCTCCGGGAGAAGGGACTCGTCCGAAAATGCGCCGAAGGTCAGCGCGCCGCCCAAAAAAACTGCGATTGCAAGCCGCATCCGCACATCCCGCCAGTATGTTCACGAGTACCGCGACGCCCGAACCGTTCGCCGCAGCGCGACAACCCGCCTCCTTGCATCCTACTGACAAAAGCGTCAGGACTCAAGAAAAGCGACCCGGAACGCGGGCTGCGGCAGCGCGGGGACTTTTCGGCAATTATAATGCTAGAGGGCCTTTCTGAGGTGAGGAGGCGGGCGATGGTCGAGCTGTGTTGGCCGCGAGGAGGAACGCGGGGTCCATGCGAAGGCCGAGTCTTGTCGGTCCTCCGGCGCATACCGGCGCTCGCCGGCTTCCTTGCCGCGGCGCTGATCTTGCCGGACGACGGGGCAGCTCAAGCAAAGAAGTCGACCGTCGTTGCGACGATTGTGGATCAGGAAACCGGCGAGCCGCTCGAGGGCGCCATTCTCGTCCTTTCCGGTATCGAAGAGGCGGTGCGCTCGGATCGGGAGGGGAAGGCGACGATCGTCGCCCCGGTCGGCCGCTACACGCTCACGGTGTCCCGATCCGGCTACATAACCGTCGAGGGCGGATTTCGGATCCACCGCGACGGGGACTTTCGGGTTGGGATGGAGCGCGTCGCCAGCGGGTCTCAGGGGGGCACGAACCTGCTTGTCAGGCTTTTCGACGCCCAGTCCGGCAAGCCTCTTGAGGGAGCCGAAGTCAGGGTCGCGGATCTCTCGGCTGGACGTACCGACGAAAAAGGGCGCGCGATGTTCGCGGGGCTGGCCTCCAGAGTCGCGCAGGTGGAGATTGAGATGCTCGGGTACCTGTCCCGCAGCGAGCGCGTGCGCCTCGTAGCGGGCGAGACGAGCGTGATGGATGCGACGCTGGCCGCGGATCCCGTGCACTTGGAGCCAATCGTCGTCTCCGTGCGCTCCAAGTTCCTTGAGAGGAACGGGGTCTACCGCCGCATGGATTCTCCCGCGAAAGGGGTGTTTCTCACCCGGAAAGAGCTTGAGGCCTCCGGCGGCTTCCGATTCTCGGACGCGCTGAGGCAGCTTCCAGGGATCAGGATTCGCAGGGGCGGCGTCGGCGGAATCCGCTCGACCGTCTTTTCGTCGCGCGACGCGCGCTGCCCGATGCAGGTGTGGGTGGATGGCGTCGAATGGAACGCGGACATCGAAGGATCGGTGGACATCGACCAGATCCCGGCAGAGTGGATAGAGGTTGCGGAGGTGTATACCGGGCACCGGGTTCCACAGGCGTTCCGCGGAATGAACGGGTGCGGCGCTATCCTTATTTGGACGCGTCAAAAGGGGTAGCGCGGGATTCCACGCGTCCAGCTTGGATTTTCGCCGATACGCCAGCCGCGCGCCGAACGCTCCGCCGGAAACGACACTGCAACCCTAGGACACGATGCGCATCCAAAAGCCAAAGGTAGGCCCCGGCGACGCCGCGCCGGACTTTTCGCTCCTCGCCGCTCTGGGCGATGATCCCGTGAAGCTCTCGGAGCTGCGGGGCGCGCCCGTTGTCCTCCTGTTCGTCCCCTTGGCCTTCTCCGACACCTGCACGGAGGAGCTCTGCAGCGTGGCGGAGAACTACAAGATGTGGAGCGACGCGGGGGTCAAGGTGTTGGGAATCAGCATTGACTCTCCCTTCGTCAACGCGAAGTGGCGCGAGGAGATGGGCGCGCCATTTCCAGTCCTTTCCGATTTCAACAAGGAGGCTGCCGCCCGCTACGGCGTCCTTAACGAGGACTTCTTTGGGCTCAGGGGCGTGGCCAACCGCTCGGCATTCGTGGTCGACGCCGACGGCGTCGTGAAGTACGCATGGGTTGCGGAACACCCCGGGAAGCTGCCTCCTTTCGAGGAAGTTGTGCGGGCGGCGACCGCCGCGTAAGCTGATCTTCGCCAATGCCCCGGGCCGGACGATTCTTCGCGAGCGCAGCGGCGTGCTTAGGTCTTGCCGCGTCCGCCGCGGGGAGCGGCTCCGGGCAGAGCGTGGACTTTGCGGGGCGCGTCGTGGACACATGGTTAGGCGAGCCGGTTCCGGGCGCAGTAATACGACTTCTGGATCGCGCGCGCGAGAACGGCGCTCGGATCGCTGGCGTGAGCGGGGAAGACGGCGCGTTCCGCATTTCGGACCTTCGACCGGGGCCGGCAGACGTGGTCGTGTCCCGTCTGGGCTACGTCGACCTGGCCCAGGTGCTGGATATTCAAGGCGGGCAGGTGATCGAGATCGCGCTGATTCCCAAGCCCGTGGTTCTGGCCGGCATTGAAGTCTACGCGGACCGACTTCAAGCGCGGCTTGACAGGTTGCCGTTCGTGACGCGCACCTACTTGGAGACCGAACTGGGGCTGTCGCCGGAGCTCAGCGTCGCGGAATTCCTGCACTCCCAGCCGGGCGTCAGCTTTGTTCCGTGCTTCGAAGGGACCCGCTCAAATGCGTTTTCGCAGCCCCTCAACTGCGTGCGCAATCGCGGCGCGGCCGTTCAGCCGCGGATTTTCATCGACGACGCCCCGGCGTTCGGGGGCGTGAGCGAGCTGGCCACGCTCCCCACGACCGAGATCTATCGGGTGGAGTTCATTCAGGGATGCGCCCAGATTCGGGTGTACACGAACTCGTACGTGGAGGGAACGGTGACGCGAAGGCGCGTCCTGCTCCCGGTGATCTGCTAGGGGATGGCCAAGAACATCTCGGACCTTCAACGGGCGGCCTGGCTGACGGACAGCCCGGGCCTCCGATTCCTTCTCACTGCGGCGCTCGCCTTTGTGGCGATTTACGCGCTCCGCCTGATGGAGCCGGTTTTCATGCCCGTCGCGATCGGCGGGTTCTTGGCGGTGCTTTCCTTCCCGGTTCTCTTTTGGCTCGAAGGCCGGGGCGCCCCCAGGCCTCTGGCGGTCGCGCTCACGGTGCTCTTGGGGGTCGGCTCCTTCGGCAGCGTGGTGTTCATCTCCTACCTTCAGCTTGCGGAGCTGCAGACGCTGGTTCCGAAGCTCCAGAGCGCGATCCCGCATCAGGTCGACGCGGCGATCAGCGTACTGGTGGAGCGGTGGCCCGACTTGGAACCCCTCCAAGAAAGGAGCCGGGACGTCTTCGGGTTGGATGCGTTGCTGAGTTGGCTTCCGGGGACGGTGGGCTGGGTGCTCACCTTCGTCGCCACGACGTTGCTGGTCACCCTGTTTTACGTCTTCGCGCTTAGCGAGGCGTCTGTATTTCCCGCGAAGATCCGGGCCATCTTCGGCGATTTCGCCTCCAGGTCCGGCGGAAGGGTCAGGTCGATCGCGAAGGAGGTTCAGGGCTACCTCGTGATCAAGACGCTCGTATCCTTGGGCACCGGCATAAGCATCGCGCTTGCGACTTGGGCTCTCGGCGTCGAATTTCCGCTGCTCTTGGGGCTGATTGGCTTCCTCCTGAACTACATCCCCACGATTGGATCGATTATCGCAAGCGTGCCTGGCATCGCGCTGGCGCTCTTCCATTTTGTCGACGGACCCGTCTTCGGGGGC
Organism: Longimicrobiales bacterium; assembly: GCA_965116095.1. Classification (GTDB taxonomy): domain Bacteria; phylum Gemmatimonadota; class Gemmatimonadetes; order Longimicrobiales; family Gaopeijiaceae. Next base: position 1,174,789 of record OZ220481.1, read on the forward strand.
GCTGTTTCTTGCGCCACCGGGACCGATGTTTGCTGGGAGTTCCTTCCTCAGCGGGCGGTGCTCGTCGCGCTCACCTACCTTGGCCTGAACATTGTGTTCGGGAACTGGATTGAGCCTCAACTCTACGGTCGACGACTGGGCCTTTCCACCTTTGTCGTGGTCTTGTCGCTCGTATTCTGGAACTGGCTGTGGGGTCCCGTCGGGGCGCTGCTTTCGGTGCCGCTCACGATGGTCGTGAAGATCATGCTGGAGAACACGGAGGACCTGAAGTGGGTCGCGCTCCTGCTTGACAACCGGAGTCCGGAGGAGTCGTCGGAGTCCGCCGGACTCGGCTCGGCGGAGGCGACCTCCGCGGAACCGTCGGGATGACGAGCGCTGGGGTAGAGGAGGCGGGCGACGACGCGCGTCTGTGGATCTTCGCGCTGAAAGACGAGTTGGGCGAAGCGGACGAGGCGGCGTTCTTGGCGAGCGTCGACCGGTTCTTGGATAAATGGAGGGCGCACGGAGCCCCCATCAGGTCAGCGAGATCCCTTAGCTACCGACGTTTCCTTTTCGTCGCGGTCCAAGCCTCCGGGACGCAGCCGTCGGGCTGCGCCATTGATTCCCTGACCCGGGGCGTCTCCGCGGTTGCGCGGGAGATCGGAACGAGAGTCCTGGACAACGGAGCCGTTTGGTATCGGGATGCGCGCGGCAGGATCGCGTGGACGACTCGCGCCGGCTTCCGGAAGGAGGCTGCCTCGGGGCGGATACGCTTGGATACCACCGTCTTCAACAACTCGCTAACCCAAGTCGACCAGCTTCGAAGCGGGGAGTGGGAAGTCCCGGCCCGCGCGAGCTGGCAGGCGGCATTCTTCCGATAGGCGACGACTGGACGGACCTCCTCGTCACGACCCTGTCGAGACCAACCCCTTCGCGCCCGAACGCCTAAGGCGATGTCCTTGCGGCTTATCGCCAAATGACGGCTGTTGACCGGAAAAACCAGCGAGTCGTATTGCTCAAAACGGGGCCGGCCCGCCTAGGCCGACCCCGTTTCAAGGCAGCCGCAATGCTGCGGCTGCGCCTGCTAAGAGACCGCAGTCAGTCGAACGACCTTCTCGGCAGCCGGCCCCTTGGGGCCTTCGACCATGTCGAACTCGACCTGCTCGCCCTCCGCCAGACTACGAAATCCATCGCCCTCAATGGACGAATAGTGCACGAAACAGTCGCGACCGCCCGATTCGGGGCTAATGAAGCCGAAGCCCTTTTCGTCGTTAAACCATTTCACCGTTCCCTGAGTCCGCATCCTTGCTCCTTACCTCAACCTGTACTGTTACGCCAAACCGCATCCAGCGGATTCGACCGCGACCGGGAGGGCCACTCAACGGGCCCACAACCCGGCCGCTTCCAAACATACCGGATCCGCTCGGTCTCGTCAACGTCAAGTCTTGTCCAACGGGAAATGAGCCCGAACGCGGAGTCGGTTTCCAGCGGGAAGTGAGCCCGAAGCCGGGGCGTAGCGATCATGGAGGATGGTCATGTCGCTCCGCATTAAACGAATCCGCACTCTGAAGCAGATCCAGGAGTTCCTCAAAGGCACGGCTGCGACGGACACCGTGCCCTCGAGGGACCGCGCCGAAGCCTACCGCTTCATCGTCGAAACCCTGGTCCGCTTCGAGTACCACCACCGCCTGCCGAGGCCCGGCAAGAGCCTCGTGAAGCGCTTCATCGAGAAGGTGACGGGCCTTTCCCGGGCTCAAGTCACTCGCCTCGTGGCGCAGCACCGCAAAACCGGACGCATCCGCGACCGTCGCCGCAAGCCGCCCGCCAACGCCTTCGACCGCCGCTACACCGGCTACGACGTCGCTCGACTCGCCAAGGTCGACGAAGCCACGGGCCAGCTTTCGGGCCCCGCTGCGAAGGCGATGCTCCACCGCCTGTACCACGTCCACGGAAGGAAGCGCTTCAAGCGGCTCGCCGGCATCTCGAACGGCCACATCTACAACCTCCGCAAGCAAAGAGCCTACCGCATGAGACGCCTGACCTTCCGGGGAACGAAAGGCAACGGCGTGCCCATCGCCGCCCGACGCAAGCCCAGACCCGACGGAAAGCCCGGCTACCTGCGCGTCGACACCGTCCATCTGGGCGACAGGGACGGCGAAAAGGGCGTCTACGTCATCAACATCGTCGACGAGGTCACTCAGTTCGAGCACCTGGGCGCCGTGCCCCGCGTCACGCACCACTTCCTGATCCCCTGCCTCGAGCGGCTGCTCGCGGCCTTCCCCTTCCGCGTCGAAGGCTTCCACGCCGACAACGGCAGCGAGTACATCAACCGCCGCGTCGCCGACATGCTCAACAGCCTGCACGTCGGCTCCTTCACGAAGTCGAGGCCCAGACGCTCGAACGACAACGGCCTCGTCGAGTCGAAAAACGGCAGCATCGTCCGCAAATGGCTGGGAAGGCTCCACGTCTCGCGCGAACTCGTCCCGCCCGTCAATGCGTACCTCGACCGGCTCTCGAGCTTCCTGAACTACCACCGGCCCTGTCTCTTCCCGACGGAGACCGTCGGGGCAAACGGCAGGGTCAAGCGCAGCTACCGGCAGGAGGACGTCGCCACGCCCTTCGACAAGTTCAAGTCGATCGAGGACGCCGAGCGTTTCCTCAAGCCCGGCGTCTCCCTCGAATCGCTCGAACGCCTCGCCATGCGGGAGGACGACCTCGAAGCCGCCGAGGGCGTGCAGAAGGCGCGCGCCGCGCTCTTCCGCCTCATCAGACTCGCTCCGCGCGCCTAACGCGGCGACGGACCGAAGCGGCGCGCCCTCGATTTCCCGCCGTTCCCGCAGGCCTCGGGCTCGGGCGCGCATCAACGTCAACAGACGCTGACAGGGGGAGGCGGACCTCCGGCCCCCGACGCATAGCCGGCAGCCCGGACAGGGCCGACCGCATGGCCTTGCGGCTTCGCCGCCCGGGCCTCGGCCTGCGGACTGTTCGAGGGTCCTTCGGCTCGATGCCCGGAACTCCCGGACGGCTCCACCCGCCAGCGAAATAGCCGGCGTCGAAGATCCGGACAACATCCAAACCCCGGCGCCGGAATCCGTCTGGACGCTCCGAAAGCGCCGATTTCCCGAGGGGTAAAGGTCCGGTCGGCCCCCGCTCGCGCCTCTCCGTCGATCCTGAGGCATCCGTTTTTCCAAAATCCGACCAAATCCACCGAATCCGCACGCCTGACGCGGCGACGGAACCGAAGCGGCGCGCCCTCGATTTCCCGCCGTTTCCGCAGACCTCGGGCTCGGGCGCGCATCAACGTCAACAGACGCTGACAGGGGGAGGTGGACCTCCGGCCCCCGGCGCATAGCCGGCAGCCCGGACAGGGCCGACCGCATGGCCTTGCGGCTTCGCCGCCCGGGCCTCGGCCTGCGGACTGTGGGAGGGTCCTTCGGCTCGATGCCCGGAACTCCCGGACGGCTCCACCCGCCAGCGAAATAGCCGGCGTCGAAGATCCGGACAACATCCAAACCCCGGCGCCGGAATCCGTCTGGACGCTCCGAAAGCGCCGATTTCTCGAAGGGTAAAGGTCCGGTCGGCCTCCGCTCGCGCCTCTCCGTCGATCCTGAAGCATCGTTTTTTCCAAAACTCCACGGAATCCACCGAATCCGCACGAACGCCACAAACGCTCGATCCCGCACCGACCACCGGCGTTGCGCTCCCCCATTCCGCCTATTAAAGTGCCCATGCACCCACCCGTCCCAAGCCCCGGAATCAAGCCCCCTCACCTCCGCACAACCTCACCCCAGTTCGGGCTCATTTCCGTATTGGAAAAGACTCGTCAACTCCTGTCCAACGGGAGGCCGGCCTAATCGAGAGTTGCGCGGCGGTCGACTGGGCAGTCCCGCGTCGACCGAAATCCGAGAGCTTCTCGAAGTCGCCGGCCGCGCCGAAGTCCGCCCTCTCGCCGGAGCAGCCCCGGCCCGCTTTCGGCTACTGTAGCCGGGTTTCCTTCTAAATTCCGGCGCGCCGTGCGACAATTCGATGCGCGGCGATCTAAAGTCGTCGTTAATCGCGAGACCGAATCGTACGCCGGCGAAGCCGGGTAGAATAAAGGAACCCAATGCGACAGATCGCTGGAGCGGGGCTGAGACGCCAGATACTGCTGTGGGGGTTTGTTGCGTCGGCCCCTGGTCTGCACGCGCAGCAGCTAGGGAGCTCCCCGGACGCCGAGGCGGCGCTGGGGCTGCGGGCCGCCGTCGAGATGGCCTTGGAGCGGAACCGAGACCTGCTGGTTGCGGAATACGAGTACCGGCTCGCGACTGAGCGGGTGCAGGAGGAGTGGTCCGGCGTGTTTCCGGAGATCCGCCTCAACAGCTCCTTTACTCGGAACATTTCGCCGCAAGTGAGCTTCCTGCCCGCACAGATTTTTGATCCGACGGCTATGGCCGGCGAGTTCATCCCAGTTCAATTCGGCGCGGACAATCTCTGGTCGATGTCGATTGACGTCGACCAAGTCCTCTTTGACCCGCGCGTCTTCGTGGGCTTGGGGATCTCGTCCGCGTTCGAGCGCTTGCAGCGTGAGGCGCTTCGCGGACGGAACCAGGAGATCGTGACGCGGGTAAAGGTCGCCTTCTTCAATTTGCTACTGGCTCAGGAGGAGCTTCGACTCGCGGAAAAAGGACTTGATCGCGTGCGGGAGTCCTTGGCCGAGACGCGGTCCTTGCTTCGCGCAGGTCTCGCCGACGAGTACGATGTCCTTCGCCTCGAGGTCGAGCTCGCCAACCTGGAGCCCGAGGTTCGTCGCGCGGAGAATCAGCGCGTCGCGGCTAGGCGCATTCTCTCTCAAGAGCTCGACCTGGACTTGGAGAAGGAGGTGATCGCCCAGGGCGCGCTTGCTCAAATGCAGCTGGACGACGAGGGGGCCAACGAAGGCGCGAACCGCCAAATCCTGAGCCTCTTCGGCGTTCCGGACGATGTGCTCGAAGCAGGCCGGGCCGGGGCCGGAGGCGATATTTCGACTTTGGCGCTGGAAGACCGTTCCGATCTACGCCAGCTCAGAATCACGGAGAGCATCCGCCGCAGCCAGGTGAGGCTGGACCAAGCAGCGTACTTTCCGACGGTCGACGCCTTTGCTAGGTACGGGCTTCAGGCCCAGCAGAATGGAAGGCCAGACTTCTTCGGCACTTCCCTCCAGCGAGGGTCCTCGAAGCAGGTGGGCCTTCGGGTGAGCATGCCGATCTTCTCCGGCTTCAGCCGAGACGCGAGGATTGATCAAGCGAGCGCGGTCCATCTGCAGGCCCAGCTCCAGACCAGACTCGCGACCGACGCCGCCAGGGCGCAGGTGCGCAACCTAGTGGATGCGGTTGCGGAGGCGGGGGAGAGAACCCAAGGGCAGGCGGAAGCCGTGCGCAGAGCGACTCGGGGCTATGAAATCGCCAGCGCTCAGTACGGCGCCGGCGTGTTGGGAAGGCTGGAGCTCACCGACGCGGAACTTGCTCTCCGCCAAAGCGAATTCAACTATGCGCGAGCCGTTTATGATTACCTGAGCGCGCGGGCCCGCTTGGACGCAGCGGCGGGCCGCGTGCCTCAAGTAGACGGCTTGGGAACGGGAGATGAAGGGTGAAGAAACGAACCTCAAGCAGGGGTGGAATAAGGTGGCTCGCGCTCGTAATCGTCTTTTCGGCGGGCGCGTGCGGGGATCAAGGCGCATCGGGATCGGATGGAGCTCCCGCGTCCGAGATACGGGTGCCGGCGACTCAGGAGACCTTCGCGCGGGTCATTAACGTGGAGACGAGCGGAGTAGAGCCCCGAGAGTTCCCGGTGACCTTTCAGTCCACAGGCGTCGTGCAGGCCTACCGCGATGCGACAGTCTCCGCCGAAGAGTCGGGTGCCGTGCGGCGCGTCGTCTTGGACAAGGGCGTTCGCGTCGCCGCCGGGCAGACCATTCTCGTGATCGACGACGAGCTGCTGGTCGTGGAGGCTCGCGCGGCGGAGGCGAGAGCCGAACTCGCTCGGGAGACGTGGGAGCGCACAAAGCAGCTCTTCGAAGAAGACAATGTCGGAACCGAGCTGGCCTACCTTACGGCGCGTTCGCAGGTCGAACAGGCTCAGGCCGCATTGGACGGGCTACGCAAGAGAATTGAGCGCACGAGGGTCAGAGCGCCCTTTGCCGGCGTCTTGGATGATCGATTCGTGGAGCTGGGAGAAACGGTGGCCCAGGGAACGCCGGTTGTGCGGATCGTCCAGTCGGACCGATTGAAAATCGTCGCCGGCGTGCCGGAACGCTACGCGTTGGACATTCGTCCGGGAGCGCTTGCTCGGATCGCCTTCGACGCGCTGCCGGACACCGCCTTCGAGGGCGTCATCTCCTTCGTGGCGCTTGCGCTCGATCCTGCAAGCCGGACATTTCGGATTGAGATTGAACTGGAAAACCCCGGCGGCGCCATCAAACCGGAGATGATCGCGGTCGCCGAGATTACGATGCGTACGATTGAAGACGCGATCGTGATTCCGCGCAACGCCGTCGTGACGACGGAAGCGGGAAGCATCGCCTTTGTGGTCGACGACGACGGAGGGGAGCCGCGCGTGGAGGCTCGCGCGGTTCGGATTCTTTCCGTGCAGGGAAACGACGCGATTATCGCCGAAGGACTGACCGGAGGCGACGAAGTGGTCGTTTCCGGACAGCAGGAGCTGGCAAACGGAGATCGGGTGAGAATCGTCGCAGCCTCGGGCGGAGGGAGAGAAACCCCATGAGCGAGAAGCCGAAATTCAAAGAATTTCGACCTGCCTCGGTGGCGGTCAGCCACCAAACGTCGGTGTTGGTGCTTTTTTTCTTTGTGGCTGTTGCGGGACTCCTGTCGTATCGGGCGATCCCCAAAGAGTCCTTTCCCGAGTTCGAGCAGCCGCTGATTTCGGTTCGCACGGTCTACGCGGGCGCGTCCCCAACCGATGTCGAGAGCTTGGTGACGCGGGAGATTGAGGAGGAGCTGAACACCGCAGAGGATCTCCGAGAGCTCACGTCTACGACGGTGGAGGGGTACTCGGCGATCATCGCCGAGTTCGAGACCAACGTCACGATTGCCGAAGCGCTGCAGCGGGTGCGTGAAAAGGTCGACCTCGCCGTTGCCGACATTCCGCCCGACGCCGAGGAGCCGACGATTTCGGAGCTGATCGGGGATTTTCCGATCATGCAGGTGAACATTTCCGGAGAGTACGACTTGGTCCGGCTCAAGGAAATCGGAGAAGACCTGCAGGAGCGGTTCGAAGCGCTCCCTCAGGTGCTGCGCGCAAATCTGCGGGGCGGACTGGAGCGGGAAGTCAAGGTCGACGTGGATCTCAACCGGCTGCAGTACTACAACTTGGAGTTCGACGACGTGCTGGAGACGATCCGGCGCGAGAACGTCAACATCCCCGGGGGCTCTATCGACGTAAATGGAGTCAAATACCTGGTGCGCGTCGACGGCGAGTTCAATGATCCCGCGACGATTTCGGACTTGGTGATCACGGCGGAGAACGGCCCTCCGGTGTACATTCGCGACATCGCGAACGTAGAGTTTGGCTTTGCGGACCGCGAGACTTTTGCGCGCTTGGGCGGCGAGCCCGTCGTCACGCTGGACATCATGAAGCGCTCCGGCGAGAACATCATCGGAGCCGCGGAGGCGGTACAGGGCGAAATCGACGCGATTATGCCGGAGCTCCCGCCGACGACGGTGATCTCCGTGACGTCGAATCAAGCGGAAGACATCGCGATGATGGTCTCCAGCCTTCAGAACAACATCATTTCAGGGCTCCTCCTCATCGTGGGCGTCCTTCTCTTTTTCCTGGGCCTTCGCACGTCAATCTTCGTGGCGCTTTCGATCCCCACTTCGATGTTCCTCTCGTTCGTCATATTGGGGCTTCTCGGCATCACCATGAACATGGTGGTCCTCTTCTCCCTCATCCTCGCGCTGGGAATGCTCGTCGACAACGCCATCGTCATCGTCGAGAACATCTATCGATTCGTGGAGGAAGGGTGGTCGCGGGCCGAGGCGGCGGTCAAGGCGACGGGGGAGGTTGCGGGCCCCGTGATCACTGCGACTCTGACCACGCTGGCCGCCTTTGCGCCGCTCCTCTTTTGGCCCGGCATGGCCGGAGAATTCATGAAGTACCTGCCGATCACCCTGATCGTCACGCTTTCCAGCTCGCTGTTCGTGGCGCTGATCATCATTCCGACGTTGTGCTCGCTGTTCTTGAGGCGGGAGGGAGCGCCGGGCCCCGGAATGCCGCGCGCAACTCGCATCGTCTTGATCGCGGCGCTGGTCTTTGCGACGGCCATGATCGCCGCCTCAAGCCTTGTCGCGGCTGGACTCGTCATCGTCTTGGCCTGCGGGGGTTGGCTTCTTTACACGCGCGTGCTCGCCGGCGCCACGAAGCGCTTTATGGACCGCGGCATGCCGCGGTTGTCCGATTGGTACGAGCGGCAGCTCCAATGGTGCCTCGGACACCGCCTCCTGGTTGCGGGGGGATCGGTCTTCATGCTGATCGCAACGACGGTGGTCTACGGGGCCCTGAGTCCCCCGGTGGAGTACTTCCCGGAGGATATTCCGCCGAACGTGCTCCTTGTGGATATCGAAGCGCCGGTCGGCACTTCGGCGGATCGCACCGACTCCTTTTCCCGCCAGCTCTACGCGCAGCTGGACGAAGTGCCTGGACTCTCCGAGGTCGAGTCCGTGGTCACCACCGTTGGGTCCACCGGCGGCGGCGGCTTTAGCTCCGCGGGCGGCGGTCCATCCGGGCCGGAGAGCGGTCGCATCACGCTTTCGATGCAGGACTTTCGCGAGCGGAGCTTCGACGTATTCGGGACTTTGGGCGAGATGCAGGAGACGATGGGCACTGATCTCGCAGGCGTCTCGGTGAGGGTCGACGAGCAGGAAGACGGCCCCCCCAGCGGCCCCGCGGTCAATATCGAGATCATCGGCGAGGATCCCGAGGCGCTTAAGCGGCTGGCCGCCCAGGCGGTGTCGATCATCGAGAGAGACTCCGTCTCGCGAAAGCTGGTGGGGTTGGAGAGCAGCATGGACGTCGGTCGACCGGAGCTCCGCATCGCCGTGGACCGAAGGGTCTCCGAGTTGTACGGGATTTCCACAAATCAGGTTGGGTTCGCGGTTCGAGGCGCAATCAACGGAATTGAGGCGGGGAAGTACCGCAGCGGCACGGAGGAGTACGACATCGTCGTGCGGCTGCGCGAAGAGGACCGGTCCGCACTTTCCGACCTTGCCAACTTGACGGTGTTCTCCGAGGGACGGCAGGTCCCGATTCTCTCGGTGGCGGACTGGGCCGTGGCCGAAGGATACGGGTCCATTCAAAGGAAGGATCTGGATCGCGTCGCCACGGTTTCCGCCGAGGCGCGCACGGGATACAACAGCGAGGCGGTGCGAGCGGAAGTGGAGGGTACGCTCGCGGGTTTCGAGGCCGGTCTTCCGCCGGGATATTCGATGCGCTTCACCGGAGAACAGGTGGAGCAGCAGGAGGCCCAGGACTTCCTCATGAGCGCCTTTATGGCCGCGCTGATGCTAATTGCGTTGATTCTGGTCTATCAGTTCAACTCCGTGACGAAGCCGCTGATCATTCTCTCCTCCGTCGTGCTCTCGACGATCGGCGTCATGATCGGGCTCCTAGTCTTCGACAAGCCCTTCGTGATCATCATGACCGGAGTGGGCATTATTTCGCTTGCGGGCATCGTCGTGAACAACGCGATCGTTCTTATCGACTACATCGACGTTTTGCGAAAGAGGGACGGACTTCCGGTCCAGGAGGCGCTTCTCGTCGCCGGCCGCCGCAGGCTAAGGCCGGTGTTGCTTACCGCGCTCACGACGGCGCTGGGGCTGGTCCCCCTGGCGATCGGTTTGAATTTCGACTTCTTCGGGCTCTTCTCCAGCCTTTCCCCTGACCTCTACTGGGGCGGGGAACAGGCGGCGTGGTGGGGACCGATGGCGATTGCGGTGATCGCGGGAATCCTCTTTGCCACTTTTCTTACGCTGGTCCTGGTTCCAGTGATGTACAGCCTGGTGGATCAGTCCGTAGCATTCGCGAAACGAGTCTTCATCTCGCCCGCGGAGGACGCGGGTCCCGAGTCGCCCTTGGCGGGGCCGCAGATACCCGCAGACCAAATCTTGGTCGGACCAGCGACGCGCGCTCCGGCAAAATAGTCCTTCTTCCCCGCTCCAAGCCGCTTATGCTCCATGCGTAACTCCAATCTCAGATATGCGCCGGACCGCAGGGCGCGCGGACTCTTCGCTCCGCTCCTATGGCTCTGTCTACTTGCCTGCGCTTCGCAGGAGCCCCGCGATTTCGCGGTCGTATCAGCGTACCCCGATGCGACCGAAGCGGGAATTCGGGTCTTGGAATCGGGAGGCAACGCAGTGGACGCGGCGATCGCCACGGGCCTCGCGCTCGCGGTGACCCACCCCGTCGCGGGTAACATTGGCGGCGGAGGGTTCATGGTCATTCGATTTCCCGACGGTCGCTCGACCGCTCTCGATTTCAGGGAAAAGGCGCCGCTCTCCGCTCATCCGGAAATGTTCCTTGACGAGAGCGGCGAGTACTCATTCGAGAAGCACCATCGGAGCCACCTCGCCGTCGGAGTGCCGGGCACGGTGTCCGGGTTCGCTCTAGCGCACGAGAAGTACGGGACAGGCGAGTGGGCGAGGCTTGTCGAGCCGGCTGTTCTGCTTGCCTCCCAAGGATTTGAGATTTCTCCTCGTTTGGCGAATTCTCTCGCGCGAATGTTGCCGAGATGGGAAACGTATCCCGCGACGCTGGCGCAGTTTTCCAAAGACGGCGCGGCGTACGAGGCTGGAGACACCTTGGTACAGGCGGAGCTGGCCGCGACGCTCGGTCGGATCCGGGATCTGGGCGCTCAGGGTTTTTACGAGGGCGAAACCGCGCGGCTGCTTGCGGAAGAAATGCGGCGGGGCGGGGGGTGGATCACTGAAGAGGACTTGGCGCTCTACGAGGCCCGTGAGCGAGATCCGGTGCGGGGGAACTACCGAGGGTACGACGTGATCAGCATGCCGCCCCCGTCATCAGGCGGCACGGCCCTGGTGCAGATGCTGAACATATTGGAGGGCTACGATTTGGCGGCGATGGGCCACAACACGCCCGAGTATGCGCACCACCTTGCGGAGGCGATGCGGCGGGCGTTCCGGGACCGTGCTGCCCACCTCGCCGACCCAGACGCCTCCGACGTGCCCGTGGCCAGACTGACCAGCAAGGAGTACGCGGCGGAGCTCCGGGAGGGATTGCAGGCGCACGCGGCCGGGCGTTCGGCCCCGGCGGACCTTGAAGAGAATCCCGAGAGCGAGGAAACGACGCACTATTCCGTAGTTGACGGAAGCGGGATGGCGGTGTCGGTGACGTACACTTTGGAGGGCGGCTACGGTTCCTACATTACCGTTCCCGGAGCGGGATTCCTGCTGAACAATGAGATGGGAGACTTCAACGCGGGACCGGGACTGACCACGGAGCGGGGACTGATCGGCACACAGCCGAACCTTGCGCGACCGCAGCAGCGCATGCTTTCGTCAATGACGCCGACAATCCTTGCCCGGGACGGAGAACTGGTCGCAGTCCTTGGGAGTCCCGGAGGGCGCACGATTATCAACACCGTCCTGCAGCTGGTTCTGAACACGGTCGACTTTGAGGCGAGCCCCGAGGACGCGGTTGCATGGAAGCGGCTGCACCACCAGTGGCTGCCGGATGCCGTCAGCTTGGAGGACGGCCTGATGGCGGAAGAAGCGGCGGCGACGCTGGAGGCCATGGGGCACGCCGTCGCATGGCGCCAGTCTCAAGGAATCGCCCACTGTATCTTCGTGGACCGGGAGGGCGGACTGTTGATCGGCGTTCCCGATCCCAGGGACTCCGACGGCACGGCGATGAAGAGGGCGCCTTCCGCGCCCTAACAGCTGCGGCTGGCAAGGGCGTCTTCAATTTCTTGGGAACCTACTGTCGGTTAAAGGCGTAGAACGAACCGATAAGCAGAGCGCCGACATTCCGAGACCGAGCTCGATTGAGAGATGCGTTTCCGGGAATCCGCATCCAGCGGCCCGCCCAGGGGACTGGGCCGCGTCCAGCGGGGGGAGAATCGTCAGGGAGCGGATATCGGCGAGGACGGACGCCGATGCGCGCCAGCCCGTCAAAGCGCCGCATGCCCGCATCCAAATTCATAAGGAAAGACAGTGAGAAGACGTACGTTGCTGGGTGTTCTCTTCATCGCGCTCGCGCAGATTCCGATAACGGAATTGAGCGCGCAAATCGAAATTCGCCTTCACATGGATCGGTTGACGGCGGTAGGGGATTTCCGAGACGAAATTCAAGGCGCGTGGGGCGGAGGGCTGAGCGGGACGATTTACGGCATTTACGGCAAGGGTTCGAGCAACATTGGGCTCCGGGTCGATGCTGCTGCGGCTCTTCTTGGAAAAGAGTCTCGCCGAGTCCCGCTCAGCGCGAGTCTGCCCTCCAATCTGGATGTATCGGTCGCGACTACGAGTTCCGCCTTCCGAGTAGCGACGGGACCGCAAATCGTTTTTTCTCGAGGACGCTTCCGGCCATACGCTTTCGGAACGATTGGCGTATCCCATTTTTCCACGCGGACATCGGTTACGGGCGCCGAGACGACAATTTCATCGAACGCGCATGGCTCCCATACCGGCGTCGTTTCAACGCTCGGCGGGGGGACGATGATTGATCTTCGCCGACGCGAGAAGCTGGCCATCGGCCTGTTCGTCGAGGCAGCCTATCAGATCAACGGGACGATACCCTACCTTTCGGCTCAAGACGCGCACCCGTCTACTATGCGGGATGACGGGCCAGTGCCCGTCGAGGTCGCCGCGAACGTTATGGCGACAAGCATTGGCGTCACGATCCGGGGTCTTCGCTGAGGCAACTACAGGTGAGCGGCGGCCAAGAGTCTTGCCGGGGACATAGCGCGCGGACCGCTCAACGTACTGCCGCAGCATGAACGCCCTGCGATGCGCCGCGTACTCGCAGGCAATGCGCGCCGGAGGGGCGCGGACGGACCCGCCTCAAGATGCTTGGCGGGGCTGACTGACTAGCCCGAAGTTTTGCAAATTTTTGAACTGATTTAGGGCTTTAACTTGTTGCGGGACAGGGGTTTAACGGTGTCGTAGCGCGTGAAATTCGTAGCCATGTAATAGAAAGACATCACGTTGACATGGCGTTCGATCGCATCTAGATTCGTATCCATGTACATCGACACCGTGCCCAACAGAACGTCGCCCCCGGCCATCCTCCTGCGCGAGTCCTACCGCGAAAACGGCAAGGTCAAGAAACGCACGCTCGCCAACCTCTCGAAATGGCCCGAGCACCTGATCGAGCACCTCCGCGTCGGTCTTAAGGGAGGCATCGCGCTGACCTCTCCCGAAAGCTCCTTCCAAGTCGTCGACTTCAAGCCCTACGGACACGTCGCCGTCGTGCTGAGCGTCGCTCGCCGACTGGGCCTCGAGCGGCTGCTCGCCCGCAATCCCTCCCGCAATCGGGCGCTCGCCGTCGCGATGATTCTCGCTCGGATACTGAATCCGTGCTCGAAGCTGGCGACGGCGCAGTCGCTTACGAAGGACTCGGCGGAGGGCGCGCTGGCCGAGGACCTCGGAATCGCGGACGTCAAAGAGCACGAGCTGTACCGCGCCATGGACTGGCTGGCAAAGCAGCAGGATCACATTCAGCGCCGACTGGCGAAGGAGCATCTCGGCGAGGGCTCGATCGTGCTCTGCGACGTGACGTCGGTGTACTTCGAGGGCGCGAAGTGTCCGCTGGCGAAGCTGGGGTATTCGAGGGACGGCAAGCGCGGCAAGCCGCAGATCGTTTTCGCACTGCTGTGCGACGCGGAGGGAAGGCCGATCGCCGTCGAGGTCTTCGAGGGCAACACCGCCGATCCGGGCGTGCTGGGGTCGCAGCTCGAGACGCTGCGCAAGCGCTTCTCGCTTAAGCGCGTCGTGCTGGTGGGCGACAGGGGTCTGCTGACCAGCGCGCGCATCAGGGAGGAGGTCGAGCCCGCCGGCATCGATTGGATCACGGCGCTGAGGGCGCCGGCGATTCGCAAGCTGGCCGAGGGCGGCGATCTTCAGCTGTCGCTCTTCGACGAGCGGGACATTGCGGAGATCTCGTCGCCCGAGCTCTTCCCGGGAGAGCGGTTGATCGTGTGCAGGAATCCGCTGCTCGCCGAGAAGCGGGCGCTCAAGCGCCAACGGCTGCTCGATGCGACCGAAGCCAAGCTCGAGCAGGTCGCGGCGGCGGTATCGCGCGAGAAGCGGCCGCTGCGCGGACGCGACAAGATCGCGGTGCGCGCCGACCGTGCGCTTCGCAAGTACAAGGTCGGGAAGCACTTCGACATCGAGTATGCGGACGACTCCTTCAGCTGGTCGCGCAGCGAGGGGCGCGTCGCCCGCGAGGCGGCGCTGGACGGCATCTACGTGATCCGCGCCAGCGTATCGACCGAAGAGATGTCGCCCGAGGACGCCGTCAGCTCCTACAAGAGCCTCTCGCGCGTCGAGCGCGCCTTCCGGTCCTTCAAGACGGTGGACCTCAAGATCAGGCCCGTGCACCACCGGCTCGAGGACCGCGTGAGGGCGCGCGTGCTGCTATGCATGCTCGCCTACTACGTCGAATGGCACCTGCGGAAGCTGCTCGCGCCGCTGCTCTTCGACGACGAGGAGAACGGCGCGCCCAGGAGCTCGCCCGTCGCGCCGGCCCGACGCTCGAAGTCGGCGCTCGAAAAAGCGGGAAGAAAACGCACCCGGAGCGGCTTCCCCGCGCAAAGCTACCAGAGCCTGCTGCGCGAACTCGCCACACTGCAGCGCGGACGCCTCCGCGTCGTCGACAACAAAACCATCAAAGCCAACGTCGCCTTCCTGCCCACGCCGCTGCAAGCCGAGGCCTACCGCCTGGTCGGCGTCAGGCCCTCGAACCGTACCCAGTAGAAAACGTACCCAGCAGCGCACACCTCGAATTCGCGTCTGCGTCAAGCCCACACTGGAGATTCGACCAATTCCCGCCGTCAAACTTCGGCCTAGCCGGGCGTCCGTCCCGCCTGAACCAGAACGGGCGATTTGCCCGGCGCTCCCCCGCTCCCGTCTTTCTCGACCGCCGGCGTCAGCTTGGCCAGAAGTACGGAATGCAAATCGAGGCGACAATCGCAAGCAAAAGGTTGAGCGGGCCCCCGACCTTCACGAAGTCCATGAAGCGGTACCCGCCCGGAGAGTAGATCATCACGTTGGTCTTGTAGCCGAAGGGCGTCACGAAAGACGCGGAGGCTCCGAACATGACGGTGACAAGGAGCGCGTAGGGGTTGAGGCCGGAGCTCTCGGCGACCAAGATCGCAACCGGCGTGAGCATCACGGCGGTTGCGGTATTGGCCACGACGGCGGTCATGACGGCGGTAAGGAGGTAAAAGGCCCCGATCATCCCGGTCTCCCCAAGTCCGGATGTCGCCTCCACGACTCCTTGCGCGATCCACGCCGCCGCGCCGGTGGACTCCATCGCGATCCCCAACGGAATCAGCCCCGCCATTACAAACACCACAAGCCAGTCCATTTCGGCATAGATCTCGTTGACCCGTACGCAGCCCGTAAAGACCATCAGCGCCACGCCGGTCATCGCCGCAGTGGATATCTCGAAGATCCCCAGCGTCGCGACGAGCACGACGCCGGCCATGATCATGGCCGCAAATGCCGCCCGCGGGCGAGAGCCCACCGGATGAGCCACCTCTGCCACGGGGACGAAGCCGGGCTCTTCGGCGAGGCGGTCCAAAGCCTCGGATTCTCCGCGCACTAGGAGGATGTCTCCGACGGAAAACCGCAGCTGGGCGATGCGGTCCATCACCGGAGCGCCGTCGCTCTGGACGCCCAAGACCGTTACGTCGTAGCGCTGCGCAAAGGCAACGTCCTTGAGGGTACGATCCAGGAGCGCGGACCCCGGTCCCACGATGACTTCAAGCATCGAGCCCTGAACGATGCGGGCGCTCTCAGCCTGCCTCTCGCCTCCCTCGGGAGTATCCAGTTTGTAGGCGCCCGCAAGACGCAGCAGCTTCTCCGCCGACCCTTGGGCGAAGACCTTGTCTCCGACCTCGACGACATGCTGGCCGGCGGGGAGCGAGATCATTCGCCCGTTCCGCTCAATTCCAACGACCACGACATCGAAGCGGGCTCCCCACTCCAACTCGGCCAACGAACGCCCGGAGGCGGGCGAAGAGGGTCCCACTGCCAGCTCCGTGGTGAATCTGCGAACGCCGTACCGCGCGGAGAGGTCGGGCGGTCGCTCCCGATGGGGAATCAAACGGCGTCCGATCGTGAACATGTAGAGCATGCCCGCCGCAAGGCAGATCAGACCGATCGGCGCGATGGAAAACATGGTCAGATCATCGAAGCCGCGAGCGACGGACTCGCCATGCACGACGAGGTTTGTCGCGGTGCCCATCAGGGTTACCGTGCCGCCCATGATCGCGACGAAGGAGAGCGGCATGAGGTACTTCGATACCGGCTCGCCAGCCTGTCTGGCCAGCGCCGCGAAGACCGGAATGAAGACGATGACGACTGCGGTGTTGTTCAGAAAGGGCGACAGCAACGCGACCAGGAGGCAGAGGATAAACAAGCGGAGCGCATTGCCGCCGAGCGGCGCCGTGCGCGCCCACCGGCCAATGGCCGCGACCAAGCCGGTCTTGCGCAGACCAAGCCCCAGTACGAGCATTGCCGCCACGGTCACGGTGGCCTCGCTGGAAAGGCCGGACAGCGCTTCGCGCGGGCCGATGATGCCTCCCAAGAGGAGTACGACCGGAACGGACATCGAGAGCTGATCCAAACGGATGCGATCCATGGCGAAAAGCACCAGGGCCGCCCCGGAAACCAGCAGGACAAAGACGATCTCGTAGGTCATGCGCGGTTCAGCTTGGAGGGGCGCGTTCGTATTGGCGGAGCGGGGCGCGAAAATAGAGAGGCAACATCCATCGCTCGAGATACCAAGGCGAGCCGGTACGACTTCCGCCAAAGGGAGAGCGACGCTCCAGCGTAATTTACGGTGCTCGCGCGCCTTGCCGGTCCGAGGGCCCGCCCGCTGGGCAGGCTGTCTCTCCGATCCATCGGAAGGACCGTTCCACCCTGCGGAGTTCCAGGCCCCCGATGGACAACTTGGTTCGCCGCTTCGCCGGCCGCTATGCGCCGACGCTCGCTCTGGTCATCGTCGAAGCGGGGGCGTGGGTCTGCTTCCCTCTGGTGATTGGACGCGCGGTGGACAGCGTGCTTGAAGGCTCCTCCAGGGGCCTCGCGGAGCTCGGCGTTCTCGGGATCTTCGCCATGGGCGTCGCGGTGGTCCGGCGTCTCGTGGACAGCCGGGCATTCGCGAGCATCTACGCGACGCTGGGCGAAGAGATGGTCTCGAAGCACGCGGAGGCCGGCACGTCAACGAAGACGGCTCGCCTTTCGATGCTCCGGGAGGTCGTGGAGTTCTTTGAACATTCGGTTCCGGAGCTTCTGATCAGCCTGCTCGGCCTGGTCGGCACGGTTGCGGTTCTTTCCGCGCTCAACACACCGATCTTCCTTGCGTCGCTGGTCGCAACCGCGGCGACGGCGACGCTATACGCGCTGACCGGAGGCCTAGCCACCCGCTATAACGCGCAATTCAACGACGAGTTGGAGCGGCGAGTCGACGTCGTCGAGTCGGGCGATTCGAAGCGAGTGGCTGGGCACCTTCGACGAACGATGCGGTGGAATATCCGTCTCTCGGATCTCGAGGCTGCGAATTTCGGAGTGAACTGGATCTTCATGATGGCCCTCCTCGTCTATTCCGTAGCCGCTTCCGCCGACGGCGAAGTCGCGTACGGGGCGATCATCGCTGTGGTGATGTACGTTTTTCAGTTCATGGAGTCGATGATGCAGATCCCGTTTTACTACCAGGGCTGGCTGCGCCTCCGCGAGATCCTGGGACGTTTGAGGGCGGGCGCCGCTGGCGGATAGCGCCGCGCGCGCGAGCGGGAGCGTCTTGCGCCTTACTTCCCGAGCAGCTCCCGGGCAATCTTGCTGGCGAGGCGGGGATCGGCCCGACCCTTCGTCGACTGCATGATCCGCCCGACGAAGAACCCGAGTAGGCCTTTCCGCCCCGAGGCATAGGCGCGAGCTCTGCCGGGATGCCTGCGCACGAGCTTCCGAAGCTCGGACCGCAGGTACCCTTCGTCGGTGATTTCCTCAGTTCCCCGAGCTTCCAGCACGCGGGAAAGGGGCACTGCGTCAGTCACGAGCTTGCGCAGCCCTTCACGCGTCTGCCGGACCGAGAGCTCGCCTTCCTCGCGCGCGCGCGTCAATGCCGCAAGCCCTTCCGCAGTCAGCTTGCCGGCGCCCGCAAGCCCCTCTTGCCGCGCCGCGCGCCGCACGTCGTTCGCGAGGTGATTCGCGAGCGCCCCTCCCAGCTTCGAACAGTGCGGCAGCGCGGCTTCAAACAACGAAAATAGCGAGGAGGACCGGGCGACGCTGGCCGCCGCCGCCTGGGTCGCTCCTCCCGCAATGAGCGCGTCGTAACGGGCTCGTTCCGCGGAATCTTCGGGCGGATCCCACGCTGCTCTCCCCGAGGAGCCTTCGCTTTCTCGCGTCTCTCCCGCGTCTTCCGCGGCGGTCCTTGTTGTCTCCTTTTCGACGTTTTCTTTTCTTCGCGCTTTGGTCGGGCGCTCGCGGAGGGTGGCGATGCGATTGAACACGAGAGAGCCTCTCGATGAATCGGCGTCGACCGCGAAGTACCCCAGTCGTTCAAACTGGAAGCGGCTTCCGACCTCCGCGCCGGACAGGCCCGCCTCCACCCACCCGTCGACCATCCTCTCCGACGAAGGGTTGACCGCATCCAGAAAGTCCTCCTGGGAAAGCGGGTCCGCAACGGTAAACAGCCGGTCCAAGAGGCGGATGCGGGCGGGCACGGCGCTCTTCGCCCCCAGCCAGTGGATTGCCGCCCGAGGCCTAAAGCCCGGCGCGGGCCGCGCGCCTTTGGAATCCGGGTCCGCTTCGCACCTGAGTCGCAGCGCTTCGCCGGTCTCTTCGTCTCTAACGATCTCTCGCAACCGAATTGCCCATCCGTAGCGGAGGCGCACCGGCTGAGCGGGCGTAAGTCTGCGAAAGTCCTCGCCGCCCTCTTCGCTGAAATCTCCCCTCTCAATCCATATTTTCCGCTCAAGCGGCAGCCGCCGCTGCCCCTGCGCCTTGCGGGGCTGGCCCGGCCGGCGAGCATCCGGAAGCGACGCGGCGCGGGCGACGGGCTCTCGAATCTCTTCGAAGTTCTCGATTTCAACCAACAGGGGATCGAGAATCCCAAATGCCCTGGAGGCGCGAGGTTCCAACTCCGCGCGGATGGCGTAGTCCAGCTTGGCAGCGTCGGTCCGCGACTCGTTCCTCGTCACGCCGACCATTCGGCAGAGCTTCCGGATCGCCCCCGGAGGCACGCCGCGCCGTCGCAAGCCGGCCAGGGTCGGCATCCTGGGGTCATCCCAGCCGCGCACGATGCCCTTGTCCACCAACAGGCGCAGCTTACGTTTGCTGACGACCACATAGTCCAAGGAAAGCGGCGCGAACTCCGTCTGCTCCGGTCTTGGAGGCGGCGCCTCCACGGACTCGAGAATCCAGTTGTAGACCGCTCGATTGTTTTCGAATTCGAGCGTACAGAGGGAGTGCGTGATCCCCTCGAAGAAGTCGGAGAGGCAGTGCGCGAAGTCGTAGAGGGGATAGATTGACCAAGCGTCGCCGCGGTGGTAGTGGCGCGCGTGGCGAATCCGAAAGAGAATCGGGTCCCGCATCGCCATGTTGGGGTGAGACATGTCGATCCGGGCCCTGAGCACGTGAGACCCATCCGGAAACTCGCCGGCCTTCATGCGCATAAACAGCTCCCGGTTTTCCGCAGGGCAGCGCCCCCGCCAAGGGCTCTCCGTTCCCGCCGTCGCGACGGAGCCGCGCATCGCGCGAATCTCCTCCTCGCTGCAGGAGTCCACGAAGGCCTTGCCTCGGTCAATGAGCTTCAGCGCGCACTGGAAAAACCTCTCGAAGTAGTCGGAGGCGTGATGCAGGCGTTCGCCCCAGTCGAAGCCCAGCCAACGGATGTCCCGCTTCATCGCTTCGACGTACTCGGCCTTCTCGGTGTCTGGGTTGGTGTCGTCCAGCCTGAGGTGGCATCGCCCCCCTTCGTGCTCGGCGGCGATCCCGAAGTTCAGGCAAATTGACTTGGCGTGTCCGATATGGAGGAAGCCGTTGGGCTCGGGCGGAAACCGGGTCGCCACGCGTCCGCCGTACTTGCCGCTCTCCACGTCGCGCTGGACCTTGCTGCGAATAAAATCCATGTGCAATAATAAATCTTCTTCCTATTGTTCCGTCGCGCCGCGCCGGACTTCTCTGGAGACCAGCTCCATGATCATGCGCGTACTACTGATCTGCGTTCTCTTCCACGGGGCAAGCGGGCCTCTTTCCGGGCAAGCCACTCAAAAGCCCGTCCTTCACGGGAAGGAGTGGGTCGCGATTACCGGCAAGCCGCTGGGGGCGACGGCGGGGGCGATGATGTTCCTCAAGGGCGGCAACGCAGTCGACGCCGCGGCTGCGATGCTGGGCGCCACTGCTACGATGTGGGACGTGCTGGGGTGGGGCGGAGAGACGCAGGCGCTCGTCTACAACCCCCATACCTCCAAGGTGATCGGAGTGAACGCCCTTGGGGTGGCGCCCTCAGGCGCGACGCCCGAGTTCTTTCGCGAGCGCGGGATGGAGATTCCACCCGCCTACGGGCCGCTGGCGGCGGTGACCCCGGGCACTCCCGGAGGCCTGATGGTCATGCTCGCGGAGTTTGGACGGCTGTCTCTAGCCGAGGTGCTGGCGCCCGCCATCGACATGGCGAAGGGCTACCCGATCGAGGAGCAGGCGACGCGCTTGATCGAACGCGACAAGGAGCGACTCGCGGAGTGGCCCTACTCCCGCGAGGTGTTCCTCCAGGGCGCGGACGGCGGCGCCCCGGATCCCGGCTCCCTGTTCGTACAGAGCGACCTTGCGCGCACGCTTGAGGCGCTGGTCGAGGCCGAGGCCCAAGCTCTGGAAGGCTGCGCCTCCCGCAGCGAGGCGATCATGGCCGCCTACGACCGCTTCTACCGCGGAGACATCGCCCAGGAGTTCGTCCGCGGCTCCAGGGAGCAGGGCGGCCTTCACACGATGGAGGATTTGGACCGGTGGCGCGTCCGCCTAGAGGAGCCGGTCCAGACATCGTACAAGGGGATTGATGTCTATAAGCTCACGACTTGGGTTCAGGGTCCGGTTCTGCTCCAAGCCCTGAATATCCTGGAAGAGTTGGACGTGGGAGCGATGGGGTACAACTCCACCCGTTACATCCACGCGCTCTACCAGGCAATGAACCTCGCGTTCGCCGACCGGGACTTCTACTACGGGGACCCGTACTTTCCCCCGGCGGAGCCGATTGAAGGACTCCTCTCGAAGGCCTACGCGGCGGCGCGCGCGCGGAGCATTGATTGGGAAAAGAACGACCCGGATGCGCCTCCGGGAGATCCCTATCCCTATCAGGGGGGCGAGAATCCGTTCTTGGATCTGCTCTCGAAGTGGGGCGAAGAGGAGGCGCCGGCGATCTCGACGGAACCGCCCGAGATGAGCCGGGAGGAGGCATTCTACGCCGGAACCACGTCCATTCAGACGGCCGACCGCGAGGGCTGGGTCGTCTCGATCACGCCTTCCGGCGGCTGGATCCCCGCCGTGATCGCGGGCCGCACGGGAGTGGGGATGAGCCAGCGGATGCAGAGCTTCGTGTTGGACCAGGAGGCGGGTCCATACAACGTATTGGAGCCGGGCAAGCGCCCCCGGGCGACGCTCACGCCGTCGATGGCCCTGAAGGACGGCAAGCCGTACCTCTCCTTCGCGGTGCAGGGAGGGGATGGACAAGACCAGAACCTGCTCCAGTTTTTTCTGAACGTCGTGGAATTCGGAATGAACGTTCAGGAGGCCGCCGAAGCCGCCAACTTCAACTCCTACCAGATGCGCAGTTCCTTCGGAGCGCATGAATCAAGCCCGGGCAGGATCCTGCTCAACGAGGCCGTGCCGGACTGGATTCGGGCCGATCTTCGGCGGATGGGCTATAAAATGACCTTCGGGCGCCGCACCTCGGGCCCGATTAACGCGATCTACTTCGACGCCCGAAACGGGACGATGTGGGGCGGCTCCAGCAATCACGGAGAAGACTACGGGATCGCTTGGTAGCGGTCGCGGGACTGCGGCCCGGCGTTCAGCTCGCGCGAAACCTGCGCTCCAGCCGCCTTATGCTCCCGGGAAGGTCGGGCGCTTCCCCTAGAACTCCGGCAAGCGGATCGGACTTGATCTCGCGCATTCGCCGGGGCATGGTGCGGATCGTAAAGTCCGCAATCGACGTCTCGGCGCCAAGCTCGTCCCATTCGAGCGGACAAGACACCGGAGCTCCCCGCAGCGGCCTGACGCAGTAGGGCGCGGCGATGAGGCGTCCGTGTCCGTTCTGAGCGTAGTCCACGTACACCTTTCCGTCCCGGCGCGATGGCCTTCGCTCCACCGTGGCGATGTCGCCCAGCTCCGAGACGACGGCAATCGCCAAGATCTCCGCCAAGACGCGCGACTGTCGATAGGCGAAGGCGCCGCCCAGAGGGATGAGGACATGGAGGCCGCTTGAGCCGCTGGTCTTCACGAAGTTCGCGAGTCCGATCTCGTCGCAGAGCTCCCGCAGAAAGAGCGCAATCTTCACAACGCTGGAGAAAGGCGCGTCCTTGGGGTCGAGATCCAGGACCGCGTAATCCGGCTTTGACAGCGAAGATGCTCGGCTCTGCCAGACGTGGAGCGGGATCGCCGCGGCATTGGCGATGTAGAGAAGGGACTCCTCGTCATCCACGATGAAATAGTCCAACGTTCGATTGGACCCCTCGCTGAAGATTGCCAGCCTTCGGATCCATGAAGGGGCAAAGTCCGGCGCGTTCTTCTGATAGAAGGACTTTCCCCGTATCCCGTTCGGAAAGCGCGTAAGCACGACGGGGCGGTCCCGGAGATGCGGGAGAATCCAGGGCGCGACGCGCCTGTAGTAGCGGATCAGGTCTCGTTTCGTGTACTGCTCCTCGGGCCAGAAGACCTTGTCCAGATTCGAATAGTGCACCACTCGGCGTTCGCTCGAAGCCTGTCGCGCGGGAGCCGGCTCCGGCAGACGCGGCGGCTGCGGAGCGCCTGTAGCTTGAGCGGAGTCTGCTTGGCGAAATCCGACAAACGAGGGGTGCCGAAGGCGTCCGGTTGGACTCATCTCCCGGAAGCGAACCTTGGCGGAAAGCCTCTGATCCACCCAGCGGTCGGCCCGAGCGCTGGACTGGACCGCGCCGGGGGGAGGGTCTCTAGGCGGAAGCCTCCGCAGGGCCCGCCCAAGCTCTTCTTGGAGCGCGTCCGTGAAGCCCGTGCCCACTTTGCCGCGATACAGTTCCATCTTGCCCGCCACCTCCGAGAGATGAAGAGCCCCGAAGCCCGCGCCGCCTGCCTTCGGCTCAGTGTAGCCGCAGATCAGGAACTCCGCCTCTTGCATCACGCGGATCTTGCGCCAAGCGTCGCTTCTGCCGGCGGCGTATGGGGAGCCTGCTCGCTTTGCCACGACTCCCTCCAGCCCCAGTGTCTTCATTTTCTCGAAGAGCAGCTCGCCTTTCTCTTCGACGCTCTCCGAAAAGCGGAGCGGCCCCGTCGTCGGCAGCGCTTCCTTGAGCAGAGCCCTACGCTTCTCCACAGTCAGAGAACGGAGGTCGAAGCCTTCGTATTCTAGGAGGTCAAAGACGTAGTACGTGGCTGGAAGCTCAAGGGAGGCGGACAGAATGTCCGCAGCCCGGACGAGCCTCCCCCGACGTTGAATCAAAGAGAAATCCGGAAGGCCGCGATCGTCGTGAACGACCACCTCGCCGTCCAGCGCGATGGACCGGCAGCGCAGCCCTCCAAGCGCCCGAGCTACTTCCGGAAACGCATGGGTGAGGTCCTGACTGTTGCGGGAAAGAAGCCGGAGTCCGGATTCACGTTTGGTCCCTAGGGCGCGATACCCGTCGTATTTCACTTCGAAGAACCAGCCTCTGCGCGAAAACGCCTGCTCGCTGGTGTGGGCGAGCATGGCCCACGCCCGCTCCCCGGCGACCTTGCCGCGAGGCGCGCCCAACGCTTCGCAGCGATCCCTTAGCTTCTTCCCAAAGTCTCCTCCCCGCGCGAGATCGTCGACGGTAAGCCCGGAGATGATGGAGTCGTCGGGGTAGTCCTCCGTGCGCCCGCTCGGGTCTTCGTAGGCGTCGCGTTCCTTAATGAGGAGCCAGTGATTCTCGGCGCCGCCCTTCGTTTTTATTAGCGTCCACCGGCCCCTTAGCTTGTAGCCGAAGAGGTCGAACAAGAGCTTTCCCTTCGCCATTTCCTTTCGCGGATCGCCCACCGGCTTCCAGACGCCGGAGTCCCAGATGATCATCGGCCCCGCGCCGTAGCTCCCCGCTGGAATGACCCCTTCGTACTCTGCGTACTCGAGCGGATGGTCCTCCACCAGAACCGCCAACCGCTTGTCGGCCTGATTGGGCGAAGGGCCCTTGGGGACGGCCCAAGATACGAGCACGCCGTCCATCTCTAGGCGAACGTCCCAGTGGAGGCTTGTGGCGCGGTGCTTCTGGACGACGAAGACAGGGCGGGGAGAAGGGGCGGACGTTCCGCCGAACGGCTCGGTCGTGCCTGACCTGGAACGTTTGCGCCGATAGGCGTCCAGCCGCTGGGCGGCGTCCTTCCCGGCGCGGGGCAATTTTACGCTCGCCGGGCGATGGGGCTATCGTAAGTGGACATGGCCCTCGTGCGCTGAGAAATCATGGCACTTCGTCCAATTGCGGCTTCGACGATATCGTTCGGACTGGTCTCGATGCCCATCAAGCTGTACTCTACCGGAAAAAGCGCTTCCCGGATCCGTTTCAATTGGATCAATCGGGATACCGGCGCCCGCGTCAAGCTCCAGTATGTCGACGCCGGCACCGGAGATCCGGTCCCCAAAGAGAGCCTGATCAAGGGCTACGAGTTCGCCAAGAACCAATTCGTGCTCTTTGAGAAGGACGAGCTGGATGCGCTCCAGGCGCAAGGGGACGGAACCATACGCATTGTGGAGTTTGTTCCCAGGAGTAGCGTCGACCGCGTGTACGTGGATCGATCTTATCATCTGGGGCCGGAAAAGGGCGCGTCGCGGGCCTACCAGCTCCTTTCGGTCGCTCTCCGTCGCACCGGGCGGGTCGCCATCGCCAAGTACTCCGCGCGTGGAAAGATGTACGTCGTTTTGCTCGCGCCCCAGGGCGACGGCTTGGTCATGGAGCAGCTTCGGTACGAAGACCAAGTACACCGGTTCGAAGACGTGCCGTGGGACGCCGCGGAGGTAAGCGATGCGGAGGTCGACCTCGCCGTCCAGCTGATCGAGCAGTCTTCACGGGAGGACTTCGACGCAAGCGGATACAAGGATGAAGTGCACGAGCGCATTCTGCGGCTCATCGAGCGAAAGGTGGACGGACAAGAGATCTCGACGGCGCCGGTTGAACAGCCGGAAGCGAAGATCATCGACCTGATGGAGGCCCTGCGCAAGAGCCTGGGTGAAAACGCCGCGTGAAGCGAAGAAGCGAGGCTCGGCGGCGGACTGAGCGGTAGCCGATCTGGCTGCGGGCTGTTTGTCGGGAAGAGGGGTCGGGACGCCGTCCAGCGGACGGAGTACGAGCGGCTTTCGGCGCGCGCGCAAATCCTAAAGCGCTCGAGGGAGGGCGGCCGCTGCGTAGCGGCGAACACCTCCGGCGCGTTTCGCGCGACGAGTCCCTGGCCGAGGAAACAGGGTGACGGACGACGGGTTCTTCAGCACAGATCTCGTTTTCGTCCACGCGATTCCGTCCTCCTTCAGAGCGAGGTCGAGCGGACGACGGACTGGACCTCCCGTCCAAATCCAGTCCCGGAGGAGCGAGGCCGCGTTGCCGGAGTCATCAACTCTTCACGTAGATCGAACGATGCCGACGGGGTCCGACGTCGCGCTCGGGGCCGCAGCTTGATGCGGCAGCCTCCGGACGCTTCGCGCCGAAGCCGACAACGCTTGACGAGGCGGTCGCCCCTGGCGGCCTTGTCGCCGATGCTCCGAGGAAACCTTAGGGAGATCGGCTCCGAGAGCGCCTTGCCTTTGAAGGCGCCGTCTCGGCGTCTTTGTCCTGATGCCGCCCTTCTTCGGAGCGCGCAAGCTTCCACCGCTCGCGGCGTTGTTCTCGAGATAGCCAGACTCGGATCAGAACCGACCCCCATACGAGGCCGACCAGCCCAATGACCAGCTTCGAGTACTCCGGGGCTTTGAGTTCAAGCGCTCCGACTACGGCGATGCCGCCGCCCGCGATCAGGAGGAGCACGCCGAGAAAAAAGGGCGTCTCTTCCCACGGCGAATGATGGCTATCCATGGGGGTTTCCGGGATAGGGGGCGGAGCGGCGGTTATCTTGTCCAATGACGCCCCCATAGCTCAGCTGGATAGAGCATCGGCCTTCTAAGCCGAGGGTCCCAGGTTCGAGTCCTGGTGGGGGTACTGACGCGGGTCGTCGCGACGACGGATCTCCGGCTCTAGGCCTCAGGGATCGCCTCCATCAGCATGGAGAGCGCCGCGTTAAGACTCTCTCGCCCAGGCCCGGACCCGCTGTAGTGACCCTGCCGAACCACGACAAGCTCGCGGGAAGGGACGATGATGGTGTATTGTCCCCCGGCGCCCGCCATGAAGAATGCGTCTTCGGGAACCGGGAACTGTCCTTCTTGATTTAACCAAAAAAAGGCCCCGCCGTACTGGCGGCGTCCATCGGCCTCCCAAGCCGGCGCCAGCGTGCTCGCATAGTCCACGTAGCCTTGCGGCAAAAGTCGTTCGCCTCCCGGGGCCACGCCGTCGGTGAGATAGAGGTTCCCCAAACGGGCCCAGTCCCTCCCGCTCCCGAATTCGTAGCCCTGCAGGAGGAAGTTCCCGTAAGGGTCCGTCTCGGGAATCAAATTCCGAATCCCCAGCTTGTCGAAGAGATGCTTCTGCGGGAACTGGTGATAGTTCTCCCCCATGCCCTCCACGCCCAGGCGGATGAGGTAATTCGTGATGACGGGATCGGAGTTTCGGTAGCGTCCGACCACTCCCGGCAGCCACTGCTGGTCCTTGGACGCCGCCCAAGCGAAAGAATTGACAGTGCCGGTATACACGTAAATATGGTCCACGTACCCCAAGGAAGCGTCCAAGTCCGGATCGGCGGCGCCTCGGAAACGGAGCCCGGAGGACATCCGCATGATGTCGCCGATTCGAATCGCCTGGCGCGGATCTCCGTCGTTGCTCCACTCGGGCACCGGAGCCCCTTCCCACAGGTCGTAGACTCCCATCTGAATCAGGATGCCCATCAGCGTTCCCGTAAGGCTCTTGCCCATCGACCAGCTCTCAAGCGGCGTCGTATGGTCGATGCCGTCGCGGTACCGCTCGGCGAGAATCCTGCCCTCCAAGGTCACGACGAAAGCGGCCGTTAGCGCCTCCTCGGGTTCAAAGGCGAGATCCACCGCTGCTCGCACCTTTTCCAGATCGACGCCGATCGGCGTCTCTTCCGCCGGCAGAAGGTCTCCAAGCGGCCAAGGCGTGGTCTCGGGGTCCGGCAGGACGGTCGTCACCTCCACCGACTCGTAGTAGGGCTCGCTCGCGCCGGGGGGAAGGGCGAGGCAACCTTGGTCTCCGTGCCTCTTGGCGGAGCGAACCGTCCCGTCCGGAAGCGTCAGGCGCACCCGTTGCGCCTCGAAATCCACGACCGTATCGACGATGTGGCCCCGGTCCTCGGCAGGCGCCGAAAAGAAGCCGGTATGCGCGGCCGCAAACTCTGGGTCAAGCCCGGACAAAAAGACGTTGGAGCAAAGAATCTTCGCAAAGCCGGCGGCCGAATGCGAGAGCGGATCTCCAGGGGGGATCTCCCATTCCCCGGGTATCTCCAGCGAATCCGCGCGCGCAAGCATCGCCGCCATTGCGTCCGGCTCTCCCGGATCTCCGGCGGGTCCACAGGCCGCGGCGAGAAGAAAACCGATTCCGGCAGCGCGCTTCCAGGCGGCGCCGCGCGTCGTTGCGATCATATAAGCGTCCTCCTGCGGGCTTGAATGCGTGAGGCACGGTATCCCGGAAAAGAGGCGCAGGTCAAGGGAACGTCCGAAAAGCAAGTCTGGTTCAATCCGGCCCGGCCCCGCTGCCGCCGCGCAGAGCTGGGGCCAGCCAGCGTCGTCGTCGGCCGGCGCGACGCCGACGCCGCAGGACATACCAGCGACGATGGGCGGATTATCGACGGGCGCCGAATAGGACGCCGACCGAGGCGGGGAGGCGTCCGACGAAGGCTAGGCTCTCCGAGCCGATGCGCCTTGGTGAAGCCTCTCTCTCCGCAGGGCAAGATTCTCGTTGGACAAGACCGTGTCCCGGTCGTATACTTTAGGACCCGCAGCGGAGCCCGGCGCCGCCGGACTTCGCGGGGCGGCGGTGGGCGTAGCTCAGTTGGTTAGAGCGCCGGACTGTGGTTCCGGAGGTCGCCGGTTCGAATCCGGTCGTCCACCCGTGGACGGGGACGGCTTCGCGCCAAGGGAGTCTTTTCCAATACGGAAATGAGCCCGAACTGGGGTGAGGTTGTGCGGAGGTGAGGGGGCTTGATTCCGGGGCTTGGGACGGGTGGGTGCATGGGCACTTTAATAGGCGGAATGGGGGAGCGCAACGCCGGTGGTCGGTGCGGGATCGAGCGTTTGTGGCGTTCGTGCGGATTCGGTGGATTCCGTGGAGTTTTGGAAAAAACGATGCTTCAGGATCGACGGAGAGGCGCGAGCGGAGGCCGACCGGACCTTTACCCTTCGAGAAATCGGCGCTTTCGGAGCGTCCAGACGGATTCCGGCGCCGGGGTTTGGATGTTGTCCGGATCTTCGACGCCGGCTATTTCGCTGGCGGGTGGAGCCGTCCGGGAGTTCCGGGCATCGAGCCGAAGGACCCTCCCACAGTCCGCAGGCCGAGGCCCGGGCGGCGAAGCCGCAAGGCCATGCGGTCGGCCCTGTCCGGGCTGCCGGCTATGCGCCGGGGGCCGGAGGTCCACCTCCCCCTGTCAGCGTCTGTTGACGTTGATGCGCGCCCGAGCCCGAGGTCTGCGGAAACGGCGGGAAATCGAGGGCGCGCCGCTTCGGTTCCGTCGCCGCGTCAGGCGTGCGGATTCGGTGGATTTGGTCGGATTTTGGAAAAACGGATGCCTCAGGATCGACGGAGAGGCGCGAGCGGGGGCCGACCGGACCTTTACCCCTCGGGAAATCGGCGCTTTCGGAGCGTCCAGACGGATTCCGGCGCCGGGGTTTGGATGTTGTCCGGATCTTCGACGCCGGCTATTTCGCTGGCGGGTGGAGCCGTCCGGGAGTTCCGGGCATCGAGCCGAAGGACCCTCGAACAGTCCGCAGGCCGAGGCCCGGGCGGCGAAGCCGCAAGGCCATGCGGTCGGCCCTGTCCGGGCTGCCGGCTATGCGTCGGGGGCCGGAGGTCCGCCTCCCCCTGTCAGCGTCTGTTGACGTTGATGCGCGCCCGAGCCCGAGGCCTGCGGGAACGGCGGGAAATCGAGGGCGCGCCGCTTCGGTCCGTCGCCGCGTTAGGCGCGCGGAGCGAGTCTGATGAGGCGGAAGAGCGCGGCGCGCGCCTTCTGCACGCCCTCGGCGGCTTCGAGGTCGTCCTCCCGCATGGCGAGGCGTTCGAGCGATTCGAGGGAGACGCCGGGCTTGAGGAAACGCTCGGCGTCCTCGATCGACTTGAACTTGTCGAAGGGCGTGGCGACGTCCTCCTGCCGGTAGCTGCGCTTGACCCTGCCGTTTGCCCCGACGGTCTCCGTCGGGAAGAGACAGGGCCGGTGGTAGTTCAGGAAGCTCGAGAGCCGGTCGAGGTACGCATTGACGGGCGGGACGAGTTCGCGCGAGACGTGGAGCCTTCCCAGCCATTTGCGGACGATGCTGCCGTTTTTCGACTCGACGAGGCCGTTGTCGTTCGAGCGTCTGGGCCTCGACTTCGTGAAGGAGCCGACGTGCAGGCTGTTGAGCATGTCGGCGACGCGGCGGTTGATGTACTCGCTGCCGTTGTCGGCGTGGAAGCCTTCGACGCGGAAGGGGAAGGCCGCGAGCAGCCGCTCGAGGCAGGGGATCAGGAAGTGGTGCGTGACGCGGGGCACGGCGCCCAGGTGCTCGAACTGAGTGACCTCGTCGACGATGTTGATGACGTAGACGCCCTTTTCGCCGTCCCTGTCGCCCAGATGGACGGTGTCGACGCGCAGGTAGCCGGGCTTTCCGTCGGGTCTGGGCTTGCGTCGGGCGGCGATGGGCACGCCGTTGCCTTTCGTTCCCCGGAAGGTCAGGCGTCTCATGCGGTAGGCTCTTTGCTTGCGGAGGTTGTAGATGTGGCCGTTCGAGATGCCGGCGAGCCGCTTGAAGCGCTTCCTTCCGTGGACGTGGTACAGGCGGTGGAGCATCGCCTTCGCAGCGGGGCCCGAAAGCTGGCCCGTGGCTTCGTCGACCTTGGCGAGTCGAGCGACGTCGTAGCCGGTGTAGCGGCGGTCGAAGGCGTTGGCGGGCGGCTTGCGGCGACGGTCGCGGATGCGTCCGGTTTTGCGGTGCTGCGCCACGAGGCGAGTGACTTGAGCCCGGGAAAGGCCCGTCACCTTCTCGATGAAGCGCTTCACGAGGCTCTTGCCGGGCCTCGGCAGGCGGTGGTGGTACTCGAAGCGGACCAGGGTTTCGACGATGAAGCGGTAGGCTTCGGCGCGGTCCCTCGAGGGCACGGTGTCCGTCGCAGCCGTGCCTTTGAGGAACTCCTGGATCTGCTTCAGAGTGCGGATTCGTTTAATGCGGAGCGACATGACCATCCTCCATGATCGCTACGCCCCGGCTTCGGGCTCACTTCCCGCTGGAAACCGACTCCGCGTTCGGGCTCATTTCCCGTTGGACAAGACTAAGTGTCGTAGCCCAGTAGAAATGTCCTTTCTTCTCTCGGTAGAAATGTCCTCTTTCGGTATTCGTTCGTTTTGGGGCGGCGAGAGACTCGAGGGAGGGACGCATGGAGCTGACGTTGAAGGAGCGGGACCGCCTGTGTCTGTTGAGGCAGGCGGGCGAGGGGGCGCTTTCGTCGGCGGAGGCGGCGCGGCGTCTGGGGGTGACGGCGCGTCATTTCCGGCGTTTGCTGGCGAAGTTCAGGCTCGAGGGCGACGCAGCGGCGGTGCACGGGCTGCGCGGCAGGCCGTCGAATCGGGCGCTGCCGAGGTCCTTGCGGAAGCAGGCGCTCGATATGGCGCGCGATCCGCTGCGCGAGGAC
Source organism: Longimicrobiales bacterium (assembly GCA_965116095.1). Classification (GTDB taxonomy): domain Bacteria; phylum Gemmatimonadota; class Gemmatimonadetes; order Longimicrobiales; family Gaopeijiaceae. The sequence goes on from OZ220481.1 coordinate 1,206,143, forward strand.
TTCGGGCCGACGCTGCTCGCGGAGCATCTCGAGCGGGAGACGGGTAGAAGAGCGGGGGTCGAGACGCTGCGGCGCTGGATGATGCAGGCGGGCCTGTGGGAGCGTCGGCGCAAGCGGGCGAAGCATCGCAGCCGGCGTCCCCGGCGTCTTGCGGTGGGCGAGCTGGCGCAGTGGGACAGTTCGGTGCATCGATGGCTCGAGGACCGGTATCCGGGCGAGCTCGTGCTGATCTCGATTCACGACGACGCGACAAACCGACTGATGGCGGCGAAGTTCGCGCGAAAGGACGACGGCGCGGAGAATCGCCGCGCGATCATCGACTACCTCGAGACGCATGGTCGTCCCTTGGCGGTGTACACGGACAGGGCCGGGCACTTCGGGCAGAAGCGGTCGAAGGGCAAGCCCCGGACGGAGTCGATCATCTCGCGGGCGCTGGCGGAGCTGGGCGTCGAGATGATCCTTGCGGGATCCCCGCAGGCCAAGGGCAGGGTCGAGCGCAGCTTCGGGACGGCGCAGGACCGTTTGGTAAAGGAGATGCGCGTCGCGGGGATATCGACGATCGAGGAGGCGAACCGGTACTTGGAGCGGACGTGGATGCCCTTGTGGAACGAGCGCTTCGCGAAGGAGCCGGGGGAGCCCGTCGACGCGCATCGGCCGCTGCCGGAGGAGGCCGATCTCGATGCCTTGTTCGCCGAGAAGGCCGAGCGCGTCGTCGCCAGGGACTTCACCGTGCGGTACAAGAACCGGCATTGGCAGATTCCCGAGGCCGAGGCGGAGGGGATTGCGCCGGGGACGAAGGTCGTGATCGAGCGCAGGCTGGACGGCGAGCTGCGCTTTCGCGCGAGAGGCAGGTACATCAAGGTCGAGGCCTTGGGTCGGGAGAAGCCCCGCATCAAGCCGCCTAGGCGCGAGCAGGCGCGTCGAGCGCGGCCGTCCGGAAAGCCGTGGAAGCCGGCGGCGGATCATCCGTGGCGTCTCGACATTCGCGCCGACGTGCAAAAGGCGATGGCCCGCAAGGAGCGGCGCGAGGCGCGGGAGAGGCTGCGACGGGAGCGAAAAGAGGAGTAGGACGGGCGTCCCGAGCACGCTCGGGACGAGCTCTTTCGAGTCATCCGCCTCGCTGGATCGCGACGCGACGAACGGCCGAAGCCAAAGGCGGCGGGGCTTCCTGCCCGCCGTTTCCGCAGGCCTCGAGCTTGAGCCGGCATCAACGTCAACAGACGCTGACAGGGGAGGCGGACCTCCGACCTCCGACGCGAAGCCGGCAATCCGTACCGGGCCGACCGCAGAGCCTTGCGGCTGCGCCGCCCGGGCCTCGGCCTGCGGACTGTTGAAGGTCCTTCGGCTCGATGCCCGGAACTCCCGGCAGCTCCGACCGGCCAGCGAAATAGTCGGCGCCGAAGACCCGGGCCAGCGCCAAATCCCGGCCCCGGAACCCGTCTCGACGCTCCGAAAGCGCCGATTTCCCGAGGGGTAAAGGTCCGGTCGCCCTCCGCTCGCGCCTCTCCGTCGATCCCGGGACGTCCGTTTTTCCGAGAATCGGCGAAATCCCCGGATTCCCCGGACTCGCTTCCTTGAGCTCTCCCGGCAGTCCTTGCCGGGCCGAGATCGCAGCGGTCCGCGCCCAAACTTCAGGGCTCTCGAAGCCGTCGAGCTGGTCGAGAACGCGGCCCGCCAGGTCCGAGCGGCCCCTGCCCCAAGCCTCGCCCGGCGGGACGCGCCAAGAAGGCACGACCAAGCCAAAGGCGGCGGAAGCTCCCTTCCCGCTGTTTCCGGAGGCCTCGAACTCGGGCGCGCATCAACGTCAACAGACGCGTGACGGGGAGGCGGACCGCAGGCCTCCGACGCGGGGTCGGCAGTCCGTACCGGGCCGACCGCAGGGCCTTGCGGCTTCGCCGCCCGAGCCTCGACCTGCGGACTGTGGAAGGGTCCTTCGGATCGAGGTCCGGAACTCCGGGCAGCTCCGACCGGCCAGCGAAACGGCCGGCGTCGAAAACCCGGGCAAGCAACAAACCCCGGCGCCGGAGTCCGTCTCGACGCTCCGAAAGCGCCGATTTCCCGAGGGGTAAAGGTCCGGTCGCCCTCCGCTCGCGCCTCTCCGTCGATCCTGGAGCGTCCGTTTTTCCAGGAATCGGCGAAATCCCCGGATTTGCGCGAAATCCGCCCCCTCGAGCTTGATTTCCCGCAGCCGTCGCCTCGCCATGAACACGGCTTCCCGCAGCGGGACGGCGGGCCGGCCACGATGCCGGGCCGGGCAAGGATCGGCGGCGCAGCGTATCGTCCAATAGGCGGTCGGATGAGGCGGGACCACGCAAGGCGCGCACGTCGGTGTCCGGGCGAGCTCGCTCGCCCGGACACCGCGCCCCTCCCAATCCGACCCAATCAACCACCCAAACGCCCGCCCCGCGCACGGCCCAAATCCGGACCTTTCTATCGAGCGCTGAACCCGGACATTTCTATCGGGCTACAACACGTTGGACAAGACTAAGGGTTGACGGCGGCCGATTCCTTCCCCATCTTTACTGATCAGACGCAGCTCGGCTTCGGCTACGGGTCGCGGCGGCGGACCTTCGTCGCCTTGAGCCGCTGAAGCCGGAGTCGCGGCTTTTTTGACAATCCAGGTTCTTGAGAAGCAGGTGGGCCCCAAACGACCGGTCGGCTCTGTGTCCGTCCGGCGTAAGAGGTCTCTGTCCGATGAGATGCGCAGCTAATCGGCGGCGCGTCGCTGAAAACAGAGGCTTCGGGGAAACAAATCAACGCAGATTCCGAACAAGATGTCGACGTTTTTGGCGTCGATGTCGAAATTCGACGAGCAATCAAGCTAATCTATGATTCTATCACGGAGAGTTTGATCCTGGCTCAGAACGAACGCTGGCGGCGTGCTTAATACATGCAAGTCGAACGAGGACGGAAGCGATTCCGAGCCGAGTGGCGAACGGGTGAGTAACACGTGACTAATCCACCCCCGGGAGGGGAATAACTTGGGGAAACCCGAGCTAATACCGCGTAACGCGCTTACGTCGCATGACGAAAGCGTCAAAGACGGCCTCTGTATCATGCCGTCGCCCGGGGAGGAGGTCGCGGCGTATCAGCTTGTTGGTGAGGTAACGGCTCACCAAGGCGACGACGCGTAGCGGGTCTGAGAGGATGATCCGTCACATTGGGACTGAGATACGGCCCAGACTTCTACGGAAGGCAGCAGTAGGGAATATTGCGCAATGGTCGAAAGACTGACGCAGCGACGCCGCGTGTGGGAGGAAGCCTCTCGGGGTGTAAACCACTGACAGGCGGGAAGAAACCTGCCGCTTGAACAGAGCGCGCAGTTGACGGTACCGCCAGAGGAAGCGCCGGCTAACTCCGTGCCAGCAGCCGCGGTAAGACGGAGGGCGCGAGCGTTGTTCGGAATTACTGGGCGTAAAGCGCGGGCAGGTGGTCCGTTAAGTCTTCTGTGAAACTCCGGGGCTCAACCCCGGACATGCAGGAGATACTGGCGGACTAGAGACCGGTAGAGGCTAGTGGAATTCCTGGTGTAGCGGTGGAATGTGTAGATATCAGGAAGAACATCGGTGGCGAAGGCGGCTAGCTGGGCCGTGTCTGACACTCATCCGCGAAAGCGTGGGGAGCAAACAGGATTAGATACCCTGGTAGTCCACGCCGTAAACGATGGGCACTAGGTGCCGGGTTTCTTAGACGGATTCGGTGCCGTAGCTAACGCATTAAGTGCCCCGCCTGGGGACTACGACCGCAAGGTTGAAACTCAAAGGAATTGACGGGGGCCCGCACAAGCGGTGGAGCATGTGGTTTAATTCGAAGCAACGCGAAGAACCTTACCTGGGCTTGACATCATGTCGAAGTCTTCTGGAAACAGATGATGTCCTTCGGGACGGCATGACAGGTGCTGCACGGCTGTCGTCAGCTCGTGTCGTGAGATGTTGGGTTAAGTCCCGCAACGAGCGCAACCCTTGCCCTATGTTGCCAGCGGATCATGCCGGGGACTCATGGGGGACTGCCGGTGATAAACCGTGAGGAAGGTGGGGACGACGTCAAGTCATCATGGCCCTTACGCTCAGGGCTACACACGTGCTACAATGGTCGACACAAAGGGCAGCAAGTCCGCGAGGAGGAGCGAATCCCAAAAAGTCGATCTAAGTTCGGATTGCAGTCTGCAACTCGACTGCATGAAGTCGGAATCGCTAGTAATCGTGAATCAGCCACGTCACGGTGAATACGTTCCCGGGCCTTGTACACACCGCCCGTCACGCCATGGAAGCCGGGAGTGCCCGAAGTCCGTGACCCAACCTCCGGGAGGGAGCGGCCGAAGGCAAGTTTGGTAACTGGGGCGAAGTCGTAACAAGGTAGCCGTAGGGGAACCTGCGGCTGGATCACCTCCTTTCCGGAAAGGCCGAGTAAGGAGACGATTGCGGATTCATCGTCTTCGGAAAGGCTTGGAAAAGTCTATCCCGCCTGCTTCTCTTGAACCTGCGATTGATCTGCGAGGGGGTCGTCGAGTCATGGAAGATCTGTCTGCGCCTCTGAAAGCTCTGCTGCTCAGGGCGGAATCCAGCTCCAGAACCTCTGATCGGGGTCCTTTATCCTGAGGAGCGAGACGCGCTGCGGTTTCGTTTGCGTTCTTGGTCCGCCGAACGCGGGCAAATCCATGCTCTTTAACGCGCTTGTCGGCGAAAAGCTAAGCGCCGTGACCCCAAGGCCCCAAACGTCCTGGCTGCGTCTTTCGGGGATCCGGACGGATGAAGCGGATCAGATGATTCTTATGGACACTCCTGGGCTGCTTGCCGCGGAGAGCCTTCATCAGCAGTCGATGGCGGCGGAGGCGGCCTCCGGCGCGTCTGATTGCGACGTTGCTTTGATCGTGGTGGACGGAAGTCGGCGGCCCTCGCCCTTGATGATCGGAATGATTCAGGAGCTGCTCGCCGGAGTCGCGGCTCCAAAGGCAGTGGTGGTCAACAAGAGTGATTTGGAAGGGTACCGGGGCGCTTTGCCATGGCGCGCGGCGGCGCCGGGTTTCGACGGATTCTTCGAGACGTCGGCGCGGACGGGACGAGGCGTCGCTCAGCTGCGTCGTGCGGTGCGCGCCCTTCTTCCGGAGGGCCCCATGCTGTTTCCCGCCCGCCAGATGACCTCCGCATCGTCCAGGCTGCTCGTTCAGGAGCTGGTCAGGGAGACGATCTTTGAGCAATATCGACAGGAGGTGCCGTACGCTTCGGCGCCGATTGTGGAGGAGTACCGGGAGAAGGAGTCGCTACTGTACATATCATGCGTCATTTATGTCGAACGGCCCTCCCAGAAGGGGCTGATTATTGGGCGCGGCGGAGCGGATATTCGAAAGCTGGGGACGCGGGCGCGACGAAAAATCCAGCGTCTCGTCGGTTGCGCGGTCTACCTGGACTTGTGGGTCCGCGTGGCCAAGAAGTGGAGAAGCAGGCGGCGCGAGCTTCGCCGCTTCGGATACCGCGTGCCTCCGCGACGCGCGTGACGGGTTGTTTTCGTTCTGTTGTGGTTGCCCTCGCTCTCTCGAGCGTTGCGGGGTCAGCCAAGAGTCAGGAGGCTAGCGAAGGTGCGTTGTTTCTTCTCCTTCCGGTCGGGGCGGAGGGCGTTGGGATGGGCCGGGCAATGACGGCGATCTCGAGCGACGAAGCCGCGTTCTGGAATCCGGCCGCGCTTGCGAGCGCGCTGGGCCGCAGGGCGACGGTCTATCGCGGAAGCCTGCTCACGGGCGAGGCGACGGCCGCGAGCGTGGTCGTTCCATGGGAGGGCGTCGGCGCCTTCGCGGTCTCCTACCTGTTGCTGGACGCGGGCTCACAAGAGCTGCGCAATGATCTGGGGGAGGCGCTGGGGTCGATCTCCGTTTGGAATCAAGCCGTCGTCGGGAGCTTCGCCGCGTCCCTTCCAGGCGGTATTGACGCCGGCATCAACCTCAAGCTCGTCCAGTTCCGAGTGAGCTGCCGGGGCAGGTGTCGCGAGCTCGGGACGACGAGCAGCGCCTACGCGGCGGATATTGGAATTCAAGCTCAGCCGCTCAAGAGCGCGCCGCTTCGCTTGGGCGCAATGATCGCTCATGCGGGCACTGCCTTTGAGATCAGCAACGAAGATCGGTCGGACCCTCTTCCGACGCGCATCAGGATCGCGGCCGCCTACCCGCTTCTCCAGCGCGACGGCGAGGACTTCCCCTACGCGCTCTGGCTCTCCTTGGAGGGCGAGGACCGGCTCCGCAATCTAGGGAACGCCTCGCTCTTCAGCGGGTTGCTGGTTACCGCAGCCGGCTCTTTTTCCGCGCGCGCCGGCTATATCTACGGCGGACTTGACCAGACCGACGGCGCGTCCGCGGGCGTGGGGTTCAGCTTTGATCGCTTTTCGCTTCACTTGGCCAAGTCGCTTGCACGGTCCGTCGTGACCGGAGAGACCGAGCCGGTGCACGTGAGCTTCTCCGTGGGCTTCTGATAGAACGAAGCGAGCGATTCACCGCCCTCAGACTAAGCGTCTTGATTAACGATCAATCCCGTGCGCGCCAGCAGCAGCGCCCCGTCTCGCTGCTCGGCTCGCCCTCTTCGATTAACCGGAGCAAAAGGAGAAGCGATGTCTTTCGTTAGCCGGTTCGCGCTACTTGCGCCTAACCTTGTGCTCGCCGCGGCTTGCGGCGAAGATCCCCAATCAGGAGGCGCGGGTCCGAGCCTCGAAGAACGCGCTCGCGCGATTCACGAGAGAGTCGTCACCGTCGACACGCACGACGACATCAACACGCGGAACTTCACGGTCGAGCGGAACTACACGATGGACTTGCCGACGCAGGTCACGCTTCCAAAGATGGAAGCCGGCGGGCTGGACGTGCCTTGGTTCATCGTGTACACGGGCCAAGGCCCCCTGACCGAAGAGGGCTACGCCGCCGCATACGCGAACGCCATCGACAAGTTTGAGGCCATTGGCCGACTGACGACCGAGCTGGCGCCTGATCGGATTGAACTCGCCCTTACCTCAGGAGACGCGCGCCGAATCGTCTCGTCCGGGAAGATGGCCGCGATGATCGGCGTCGAGAACGCCTACCCCTTGGGCACGGACCTTTCTCGCATTGAGGAATTTCACCAACGGGGCGCGAGGTACATGTCGCTCGCGCACACGGGACCCAGCCAGTTCTCGGATGCGCACAACGGCGAGGTCTTTGGCGAGTGGATGCACGACGGGCTAAGCGAACTGGGCCGGCGGGCGGTGGCGCTCATGAACCGCTTGGGGATCGTCATTGACGTTTCGCACCCGTCGAAGGCTTCGATCATGCAGACGCTGGAGCTGTCCAGGGCTCCGGTCATGGCTTCGCATTCCTCCGCTCGGGCGCTGAGCGACGTGACCCGAAACCTGGATGATGAGCAGCTGCTCGCGATTGCGGAGGGCGGCGGGGTGGTGCATGCCGTGGCCCTCCGTCGCTTCGTGCACGCGGAGAAGGCGGCGGCAAGAACGGAGGCCATTGCGGCCGCGACGGAGGCTCGCGCCAACGAAATGGGCCTGAATTCGGATTCATTGCTGTCCCCCGGAGAGCGCAGGGAGCGCGCGGCCGCGCTGATGCAGCGAGTTGCGCGAGAGCTGGGCGACTCCTTGCCCCCCGACGTGGACGTGAGCGACTTCGTGGACCATATCGACTACATGGTTCAACTGATCGGCATCGACCACGTAGGGATCAGCTCCGACTTCGACGGGGGAGGCGGCGTACTGGGGTGGGACGACGCCTCGGAGACATTCAACGTGACGCTGGAGCTTGTCCGGCGGGGCTATACCGAGGAGGAAATCGGGAAGCTCTGGGGCGGAAACCTGTTCCGCGTTCTGGATGAGGCGCAGGCTGTCGCCCTGGAGATTCAGGCGGAAGAGCGGTAGTACGGGGGCTGGGACGGACCGACTGTGCTCTATCCGCCTACGGACCTGCTTTTTTATGAGGCCCGCTGTTGGCAATGATGAGCGGACAGTCCCATCAAGTGACGCTGTTCCAGCTGACAGACTGAATGCGCTGTCTAATCGTAAGGCCTTCGCAGTCCAATTGATTCTGTGCAGCTGACGAGACCGAGGCAAACGGAGGGATTCGGGCGAAGGCCAAGAAAAGGACAGCAAATCCGAGAGCCGGCCCTCATCTATTGCCGTCCAATAGCAATCGGAAGGGGCCCGTCCCATTTCAGCGGCCCCTTGATTCGCAATGTCGGAACATGGTTCCTTTTCGGGTACCTACTTCCGCCCTCAATTGCCGTCGGCTTCAGTACAAGGGGATGCTCCGGCCTCCACGTAGGGTCGTAGTCTTGCCGCCAGCGCTCGGTCGGCTTTGCCTCGACACGTTCTGCATAGTACTTCCAACCGAAAAGAGCCTCCTCCTCCCTCCAGCTTGCAGTGTAAGGGATGCCCTCAATCCAGTTGATGCAGCAGTTTCCCTTCCAGAACTCGAAGCGGCTGCCCACCCCTCCCGCCATTCCCATGGGCACGATATCCCGATCGCCGATAGCCAATGGCCAGCCCTCCGGCGCCTTTGGGTCAATGTCCCCGATCTTGAGCTCGTCTGCAGCCCCAACTCCTAAGTCGCCGTTGCATCCCGCCAGCGCTGCCGTGGCGACCAGCAAGCAAAGCGCGAACGGATTTGTTCGTCTGCTCACTCTCGTTTCCTCCAAAAAAGGACCTTGGCGATACGACGACTCTCATAAGGACGTTACGCGCGCATCGGGGTTCTGTTAAAAACTGGTTCGTTCAGAGTCGATTTCGACCTAGGAGCCCGTCCAAAGCCAGGGCGTCGCGGCTGCAGCCCAAGCGCGCGCCTTCTTGAAGACCTAACGGCAAGCGCATCCCCGGCGACGCCCGCTGCCGCCCGGGTCCGGCGGCAAGCCCGGCTGCCCGCCTCGCCGACGCTCGTCCGAGATGGGGCCGTCGGGCAAGGCTCTGTCCGAAGCGCGCGTTCAGCGGTGGTAAATTCCTCATGGAAGCTGAGGTTCGGGCCAATTCCGCTTCGGAGTATGCTGATGTCGATTTCTTCGGACCAGTGGCGGGAGTTTAAGTCTCTCCGTCGGCGCGTGGACGAAATCAAGGACTATCTTTGACCTGGACGGATGCCGGCGGCGCATTGCCGCGCTTGAGTCAAAACAGGCGGAGCCCGACTTTTGGCGCAACCGCGATCTTGAGGTCATCGCCGAGCTCAAGCGCCTGAGGCGGATCGCCGATCCGGTCGAAAGCGCATTCCGGGAGACCGTGGACCTCGACGAGATGGCCGAGCTGCTTCGTGACGATGGGTCCCCGGAAGAGGCCTCGGAGTGGTGGGAGGAGGTTCAAGGCCTGTCCGAGGAGGTTCGAAAGCTGGAGCTTGCGGCGCTTTTCAGCGGCAAGGACGACGCTCGGGACGCGATTCTCACGATTCATCCGGGCGCGGGCGGTCGCGAGTCGCAGGACTGGGCGGACATGCTCTTCCGGATGTACCTGCGTTGGGCCGAGCGCGAACGTTTTGAGGTCACGGTCTTGGACCTGCAGCGATCGGACGAGGGAGGCGTCAAGAGCGTCTCCGCGGAGGTTCGCGGCGTGTTCGCGTACGGCCGGCTGCGCTCCGAGCGAGGCGTGCATCGACTGGTGCGGATTTCGCCCTTCGACGCGCGCGCCCGCAGGCACACCTCCTTCGCTTCGGCGTTCGTCTATCCGCTGATCGAGGACGACATCGAGGTCGAGGTGGACGAGTCCGATCTTCGCATCGACACTTACCGCGCCTCGGGCGCGGGCGGACAGCACGTGAACAAGACGGACTCCGCGGTCCGCATTACCCATTTGCCCACCGGGATCGTGGCATCCTGCCAGAACGAACGGTCTCAGCACAAGAACCGATCCACCGCAATGAAGATGCTGCGCGCCGCGCTGTATGAGCGCTTGGCCCGCAAGGCCGAGGAAGAGAAGCTGGCGATGGAGGCGAGCAAGACCGAGAACGCCTGGGGCAATCAGATTCGGTCCTACGTCTTTGCTCCGTACACCCTGGCGGTCGATCACCGCACCAAGGTCAAGAAGGGCGATGCGCGCGCGGTGCTGGACGGCGACCTAGAGGACTTCATGCAGGCCTATCTCAAGAAATTCCGCGTTCGGAGCGCCGGATGAGCACGGGGGAGCGGGCACTGCTCGCGCGACAGCGAAAGCTCGAAGCGTTGAGGGCGATGGGCATCGAACCATTCGTCTACAGCTTCGATGTAGACCGCCGCGCGGGCGAGTCTCAGCGGCGTTTCGCCGCGTTGGAAGCCGCGGGCGAGGAGGAAGAGCGAGTCCGAGGCAACTGGGCCGGCCGCTTGACGGGGTACCGCGGCCACGGGGGAAGCGCGTTTGGGGATCTGGAGGACCACACCGGCCGCATCCAGCTGCACTTTCGGAAGAATCAGCTGGGCGAGAAGGCCTTTGACATGCTTGCGCTCTTCGACTTGGGAGACTGGATCGGCGTGCGCGGCGAGCTCTTTCGCACCCGCATGGGCCAAGTCACGGTGCGGGTGGAGGAGGCGACGCTGCTCGCGAAGTCTCTGCGCCCGCTCCCGATGGGCAAGGTGAGCGTGGATTCGGTTACGGGGAAGGAGCAGTCTCATTCGGCGCTCGCGGGCGCGGAGGCCAGGTATCGGCGAAGGTACGTCGACCTCGCGGTGCGTCCGGAGGCCCGGGAGCTCTTTCGCCGTCGCGCGAGCATTATTCGCGGCATCCGCGACTTTCTGGACGCGCGGGACTTTGTGGAGGTGGAGACGCCAGTGTTGCAGCCGCTCTACGGCGGCGCCTCTGCCCGCCCCTTCACGACGCATCACAATGCCGCGGACCGTCGCCTATACCTCCGAATCGCGGACGAGCTCTACCTAAAGAGGCTCATCGTCGGCGGCATGAACCGGGTGTATGAGATCGGCAAGGACTTTCGCAACGAGGGCGTGGATCGCTTTCACAATCCCGAGTTCACGATGCTTGAGTTCTACCAAGCGTACGCCGACTACGGGGAAATGATGACCGTCGTCGAGGATCTGCTTTCCGCGCTTGCGCGCGCTGATGGCGGAGGGGAGGAGTCGACGTGGCAGGGCTTTGACATCTCGTGGAAACGCCCGTTCCAGCGACTTTCCTTTACGGAAGGACTAGGGGAGGCCTTGGGCCGGGATCCGCTGAAAATGAGTTCTCGGGCGCTTCGCGCCCGCGCCAAGCTGGAGGACGTCGGCGATTTGGAGGGCGCGGGGCGCGGCAAGCTCTATGACAAGCTCTTTGGCGCTCTCGTCCAGCCGAAGCTGATTCAACCGACCTTCGTGACGGATATTCCTCGGGAACTCAGTCCCTTGGCGAAGAAGAAGCGCGGCGCCCCGCAGCTGGCGGAGCGCTTTGAGCTGTTCGTCGCGGGCGAGGAGGTGGCGAACGCCTTTAGCGAGCTGAACGACCCGCTGGAGCAGCGCGCGCTGCTCGAGGGACAGGCGGAGCTCGGTCGGTTGGGCGACGCCGAGGCGCAAGTGGTGGACGAGGACTATCTGCTGGCCCTTGAGTACGGCATGCCGCCCACGGGAGGGGTGGGCATCGGCGTGGACCGGCTCGTGATGCTGCTGACCGATCAGGCGTCGATACGGGACGTCATCCTGTTTCCCACCCTTCGCGCGGAAGGACCGGGCATTTAGTGCGCGCCCGCCGCGCGCATGGGATCGCTTGGCTTCTGGCTCGCCGAAACCTCGCTTCTCGAGGTCGGGGTCGGCTCCTTTCACTCATCACTTGGATTTCGCTGCTTGGAGTCGCCGTCGGCGTGACGGCGCTCATCGTCGTGATCGGCGTGATGACGGGGATGCAGACGGAGCTTCGGGACAAGATCCTGGGATCCAATCCGCATGTCGTCATTCGCCAGCGGGGGCCGTCGCTTCGGTTGGAAGGGGCCGACGAAGTGAGTCGAACCGCGCTCCTGGCGGAGGGCGTCGTCGCGGCCGAGCCGATCATCCTTTCCCGCGTCGGACTGATGCACGCCGGTTATTCGGAAGTACTGGACCTGTACGGCTTCGACATGAAGCTGGAAGGAGAGGCGGTCATGCCGGTGGCGGAGCGGATTCGCGACGCTTGGTCCGCCTTCCAGGGCGAGGACCCGGAGGCGACGCCCCTCATTCTGGGGAGCGCGATTGCGGACCAAATGGGCGTGAGAAGGGGGGACGATCTTGCGGTCGTCGCGCTGGAGAACGTTCAGCTGGGGCCTTTCGGAGAGCTCGCGCCGAAGATGGATCAGTGGCGGGTTGCGGGTTCCTTCTCGACCGGGATGCATGCCTTCGACCAGCAGAACGGATACGCGGCAATCGAGGATGTCCGGCGCCTCTTGGGCATCGCGCCCGACGCCGCGGCGTTCGTGGGGGTGCGCGCGGACGATCCATGGAGGGCGGAGGAGGTTGCGGCCGAACTGCGCGACGCGCTGGATCCGGCGCGATACCGGATAGACGCCTGGACTCAGACGAACCGGCAGTTTTTCTCGGCGCTGCGGCTGGAAAAGCTGGCGATGGGCGTGATCCTCTCCCTCATCGTCCTCGTGTCCGCCTTCAACATCGTCAGCGCCTTGGTCATGGTGGTGGCCAGCCGCACGCGCGAAATCGGCATTCTCAAGGCGATGGGCCTGACCCGGCGCGCGACGCTCGCCGTCTTTATCCTGCAGGGAATCTGGATCGGGGCGATCGGCACGCTCTCGGGCGTTCTCCTAGGGCTGGGCATCGGGCATCTCATCGAAGAGTACGGGCTGGTGCCGATTCCGCCGGACATCTACTTCGTCGACCGGCTCCCGGTCCGGGTTGGCGCGACCGACATCCTCTGGATCTCCGGCGTCAGCATGTTGATTTCCTTCGCGGCAACGATCTATCCGGCCTACAGGGCCTCCCGCCTTCTCCCGGTGGAGGCAATTCGCCATGAATGATGGTCCGCCGCTGCTTGAGGCCGTGGAGCTTGAGCGCGTCTATATTGACCGCGCCGGCGCCGAACTCAGGATTCTGGACCGCGCCAACATTGCCGTTCGGGCGGGGGAGGCGGTTGCCGTCGTCGGGGCGAGCGGGACGGGCAAGTCCACGCTGCTTCATCTTCTGGGCGCGCTGGACCGCCCGACAGGCGGCCAAGTTCGGCTGGATGGCCGAGACTTGGAGTCGCTTTCGCGGGATGCTCGCGCCCGCCTCCGCAACCGAAAGGTCGGGTTCGTCTTTCAATTTCATTATCTTCTAGGCGACTTTTCGGCGTTGGAGAACGCGATGATGCCCGCGCTGATCGGCGGCAAGGGTCCCGACGTTAAGGGGCGCGCGGAGGCCCTTTTGAGGGAATGTGGTCTGGGGTCGCGGCTGGAGCACGTCCCGGGAGAGCTGTCCGGGGGCGAGCAGCAGCGCGTGGCGATTGCCCGAGCGCTCATGAACTCGCCGCGGGTCGTGCTGGCGGACGAGCCGACCGGCAATCTCGACGCAAGAACGAGCCGGGACGTGGCCGACCTGCTTTTTCGCATGCGGACGGAGCATGGGGTGGCGATGGTAATCGTAACTCACAACCGAAAGTTGGCCGAGCGGGCCGAACGGATCCTCGAGCTCCGGGACGGGAAGCTCTTTGAGATGGATCGCCGCGATGCCCGAATGTGACCGCAGCGGCTGCGGCAAGCCCGCCGTCCTGAGCTTTGTTCAGCTTTCCGAAGGCGAAAAAATAACCAGGCGTCTTTGCGGCGACTGCGCGCGCGGAAGCGGGATCCTTCCCCCGGATACGGAGCCTCCGGCGGAGGAGGATAAGATGGAGACCTTTCGCGATGCTTCGTCAGGGAAGCCTCCCTGCCCGTCATGCGGGCTCACGGAAACGTATCTGGGCTTTGGGCGCGCGGGGTGCGCTCAGTGCTACGATCACTTTTCCGAGGAGCTGGAGGAGTTGGCCGTGGGCTTTCACAGGACGGCGGAACACGTTGGGAAGGTGCACCGGAGCACCCCGGCGAGCGCGGCTCGGGCCGAACGGATGGAGGTCCTGCAGGTGCGGCTGAGCGCGGCGATCGAAGCCGAGCGGTACGAGACCGCCGCAATGATCAGGGACCACATTCGCGCCTTGGAGGGCGCCCGGCGGTGAATGCGCCCCTTGAAGGCCCCCTCGTCGACCGCGAGCCGGGGCTTCAGTGGCTGGACGGCGAGGGGCCGATGTCCGATGTCGTCATTTCGACCCGAGTGCGTCTGGCGCGGAATCTGCGCCCGACGCCTTTTCCCAAGCACAGCAGCCAAGATCAGCAGCGCGCCGTACTCGCGACGGTGGCGGCGGCCACGGAGCGCTCCTCGCTCATGAAAGACGCGCGGCGGTACCTGTACGAGGATCTGTCCCGTCGGGAGAGGAATGTGCTTATGGAACGCCGACTCGCTTCGCGGGAGCTCTTCGGGCATGAGGCGTGGGACCACGAATCGTCGTCGGCGGTCATCGCGTCGGTCGACCACCCTCTGAGCGTGATGATCAACGAAGAGGATCATCTCCGGATTCAGAGCGTCGTCTCCGGGCTGCGGGCCGGGACGGCGTTGGAGCTGGTCGACCAGCTGGACGATGAGCTGGGCGCGCAACTCCCCTTTGCCTTTCACCCGCGCTTGGGATACCTCACGCATTGCCCCACGAATCTGGGGACCGGCCTGCGCGTCTCCGCGCTAATGCACCTGCCGGGCCTCGCCGTCACGCACGCGTTGGCGGCGGCGGTGTCGGACGCGCGCAAGATCGGTTTGGAGGTCAGGGGCCTGTATGGGGAGGGCTCAAGCCAGGTCGGGCTCTTGTTTCAGCTTTCCAACCGCCGGTCGCTGGGCACCTCCGAGGACGACGTAAAGAACTCCACCCAAGGATTCGCGCGGCTTCTCGCCTACCGGGAGCGGAAGGCACGGGAAACGGTGTCGCGAGACGCGCTGGGCGCCGCGGAGGACAAGGTGTGGCGCGCCCTCGGAATTCTCCGCCACGCCAGGTCCCTCTCGCACGGAGAGTTCCTTCGGCTGCTTTCCGGGGTGCGCTTCGGCGTGGCTCTGCGGATCTTGCCTCCGTTCCCGTCGTCGCTGCTGAACGAGTTGATGGTCTTTACGATGGACGCGCACCTGGATCTCTTGGCCGGGCAACGTCTCGACCGTGAGGATCGTCCAAGTGCGCGGGCGCATATCGTCCGGGATCTCCTTCGCGAATACGACGAAGTGGAGGACGCGAAATGAACTACAACTTCACCGAGCGGGCCAGACGGGTCCTTGCGCTGGCGCGACGCGAGGCGATCCGGCTCCGCCACGATTACGTCGGGTCGGAGCACATCCTCCTTGGACTTGTCATGGAGGGCTCCGGCGAGAAGAAGGGCGCCGCTCAGAAGGAGACGGAAGGCGTCGCCACGGTGGTCCTCCGCAACCTGGGCGTTCCTTCGGAGAAGGTGCTTGAGCGGGTGGAGGAGACGGTCCGAAAAGGGAAATCCAAGATTTCCTTGGGCGAGCTGCCCTTCACCACGCCCGCCAAGCAGGTCTTGGAGCTGGGAATGACGGAGGCGCGGGAGCTCAAGCACAGCTACGTAGGGACGGAGCACCTCCTCCTGGGCCTGCTTCGGGAAGAGAAGGGCGTGGCGGCGCGCGTCTTGCGTTCTTTGGGTCTCTCCGCCGAGCGGGCGCGAAAAGAGGTTCGCAAAGTGCTTCAAGCGATGAGCGGACCTGGCGCGCAAGAGGACGCCGCGGGTTCGGGGCCCGGCATGAAGCCGAAGTTCGCTCCGGGACTCGCGGCCGCGAGGGCGGGCGGGTCAAGTACGCCGGCGCTGGATCATTTCTGCAAGGACCTCACGGCGCTCGCCCGGGAAGGAGACCTGGATCCGACAATTGGTCGCGTCGAAGAGACGGATCGCCTCACGGAGATCCTCTGTCGGCGACGAAAGAACAACCCTGTGTTGATCGGCGATCCGGGCGTCGGGAAGACCGCCATCGTGGAGGGACTCGCGCAGAGAATCGCGTCGGGGGATGTCGCCGAGGCGCTTCGGGACCACCGCGTGCTTGCCTTGGACTTGGGCGGGATGATCGCCGGCACAAAGTACCGGGGGCAGTTTGAGGAGCGCGTCAAGGCCGTGACGCGGGAGATTGGCGCGAGTCGAAAGACGGTCCTCTTTATCGACGAGCTGCACACTCTGGTCGGCGCCGGCGCGGCGGAGGGCGCAATCGACGCCTCCAACATGCTCAAGCCGGCTTTGGCCAGGGGCGAACTCCAGTGCATCGGCGCGTGCACTCAGAACGAATACCGCCTTCACGTCGAAAAGGACAGCGCGCTGGAGCGCCGCTTCCAGCCGATCCTGGTCGCTCCTCCGACGGTCCGAGAGACCATTCGGATACTGGAGGGGCTTCGAGGGCATTACGAGGCTCACCATCAGGTCGCAATCTCCGATGATGCGCTTCGCTTCGCTGCGCGACTTGCCGACCGCTACATCACGGACCGCGCGCTCCCGGACAAGGCGATCGACGTGATCGACGAGGCGTGCGCCAGGTCGCGCATCGCCAGCCGAGAGTCGCCCCCGGAAGCCGAAGCGCTGGAGGAGGAGCTGTCGGAGACCGGCGAGGAAAAGGAAAACGCCATCCGGAGCCAGGACTTTGAGCGCGCCGCAAGCCTGAGGGACCGCCAGCGCGACTTGGGGAAGAAGCTCGCGGCGGTGCGGGAGGCGTGGGCGGAGGATCAAGAGCGTCGCCGCCCCGAGATTGGTCAGGCGGACGTGAGCTTTATCGTCGGACGATGGACGGGGATTCCGGTGGAGCGGATCCGCCAGAAGGAATCCGACCGGCTTACCCGGATGGAGGAGGAGCTGCATCGGCGCGTCGTGGGTCAGGACGAGGCGATCGCCGCCGTCTCGCGCGCGATCAGGCGGAGTCGCGCCGGGTTGAAGGATCCGAATCGACCGATTGGGTCTTTTATCTTCTCCGGACCGACGGGGGTTGGAAAAACCGAGCTTGCGCGCACGTTGGCGGAGTTTCTCTTTGGAGACGCCGACGCTCTCGTCCGATTGGACATGAGCGAGTACATGGCGCGCTTCTCCGTCTCCAGACTGATCGGCGCGCCGCCCGGCTATGTGGGCTACGAGGATTCCGGCGCGCTTGCGACGGCAGTGCGGCGAAAGCCCTACTCGGTGGTGCTTCTGGACGAGATTGAAAAGGCCCACCCCGACATCTTTAACGTATTGCTGCAGGTTTTGGACGAAGGGCGCCTCACGGACAACGTCGGGCGCGTCGTCGACTTCAAGAATACCGTCCTGATCATGACCTCCAACTTGGGGGCCCGCGATCTCGCGCGGCCCCACCTTGGCTTCGGCCCATCGGGGGAGTCGGACCACGTTGAGATTCGCGGCACGGTACAGGCCGAGGTCGAACGGGCGTTCAAGCCGGAGTTCTTGAATCGCTTGGACGACCTCATCGTCTTTCACGCCCTTGATCGGGAGCACATCGCCAAGATCGTGCACATCCTGCTGGACGAAGTCCGGGAACGCCTCGCGGAAGACGGGCGCAGCTTGCGCATTACCGACCGCGCGGTCGACTTCCTGGCGGAGCGGGGGTATGAGCCGAAGTACGGCGCGAGGCCGCTTCGCCGCACGATTCGCGAGTACCTGGAAGATCTTCTCTCGGAGAAGATCCTGCTCGCGGAATTCGCGGTCGGGGAGGAGATCGGCGTGGATGTCGCGGAGTGCGGCGAGCGGCTGACGACCTTGGAGGCGGAGGCCGTTCCCCAGCGATGACGCTCAAGCTTCGGGCTGCTCTCTTCGCATGGGGGGCGCTCGCTCTACCGGCGGCGTCTTCGGCGCTCGAGGCGCAGGAGCCGGGCGCCTTGGCGCGGGTGGACTCGATTGCCGTGAAGGGGATCCAGAGGTTGAGCCGCGCCGAGGTCACGAGCGCGATCGGGTTTTCTCCCGGGTCGCGCATCGGATGGCTGGACGCGCAGCGCGGCATCAAGGCGCTGTGGGCCACTCAGCTCTATGACGATGTCGAGATGCGGATGGAGGAGTCCGGAGGCCGCAACACCCTAGTGATCTCGGTGACGGAGCGCCCGATGGTGCGAACGGTCAGAATCACGGGCCTTGAGTCGATCAGCGCGGACGACGTTCAGACCGAAGCGGGCCTCGAAGAGAACCAGACGCTCTCGCGCCGCCGGATCGCCTTTGCGGCGGCCTACATCCGAGACGAGTTGAGGAGCGAGGGAGTTCCGTTCGCAAGGGTAGGGGAGCGCGTCTTGGATGTGCCCGACCGCGCGGGCTGGGTGGACGTGCTCCTGGAGGTGGAGGAGGGGCAGCGGATCACGATCGCGGAGGTGGAGTTCTCGGGGAACGAGCGCTTCGAGGACGAGGATCTCCGGGGCGCCTTGACGACCAAGCCGGAGGGCTTCTTCTGGTTCCGCAGCGGCGACTACGACGAAATGGAGTTCGAGGCCGACCTCCTGGAGTCGCTTCCCGTCTTCTACGACCGCAGCGGATTTCTCGACTTTCAGGTGCTCGGCGACACGCTGCTGGTGGATCAAGAGACCGGGAAGGCGCGGATCGAGGTCCGCGTCGACGAGGGTCCGCAGTATTTCGTGGACGACTTCGAAGTCGTGGGCGCGAGCGCCTTCGACGAAGAGCGCTTGGAGTCGCTGTACCAAAGACGGGCGTCGGGCCTCCTCTCGCTCTTTGGTCTGGGCGAGGCGTCGACCAGCGAGGAAGGAGGACGCGTCTTCGACTTGGTGGAGTTTGAGGAGGCTGCGGCCAAGGTGCGCGAGCTGTATCGAAACGAAGGCTACCTCTACGCCCAGGTGATTCCGGATTTTCAACGGGTCGGGGATGAGTCGGAGCATCGCGTGCGGGCGACGTGGCGAATCGACGAGGGCAGGCAGGCCTTCGTGAACCGCGTGCTGATTCAGGGCAACGACTTCACCTACGACCGGGTTATTCGGGAGAAGGTCTACCTGCTGCCCGGAGACGTCTACAGCGAATCAAGGGTCCTTCAGTCCTATCAGAACATTCAGTCGCTGGGCTTCTTCGAGACCCCGCTGCCGCAGCCGGACATCCGTCCGCAGCCCGCAACAGGCGACGTGGACATTGTCTTTCGCGTGGTGGAGAAGTCCACGGGCTCCATTAACTTCGGCACCGCAATGGGCGGCGGGGTCGGGCTATCCGGCTTTCTGGGCTACGACCAGCCGAATCTATTCGGCCAGGCGAAGGCGGGGAGCATCCGGTGGGACTTTGGGCGCTACATCAACAGCTTTACCCTCAGCGTCACCGACCCCGCGCTCTTCCGCTCCGCGGTGAGCGGATCCTTCTCCTTGTATAACTCGACCGATCGGTTCTTTCAGTTCGCCACGGGGCGACGGCGCAGAATGGGCTTCGGCGCGCGCTTCGGAATCCCGTTTCCCGGATCGCTTCGGACCCGCGTCTTCGCAGGCTACTCGCTCTCGCGCACGAGCTACGAGCTCTTCCGGAACGTGGAGGACAGATCGCTCTTCGGACTTCCGCCGGGGACGCTGAGCTCAGTCTCTCTGGGCGTGACGCGTCAGACGCTCAATCACCCGATCTTTGCGACGTCGGGCGCGATGCTCACCTGGAATTCCGAGCTGAACGGAGCCATCCTGGGAGGCGACGGGCGCTTCTCCAAACACACCGCCAGGGCTCAATGGCTGATTCCCGTCGGGCAGCTGGGAGGGACGCAGGGAGGCCCGGGGGGCGTTCAGTTCGCGATGGGGCTGGGGCTTGAGGCCGGCGCGCTCTTTGGGGATGCCTCCCGCTTTCCGTTCGAGTCGTTCTGGATGGGCGGAGTCCAGTTCGGACAGGCGCTTCGGGGGTACGACGAAACCTCGATTACGCCAAGGGGTTATTTTCCCGAACGGGGCGGAGGGATCGCGCAGATCGACCGCTTGGGAAACGCGTACTTTTCGGCAACGGCGGAGTACAAGGCAGTCATCGGATCCAATATCGGCATCTCCGCATTCTTGGACGCAGGCAGCCTCTGGGACGATCCTAGGCATCTCAACGTCTCGCGCCTCTACCGAGGGGCCGGGATCGGAGTGCAGCTCGTGACTCCCTTCGGGCCGATTGGAGTAGACTACGCCTACGGATTCGACCGTACCGAGCCCGGATGGCAGTGGCACTTCAAGATGGGACCAAATTTCTAGATGAATCAACGCGGGCGCAGCTTCCGCGCAGCCATTCGCGACCGCGCGAGGGGCCGGAGCCGGCTGCGCTTTACCGGAACGTGGAGGCTGGAGAAATGAAACGCGCCCTTACCATCGCCTGCTTGGCCGGGGGCCTCGTTGCGGGCGGATTCCTCCTTCCCCAAGTGGGCAAGGTGGGATACGTCGACACCAACGCAATTCTGCAGGACTATCCTCCGGCTCAGACCGCCTCGCAGACGCTTCAGGCGAGTATTCGGGGGTTTGAAACGGAGGCGCTCCAGCTGCAGACGGATCTGGACCGCGCCCTGCAGACCTTCTCGCAGCAGCGAATGACGATGAACCCCGAGGCGGCGCAGGCCAGAGAGTCGGAGCTGAACGCGCAGCGTCAGACGGTCGCGCAAAGGCTTCAGGAGCTGAACGAAGCCTCGCAGCAGCGGCAGGGAGAGCTCTTCGCGCCGGTGATGGAGAAGATTAGCGGCGTCATTGAGGAGGTCCGCATCGAGGGCAATTTCTCGATCATCTTCGACACGGCCTCCAGAGCGGTGGTGGCGGCGGACACGGCGCTTAACCTCACGGAGGAAGTGCTGTCCAGGCTGAACGCGGAGCCAGGGTCCGGGGAGTAGCGGACGCGGCCGCGAAGAGTTGGACCCTGGAGGAGGCCGCGGCTGAAGTCGGCGGCGTTGTCGTGGGGGAGCCCGCGAAGCGAGTGTCCGGAATCCGCACCCTTGAGGAGGCGGGGCCAAGCGACATGGCTCTCTACGCGGACGCGAGGTACGGGAGCCAAGCGGAGAAGACCCGAGCCGGGGCGCTGCTCTGTTCCCGGGAGCTCGCGGGCGACCGCCGCGGTCCGCCCCATCGAGTGGTTGCGGACGATCCCAGGGCCGCGCTTGCGCGACTCGCGGCGTGGACGCAGGCGGGACGAGACGCGAATGCTGGCTGGGCGAGCGGAGGAGGGGGCGTGCATCCCCTGGCGTCGGTAGACCCGTCGGCCGTCATCGGCGAAGGATGCTCGGTTGGACCTTTCGCGGTCGTGGGCGCGGGCGTGGTCTTGCGCGAAGGCTCGAGAATCGGCGCGCACGCCGTGCTTGGGCCCGGCGTGGTCGTCGGCCGGGACTCGGTGCTTCATCCGAGCGTCACGGTGTATCCCGGCGTCAAGCTGGGCGCGCGGGTCACGGTCCATGCGGGGGCGCGGCTGGGCTCGGACGGCTTCGGGTATGCGCTCGGGGACGGAAACGCAAAGGTGCCGCAGTTTGGGGGTTTGGAGATTGGGGACGACGTTGAAATCGGCGCAAATTGCGCCATTGACCGAGGCTCGATCGGATCGACCCGCCTAGGCTGCGCCGTGAAGCTCGACAATCTCGTGCACATTGCCCACAATGCGCGCATCGGCGAAGAGAGTTTGCTTGCCGCTCAGGTGGGGATCGCAGGTTCGACGCGCATCGGCGCCCGCGTGCTGATGGGCGGGCAGGCGGGCGCGGCGGGTCACCTTGAGATTGCGGACGGCGCAGTGGTGACGGCGCGGGCCGGGGTCACGCGCGACGTTTCGCCGGGCGCGCGCGTCGCGGGGTTCCCCGCGAGGGAGCGCGGGGCTTTTTTGCGAGGCATGGCGGCTCTTCTGCGACTTCGCCGGTGGGAGCGCCGCCTCCGGGCCTTGGAGCGGCGCGTCTTTGGCAGGGCGCCGTCCTTCGGCGCGACCGACCGGGATTAAGGGCCGGGCGCGCGCGGGCGGGAAACAAGAATTTGGTCTGGCAGAACACTCTGGCCCGGGCCTGCGCGCTGGAAGGGGTTGGGGTGCACACGGACGCGCGGGCGAAGCTCGTCCTCCGCCCGGCGAGCCCGGACTCGGGCGTCGTCTTTCGGCGGGTGGACCTGCCCGGATCCCCCCGCGTGCCTGCGTCGCTGAAGTACGCGCTCGCGACCCGGCGGTCGACCTGTTTGCGGAAAGGCGAGGCGAGCGCGCGTACGGTGGAGCATGTTCTCGCGGCGCTTTGCGCGCACCGGGTGGACAATGCGCTCCTTGATTTGGACGGTCCCGAAGTCCCGATCTTGGATGGGAGTTTTCTTCCTTTTTGTCGGGCGATTCTGGATGCGGGAGTACAGCGCCAGCCCGTTCGAGCAAGGATCAGAGCCCTGACCGGAACGGTGCGGCGAGCGACGCGCGACGGATCTACGTACAGGGCCGGCCCGGGAAGAGGCCTCTGGATCAGGGCAAGGATCGACTACGCCCACCCCGCGATCGGCGTGCGGGAGGGCAGCTTTCGGGTGACGCCGCAGCGCTTTCAAAGGGAGCTCTCTCCCGCCCGTACCTTCGGATTCGCTTTAGACGCCAAGAGGCTCAGAGCGCGCGGATTCGCCCGCGGGGCCTCTCTGGAAAACACCGTGGTTCTGGACGCGGAAGGGCCCGTTGGTGATCTTCGGTATCCAGACGAGTATCTCAGACACAAAGCGGGCGACCTGCTGGG
This sequence comes from Longimicrobiales bacterium, assembly GCA_965116095.1. GTDB lineage: Bacteria > Gemmatimonadota > Gemmatimonadetes > Longimicrobiales > Gaopeijiaceae. Next base: position 1,228,702 of record OZ220481.1, read on the forward strand.
CGACCTTTCCTTGGTCGACGGACGTCTTCACGCGCGCGTGGAGGCGGATCGCCCCGGTCACCTTGGAAATAGGAAAATGGCCATGGCGATCCAGCAGCAGCTGGACGGGCAGGGCGGCGCGCGCGAAATAGGCGTGACGGAGATCATGGAGACGCTGCCGCACCGCTATCCCTTCCTTCTAGTGGACCGGATCGTCGAGCACGAGCCGGGAGTGCGCGCCGTCGGGCTAAAAAGCGTCACTGCGGGCGAACCGTTCTTCCAAGGGCATTTTCCGGGACACCCGGTGATGCCCGGCGTCCTCCTCGCCGAGGCGATGGCCCAGGTGGGCGCGTATCTCATCTTGCAGATCATCGAGGACGTCGACCAAAAGCTGGTCTACCTCTCCTCGATCAAGGGGGTCAAGTTTCGCGCGCCGGTCAGGCCCGGAGACCAAGTGCGCTTCGAGGTGGAGCTGCGCTCCTTCCGCAGCAGCGCGTGCAGGATGCGCGGCCGGGGCCTGGTGGATGGCGCCGTGGTGGTGACTGGCGACATGACCGCGGCGGTCGTCGATCGTTGACGGTCGGGCGAGCCGCCCGCGTGCATCCAACCGCCGTGGTCTCGCCCGAGGCGGAGCTCGCCGCCGGCGTTAGCGTAGAGGCGTTTGCGATCATCGGTCCGAGGGTCGTCATCGGAGCGGGAAGCGTCGTAGGTCCCAGGGCGTTTGTGGAGCGGGATACCCGCATCGGCCCCGAATGTCGGCTGGGACACGGCGCCGTGCTGGGGACGGATCCGCAAGATCGCAAGTACGCGGGGGAGCGAACCTCTCTTCGCGTCGGAGCGCGCTGCGTCGTCAGGGAGTTCGCGACGATCAATCGGGGCACGCGCGCGGGAGGTCGCACCGTCCTTGGCGACGACTGTCTGGTCATGGCGTACTGCCATGTGGCGCACGACTGTCGCCTTGGCAACGAGGTGGTGCTCGCGAACGGATGCCAGCTGGCGGGCCATGTCGAATTGGGGGATCGGTCTACGCTCAGCGGCTTGGTCGCCGTGCATCAATTCGTGCGGATCGGCGCTCGGGCCTTTGTGGGGGGCTGCTCGCGCATCTCCCGCGACGTCGCTCCCTACTGCGCCGCGATCGGCAATCCGGTCGCGCGCCACTACGGCCTGAACAGCGTCGGGCTTCAGCGGAGCGGCGCTTCCAAGGAGGCGCGCGCGCAGCTGAAGCGGGCGTATGCGATACTATTCCGCTCGGAGTATTCTCTTGGGCAGGCGATGCTGCGGATCGAGGCCGACAAGAGCCTTCGCTGCAAGGAGGTCGAGGGACTGGTGCGGTTTCTGGGAGAAAGCAAGCGCGGCCTCACCGGCTGATTCCAAACGGAGGTCTCATGAGATGTCGCTGATTGCGCTGCGCCGCCGCCGAAAGCGGGAATGGTTGGACGCGAAGAAGGGAAAGCCGCCGCTGATCCTTCTCGTCATTCTCGCGGTGGTGGTGGCCATCATCTGGTACCTCGGTCGCAGCTTCTAGCGGGCCAAGCGCGGGGGCGCGCGAAGGAGGCCCCCCGGCGCATCCTCCTGCTTGCGGGCGAGGCGTCCGGGGATCGATACGGAGCCCGCGCGGCGACGGAGCTTCGCCGGATCTGGAGCGAGGTGGAGCTGGTCGGCGCCGGAGGCGCGCTCATGCGGAGCGCGGGCGTCCGGCTGCTCGCGGAGCTGCGGCAGCTCCACGTCGTGGGCTTTGCCGAGGCGGCCGGACGCCTGCCGTTTCTGGTCCGGCTCCACCGGCGCCTGACCAAGCTCCTCAGGGAGGGAGAGATCGATCTTGTGCTGCTGATCGACTACCCCGGCTTCAACCTGCGGATCGCGGCGCGAGCTCGCGACATGGGCATCCCCGTCGTGTACTATATCGCGCCGCAGGTCTGGGCTTGGAGGAGAGATCGGGCTCGAATGCTGGCGCGAGTCGCGTCGAGAATCCTCCTGATCCTTCCATTTGAGGCGAGTGTGCACGCGGAGTACGGCCCCAATGCGCGCTTCGTTGGCCACCCGATTCTGGAGGAGCCCGCAGGCGAGGGAATGGAGGGGCTGGAGGGCGTGGACCCCAAGCGACCCCTCCTCGCCCTCTTTCCGGGATCCCGGCCCCAGGAGGTGCAAAGGCACGCAGGACCATTTTCTCGAACCGCCCGGACGCTCCAAGCGCGAATTCCCGGGCTCCAAGCACGGGTTGCGATCGCTCCGTCGATCAGCAGACGCGAGGCGGCGAAGTTGCCGTTTCCGGGGACGCGAAGGACGGACGCGCTCATGCGCGCGGCCACGGCGGGGATCGTGAAGTCCGGGACGGCGACGCTGGAGGCCGCGCTCGCGTCGATGCCCTTTGTCGCGGCGTACGTCGCGCATCCCCTCACCTTCCGGATCGCGAAGCGTCTCGTGCGGACGCCGCATGTCGCGCTTCCGAACATTCTCGCCGGCAAAAGAATCGTCCCGGAGTATCTGCAGCGAGATGCGGGGTCGGACGAGATGACGCGCCGACTGGAGGCGCTGCTTTGCGAGGGGTCGCGCGCGCGCAAGCGCATGATCCGAGAGCTCGCAGCTATTCGTTCGCTCTTGGGCCCCGCGGACGCGTCGCGGCGCGTCGCGGCGCACGTGGCGCGGGTCTGGGAGGCGGAGCGTCGATAGTGCTTCTCGACCGGCTGGCCCGGAGGGTCTGGTACGGCCCTCCCTTGCCCCGAGTCGTCTCGGCCGCTCTCGCTGCGCCGGAGCTCCTGTACCGGGGCGTTCTTCGCGGGCGGGAAGCGGCGCTGGGCGCCGCGCGTCGGGTAAGGTCTCCGCTTCCGGTGATCTCCGTTGGAAACCTCTCCGTAGGCGGCACGGGAAAGACGCCGATCATTGGGTGGCTGGGGCGGAAGCTCGAGTCTCTGGGTCTTCGTCCGGGAGTCCTTGCGAGAGGGGCGGGAGAGGACGAACTGGGACTCTACCGGACGTGGCTGGGCGAAGAACGCGTCGTCGCAAGGAAAGACAGGGAGCGCGCGCTTGAGGGGCTTTCGCGGCGCGGCTGGGATGTTGTCGTTTTGGACGACGGATTTCAGCGAATCCGTATTCATCGGGAGCTGAATCTGCTCCTAATCTCCACCGACGACGACCCGCCCAAGGGAAAGAGGCTTTCTCTTCTGCCGCGTGGCCCGTATCGAGAGGATATTGTTGCTGCAAGGCGAGCTACGCATGTTATCCTCACCTGTAAGTTGAAGTCCCGGAAACGCGCTCTAGCTTGGAAAACGCTCATTGAGCGGGTCGCGCCGAACGCGCCGCTCTCTCTTGCGCGCTTCCTTCCCGCCGGATGGAGGCGGGTGGACGGCGGCGCGTCCGAGGCGCCGCAGGAGCCGGTGCTTGCAGCGACCGCAATTGCCCGACCGGATATCTTTCTGAAGCTGCTGCGGCGCCTTTTGCCCCACCGTACCGTCGATCTGATGGCCTTTCCCGATCACCACCGCTTTCGCACGCGCGATTTGCGCGCCGTGGAAAGCAGATTGGGAGGCGGTCTGATTGCGGCGACGGAAAAGGACGAGGCGTGGCTTCGAAGGTCTTCCGTGCTCGCGCAAAGAGCGCGCCTATTGGCGCTGCGCGTCGAAGTCCCCCGGGATGCGCCGATTCGAGGAGCGCTCAGGGCATTCGCGGAGGAACGGCGGGCGAGGGCTGGGCCGTGAAGCTCGCAATTTTGTCGGTGGGCCGGCCCGGCGCGTGGTCGTCGCTCATCCAGCGTTACGAGACCCGTGCCGCCAGATATTGGAACCTGGAATCCGCGCAGGTGCCAAGGGGTAGCGGGGCCGATCCCTCGCGGGCGCTGCGGGCCGAGGCCAAGGCTCTCAAGCGCCGCCTCTCGGGGCAACGCCTGACGGCGGCAATCACTCGATCCGGAGAAGCGCTCTCCACCCGCGACTTTTCGGCCTGGCTCTCATCTCTCCAGCGCGCCAATCGCCGGGGCGTCGACTTTCTGATCGGCGGTGCGTGGGGGCTGGACCAGGAGCTCCTGTCGCGCTCCGACCGGAGACTCTCGCTTTCAGCGTTGACGATGCCCCATGATTTGGCGCGCCTCGTCCTCCTTGAGCAGCTGTACCGCGTCGGCACCATGCGCCGCAACGAGCCCTACCACAAGGGTCCGGCGTGACTCGCCGAAGGTGGTTCGAGGAGTGGTTCGGGGAAGAGTACCTCTCGCTCTACCGGCACAGGGATCGCAGCGAGGCAAGGCTAGGCGCAAAGCTCCTCGCCGCGCGCACCCAGGCGCGGGCCTCGCGGGTGCTCGACTTGGCTTGCGGCGCAGGCAGACATCTGGCGGAGCTTCGCGCGCTCGGGTACGCCGTGACCGGCATGGACCTCTCCAGACCGATGCTGCGCGAGGCGGAGATCGCCGTACCCGGCGTCGATTTGGTGCGCGGCGACATGCGCGCAATTCCCTTCGAGAGCGGCAGCTTCGGCGCCGTGACCTCCTACTTCACGTCCTTCGGCTACTTCGAGCCGGAGGAGGATTTCCGTCTTCTGGGCGAAGTGCGCCGAATCCTTGCGCCCGGGGGCGTTTTTCTTCTGGACTTCCTTAATGCGCGCCATGTGACGACAAGCCTTAAGCCGACCGACGAGCTTCGCATTGGGGACCGACGAGTGATCCAGGCGCGCCGCGTTCTAAAGGGGCGGGTTGTCGAAAAGAAAATCACCTTCCAAGCCGATAAAGATGCGGAGGCGAGAACCTTTGTGGAGCGGGTCCGCCTGTACAGCCCCGGCGAGCTGAACGGAATGCTGAAGGCGGCCGGACTTCGACCCTGCGAGAGTTTCGGGGCTTACGATCAGCGTCCCTTCCGCGAGGACTCGTCGAGGTACATCGTGCTTGCGGAGGCGTCATAGGATGCGGATCGAAGCCATGGTCCCGGCGGCGCCCAGCCTCGTCCGGGCGTACGCCGACGGCTCGCCCGAGGTGATCGAGGAGTTCTTTGAGGCGCCCTTCGCCTCCGAGGATTCCTTTCGTCGGGCGGCGGAGCGGAGGGCCGCCGCTTGGCGGGGCTCAAGCGGAAGGAGACGGCTCGCCTCGATCTGTCGCGCGATTGCGCCCGCCGGCCCGCGCGCCGCCCGTCTGCTTCGGGAGGTGCGCGACCAAGGCGGTTTTTTTGTGACTGCGGGCCAACAGCCGGGCCTTCTGGGCGGGCCGCTCTTCACCCTATACAAGGCGCTCCATGCGTGCAGCCTCGCGAAGGCGGCGTCTCGCGCCCTAGGTCGCCCGGCGATGCCCGTCTTCTGGGTGGCCTCCGACGACCACGATTGGGCGGAGGTCAACCAAGCGCATGTCCTTCAGGGGCTGGGCGTGGCGCGGCTCGCGCTCCCGGAACGCTTGGGGGCCGCCCGAAGAAGGATGGGCGGGATCCGGCTCGAAGACGAGGGCGTCCAATTGACCGTAGAGCTCGCGCGGATTCTCCCCGAAAACGAATTTCGCGACGAGTTCCTGGAGCTCGCGAAGCGTGCGTATGCGCCCGGCGAGACGATCTCGAGCGCCTTTCAGCTATTGATGTCCGGTCTCCTCAAGGAAACCGACATCGGCTTTCTGGATCCTGCGCGCCCGGAGGCGCGCCGGGCAATGCGGGCGGCGCTTGAGCGGGAGGCCGCGTCTCCCGAACCCAGCCGCCGGGCGCTGGAAGAGGTCGCGGACAGGCTGCGAAAGCGGGGCTACGGCGTTCAATCCGAACTTCTGGAAGGCGCCACGAATCTGATGGTGGAGTCGACCGCGGGCCGGGAGCGCCTTTACCGCGACGAGGGCGGCTACGTTCTTCCCAAGGCTGGGCAAAGGGTGACCGGAGAGGAGATCGCGGAGCTCATTGCGAAGGAAGACGGCACGGTCACGCCGAACGTCTTGCTCAGGCCGATCGTCGAGAGCGCGATGCTGCCTTCGGTGGCCACCGTGGCGGGTCCGGGGGAGATCGCATACCATGCCCAGCTCCGCGCCCTTTTTCGCAGGCACGATACGCCGATGCCGATTGTCGTCCCTAGGATCTCGCGGATTGTGGTGGAGCCTGTGGCGGCGCGCGCGATGGAGAAGCGGGGCATTGGAATATCCGACCTGCGGGACCCGGATCGACTGATTGCCTTGATGGCGCGGGAGGAGATGCCCAGAGAGATCGAAGAAGGGCTCGAAGATTGGCGAGGCGCCGCCCAGCGCGCAGCGGAGAAGCTCGAGACAGCCCTGCCTCTCGTCGATCCGACGCTCAAGGGAGCCTTGGCGACCGCCCGCAATGCCTCGCTGGCGCAGGCGGCCAAGTTTGAACGCAAGGTCCTGCAAGCGCTTCGCCGGCGCTCCAAGGTGCTCTCCAGGCAGATCCGAACGGCGTCCAGCAGTCTTTGGCCTTCGGGGCGCGCGCAGGAGCGGACGCTGAGCGCGCTATACTATTATGTACGTTATGGGCCGGAGTTCACCAAATCGGTGAGAAACACCATCAACGGGCGCTTGAAGCGCCCCGCGGCAGGCGCGGCGCCATGAATCCGGCTCTTCTCGCCATCATCATGATGGCCCTCATGATTCCGATTAGCGCAATCGTCTTGGATTCTCCTTTGGGGAAGGCGATGGCCAAGGCGATTGAGGCGCGTCGGTCGAAGTCGCCAGCCGACGCGGAGCTGGCTGATCGGGTGCGGTTCCTGGAGGGCGAGGTCGAACGTCTGAGCGCCGATGTGGAGCGGCTGGACGAGGCGAATCATTTCATGAACGACCTCTTGGAGGGCGGGGCCGGAAGCAAGTCGCTGAAGTCGGGCGATTAGCGGCGGGCGGTCGGACGCATCGGAGGCGTCCGCTTGTCTTGACTTCAATGCGAGGAGGCGCAGCGCCATGGCGGCGAAGCATGATCGCGGGTCGACGGTCGGGACCGCGGGCCGGAGCCACGAAATGGCCTTCAACTACGCGCTTGCGGAGGCGTTGCGGCATGCCGTGGCCGAATGGGACGAAAAGGACTTGGTCGTCGCCGAGCGGACGCGCTTGGTGTCGGGGCAGCAACACCGCGGAAAGCGACTGGATCTTCTCGTCTCGCATGTCGAGTCTAGGCCCATTGTCGTAGAGACATCCTACGGCGCGCGCGACGCGGACAGGGACGCGCGGTCACGGTTGGGGCTGATCACGGGGAAGGGCAAATGGCTTATCGACGCCGCCGTAGCGGTGCATATCAACGAGGAAAACCGAGATCTGGACGCTGCTTCCATCGCTGATTCGCTAAAGCGAGGTCAGACCCTTCGGTACGCAGCTCATCATCTTTCCGAGGGAAAGAGCGTGAGGTGGCCTGCATCCGGGTTCTTGGAGGGTCGTCTGTACGACTTCGCCGAATTTCTCACCGTGGCGTCGCTGCCCAAGGGGGTCCTAAAAAACGTTTCGGACGAGGTCGCTAGGAGCGTGCGGCAAGCGGCGTATCGTTTGGCCGTTGATTCAGCGCCATGGCAGCGCGAGGAGATCGCCGAGACGGTTTCGCAGCGATCTACCGTGCGGGGGCTGAATGTGGCGATGGTGCTTTGGCTCAACGCACTGATTATTCACCACCGCCTCCAGTTTCGCGACGCGAGAGTGCCGAAGATCAAAGACTGTCTGGTCAGTGGAAGGTTCATTCCTCAAAAGCTGCTCAGAGCTTGGCAGCAGATCTTGAAAACAAACTGGGCCCCGGTCTTTGGCCCAGCGGCGCATACGCTTGAATCAACGATCGGGCTGGTCGTGTGGGGCGTGTCGCAGGCGCTTGAACGACTACATGAGTCCGTGGTGGAGCTGGGCGCGACGAAGGTGGGGCCTTACTTCAACGTGGGCGCGGAGATATTTCCGCGGCTTGCGGAGGACCGAAAGGAGTCCGCGGCATTCTATACAAACGCGCCGGTGGCCGAGTTTCTCGCCTCGCTCGCGATCTCGGAGGATGGCGGGAGTTGGGGACGCCGCGACCCTTGGAAGGGTTATGTCGTTGCGGACTTTGCGTGCGGCACCGGGACTCTCTTGAGGGCGGCGTATCGCCGGGTGCGGTCTCTGCACCAGCGGTCCGGCAAGGCGACGCGGAAGAGCTTGGCCGGGCTGCACAAGTCGGCAATGGAGTATGGGCTTGTGGGACAGGACATTTCGGCCATAGCGGTGCACCTCACCTCATCGTCGCTCGCCGCGCTGGGCGAGGGCACGCCGTACGGAGACACGCGGATCGACTGGCTTCCCGTCGGCGACAGCGAATTCGGCGATGTCCAGATCGGGTCCTTGGAGTATCTGGAAGACGGCCCTAGGCGCAACTTTCTGGGGGGCGTCACGTCTTCGGAAGGGGGCGGCTCGAGCGGTGCCGCCGAGGGTCTCCTGCACGGGAAGCAAATTCGCCCCTCCTGTATTCTCATGAACCCTCCGTACTCGAGAACAAAGAAGGGAGGGGGCACCTTCGACATCCAAGGCCTTTCGTCAAGCGAGCGTAAGCGGTGTCAGGCGCGGTGGAGCCGACTGGCGAAGCGAAATGGCGTCCAAGTAAAGCCGGGAATGGCTGCGTCCTTCCTTGCGCTTGCCGACAAGCTGCTGGAGCGGGAAGGACGTTTGGGCTTCGTGCTGCCGCTCTCCGCCGCCGCGGAGGAGTCTTGGTCTTCGGTGCGCGCGCGCATCGAAGAGAACTTCCGAGATGTCACCGCAGTGACGACGATCGGGCATTCCTTGTCGGCGGACACCGGGATGGAGGAGATGCTTCTGATCGCGGAGAAGCGCGGCGCGCAGGGAAGTCCCAAGCTCAGGGCATCCGAAGATCCGGAAGAAAACGCGGCCAGCGGGAGGATTCGTTGTGTTTCGCTCTACCAGCCTTTGGATGACGCGGCGTTTTCAGGCGAGGTCGCCCGGGCCGTTAAAGGGACGCTTCGCAGTCTCGGCGGCGGGGAGGCGCCGGTGCGGGTAGGCGATGAGGTGATCGGCGCCGCCGCGGCGTATACCGTGCGGGAACCCGGAGAGCCTTGGGTGGGCGTGGGGGTGCAGCGTCCACAGGTTGCCGAGGTCGCAGCCGCGCTTGCCCGGGGTGAATTCCGCGCTCTGGCTGGTGATCAATCTGCGCGAATTTCCGTCCCGATGACGACAATGACCCGCGAGGTCGCCGTCGGACCCACCCACCATCTGATCGGGCATCTGGTCGGTAACGAAGCGCTGGGCGCCTTTGAATGGCATCGAATTGCTGGAGGATTTGATCGGGATCCCCGCGCGCTCTGGAACACCGACGCCAAGTCGCAAAAAACGATGCGCATTCGGCCCACGCACTGGGGCGTCGTGCCGAAGCACCTAGAGGCGAGAGATCAGCAGTCCATGCTTTCACAGAGGTCGACCCTGTTCGTCCAGCGCAATATGCGGTGGACATCGCAGGCGATTCTCTTCGCGACCACGCGCCGAAGCGCGATGGGCGGCCCAAACTGGGTCGCGCTGTCGCACGAGGATCGCCGAGTTCTATGCGCTTTGGCGCTCTGGGGCAATTCAACCTTGGGCATGCTTGTTCATTGGACGCGCGGCGGGCGCGCGCACCACGGTCGTTCTCGTTTACAGGTTAAGGGGATCAAGAAGGTGCCGATTCCCCGCGTTTCTAGGTTGCCGGACGATGCGCTGGATTCGGCTGCGAGAGTATTCGAGAAGCTGCGCGCAACGAAGCTCCTTGCCGCCAAAAAAGCCGACTGCGACCCGGCCCGCGACGAAATCGACCGCGCCGTGCTTTCGCTCTTTTCCTTCCCGGAGTGGGCGTACGGCGCGCTTGTGGACCTTAGGCGAGCCTGGTGCGCGGAGCCTAGCGTGCGCGGAAGAAACGCGGCTCGGGGGCCGGGCAAGCCTTGATCGGATATGGGCGTGCGCTAGCTGAGCGAGCCCTGAAATCGAAGGAGGGCTGAACATCCAGACGAGCCCGGAGCGGGATGGCGGCGGGGGAGAAAAGCACGCCAGCCGGAGCCACGAAATGGCGTTCAATTACGCGCTCTCGCGAGCTCTTCGGCGCGCCGTCGCGGACTGGGGAAAGAAGGACCTGGTGGTGGCCGAGCGAAGCCGCATTGTCGCTGGAGAGGACAACCAGGCCAAGCGTCTGGATCTGCTGGTCACCCCCGCGGATGGTCGGCCCGTCGTAGTGGAGAGCTCTTACGAAGCGCGCGACGCGGACTTGGACGCGCGGTCGCGCCTCGGGCTCGCGGTCAAGGACGGTTCGTGGATTTTGGACGCGGCCGTATCGGTGTGCATTCACGAGAAAAACCGCGTGTCTAGCCAAGATGATATCTATCGGTCCCTGCTCCAGGGGCAGACCATCCGCTACGCCGCCCATCAGCGATTTGAAGGCCAAGAGTATCGATGGCCCAAGAGCGGACATTTGCGGGGCGACATCCACGACCTTGCGGACTTCCTTCAGATGGCGTCTCTGCCGCGCGGCGTGCTTGCGAGCGCCGCGAACGAAGTGGCGGACTTGGTCCGGGCTGCAGGCCAGCGCGTTGAACGCTTGGGTACCGAGATCACGCTGGAGGAACTCTGCGAAACGATCTCCCAACCCGCTTCCGCGCGGGGAGTGCAGGTCGTCATGGTGCTCTGGCTTAACGCCCTGATGATCCACAAGCGCCTTCACCGGCTGGACCGCAAGATTCCTTCCATTGAATCGTGTATCGTGCACGATTTCTGGTCGGGACGTAAAGACCTGCCCGATATAATGCGACTGGTTGAAGTGTGGTACTCGATCTGGGGAAAGAACTGGCGCCCGGTCTTCGGGCCCGCGCTGACGGCTCTGCGAAACAGCATGTCCAGCGGCGATCCGGGAGGAGCGTACGCGCTGCAGCTGCTGGTCTCTGCCGTAGATTCGCTCGCGGCGAAGCGCGTAGGCCCATTCTTCAACGTGGGCGCGGAGCTCTTTCCGCGCCTAGCCGAGGACCGAAAGGCGTCTGCGGCATTCTACACGACGCCGGCGGCGGCGGAGTTTCTCGCGGCGATGACCATCCCGGACGAGGCGGCGGAGTGGAGCGGAAGGGACCCATGGTCGCGCTACGTCGTGGCGGACTTGGCGTGCGGCACCGGAACGCTCCTGAGGGCAGCCTATCGCAGGGTGCGCTCGCTGCACCAGCGCTCCGGGAAGGCGACGCGCGCGAGCATGGCCGCGTTTCACAAACGAGCGATGGAGGTCGGCTTGGTCGGGCAGGACATTTCGGCGATCGCCGTTCATCTCGCCTCATCGTCGCTCGCCGCGCTGGGAGGGGCCCGGCCCTACGGAGAAACGCGCATCGACTGGCTTCCCGTCGGCGACAGCGATTTCGGAGATGTCCAGATCGGATCCTTGGAGTATCTGGAGGACGGACCCAGACGCAATCTGATGGGCGGCGTCACCCCTCAAACGGGGGACGGGAAGACCACGGCGGGCGCGGGCGTTTTGAGCGGACGACAAATTCGTCCTTCGGTTGTTCTAATGAACCCGCCGTACTCGAGAACGAAGGGGGGAATGGGAACCTTCGCGGTTCAGGATCTGTCGCCCGAAGAGCGGAAAAGGTGCCAGGAGCGATGGGGCCAATTGGCGAAGAAGCACGACGTGAAACGCGTCGCCGGAATGGCCGCTTCCTTCCTTGTCGTAGCCGACAGGCTGCTGCGCGAGGCTGGAAGACTCGGCTTCGTGCTGCCTCTCTCCGCCGCTTCGGCGGAGTCTTGGTCTTCGGTCCGAAGGCGGATTGAAAAGAACTTCCGAGATATCGTCGCGATTACCACCGTGGGTCACTCGTTATCGGCTGACACTGGGATGGAAGAGATGCTTCTCATTGCGGAAAAGCGTGCTTCAAGGTCCCGCGAAGCAGAGGAGCCAAAGCGCGCCGAATTAGGCGGTCGCCGGCCCGCAAGCATGCGATGCGTTGCCCTTCGCCAGCCCTTGGACGACGCGGCGTTCTCGGGCGAGATCGCCCGCGCCGTGAAGCGCGCCCTTCGGGATTTGGGGGACGCCGAGCTGCCGGTGCGAGTTGGCGATGAGGTGATCGGCGCAGTCGCGGAGTATACGATTCACCGGCCCGGAGAGCCTTGGTCCGGCGTGGGAGCGGCCCGTCCTCGCCTTGCCGAAGTCGCGGCAACTCTCGCTAGAGGCGAATTGACCTCTATGTCGGCGGACCGTTCAGCGCGTCTTCCAGTACCGATGAGCGCCATGGCCGGAGAGGTCGCCGTCGGACCCACGCACCACCTGATCGGACATCTGGTCGGCAACGACGCGCTGGGCGCCTTTGAGCTTCACCGCATCCAAGAGGGCGTCGAGTGGGACCCGCGCGCGCTCTGGGGGACCGACGCGAAGCTGCAGAAGGCGATGCGCGTTCGGCCCACGCACTGGGGAGCCGTTCCGAAGGCGTTGGAGGGCAGAAACCAGCGGTCGATGCTTAAGGCGCGATCGACGCTCTTCTGTCAGCGCAACATGCGTTGGACCTCTCAGTCGATCCTCTTCGCGACCACCCGACGGATTGCCATGGGTGGTCGAGGCTGGACCGCCCTGTCGCACGAGAACGATCAGCTTCTTCAGGCCTTGGCTCTGTGGGGGAATTCAACCTTGGGAATGCTGGTTCACTGGACGCGAGGCCAGCGCGCCCAGCTGGGCCGCTCGCCGATACAGATCAGGGGCCTAAAGAAAGTCCCGGCGCCCAGGCTCTCCAAGTTGCCGGAGCGCGACTTGGCGCGGGCTGCGACAGCGTTCCAAGAGTTGCGGGACAAAACGCTATTGCCGGCCTGTCAGGCGCACTGCGATCCGGCGCGCCGCGAAATCGACCGCGCAGTGCTGTCGATGCTCGGACTTCCGGGCTGGGCGAAGGAGGCTTTGGACGAGATTCGGCTCGCATGGTGCAAAGAGCCCAGCGTCCACGGCGGGAATCGAAACGCGCTGCGTAAGCTCTCTGCGTAGGAGTTGGCCGCGCACCGCGTAGGACTAGGCATCCTGGTCAGCCGCCTACTGGGGCTGGTCAGACAAAGACTCATTGCGGACCACTTCGGGGCGAGCGGTTTGGTCGACGCGTGGACTGCGGCGATCCGCATCCCGAACGGCATTCAGAATCTGCTGGGCGAGGGAAGCCTAAGCGCCTCTTTCGTGCCGGTCTATGCGCGGCTGCTGCAGGAGGGAAGGGAGAAGGAGGCCGGCCGCGTCGCGGGCGGGGTATTGGGACTCCTGGTCGCGGGCTCGGGCGGGCTTGCGCTCTTGGGCGCGGCAGCCGCCCCTTGGGTGACCTACGCGCTGACCGGGTACTCCGGAACGCCGACCGGGGAGACGATCACGACGCTGCTTCGGATCTTTTTCCCGATGATGGCGCTGATGGTCTGCTCGGCGTGGGTGCTTGGAATCCTCAACAGCCATCGCCGGTTCTTTGCATCCTACGTGGCGCCCGCGCTCTGGAATTTGTCCATGATCGTCGTGATGCTCGCTTTGGGCACGCGCGTCTTGGGCGAGCCCTTGCTCGAGGCGGTAGCCTGGGGCGCGCTTGCGGGCGGCCTTTTGCAGCTCGCCTTTCAAGCGGTGCGGGCCGCGCCCTTTCTGAAGTCGGTCGTCGTGTCCTTCGGCGCCCGCGTGACGCATGTGCGGGAGGTCTTTAGGAAGCTCCTTCCCGCCGTGCTGGCCCGCGGCGCGGTGCACGTCAGCGGACTCGTCGACCTGCGTATCGCATCCCACTTGGCGGCGGGAAGCTATGCGGTGATCGGCTACGCCCAAACGCTCTACGTGCTTCCGATTTCGCTCTTCGCGATGTCCGTAGCGGCGGCGGAGCTCCCCGAGCTCTCTCGCGCCGAGGCGCGTCGTCGCTCAAGCGGGCGCGACCAAGGCTATGAACAAATTCGGACAAGGGCGCACGCCTCCGTCCGCCGGGTGCTCTTCTGGATGGTGCCCTCTACCGCCGCGTTTCTGACATTTGGGCCTGAGCTTGTTGGCGCCGTGTATCAGGTGGGGGAGTTCGGGAGAGCGGAGGCCGAAATCACGGCGATGACGCTGGCCGCCTACTCCCTGGGGCTGTGCGCTGCGGGCTCGTCCCGCGTCCTCGTCTCGGCGTTCTTTGCGATGGGGGATACGAAGTACCCGGCTCGCGTCGCTTACCGGCGCGTTCTCGTTTCAGGGGTCTGCGCCGCGGGACTCGCGCTAACCCTCAACGGAGTCCCCGGACCCCGGGGCTTTAGCTTGGGGCCGGTCGGGCTTGCGCTGGGGAGCGCCGCCGGAGCGTGGACGGAATGCTGGCTCTTGCATCGCGCGCTCGTCCGGAGAATCGGTCGAGCGGCCTCGCTGCTGCATCCCGTTGCCGGATACTTGGCCGCCGCAGCGGCGGGGGTTGCGGCGAGCCTTTTGCTTCGAGGCTGGACGGATAGCCTTCATGCGATCATTGCGGCCCTCCTTCTTTCGCTCGCCTTTGGGATTCCCTACCTCCTCTTGACTCGGCTCTTCGGGGTGTCTGCCTTCCGGCTTCCATTGCGGCTTGGGGGACATGGACGCGACTGACCGGAGGATCAAGGGCGTTCCATTCACGACCCAAGGCATCGCGCGCGTTCCGGAGGGTCCCGGCGTTTACCTTTTTCGCGACCAAGCGGGAGATCTTCTCTACGTCGGGAAGGCGAAGAACCTCCGGGCGCGGCTTCGAAGCTACCTCTCTCGGGGCAGCTCAATGGAAGTCCGCACCCGCGAGCTCGCGCGGCGAACGTCGCGCGTCGAGACGCTGATCGTTCGGTCCGAGGCCGAGGCGCTCATTCTGGAGGCCAACCTAATTAAGGAGCGCAGGCCCCGCCACAACATCCAGCTCAAGGACGACAAGCGGTATCCGTACGTGAAGGCGACGGTGGGCGAGGACTTTCCGAGAGTCTTTTTCACGCGGCGACTTCAACGCGACGGCGCGCGCTACTTCGGCCCGTTCGTGGCGGTATCGAGAGTCCGGCGGGCAGTGGAGATCGTAAAGAAGCTCCACGCCGTCCGCTCTTGCCGGTACCGATTGCCTAAGGAAGCGCCGGATAGGCCCTGCTTGGACTATCACATCGGGCGATGCCGGGCGCCGTGCGTCGGACTTCAGTCGAAGGAGGAGTACCGGCGAGAGATCGACCGCCTCCTTCGCGTCTTGGGAGGGGATGTGGCGGGGGTTCAGGCCCAGGCGGAGAAAGAGATGCGCGACGCTTCCGCCAAGCTCGAATTCGAACGAGCGGCCAATCTTCGCGATGTCGTCCAAGGCTTGGACTGGATTGCCAGGCGGCAGACCGTCGAGAGCGCGGAGATGAGCGACTTGGATGCAATCGGACTTGCCCGAGACGGGCCGCGCGCCGCCGTTGCGATGCTGCGCGTCAGGCGAGGGACGCTCCTAGGGCGGGAGGCGCGATGTCTGGACCGAATGGAGCATGCCACCGACGAGGAGCTGCTCCGAGGGGTCGCCGGCCAGACTTACCTTCTGGGCGCCGGGAGCGCGGCGGGCGAGCTTCCACAGAAAATTCTTGCGCCGGTCGCCTTTGAGGAGCGGGACCTCCTGTCTCGGATCTTGAGCGAGCGTGCGGGAAGGCGCGTGCAGTTCCTCGTGCCTATCCGGGGAAGGGGCGTCCGGATCTTGGAGCTTGCGCAGGCGAACGCGCGCCAAGCTTTGGAGGACAGGGGCGCGAGCGATGGGGCGCCGCGGACCGACGATGTCCTCTACGAGCTTCAAGAGCGGCTGGGCCTCAAGGTCGTGCCCAGAGCGATTGTCTGCTTCGACGTCTCGCACACGCAGGGAAGCGAGGCGGTGGCTTCGGCCGCGCTCTTCGTGAATGGCGAGCCGGAGCGATCGGGATATCGACGCATGCGCATTCGGGACGGAAAGGGAAACGACGACGTTGCTTCAATGCGCGAGGCGGTGTACAGGTACTTTCGAAGGGTGCTTGAGGAGGAGCGGACGATCCCGGAGCTCGCGCTGGTGGACGGGGGATCGGGCCAGCTTGGCGCCGCCGCCTCGGCGCTGAGGAGTCTAGAGCTGCGGGACGTGCTGACGGCGGCGATCGCGAAGCCAAGAGACGAAATCCTGCGACCGGGGGCCAAGAAGCCGATCCGACTGGGCAGATACTCCGGCGAGCTGCATCTCCTCCAGCGACTTCGGGACGAAGCGCACCGGCTCGCCGTGGGCTACAATCGAGCGCTCAGGACGAAGCGGACCGTTTCTTCAAAGCTGGACGATGTCCCGGGCGTGGGCCCGAAGCGGCGCAAGGCGCTGCTGCTGCGCTTCGGATCGGTTCGCGCCCTGCGCCAGCATACCGCGGAAGAGATCGGTCGCGTGCCTGGGATTGGGCCTGCGCTGGGGGCGCGGATTCTGGCCTACCTGGGGAAGCCGTAGCGCGCGCTGCCTGCTCAAGCGGAGCGCTTTCTTTTCTCGCTCCTGGGCTGGGCCGCGTCTCTGCGCGCCTATTTGAAAAGCGAGCGTCGAAAGCGTAAAATTGTTGTGCTGCGATGAAGCGACTCGGGATCCCGACTCTAGGAGGTGGTACGTTGAGAAGCAGAGTGTTGTTGTGTTGCGCCGTCGCCTTTATGTCCGCGTGCGCGTCGGGCGGGTCCGGCGGCCCTCAATCCGGGTTTGATCGGCCCGACGACAACGAGCACACGCGGACTGCGGAGTTTCTCTTGCTTCAGGAGCGGCCCGAAGAGGCGCTCGAGTCCGCGATGCTCGCCATCGCCCAAGACTCGCTCAATCCGCTGGGATACGATTTGGCCGGTCGGTCCAAGGTTCTTCTGATGGAATACGCGGCGGCGGACTCGCTATTCAAGATCGCGGAGGAGATCTATCCGCCGATGAAGGAGTCGCTGGATGATTATCGGGAGAACGCTTGGATCAATGCCTTCAACGCTTCGCTTCCGTTTCAGGAAAGCGACGACGGTGAGGAGGTGATTCGTCTGCTCGAAATGGGCGAGCTGATCTATCCCGCAGAGCGACCGGAGGCTCTCTGGACCTTGGGCGGGTGGTACGTCAATGAAGGGCGCTACGATGAGTCCGTAGACGCGTTTGGGACGGCGCTGGAGATCATGCGCGGGGTAGATCCGGCGACGAGCGACAGCGTGCACGCCGGCTGGCGCGCCCAGATCCCCGCCGTACTCTTGCGTCGCGCGAGGATCCTCCTTGTCGCTGAACGGCCCGAGGAGGCGGTGACCGACTACCGAGCGTATCTCGAACAGAATCCGACGAGCATCGAAGCGCTGTCGGGGCTTGCCAGCGCGCTCGTGTCGTCTGGACAGTCTGAGGAAGCCGAAGCGATCTACGACGACCTGCTGGAAGATCCGGAACTCGCAAACAGCACGGTCATGGATATCGGGGTAGGGCTCTACCAGGTTGAGGTCTTCGACCAAGCCGCCCGGGCATTTGCGCGGGTGGCCGCAGTCGCTCCGGAGGCGCGCGACGCGCTCTACAACCAGGCCCAGTCGCTGCACGAATACGCTTCGGCGCTGGACGCCGCCGAGCCGGAGGGCGGCCAGGAGACGTGGAACGAGCTCATTTTGGTGGCTGCGCCCCTCCTTGAATTGGATCCCCACAATCCGAACGTCTTCCAAGTGATGGCGGCCGCTCTCGTGAAGACGGGTCAGAGCGGGAGGGCCGTGGAGCTGTTGGAGCATGCGCGCGATCTGCCCTTTGCCATCGTAGATGGGGTGATCTCTCGCGGCTCGGGCGAAACTCAAGTCACGGCAGTCTTGGAGAATCGAAGCCTGGAGGCGGAGTCCGTGGTCGAGGTGAATGTGCACTTTATTGCCGAGGACGGGGCGGAAATCGGAAGCGCCGTGAAGGTGTCGGTGGAAGTCCCCGATCCGGGCACGGCGGTGGAGTTTCAGGCGACGCTTGAGTCCAGCGAGGCGGTGCTTGGCTTCTACTTTGACGCGAAGAGCCCCTCCGCCCCGGAGGGTTCGCGCTAAGCGCCGCCGCCCGCGCGGCGACAAAACAGACGCGGGAGTAGCTCAGATGGTAGAGCATCAGCTTCCCAAGCTGAGGGTCGCGGGTTCGAGTCCCGTCTCCCGCTTGGCCCGCGTTCGCGGCGGGCCCATGCGATGCGTCCCTTTGCCGCGCGCGCAGGGGACAATCGCCCGCAGGGCGTCTCAATCGTGATTCGCATTGCCGAGGTTGGCGCGGGGTCCATTGCCGAAGAGCTGCGCATTGAGGTCGGCACGCGCATCCTTCGAATCAACGGGCAGCGCGTGCGCGACGGCTTGGACTACGCCTTCCTTTCCGCTGACGAACAGCTGTCCTTGGACGCCGTGGGTCCGGACGGCGCGCCGGTCGTCTATGAAATCCGACGCGATCCGGACGAGGCGCTGGGGATCGCGCCCGCGCCGGACAAGGTGCGGGAGTGCGCGAACGAGTGCGTCTTTTGTTTCATTGACGGCAATCCGCCGGGAGCTCGCGATCCTCTTTGGCTGAAGGACGACGATTTCCGGCTTTCCTTCACCTACGGGAGTTACGTCACCCTCACTAACCTGGGCCCCAAGGGCCTTCAGCGCCTCATCGATCAGCGGCTCTCGCCGCTCTACGTGAGCGTGCACGCCACGAACCCCCGGGTGCGCAGGCGACTCCTTGGAAACGACAGGGCCGGCCTGATCATGGATCAGTTGGAAACGCTCCTTGGGGGCGGGCTGGAGGTCCACGCTCAAGTCGTGCTTTGCCCGGGCTGGAATGACGGTGAGGAGCTGGAGCGCACTCAAATCGATCTCTTCGAGCTGGGGGAGGGCGTCCGGAGCCTGTCGGTCGTTCCGGTGGGTCTCACGCGCTACAACTTGAATCGACCGGTGCGGCTCCTGACCAAGGGGGAGGCCGCGCGCGCTCTCGCCAGCGTCGATGTCGCCCGAAAGACCGCGCTTGCGGAGCGGGGCGTCGGTTGGTGCTATGCCGCGGACGAGCTCTTTCTTCTAGCCGGGAAAAAGGTGCCGGATCGTCTCTACTACGACGAACTGGACCTTTCCGAGAACGGGGTTGGGGCTCTGCGGGGCTTTCTTGATGACGCCCGCCGGATACGCGCGAAGCCCAGACCGCTGCCCGGAGTAGAGAGGATTTGCATCGCGACGGCGGCTTCGATGGCCCCCTTCGCGGAAGAGCTTGCCCCTGGACTCGCGGATGCGACGGAGGCGGAAGTGAGCGTGCGGACCATTTCGAACAGCTACTTCGGGCCCACCGTAACGATCGCGGGGCTGATGAGCGGCGCGGATCTTCTCGATCAGCTCCCCCAGCCTAGATCCGGCGACTTGTTCCTGATCCCGGGCGAAGCGCTCAACGCGGATCGCTTGTTCATTGACGGCGTCGCTTGGGGGGAGGTGGAGCGGGCGCTCCGGCCCGGGATGGCGCGGGCGGGGCGCCGCCTGTCGGACGCGCTACCGGGCGGCTAGACCTTGGCGCTTCCCGTGGTTGCCGTCGTCGGTCGCCCGAATGTCGGCAAGTCCACGTTTTTCAACCGAGCGCTGGGAAGACGCGAAGCGATCGTGGACGACCGCCCCGGCGTCACGCGGGACCGCAATTTTGGCGAGACGGACTGGGCCGGTCGCTCCTTCTATCTGGTGGACACCGGGGGCGTCGTCGAGGACTCCGACGAACAGCTGGAGCGACGGGTGAGAGAGCAGGCCTTGGTCGCGGTGAGGGAGGCCGACGTGGTGCTGTTCATGGGCGACGCGAAGACCGGGGCGCATCCGATGGATGAGCGGATCGCGGATGAGCTTCGAAGATCGGGCCGGTCCGTGTTGATGGTCGTGAATAAGGTTGACAACCTCCCGAATGACGACTCCCACCTTGAGTTTTGGCAGCTGGGCATGGGACGTCCGTATCCGGTTTGCTCCGCCTCCGGCCAGGGCTTCGGAGATCTGTTGGACGACCTTGCCAAGCTGCTGCCCGACGTCCGGGAGGCCTTGGAGGACGAGGTTCGCGTGGCCGTGATCGGCAGGCCCAACGTGGGGAAGTCCTCCATTGTCAATCGACTCTTGGGGGAGGAGCGCGCGCTCGTGAGTTCCCGCGCGGGAACCACGCGCGATCCGGTGGATTCGACGATACGCTACCACGGAAAATCGATCACCTTCATTGATACGGCCGGACTCCGTCGCCAAGCCCGCATCAAGGATTCGATCGAGTACTACAGTCGGCTGCGCGCCGTGCGCGTGATTCAGACCGCCGACGTGTGCTTGGTCGTGGTCGACGCGTCCGAAGGAATCACGACGCAGGACATCGGCATTGCCCAATCGGCCTGGCGGGCGGGCTGCGGCGTCTTCGTTGCGTGCAACAAGTGGGATCTCCCGGCGAAAGAGACGGGGACTGCTCGATCCATGGAGAAGAAGGCGGCGGAGCGGGCCCCGTTCTTGGGTAGCGTTCCGTTCTTGTTCATCTCGGCGCTTACCGGACTGCGCGTCCGCCGAACGCTGTCGCTGGCGCTGGAGGTGGATGAGCGCAGACGAACGAGGATTCCGACCGCGGAAGTAAATGAGGCGATCAGCGAGATTCTCCGAAGGCTTCCGCCGCCGCACGTGCGCGGACGCCCCCTAAAGATCCGCTACGGGACTCAAGCGCAGACCCGTCCGCCGACCTTTGTGCTCTTCTCGAACGTTTCGGATCGCATTCCCACGAATTACATGCGCTATCTCAATAATCAGATCAGGGCGAGATGGGGATTTGAGGGCGTTCCGATTCGCATCCGGATGCGGAGCGATCAGTCCGGCAAGCGAGGAGGGTCCCGCAGCAGCCGGAGGGACGCGTCTGGAGCGAAGGCTCCGTAGGGTGGCGCACCATCTCGCTTTGATGGCCTTGGCGTACGTCGTGGGCGCGACGCCGACGGCGCACTGGGTTGCACAGTTCCGATACGGAAAGGACCTCAGATCCGTGGGGAGCGGGAATCTGGGGGCGACGAACGCGTATCGCAATTTGGGGCTGCGGCCTGCGGTCCTGGTTGCCTTGGTCGACGCCTCCAAGGGGCTTGCGCCGGTGTACTTCTTTGCAAGACTCGTCGGCGCGGACGCTTCGATCTGGCCGGCTGCGTTCGCGTCGGCCGCAGTCCTTGGTCACTGTTGTTCGTTCTGGACCGGATTTAGGGGGGGCAAGGGCGTCGCCACCTTTCTGGGGGCGCTGCTTGCATTGCATCCCCCTGCCTTTACGGTAGCGATCGCGTGCTGGCTCGTCCTTCTTGCGAGTATTCGAATCATGTCGGTCGCCTCGCTTCTGGGGATCCTTGGCGGCGCGATCACAGCCGGCTTCGCGTCCAGCGCGAGTACCGCAACGCGCATCTTTCCCGCTCTCTTTTTCGTCTTTGCGCTGTGGACCCATCGGTCGAACGTCCACCGCCTCGCAGGAGGCCGCGAGGCGCGACTGCGCTTCCGCAAGGACAAGAGCTAGTGGCCGTTTCCCGTGCGGACCCTCCGCGCGCGGCGGTCGTCGGCGCCGGCGCATGGGGAACGGCGCTTGCCAATCACCTTGCGCAGCAAGGTTCGTTCGTTCGACTGTGGGCTCGGGAGCCGGAGGTGGCGCGCTCCATCCGCCGGCGCGCCGAGAACGCTTTATTTCTTCAGGGCGTCCGGCTGCATGCTGGTCGCTTGCAGGCGGGAGAATCTCTGGAATGGGCGCTGCGGGGGGCTGATCCGGTCATTTGGGCGGTGCCGGTGCAGCATTCGCGTGCCGCCCTGGCCAGAGCGCGTCCACACCTTGCGCCCGAAGCACTGATTGTCAGCGCTTCGAAGGGGATCGAACTGAAGGGCCTGCTCCGTATGGAGGAGCTCTTTCGCAGCATACTGCCCGGATTTCAAAACGACCGCTATTGCGCTCTTTCCGGCCCGAGCTTTGCGGTGGAGGTGGCCCGCGGAGGGCCTACCGCCGTGGTCATAGCCTCTTCGGACCGGGAACCCAGGAGCAGGGCGCAGCGACTCTTTCAGAGCGAGAGCTTCCGCGTATACACCAATCCCGACGTGATTGGCGTCGAGCTTGGAGGCGCCGTGAAGAACGTGATCGCCGTGGCGGCGGGCGTTGCGAGCGGACTGGGCTTGGGCGCAAATACGATCGCGGCGCTACTCACGCGAGGACTCGCGGAAGTCACTCGCCTTGGCGTCGCGGCGGGCGCGCGCCGGGTGACCTTTGCGGGCTTGGCCGGGATGGGCGACTTGGTGCTTACCTGCACGTCGGAGCAGAGCCGCAACTTCTCGGTGGGTCAGGAGATTGGTCGGGGCCGAGAGGCCTCGGAGATACTGCGGACCAGGCGCACCGTTGCGGAAGGCGTATCCACGGCGCTGGCGGTGAGACGCCTGGCTAAGCGGCTGGGCGTAGAGATGCCCGTGAGCGAGGAGGTTTGCCAGCTGGTGGAGGGAAGGACAAAACCGATGGACGCGGTGCATCGACTCATGACGCGCGAGCCGGCCGAAGAGACGCCGGACGGGTACCCGACCGACCGGAGGACCTCCTCTTGACGAGACGGCGCTTTGTCAAGAAGCGCTACTACTCGATTGGCGACGTAAGCCGCCTCGCCGGGTTGAAGCCGCACGTCCTGCGTTACTGGGAAAGCCAATTTCAAGAGCTTTCGCCAAGCAGAAACAGGCGGGGGGATCGCGTCTACCTTCAGGCACAGGTGGAAACGGTGCTCATTATTCGGGATCTGCTCCACGTCCGAAAATTCACCATCAAGGGCGCGAAGCGTGAGTTTCAGCGAATGAAAGAGGATGCGGAGCTTCGTGAAACGGCGCGCCGCACAATGGAAGCCGCGTTGATCCGGGACGTGGAGCGAGAGTTGGAGGAGATCCACGAGCTGCTTCGGCCGAAGACGCCGTAAGCACCTTTTGAGATCGCTCCCAATCGGCCTGCTTTAGTTTACTTGGCTGAGCCGACGCCGAGGCCGGGCAACCATGCGTGGGCTCGGCAATCTTGGACCTCCCATGCACCGCGACGAAAAGAGTCGAGCGGAGGGAGTACGCGAGGCACTTCGTCGAGCGCCGGGCGGACAATCATCAATGAGACCTCGATAACAGGATCAAGCCGGTACTAGATGCTCTCGAGCAGGCGGGCGTGAATCGGGACGATGCGCAGGTGGACGAGATCCACGCGAAGCGCGGCGATGTCCGTCAGGGGGGCGGTCAGTGCAGAACCCGCGTGGACGTGCTCGAAGACATCTACGAGTAGGCGGTTGTTCCACCACGCATTGTTCCACCACGCTTGGAACAGGAACGCTATCAAGAGCGCGATGCCGATCAAGGCAACTTGGATTACCACGTCCATTCATCCGCCTCGCTCTGTTATCGACAGTGCTCGTTTATTGCTTCTTTAATCACCGGAGAGACTCCGTAGAACTGGCCGGGAATGCGAACCCTTGGGTCTTCATCCCAAGCCGTGCCATCGTAAAGTACTCCGACAGGCTGATAAACCTTTTGCCTCTCCTTTTCCTCGGGCCGCTCGGGCCGCTTCTCGAGTACGCGAATAGCGTCCTCTCCGTCGGCAAATGTTCTCAATAACTCTCTGTATTCGAGGTCTGCGACCCTGATGGCGTCGAGCGAGGCGCACGCGGGATTCTCCCGTGGGGCGCAGGCGTTCATCGGCAGGAGCAGGGCGAGCGCAAGCAAGAAAGCAAGCCGTTTCACGGGCATTATCTCTCGATCTGGGTAGACGGCGGGGGCCTCGGGGTGCGCGGCGTGCCGCTCGCGCTGACCCGCGTCGATGAGGCCGAGTCCCCTGCCTGAAGATGCCACGGGGGCGGCACCCCATTGTCCATCCCCGTGTTGGGCGGTGTGTTTCGGAGTGTCCCCGCCAGGACTCGAACCTGGGGCCTACTGCTTAGGAGGCAGTCGCTCTATCCACCTGAGCTACGGAGACGTAAAGGACGCGATGCTCCGTTCAAAGATAAGGTTACGGGCGTAGGCGGGACCGGACCGAATCACATTGCCGGAAAGACCCAACGCTCCCGACGTGATACCTTACGGCGTTGCCGGAACGCTTGCCGCGTCAACTACTCTTTGGAAAGGAGGCTCGCCCTCATGTGGACCGCCCCGCTTCTGCTCCTGCTTTCCGTCGCCCAGACGCCTGATCGGCTGGAGGTGGGTCCATCCTACCTGAACTTGGCGGTCGGAGAGAGTCGAAAGGTGACCGCCGTCGTTCGGGACGCATCAGGCGCCGCCATCGACGGGCTACAGCTGAGGTGGATGACCGCCCAGCCCGAAATCGCGTCCGTGGATCCCGCGGGGAACGTCCTCGCCGTCTCCCCGGGCGAGGCTCGGATTGGAGTGCGAGTCGGCGGAGTCATGGGGTTCGTGCGGGTTACAGTGGCCGCTCCCGCCCCGGCGACTATTGAAGCGCGCCTACTCGGCGGAGGGCTTCTAGTCGGCGCCAGCGCCCCTCTGGAGGTCGTCGGCCGCGGACCGGCCGGCGCGGTCTTGAAGGGCGCGACCTTCCGCTACAGCTCAACCGACCCCGCGGTGGCGGATGTCGACGCGCGCGGGCGCGTGCGCGGGCGGCGGGCGGGAAGCGCCTTCATCCAGGTTTCGTCGGGAGACGCTCAGACCCGCGTCTCGGTGCGCGTGCGGGACGGGGAGATTGGAGACGTCTCGCTTGATCCCCCCGATGCGCAGGTCCGAACGGGCGATGTCGTCCGCTTTAGCGCCAAGGCGGGAGTCGATCTGTACCCGGAGTGGAGCGTCGCGGGCGTTGGCGCCGAAATCCGCGGGGAGGGCGGGACTGGCGTCTTTGTGGCGGAGGAGCCCGGGGAGTATCGAGTGACCGCGGTCTACGGGGACGGGGCCGCCACGGCCTTGGTCACCGCCAGCGCAAGGATTGAAGAGGCGGAGCTAATCCAAGTAGGGCGGGGCGCCTCCGCCGAACATCACTCGGGGGATACTTGGGTTTTTGAGGGCGCGGACGGTCGCGACTACGCATACGTAGGGACCTTCATGTACGACTGGATGAAGGCGTGGGACGTCACCGATCCGTCGCGCCCCGTCCTGACCGATTCGGTGCAGCTGGATGCGCGGCGAATCAACGACGTCAAGATTCACTCGAGCAATCGGTTGGGCATCCTGACGCGGGAAGGCGCGTCTGATCGGCGCAACGGCATCGTGATCTTGGACCTTGCGGAGCCCGCGCACCCGAGAGTGCTGACCGAATACAAGGAGACGGTGTCGGGAGGCGTGCACAACGTCTGGATCGAAGGCGACCTCATCTACGCCGTCCACAATGGCACGAGCGACATCCACATCATCGACATTTCAACGCCGAGCGCGCCAAAGGAAGTCGGGCGATGGGGGATGCCGGACTCCGATCACAAATCGCTCCACGACGTGATCGTGCAGGACGGCTACGCGTATCTCTCCTACTGGGACGACGGCGCGGTGACGCTGGACGTGGGCGCCGGAACGCATGGAGGGACGCCCACGGAGCCCGTCTTCGTCTCCGCCTTCAGCTATCCCTCTGGAAACACGCACACCGCATGGCGCTCCGGACGATACCTCTTCGTGGGCGACGAGATCTTCCCGGACGACTGGAATCCCGAAGCGCCGATCGAGGCGCGGGGGTACATCCACGTGCTGGACATGCAGGACCCGGAGCATCCCGTGGAGGTGGCGAAGTACGAGGTGCCTGAAGCCGGCGCCCACAACATCTGGGTAGAGGGCGATCGTCTATACGTGGGGTACTACCAGGCGGGCCTCAGGGTCGTCGATATCTCTGGAGAGCTGAGCGGCGACTTGTATCGGCAAGGACGCGAGATCGCGGTACTGAAGACCGTCGACGGCGAGAGCACGGTGCCGAACTGGGGAATGACGTGGGGCGCCCAAATCCACAAGGGGCACATCTTCACGTCAGACCTGAACTCCGGCCTCTGGGTGGCGAAGCTGGTGGAGGGCAGGCGGCCGGTCTCTTAAAGGGGCGCGGGCGGGACTTGGATTTTACCGCTGTTTCTCGCGCTTCGGCCGGCGCCGACAGAGCGGCGCGCCGGGCCTTGGACTGCCGGGCCGCGCTCGCTCGGATCGGACCGTATGTGCGAGAGACGCCGCTTCTGGAGATGAGCGGCGCCTTCGCGGAGCCCACGCGCATGAAGTTGGAGTCGCTTCAGCGAACGGGGTCCTTCAAGGCCAGGGGAGCCGCCAATCGCCTGCTCAAGATGACGGGCGCGGAGAGGGCTCGCGGAGTCGTGGCCGCTTCGTCGGGCAACCACGGCTTGGCGGTAGCCAGGTTGGCTCGCGAGTTGGGCGCTCCTTGCGTGACGTGTGTTCCCGACTGGACGGATTCGCGCAAGATGAAGGCGATCAAGGAGGCGGGCGCGATTGTTGAAGTGGCGGGGGACAGCTACGACATGGCCGAAGAGCGGGCCCGGGCGCTCTCCGATGAACGCGGCCTTTCGCTGATTCACCCCTTCGACGACTTGGACGTGATTGAGGGGCAGGGTACTCTCGTGCCGGAGATCTTGCAGCGGTTCCCGGATGCGGCGGAAATTATCGCGCCGCTTTCGGGCGGCGGACTGGCAGCGGGGATCGGCGTTGCGGCCAAAGAACATTCGATAAGAGTCGTGGCCGCATCGGCGGCTAAGGCGCAAACGATGCGCAAGAGCGTGCGCGCGGGGCGTCCCTTGACGGTTTCGGAAGAGCCGACCATCGCGTCAGCCCTTTCGGGGGGAATCGGCATTCCAAATCGGCACACCTTCGACTTGACGAGGGCTTTGGTTAGCGAGCACGTCGTCGTGCCGGAGGAAGCAATCAAGGAAGCCGTGCGCCGCGTCTTTCACAAATGCCGATTGGTGGTGGAGGGGGGAGGCGCCGTCGGATTGGCGGCGCTTTGGGCCGGCATATACCGTCCAAGGAGGCCGGCCGCCGTCATCGTCTCCGGAGGCAACATTGACTTGGACCTCTGGATCAGGATCGTTTCGACCTGACGCGACGAGGGTCAAAACGCCTCCGAGCCTTGGGCTTTCCGCGCGAAAGCCGAATGACCATGCATTTGAGCTGTGCGTCGCCGCGAATCGCTGTAGCTTTGAAGCGGGAATTGCCGCCGCATTGAGTCACGCGAATCGCCTCTGCCAGCATGGCCCGATATTCGAAGCCCGGAAGTTCGTCGCCCAAGACGTCTATTCCTTCGGCCGACCACGACGCATTCGTGGAGAAGACCCTTTCCTTCACGCAATGGGTGCGGAAGCGCCGTACCCGCGTGACGTGGGGCGGGCTGGCGTTGGGTTTGGCTGCGGTGGCCTTGGTGTACTACTCCGGCGTGCAGGAGGACGTGCGGACTCAGGCGGCGATGCAGCTGGAGATTTTGCAGATACGCACGGAAGCGGGCGACACCGAAGGACTGGATCAGGATCTCGCGTTTTTCCTCAGTCAGTTCGGCGACACGCCCTTTGCGACCGAAGCCAGAATCGCGCTCGCCGAGACGCTGGTGAAGGGTGGCCGGCTCGAGGACGCCGAGCAGGCGCTGGCACCGACGGTTTCGGAGCTGGGGACGCCGCTGGGCGCTCAGGCAGTCGCATTGTACGCGGCGATTCTGGAAGATGTCGGCGACCAAGACGCAGCTGAGCGGATTTACATTCGCTTGGGCAGAGATGCCCAGCTGAGCTTTCAGCGGCGCGACGCATTGGCGGATGCCGCCCGTATCCGCATGGCGCGGGGCGATCTGTCCGGAGCGGCGGAGCTGTACGACGAGTTGCTGGACGAGATCGGCGAGGACGATCTGGCAAGGGGTCAGGTGGAGATGCGTCGCGCGGAGGCGCTGGCCCAGAGGGACTAGCCGCGACATTACGGCTTAGGGGCGCGTTCCCTAAGGGAGCGGGGCGCCAAGGCCGGCTCGTTCTTGTCCAAGTCGGTTTCCTTGGGTCTGCGGCTTAACCAGCCACGAGACGGCGTGGAACCTTTTTGGCCGGTCGCCGTATGCTCGTTAGGCAAGGCTGGGCAGCGTCCGAGGCGCACGGCCCGAGGCCGCTTGCAAAGAGTGGACGCGAGGCGCTTGCCGATCAACTCGAACATGGCGAGGGCAATAGAATGAGCGTTCAAACGCGCAGATCCTGGAACACGGTTGCGGTCGTCGCTGTTGCGGCTAGCGTCCTCGCAGCGTGCGGCGACTCGTCGTACGATGGGTCAAGTCCCTTCGTCGCGGATACGCCGCCGCCCGCTGGCGACACGCTTCCGGCGGGCACCTGTATGGACGCTTCAGGGGCCGAATTCTCATGCTTCGGCGTCGAGCTGATTGCCCGGCTCAGCCTTGAGGGCCTAGGCGTCACGCCGGGTGAAGACGTAGGAAACGATGTCTGGGGCTGGACGGATCCAGTGACGAAGACGGAGTGGGCGATCGTGGGGCTGTCGAACGGGACGGCCTTTGTTTCGCTTGAGGATCCGCGACGCCCGGTCCTCGCGGGGACCCTCCCTCACACGGGGGGCGCGCACCCCACCCTCTGGCGCGACATGAAAGTGTACGAGAGTCACGCCTTTATCGTCTCCGACGGGGCAGGACCTCACGGCATGCAGGTCTTCGACCTCGCCCAGCTGCGCGACGTAGCGGAGATGCCCCGGACCTTCGCCGAAACGGCGAACTACAGCCGCCTCGACATGGCCCACAATATCGCGATCAACGAGGAAACTGGATTCGCTTACGTCGTGGGCGGACAAGGTCCGGAGGGATGCGGCGGCGGGCTCCATATGATTGATATCCGAACGCCCGCCGACCCCAAGTTCGCGGGCTGTTTTACGCACTCCGAGGAGCTCGAGATGCGCGGCTATACGCACGATACCCAGTGCGTCGTGTACCGGGGTCCCGACGACAAGTACCGGAACAAGGAGATCTGCTTCAGCTCAAACGAGTCGGCGTTGAGCATCGCGGACGTAACCGACAAGGCAAATCCAACCGCCATTTCCGCCGAGACGTACCCGCAGGCGATGTACAGCCATCAGGCGTGGCTGGACGAACAACACGAGTACCTGTACATGAACGACGAGATGGACGAGATGGGCGACGCCGGGCCGTACACACGCACGATCATCTGGGACGTGAAGGAGCTGGAAGAGCCGGTCGTGGCGACCGTGTTCCGTCAACTCAAGAAGGCGACGGACCACAATCTCTACGTCTCGGGAGATCGGATGTACCAGGCGAACTACAGCGCCGGCCTGCGAATCTTCGATATCTCGCGGCGAGAGCAGCCGAGGGAAATCGGCTACTTGGTGACCGATCCGGACGAAAAAGGAATGAACGGCGCTTGGAGCAACTATCCGTTCTTCGAGAGCGGCATCATCGTCGTGAACTCAATGCACGCCGGCGCATTCTTCGTCAGGATCGCAAGCGAGAAGTAGCTGTTCGCAAGGCAAACGGGCCATGCAGCCGCGCAAGGCGCGGAGTTCGCGAACCCAAACTCTCGCCTTGCGCCGACGAAATCCTGCGCCGCCGCTGAAAAGACGAACGAAGGCGTTGCCGAAAATCGCCTGACGTGCCTCTTGCCCCCGCGACGTTCCCGGTAGGCGCGTCGACTTCACAGAACGAAGGGGAGAGAATCTTCCAAAACCGGGGATAACCTCTGGGCATCGTACGCGCCTGTCCAAGCAACATTTCCAAGTTAACATAATATATATTATACGAAGTTGATAAAATCGATCAGTCCACGAGAAGTCGAACAAATCGGCGTGTGGGCATTGCCGATCAATAAAAAACTGAGGAGGCGGTACGGCGACCTACTTTGGTCGTCGCCCTACGACCGCGATCCGGCGTCTCAGCAGCGGGATCCATCGCTGGCCGATCCGCTCCAGAAGGTTGAGGCCTGGCCAATGCGATTCTACGAACTTCGCCGCGGTGACCTCAAAGTCCGCCGCCCGGAGAAGCTCTAGCGTCTCGTCCATCGACTTGTAGCCGACGTGAGTTTGATCTTCCTGAAGGAGAATGCCGCGCGCCTTCAAGATTTGGATGAAATGGTTGGGACACGGCATCCAGACCACGAACGCGCCGCCTTCGCGGAGACAACGGAACGCCTCGCGCACGACGGCGAGCGAGTCGGCGGCTTCCAGGTGCTCCAGCAGATCAGCTGCGTAGACTACATCGAAAGTCCCGGATTCGAGTCCGGTGCCGCGAGCGTCGGCCTGGAGGAACCGGACATTGCGCGCGCCAGGCCGGCGCGCGCGTCGGTCGCGGCAGCGAGCCACGGCCTCCCTTGAGAAATCCACGCCCACGACGCTGCTTGCTCGCTCTCCGGCTGCAAATGAGATCGTGCCCCAGCCGCATCCCATATCAAGCACTCGGTCTCTTGGCCGAAGCTCATGGAGCGACAAGACCTTCGATGCGCGGTAGCGTTGAAAGCGGCTCTTGAAGTTCTCCAAGCGCCGATTCGAGAAGTAGTCTTCCGTGTATTCCGGCACGGCGCCCCGGGAATCGGCGTCGGGCTCTTCCCGGCGCTCCGGCGAATCCACGCTTCCGCGCGGAGAGGCGGAATCCGCAGGAACGTCGCGTGCCCGCATCAGAGCCGTAACCCCTTGATTCTCAATTTCGCAGACCGATTCTCGCGTTCACGCCCGAGAACAACGTCCGACTCTCTTGGAGTTTCTGCCCTTGGGGCACGGACCAGCCCGTCGCGCCCGATGTCCTCGCCGGGAGCGCGAAGGGCGCGCCGCTTAGCGCTCAAAGAGCTCTTCGACGACGGCGGCCAGTCCGATACCCAGCGGCGCGCCGCTCCGGTTCGCAACGATCGCCACCACCACGCCAGTGTCGCGATTGACTGTGAGCACGGTCGTGCCGCCCACCGATCCGCCTGTATGGGAGACGACCGTCTCTCCCGCCTCGTTCAAGGCGATTCGCCATCCGATTCCGTATCCTGTCGATCGCCCGTCGCGCAGCGTCTGCGGTCGAAAGAGCTCCGCCATCGTCTCGCCGGAGAGAAATCGCGCGCGGAGGTGGGCGGCTCCAAATCTGAGCATGTCTTCGGGCGTCGAAAGGAAGCCGCCTCCGGCCCATTTGTAGCTGTTGTCCACGAAGGGCGCGTTCAGAACGCTTCCATCATCCGAAAGGACATAAAAGCGCGTCCGATGCGCAATGATGCTGTCGGTGTGGCCCGCCGCCGTATGATTCATCCCCAGCGGCGCAAAGACCCGCTCGTTCATGAAAGCCAAGAACTCTTCGCCCGAGGCGCCTTCGACCACGGCGCTGAGCAAGTTCCAGCCGTAGCTGGAGTACGAGTAATCCGTGCCCGGCTCAAAAAGCAGCGCGTCGTTCGCGAAGATCTCAAGCCCGGCAAGCACGCTCGGAAACCGGACGGCGGAGAAGTTCTCGTCGCCCAGGTAGTGGCGTACGCCCGCAATGTGGCCCGCGACCAATCGAGTCGTGATCGGCCACCGCTTCTCGGGAAAGGATGGAACGTATGCCTGAACGGGGGCGTCCAAGTCCAGCTTCCCTTCGTCCACAAGGAGGCCGATCGCCGCCGCCGTCATTGGCTTGGAGACGCTGCCGACCCGAAAGCGAGTGAGGGTTGTCACGGGAGTGCGGTGCTCAAGGTCCGCAAAGCCGAAGCCCTCCGACCAGAGAACCCGGCCGCCCCTGCCGACGGCCGCGGAAAGTCCGGGAATCGATTCGCTCTCCATGAGGGAGTCAAGCAACGCCCGCGCTCGCGCCACGGCTGCGGCGTGTTCAGCCGCGCCGGCGGCCAGCGGCTGGGCAGCTGTTTGAGCGCGCGCCGAGCGTCCCAAGGACGCGCCGAATAACAGACCGAACAGGAGCTGAACTGCGCAATACCCCAAGAGCGACGGCGCGAAGAGTCTGGTCATTCGAGAAGTAAGCCTCGTGTCAAAGCCTGCCTAAGGGAGCATGCTGCGGGCCACGAAGGCGAGATTCGCGGGGCGTTCCGCCAAGCGGCGGACGTACCACGGAAACCACTCGTCTCCATAGCTAATCAGGACGCGCATCTTGGCTCCGGCCCGGGCCAGGCGCGTCTGTTCGGCGCGGGATATCCCGTAGAGCATCTGGATTTCATATCGGTCGCTCTCCACGCCGCGATGCGCGGCCCAGCCTCTGATTTCGCGGAGAAGCCGCGCGTCGTGCGTCGCGAACGCAGCCCGCATCCCCGCATCCAGAGCGTCTTTCGCGAGCATCCTCCGCGCAAGCGAAACAAACGCCGCGTCTACGTCGGCGCGCTCTGGAAAGGCGATCGCGCGGGGTTCGGCGTACGCGCCCTTTACCAGACGAATCGCGGGCCCCAGCTCAATGAGCGACTCGAGATCCCGAGGCGTGCTGCGGAGATAGGACTGGAGGCAGATCCCCACTTTTTCCCACCGGGAACGCAGCCGGCGATACAGCTCCAGCGTAGGAGCGAGGAGACGACTGTATTCCATGTCCAGCCAAACCCAGTTCCCCGCCCTCTCCGCAGCCTTCGCCACTTTGGAGATATTGGCTTCCGCAACCTCGAGGCCCAGGTCAAGACCCAGGTGGGTCGGCTTGAGCGATACTTCGATGTCCAAGCCGCTCTGTTGGATCTCCTCCACAGCATCCACGTAGTCGCTTGAGACTTCCTCCGCTTCGGCCGTATCCCGCACGTCTTCGCCCAAACAGGTTACGAGCGCTGGGATGCGGTGCCTCCGCCAGAGCGCCCTGGCGGCGCCAATCGCGTCGTCCAGCTCCTCGCCGGGAAGGAAGCGTCTCACTGCCCGCCGCACGAATCCCAACTTCGGCAAGGTGTGTCGACACCAGTGGTTCTCGGAAATACCAAGCAGCGTGGAGCGGATCATGGGCTTGACTCCGAGTCCCAGCCCTCAGGGGGATTCGGGGAAATGGACTGCGCGACCAGCTGGTGCAGCGCAAACAGACTTCGTTCGGCCGCCACCCGTCCGTCATGGCGCCCGATTCTCAGCGGCTTGCCAAAGCGCACCGAGATCGGATGGTGTACGATCTTGCGGCTCCACCTGGGCCATGCGCCCCAGGTGCCGTCGATCACGCACGGCACGACGGGAACTCCGGCTCTCAGCAGCAGACGGAGGGTTCCGAACCGCAGCGACTGTACCGACCCGTCCCAGGAGCGCTCGCCCTCGGGGTAGATGCACACGCCCTCCCCCCAAGCCAATACTCGCAGCACCGTTCGAACCGCTTGGGGGTCGACTTGGTAGCGGCGCGTGGGGATCGCCTTGAGCCGCGGAAGCCACCAGCGCATGATGGCGGACTGCGTAAACTGCGTGCTCTTGGTCAGGGTATGCACCACCCGCGGGAGGATCGCGTGTAAAATGATCGGATCAAAAAAACTCTGATGATTCGCCACGAGAATAAAGGGGCCGACATTTGGGACACGCTCCAGCCCCGATACTTCGACATGTTGGAGTAGCCGGACCACCACCTTGGAGAGTACTCTGGTGCATCGATAGACGCCGGCGGACTTGATGATCGTCTTTCGGTCGAGGGGCACGCCGTAGCGTCGAAGCTTGGCTTCCCGCCCGCCCTTGAGCCGTGCCGCCTGGCGCGAGGCTGTAAGGACGACCGGTTGAAATTCGAGCACGGAGCCATTCCCCGCCTTTTGGTGCGCATGGTCGACCGCCGTGCGCAGAAGGTCCTCCCATCTTCGGGAGGAGTCCATGGGAAACCGGAGGTCCAAGAGCCCCTCCTTTGGCGTCGTGATTTGGAGGGAAGAGGACGCGGTCTGGATTGCCCGAAGCTGGACCAGCGGACAGTGGATCGTCTCGCGCTCGTCCTGGAACCATAGGACGAGCAGATCATCGTATAGGAACACTCCCGCCGGAAGCGCTCCGCCCAGCTGCTCGGAAAATCCCCGAATTCGTCCATTCAACCGAATCGGCTTCAGTGATTTCTGGAAGGAAACGACTGCGACGCCGCGCCGGAGCGGCTCGTCCGCGGGCGCCTCCGTTCTCCAGGGCCCGTCTTCTCGAATTCTCGCCCACAGCTGTGGAGCCGATACCGAAAATGGACTCTGAGATCTTTCCGCCCGCAGCACGAAGAGCTTTCCTTCGCGGCGATAGATCTTAGTTCCGCAGCCGCTGCAGGCGATCTCGTCGCCTTTGCCGTCCACTGGATCTTGTCCGCACCTTGGACAACGGAAGATCAGCTGGCGGAGCGGCACGGCGGCGTTAGGCCTCTGCGTTCGGATTGAAGAGGCGGCGCAGCCCGTCTCGAACGCGCTCCAGACGCAGCAGCCACATTCGCCAGACGGCTTCGACGATAATCGCCTTCGTCATCTTCGACTCCCCGACATCGCGCTCGACAAACTGGAAGGGGACCTCGCGGATCCGATGACCGGCTCGCCAAGCGCGGTACTTTAGCTCAATCTGAAAGGAGTACCCCGTGGACCGCAGCCGCCTTAGATCAAGGTTCTCCAGAACGCCGCGGCGCAGCGCATTGAATCCTCCGGTGGCGTCGGCCACGGGCAGCCCGGTGACCACGCGGGCATAGAAGGAGCCAAACCGGCTAATCCACACCCGGGACCTAGGCCAGTTGACGACCGCCACGCGACCGCCGACATACCTGGAGCCTACTGCCACGTCCGATGTCGCGCAGGCCTCCACCAACGCGGGTAGCATATCCGGAGGGTGCGAAAAATCGGCGTCCATCTGAACCAGAATATCGTAATCCCGCTCGAGACCCCATCGAAATCCCGCCAGGTAGGCCGCGCCCAGCCCCATCTTTCCGGGCCGGTGGAGCACATGGGCGCGGGCGTGTTTCCGGCTGAGCGCTTGGGCCTGCTTGCCCGTGCCGTCCGGGGAGCCGTCGTCGATGACCAAGACCTCATACTCCGGTCCCTGCCGCAACACCTGGGGGACGATACGCACGATGTTCTCTCGCTCATTGTACGTCGGAATCAATGCAAGAACTCGAGAAGCGTTCAACGATTCGCCCCCGCAGACGCCTTAGGATAGGCGCGAAGCAGGAATCCGCCCAGCCCCGCGCCGAGAAGCTCGCCGGCCGTGATCCACGCCCGGGCGATTCCAGCGAACAGGATGCCGGAGGAGCCCAAGGCGGGCGCAAGAAGCGCTGCCAAGGTCGACTCCCGGACCCCTAGGCCGCCGGGCGCGAGAAGCACGAGGTATCCTGCCGCGTAGGCGGCGGCAAAGGCCGTCGTCATGGAAAGAAAACTCACCTGCAGCCCGAATCCGAAGGCGAGGGTCCAGAGCGCGCATCCCATCACGGCCCAGTTCAGGACGCTCGCCGCAAGCCACAGCAACAGCGGGCCTGATCGAACCGAAGGCAGACTCAGCTCTCTGCCCTGTTTCTCAAGAACCCAGGCGAGCGCGCGCTGCGGCCAGCCTAAGGCGAGGAGCGCCGCGGCGAGTCCAATCAGCGCCGCGAGAACGAAGAAGGCGGTCGCGTCTCCCTTCAGCCACTCCATCATCCATGCGCCCCCGACGGCCACGGCCGCGGAGATCTGAACAAGCTGTCCCAAGAGTCCTGCCGGCACGGAGACGATTCCGGGAATACCGACGCGCGCTCCCAGCGCCGCGAGCCCCGCAATCTGCGCCACTTTGCCCGGGACGTACTTGCCCAGGTTGGCGCAGAGAACAACCGACGCGGCGGCGCCCAAGGGAATCCGCGGCCCGCCAAGCGCGACGACGAGGCCTCGCCAAATCCAGCAGGAAACGCCGAAATTCACGAAGAGCAGCGGGAACGAAAGAGCGATCAGCGCGGGGGCCGCTTGGAGCGCGTCCCATCGAAGCCCGTCTTCCAGCCGCAGCGCCTCGCCCGCGCCCCGAATGATTAACCAGCCGATCCCGGCGGCGGCGATGAGCCGAAGAAACGTCCAAGCCCGGCCCTTAAACCGCCTCACCCGGCGTCCGGCGCGCGAAGCCGATAGCGCGCAAGGAGCGGCCCGGCGGCGAGCATCAGAGCCATCAGAAGAAGCGAGGCGAGCGACACGATCAGGCCGGCGCGGGCCGTTGGAGCCGTAAAGAAGACGCTCAACCGGTGCTCGCCCGCAGCGGGGATTTCCACCCCCTGAATCGCGCCGAATAGACGGTGCACGGGCGCGGGGCTTCCGTTCAGCTCCGCTCTCCAACCCTCAAACCAATTTTCTGAGATCGCCACGATTCCCGGGCCGTCCGATTCCACCGCGAATTCTCGAGACTCGGGACGCCAATCGACAATCTCGACCCCTGCCGCCGCATCCCGCGCCTCTGCCGGAAGCCTAAGCGGAGGAAGCCCCTCTCCCTGAACGACGAGCGCTTCGCGCTCCGGGTCAATGGCGGTGTTCAAGAGCTCGCGAACGGCGTCCGCGTCCGAAGAGACGGGGCGCGCCCGACCCACGAACCATGCTCTGGGGAGCCCGGGAAATGCGTAGACGGCCTCCCTGCCCCTTGGCGTCGCGGTCGCGCTCGCCGGCACGGCCCCCTCGTAGGGCGGACCTTGGGCGGCCTCCTCGGGCCAGTAGAGGTAGCGCGCGCCCAGCAGTCGAAGCACCTTGGCGTTTGCGGTGTTGTCGCCCCGCGCTTGGCTGCCCCGCAGCCCCAGGAGCCTTCGGTAGCGCGCGAGGTCGTTGGGGTGATGGCCGGTCACGATGTCCAGCCCAAACATCGCCAGGTCCACGTTCTGCGCGCTTCGGAGGTCGGCGACCCGAAAGGGCGGCTCCGCCTCCCGGCGCTCTTGAAGGAACTGGACGTTCGCGTTCGGCGAGGCCCATTCGTCGTAGTCGAGCGTCGTAATAAAGGCTCGGTCGATTCTCCCCAAGTCGAGGGCCGTGAGCGCCGCGAGCAGAGCCAGCGCAAAGCGCGGCGCCATCTTTCCCGCAGCCCAAAGCCACGCGAATAGAAGGGCAAGTCCGCAAAAGAGGAGCGCCGCCGCAAAGCCGGCCAGGACGTGGGGCGAGGCCGCCTCCATCGTCTGCGCGTGGTAGGACGAGGCTGCGGGGAAGATCGACGATCTCCAGAATGCGAACAGCGCCCCCGAGGCGTGCGCGACCAGCCCCGCCAGAAGCGCTGCGGCAAACGCGATCCCTGCGCGAAATTCCCTCCCGATCCGCAGCCCGTCGCTCGCCAGTCGCCGCTCCTCCAGGTCGGCAATCGCAAGCGTCATGAGCGTCGTGGCCGCGAAGGAGACCAGAAATGCGGCGAGAGAAGGCGCCCGGAAGATCGAGATGCCGGGCACGACTTCGTAGAAGATGCGCCAGACGGGGCTGTGCGCCCCCAAGGCAAAGGCCAGCCAGGTGAAGCCCAAGCCGGCCATGAACCAGCGCAGCGACCTTCTCGCGCGCCCCAGCAGCCCCAGCAGCGCGAGCGCAATCACCGAGGCGCCCAGATACTCGTGATTGAATTTGATTGCGTTGCGACCCCAGTAGGTGCCCCTGCCCCACGCGGCGTCCGCCTTCGTATTTCCAACGAACTCGGGCACCGCCAGCGACACCGCCTCTTCCGGATGAAGCGACCACGAACTGGCATAGGCGAGCGACTCTTCCGGCGTCGATCTCACGGTCGTATCGACCCTTCGCGACGACTCTACGACGTACTGGGCCGCAGGCAGGAGCTGCACGGCCGCGACGCCCGCGCCTAGCACGGAGCTTCCCAGAAATACGGAAAAGACATGGGCCGCGCGCCTCCATCCCCCACTCCGCCACGACTGCGCGGCCCGATACGCGGCAAAGGCGCCTACGGAAAGGAACAGAAAGTAGGAGGTCTGAAACTGAGTCGTGAGGCAAGTCGCGGCCACGGCGGCGGCCAGCCCCGCGCCGCTCCGGAAGGAGGGGCTGCGCAGCGTCGCCAGCGCAGCCCAAAAGACGAGCGGCGCCAAGGTCGCCACCATCAGCTTCCCGTCGTTTCCGGGCAGCACGAGCGTCACGATCACGGGGGCGAGAATCCATGCGATCCCGCCTACGGTCGCGGCGCCGCGCGGCGCGCCCAGCGCGCGCGCCCAGCCGTACATGAAGAAGCCGCCCGCAAGGACATGCAGCACGAGCTTCCACCCCAAGGCCCGGTAGGGCTCCATCAAGAGGTAGAGAAGGCTCGTAGGGTAGATCGAATCGCCTGCCGCGATCGCCTCGATGAAGGGGATCCCGCCCAGCAGCCTTGGGTTCCAGAGGGGGAATTCGCCCATCGCGAGGCGTTCCGCGAAGTAGGCCCGCGCCATGTAGCCCAAGGCGAGGGTGTCGTCTCCGTGGAGCATTCGGTCCGAAAAGACGAACTCCGCAAAGAGGACAAGCGTCAGGGCGACGAAGATTGCGGGCGGAAGCCATGCGGGCAGCTGGACGACGCCTTCGGCCTCCCCCCCTTTCTTCGCCTCCCTAGCTTCAGCCATCAATCAGCTCCCGGTAGGCCTCAATGTGTCTTTGGACGAGGCGCGCGTTGCTCCAATTGCGCGCGACTCGCCGACGCGCGGCGCGGCCCCTGCGCTCAAGCCCTTCTCTGCCTTCGGACAGAAGTCGCCTGATCTCGCGAGCGCAGGCCTCGGGGTCGGACGGACGAAAGAGTCCGCCGACCGAGTCGTCCACGATTTCGGGGAGTCCGCCGACGTTCGTTGCGGCCACCGGTACGCCGCACGCCATGCACTCCAGCGCGGCCACCGAAGTGGCCTCCATCAGGGACGGAAAGACGGCCAAGTCGGCCGAAGCGAGCAGCGACGGCATTCTCCCATGCGGTTGGGCTCCCGCAAAGCGCACTTTGTCCGAAACGCTCAGCTCCGACGCCAGTCTCTTCAGCCGTTCTCCGTCAGGGCCGTCGCCGATGACGACCGCCTGAAGCTCCAAGCCGGAGCCGATCAGGGGGAGCGCCCGCACGAAGTACTCCACGCCGTTCTTCGGGAATAGGCGTCTAGGCACGACGATCCGAAAGGGGCCCTCGCGCGGTCGCGCTTCGGGATTCGGTTTGAAGAGCGTCGTCTCGACGCCGTTTATAAGCGTCTCCACCGGAGCCCCGCAGATGCGCTCTCCCACTTCCGCGATCTCGCTGCTTGCGGCAAAGCGGTGGTCGGCCAGCCGAATCAGTCTGCCCAGCCAGGGCGACAAAAGCGGACGGTTTGCCATGCGCAGGAAGTGCGAGGTGTGCAGCGTCAGCGCGAGCGGGAGTCCGGCCCGCCGGACCCTAGCCAATGCGAGGGGCAGCGTGGAGCCGAAGGCTTGCGCGTGGAGAACGTCGGCGTCTTTGGCGAGCCTTCGAGCGAGCGGGACGGACCGGACGGCGTGCGCCAACCAGCCGGCCGGAGTTCGGGCCGGGAGCTTTGTGCGCGCGACTCGAACGCCATTCATGACTTCATTTCGAGGTAGATCATTGCGGCTGAGCGACGTGATGATCGCGACATCATGTCCTTCCTGAACCAAACCTTCGCACAGGTAGCGCACGTGGCTCTCCAGCCCGCCGACTTCGGGCGGGTAGTAGACGCAGTGCATCAAAACCCTCACGGACCCCTCCAATCCCGAGTGCGGCGAGCCCGACCGCACAGCCGGGCGACGAGGATGTCCACAATCCGTTCGCCGGCCCTTCCGTCGCCATAGGGATTGGACGGGAGAGCGGAGCCCTCGTCCCCTTCGAGCCGCGCCCGGGCAGCGCGCGTGATCCGATCAGGGTCGGTCCCGACAAGCGTGGCTGCCCCGGCCTGCACCGCTTCAGGTCGCTCCGTGACCTCCCGGAGCACGAGCGTGTGCGTGGAAAACGCCGGTGCCTCCTCCTGAATGCCGCCGGAGTCGGTGAGCGCGATCCGGGCGTGCTCTAGAGCCGCGAGCAGGTCCTCGTACGGAAGAGGCTCCGTGACCCGGACTCCGCGGACCTTTCCGAGGATCGCCCGCGCGGGCTCTTGCACTTTCGGGTTTGGGTGCGCGGGAAAGAGGACCTTCACGCCGAAGAGGCGCGGAAATTCCGCCACCGCCCGAAGAACGCCCTCCATCGGCGCGCCCAGAGACTCCCGTCTGTGCGTCGTCAGCAGCACGAAGGGACGCTGCTCGCGCACCCACCGCGCGAGGTGCGGATTGGAGATGCCGGGCGCTTGGCCGCGAATGCGCCGCAGCGCGTCCACCACGGTGTTTCCCGTAACGAAAATGGAAGATTCGGGCACCCCTTCGCGCCTGAGGTTCTCTCCTGCCTCGGGCGTCGGCGCGAAGTGATAGTCGGAAAGCGCGTCGGTTGTCCGGCGAAGCATTTCCTCCGGAAACGGCGACCACTTGCGGCGGCTGCGCAGCCCCGCTTCGACATGGCCCAGCGGACACTTCTCGAAAAAGGCCGCAAGCGCGGCGAAGAAGACCGTCGCGGTATCGCCCTGCACCAGCGTCGCATCGGGAGAGTACTTGCGAAAGAGATCGGGAAGCCCGGAGAGGCACGCCTTGCCGATGTCGTAGAGGTCCTGACCCGGACGCATGATCTTCAGGTCCGCGTCCGCCTTGATGCCGAATTGGTCCAGAATTTGCCTCGCCATGCCTGCGTGCTGACCGGTGAGGACCAGCCGGTGCGTCAGCAAGGGTTCGGCCTCCGCAGCCGCAATGACGGGCGCCATCTTGATCGCCTCGGGGCGCGTGCCCACCACCGACAGGATCCTCGCCCGACGTCCCCGCGGGCCGCTACTTGTCGCCGCGCTCATCCCGCATCCGGTCCTCAATTAAGCGCAGCCTGCGCTGGACCTCCAACACCTCTTCCCGGAGGGCGACGACGAGCTCCGCGAGAAATCCGCCCAAAAACGAAAGCGCGCCGACGGTGATAAGAAGCGCGATCAGGTATAGAAGGGGCCGATACCCCGCCTCCATCGCGAATCGCATGTAGAACGCCCCGACGCCCAAGAGCCCGCCAAGGAGGGTCGCTCCCGCTCCCAGCGTCCCGAAGATCACCATCGGCCTCTGGCCGCAGCGAAGCTGAAACCAGACCGAGAAGAGATCCAAGGTTCCTTTGACGATCCGGTCCTTGCCGGAGTACTTCGCCTCTCCCGCATGGCGCGGATACAGCTCGATATCGATTTCGGAGACGGAGAAGCCCGCGCGATGCGCCAACACCACGAAGAATCGATGCCAGTCGGCGCGCAGGCGGATGTGGTCCAGAATCTCCCGTCGAAAGCCCTTCATCGAGTTGAGGTCCGTCACCGGAACCCTGAAGATCCATCGGCTGAGCCGATTGTACACGCCCGAGACGAGCTTCTTGTCGTAGGCTCCGATCTTGCGCCCGGTCACGATGTCCCATCCCTGCCCCAACCGGTCCAGAAAGCGAGGGATCTCGTCCGGAGAGTGCTGCAGATCGGCGTCGAAGACGACGAGCCACTTCCGGCGAGTGCTCCTGGCGGCCGTGAGAATCGCGGCGGTCTTTCCCAGATTCGCCTGATGCCGGACGACCCGCATCGCGTCCCATTCGACCGCCTTTGCGGCCTCGAAGGTCCCATCCAGCGAACCGTCGTCCACGAGGATCACCTCGCCCTGAAGACGGTGGCGACGAAACGCGTCTTCAAGCGCGCGGGCAAGCTCGGGGATGTTGGGCGCCTCGTCGTACGCCGGCACGACGACCGCAAAGTCGGAGCGCGGTTTTCCTTCGCTCGCGCGAAGCTCAGGCATTCTTGCGCATCCTTGCGGAGAGGATGCCCATGCGCGTCCGGTACTTTCCGACGGTGCGCCGCGCGATGCGAATGCCGTCGCCATTGAGCGCGTCGACCACGGCTTGATCGCTGAGCGGACGGGCCGGGTCTTCATTTTCCACGAGGCGGCGAATTCGCTCCTTGACGCTCCCGGCGGAGACGCTCTCTCCGGTAGCGGTGGGAATGGCCCTGGAGAAAAAACGCTTCAGGGGAAAGACTCCGGCCGGCGACTGTACGTACTTTCGGCTGGTGACGCGGGAGACGGTGGATTCCGAGAGATCCAATGCGGACGCCACGTCCCTCAATGCGAGCGGCTTGAGGTGCTGCGCCCCCTTCTCAAAGAAGTCCCTCTGCCGCTCCACAATCATCCGGGTGACGCGCAGGATCGTCTTGCGGCGCTGCTCCAGCAGCTGGATCATCCACTTCGCCGCGTTCAGCTTGCGCTCGATGAAGCGCTTCTCCTCCGCCGCGCCGTGCTCTATTCGGTTCTCGATATTTGTGTAGTGAGGGGAGAGGTGAACGGGGGGCAGGTGATCCTGGTTGGTGAAGACGTGAAACTCGCCATTGATGATCCGTACGATCACATCCGGAACGACGTACTCGTCCTCTCCTCCCGCGAAGCGGAGGCCCGGATTGGGGTCCAATCGGGCAATCTCGTCTCGCGCCGCCTGAAGCTCGCGGCTGCTCGCGCCGGCGTTTAGTTGAATTTCCTCCCACCTGCGATTCGCGAGCGCATCGAAGTCTCGCTCCAGAATTCGGTACGCGAGCGACTGCCCCCTTCCCCGCCGCTTCAGCTGCAAGAGAAGCGACTCGCGCACGTCCCGCGCGGCGATCCCCGGCGGATCCAAGGTCTGTACCACCTCCACCAGGACTCTCTCCACCTCGCGCGGATGAATCGGCGCGGAGCCTAGGCCGGAAAACAAGCCGTTCTCACGCGCGGCGTCGTCTCGCAGCAGCTCTCTTCGGTACGCCGTCGCTCCCTCTGCGACGACCTCGATCTCTGCGCCCAGGAGTCCGCGCGCATCCAAGTTGCCGACGATCTCCCTTGCAATGAGCAGCGTTTCCGGCCCAAGGCGCATCAGCCGCAACTGCTCGTCCAAGTGGTCGGCGAGCTCCGGGCGCCGCACCACCACAGGGTCGCCGTAGTCCAACGAAGTCCCGAGCGCCGCCCCGCGCTCCAGAGCGCGTTCAACGTAGCTCTCGCCCCACTCCGTCCGGTCTTCGAAGTCTTCAAAGTCCTCGAAGAGGTCCGTTTCTTCCAGCCGTTCCTCCTCGCCCGCGCCCTCTTCTTCTTCCGCATCCTCCGGCGCAGCTTCCAAGGCGCTCTCGCCCTCGACCGACTCCCGAGCCTCGGCCGCCTCCAGAAAAGGGTTTTCGGAGATCTCCCGATCCAGGCGAGTCCGCAGCTCGGGGAGCGGGAGATGGAGAATCTCCATCGCCTGAAACATCCTGGGGCTCAAATGCTGCTGCTGCCGCTGTTCGGCGGTCTGCGTCCCCCGCTGCGAAAGCGCGAGCTTCCGGCTCATCGTCCGTTTTGCGCCGGAGGATCGAAGCGGGAGCGCATCTTCCGGGTCAGCGCGCGCCCCAGATAGAGCTCGGCCACCTCGTCGTTCCAAACCAGCTCGGGAACCGTGCCCGCCACCCTGATCCTGCCCTCGTACATGATGTAGGCGCGGTCGACGATTTCAAGAGTCTGCTCCACATTGTGATCCGTGATGATCACGCCGATGTCGCGAGTTCTCAGATCGGTGACGATTGATTGAATATCGCTGGCGGCGATGGGGTCGATGCCGGCGAAGGGCTCGTCCAGGAGCAGGAAGCGCGGCTGTTGCACCAATGCCCTCGTGATCTCCAGCCTGCGGCGTTCGCCCCCGGAAAGCGAGTACGCCTTGTGGTCCCGGAGATGGCTGATCGAGAGGTCGTCCAGCAGCTCGTCCAAGCGCCGTCCCCGTTCCTTCCGGGAGATCTTGAGCGTCTCCAGGATCGCCATCACGTTTTGAGCCACGGTGAGCTTGCGAAAGACCGAGGGCTCCTGCGCGAGATATCCCAGTCCCATCCGCGCGCGCTTGTACATCGGCACGCGCGTGAGGTTGCGGTCGTCCAAGAGAACGCGACCGCCGTCGGGCGCCACCAACCCCACCATCATGTAGAACGTGGTCGTCTTGCCGGCCCCGTTCGGTCCTAGGAGCCCGACGATATCCCTTTGGCGCACTTGGATTTCAACCTCGTCGACCACCCGCTTCTTTTTGTAGGCCTTGGTGAGCCCCACGCCCCTGAGGACGCTCAGTCCCTCGCCCGAGGTCATCTTCGCCGATCAGGAAGCGGAGGCCATTGCCGACGCGACCGGGAAGCGGCTCGCCTAGCGAGGAGCAGCTTCCCGGTCGAGGATTCCAGATTGGGGCGACGCGCGGTCCGGCCCTCGCCTTCGTCCCCTTCAGGCGCGCCTGTCGCGCGCGCCAGCGTGTCGGTCACTGAAGTCGTGTCAATGGCGGTAGAGTCCAAGAGCGCTCTAGGCTCCAAGTGAAACCCCTCCGCCTTGCCCGCCACCTCCATCCCCGTCACTTCGCCCCCTTCAAAGAGCATTCGAATCCGACGCGCGGCCACGTAGTGCAGCGGAGGGCGGCTTAGATCGCTGGACGAGTCCGCCGCGGCGCCCAAGGTGTCCTTCATGGTGATTCGGTACAGCGTCTTTGCGTTTCCTATGGCTGTAATCGACTCGATGCCGGCTCTGCCTCCGATCGCTCCCGCAGCCCCGGGCAGGAGCCACGTGATG
The DNA here is from genome assembly GCA_965116095.1 of Longimicrobiales bacterium. Taxonomy (GTDB): domain Bacteria; phylum Gemmatimonadota; class Gemmatimonadetes; order Longimicrobiales; family Gaopeijiaceae. The sequence goes on from OZ220481.1 coordinate 1,272,788, forward strand.
ATCGTATCGCCCACAATCCAGTCGCTCTGGAGAAGCTCCGGCAGCTCCTCGCTGCGGGCCGCATCCGTCGCCATCGCCTCGGCGCGCGCCCGTCCCGCCGCCCTGACCGCCTCCACCACGCCGTCGTCTGAGAGGATCGCTTCAATGGAATCCGCCGCAAGGTGAAAGCTCGCCGAGCTCACCGATGCCCTGGGCGGGGCGTCCGTGTCCACTGCCAGCGCAGCCTCCCGAGCATCCTCAACCGCGCGCCGCGCGCCCATTCGCGCCGTCGGGCTCATCATCGACAGGAGCTCCTCGGAAATCGAAGTGTCGCGGACCAGAACCGGCGCCAAGCCCAAGCCGACCACCCGCTGCACGGCGCCTGACCGATGTCCGATTCTGATCGCGGGCGCCTGCATGATGATGGACGAACCGAGAAGGACCGCGTCGCCGCGCGCGAGAAACCGCTCGACGCCTTCCCGCGCGGGCAACGCGTCCACCGTCTCCGCCCGGATGGAGAAGCCGGCGCCTTCAGTAAGAACGTCTCCAATCACCGCCATCGCGCCCGTGCTCTGATCCATGTAGAGAGAGTCGCCCGTCGTCACGAGGGAGTCTCGGGTCACCGTTACGGCCCCCGAAGCGCTGAAGTGGCGCCGGCCCAGGATGGCGCACCGGGCCGCTTCGATTCGCGCTGGGACAAGCTCCTCAATCGTCGCGTCCTCGCCGCCCTTCCCTCCTTGGTCTTCTTCGCCGAAAGCCTCCTCGCTCCCGGAAGCGCCCTCTTCCGAGCCCGGGGGCTCCCCGGCCGCCTCCGTCGCTAGGCTGTCCGCGCGCGCGCCGGCGGAGTCGACGGCAAGAGACTGACCTTGAGCGGAAACCGAATCCGTCCGAATTCCCTCTCCCTCCACATGGCCGCCCTCCCCCTGGCTCTCCAAGGCCGCTTGACGTTCAGCCCCCGGCAAGGAGTCGCTCGCGGGTATTGGCTCCAGCGCCTCTTCCTCTGCTGGAGACGGAAAGACCTGCGCCTCGCAACCCGCCCGAAAGAGGGCCTGGTCCAGCGGACGAAATTCGCTTCCCGGGCGGTAGTTGAGGTCCGGGCCCGCCACCGTGGCTCCGCTCTCAATGAACGTAAGCACGACATCCCCGGTCGCATCGAAGTTGCCGCCTCGACCGTAGTACGTGCCGACCTCCGACTTGAGGGACAGAGCGGAGTCGCGCAGCGAAACCCGGCCAAAGAGCGCCACCTGATTCAAATACTCGATAATCACCGCGGAGTCTGCCCGCACGGAGGCTCCGTCCGAGCAGTCCTGCCGAAATCCGCCCGAGACGATATGGCGGTAGGTGGAGTCCGTTCGCCGCGTGCTTTGCGAGTACCCCTCCACGGCGTACCGACAGCGGCGCTCGACCTGGCCGGCGACCTCCTTAGCCATGCCCGCAAGACCCAAGGCCAAGACCAAGGCAAAGACGCTTCCGGCGCGAAGGCTGGATGTCTTCCTCCTCACAAGCCTCCGCAGTCGGTGATCTGCTCGTTCTCCCAGATCTTGACGCGCGTAAAGGAGAGGTCCGCCTCGAATCGGTCTCCGCGAATTCTGCAGCGATCGCGCTCCATCTCCACCGGACCGTCGGACCAGACGCGATCCATCGCCTGAGAGAACCACATCTCCTCGCCGGTAATCGTTCGGTCTTCTTGGGACACGTTCATGACCACGCTTCCGATGGCCTTGAGCTCCTGCGTCTCCTGGTTCAGCTGTCCGCGCTCCGAGGAAATGCGCGCCGCGACGCGTCCGTGCATATCGTGGATATCCAGCCGCAGCCCCAAGACCAGTACGTGCGTGGAGTCGTTCCATCGATACAGGCTGTCGGCCCGCAGCACGGCTTCTCTGATGCCGTCGCGCGACATGATTTGCGTGACGCCGAAGATGTTCTCGTCCGCGAGAATTCCCTGCCCGACATCGACGGTCGTTTCTTCTCCGGGGTGCGAACAGCTCCAAGAGATCCCAATCCAGACCGCAGCCGCAACGGCCTGAAGAAGGCGGCGGCTCACGCGGAGGCTCCCGCGCGGAGGAGGTCGTGCAGGTGGATGATTCCGACCAAGCGACCGCGGCGGACCACCGGCATCGCCATGATGCCCTTTCGCTTCATTCGCGCGAGCGCTTCCGCAGCGTCCAGCTCCGGCTCCGCAAGTTCGGGGTTCGAATTCATGACGCGCGAGACTGGGGCGTCCATTAGCGCTTCATCCCGCTGCATCGCCCGGCTTAAGTCTCCAAGCGTCGCGACGCCCAACACTCTCTCCGCCTCGTCCACAATCGCCGCCGTGCCCCTTTGAAGGCCCAGCAGGGCGAGGAGCTCCCGAACCCGCGCGCGAGCCGAGACTCGAGGGCAGTCCGGCAACATTGCGTCTGAGACTCGAAGTCTCATTCTCGCGCCAAGCGCGCCACCGGGATGGCGCTCGGTGAAGGCGCGCCGCGAGTTTCCGACTCCCGCAGCTAAGGCAAGGGCGTCGCCCATCGCAATGGCCGCGAGGGTGGAGGAGGTCGGCACAACGTTCAAGGGGCAGGCCTCGCGCTGGACGCCGCAGTCGAGCGCCCAGCGCGCGCGCCTGGCCAGCGGCGACTCGAGATCGCCCGTAAGCGCGGCAACCTCCGCGCCGCGCTCCCGAACGCGTTCCGCCAAGAGAATCAATTCGGGATTTGCTCCGCTCTTCGAGACCAGCAAGAGGATGTCGGACGCCGAAACGACGCCCATTTCGCCATGTAGCGCATCTGTTGCATGCAAAAAATGTGCCGAAACCCCAACCGCTGTCAAGGTGGCGGCGATTTTCCGCGCGGCGATCCCCGATTTTCCAATCCCGGACGCGTACACTCGCCCCGCACCGCTTCGGATTCTCCGGGCAAGCTCGGCAAAGTTCCCATCCACCCGGCGGGCGAGGTCCAGAACGGCCTTCGCTTCCGCCCGGAGCGCTTGCCGAGCGAGGGCGAGCTCCGGCGCGGCCTCCCTACCCTTCCCGCTCGCGGCAGTACTCATCGACTGCCAAGTCCCACTCGCCGCGCGCCTGAAGGAAGGCCTCCACAAACTCCCGAACCGCGCCGCGCCCCCCGGGTTTGGAGCTGGTCCACTTCGCAAGCGCGCGCACTTCCCCGATCGCGTTTGAGACGGCGACCGGCAGCCCCGCTCTTCTGAGCGGCGCGATGTCGGGAAGGTCGTCGCCCATCATCGCGACTTGGCCCCAGGAGATGTCTCGGTGGCGCATCATACGCCGAATCGCCGGCATCTTTCGGGCGTCTGGAACTTGATGAATCTCCTTGATCCCCAGCTCTTCTCCCCGAAGCTGCGTGGCCATCGAAACGCGTCCCGACACCAGCGCGACCTCGACGCCCCGGGACTCCAAGATCTTGATTGCCAGCCCATCCTGAATGTCGAATCGCTTGAGCTCGATTTCCGTGTTCCCGGCGGTCCCGACGTAGATGCCGGCCCCGGTCAGAACGCCGTCCACATCCAGTATGACGAGCCGGATCCGGCGCGCGGTTGCCGGATCAATTCCGGCGGGCGGACTAGGAGCTTCCAACCGGTCCATATAGAGCGTCCCGAATTCGCATCGCGTCGCGGACGAGCGGGCAAAGCTCCGGCAGCCGCAGCATCACGCTCGAGTCGGAGGGGGCGAGCTCCGGCTGGGGGTGCACCTCCAGGAAGAGACCGTCGGCGCCGGCGGCGACGCCCGAGAGCGCGAGCGGGCGAACGAACCGTCGGTCGCCGCCGGTCGACCCGTCCGCGCCCTGCCCCGGTCGCTGCACCGCGTGGGTGGCGTCAAGAAGCACGGGACAGCGAGCGGCGGCGCGAGTCCTCGCAAAGGAGCGCATATCCACGACGAGGTCGCCGTAGCCAAAGGCCGTGCCGCGCTCGGTAATCCACACCTCGGGCGCCCCCGCCGCGCGAACCTTCTCCACCGCCCCCTCCATCGCTTCGGGGCTCATCCACTGCCCTTTCTTGATATTCACGGCCAAGCCCGACGCGCCGGCCTCCAGCAGCAGATCGGTCTGGCGGCACAGGAACGCCGGAATCTGAATGACGTCCGCCGCGCCCCGGAGCCTCCTCGCCTGCCCTCGTTCGTGCACGTCGGTCATGACGGAGAGTCCCGTCTCTTCCCTAACCTCGCGCAGCAGCTCCGCTCCGGCATCGAGTCCGGGGCCGCGCGCGGCGCCCAAGCGAGAGCGGTTCGCCTTGTCAAAGGACCCCTTGAAGGTCACCGGCAGGCCAAAGGCCCTCCCGATCTTCGCCAGCTCGCGCGCGATGCCAAGGTTCACCGTCGAATCCCCCAAAGCGCAGGGACCCGCAAAGAGAACGAAGGACCCGCCCGGCTTCTCGCTCAGACCGCCGCCGGAGCATCCGCGCTCCGAAGCTCCGCTTCGCGGCTGGCTTGCGCCGCCGCTGCGGCGGCCTCCACGAAGCCCTGGAAGAGAGGATGGGCCCGATTCGGTCGGCTCTTGAACTCTGGATGAAACTGACTTGCAACAAACCACGGATGCGCCGGCAGCTCGATCATCTCCACGAGCGCCCCGTCCAGCGTCGTCGCCGCCATTCGGAGCCCGGCCTCCTCCAGTCGATCTCGGTACGCGGGGTTTACTTCAAAGCGGTGCCGATGCCGTTCGCTGATGCGTTTTGCGCCGTAGAGATCGCGGGCAAGCGATCCTTGCGCGAGCTTCGCCTCGTAGGCCCCAAGCCGCATCGTCCCTCCCTTGGTCGTGACGTTGCGCTGGGAGTCCATGAGACAGATCACGGGGTGCGGGGTCGCCCGGTCGAACTCGAAGGAGTGCGCCTCCACCAATCCGCAGACGTTGCGCGCGAATTCGATCACCGCGCACTGAAGCCCCAAGCACAGGCCCAAGAAGGGGAGATTGTTTTCCCTGGCCCATCGGATCGCCGCGATCTTCCCCTCGACGCCGCGGCGCCCAAAGCCCCCCGGCACGACCAAGCCGTGATAGTCCCGAAGAAAGGAGGCGTTTACGGCGCGGTCCATCCGCTCGGCGGGAATCCAGTCGGTCTCCACCCGCATGTCAGCCGCGACGCCGCCGTGGATCAGCGCCTGCTCCACCGACTTGTAGGCGTCGACGAAGTCGGTGTACTTGCCGACCACCGCGACCCGCACCGTTCCATTCTTGGGCGCCTTGACGCGCTTCACGATCTTGGACCACGCCCCGAGCTCGCGGCGAGGCACCTGCACGTCCAAGCATTTAAGCACGAAGTCGTCCAGGCCTTGCTCTCGAAGCTGCAGCGGCACCTCGTAGATCGTCCCGACGTCCAACGCCTCAACGACCCCGTCCAGGGCGACGTTCGTGAAGCTGGAGATCTTGCGCTTCAGCGCGCCGTCCAAACGGTGCTCGGTGCGGCAGACGAGCGCCTGCGGCTGGATCCCCGTCTGCATGAGCTCCCGCGCCGCGTGCTGAGTGGGCTTCGTCTTCAGCTCGCCCGCCGCGCTGATATAGGGGATGAGCGTGAGGTGGACGACGAGGGTGTCCCTTGGATCCCGCTCGTTGCGAAACTGGCGAATCGCCTCCAGAAACGGGAGGCTCTCGATGTCGCCTACGGTTCCGCCCACCTCGGTGATGACGATGTCGCAGTCTTTGCCCAGGATGCTGAATCGCCGCTTGATCTCGTCGGTAATGTGCGGGATCACCTGAACGGTGCGCCCCAGATAGTCGCCTCTCCGCTCGCGGTCGATCACCGAACGATAGATGCGACCGGTCGTGACGTTGTTGGCCTGAGAGACGCTGCGGTCGATGAAACGCTCGTAGTGGCCCAAATCCAGATCGGTTTCCGCGCCGTCGTCGGTGACGAAGACCTCCCCGTGCTGGTACGGAGACATCGTGCCGGGATCGATGTTGACGTACGGGTCGAATTTCTGGAGGGCGACGCTCAGCCCGCGCTCCTTGAGGAGGAGGCCCAGCGACGCGGCGCAGATCCCCTTGCCCAGAGACGACACGACGCCGCCCGTCACAAAGATGTACTTGGTTCCACTGGAGCCGAATTCGTCGGTCATGTTCCCTGTGTTTGAGGTCTTGTCAGCGAGGCGCCGTCCGCCCGACGGGAGAGGAGGACGCGCTCGGCGCGGCCAACGTCCTGGGCCACGTCGACTCCGGGCGGGGCATCGTCGACGACCGAGACGCCAATCTTCATTCCGTTCTCCAGCGCCCGTAGCTGCTCCAACTTCTCCCGTCTTTCCAGCGGCGAGGGGTCGAGCGAAGTCCATCGCTCCAGCGCCTCCCGCTCGAAGGCGTAGACCCCGAGATGGCGAAGCCCAAGCGCGGGCCCTTCGCCCGCCCCGCCTGGAATCGGCGAACGCGAGAAGTATAGCGCGCGGCCATCCTTCGCTCGCGCGACCTTCACGGTTGCATCGCCATTAAAGTCGCAAAGATCGGTGATCGGAGCCGCGGCGGTGCCGATGTCGAAGCCCTTGTCCAACATCGCCAAGGATCCCCGAATTGCTGCGGCGGGAAGGAATGGCTCATCGCCTTGGACGTTTAGGATGCGCCCTTGGCCGGACTGAAGCAGATCCGCGGCTTCCCGCGTCCGATCGGTGCCCGAAGCGTGGCGGAAGGATGTGCGCAGCGCCTCCGCCCCCTCCGCGCGCGCGGCTTCAAGGATCCGCGCGTCGTCCGCAGCCACCACCAAGCGGTCGATAAAGGAGAGACGCCGGAGGTTGCGCCAGCTCCAGACGATCAAGGGCGTGCCCAATAGAGGCGTCAGCGGCTTTTCAAAGAGGCGAGTGGAGCCGATGCGGGCGGGGACGACGCAGAGAACTCCGGGACGGCTCACGCCCCGGAAAGGGAGAGGAAGTTGGAGAGAATCCGCCGGCCGTGCTCGGTAAACCAGGATTCCGGGTGGAACTGAACGCCCCAAGCCGGGCGCGCGCGGTGGCGCATCGCCTGAACCTCTCCCTTGTCCTGCGCGTCCGCGCTCCAGGCGATCGGGCGGAGCTCTTCGGGAAGCGTCGCGCCATCCGTGACCAGGGAGTGGTATCTTGCCGCGCCAAAGGGCGACGGAACGCCCTGAAATAGATCGTCGCCCGCGTGGGCGATGGCCGACACCTTTCCGTGTACGACCCGAGCGGCGCGCACCGTTGCGGCGCCGAACGCCTCGCCCAGCGCCTGGCAGCCCAGGCAGACGCCCAGGGTAGGCGTCCGCTTGGACAGTTCGCGGATCGCGTCTACGGAGATCCCCGCTTTCTTTGGCGTGCATGGCCCCGGAGAGACGATCAACGCGCGGATTCCACGAGCCGAGAGCTCCAATGGCGTCGTCTCGTCGTTGCGGAAGACAACGGGTCGGGCGCCTAAATTCCCGAGAATTTGCACGAGATTCCAAGTAAAGGAATCGTAGTTGTCGATAATCGCGAGCACGCGGGGGCGGATGTTGCGGCGGGCGAATGCGGCTTTGCTAAAGCTACTCCGGCAGCGGGGGGCGGATCAACCAGAGAGAGAAGCCCGGGCCCGCTGGGGGACGGCTCCGATCCGCCGCGTCCTCTCCTCTGGCGCGCTTCTAGCCAGCCTCTTCTCTTCAGAACGCGCCCTTGGCCAGGCGAGCGCGGATCCCGCGGCGCGCGCGGCTGCCTACATCGCCTACCACGAGCCCGGGTCGGCCGCGTTGCTGGATCCGCTTCGTTTCGCGGAGCGGCTTCAAGATCTCAGCCCGGAGGCCGTTAAGGCCAAGGCCCTGGGGTACGCCGCGTTGCGGGACGAAGTCCTGGACATTCGGCTCTTTCCCGATTCCCGCGAGCAGCTTGCGGTCGCGCTGGACCTTGCCGCCGCCTTGGAGCGAAGACGGATTCTGCACGCGGAGCTCTGGCGCGCGCGTTCCTCCCCCTACATCTTCGCGGAGGAGGCGACGCGCATCGCCGAAGCGGCGTTTCGACCCGGAATGGTTCGGAGAGACAGGGAAGATCTTCTTGCGGCACGGGCGCGTCAGCTGCCCTATCTCCTAGACGTTTCAGAGGAGGCGGGGGCCTACCCCGTCTTCCTGACCGATGCGGCGCTTTCCCTGTCGGGAAAGCTGCAGCGGTGGATCGCGGAACGGTTGAGCGAAGCGGAGCGATTGCCCGAGTCCGGTCGCGCATGGGCGCACCGGGACGCGCTTCGGGAGGCGGAAGCCTCCCTCGCCCGGCAGCGGTCCAGGTGGAACCGCGAGTCGGTCGCCCGAGCAGCCGGGATCGCAGACTCCGGAGACGCGATCGCCATCCTTGCGCGAAGCTACGGCTTCGACGGAGAGTTCCACCTACTGGAGGCGGTTCAGAAGGCTGCGCGCACGCCCTTGAGGGACCCCGCCGCCCCTTCGTCGCGGGCGCGGATGCTCTCGGACGCGGTGCGGGCGGCGCTTGGATCGCGACAGGACCGCTACGATGTGCTGGGACTGACGGGAGCCGGGCTCTTTCCCGGACCCGTCCCGTCGGTATTTCTTCATCCGACGCTTCCGCCCGCGGAGCGGCGGGGCCGCCTGGACGAGGTCGCGGTTGGGCGAAGCCGAACGCTGCTCACGGTCTTTGCGGGGGGCGAATGGGATTCAACGGAAGTCGTTTTGGGGACGCTGGAGGAGCTCTCCCTGCGCGAGGACCTGGCTGAAGCGCTGTCTCAGGTCCGCGCCCGGCGCGCGCCCGAGACGGAACCAATCGATCGCCTGCGGACGCTGGTCGCGATGGAGGTCTTGGGCCCCGCGCTATCGTGGGCTAGGCGCGCCGGGGGCGGCGCGCGCGGAGCCGCTTCCGCGCGCCTCCGGCAGGGCGCCGCGCTTGAGGCCCGGGCTGCCTTGGCGGCGCTCCTGGTCTATGCGGGCGAAGAGGATGAGCGGGCGCTCGAGGCCCGAGCCAAACTCCTCGCGAAGGAACACGCTTCCCTGCCGGAAGCCGAGGTCCGCGCACGGCAGCTGATCGCCCGGGCCCTGACGGATCCTTCGCGCATTCTGCACGTCGCCTTGGGAGAGCGGCTGCTCTCCCTTTGGGCGGCTCGAGAAAGGCCTTCGTGGCCGGACCTTCTGGCCGAGATGATGGGAGCGCAGGGCCGGTAGCTTCCCGTCCTCATGTACCGGAAGCGCGCGGGATGTCCCGGCCCTCGCGCAGCGCGCCGCCCTCCCTTCCGGCTTCCGCCATCGCCCGTCGGTCAGAGGGCCGGCGCCGGAGCCCGGCAACTGCCGGCCCAGCATCCCGCTTGGGGCTCGTCCAGCTACTTCCGGCCACTGTCGCCGAAGTCCACCGGTCTTCGGTACCCCTCGCCAATTGACGTCTCGGAGAGCAGGGCGACGGTCTGGGGCCTGCGCTTCCAGTGACTGCCCTCCAAGAGGTTGCGAACGCACATGACCTCGCTCTCCTTAAATCCATCGGCAACTAAGACATGCGGGTCATAGTCCCGTGTCAGCAGACGAAGAATCGGGTCGGCCTTGAGGTAGGTGATTCCGAGCTCTTCCTCGTCATGCACGCCCGGGATCAGATCCGGTGAAGGGGGCTTTGCGAGAATCGCGCGGGGCGTTCCCAGGTGGCTTGCGAGCTGCACGACCTGCGTCTTGTACAGGTCGCCCAGGGGGTTAATTGGCTGGGCATCGTCGCCGTGCCAAGTGAAGTACCCCAAGAGTCTCTCGCTCTTGTTTCCGGAGCCTACCGGAATCGCGCCCAGCTTTGCCGCCTGATCGAAGAGCGCGAGCATCCGCATCCGAGACGCGACGTTGCCCCTGCGGCTGTTCGTCATCTCAGGCTCGTGATCGTTAGCGTAGCGGTCCACCATCCCTCCGATCTCGATCACGCGGTGCGGGCATCCCAGCGACTGGGCGAGCGCCCGCGCGTCCGAGGCGCTCTCGGGTCTGGAGACCCGGTCGGGGAGGGAGAAGGCGTATACGCGACTTGCTCCCAGCGCCTTCGCCGCGAGAATAAGCGTCGTCGATGAGTCAACGCCGCCCGAGGTCCCCACCACGGCCCGGCCTACGCCCCGACTTTCAAATTCCGCGCGGAGGAAATGGACGAGCGTATCGGCCACGAGCGGCGCGTCGATGGCAAGCGCCCGATAGTCCTCGTGGCCGGGGCGCGGCCTGGAGGCGCGCAGTCCAAAGCGCGGCTCCCGGGGCGTCCCTGCCCCGTCGCCATTTTGTTTTTCTTCTTTCGCGCCCCGCCGGTCTTCCAGATCGGAAGCCTGCGCGAAATCGGCCGGCTCTTCCGCTCCCAGGGCCGTACGATCCAACGCCCGCGCAAGCGACTTCGTGAGCGCGGGGAGCTCGCCGCGCAAATCCGCAAGCATCGGCATCCGCGTCCGGACCCGATCGAGTTCTCCTACGTCCGCCTCCACCCTGCATGCGCCTTGAGCCAAAATCGGGGCCCGCGCCAAGAGTCTGCCGTCCGGCGCCCACGCCGTGGATCCGCCCGCGAGAATCCGCCCGCCCTCCGAGCCCGTCAGCTGCGCGGTGAAGAGAAAAATCCCGTGTTCCTGCGCCGTGCGCCCAGAGAGGCGATCCCAGTCGGCCAAGTTGTCCGGAAGCGGAATCGTCTGGCGCGAAGAGGAGGCGATTCCCGCGCGTTCGCTGAAGCCCCTGGCGGGAGACGCGGCGCCGGTGTACAGGAACTCCGCGCCGTCCAGCGCGAGGATCGTTGCCGGCAGGGAGTGCCACATTTCTTCGCACACCAGCATCCCGGCGCGACCGAAACGCGTGTCGAAGGCCCGCAGGTCATGGCCGGGCGTCACGTATCTGCGTTCGTCGAAGAGACCGTACGTGGGGTTGAAGATCTTGCGATGGACGTGGAGCGCGCGGTATCGGCCCCTGAAGGGCTCAAGGTACGCCATGCTGTTGTACACTTGGCGGCGGAAGAGCTCATAGAACCCCAGCACGATGTCGCACCTTGAGTCCGAGGGCGGCGCGCCCAGCGCTTCCGAGAGCTCCCGGACCGAGAGCGCCGCGCTGCGGACGCCTCCGTCAAGGAAATACCCCGTGAGGGCCGCCTCTCCGAAGACGACGACATCCGATTCCGACCCCAGCGCGCTCCGGATACTCTGGATGTTTCGAGTCGTGTCGCCCTTCGCGGGCGAAAGCTGGACCAAGGACACCCGCAGGGCGCGTCTGCGCGCCTCGCTGATTGATTTGGGGCGAATGGGCGACATGGCGTGGTATCTTGATTAAGCCGTGTTGCGGAAGCCGCTTTGGCTTCGCCGAGGGATCCAGCGCCCACTTGGAGCGGACATCAATGAAGATCGGGCATTGCGGCCCTCTAATGAAAAGTGCGCGACTTCGGGCGCGCGCGCGGATTCTTTTGGCATTCGCCCTCGCCGCGCCCTTCGCCGCCCCCGCCTCCGGCGTCCAGAGCGCCCAGGCGTCCCCGGAGCTGTATCGGACCGAGGCCTCGGAGGTCTTTCGGTCGATTCTCCCGCTGATCTCTCGAAACTTCGTCCACCCCGTCGGCGACTCCCTCCTCTGGGAGCTCGCGATCGAAGGGCTGCTGGACCGGTTGGGGGATCCCTACGCCGAGGTCTTCACCTCCGAGGAATCCGGCGCGTTCCAAGAGCGCAACACCGGAGACTATGCGGGGATCGGCGTGACGATTGCTCCGCTCAACAGCCGCGTCACCGTCACCGCCGTATTTAAGGAGACTCCGGCGGAGCGGGCGGGGATGATCGTGGGGGACCGCATCGTGCAGGTCGAAGGGACCGACGCTCGGGACTGGACCGTGGACCAGGCGCGCGACGCCATCCGCGGCCCGGTGGGCTCCGTCGTGCGCCTGCGCGTCTCTCGGGACGGCTTTGGGGATCCGATCCACATGGAGATTGTCCGGGACTCCGTGCATGTGACGGCGGTCACCTTCGCAATGTTGGACGGCGGGGTCGGCTTTATCGGAATCGACCGCATCGCTCAAGGCGTTTCGGGGGAGCTGGCGGATGCCCTTCGCGAGCTCCGCGACGCCCGCGCGCTCATCCTCGATCTTCGCGGAAACCCCGGCGGCTACTGGGGCGAGTCGCTTCGGATTGCGGACATCTTCGTGGACGCGGGCGAGGTGATTGCAAGCGAAGAGTCTAGGGACGGATCTGGATTGGGCGCATTGGAGCGCGAAATTCGCGCATGGACGCCGGCGCGCGCGCCGGGCGTCCCGATTGTCGTTCTAGTGGATCGATTTACCGCGTCCGCGAGCGAGATCATTACCGGCGCGCTGCAGGATCACGACCGGGCCTTGGTCGTGGGAGAGCGCAGCTTCGGCAAGGGATCGATGCAACGCGTCTTCGAGCTTCCGGGCGGACGTGCCTTGAAGCTCACGATCGGCTCGTGGTTCACGCCGCTTGGCCGGTCGTTGACTCGCGCGCGCACGCGCGCTGGAGACTTGGCGCCCGAGGGCTTGGAGCTCGAAACAGTGACGACGAAGGGCGGGCGCCATCTGCGCTCCGGCGGAGGGATCTTTCCGGATGTCGAGGTGGCCAGAGACACCTTTCGCACGGAGGAGTCTGCGTTTCTGAACCACGCCTTCGACGCGCGGGTTCCCCTGAGCGCGTTAATCGAGGAGCATGTCTTTCGGATGGCGACAAGCGCTCCCGCCGGCCGCCACGCCCCGGATCCTCGATCGGAGGACTTCGACGCGCTGGCCGATGCGCTGATTGAAGCGGGGATGGAGGAGGACGCGGTGAGGAACCCTGTCGCGCGGGACTACCTTAACTGGCGGGCTAGCGTGCGCTACCTGCTGCGGGCGGATGCGCGCGGACGGGCCTTGGAGCTGCAGGCGATGCGCGTGGCGGCGCTTTCGGAGGCGCTGCGCTTGGCTCGGACGACCGCGACGCCGGAGGAGCTCTTTCAGGCCGCCCGGGACGGCGCGCCTCCTCGGGTCTCCGGCGCGGGCAAGCAGCCGAGCGAAGGCGCCTTCTAGAGGACTCCCGGCTCGCGCCCGCCTAGCAGCCGCCGCTTAGCGTTAGCGGGCCCTGGGATGGTGATTCCGGTGAACCGCCCCCAAGCGGGTAAGGTCCAGGTGAGTGTAGATCTCCGTCGTCACGATGTGGGCGTGACCTAGAATCTCCTGCACGGTGATCAGGTCCGCGCCTCCCTCCAGCATGTGCGTCGCGAAGGTGTGCCTGAGCGTGTGCGGGGAGACGGCGCGAGAGATTCCCGCCCTTCGCGCCGCGTCGCGGACGATCCGCCACGCCCAAGCCCGGCTTAGCGGACCGCCCCGCTGGTTGAGGAATACCCTGCCCCTGGAGCGGCCTTTGTCTAGGCGGGGACGGACGTCTCGGAGGTAGCGCCGAAGCCCCTCCAGGGCTGCTCGCCCGATCGGCGCGTACCGCTCCTTGCCGCCTTTGCCCAATATCAGACAGGAGCCGTTCTCGAGATCCAAGCGACGCAGGAGCAGTCCGACCAGCTCGGTGACGCGCATTCCCGTCGAATAGAGCAGCTCAAGGATTGCTCGATCCCGCCAGTAGACGGTCGAACTCTCCTGGACGGCCTCGACCAAGCGGGCGGCCTCCGCTTGGGAAAGGTGATCGGGGAGGCGGCGCCCCAAGCGCGGCCGGATCATTTTGTCAGTGGGGTTCGTCGAGACGACGCCCTCGTCCACGAGGTAGGCAAAGTATGCGCGGAGCGCGGACTGGCGCCTGCGGATGCTGGACGGGTCCAGGCCGAGCTCCGATAGCTGCGCGGCGTAGTCGTGAAGAAGCCTGGGTTTGATCTCCCCGGGGCTGCGGATGCCGCTTGCGCTGGCGAAGAAGACGAAGTGGCCCACGTCCCTTCGGTAGGCCGATGTCGAGCGGTCGGCAAGTCCGCGCCCGAAGGCGAGGTAGTCCTCAAATGGATCCAGATGGAAATCGTACTCCAGCCGGCGCGTCTCCGCAGGCGGAGATGCCCGCCCGGCGATGGTCACGGCGCCCTGGGCCCGGGCGCGTCGCCGGGGGGAGAAGAAGCCCGCCGCGTGCGAAGCCAGAGGATGAGTATTCCAATGCCCAGGATGACCGCGATCGCGAGAAGCGCCGCATTTGAGCGGCGCAGCCAAGCCAAGGCCGACTCATAGTTATCGCCGGCCAGATAGCCCAGCCAGACGAGAGCGCCGTACCAGATCGCCGACGCCAGGACAAGGGGCGGAACCACCCGACCCGCGCGCTGACCGGTCGCGCCGGCGAAGACCGGAACGATGGCTCGAAAACCGGGAAGGAAACGACAAAAAAAGATGGCGAGCACGCCCCGCCGCTCGTAGTAGGCGGTCAGTCGCGCAAGCTGCCCAGGAGCGATCAGCCTTCGCCCAAGCGGGCTTGCCAGCGCGCGCGGGCCGTGTCGCCTGCCGATCCAGTAGACGAGGATCGCGCCTCCAAGATTCCCGGCCGCCGCCAGCGTCGCCGTCAGCGGGAGGCTGACTTTGCCGGTCGCCGCCAAGAAACCGCCGGCGACGATGAAGGTGTCGGCCGGAATCACCGGAAAGAAGTTCTCGACCGCCGCCCCGAACGCCAAGACTCCGTATAGCAGCGGCCGCGGCAGACCCTCCAGAAAGGGCAGCTCTGCTTGCATTCCTCCTCGCTACGCGGACCCGCGCCGGAAGATGGAGGCAACGGCGATGACGGCGATCCCCTCCCCTCTGCCGATCCAGCCCATCCCTTCGTTGGTCTTGCCCTTCACCGAAACCCGGCCACGAGGGATCTCAAGAACAGACGAGAGACGGGCCCGCATCTCCTGGGCGCGGGGCCCGATCCTCGGCATTTCGCAGATCACCGTCGCGTCGACGTTCCGCAGCGTCCAGACGGGCTTTAGCCTCCGGACGCATCGCGCGAGAAGGTCCATTGAGTCGGCGCCCCGCCACCTCGCCTCGCCGGGGGGAAAGAGCGCGCCGACATCGCCTTTTCCCGCCGCGCCCAGAAGCGCATCGATCAAGGCGTGGCCCACCGCGTCGCCGTCGGAATGACCGCGCAGCCCCGGCGCGTCCGGAAAGTGAACGCCCCCTAGGATGAGCGGGCGGGCGGGATCGAAGCGGTGGGAATCGTACCCCACCCCCACGCGCGCCTCGCCGGGCGCCTCGTCTCGCTCTGCGCCGGCGGCCGGCGATCGGGGCATCGGCAGCTTCTCCTTATGCCGGATTGTGTATTCCGATGAGCGATTCGCCGGCGCGAAGCGCGGGCGAGTCGCCGCCCCGCTCGCTAAGCGCTGTAGGGGCGCAGCGCAAGACAGGCGTTGTGTCCGCCGAAGCCGAAGGAGTTGCTGACGGCCAAGCCGACGGAGCGGTCCATCGCGCCGCCGTGAGCGTACTCCAAGTCGCAGTCGGGATCCGCAGTCTCGAAGTTAATCGTGGGCGGGATCCGCCCGGTTCTGCACACCTGCAGGCAGATGACCGCCTCCAGCGCGCCGGCAGCCCCCAGAAGGTGGCCGGTCATGGACTTTGTCGATCCGACGACCAGTTCGTCGGCGTGATCCTTAAAGAGCGCGCGAATCGCTTGCGTCTCGGTGCGATCATTGTATGGAGTGGAGGTGCCGTGCGCGTTGACGTATCCCACCTCGGCCAGCTCCGCTCCCGCGTCCCGAACCGCCATCGCCATCGCCGCGATCGCTCCCTCGCCTCCGGGGGGCGGAGCCGTGATGTGGTGCGCGTCTCCGGAGAGGCCGTATCCCGCCACCTCGCCCAAAATCTCGGCGCCCCTCTCCAGGGCAACGTCCAGCCCCTCCAAGACGAGGCACGCGGCGCCCTCGCCGATCACGAAGCCGTCCCGATCCGCGTCGAATGGGCGGCTGGCCCGCTTGGGATCGTCGTTTCGGGTCGACATCGCCTTCATCGCCGCAAAGCCCGCGACGGTGATGGGGGTGACGCAGGCCTCCGAGCCGCCGGTGAGCATCATGTCGGCGTCGCCCCTCTCAATGTGCCGCGCCGCTTCCCCGATCGCGTGCGAGGAGGATGCGCACGCGGAGAGCGTGCAGTAGTTGGGGCCCTTCAGACCGTAGTGGATCGAGACCAAACCGGATGCGATGTCCGCGATGAACATCGGCACAAAGAAGGGGCTGACCCGTCCGGGCCCCTTCTTGATCAGCGCTTCGGAGTTCTTCTCAAAGGTCGCGATCCCGCCCACGCCGCTCCCGATCAGCGCCCCGCACCGCTCCGGCGCGACCCGGCGAGAGGGACCGTCCTCCAAGCCGGCGTCCCGCATCGCCTGCTGGGACGCCGCGATCGCGAGTTGAGAAAAACGGTCCAGCCGACGGGCTTCCTTTCGGGGCATGTGGGCGGACGCCTTGAAGCCCTTGACCTCGCACGCGATCCGAACCGAAAAGCGCTCGTCCGCCGAAAATTGCGTGATCGGCCCCGCGCCCGATACGCCCTCAAGCAGCGCCGTCCACGTCTCGTCCAAGTCCAGACCCAAGGGGCTGACGACCCCCATGCCGGTCACGACCACGCGGCGACGCATCGCGTTCTTACCCCTCTCGCCCGCGCTCCGCCGTCCGGTCTTCGGCGCGACGGGACGGACCCCGTTACTTGGCGTGTTCTTCGATGTAGCGAATCGCGTCGCCGACGGTCCTCATCTGTTCCGCGTCCTCGTCGGGGATGTCCACCTCGAACTCCTCTTCGAAGGACATGACCAGCTCAACCGTGTCCAGGGAGTCCGCGCCGAGGTCGTCCACGAACGAGGCGTCGTCTTTCACGTCGGACTGTTCGCGGCCTAGCTCCTCCGCAATGATTTCAATGACGCGTTGTCGGATATTCTGCATAGTGGAAATCCTCAGGGGTCGGAACAAGCTCCGGCGGGTTCAGGTGTTAGGACGACATGCCGCCGTCCACGGCGATAATCTGCCCTGTAATGTAACGACCGCCCGGCCCGACCAAGAACCTGGCCAAGGCGGCGACCTCTTCGGGCGCCCCCATCCTGCCCAGCGGGATGCGACGAAGCAGCTCGGTCTTGGGCGTCTCGGCAAGGTCGCTGGTCATGTCGGTGCGGATCAATCCGGGCGCGATGACGTTGCACCTGATGCCGCGCGACGCCCACTCCTTCGCCACGGACTTCGAGAGTCCGTGGAGCCCGGCCTTGGAGGCGGCGTAGTTGGCTTGGCCCGCGTTGCCGGAGATTCCCACGACGCTGCTCACATTCACGATTGCGCCGCGTCGGCTGCGGACCATGTGGCGCAGCGTTGCGCGGATCATATGAAAGGCCCCGGTCAGGTTGGTGTCCAGCACGCTGGCCCAGTCTTCGTCCTTCATCCGCAGCGCGAGGCCGTCGCGCGCAATGCCCGCGTTGTTTATGAGTATTGATGGGGTGCCCAGCTCCTTGGCCGTCCGCGCGACGGTCTTCCTGCAGGCCGAACCGTCGCGCACGTCGCATGCCCGCCCCAGATGGCCTTCGCCCGGCAAGCCGGCCGCGACCCGAGCCGCAGCCTCTTCGCGCGTTGCGAGGACCGAAACGCGGGCGCCCGCGTCCGCGAGCTCCCTCGCAATGGCGAGGCCGATGCCGCGCGTGCCCCCGGTCACGACGGCTACTTCTCCAGCAAGTTCCTTCACGGCGCCATTCCTTTGCATTTGCGGGCGTCAGACGGATTTCAGAAATGCCAAGACCGACCGGGCGTCTCCCAGCGCAAGCGTTCGGGCGCCGCGGGCGTTTCGGCGATTGAGCGCCGCAAGCACCTTTCCCGGACCCAGCTCCAAGAACCGCTCCGCGCCCATCGAGGAGAGCCTCTGGACGCACTCCAGCCAACGAACCGGCGAGGTCAGCTGTCGAAGCAGGAGGTCCCGAATGTCCGAAGCTCCGCGGGATGCGCGCGCCGTGACGTTGGAGACGACCGGAAAGCGGGGCGTACGGATCCGAATCCCCTCGAGCGCCTCCCTAAAGCTCTCCTGAACGGGCGCCATCAAAGGAGAATGGAAGGCTGCGGAGACGTTGAGCCGCACAACGCGGCGCGCGCCTTGCTCTCCGGCCAATGCGCTGAGCCGCTGGACTGCTTCCCGGTGGCCGCTCGCCACGATCTGTCCTTTTGCATTGAGGTTCGCGGGCGCGACCACCGAACCTTCGCGCGACGCCTCTTCGCACAGCCCCCGCACCGCCTCCTCCTCTAGCCCGAGGACGGCCGCCATCGCGCCTGGGACCTTCTCGTCGGCCCGCGCCATCAACTCGCCCCGTCTCTGCACGAGCCGAAGGCCGTCCCGAAAAGAGTAGGCGTTCGCCGCCGCAAGCGCCGAGAGCTCTCCCAAGGAGTGGCCGGCCGCGGCCACGACTTCGCCCAGCCCTTCCCTCGCCGCGCGATAGACCGCGAGGGAGTGGGTGAAGAGCGCGGGCTGGGCGTATTCCGTCCGCGTCAGCCGGTCGAGCGGTCCTTCCCACGCCAAGCGGGAGAGGGGAAGGCCCAGCGTATCGTCGGCCTCCTCGAAGGTCCTTTGGGCTTCCGGAAACTGCTTCGCGAGGTCCGCTCCCATCCCCACCTGCTGGGAGCCCTGCCCCGGAAAGAGGAGCGCCGTCCTCGCGCCTACCACCGAAGCGCCGCCGCGCCCCAGGTGAGACCGGCCCCGAAGGCCGCGCACAGGACGTGGCTGCCCGGCTCGAGCCTACCCTGCTCCGCCGCCTCGTCCATCGCCACCGGAATCGTGGCCGAGGAGATGTTGCCGTAGCGGCCAAGATTTACGAAGACCTTTTCGTCTGGAATGCGCGCGTACTTTGCCGTCGCGTCAATGATCCTGAGGTTGGCCTGATGGGGCACCATCAGCTGGATGTCCTCCGCGGCCAGCCCCGCGCCTTCAAGCGCCTTTCGGCTGGCTTGGGCCATGCGTCTGACCGCCGACTTGAAGACCTTCTTGCCCTCCATGCGAAGAAGGTGTCGACCGTCCTTGATCGAGCCGGCGGTGATCGGGCGCTCCGCGCCTCCATCCCTTCGCATCAACAAGTCGGCCATCGAGCCGTCGGAGCGATGGTAGCTGGAGAGCACTCCCCGTCCATCCCTGGAGGCCTGAACGACGACGGCGCCCGCCCCGTCTCCAAACAAGACGCACGAAGCCCGATCATTCCAGTTCGTGATCGACGACATCTTCTCCGTCGACACCAGGAGCGCGACATCCCCTTGGCCGGTCGCGACGAAGGCCTCCGCCGTCGAGAGCCCATACAGAAAGCCGCTGCACGCCGCCCGAAGGTCCATCGCGTAGCAGCTGGACGCCCCAAGCGCGGACTGAATTGCGCACGCGGTGGACGGGAGCAGGTAGTCCGGCGTTTCCGTCGAGACGAGAAGCAGATCGACATCCCGGGCGCTCAGCTCCGCGCGCTCCAGCGCCTGCGAGGCCGCGCGCTCGCCCATATAGGAGGCGGACATGCCATCCGGCGCGATCCGTCGCTCCGAGATCCCCGTGCGCTCCCGAATCCACGCGTCGCTCGTATCCACCATCTTCTCCAGATCGAAGTTGGTGAGCACGTTCTCGGGCAGGAAGCGCCCCGTGGCGGTGATCATCGCCTGCGGCGCGACTTGGCTCACGAAACAACGCCCCCTGACGGGTTCATCACCGCGTATACGCCGCAAGGCCCTTGGACACGTGCGAAGCAAGGTCCGAGCGCGCCGACCG
The DNA here is from genome assembly GCA_965116095.1 of Longimicrobiales bacterium. Lineage (GTDB taxonomy): Bacteria > Gemmatimonadota > Gemmatimonadetes > Longimicrobiales > Gaopeijiaceae. Next base: position 1,292,256 of record OZ220481.1, read on the forward strand.
CGCCGCGAGGCCGATCGCGTTTCCAGTCGCTTCGGGGGAGGAAGCGCCGTGACCGACGACGCAGACCCCGCGCACGCCCAGCAGGGGCGCGCCGCCTTGCCGCGCGTAGTTCAACGTGGTGGAAAAGTAGCTCTCGATACGTCCGTCCAGCGGAGCCGGCGCCATCGCTCGCCCGAGCTGCCGCCTGAGAAACGCCGCCACCGACTCGTAGAACTTCAGCAGAACGTTTCCGACAAAGCCGTCGCACACAAGGACATCGCAGGCGTGCTCCAAGATCTGCCTGCCCTCGACGTTGCCGATGAAGTTGAGCTTGGACTTCTCCAAGAGGCGGTGGGCAGCCCGGATCACGGAGGAGCCCTTGCCCGGTTCGGTGCCCACGTTGAGGAGCCCGACGCGAGGCTCCAAGAGATTCATCACTCGGCGGAGGTAGATGGACCCAAGGACGGCGAAGTGCAGGAGCTGGCGCGGGCGACAGCTCAGGTTCGCGCCGGAGTCAACCATCAGCGTGACGCCGCCCCCCGTCGGAAGCGGCGTGCCGATCGTCGGGCGCTTCACTAGGGCCGGCGTGCCCAAGATGAGGCGCGCGGCCGCCATGACGGCCCCCGTGGAACCGGCCGAGACGAAGCCTTGCGCCTGCCCCTTTCGATGAATCCGAAGTCCTTCGGATATTGATGAGCGCGGCAGGCGCCGGAGCGCCGCGAGCGGAGACTCTAGCGGGCCGATCCGCTCCGGGGTGTGATGCACCTTGATTCGATCAGAGCGCGCGTTCTCCCGAAGAACGGATCCGATCGCGTCCTGGTCGCCGACCAAGACCACGCCCAGCTCCGAATCCTCCCCAAGGGCTTGAAGCGCGCCCTGCACCTCCGACCGAGGCGCGTCGTCGCTGCCCATGGCGTCCAGCGCGATCCACATCGGATCAGGCGAACGCTATGCGTCTTCGGGCGGCTCGAAAATCAAGCGTCCCCGATACCTGCCGGAGGTGGGACAGACGCGATGCCGGAGCTTTGGGTCTCCCGTGCGGGAGCACTGGTCGAGCGTCGGCGCCTTGGCGGCGTGGTGGCCGCGCCGCTTGCGCTGACGCTGCTTGGAGGTCCGTCTCTTCGGTACGGCCAATTAGGTCACCTCTCGTCTTCGTTCAGGGGTTGATTGGCGGAGGAAAGCGCGGCGAGCGGCGCCCACCTGGGATCGGGGAGGCGCTCTCTTCGCCCGCCGGAGCCTCGGCGAAGTCCTTGAGCCCGAGGTCCGCACTCCGCGCAATTGCCTTCGTCGTCCAAGGGCGGGAGTAGATATCTCGGCACGCCCGCGATCACCTCTTCCCGAATGGCTGAGGTCAGGTCAAGCGCCGCGCTGCCGGTCGGAATCGGGTAGATGTCGTCGTCTGCGTCCGTCCCTTGGGACGCGCCGGGCGAGAAGCGAGCCGAAAAAGACTCGGAGTACGAGACGCGCATCTCGTCCAGACATCTGTCGCAGGGCCGAGAAAAGCGCGCGGACCAGCTGCCGCTGACGGCCACGTCGCCGCCCGGAAGAAGAGAGGCGGAGACGCAAGCGCGAACATTTCCCGCAAGCTTCAGGCCGGTGCCGTCCCAGAGCGCCTCGCAGGCGGGAAGCGCCCCGCTCGCGCGCTGGGGGGACTCGCGCCGAAGGCGAATCAAGTCGATCACGGGCATCCGAACGCGCGTCGTTTCGGTCTTGAGCGATTCAGGATTCAGCCCGAGAGATCGCGGTCGGCGAAGAAGAACCGAGCTTCGATCCGAGCATTCTCCGGCGAATCCGACCCATGCACGGCATTGCGTTCGATGGACGAGCCGTGGCGGGAGCGAACCGTACCCTCCTCGGCGCGCGCCGGATCGGTGGCGCCGATGACCTGGCGAAAACGCTCCACCGCGCTCGGGGCCTCGAGAACAACGGGCACGCAGGGACCCGATGTCATGAACTTCACCAAGGACCCAAAGAAGGGGCGCTGCGCATGCACGGCGTAGAACCTCTCCGCTTGCGGCGAACTGAGCGCAAGCATTCTCATCCCGCAAATACGGAAGCCCTCGCTCTCCAGCTGCGCGAGAATCTCTCCGGTCTTTCCCGCGCCGACGGCGTCGGGTTTGATAATCGCAAGCGTACGGCTATTCAAGAGATGGCTCCCCAAATGGCAAGTGTTACTAAATCAACTGTTTGAACGCCTTTGGGTCAAGGCGCGTCGAAGGCCTGCATCACCGTCTCCCGCCGCAGGAACCCAACGAAGCGCCCCTCCCGCACGACGGCCAAGCACTCCGCCCGCCGCCGGGCCATCTCGCGGGCCGCATCGCCCAGCCGGTCGTTTTCCGAGACGCACATGACCGTACGGGACATGACATCCGCCGTCGTCAGCGCCGACTTTTGGGCGGCGCGCTCTCGATCCCCGCGTTTTCCCAGACAATGCGGAAGAAGATCGCAAGCGGTGACGACCCCCAGGAGCTCCAGCTCGCTGCCCACAACGGCAACCGAGGAGAGGCCTCGCCGGACCATAAGCCGTCTCAGCTCGCGAACCGGCGTATTGGGATAGACTCGAAAGGAAAACGGAGTGAGCGCGTGCTCCACGCGGGCGCTAAGGTCCACGCTGCTCTCCAAGAGGCGCTCGGAGTGAAGGAGTCGCCTTGCCTCGCTCAGCTTGACCCGGTTGCGACCGCCCAAGAGCCGGCGCAGCTTCGGGCGAAGCACCAGGTTGACGACGGGGCGCTTGATTCCCCACGCTGCCCAGACCGGCTCCAGCGCGCTCCCGCCTTCGCGCGTCCGGAGGAGGAGAAAAATACCCGGAGGCATGCCTTTTTCGCCCAGATCAAGAAGACGCGCGGTCCCTGGAGGAAACGGCTCGTCGCTTGCGAGTACGCCGTCGGACTGGGCGAGCGCGCGCCGAAACGGATGGATTTCGGGAAGACTCATCGCCGCGGACCCCAAGCCTCCTTGAATCGACGCGCCCGCCTGAAGCGCCAACAGAGGAGGCTTGGGCAGCAACCGGCGCAGCTTCACGCCGCCGCTACAGCCCCAAGGCGGAGCCGGCGAGGCGCGCGATCTCCACCGGTCGCTCCGCCACGAGGACTCCATGTTCCCGGAATGCGTCGATCTTCTCTTGAGCGCTTCCGCCCGAGCCGCTCACGATTGCCCCGGCGTGACCCATTTTCTTCCCCTTGGGCGCGGTGCGTCCAGCGATGAAGCCCACGACGGGGATCTCCAGATTCTCCCCCGCAAAGCGCGCGGCTTCCTGCTCGTCGGTTCCCCCGATCTCGCCGATCAACACGATGGCGCGAGTTCGGTCGTCTTCGGCGAACGCCTCCAAGCAGTCCAAGAAGGTCGTGCCGATCAGAGGGTCGCCTCCGATTCCCACGCACGTCGTTTGTCCAATGCCTGAAGCGGTCAGGTGATGGACGGCCTCGTACGTGAGCGTGCCCGACCGAGAAATGAGTCCGACGGGCCCAGGCCGAACGATGCTCCCGGGGATGATCCCCAACTTGATTTCTCCGGGATTGATCAGTCCCGGGCAATTCGGACCCAAAATCCGCGCGCCCCGATCGCGAGCAAGCGCGTGCGCCTTGGCCATCTCCAAGACGGGGACGCCCTCGGTAATTCCGACAATCAGGCGAACCCCCGAGTCCGCCGCCTCCATCATCGCGCCCGCCGCAAAGGCGGGGGGAACGAAGACGACGGAGCACTCGGCTTCGGTCTCTTGGACGGCGTCCAAGACCGTGTCGAAGACGGGAACGTTCTCCCCGGAGGGCCCGGCAAAGACCTCGCCGCCCTTGCCGGGAGTCACGCCTCCGACGATGCGCGTGCCGGCGCGCATCATCTCGCGAGCGTGGAAGGATCCGTCCCTGCCGGTAATTCCCTGCACGAGGACGGCTTCGCGCCCGTCGACGAAGATGGACATGTGTGCGGTCCTAGATCCTTGTCTGCGTTGTTTGAGGGGGAAGCGGGGAGGCGCTCTCGCGCCCCGGGTTCAGGCCGCGGCGGCCTCGACGGCCGACTCCACCACTTCGTCCATCGTCGAAGATACGGAGTAGCCTGCGTCTCGGAGCATCCTGAGCGCAGCCTCTTCGTTGCTCCCGGTCAGGCGAATGAACATCGGCTTGTCCAGCCCGAGGCGCTCCACGGCGGCGAGGATGCCCAGAGCCACGTCGTCGCATCGGGTAATGCCGCCGAAAATGTTGAAGAGGATGACGCGCACGCCCGGATCTTCCGAGATGATCCGGAGCGCGGCCACCACCTTGTCGGGGTTGGATGAGCCGCCGATATCCAAGAAATTGGCGGGCCGACCGCCATAGTACTGCACAAGATCCATCGTGGCCATCGCGAGGCCCGCGCCGTTGACGCAGCAGCCCACGTCGCCGTCCAGCTTCACAAAGCTGAGCGACGCCTCGCGCGCCATCGCCTCCGCCCCGACTTCAGCCGAGGAGTCGCGCAGCCGGGCAATGTCCGGCTTCCCCGGAAGCGCGTTGTCGTCGATGCTCACCTTGGCGTCGATGGCGACGACCTTGCCGTCCGAAGCGACGATCAACGGGTTAATCTCGGCAAGCTGCGCTCCGTTCTCCACCAGCGCTCGGTACAGCTGCAGCATCACGCGAGTTCCCTGCCGGACCAGATCTCCTTCGTCGTACAGGCGGCGCGCCAGCCAGTACGCCTGATGCGGCAGAAGTCCGTACCTGGGGTCGACGGCCAATCGGTGAATCGCCGACGGATTCTCCGCGGCCACCTGTTCGATATCCACTCCGCCTTCGCGCGACACGATGAACGCCGGCCCTCCCGCTGCCCGATCCACCAGCGCCGCGACGTAGGACTCCGACTCGATCTCCACCAAGGGCGAGACAAGAACCTTGCGCACCACGTGTCCGTGGATCGACATCCCCAAGATTTCATCTGCGCGGCGCGCAGCTTCGCCGGGAGAATGGGCCAACTTGACGCCGCCGGCCTTGCCGCGTCCGCCCGAGTGAACCTGGGCCTTGACGACGACGCGGCCCCCCAGTCTTTCACAGGCGGCTTCAGCCTCCCGGGAGCTCTCCGCGACCTCGCCCGAGTTGACCGCCATCCCTGCTTTGCGAAAAAGCTCGGCGGCTTGATATTCGTGAAGGTCCATGTATGCGGCCGGGAGGTAATTTCGTGTTCTCGGAAGCGCAAGGCGCTCGGGATCGGCGTCGCGCGCTAGATCGGGCTTCGCGACGCATCACCAGTCTGCGGAGCATCGCTTAGCGCGCTGCCAAACCCTCGCCTTCGGGTAGCTTTATAATCTACCGACGCGGCCTTGGCGATGCGCAGGCCGCGAGCGCCGCCTGCCGCCCGGCATCATTGATGAACGCAGCCGCCAACCGGACGCTCCGCCCGGCCGGATACCTGGATCACGCCGCCACGACGCCGATCCGGCCCCAGGTGCTGGAGCGCATGATCGCATCGGCCAGGGAGGGCTTGGGGAACCCATCATCCTCCCATCGGCGGGGTCGCGGCCAAAGGAAGCGGCTGGAGCGCGCGCGCCGCCGATTGGCGCGCGCCTTGGGGGCGCGCCCGGAGTGGGTGCGATTTACGAGCGGAGGCACGGAAGCAGACAACCTTGCGGTATTGGGGGCGTTCGGGCGGTCCGCCGCGCGCGGCTCGAATGGACATCTTCGCAAGCTCTGCGTTTCCTCGATTGAGCATTCCGCAGTCCGGGAGCCTGCGTTGCGACTGGCGGCGGAGGGCGTGCCGGTCGCGGAGATCGGCGTGGACCCAGAGCGAGGGGTTGACTTGGATGCCCTGGGACGGGAGCTGGACGGCTCTTCTGTTCTGGTCTCGGCGATCTGGGCCCACAACGAAACCGGAATTCTGCTTCCGATCGGCAAGCTGGCGCAGCTTTGCCGCGAGCGCGGCGCCCTGCTGCACGCGGACGCCGTCCAGGCGGTTGGCAAGACGCCGGTGTCTCTGGACGAGGTCCCTCTCCATTATGCGAGCGTCGCGGGACATAAGGTGGGCGGTCCCGTAGGAACGGGGGCGCTGATCGTCAGGAATGACGCGCCCGAGCCCGCTCCGCTTTGCTTTGGAGGGAAACAAGAGCGCGGAACTCGGCCAGGCACCCAGGATGTCGTCGGCGCCGAAGGCCTCGCATTCGCGGTCGCGCTTGCGGTGCGCGAACAAGAGAACGAGGCGGCCCGCTTGGAGGCGATCCGAGACGAAGTTGAAGTCGCTCTCCTTGATGCAGTTCCGGACATCAGAGTCAATGGAGGGTCGCTCGCCCGCGCCCCCCATATCTCCTCGCTGGGAATTCCGGGTGTCGATCCCGGCCTACTGATGGGGGTCTTGGATCAGGAGGGGATTGCCGCGTCGACGGGTTCGGCTTGCGCCAGCGCGGCGGACGGCCCCTCCCCTAGCCTTTCGGCGCTCTACCCCGACGCGCCGCTCCCGGCGCTTCGCTTGAGCTACGGACGCTTGAACCGCATCGAAGACGCGCCTTGGATCGTCCGCGCGCTCTCGCGCGCGATTTCGTTGGCGAGGTCGTGACGACTGGATCTCAGCCTGGCCGCATTTTGGTAGCGATGTCCGGCGGAGTGGACTCCTCCGTCGCGGCCGCGCTGCTGGTTGAGGAGGGGCACGAAGTGTTGGGCGCGACGATGAAGACCTTTTGTTATGGGGACGACTCCGGTCCGACGCGCAGCTGCTGCGGTCTTGAGGGAATCCAGGATGCGCGGCGAGTCTGCGACCGCCTCTCAATTCCCCATTACGTCTTCGATGTCGAGGAGGACTTCTCTCGCGATGTCGTGGACGACTTCGTGCGGGAGTACGCCCGCGGACGGACTCCCAACCCGTGCGTCCAGTGCAACTCGAATACGAAATTTCGAGATCTGTTCCGAAAGGGGCGCCTACTCGGGTGCGACGGCGTGGCGTCGGGCCACTACGCCCGGATCGTGCGCAACTCCGGCGGCGCGGTTCTCGCGCGCGGCGTCGATCGCCGCAAGGACCAGTCCTATTTCCTTTGGGGCTTGCCGCCAAAGATGCTCTCCAAGCTTCACTTTCCGCTTGGCGAGCTCTTCAAGCCCGAGGTGCGGGCGAGGGCGCGCGGGCTGGGGCTTGAGACCTGGGACAAACCGGAGTCACAGGAAATCTGTTTCGTGCCGACGGGAGACTATCGCGACTTTCTCCGAAAGAAGCTCCCGGTAGCCCACGCCAGCCTCTCGCCGGGCGCGATCATCGACTTGGATGGCCGAACTTTAGGACGCCACGATGGCTACGCCGGGTTTGTCGTGGGGCAGCGCAAGGGGCTTGGCGGGGGATCAAAGGAGCGCCGGTACGTCTTGGAGATCAGGCCCGCGACCCGCGAGGTCGTCGTGGGACCTCGCCGCTTCTTGGAGACGCGCAGAGCGAGGGTGGAGGATTTGAGCTGGCTCGCGCAGCCGCCGGAGTCGGGAGAGCAAGTGGAAGCGGCGTTTAGATACCGCGCCCCGCCGGTCAGATGCCGGATAGAGCGATTGGATCAATCCGGCGCGACGCTTCGCTTGGATTCCCCCGCGGCCGCGATCTCTCCGGGCCAATCGGCGGTCTTCTATCGCGGCGACGCGGTGCTTGGGGGCGGTCGGATTGCCGGCGCGAGCTCTGTGGACGCCCGGTAGCGGAGCGGACGCTCTTTTTGGACTAGGCCGAAGGGCGCGCCATCAAGCGCGACTCCCGGAGCTATCGCTCAAGGCCCGCGGCGTCCGCGAACCGGCGGAACTTCAGCGTCTGTTCCGACTCCAGCTTCTTCGGCACCGACACCCGAACCTCGACGTAGTGGTCTCCGGCGCGCCCTTTCTTGCGCACGCCGTGGCCTCTGAGCCGGAAGCGAGTGCCGGGTTGGGTTCCGGCCGGGATGCGCACGGTGAGCCGTTTGCCGTGAATTGTCTCTATGCCCAGGCGCGACCCCAGCACCGCTTGGGCAAGGTTGATCCTCGCCTTCGTTTGAATGTCCAAGCCGTCTCGTCTAAACGATTCGTGCGGCAGCACCTTGAAGGTGATGATCACATCTCCCGGCGGACCTCCATTCTCGCCCCGTTCTCCCTGCCCCGGAATTCTCAGCCGGGAGGAAGTCTCCGTTCCGGCGGGCACCACGACCTGAAGATTCCTCTTCTGGTGCACTTCCGCCGCGCCCCCGCATGCGGCGCAGGCCGAGTCGGGGCGGGTCCCCTTTCCAAAACAGGCCGGACAAGGGCGCTTCATGGCGAAGCCGCCCTGACCAAAGGACACCGTTCCTTTCCCGCGGCACTCGGCGCAACGGGTCCACTTCGCTCCCTTGCCCGCGCCGCTCCCTTGACACGGCGCGCAGGGCTCGGTGATCGGAAGCGAGATTGATACCTTCCCCCCCACTGCGGCGGTCAGAAATGCGACCTCGACATCGTACTGGACATCAGCCCCTCGCCGGGGCGATTCCCGCCGCTTCTTCGGTTGCGGAGCGCGTCGCTGATCGAAAATCGACGCGAAGATGTCGGAGAAGTTGCCGACGTTGAGGTCCTCAAACCCGGGTCGGGCGCTTGGCCGAAAGCCGAAGCTCCCCATCCGACGCATCTGGTCGTACTTCTTGCGCTTGTCCGGGTCGGAGAGAACCGAATGCGCCTCGTTGATCTCCACGAACTTCCGCGAAGCGGTCGGATCGTCACGGTTGACATCCGGAAAGTACTTTTTGGCGAGCTGCTTATAGGCCGCTTTGATCTCGGCGCGGCTGGCCTTTTCGTCGACGCCCAACACGCCGTAGTAGTCTTTGTTGTTCGTCAATCGCGGCCTCCTAGTCGGAGGCGTAGACGCTGACCATCGCGGGCCGCACGAGCTTCCCTCGCAGCGTGTATCCCTTCTGCAGGACCATCTGCACGCGTCCTTCGTCGTCCTCGGACGGCGGCTCCGCCTTCATCGTCGCCTCCATGGTGTTGGGGTCGAAGAGCTCGCCCTGAGCGTCCACTTCCTCGACGCCTGTCCGCGCCAATACATCGTGCATCTTCTTCAGGACCAGCCGCACGCCCTCCAGGAAGGACGCGCCAGCGTCCGAGTCGGCCTCCCAGTCCGTCACCCTCGCCAAGTCGTCTAAAGGACCGAGCATCTCGGAAATCAAGTCGATTCGCGCCACCTGCCAGCGAAGGTCCAGCTCCCGGCGGGAATTCCGACGAAAGTTCTCAAAGTCCGCCCGAAGACGCGTGTAGCGCTCCAGAATCTCCTCCGACTTCTCTGGCGTCGCGGATTCATCCTTGGAGTCGGAGGCATCGTCTTCATCCGCGCCTGCCTCGTCGCCCGATGGCATGTCCAAGTCCGCGGGCTGCGAATCTTCGTTCGGTGATTTGTCCGCAGCCGTCCGGACCTCGTCTTCGAGTTCCGTCCCAGCCCCGCCTTCCTCCGGTTTCTCCCTAGTCTCCGTCATTGCTCTCCATGGTCGTAGGTCCGCTTCGATAATTTCACGAATTCGCCTCGTGCGGGGCGTGCAGGGCAAGGGCCCTTCGCATCGCCCGGATGGCGGCTTCGACGCTCTTTGATCGAATTTGCTCGCGGCCCCCCTTGAAGCGACAGAGGATCGGCGACATCTGCCGCTCTTCCTTTACGGAAACGGCGATCCAAACCGTGCCCACTGGCGTCCTGGAGGATCCGCCGCCCGGCCCCGCCACGCCGGTCACCGCTACGGCCATGGAGGCGCGAAGCGCGCGCCGCGCGCCGCGCGCCATCGCTTGGGCGACTTCGCTGGAGACCGCGCCCCGGCGATTAAGGTCCTCGTCCGGCACTCCCAACTGGCGGCGCTTTACGTCGTTTGCGTAAGCCACGATGCCTCCCAGGTAACAAGCGGACGCCCCCGGTACGGAGGTCAGCTCTGCGCCAAGGAGACCGCCGGTACAGCTCTCAGCCGTCGCGATCGTCCACTTCGCCGCCCTCGCGTCGCGCACGAGCCGGGCGGCAAGGCCGCCTTCCCCGTTCGCGACTTCGGGCTTTCCCCGGGTCTCCTTCAACGCGTCGGGAGCACCATGCGCCGATACCTCCAGCCATAGTCGATCATGGAGGCCACTGTGAGAACCACCGCCGCGACCATCCAGAAAGCGATCCAGCCGCCATGAAATGACATCCATGCGATCCACCCGTTTTCGCGACCAAGCGCGCTTTCCGAAAGCGGGTACCAGAGCAGCATGCCTCCAAAAAGAAAATTCTGCGACAGCGCCTTGAATTTCCCCAGTCGCGCCGCGGAGATGATGGTGCCCCCGCGCGCCGCAAAGCTGCGACCGACGGTGACCAGAACTTCCCTTCCCAAAATGAGAAGAACGACCCAGAGCGGAAGCGCGCCCCAAAAGGGCAGCGCCGGGGCATCCGGGCGTCCGCCGATGAAGTAGAGAGGCAGCGCCGTGCACAATGCGAGCAGCTTGTCGGCGATCGGGTCCGCAATCTTGCCCAAGTCCGTGACCCACCCGAACCGCCGGGCAAGGTAGCCGTCGTACAAATCCGAGAACGCCGCGACGAGAAAGAGCGCGAATGCGCCGTATTGGCGCGGCAAGCTGTCCGACATCGCGAGCCACGCCACGATCGGCGCGCAGAGGATGCGTCCTACCGTAATGAGGTTAGGGAGATTCAACGCCCTTCATCTCTCGTTCCATGCGATACAGAATCGCCATTGCCCTAGCCCTGAGGATGCGCCCGGGTTCCCATGCGGCGAAGTCGCGCAACAGACGGCAGGCGTCGACCGAAGCCGGCTGAGCGGATAGTCTGCCAAGCGCCGCCCATCGGTAATAGCGGCGGGGGCTGAAGAGCTGATCCCGATGGCGAAAGGACTGATCCCAGATCACGATCATCGCTGCGGCGGCTCCAACCGCGCTCCCGAAGAGGAAGGCAGCGGTTCGCCTTCTCGCTTCTACGTTCACGCTACGTTCTCCGTCGTCCTTCGAGCGCGGCGGCGAGGGTCGTTCCGTCGACGTATTCCAGGTCGCTTCCGACTGGAATGCCGCGCGCCAATCGAGTTACGGCGACATCCATGCCGGCAAGCGCCTGCTCCAGATACACGGCGGTCGCCTCGCCCTCCAAGCTGGCGTTGGTGGCGAGAATCACCTCTCTGGGTTTAGGCGCATTTCCGACGCGTTCCAAGAGCCTATCAATTGAAAGGTCCTCCGGTCCCACGCCGTCAAGCGGCGATATTCGTCCGCCAAGCACGTGAAAGCGCCCCCTGTAGCTCCCCGCGCGCTCCACCGCTCCGACTTCGTGAGCTTCCTCCACGACGCAAAACGTGCTGTCCAGCCGCGCGGGGTCCGCGCATATCGAGCAGAGATCCGACTCGCAATAATATCCGCACGCTGGACAAGGGTGCACGGAGTCCGCGACCCGCTCAAGCGCGCGCGCAAGCTTCTTGATGTTGGTCTTACGGCCCTTGAGGAGGTGGTAGGTAAGCCGCGTCGCCGTCTTCGCGCCGATCCCGGGCAGGCGCGAAAGCTCTTTCGCCAGATCCTGGATCAGCGACACTTGCCCGGTGGCTACCTCTGCCCAAGGACGACCGGAAGCGACTGGTGAAGCTCTTTCGCGCGTGCTTGGGCCCGCGTCTGGGCTTCCGCTACCGCCGCCACGACAAGGTCTTCCAGCATCTCGGGATCGGCGGGATCAATGACGATCGGATCGATCTCGATCTTCTTGATCCGGCCTTTTCCGTTCACGGCGGCCGTAACCATTCCGCCTCCGGAATTCGCCGTGATCTCTTCGTCGGCCAACCGGCGCTCCGCGTCCTGAATCCGGCGAGCGATCGTCCGCTGGATCTTTGCGAGACCGCCCAGCCCCTGGCCGGCCCCGATCGCCTGGAGCTTCTCAGTGAGCTCTCGGCCCGCTTCCCTCATCTGCTCTTCATCCATCTACGCGTTCTCCCCGGGATCCGTCGTCTTGTGAGGTCGCCCGCCTTCGCCGGATGCGAACGAGTCAGTCGGTTTCGATCAGCTCCAAATCTAGGATCTTCTTCCCTTCCAGCATGAAGGGCAGCGCCTCCAAAGCGCGGGCTTCCCGGTCGCCCAGGGATGTCCTTGCCTTCCTCTTGTGGCCTTTTCGGCGGCTGCCTTCTGTTCGGGCCGCCTCCGCCATGACGCGGTCGGCAAACCCTTTTCCGGACGGCCGAGCTGAAGAAACCGGGGCTTTCCGAGGAGGGCGCTTTCGAGGAGACGCTCTGGACTTCGTTAAGCCGACGGGTCTCGCGGGGGACGGAGCAGGCGATCGCGAGTCGGCAAAGGACTTTGCGGCGGAGTCTAGAGTCGGCCGCTCCCCCGACTCAGGTCGACCGAGCGGCTCCCGACCCAAGGAGGCGCCTCCCTTGAGCGCCCCAAGCACCTCCTCAAGCTCCACGGTGCGATCCAGGTAGCACATCCGCAGCAGAAGCAGCTCGACGAGCGCCCTGGGATGTTCGGTGCGGCGCAAGCTGCCCTCGACTTCCAAGTCGGATGCCATCCGGAGCATCCGAAGCAGGTCGCCTGAAGAAAAGCGTTGAGCGAGCGCGAGATACTCGGCCTTCCAAGTCTCCGGCGCGTCTCCCGAGGCTTGGTCTAAGACCAGCTGCAAAACGGTCCGAACCCGACCAAAGAGGCCGTGGTGAAACTCCACGATGTCGTAGCCGTTCCGAACCAGCCGGTCGACAAAGGGAAGCACGCCCGCCGCCTTCCGCTCCGCGATGCACTCCAGCGCTTGGAGATACCATTCCTCCGAAACCACGCCCAGCACCTCGGCAACCTTGTCGGCCGTGAGCGATTCGCCCCCTAGCGCAAGCACTTGGTCCAGAAGGGACAACCCGTCCCGCATGCCTCCGTTGGCTTGGCGAGCCAAGAGGCGCAGCGCCTCTGGCTCCACCGAAACGCCCTCCCCCTGAGCCACTTCGCCAAGTCGCTGCTCGATGACTGCTTCGGACGGCCTTCGGAAGTCGAACCGCTGACACCGAGAGAGGATTGGGGCCGCAGTCTGTTGGATCTTTTGGACTTCCGTCGTGGCGAAGACGAAGATCACGCGAGGCGGCGGCTCCTCCAAGATCTTTAGGAGCGCGTTCCAGGCCTCGCGGGTCAGCATGTGCGCCTCGTCCACGATGTAGACCTTAAAGCGGCTTTCGCCGGAAGGGAGGTAGCTCGCCCGCTCCCTGAGCCTCCGCGCGTCCTCTACGCCGCGATTGGAAGCCGCGTCGATCTCGACAACGTCCATCGATGACTGGCCCGACCAGATCCGCCGGCACCCCTCGCATACGCCGCAGGGCTCCGCGTCCTCTCCCCGATGCGGGCAGTTGAGCGCCATCGCGAGGATGCGCGCCATCGTCGTCTTGCCGATTCCCCTAGGGCCCGCAAAGAGGTAGGCGTGGCTGACTCGGTCCGCCTTGATGGCGTTCCGCAGCGTCTCCCCCACGTGCTTCTGGGCAAGCACTTCCCCGAAGGTTCGGGGCCGATACTTGCGGGCTAATGCCAGATGGGACAAGGCGCGCCGACCCCGCGCATAACCGCGAAGCTCATGTCTCTGGTGAGAGGAAATGGCCCCAGGCTGCCGCGGCATCGGTCTCCGCACTTACCGCTGCTACCGGCGAGGTCCTGACGGAGTTCATGGGGTCGCGACCCGCGGACCCGGGGCACGAAGAGAAGATACCCGGGCAAGCGGGAGCGGTCAAGCTCGATTCCGTTCAAAGTACCGGCTGCGCTCGAGGGTCCCGGTTCGCCCAGATCAAGACGCGGGCGCGGACGTCATCGCTCGCGCGAGGCGGTCGGTCGACCCTCGACAACGATCCCCGAAGGTCGATCATCCCTGTGCCGATCACCCCCGACGCGCACGGGCTAATACCCGATGGAGCACGCAGCCGCGGCCGTGGCTTCGATCAAGGGCGGTCTGAGAATTCTCGCGTCCACCACCAGAGCGTACGACACAGCGCCGGGCAGCGGTCGACCTCGCGCGCCGATCTCATGCCCCGGCGAGTCGGCGCAAACCCTCCAGCCGCGCTGTACCAACTCCGGCGCGAGGTCGAGACATCCATCTACGCCGCATGTCGCATACCGTACGCCCTCGCAACCGACGTAAAGTTCCGCTCCACCGAACTGCGTGGGATTGACCTTCAGGGTCGGGCGCGGGCCTACAAGTTGCTGTGGACATGTGACGCTTTCACGGACACTTGGGAAATTGCCTGACGAAGCCCGGGCTGGGACCGCGTATCGGTTGAGGACGTCGGCCAGGGGTCCGGGAAAGCGTCCCTCTTCCCGCTATCAGTCAGCCGAACCCTTTGCAAAAATCGGTTTGGGGGGCGTGCTGCCGATTTCGATCATCAGCGGAACCAAATGCGAAATGAGATCAATGATGCCCTCTTCCGCCTTTTCTTGCGTACTTGCCTGATATAGACAGTTGGGCAGCTCCGGCGCAAACGCCGTGTAGTACTCTTCGCCGTCGGAAAACTCGGCCCTTTTCACAGTGATGTAATATCCGTAAGACGGGTCCGTCAAAAACAACATTGCGCTCTTGCGTTGCTCATTGGTTGTACTCATCGACAATTACAGCGCTCTTGCTGAAGCGCATTTCAATTCTGTGGGCTCTATGCCGGTTCATGTGGGTAGGTCGAATTTCAGGTTGGCGCACTTGAGGTACGCCATGTGGAGGATGCCCTGCGTGGTGCGGTATCCCCGGGCGTTGACCTTGGCGGCCTGAATCAGGGAGTTGAAGCCTTCGACCAGCCCGTTCGACAGTCGGGTCGTGGACCATCTCAGGATTCCCCGCCAGTGGTCGAGCACGGTTCTCGCGAAGCGTTCGAGCGGCTCGAGTCCGCAGAGCAGGGCTTTGTCGCACCAGCGTTCCAGGTATGCCTCGGCAGCTGTGGGCGGAAGCCTCCAGAGCTCTTGGAAGGCGAGCTTGAACTTGTAGGCCTCTGCGGTTTCGAGCGTGCTCTTGGCGGTGTCTTCGAGCAGCTTTTCGAGCTTCGCCTTTTCGGCCTCGCTGAGGCTGCCTCGGCTCTTGAGCCAGAGCCACCGCGTGTTCTTGAGGTCGGGCCGTCGCTTCTGCTCGGCCCGCCGCACCTGCTCGACGGCCTGGTTCATCAGCTTCGCGACGTGAAAGCGGTCGAAGGTGATCCCCGCCCGGGGAAACTCCTCTCTCGCTCCCTTCATGTAGGCGGGCGACATGTCCATGCAGATCTCCCGGATCTGGTCGGCGGATCCTCCCTGCGCCTCGAGACGCTCCCGGAACTCTCGAAAGACATCGTGCGTTCGATTCTTGGTCGCGAAGATCAGCTTCTTGGTGTCCAAGTCGACGAAGAGCGTGATGTAGTCGTGGCCGCGCCGGGCGGCCTTTTCATCCACCCCGACGGACCGGACCTTCGAGAGGTCGACGTTCGCGAGCGCCTTTTCCACGTAGTGCTTTACGATGCGGTGGAGGCGAGCGTCGTTGACTCCCAGGCGCCGCGCCGTTTGCGCCGTAGGCGTTCCGGGGGCGCTGCCGAGCGCATCGGCCTCGAAGAGCCGCGTGAAGCGGCTTATGGGGCGCGCCCAAGGCAGCTCGGCCGTGCGCGCGGCGCGACAGGATTCGCAGCGGACTCTCGGAGCGCGCGCGTGAATGTAGGTCCGGTACCTCGAGAGATTCCGGCACTGCCACTTCCTGGCCCTCGTGTCGTGGGCCTTGCAATCTCCGAGGCCGCAGCTTCCGCAAAAAAAGACGGAGCCCCTGGGAAACGCGAGGTGCACGTGGATCTCACGCTCCTCGTCGTCGAAATCCATCCGCTCGACGTACCAAGGCGGCTTGATCCCCAAAACCTTCTCGGCCATCTCCTGGGTGGTGCGAAACGTACCGATCGCCATCGCGTCGTCCTTCCGCCCGCTTCTCCGTGGGGTTCGGTGCGCCTCGGCGCGAAGCCGGAGGATGTCGGGCGGGAGGCGCTTCGCGCGGCGCGTTCAGCCGTACGCTACCCGGAGCGCGGGGACTCGGCAAGCCCGGCGGCGAGGGGCGCGCAAGGGACGCAGGAAACGGGGCGCGCTTCGTTCGCTACGCTCTCTTCGCGCGCCCCGTTTCCTCGGTTGACCGCCCGCCGAATTCGCGACTACCCACGATAACCGTCAAGGGGCCATTCTGTGGGCGCTTGAAGGCCAAAGAAAAACGTTGTGGCCGGATCTGCGCGTTGTCGAAGCGACCAGAGCGCAGGCCCCACGTAGCGAGCTGAGCCGTACCCGACTGATATGGCGCTCGCCTACCTGGCCGCGTCATGCGAAGACAGGCGCTGACTGGGCGGGGCGCAGACCTCGCTCTGCCCGGATAGCTCCGGCCGAAGAGAGCGCCCTATCGCCTGGGCGATCGACGCGCACTCCGTAACGAGCTGCCGAAACTCCTCGGGATACAGGCTTTGCGCGCCGTCCGAGAGCGCCGTTGGCGGGTCCTGATGGACCTCTACAATCACGCCGTCGGCTCCGGCCGCCACCGCCGCTCGCGCCATCGGCACGACCTTGTCGCGAACGCCCGTAGCGTGGCTGGGGTCCGCGATGATCGGAAGATGCGTCAGGGATTGGACTAGGGGGATCGCCGTGAGGTCAAAGAGATTTCGAGTCTGCCGGTCGAAGCTGCGGACGCCCCGTTCGCAGAGGATCACGTTGGGGTTTCCGGAGTTGACCAGATATTCCGCCGCCAACAACAGTTCGTTGATCGTTGCCGCGAGCCCGCGCTTCAAGAGCACGGGCTTTCCGGATTGGCCCGCGCTCTTGAGGAGCGCGTAGTTCTGCATGTTTCGGGCGCCGATCTGAATGACGTCCGCGTATTCGGCCACTTGGGACACCGACTCGGAGTCCACGGCTTCGGTGATGACGGGAAGACCCGTTTCTTCCCTCGCGCGCGCTAAAAATTCGAGCCCCTGAAGGCCCAGCCCCTGAAAGGAGTAGGGCGACGTGCGCGGCTTGAACGCTCCGCCTCGAAGCGCCCGCGCTCCCCGCTCCTTGGCCAAGCGGGCAACCTCCAATATCTCGGGGCCGCCTTCGACCGCGCAGGGCCCCGCGACGACTACGACCTCGTCCCCCCCAATCCTTACGCCGCCGAAGAGCTCAACGACCGTGTCTTCGCTCCGCCACTCCCTGGAAACCTGTTTATACGGCTTGCTGACGCGAATCAGCTCTCGTACGCCGGGAAGGCCCGCAAGACGGGCCGCGTCCACCCGTCCGTCGTTGCCGACCAAGCCGATGGCGGTGCGTTGTCGGCCCGGCATCGGCTGCGCCCGGTATCCCATCTCTTCGATCGTTCGAACGACCCGGTCGATCTCGGGAGCTGTAGCTCGGTGGTCCATTACGATGAGCATGGCATCTTTCTTAGCGCGACTTCGAGGATTTGCAGACGAGGAGCACCGCCGGCTAGCCGAGCGAAATCGCGAGGCCGTCGCGTCCGGGCAGAGTTCGCCCGTTGTATCCGGCCTCCTTCACTAGCTCGGCCGCCGTCTCAGGCAGGAGAGGGGGCTTCACATGCGTCAAGACGAGCGTTCCCGGCTTCGCCTCCAGAGCCAGTCGCGCCACATCGGGCACGGCAAGGTGCCGCCGCGCCTTCCGGGACCGATGCTCAAAGGAGCACTCGCTCACCAGCGCGTCCACGCCGCTGAAGAACGCGCCCGACAGAAGATCCCCCTGCGCATCGCCGGTGTAGCCGACGCTCGCCGCCTCTGGACTGTCCAGACTCGCGCGAACCGCGAGCGCGCCCGGCGCGTGTCCCGCGGGGGCGAAATCCAAGGTGAGTCCGGAATCCGCGCAGACCCAAGGTTCTTCAGGAATCGCCGCCTCGTAGGTGAGTTCGAAGCCGGGATCCAGCATGTGGGGCCCGTACGCCTCGGCCAGCAGCTCGGCGCGGCGGCAAATCCCCTCCGGTCCGACGACTCGGAGAGGCCGACTTCGGCGCGAGGCAAGCCCCCACTTTAGGGCGAAGAGGAGGTGCGGAAGGTCCGCGAAGTGATCGGTGTGGAAGTGCGTGAGGACGACGTGGCTCGCACGCTCCCAAGGCAGACCTAGACCCGCCATCCGGTGTACGGACCCGGGTCCCAGGTCCAGCAGAGCGAGCGTTTCGCCCAGTTGGACCGCGTGGCACGCCGATACGCGCGCGCCGGAGGGGTGCAGCGTGCCTGAGCCGACGACGGTCAGGGATGCGATGGAGCGTCCTCGAAGCGAATTACCGGGGCGTCCCCCCAGAGGCGCTCCAACTGGTAGAACTCCCGGAGCGAACGATGAAAGACGTGCACCACATGAGTGATGTGATCAATGAGCACCCAGCGGCGATCGCGCATACCCTCCAGGTGGCCCGGTCGGTTGCCCTCGGACCTTGCCGCATCCAGCACATGTTCCGCGATGGATTCGACATGCTGCCTTGAACGTCCCGTCGCGAGCACGAAAAAGTCGGTGGCCGAAGTGAGGCCGCGAAGGTCCAAGACGCACACGTCAAGCGCTTTGCGCTCCAAGGCGCGCAGCGCCGCGGAACGAACCTCGTCCGGCAGCTCCTCCGGCGCGATATCCGCAGAGCGACGGGGATCCTCGCCGCTTTGGGCATCCTCGGCCATGGATCGGGAATCGTCTATCCGGCGAGACGCGAGACCGTCACGAGGATCGGAGTCTCGACCCCGTCCGCAAGCCGAATGATGGCTTGGTGTTCGCCCAGCTCCTTGATCGGAGCGTCCATCACGAGCTGGCGACGCTCCAATTCGAAGTCGAGACCCTGCTCGGACAGCGAGTCGAAGACGTGGCGGGCCGTGACGGAGCCGAAGAGACGTCCCTCGTCGCTCGCGCGCGCCTCGAAATGAACGGCCACGTCCTTAAGCTTGGCGGCTTGTCGCCCCGCTTCGAGAAACAACTTGCGCAGACGCTCCTCCTCTACCCTTCGCTCCTCTTCGATCCTTCGCAGGCTTGCCGGAGAGGCGAGGTACGCGAGGCCCTGCGGAAGCAAGTAGTTGCGCGCAAAACCCGGCTTGACCCTCACCAAGTCACCGCTCTTTCCGAGCTTTTCCACGTCCCGTCGCAAAATGAGCTTCATCCGGACACCCCCTTGTGCTCCCGGATATAGGGGAGCAGGGCGAGAAAGCGGGCGCGCTTGATCGCTCTCACCAGACTGCGTTGAAAGCGGGCCGTCACCCTGGTCGTGCGCTTGGGAAGAATCTTGCCCTGGTCGGAAAGAAAGCTCGCCAGCGTACGCACGTCCTTGTAGTTGAGGTGAAGAATCGCCGGTCCTTCGTGTCGGCGGCGCCGCCCCGTGGCTCCAGAAAAGACCGGCGGAAGCGACGGGTCCTGTGGACGGGCTTCGGGCTGAGCTTCCGGCGCTTCGTCGCCCCCTTCCCGCTCCTCCTCTTCGGCTTCGGAATCCGGATCCTCGTCCGCTTCGCCCTCAGCTGCTTCCTCCTCCTCTGCTTCGCTCGTTGTCTCCGGCGGCTCCGCATCCGACGCGTCGGCGCTCTCTTGGCCGATGGCAGCCTCGTCCGCATCCTCGCTTTCGGAGGCCTCGGCTTCCTCGACTTCCTCGACTTCCTCCCCCGCCTCTTCCGCCTCTTCCGCCTCTTCGCCGCCCTCTCCGGTTTCTTCAACCGTCGCGCGTCGCGCCTCCGCCCGAATCGACTGGCCCGACGTAGGCTGTCCCTCGTTGAGGACGACCAGATAGCGCATCGTCTCCTCGTCCAGTCGAAGACGCCGCTCGAACTCCGGAAGCGCCTTCGGATTGGTCTGGACGTGCGCCACTGCGTAGTAGGCCTGCTCCACGCGCTGTATCGGATAGGCCAGCGGACGAATGCCCCAGTGGTGAACGACATCGACGGCGCCGTTCAGCTCGCCATGAAAGTCGTTCAGCTTGGCGTCCACCGCTTGCCTCTCCAGCTCAGGCGAGAAGAGGTAGACGATTTCGTAAGATCTCATTTTGATTCGGGCTCCCTTGGACCTTGGCGCGCTTTCGGGCTTCGCCTGCCCGGACGAAGCGGGTGAGTATTTCGCTGTAACACGGGAATAATAGCTATTTTCATTGATTGAGCGGCGGAAGCAACCTCGCAGAGGGACGCATCGCGCCGCAAAGAAGCCTTGAAACGCGGCGCGGAGACGCCAACGCGATGAATTTTAGCTTTGTGGGCCCGCACGAATCCGACGCCTTTCAGTGGTTCGCGCGCGGCGTTCGCGGGGCGATGGAGACGGAGGGCCACGCCTTTGAGGAGGACCCAGGCGATGCGCGACTCGTCCTGAACTTCTTTCCAAGCAACGCCCCCAAGCACTTTCGGCGAAGAGCGACGGCGACCTTCGTCTGCTCCGTGACCGAGTTCGACGGACCGTTCAACGACCCCATTAAGCAAGCCTATCCGACGCTGATACAGTCGTTGGCAAATCTCGTGATCGGTTTAGTGCCGGGGACGTCAAACGACCCGGACGCCCACTTCCTTACCCCCGAGCAGGGCCACTACAGAGTCCCAGGGGACGGCAAACGGGAGGAGTACTTCCAGCAAATCGTCCACCGTCTAAGTCCGCTTGCGACCTCCACCCTGGTGATCGACAATCACTTCGAGCCGGATCTTCCCGAGAACCTGTGGAACGGCGATCGCATCACGGCCTCCATCGGACGCGCGGGCAGGGAGCTGGACGGACTGAATTTGCTTCCCGCCCCCTTCCCCTTGGAAGACCTCCTTCCCTCGCGCCTTCGGCGGCACCTGGGAAGGCTCTTTGGCATTGGCGGGCTCTCCTACGGCAACATCTCGGCCCGCTACGACGCGGATTGGTTTTGGATGAGCGCGAGCGGCGTGGACAAGTCCCGGCTGGAAAAGATCGGGAAGCACATCCTGATGGTGAAGGGCTACGACGAGGAGCTCAACGCCATGCGCGTCGCTCATCCGCCGGACGTGACGCCGAGTCGCGTTTCAGTGGACGCCATTGAGCACTGGATGATCTATCAGGAACATCCGTCGGTCGGCGCGATCCTGCATTTCCACGGCTGGATCGACGGCTGTCGCTCCACGGAGTTCAACTATCCCTGCGGAACTCGCGAGCTGGGGCAGGCCGTCGCAGACATCGTGCGCGAAGCCGACGACCCTGCCCGTTGCATGGTCGGGCTCAAGAACCACGGGATGACGATCACCGGCGAGAACTTGGACGAGATCTTTGATCGGATTCGCGACCGCGTGGTGCCGTACGTGCCAATGGGGTAGGTCGGACGCCTTCGTCGAAGCCAAGAACTCGGGAGCCGTTCGTTTCTCGTCGACGACCCCGGCGCTACCAGGGCGTCGCGTCCTCCGCGCGTAAGCGGTCGGGAATCCCGTAGCCTGGATCGTCCAAGGCGGCCGCGTCGAGCAGGAATGCAAAGGATGCGCCGCGCCAGGCCTCCGCGACGGTGGGCGCGAAACGTCGAGTGGACCCCCGAGTTCGACTCTTGCTTCGAATCAAGGACATCAGCCCGGTCGCGTTCAATCTGGGGAAGCCCAGCTGGTCGGCCATCTCGGACCCAAGCAGCGCCCGCCCGATGCGATAAGCGTTCTGGATGATCGCGCCCTCGTCCTTGGGCGCGCGGACGCCCCCAATGCCGGGCAGCGCCTCGACGAGCGCCTGCGCAATCACTGCGGACTCCCTTCCCGCAGGCGGCTCGCAAGCGTGCGCGATGCTGGAAAACGCGAGCGTATCCGCCTCGTCTCCCTCGAAGAGCAGCTCGTCCGGCGTTCCAATGAGCCAAGACGCGTAGCGCCAGAGTTGCATATACTCCGCGCCGGAATCTGGGTCGATTTTGGCTCCCATGGAGCGTGCCAGACGCAGCGCCGCGGCAGAGAAGTTGGCCGACGCGAGCGCCATGTGCGCGGAGCTGATCGGTACTCCGAAGGTTGCTTCGTCCCAGTCCCCTTCGGCGCGTATCAGGCGTCTGATCTGAGCATGCACCAGCCGGATTCGCACCGATAGCCGCCAGCCTCCGCCACGCCCATACAGCGCGCGCGGGAGCATGATGTCGATGAGGTGGCGCGTGTTTTGGCGGATTCTCCTGGGGCCGAAAGTGGAGTTCACGCGCCCCGTGGCGTAGAAGGCTTTGGCAATCAACGTCGAGGCGTTCATGACCGTGGCGAAGAAGAACGCCCCGACGAGAAGATCGGAGAATTTGTCAAAGGCCCCGCATCCGCCTTCGGTCGTGTCCGGATTCCACCAAACCGGCGAAGAACCTACCTCTTCAAAGAAGTTCCTCACCGCATCCGGCGCCTCCTTGAGGGCCGCTTCGTCCAAGTCGAGACCGGCTCGGATTACTCGATTGATCTCGCGCGGCTGGAGGCGATAGAGCGAAGCCACCGCGCGATCGGCAGGCGGGTCGGCGACGGTCGTATGGCGAACGTACTGCAAGGCAAGCTTCGGATTTTCGCATGTCGCTGCGGTCCTCTTGTAGCTTGCTTCGTAGATGGAGGGGATAGCCGCGCCGTTGAAGTCCGATTCGGAAACGCGCGGAGATGCGCCCCGGCTCATTGGCTCCGGCTCAATCGACTGGTCGAGACTTGCAATGGGCGCAGCCGTCCCCACTCGAGGCGCCGGCGGTTTGGATTCCGTTTTCGACCATTTCCCGCCCCTCTGCGCTCCTGATTTCCAAGAGCTCCGGCGAAGCTCCGCCGGTGGCTTTGATTACCGCCTCTTCGCGTTACGGTTAGGGCTCGCGTTCCCCTTCGCGCGCCGATCAGGCGCCTGCATTCAAGTCGGAGCCCATTGCGGCCGCGTCAATCCAACCCCAATCGCAATGATCCCTGCGCCGGTTTGCCGGTGTACGGGTCCGCTAGGTCCGGAAGGTCCGGTCCGCAGTTCGAAAAATGGTCTTCTATGGACCAAAGCTGCACCTTGGGAAAGGCGCTCGCGCCCACCATAACCGTCCCTTCCCTTGCAACCTCCGTCAGCGCGGCGCGGGTTCGGAACGGCTTCATCGTGATAAACACGCCAAACGCCGCTCGCTCTCGCTCAACCACATGCACGAAGGCGCGCAGATCATTGATGGACGGCTTCCCTCCCTTGACCTGCGCCAGCACCTTGGTGGAGCCGATATCAGGCGCGCTGGCCAACAAGGAGCCGACTCCGTCGATTCCACCGTCTCCAACTTGCTTATCGTTTGGAGCTAGTCCGGGAATTCGAGTGACGGCCCACTTCTCGAACTTGAAAGGTTGCTCTTTAGCCAGTTTTTCCGCTCCTGCCGGGTCAAAGGGATAGCCCTCCGTAGGCACTGTGAATTCCGGAAACCTCTTCTGCTGAATTAGGTCGATGGCGAAAGGGCTGATGTCAATTCCCGCCCAACGCCGCCTCAACTTGTGGGCAGCGGCAATCGCAGTGCCGCAGCCGCAGAAAGGGTCCAGAACCACATCCTTTTCGTCGCTGGACGCTTTGATGATCCGTTCGAGAAGAAGGATCGGCTTTTGCGTCGGATACCCCAGTCTCTCTGCGCCGCGCGGGGGCAGCACATCGTTCCAAATGTCCTGAAGGGGCACCCCCAAGGCGTCCTTGAGGTACTTCTTGTACCGAAAAGGGCTCGTCTCCTTAGCTTGCGTCAAGAGGCCTTTATTGTACATCTCCAGCATTCGCTCGGGCGAGAACCTCCACGCGCGCGTGATTCCGCGAAACTCATAAGGCCTGTTTCCGCCCGCATCGTTGGTGGCTGGAAAAGTGGCGAATCGTCCTCGCTGGTCCCGGTGTTTATAGTGCTTCCTAATGTACTCCTCGTCGTATTGTTGATACTGCGATCTATACCGAGTGTCCTTTGATCGGGCATAGTATAGGATGGTATCATGAATGCGACCGATGTGATGCACTGCGAGGTTGTGTTTTTCCCCGCGACGCTTCCAGATAATCTCATTGCGAAAATTCTCTGGTCCGAAGATGCAGTCCATCGCTAATTTGAGCCCATGTGAAGCGGTAGGATCACAGTGCAGGAAAATGCTGCCGGTCGGCTTAAGCAGCCGAGGCACCTCGGCAAGCCGCTCCGCCATATAGGAGAGATAGGCGAGCATTCCTCCTTCGCCGACCAGCGCGCGGAGTCCCGTGACGGCCCTGTGCGCGGGGTGAGCGCGGGCGCGAGAAAGTCGCTCGACGCGACTGACTGCGGATGCGTCCCAACGCCATGTGTCCGCGAACGCCCGTACCTGGGCGCTCCGAGACCGTCGCCGTCGGAGATCGTCGTTTCCGAACAAGAGGTTGTAATTCTGATTCGAATTAAATGGAGGATCAAGGTAGACGACATCTATGCTATTGGACGGGAATTGACGCATCCACTCCAAGCAATCTCCGTAGTACAGCGTGTCGGGGCGAAAGCTCATTGCGCCCTGCCGCATCGAGTTTCCGCCTGTCCCGTCGCTGTACTGAGCCGGACTTCGGCTTGGTTAAGGTCCGGCAAGAATGTCTGAGCATCGCCCGCTGGGTCGCGGGGCCCCTTCTCATCCCAGCGCTCCGCCTTCCAATGCCGTGGACTGCGGTAGTTGTCCGCCAAGGCGTTGGCCTCCGTTCCTCTTGTCCGTTCGCGGCGATACGCCTCGCGGAGCCGGGACACGCTCAGTTTCGGCGACTTGCTCCAAGTCGCTGCAAAGCTACTTCCCCAGCCAAGCACAATACCGCTTGGAGATTGAGTCCGCAAGATGCGGGACCCGCGTCAGTGTCGTGCCAAAGTAGAAATGTCCTCCCTTAACCAAGTAGAAATGTCCTCTTTCGGACGATCTTCGGTCGTCTGCGGGGACTCGAAAGGGGGAGGAGCGCATGGAGCTGACGTTGAAGGAGCGGGACCGCCTGTGTCTGTTGAGGCAGGCGGGCGAGGGGGCGCTTTCGTCGGCGGAGGCGGCGCGGCGTCTGGGGGTGACGGCTCGTCATTTCCGGCGTTTGCTGGCGAAGTTCAGGCTCGAGGGCGACGCAGCGGCGGTGCACGGGCTGCGCGGCAGGCCGTCGAATCGGGCGCTGCCGAGGTCCTTGCGGAAGCAGGCGCTCGATATGGCGCGCGATCCGCTGCGCGAGGACTTCGGGCCGACGCTGCTCGCGGAGCATCTCGAGCGGGAGACGGGCAGAAGAGCAAGCTCCGAGACGGTGCGGGGCTGGCTGATGGAGGCAGGCTTGTGGGAGCGCCGGCGCAAGCGGGCGAAGCATCGCAGTCGGCGTCCCCGGCGTCTTGCGCTGGGCGAACTGGCGCAGTGGGACAGTTCGGTGCATCGATGGCTCGAGGACCGGTATCCGGGCGAGCTCGTGCTGATTTCGATTCACGACGACGCGACGAACCGGCTGATGGCGGCGAGGTTCGTGCGAAAGGACGACGGCGCGGAGAATCGCCGCTCGATCATCGACTATCTCGAGACGCACGGTCGTCCCATGGCCGTGTATACGGACAGAGCCGGGCACTTCGGGCAGAAGCGGTCGAAAGGCAAGCCCCGGACGGAGTCGATCATCTCGCGGGCGCTGGCGGAGCTTGACGTCGAGATGATCCTTGCGGGCTCTCCGCAGGCCAAGGGCAGGGTCGAGCGCAGCTTCGGGACGGCGCAGGACCGGCTGGTAAAGGAGATGCGCGTCGCGGGGATATCGACGATCGAGGAGGCGAACCGGTACTTGGAGCGGACGTGGATGCCCTTGTGGAACGAGCGCTTCGCGAAGGAGCCGGGGGAGCCCGTCGACGCGCATCGGCCGCTGCCGGAGGAGGCCGATCTCGATGCCTTGTTCGCCGAGAAGGCCGAGCGCGTCGTCGCCAGGGACTTCACCGTGCGGTACAAGAACCTGCATTGGCAGATTCCCGAGGCCGAGGCGGAGGGGATTGCGCCGGGGACGAAGGTCGTGGTCGAGCGCAGGCTGGACGGCGAGCTGCGCTTTTGGGCGAGAGGCAGGTACATCGAGGTCGAGGCCTTGGGTCGGGAGAAGCCCCGCATCAAGCCGCCTGGGCGCGAGCAGGCGCGTCGAGCGCGGCCGTCCGGAAAGCCGTGGAAGCCGGCGGCGGATCATCCGTGGCGTCTCGACATTCGCGCCGATGTTCGAAAGGCGATGGCCCGCAAGGAGCGGCGCGAGGCGCGGGAGAGGCTGCGACGGGAGCGAAAAGAGGAATAGGACGGGCGTCCCGAGCGCGCTCGGTACGAGCTCCTTCGAGTTGTCCGCCGCGCTGGGTCGCGACGCGACGAACGGCCGAAGCCAAAGGCGGCGGGGCTTCCTTTCCGCCGTTTCCGGCCGGCCGCGCACTCGGGCGCGCATCAACGTCAACAGACGCTGACAGGGGGAGGCGAACCTCCGGCCTCCCACGCATAGCCGGCAACCCGGACAGAGCCGACCGCAGGACCTTGCGGCTTCGCCGACCGGGCCTCGACCTGCGGACTGTGGTAGGGTCCTTCGGATCGAGGCCCGGAACTCCCGGACGGCTGCGACCGGCCAGCGAAATAGCCGGCGCCGAAGGCCCGGGCAAGCTCCAGCCCCGGCCCCGAAGTCCATCTGGAACGCTCCGAAAGCGCCGATTACCCGAGGGGTAAAGGTCCGGTCGCCCTCCGCTCGCGCTTCTCCGTCGATCCTGAGGCTTCCGTTTTTCCAGGAATCGGCGAAATCCCCGGATTCCCCCGGAACTCGCTCCCTCGCACTCTCCCGGCAGCCCGGACAGAGCCGAGATCGCAGCGGTCCGCGCCCAACCTCAGGACCCTCGAAGCCGTCGAGCTGGTCGAGAACGCGGACCGGCAGGTCCGAGCAGCCCGCAAGGCGATTCCTTGCCCCAAGCCTCGCCCGGCGGAACGCGCCAAGGAACGCGACCACGACTAGGCCAAGCCAAAGGCGGCGGAAGCTTCCTTCCGGGCGTTCCGCAGGCCTCGGACTGGGGCACGCGCCAACATCAACAGACGCTTGACGGGGGAGGCGAACCTCCGACCTCCGACGCATAGCCGGCAACCCGGACAGAGCCGACCGCAGGGCCTCGCGGCTTCGCCGCCCGGGCCTCGACCTGCGGACTGTGGAAGGTCCTTCGGATCGAGGCCCGGAACTCCGGGCAGCTCCGACCGGCCAGCGAAATAGCCGGCGCCGAAGACCCGGGCAAGCTCCAAATTCCGGCGCCGGAATCCGTCTGGACGCCTCAAAAGCGCCGATTTCCCGAGGGGTAAAGGTCCGGTCGCCCTCCGCTCGCGCCTCTCCGTCGATCCCGAGGCTTCCGTTTTCCCAGAATCGACGAAATCCCCGGATTCCCTGGACCTCGCTCCCTCGAGCTTGCTTTCCGCAGGCGTCGCATCGCCATGTATCCAATCCTCCACGGCGGCACGCCCTGGTCTTCCCGTCGCAAAGACCCCCAGCTTCGCCGCCAAGACCTACGAGCCGCCAAGCACCCTTCGCGCCGCGAAATCACTCAAAACACCACGCTCAAACACTCCGTCCGGAAATGCGTCGCGCCGCGAAAAGGGACATTTCTAAATTGGAGAGACCCCGGACATTTCTAAATTGCCACGACAGCGGGACCCGCGTCAGGCCGGTTCCGCGCTTAATGCGAGTCGCGTCTTCGCCGCCTGCAGGGCCGGGACGAGGTCGAGGTGTCTCGCGTAGCTCCACTTTGCGTCCTCCAAAAGAAGCCGCTCCGTATTCGTGTGCGCGTGCTTCTCTTCTCCGGGCCCGAAGCCGATCGTCGGGATACCCCTCACGCCCATTGTCCACCCGCCGTCCGTGGCGAAGGTCCAAGGCCGGATTCGCGCGGGTCCGGGGCCTTCCCTGCGACCGACGGCATTTGCCGCAGCCTTCGCGATCGGATCCCCCGGGTCCATCAGGAAGCCCGGACTGAACACCAGTCGCTCCTCGACGACGCCGGTGTAACTCCGCTGGGATTCGGTCGCTGCCCGACAAGAGACGGGCGCGTCATTTCCGAGCTCCCTTCGAAGCCGCTCGCGAAGGCGCGCCAAGAGGCTGTCCAGCGTGTCTTCGGGGAGAAACCGCCAGTCCAGCGTGACGGTGACTCGGTCCGGAATGACGTTTAGGCTCGCCGGCGCCGCCTCCACCCCGGTAGCCGTCACCGAGGCTTTGCCCAGCAGCGAATCCACCGGTTCTGCCGCCGCAAGACTCTGGACGGCGCTCAGTATGCCGGGGAGATGGTCGAGCGCGTTCTTGGCGCGCGCCGGCGCCGAGGCGTGGCCCGCGACCCCCGCGGCGCGTACTTCGATCTCCGCTCTGCCCCGGTGCCCGATCGCGATGTCCCCTTGCGTCGACTCCCCGATGACGACGATATCCGGAGCAAGCCCGCCATCCTCTTTGACAAGGCGGTCCATGCCCCACCCGCCCCGCTCTTCAAAAACTGGATGCGCGACGATGACATCGCCTAGAGCCATGTCCCGAAGCGCGGCGCCGACATGAGTCTGAATCGCAAGGGGCCCCTTGATGTCCATCGCGCCCCGACCGTGAAGAAAGCCGTCTCGGATCGCGCCCTCGAAGGGCGGCACCGGCCAATCCTCCTCATCTCCCGCCGAGACCATGTCCAGATGCGCGCTCAGCATCACGCGGGGACCCTTTCCACCGTGGATCACGCCGACCACGCTGCCCAACTCGTCCGTCCAAACATCGTCGTACCCCAAGCTTCGCATCTCTGAAACGACGCGTTGGGCTAGCGCTTCCTCCTCGCCCGACAGGGACGGAATACGAATGAGGTCGCGCGCGAAGTCGATCGCGCCGTCAAACGACGGGCTGGCGGAAGGCATGCCCTACCCTCCCAGAAACCAGGGAGCGAGCACCAAGGCCACGACGCTCATCAGCTTGATCAGAATGTTCAGCGAGGGACCCGAGGTGTCCTTGAACGGGTCGCCCACCGTGTCTCCCACCACCGCGGCGGCATGCGGCTCCGATCCCTTTCCTCCCAGCGCTCCGCCCTCAATAAACTTCTTGGCGTTGTCCCAGGCGCCCCCGGCGTTGGCCATAAATAGGGCGGTCAACACGCCGGTGACCGTCGCTCCCGCGAGCAAGCCTCCTAAGGCCTCTACTCCCAAGAGCTTCCCCACGATCACGGGGGCCAGCACCGCCGTCACCCCGGGAAGCATCATCTCGCGCAGCGCGGCGCGCGTAGAAATGTCCACGCATCTCGCGGAGTCCGGCTTCGCGGTTCCCTCCATCAGTCCCGCGATCTCTCGAAACTGGCGGCGGACTTCGTCGACCATCCCGCTGGCCGCCCTGCCCACGGCGTTCATCGTAAAGGCGCCGACCAGGAAAGGGAGCATGCCCCCAATGAGAAGTCCGATCACGACGCGCGGATCAACCAAGCTGATGCCGCTCTCGCCCAGCCCGACGCTTGTGGCGTACGCGGAGAAGAGCGCGAGGGCCGTCAAGGCCGCCGACCCGATTGCGAAGCCCTTGCCGATCGCGGCGGTGGTGTTGCCGATCGCGTCCAGCGAATCGGTCACTTCGCGCGTTTGCGTTCCCAAGCCGGCCATCTCGCTGATCCCGCCCGCGTTGTCGGCGATCGGGCCGTAGGCGTCCACCGACATCGTGACGCCCACGGTCGCGAGCATCCCCACAGCCGCAATTCCAATGCCGTACAGGCCGGCGGCGGAGAAGGAAACGAAGATTCCTCCACAGATCAAGAGCAGGGGAATCGCCGTAGACTCCATCCCCACGGCGAGCCCCGTAATGATGTTGGTCGCCGAACCCGTCTTCGAGGCGTCCGCAATCTTGCGAACCGGCCCCATCCCGGTGTAGTACTCCGTGACGATGCCGATCAGTATGCCGACCAGCGTCCCGGCGAAAATAGCCCAGAACGGACCCATCGGAGACAGCGCGGCGCCGGTCGCGGCATCGGTGATCGTCATGTCCAAGGCCCCGACGACAAACCACATTGCGACAAGAAATATGGCTGCGGCGAGAAGCGCCACGTTGCGCAGCGCCGCTCCTGGATTGGCCCCTTCCAAGAGCCGCATCGCGCCGATTGCCAAGACGGAGCAGATGAGGCCGACCAGGACCGTGAGGATCGGAAGAACGACCGCCTCGACCTGACTCTGCGAGAGCGCGACCGCCGTCGCGCCGATCGCGATCGTCGCAACGATAGAGCCCACGTAAGACTCGAAGATGTCCGCGCCCATCCCCGCCACGTCGCCCACGTTGTCGCCCACGTTGTCGGCGATTGTGGCCGGATTGCGCGGGTCGTCCTCCGGAATGCCGGCTTCGACCTTCCCGACCAGGTCCGCGCCCACATCGGCGGCCTTTGTGAAGATGCCCCCTCCCACGCGCGAGAATAGAGCGATCGACGAGGCGCCCATCGCGAAGCCGGAGATCACAGCGGCAAATCCGCCGAAGCCGTCCCCAACCCCCGGAATGACGTCTCCCGCGAGCGCGGCGTACAGCACGCCCAAACCAAGGAGACCCAGCGCGGCGACCGCGAGCCCCATCACCGCCCCGCCGAGAAACGCCACGCGAAGCGCCTTGGCTCCCCCGTGCTCGTTCGCCGCGGCCGCGGTGCGCACATTGGCGCGGGTCGCCGCCTTCATCCCGAAGAAGCCCGCGAGCACGCTGCAGAACGCGCCTGCGAGATAGGCCACCGCAGTCGCGGGAGATACCGCTCCATAGAGGAGAAGCGCCGCGAGGGCGACGAAGACGGCGAGCACCATGTATTCCCGGCGAAGGAAGGTCATGGCCCCGTCGTGTATTTGATCCGCGAGCTCCTTCATGAGGTCCGTGCCGGCGGGTTGGCGGCGGACGTAGAGGTAAACGACAAGCGCGACGCCAAGCCCTAGCGCGCCGACGGCCCACGCGAAGTCGGTAAAATCAATGAGGGACATAGTTTGAGGTTGTGAAGGGTGGAGCGCGATGCGTCTCAGCGGTTGAATCGGTCCATGGCCGATTCGATTCCGCTTGTTGCCCAGCGCGCGATGGCCGAGCCGAGCTCGGGTAGAATTTCGCGTAGGCGCGCCTCTTCGTCATCCGTGAACGGCGAGAGCGCCCACTCGGCCATCCCCAGTCCGGGCGGCCTCTTCCCCACGCCCACGCGAAGGCGGTGAAAGTCCTTTGTTCCGAGAGCGTCTCGAATGGACTTCAGGCCGTTGTGCCCGCCGGAGCCTCCCTTGGGGCGGAATCGAATTCGGCCCAAATCCAAGTTGAAGTCGTCGGCGACCACGAGAAGGTCCTTCGTCAAATCAATCCGACGCGCGCAGGAAAGCCGCGCGAGCGCCTCGCCGCTGCGATTCATCCAACTTCGGGGCTTGACGAGGTGGATGCGGCAGCCTTCATAGCGGCCCGAGACTGCGTAGGCCATAGCGGATCGCTTGAAAGAGGCCAGACCCATAAGGGGTGGACATTGATCCAGCGCCCGCCAGCCAATGTTGTGGCGAGTGAAGCGGTATTTACGCCCCGGGTTACCCAGTCCCAAGACGAGCCGTTCGCAATCCGCGCTCTCCGAACGAACGGTCGAGCCGCGCTTGCGAACGAGCCTTCGCCGGAAGCCGAACCACCCGCGCGTCGCGAAGAGAGAGGCCCCGCTACTCCGCCGTCGGCTCGGCCAGCAGATCGCCAACCTCCTCTTCGGCCTCATCCTCGTCCTCCTCTTGGAGACGCGGAGCCAGCACGCTGCAGACCGCCTGTTGCGGATCGCTCAGCGACTCGACCTCGTCGGGAAAGTCGACATCCGCCGCCCGCAAGGTGTCCCCGATCTCCATCTCGGAGACATCCGCGTGAATCGCTTCCGGAATTTGCGAAGGCGTGCACCGCACCGGCAGATCGTGCTCCAGCTGGTCCAGAATCCCTCCGCCCTGTTTGACGCCCGGCGGAACGCCCTTCAGGATGACGGGAACGGACACTTCCACCGCGACGCCGCGCTGGAGTCTCAAGAAGTCCATGTGCAGAAGCTCTGGGCGAAACGGGTGCGCCTGAAGCTCCCGCACCAACCCGCGCCCTGCTCGCTTGCCGTCCAGGTACAGTCCAAGAACGGTATTCTCGACGGAAATCGACTGAAAGAGCCGAAGCATCGTCTGCGCGTCGCCCGACACCAGCACGGGATCCTGATCGCCGCCGTAAATCACGCCGGGGACCCTGCCCGCTCGCCTGAGCTTTCGGGCTGCGCCCTTGCCCGATTCCGAGCGGCGTTCCAAATGAACGGTTGTTTCCATAACTCAGTCCTCTCGTCTCTGAGGGCCGCGCGAGCTCCGCTTAGAGCGGCGGGCCCATGCGGTAAGGGTCTTTTGGGCTCACGACGCGCGGCGCCGCGGAGGGGTCCTCTCCGCCGAAGAGGCGGCTCACGGATGTGTTGAAGTGAATCGACTGGATGGCGGCCGCGAGCAGGTCGGCGACGGAGAGCACGGTCATCCGCCGAAATCGCTTCTCGGAGGCGATGGACAGCGTGTTCGTAACGACCAACTCCTCCACCGGGCCCTCCGAGAGCCGCTCCACCGCGCGCGCGGAAAGCAGCGCGTGCGTGGCCGCGACATACACCCGGTCCGCGCCGCGCTCCTTCAGGGCCTTCGCGGCCTTCACGATCGTGCCTCCGGTGTCGATCATATCGTCGGCCACCAAGCAGTTGCGACCGGAGACCTCTCCGACGACATGCAGGACCTCCGAACGATTCGCCTGAGGTCGCCTCTTGTCGATAATGGCGAACGATGCGCCCAGCTTGCGCGCGAATCCGCGCGCCATCTTGGCGGAGCCGACATCGGGAGCCACCACGACCAAGCGGTCAAGCTTCATGCTCTGGAAATACGAGGTAAGGACCGGCGCCGCATACAGGTGATCAACGGGAATATCGAAGAAACCCTGGATCTGATGCTGATGAAAGTCGATGCTCACGACCCGATCTGCGCCCGCCGCGGCGATCAGATTGGCTACGAGCTTCGCTCCGATCGCAACGCGGGGCTGGTCCTTCCGGTCCTGCCTCCCGTAGCCGTAGTAGGGAATGACCGCAGTGACGTGCGAGGCCGACGCGCGCCGCGCTGCGTCGATCAGCAGGAGCAGCTCCATGATGCTGTCCGCGCCGGGGTGCGTCGGTTGCAACACAAAGACATCCCGCCCCCTTGCGTTCTCCCGGATACGGACAAAAACCTCGCCGTCTTGGAAGTTGGAGACGTGGGCGCCGGTGGCCGAGCACCTTAAGATGCTCGCAATTTGATGAGCGAGAGGCTCATTGGCCCTTCCCGCAAGAAGCAGGAGAGGGCCCCGTCGGTGTGTTTCGTCCATGTCCCGGAAAGAGTTCAACCGCTCGCTTCGCGAAGAAAGCTACGCCCGGACCCATCTCGGGTCAAATGGCGAAGCGCGCGCCCAGGCTCGAGGCGCTTCCGAAATACCGCGCCCGGCCCGCCCGGGCTAATCGGGCGGCGCCCCCACGCGAAATGACCGCCTGCGGGAGATGGGCGACCAGCCATGCGCCTCTACTTCGACGCCGACCTCATAGAGCCCCGGAGGAAGATCGGGAAGATCAATTCGCAAAGCGCGAAAGACGGCGCGCGCTTCCCCCCGCGCGCCCTCCGACCAGGAGATACGCGCCATGGGCGTCCGCTCAATTAATCGTAGTCGCTCTCCCAGACGGCGGAGAAAGCCCAGCTCCTTGGACTCTACCCACACGCTCATCTCGGCCTCGCCCGGGGATTCGCGGAGACCGTAGACCTCGAAGGCGATCCCCAAGGACCCGTCTCCCTCAACCCAGGCGGGATCCGTCCGAAGCGCGGGCAAGAGGTTGCCCAGCGAATCGGGCAGGGACGCGCGAGGTTCAAGCAACGCGATATCCGACAGGGCAAGCGCTCCTTGGGGCACGGGACCCAGCGCCGCGCCGACGCGCATCCTCTTTGCCCGCCTGGCCGAGGCGGACCAAGCTTCCAGTCCGATCACCCCGCGGCTCCGGGAGTCGGGCCCTTCATCGCGCGCAAAGGGGACGAGGCCCCGCAGGCGGACTCCGAGCGCAGTCCAGTTGGCGTGCTTTTGCATCAAGACGACCTCGCCGTCCCGTTCAGCCCAAAGACTGGCGACCAAGTCGTGCGCGCGCAGTTCCTGAAGCGGACCCCCCGCGACAAGCACCGCGACCCCGTAGGGTCGCCAGAAGCGCGCGGCTTGGCCCCGGAGCTCCTCCAGCGCGTCGAGGTAGGCCGGCATGTACGCGCTCTTTCGGTGTTCGATCGAGATCGATGTCGCTTGGACCTG
This sequence comes from Longimicrobiales bacterium, assembly GCA_965116095.1. Taxonomy (GTDB): domain Bacteria; phylum Gemmatimonadota; class Gemmatimonadetes; order Longimicrobiales; family Gaopeijiaceae. The sequence continues at coordinate 1,326,212 of OZ220481.1, forward strand.
TTCTCCGTTAAGGGGCTCCAGCAGCTCCGCCCTGGGAAATGAGTAGAAGGAGCCGGAACGATCCAGCCCAGAAAGCGAGAAGTCCCGGCTGTCCCAGCCATGCCGCACTGGCCGCTCCCACCCGATCGGCCAGCCGAACCGGACAACCATTTCCGTCAGGTCCTTTCCCCAACGCATCTGATGCGGGCTCCTGCTCTCGCGCGAGACGAGAGCGTGACTCCATCGCGCGAGGTGGGCCGTCCAGCGCTCGTTTCCGGGTACGGAAAGCAGCGGATCGGCCAGAAGCCAAGCCCGCCTGCGCGCCAAAACGGTGTCGGACTGCGCTGCGATCCAGCGAAGGAGCTCGTCCTCCATCGCCCAGGCGCTCCCGGTCCACTCCCGCCGCCGCTCCGCCGGCATGAGCTCCAAGGCTCGAGAAAAGACCTCCTCGGCTTCGGTCGTCTCGTCCAACCGGTGCAGCGCGTAGCCGAGGAACGCGAGACACTTCCAGCGCTCGTCGATGCCGCATACGGACGCGAGCGCCGCTGCGCCCGAGACTTGGCCGGCCTCGACCAGATATCGCACGCGCTGCGCAAGAATCCAAGCGTCGCCGGGGATGCTCCGGTGAAGCCGCCTCAGCTCCTCAAGGAGACGAAGACGGTGAGCGACGATGGCCGGAGGCTCCGGGTCCGGCGCATCCCCCTCTCCGACATCCCAGACGCAGAATCTCCCGACGATCTCGTCGCACTCGGACGGACGGCCCGCTCCCGGCACGCGGGGCAACTCTCTCGCCCGGCGACGTTCGAACGACGCTTGCGCGCTCCGAGCTTTCTTGTGAAGAGAAACGGAGTCAAATTCCTGCTGGGTTAGTCGGCCCTCCACCGGCAGCGCCAGAAGAACCGCGGCCAGCGCCCCCGCACCGGCTTGCGACAACGTGGTCAGCATCCGGGTTTAGAATTGAGGCAGGATGAAATCCAACTGTCGTCCAGACGACCGGCGCGCGCCGTGCTGACGCGCAAGCGACCTGCGCGGGGGCCCGTCAAGTGAGCTCCTTGGGTATTCCGGTCGCCATCCGCGACTTCTTGGTGTTTCAACTCAAAGTGGTGATCGACGGCCTGAAGGACGTCATCATCATCAAGACCTCCATCGTGGTCATTCTAATCGACCTGCTGCTGAATTTGATCAGCGGAGGACGCTGGAAGTTCTTTCTCTTTTACGGAACCGTCTCCATGAGCAAGCGCTTTGAGCGGTGGATCAAGCTTCACGCGACGAAGGCGCGAGGAGATGATCCGACTCGGCCCGGCGCAGGAGGCGGACGGCTCCTCGGAACGCTGCGGGACCTGTAGGAGCCAAGGGTTCGGGAAGCGGATCCGCACAATAGAGCCAGGCATTGGCCCGGGTGGATTCGAACCACCACCGCCGGTTCCAAAGACCGGTGTCCTGCCATTAGACGACGGGCCAGATGCGCAGCGGCCGCGAAGAGACCGCGACCGAAGCTGAGCTAACGCTAACGCTAATCGACGCTCTTCGGCGGCGCCCTTCGCTTGTCGATCGCCGAGAGCTTTGGCTCCGGTCCGGGTCTCGCGGAACCAAGGGCTCTAAACCCCAGACCCAAGCGCCTAAGGAATACGAAGCCCATCAGCGTCACCGGCACAAACGCGCCTAGATGCCATCCAAAGGCGAAGCCAACGGCGGCTTCGGAATCCGCGCCGAAGACATCGACCAGCGAGAGCTTGGCTGCGGCTTGGAAGAGACCGAAGAAGCCCGGAGTTGAAGGCAGGGCGACCGCAAAGGAGACGACCGCGTTCGTGAAGAGCGCGGCGGAGAGACCGAGGTCAATGCCGAAGGCGATGAAGCCAAGCTGAAACGAGACGCCCTGCAGCGTCCATAGTAGCAGGCTCCAAGCGAACGCCTTTGCGGAAAGCCGCCAATCGCCAATAGAGCGCATCCCCTCCCCGAAGCGCTCCGCCAACTCCAAAACGAACCAAGCCGCGCGGCTCGCGGTCCTTCTCGCGACGGATGCGCGCTCCAGCGCTTCGGGCGGGCCCAGGAAGGGCCCCAAGGCCCAGCGCAGCGCGCGAACGCACGCGCGCGGCATCGCCGCCCACGCAATGATCGCCGCCGTCGCCGCGAGCAAGACGATAAGGAGCGCCGAGACTCCACGTTGGATCTCGGGCGGGAGCTCGCCCGAGGGGAAGGCTGGGCCCGCAACGGCGATGCCCATCAGGAGAATGATCGCGACGGCGTCCATTGCCCGCTCCACAACCAGCGTGCCCACTCCGGTGCCGCCGGAAACGCCTCCTAGACGCGCGAGCGCCGCCGCGCGCGCAAGCTCTCCCAGCCGCGCGGGAAGAAGGTTGTTGGCCATGCCTCCGATGCAGACCGCCTGAAAGCGGTCGTTGAAGGAGATTCCCGGCGCCGCCGGGTCCAGGTAGAGCTTCCAGCGGACGGCGCGTACCCAAAAGCCCGCCGTCGTCACGACGACGGCGGCAAGAAGCGGAAGCGGCTCCACGTTGCGAACATGGCGCCAGATCAGGCCCAGGTCTTCGCCTCGAAAGACCCACCAGAGAGGAATTCCGACAAGAAGCAGATAGACGGGGATCGCGAGCAGCGACCTGCGGCGCGAGGTCAAGCCGCGCCGCCATTTCGCCGACAGCGCCCGCAGCCTTGATCCTATGCCGGCGCGCAGGCGATGAAGGCCCACTCGACGCCCTCAATGAGAAGAATTTGGTCGAGCAATGGCTTGGGAGAGGCCAAACCGTCCCTTGGCCAAACGGAAAAGACGCTGGAGCCGCTTCCGGTCACTCCAGACAGGGCCGCGCCGGAGCCCCGCATCGCCTCCAGCGCGCGCCGCGCGGCGGGGATGCGCCGCGCGATCAGCGGTTCAAAATCGTTGCCGGCAAAACCGGCAATTTCTTCCCAGCTCCCCTGCAGCCGGCGCCTTGCGGACGGCCTGGGCAGCCTCAGCGTCCGGGAGAGCGCCTCATAAGCGTTTCCGGTCGAAGAACGCTCCTTAAGCACGGCAACGAGAATACGCGCGGCGGGCAGAGATGGCGCGGGCAAGATGTGATCCCCCCTGCCCTCGCCCCACGCCGCTGGCAGCCCCGAGAGAAAAAACGGAACGTCCGCTCCCAAGCGGCCGCCGATTGCAAGGAGTGCCTTCTTCGAGAGCGGCTGACCGAAGTGCTCGTTTAGCGCGGACAAAGCGCCCGCGGCATCCGAGGAGGCGCCTCCCATCCCCGTTCCCGCAGGGATTCGCTTGACAAGCCCAAGCTGAACCGACGCCCGAATGCCGGTCGCTTCAAAGAAGCTCCGCGCGGCGCGCGTCACCGTGTTGCTCCGCGCTTCCCCAATGTCCCCCATGCCGTCTCGGGCACGGACATCAAGCTCAATGCCCGCCCCGCCATCCCTCACCGTCACCTCGTCGAAGCGTCCAATTGCCAGAAATAGCGTCTCGATCAGGTGGTAGCCGCCCTCATCGCGATCAATCACCCGAAGAAAGAGGTTGACCTTTCCGGGGCAGAGCCGCCGCGTCGTCCGTCCGGAAGTCACCGCCGGGTCCGGCGAGAGGGTCTCGGACTAAAGCCCGGAGGACGTCAAAGCGCGATGTTCGGTCGTTTGGCGCGCGGCGAGCACCAGCTCCTTCATCTCTCTCACGGCCCGCTCAATGCCCACGAAGACGGACTTGGAAATCACGCTGTGGCCGATGTTCAGCTCCTCCACCTCCGGGATTGCGGCCACCGGAGAGACGTTCTCGTACGTCAATCCGTGGCCTGCGTGGATTGCGAGGCCGAGCTTTCTTCCGTACCGCGCGGCGCTGGCTAGGCGATCAAGCTCTACCGCTCTTTCCTCCGCCTTTGACCGATTTGCGTACTCCCCGGTGTGAAGCTCCACCGCGGGCGCGCCTACCTCCTTGGCCCAGTCCAGCTGCGCCTCGTCCGGGCCAACGAAGAGCGATACGCGCGAGCCCGCTTCCGCGAGGGTCGAAATCGCGCGTCTCACACGCTCCCGCACGTCGTGCGAGGCAAGATGGAGACCTCCTTCGGTTGTGACCTCCTCGCGGGACTCGGGCACCAGGGTCGCCTCCTTGGCGGCGATCGCGACGGCGAAGTCGACCACGGGCTTAGCGACGGCGACCTCCAAATTGATCCCGGTACGCGCCGTTTTGGAGAGTAGGAGCACGTCTCTGTCCTGAATGTGCCTCCGGTCTTCCCGCAGGTGCACCGTGATGCCGTCGGCGCCGCCCAGCTCCGCCAGCACGGCCGCCCGAACCGGGTCGGGCTCGTCGGTGCGGCGAGCCTCGCGGATCGTCGCGACGTGGTCGATGTTGATGTTTAGACGCATGGACTCCCGCGTTCCAAGGCTTGATTCAGAAGGTCCAGCAACGGGGCTGTCGTGGAATCTAGCCTTTCGCGCCAACCCATCTTGAAGCTGCGCCCGCGCTCGCCGCATTCCGCGAATCGCTAGAGCATGCCGACGGCGATCCGCAGGGCATGTCCGCCCGCTCTACGCCTCTTCGTCGTCTTCGATCACCGCAAGCCCGCGCGGATTCCGGAGACGCCAGCGTTGGCCTTCGCGAATGAGCTCCCCCTCTAGCGAGACATACAGACGCGCTTCGTGCGCCCGAATGATCTCGCTATAGTCCGCAGGCTCGAAGACCGCTCGAACGGATGTCGGCCTGCCGTCGATCAGCGTCTTGATCGTTGCCGCGCCATCACGGTCCCGCGCACCCCGCGAAAGCCGCGATACGTGTCCGTGAATTTCCTCGTCGGTCCGCTCTTGGCGGCCTGCGAGCACGCGGGCCGCCTCATCCAGGACCGACGCATCGGAGGGCCCGAAGGCGACCGTAGGGCGCGCCTCGCCGGCTCGTCCATTCGGTCTCGTCATCGCCCAGCTGACGGAGACCTCGAGGCCGCCGCCCGCTCGGGCAAGCCGCGCCGCGGATCGACACAGATTTGCGCTAACGCCATCACTCAGTCGGTCCTCGAATTCCCGGATGCTCCCAACGCGGCGATCCAAACGATCCACGCCCTCTCTGGACGCGCGCAACCCGGAGACGAGACGCCGCACGACCCTGCGCTCAAAGGGATCCTCCGGGCCGGCGTCCTTTTCTTCCACGATAGACGGAGCGACCGGGGAGAGAATATTGATCACGTAGCTGCCGGGCTCAGTATGGCCTAAGCGCACCCGGTCCAGATACTCGCTCGCTCGGTTGTTTCGGCCAGCCCGGTACATCCGCTGAGGCCGGTCAGCGGAGCATGCCGCGGCCAAAAGAAGATTTCTTGCTTCCGCAAGCGCCGTCGCGCCGTCCGTAAGCTTGACGGCGCCGTTCTCGTCAACGCCCGTAAGGCGCAGCCGCACTAAATCCAAGTCGGCAAGCGCAAGATCAATCAGCACGGCGCGCAGCGGGCGTTCTTCAATCTGCGCCAGCTGCTCCGCGAGCTGATAGACGCGAAGCCCGTAATCCGGGAAATTCTTGGAGACGGGAACGATTGCGCTCTCTTGATCGTCCTTCGGCGACAGATAGATGTCGACCGTGTCCGAACCCGGCCTGGAGTCTCGAACCCACCCGCTCGCCTGGAGGTAGGCATGGACCGAGCGGAGGTCCACATCGCTCGCAAGCGCCCGCTCAGAGCTCGCCCCCTTCGTCATGACGCCTCCCGCGCGTGCTTGAACAGCGGCTCCAGACCCGCGACGCCGATGCGCTGGGATAAAGGTATCGCAACGGTTTGAGATTTCTCATCTACTGGATCGCTTCCAGCGAGGGACAACCACCATCCGCACTTCCTCATGATCAATTTTTCGACCGTGCAGTCGATCCAGCGAGACGCCTCGTCGGGAAGTTCAAGGACGATTAAAATAGAGAGGTATCGCTCGCGGCATCAATAAATCGTTGTAATTCTTGCGTTTAAGGCGAAAATGAAGTCCGTCTTCCCGCTCGCGCGGCGTCGCCGTCGCCTTGAGTTGCACATCAAGGACCCTTCGGCGAGACGACCCGGATCGAACCGTCGCGTCGACGCTGTCAAGATCGGGACTCGGGCCGGGCTGCAGGATGTACCCGTCCCCGGCGGCCAAAGCTGCGAGAAAGGCGAGAGAAACAGCCTCTTTGCGTTGATTTTCGGGGAGTATGGAGTTGCTCAGGATCATCCTCCGGTTGTCGTGATCGGGCATAACGAAACGGCGCGATTGGACCTCTCTTCGAACGTCGAGGAGAGTCGCTCATGAATGAAGCGATCGGGCCTTCTGCTTCGGGCTGAGAATGCGCACGCCGTCCCGCCGCCTCAACCGACCGATCAGCGAAGCGGGCGCGCGCGTCGTAAAGATGAGCGCGTCGCCATTTGACTCTGTCGCCAGCACCTCCGACTCCCGATGAAGACGGGACAGCGTCGCGCCGTCGCCAGCGGGCACAAGAACCTCGACCGTTTCCATGCGCTTCCGCGCGCAGGCGGAAAGCGCCTCTCGAAGGCTCTCAAGCGTCGGGCGATGTCGCGCCGAAACGAATAGCGTGGACCCTTGGGCTGCCTGGCCGGTAAATCGCGGGCCGAGCGCCCCTTGCGCCCTCAACTCGAGCAGCTCCCTGCTCGACAGCAGGTCAATCTTGTTGAAGACGGTGATTCTGGGGACACTGAGAATCCCCATCTCTTCCAGTACCTCCAGCACGACCGCGTGCTGGGATCTCCATTCGGGGTGGGCGCCGTCCACGACATGCAGCAGCGCGTCCGCCTGCCGCGCCTCCGACAGCGTGGATCGAAACGACGCAACCAGATGGTGAGGGAGCTTGCGGATAAACCCCACGGTATCCGTGACAAGGACTGGGGCCGGAAGGCCTACTTGGACCGCTCGCGTCGTCGCGTCCAGCGTCGCGAAGAGGCGGTCCTCCACAAGCTGTCGTGTGCCGGACAGCGCGGCGAGGATGGACGACTTGCCCGCATTCGTGTAGCCGACCAAGGCGACCCGCGCCAAGCCTCGCCTGCCCCGACTGCGCGTGCGCGCCGCTCGGCGCACGCCCCTAAGCTTGCGCTTGAGCTCCCCGATCCTGCGCCCCACCAAACGGCGGTCGGTCTCAAGCTGAGTTTCCCCCGGACCGCGAAAGCCGATGCCTCCCTGAATTCGCGAAAGGTGGCTCCACATCCGCCTTAGCCTGGGCAGCAGATACTGAAGCTGCGCGAGTTCGACCTGCAGCCGCGCTTCGTAGCTGCGCGCCCGCGACGCAAAGATGTCCAGGATGAGTTCGGTGCGGTCGACGACTCGCGTCCCCGTGCTTTCCGCGAGGTTCTTGGCCTGCGTGGGGCTGAGCTCGTCGTCGAAGACCAGGAGTCCGGCGCCTCGGCTCTTCGCGAGGGCGGCGAGTTCGCGCACCTTGCCGCTCCCGAGGTAGCTCCGAGCATTCGGAGACTTGATGCGCTGCATGATCCGGCCCACGACGCGCGCGCCCGCCGTGTCCGCCAGCTTCGCGAGTTCGGCGATATGCGCGTCGGCCTCAAGCTGGGAGGCATCGGCGCGGGGCGCGCTGACCAGCACCGCGCGCTCCTCGGCCTCATGCGCCGCGCCGGTCTCCTTCAGACCTTGCCTCTCCTCAGCCGAATCGCCCGTCCAAGGAGCCGATGCTGGGTATTGCGCGAAGGATCCTCCCAGACATCCTCCAAGAGCGCCTTAAGGGCCCGTCCGATTGAAGGACCCGGACGCCATCCGAGCCCCAGCAGTTCGTCGCCGCCGATCGCGAGGCCCGGCAAGTCTAGAGGCACGCCTCGGTCTCGATCCCGTCTGACCTTGCGAATGAGACGCGCAAGGGTCTTTCCGGCGCGATCCGCTCGACGTCGCCGTTCGGCGCGATTCACCGCCAGCCAAAACCGGAGGAGGTTGCGGAGGAGCTCTTTGCCGGCCCCGGCCGTCCACCGTCTTCGCAAGTAGTCCTCGCCCACGAGACGTTCCAGCGGCGGCGCGTCGCGAAGGAGCGCGAGAATGGCGCGCGCGAATCGCCGATCGGCGTTCGAGAAGCGCAACCGCTTCAGGAACTTGTCCGCCGCATCCGGGCGCTTCATTCTGGCGTCGCGGCGAAACAGCGCGACCAAGCGGAGCAGCGGACGGCGCGGACTGATCTCGTCCACGATCCGAAGCGTCTCTGGAGAGAGCGGCGAAGACGCCTCTGGAAAGACGTTCGCAAATAGACCCGATCCCGCATAGAGCGATAGGGAGGCGGAGGGGGCCTTCGATGAGAGCACTCTCATGAGCTCGTCGCGAACCCGTTCCCTGGACAGCGCACAGGTTCCGGGGACGGCTTCAACCAGCGCATGCCACGTTTCGTCCGTGGGCTTCAGCCCCAGCGTCCCCGCGAAGCGCAGACCGCGAAGCACCCGCAGGTAGTCCTCCCGAAAACGCTCCGCCGGATCGCCCACCGCGCGCAGGATCCGCGCCTCCAAGTCCGCTTGTCCCCGAAACGGATCGTACAGCGTCTTCTTTATCGGGTGCCACGCAATCGCGTTCACCGTAAAGTCCCTCCGCGCCAGATCGTCCCGAAGGGATGTCGCGAAGGCCACCACGGCGCGCCTTCCGTCAGTCGAGACATCGCGCCGATAGGTCGTCACCTCGTACAGCTTTCCGTCGGGGCCGAAGACGCCGACGGTGCCGTGTTCAACGCCGATCGGCGCCGTGCGCCTAAAGATTCTGCGCATGTCGTCCGGTCCGGCCTGCGTGGCCAAGTCCCAATCCGTGCCCGGCGCGCCCAAGAGGGAGTCGCGCACGCCGCCGCCGACGGTCCACGCGTCAAACCCCGAGTCCTCCAGTCGCCTCACCAGCTGGACGACGGCGTCTGGAACCCGAATCAAGCCCGTTCGCGCGATGCTCACCCCGCCAGTACGGACCCCCCGTTCACATTGACGACCTCGCCGGTGATGTGGCGGGCAAAGGGCGTGAGGAGAAAGACGATGGGGCCGGCGACATCTTCCGCAGCAGCGACGCGGCCCAGAGGGATGCCCTGATCGATCGCCTCCCGGCGCTCCGAGCTCAGCGGCTCCGCCGACATCTCGGTGTCGACCCAACCCGGCGCGACGGCGTTCACGGTAATGCCCCGTCCCGCAACCTCGACGCAAAGACTCTTGACGAGCGAGATAATCGCGCCCTTGGTCGCCGCATAATCTCCGTGATAGGCTTCCCCCCTCTGCCCCGCCGTGGAGCTTACCAGCACGACGCGTCCCCCCGGACGCATCGCCTTGAGGGCCGCCTTGGTCGAATAGAAGATCGAATCAAGGTTGATCCGGAGCGTGGAGCGCCACCTGGATTCGCTCATCTCAGCAAGAGGCGTGTCGCGCGGAGGCCAAACGCCTGCGTTTCCGATGAAGAAGTCGATTCCCCCGAACTCGGCGACCGCTTGATCGAAGAGGAGGCGCGAAGTCTCCGGCTGAGAAATGTCGCCCCGCGCGGCGAGCGCGCGCGCTCCCATGGATTCGAGTTCGCCCAAGAGCGCCTCCGCCTCCTTGCTCCGGCTGCGGTAGCCGAATGCGACGTGCGCGCCCGAACGCGCGAGCAGCCTTGCCGTCGCGGCCCCAACGCCCCTGGAGCCGCCAGTCACGACTGCGTGTTTGCCTTCAAGTCCCGGCAGGGCGTTCATCGTTTTCTCCGGTCGCATTGTCCGCCGCTCTTCCATCCTTCTGCGCGCGCCGCACACGGGCGCGCGGCCCAGCCCCTTTGGCGCAACCCGTAGGCGATGCTCTCCCATCGCATCGTCATTGAGCGGACCCGGATGTTTGCTCGGGATACGCGCGCGCCATGAGCCGTATCAGCTCGCGCAGTCGATCCTCGGAGCCCTCTTCCTCAAGCGCCGCCTCCGCCGCGTATGCGATATACGCATCCAACACGAGGAGTTCTTCCGCCTGCCGGCGGTCGCAGCCGCCGCCTTCCAGAGCAAGTACGCGCTCCATAGCCTGTCCGGCGGCGTCCAGCAGCCCTTCGAAGGTCGCGGGGCCTTGGGCGTCCAAGAGCGGCCTGAAGGAGTCCGGGGCGGCGGGAGTGCGCGTTGCGATCCAGTCCGATACGCGAGCGGACGAGCCCAGCTGCGCGCCCTTCGATGTACCGTCGCTCACTTGGCTTCTCCCTTGGCGAAGAACGCCTCCACGAATGATGCGCCCCGTTTGAGCGCATCGTCCACTAGAGTGGCGTCGGGAGCGGAGCCCTGCGCCATGTGAGGCCGGCCTCCGCCACGTCCGCCCGCCGCCTTCGCAACTTCCCGCAGGAGCGCGTCAGCGCGCAGGCCCGCCCCGATGGCCGCGTCCCCCGCGAAGGCGAAGAGCGCCGCCTTTCCTCCGGGCAGCTCGGCAGCGAGGGCCGCCGCGCCCATGGGGTGTTCGCTCCTGAAGGCGTCGCCCCATTCCCTGGCTTCGGCGGGAGCGCGGCATGCAAGGCGGACGCCCCGATAGGCGCCCTGGGCGCCGTCCACGGAGAAGTTGACCCGAGCGACGACCCGCTCGCTGCTCCCGGGACTCCGCCGAAGCTCCCGCACGGCTTCCGAGAGCTCCTTTTCCCGCTCCTTCATTCGCGCAAGCCGCCCCTCCAGCTGCGGAGGCTGGGCGCGGAGCGACGCCGCGATCCGGCGAATCCTTGCGCGGTAATCGGAGAGCTCGGCAAAGGCGCGTTCTGCGGTGACCGCCTCCACGCGACGAACACCCGCCGCCACTCCCGCCTCCGCTCGAATCACAAAGAGACCGATCAGCGCGGTATTGCGCGCGTGCGTCCCGCCGCACAGCTCCGCGCTCTCCTCGCCGATTCGAACCATGCGAACGACATCCCCGTACTTCTCTCCGAAGAGCGCCGTCGCGCCCATTGCCAGCGCATCGTCCAGCGGGAGTTCGCTCGCCTCGACATCAATCCCGTCCCAGATCCTGCGGTTCACCCAGCGCTCGACCTCCGAGACTTCCTCTGTCGACATCGGTTTGGGGTGTACGAAATCGAAGCGGAGGCGTCCGGGCTCGACCTTCGAGCCCCTTTGCGCGACGTGGCTCCCAAGAATGTCGCGAAGCCCCGCATGAAGAAGATGCGTCGCGGTGTGATTCCGCTCGGCGCCTGCGCGAAGGCGTAAATCGACGCTCGCGCGCACGGCTTCGCCGGCAAACTCCTTGGGCGTCCTTCCTTCCGGCGCGCCCCAAACGCCGACGCACCCGAGAAATTTCCCCGGATCGCTTTGGACCTCCTCCGCTTCCATTCGCCATCGGTCGCCCTTTCCCGAGATGAGGCCCGCATCGGAGACTTGCCCGCCTCCCTCGGCGTAAAACGGATTGTCCTCAAGGATCAGGCAGACCCTTCCGTCTTCGCCGCGCAGGGACGCGGCGACGGCAGTCTCCAACGAAAGCTGCTCGTAGACGCGGGAGCGTTGCGGATGCGAAAGAGGGGTCCCATTGCGGCGGCGCGGCCGGTCCATCGCTTCGCCTGTCGCCTTGCGGTCCGCGCGGGAGCGCGCCCGCTGACGCTCGAGCTCAAGCTCAAAGCCAGCCATGTCGACCGCAAAGCCGCGCTCCGCCGCAATGATCTCGGTCAGATCCGGGGGAAAGCCGAAGGTGTCGTACAGCTTGAAGGCGTCGGAGCCGGAAATCTCGGAAACTCCCGCCTCCACCGCGCTTGACGCGGGAATGCGGCGCGCGTGGGCCGTGAGCTCCTCCAGCCGTTTCATTCCGCCGTCGATCGTGCGAAGAAACCGCTCCTCCTCATTGTGAATAACGGACGTTATGTGACTGCGCTGCAATATGATATCTTGATAGGCTTCACCCATCGCTTCAAATACTGCGTCCGCGACCTTGCAGACCGTCGGCTCCCGACAGCCGAGCCGCCACGCGTGTCGCACCGCCCTTCGAAGGATCCTGCGGAGCACATATCCTCGTCCCTCGTTCGTCGGAAACACGCCGTCGCACACAAGGAACACGGCCGCCCGGGAATGGTCCGCCAGCACGCGATGCGCGACGCCAGCCCCCTCGTCCCGCCTGTACCGCTTCCCCAACGCCTGAGCGGCTGCGGCGAGGAGCGGAGCGAAAAGGTCGGTGTCGTAGTTCGAAGAAACGCCCTGAAGCACCGATGCGAGCCGCTCCAGGCCGGCCCCGGTGTCGATGCTCGGCGCAGGCAGCGGCCGAAGCGTCCCGTCGCTCGCCCGATCAAACTGCATGAAGACGAGGTTCCAGAGCTCCAGAAATGCGCCGCTTTCCGCGCATGCCTCGAATTCCGCCGCGTTCAGCGTCCCGCCCCGCCTGCTCTTGGAGCGTCCGTCGAAGTGGATTTCCGAGCATGGACCGCAGGGGCCGGTATCGCCCATGCGCCAAAAGTTGTCCCGGTCGCCCAAACGGAAGATGCGTCCAGGATCGACGCCGGCCTCTCGCTCCCAAAGAAGGGCGGCCTCGTCGTCCGTGTGGTGGACGGTGACGTAAAGGTCATCGGGAGAAATCCCCAGCTCGCGCGTGAGAAAGTCCCACGCATAGCAAATCGCTTCCGACTTGAAGTAGTCGCCGAAGGAAAAGTTGCCGAGCATCTCAAAGAAGGTGTGATGGCGAGCCGTGCGCCCGACTTCCGCGAGATCGTTGTGCTTGCCCCCCGCGCGCACGCACTTCTGCGATGTCGCCGCGCGGGGAAACGGCGCGTCCTCCAGGCCCAGGAAGATCTCCTTGAACTGCACCATCCCGGCGTTGGCGAAGAGCAGCGAATCGTCGCCGCTGGGAACCAGCGGCGACGAAGGTCTGACCACATGACCCCGGTCCTCGAAGTAGCCGAGGAATCGGGCGCGGAGACGAGAGGCCTTCATTGGACGCCGAAGAGTCCCGTCAGACGACCTTCACTCGCGTGCCGGCGGAGTCTTTCTCCCGGGGCGAGTCGGCGGGCTGAATCCCCAGCGCCTGAAGAAGAGCCCCTTCGATCTCTCTCCGGATGTCCTCGTTTTCGGCCAGGAAACGGCGCACGTTCTCCTTGCCCTGGCCCAGCCGCAGGTCGCCGCGCGAGAACCAGGACCCCGCCTTCTGTACGATCCCGTGTTCGACGCCAAGGTCGATCAGCAGTCCGGTGTGGCTGATGCCCTGATTGTACAGAATGTCGAACTCGGCTTGGCGGAAGGGCGGCGCGCATTTGTTCTTCACGACCCGCACGCGAGTGCGGTTTCCGATGACGTCCACGCCCTCCTTCAGCGCCCCGATTCGTCGAATGTCCATCCGAAGCGACGCGTAAAACTTGAGCGCGCGACCTCCCGAGGTCGTCTCCGGGTTGCCAAACATGACCCCAATCTTCTCTCTGATCTGATTCGTGAAGATGACGGCGGAATTCGAGCGGCTGACGGCGCCGGTCAGCTTTCGAAGAGCTTGACTCATGAGGCGCGCCTGCAGGCCGACGTGGCTGTCGCCCATCTCGCCCTCGATCTCGGCCCTAGGCACCAGCGCCGCGACGGAGTCCACGACCAGCGCCGCGACCGCGTTGCTGCGAATGAGCACTTCCGCGATCTCAAGCGCCTGCTCGCCGGTATCGGGTTGCGCGACAAGCAGATCGTCCACGTTGACTCCGAGCTTCGCCGCGTACTTGATATCCAGCGCATGCTCCGCGTCGATGAAGGCGGCGACGCCTCCCATCCTTTGCGCGTTCGCGATGACGTGCAGGCACAGAGTGGTCTTTCCCGAGGATTCAGGTCCGTAAATCTCGGTGATCCTGCCCTGCGGCACGCCTCCGACGCCGATCGCGGCGTCCAGATTCAGGGCGCCGGTGGAGATCGCCCGGATTGAGTGGTTTGCGGCGTCCGCGCCCATTCGCATGATCGCGCCGGTTCCGAAATTCCGGCGAATCTGCGCGAGCGCGGTCGAGAGAGCTTTGTCCTTGGCGGATGCCGTGCCGGCGGCACGGCTGGGCTTCCTTGCGATAATGGCTACCTTGATTCAGTGAGAGCGACGGGCTGCGTGATGGCCCGACTGAATTCTAGTCGAACAAAAACCGAAGATCAAGAGTCTCATCAAGCGGAGGGCGCCGCGTAGACGCTGCGCGCCGCGCCCAGCTTTACGGTCGAAAGGTACACTGAACGGCTGCATTCTCTCATGAAGTCCGCGTACGATTTGGTGGCGATCGGCGGGGGCACCGCCGGTTTGGTCTCTGCCGCCGGGGCTGCGTACCTGGGCCTCAAAGCCGCAATCGTGGAGCGTTTTCCTCCCGATGAGCGGCACGCCCTGGGCGGCGACTGCCTCTGGACGGGGTGCGTGCCGTCAAAGGCGCTGATCGCGTCGGCGCGGCTGGCCCGGAGGATGCGAAACGCCCAAGAGCTAGGGCTTAAGGGAGCGTCTCCGGCGCACGCCTTTCGGGAGGCGATGGCGCGGATGCGACGGGCGAGGAACGAGGTCGCGAAGCACGATGACCCGGAGAGATTCCGCAAGATGGGCGTCGACGTGCTCTACGGGCGGGCCTGTTTTGCCTCCGGCGGCGCGGTGGAGCTCTCCGGTGGCGAGAGGATCTCTGGCCGGCGCTTTGTGATCGCGACGGGCGCGACTCCTTCGGTTCCGCCGATTCTCCGTCGCGCCGGCGTCGACTACTGGACGTACGAGAACGTCTTTGACCAAGACGAGCTTCCGGCGTCGATCATCATCCTGGGCGCGGGGCCGATCGGCTTGGAGTTCGCGCAGGTGTTTTCGCGGCTTGGATCGCGGGTCACGGTCTTGGAGGCGGCCCCCGAGATCCTGACTCGAGAGGATCCCCAAGCTGCATCTTTGATGCGCAAGCTGCTGGAGGAGGAGGGGATCGACGTTCGCGTCGGGGCGGCGGCTGAGCTCATCGAGCCGGCGGAGGGCGGCGCAAGGGTCCGCCTTCAGGGGGGCGAAGAACTTCGGGCAGAGCGAGTCTTCGCGGCGACGGGAAGAAGACCCGCGGCGGACGGCATGCGGCTGGACGCCGCTGGAGTCCGGGCCAGCGGGAGCGCGCCCGTCTTGGACGCGGGCCTTCGCACCTCCAACCGGCGCATCTGGGCAGCGGGCGACGCGACCGGGGGACCGCAGTTCACGCATGCGGCCGAGCACATGGCCAAGACCGTGCTTCGCAACGCCTTCTTTCCGGGCCGCGCCAAGATCTCCTATGCCGACCTGCCCCGCGTGACCTACACCGACCCCGAAGTCGCCCATGTCGGAGAGTCGCACGAAGATGCAGCCGCGCGCGGCGGAGGCGAGTACCGCTACGACCTCTCCAACTTGGACCGGGCGATCTGCGACGGAGTAAACCGTGGCTTCGTGCGGGTATCCGCGGACCGAAAGGGCCGAATCCTCGCAGCCACGATCGTGGCGCACGGCGCAGGCGACCTGTTAATGCCCTTTGTGTTGGCGAAGCGGCACGGCCTTTCCCTCTCCGCAGTCGCGAGCGCGATCTTTCCCTACCCGACCATGGTCGAGTGCGTCAAGCGCGCCGCGAACGAGTACAACCGCACTCGTCTGGACGGGTTTGCGGGCGGCGTGGCGAAACGAGTGGCGAAGTGGATGCGATGAGGCCGCCGACAAGCGGAAGGCGCATCGATGTCGGCGGCCGCCCTCCCCTCCCCCGAAACAAGCCCGCAGCTTGACGGCGGATAAGGCGCGGCGGCGCTCGGGCGTGGGCGGCCTCGTTGGGCTCGCCGTCGCTCTGATCGGTCTTTTTCTCGCGTGGAAGTTCACGCCGCTGGGCGACTACGCCAGCTTGGAGCGCCTTGCGGACGCGCGCCTTTGGCTGAAGGGACTGCCGTTCGCGCCGGTCGTCTTTGTATTGCTGTACGCCTTGGGAGTCGTTCTTGCGATGCCCGGCCTGATCCTCACCATCGCGGGGGGCGTCGTCTTTGGCCCCGTCTGGGGGATCGCATACAACACGATCGCCGCCAATCTGGGCGCGAACGCGGCCTTTTGGATCGCGCGCAAGACCGGAGCCCAGAAGGGAGCGCGCAGCCTTTTGGGCGAGAATTCCTCCATGCTAGAGACTGTCGACGCCAAGATTTCACAGCACGGCTTTCACGGCCTGCTTACTTTGCGCTTCGTGCCGGTCGTTCCCTTCAACGTCCTGAATTTCGGGTGCGGACTCGTCTCGATTCAGTGGCGGACTTATGCGCTGGCCACAGTGATCGGGATCTTTCCGGGGACCGCGATCTACACCTACTCGGCGTCAGCTGTCGCGGAGGGCGCCATGGAACCTTCCAAGCTCTTTCAGAATCTTCTTATCGCGGGAGCGTTGCTCGTGTTGCTCAGCTTTCTGCCGAAACTCTTTGGATCTCGAAAGGGCGCCCGCGCGGCGCTCTTCGCCCTTGCCTTGGGCGCCCTTTCCGCCGGCGCCAAGGCCCAAGCCCCGGGGATTCCCTCCCACGGGGACTTTACCCGCGTGCTCGCGGAGGTCGTGGGCGAGAGGGGCGTGGACTATCCGACGCTCGCTCGCTTAACGGAGGAGCTTGACGGCTACCTGGCAAAGCTCGCCGCCGCGGACCCCGGCGCGGTCCAAGCGGCGGACCGGTCCACGCAGCTGGCCTTCTGGATCAACGCCTACAACGCCTGCATGCTCAAGAGGGTGATCAGTCACTATCCCATCAAGAAGGCGGGCGGGTTTCAGAGGCTCAAGAATGCGGCCGCGGGCCGCCCCGACAACTCCGTCTGGCAGATTTCGGATGTCTTTGGCGGGGATCACTGCGAGGTGGCGGGCGCGCTTAGATCCCAGGATCACATTGAGCACGAAGTGATCCGTCCGATGGGCGACGCGCGGATTCACTTCGCCGTCAACTGCGCCGCAAAGAGCTGTCCGCCGCTCATTGGCGAAGCGTACGTCCCGGAGCGACTTCAACGGCAGCTGGACGCCCGCGTGGAGGCGTTCGTCGCCGACCCCCGGCACTTTATGATCGAAAGCCGGGACGGAAGAACGACGCTCTGGGTGAACAAGGTGCTGGACTGGTTCAAGGAAGACTTCGGCGACAAGGACGGGATTCGCGTGTTCTTTGCCGGATACGTGGACGACGAGAAGAGGGCGCTTCTCGAGAACCCGAGCACGAAGGTCGAGTTCTTCGAATACGACTGGACGCTGAACGACGCGACGCTGACGCGCTCCCCCTGACCTCGCGCCTCCGCGCCGGAGGAGCGTCGGTTGGAGGACATTGCCGCGGAGCCTGCGGCGGGCCTGCTGGCCGCTGCCGCGAGGCAGCGAAGCGAGATCGGCGTCGTCATCCCGACGCTGGACGAGGAGGATCTGCTTCCGGCGCTCCTCGCGGACCTTCGCCGGCTCGATCCCCCGCCTCCGGTCGTCGTCGTGGACGGAGGCTCGACCGACCGGACAGCCAAGATTGCGCGCGACCGGGGAGCCGCGTTGATGCGCGCTCCGCCCGAACGGGCAAGGCAGCTGAACGCGGGCGCGGCATATCTCGGGAGCCCTTGGCTCCTCTTTCTGCACGCCGACTCCAGACTGGGCGCGGAGGCTTGGTCCCAGGTCAAGCGTCATGTCCAGAGGCCCGGCGCCGGCGCCGCGCACTTCGGCATCGAAATCGCCCATCCCGACCGGTACTTCCGCTGGATCGAAGCGGGCCAGCGAGTTCGCGAGCGCCTCTGCGGCCTCGCGTACGGCGACCAGGGCATGCTGATCTCAAGGACGCTCTTCCACGCCGTCGGCGGATATCCCGACGCGCCGTTCCTGGAGGACGTAATCTTGGTGCAGCGGCTTCTTCGGAGGCGTCAGCTTCGTCCGCTTCCCGCGCGGCTTCCCACCAGCGCCCGCAGGTACTTGAGCGAAGGCCGCGTCCGCGGGTTTCTGCGCAACTTCTCCGTAATGGCGCGCTTCCTCTCCGGCGAAGATCCAGGGCGCCTCGCCCGCCGGTACGCGCCGATGCGGCGGTCCTCGCCTTCCAGCGAAGGGCCTGACGACATCGCTTCGGCGCCGGCGGAGGTGCTCGTCTTCGCGAAGGCGCCGCGACCAGGCGCGGTAAAGACGCGCCTAGCCCGCTCCATTGGAGACGGAGCCGCGACAAGCCTGTACCGGCGCATGGGCGCGCGCATCGTGGAGGGCATTCTCCAAAGCGATGCGCACGTGACGGTCTGCTACGATCCGGCAGGCGGGGAGGCGGAAATGCGGGAGTGGCTGGGAGAGGCTGGACTTGGCTTTCGCCTGCAGGGAGGAGGAAGTCTCGGGGATCGCTTGGAGAGGATGTTCCGAAAGGCCTTGAGATCACGCGGAAAGGTCCTGGCGGTGGGCGCCGACGCTCCCGCCGTCGATGCGGATGTCATTCGCCTCGCGAGCGCGGCGCTGGACGAAGCGGATGTCGTTTTGGGTCCGGCCTTCGACGGGGGCTACTACCTGATCGGCTTGTCGCGTCCGGCGCCCGAGCTCTTCAGGGGCATCTCTTGGAGCGGCCCGCGAGTGCTCGCGGATACGCTGGCCAAGGCGGCTCGACTTGGACTAGCGGCCACCCTGCTTGCGCCTCGCTCCGACGTGGACTCGGAGCGCGACCTCACGCCTGGGATGCGGCGGCTGCTTGGGATTTGAGGCGCGTTCCGGCGCGCTCAAGCGTGCACGGATACGACTGAAGCATGGGGCCGCTCTCTTGCTCATCCCGAGACCAGCGACAAGAAACATCGCTTCCGGAGAGGAACACAAAGCCCCCGAGCGAAGACCAAGCCAAGCCGCTGACCGGGGGCGGACGGATTCCGCCCGCCCCCGTCCCGCGGCGGAAAAAAGGAGTAGCGGACGCCTCCCGTTAGAAGAGCCCCCTCGTCTTCTGAAGATCGGCCTCGTATCCCTGCCAGATCCCCGGCCTCGCCGGAATGAAGATCATGCGAAGCGGCGTCTCGTCGGCGCGCCTAGCGAAGATGGGGATGCCCATGTGCTCTCCGACCCGGGTGATTGCGCCGCAATCCAGTCGCTCGGGACCGCCGGATCTCGAGTATTCGCGTTCGTCGTATTCGACGGGTTCGTCATCCCGGTACCAGTCTTCGTCTTCGGCGTAGCGGCCTCCAAAGACGACGCCCGGGCGCAGGTCCTTGATCGAAACCCTTCCGCCGCCGACAAGCGTGTCCTGGCTGGCCGTCACGAGCACCTCGACGGCGGCCCCCGTGGAGAGGCAGATCATGGCCGGCGCGCCGGTCGGGAGCGGCGGCTCGACAATGCGCTCAATGACGACGGTATCCGGCGGAGGCGCCGGCATCATGACCGTGTCGGGCCTCGAAATCGGCGGAGACGAACACAGCCCGCCTTCCTCGCCGCAGAGCGTGACCGAGGCGAGGATTCCCACCTTTCTGGAGTCGTAGAGAGAGTGCCCGCTCTCCGCCGCGTCCAACACGAAGGCGCCGACGGCGAAGCTCCCTACCGAGACGTTGGCGCCGGCGTTGATGTCATAGCCGTTGTAATCCGCCAAAACGCCAAGACTGGCCGCGTCGGTCAATCGGAAGAGCATATTCAACCCGCCGAAGATGCCGGACAGCCTCTGCTCGCCGTAGAATGCGGCCTCCGGAGTCGACGAGAAGTGCCCCCTGCCGTAGCCGCCCGTCACCGACGCCGAGAAGTTCGCGTTCCTGGGAGTAAGGTGGGCCGTGAGGACGGCGTAGGGCGAAAACGTCGTCGACACCTCCACGTCTCTGCCCCGGTAGGAGCGGTGGAGCCGCGAGTCGGGAATTCCCAGACGACTGGGCTGAAACTCCTCGGAGTAGCCGGTCCAGGAGGGAGCCGTGACGTATCTGGCGCCGACCGCGAGCGAGAGCCGCTCAATGCTCGCCGGCATCACGTTGATCTTCCCGAACCCTCCCAGGAGATTTCCGCCTTCGGCGGCGTCGTTGAAGCTCTGAAGCGTGGCGCCGATTTCCAAGCGGTCGCCGAAGCCCAAGGAAAACGAGGCATCCTGCAGCCACTCGGCGTAGGCGGGACCGTCCTGCAGCGTCTCGCCGGCAGCGTCGACAATCAGCCACGGATCCGCGTTGGCTTGAAAGCCCGAGTAGGTCATCCGAAATGCCAAGTGAGGCAGGACATCCGCAACGGGAACGTCAAGAAGGCCGGAGCCCCACCGCAGCGTCGACGGGGGAAGCGCGGCGTCTTGCGCGAACGCCTCTTTGCCGGAAGCAAATAACAGCGCGGCGGCGCACAACCCTCCGACGGCTAAGCGAATCGGACCCATGTGAATTCCTCCAAGGCGGCGTTGGCTTGAGATCATGCGCGAAGCGGGCCGCGAATCCGCGCGCAATGCAGTCAAAGTTAAGGAGTCGTTTGGAAAATTACCTAATCCGACCGTCCCTGCTCACCATCAGGCCCCGCCGTCCCGCGCTTCCCGCCGACGCGCAGCGCGCGAACCGTCCATCCTCCCAGCAGGAGCCAAGCGCAGAGATAGGCCAGCAAGACGTGGATCTCGGGGCGCGTCATCCGAGCGCGGCTCCTTGTCCGGGGGATTGGAGTTTCCGCCCGCGGCGCCTCATCTCCGCCGCGTACCGGAGGGCAAGAATTCCCAGAAAGAGAAGAGTAAAGGCGGCTAGCGAGACCAGAAGCGCAGCCAGCATATCGGGATGCAGCGAAGGTCCCTCCGGCTTGATCACCACGGGCCCTGGATGCAGCGACCGAAACCAGGTGACGCTGACATGGATCAGGGGGATGTTCGCGGCGCCCGCGATCGAGATGACGGCGCCGATACGGCGTCCGCGCTCGCGACTGGGAATCGACTTCCGGGCGAGAAAGTACCCCACGAAGATGAACCAGAGGAGGAGCGTGAGCGTCAGGCGGGGCTCCCATTCCCAGTAGGCGCCCCAGGCAATCCGCGCCCACAGCGGACCTGAGATCAGCATGATGGCGCCGAAGACGAGGCCGCCCTCCGCCGCCGACACCGCGAGGGCGTCGACCCGCTCCTCGCGCAGCCAGAGGTAGGCGACGCTCGCGAGCGCGACGATGCCGAAGGCGAGAAAGGAGGTCCACGCCGCCGGCACGTGGATGTAAAAGATCTTCTGCACGAACCCCATGGAGGCTTCGATGGGCGCCAAGAAAAAGATCATCCAGTGGGCGAGGAGCAGGAGAAGCAGCCCCGTCCCGGCGAGCATCCAGCCGCCCTGAACGACTCTCGGAGAATTTGTCCGCGTCATTGCATCACTCGTCCACGACGTACCGAAAGAGCCAGCCGCCGACCGCGATCGCAAGGAGCGCGAAGGCCGCGACAAGCTTCGCATGTCCCGCAATTTCGCCCCATGGGCGTCCTTGTACGATCCTCACGGACGCGGCCGCGCCGGAGTAGATCAGCGGCGTCAGAAGAGGAAAGGCGAGGACGGGCGAGAGCGCGCCTCCGAGAGCGCTCTCCCTGGAAATTCGCCCAAAGAGGACGGAGTGCGCCGAAAGGCCCGCGGTCCCCAAGGCGATCACCAGAGCGTGCTGCCAGATGCTGCCCGCGCCTCGCAGGCCCATGAGCGCGCCCAAGAGTACGAACGCCGCGGGAACAACGCATCCGAGAAGCGCAAGATTCGCGAGGAACTTCCCGAAGAAGAGGGACTCCCTGGGAACGGGCGCGAGCAGCGCGTGGCGGAAGGCGCCGTCCTCTTCCTCCTGGTCGAAGACGCGCCTCGCGCCGGAGATCGCGGCGATCGACGCAATCAACCAGGCGGCGACCCCGAATACGCCCTCGGGCGGATGCGCGCTCCCCTCCAGCGCCATCGCAAAGAGCACGGCCGACAGCGCGGCAAAGGACGCCGTCGCAACGGTCCTGCCCGGAGATCGAAACTCCAGGGTGACATCCTTCTTCGCGACGATCCACGCGAGAAGCAGCGCACGCGTCATTCGCCGTCCCCGTACAAGGCCGCGATCTCTTCCTCCGCCGCCTGCGTTGCCCGCCCGCGGCAGAGGGCCCGTCCCCTTTGAAGCAGGAGAAAGCAGTCTGAGAGCTCAAGCCCCGCCCGGATCTCGTGCGTCACGAAGATCGTCGTTCGCCCCTGGGAGCCCGACTGCTTCATTGCCCCGCGCAGCGCCTTTCGACCGGCCGCGTCCAAACCGGAGAAGGGCTCGTCCAGGAGCAGCAGGTCGGGATCTCCAAGGAGAGCGCGGGCAAGCGCCGTCCGCTGTCTCTGCCCCCGGGAAAGGACGCGCGCGGGACGGTCCAGGACATCGCCCAGCCCCAGCTCTCCGCTCCTTCGCCGAATCTCCGCCTCCGGGCGCGCGACGCCCTTCAGTCGCGCAAAAAACAAGAGGTTCTCCCGCGCCGTCATCCCCAAGTAGAGTCCGGCGCGGTGCGTGAGCACTCCCAGTCGCCTTCTCCAGTCCGTTCGGGAGCGCCGCGCCTCCGCCCCCCGAAAGAAGATCCTCCCGGCGTCCAGCCGCCGTTCGCCGGCAATCGCGGCCAGAAGAGTGCTCTTGCCCGCCCCGTTCGGCCCGAAGACCGCCAGCGTCTCGCCCTCTTCCGCCTGAATGTCGACGCCCCGCAGCGCCCGCGTCGGACCGTAGGAGAGCGACAGCCCGGCGCCGGAGATCACGGGCCCCTTTCGCTTCAATCGTCCCCGGGCTCCCGGCGCAAGGCCGCGCCGCACCTCCCACAGAAGCGGGCCGTCGCTTCGCGCGCGCGGCCGCACGTTTCGCACGCCAGCCCGCGCCGAAGCGCCCGACGCATCTCCAGGATCTCCTCTTCCAGGCTAAGGAGCGTCCGCCCCTCCTCGTCCCGACTTCCGTCCTCCAAGTAGCGGAGCGCGTTTCTAGAGAGCTCGGCCCGGAGCGCTCCGTATTCGCCCTCGTCCACCTTCCCCATCTCCCGATCAAATTCGAGTTCGCGAAGCTGGATGAGCGAGCTCCTGCGCTGGGCGGCGCCTTCGTCGTGGCGGTCCAAGCCGTCGTACAGCGCCGCCGCGCGGCGCGAGAAGATCGGTTCGACGACGTACAGCAGGACGCCTCCTGCAAGGAGCGCGCCTCCGGCAAGGAGCATCACGGCTTGGCCGCCATTGCCCCGGGCCACAGTCCGATCAGGGCGCCCAAAGCGATCAGCGCTCCGCCGCACCAAATCCAAGGAACCAAAGGAAGCACCTTGATCTCCAAGGAGATTCGCTCCTCGCCCGACTCCAGGTCGACCTCGCGCGGAATGACGTAGAGGTCCTCCCGCCAAGAGCTCAGGATCCCCACCTCCGTCGAAGACTGCTCCATCACCGGGTAGTAGCGGCGCTCCGGCGCAAGACTCGCAATTCGCTCCCCTTCCCGTTGGACCGTGAGGAGCGCGCTCCAGCGCCAGTCGTTTTCCCGCTCCGCGCCCGCCGCCCTGGGCCGGGAGTGGGAGAGGCTCTCGTAGACCAACTCGTACTCGCCCCCCAAGGCGGAGGCGATGCGGGCCCGCTCCCCCGGCCTCAAGTCGTGAATTTGAGCGCGGTCGAAGGACGATCCCGCAATGCCCATGAAGAGAATCGCGACGCCGGCGTGCACGATGTAGCCGCCCCACCTGCGCTGATTGCGGCGAACGAGGGCAAGAAGCGCGGAAAGCGGACCCTCGCCCGAGATGCGGCGGCGCACCTTCACGCCCTTCCAGAAGTCCCGAACGACGATGAAGAGGACGAAGACGCCCAGCGAGAAGGTGAGGACCGGCGCCGGGCCGCCCGCTCCCATGAGGATCGACGACGCCGCCGCCGCGCCCGCCGCCAAAGTCGGCCAGAGGAAGTTGCGGCGAAGGTTGCGGCCGCTCGCCCTTCTCCACGCGATCACCGGACCGATCCCCATGAGGGCAAGAAGACAGATCCCAATCGGCACGTTGACCCGATTGAAGTACGGGGGCCCGACATTGATCTTTGTGCCTAGGAGCCCCTCGGTGATCAGCGGATTGAGCGTGCCCCACGCCACCGCGAACGCGGCGCCGACCAGAAGGAGATTATTGAAAAGGAATGCCGATTCCCTAGACAGGAAGGAGCCGATCTTTCGCTCGCTCGCGAGCTTCGGCAGCCGCCAAAGAACGAGCCCCAGGAAGACGAGGCCGACCGCGCCCATGAACGCCAGAAAGATGTAGGCGATCAGGAGGTTCTCCGCGAAGGAGTGCACGCTCTCGATCAGGCCCGAGCGCGTCAGGAACGTCGCGAAGATCGTGAGGAGGAAGGTTCCCGCGACCAGCCCCATGTTCCAGATCTTGAGCATCCCCCGGTGCTCTTGAATCTGGATGGAGTGCAGGAAGGCCGTCGCGGCGAGCCAGGGAAGGAGCGAGGCGTTTTCGACCGGATCCCAAAACCAGTACCCTCCCCATCCGAGCTCTTCGTACGCCCACCGCATGCCGAAGACGATGCCCAAGGTGAGGAAGAACCAACTCGTAAGGATCCATCCCCGCGTAAGCGAGATCCAACGCGAGTCGAGCCGTCCCGTGAGAAGCGCGGCGACGGCGAAGGCAAAGGGCACGGTGAAGGAGGTGAAGCCCAGGTACAACGTCGGCGGATGAATCGTCATCCAGTAGTTCTGCAGCTGCGGATTGAGGCCCCGACCGTTGGTCGGCGTAAATCCCAGCCGCTCGAAGGGGTTGACGTCCGCGAAGAGCAGCACGCACAGGAGAAATAGAAGAAGCAGGAGGAGCGTGCCCGTCACGTAGGGCATGAACTCGCGATGCTTGTTGCGGTAGCGGAAGACCGCGATCGACGCGAAGAAGGACGACAGGAGGGCCCAAAAGACGAGGGATCCCCGCTGGCCCGCCCAAAGCCCGGCGACCTTGAAGTAGGTCTCGAGCTCCCGGTTGGAGTAGCTCGCGACGTACCAGTACTCGTAGCGACCGTCCAGAAACGCGAAGACGATCCCCAGCGACGCCAGAAGGAGCATGGCGGAGACCGCGTGCACCGAACGCTCCCCGCCCAGAATCAGATCGCCTCGGCGAAGGCGGCCTCCCGCGAATGAGAGGGTTGCGCCCCAGAGCGCGATGGGAAGGGCGATCCACAGGGCGATCTCGCCCAGTTCGGTCACGCCGCCAGCTCTTCCTCGGCCGCTTCGTAGCGGCTGCCGCACTTCGTGAGCACCGCGTGGGCTTCGAAGCTCCCGTCCTCCTTGAGATGCCCCTCGATCACCACCTCGGCTTCATCGTTGAAGGTGTCCGGCAGCACGTCGGCGTACTTGACGGAGATCCTCGCGCCGTCCTCCAACAGATCCCGAACGACGAACCGGTGCGGATCGCCGATGGAGCCCTTCACCCATGAGCCCTCCACGACCCGGCCGCTCACCTTCACGCCGACGCTGCGGAAGGAGGGATCCGCCTCCACCCGCTCCATGAGCTCCACGGGCGTCAGGTAGTAGACCATCCCGTCCGTGAATCCGGTCCACATCAGGTAGCCGACGACAACGCTCACCGCCGCCAGACCCAACAGGAATCGCTGGTGTCTCATCGTCGCTCCTCGTACCCTGGCCCGATCCCTTCGGCTTCAATTAAGCTAATGCCGCAGCGCGCGGTCCACCGCCTCCCGCCATCCCCGAAGAAGCCGCCGGCGCTTGGACTCCGCCATGTCCGGCGCGAAGGTCCGCTCGCGCCCCAGTCCTTGCAGCGCCTCCTCCGGCTTCGTCCAGAGGTTTGCGCCCAAGCCGGCCAGCGCGGCGACGCCCAGCGCGGTGCTCTCCACGTCGGGCGGTCGCGCGACCGGCTCTCCCAGGATGTCGGCCAGAAATCCCAAGAGCCAGTCGTTGCGGGAAGCCCCGCCGTCCACCTTGAGGATGTCGGCCCTAATCCCCGAGTCCCGCCTCGCCGCGTCCAGCAGGTCCTTCGTTCCGTAGGCCATCGCCTCCAGAGCGGCCCGCGCCAAGTGGGCGCGTCCGGTTCCCCGCGTGAGGCCCGAAATCAGCCCGCGCGCGCGGGGCTTCCAATGGGGGGCGCCCATCCCGGCGAAGGCCGGCACCAGATACACCCCGTCGTTTCCGTCCAAGCTCCGGGCCAGCGCCTCGCTCTCCGAGGCGTCCTCAAGAATTCCCAGTCCGTCCCTAAGCCATTGGATCGTCGCGCCCGCTGAAAAGATGGAGCCTTCAAGGGCGAAGGCGGGCGAGCCGTCCGGCCCCAGCGCCGTCGTCGAGATCAGGCCGGAGCGGGAGGCGGCCCGCTCCGCGCCCGTATGCAAGAGAAAGAATGCTCCCGTGCCGTAGGTGCACTTCGCCGATCCGCTCCTCCAGCACCCCTGCCCAAAGAGCGCCGCCTGTTGATCGCCCGCCGCCGCCAGGATCGGCAGCTCCACACCCAGGTCCTCGCCGGCCGCAAGGCCGAAGTCCGACCGACTCGGCTGGACCGTGGGCAGCGCCTCCGCGGGCGCCTCGAAGAGCTCCAGCATCTCCCGGTCCCACCGCGCCTCCTCGAGGTTCCAGAGGAGCGTTCGGGACGCGTTGGTGATATCCGTCGCATGGCTTGAGCCGCGGGTAAGCGACCAGATGAGCCAGCTGTCGATCGTGCCCGCGCGCAGCTCTCCCGCCCTGGCGCGGGCGGCCAGCTCGGGCTCCAGGCGAAGGCGCCAGAGGAGTTTGGTCGCGGAGAAGTACGGATCCAGCGGCAGCCCCGTGCGCGCCCGCGTCTTCTTTTCAAGGCCCCGCGCCTTCAGCTCTTCGCACAGCTTTGCGGAGCGCCGGTCCTGCCAGACAATCGCCCTGCCCAAGGGCTCTCCCGATTCGGGATCCCAGAGGACGAGGGTCTCCCGCTGATTTGCGATCCCCAGGGCGCGCGGGCGGATCCTCCCCGCGCCCTCGAGCGCCGTCCGCGCGGCCCGAACCGCGGCGTCGCGGATCTCGCGGGCGTCGTGCTCGACCCGGCCCGGCTGGGGAAAGTACTGGCGGTGCTGGACGACGGCGCGCGAAAGGATGCGCCCTTCCTTGGACAAGACGATCGCGGTCGTGCCCGTGGTCCCCTGGTCCAGCCCGAGGACCGCTTCAGTCAAGGCGCCTCCTCCACGCTCCCGAAGCGATAGGCGAGACCGTGCTCGCGCAGGAGACGCAGGAAGAGCCGCACGCTGAAGCCGACCACGGCGAAGAAGTCGCCCGAGACCTCCCGGACAAGCGCGGAACCCATCCCCTGAATGCCGTATCCGCCCGCCTTGTCCAGCGGCTCGCCGGTCTCCGCGTATTGCTGGATCGCTTGATCCGTGAGCTCGCGAAAGGAGACATCCGACCGAACCCAGCCCGAACATGTCCGGCCCCTCCAGCGAAGGGCATGCCCGGTGTAGACTCGGTGCGTTCGACCGGAGAGCCGCCGAAGCATCCGTCGCGCGTCCGTTCGGTCGGTCGGCTTTTCCAGGATTTCGCCCCGATGCGAGACGACCGTATCTCCGGAGATCACGAGCGCGCCCTTTACGTCGCTTTGGCGAAGACGCGCGCTTTGGGCCTTCGCGAGCGCGAGGCGCTCCACGTAGGCGTGCGGCGCCTCGCCGGGATCCGGTCGCTCGCTCGCGCGAGGATCCGAGGTTCGGTGGGCAAGGTCCAGCATTGAGAGGACGCGGCTCCGCCTAGGCGAAGTCGACGCGAGAAGAATCGGAACGCACTTCCTCACGCGGCCGCATTCCCCCGCTCCAAGAGGAGCGTGACCGGTCCGTCGTGTTCCATCCGGATGCGCATTCGGGCCCCGAAGACTCCGGTCCGGACGCGCCCGGGAAGCCGCCGCTCGCACTCGGCCGCAAACGCCTGGAAGAGAGGCAGCGCATCCTCCTTGCGGGCCGCGCGAATGAAAGAGGGCCGCCTGCCCCTGGCGCCATCCCCGTACAGGGTGAACTGGCTCACCAAGAGCGCCTCGCCCCCGATTTCCTCCAGGGAGCGGTTCATTCGCCCGGAGTCGTCCTCGAAGACGCGAAGCTGAGCAAGCTTGCGCGCCATCCAGGGGATCGCGCCGGTCCCCTCGCCGGCCTCAAAGCCCGCAAAGAGGACGAGGCCTTCGCCGATCCTCGCCTTCACCTCGCCCTCAGCCGACAGGGAGGCCTTTCGCACCCGCTGCAGGACGACCCTCACTCCACCGTCACCGACTTCGCGAGATTGCGCGGCTGATCCACGTCGCATCCCCGCATCGTCGCGATGTGGTAGGCCAAGAGCTGGAGCGGAGCCGTCGCGAGGACGGGCGCGAGCAGGGGGTGAGCGCGCGGTATCAACACGGTCTCGTCCGCGCACTGGACGAGCTCCGGGTCCATGCGATCAACGATTGCGATGACGCGACCGCCGCGGGCGCGCACCTCTTGGATGTTGGAGAGCGTCTTGCGGTAGACCTCATCGCCCGGCGCAAGACACACCACGGGCATCTCCTCGTCGATGAGGGCGATTGGACCGTGCTTCATCTCCGCCGCAGGGTAGCCTTCCGCGTGAATGTAGCTCACCTCCTTCAACTTGAGCGCGCCCTCCAGCGCCACGGGAAAGTGGTAGCCGCGGCCCAGGTACAGCGCGTTGCGCGCGCTCTGATAGCGCTTTGCGATTCGCTTGATCTCCCCCTCCGCGGAGGAAAGCAGCTCCGCCATTTGATCCGGGAGCATACGAAGCGCGCGAACGAGCTTGCGCCCCTCGACCACGGACATGGATCCGCGGCGCGCGAGCAGGGTCGTAAAGAGCGCGAAGGCAACGATCTGGGAGGTGAAGGCCTTGGTCGAGGCGACGCCGATTTCAGGGCCCGCGTGCAGGTACATCCCAAAGTCGGTTTCTCGCGCGATCGCCGAGCCCACCACATTCACGATGCCCATGACCGGGCATCCTCTGCGGCGCGCCTCTTTCGCCGCGGCCAGCGTGTCGGCCGTCTCCCCCGACTGGCTGACGGCGACGATCAGCGTGCCCTCGTCCAGCACCGGATTTCGGTAGCGGAATTCGGAGGCGTACTCGGTGATCGCTGGAATTCGCGCCGTCTCCTCAATCATCCTCGCGCCGATGAGCCCCGCGTGCCAGCTGGTGCCGCACGCCGTGACGATGATCCGCTTCACGGCGGCGAGCTCGCGCTCCCCTTCCCGGAGTCCGCCTAGGCGCACCGAGCCCTCCTCTTCCAGCAGCCGGCCCCTGATCACGTCCCTAAGCGATTCCGGCTGGGCGTGGATCTCCTTCTGCATGAAGTGGTCGTAGCCGCCCTTGGTGATCGTCTCGGGATCCCAGGGCAACCGACGCCGGCGCCTGTGCACGCTTCGCCGATCGGCGTCGAAGGTCCGGTACCCTTCGGCGGAGAGCGACGCGCAGTCCCCGTCCCGCAGGTAAATCACATGTCGGACGTGGGGCGCGAGCGCGGCGGCGTCGGAGGAGACGAAGCACTCTCCGGCGCCGCCGACGCCTAGCAGAAGAGGGCTCCCGTTTCGAGCGACGACGATTTTGCCCGGATCAGCGGATGAAATCACGGCGATGCCGTATGTGCCCCGGACGCTCCGAAGGGCGCGCGCGACAGCCGTCTCAAGCGATACGCCCTGCCTCAGCTCCCGATCAAAGAGATGCGCAAAGACCTCGGTGTCGGTCTCGCTTTGGAAGGCAAACCCCTCATCCTCCAGCACGGGCCGCAGCTCGAAGGCGTTCTCGACGATCCCGTTGTGCACGACGGCGACGCGTCCGTCGCCGGAAAGATGGGGATGGGCGTTTGCGCGCGTTGGCGCCCCGTGCGTCGCCCACCGCGTGTGCGCAATCCCCGAGCTTCCGGGAGTCTTCTCCGCCTCAAGCGTGCCCTCCAGAACGCGAATCTTCCCAGGCGACTTCCGAACGAAGAGTCCGCCGTCCGGCTGGTGCAGCGCGAGGCCCGCGGAGTCGTATCCCCGGTACTCGAGGCGCTTCAGGCCCTCCAAGAGGAGGAGAGTCGCCTCGCAACCGCCTACGTACCCGAAGATGCCGCACATGCGATTTCCTCAAGGATCCGTTCCGCGCGCGACGCGAGCGCCTCCGCGCGCGCGCCCTGCGGCGCCTCCGAGATGATCCGCACGACCGGCTCCGTTCCCGACGGACGCACGTGCAGCCACTCCCGCTTGTCCTCCCAATCGATTCGCAGTCCGTCCGCGCGGTTGCTCGCGCCCCCGGGAAAGGCGCGCTCCAGGGCTTCATGCGCGCCCGCCGACTTCTCTCGGGGAAAGCGGACCTTGCGCTTCACGATCCGATACGAGGGAAGCTCGCCGATCCGGGCCGACAGCGGCCTTGGCGAAGACGCGAGGGATTGGAGCGCGAGCGCGGCGGCGACCAGCGCGTCTCGGGTGTAATGGAGCTCGGGGAGGATGACGCCGCCGTTGCCCTCGCCGCCGATCACGGCCCCCGCCTCCATCATCCGGCGCGCGACGTGAATCTCCCCGACGGCCGCCATGTGCGCCGGGCAGCCGCGCCGAGCCGCAGCGTCCAAGACAACGCGGCTCGTGGAAAGGTTGCAGACGAGGGGACCCGGACGGACGCGCAGCGCGACATCGGCCGCGAGCGCAAGCGTGTAGTCCTCGCCGATCGCCGCGCCCCGCTCGTCCACCAGGGAAAGGCGGTCCGCATCCGGATCCGTCGCCAGCCCGATATCGGCTCTGGAAGAGAGAACGAGAGAGGACAAATCGCCGAGATTTTCGGCCGTTGGCTCGGGATCGCGGCCAAAGCGCCCGTGCATCGCAACGCCGATTGGAAAGACCCGGCACCCCAGCTCCTCCAGCAGCTGAACCATCGGCGCGCCCCCCGCGCCGTGCACGCAGTCCAACGCGACCTTTGCGCGGCGCGCGCGAATGCGGGGCAGGTCAAGCAGCTCCAGGGAGAGGATTGCATCCAGGTGGCGCTTGGTCGCGGCGTCATCCTTCGCGGCCGCCCCGACCTCGTCCCAAGGGGCGCGGTACGGTTCGCCCCGCCGGATTTCCTCCAGAAAGCGGTCCATGCGGTCCGGAGAAAGAAACACGCCGCCCCGCTCCGCGAACTTGAGGGCATTCCACTGGGCCGGATTGTGGCTGGCGGTGATCACAATGCCCCCGGCCGCGCCCAAGGCGCCCACCGCGAGCATCGCGGTCGGCGTCGGGACGACCCCTACTTCGATGACATCCGCCCCAGCCGAGAGCAGCCCAGCCACGACGGCGCGCTGAAGAAGCGGTCCGGTGGTGCGCGAGTCGCGCCCGACGACCACCTTTTTCCCGGCCCCGAGGGACCTCAGGAAGGTCCCGTAGCGCGCGCCTAGTCCGGCGGCAAGCTCCGGCGTCAGGACTTCTCCAGCGATGCCCCTGAAGCCGGAGACTCCGACCATCAGGTCCTTAGGAAGCGCCAGTGGCATGGATGACTCGCTAGGGTCGGAGCGCCGATCTTCGGCGATTAAAAGGTCGCCGCCCGAGGCCTTCCGGTCAACGAAGAGCGCGGTCCTGAAACGCGGAGCGGAGTGAAGTTAAAGGCTAGATTGAACCTGCCCGGCTAGGCCCCCGCAGCCTAGCAGCACGACGCCCATTTTGACCGGAGGCGGGATGAGCGAGTACTACGATCCGGATTACGCCCGAAGCACGCGAGTGCTGTCGGGCATCTCCTCAAAGGCGTGGGAGCATCCGGCGGATCGCGCCGCCCTGGAGGCGGTTCGGCGAATTCCCGTCTTCGACAAAGTCGTGCGGGTGATCTTCGGCTTCTTCGGGGAGGCGGCCGTGCGCCTCGCCTTTCAGGCGAACGCGGTTCGGGTGGGCCCGAACCAGTTTCCGAAGATCTTTGAGCGGTACCGGGAGGTGTGTCGGATCTTGGACGCGCCCTGGGAGTATCCGCTTTTCGTGACGCAGGACCCCGCCGCGAACGCGGGCGCGTATGGAATGTCCAAGCCATTCATCATCGTGAACTCCGGAACGGTGGAGCTGTTGGACGACCGCCAGCTCGCCTACATCCTGGGCCACGAAGTCGGGCACGTGATGAGCGGGCACGTCCTGTACACGACCATGACCCGGCTGCTCCTCGCCCTCGCCAACCTCGGGTTTCCGATCGTGGGGATCGCCGCTCGCGTGATCCTCTTGGCGCTGCTGGAGTGGTCGCGCAAGGCGGAGCTTTCGGCGGACCGGGCGGGACTTCTCGCCGTTCAGGACGCGGACCTCGTCTGTCACTCGATGTTGAAGATGGCGTCGGGCGTACGGGACACCGACCAGACGTCGGTCTCCGAATTCGTGAAGCAGGCCGAACAGTACCGGACATCCGGCGACGTACTGGATCAGGTCTTCAAGGTGATCAACCTGATCGGCCAGACCCACCCCTTCTGGACGCTGCGCCTCTCGGAGCTCAGGGCCTGGATCGAGAGCGGCGGCTACGACAACGTCGTGCAGGGCGTCTACCCCAGGCGGGGCGAGGCGGATGAAGCCTACGTAGAAGACCTGAGGGCCGCCGCCGACGCCTATAAGCAGGACGCAGCGGACACGATGGGCGCCTTCACGGACGCGGCGAAGCGCGCCGGCGAGTCGATCTGGAGCGGATTGACGGGAAGGTAGCGCGCTCTCGCGTGAAGATCCTCATCGTTGGAAATGGAGGCAGGGAGCACGCGATCCTCTGGAAGCTCGCCCGGGATTGTCCGAATGCGGCCTTCTTCGTCACGCGCCCAAATGGCGGGATGGAGGGGACGGGGGCGCTTGACCTCGCCCCGACCGATATCTCGGGCATCGTTCGCTGGGCGCGCGAGGAGCTGCCGGATTTGGTCGTTGCGGGCCCCGAGACGCCTCTGGCGCTGGGCCTCTCGGACCAGCTGGCGGAGATCGGCGTCTTGTGCTTTGGCCCCTCCGCCGCGGCGGCTCGGATCGAGTCCAGCAAAGCGTTCGCCAAGGAGCTGATGCGCACAGCCTCGGTGCCGACGGCCGACTTTGAGGTCTTCGACGATGCGGATGCCGCCGAGCGGAGCATCCTTGATCGAGATCGGCCGGTCGTGGTCAAGGCGTCGGGGCTCGCGGGCGGAAAGGGCGCGCTCGTCTGCGATGACGCGGCTTCGGGGGCGCGGGCGGCGCGCGCCGTCTTGGGAGGCAGCTTCGGCGATGCCGGGAGGCGGATCGTCGTGGAGGAGCGCCTCCAGGGCGAAGAGCTCAGCGTCTTTTTCCTGGCGCGAGGCGAAGAATCCGTCCCCCTCCTTCCCTCTCAGGATCACAAGCGCCTGCTGGAGGGAGACAAAGGCCCAAACACCGGGGGAATGGGCGCGTATGCGCCGGTGGGAATCGCGGACGCGCCCTTGGTGGAAGAGGTGGAGCGGTGCATCGCGCGTCCCGCGCTTCGGGCGCTGGCGGAGCGCGGCGCGCCCTTTAGCGGCCTCCTGTACGCCGGGCTGATGCTCACCCCGGAGGGCCCGAAGGTGATTGAGTTCAACTGTCGCTTCGGGGATCCCGAGACCCAAGCGGTGCTTCCGCTGCTTGAGTCCTCCCTCTTGGAGTTGATGCTCTGGACTTCGGCCGCCGCCTCCTTCTCCCGGCCCGTCTTTAGGGAGGGGAGCGCGTTGGCCACCGTCGTCGCGGCCGAGAATTACCCCGGCGCTTGCGACTTGGGCGCGCCCGTCGAGATTCCAGAGGCGTCCAAAGACGCGCTGGTCTTTCACGCGGGCACCGCCCGCGCGCGAGGGGGATGGGTCTCCTCGGGCGGCAGAGTGCTTGCCGCAGTCGGGCTGGGCCGGGACTTCGCGGGCGCCCGGCGCCGAAGCTTGGAGCTGGCTCGCGGGATCGGGATGAAGGGCAAGCAATTTCGAACGGACATCGGATGGAGGGAGGCAGCCAGGTGATTACGACGACGACTCCGATCGTTGAAGGGCAACCCGTTCAGGACTACCTGGGGATCGTGACCGGGGAGGCCATCTTGGGCGCCCACATCGGGAGGGATTTTTTGGCGGGGCTCAGGGATATCGTGGGAGGACGCTCCAAGGCGTACGAGAATTCGCTGCGGGAGGCGCGCGAGACGGCGATCCGCGAGATGGTCGCGGAGGCGCGGTCCAGAGGCGCGAACGCAGTAGTCGGAGTGGACCTGGACTACGAAGTGCTGGGCCAGGGAGGAGGCATGCTGATGGTCTCGGTGTCTGGAACCGCGGTGCTGATCTAGCCCGCGGTCTCGGCCGTTTGGCGGGCGCGTCCAGTGCCCGAACTTCCCGAGGCGGAGACGATCGCGCGGGAGCTGGACCCCCCGCTCAAGGGCGTTCGGATCGAAGGAGTCCGCGTTTTTCGTCCGGATGTCGTCGTCGGCGACCCAGAGGTCTTTGCCGCGCGCCTCGTCGGCGAGACGACTCTGGGCGCAAGCCGGCGCGGCAAGAACGTGGCGCTTCTCTTGGAAAGCGGAGCGCGCTTGACGGTCAACCTTGGAATGTCGGGGCGGCTCCAGCTGTCCGGCGCGGGAGGCACGGATGCGCATCGTCATTGCGCCGTCAGGCTCCGCTTGTCGAGCCTTCAGGCGGAGAAGGGCCGCGCGCGCGTCTTGGACTACGTCGATCCCAGACGGTTTGGTCGCTTACGTGTGCTCGCTCCAGAGGAGTGGCGGGAGTTTTCCGAGTCCTTGGGCCCCGAGCCGCTCGCACAGACCTTTACGGCCCGAAAGCTCGCGTCTTTGCTCCAGCGCTCCGCATCTCCCGCGCGGTCCCTTCTCTTGGATCAGCGGCGGATCGCGGGAATCGGCAACATCTACGCGATCGAGGCGCTCTGGCTGGCCCGCATTCACCCGGCGAGTCCCGGTCGGACGCTGAGCGATCACTGCGCGCGTCGGCTCCACCGGGCGATTCGGAGGGTGCTTCGGGACGCTATTCTCGCTCGGGGAACGACGCTGCGGGACTATCGCTCCGCGCGCGGCGCAAAGGGACGCTACGCCCAAGAGCTCCGCGTCTACGGTCGCGAAGGAAAGCGCTGCCGGAGGTGTCCCCGGACGATTGTCAGACTGGTCTTTGGGGGAAGAAGCGCATTCTACTGCCCCGGCTGCCAAGGCCCGTGGGGGCCATCGTCGTGAGCCGCGCTTCGATCCCGCGACCGGAGTCGCTTGTTCTCTTCGTTCTTCTCTTGGCGGCCATCTCCGCCGCGCGCCTTCAGGGCCAGCCGCCCGCGAAAGATCTTGCGCCGGGCGAGCAGCTGGACGTGGTCGAGCATGTGCTCGAAAACGGAATGACCTTCCTGATTCTGGAGCGGCCCCGCTCGCCCGTCGTCTCGATCGCGCTTCGCTTTCCGGTGGGCTCCGCGGACGAAACGCTCGGAATGACGGGAATCTCTCACGTCGCGGAGCACATGTACTTCAAGGGCACCGAAGAGATCGGGACCCGCGACGCGCGCGCCGAGCGGGCGCTGCTGGACGCTTCCGACCTCCTGCGCGACTCAATGATCATGGAGCTGGGCGCCTTTTCCCCCGACTCCGCGCGGATCAAGCGGCTTCGCCGGGAATCCGAAGCGCTCGAGGACGACGCGCGAAGCTACGAAATCGAAGGAGAGTTCTACGACGTCTATGCGGCCGCCGGGGCCCGCAACCTCAACGCGACGACTTCGCTGGAGGCCACCACCTTCGTGGTGGAGCTCCCGGTCAATCGATTGGAACTCTGGTTCGCGGTCGAGTCGGACCGCTTTTCTCGCCCCTTTTTCCGGGCGCTCTTCTCCGAGCTGGACGTGGTCCTGGAGGAGCGCCGAACGAGGATCGACGCAAGCCCCGACGCGCTTCTGCGAGAGGCGTTTTTGGCCCAAGCCTTTACCCGGCATCCCTACGGCGTGCCGGTGATCGGGTATCCGGAGGATATTTCCGCTCTGACCCGTCCCAGGCTTCAGAGCTTCGCCCGCGCCCACTTCGGGGTAGGCGGCGCCGTTGCCGCGATCGTGGGGGGCGTGAGCGCGCGCGACGCCATACGGTGGGCGGAGGAGTACTTCGGCTCCCTGCCCGCAGGCGCGGTCCCGCCTAGGCCTTGGATCAAGGAACCGCCGCAGCTGGGCCAGCGGCGCGTCGTCGTGGAGCGGGCGGCGCAGCCCAGGCTCTTGATGGGGTGGCGCGTGCCGGGCGCGATGCATCCCGACGGTCCCGCGCTCACGGTTCTCGCTTCGCTGCTGGCCGGCGGCCGCGCATCGCCGCTATACCGAACCCTGGTGTTGGAGGAGCGGGCCGCGGTGAGCGCGTCCGCCTTTCTGGGACCGGGGCTGCTCGCTCCCAGGCTTCTGACGGTGGGGCTGCAGGCGAGAGAGCCAAGCGACGCGGCGCAGCTTGAGGCCCTAGCGCTGCAGGTGATCGACAGCGTGCTTAGGGCGCCCGTGGACTCCGCCCAGCTTCGCCGCGTCTTGAATCAGCTGAGCGCGGGCGAGTACCGGCGTCTCGCCTCCAACCTTGAGCTTGCAGGCCGGCTTGCGGACTCGAAGGGACACCTGGGCGACTGGCGGGAAATCTTCAGAATTCACCGCAAGGCCCTCCGGGTGACGCCGGAGGAGGTTGAGCGCGCGGCGCGCGCCTACCTCGTGGATCGAACCCGCACGACGGCGCTCCTGAAGCGACCGCCGCCGTCATGATCCGCCGATTCTTCCCCGGTTCAACCTTTTGGCTCTTCGCGCTCGCGGCATGCGTCGCCGTAGCGACCGGCGCGGCCCCCGCAGCGAACGCGCAGGAAGGCGTTCGGGATCGGATCGCCAAGATCCGTTACCCGCCGATTGAGCTCTCGGACCGCATTGAGCGCCGGGGAGAGATCTCGGGCGTTCCGGTGTACTACTCGGAGGAGCCGGACTTTCCGCTCGCGACGGCGTACGCGGTCTTTCGGGGCGGAGCGGGACGCCTGCCCAGAGAGCTCTTGGGCGCCGCGACGGCGCTGCCCGCGCTGCTTCGGACCGGAGGCGCCGGAGGCCGCTCTCCCGAAGCCGTCGATCTCATGGTCGAGGAGATGGCGCTCTCGATGACCTTCGGGGTTGGGGGCGGGAGCGTCTCGGCGCTCGTGAATTCGCTCTCGCGCGACGCGCCCCAAGCCTGGACGCTCTGGTTCGACATGCTTGCGCGCCCGAACTTCGACTCGGTTCAGGTGGAGATTTGGCGCGCGCGGGAGGCGGAGCGCGTGCGAAGACGGGCCGAAGA
Source organism: Longimicrobiales bacterium (assembly GCA_965116095.1). Taxonomy (GTDB): domain Bacteria; phylum Gemmatimonadota; class Gemmatimonadetes; order Longimicrobiales; family Gaopeijiaceae. The sequence continues at coordinate 1,362,983 of OZ220481.1, forward strand.
CCCTGCCGCGACAGCGTTTTCGCTCTTCAATTCGCTGATGTACGGAGACCATCCCGTGGGATGGGAACTGACCGAGGAGGACCTCGCGCCCGAGCTCGTGACCCCGGAGCGCATCGCCTTAGCGCACCGGCGCATCGCGTGCAGGGAAAATATGGCCGTAGGCGTGACGGGGGCGATCAAGTGGGCGCAGGCGCGCGCGCTCCTCGCCTCCCTCGTTCCCCGCGTGCCGGAATGCGAAGAGGCTCTTGCGCCCTACCCTGTCCCGGAGCTCAGGCGAGAGGCGGGCGTCTTCCTCCTGCACCGACCCATCAGTCAGAGCGTGATCGTGATGGCGCACCCGACCGCGATCAGGCAGGCGGACACGCCCGAGTACTTCGCGTCGCGCGTCGGCAACATGATTCTCGGGGGCGCGGGACTCTCAAGCCGCATCTCGAAGGCGCTTCGCTCAAGGGAGGGCCTCGCGTACAGCGCCTCGACGATCTGGACCGCGCCCAAGAAACACGACGGCATCTTCGGCGCGATGGCGCGGACGAAGGCGGAGAGCTCCGTGGAGGCCGCGCGGCTGATCTTGGAAGTCATTGATTCCGCCGCGCGCGCCCAGCCCTCGGAGAAGGAGGTCAGGCTCGTCTTGGACCAGGTACGCAACAGCGCCGTCTTTGGGGCGCGCGACGGGGCGCGGATGGTCGCTCGGCAGCTCGCCTACGAGGCGTCCGGTCTTCCCTTGGACTGGGACCGCAGGTACCTCCGAGGGATGCAGCGCGTACGAGCCGAGGATGTGCTGGAAGCGTTTTCCGCTCACGTCCGCCCGACGGAGATGACGATCCTCATCGTAGGCGACGCGTCAAGGCTTGGCGGCGATCCCGAATCCCTGGGAAAGGTCACGGTTTTGAGGGACCCTCCCTGACGCCTATGTGAATCGCCGCAATTCCAAGGGTGAGCGCGCGCCACTGGACTTGGCGAAAGCCGGCTCCGCGCATCTTCGCCGCAAGCCCCCCCGGGCCGGGAAAGTCCCGGACCGACTTCGGCAGATAGCGATATGCCTTGGGATGGCCCGAGACGAGGCCCCCAAGGAGCGGGAGCACGCGGTGGAAGTACAGGTGGTACGCCCGCCGCGCGAGGCGGTTTGCGGGCGTCGAAAACTCGAGAATCACAAGCCGGCCCTTTGGGGCGAGGACGCGCCGAAGCTCGCTGAGCCCCCGGTCCAAATCCGCGACGTTGCGGATGCCGAAGCCTACCGCCGCGCCCACAAAGGTCTCGTCCGCAAAGGGAAGCCCGAGCGCGTCCCCGCATAGCGCGTCCACCCGAGCGCCCTTTGATTTCAGGACGCCCTTTCGCACCATCGGCAGCGCGAAATCCAAGGCAACGACGCTTCCCCGAAAATCCGCTCTGCGCGAAAGCGCGAGGGCCAAGTCGAAGGTGCCCGCGCAGGCATCCAAGTAGCGCGCGTCCGCCGCGTCGCGCCTGCCCTCGAGTAGGCATTTGGCGGCCTTCGCGCGCCACCTGCGATCCACGTTCAGGCTTAGCGCATGATTGAGAAAGTCGTACCGGTCCGCGATATCGCCAAACATCTTTTGAATGCGGCGCGCCCGCTCTTTTGTTGTCTGATCGGCGTCGTCTCCACGGACAACTTTGCGGCTTTCCTTGCGGCGCGGCGTCAATTCATGTTCCTTTAGCATTATCGTGCGCCCCGCCCGCAACAACGGACTAAAGCCGGCGCGCTCGAAACACGACGAGACGTCCACGAACAAACGGAGCGAACGCCTTGCATCCTCAAATCTCCGACCGGGACGATTCCATGAAAACGCAGAAAACTCGCAACTTTATTCACTGCGCGGCGTCTGATGATCGCGAATTGGCTGCGCAAGCGCTTCGCGGCCGCGCTGACGCTTTTGATGCGCTGGTCGCGAAATACCAGCGTCCGGTCTTGACAGTCGTATTGCGTATCACGCGCGAGCCCTTCTTGGCCGAGGACATTGCGCAGGAAGCCTTTATGCGCGCCTATGCGCGGCTTCACACGTACAATCCAAAGTACAAGTTCTCCAGCTGGCTCTTTCGAATTGCCAACAATTTGGCCATTGATCACTGTCGCAAGAGGTCGATTCCGACGGTACGAATGAACGTTGACCGATCGGACTCCAAACCAACGTCCTGGAACCAAAGCCCTCACCGTCGGTTGGAGCATATGGAGCTGGGCAGGCGTCTGCAGCGGGCAATTGAAGGGCTGCGACCGGAGTATCGCGCAGCCACGGTGCTGCGCCACATTGAAGGAAGACCGTACAAGGAGGTCGCGTACATGATGGGGATTCCGCTGGGCACGGCCAAGACGTATATCTATCGAGCTCGCCGGCAATTGATGAAAAAACTTCGGGGGGCATGGAATGAAATGTAGCGTCCGGGGCGTTGAAGACGATCGCAAATCGCCTTGGAGCCGAATGCTCTTGCGGACATTGGATTGGCTTGCGCCCTGAATAATTATTGCGAGGCGTGCGCTAAGTTGACGACTGGGCGCGCGCATTGGAACGCGGCGGTTCCGCTCTGCATCGGGCGCGGCCATCGGGAAGGGCGCAAGGCTTGAGGGAGGGGCCGCCCAAGTCGGACCCTTCCTCAGCTTCCTTGCTTCTCTGCGATCCTCGGCGCGGACGCGCGGGACGCGCCGTCGGTCGAGACGAACCGCATGCCGCAAGGCGCGTCCAAGCAGCTTCGCCCGACGCGAACGCCGGCCTGCGGGGACCGGCGCCGACGACGAGCCGAAGGAGACGCGCGACCTCGCGCAAGGAAACGGGGCCGGATGTCGTACCTTCCATGAGGCCCATGAGGCGTTACGTTCCACGGCAGCGGCGTTACCTTCCACAGTGGATATTATTTCACGCCGCCGTGCGAGAATGCGCGGTCCAGAGCTCAAGAACACTCGGGGGAGACGATGATCGGACCCTTGCTTACCTTCTTGGCCGTTGGAGTGATCGTGGTGGTGGCCGTGTCCTTGGCGGTCAGCGTCGTGTCCACCCTGCTCGGGCTCACGTTGAGCATCGCCGGGTTCCTCCTCTTTAAGGCCGCGCCGATCATGATTCTGGGGTGGCTCGTGCTCAAGATCGTGGACAAGCTGCGAGGAGTGCGACGGCTTCCGGGCGGTCGGCGCCAGCTGGGCCGCTGGTCGCGCTAAGGGGCCGGTTTCCCGGCGGCGGTAGCCGCGCCCGGTCGTTCGGGAAGCTGTTCCAGGGCTGCCAACAACCGGCCGGAAACCTCCTTAAGCGAGGCCGCGGCTGGCGAGTCGGGCGCGAAGACGACGGTCGGCTCTCCCTGATCGCCGGCCTCCCGAACCGCCATGTCCAGCGGGACGCGCCCCAGAAAGGGGATCTTTAGCTCCCGGGAAAGCGCCTCTCCCCCGCCCCGCCCGAAAAGATCGACGACATCGTCCGTGCCCGGGATGCGGAAGCCGCACATGTTCTCGACGACGCCCAGAACGCGCGTGTTCACCCGCTCGAACATGCGCACTCCGCGGCGAACATCGCCCGTCGCGACCCGCTGCGGGGTCGTCACCATTACAACGCCCGAAAGCGACACGGTCTGGACCAGGGACAGCTGAGCGTCGCCGGTGCCCGGCGGCATGTCCACCACAAGAAGGTCCAGCGGGCCCCAGGCGACTTGGTTTACGAACTGCTTCAAGACGCCTGAAATCAGCGGGCCTCGCATTATCGCCGGCTGTTCCCGCTTCAGAAGAAAACCCAAGCTCATGAGCCGCACGCCGTGGGCAAAGAGCGGCTGGATCATCTCTTCTCCCTTGGCGCCGCTGACCATCGGCCTGCGCCGCTCGCCAAACATCACGGGGATGTTGGGGCCGTAGATATCCGCGTCCATCAGTCCAGTCTTTAGGCCTCGGAGCGCCGCGTACGCCGCGATGTTGGTCGCCACCATGGACTTGCCCACCCCGCCCTTTCCGGAGCTGACGGCGACGATGCGCCGTACGCCCGGCAGCGCGCCCGGCGCAGGCGACGGAGCCGGAACGGAGCCGGGGCGAAGCCGCGAGGATCCAAGCCCCCCGGCCTCCTTCGGCTTCGCCTGCGGGGCGCTCTTGGGAAGCTGCACATTCGCGCGCACGGAGTCGACGCCTTTGGCTCCGCTCGCCGCCGCGCGCGCCTCGCGGACCAGCGACCCCGGATCGCCCTTGCGGAGCGCGAAGGAGAAGCTGACCTCTCCGTTTTCCACGCGAAGCCGCTTGATCTGCTCTCCCTTAACGACGTCCTGGCCCGTCTGAGGGTTGACGACGCGCGCGAGGGCGCGCCGGACGCTTTGCAGCGTGTCTTCCGCGTTCATTGGACGATTCCGTTCGTGGGAGGAGGCGGTAGGCGGGACGCCCGGACCGCGTCTTCGCGTTCCGTCCGGGCCGCTACAATTTCGCTGTATAGATTTGTTCCGGTGTCCGCTTCCGCTTGAAGGCCACGATCCTGGAGTTGCGATGACGGAAGGTGTTCGAGTGCCCCCGCCCATTAACGAGCCGCCCTTTGAGTATGAGCCCGGCTCCAGGGAGAGAGCCGAGCTGAAGGCCGAGCTCAAGCGGATGCGGGCTGACCGCGTCCAAGTGCCTGCGGTGATCGGAGGGAAGCGGATTTACTCCGGAAACGTTGCTCCCCTGGAGGTGCCTCATGAACGGGGCGCGACGCTGGGATCCTGCCACCTGGCGGACGCGGCGATGGTCGAGCGAGCGATTGCGAGTTGCTTGGAAGGGGCGCGGGAATGGGCCTCTTGGCCCTTTGCCGATCGGGCCTCTGTATTTCTGCGGGCGGCTGAGATCTTGGCCTCTCGCAAGCGCGCGCTCCTGAACGCCGCCACGATGCTGGGCCAGTCCAAGACCGCCTTTCAGAGCGAAGTCGATGCCGCCTGCGAGATCGTGGACTTTTTCCGCTTTGCGACATCCTTCGCCCAGCGGATCCATGCCGATCAGCCGATATCGGATGCGGGCGTTTGGAATCGGACGGAGTACCGTCCTCTGGAGGGGTTCGTCTACGCGGTCAGCCCCTTCAACTTCACCGCGATCGGCGCCAACTTGGCGGGTCTTCCGGCGCTGATGGGATGCGGCGTGCTCTGGAAGCCCTCCAGCGCCGCGGCCCTCTCCTCCTACTACGTCTACGAACTGCTTGAGGAGGCGGGTCTTCCTCCCGGGGTGATCAACTTCGTCGTCGGGGATCCAACCGAGGTCAGCCGCGTCGCGCTGGGCCACCCAGACTTCGCCGGGCTTCACTTTACCGGCTCCACCTCCGTCTTCCAGTCGCTCTGGAGGCAGATCGCGGGCAACATCGCACGCTACCGAAGCTACCCCCGGATCGTGGGCGAGACCGGGGGGAAGGACTTTATCGCGGCGCACCCTTCGGCGGACATCCAGGCGCTTCGGACGGCGATCGTCCGAGGCGCCTTCGAGTATCAGGGGCAGAAGTGCTCCGCCGCCTCCCGGGCCTACATTCCAAAGAGCGTCTGGCGCGAGCTCAAGGGTCCGCTGATCGAAGAAACCGAGTCGCTCAGCGTCGGTCCGCCCACCGACTTCCGCAACTTTATGGGCGCCGTGATCCACGAGCGATCCTTTCGGAAGATCAAGGGGTACGTCGACCGCGCGGAGGCGGACGGGGCGGCGCGCGTCATCGCCGGGGGCCAGTGCGCAAGCGACGAGGGATGGTTCGTGCGGCCTACGATCATCGAGGTGAACGATCCGCGCCAGGAAACGATGTGCGAGGAGATCTTCGGCCCCGTCATCTCGGTCTTCGTCTACCCGGACGATGCGTGGGAGGAGACGCTGGATCTGGTGGACTCGACCTCGCCCTACGCGCTGACCGGCGCCGTCTTTTCGGAGTGCCGCGCCGCCGTGCGCGCGGCGACCCGCCGCCTCCGTCACGCCGCCGGGAACTTCTACATCAACGACAAGCCGACGGGCGCGGTCGTCGCGCAGCAGCCTTTCGGGGGAAGCCGCGGCTCCGGCACGAACGACAAGGCGGGCACGGCGCAGAATCTCATGCGATGGGTGAGTCCGCGCACCATCAAGGAAACCTTCGTTCCGCCCAGGGACTACCGGTATCCGTTTATGGAGGAGGCGTAGCCTCTTCCCTCAGTCGGAGCTCGCCTCCGCCTTCTTCATCGCCTGAGCGAAGTCCCGCCGCAGGTCCTTTGGATCCTCCAGGCCGACCGAAATCCGAACGAAGCCGTCGGGAATGCCCATCGCGTCCCGCTCCTCTGGACTTAGGTCCGCGTGGGAGGTGTACCTGGGCTGCGAGATGAGCGTCTCGACGCCGCCCAGCGACGGCGCGGACGCGGCAATTCGTACGGCGCGCGAAAAGCGATCCGCGTAGCCGCCGTCCGCAAAGACGACCGAGAGCATCCCCCCGAAGCCGTCCAGGAGTCTCCGCGCGGCGGCATGATCGGGATGGCTCTCAAGCCCCGGGTAGAGGACCCGGCGCGCGCCCGGAGTCTCCTCAAACCATCGGGCGAGCTCCATCGCGTTCTTGTTGTGGCGCTCCATCCGAGGTCCCAAGGTGCGGATGCCCCGCTCCAGCAGCCACGCGGAGTGAGGAGAGAGCGAGGGGCCGTAGAGCTTTGCGACCTTAACGATCCGTCGGACGTGCTTTCTCCGTCCCGCAACCGCGCCCGCAATGAGGTCGGAGTGTCCCCCCAGGTACTTCGTGGCGGAGTGAAGCTGAAGGTCGATTCCGTGCTCGCCGCCGCGGAAGTTGATGGGCGTGGCGAAGGTCAGGTCGGCCATGAGCGGCGCGCCCGACCTCTCTGCCAGCGCGCGGAAGGGCGTCACGTCGAAGACCCTGAGCGCGGGGTTGGTGGGGAGCTCGATGAGCACCGCGCGCGTTCGGTTCTCTAGCCCGGACGGCCAAGAGCCAGGATCCAAAGGGTCCACGAAGGTGGTCCTGACGCCTCTTCGCGGAAGCTCTTTTTCGAGAAGCGTCGCCGTCGCGCCGTAGAGGAGGCGGCTTGCCACGATTCGGTCCCCCGCTTCGGCAAAGGCAAGGATGGACATCGCAATCGCCCCCATGCCGCTCGCGAAGACCGCGCCCGCCTCCATTCCTTCCAGCGACGCGATTCGCGCGCCGGCCGACAGCTGGCTGGGGTTGTTGCCGTAGCGGCTGTAGAGAAGATCTCCGCCGTCCTTTGGCCCGCTCCAGTGGAAGGTGGCGCTCTGGACGATCGGCGCAACCACGGGGGCGCCGGGCCGGGGCTCTGGATTTCCGGCGTGCACTGCCCGAGTCGCCGCGCGCAGGCTGTCCTTGTTCACTGTATGCCTCCATTGAATTTGCGCGTGGACTTCTCAGGGCGCGCCGTCACGCTGGAAAGAGCAACCGCGCCGCCTCCCGCGGGAAAGGCGATGCCCCTCAGGCAGAGGCGGCGAAGCAGTCGCGCGCCGCCCGGTCCAATGAGGCTGGGCGCGTCCTGATCCGTAATCGTTCCCTCGCCTTCCAATAGCTCAAAGGCGCGGCGCTCCTCGCTGTCCAAGCGGCCCAAGAGGCGTCCCCGGCCGGCGCCCCGGCAGACGGCCGCGAGCCCTCGTCGATTGAGCACTGAATGGATCGCATGTCGCTGCAATGCGTCCGCGACGCGAAGAAGAAAAAACGCCGGATCTTGGCCATTGCCGGGTCGGTAGCGCACCATAAGCTTGGCCGCGACTTCGTCGGCGCAGCTCAGATCCACCACGCGCGCGCCCCGAAAGTCGAGGACGGAGACGCGGGGCGGCTGGAGTCGGTCCACGATCTCGCTGATTCGCCGCCTGACGCTTCTCCCCGTGGGCCTCGTGACCAAATGAATGGGGTAGTGCGGCGGATCCTCTCCCAAGAGAGCGGCGATGTCGATGCGCGCCGGCGCGGGAGCGAGGGTCCCGAAGGCGTGAAGGAGGCTACGTTCGGTCAAGATTCTCGGGAAGAACGAGGACGATCTGGGATCCCGGAAAGGGAGAAAGGCCGGAGTCCAGAGGCTGGACGCCGCTCCACGCCGGGCCGTCCGCGATCCTCGCGGTGCCGCTCCGAATCGCCACCAATCCGTTCCAACGATCCGTCTGTTTGCGAATGTGGCGAAGCCCTTGGCCCCGGCCTTCGTCCGGGAAGCGGGAAAGGCCTTCGCGCACGGTCGCCTCCAACGCGGCGGCATCGCTCCATGCGCGACCGTACCTGGACTGGTGCGCGGATTCGATTGATGCGCGAAATCCCCTTCCGACATCGGAGACGGCGATGATGCCGACGCGCCGTCCTAGTCGCCGCGTCCATGCGTAGCACTGGGCGGCGACCCATCCAGGACCCTCGGCGTGCTCGATGATGTTTTGGCAAATCTCGGACAGCACGACCGCAAACTGTACCACGGCCATCGGCGAATAGCCCAAAGTGCGCGTGAGGATGGCGCCGGCGCGCCGGCGCACTCGCTCCACCACCAAATGCACGTCTTCCAATCGGGTGACGGGAGTGATTTCCAGCAGGACATCGGAGGCGGCGGGCGGCGGGCGCCTTCTTCCGCCGGAGAGGCCAAAGATCTTCGAAGCTGCTTCCGGAAAGCGCATCCGCTCCAGATAGCCGGTCACCTCGGCGCGCGCTGGCGGAAGCGCGATCTGCGGCGTCTCGCCGCTGCGCTCCTTGGCGACGGTGCCTGCGGAGAGGAGCGCCGCCATGCCGGCGGGGTCGATCCAGCGCAGGGCATGGGCGTCCAGCATCACCGAGTCTGTGGCCGGGACCCCTGCCAGGTTCTCGTAGAGCGCCTCGACGGAGCGATAGTCCAGCCTGGCCGGGACCGGGAGAACGATCACTCGGCCCCCGTCTCCGCGGAGAGCCGGCGCGGCATTGCCCGACGCCTGCGGATCCTCTCCGGCGCTTCGAGCGCTTTGAACCAACCTGCGGAGATGAGCGCGTAGGCTGCGCCGACGACCCCCGCCGCGTGCGGTCTCTTCGTGGCTAGGATCCGGCATTGCGCGGTCCCGCTCTCCTCCGACACCTGCTCCGCCGCGCGCTTCATCTCGGGCAAATAGAGATCTGCGGATGTCGCTCCGCCGCCCGCAAGCACGATTGCCTCTGGAGCGAGAATGCGGATGATCTCCTTTGTCGCGATGCCCAGCGCCATGGCCGCCATCCGCACGATGAACGCGCAATCCTGGTCGCCGTCCCTGGCGGCGGCGCAGACCATCCCGGCGGAAAACGGCTTTTTCGAGCCTATTATGCGCTTGGCGAGCCCTTGCGCCTTTCCCGCGTTCATCGCCTCAAGGCCCGCATCCATGATTGCCGGTCCCGACGCGAGTTCCTCCAGACTCCCTCTGCCTGCGAAGGGCCCCTCGTAGGTGCGTCGAATGACATCCAGCCGCCCGATCTCTCCCGCGCCTCCCGCGCCACGCCAGATCTTCCCGTCCAAGACGATCCCGCCCCCGACGCCCGTTCCCAGGGTGATGGCGACAAGCGATCGGGCGCCCCTTCCCTCGCCGCTCAGCCACTCGCCCAGCGCCGTACAGTCGGCGTCGTTCTCCAGCTGTACGGGCAGGCCGGTTCGATCAGCGAACAGCTTCCGCAGAGGCGCGTCGCGCCACCCGAGATTGCGAGCGCGCAGCACCACTCCCGTTTCCGCACAGACGAGCCCCGGCGCCCCGACTCCGATCCCTGCGACGGACTCCAAACCCCCGGGCCCATGTTCCTTAGCCAGCTTTTCCGCGACCTCGGTCGTGTAATCCACCATCTCGGGCGGCATCGCCGCCTTCTCCGTGGGGAAGCGCCGAACCGCGACGGGGTGGTGCGCGCGACCGCGCAGGAGGCCGACGGCCACCTTGGTGCCGCCGATGTCCACGCCTAAGACCCAATTCGACATCTAACCGGCCTCGTCCAGCCGAAGGACAGCCAGAAAAGCCTCTTGCGGAATCTCGACGGAGCCCACCTGGCGCATCCTCCGCTTCCCCTCCTTTTGTCGCTCCAAGAGCTTTCGCTTACGAGTAATGTCGCCTCCGTAACATTTGGCGGTGACGTTCTTTCGGAGCGCGCGCACCGTTTCCCGGGCGATGATCTGGCTGCCGATCGCAGCTTGTAGCGCCACCACGAACTGCTGGCGCGGAATCAGCTCCTTGAGCTTGCGAAGCAGCATCCGCGCTCTCCGATACGCGTCGTCCCGATGCAGGATCATCGAAAAGGCGTCGACTGCGTCGCCATTGACTCTCACGTCCACCTTGACCAAGTCGCCGGGCCTATACTCCAAGATCTCGTAATCCAAAGAGGCGTAGCCTCGGGTGCGGCTCTTGAGCCGGTCGTAGAAGTCCAGGACGATCTCGGCCAGCGGAAGCTCGAAGCGAAGCTCGACGCGGCGCGGATCCAGATACTCCATCCCCTGAAAGACGCCGCGCCGCTCGTGGCAGAGCTGTTGCACGCCCCCGATGTACTCGGCGGGAGACACGACCGAGGCGTCCACGAACGGCTCCCTGATTTCCTTAATCAAGGCGCGGTCCGGAAGCTTCGTCGGGTTGGAGATCTTCTCGACCGACCCGTCCAAGAGCTCCACCTCGTAGCGCACGTTGGGGATCGTGCCGATCAGGTCCACTCCGAATTCGCGGTCCAAGCGCTGCTGCACGATCTCCAAGTGGAGGAGCCCCAGGAACCCGCATCTGAAGCCAAAGCCCAGCGCCGCCGAAGTCTCCTGCTCGTAGTGAAGCGAGGCGTCGTTTAGGCGCAGCCGCTCCAGCGCGTCGGAAAGCTCTTCCCAGCTGTCGGTTTGCGTCGGGAAGAGACCGGCAAAGACCATCGGCCTTGCCTCTTTGTACCCGGGCAGAAGCTCGTCCGCCCGGTTGCCCGCGTCCAGAATCGTGTCTCCGGCGCGGGTGTCGGAGACGGCCTTGATCGAAGCGGTGAGGTACCCCACCTCGCCGGGCAGGAGCTCAGGCGCCGGAATCCGTCCCAAGCGCTGGTGCCCCACCTCAATGACTTCGTAGGCGCGGTCGTGCGTGCCGAAGGCGATCTTCATCCCGGGTCGGGCCACGCCGTCGACGACGCGAATGCTAGGCACTGCGCCCTGATAGGAGTCGTAAATCGAATCGAAAATCAGCGCGCGAAAGGGCGCGTCCGGGTCTCCGCCCGGAGCGGGAATCCTCTCTACGACAGCCTCGAGCACGTCCTCAATCCCCTCGCCGCGCTTGGCGCTGATCTCAAGCACCTCTTCCGGGGAAATCCCCATCAACTCCGCGACTTCGGCGCGCCTCCTCTCGGGCTCCGCACCGGGAAGGTCGATCTTATTGAGCACCGGAACCAGCTCAAGATCGGCATCCAAGGCGAGAAACAGATTGGAGAGCGTCTGGGCCTGCACGCCCTGCGTCGCGTCCACAACAAGGATCGCGCCCTCGCACGCTGCAAGGGACCGTGAGACCTCGTAGGCGAAGTCGACGTGGCCGGGCGTGTCGATCAGGTTGAGCTGGAATCGCTCGCCGCCGGGCCTTTCATACGACATGCGGACGGCGTGGAGCTTGATCGTGATGCCCCGCTCCCGCTCCAGCTCGTTGGAATCCAGCACCTGATCCCGCATCTCCCGCTCGCCCAAGGTGCCCGTGGCCTCGAGAAGTCGGTCCGCAAGGGTCGACTTCCCGTGGTCGATGTGGGCGATGATGCAGAAGTTGCGGATCCGTTGGTCGGCCAAGACTGGGCCCCGGAACTGGCGAAGTGGAGTGCCGGAACCGACCGGCCAAGGCGAATGATATTCTAGCCGACGCGCGGCGTCAAAGCCGCAGGGCGGAGGCCGGCGAGGAAGTCGCGTCGGAACGGGCCGCGCGCTGCCGCTTTGACGATTATCCTTTTGAGCCCGGCGCGCCCAGCGCAGGCCCATATCGGCATTGCTTGAGCTCGCGCGAATCGATCCGAAGGTTGCGGGCGCGATCTTTAGATCGTTACAATTTCGGCCAGCCGATCCGTTAGCCTTCTTCGCCCTCACCTTCGCCGGATACGAACAGCATGTCGCAACCCCGGTACCTGCCCCGCCCCAAGACAGATCCATCGGTCGAAGACCGACGAGGACCCTCGACGGGACCTTCTCCGCCGGACACGGCGCAGCGTCGAGCAGTCGTCGCCTGCGCTCTCGCTGTGGCAGCCTCCGGGTGCACTCTTGTCGACGCGGAAGTCAGACAGGGCCGCTACTCGCTGCTGTTTGTAGCCTCCGCCGTGTTCGCGTTCTTGGTGTTCTTCACGCTGACTTGGTGGGCGTGGCACAGGGCGTTCCGAGCTTGGAAGCACCCCGCCGAGCTGCGGACGAGCACCCGGTGGATTCCTTACGTGCTCTTAGCTGCGACCACTGTATGGTTCGCTCTGGACATCCTCATTGTTCCGGTAGAGGGAATGCAGCCTGGAGAGGAGTGGATCATTGTGGTCATCTGGCTAGTCGGCGCGATCGTGGGCTCGGGTGCCGGGTGGATCGCAGGGAAAATGTGGGGCCGGTGGCGCTTCCGTAGGCTACATCCCGGCAAGTAGGAAGAGAGCAATGAACCTCAAGGTGTCTTAATAATGGCAAACACGCTGATCGGATGCGGCGGAACGGGAGCTCACGTGGCTTTGGCGTTCGTCCGTCTGCACGCTCTAGGTGATCCCCTCGGCTTCTTTCAGCAGGGGCGCAGACCGATGGACCTGCCCGCCCTTTACCTTGTTGACCAAGACTTTGGCGACGGCGCCGACCCGGACAAGGCGACGGCATGGCAAAAGGTCCGCCAAGCACTGGAGGAACACCCCTCCCGACGTAATGCGGACGAACAGCCGCCGGGGATAGAAGTCAGCCCATTGCCCGTAGGCCAGAACAAGGACTTTCTGGCAGGCGGAATGACTAGCCTTCGACGGAGATACCAGAATTCCGACTACCTCAACTGCATTCTGTCGCCCGAGCAGAGAGAGATCGAGTTTTCACGAGGAATGATGGGTTCTCCGGCCGTAGGATCGCTTCTCTTTAAGCTAAAGAGCTACGACACAAAGGCCGATGACCCCGCTGTCAATCATGACCGCGGCTATAATCGAATGCTCGGCGTGAAGGGCCGAGTCGCCGTCGTCGGATCCGGTATTGGCGGAACGGGTGCAGCCGTCGGGCCAACACTCGCGAAAATGCTGTCAAGATCCGCTGATCGCCGAGTAATGGCGGTGATGATACTCAACTGGTTTGAGTTTCAAGAGCTTCAAGACCAGATGGACGACAGAGTCTACAAGGCACAGCGCCGCAATCGGGTGATGCAGGAAAACGCCCATTCGGGGCTTCGATACTACGGCGGACGCTTGGCCGAGCATGCCGCCACCGTCCCGATTGGAATCCCGAGAAAAGCTCTCGCTCAGCGGCAGTTCACCGGAGACAATTATCAAAAGGCGCTGGAAGTCTACCCGCACGCGGCAGCCGCCATATGTTGCTTCAGGCAGTTTCTGGATGAAGAGGCTTACAGTGCCGGTTTGTATCACCTCGACGCGGAAGACCCATCTAAACTGGGGTTTGGAACCGGCCTTCCTGGAGGCGGGACGATCGGCGACCTTTGGAGGCACAGTAAGACGTTTGTAGATGTACTGGGGACTTTTGCGAACCTGCTGACCGCTAAGGAAACCAGCTTTCTAAGGCCGGCACTGACTGAACGCCTAGGCGATCGCCACGTTGATACCGGCGAAGAGCTCGACAAGATCCGTAACTACTACATGGAGAACCACAGGTGGCTCTCCAAGGTATTGGGACGAGAGAACACCAAGTCATCGCCAGGCTCGTTTGCAAGCGAACTTGAGATTCGAACGCGTCTGAAGTCGAATTCCCTGAACCCGTCGCGCCTAGAGTCACCGCGGAAAGCTGCGCTTGAGCTCTTTGATTGGGCTGCGCACTGGGTCCGGGAAGGCGCATCGCGCTCTACCCCGCCCAGCCCGAACGGCGTCTACTGGCCTGAGATGCGCGAAGACGAAGGACTCACGCCTTCGCCGAAGTGTCCCGGCGAAATCCAGAGGGTGCGCAAGTCCAACGTGGAAGCTACGTTGGACAGCTTTGTCGACCCGTCGCTAATCGTGCAGAACGGTTGGCCCGACCCTCTCGCAGCTGTTCGGCACTTTGAGCGGGCGATCAGCACTCCTCAAGGTAGGTCTATGCGGCAACTCGAATTGCTCTGCCTAGGTCTTTTTTCTGGCGAGCTCGAGTTGCGCGACAACAAGCGTCGAGATGATAGACTGGTATCGATTGATCAGCTCGTTCATGAATCCCAGCAAGAAGGCGGCGGAAACCTCGTTGGCCAAGCGCTTGTGCGCCCCGGCCGCAACGAATTAGTCATGGGATTTACCGCGCCCGGTACGCTTTTTTGTCCTGTGCCCGGGTTGCCTCCGCAGGAATGGTCGAACCTCTGGGAGTCTCTCACCACGAGACACGGATCGGATTGGCAAACCGCACGTCCGACTTGGGGAAGCGCCACTTCGTCCGTGCGGTGCATTCGCGCGTGGATTGAGGCCCGCAAGAAAAAGCGTCCGAGTGGAACGCCGCCGACGTGGACTAGAATGTTTGAGGGAGAGGAGGCAAAGGGTCGTTATGGCGGCGGACCAAAGGTGTACGTCCTTTGGGACGGCGAGCCCGTCGAGTTTCTTTTTCCCTCTAGCGACGAAAGGGCCTTTCAGCTGGAAACGGGGAACTATGAAGAAGTAGACCAAGGTGAGTTCTTAGATGCTCACGCCGAGGTTTCGGACGATGACCGGACTTTTAACGTGTGTTCGTTCGAAATAGCGAGAGTTGGAAGAGTCAAAGGCATTTGGGACGATCATCTCTGGTTGTTGCAGAAACAAGGCAAAATTGAACTGTTTACTGACGATGAAGACAAGTACGAAGTCAATGTTATCGTGTCTTCCGAGGGAAAGAACCGACGAGTCACGTTGTCGAACACACTAGTGCTGCGGAGAGAAGCAATCAAAGTGCAGAGCTGCACACCAATGAAGCAAGCACACGTTCCCAATAGTGACGTTGTTGGCGATATTCTGTATCCGCACTATCCCATACGCCGGAAGTACTTTGATCTTGTGCGGCCGGAAGATGGTTTGAAAGGAGAGTCTATTCTTGATGTCCTGAAGCGAGGCGAGCGGCCGCCAACGCCTGCGCAGCCTGCGGTACGGCACAGCGGTCAACAGGCGGTATGGGATCTACCAATGCGAGGTCGCAGTGATCGAGTGAACCTATCGGTTCGCCTTGACACGCCTCACAAAGCGCACTGGATGGCGTGGCCGCGCTTTTTTGATCTCACCTGGAGCGCCTACTACATTTATCAGCATTGCACAGATTCACGAATCAAGGCTGATGTCCTTTGGCTGGACAGTCGGCGTCTTAGGAATAATAGGCAAGATTCTGAACCACAACTCGCTCAAACTAATGTGGACGAGAGCGTTCGAAGCTATCCTGTTTCATTTTCGGAGCGAGAAAGACGCCATACCGGCGGGCCGCCGGTGGCCATCTGCGTATCAAGGAACGACGTACAGATAGGCCTTTACCTAGTTCGCCTGGACCGCGTTCAATCGGCTGCGGTTTCGATGCGTGTAGGAATTGACTTTGGAACCTCGCATACGACCGCTGCCTTGAAGCTTGGAAACCAGAAAGCGAAAGCACTGGACCTCACTCCCGAGCTTTCCAGCGACTGCAGGCACGGACTTTCTCTTCACATAAGTGAAAATACGCGGCACATTGAGGACGGTGGTGAAGATGGGCCCCTGAGCAATGGAACATGGTTTTCGCGCTACGTTCGGAGCTCCGGGGAAGGGTTGAGTGGTCTTTGGCCGTCGGAGATTCTGACAGTCCAAGAGATTGCAGGATTAAAGAACAGGGAACCCGAGATTCGGAGGTGGCTGCCGGCAAAGGACTATGTGATTCCTCCCGTGGGTCTGTTGCGCGAGAGGCTGCCGCGCCATCGGATTGGGAGCTTCAAGTGGAGCATGTCGGAACAGTTCTACGGAAAGGAAAATGACCTTCGGGAGATATATCTTGATCGTATTGTGGAACAGGTTATGGCGGAGGCTCTTGTTCAGCACGGGAAACCAGTCGACGACATTCAATTTACATTTACGTATCCTCTTCGCACCCAACGGAACGAAGTAACGCGGTATCAAGAGTTGCTGAAGAGCGTGCTTGAACGAGGCAGCGACAGTCTGGGCTGCACGCTTACGCTTCACGGCGCCGTTGGGATGTTTGACGAGTCGCACGCTGTAAAAGCGGGTACGGAACGTTTCGGCGATGTCTCATTGGTCGGAGACTTGGGCGGGGGTACGCTTGATCTGATCATTTCTGCCGCAAAAGGCGGCTTTCAAGACGCCGCGGACAGTGTCATGCTGGGCGGGACTAAGTTGCTAAAGCTCATTGCTGACCGCGAGGACTTGTTTCCGAGCACCGGGAGCTGGGGCACGGACAGTGCTTCACGGCTAGCGAATCTGACGGCATGGGTACGGACTAAGGGGATTACGGGGCTATATGGACTAAAGGAAGACCGGATCATCGGATCAAAGAGGCTTGGCGTAAAGGGATTCGACGGTGACGCTGTCGGACCCAAAAACGGACGGCGCTTAATTCGAAGGTACTTTTTCTTGGTCTGTGAGTTCATGGCCCGCAGTTTGTGCGCCTATCTTGCAAAGCACTGGATCCCAAATGTGTCGGATGAGCAGCTGGAACGACTACGAATACGCGTGTATCTGCGCGGGAACGGCTGGAAGCTATGGCACGAGAACGTGGGATACGATCAAGTGGAGGTCATCGTCCAAAAGCGGGTAATGAAAAGAGTTTCTGAGCTATGGGCCGAAGTCGACTCAGCTGTTTCGGTTCCGGGAACAGACAGATGGCAGAGCGACCATCATGAGTCTGATCCAGATCGTGCGAAACGTGATGTGGTCAAGAGTGTTGTCAATCAATCGAAGGATCCAAAGCAAGTTCGGCTTGATTGCTTTTCCTACACACTAAGCGAGCTGTCGATGGATGACGAAGAGCATCGAAGCGAAGTAGTGCATTGGTTTTCAAGGATTCCATTCAAGACAAGTGGGCAGAATACAAATATTGAGTTTGCAAGCGTGCAACCCGCAATACCCTTGAGTAGTCCGAGTGAGGCGAAGCCAGAGGCTGTAAGCAAGCTCGCTGACGACGCTACGCGCCAGGTCAACAACAAGCTAAAGAAGGAAGGCGAGTACGTGGGCGAAGGCCAGCTTGGTTTTCGGGCACCCGTGGCCGCATGGATTTGGGAGGCTGTGCTTGATCGAAAGATCGGAGGAGCGAAAACGAGATGAGCGAATCAAGTCGCATGACTCTCGTCGGCTTTGTGCTCTTGATTGCTGGCGGGCTTACTGGTGCTGCTTGGCTAGGCACTAGCGGCGTTCTTGCAAACGAACACGGATGGTGGCTTGCAGCGACGTTTGGACTCATGGTTAGCGGAACCGGTTTTTTGGTCTACTTGCGTCCAAGAACTGACTCAAAAGCGTCTGAAAAGGAAGAGCTGGCACTAGCAGAAAGAAAGGCTGCCGCGCTTGAGAGCTGTCATAATCAACTTGAGCACCTATCGACGCATTTGGAGACCCTTGGATCTTTGCTTGCGCGGAGGGGAGAGCCAGCAACGGAAATCGTACCAGTGCTCGCGCGTTGCGCGAGTCATTTGGAACGTCTCAGCGACAGGGTCGACGAATCGAGGATTGTTCAGCAAGTTGAAGCGACGGCGTCTGAATCCGAACATGAGACACTGGAGGGGAACCCGGTCACCGACCTAGCTGCCGAACTGCAATTAGCTTGGAGCCGCTACCGAAGAGACGGCGATGGATACTTCAATGCGAGTGGACTGCAGGTCGAATTAGTCAATCGAGGTATTGATGCAAAGGTTGAGGTGCTTCGGCAGGAAGGGCATGGCTTCCTCTTGGTCGACGACACATCAACTAAGGATCGGCATTTTTTTGTTGTCCCCGACTTTACCAAGTCGCCACGTTCGGCAGCACGCTGGTTTGAAGATCAAAGCAGCAAGAGACTGGGTGGTAAGCTGAAGGAACTTAAACGGCTAGCGCGAGGCAGGTGGTCGGGCAATCATCCGAGGGTCGTCGAGAAAGGAGTTGTTGCATGAGCAATGACCTGATAGTTGGCATTCGTTTGGTACGCTCGGTTACGCTGTGCGCGAGCCTCATGCTTGCGTTCGGATTGTCGGCGTGCGGAAGGAGCGGCTCATCTAGTGATTCGCTGTCAGAGTTTTCGGTGCCCGTCACGATAAGACCCGTTTGGGCTGACTCTCAGCCATTGCCGGACGAGTTTTTCGCCGTTGACTCCACGATTACACAGTCGCCGCGGATTCCGATTTACCTAGACCGGTCCAGCCCAATGGCGGGATATGTACCAATCTCGGGCGCAGAAGGATCTGAAACAGCTGCTGGCGGCGAGCTTCGTCTGGTCGGACAGCTGGTCTCAGATCACTTAGGTCGAGTCTATCCGGGAGCTCCGGTCCACTGGCAGGGCGTCGCCGAAGTCGTGACACCGCTGCCGGAGAATCCGACGTTCGATAGGTCGCTATTTACTGGGACGGAATCGCGGCTTGTTCTCGCAGTAAACGAGATCCTGAAAGACCTTCATACCGGCAGGGCCCAAGGTGGGGCCATCATTACCGATCTCGTTGGCACCGGAGACGGAGCAGGTGCTCAGTTAGTGGGGCGTAGCCTAGTCGACTGGCTGGAGTCAACGGAACGCCGCGAGGGTAATTTTCATTTTGCACTGATTGGCGTGAAAGGCACCTACTGGGGTGCTCATCATCAAAGATACTGTCCAGCCTCTCCCGGCGAGTTGGGCTGCTGGTATAGCGAACGCATGCCAGGGTGGAAGCCAAGACTAGAAAGCCCAATCTCAGTGCCTTTTTATGTCCTGCTCTTTGGCCGCGACGCGGCGATGATCGGTGACGTGGCTATCTCTGTGCTGCGAGACGTGAAAGGCTCGGGCAGCGAATCGGTAGAGGCGGTCTGGGAGCGTCTAACCGCCCTAGACCGCGTAATTCACGACACAGTCAACGTACGGGTATTTCCCCGGGACGACCTAAAGGGAAGGCAGTACGTCCTCTGGCGCAGCGATGACCGAAACTACGGTTGCTACCGAGTCGGCGAAGTAAGGTTTCGGGCCGATTTCGAAGAGAGCCAATTCATTCCGATCGAATCCTCGTCTGTCTGGAGACATGGAGATACGCCAGGAGCGTTTGAGTATCCAATTGAAGGTGATCGCTTTCAAGTAGGAATCGACTGCGCGGTGGTTAGGGACGCGGACGTGAAACCCTCTCTTCACTTGGCCGGAGAAGGCACAGTACGGCTTTTTCAGGATCAGTATAATTGGGAACCCTGGTCGACGGCTGATGACCATACCGCCGAGCATCCAGAAAGGACCCTTCAGCTTATTTACTTTGTAAGGGAGATGCGTACTGAACCAAAGTACTACGCTATCGACGAAGAGGTCGTGTTGCGCGGCGGACGCCAATGAGTTTCACTTGGGTTGTTCTCGCTGTAGTATTGCTGTTTGTCGTTTGGTATCTTCTCCACAGCCTACGGCTCGTTCGTAAGAACGAAGCAAGCGTGTACCTTGGGGAGCTTTGGGTGCAACTTGCAAACGATGTCACATTTAGGGTCAAGAACGGACGCGATCCAGACCGAACTCACTATTTAGAAGAAGCATCCAGGAAGCACGAGGATCTTCGAGAGCAGCTGCGTAACTACGGAACCATTTCGCTTGCGACCGGGGTCGGGGGCACGATGCTCGCGCTTGCCCTGTATTTGTTGTTTTCAGGCACGGAAACGGGCGCCGGCGACGTATCTAGACTGCCCGAGATGCTCTACGAAATGGGCCTAGCGTTGATAGCTAGCTTCACCGGCGTATCTGGAAATTTGGTAATTCTATGGGTACTCTTGCCTTTAGCCAACCGTCGTTTCAATCCTGGCCTCGACGACTTCTTGGCGCGATTGCGAGCCGTTGAAATCAACGAGCGAAAACAACTGGGGCCGCGAAACCAACTGAGAATTGAGGGTGCTGGCAGTCAGCTCGACGAAGAGGTGATCGGTGCAGTATCCCAGCTTCCCAGTGCGCTGGAGAAGATCGGCAATGCTGCTGACGTGTTCAGCAACTCAACGTCTATCCTACACGAGGACGCGGCCAGCTTAACCTCCGCTTCCACAGCACTCACTAAAGGTGTACTTGGTCTCCGACAAGTGCCGGACGAGCTGGACTCCGGAATCGGGAAGACTCTAGCTGGACTTCAAGAAAATGCAGACGCGCTGGGAAACGCACTTGCAGGAGCGAATTCTCGATTTAGTCAGCTAGCGGAACGGTTGGTCGAGACAGGTGAACAGATCACGGCAGCCGCTGATTTCCTTCCTCAAAGAGTATCAGCGGCACTTAATGACAGCGCGGAATCATTTCATCTAGAGCTTAACAAGAAACTCGATTTACAATTAGATAGACTTGGCGATGCAATTTTGGAGGCTGGATCTCAGCACCGTGAAGCAGCAGATCAATTCAAGTCGACGGGCGACCGGCTTGGAGCAGCGTTGACGCGCCTACCTGAACAAGTGGCACTGGAAGTGATGAAGAGCGGAGAGACACTTCAGCGTAGCGTCGGCGACGCGATCAATCCGCACATAGCTCAGTTTCGAGACGGAGTTTCTGAGGGACTGGACAAGGCTGCTAAGTGGCAGCAAGCTTCGCAAAAACAGTTGGACGATCTAAAGACCGGCATGGCGAAGGTCAACAAGAGTATTGCAAGCTTGCCTGGACAACTGGATGAGGGTATTAAGAATGCTTCAGGTAGACTTGGGAGGGCTTTTGGCAATGAAGCACGGGATTTTCTGCTTGACCACGCTAAGGTGCTTCAGAGCAACCTTGAAAAGCTGCAAAAGGAGCTGATGAGGCACGAGAACAGGCTTTTAGAGAAGTCGATTGAGAATTTGCAAGTTGTAAGTCAAGAGCTGATTAATGATACAGTTCGGAATTTAAGTCGCACTAGCGATCGGTTGGCGGAGGTAATAGAGAAGTTTCCAGAGCACTTGAAGGCTGCTAATGAGAGGATAGATTTGTTTGAGGCCAATCTGACGACTGTTGTCAATCAGACCAAGGAGAATTCGACGGCACTCCGGTCCGCCCATGAGCGAACCGATAAGATGCTAGAAAAAGTAGCGATGTCCGCAAGTGGTCTTAGCAACGTAATTCAAAAGCTAGCGATGACTCTTGCGAGGCCGCCATTTTGGAGTCGGTGGTGGAGGGGCGTCTTTGGGAGCAGGCAGAAGGCTGCTTCCGGCGAGAATGCGGATTGAGAAGGTACCGAACCCGTACGACGGCATGGCCCGCTGTTGCCGACCTGATGACGGCGCTTGCGGTCTTTGGCCTTGCGTGCACTTTTTTTGTAGCGACTCGTAACCAAGGGCTTGAGCTCGAGGCTCGCGCTGATTCCGTGAAGATTGACAGATTGACAAATGAGATTGAAATCTTGAAACAAAAAGTGGACTCCCTTGGACCTGGGCAGGACAACGAGGATGTGCTTGAGTTCCTGCCCTGCTGGCCAAAGAACGAGAGTCCTAGGTACTACGTGACGTACGATCTCACAGTTAGAGGCGGCGCGTTTACCTTTTCGCCGCACGAGGACTGGGGAGCCGGCAGCGATTTTAGAGACACTCTTCCCTTCTCAGTCTTAAGCTCCTTAGAGAGCCTTCCCGCCGAAGCTGCGACCCCGGAACGAGCCGCCAGCTTTGGACGGAGCGTTTTTCGCGTACTTGATGGCGAAGACTACCCTAGAGACTGCAAGCTTGTCGTGACCATCAATCGCGAAGCTACCGGCTTTGAAATAAGCGCTCTGACCCGTGTCCGGTTCTATCCGATCTACAGGTAGGCGAAGGGTCTTCGCGGTGGACTGCTTGGGACCCGGACGATCAAGCCTCGTGCGCGCCAACTGCGAGGCTGCTTTGAATTTCGGACTCCTTCATGCGTCTGTACCCTCCTGAATGCCCGCAAACGCAAGCAAGCCGCGTTTTGACCGCCGCGTCGACCTCCTCACGCCCGAGCAGCTGGTTCAGCTGGGGGGGATCGACGTCATCGCCAAGAGGGTGGTTCAGGGCTTTCTCTTGGGCCTCCACCGCTCCCCAAACCGCGGCTTCTCCGCCGAGTTCGCGGAGTTGCGCGCCTACAGGCCTGGCGACGACCTAAGAAACTTGGACTGGCGCATGTACGCCCGGTCCGACCGGTTCTACGTGAAGCAGTACGAGGAGGAAACAAATCTCCGCGCCTATCTGCTGTTGGACGCGAGCAAGTCGATGGACTGGTCGTCCAGACCCGGCCTTCCCAC
The DNA here is from genome assembly GCA_965116095.1 of Longimicrobiales bacterium. Taxonomy (GTDB): domain Bacteria; phylum Gemmatimonadota; class Gemmatimonadetes; order Longimicrobiales; family Gaopeijiaceae. The sequence continues at coordinate 1,385,262 of OZ220481.1, forward strand.
GAAGCTGTGGTACCTGAAGCAGTTGGCGGCCGCGATCTCTCTCATCCTGATTCGACAGGGCGACATCGTCGGCCTCACCGCCTTCCACGAGAAGATCTCGAAACACGTCTTGCCGCGCGGAGGAAAGCCCCACTGGAGGATGCTCCTTCGCCACCTCCACCACTTGGAGGCGGGCGGCCGAACCCGCGCGGCCTCGACGCTTCGCCGGGTTGCGGGCCGGCTTCGCCGCAAGGGACTTGTCGTGTTGATCTCGGACCTTCTGGTCGAGCCGGAGGACACGGCAAAGGCGCTGGTCTTCCTGCAACACATCGGTCATGAAGTCATGGTCTTCCACCTCATCGACCCTGGCGAGCGGGAGCTGCCGGCGCGAGGAGACACGCGATTCGTAGACACCGAGACGGGCGATTCCCTTCAGGTATCGGTCGCGGAGATGCGCTCCGCCTATCGGGAAGCGATCGCCCAAGCCATCGCGGAGTGGTCCACCAGACTTCGCAGCCAAGGCATCGCATACGCCACGATGGGCACCGACGAGCCGTTATCCAGGGCGCTTCGGCTTTATCTTTGGAAGCGACAGAGACTTCCCTAACCAGCTTCTCAGACCTCCCGCAGCTGTTTGGGATTTCTTAACCCGCTCTTCCTGATCGCTGGGATCGCCGTTCTTGCGCCGATTCTCCTGCATCTGTTCTTCCGGCGTCGCAGCCGGTCGATCTCTTTCCCCGCGATCCTCTATCTCGTTCGCACGCAACGGGATCATGCGCGGCGAATCCGCAGCAGGCAGCTGCTCCTGCTTTTGCTTCGCGTTGCGTTGGTGCTTCTGATCGTACTCATGGGGGCCCGAATATACTGGCCGGGACCCGCCGGGAGTCATCCCCCCACTGCGGTCGCCATCATCCTGGACAACTCGCTCAGCGCTTCCGTGATCACCGAAGGGCGGAGAGTGCTGGACGCGCTTAAGGAAGCGGCGCTCGCGACGGTGGAGGAGGCCGGCCCCGAGGACCGAATCTGGGTGATGCGGGCCGCCGAGCCGTGGGAGCGCCCTGGGCCCGCGGACCCAAGGAGGGCCGCGGAGCGCATTCGCGCGACGCAGCCTTCGGAGGCGGCCTCCAATCTGAACGAGGCCCTGATCCGGGCGCGCGGCGTGCTCTCGCGGGCGACGGAGGCTGGTCGGGAAATACACCTTTTTTCAGACCTTCAGGAGTCGTCGTTTTCGGCGTCTGAAGCTGTGCAGGCGGAGGAGGTCGAAGAGGTCCCCGTACTGGCGTATCAGCTGCGCGCCCCTGAGTTTGGAGGCAACCGGGCGATCTCGGAGCTCTATTTGGACGGCGGTTTTTTGCCGCGCGCGGGCAGGAGAACGCATGCGATCATCTCCGTCGCGGGCCCCTTTCAGGACGAGGAGATCGGCGCGCGCATCCTCTTGGACGAGCGCGTTCGCGCAACCGGCCGGATCGGACCGGGAGGCGGGGCGCGGATCGCGCTCCCTCCGCTCGCATCGGGCACGCACTTGGGGTACGCGGAGATTGATCCCGATCCGCTCGCGGGCGATGACCGCAGGTACTTCGCGTGGACGGTAGGCGATGCGCGGAGCGCGGCGCTCGCGGGCACGGCTCCGGTGTATGTGCGGGAAGCGATCGAAGTGCTTATCGAACACGAGTGGATTGCCCTTTCGGGCGCAGACCAGGCGGACGTGCTGCTCTCGGTCGGGGGCGAAGGGATTGGCGCTTGGAGGCCGGGACAGGATCTCGTCGTCCTGCCGCCGGAGGACGACGCGCTGCTTCCCGCGCTAAACCGCAGGCTCCAAGCTGCCGGAATTCCCTTCCGGTACGCGCTCGAGGAAGGGCCCGCGTCGAGGCTCGCCGCTGGACTTCTTCCCTGGCCGGGGGAAGAGCTTCAGGTTCATCGCTTTTTTCCGCTGCTCTCCGCCGAAGGCGCTGAGGCGCAGCGCTCGGAATTCCAGCTTGAGATCGCGGGCGCGGGTCCTTGGCTTCTTTCCGCGACCGCGCCGCGCGGCGGCTACACCCTCCTTGCTTCTACCCTTGAGGGCGAATCCACTTCCCTTCCTTTGTCGGCGGCGATGGTGCCGTTCATGGAGTGGCTCCTTCGCGAGCGAGACGGCCCCGGCGCGCGCGGCATCCTTGCCGGCGATCCCCTGCCGCCAAGGCTCGGCGCGACCCACGTCGTCGATCCACTGGGCAACCGGACGGCGCTGGACTCGGGGCTTCCTTTTCCGGCCACCGGACGGGCGGGCTTCTACGAGCTTTGGTCCGAAGACTCCCTTCTTTCCGTAACGGCGGTCAACGCGCCCGCAGAGGAACGGGACCCAAAGTTCTTGAACGAAGCGGAGGCAAAGGCGCGAATTGCGGGCCTTGCCGGCGTAATCGCGGGCGACCTTTCGGAGTGGCGGCGGCGCATCTTTCGCTTGGAAGCGAGGTCCGAGCCCTGGCGCGCGCTGATCGCGTGCATTGCGCTGCTCCTCGCGTTGGAATCCTTGGCCCGCGCACCGAAGCGCATCGAGGCAAACTCTGACTGATTTTCCACAGCACCCGGCCGTGCGTGCGCTCGCTACCGCCGGCGGCTTCACCGAGCTGCTAGCCCGGTTTCCCCCGCCCGGCGGGGAGCGAAGCGTCGGCGGGATGGTGGGCTCCATGCCGGCGGTCGTCATCGCGGCGCTCGTCCGCCGCTTTCCGGGCCGCGTCTGGGTTATCGCCTCGGAGGATCCAAAGGAGGGAGCGGCATGCGTGCAGGACCTAAAGACGCTTCTTGGAGATGACGCCGCCGTTCTGTACCCCGCGCAGGAAGGTCGGCTGACACAGGAAGCGCAAGACCTGGAGATCGGCGGCGCGCGCATTGAAGCGCTTGCCCAGACGCTCGCGGGAAAGACCCCGATCTTGGCGGCTCCTTGGGCCGCCCTCCAGGAGGCCGCCCCTCTCCCGCGGGAGATTTCCGGCTTTCGGACCGTCGTCAGGACGGGCGACGAGCTCCCCCTTGGGCGCCTCACGGGCCTTCTGGAAGAGCGCGGCTACCGAGCCGCTCAAATGGTGGAGGCGGTCGGGGAGTACGCCGTGCGGGGCGGACTGGTAGACCTGTACTCCTTTGGCGCGGCCGGCCCAGCGCGCATCGAGCTCTGGGGGGACACGGTCGACTCGCTTCGACGCTTCGAGATCCAGTCGCAGCGCTCCACCACGGACCTCGCTTCGATTGATATTCTTCCAGCGCGGCTGCAGCGACCGGAGCGCGCGGCGGCCAAGGGACCGGGTGCTCCTCTGCTCCAGCTGATCCCGGCGGACTCCTTCTTGGTGCAGCTTGGCGCCAGCGCATGGGAGGAGCCCGCCGCCCGCCGCTGGGAGCACGTCGCGCGGAGGCATGAGGAGACGAAGGGGCGCGTGCAGCCTGCGCCCCCTCCCGAAGAGCTTCTGATCGACCCCGCCCGTCTCATTCGGATCATCTCGGACTTTACCCGCCTCCGCCTCTACCCGGAGCTCGGAGGAGACCTCTCGTTCGAGGCGCTTGAGCCGCCCGCGATTGAGCGGGATACGCGGAAGCTCAGGAGTTGGCTCCAAGGCCGGGCTCAAGGCGGCGAGCGGAGCCTGGTGCTGTGCGACAACTTGGGCCAAGCGGACCGGCTGGAGGAGCTGATCGCCGATGCTCGCGGCCGACTGCCCAAAGGCTGCGGCCTTCACGCGGGATCGCTCTCCGGGGGATTTCTCCTTCCAGGCGCGGATCCGCCGACCAACGTGCTCGTCGATCACGAGATCTTCGCCCGCCGCCGGCGCCTTCGCGGGAAAAGGCGGTTTCGCGGCGCAGTGGCCTTTGAGAGCGTCGCCCAGCTCCGTCCGGGCGACTACGTCGTGCACATGGAGCACGGTATCGGTCGATTTCTGGAGATGAAGCGCACCGTGCTTCGGGGCGGAGAAATCGAGTCGATGCTGATCGAGTACGCGGGCGGCGATGTGCTCCGCCTTCCGGTCCAGGGTTTGGACCAGATCGAACGGTGGAGGGGCCCGACTCCCGACTCGAAGCCGAAGCAGCTGCACCGGCTGGGCGGGCGCCGTTGGGGGACGCTTCGCAAGAAGACGGAGGAAGAGATCCGGAAGCTGACGCGCGAGCTTCTGGACCTCTACGCCGCGCGCAAGGAGGCGAAGGGACACGCCTATCCGCCGGATACGCGCTGGCAGCGGGAGATGGAGGCGTCGTTTCCCTACGAAGAGACTCCCGATCAGCTGAGGGCCGCTCGGGAGATCAAGCGCGACATGGAGTCGCCCGCGATCATGGACCGCCTCTTGGTCGGGGATGTCGGGTACGGCAAAACCGAGGTGGCAATCCGCGCGGCCTTCAAGGCAGCGCAGAACGGCAAGCAGGTCGCGATGCTCGCGCCCACCACCGTGCTCGTCTCTCAGCACGCGGAGTCCTTTCAGGAGCGGCTTGCGTCCTTCCCCCTGCTCATCCGGCCCCTTTCCAGGCTCCAGCCGGCGCGGACGCAGAGGGAGACGATCAGGGAGCTTGCGGACGGACGCGTCGACATCCTAGTCGGGACGCACCGGATGCTCTCCAAGGATGTCCGGTTCCGGGATCTGGGGCTTTTGATCATCGACGAGGAGCAGCGGCTGGGCGTCCGGCAAAAGGAGCGGCTCAAGCGCCTCAAGCTCAACGTGGACGTGCTTTCGCTGACGGCGACGCCGATTCCGCGCACGCTCCACCTCTCGCTTTCCGGCCTCAGGGATCTCTCGCTCATCGAGACGCCCCCCAGGGACCGCCTGCCGATCTCCACCCTCGTCTTGGAGTGGAACGAGCAGTTCATCGCGGGCGCGTGCCGGAGAGAGCTTGACCGGGGAGGCCAGGTCTTCTACCTCCACAACCGCGTGGAGACGATCCAATCCGCGCGCGAGATGGTCCAGCGGATGGTGCCGGGCGCGCGCATCGAGGTCGCGCACGGCCAGATGCCGCCGGCGCAGCTGGACGGCGCAATGCACCGCTTCATGGAGGGGAGCGTAGAGATCCTCGTCTGCTCCACGATTATCGAAAACGGAATTGACGTCCCCAACGCGAACACCCTCGTCGTGGTCGGAGCGGACCGCTTCGGACTCTCGCAGCTCTATCAGATCCGGGGCCGCGTGGGGCGCTCGGACAGGCGCGCCTTCTGCTACTTGGTCGCGCCAAGGGAGCTGACTGCGGACGCGGAGCGCCGCTTGCGGATCCTGGAGCAGCACACGGAGCTGGGATCGGGGTACCGCATTGCGATGCGCGACCTCGAGATTCGCGGCGCGGGGGATATTCTAGGGAAGGATCAGTCCGGCTTTGCGCAGAGCGTGGGGATGGATGCGTACCTTCGAATGCTCTCTCAGGCGGTCCGGCGGATGAAGAGCGCGCGCGTGCGAGAGGACCGTCCTCGTCCGGACGTCGCCATGGACGGGGGCGCCTACCTTTCGGACGACTACCTGGGCACGGGCCCCCAGAAGCTGCACTTTTACCGGAAGCTCTCGCGCCTCGTGAAAAAGGAAGAGGTCTTGGAGGTGGAAGCCGAGCTGCGGGATCGATTCGGCGCGCTGCCGGGCTCCGCTCTCCGACTGATCCATCAGACGCTGCTGGCGGTGGTCGGACGGCGGACGAGCGTATCCAGCGTCCTCGTGCGCGGCGGCTCCGCGAGAATCAACTTCCTTCCCGACGCGGCGATCTCAATCTTGGGACTTGAACCCGCGCTCCAAGGGCTTGAGACGAGAGTCGACGTTCGGAGAGCGCATCCCCTCTCCCTAGTCGTTCATTGCCCCGGACGCGACCAACTTATCAAGGCTTCCGTCAGGGCCATGGAGGCGATCGGAGGAAGCTTTTCCGGCGCTCTTCCCGAGATGGTCGCCGCCTCATGACGCGCGTGCTCAGGCGGGGTCTTTGGGCAGCGCGCCTATGCTGTCTCTTCGCGCCTTTTGGATGCGCCCCCGAGCCCTTGGCGACGGCCGGAGAGCTCGCGCTTTCCGCCGATTCCGCCAAGGCAGCCCTCATTCGCAACTCCAGAATTCCGATCGACGAGCAGGTCGTGCGCGTCTTCGCGGAGCTTTGGGTGGATCACGCCCTCCTTGCTCAGGCTGCCTCCGAGGACGGGGCGCTCGCCGGCCTACCCCTTGGTCGGATGACAGGCCCGATGGAAGAGGACGAGATGCTGCGACGACTCAACAGCGATGTCGTTGCGATTGACTCCGCGGTGGCGCGGAGCGAGCTGGTGGAGCGATTCGCACGGGAGATGCCCGGGGCCGTCGCGACCGCGTCGCAGATCCTGCTCCTTTTTCCCCGGAGCGCCACGCGCGCGGATCGGGACTCCGTGGGGCTTTCCGCCGCCCGATTGCGCGCGGAGATTGAGGCCGGGGCGAACTTCGAGAGCTATGCGCGAAGGTACTCGCAAGATCAGGGCAGCGCTCGGCGCGGCGGCGCCTTGGGGTCCTTTCCCCGAGGCCGAATGCTTCAGGCGGTGGACTCGGCGGTCTTTTCGATGCGCCCCGGCGAATTGAGCGCGCCGGTTCAGAGCGCCTTGGGCGTCCATCTGATTAGGCTGGACTCGATCAGCGCGCCCGGACTGGACGAAGTGGAGGAGGAGCTCATGGCGGCGATTCTGGAAGAGCGCGCCCGCGAGGGCGAGGCGGCGTACCTGGAGGAGCTGGACTCGCTCTTTGCCCTTGAAGTCTCGGAGGACGCCGCGCAAATCGCGCCCGCGGTCGCGGCCAGGCCACGGGCTTTGCTCTCGAGCCGGGCCAGGCGGCGCGCTCTCGTCAGCTACCGGGACGGCGAGCTCTCCGTCGGGGAGTTTCAGGATCGCCTGCGGGAGACGCCCAGGGAGCTGGCGGAACGCCTCGCGGAAGCGGATGCGGATTTCGTCCAAGATGCGCTTTCCGCCTTCGCCCGACGCGAGGTCTTAATCGCGGAGGCGGAGCGTCTGGGGCATCGGCCGGACGATGCGTGGCGGGATTCGGCCGCGCAGGCAACGCGGGATGCGATCAGGGAGGCGGCGGTCGCGATGGGCCTTGCGGACTCGGTCCGCGTCGCGGCTGGCGGCGCGGAAGATTCGGCGACGGAAGGATCTCCTGAAGATGTAACGCGGGAGGAGCACGGCGCCCGCGTCCTGCGCGTCCTTGGAGAGCTCCTTGCGGGCCGAAGACCCGGCGTGCAGCTGGGGGCGGTTAGCTTTCTCCTCAGGAGCGAGTCGCCTTGGGAAATTCGCGCGGGTCAGGTCTCCAGGATCGCGGAGGAGATCGCCTCCCCGGAGCCTCCCCCCGGACCCTGATCAGGATTGGAATAAGGACTCAAGCGATGAAGATGCGAATGCGCGCGGTACCCTTCGCGGCCCTTTGGGCCGTATTCCTCGCGGCTTCGCCTTCGGCGGCGCGCGCGCAGGACCAGACGGTTGACCGAATTGCCGCGATCGCCGGCGACTCCGTGGTGCTGCTTTCGGAGCTGCTGCAGCGAGAGGCCGAGCTCGCGCAGAGGATCGGATCGCTCCCCGAGGCGGGATCCGCCGAACGGGAAGAGCTCCGGCGCGAGATTCTGGACGAGCTGATCGGCAATCAGCTCATTCTTCAGGCCGCGATCGCGGACACCACGCTCTCTCTGGACGACCAGCTCGTAGACGAGCGCGTCGCCGAGTTCATGGCGCAGACGGAACGCAACTTCGGGGGCCGGCAGGCAATGGAAGAGGGGCTTCGGCGCGAAGGCGTGACGATGCAGGCCTTTCGCGACCTGAGGGGGTCGCAGCTTCGCTCGATGATGCTGATTCAGCAGTACGCCGCGCGCTTCGGGGGCCAGGGCGCGGTGGAAGTCTCGGAAGAGGAGCTGAAGGAGCTCTATGATCGGGAACGGGGAAGCTTGGGGGAGCGTCCCGCCACCGTTTTGTTTCGCCAAGCGGTCATCTCGGTCGAACCCTCGGAAGCTGCCCGCGCCGGCGCGCGCGCGCTGATTGACTCCCTGCTTCTGGAGGCGAGAGGCGGGGCCGACTTTGCGCAGCTCGCCCGCGCGCACTCTCAGGATCCGGGTTCCGCGACCCAGGGCGGCGACTTGGGCTGGTTTCGCCGCGGTCGGATGACGAAGGAGTTCGAGGATGTTGCCTTTCTGCTGACAGAGGATCAGCTCTCGAACGTCGTGGAGACGCAGTTCGGCTTTCATATCATTCGCGTGGAGCAGATTCGCTTCGCCGAGCGCCGGGCAAGGCATATCCTGATCAGGCCTCCGCTGATCGCGAGCGACCGCGAGCGCGCGAGGGAGCGCGCCGAGGAGATGGCCCGGCGGGCGCGCGCGGGAGAGGACTTTTCCCAGCTGGCCCTGGAGTTCCACGAAGCGGAGTTTGCGCCGGACTCCATGGAAGGGCTGCTGGAGCGCCAGCCGGGCCAAGCCGGGCCGCCGCCCTACTACGGGATCTTGTCCGAGGGTGAGTTGGGAGAAGTCGTGGGGCCGATCGCCTTTGAGTATTTCGGCGACCACTTCGCTGTTCTTCAGCCTCTGGCGCGCCGCGAGGCCGGGACGCCCACCTTCGAAGACGTGAAGGAGCTGCTTCGCCAGAGGATCGTGGAGGAGAAGCGGCTGGGTCGCATGGTTGAAGAACTCCGCCGAAAGTCGCACGTCGAGGTGCTGCTTCGCTAGCTTCGCCTGGCGCGAAGCGGGGCCAAACCCTTGGCGCCGGCTGGACGATGCGCTTGGCGTTCGGAAGACGCGCATGACCCACGCCTCTACTGAAGCGCTCGCATGAGCGGTTTTCCTCCAAGACTCGCCGTCACCTTGGGCGATCCAGGCGGCGTTGGGCCCGAGGTGGCGCGCAAGGCGCTGCTCGAAGCGCCGGCGGAGATCGCTGCTCGCGTCGTCGCCATTGGCGATGAGTCCTTCAGGAAGGGATTCTCCAACTTTCTTGCGGTCAAGGCGGGAGGCGGCCGGGACGTCGCGGGGACGGTGACGGGCGAGTCCGTTCGGCGCGCCGTCGATCTCGCGCTTTCGGGCGAAGTAGACGGCATCGTGACTGGTCCCGCGCACAAGCCGGCCCTGCTGCGCGCGGGCTTTCCGCCCGGCCACACCGAAATGCTCAAGGAGTGGGCGCGCGCCTCCGAAGTCGGAATGCTCATGTGCGACGAGGGCTGGGGGAGATCCAGGGAGGGACGCCGCTCAAGGCCGCCGCGCCGAGTTCTGCTCGCAACGATCCACATCCCGCTGTCCAAGGCGGCGCAGTCGGTCACCGCCCCTCTCCTCGTCTCCCAGTGCGCCCTGACCTACGCTTCGCTTAAGAGAGATTGGGGAATCGAGCAGCCCAGAGTGGCGCTCTGCGCCTTAAACCCGCACGCTTCCGATGAGGGACTCTTCGGGACGGAGGAACGCGAGGTCTATGCGCCGGCGATTTCGGAGCTTGCGACCAAGGGAATTCTTGTGGAGGGGCCCCTTCCCGCGGACACCGTTTTCGCGCGGGCCTTTCGCGGCGAATTCGACGTGGTCGTGGCTCCCTACCACGACGTGGGGATGGCCGCCTTCAAGACGGCAAGCTTCGGTCGCGGCGTGAACGTGACGATTGGGCTGCCCTTCGTGCGCACTTCCCCGGACCACGGAACGGCCTTTGATATCGCGGGGCGAGATATGGCGGACGCCTCCTCAATGCGAGAGGCTATCCTGCTCGCCTTCGAGCTTTCGGTCCGGCGGAGAAAGAGCGCGAAGCGCAGCTGACCCAAGCGGACCTGCGCCCCGGGGCTAGATTCCGACCGTGCCGAAGAAAGCCATGCCCCTTCCCCATCCCTTCATCGGGCATCGACGCCTCAGGGCGGCCCTTGTTCATGCGCATCGGGCGAGGCGGCTCCCCGGCACCATCCTGATCCACGGCGATGTCGGACGCGGCAAGCAGACGCTGGCCCTCTGGCTCGCCCGCGCAATCTTGTGCCCGCGCCCAGACGCTCCGTGCGGGGAGTGCAGGAGCTGTCGGCTGTCTCTTCGCTTGGAGCACCCCGACATCCACTGGCACTTTCCGCAAGAGAGGCCAAAGGGCGCATCCTCGCCCGCGCGGCTCAGAGAGCTGATCGAAGCCGGGCGCGTGGAACGGCTCGCGGAATTCCGAAAGACCTGGCTTCGGCCGCCCGAAGAGCTGGGCGTGCAGGGCATCTATCTCGAGGCTGTACGGGAGATTCGCGAGGCGGCGCACAAGTATCCGGCGGAGGGTTCCGAACAGATCTTCATCATTGGGAACGCCGAGTATTTGGCGGCCCAGGAAGCAAGCGAGCAAGCAGCAAACGCCCTGCTTAAGATCTTGGAAGAGCCTCCGGACCGCACCCGATTCATCCTCACCACGAGCAGGCCGGCGAGCCTACTCGAGACGATTCGATCCCGGTCCTTGCCGATCCATCTGCCGCCGCTTCCCGCCGCGGAGATCGCGGATTTCCTCGTGAAACACGCGGGCGCGGACGAAGCGGCCGCCGAATACGCGGCTCGGCTCTCCGGCGGCTCGATCGGACTCGCGGCGGCCCATCTGGACCCGGACTCCGCCTTTTCCCGGGAACGCGCCTCCGCGCTCAAGCTCCTAAAAACGGTGCTTGAAGAAACGCCCGGCAGTCAGTACACCCTCGGGCTGGACTACTCTTCGGGCGCCGCGCGCAAACTGCCCAGGCTCCTGGACGCGCTCTCGCTCTGGATTCGGGATCTCGCCGCGATCTCGGTCGGGGACGCCTCGGATGTTTGGAATCAGAGCGAAGCCGAGTGGCTCTCCGGGGTCAAGGCCATCTCTCCCGAACAGGCGGCGCGCGCGGCAAGCGTCGTCGCGGTGGCGCAAGCCCGCGCGCACCGAAACGTGAACCCTCAGCTCCTGATCGCCTCCATGTTGATTGGGCTTCGGGCGGCGCTGCGCCCAGAGACGAGCGCGAGACGGCGCTCCGGCGCCTTCTTTTCAGGGAGTACGGCGCGATGACGCGGAGCTCCGATTCGGGACGCCTATCCTCGGGTGGCGCCCTTGGACTGACTCACTTGGACGCCCAGGGCCGCGCCCGGATGGTCGACGTCACCGGCAAGGCGGCTACGCTGCGGCGCGCCGTCGCTTCGGGATCCATTCGGTGCTCCAAGGAGGCGTACGCGCGTCTCGTCTCCGGCAACAACCCCAAGGGAGACGCGGCGCAGACGGCGCGCATTGCGGGCATCATGGCCGGGAAAAAGTGCGCGGAGCTGATTCCCCTGTGCCACCCGATTCCGGGCGTGCAGCTGGAGGTGAGCGTCGATCCGGACCCCTCCCTCCCGGGCGTGCGCGTTCAGGCGCGCGCCAAGGCCATTGGACCCACCGGAGTGGAGATGGAGGCGCTGACCGCGGCGTCGGTCGCTCTGCTCACCGTCTACGACATGCTGAAGGCTGCGGACATGGCGATGACGATCAATGAGATTCGCTTGGTCCGGAAGTCGGGCGGCCGCTCCGGCGACTGGACGCTCGATCAGCGCGAGCAGACCGTCGGGCGTTCCGGGCCGGTGAAAGACCCCAAGCCTTAGGTCGCTGAGCCGAGCTACCCGCGGTGCGCGTAGTTCGGGGCGTCCCTCGTCACGGTGACGTCGTGCGGGTGAGACTCTCTGAGCCCTCCGGCGCTCACGCGGATGAAGCGCGCTCTCTGGACGAGCTCGGGAACCGTACGGGCCCCGACGTACCCCATGCCGCTCCTAAGTCCTCCGACCATCTGGTAGATCACGTCGCGGACCGGTCCCCGGTAGGGCACGCGCGCCTCGATGCCTTCGGGTACCATCTTCTTCCGACCGGCGTCTCCCTGGAAGTACCGCTCCCCCGACCCCTCTTCCATCGCGGATAGCGATCCCATCCCGCGTATCGTCTTGAAGCGCCGGCCCTCTAACAAGAAGGCCTCTCCGGGAGACTCCTCGGTGCCCGCCAGCAAGGAACCGACCATCACGGCGGTCGCGCCCGCCGCGAGCGCCTTCACCACGTCGCCCGAGTAGCGGATCCCGCCGTCCGCGATCACGGCGGCGCGTCCTTCGACGCCCCTCACCGCGTCCAGAACCGCCGAGAGCTGAGGCTTGCCGATCCCGGTGACCACGCGGGTCGTGCAGATCGATCCGGGCCCGACCCCCACCTTCACGGCGTCGACGCCCCGCTCCGCCAAGGCGCGCGCGCCCGCGGCCGTGGCGACGTTGCCGCCGACGATGTCGGTCTCGGGAAATTCACTCCGAAGGCGCGCCGCCATCTCAAGCACGGCCTCCGCATGACCGTGCGCCGAATCGACGACCAAGAGGTCGACTCCGGCAGCCGCGACCTCCCTTGCCCTTCCCAGTTCGCCCTTCCCCGCGCCGATCGCGGCGCCGACCCTAAGCCGCCCGTGCGCGTCCTTGCACGCATTCGGGAACTGCCTGCGCTTGAAGATGTCTTTCACCGTGACCAGGCCGTGCAGCTTCCCGCGATCGTCGACCACGGGGAGCTTCTCGATTCGGTGCCGGTGAAGAATCTTCTCCGCCTCCTCCAGCGTCGTCCCGACCGGCGTCGTCACCAAGCCTTCGGAGGTCATCAGATCGGAGACCGGGCGATCAATCTCCGTTTCAAATTGCAGGTCTCGATTCGTGATGATCCCAACCAACACCCGATCCGTCCGCACGATCGGCACGCCGCTGATTGAAAAGCGCGCCATGAGCTGGTGGGCGTCACGGAGCGTCGCTTCGGGCGAAAGGGTGATTGGATTGAGGATCATTCCGCTCTCCGAGCGCTTCACGCGATCCACCTCGCGGGCCTGGCGGCCAGGCGACATGTTCTTGTGAATCACGCCGATCCCGCCCTCTCTCGCCATGGCGATCGCCATGCGTCCTTCGGTGACGGTGTCCATCGCCGCCGACAGCACCGGCGCCTCCAAGACGATCCGGCGCGAGAGACGCGACCGCACCTCGGCTTGGGCGGGATGCACTTCGGAGCGGCGGGGCTCCAGCAGCACATCGTCGAAGGTCAGCGCTTCGCGGGTCACCGTGCCTCTCCTCTAGCCGCGGCGTCCGAATTCTCCTTGCGGGCGCGCACCTCCTCGCCGTCCCGCTCGGGCGGGCCTCCTCTGGAAGGGGGCGACGCCATGTCCCAGACCCACTTGCCCATCTTCGAGGCGCCCCCGACGGCGCGTTCCGCCGTCGCCAAGAGTTGGAAAGCCTCGAGGACCGCCGACGGACTGATGCGCGCGCGGCGGAGTCTATCCTCCAGCCGCGCGCCCAGCTTCTGAAAGCCCGATCGCGCGCCTGCGGCTTCCCCGCACCCGTGGCGGGACTCCAGGAACTCCAGGTAGTCCACCGCTTGACGGACCTGTTCTTCAGGAAGAGACTGAAGTATACGTAACGCTTTCGCTCTCAATAGATCATGCATCTCCGTTTCAACCTTTGCCGGATGCGAGGCGACGCTGAAGAGAGCGCACGACTTCGGGATCCGCCAGCGTCGTCGTATCTCCGGGAGGCCGCCCGCTTGCAATATCGCCAAGGAGCCGGCGCATGATCTTTCCGGATCGCGTCTTCGGAAGGTCCTTGGCAAAGAGGACCGACTGGGGCCTCGCGATGGGTCCGATCTCCTTAGAGACGTGGGCCTTCAGCTCATCCCTCAAAGCGTCGCCTCCGGACGCGCCGCGCGCGCAGGTCACGAAGGCCGCGATCCCCTGCCCCTTTACGGGATGCGGCGCGCCGACAACGGCCGCCTCCGCTACCTCCGGGTGCGACACCAAGGCGCTCTCCACCTCCATCGTCCCGATCCGGTGGCCCGCCACGTTCAGCACGTCGTCGACCCGGCCCAGGATCCAGAGATAGCCGTCCGCGTCCCGCTTGGCTCCATCGCCGGGAAAGTAGATCCCGTCCCACTTCGACCAATACGTCTCTCGGTAGCGCTCATCGTCCCCGTAGATCCCCCGAAGCATCCCCGGCCAAGGCTGCGTGATCGCAAGATACCCGGCATCGGCCTCCCTTCCCGCCTCGTCCAGAATCGTCGCGGCGATTCCGGGCAGCGCCCGGCAGACGCTCCCCGGCCTTGTCTTGGTCAGGCCCGGGATCGGAGAGAGCATCATGGCGCCGGTCTCCGTCTGCCACCACGTGTCGACGATGGGACAGCGTCCGCCGCCAATCGCCTCCCGATACCACATCCAGGCCTCGGGATTGATCGGCTCTCCCACGCTCCCCAGAAGGCGAAGACTGGAGAGGTCGTAGCCCGCGGGCCACTCGTCTCCCCAGGCCATGAAGGCGCGGATCGCCGTCGGCGCCGTGTAGAGGATCGTGACGCTCAGCTCCTCGCAGATCTTCCAGAAGCGTCCTCGATCCGGCTCATCCGGCGCTCCCTCGTACAGCGCGATCGTCGCCGCGTTCGCGAGAGGGCCGTAGACGACGTAGCTGTGGCCCGTGATCCACCCTACGTCGGCGGTGCACCAGAAGACATCGTCGCCGCGAAGGTCGAAGACGAGCTTCGCGGTGCTCGATACCTGGACGAGGTATCCTCCGGTCGAGTGGACAATGCCCTTCGGCTTTCCGGTCGTGCCGGAGGTATAGAGGATGAAGAGCGCATCTTCGGAGTCCATCGGCTCCGGAGGGCAGTCCTGCGAAGCCGAAGCGCGAAGCTCATGATGCCAGTGATCGCGTCCAGGGACCATGACGGTCGCGCCTGCGGAGCCATTTCGCCGGACTCCCGGACGCTCCAAATCCCGCTGCACGACCACCACGCTCTCGACCTTGGGGCAGGACTCGAGAGCTTGGTCGGCATTCTCTTTGAGCGGAACGCGGCGTCCTCTCCGGTAGCCGTAGTCGGCGGTGATTAAGGTCTTCGCGCCGACATCCGCGATTCGATCCGCGAGCGACGCAGCGCTGAATCCGCCAAAGACCACGGAGTGCGGCGCGCCCAGCCGCGCGCACGCGAGCATCGCAAAGACGGCCTCCGGGATCATCGGAAGGTAGATCGCCACCCGGTCCCCCTTGCGGACGCCCAACATCCGCAGGGCCGACGCGAAACGCGCGACTTCGTCCCTAAGCTCCCGGTACGTGAACCTTCTCCGATCTCCCGGCTCGCCCTCCCAGACGAGCGCGAGCTTCTCTCCCAGCCCCGCTTCGACGTGCCGGTCGACGCAGTTGTGGGCGGCGTTGAGGCGCCCTCCTTCAAACCAGCGCGCGCGGGGGGGATTCCACGCAAGCGTCCGGGTCCACCTTCGATGCCAGTCCAGCTCTTCCGCGCAGCGCTCCCAGTACCGCTGGAAGTTCTCGCCGCGCGCGTAAATGCTCTCGTCGGTCGCGCCCGCCCGGCGAACAAACTCCGCCGGGGGCGCAAAGACGCGCGTCTCGTCCAGAAGTGCGTCCAAGAGCGGAGCTGAGTCTGCGAGGGCCATGGGATCTAAGGCGTTAAGCGCGAAGCCCGCCGCGCAGCCGTTTGACGCGGGCGGACGCGGAAGGCAATTCTAGCAGAGAGAGCGCGTCTAGCGGAACAGGCAAGGGACGCCGCTCGAGCAACGGACGGCTGCTCCTTGCGCTCCAGGGGCTCAAAGGGCTTGGGATCGCAAAGCGCAGCAACTTCGGGGCGCCCTGCTCGGGCGGGGACGCGGATACGCCGCTCGGAGGGCCTGGGTCCTCGAGTCTCTTCAAAACGCCGGCGCCTGCCCAACCGCCGAAGAGGTTGATCGCGCCCAAGTAGGGAGGCTCCCGCTCATCTTGCTGGTCGCCCCGTAACGGAGCCTTGAGACCTTGGCGAGCCGCGGCCTCGCCGCCACGCTCTTCTTCGAGAATGGATCGGCGCGACAGGACGGTCGCGCCTCGCCCGGCCCTACGATGACCGCGTATCGCCTGGAGATCTCGAAGCTCTGCGAACGCGCGGAAGAGGCTAGCCCGCCTTCATCCGGCTGCGGGCGGAGCGAAGACGCCGCCGCAGCTCGAAGAGCGACATCGTAGCCAGCGTCCGCTCCGCGGTCTTTGGCGAATTCCACCTGACTTCGGACAGACGCGCAGCGCCTTCTTTGCCGCTCGCGGGCGCAAGCGCAAGGGCGTAGCGGCCCTTGTAGTCGCCTCCCTCCTCTCGCTCGAAAGACGCGATCCACTCCGTGCCCTTCGCGTCGCGAAAGCTCCTCACTCGCCGTCTCCTCCCGCGCTCTTCGCATGTTCATTCGCCGGCAGCGTCGGCTGGTGACGAATCTCTACAAAATCATAGTAGATCACGCCATCGTCGCTCACGACGGAACGCACCCTGATGTCGTCGTCCAAGCTCTCCAGGAGCTGCTCGGCCTCGTCAAGGTCGACATCCAGCTCGGTCGCCGTCTGAGTCACCGTGAGAAGACCTCGGCGGCGCTGGGCCATTCTGAGGATCTCGGCGATGCGTCCGCGCCTCGTCCGCTCCGCCTCCCTGCGCTTGGCCGCAAGCCCCGAAAAGAGCAGCGACGCGCCTGCGATGCCAAGCATGCTTCCCCCTAGGATCGGCGGGCCATCCAATGTCGCGACGCCCATCGAAGCGACGAATCCGCCCATCGCCGCAACGCCCGAGCCGATCAACCGCCTCCCATGACCCACGTGCGGAGAGTTCGCGGGTAGAGGCCTCCTCGGCTCGACGTCCAGGTCGACCCGTTCCGGGACGCGGGCATTCCTCCGCCCGGTCTCCCTCGCCCGCGGCAAAGGCGCCCGGCGCGAAGTCCGCCGGGGCGTGATCCGCTCTTCGCGTTCGTCCATGAAATCGGAGTAGGACGCCGTGAATCCGCAGGAAGTGCAGCAGACGTGGTTGCGCCTCACGAGGTAGTACCCGATGCCGCCGACGCCCCAGGTGAGGAAGCTCACCGCGCCCAGCGCCACGAGTCTTCCGGCGTTGTCGAAGTACCGGACGAGCCGACAGTCGCATCTGGGACAGACGAAGCGACCTTTCCTGCGCCGACCCCTCCCAAGCCTCGCGGAAGGCTCGGAAGAACGAGTTTGGTCGGATGCCGGAGCCGCAAGCGTGTGCGCGAGATCCGCGTCCAAGGCGCTCAACTCCGCCTCCAGCTCCCGCATCGGATCCGCGCGCGCAGCGCCCCCGCGCTCCCCGCGCGACGCCGCGCCGCAGGTCGGGCAACGGAGGGCGCGGGATTCGTACAGGTCTCCACAAGTGCCGCAGCGAGTCATCTGTCTCCGCTCGCATGAGAGGACGGCGCGTTAGGGCTCGGGCACATCTCAAGATACCACGGGCGCGGCCCAGAGTTCCTTCGGCGCCTTGGATCGAAGGCCGATGGGTTGTCCCTATATACGAATCGCGACGGTCCAAATCTTGTACATTCTCCATTGGCCCTGCGGATTGGCGCGCGGACGACGCTGGCCCGGTCGTCGGTCTTAGTGATTGAGCGGAGATTCCCGAGGAGATGGCGCGAAGGCTGATCCAGCTTCCGGCGTGGGCGGCGGTCGCATTGCTGTTCACGTCTTCCGGCGCGTCCGCGCAGGTCCGGATCCCCTCGGTGTACGACTACATCGAGAATCGCCAAGAGGCCGGCGCGTTCGTCGGACGCCTCTGGATGGCGAGGGGATCGCTGGAGCTGGGTCCCGGCCCAGGGAACTACGCGGGGGGCCGCTACGGGATTGAGCTTGCGGGGCCGATCTTTGCCGAGGGGGCGCTCTCCTACCTCCCTACCACGCGGATGATCATTGATCCCCGGCGCGCCGAGGGGGATCGCTCCATTGGGGAGGCGGACGTGGACCTCCTCTTGATTGACGCGCGTTTGGGATTTTCGCTCACCGGACGCAAGACGTGGCGCAGAATTAGCCCGCTTCTCTTCGCGTCCGGCGGCGTCGCGATCGATCTCGCGGCGAGCAGCCCTGCGGAGGAGCTGTTGCTTGAGGAGGACCGCTACAGCTTCGGGACTGGATTCACGACGGAGTTTGGCGCGGGGCTTCGGGCGCTCGCGACGCAGTCGCTGATGTTTCGGGCGGACGGCGGCGTGCGGCTGTGGCAGCTGAACACGCCCTCCGGCTTCGATGCCGAAGGCAAGAGTCCCGACCTCGAGGCGGTGCCCCAGAGCGAGTGGGCGGGCGGGCTTTCGGCGAGCTTCGCCGTCACTTGGCGCTTCTAGCTTCGATGCCCAGGGGCGTACCTTCTGCGGCGGGGTCGCTCAAAGCGGACTGGCTGGGATACGAAGAGGCGCTCCGGCGGGTGCTTCTGGCGGCGGTCCCGGGGCCCGCGCGCGAGCTGAAGCTGAAGAAGGCCGGGGGACATTGGCTTGCGCGGGACGTCTTGGCGCGGGCGACCTTGCCCGCCTGGCCGAATAGCGCGATGGACGGCTACGCGGCAAGGAGCGGGGAGCTTTCGCCAAATGGTCCAATCAGCGTCGGCAGCCCCGTTCCCGTCGCGGGACGCGCATACCCCGGCGACCTTCCGCTTGAGGATGTTCCGGAAGGCGCGGTGGTTTTGATCATGACTGGAGGACCGCTCCCGAAGGGCTTCGACACGGTCATCCGGGTCGAGCACACCGACGGGGGAAAGGATGTCGTCGCGTTCCAGAGTCTGGACGACGTCGGCCGGCACGTTCGTCCGGCGGGAGAGGACATGACGGCGGGAGAAGCCGCGCTGCGGGAAGGCGCGCGGCTGTCTGCGGGCGCGCTCGCCGTGCTCGCGGCGGCCGGACACCGCAAGGCGCCGGTCTATCCCAGGCCGCGGGTGGGGATTCTCTCCAGCGGCGACGAACTCGCCTCCGGCCGCGAATTCGAACGCGTGATCGCGGGGCAAGCGATCCCCGACACCAATCAGCCGATGATCGCGCGACAGGTGTATGAGGCGGGGGGAGCGCCGAAGCCGCTGGGCGTTGCGCGCGATGAGCCGGACGAGATCAAGCGGGCGCTGGAAAAGCTGGAAAAGCTGGACGCGCTCGTGACGACGGGGGGCGCCTCGATGGGGCAGCGGGATCTCCTGAAGGGAGTCCTGGCGTCCATGGGAATGGAGCTTGACTTCTGGCGCGTTCGGATGCGCCCGGGAAGCCCGTTTTCCTTTGGTCGGTTTGAGCTTGAGAGCGGGCCGCTTCCCGTCTTCGGGCTGCCCGGCAATCCGGCATCGGCCTTTGTGACCTTTCAGACGCTGGTCGCGCCCTTTCTGCGCAAGACGCTGGGCGCGGCGCGCCCCCGTCCGTTCATGCTCTCGGCGATCGCCCGAAAGGCGTTTCGGTCTCCCCCCGGCTACACCCAATTCGCGCGCGTGTCGCTGGACGCAAAGGGCGGGTGCGCCCCGTGCGGACCTCAAGGCAGCGGATTGGTTAGGCCGCTTGGGGCGGCGGACGCCCTTGCGCTGATTCCAGAGGATGTCCAGCTGGTCGAAGAGGGCGGATCCGTGCTCATCCTCCCGCTGCCGGACCGGCTCTGAAGCTCCGCTCCCTTGCCCGCGGGGCGATCCGAGCGCTCGTCCTCCTTGGACTTGCGCCCGCCGCCTGCCAGACGCCCCAGTGGCCTGTAGCAAGTCCGCTCTCGGATGCCTTCGGAGTGCGCTTCATAAGGGGCCAGCTGGACCTTCATCGGGGCGTGGACTTGGCCGCGCCGGTCGGCACGCCCGTGCGTCCAACCTTGAGCGGGCGCGTCGTCTTCGCGGGCGCGATGAGCGGCTACGGGAGCGTCGTCTTCGTCGACCACGACCCGTACACGCGGTCCGTCTACGCCCACCTTTCGGAGATTCTGGTGGAGCAGGGGCAGCAGGTGGGCAAGGGCACGATCTTGGGAAGAACGGGCCAATCCGGAAACGTCACGGGCCCGCATCTGCACTTTGAGATTCGCCGCTGGGGGCGAGGCGTGGATCCCGTGCCTCTCTTGGGCGGGCCCCCGAGGCATCGCATGGGCGGCCCGTAGCGCGAGGATCCTCGCGAAGGCCGCGCGCCGCCGCAAGAATCAGCGTCCGGCAGAGGACGAAGCGGTCGCGCCATACCTGAAGGGCTTCGCGCACCAAGACCGATGCGGAAGGGCCTCCAGTCCATGCCGGCGGAGGCTACTGGGCGATGCGGGAATCCGCCGGCAATCACGCCTCTCCGCTCCCATCCGGCGCCTCGGACCTTCAGCTCAACGCGAATCCATGCGAATCTTGCGGATCTCCCGAGCGAGCGCCGGGACGACTTCAAAGAGGTCGCCCACGATTCCATAGGTGGCGACGCCGAAGATCGGCGCATCGGCGTCTCGGTTGATGGCGACGATGGCGCCGGCGGTGCGCATCCCGGCCAGGTGCTGCACCGCGCCCGAGACGCCGACGGCGATGTA
This sequence comes from Longimicrobiales bacterium, assembly GCA_965116095.1. Classification (GTDB taxonomy): domain Bacteria; phylum Gemmatimonadota; class Gemmatimonadetes; order Longimicrobiales; family Gaopeijiaceae. The sequence goes on from OZ220481.1 coordinate 1,405,413, forward strand.
GAGCTTCGGGGTCACCGTCTTGCCCGTCTGCCCGACCTGCTCTCCATGCGGACGCCATCCTGCGTCCACGACGGCGCGCGACGCGCCCAAGGCGGTCCCGGGGCCCAGCGCCTCCTTCAACTTCTCAAGTACCGGCCAATGCTCCGGCCCCCCCAATCCCCGGCCCCCGGAAACCACGATCTCGGCCTCCGCGACGTCAACCGCGCCCTCGCCTGCCGCCTTAAAGCCCCGCGGGCGGTACTCGCCTTCGCGGTAGCCGGCCAGATCCGCTTCCGATCGCGCAATCTCGCCCCGGCCCTCCGCCCGGCGCCTGGGAAAGACGTTGGGGCGGAGCGAAACGACGGCGAGGCCTTCTACGACAGTCTGGGTGGAAAGCGCCTTTCCGGCGTACACCGGTCGTTGAACGCGAATCTCGCCCCCCACAGCCTCCAGCTGTACGACATCCGAAAGAGGCGGCCTCCGCAGCTTTGCCGCGACCCTGGGCGCAAGATCGCGACCTTCGCCCGTGGCCCCGAAGAGAATTGCAGCGCTCCCGGATGCGCGGGCGTAATTCGCGACGCCCGCCGCGGCGGCATCCACCGCGCCCGGGAGCAGCGCCTCCGACTCGAGAAGCTGAAGCCGATCCACGCCGCAGGCGACCAGCGCATCCATCTCCCAAGGCGTCTCGGGAGGACCCAAGGCAATGGCGCGCGCCTCGCACCCCAGCTCATTCGCGAGGCGCCGCGCGACGCTTGAGACCTCCAAGGCAACTCCCTTCGGGCGTCCTTCCGTCGTTTCAGCGACCGCAAGCACGTTCGACATAGCGTTTGGTTCAATCCAGCGCGTTCAGGTTTCGTTGTTGGGGCGCGCAGTCGCGCCCCGGGATTCGCTGCCGCAAGCGAAGCTCTTACAGGACCTTCGCTTCCTCCCGAAGGAGGCGCGCAAGCTCTGGAGCCGCCTCCGCCCCTTGCCCCACGATGCGACCCGCGCCGCGGGCGGGCGGAAGCTCCATCTTCTCCACGCGGACCATGGCCTGCGCCTCTTTCGCCGCTTCGACCGCGAGCGGCTTTCGCTTTGCCGCCATGATGCCGCGAAGCGATGCATACCGCAGCTCGTACCTGCCCTTCGTGATCGTGCAGACCGCCGGGAGCGAGAGCTCCACGCTCTGGAATCCGCCCTCGACGGCCCGCGCGCAGACGATTCGCTCATCCTTCGCCTCAAGCTGGGTCACGCTCGTCGCGCAGGGCCACTCAAGGATCTCCGCCACCATCGGACCGACGGCCGCCAAATCGTCGTCCACCGCCTTCACGCCCGCAAGGAGGAGATCCGGAGGCTCCTTGGAGATCCAGTCCGCGAGCGTTTGCGCCGTAGCCCAGCCGTCCATTGACGGAGTCCCCTTCAGGAGCGTCGCGCGATGCGCCCCCAGCGCGAGGCCGGAGCGAAGCGCGCTCTCGGCTTGCGCCCCTCCGTAGGAGAGCAGCGAGACCTCGCCCGCGTCGCCTGCGAGCTGGAGCGCGGCCTCAAGCGCGAATTCATCGTACGGACTCGTGACCGGCTTGACGGCGCCCGCGTCGATGCCGCGCCCGTCCGGCGAAATGCGAATTCGAGCGCCCGTGTCGGGCACTTGCTTTATGCAAACGGTAATCCTCATTGGCGTTCGCTTCTCTAGATAAAGGCGCCCGCGCCGGCGAACGCAACCACCGCGACCGCTCCGCCGAGAAGAGCGTACGGGAGCTGCGTGCGTACGTGGTCAACGTGGTCGGTGGCGGCCGCCATGGATGAAATGATGGTCGTATCGCTGATCGGAGAGCAGTGGTCTCCAAAGATGCCGCCCGCAAGAACCGCCGCCAGGAAGGGCGAAGGCTCAAGCCCCATTCCGAGAGAGGCCGGGACCGCAATCGGAATCATGATGGCGAAGGTGCCCCAGCTTGATCCGATTGAGAAGGCGATGACCGAGGAGACGACGAAGACGAGCGGCAGAAAGACGACCGGAGGCAGCGTCCCCGAGACGGCGCTCGCGACGTAGGCGCCGGTTCCAAGCTCGCGCGCGGTGGCTCCCAGCGCGAGGGCGAGCGCGAGGATGATCGCAAGGGGAACAAGTCCGCCCGCGCCCCGCAGCGCGATTCCCACCAGCTTTTCCAGCGAAAACGTTCGGCGGGCGAGCAGGAGCGCCCATGCGGCGGCGAGCGCGCCAAGCGACGCCCAAAGCACCGAGGTGCTCCCGGACCCCTCCCGCAGGTCGCCGCCTCCGGTGATCCACAGCCCAAGCGGCATCAGGGCGACCAGAACGAGAATCGGAACGACCATGTGCGCCGCGCGGGGCTCCGCGGACGCATCCTCCCCGCCCGACACCGCGCTCTCATCCACCAGCGCCGCGCGCCCAGGCCAGAGCTTCTCGCCCCGGGCGGCCCGCTCCTCCGCAGCCTTCATCGGGCCCAAATGAAGACGAAACAAGACCGCGCTCAGCGCGAGGAGGACCGCGGCAAAGGCATAGAAGTTATAGGGGATGGAGCCAAGAAAGACGGCCAGGGGATCGTCTACCTCCAGCTCGCTCAAGATCCCAAGGTTGTAGGCGCCCCATGCGTTTAGGGGAATCAGGATGCAGATCGGCGCGCTGGTCGAGTCGATCAGGTACGCCAGCTTCTCGCGCGACCTGCGGTACCGGTCGAAGAGAGGCCTGCAGACCGATCCCGCCACCAAAACCGTAATGGTGGACTCGATGAAGATCACGACCCCAATGACCCAAGCCAGAAATTCCGCGCGACCGCCCCCCGTGACCCACCTGCGATGCTCAAGCCAGCGCACGAAGCCCCGAACGCCGCCGGAGGCGTTGAGCGTGGCGATGAGCGCGCCCATCACCAGGGTGAAGACAATGACCTTCGCATTGCCTTCGTCTCCCAGCACGCGAATGGGCGCGTCCACCGCGGAGGTGAGCCCCGAGAGCACGCTCCAGTCGTTTAGAATGATCCATCCCAGCCAGATGCCGCCGGCCAAGGAGAGGTAGACCTGCCGCGTCCCGATCGCCAGCGCGATGGCGAGCAGGGGCGGAAGAACGGAGGTCCAGCCAGGATCGCTCATCGACGGCGTTCCCTGCCAAGAGACGCGGCAACCACGGGCAATCTACCCGGCGGGGCGCCCATGCACATCCAGGACGCCGTCCCTTGGGCGCTTCACGTCCGGATGGCCCCGGAGAAAGTAGCGGAGCGGCCAGTCGCGGGCGGCCGAGACGCCGATCCGACCAGAGCGACCGACCGCGCCGTTAGGCACAACGTCGCCTTTCAGGATGCGCGCCTCGCCCGTCTCGAGCGAAGCGCCGTTGTGGCGCATCGCGATGCCCAAGGCCTGGGCGAGCCGCCCAGGTCCGTTGCAGAGCGCGTCCGATCGCTTCCTGCGGCGCTCCATGACCCGTCTGCCCCTCATCGGCTCCAGCGCGCGAATGAGCACTCCGTGGGGCACCCCCGCTGCGCCGGTCACGACGTTTACGCACCGATGCACGCCATAAGAGACGTAGACGTAGAGCGCCCCCGCCCGATGAAAGAGCACCTCGTTGCGCGCCGTCCGTCCACGCGGGGCAAAGGCGTGGGACGCCGGATCCTCAAGCCCCAGATAAGCCTCGGTCTCCACGATCCTCCCGCTCGCGACATCGCCTCCGATCCGGGACTCAAGCACGGCTCCCAGCAGATGGCGGGCGACATCGGGCGCGTCTCTTCGGAGCAGCCCCCGAAGAAAGCTCCCTTCCGCCACTATCCGGGTTCGCCCGCGTCCTTCCCGACGCCCGCAGGGGTCTGACTCTCCGGCAACCTGCCCTTGCGCTTCTCAAGGTCCGCCTTCCAGCCGTCGAGGAGCTGCTTTGCCCTAGCCGGCGCGAGCTCCCGCCCCACGCGCTCCGGATCCTCCAAGAGCGCCGTAAAGAGCCCTGCCCCAAAGGCATCCACCAGCTTTCGGGCCGTCTGTACGCCCACCCCCCGATAGGAGTTTGAGAGGTAGCGCTGGATGGAGGCGGGCGCCTTCGGAAGACCCAGCGCGACGGGATCATTCTCCGCCGGACCGGAGTCTGCGGCCGCCGCTCCATTTTTGCCTTCCTCCCGCGGGGCCGCGGCCCGTCGATCGGACCTAGGCTCCTTCTTCCGTTCCCGTCCGCCCGCGGGCTTCCCCTGCGCCTTTTCCGGTATTGGCGCAGGCGGCGTCGGGCCCGGCCCTTTGCCATCGCGAGCCGCGCTCGGATCCGCCACGTACAGATTGCCCGAGGCGGAGCGATCCAATGCGATCGCGCCCTTCCCGCGCGCGAATTCCAAGAACTTGCTGAACTTCGAGAAGCCGATTCCTCCCTCGTCGAACTTCTCGTCGATCATCAGCATCCTTCGCTTGACAAGCGAATCCCGGCTCCAGGGCTTTCGATCATTCGCCAGCTCCCGGACGACTCTCGCCAAGAGCTCCAAGGCTTTCGAGCTGCGCTCTTCAGAGACCGCGGGCTTGGCGTTCCCCCTTCCGCCCCCGCGCTTCTCGGACGCCTTCGCGGCCTTGCGCGGCTTTTCGTTCTTGCCGGGAGCGGAGACGAGGTACTGTCCGCTTTCTCCCCGGACGACGTGGACCAGCCCCTTGCGCACCGCCTCCACCAAGAACCTTGAAAACTTGGAATACCCCAAGTCGCGCTCGTTAAACTCGGGAGAGATCTCCCGCATCACCTGTTTCAGCCGGTCGCTTCGCATCGCGTCGCCGCGCGACGCCATGAGCTTCAAGGCCTCGGTCACGCACTCCCATGGATCGGACGAGCGTCCGGTCTTGGTGCGATTGAGACCCGCGAGCGAGGTGTAGGAGTAGTACTCGTCGCAGTTCTGGACCAGAATGTCGGAGGTCGACTCCTGAATCCCGATCCCGATGACGTACTTGGCGTACTCCTTCAGCTTGAGCACCAAGCTGGAAAAGTCCGAATCCCCGGTCAGAAGAATGAACGTCCCGATCTCGGGCCGGGTAAAGACCAGCTCCATTCCGTCGATCGCCATCCGGATGTCGGTGGCGTTCTTCTTCGACGTGCCGTATGCGGGCGCGAAGATCAGGTCGACCGACGCCTCGGAGAGCGGCACGATGTACTGGGGATAGCGACGCCAATCCGCATAGGCCCGCCGCACCGTAACGTTTGCCTTGATCGGGTCGGAGTCCAGCAGCTTCTTGAGCTGCTTCGCAAGGTCGCTCCGCATCCCAAGCGTGACGTTGTCGAAGTCGATGAGAAGCGCCGCGTTCGCCGCATCCAAGCGAGCGTGCGGCGGCGATTCAGCGTGCGGCGCCCGGGCGAAGCGGCTCACGGGCGCCATGTCGCGGGGACGGCGGACCCGGCGGTCCCGCCTCCCTCCCTAAAGCTGCGTGTCTCTAACGTTCTGCTCCTGTCGACCGCGTCCGCCTTCCGGGGCAACCAAGGCAACAATTCTGCGAATGAGTTCGGGTCGGCGCACGACCCCCGCCGAAGACGTAGGCAGCGCATCCACAAAGATAACCTCGTCGGGAACCTTAAAGTCCGGCAGCGCTTGGCGGCACCACCGTCTGATTTCCTCATTCGTGGCGGTTCCTCCCTCCTCGCGCACCGCGCAGGCGTACACCGCTTCTCCCACCGTCGCGTGCGGCACTCCGACCACCGCGGCCGACGCGATGGCGGGATGCGCGGCGATGCGCGCCTCCACCTCGCTCGCATGCACTTCGACGCCGCCGGAGATCACGACATTCGCGCTGCGTCCCAAGACGTGAAGAAAACCCTCCTCGTCGATCATCCCGATGTCCCCGGTGCGGAAGTAGCCGTCCTCGTCCAAGACCTGCGCGGACTCCTTTGGCTGCCGGTGATAGCCCAGCATGAGGCCGGGTCCGCGGATGCGAATCTCCCCGACGCTCTCGACGGGCTGATGCGCGTCCGTCTCGTCCTGAATGCGAAGGCGGGTCCGTTGCGCGGGCCTGCCCGCCGTAAAGCGCCGCCGGTCCTCCGCGTCGTCAGCCGTCGCGATTGAGACCACTCCAGACGCCTCGGTTCGGGCGTAGGCGACCAGCAGGGGCGCCCCGAAGGCCGACTCCAGATCGGCGGCCCTGCGGTCCCCCACCGGCGCGTCGTGCGCGACGAGGGCCCGAACGCCCCTGGGATGCCCCTCCTCGGGCAGCGCGCGCCCAGCCCGGACGAGGGTGGGGACCGCGCCGTGATAGATCGCGGCGCCCGAGATCCCGGAGAAGGCCGCAGCTTGGGGATTGGGTCCAAAGTGAAGCCTCGCGCCCCCGAGCGCCGCTCCGATCAGGCTCGCGCCCAAGGTGAAGACGTCCACGGCGCGAGACGTGGCGACGATGACGTCCTCTTCTCGCAGGCCGACCGCGCGGTTCGTCTCGGAGGCCGCGTACAGGAGGCCGGCGTGGCTCAGCAGGGCGCCCCGGGGTTTGCCGCCGCGCCCCGCGGTGTAGAGGAGGGCGAAGGGATCCTCGGGGCTTGCGCCGACCGGAGGATCAAGCTCTTTGGCTCTGCCGGAGGAGAGCAGGTCCTCCCACTGATGCGTACGCTCGTCGTACCAGAGCTCCTCCTCTCCGACCGTGACGACGCAGCGAAGCTCTGGAAGCGAGTCCAGGAAGGCCTCGTCGAAGAACTGGTGAAGGTCCGCGCCTTCCCCCGACTCCACCGTTACCGCGCACGTCGCGTTGGAGTGGCGAAGTCCATACCGCAGATCGGCCAAGGTGCTTGCGGGGTTGAGGGGCGCGATCACGGCGCCGATGCGGGACGCGGCGAAGGCCGCAATCGCGAATTCGACGCAGGGCGGAAGCGCAAGCGCGATCCGGTCTCCCCTTCCCACCCCCAGACTCTGAAAGGACGCGGCGAGCGCGCGCGAGTCCTCGTCCATTTGCAGGTAGCTCAAGGCCGTCGCCTCGTTGCTCACGAAGGGCATATCCCCTTTGTCCGCCCAAGGAGCGAGGAGTTCGTGAACGACGGACCTCGTCGGCGTTCCCGGGCCGCCGGAAGTCCGCCCCAGCTCAGAAAGCAGCGCCTCGAGGTCCCGCGCCGGCACCGTTTGCGCCTGAAGCGCCTCCCCCATCCGCTTAAGGAATACGATGCGAGGCGATCCCGCTCTCGACTTCTTGTCGTACGCCATGGCGTCCAGCAGCGCGCGCGCGTCCGCGCCGGCCAGCGGACGCGTCGGCAGGCCGAAGCGGCTGATCAAGGCCTTCAGCTCCTCCGTCGTGCCGGCGGGACAAAGACCCAGCCGCTCGCCGATCCACGCCTCGCCGGCCATCCCTCGAACGACCGCTTCCCCGTGGGGAACGGCAAATCCGGACACCGCCTCGTAGGCGTGTCCCAGGGTGTGGCCGAAGTTGAGAATCTCTCGCTCGCCGCGCTCGAATTCGTCCCTGGAGACGACGGCGCTCTTGATCTCGACCGACCGGGCCACCGCATGGATCGTCTCTTCCGTCTTGGCATCCAGAAGCGCTTCCGCGTTCTCGGCCAGCCAAGCGGCGTACGCGGAGTCGCGGATTGCTCCGTGTTTGACCGCCTCCGAGAGGCCCAAGGCGCGGGTCTTTTGGGGGAGCGTCCGAAGGAAGTCCACGTCGGCCAAAACGCCTGCGGGGGCGTGAAAGGTCCCGATGAGATTTTTCCCCGCGGGATGGTCCACTCCAGTCTTTCCCCCGACCGAAGCGTCGATCATCGCGAGGAGCGTCGTGGGCAGGTGAATCGCGGGCACGCCCCTCATATACGTAGACGCCACAAACCCCGCCAAGTCCGAGATGACGCCGCCCCCGAAGGCGACGACGGCCCCGTCCCGCGCAAGCCCCGCGGCCAAAAGCGCGTCGGTCAGCCTCGCCCAACTCTCCCGGGTCTTGTGCTCCTCGCCCGGGGGCACGACCTCCAGGGCAGCTTCGATCCCATGTCGGTCCAGCAGCTCCATCAGTTCCCCGCCCCAAAGCGCTCCGACGGCTTCGTCGGCGATGACGACGCACCGACCGGAAGGGGCTGCATCCGCGAGGAGGGCGGGAAGGTCCGCCCGCGCGCCGGAGCCGATTCGCACCTCGTAGGACCCCAGCGCGAACGATACCTCCACGCGGCGAGCGTCGCTCAAGATTCGCCCCCTACAACCCTTGTCCTCGCGGGCGGCGGCGCGCCGCTCACAATCTCGGACGCCGGCCATCCATCCACTTGGGCGGCTTGGACTTCAAGGCCCGAAGGCCTGCCCGGCGCGCGGCGGGCGCCTTGAACGAAGCGGTCCCTGCTCGCAGGGTCGTCCCAAAGAACGATCCAACGAAGCGACGGCGGACCCTCCGGATCCCCCGAGTAGAGCTGATATCGGTCCGCGGCCCATCCGTCGTTGAGAGCGCCGTCCGCATCGGGGATTCCCCACTCCTCCATGAGTACGCCAAGCTCCATGTGGCCCAGGTTGTCCTCAAGCCGCACGCGCTCCGCTGTCATCTCCAGCGCGGGCGGCGGATCGGATCTTCTCAGCGAAGCGACGTCTTCGGTCGTTCTTGGGAGGAGCGGGCCCAAGACATCGCCGCGCGCCGCTCCGTCTCTCCAGCTCCTGAGCGCGTACGCGGCGCCTTGGTAGTAGGGATAGACGAGCCCCATTCGGAGAACGGCGGGGAGGTTCTCCAAGCTGGGCGTCGCGCTGAGCGCGCTTCTTATTCCCGCCCCGCCCACAAATGCATCCGCGCCGCCAAAGTCCTCCATCGCCAGCCCCCGCCCAAACTGCTCCCGAAGAAGGAGCTCGGTCATGACGAGCGTGGCGTGGCCCTCAATGGCGGCCTGCGCGGCCAAGCGCGCGTCGTTGTCCAGCTCTCGCGAGAGGAGGGAGTCCAAGTTGTGGCGCTGATGCTGCAGCGCATGCGCCAGCTCGTGGATCAGGACGGACGCGAGCATCGGACCGCTCTTGCCCTCCACGATGAAGAGCGCGAGGGAGTCCGGCTCGTAGAAGCCCACGACCTGCTGCAAGAGCACCTCCAGCAGGAGGGCGCGGAGGTCCGCGTCCTCGGGAAACAGCCCCAAGGCCTTGTACACGGAGGCGCGGTCCTGAAACTCCTCTTCGTCCATCTCCTCCGCCATGCCGGCTTCGAGATATTCGAGAAGCTCCTCCTGCGTGCGCAGCGCGATGCGTACCGGCCCGTCCAGTCGGAGTCCCGAAGCGCGCTCCAGCTCGGGCAGCACATCCCGGGCCATCCGGGCGAACATCGTGTCCTGCGAGACAATCTGTCCCGTCAGCTGCGGGGGAAGCGCGGAGACGGCGAGCGCAAGAAGGGAAACGAGCGGCCCAAGGCACGCGCGCCGAAGATGAGAACTCACGCTTGAAGAATCCCCTGCTTTCGCTTTGGAGTCAAGTAAGGACGGACAGGCCGGTAGTATCTTGATACGACGTGAACGCGGGGAGTTTCTTGCGCGGCGGGAAGTCGCGGGGCAATCGGGAGGGGCCGTGAACATCCTTCGATTTGCGGGACGGGCGCTGGCTTGGTTTCCGGCTTGGTTTTGGTTCTCGTCGGCGTTTGCGCTGGCAGGCGGGGCGGGATTCGCCGTCGGGGCGTGGCGAAACATCTGCAACGAGTGCCCGTCTCTTGCGGAGATCGTGACCTTCGAGCCGGACCGGGCGAGCAACATCTACGCGGCGGACGGCGCCTTGATCGGCCAGTACTTCCAGCAGCGGCGCACTCCGGTCAGGATCGAAGATCTGCCGCCGCACGTTCCAAATGCCTTCATCGCGGTGGAGGACCGGCGGTTCTACGAGCACCACGGATTGGATTGGCGTGGGATTTTTCGGGCTGGGCTGGAGGCGATCGGGAATCTCTCCCTGAGCGGTGCGGGCGGCAGCACCATCACTCAGCAGTTGGCTCGCAACCAGCATTTGACCTTCCAGAAGCGGGTGGTGCGCAAGCTCCGGGAGTGGCAGATCGCGATGGATCTCGAGCGGGAGTACTCCAAGGCGGAGATTCTCGAGGCCTACATGAACCAGGTCAACTTCGCCCGGGGACGCTACGGGATCGAGACGGCGTCGTGGGACTACTTCGGGAAGCCCGCGGTGGAGATGGATCCAGCGGAGGCCGCGCTGCTGGCGGCGATGGTGAGGCGCCCCGAGGCCTACCAGCCCTTTCAGCATCCCGAGCGCGCGAAAGAGCGTCGCGATCTGGTGCTCCAGCTCATGGAGGCGCAGGGCTACCTGGGCCCGGGCGAGAGCGAAGCGTGGCGGGAGAAGCCCGTGCCGGCGGAGGGCGAGCAGGTACAGGAGGGGGCGGCCCCGTACTTCGCGGAGTGGGTCCGGCAGATCTTGGAGGACCGCTACGGCGCCGATCTCTATCGGAATGGTTTGAGGATCTACACGACGCTGGACCCTGCGATGCAGGAGGCGGCGGAAGCTGCGATGCGGAGCGGATGGTCCAGAATTGAGAACCTGCCCGACTATGACCGGATCTCCTTCGACGATGCGATCCTTGACGAGGCGGAGGACGGCGAAGAGGGCAGCTCGGGCTACCTCCAAGGCGCCTTTGTGGCGATTGATCCGCACACGGGATATGTGCGCGCGATGGTGGGGGGCCGGGACTTTGGACGCTCAAAGTTCAATCGAGTCCTGCAGGCGAGGCGGCAGGCGGGGTCTTCGTTCAAGGCCTTCGTGTACATCGCCGCCCTGCGGGCCGGCTATCCGGCGTCCTCCATCTTTCAAGACGCTCCGGTGGTGATTCCGCAGGTCGACGGCACGGTCTGGCGTCCCACCAACTACGATCCGGAATTCCTGGGTCCGATGACGATGCGGGAGGGGCTGCGCCGCTCGCAAAACCTCATCGCCATTCGAGTGGGGCAGGCGGTCGGAATGGAGTCGGTGGCCCAGACCGCGACGGACATGGGCCTTAGGACCGAGATTGAGCGCTTTCCCTCCACGGCGATCGGCGCGGCCGAGGTGATTCCGATCGAGATGGCGTCCGCGTACTCGGCGCTCGCCGCGATGGGCTCGCGCGCCGAGCCGCAGCCGATCATTCGAGTGGAGTCCGAACGGGGCGATGTCCTCTGGGAGCCGGGGATTGAGCGCACGGTCGTGTTGGATTCGGCGACGGCCAGAATCGCGCTATCCATGCTCCAGGACGTGGTGGCCAACGGAACCGGCAGGAATCTCAGGCTCATCGGGGGTCTTCCAGAGGAAGTGCCTGCCGCCGGGAAGACGGGAACCACCAACGACGAAACCGACGCTTGGTTCGTCGGCGTGACGCCGAATTTGGCGGCGGCCGTCTGGCTGGGGGTCGACGAGAAACAGTCGATCGCGCCGCGCGCGACGGGGGGCTTCTACGCTTCTCCGATTTGGGGCGAGTTTATGCGAAGGGTCTACTACGACGACTTGGACGAGGACGAACCGCGTCCTTCCCTGCCGATTCCGGAAGCCTGGGGCGTGCCGGAGGGGCTCGTCACCCTCCGCGTGGACGGAAAAACGGGGCTATTGGCGTCCCGGTGGTGTCCTGCGGAAGACGCCTACTACGAGCTCTTTGCGCGCGGCACGGAGCCAACCGAGGTGTGTGATCGATCCGGTGGATGAGGCGATACCGGCCAGCGCTGCTGGGCTAAGGGTCGCATTGTCACAAGCGGCTTAATCATTGCGCGGCCAGAACGGCCTTCGCTGGGTACAGAGTCGAGAGGATAGGCCATGCGGAGAATCGAAATCCTGCAACACGCCGTTGCAGCTATCCACGCCAAGAACGTGGAGGCGGAGGAGGATGCGGTTCGCATTGAAGAAACGCACTTCAAGGATGACGGCGGCAGCGCGCTGCTCATCGACTTTCTGGAAGGCTTGGAATCAGGCCGGCTTCCCAAGGGCCTCTTGCTGCTGACGAATCTCGCGCTTGACGACCGTAGCGCAATGGGAAAGGATGAGCCTCTGTCCGACAGCGACAGGAAACACGACATAATCGCTTGGACCAGAGCATCCCGGGGATACTGGGAAAGGGATTGGCTCTTCATGGACGCGGAGAGGCTATTGGATGTGGCGAAAGACGGCGACTCGGCGTTGCAGGGCATCCAGACGCTGAAGGAGGCCGTTGCCACAGTCCACGCGAACAAGGCCAAGGCGGACGCCCTTCGCGTCGAGAACGCGTATTTCAAGGACGACGGCGGCGCGGCGCTGCTGATCGAGTTTCTGGAAAGCGTGGAATGCGGCCATCGCTTCAAGGACGCCGTGCTGCTTTGGAGCATCGCGAGTGCCGACCGCATTGCGACGAAAGTCGGTGGATGGGACCATCCAGACTACTCCGACGCCCAGAGAAACTATGACTTAAGGGTCTGGGCTGCGGCCTCCGAAGAGTACTGGAAGAAAGAATGGCTCTACATGAACGCGGAAGAGCTGGTGGTGACCGCGCGGAGGGCGGGCTCCATTTCTTGATGACGACTTGGCAAGTTCGCCAAGATCACCGTCAAATCGAAGTCTTGATCACTTCGTCGCAACCCGAGGCGCGATCCCAGCCGACGCGGCCGATCACCAGCGGCAGAACCTCGGCCTTCGTTACGCCCGGCTGCTCTACGGACAAAGCGTCGTTCGCGACGGCAAGCCCCTGCCGAAGCCCTTCGTCGCTACGCGCGTGCACCGTTATCAGCGGCTCTCCTTTCGAGACTTCGTCCCCCAGGTCCTTCTGAAGCACAAAGCCGACGGACGGGTCAATCGGATCCTCTGTCCGCGTCCGGCCGCCCCCTAAGCGAATCACGCCGTACCCAAGCTTCAGCGGGTCAATTCCGGCCAGGATCCCGCCCCTTTCCGCGACCGCCTCCGCTCGCAGCGGGGCGCTTGGAAGCCGGTCCGGATCATCCACCACTTCGGGATCCCCTCCCTGCGCCTCGATCAGCCTCTGGAAGCGCCGTCGGGCGCCGCCGGAGTCCAGCGCCTTCTCCGCTCTGCCCCGCGCCGTCCTTCTCGACTTCGCAAGGCCTCCTAGGACGAGCATTTCGGAGGCTAAGGAAAGGACTACCTCCCGAAGCGACTGCGGCCCCTTCCCTTCAAGGCACGCCAACGCCTCCCGCACCTCAAGCGCGTTGCCGACCGCCCTTCCCAAGGGTCGATCCATCGCGGTGAGCAGACAGGACGCGCGCACGCCCGCCGACCGGCCGGCCTTCGTCATGGAGCGGGCAAGCTCCTCTGCCGTCTCGCGCTGGCTGAAGAAGGCGCCCCGTCCGACCTTGACATCCAGAACGAGTCCGTCCAGCGACTCAGCGAGCTTCTTGGACATGATCGACGCCGTCACCAGCGGAATGGACGGGACAGTGCCGGTGACGTCCCGGAGGGCGTAGAGTTTTCGGTCGAGCGGGGCGACGGTTTCGGTCTGGCCGACCATCGCGCACCCTACCCTCTCAAGCAGTTCCTCCACGCGTTTGGGACCCAGAAAGACCTTGAATCCGGGAATGGACTCCAGCTTGTCCAGCGTGCCGCCGGTGTGTCCCAGCCCCCGCCCCGACATCATCGGAACCACGCATCCTAGCTCCGCCGCAAGAGGCGCAAGCACAAGAGAGACCTTGTCGCCAATCCCGCCGGTCGAGTGCTTGTCGACGCGCGGGCCAGTCCGGACGCCCTGGCCGTCCAGGATATCGCCGGACGAGATCATCGTTTCGATGAGCGCGTCAAGCTCGGCGGGACTCATCCCCCGGAAATACACGGCCATCATGAACGCGGCCATCTGCGCGTCCGTCACCGACCCGCCGAGGAAGCGGCCAAGAAACCCGCGGAGCTCTGCGGACGAGAGAGCGCGCCCGTCCCTCTTTCGCGCGATCAGCTCCTGCGGCGGGCGGTCCACTCCTACGAAACGGGCGTCTTCGTTTCCCCGGGGCGAGGCGGCGCCGCCCACTCCACGCCCCTCACATGGCGCTGGAGCCACCGAATCTCTTCGATCATCATCGTCCGCCGATGACGGGGCTCGCGAATCCCGTGTCCCTCGCGAGGAAAGAGGATGAAGCGCGCCTCAACGCCAAGGTGCCTTAACCCCGCAAAGAAGTTCATCGACTGTTCCATCGTGTCCGTGCGGTCGTTTGCGCCGTGAAAGAGAATCGTGGGCGTCTCAACCCGATCCAAGTGCGTATATGCGGATCGCTCCGTCCACTGTTCACGATTTGACCACGGATCGCCTCCCAGATACCAGCGCGTCACGTCGAAGTTGAAGCCGGCGCCAAACTCGCTCCGCCAGTCGGCGACCATCGCGCCCAGACTTGCCGCGCGAAATCTGTCGGTGCGCGTAATGGCCCATCCGCCTAGAATTCCGCCGTAGCTCCAACCCTTGACCGCAAGCGAGTCCGGGTGGGCGATGCCCTGTCGGATCATCTCGTCGACGCCGCTCATGAGATCTTCGTAGTCGCCGCCCCCGATGTCGTTCATGTTTCCGCGAAGCAGGGCGTCGCCGTATCCCGTAGAGCCGCGCACGTTCGGCTGCAGCACCGAGTAGCCTTCGGCGAGCAAAATCTGGGCGCCTGCGCTAAAGCCCCGCGTAAAGACTCCGGCCGGTCCCCCGTGAATGTTGAGCACGAGCGGCGCCGGACCCTCCCCCGCCCGATAGAGAAGGCCTTCGATCTCTAGGCCGTCGCTGCTTCTCCAGCGGACGATCTCCGGCTCCCGGAGCGACTTCTCCGCAAGCTGCGGGTTGGAGTTTATGAGCTGCGTCCGCGTGCCCTGGACCAGGTCGTAGAGCCACAGATCTCCCGGACTTGCGGGACTGGCGCGCGTCGCCGCCGCCCGGCGGTGCCCCGCGTCAAATGAGATCGCGCCAAGAACGCCCGCCTCGTCCGTCAGGCGGCGAGCCTCGTCCGAACGCGCGTCGACCGCCCACAGCTGCGCGTCGGTTCGGTCCAAGGCGACGAAGTGAATCTCCCGTCCTCCGGGCGACCACTCGTAGCCCCTGATGTCGGGCTGGAAGTCTTGGAGGAGCTGTCGCGTGTTGCCGGTGGGGATATCGTGCACGTAGAGATTGCCCTGGTCCAGCTCCCACGTCTCCAAATCGGGCGCCACAAAGGAGATCATTCGTCCGTCGGGGCTCCACGCAAGCTGCGACTCCGGCGCATCGTTGCTTGTGATCCGGGATTCCTCGCGCGTCCGTACGCCGATCAGGCTCACCTCCGAAAGGTTGCCCGCGTTTCGCCGGCCCTCGCCCCGGAAGGCGTAGGCAACGTGATTTCCATCCGGCGAGACGGCGAAGTCCCCAATCCGAATTCCCGCCTTCGTGATGCGCTCGGCCTTGGCGGTATCGCCCGGCCCGACCAGCTCGACGCGCCAAAGGCCGTTCCATCTGCCCCGGGTCTGTCCGTTGGGTCCCTCGTCGATGAAGATGGCGTCGTCGCCCTTCTCGTGCTCCTTCCTTCGGTCTTGGGGAAGCGAATCATCCGCGAGAAAGAAGATCGACCGATCATCTCCCCATTCGTAAGCCCCCACGGAGACGGCGTGGCGGGTCAGCTGAACCGCCTCTCCGCCATCCGAGCGCAGCAGGAATATCTGCCGCTTTCGGGCGCTTCCCTCCCCCACCGGCCGCGTGAATGAAACCCATCGTCCGTCCGGCGACCAATCGGCGTTCGAGTCATCCTCGGAGCCGGTAAATACGCGCGCGTCGCCTCCGTCGGCCCCCACGATCCAGATGCGGCTCGCGTACTCGTTCTCCTCCCAGTTCAGCTCCGCGCGAGAATAAAGCACGCGCTCGCCATCCGGGGAGATCCGGGGCGATGCAATACGGACGAGACCGATGGCGTCGTCCAACGTGAAGGGTTGCGCAGCTTGCTCGGCTGACGCCGGCTCTCCCCGCGCGAACGCGAGGAACGCAAGGACTAGGGCTAGGGCTTTGGTTGCGCGCCGGCGGCGGGGCTGCATCAAGCGCTTCGCCTCTTGGTGGTCTTGGATCCGTTGATCATGAGCGGGTAACGGCGCCTTGAGCCGCCCTCTCGCGCCGATCATTGTCTTGAACCCGGCTGATCAGTATACCGGGACAATGAGCTCCAGCAGCTCTCCTGGAGCGACCGGAAGTCGCTCGGTGACAAAGTCTCGGCCCGCGAGGTATTTGACCCGCAGCTGCAGGTAGGGGAGGTGCCAGCGAAGATGAAAACGCGCTTCGTTCTTGCCCTCCACAATCCCAAGCCTCCGGCCGCCTCCCTCTCGCGAGGCGTAGACGGTCACTTGGTTGAAGTTGTCATTGCGCACGATGATCTCCAAGTCTTCCGCGCCGCCGGCCATTGGATCCTTGAGACCGGTCGCGCAGGAAAGAAAAAGAAGCGTCGCCGCGACCAAGCCCGTGCCCCGCCGCCGTACGCGGCGTCGCCGATCAGGCGACACCGGGAAGATCGCGCCGCGCAGACCCCAGATAGACCTGGCGCGGCCTGGCAATCCGCTGTTCCGGATCCTGGACCAGCTCCTCCCACTGGGCGAGCCAGCCCACCGTCCGAGCAATGGCGAAGAGGACCGGAAACAGCTCCTTAGGGAATCCCATCGCCTGATAGATCAGACCAGAGTAGAAGTCGACGTTTGGGTAGAGGTTCCGTTTCACGAAGTAGTCCTCCCCCAGCGCGATCCGCTCGAGCTCAAGGGCGATGTCCAAGAGCGGGCTCCGCCCGGTAATCTCGAAGACCTCGTCCGCAGTGCGCTTAATCAACGCCGCTCGAGGGTCGTACGCCTTGTAGACCCGATGCCCGAAACCCATTAGTCTGCGCTCCCCGCGCTTCACGCTCTCCATGAAGTCCGGGATGTTCTCGACCCGACCGATCTCCTGGAGCATCCGAAGGACCGCCTCGTTCGCTCCGCCGTGCAGCGGTCCATAGAGCGCGGCGATCGCGCCCGCCGTCGCGGAAAAGGGATCCGGCTTGGAGCTGCCGATCACCCGCATCGCGGTCGTGGAGCAGTTTTGTTCGTGATCGGCGTGCAGGATAAAGAGCTGGTCCAACGCTCGCGCTAACACCGGATCCGGACGGTATTCCCTGTCTCCCGCCTGAAAGAGCATGCTCAGGAAGTTCTCGGCGTATGAGAAATCCGCCCTCGGATACACGCGCGGAAGGCCTTGGCTGTGCCGGTAGGCGAAGGCGGCGAGCGTCGGCATCTTCCCAATCAGGCTCACAATCTGAGTCCAGCGCGCCTCGGCGTCGTCCACCTGCGACGCGCCGGGATGGAATGTCGAAAGCGCGGCAACTCCGGACGCCATGATCGACATCGCGTGCGCGTCGTACCGGAAGGACTGGATGAGGTCGGCCAGGTTCTCGGGCACGAAGGCCTGCTTGGCAACCGCATCCACAAAGCCCTCCAACTCGGAGGCCGTCGGAAGCTCCCCCTTCAGGATAAGGTAGGCCGTCTCCAAGAAGGTGGAGCGTTCGGCCAGCTGCTGAATGGGATACCCTCGGTACTCCAGGTTTCCCTTTCCTCCATCGACGAAGGTGATCCGGCTCTTCGTCGCGGCGGTGTTCATGAACCCTGGGTCGTACGCCATCATGCCGAAGTCGCCCTTGCGCACCTTGATCTGCCGGAGGTCCATCGCGCGAACGACATCCCCCTCCAAGATCTCAATGGCGTACTGCTTGCCCGTCCGGTTATCGGTGATCGTCAGGGAGTTTTCGGAGTTCTTGTCGCGCATGTGAAGGCCGTGATCGACCGGTTTGAGAAACGGCGAAGGAGCTAGTCCTATTCTACCGACATCCCGCCGGACAGCGAAACGTCGAAGAGGTTGCGACCGCCCCCTGCTAGGCGGCGGCGACCATTGAAGACCCCCGCGTCGCAAAGGGTCGCGGACGCGCGCCGGGGGCGTCCGCTCCTTCGAGCGACGAGCTAGAGACCCGGCTCAATCCTCTCAAAGACGCTGCGGCCCGCATCTCCGTCAAACACCAGAACGTCATAGGGGGAAGGGTTTCGTCCCTCCATCCCGGGCGAGCCAATGGGCATTCCGGGAACCGCGATCCCCAGAGCGTTCTCCGGCGGATCGTCGAGAAAAGCGCGGATCGCACTAGCCGGCACATGCCCCTCGACGACTTTTCCCTCCACGAGCGCCGTGTGGCACGAACCGAGATCGGAGGGAACGCCGTGGCGCTCCTTGATCGCGATGAGATCCCGGACGTTCTCGACCTCCACCTGAAATCCGTTTTCACGAAGGTGGTCGACCCACTTCGCGCAGCAACCGCACGTCGCGGTCTTGTAGACGTATACCTCGGGGCCGCTCGCCGCCGGATGCCCGGCGTCCGAGCCGCGCCCAAGGGTCGCCACTCCGATGACGGCGGCGCCAACGGCCGCCATCGCAAGTCCGGCAATTCCAACCTGTTTCATGGCCTGCCTCCATTGCCTTCGGGCATCTTGGCCCGGTTCGTTCGCCCAGAATGCCGAGGGAGGGACTCGAACCCTCACGCCCGCAAGGGCAAAGGTTTTTGAGACCTTCGCGTCTACCAGTTCCGCCACCTCGGCGAGGCGGCGCGCCGACCGTCCAAGGTCCGATGCGCGCTCCCATGAAAGCTAATCGAGAGGCCCGCTCCGCCGGCCTAGGATACCATGCGGGAAGCGCAGGGGCCGCGGCATGGCGAAACGGGACGCTCGCCCCGCGCGCGAGCGTCGGCGCTCTTTGGGCCCGCAAGACCGACCGGAGAAGATCCGCGCGCGACTTCAGCGCCTAAGCTGCCCCCGGCGCTTCGAGGCAGGTAAATTCCGATGGGTGCGGGCGATCCGCTCGCGGCGAGCGAATAGCGACGGGAGAAGCGCTTGACTGGATCTTCGCTGGGAATCAACGACCCCCTAGGAGTCCTCGCGCCCGCGGAGCTCTCCGAGGGACGCGTTTGGTACTACAGTCTGGAGAGCTTGGACAAGGCCGGATGCGCCGTCTCGGATCAAATGCCCTTTTCGATCCGGGTTCTCTTGGAAAACGCGGCGCGCCACGCGGGCGGCGGACATGTCGCGGAGGAGCACGTGCGGAGCATTGCGGCGTGGTCTCCAGGCTCCGTCGGCGCGGATGTGCCGTTCCTTCCCGCGCGCGTCGTGCTGCAGGACTTCACGGGAGTTCCCGCCATCGTGGACCTCGCGTCAATGAGAGACGGGCTGGTCGCGCTCGGGGGCGACCCGGACGCGATCAACCCCTTGGTGCCGGCGGACCTCGTCATCGACCACTCCGTGCAGGTGGATCACTTCGGCACGGAGTACGCCTTCGCCCGCAACGTGGAGCACGAGTACCGGCGAAACGGCGAGCGATACGCGTTGCTGCGCTGGGCGCAAACCGCCTTTCGCAACTACCGCGTCGTGCCGCCGGGCACCGGCATCGTCCACCAGGTCAACCTGGAGTTTCTGGCCCAAGTGGTGCACCGGGAAGCTCGGGAGGGAATCTCCGTGGTCTTCCCGGACACGGTCCTGGGGACCGACTCTCACACGACGATGGTCAACGGTCTAGGCGTGCTCGGCTGGGGCGTCGGCGGAATCGAGGCCGAGGCGGTGATGTTGGGCCAGCCCTACCATATGCTTCTTCCAGAGGTGGTGGGCGTGAGGATTTCGGGAGCGCTTCCCCAGGGCGCCACGGCGACGGACGTCGTCCTGCGCGCGACCGAGCTCCTGCGCGCCCACGGCGTGGTGGGGCGCTTCGTGGAGTACTTCGGCCCCGGTCTCTCGGGGCTCGCGCTTCCCGACCGCGCCACGCTCGCAAACATGTCGCCCGAGTACGGAGCAACCGTCGGCTTCTTTCCGGTCGATGAGCAGACGCTCGCGTACCTGCGCGGCACGGGGCGATCGCCCGAGCTCGTAGAGCGCGTGGAGATCATCTCAAAGGAGCTGGGCCTCTTTCGGACCGACGAGACGCCCGATCCGTCTTATTCCAGCATGGTCGAGTTGGATCTCTCGTCGATCGAACCGTCGCTGGCCGGCCCCAGGCGGCCTCAAGACCGCATCGCGCTGGGATCGCTGGGATCGTCCTTTGAACGGGACCTGCCCGGGTTGATTCCGTCTAGGTTTTCGGCCAACGGAAAAGGTCGAAGCGTGGACATCGAGGTGGGCGGAACGCACGCCGCGCTTCGCGACGGCATGATCGCGGTCGCGGCGATCACCAGCTGCACCAACACGTCCAACCCCTCCGTGATGGTTGGGGCTGGACTCATTGCCCGCAATGCGCGCGAGAGGGGGATGCGGGTTCCGGCGTGGGTCAAGACGAGCATGGCCCCGGGCTCCCAGGTCGTGACGGATTATCTGGAGGCCGCCGGGCTGATGGACGACTTGGAGGCGCTGGGCTTCCACGTGGTGGGCTACGGCTGCACTACGTGCATCGGAAACAGCGGCCCCCTTCCCGCTTCGATTGAGGCGGCGGTGCGGGAGCGGGGCATCGTGCTCGCCTCCGTTCTTTCGGGCAACCGCAACTACGAAGCTCGGATTCACCAGCTCGTTCGGGCGAACTACCTCGCTTCGCCGATGCTGGTAGTCGCGTTTGCGCTCGCCGGGCGCGTCGACGTCGATCTTCTTTCGGAGCCTTTGGGCGAAGACGGTGAAGGCAACCCGGTCTTTCTTTCGGACCTTTGGCCGTCCGAGGAGGAAGTGTCGCGAACGGTGACCGACGCGCTGCGACCCGAGATGTTTCGCGAACGGTACGGGCGTGTCTTCGAAGGCGACGAGCATTGGCGGGCGCTTCCCGTGCCCGAAGAAGGCCGGTTGTATGAGTGGGATCCAGACTCCACTTACATCCGCAATCCTCCGTTTTTTGAGGACATGACGCCGGACCCTCCTCCGCTAAGGGACGTTAAGGACGCTCGCGTTCTGGCGCTGGTGGGAGATACCGTCACTACCGACCACATCTCCCCTGCGGGCGCGATCCCCCGCTCCGAGCCCGCCGCCCTGTATCTCGAAGGGCGAGGCGTTGCGCCGATCCGCTTCAACACCTTCGGGTCCAGGCGCGGCAACCACGAGGTCATGATGCGGGGCACCTTCGGCAACGTCCGGCTTCGCAACCTCATGCTGGATGGAAAGGAGGGCGGATACACCGTGCATATGCCCTCCGGCGAAGAGATGACGATCTTCGACGCATCGGAGCGCTACCGGAAAGAGGGGACGCCTCTAGTGGTAATCGCAGGCCGGGAGTACGGCACCGGCAGCTCTCGCGATTGGGCCGCGAAGGGAACCCTGCTCTTGGGCGTGCGCGCAGTCATCGCGGAGAGCTATGAGCGAATTCACCGCTCGAATCTCGTTGGGATGGGGGTCTTGCCGCTCCAATTCCAAGATGGAGAAGGCGCTGGCGCGCTAGGCCTTGTCGGAACGGAGACGATCATAATCAACGGAATTGCGGACGGACTGGAACCCGGGAAGAACCTGCGCGTTACGGCCCTACGCGAGAGTGGCCAGGAAGTCGACTTCCGTGCGACCGCGAGACTGGACTCCGAAGTAGAGGTGGAGTACTACCGAAACGGCGGCATCCTGCATACGGTGCTTAGAAAGATCGCGAAGGGCGAACTGTAGCTTGTTTGAGGCGCCGACTCGCTCCATATAGGCAGCTGCGGCTTCACTTTTTCATAGATTCACTGAGTGCTTTCCCGTGAAATATGCAGTGCCTTCAGTTTGTCTGTTCCATGTTGTCACCTTCGATAAGCAACGTCAATTGCTCCAGAGGTTCCGGCGAACCCAACCTTCATTCCCCCGCCGACGCGGGAATCACGCCGTTGCTTGATGCATCCTTTCTCCTTTTGACATCAAGACAACTCTTGCGCCGCCCTACTGAATTGATTTCAGTGTGATCGTCCCAGACTCCATAGCCAGATAGGGCGCGTCGATCCGGCCCCACACGAGCAAGGCCGCTCGAGACGAGCCGTCTAGAGATCGCTCGACGGCCTCGTCTCCGTTCGACGCCGGACAGCGAGCGGCCGTGCCCTGCGCCTGTGTCCAGGCCGGCAGCAGCCCGAGCGCGGTCGCCGCAACCGCGGACCGACTAGGACGTTCGACATCCTACCTCCGCCAAGACCACTCGGCGGGAATGCCCCGACTCGAGAGCGTCCTCATGGACGCCCGGTCGCTCGGTGCGCCGGGCGCCCCGCTGGCTTGGATGACCGCCGCCGCGAATTCGATGTCGGCTCCGGTGAGAAATCCGCGGACCCTCCCGTTGCTCGCATCGCGCAGGATCGTCATGGGCCGGGCGTCTTCGGGGCCCATCGTCGCCGCACCCTCGGGACCGGAGAACGCGACGCGCGCGATTCGCCCCCTCCACTCGGCCTCGAGGGGAAGAACGAAGGCGAACGCCCGGGCCCCGTCGTGGTCGAAAACGTCGGTCATGGCGAAGCGAAGGACATGCAGCTCCTCCCCGTCGGGACCCTGCAGGGCGACGCGGTACGGCCCGGTCGAGTCCGGCAACAAAGCGGGGGCGTCGACGACGAACGAGGGCTCGAGGAATGGCACCCCGGCGGTCACGCCGCCCCAGAGGAGAATCGACGTCGTCGGGGCGGCCACCATCTCGCGGCGCTCATTGAAAGCGCGGTAGCGCAACGCGCCGGCGCGATGGTAGTCACTGATCCAGTATCCATCCCGACAGTAGGACATCACGTCGGGCCTTTGGGGAGCGACCAAGACGCCTTCGCCAAAGTCGTAGCCCCAGACGCCGATGGATCCGTCGGCGTACGGAAACAACGGATCGCCAGAGACGCCGCACGGAGCGTGCCACAATTTCATCATGTGGCCGAGCTCGTGGGCGATTGTGGAGGCTCTGGGGATCGACATGCTCTCCCACAAGTTCGCCACGCCCGCGGCGCCCTCGGTGGGCCAGGCCATCAACCCCATGTATCGGCCGCGGCCGCCCTCCAGGGCGCGGATGGCCCGTACGCGGTGCAGTACGGAAAAGGCGTTGTTGCTGGTGACGACCACCGGCTCGCGGCCCTTGATGTCCAGCTCGCCCACCGGCAGGAGCGTACGCGTGGGCTCAAGGAGCTCGTGACCTTCGGGATCGGCGACCATGGCGGCAACCGTCGCGACCACCGTCGAGTCGTGTGTCCCGGTCCACACGAACGGAATCAGCGTCAAATCCAAGGGCGGAATCGCGCGGACCTCGACCGCGAGGCGGCCCGCCGCCGGAATTCGCCCGGCGACCCCGAGCGAGGCGTCCAGCGCGCCGTCAGGATCGACTTCGACCACGAATTCGAGTCCGGGCTGCACGGCGGCGCCCGGGATTTCGGCAGCGAGCGAAGTCCTCAAGTCGCTCTCGTCGACCTCGGTCGGGATGGGGACCGACGTGCCCGCGATCTCCACGCTGTGCACCTCGCGGTCGGCCACGAAGAAGCGAGCGCGAACCCTGGGAAGGCCGGCGTTCGTCGCGCGGGCCGCAGTTGGAAACACCCGGAGCAGCGCTCGCTCGCCGGCCACGAGCGGCACGGGAAAGACGCGCGACTGGACCGCCTGCACGAGGTACGCGGCGGCCGGATCGCCATTGTTGCAAGAGGCGATCCGGCGCTTGTGCACGGTCTCGAGCCACGATTGGAACGCCGCGTCGGAGGGAACGCAAAGTTTGGTCCCGCCGGCCCCCAGCTCCTCCAGGCGGCCTAGGAGGGTCATGCTGGTCGGCAACGGGCCCGACATCGCTGCGTTCCCGGTCAGGTCCAGCATTTCGAGACTCGACAGTCGCCCGAACTTGTACGGCACCGGCCCGCTCAAGTCATTCAGGCCGAGGTAAAGTCTTTTCGGCCCCTTGACGGTTATCGTGGGTAGTCGCGAATTCGGCGGGCGGTCAACCGAGGAAACGGGGCGCGCGAAGAGAGCGTAGCGAACGAAGCGCGCCCCGTTTCCTGCGTCCCTTGCGCGCCCCTCGCCGCCGGGCTTGCCGAGTCCCCGCGCTCCGGGTAGCGTACGGCTGAACGCGCCGCGCGAAGCGCCTCCCGCCCGACATCCTCCGGCTTCGCGCCGAGGCGCACCGAACCCCACGGAGAAGCGGGCGGAAGGACGACGCGATGGCGATCGGTACGTTTCGCACCACCCAGGAGATGGCCGAGAAGGTTTTGGGGATCAAGCCGCCTTGGTACGTCGAGCGGATGGATTTCGACGACGAGGAGCGTGAGATCCACGTGCACCTCGCGTTTCCCAGGGGCTCCGTCTTTTTTTGCGGAAGCTGCGGCCTCGGAGATTGCAAGGCCCACGACACGAGGGCCAGGAAGTGGCAGTGCCGGAATTTCTCGAGGTACCGGACCTACATTCACGCGCGCGCTCCGAGAGTCCGCTGCGAATCCTGTCGCGCCGCGCGCACGGCCGAGCTGCCTTGGGCGCGTCCCATAAGCCGCTTCACGCGGCTCTTCGAGGCCGATGCGCTCGGCAGCGCCCCCGGAACGCCTACGGCGCAAACGGCGCGGCGCCTGGGAGTCAACGACGCTCGCCTCCACCGCATCGTAAAGCACTACGTGAAAAAGGCGCTCGCGAACGTCGACCTCTCGAAGGTCCGGTCCGTCGGCGTCGACGAAAAGGCCGCCCGGCGCGGCCACGACTACATCACGCTCTTCGTCGACTTGGACACCAAGAAGCTGATCTTCGCGACCAAGAATCGAACGCACGATGTCTTTCGAGAGTTCCGGGAGCGTCTCGAGGCGCAGGGAGGATCCGCCGACCAGATCCGGGAGATCTGCATGGACATGTCGCCCGCCTACATGAAGGGAGCAAGAGAGGAGTTTCCCCGGGCGGGGATCACCTTCGACCGCTTTCACGTCGCGAAGCTGATGAACCAGGCCGTCGAGCAGGTGCGGCGGGCCGAGCAGAAGCGACGGCCCGACCTCAAGAACACGCGGTGGCTCTGGCTCAAGAGCCGAGGCAGCCTCAGCGAGGCCGAAAAGGCGAAGCTCGAAAAGCTGCTCGAAGACACCGCCAAGAGCACGCTCGAAACCGCGGAGGCCTACAAGTTCAAGCTCGCCTTCCAAGAGCTCTGGAGGCTTCCGCCCACAGCTGCCGAGGCATACCTGGAACGCTGGTGCGACAAAGCCCTGCTCTGCGGACTCGAGCCGCTCGAACGCTTCGCGAGAACCGTGCTCGACCACTGGCGGGGAATCCTGAGATGGTCCACGACCCGACTGTCGAACGGGCTGGTCGAAGGCTTCAACTCCCTGATTCAGGCCGCCAAGGTCAACGCCCGGGGATACCGCACCACGCAGGGCATCCTCCACATGGCGTACCTCAAGTGCGCCAACCTGAAATTCGACCTACCCACATGAACCGGCATAGAGCCGTCTTTTCAGACTTGACAGGCCGCCCAGCTCCGACGGTATGGGCCCCGAAAGCTCGTTGCCGTCCAGCGCCAGTACCTCAAGGGCGACGAGCCCGCCCAACTCGCCGGGAATGCGGCCGGTGAGGCCGTTTCCGTGCAGCAACAGCTTCTCAAGACCGACGAGCCCGCCCAACTCGCCGGGAATGCGGCCGGTGAGGCCGTTTCCGTGCAGCAACAGCGTCTCAAGACCGACGAGTCCGCCCAACTCGGGCGGGATCGAGCCCGAAAGCTCGTTGTCGAACAGCCAGAGTCTTCCGAGGCGGTCCAGCCGACCCAGCTCCGGCGGTATGTGTCCCGAAAGCTCGTTGCCTTCCAGCCGGAGCGACCACAGGTTGTCCAGCCCGCCCAGCTCCAGCGGAATCGGCCCCGACAGCCGGTTATATCGTAGGCTAAGAATTTGGAGATCGTCGAGCCCGCTCAGCTCCGGCGGTATGGGTCCCGAAAGCTCGTTGTAGCCCAGTCGGAGCACCCGCAGGCTGTCCAGCCGACCCAGCTCCGGCGGGATCGGCCCCGAGAGCTCGTTGTGATGCAGCTGAAGGTCCCGCAGGTTGGCCATCCCGCCCAGCCAGGCGGGAATGTCGCCGGTGATGTCGTTGCGGCCCAACCAGAGCGTCCGCAGGCTGTCCAGCTCGCCCAGCGCCGACGGAATCGACCCGGTCAGGTTGTTCGACGAGAGGCTTAGTCCGACGACATCTCCCGCAGCGTTCGTTTCGACGCCGTGCCAATCCCCGAGCGGCGCGTCCGTCAGCCAGTTGTCGCTCCGCGTCCAGTTCGGTCCACCGGTCCGCTGGTAAAGCAGCTCGAGAATCTCACGGTCCGAACACACCCGGCCCGAACCTTGCACATCGGATACCGCTTCCAGCCACGCCGCCACGTCGGGCGTGGCGCAGAGTTTCGTGTTGTTGTAATGAAACGTCCGCAAATTATGAAGCTGCGTGAACTCACCAGGTATCGTTCCCGTCAGTCCGTTGTTGTCGAGGCGCAGATCTTCCAAGTTCGCCAGATCGCCCAACTCACTAGGTATCGGACCCGTCAGTTCGTTGTCGTAGAGGTTCAGTATTTGCAAGTTCGTCAGATCGCCCAGCTCTTCAGGAATCGGGCCCGTCAGTCCGTTGGAGCCGAGGGACAGATCATCCACTCGTCCCGCAGAGTTCACCCTCACGCCGTGCCAATTCGCGATCGGCGCGTCCGTCATCCAGTTGTCGCTCCGCGTCCAGTTCGATCCACCAGTCCGCTGGTACAGCAGCTCGAGAATCTCACGGTCGCACATCTGGTCCGAGACTTTCACATCGGAAAGCGTCTTCAACCACGCCGCCACGTCGGGCGTGGCGCAGAGTTTCGTGTTGTTGTAATGAAACGTCCGCAAATTATGAAGCTGCGTGAACTCGCTAGGTATCGTTCCCGTCAGTGGGTTGTTGTCGAGGCGCAAGTCGTACAAGTTTGGCAGACCGCTCAACTCCTCAGGTATCGTTCCCGTCAGTTCGTTGTTGCCGATCCACAGCCTTTGCAAGTTCATCAGATCGCCCAACTCTTCAGGTATCGTTCCCGTCAGTTCGTTGTTGTCGAGCCACAGCCCGTGCAAGTTCGCGAGATCGCCCAGCTCACTAGGTATCGTGCCCGTTAGTCGGTTGAAACCGATGACTAGGTTTTCCAAGTTCATCAGATCGCCCAACTCTTCAGGTATCGTTCCCGTCAGTCGGTTGGCGTAGAGGTCCAGATATTGCAAGTGCGCCAGATCGCCCAGCTCACTAGGTATCGTGCCCGTTAGTCGGTTGAAACCGATGACTAGGTTTTCCAAGTTCATCAGATCGCCCAACTCTTCAGGTATCGTTCCCGTCAGTCGGTTGGCGTAGAGGTCCAGATATTGCAAGTGCGCCAGATCGCCCAACTCACCAGGTATCGTTCCCGTCAGTCCGTTTTCTCTGAGGTTCAGGCCATCCACCCGTCCCGCAGAGTTCACCCTCACGCCGTACCAAGTCCTGATCGGCGCGTTCGTCAGCCAGTTGTCTTTCTGCTTCCATTTCGCTCCCCCGGCAGCGTTGTACAACGCCACCAGCGCGGCTCGGTCTGTCGCCTGCACCGCCACCGAGAACGTCACCTCCACCTCCAATCCGTCCGGATCGCGCGCCGTCACGCTGACCGTCGTTTCCCCCTCCCCGACGCCCGACACGCTCACCTCGCTTCCGTTCGTCTCGACGGCCGCGATCCCGTCGTCCAGGCTCACCGCGACCGACGTCAGCTCGTCCCCGTCCGGGTCCACGAAGATCCCCGACACGTCCACCGTCGCCGTCCGCCCCGACTCGACCGTCTGGGCCGGGATCTCGCCCTCCGACAACGGTGCCCGGTTCCGAGCCGGATCCGTGGTCAGATCGTCGTCGCACGCGCCCTGCCACAGCAGCGCCGCAGCGGTCAACACCCCTGTCCCGATGGATCCCCGGAACCGGCCGATTCCCGTCCGCGCAACTGCTTCGTTTCTTGAACCACTCATTGCAGGCACTCTCGTTTCGTTGGATCACCGATCATGTCTCCCATGCCGACGCTCCGACCCTCGACCACCACCGTCGGCGCTCGGCTCACCGCCTCGACGCTTCAGCTACCTGTCGGCCCCTCTCTTCAACGCCGCCGGAGGCCCCAGAACCTCGCGAGCGACGATGAGGCGCCGAAGATTCGTCTTGGATTTCCCACCGCTCCTCCTGCGCGCCCCCTTGGGCGGCGCGCTGACCACACTCGCTTCAAGTCTTGCGCGCGCGGGCGCGGGCTCCGCCTGCTTGGGCGCCAAAGCCGGCCTACGGCGAACCGGCTGGGCCGCAGTCGGTCGCGGCGCGCGCGGAAGAGTAGTTGCTTCGGACTCATTCGGAGGCTGGTCCGACGAGACAAGAGCGGCGGCGCCGGACTGAGCCTCGCCCGCCCTCTCCAATAGCTGGGGCGATCCAGATCGTTCGACGATCTCCTCCGAACGCGGCGCGGTCTTCTGCTCCCCGCCCCCAAGCACCAGCTCCATGATCTCGGAAAACGACTTTGGAGAGTCCTGCAGATACCCTTGAGCCGCAGCGGGGTCAACAAACTCCGCGCCTTCCTCGGGGCGGGGCTCCGGCGGCGGCTTCTTCTTCCTTCGAGCCCCGAAGAGCGATCCCAGCGCGATGACCGCAACCGCAAGCAGCTGGAAGATGTCGAAATCGCCAAACATGGCCCTACCCCCCGGCGCAGCGGATTATTCGACCGGCGACTTGTCGCTCGACGCGATCGCCTTACGCATGTCGGTGTCGGATTCCACGTTGCGATATCGCACGTAGTCCATGACGCCCAAGTTCCCGCTCCGGAAGGCCTCCGCCATCGCCTTCGGCACCTCGGCTTGCGCCTGAACCACCTCGGCCTGCATTTCCTGTACCCGGGCCACCATCTCCTGCTCCCGGGCTTCGGCCATGGCGCGACGCTTCTCGGCAAGCGCCTGCGCAACGCGCTTATCCGCTTCGGCTTGGTCCGTCTGCAACTCGGCGCCGATGTTCTTGCCGACATCCACGTCTGCGATGTCAATCGACAGGATCTCAAAGGCGGTGCCGGAGTCAAGTCCCTTCTGGAGCACCGTCTTCGAGATCGCGTCCGGGTTTTCTAGGACCGCCTTGTGGCTGTCCGCCGATCCGATCGTAGAGACGATCCCTTCGCCGACGCGAGCTAGAATCGTCTCCTCCCCGGCTCCGCCGACCAAGCGATTGATGTTGGCGCGCACCGTCACGCGGGCAACCGCGATAAGCTGGATGCCGTCTCGGGCCATCGCAGCCACCCTGGGCGTCTGCACCACCTTCGGATTCACCGACACCTGAACGGCCTCGAAGACATCGCGGCCCGCAAGATCAATTGCGGCCGCCTGCTGGAAGGGAAGTTCAATCGCAGCCTTGTCGGCGCTGATCAGGGCCCTGGCCACGCGATCGACGTCTCCGCCCGCCAAATAGTGGGCCTCCAGGTGCTCCACATTGAGCGGCAGCCCCGCCTTGGTCGAGGCAATCAGAGGTCGCACCACCGCAGTCGGGTTGATTTTCCGAAGCCGCATCCCGATGAGGTTGCCCAATGAGAGGCGCACCTGCGCGGAGATCGCCTCGATATAAAGGGTGACCGGGACCGCCCAGAAGAAGAGGAGGACGAAGAAAACGGCGCCCGCCGCCAAGAGGATTGTGATGAAGTTGACGTCCATTGAGTCCTGTCGTCTCTAACGTGAAGTGGGTTGACGGCGAGCCCGCCGCACCGTGTGGCGGTATCCCTCGGCCGAAGCGATACGAATCTGCGCGCCCTCCTCGATCCAGCCTCCCTCGGCGACAATATCGACGCGCTCATCGCCGAAGAGACCGACGCCCGAAGGCCTAAGGTCGGTGAGGGCGACCCCTTCGCGCCCCACCATCTCCCTTCGCACGTCAGCGGAGGTATAGCCTGCGTCGCGGGTCGTCTGAGCGGGCAGCAGCACCCCGCTCCGCTGGAGTCTGCCGCTCTTTGGCACGCGTCTTAGGAGCGCCCAGCCGGTCACGACGACGAGTATGGTGCCCACGGAGATGCCGGTGAGCACCTGGATGAAGTTGGATGCCGTCGGAAAATCCCCCAGCTGCATCATGAAGAGCCCGCCGATAATGGCGCCGCCCCCCAGGATTCCAATGACGCCGAAGCCGGGGATGACAAGCACCTCGACCGCCACCAGCCCGACGCCCGCGAGCACGAGAAGAATGTCCTCCGCGCCGGCTAAGCCCACCAGGAAGTGCGCCCCAAAGTGCAGCGCGAGACTCAGAAGGCCGACGGCTCCGGCAACGCCCAGCCCGGGAGTCCGAATCTCCACCATGACGCCGACGACGCCAATCGTCATGAGCAGAGGCGCAACCACCGGGTGCGTGAAGAAACGCACCAGGCGTTCCGCCCAATTCACTGCGGAGGTGGTGACCTGCGCGCCCTCCAGCTCCAGCTGCGAGAGCACGTCGTCCCAGTCCCGAACTTGGACGGCGTAGCCGATCTCCTCGGCCTCCGCGGCCGTAAGCGTAAGTAGACTCCCGGGTTCAGAGACTCCCGGCACCTCCAAGCGCTCGTCCACCATCGCTTCGGCGATCCCGGCATCGCGCCCCCGCAGCTCGGCCAAAGCCCGCATCTGGGCCCGCATCGCAGACACCATCTTCTCGGACGCTCTTTCGCCTGAGCCGTCGACGGGCGTCGCGGCGCCCATCACGGAGCCCGAGCGCATGAAAATGCCCTCCGAGGCAATCGCAATGATCGCGCCCGCCGAGTATGCGCTCGGATTCACGAACGCGAAGACCGGGACGGAGGAACGCGAAATCGCGTCCGTGATCCGCTGCGTCGCGTCCACGCGGCCGCCGGGCGTATCAATGTCCAAGACGACGGCGACGGCGCCCGAAGCCTCGGCCTCGAGGAGCGTTCGCTCAAGGTAGGGCGCGACGCCCATCTCGATGACGCCGTGAATCGGCGCCCGCACCACGCGCCGGTCCTGAAGTCCCGAGGAAGCGTCGGCCTGAACCAACAGGAGGAACGAAAGGCAGCTCGCCGCCCTGAACCCGGCGCGCCTAGAGCTCCGCCCACTGCCCGCCATAGCAGTACGCCGCGCCGTTGTCACGGCCTCAGACCTCGCGCCCACGAGAGGATGTCGCTCTGAAGTGGCGCCAATGGATCCTTTGCTCGGCAAGCGGATGCATGTGATCCGGCGCGACGGATGTCGCGGCGAATCACAGCTCTTTACTATACGTAAGATCGGATGCAGGTCCTTCAATCCGTAAGGCCAAATATACTGCGGCGCCCGCCTCCGGCGCAGCAGCTGCGGACCGAAACGGAGGAAGCCGCCGCCCTGTGTTAGAATTCCCTGCCCGAAGCCGGCGCCCCGCGCGCCCGGATGCCCGCACCTGCGATCTGAGCGAAGCCATGCCCGATTCCCCCCTGGTCCACTACAACGTAGATGCCGGCGTTGCGCGCCTCGTCTTGGACGACCCGCCGGCCAACACCTATACGCACGAGATGATGCGTCAGCTGGACGAAGCGATCCTTAGGACGCGATTCGACGACGACGTACACGTCATTCTCATCACCGGACGCGGCGATCGCTTCTTTTGCGCCGGCGCCGATATCCAGATGCTCGCGGGGGCCGCCACCTCCTTCAAATACCAATTCTGCCTTCACGCCAACGAGACGCTGAATCGACTGGAGCAGACGCCCAAGCTCACCATCGCCGCCCTGAACGGCCACGCGGTGGGCGGTGGACTTGAGGTCGCGATGGCGGCGGACCTTCGGGTGGCGCGGGCGGGCGCGGGCAAGACGGGTCTTCCCGAGGTCGCCTTGGGAGTGCTTCCTGGAACCGGCGGCACACAGCGCTTGGCGCGGCTGGTCGGCAAATCCAAGGCCTTGGAGCTGATGGTGGGCGGTCGGACCTTCGACTTCGAGGAGGCGCGCCGGCTGGGCATCGTGCACGAAGTCTGGGAGACGGAGGACGCGGAGCAGTTTCAGGAACGGGCGATGGAGTATGCGGGCGCCTACTGCCCGCCGGGCAAGGCCTCCCGCGCCGTGGGAATGATCAAGCGCGCCGTGCAGACCGGCGCGGAGCTTTCCTTCGAGCCCGCGCTCGCCTTGGAGAGAGAGCTTCAGGCGCGCCTCTTCGCCAGCGAGGACGCCCGCGAGGGGCTGAACGCCTACGTCGAAAAGAGGAAGGCGGATTTCTCCGGGCGCTGAGGCGGCGGAGCCCCGGACGGCGCCGCGGTTCGTTCCGCTCTGGATCCATAACGAAGAGACCAGCGCCCAGAGCGGACGGACCTTTCTCACCCTTGATCCGGCGACGGGCGAGGCGATTGCCGAAGTGGCCAGGGCGGAGTCCTTGGACATCGACGCGGCGGTCTCTTCGGCGCGGCGCGCTCTTCGCAGCGACTCTTGGAGGAAGCTGGACGCGGCGGGCAGGGCCCGTCTTCTCTGGCGGCTGGCCGATCTCGTGGACCGCGACGCCGATCGGCTGGCCGAGATGGAGACCAGAGACAACGGCAAGACCTTCTTCGAGTCGCGCCGCGTGGATCTTCCCTCCGTCTCCGCGACCTTTCGCTACTACGCGGGGATGGCGGACAAGATCCAGGGCGATACCCTGCCGGTTGCGGGCCCGCATCTGAACTACACGCTGCGCGAGCCGCTTGGCGTCGTCGCCGCGATCATCCCTTGGAACTTCCCGCTCTCGATGGCGGCTTGGAAGGTCGCCCCGGCGCTCGCCTGCGGAAACGTGGCCCTCCTCAAGCCGGCTGAAGAGACGCCTCTCACCGCGGTCGCGCTGGGCGCGCTCGCGCGCGAGGCGGGATTTCCCCCCGGCGTCCTCAATGTCGTGCCCGGCTACGGAACGGAGGCGGGCAGCGCGCTCGTCCGCCATCCCCGCGTGGACTCGGTCTCCTTTACCGGCTCCACGGATACCGGTCGCATCGTGATGCGGGAGTCCGCGGAGACGTTGAAAAAGGTGTCGCTGGAGCTTGGCGGAAAGTCCCCCAACATCGTCTTCGAGGACGCCGATCCCAAGGCCGCCCTGCACGGCGCGGCAATGGGCGTCTTTTACGGAAAGGGCGAGGTCTGCGCGGCGGGGAGCCGCATACTGGTGCAATCCGGCATGTACGACCGCTTCGCGCAAGCGCTCTCGGATCGCGCGAAGAACACGCCCGTCGGCGACCCGATGCACCCCAAGACGCGCCTAGGGGCGATCGTGAGCGAGGCGCAGCTGGACCGCGTGATGGGGTACATAGAGGCGGGACGAAGCGAAGGCGCCCGCCTTTCCGCCGGCGGCCGAAAGCGGCGCGTGAACAAGCGGGGCAACTTTGTGGAGGCCACGGTGTTTCGCGATGTGCTTCCCGAGATGACGATTGCCCGCGAGGAGATCTTTGGTCCCGTCGCGTCGCTCCTTCCCTTCAAGGACGAGGAGGAAGCCGTTGCTCTGGCGAACGACTCCTCCTACGGACTGGCCGCAGGCGTCTGGACCCGCGACATCGGGCGCGCGCACCGCGTCGCGGCGCAGCTCGAGGCGGGCACCGTCTGGATCAACACCTACAACCAGTACGCGCCCGCATCGCCATTCGGCGGGTACAAGGCCAGCGGATTCGGGCGCGACCTGGGCTTTGCCTCGGCGTTGGAAAAGTACACCCAGCTGAAGAGCGTCTGGGTCCCGCTCGACCGCTAACGGAACGCCATCGTGCGCGAAGCGTGGATCATCGACGCCGTCCGCTCCCCGATCGGGCGGCACGGAGGCGCTCTCGCCGCCATCCGTCCGGACGACCTCGCCGCGCAGGTAATCCGCGCGCTGCTGGACCGCGCATCCCTCTCGCCCGAGCTGGTCGACGACGTTCTCTTGGGCTGCGCCAATCAGGCGGGCGAGGACAATCGAAACGTCGCGCGGATGGCGCTGCTTCGGGCGGGGCTTCCCGTGGAGACGCCCGGACAGACGGTGAATCGCCTCTGCGGCTCCGGCATGCAGGCCGTCGTTTCCGCGTTTCATGCGATTCTCGCAGGCGAAGGAAGCGTCTTTGTCGCGGGCGGCGTGGAGTCGATGAGCCGCGCGCCCTATGTCCTGTTGAAGGCGGAGCGGCCCTATGCGCGCGGACCGCTGCCGGCGGCGGACACCGTGCTTGGATGGCGCTTCCCAAACCCCGCGTTCCCCAAGGAATGGACGATGGCGCTGGGCCGGACCGCGGAAGTCGTCGCGCGGGAGTTTCAGGTCTCGCGCGAGGCGCAGGACGCCTTTGCTTGCGAGAGCCAGGCGCGGGCAAGAGATGCGTCGGAGTCGGGACGGTGCGATGATGAAGTGGTCGAGATCTCAGTCCCCGGCGCTTCCGGCGCGCAGCTCTTGGCGCGGACGGATGAACACCCCCGCCCGGGGACGACGATGGAGCAGCTGAGCGGACTTCGGCCCGTCTTCGAGAGGAACGGCACGGTGACTGCGGGAAACGCATCGGGGATCAACGATGGGGCGGCGGCGCTGTTGGTCGTCGAGGCGGGGCGCGCAGCCCAGCTTGGCCTCGCGCCGCTCGCCGCGATTCGGTCGTCGGGGCTCTCCGGCGTCTCGCCCGAGCGGATGGGGATCGGCCCCGTGAAGGCCGCTCAGTCCGCTTTGGGGCGCGCGGGGTGGGAGGCGGGCGCGCTTGACCTTGCGGAGCTGAACGAAGCCTTCGCCGCGCAGGTCCTGCCCTGCATGGAGCAGCTTGGAATCCCCCGCTCCCGCGTCAACGTCAACGGCGGGGCGATCGCCTTGGGGCACCCGATCGGATGCTCCGGAGCGCGCATCGTCGGCGCGCTCGCCCACGAGATGACCCGCCGCAAAGCGCGCCGAGGGCTGGCTGCGATGTGCATCGGCGTCGGACAGGGCATCGCGCTAACGCTGGAGCGCTCGTGACGGCCGAAGCAGGCTCCGGGCGCGTCGCCGTGATCGGCGCGGGGACGATGGGCCGGGGGATCGCCCACGCGTGGGCGCTGCACGGCTGGGAGGTCGCCCTGTATGACGCAGCGGCCGGCCAGGCGGAGCAGGCGCTGAAGGAGATTGGAGACCAGCTCGCCAAGGGCGTTCGCCTGGGGAAGGTGGAGCCCAAAGCCCGGGACGCGGCGCTCTCCAAGCTCTCTTCGGCTTCCTCGATCATGGCGGCGGCGGCGGGCGCGACGCTGGTGATCGAAGCTGTGCCGGAAGAGACGGAGCTAAAGAAGCGGGTGCTCCGCGAGGCGGTCCGCGCCGCTCCTCCCGAGGCCGTCTTCGCCACGAATACGTCGGCCCTCTCCGTGACCGAGTTGGCGACGGCGCTGCCGCGTCCAGGCCGCTTCCTTGGCCTCCACTTCTTCAATCCGGCGCACCTGATGACGCTGGTCGAGGTGGTTCTGGGAGACGCCACGGACGCCGACGTCGCGAAGTGGGCGGAGCATCGGCTGCGCCTGCTGGGCAAGGAGCCGATCATCGTGCGCGATTCGCCGGGATTCGCTTCGTCCCGCTTGGGCGTCGCGCTTGGGATGGAGGCGATCCGGATGGTGCAGTCCAACGTCGCCTCCCCCTCCGACATCGACACGGCCATGGTGCTTGGGTACCGCCACCCGATGGGGCCGCTTCGACTGACGGATCTCGTCGGCTTGGACGTGCGGCTGAACATCGCAAAGCACCTGTATCGGGAGCTCGGGTCGGAGACCTTTCGGCCGCCCAAGCTCTTGGAGCGGATGGTGGCCATAGGAAGGCTCGGCAAGAAGACGGGCCGGGGCTTTTACGACTGGAGCGACGCGTGAATTGGGTGAAGGTCGGAGTCCAAGACGGAGTGGCGGTGATTCTCTTGGATCGACCGGAGAAGCGCAACGCGCTCCACGAGCCCCTCCGCCGTGAGCTGACCAAGGTTCTTGACCGGCTGGGACGCGACGCGGGCGTGCGGGCGGCGGTCTTGTGCGGTGCCGGCGAGGAGGCGTTCGCGGCGGGAGCCGACATCGGCGAATTCGCTGCGCGTACGCCCTTGGAGCAGCGGAGAGTCTATGAGGCGCGCCGCGTGTACGACGCGGTCGCGGACTTTCCCAAGCCCCTGATCTCCGCGATCCATGGCTTCTGTATTGGAGGCGGCAACGAATTGGCGCTCGCTTCGGACATCCGAGTCGCCGACGCCACCGCGCGCTTCGGACAGTTTGAGATTCGCGTCGGGCTCATTCCGGGCGCGGGCGGCACTCAGCGGCTCGCGCGACTCGTGGGAAGCGGGCAGGCGATGAGGCTGGGACTCACCGGCGATCTCATCGACGCGCGGGAGGCGCACCGGATCGGACTCGTCGAGTTCCTGACCGAAGAGGGAAAGCACGTCCAGATGGCCAAGCGGATCGCCGGACGGATGGCGCGGTGGAGCCCCGCCGGACTCCGGCGCGTGAAGGCCGCCGTGAAGGCCGCCTCCGAGCTGCCGCTCTCGGAAGGGCTCGCGCGCGAGAAGGAGCTGTTTCTGGAGGCGTTTGAGTCCAAGGACGGCCGAGAAGGGGTTGCGGCCTTCATGGAAAAGAGGCGTCCGGTCTTTACGGAGGAATAGGCCCGGGTCCTTCCCCATTGGCGCCTCCTGTGCGCCCCGCGCTATCTTGCGCCGACGCCCACGCACCTCAATCTGATCGTGTCTTCGTCCTTTCGCTTCTGGATTCGTCTTGCCTGGATCTACCACGGGGCCATGACGCTGGCCCTGATCTGGCCGATCCAAGCTCTCGTGAACTCGCCCTTCCCGCTCATTCTGGGTCTTCCCCGCCAGCTCGCATGGTGCGCGGCCTGGATCATCGGCAGCATCCTCGTGCTTTGGCGACTGGACGCGGCGCGGGCGCAGGCTCTTGACGAATCGGACGTGAACTAGCCGCTCCGATGGACCGCCCCGCGCTCATTCTGGTCGTCATCGCGGTCTATCTGTCCGCGACGCTGGCCGTCGGGATCGCCGCGGGGCGACGCACGTCGAAGAGCGTCAAGGGATACGTCGCGGGCGACCGCGGCTTCGGTCTGCTTCTGATGTACTTCGTGACCGGGGCAAGCGTCTTCTCGGCCTTTGCCTTCCTTGGAGCGCCCGGCTGGGCATACTCCAGGGGCGCCGCCGCGCTGTACATCCTCACCTACGGCGTGCTGGGAATGGCGCCGTGGTATGCGATGGGTCCCAAGGCGGCCTCGCTGGGTCGGAAATTCGGCTTTGTGACCCAAGCTCAGCTCTTGGTCGGACGCTTCCCCTCGAGAGGGCTTTCGGCGCTGATGGCGGCCCTTACGCTCATGGCGTTCGTGCCCTACGTCACGATTCAGATGCAGGGCGCGGGGATCGTGCTGGAGGCGTCGACGGGAGGGATGGTGCCAAGGTGGGCGGGCGCCGCGATCGCGTACCTCGTGGTGCTCGCGTACGTCCTCTGGAGCGGCGTCTCGGCCGTAGGCTGGACCAACACCTTTCAGGGGATGTTCATGGTCGGCATCGCCTGGGCGCTCGGGATCTACCTGCCCTTCCGTCTCTACGGCGGAGTCTCTCCGATGTTTGAGCAGATCTTCGCGGAGCGCCCGGAGCTGCTCTCTCTCCCGGGGCTCGCCGGGGACGGGCAGCGGTGGAGCTGGGGCGGCTACTCTTCGGCCATTCTGGTGAGCGCCGTCGGCCTCACGATGTGGCCGCACCTATTCATGAAGGCGTTTGCGGCGCGAAGCGACCAGACGATCCGCCGAACCGTCATCCTCTTTCCGACCTTTCAGCTCTTTCTGATTCCGATCATTCTCATCGGATTCTCCGGAGTGTTGTATCCCCAGGCGCCGGACGACCCCAACTCCATCCTTCCCTTCCTGATCCTGCGCACTGAACTCCCCGCGCTTGTCGTGGGGCTCTTCTGCGCGGGCGCTCTGTCGGCTTCAATGTCGACCGGAGACGCCCTGATGCACGGAGCGGGCTCCATCGTCGTTCGGGACGGCGTGCGCCCCTTCGCGCGCCTGTCGGACCGGACGGAACGCGCCCTGATGCGAATTCTCGTCCTTCTCACCGGCGCGACCGCCTACTACTTCGCGGTTGCCGAGTCGGCGGATCTGGTGGAGCTCCTCCTCGCGTCCTATGGGATCATCTGTCAGTTCATGCCGCCGATCATCGCGGCGATGTACTGGCGGCGCGCCACGACGCGCGGCGTCGCGAGCGGACTGTTGGTCGGCATCGCGGTCGCCGTGTTCTTTTTCTTCAAACCGGATTGGAAGCCGTTCGACATTCACGAGGGCGTATTGGGGCTTATGGCGCACCTGCCCGTGCTATGGATCGTCAGCAAGATGGACGCGCCCCAAGATCCTCGCCACGTGGACAAATTCGTTCGTGGGTGAGCTGTCCGAGTCCGTTCGAGCGAAAGTACGGGGTCAGCTGGCCGGTCTCAGAGAGCAAATCCTCGCCTGTGATCAGGAGTTGGTGAAGGCGCTCCGGCGTCGGGCCGACTTGGTGGAGAGGATCGCCCGCGCGAAGCGCGTGCTCGGCCTTCCCGTGCTGGACCCGGAGCGGGAGGCTGCGGTCGCGCGCCGGGCCGCGCGGTTCGCGCGGCATTACGGACTGGACGAGGAGCTGGTCCGGACGTTGATCTGGCGCGTGATGGAGTCCGCGCGCAACCAGCAGCACGGCGAAGAGGATGAGGCGCCGGACTAGGCCAAGGCGCCCTTCGGTCCTCTAGTAGACCGAGATCACCCGCCTCCGGCGGAGGTTCTCGAACTTCACGACGCCGTCCTGAGTCGCAAAGAGCGTGTCGTCCTTGCCGCGCCCCACGCCGCGTCCGGGGTGAAAGCGCGTGCCTCGCTGACGGATCAGAATATTGCCCGCGCGCACGCGCTGGCCCGAGAAGCGCTTTACCCCCAATCGCTGGGGGTTGCTGTCGCGTCCGTTCCTAGATGACCCGACGCCCTTTTTATGTGCCATGAACGCGCCTCGCGCCTATGGGTTCGGTGCCGGCTAGACCAGCACTTCCTCAATGCGAATCACCGTATAGCCCTGCCGGTGCCCCTGCTTGCGGCGGTAGCCCTTGCGCCGCTTCCGCTTAAAGACGATCATCTTCTTTGTTCGGTCGTGCGCGACGACGTGCGCTCTCACGCTTACGCCCTCCACCGTGGGCGCGCCGACTCGGATCTCCCGTCCGTCCGAGGCAAGAAGCACCTGATCGAAGGTGATCGTCGAGCCCGGGTCCGCATCCAAAGTCGGCACGATGAGGGTCGCGCCCGCTTCCGCGCGAAACTGCTTTCCACCGGCTTCAAACACCGCGAACATTCAACATTCCTCAGAAGGCGAAATCTTGGGCTCGCTATAAAGCTACCCAATTCGGCGGGTCGGTCAGAGAGGCCTCGCCCAATGGGGCGGCCGAGCCCGATTTCGGGCGCGTCGCCGCGCTTGCGCCCGTCGGCATTAACTCAAAGGAATTAACTGTCGCTCGGCGCCCCTTCGTCATTGCCGGCGAGACTCCGGCGATCTCTTACCGGCGTCCAGGCCTTCCGTTCTCGCTGAACTTCGCCGTCACGTCAATCCGCTCTTTCCCCGAGAGCAGCTGATAGTCGCCCCGCTCCAAGAGGGGATCGTCCTGAAGGCGCAGCCGCACTCGGGTCCGGCTTCTGATCGCCTTTATGTACTCGGGCTCGCGCTCTCGCATATGGAGCACCACTCGGGGATGCAATCTGAGAAGGAGGCGTTTGCCGTTTTCCGCCGTTGCATACCGATTTACGCTCCGCTCCACCTCTCGCAGCAGGGCTTCCGGCGTGAGAATCCGGCCGGTCCCGTTGCAGTGGGGACATGGCTCCGTGAGCGACTGAAGGAGGGAGGGACGCACCCGCTGCCTGGACATCTCGACGAGACCTAGCTCCGAGATTCCCCAAGCCCGAGTCTTGGCGCGGTCGCGCGCCAAGTGCGCTCGCAGCTCCGCCAGTACTTGCTCCCGCTCCTCCTCGGTGTCCATGTCGATGAAGTCGATGATGATGATCCCTCCGATATCGCGGAGCCTCGCTTGCTTGGCGACTTCGCGGGCCGCCTCGAGGTTGGTTCGCAGAATCGGACCTCCGGCGCGTCCAGAAGTGAACTTGCCGGTGTTCACGTCGACAGCGACCAAAGCCTCGGTCTGTTCGATGACGATGTGGCCCCGGGACGGCAGAAAGACCTTGCGGGCCATCGATCGCCGGAGCGCGCCCTCCACGCCGTAGCGGTCGAAGAGCGCCTTGGGCCCGCGGTGGCGCCGAATTCGCTTGGCAAGCTTGCGGTCGAAGCCGCGTACGTAACGCACGGCCCGCTCGTAGGCGCGTTTGTCGTCGATCACGACTTCGTCCACTTGGTCCGTAAACAGGTCGCGAAGGAAGCCTGAAAGGACAGAGAGTTCCTGGTGGATCACCGAAGGCGCAGACTCGTCCGCCGCCTTGCGAACGATGGAGTCCCACTGACGCCGCAGCGAGCGGTACTCCCGCTTCATCCTCTCGGCCGTAAGCTCTCGACTCGCCGTCCGAATGATCAGGCCGCCGCTGCCGGACTCCTCCTCCCGCATCTCTCTGCCCATCCTGCGCAGCCGCGTCCGCTCTTTTGCATTCGCGATCTTGCGGCTCACGCCGACAAGCTCCTCCCGGGGCAGGTACACGAGGAAGTGTCCCGGGATGGAGATGCGCATTGAGACTCGGGGGCCCTTCCCCGAGATCGCGTCCTTCGTCACTTTGACGAGGACCTCCTGGCCTTTGGACAGAAGGTCCTGGATCTTCCCCTTGGACTCCTTTTCGCCGCCCCGGGGCGCGCCGTTTCGGTCGCGCGGCGACTCGAAGCCGTTCAAAAACGGCTGCGCCGAGACATCCTGGGCGTGCAGAAAGCCCGCCTTCGCCAGCCCGATATCGACAAAGGCGGCCTGCAGCCCCGGCAAGACGGACTCCACGCGCCCCAGCACAATGCTCCCTACGAGCCGTCCCTCGTCGGGACGACCGAACATCACCTCCGTGGCTATTCCATCTTCAGTGAGGGCTGCGCGCGTCTCCCGTCCTGAAACGCTGACGAGAATTCGTTTCTTCAACTATCATCTCCCATTCGTTCTCCGTCTCCGGGCCCCAGGCCTCGCGACGGATCGGCATCTCGTTGG
Organism: Longimicrobiales bacterium; assembly: GCA_965116095.1. Classification (GTDB taxonomy): domain Bacteria; phylum Gemmatimonadota; class Gemmatimonadetes; order Longimicrobiales; family Gaopeijiaceae. The sequence goes on from OZ220481.1 coordinate 1,446,096, forward strand.
ACCCCTTGGGTCCACGCATGAGATGCCGCGCAATTACGATCATTTGTATTTCCGGGGATCCTTCTCCGACTTCGCAGGCCTTGACATCCCGATACATCCGCTCAAGCGGATGGCCGGCTTCATAGGAGGCCGGACCGATCAGCCGCATCGCGGCGCGCGCGGCCCTTCCCGCGAGCTCGGCCGCGTACAGCTTCGCCATCGCCGCCTCCTTTCCGTACGGCTTCCCCTCGTCCCGAAGAAAGGCCGCCCGGTAGGCAAGGAGCGCCGCCGCATCCACCTCGGTTGCGATCTTCGCGATCGGCAGCTGCGCTTGGCTCGAAGTCAACAGAGGCCTTGGCGCGCTCCGGCCCGGAAAGGCATAGGGTCCGGCTTCGCGAAGAGCTGCGCGCGCGATTCCAAGCGAGAGCGCGGCGATCCCGATTCTTCCGGCGTCCAAGACCTTCATGGCGTTGCGAAAGCCGTCGCCCTCCCCTCCCAGTCGATGCCCGGCGGGAATCCGGCAGCCCGAGAAGAAGAGGGCGCGCGTATCGGATGCCCGCCAGCCCAGCTTCTCCTCCCGCTTGCCGCACGCGAAGCCTTGGGCGTAGGGCAGCGAGGGGTCGTGTCCGATGCCCGCGCGAAGAGCCTCGTCCTTCTCCGATGTTTCCTTGCACGCGATAAAGCTCGATAGGCCGCGCGCGCCTTCGCCTCCGGTGCGACAGGTCACGACGAAGATCTCCCCGACGCCGCCGTGGGTGATGAAAATCTTCGACCCTGAAACGAGGTAGTCGTTTCCGTCCCGAACCGCGCGCGTCCTCATGGAGGCGACATCCGATCCGGACTCCGGCTCGGACAGCCCGAAGCCGCCCAGCGCCTTTCCCGAGGCGAGAAGCGGCACGAAGCGTTCGCGCTGCTCTTGGTTTCCGAAGGCAAGGATCGGCGAGAGGGCGAGCGCCGTATGAGCCGCGACGGTAATCGCGTGGCTTGCGTCGTGTTGCGCGAGGGCTTCGACCGTGACGCAGTAGCTGCGGGAGTCGAGCCCCATCCCTCCCAGCGCCCGCGGAGCCGGGACGCCAAGCCATCCCCGGCGAGCCATGGCGGCGACGTTGTCCCATGGGAACCGGCCGCGAGCGTCAAGCCGGGCCGCGATCGGCGCGATTCGCTCTCGCGCAAAGGCCAGCGCTTCCGCGCGCTGCCGCAGGTGCTGCTGGGTGAGAAAAGGCTCCATGACGCGGATTCAGCGCGCCCGGACCGAACGCAAATTACGGCTGCGCGCAATTGGGCGCGAATGCAACTTCTGGCTACCGAATAAGATAACGGAGGGCGCCCGCGCGCTCGGCGAGGCGAAGTTACGGGCGCGCCGCCTCAACGCGACGCGCGATGGCCCCGAGGACTTGGCTCCAGGCTCAGGCGCCGCAGCCGGTCCGCCGCACAGTCCCGAGGCACCGGTCGCAGCCATGGCAGGCGCGAGACGACCGCTCGCCCAAGTATCTGAGCAGGAAGCTGCGGCGACACCCCCTGGACTCGGCGAAGCGCCGGACGGCGGCAAGCCTGATCCGCGCCTGCCTTCTTGCGAACCGAAGATCCCCGAGACGCGGCGATGCGCCTGTGAGCATCAGAGCTAGAGATCCGCCCGCGCGCCCGCCCTTTTCCTCATTTCTCACGGACGCAAGCTTCAATGCTCCAGCGCGCTCCAACCAGCGGAGGTGAGCGGGAAAGGCCGCCGCGATCTTCGGCGCAACACCCTTCGCCTGAGCGAGATCGGTCTCGGGCAGCCTCGTCAGGCGCCGGTACAGCGCAAGGACTTCAGCGGGCCTTGGCATGGAGCGAAGGCGGATTCTCTCCGCGATTCGCATGTCCTTGGGTCGGTAGAGGGCGATGGCGCGGGACGGACTGCCGTCTCGCCCCGCGCGACCCGCCTCCTGGTAGTAGCTCTCCAGCGTGGAGGGGAGCGCGTCGTGCAGCACCGCCCGCACGTCCGAGCGGTCGATGCCCATCCCGAAGGCGCAGGTGGATGCGATGACGTTGGCGGATCCGCTCATGAACCGTCGTTGCGTCCGATTGCGCTCCGGCCCCGTCATTCCGGCGTGGTAGGCCTCGCAGGGGATTCCCATTGCGCTCAGACTGGCCCGAATCCGCACGACCCTTCGTCGCGTCTGCGCGTAGATGATGGTCGCGGGGCCTCCGTCCTCCAAGCTGCTCGGGTCGATCCGCGCGCGCAGCTGGTCGATTCTGCCGCTCCCCAGCTCCGCGCGCTCCACCGCCCAGAAGATGTTCGGCCGATCAAAGGATGTCGCCGCAAAATGCGGCTGTCTCATCGCGAGCACGCGCAGGATGTCCTGCTGCACCGCCGGCGTTGCGGTCGCCGTCAGGGCGAGCGCTTGGCAGCGGAGCCTTCGCCTCAGATCTCCAAGACATCGAAAGGAGGGGCGAAAGTCGTGCCCCCACTCGCTGATGCAGTGCGCCTCGTCCACGACCAGAAGCGCGACCCGCGCACGCTCCAGAAACGATGCGAAGCCCTTGGCGCTTGCCCTCTCAGGCGCGCAAAAGAGCAAGTCCATCAGGCCCTTCGAGATCGCCTGTTCTCGCCGCCGAAGCTTGATGCGAGGGGTCTGCGAAGTGAGACGGCACGCCCTGAGCCCCAGCTCGCGCGCGCGATTGACTTGGTCTTCCATGAGCGCGATCAGCGGACTGATCACGACGACGAGGCCGTCCAGCATAAAGGCCGGCAGCTGGAAGATCAGCGTCTTGCCTCCGCCCGTCGGAAGCACGCCCAGCGCATCCCGGCCCTCCAAGACGGCTGCAATCAGCTCTTCCTGACCGGGCCTAAATCGATCAAAGCCGAAGCGGCGCGCAAGGGTTTGTCTGGCTCTTTCTCTGGATCTCCGGGCGGTGCGCATCCGCCAAGGTCGCTCCGGCTTTGCGCCTGTGGCATGGCCTTAGGGGACGGGCCGCGCGCCGTCCGTCCAATCCGCGAAAAACGATGCCGTTTTTTCCCTGCCCCCCTAAGTGCGGCGCGCCTAAGTCATGGCGTGATTCGTTCATTTTATATTCGTTTCACGCTTTACTGATGGATTTTCCCTGTGAGTAGCAGCTAAACCGTTTATTTCGACGTTTCTGAACCGTTTGATTGAATCGCTGGCCGAAGGAGAGACGCTGAAGCTAGGGACCCGGGATGTCGCCGAACTCCTTCGCGTGCACCCGTCCACCGTGAAGCGCTGGTTTCGCGCTCCTCCGAGATCTTCCGCAGGCGCCGATCCTTCGAGACGCTCTCAGGCGCCGAAGTCGCAGGTCGCGACGACTGCCGGCGGACATCGACGGATTTCGCTGGCCGATGTCCTGCGCGTGGCGCGCAGCAGGGGCTGCGACATCTACCTTCATCGGTTCGGGGACGAGGCCCTCTCGGTCTGGCAGGCCCGGAGGGCGCTTGATCGGGCCGACGCGGCGCCCTCGCAAAGGCTGCTTCTTCGCTGGACCCGGCAGCGCAACGGACGCCTGATCGGCTCCTTTCTGCGACATCTGATCTCCGCGCCGCCGGTGAAGGCCGCCGTCCTGGACGGCGTCTTCGGGGCGTTCATGCAACAGGTGGGGGAAGGCTGGCGGCGCGGAGACCTTTGCATTGCGGATGAGCGCGCCGCAAGCCGCGAGGCGAGCGAAGCGATTATCTCCGCCATCGCGAACATCGAGCGCGCGGAGCGGCGCAGCCAAGGCCAACCGGTCGCGCTCGTGGCCGCCATGGGGTCTGACCGCCACGTCTTGGGCGCCCTATTGGTGCGGCTTCTCCTCGTGCAGCGCGGGTGGGATGTCGAGTACCTGGGGGAGGGGCTTCCCGTCTCCGAAATCGTTCAGGCCCAGCGGTCCCTCGCCGCTTCGCTCGTCTGCATCTCGGCGTCCCAGCCGGCAAGCGCGGGAGACGTGCGCCGGTTCGTCGAGACGGCAGCCGCGCTCGCGGACCCGCTCATGCCCTTTTCGCTGGCCTTTGGAGGCGCCGGCAGTCTGGGCGCCGAGTCCATTGCGCGCTCGTGGCCGCTGGGACACTCCGGTCGGTTTGGGAGCCTCGCAATGTTCGAGTCTTGGCTAGCGCGGAACTTTAGCTCGCCCACCGACAAGGCGTAGAAGGCGCGATGGCCGCTCGGGTTCGACTGAAGGCGCTCGGCTTCGCGCCGCTTCTCATCTTTTCCATCGCGTCGGTGGTCGGCTACGCTGCCTTCGGCCTTAATCCGGCGCTGCTCGCCCGCTTCCCCGGGGCTGCGGACTTCTACCCGACAGCCTTCCCATTCTTCGCGCGGGGCCACATACTGCTTGCCTTCGCTACGCTGGCGGTTTCTCTTTCCGCCCGCGTTGGGCTGAAATGGCTCCCGGCCTTCTTCGTCGCCTGCAGTATTTCGCTCGGCGCGGAGCTCTTGGGCACCGCCACCGGGATTCCCTTCAGCGCCTACCGCTACACCGAGTTTCTGGGGTACAAGGTGCTCGGGCTCGTCCCCGCGCTGATCCCGATTAGCTGGTTCATGATGGCGTTTCCCTCCTACGTGATCGCCCAGAGCCTTGCGCGGCGACCCCTCGCGCGCTGGGGATTCGGCGCGCTCTTGCTTACGACCTGGGATCTCACGCTCGATCCCGCGATGAGCGAGCTGACCCCCTATTGGGTCTGGGAGACGCCGGGGCCCTACTACGGCATGCCGCTCGTCAACCTTCTGGGGTGGTTTGCGACCGGAGTCGCAATCATGGCCGGCTTCGATCTCGCGCGGGCAAACAGGATCGCCCGACGCATCCCCGTTCCTCTGATGGAGGCATACTATCTGATCGTGCTCGCCCTGTCCGTCGCGATGACGCTCGTCGGGGGCCTCTGGGGCGCGGCGGCCGCGACCGCGGTCGTTTTGGGACTCGTAAAGTGGAAGCAGTGCAGGACGCCGCGCGCCGGCTAGTCGCTCCGGCGGGCGGCGACGTGGTCGAAGAAGGGCTCGCGATGGCGGTCGGGCTCGCCATGGATGAAGGAATCCAAACGCAGCTGCCGCGCGGGAATCTGCTGCCGGCCCGCGCAGCGCTGGCCTTCGTCCCCAAGAGGCGGCGGGAGTCGCTCTCCCGGCGCTTCTGGCTCGGGTGCCTTGCGGTGCAGACGGCGCATGAGGCTTTGCGCGAGAGCGACAAAGTCCTCGGTCGGAACGCGAGTCCGCGCAGCGCCTCCCCGCAGTCGCGCAGCCAGAATCCAGAGGCCGCGACGCTCTGGAGCGATCCGCTTCTCGCAGGGATCCGCCGCGTCGCGTCGATGGCGGACTCGAAGAAATTCCTTCCCGCGTTTTCGAAGGCCGTGGAAGACGCGTTCCTTGGGGAGAAGATGCGGGCGGAGGCGTCTTTGCGAGGCGCCCCGCAAGACGGATATCTGGAGATCGCCCGGGCAAGGAGCGGCAGCCTTTTCGGGGCGGCGGCTGGACTCGACGGCTGGCTTGGCCGCCGGGATTCGGCGAACGCGAATCAGGCCCTGGGCGTGGAGCTGGGCGCGCTCAGTCAGCTGGTGGACGACTTCTTGGACTACTGTCCTCTGGAAGAGACCGGAAAGCCAAAGCTCCGGGGCTTTCGGGGCCGCGCCTGGACATCCGCGCTTGGCGACCAGAGTCCCGCTTGGTTCGACCTTCACCCGGATGAGGCGGTCCAGACTTTCTTTCTGTCCCTGGAAAGCGGAGACGGCGCTCTTCCCTCGATGGCTGCCCAGGCGGTCGCCCGGCTGCGCGCGCTGGGAAGCGACCTCAACGCAAAGCTGAAGGAAGCGGACGTTGATCGTTCCGTGGCGGAGTTGGTTGATCGCTGGATCCGTCGCTGCGAGAGCGCCTCGCGGAAGGAAGCGGAGCGCCTTCGCCTGCGACGGAGCGGCTGGACCGGGCGCCCCGCTCCGCTGGTAAAGGGACGCTCTGATGCGCCGTCCAACTGGAAGCATCCGGGCGAGACGCCGGCCAGCGCCGCCCTAGCGGACCGTGCGCGGGCGCTGGGTCCCCCCGAGGCTTGGAATCGCTTCTTTCGCAGGAACAGCCGCAGCTTTTCCTTTGCCGCGCTTCTCTTTCCCAAGCGGCAGCGGGAGCGGGTCAGGGGAATCTACGCTTGGTGCCGATTCACCGACGACTTGGCGGACAATGCCCAGCCGCCGTTTGAGGGCGAGAGGCTGCACGAGCTCCTTGATTGCTGGATTGCAATTTGCAGGGCCGCCTACGACGGGCGCGCCACGGGGGTGCCGCTGGCCGATATCGTGATGGGCGAGATGGCGAAGGGCGGCGTTCCGTTCTCTTTTGCCTTGGACATCGTTGAGGGCGTGCGCATGGACGTTGAGCCGCGCCTGTACCGCGACATGGACGAGCTTCGCGTCTACACCTGCCGGGTCGCGTCGGTCCTGGGCGCCTGGCTCTCCTACGCGTTCGGCGTTCGGGATGGATGGGCGATCGAGCGGGCTCACGCGCTTGGACACGCGATGCAGCTCACCAACATCATCCGCGACGTCGGAGAGGACCTTGAGCAGGGACGGTTGTACCTCCCGCTGGATCGCTTGATCGCGCACGGACTGAGCCGGGAAATGCTCTTGGATCCAGCTGTCCCGAAAGGACCGGGCTCTAGCTACGCTGCGCTCATGGAAGAGCTCATGGCCGTAGCGGACGCCGCGTATTCGGACGCCTACGAAGCAATGCCATGCCTGCCGGCCAGCGCGCGGCGCGCCGTCGCCGCGGCGGCGAGCGTCTATCAGGGCATTCACGACCGGGTTCGCGCCAACGGCTACGACAATCTGAGCAAGCGCGCCTATACCTCCCTTTCGGCCAAGCTCCTCTTGGCCATGCGTGGTTGCGCGCGGCTCTGGTCGCTGCGTCAGGGCCAAATCCGCGCAGGCTCCGCAGCACGCGTATTGGAGTGACCTCGGAGCTCAAAAGGACCGCGAGGGCTTCGGCGACGCCGCCTCGCGCAGTCGTCATCGGCGGAGGTTTCGGAGGTCTCGCCGCCGCGATCCGCCTTCAGGCGAGGGGAGCGTCCACCACGCTCATCGAACAGCGTTCGAGCCTAGGGGGCCGCGCCGGCCAGCTGCGACTCAAGGGCTACACCTTCGACACGGGTCCCAGCTTGGTCACCGCCCCCCAAATATTGGACTCCGTCTTCCGGGCAGCAGGAAAGAGGCTTCGCGACTATGTCGACCTGCAGCCGCTAGACCCCTTCTACCGAGTCTGGTTTCACGACGGTACGTGGATCGACTATAGCTCGGATCTCTCGCGGATGAAGGCCGCAATGGCTCGGTTCTCGCCATCGGACGCGGCGGCCTTGGAGGGGTTCTTCGAGGACCTTCGGCCGATCTACGATGCGGTGATGACGCAGGGCCTGGGGGCGCGCCCCTTCGACAGCTTGGCAAGTCTCCTTAGATTCGCGCCCCGCGCGCTTCGGCTGAGGGCGCTTAGGCCTGTCGCGTCCTCCGTGGCCGGACGCTTCCGCAATTGGCGCCACCGCTTCCTCTTTTCCTTTCATCCCCTCTTTATCGGCGGCAACCCCTTTCGGGCCCCGTCAATCTTCCTGATGATCCCCTACCTGGAAAAGGAGGGCGGCGTCTGGTACGCCCGGGGAGGGATGTACAGCTTGGTCCAAGCGATGGAGCAGCTATTTCGCGACATCGGCGGAAAGGTGCGCGTCGATACTGCGGCGGAGGGCATCGGAGTGGCGAATTCCAGAGTCTCGGGCGTTGATGTGAGGACAGTCGGCGGCAAGCGCGAGGAACGCGCCTTTCTTCCCGCCGATATCGTTGTGAGCAACGCGGATGTAGGGCACACCTACGGCAAGCTGCTGCGCCGCGCCAAGCGCCGGCGCTGGACGGACCGCCGGCTTGCCCGAACGCGCCAGTCGATGAGCTGCTTTCTGCTGTATCTGGGCGTGCGCAAGCGTCTTCCACAGCTGAGCCACCACACCATCATCGCGGGCCCCCGCTACGAGGGACTAGTGCGGGACATCTTTGATCGGAAACGCCTCTCCGGCGACTTCAGCATGTACGTGCACGCGCCCTCCCGAACCGATCCCGAGATGGCGCCGCCGGGATGCGAGAGTCTCTACGTGCTGGTCCCGGTGCCGAACGAGGCCTCCGGGATTGACTGGTCCGAAGAGGCGCCGCGGATGGAAGAACGCGTTCTGGACGCGCTCGAGGCCTGGGGGCTCAAAGATCTGCGGCGCTGCTTGGAGGTACGGGAGGTCTTCACGCCAAGAGACTTTGCGGAGGCGTACGGCGCGACTCTGGGAAATGCCTTTGGAATCGAACCCAGACTGACGCAGACGGCATGGTTTCGGCCGCACAATCGAAGCGAGGAGGCGCGAGGACTTTATCTCGTAGGCGCGGGGACCCACCCGGGCGCGGGCGTGCCCGGCGTGATGCTCTCGGCTCAGGCGACCTGCCATGCCATTGCCCGGGACTTCGGGTTGGAGAGCGGCTGACGGCGTGACGGAGGACTGGTAGGGCGATTCCGGGCGGCCTTAGGTCGCTCGGCTTACTGGATCGTGGCGCGTCCAGTGATGCGCTCCAATCCTTGGCCCGCTATACGCGAGGCTTCAAGGAGTGGAGTGACGCCGTTCGGGAACAGCGGGCAACGCCGGAGCTTCCTCCGACGCCCCGTCAGACCCACACGAGGTGATGGGACATCCTAGATCCGGCGGCGTGGTTCCGAGGCCACATATGACTCGCGTTCACGGACCCACATGAGAGGCGGTGGAATCAAGCCTCGTTGGGAGGTGCGTCGACGAAGGCGTGGGAGGCCGTTTCGCCCTCGTATACCCTAGCGTGCGGCGGCAGAGCGAAGCACTCCATGTACAGCTGCCAGACGGCTCTCCAGCGATCACTATTCGGATCCGCTTCGTCGACCGGCAAACCGTAACTCTTGGCGTCAGATGCGGATACCACCGCCCCATGGCTCTTCGACGCTTCGATCAACGGATCCTTCAGAGCGGTAACCAGCGCCTCGACATCATCGTTCGCGCGGCCGGAGACCGACCCAAGAGCCTCTCGGACCAGATCTTCCGTTCGAGCGAGCTGATCGCGGGCCTGCTCCACGAGCAATGCACTCAATCCGTCCAGCAGCACGGCGTGAATCGGGTAGGCGGCTGGGCTCGCTTGGACGCTGGCTTCTGCTTTCTCTACAGCGGCGATAATCGCCCGGGCGGGTGCGTACGATCCGTTCGGGAGAGCGAACTGGGGGTCCACGGGACCGAGGTCGCTGGTTGGCCCCATGTAGATGCGATGGGCTCCGAGCACGACGAGCGTTCCCGCACTCTTGGCTTGGTCGGGAACCAGGACCGTCAATTCCCTACACCGAGCCTGGAGCTGGCGAACAATCCGCAGCGCAGTTTCGCCGTCCCCTCCCAAGGTGACCAAGAGCAGGTGAAGGTCCTCCGAAGGGTCTGCGTCGTAGAGCATCGCTTCGATAAGAGGGACACTCCGAGGGAAGAGCATGTCGTAGACAACCAGCAAGCGGCACCGGTTATCCTTCTGGTACTTGCGAATCAGCGCTTGGCGCCGACAGCGACTCGACTGCTGAACCTGATACAGCGGGCCACGATTCGCGCTATCGAATTGGGAGGTCACCAGGAGACTCGGAGAGAGGAAGGTGGCGTGGGTAGGTAGCCACCAAAGACCGCCTTCCGCGAGCTTTGCCCGCCCGGGCATACTCTCGTTTAGCAATTTCAACCCGCTCGCGCCAATCGGGATCGTACCTGACCAAGGGAGGAGGGCGTAGCACGCCGGAATCCCCAGAGTCCCGAGGCTCCGACTGTTCGCGTCGATCTGGCTTTTTCATGGCGTGACCGCCCTCTGTTGCGGGAGTACCACGCCAATTTAACTGAATTGCATATTCCAGAATTTCCTTCCAGTGGTTGTTGTAGCCCGATAGAAATGTCCGGGTTCAGCGCTCGATAGAAAGGTCCGGATTTGGGCCGTGCGCGGGGCGGGCGTTTGGGTGGTTGATTGGGTCGGATTGGGAGGGGCGCGGTGTCCGGGCGAGCGAGCTCGCCCGGACACCGACGTGCGCGCCTTGCGTGGTCCCGCCTCATCCGACCGCCTATTGGACGATACGCTGCGCCGCCGATCCTTGCCCGGCCCGGCATCGTGGCCGGCCCGCCGTCCCGCTGCGGGAAGCCGTGTTCATGGCGAGGCGACGGCTGCGGGAAATCAAGCTCGAGGGGGCGGATTTCGCGCAAATCCGGGGATTTCGCCGATTCCTGGAAAAACGGACGCTCCAGGATCGACGGAGAGGCGCGAGCGGAGGGCGACCGGAACTTTACCCCTCGGGAAATCGGCGCTTTCGGAGCGTCGAGACGGACTCCGGCGCCGGGGTTTGTTGCTTGCCCGGGTTTTCGACGCCGGCCGTTTCGCTGGCCGGTCGGAGCTGCCCGGAGTTCCGGACCTCGATCCGAAGGACCCTTCCACAGTCCGCAGGTCGAGGCTCGGGCGGCGAAGCCGCAAGGCCCTGCGGTCGGCCCGGTACGGACTGCCGACCCCGCGTCGGAGGCCTGCGGTCCGCCTCCCCGTCACGCGTCTGTTGACGTTGATGCGCGCCCGAGTTCGAGGCCTCCGGAAACAGCGGGAAGGGAGCTTCCGCCGCCTTTGGCTTGGTCGTGCCTTCTTGGCGCGTCCCGCCGGGCGAGGCTTGGGGCAGGGGCCGCTCGGACCTGGCGGGCCGCGTTCTCGACCAGCTCGACGGCTTCGAGAGCCCTGAAGTTTGGGCGCGGACCGCTGCGATCTCGGCCCGGCAAGGACTGCCGGGAGAGCTCAAGGAAGCGAGTCCGGGGAATCCGGGGATTTCGCCGATTCTCGGAAAAACGGACGTCCCGGGATCGACGGAGAGGCGCGAGCGGAGGGCGACCGGACCTTTACCCCTCGGGAAATCGGCGCTTTCGGAGCGTCGAGACGGGTTCCGGGGCCGGGATTTGGCGCTGGCCCGGGTCTTCGGCGCCGACTATTTCGCTGGCCGGTCGGAGCTGCCGGGAGTTCCGGGCATCGAGCCGAAGGACCTTCAACAGTCCGCAGGCCGAGGCCCGGGCGGCGCAGCCGCAAGGCTCTGCGGTCGGCCCGGTACGGATTGCCGGCTTCGCGTCGGAGGTCGGAGGTCCGCCTCCCCTGTCAGCGTCTGTTGACGTTGATGCCGGCTCAAGCTCGAGGCCTGCGGAAACGGCGGGCAGGAAGCCCCCGTCGCTCATGGCTTCGGCTGTTCGTCGCGTCGCGATCCAGCGAGGCGGATGACTCGAAAGAGCTCGTCCCGAGCGTGCTCGGGACGCCCGTCCTACTCCTCTTTTCGCTCCCGTCGCAGCCTCTTCCGCGCCTCGCGCCGCGCCTTGCGGGCCATCGCCTTTTGCACGTCGGCGCGAATGTCGAGTCGCCACGGATGATCCGCCGCCGGCTTCCACGGCTTCCCGGGCGTCCGCGCTCGACGCGCCTGCTCGCGCCTAGGCGGCTTGATGCGGGGCTTCTCCCGACCCAGGGCCTCGACCTCGATGTACCTGCCTCTCGCGCGAAAGCGCAGCTCGCCGTCCAGCCTGCGCTCGATCACGACCTTCGTCCCCGGCGCAATCCCCTCCGCCTCGGCCTCGGGAATCTGCCAATGCCGGTTCTTGTACCGCACGGTGAAGTCCCTGGCGACGACGCGCTCGGACTTCTCGGCGAACAAGGCATCGAGATCGGCCTCCTCCGGCAGCGGCCGATGCGCGTCGACGGGCTCCCGAGGCTCCTTTGCGAAGCGCTCGTTCCACAAGGGCATCCACGTCCGCTCCAAGTACCGGTTCGCCTCCTCGATCGTCGATATCCCCGCGACGCGCATCTCCTTCACCAAACGGTCCTGCGCCGTCCCGAAGCTGCGCTCGACCCTGCCCTTGGCCTGCGGGGATCCCGCAAGGATCATCTCGACGCCCAGCTCCGCCAGCGCCCGCGAGATGATCGACTCCGTCCGGGGCTTGCCCTTCGACCGCTTCTGCCCGAAGTGCCCGGCCCTGTCCGTGTACACCGCCAAGGGACGACCATGCGTCTCGAGGTAGTCGATGATCGCGCGGCGATTCTCCGCGCCGTCGTCCTTTCGCGCGAACTTCGCCGCCATCAGTCGGTTTGTCGCGTCGTCGTGAATCGAGATCAGCACGAGCTCGCCTGGATACCGGTCCTCGAGCCACCGATGCACCGAACTGTCCCACTGCGCCAGCTCGCCCACCGCAAGACGCCGGGGACGCCGGCTGCGATGCTTCGCCCGCTTGCGCCGACGCTCCCACAGGCCCGCCTGCATCATCCAGCGCCGCAGCGTCTCGACCCCCGCTCTTCTACCCGTCTCCCGCTCGAGATGCTCCGCGAGCAGCGTCGGCCCGAAGTCCTCGCGCAGCGAATCCCGCGCCATATCGAGCGCCCTCTCCCGCAAGGACCTCGGCAGCGCCCGATTCGACGGCCTGCCGCGCAGCCCGTGCACCGCCGCTGCGTCGCCCTCGAGCCTGAACTTCGCCAGCAAACGCCGGAAATGACGCGCCGTCACCCCCAGACGCCGCGCCGCCTCCGCCGACGAAAGCGCCCCCTCGCCCGCCTGCCTCAACAGACACAGACGGTCCCGCTCCTTCAACGTCAGCTCCATGCGTCCCTCCCTCGAGTCTCTCGCCGCCCCAAAACGAACGAATACCGAAAGAGGACATTTCTACCGAGAGAAGAAAGGACATTTCTACTGGGCTACGACAATTTCCTTCCAGTGGTCCCCCTGCGGAGAGTCTCCAGGGGGTCTTGGTGCAGCGCTTGCGTGCCGCGCGAGAGAGCCTAGCCGGCTTCGGGCGGACGGGAGGGTGTTGGATGACCTGAAGTAGAGGCGGCTTCTTCCAGACTTGCGAACGATCCTTGAGCGAGGAGGAAGAATGCCCGACGAAGGTGCGGAGGCGTACGGCGCGACCCTGGGAAATGCCTTTGGAATCAAACCTAGACTGACGCAGACGGCATGGTATCGGCCGTGCAACCGAAGCGAGGAGGCGCGGGGACCCACCCGGGCGCGGGCGTGCCCGGCGTGATGCTCTCGGCTCAGGCGACCTTCCATGCCATTGGCCGGGACTTCGGGTTGAATGCTGACTACGTGGCGGAAAACCGGTGGAACGATTCCCACGGAGTTCGGCGTTTGGGCGCGGCGCGTCAGAGGAAGTTGCGTTCAGACTTGCGGTGCGGCAGTCATGCGTACAGTTTACGCTTAATCCGTATTGACTTTGGCCATCAACACTCGCAATTCATGAACCTACCGGACCGCAGATTTGATCGAGGGCCAGTGACGATTCCAAAGTCCCCTTGGCGCGAGACCATGGAATTCATTGAGAGCATTGCCCACCAGCTCTTTCGCACTGCTCGCATTGATGTGCCGTTTCTCAAGACGATTTGGCCTGAGCGAAGCACATCAACCCTTGCGGCTTACCTTGGCAGCCTTCGGTCACTTGGCTTCCTGGATCGTGGCGTCCCCACCGATGCCCTCCAATCCTTAGCCCGCTGTACGCGAGGCTCCAAGGAGTGGAATGACATCGTTCGGAAACAGTTTATTCGGACGTACGAACCCGTCTTGGGGACCGCCGAGGTTTTTTCCGTCGAGCCGGAAGAGGCCCGCGAAGCCATCATGATGCGCGGCGGAAGATCAGGGCTCGGCGCCGACAGGGCCGTTCAGTTCTTCTTGAACGGCGCAGAGGAACTGCGGCTCGACCAAGAGGGTGACGTCGACGGCGAGTCTGACCGCGAGACACGCGTTCGGACTGGGACTAGGCAAGCGGATCGACAGCCGCCGGAGCAAGACACCGGCGACAATTCCGGCGAATCGCGCTCCTTGCCCTATATCTCTTGGTCGAACTTTGAGGAGCTGCTGCGCCGGTTGGCAGAGCGGAAGCCGCTTCCGCGAGAGCTTCCGCCCGCCGTCCTACACGAAACGATGCCGAGGCTCAAGGTGACGACTCACTCGCACTATCGAAGCGCGATGAAGTCGCTGGGGCTAGTTGACCGGCGTGCGCGCCCTACCCCGGTGCTGCATGCAATGATCGGGTATGGGCACGGAACCGACGAGTGGCGCTCGCTGTTGCGGGAAAGACTCGCACGCTCCTATGGCAGAGCGCTTGGCTTTGCGGACGCCGTCGGATCAGACGACGAGACTGCCGAGCGGAAAATCTTGGACTGGACCGGGTACTCGCCAGGCAGCGCCAAGACCTCCGTGCGATTCTTGCGCGCGGCGCTGCGCGATACGCGGCCCGATCCAGTCCTCCCCGAACCCCAGCCAGAACCCGAGCCCGAAGAGTCTCAGGAATACGCCGTCCACAGACTCCCTTGGCATGGGCGCAGCGATCCGTTCGTCGTGAAGGTGCCATTTGATCTTGGACAAGCCGAATGGCGGTGGATCGACGGGTACATTCGCCGCTGGATTCCCGAGGCTCGAAAGAAACAGCGGAAATAGCTGGGGCGAGCGACGCCGCAGCCACTCTGCGTTGATGTCCCGAGCCCAACCCGTCGAGCTCTGGGGAGGCTGGCAAAAGGGCTTCCGGCAGCGATCGGGGCCACTCCGTTTGCCCACGGCATGCGGGCGCCGGGCACGCAGGCATCTCCCGGGGCATCAGCGCGTGCGGGCGTATTTTCTTGCCGACCGACTCATGGGCGCATAGACTATTTTTCCGAGAAGCTACGGCCCGACGGATCGGAATATCAATGACGGAGACTAAAGAAACCCGCAGGCGCAAACCTGTTCCGGCCACTCCATGGCGCAAGACCATGGAATTCTTGACGCGCCTCGCCGAAGGGATTTCGGACGCGGACCGGATCGACGTTCCGTTCCTCAAGTCCATCTTTCCGGAGTATCAGGAGCCGGCCCTCAGATCCCTCATGATGAGCATTATTCGCCTGGGGTTTCTGGATCTTCGAGGCAAGCCAACCGACGCGCTTCGGTCCTTGGCGCAATGCTCGCATCGATCCCCCGCATGGAACAGGATCGTCCGGGAGCAATTTGTACGGACCTATCAGCCTGTCTTCGGAGGCGCGGAGGTGCTCTCGGTGACCTCGGACGCCGCACGCGAGGCGATCGAATCGCGTCGTGATCGGGCGGGCGTCAGCGACGGAAAGGCGGTTCGGTTCTTTCTGGCTGGAGCGGAGGAGCTGCGTCAACTGGATCCGAATGACCGCATAAACGATAGATCAGGCGGCCAAGTTGAAGTCCGGATTCACGCGAGGAAGGCAGATGAGCCCGGGGAGCCCGGCAACGGCGAACGGCAGATCTCCATCGACTCCCACGCGCCTTGGCGCCTCGTGAAATCGCTGCTTGACCAGCTGGGAAACGACGGCGCCGTTCCCCCCAAGCTTGGAATCGGGGTATTGCGCAGGACATTGCCCGTAGCGGCGGAGTCGCCCCGCGCGGCCATTGAGCTATCGCTTACTCTTGAGACGCTTGGGCTGATTGATGCCTCCGAGAGGCCGACGCCCGAGCTGCGCGCCTTACTCGCTGCCCAATACGGATCCGCTGATTGGGTATCGGCCCTGCGTAAACGGCTGGTCTCGGTCTTCGGCGCGCTGGGCGCGGAGGATCCGGGAGCTGTCGACAAAGAGTCGCTTGCAGAGAGAATCCAGAAGCGCGCCCATTGTTCGATGGCTCGCGCGCGATCCGCGGCGCAGTTTGTCCTCGCGGCGCTCCGCGACCTCAAGGCGTTCGAGCCCAGTCAGCGCGCAGACGAGAAGCCGAAGGGCAGACCGGCGACGGTTGCGCCCTGCGCGTCGTGGCCCGAGATCATCGAGACGCTCAAATGGCTGGCCAGTCACTCGGAGCTTCCCGCGCGCGTGACCCAGCATTTCTTGGAGTCCCGCAGCACGGGCAAGCCCGCCGCCTGGAGCGAAAAGCCGGTTCTAGTCGCTCTCGGCTTTCTGGAGCGAGACGGTACGCCGACCAAAGCGCTCCGCGACTTGTCCGCGGCCCCCAAAAAGTCCGTCGAATGGAATCGCATTCTTCGGCGCCAGTTCGCTCAAGCCTACCAACACATCTTCGACGAGGGTACGGACATCTCTTCGGTCGACGCCGTGTCGGCGCGACGAGCCATTAAGGATCGCGGCGGCAGGCCGGACCATCAATTGGATGTCGCCGTCCGTTTTTTCTTGGATGGCTTACGAGGGTTGTGGGAACGGGAGCGCGAAGACGACGCCGTTGCGCCCGGCGGTCTTCGCGGAGGCCAAGCCGGCGGGCGTCTGAACTGGGAGTTTGCGTCGGACGCAACCGGTCGATACGTCAGGTGGTCCAAGGTCAAGAAGCTGCTTCGGGGCCTTGCCGAACGGGAGGCGCTTTCCCGCGTTGACCAGACCGTCCTCCTTGATACGCTGCCTGAGCTCAAAGCATCGACGCGTCTTCGCTACCGGGCGGCGATGAAGTCTCTTGGACTGCTAGACGGCCGCGCGCATCCGACTCACGCCCTTCGTGAGCTGCTCGGACTCGAACACGATTCGACTGAGTGGCGCCTGCGGCTACGCAAGCAGATCTCTTCCGTTTTCGCGCCCGCGCTCGAGGTTCGGGATCCGGGCGAGCTGGATGACAGAACGGCGATGCGGAGGATCCGAGAGCGGGCGAAGTGCTCTTGGCGGACCGCGGAGGCGTATTTGCTTTTTCTGCGCGCGGCGCTGTACGACACGCAGCCCGACGCCGTGCGGGAGGAAACGGACCGAGTGCCGACCGCCCCGCACTTTGGGTCCCTGCCCTACGTGAAGTGGTCAACGTTCAAGAAGTTGCTGCAGCTGCTCGCCCAGCGGCATTCCCTCCCCGAAACGCTGGACTCGGCCGCTTTGGGCGAGACAATGCCGCAGCTGCAACCTTCCAGCTACTCCCGTTACTGGAACGCGCTCGGGTCGCTCGGATTGTTGGATCGGCTGGCCCGTCCGACTTCCGCGCTGCGAGAGCTGTTCAGGTGCGAACATGGGTCCGCCGAGTGGCGTTCGCGGCTTCGGACGAGGCTGGCGCCGGCCTTTTTGCCGGTGCTGGACATTGAGGACTCGGGCGGCCTGGACGACTCGACGATCGCGCAGGGGATCCGAGATCGGACCGGGTGTTCGCCCAAGGATGCTTGGCGGTCCGTGCAATTTTTGCGTGCGGCGCTCCGCTACACCGCGCTGGATTCCGGCGCTCCGTCTTCCGACGGCAATTCGGCCCGTCCCAACGCGACATGGTCTGGGAATGTGCACGGAGAGGGCGCGCAGCCAGCGTCGGCGCGGCAAACTGCTACCGAAGGGACCGGCGACGGTTTCCGATCATTGCCATACGTCGTGTGGTCGAATTTCAGGGAGCTGCTTCTTTGCCTTTCGCAGCTTGATCCGCTGCCCCGAGAGCTTGAGGCCGCCGTTCTGCACGGCGCGATGCCCAGATTGAGCCTTTCGTCGCATGACCGTCACCGATGGGCGTTGAGGGCGTTGGGGTTTATTGATCGGCAGGCGCGGCCGACCGAGGCGCTAAGAGCACTGCTTCGGTGCAAGTACGGAACCGATGAGTGGCGCGCGTTTATTTGGGAAAGACTGAGCGCTGTGTACAGGCCCGCGTTCAACGGGCAGGACCCAAGCCGATTGGATGACGCGACGGTCGCGAGAGAGATCGAGAACTGGACCGGGTATTCCTCGACACAAGTTGTTCAGCAGTCCCTGAGGTTTCTTCGGGCGGCGTTTCGCGACACAAGGCCGGACTCCGCCCAGAGGACCGGCGGCGAGGACGATCAGGTTTGGGGAAACGGCGATTTCAACGACGGTTCCGGCATCGACGAGTCTCGCCCCGTGACTGCATGGAAGACATCTGCTGGCGAAACGACTGAGGGCTACAGGTCTCTACCCTATGCGACCTGGTCGAACCTCAAGGAGCTCTTGGGACGCTTGGCTGAGCTGAAGCCGACCCCGGAAAAGCTCGACGCGCCTTTACTTTTTGGCTTGATGCCTAGGCTCGCGAAGGGGACGCACTCGCACAATCGGAGCGCGATGAGAGCACTGGGACTTGTTGGCAGACGCGCGCGTCCGACTGCGGCCATGAGGACACTGCTCCAGTGCCGCCACGGGTCCGGCGAATGGCGTTCGCTGCTTCGCGAAAGACTGGTTTCGACTTTTGCCCCTGCGCTGGGCGTCAATGATCCAAGTGGGCTTGATGACGCGACGATTGAGCGAAAAGCTCAGGAGTGGACGGGCTGCTCGCCCGCAAGTGCAGAACGGTCCGTACAGTTCCTGAGAGCGGCCCTCAAGGACACCCGTCTCGACGCGACCGATCCCACTCCGAATGCCGAACCGACACCGACTCCTAGCCCTAGCCTCAGGCCCAGGCAGGGGCGCTACGCCGTTCACAAGCTCCCCTTGCATGGTCGGGACAAGCCGATCATCGTCGAGGTTCCCTACGACCTGAGGGAAGGCGAATGGCAATGGATCGAGAGCCACGTGCGAAGCTGGATGGCCTTGGGAAGCGGAAGCAAGGTCCCGGACCAAACGGGATAAAGCTGGCCCAGAGCCCTTCAAGCTTTCAACGGAACGGTAGCAGCGCGCCAAGCCGGGTACTCGAAGCAACCAGCCAAAGGCTCCGCTACTCAGCTTCGGGGCCTTCTTCGAAGTCCTTTCCCCGGGGCACGAACCGAAGCAGGAAGCCCATTGCGAGGACCGCGACGGCGACCCAAGTAAGCCATTCGATGGAGCGCGTCATCCCAACGATCCCGGTCGCCAAGCCCGTGAGCAGGCACCCAATTTTCCACGGCAGCCACGCTTGATCGCTTTCGCGCGCGCGTCTTCGAGAGACTCGAAACACCAGCTACTCCTTTGCTTGGGTAAGGAAGCGGCGCACGCCCGACCTGCACTCGCTCGTTCGGCGCGCAAGCGCATTTGCCGCCGCGCCCCTGCTTATTCCAGTCGCGACGTTCGTCTCCAGCGCATCATAGAAGATCCGCTTGGTCAGTGTCATTGCTCCGGGCGGGCGGCGCGAGAGCGAAAGGAGAGTCTTCCGCGCTTCGGCGTCAAACGCGCTTCGTTCGAAGACCCGCGTCGCAAGCCCGATCTCCGCCGCGGATCGCGCGGAGACTGACCGCCCGGACGCCACCAGCTCGAAGGCGCTCAAGGAGGGCGCCCGCTCCAGAAGCAGCGGGGCCACGAGCGCCGGCACAAAGCCCAGCCGCACCTCGGGAAAACCAAAGCGAGCGTCCTCGGCGGCAAGCACCATATCGCATGCCAAGGCTAGACCCGCGCCGCCGCCCAACGCAGCCCCTTCGACGAGAGCGACGACCGGCTTCGGATGACGCCGCAGCGCAAGAAAAAGCGAGCCAAGGGCGCGCGCCTCCCGCAGCCCCGTCTCGGGGGGCGCTTCCTGCGACCGCGCAAGCTCGGCGAGATCCGCGCCCGCGCAGAAGATTCCGCCGCTTCCCCGAATTGCGATCACCCTTGTCTTCTCGTCGCGCCCCAGCTTCCCTAGGCGCAGCGAGAGCTCCGCGATCATCGCTTGATTCAGCGCGTTGCGTCGATCAGGCCTCTGGAGCGTAAGTACCGCGACGCCTTCGATATCTTGGCGGACGCTCGTCAAGCTATGACCAGACTCCCTCTTCGACAGATCGCTCATGGCGTGCCGCCCGCCGCGTTCCAGCCCGCCGGGACCCGGCCCCTTCCCCTAGACCGGTCCGCAACCGAGCGAGGCACCCGGAGCTTCATTCGGAGCAGCGCGGTGGCAAGCAGCTTCCCTTGCGCGTCGCTCCGCAGCGACACTGTGCCCCCGCCCCCCAAGGCGCGGTGCAGCACAAAGTTGAGCGCCCCAAGATTTGGGAGCTCGTAGCGGTGGACCTCGCCAAGCGCCAACTCGGAGAGGTGGGCGCGGACGCGTTCGGCGGTGAGCTCGGAGGCGAGCAGCGGATAACCCTCTTCCTCGTACGCGATCACGCCGATGTTAGCCGTATTGCCCTTATCGCCCGAACGGGCGTAGGCGATCTGGAGCAGCGGCACGATCCGCTCCTCTCGTTCGTCAGAGATCAATGATCGACACCTTCAGATGGGGCTCCACGGCCTCCCGCGCCAAGAGAGCCGGCCAGTAGGCGACGATATCGGAGACCTTGGGCCTTCCGCCCCCGTAGCCGGTAACGGAAGGCGGCCCCGCAAGGATGAGGGAGGCGACCTCTCGTGAGAACGCCTCCACGCTCTTCCTGTCCATGCTTCGTACCGCCATCCGGAGCTCCACCTCGCCCGCCTCCAGGGGCGGGGGGCCGGCGAGCGCGCCGTGTGTCGCGTTCCAGCCGACAATCTCGATCCGGGTCTCGTCCAGCTGGAGTCCCTTGCGTTTCAGTCGCTCCTGGAGAATGGCGCCCGCGCGGGCCGCCTTCAGGGGCGCGTCCGGCCATCCGTACACGAGCGTTCCGGCAGCCGCGTGCCCGGCCCGATATCCGATCGACACCTTGAGCTTCGATGGCGGGGGCTTCCCGCGCGCGCCCTGTACCCGAATCCGATCCGCTCCGTCGGGGGCGAGTCGAAGATTCGTAAAGTCCGCCGTCACGTCGGGAGTCGCGTAGCGCTCCGGATCGCCGATCTCATACACCAGCTGCTCCTTCACGGTCCGCTCATCGACGCGTCCGCCCAGTCCGGGGTGCTTCGCGACGACGAAGCTGCCGTCGCGCGCAGCCTCCACAATGGGAAAGCCGACCTCCGCAAGCCCTTCGATCTCCCACCATTCAGGCAGCGAATTCCCTCCGGTCGCTTGGGCGCCGCACTCGTTTACGTGGCCGGCGACGACGCCGGCCGCAAGCAGGTCGTAGCTGTCCAACGGCCAGTCAAAGGCGTGCGCGATCGGCGCTAGCGTAAGCGCGGGATCCGCCGCCCTTCCGCAGATCACGACCAGCGCCCCCTCGTCCAGCGCTTGGATAAGAGGACCCGCGCCGAAGTAGGCGTTCGCGCTCTCGACCCGATCAAGGACGGACTCCAAGGGCGCGCCGGTCTCCATGTGTCTGAGGCCATGGCCGCTGGAGATCAGATCCTCCAGCCGATCCATGAGGTCGTCGCCCGTGACCACGCCGATCTTCGCGCCTCGGATCCCAAGCCGCCGCCCCGCCGCGCGCACCGCCTGCGCGCAGCCCATCGGATTCACGCCTCCGGCGTTGGTGACGACCTGGATTCCCTTCTCCGCGCAGTCCGGCCAGACCTCCTCCATCAGGGCGAGGAAGTCCCGAGCGTATCCCGCCTTGGGATCCCGCCTGCGCTGCTTCCCCAGGATGGACATCGTGACCTCCGCCAGATAGTCCAAGGCGAGCGCATCAATCGGGCCCGCGCGAATCTGCCGCACGGGACCGCTCGAGTCGTCGCCCCAGAAGCCCTGCCCCCCCGAGACGCGAATCATGCGGG
Organism: Longimicrobiales bacterium; assembly: GCA_965116095.1. GTDB lineage: Bacteria > Gemmatimonadota > Gemmatimonadetes > Longimicrobiales > Gaopeijiaceae. The sequence goes on from OZ220481.1 coordinate 1,467,409, forward strand.
GAGCGCCGCCGCGGGAAAGGGCGGCGCTGGGATGTCGGGACGGAACGTCCGGTCTTCGAGCGAGCTCTGGAGCAGAAACGCCAGAGCGCCCCGAAGCTCCTCGGGAAGCACGACGGCGTCAACAAATCCCCTCGCCGCCGCATGGAGCGCATCCAGCTGCGCATCGTACTCGGCCTTGACCGCCTCCATGCGCGCGCCGAGCTCCTCGTCCGGCGTCTCGCCGCGCGCGGCCAACTGCTCCAACCGCCGCCCAAAGAGCGCGGCCACCGCGCTCTCGCCCTCCATCACGCCCATCCGTCCGGTGGGGAGCGAAACGATGAAGTCGGGGTCGAACCCCTGCCCCGCCATCGCGTAGTATCCCGCGCCCGACGCGTGCCCCACGGTGAGCACCAGCTTGGGGACCCGCGCCGTGGCCATTGCTTCGACGAAGCGCGCTCCGGAGCGGATAATCCCCGACCGCTCCGCCCTAAGGCCCACCATGAAGCCCGCCACATCCTGAACGAAGAGAAGCGGCAGGCCTTGGCGGTCCATCGTCTCAATGAAGTACGCGGCTTTTTCGGCGGACTCCCCGTACAGGATGCCGCCAAAGCGCGCCGGGCGGCCCTTTCGGCTCTCGACCACGCCGCGCCGGTTCGCGAGGACGCCGATCTCCATCCCCCGGATCCGCGCCTGTCCGCAGATCAGCTCCTTGGCCCATTCTTCCTGAAACTCTCGGACCTCGCCGCCGTCCAAGATGGTCTCCAGCAGGGCGGCCATGGAATAGGCCCGCTTCCTCTCGCGAGCCAAGAGATCGTAGAGACTCACGGCGGGCTTTGACGGCGGAAGCCAGGATGCGGCCGGAGCGACGCCCCCGCCCCGTCCCGCCTTCGGCAGCGACGCCGTCATCTCACGGAGCAGCTCCAGGCAGGCGTCGTCATCGTCAGATTCGTAGTGCGCCACGCCGCTCTCGCGCGCGTGAAGCGACGACCCCCCAAGCTCCTCGCGTCCCACGTCTTCGCCCGTCGCGCCGCGTACGAGGTTTGGGCCGCCCAGCCCCATGAAGCTGGTCCCCTTCACCATGACGATCACGTCGGAGAGCGCCGGCAGGTAGGCGCCGCCCGCGATGCAAGGGCCCATCACGGCGGCGAGCTGCGGAATGCGCAAACGCTTGCGCATCATCGCGTTGTAGTAGAAGATGCGGGCCGCCCCGCGCTGCCCGGGAAAGACTCCGCCTTGATAGGGCAGATTGACCCCCGCGGAGTCGACGAGATAGATGATCGGAAGCCCGCGCCGCATCGCGATCTCTTGGGCCCGGAGGATCTTCTCGATCGTCTCGGGCCACCATGAGCCCGCCTTCACGGTGGCGTCGTTTGCGACCACCACGACGATGCGTCCCGAAACCCGGCCCAGCCCCGTCACGACCCCGGCCGAAGGCGCCTCGCCTTCGTAGCGATCATGCGCCACAAGGAGGCCGACTTCGAACCACTCGCCTCCGGGATCCAGGAGCGCGGCCAACCGCTCCCTCGCCGTCAACTTTCCCTTCGCGCGCTCGCGCGATCTGCGCGCCGGGCCCCCGCCGTCCATCGCCTTCGCGCGCAGGGCCTCCAGCCGCGCCGCCAGCTTCTCCATTCGCCCTGGAGCGCGGCCGGGCTTAGACGTTTCCGGCAATCAGCTTCGCGCTAAGCGAGCCCAAAGGGGCTTGAATCCGGCTTCACCTTCTCGCGGATGTACTTGACCGCTTCCCGCGTCGTGCTCCCGGGCCCAAAGAGCCGTCCCACGCCCTGCTTGGCAAGCTCCCGCGCGTCCTTTTCGGGGATGATCCCTCCGCCGGTCAGCAGCACGTGTCCCAGTCCGTTCTCCTCCAGCAGCCCCTTCACGCGGGGAAACAGCGTCATATGGGCGCCCGAGAGAACCGACATCGCAACCACGTCGACATCTTCTTGGATCGCCGCCTGCACAATCATCTCCGGCGTCTGATGCAGACCGGTATAGATCACCTCGAAGCCCGCGTCGCGGAAGGCCGCGGCGATGATCTTGGCGCCCCGGTCGTGTCCATCCAAACCCGGCTTCGCCACAAGAATCCGGACCGGCCTGCTGGGCCCCGACATGGCCTCCCCCGCTTGGTTCGAGAATCCGCCTCAGTGGTAAATTAAGGAGTCGCACCGCTTATGCGGAGAGGAGTTGAGCAAAAAGCTGCGTTCCCGGGTGGAGCACTACGCGGATCGGATGCGGGATCTCGCCCCGCTGCGAAACGAGCCGCTCGCGCCCAGAACAACCTTCCGCATCGGCGGGCCTGCGGATGTCTTGGTGGAGGCTCGAAGCGCAGCTTCCCTTCACAGGGCCGTAGCGACCGCGCACGAACTGGAGCTCCCTTGGTTCGTGCTGGGCCGGGGCGCGAATATCCTAGTCGGCGACGGGGGGTTTCGGGGCGTGGTCATCCGGTGCGCGCTAGACCGAATTTCCATTTCCCCGGATGGAATCGTGACGGCGGGGGCCGGCGTCGACACCTTTCCCGCCCTCATCCACGCCACGGTGGCGCGGGGCTTGGGCGGCATTCATCACTTCGTCGGAATCCCGAGCACCGTGGGGGGCGCCGTCTGGCAGAACCTTCACTTTCTCTCGCCGGCCCCGAAGCGCGAGCGGACGGTCTTTTGGGAGGAAGTCATGGAGCGCGCCACGATTCTGACGCCGCAGGGCGAGGTGCGCTCCGAGCCGAAGAGCTACTTCAACTTCGGATACGACTACAGCGTCATTCACGACACGGGCGACATCGTGCTGGACGTCACGCTGAGGCTTGCGCCGCAGCCCGAAGAGGAGCTGCGCAGGGTCGTGCGCGAGAATTTGGAGTGGAGAGAGGAGCGCCACCCCGATCTTTGGCTCTTTCCTTCCGCAGGATCGATCTTCAAGAAGATTGAGGGGATCGGCGCGGGACGCCTGATCGACGAGTGCGGGCTAAAGGGCTACAGCTTGGGTCCGGCGGGGATCTACTACAAGCACGCAAACATCATCGTGAACTTCGGCGGCGCAGCGGCGCGCGACGTCATGCGGCTGATCGACCTCGCGAGAGAGACGGTGCAGCGCGAGTTGGGCTATGAGCTGGAGGTCGAGATCGGATTGATCGGCGAGTTCTGACGCGCGCGGCCCCGCCTTCAGCTCTCGGGCGGAGCCGCGAGGCGGTCCACCCTTCGGGCCAGCTGGAGAAGCGCTTCGGATTCGATGCGATGTCCGCCGTCGTACGCAAGGACCTCCGCCGAGGCGCCCGCGCGCCGGAGGCGAGCCTGATCCTTCTTCGCCCGCTCCACGGTCCAGTATGGATCCTTGGAGCCCGCCGCGAAGATCGCGGAACAGCCGGCGAGCCCTTGCGCCGCGCCCTCCTCCGGGGGGATGGAGTCGCCCCAAAGAACAAGAATGCGCGGCCCAGCGACGCCTTGCGCCGCCCATCGACAGACGGCGTGGACTCCCTGCGAGAATCCCAGACCGACGATGGCCCGAGGGCTAGAGCCGAAGTCGGCCAAGGCGCGCTTCGCCACCCCGTCAAGGTACCGGACGTAATCGCGAATCTCGCACTCCCGGTCCTCGCGAGTCATCCAGCTGGCGCCGACCCGGGATGCGGGCCCGTGCGCCCCGGAGGCGGGGTCGATGTAAAAGCGGCTCAGACCCTCGGGCGCAACAATGGCACACCCTTCGTCCGCAAGCGCCTCAAAGCGGCGAATGAAGCGATGAGCCAGCTGGCGGTAGCCATGGCATGCGATCCAGAGCTGGCCCCGCTTCGAAGGCCTGCCCAGCTGGGCGTAGCGCGCCGTGCGCGCGACCTCGATGCGCCCGAAGCTGACGGAATGCGCGGAGGAAGGACTGATGTTCTTGGGCTGGACGGGCGGAATTCCGATCGCTAGAGCTCATAGCGCTCAAGGGGTCTGCGGAATCTAGCCCAGCTCCTGCCCAGCAGGAGCAGCGCCACGACGCCCAAGCCAATGGCCAGGCCCCACCATAGCCCCGCCGGTCCCAGCCCTGCGCCGAAGGCGAGAAAAAGCCCGACCGGCATGCCCGCGGCCCAAAAGCCCGCCATCGTAAGGATCACCGGAACCAAGGTGTCGGCCGCGCCGCGAAGGACGCCCGCGAGCACCGCCTGAAGTCCGTCGACCAGCTGAAAGACTCCCGCGACTTGGATCAGCGCCGCGGCAAGCCCCAGTACTTCGGGATCCTCGGTGAAGAGTCCCGCGAAAAAGCGGGAGAAAAGCAGAAAGGCGAGCCCCGAGGCCGTCATGATGACCGAAGCCAGGAGCACCGACGTCCCCGCGAGCCTACGGGCCGCGGACGGGCGTCTTCGCCCAATGGATGCTCCGACCTTCACGGCGGCGGCCTGCGCGATGCCCAGCGGTACGTGGAAGGCAAGCGACGCCAGGGAGAGCGCCACGTGATGGCTCGCGACGGCAAGGGTGCCGAACCAGCCCATGGCGATCCCCGCCGCGCCGAACGCGGCAAACTCCATCGCCAGATGTACGCCGACGGGCGCGCCCAGACCGAGCATCCGACGCAGAGGCTTCCACCGAAGCGCGTCCCGCCTCAATCGCGAAAAGTACGGCTTCAGCGTTCGGGATGCGGCGAAGAGCAGGAAGCACAACATCTCCCAGCGCGATAGCGTCGTGGCCCACCCGCTGCCCTCGGACCCCATCGCGGGAAACCCCAGATTTCCGTAAATCAGAATCCAGTTTGCAACGACGTTGATGAGGTTCGCCGACGCAATTGCCCAGACCACCGGACGCACCCAGTGAACCCCCTGCAACACCTGGCGAAGCGCGATGAAGCCGTAGAAGGGCAGCATGCTCCAAATCAGGGCGTGGATGTACCGAGTGGCGACGGGAATCAGCTCCGGCGGCTGTCTGAGGAGCGCGAGCATCGGGCCCGACGCCGCAAGCACAAGCGAAACAACGATCGCAAGCGCAATCGCAACTAGGAGTCCGCGCTGCACCGAGACTTCGATTGCGTCCTCGTCCTTCGCTCCGAAGGCCTGCGAGACAAGCGGCTCCAAAGCGAGGAGAAGTCCCCGTCCGAAGACGGTGATGGAGTAGAAGAAGAGGTTTCCCAGCCCAACCGCGGCCAGATCCAGAGCGGAGACGCGCCCGACCATGACGGTATCGACCAATCCCATCCCGGCGAGTCCCAGCTGTATCGCCACCAGCGGGACAGCCAGCTTCAGGAGATGGCGCGCGTGGGCGAGCGAGGGCCTGAACGCCCTGAGCCCGACGCTCCGTCGGTCGTTTCGGGTCGCTTTCTCCCGGGCCTCCGGGGAGTTAATCTGCTTGACTACGTCCCGGGCGAGTCCTCGCCGGGGGACATTCTACTGGAGACGCGAATCCATCCATGAATGAAGCTACCCGGAGCGCCGGCGGAGCCGGAGCCTTTCTCCTGCTTTCGTTTTCGTGGGTTCTTGCGGCGTGCGGCGCTTCGCCCTCCGAAATGGACATCCTGATCATCGGCGGAAGCGTCGTAGACGGATCGGGGGAGCCGGAGCGCCTCGCGGACGTGGGAATCCGAGAAGACATGATCGCCTTCGTCGGCGACGCTTCAAAGGCCGGCGCGGCGGCCCGAGATTCAATCGACGCGCAAGGGCTTATCGTTGCGCCCGGCTTCATCGACATGCACTCCCACGCGGAACTTGAAACGCATCACGGAAGAGATGCGCGCGCCTTCCTCTTCCAAGGAATCACCACGGCGGCGCTGGGCGTGGACGGAGGCGGAAGATCAAGCGTCGCCGCCAGGATGCGCGACTGGACGACCTCCGGAATCGGCATCAACGCCTTTCTGTTCGTAGGCCACAACAGCGCGCGTTCGTGGGTCATGGGCATGGAGGACAGACCTCCTACGGAAGATGACATGGAGGCAATGAAGTCATACGTACGCAAGGGGATGGATGAGGGCGCGCACGGACTTTCCTCCGGCCTGTTCTATCTTCCGGGAAGCTACGCGGAGACAGAAGAAGTCATCCAACTCAATCGGGTCGCCGCCGCGTACGAGGGCGCAATTTACGACACGCACGATCGCGATCTCGGCGCGGCGTACCCTTCCTTTGGCTACCTCGCGTCAATCCGAGAAGGGATTCGCATCGGCGAGGAGGCCGGAACGAAGGTCATCTTCAGTCACTTCAACGCGCAGGGCGCGGAGAACTACGGGAGAGCCTCCGAGGGAGCGGCGCTGATCGATGAGGCGAGGGCCCGGGGCGTTCAGGCGGCGGGGGCGCACCACTCCTACACCGCCACCCAGTCCAATCTTCGCTCCTACACGATCCCCGGGTGGGCTGTCGCCGGGGGCGACACCGCGATGGTCCGACGCTTCGACGATCCGGATACCGCGAGAGTGATCGACCGACAGAGCCGAGAGATGCTGGCGATACGCGGCGGCGCGGAGCGCATCCTCTTTGCGGACTCGCGTTCCGACTTGAACGGCAGGACGCTGCGCGATATCGCGGACGAATGGGGACTGCCGCCCTCGGAGGCCGCACGAAGGATCTTGAGGGATGGAAACGCCTCCGTCATGAACTTGGGCCTATACGACGTTGAGAACATCAGGCACCTGGCCCAGCTTGACTGGATGATGACCTGTACCGACGGCAGGGATCCGGGCCCCTCGCGTCCCGTGTCCCACCCCAGGGCCTTTGGGTCCTTTACGAAGAAGCTCCGAGACTTGGTCCTGGACGAGGAGCTCATTTCGTTGCCGTTTGCCGTTCGCTCCATGACCGGCGCGGCTGCGGATTTCCTTGGTTGGACTGATCGGGGCTACGTGCGCGAAGGCTACGCTGCCGATATCGCGATCTTGGAGCTGGATGCCGTGCGGGACCTCGCGACCTATGAGAACCCTCACCAGTACGCCCAAGGGACTCGGTTTGTCCTGGTAAACGGCGAATTCGCGATTCGCGAAGGGGCGGCAACTGGAGCGTTGGCCGGAAGGGGAATCCTGCGCGGCGGCAGCGTCTTTTCCGAGACCGACAGCGAGGAGACGGGAAGCCCCGGCGAGGATTGAGGCGCGGAGTCGAAGTGGCTTCGACGCGACACGCATTCTGTCGATCTTGCGATCACGCTCGCGAGCGGCTCGCCAACGCCTCAACCAAGCTTGACCACGATCCTTATTCCAGCATCCTTCAGGGTCTCCACCTCGAAACCGGCAAGAATCCCCTCGTCCGGCGCTGGAAACTTTCCGTGGAACAGGTGGAAACTTTCCGTGGAATAGGTATGGCTTCGGAATAAATGCGCATGGAAATGCGATTTTTGCATTTCGGTCGCAATTCCCGACCCTTTCAGAAATTCCCGATCCCCGGAAATGCGCGGAAAACGACCGAATCGCATTAGTGATCGCATTTCCGGCCAGCGCGCCGAAACGCGGCCCCGCTCCGAAAACCGCGACCGCGACGGCTCTCGGCTCACGCTCCTCCATCAGCCTCGCCAGCGAAACCCCCCGGCTTCGGAATAAATGCGCACGAGAATGCGATTTTTGCATTTCGGTCGCAATTCCCGACCCTTTCAGAAATTCCCGATCCCCGGAAATGCGCGGAAAACGACCGAATCGCATTAGTGATCGCATTTCCGGCCAGCGCGCCGAAACGCAGCCCCGCTCCGAAAACCGCGACCGCGACGGCTCTCGGCTCACGCTCCTCCATCAGCCTCGCCAGCGAAACCCCCCGGCTTCGGAATAAATGCGCACGAGAATGCGATTTTTGCATTTCGGTCGCAATTCCCGACCCTTTCAGAAATTCCCGATCCCCGGAAATGCGCGGAAAACGACCGAATCGCATTAGTGATCGCATTTCCGGCCAGCGCGCCGAAACGCAGCCCCGCTCCGAAAACCGCGACCGCGACGGCTCTCGGCTCACGCTCCTCCATCAGCCTCGCCAGCGAAACCCCCCGGCTTCGGAATAAATGCGCACGAGAATGCGATTTTTGCATTTCGGTCGCAATTCCCGACCCTTTCAGAAATTCCCGATCCCCGGAAATGCGCGGAAAACGACCGAATCGCATTAGTGATCGCATTTCCGGCCAGCGCGCCGAAACGCAGCCCCGCTCCGAAAACCGCGACCGCGACGGCTCTCGGCTCACGCTCCTCCATCAGCCTCGCCAGCGAAACCCCCCGGCTTCGGAATAAATGCGCACGAGAATGCGATTTTTGCATTTCGGTCGCAATTCCCGACCCTTTCAGAAATTCCCGATCCCCGGAAATGCGCGGAAAACGACCGAATCGCATTAGTGATCGCATTTCCGGCCAGCGCGCCGAAACGCAGCCCCGCTCCGAAAACCGCGACCGCGACGGCTCTCGGCTCACGCTCCTCCATCAGCCTCGCCAGCGAAACCCCCCCGGCTTCGGAATAAATGCGCACGAGAATGCGATTTTTGCATTTCGGTCGCAATTCCCGACCCTTTCAGAAATTCCCGATCCCCGGAAATGCGCGGAAAACGACCGAATCGCATTAGTGATCGCATTTCCGGCCAGCGCGCCGAAACGCAGCCCCGCTCCGAAAACCGCGACCGCGACGGCTCTCGGCTCACGCTCCTCCATCAGCCTCGCCAGCGAAACCCCCCCGGCTTCGGAATAAATGCGCACGAGAATGCGATTTTTGCATTTCGGTCGCAATTCCCGACCCTTTCAGAAATTCCCGATCCCCGGAAATGCGCGGAAAACGACCGAATCGCATTAGTGATCGCATTTCCGGCCAGCGCGCCGAAACGCAGCCCCGCTCCGAAAACCGCGACCGCGACGGCTCTCGGCTCACGCTCCTCCATTGCATCTCTCGCCCATTGCGGCGATGCCCCTTTAACCTGAATAGACGTATTGAGTGCCCCGTCCACGTCCTTGCACCGCGACGAGCCCCTGGGCCCTGAGCTCACCGATGAGACGCCTGGCTTGGTGGCGATCAAGACCGGTTATCCGCCGCACATCCGAGTTCGCCAAAGGTGAGTCTCCGACTTCGCTACTACGGCGTATCACCCGGAGCACGCGGCTCCTTAACACCGCCCAATCCTCCGCCTCTTCCCCCGCGACGAGGATGCGTCGGCGAAGTTCGCGGCTCAGAGTCCAACTATCGTCAGGCCCCACGCGCTCAAGGTACCGGGAGTCTGCCTCCATCGCATTCAGAGTCGCGAGTGCCTGCTCCTTGGGCCGCTGACACAAGCCGGCTGCGGTCGCTAGTTCGATTTCCCCATCTAGTGAAAGACGGTTCAGGATCAGGAGATGGTCGACGGAGAGACTCCTTCCACTTCGTTCTTCGTCCATGGCGAAGCTGTGGAATGGCACGGAGAACCGAGAGGCGTAGAAAGTCACGCGCACGGCACCCCCTATGTCATCAATGATCGGCGGTCGCTTCCCCTCAATGAGAAATGCACGGTACATCCGCTCAATCCCCAAGTTGGTTCGATTCACCATCCGAAGCCGAACCAGCGCGTCCACGAGGCGAGGGTTTCGTGCGACCGGTCTGTGGTGCAGAATATTCTCTCGCGTGACGCCACCCAAAAAGCCGCCTGGATTCGTAATCTCAATGCGGTCGCCATACTGCTTCACCAGTCTCGGCGAACCGACCCGGTAGTCGCTGTGACAGAACGCATTGAGAAGGGCTTCGCGAAGCGCCAATTCCGGGTAGGCGCGGTGTTCGAAGTGATACACGCCTTCGCGGACTGTCTCGATGGGATTGTGGGCCATGATTCGCTCAGTAATCCGGTCCACCGCCACGGGGATCGCATCGGTTCCGTCTGCGCGCTCCGAGTAATCGGTGTGCGAAGTCATGCGAATGTAGGTCCAAACGCACAGCGGTACGTGGCGGCGTAACGCAGCGGACGAGCCGGCCAAAAGGATGGCGGCACGAGACGGCCTGTCCGCATCCGTGGCTCCGATCGCTTCTAGCAGATCCATGTCGCCCCGCTCAAGTAGAGTCTCGGATGCGCGTTCTCTCGTTGCTGCCGCCCTCAACGCTTCCATGGCGGCGGCCGAAAACGCGCTCGAGAACGAGGCGTCGACCGTTTCCGCAGTGTAGTCGCTGCCCGCCGGCACCTCGCCCAGCCGTCGCAGTTGGGATCCAGTGAGGGGCAGGCAGTCTTTCCCCATTCTGATCGTCCCTCGCCCGGAGGCGTCCGTATACGGCGGAATACCAGAGTGGACATGCATGATAATCAGCCGCCCGGTGCCTTCCGGAACTTCGACCTCCTCAAACGTCGGCTTTAGCTTGGGTTCGGTACCGTGGTACACCTTCCTTCCCAGGGAATTCGTGCTTATGTGGCGGGGAACCCCGACCACCGCCACGCTACGTCCTTTCACCCTATCGGCGACGCCGAACACGACAGTGCCGCCCCCGCCGTTCGCCATGCACACGGCAGCTCTCACGACTCGCTTAAGCTGCTCGGAGGAGCTGCCAGCTCCCCACTCCTTGAAGTCAATGTGCTGGCCTTCCAAGTCATCGGCGACGCAGTCCTCCAAGCGGTCAAGCAGCACTTCGATCTCGACTCGCGTCATCGTCATGGACTTACTCTGTTGTCGTATTGTCCGGGGCCGTGTCGTTCCCGCGCCTGTTTTTTGGTTGCCGTAGTATAGTGCAGGTCGTTCCAGCGGTTGCCGTCGAAGCTCGCGTCCTCTTCCGCCTCGAAGTCGACGAGCGCGCCTCCGCCGCTTCCGGGATATCCCCAGAACCATGGGAAGTCCTCTCTGGGGCGCGGCTCCTCCGGCTCCTTCCCCCGGTCCTTGCCCCACTTGACGTTGGGCTTCCAGCGCAGAACGCCCGCGCCCTTGCGGCCGCCCTTGCGCAGCTCGGCCATCATGAACGGGCGAATGTTGAGGCGTACGCCGTCGTCCGAATCGGGGTCCCAGCCCATGGCTTGGTCGTAGAGCGGCTTCCAGCGGACGAACAGGTCGCAGGGCGGCTCTCCCTCCAAGATGCGCTTGAGCGCCGCCTGAAGGTCCAAGGCGCGCTCCAAGCGGGCGTCCGCGCCCGGAGCGCCGTCGCTCCGCTCCGCCCGCTGCCTGAGGATCCAGTCGTGCAGGTAGGCGAAAGCCAGGGACTCCAAGGTGCGTCTGCCTTCGCCGTCCGGGCCCGCGAGCTTGTGGTAGTTCACGAGCGCGTGGAAGCCGTCCTTGCGTCCGTCCCACACGTGCCAGACGAAGGGGCGGTTTCCGAAGAGCTTGCAGTGTTCTCGGAAGAAGTGATCGCGCAGCCAGTCTCCCAAGCCGCGAGTCCTCTTTGGACTCGAGGCCGCAAGAAGCCGTCGCTCGACGGCGGCGGACCATTCGCCCCCGTAGGCCCTTGCGAGCAGTTCCCTCAGCCGGTCCTCCGCGCTGCGCTCTCCCCGAGCGGAGGAGAGGCAGACGATGCCGTCCGCGTCGGCCAAGTCGTCGTACCTGGAGACTCCTTCGACGAGGGCTCGCTGCTCGGGCGCCAGCCGCATTGCGGGATCGTCCTCCGCGGGCCATCGGTATCCCAGCAGCCTTGCGACGGCGACTTGGAGCACGGTCTTGTCGAAGCGGAGCGGGCCACGGGTCGTGCGCTTCGTCTCTTCGTCCCAGACGACGCTGCGGCAGGGATCGCCGTGGAAGATCCACTGCGTGGGATCGTCGGAGTAGGGCTCGGGGAGTCCGTTGGGGTAGCGCTTCTCGGCGATCTTGGTCCAGCGCTCGCGGTCGAAGGGGACCTTGACCAGCGTGGCGTTGGTGACCTTAATCGCCTGATCGATCTCCCGGACGGCGGCGGCGTACTCCGGCGAGGAACAGAACGCCCAGACTGCGGGAAGCAGATCGGGGCCCAAAGGACCCAGCACGGCCGCGTTGCAGTCGAACTTCTCGCCGGTGTAGCGGGTGACGGGGAGCGCTCGCATCTGGGATACCGAGACTCCCTCAAGGTTCCAGGCTCCCCCCCCCCTGAATACGTATCCCATGCCGCTTGCCAGATGGGATTGACTTAGCAGCTTTTTCGAGGCCCTCCCAGAATACGACACGTTCTCGCCCTCCGAAGTCCACAGGGTTGCTTACGGTGCTCTGAAAGAACACCCACGAATTGGAGTCGCCACCCAGAGATGTCTCCCAGAAAAACCTGGAGAAAGTAGGTTGGTCGCCCAATTGAAGTCCGACGAAGCCGTTTGTCATTCGTTGCAGCAGCTCCAGTTCTCCTATCGGCCTCATCGTAATGACGGCATCCGGGTTGCGTGCTTGATCGACCTGCTTCGACACCACGATATCACCTATGTCCGCCAAGATTTGTGCCTTCTCTGCGGCACGAATGGGAGGGCCGAGAAACGATGACGACGCATCCAATCCTGCCAGCATACATGTACCCTTGGGTTGGCTCTTCGAGAGAATGACCAGCGCAGAGCTACGGCCGGCGGCATCCTGGAAAGCCCCTTCGCCCAGCCGCACAAAGCCGTTCCAAGTTCTGCTTTTCAACAGCCGCTCCCGGAGTTTCCGAAAGCTCTTCAAAAAAAGCCACTCTTGAGGCGTAATCAGCGCCTGCGACCCCTTACGGCCCAGCCACCGGAATATTCGAGTCAGAAAGACCGTCGCGAGATCAGCCTTCCCGGCTTTGTAAAACGCGTCAGCAAAGCCGCGAATGGCCGCGCTCTGTCTTCCTCGCCCTAAGAACGGTACGTTTGTCGTGACCAGCGTGTAATGCTGTCTTAGAATTTCAACCGCCCGCGCCATTCCGGCTGCCGCCACCACTGCTTCGCTGCGGCCTAGTCTCCGATTTCGAGTCTCAAGCGCGGTATCAAGAACTCCCTGCAACTCGGAAAAACCGGATCGCAGTAGGTCTCCCTCTTCACCCTCTGGGTCAATAAGGGATCCAAGCGTTCGCGCTTCACGGAACAGGCGGTAAAGGTGACGTATTCCTTCTTCGAGACGGAGCGTCTCGGAGCTTGGAGCTTGGAGCTTGGAGTTCAAGTCGCTGACTAAGCGGACCCAATCATCCTCGCTGCCTACCGGCTCCATTCCACTGCAGGCGACGTTGAGTCGCGGAAGCGCGATCCACTTGCCTGCCAGACGCCATGCTGACATCGCCACGTTGAAGGCAGCAATTTGCGCGCAGCGCGGGTCGATTTCTAATCCAAAGAGATTGTCGCGCAGCACTGCCCGGACGGCTTCCCTGATCGACAGGCCCTCCGCCTCCATGCGCAGCCGCGCCAAGAGCTCGAGAATCTCTACCAAGAAATGGCCGCTTCCGCAGCACGGATCGAGAACCCGGATTCCGCGCGCAGCGCGAGGCCAATCGGAGAAGTCCCCGGCGGCGGGACGCCAGGGGCCGGCGTTCCGCTCTTCGTCTTCCGCCGGACCCACCTCTTTGTCCTCCGCCCCGGTCCTAACGAAGCGCAGGTACTCGAAGTCGTAGCCGCCGGCCGCCGCAAGCCGCATTGCCTCCCGCAGCGCGGCTTCGTCCGGGGCCGAATTCGCCAGCCCCGGCTCCGCCGCGAGCATCTTGCCCGCCCGCCAGGCGCCGATGGTGTTGTGCAAGAGGAAGAGCACCATGTACCGCTCGGTGAAGAGCTGAGTTACGGCGGGGAGCTCGTCGGCGCCGATCTTCACGCCGCTCTTGTTGATGCGGTCCTTTTCCTTCGCGCGCCAATACTGGTAGGTCCACCCCAGCGAGTCGCGGGCCGTGAACACCTCGTCCGGAAGCGACTCGAGAAGCCCTTCCAGCTCTTGGCTGGACTCCGGCGACAGAGAAAGAGCGAGCGCCGGATCACCTGCGAGAAAGACCTCGGGGAGCAAGCCTCCAGCCCATTCGCCGGCGAGCTCCCACGGGCTTCGGCCCTCTTCGCGCGCGAGCGCCTGGCAGTCCTCAAGCGAGACGGCGACCCCGTGTCCGGGCGCGATCAGCAGCCCGTTCTCCGCGAGAAACCGAGCGAAGAGCATTCGGTGCCAGTGGGCGTAGGCTACTTCTTGCACCAGATGCTCCACCTGCTGGCTGCCGCCGCGATTGCGTCGATCACCGGCCTGACGACCTCTGCTGCGGAGCTGGTTGCGCAGCGTTCTCTCGTCGGCTGACATGTGGACGTGCGGGCTGGCCGCGCCGACGCCCATCGCGTCCAGAGACTCCGCCGCCCCCGCTTCGGCTATCTCCCGCGCCTCTTGAATGACGCGGCCCAGAGCCTTGCGCAAATCCGATGACAAGGAGCGACCGGGACACATGTCTGGGTAGGCTCCCCGCGTATCGGATCCGTCCATCCTACTGGACCCCAGGTCGACGAGAGAACGAGCTTTGACCCAGGAAAGCGGCCCGCGAGACGTTGGGGTTAGGGTTAGGCAAGACCTCAATCGGGGCGCCCGGATTCGAACCGGGGACCTCCTGCTCCCAAAGCAGGCGCGCTACCGGACTGCGCCACGCCCCGCGCCTCCAACGCTGCTCGCCCCTCAAGGACTTGAGCGACCCAGCGCTAAAAGGTACCGCCCGAGCACCCGGAACGCCTTGCCCCGATGACTCCGGGCATTCTTTTCCGACTTGCTCATCTCCGCAAAGCTCCTCGCGTCCCGTGCCTGCGCGAAAACCGGGTCGTATCCGAAGCCGCGATCCCCCTTGGGAGCCTTCAATATCACGCCCCGAGTCTCGCCGCGCCGAAAGACCGGGACCTGATCGGGCGCGCTCAGATAGCACGCCACGCAAATAAACGCCGCGCCCCGGACCGGATCATCAGCGTCCTCCAAGGCGCGCAGCAAGTGGAGGTTGTTCGCTGCGTCCCGCTCCATCCCGGGATAGGCCTCCAGCGGAGCAAACCGGCGCGTATGCACGCCGGGTCTTCCGCCCAAGGCGTCCACCGCGAGGCCGGAGTCGTCGCTGATCGTCGGCCTGCGCGCAATGCGCGCGAAGTAGCTGGCTTTGGCGAGCGCGTTTCCGCGGAAGGAGTCTTCGGACTCCAACTCCTCTTCAATGGGCGCCCGATCAATCCCTGCCTCCTCGGGCGTCTCCACTCGAATACCGAACTCTCCCAAGACCTCTCCGACTTCGCGCGCCTTGCCCCGGCTGCGCGTCGCAAGAAGCAGCGCCTCCTTCAAAGCGTACGCCTCCACTTCTCGAGCGCTCGGCTCTGCGCATGACGAATCTCGTCGATTCCAGCCAGCGCCAGCCTGACCATTTCATCCAGCTCTTGGGCCCTGAAGGCGCGCCCCTCCGCCGTTCCCTGTACTTCGATGATCCGGCCGCCCTCAAGCGCCGCGACGTTCAGGTCGACATCCGCCCTCGCGTCCTCCGCGTACTCTAAATCCAAGAGCTGCTCGCCGTCCAAGAGCCCGACGCTGACCGCCGCCGTCCGACCGATGGATGGGTTCGCGTCCAACTCGCCACGCGACACGAGACGCTCAAACGCCTGCTGGAGCGCCACCGCGGCCCCCGAAATCGACGCAGTACGGGTGCCGCCGTCCGCGACCAGCACGTCGCAGTCGACAGTCACCGTCTTATCCCCCAGCGCCTTCATGTCGACCATCGCTCGCAGCGATCTGCCGATCAGGCGTTCGATCTCCAGCGTCCTCCCCTTGGCGCCGCGCCGCTCTCTCCGTGCTCTGGTGTGCGTTGCGCCCGGGAGCATCGCGTACTCGGCGGTCACCCATCCCAGGCCGGAAGACGCCCTCCACTTAGGCGCCTTCTTCTCCACGCTCGCAACGCAGAGCACCTTTGTGCGGCCCGTTTCAACGACGCAGGAGCCCGCCGCGTAGGGCGACGCGTCCATTTGGAAGCGGATCCTGCGAAGCTCGTCCGGCCTTCGGTCTCGCCTCATGTCCAGACTCCCTCCGCCCGCGCCTTCCCCGGGCCGCCTAACACGGACCCAACGACTGAAGGCCTCTGGCCGCTAGGAGCTTCATCATCTCCTCTAAGAGCGTCTCGTATCGGTCCGGCCCCTCCGCGACGACTCTTCCCCGCACCAGCCGGTCGCCGCGCGGACTCACCAAGATCGCGCTCAGCCGCGCGCCGCCCGGAAAGGCGTCCGCAAATACGCCCCGCGCCTCGGGGCCTCCCGCAAGGCGGATTCTCCGGTCCGCCTCAAGCTCCAGCCGCGCGCACGCGGTTGCATCGGGACACGCAGCGCGCAGAGCGGAAGCGCGCGCCGCCGCGTCGCCCGCGCGCACCATCACTCCGTACGTCGCCCGGCCCGCCTCGCCGAGCCACTCCGGCTCATCCAACACGATGCCCGGCTGCGCATTGACGCCCCGGGACTCCGCCTCCTCGATGGACGCGAGCACGCCGGAGAGCTCGCCGCCGTCTACCCGAGCGAGATCGTCCCGAAGCCCATTCGATTCGATCACGCGAATGTCCGGTCTGTGCGCGCGAAGCAGCCTGCGCGAGAGCGGCGCGGGCGCGGCCACGGGCAGAGAGACGCGCACATCTCTGATTGAGGCCGCTCGCGCGCCATTGAGGATGAGCACGTCCCGCGCGTCGCCCCGCGGGAGCGCTCCCGCGAGATCCGCGTCCGCCTCCTCGCAACGACCCGAGAGTCCCTCGTCCCACGGAAGCGCGAGCGCGTCCACGTCGCCCCGCGCAAGCCGCGCGAAGGGGTCCTCCTTGGGATGAGCGCCGTTCGCGCGCGGCAGCTCGTCCAGCGAAACGACCGTATAGCCTGAAAGGGCGCCGACCGCCCGGCCGGCGGGCGGCATGCCGGCTGGGATGCCGATCTTCACGCGACGGCGCGCGCCCTAGAGGAACTGAAAGAGAAGAAAGGCCGCAAGCAGGGTCGCGACCCAGAGGAGCATCTTGCCCGAAGCCCATGGATTGGCCATCGCGCTCCGCGCGCCGTACGCGCGTTCGACGGTCCGCAGCCTTGCGCGCACACCACGCATAACGCCCGACCGCATCGCCCGTCCCAAGCCCGATCCCAGCTCCCTGCTCCGACCAAGCGCCCGGAGGCCCAGCCTCCGGTACAGCCAGTCGGCGTCAAGGTTGATGGCGGGAATCTCCGCCGGATACCGCTTCATCAGCTGGAAGACGACGATGGCGCCGATCGCAAAGCAGAGCAGCTGAATCTGGGTCAGGACATGGTGGAAGGTATAAGGCTCGTAGCTGCTTTGACCGGGCAGGAGATCGTAGAGGAGGCTCGGCCATACGCCGATCGCGACGCAGGCGAGCGCCGCGACGCCCATGGCGGCCAGCATATTCCAGGGGGGCTCCCGGGTGCGAATGCCGGAATCGTGGGCGAAGAACGCAAAGAAGGGGATCTTCACGCCCGCATGCTCCACCACCCCGGCGGACGCAAAGAGCATTACCGGCCAGATCCAGTAGCGATGCTCTTCCAGAAGCGCCGACATGATCATCGACTTTGACACGAACGCGTTGAAGAGCGGGACTGCGGAAATGGAAAGGGCGCCCACGATGCAGAGCGTCGCGGTCCACGGCATCGACCGCCAGAGTCCCCCTAAGTCCGACGCCTTGGTCTTTCCGGTGCGGTAGAGCACCGCCCCCATCGACATAAAGAGCAAGCCTTTGAAGAGCACGTCGTTAAAGGCGTGCGACACTGCCCCGTCGATCGCGAGCGCGGTCCCCACGCCGATTCCGCACACCATGAATCCGATCTGGTTGATCATGGAGTACGCGAGCGTGCGCCGCAGGTCGTTCTCAATCACCGCATAGAAGATCGGGAAGCACGCCATCGCCACGCCGACGTAGATCAGCAGCTCCGTTCCCGGAAAGCCCCTGGCCAGGGCGTAGATCGCCACCTTCGTGGTGAAGGCCGAAAGGAACACCGTGCCGGTCGCCGTCGCCTCCGGGTAGGCGTCGACGAGCCAGCCGTGAAGGAGCGGAAAGGCCGCCTTCACGCCGAAGGCGATAAAGACGAGCCACCCCGCCCATCCTTCCAGCCCCACTTCGCCGAAGGCGAGATTCCCCGTCCCGCTCTGAAGCGCCATGGCGCCCGATAGGAGAAGGACGCCGGACAGAACTTGGAAGACCAGGTACCTCTTGCCCGCCTGAATCGCGCGTCGCGTGCCCCTCGCCCAGATCAGGAAAACCGAGCTGACGGCGAGGATTTCCCAAAAAATGAAGAGCGTGATGAAGTCGCCGGCGAATACCGCGCCCAGCGCCGCGCCCGCGTAGATGAGCGCGGAGGCGTGCTGCAGGGAGGCCCGCTCGCCTCGGCGCAGATGCAGCGAATAGAGCACCGAGACGAAGCCGCCCAGATGAAACAGCGTGCCGAAGAGGAGGCTGAGCCGATCCGCGCGCACGAGGTGAAGCGTGTAGCCCAAGAGGCGCCCGCTTACCTCCGTCCCTTCCCCGATCCCCGCTAGGTTGACGGCGCCCAAGATGGGGACGAGCAGCATCCACGCCGCGCGCAGACGCGGCGTCCTAGAAAGAAACGGGACGAGGATCGCCCCCGCGAAAAAGATGAGAAACGGAGGAATCTCACCCACTTCCCGCATCCTCCTCGTAGTACCCCTCGCTTCGCATCACGAGCTTTCTAAGCCCCTTCGCGGCGAGGATGAGAAAGGAGATTCCGACGAAGCCCCATGCGGGATAGACCCAGACCCGGTAGAAGGCGGGCGCCTCCTCCAGCGGATGGGGATGCTCGATGGACATCTCCAAGAACCCGGCCAAGAGCGACAGCGCGCAAAGGCCGGCAAACGCGACGAGAATCCTCTTGGCCCAGGGCTCGGGGACGCTGTTTCGACCGTGATCGCTCATCGTAGGACCAGGCCCACCAGATCGTAGAAGGGATTCGGGAAGAAGAAGAGCAGGACGACCGCCGTCATCGTGGTCGCGATCGCGGCGATGCTCCATCTAGGTCGATCAGAGACGCCCTCGTGGCCGCCCGCGTCCGCGCCGAAGAAGCCGCGAATCGGGATCTCCAGGAGATACGCCAAGGAGAGGAGCGAACTCAGCATCAGGACCGCGACCAGCGCGGGCTGACCCGCCTCGAGCGCGCCCAGGCCCAGGAACCACTTGCTCCACGTCCCCCCCGTCGGCGGAAGTCCCGCGATGGAGAGCGCGCCCACCAGGAAGGCCGCGAAGGTGGTCGGCATCTTTCGGCCCAACCCTCCCAAACGGCTGATCTTGGACTCGTGCGCCGCCACCATGATCGCCCCGGCGCAGAAAAAGAGCGTGATCTTCCCGAAGGCGTGCATCAGAATGTGGAGGCCCGCGCCGAGGACTCCCGACGCCGCGCCCAGCATCGCGCCCAGCACGACGTAGGAGAGCTGGGAGATCGTGGAGTAGGCGAGACGCGCCTTGAGATTGTCCTTCCCGAAGGCGACCAGCGAGGCGGCGATGATCGTGAAGGCCGCAACCCACGCCAGCCAGTCGGAGATTGAGGTCTCCGCCATGAAGTCCACCCCGAAGGTGTAGACGGAGATCTTCAGGACCGCGAAGACGCCCGCCTTCACGACGGCGACGGCGTGAAGGAGCGCGCTCACGGGCGTGGGGGCCACCATCGCGCTGGGCAGCCAGCGGTGAAAGGGCATCACCGCCGCCTTTCCGATTCCGAAGACGAAGAGGGCGAGCAGCGCGGCGGCCGCGCCCGCGCCGACCCTCCCGGACAAGATGCCTCCGGGCTCGAAATCCAAGGTGCCCGCGAGCTGGTGCGTCCAGATCACGGCGAGCAGCTGAAGGAGGATCGAGGTGGAAAAGAGGATCCCCAGGTAGATTCGCCCCGCTCTCTTCGCCTTCTCGGTGCCCGCGTGCGTCACCAAGGGGAACGTCGTAAGGGAAAGCGTCTCGTAGAAGAGGAAGAGCGTGAAGAGGTTGCCCGCGAACGCGACTCCCATCACGCTGGCCACGGCGTACGCGAAAAAGGTGTAAAAGCGGGTCTGGTTCTTTTCGCGGTGGCCCCTCATGTAGCCGATGGAGTAGATCGTCGTCACGATCCAGAGAAAGGACGCGATCAGCGCGAAGAGCGCCCCCAGCGGCTCGGCCTCCAAGACAATCGGAACGCCGGGAATCGGCTCGCCCAGCACGATCCTGGGCCCAAGTCCGGCGGCGACGCCCCGATAGATCGCAAACGAGATCGCAAAGAGCGCGGACGCCGCCAGCAAGGACGCGGCCTCTCGCGCGTTTGGGCGTTTGCGCAGGAGGAGGATCAGCGCGGACGCCGCCAGCGGAACTAGGAGCGCGCAGAGGAGCGTCCAGGGACCGCTCATGGAATCAGGACCCGGGCGGCTTCCTGAGCCGTCTGAATGACGTCCGTTCCAGCGACCCCGAACCAGAGGTTAAGGAGCGCCAGCGCGCAGGTGGGGACCACGAGGGACCAAGGCGCTTCCTTGTGCGCCGCGCCCTCCCGGGGCTCTGCGAGGTAGGCGGCCTCGACGACGCGCCAGATGTAGACGAGCGCGAGGGTGGACGCCCCCAGGATGACGACGGCAAAGATGATCCCCGGCAGCATCCCCGTCTCCAGCGCGGCGCCCACCAAGTAGAACTTGCTGATGAAGCCGACCGTGCCGGGTACGCCCACCAAGCTCAGCCCCGCCAACACAAAGGCCGCCATCGTCACCGGCATGGTCTTTCCGACGCCTCGAAAGTCGCGCAGACTCGCGGCGCCCATGCGGTAGGCGATCGCGCCCGCCGCGAGGAAGAGCGCGCCCTTCATCAGAGCGTGGTTGAACAGATGCAGAAGGGATGCGGCGACTCCGGCGCGCGTCCCGAATGAAATGCCCATCACGATATAGCCGATCTGGGCCACCGAGGAGTAGGCGAGCATCCGCTTGACGTCGTTCTGGTAGATCGCCACGGCCGACATGTTGACGACCGCCAAGATCGCCAGAATGCCGAGCGGCCAGCCCAGTCCCATGGAGTCAATGAAGAATCCGGGACCAAATAGGAAGACGAGGAGGCGGAGCAGCATGTAGACGGCCACCTTCGTGGCCGTGGACGCCATGAACGCAGTCACCGCGGAGGGCGCGCCCGCGTACGCCGCCGGCAGCCACTGGTGCAGCGGAAAGAGCGCGAGCTTCAGGCAGCAGCCCACGGCGAGGAAGCCGTAGGCGACCCGGATCGTGCCGGTATCCTGGACCTCCGGGAGGCGCTGCGCGAGATCGGCCATGTTGAGGGTGCCGGTCATCGCATACGCAAGGCCGATCGCGATGACGATGAAGGTGGCTCCGGTGGAGCCCATGATCAGGTAGCGGTAGGCTGCGGCGAGGGCCCGCCGGTCCCGTCCCATGGAGATCAGCGCGTATGCCGAGAGCGAAGAGATCTCAAGGAAGACGAAGACGTTGAAGACATCGCCCGAGACGACGATGCCCAGCAGCCCCGCGAGGCAGAGGAGGAAGGCGGCGTAGAAGAGCCCGATGCGGCTTCGCTCCACCTCCCGTTCGACGCTTCGGAGCGCGTAGGGCGTCACGATGGCGGCCGCGATCGCGACGATGAGCGCCACGCCCGCGCTTAGGATGTCCACCCGATACTCGATGCCGATCGGCGGCGCCCAGCCTCCCAAGGCATAAGAGATCGCGCCCCCGGAGCTGACCTGGGCAAGGAGCCCGATCGCCCCCGCCAAGACAAGCGCGCAGGTCGAGACGGCGATGCCCCACGCGGCGCGGGGATGCCCCGCCAGGGCGGAGAGCGGCGCGGCGAGGAGCGGGACCGCGACCAGGAGGATCGGCAGGTGCTCGGCGATCACGCCGTCTCCCCTGAGCGGTCAATCGCCTCGATCTCGTCTTCTTCCAGCGTCCCGTACGCCTCCTTGATCCGCACCGCGAGCGCAAGGCCAAGCGAGGTGGTCGCAATCCCCACCACGATGGCGGTCAGGATGAGCACGTGCGGAAGAGGGTTGGAGTAGAGCGTCTGCGCGGCGTCCTGGACCTGGGCCTCGCCATGTCCGGCTCCCGAGAGGATGGGAGGCTCGCCCCCGCGAATCTTGCCGATCGAGATGTACAGCATGAAGGCCGAGGTCTGAAAGACGTTGAGGCCGATGATCTTCTTGACGAGATGCCCCCTCGAGATCATCACGTAGAAGCCGATCATCATCAGGACGATGACCATCCAGTAGTTGTAGCGGGCGACGACGATGTCCATGAATCCGTCGATCATGGCGCCCCTCCGTCCGGTCCTCGATCCCGCGCGCGTCCCGCAAAGACGTAGAAGATCGAGGTCATGACTCCGAAGACCGTGACGACGACGCCCAGCTCCACCAGGAGGATTCCGTAGTGCTGGGCGTGCTTGGGGTCGTGGGCGAGCGCGTTGTACGCCAGGAAATTGTGTCCCAGCAGGACCGTGGCCGCGCCGACGCCTCCGAAGATGAGCACGCCCGCGGCTGCGAGCGTGCGCGCGACGCCGAGCGGAAGAACCCTCCGGGCCTCGTCCACGCCGAAGACGAGGCCGTACAGGGCAAACGCCGCAGCGAGGATGACCCCGGCCTGAAACCCGCCTCCGGGGCTGTAGTCGCCGTGGAAGTGCACGTACAGCCCAAACGCGAGAATGAAGGGCGCAAGCACCTTGCAGCCGATCCGGAGGATGAGCTCTTCCCTCATGGACCCTTCGCCTTGTTTTGCGCGCGGCGCGAACCCGAGCCTCCCAGCAAGAGCAGCACGCCGACCGCCGCGGTGAAGACCACGGCCGTCTCGCCCAAGGTGTCGTAGCCCCGGTAGGAGGCGAGCACCGACGTGACGACGTTGGGGATGCCGATCTCCTTTTCGCTTTCCCCCAGGTAGTGGTCCGCAACGTGGACGTGCGCCGGATTGTCCGGGGCGCCGAAAGGCGGCATGTCCCAAGTGCCGTACACCAAGGCCGCGCCCGTCACGCCCACGACAAAGAGCGGGATCCATGGCCTGGGCCTTGCCCTTCGCTTCATCGGCTGCTCGCGGTGCCCGACCAGGGCCAGGGCGCCCAGGAAGAGCACTGTGGAAATTCCGGCGCCGACGGCGGCCTCGGTGAAGGCGACGTCGACCGCGTCCATGACGGTGAAGAGTCCCGCCGAAAGGAGGGAGTAGATCCCAGCCACCATCACTGCGGTAAAGAGGTTTCGGACCTTGAGCAGGGAAAGCGCGGCTATGGCCAGGAGCGCGAAGAGGACGAGGGTGATGGCGACGATCACGAGGCCGCGTCCTCCTCTCTCTCCGCCGCGGCGCCGTCCCGGGGCTTCCACGGCGCGTGACCGGCGGTGAGGGCGGCGCGCGCCAAGGCGTGACTCGCGATCGGGCTCGTAAACCAGAGAAACGCGACGATCAGCAAGAGTCTTGCGATCACCAGAGCGTCCGGAAACAGGTGGCTCGGATCCAGTCCGGCCCCATGGTGGACCGCAAAGCCCAGAAGGGCCAAGGCGGCCCCCATCGTGTCGGTGAGGCCCGCGGCGTGCAGCCTCGTGAAGAGATCGGGAAAGCGCGCGAGACCCAGCGCGCCAACCACCATGAAAAAGGACCCGGCGAGGATCAGGGTCCACGCGAGGGCATCGACAAGCCAGCTCATCGGATCTATTTCGCGTCCGTTCTCCGGGCATCGACCGGCCGCCCGCCGGGCAGCGCCGATGCGCCCAAGTCTCCGTACTCGATGTACTTAAGGACGGCGACGGTCCCGATGAAGTTGATGAGCGCGTAGATCAGCGCGAGATCCAGAAAGTCCGGCCTTCCGTTAAGAAAGCCCAACGCCGCGATGAGCACCACCGTCTTCGTGCCGATGTTGTTGAGCGCGAGCACGCGATCATAGGCGGTCGGCCCCATCCAAGCCCGCGCCATCGCGAGGGCCATCGCCACGAGCACCGAGACGGAAACCACGATCGCGTGGGTCATCGGGGCGAGGCTCCCTCAAGCGCGGCGACGCGCCGGTTCATTTCATTCTCCTCCGACCCGTCAATATCCTGGGGCCTGAGCGCGTGCACCTCGAACGAGCTGCCTTTCACGCCCGTCGTCACGGTGCCCGGCGTGAGGGTAATGGAGTTGGCGTAGAGGAAGCGGCCAAGGTCGGTCTTCTGCGACCCCCTAAAGTGCACGATCCGGGGATTCAGTCGCGGTTTGGGACTCAGGATTAGCGCCGCCACGCGCACGTTGGAGCGAAAGACCTCCCCGACCAGCCATGGGAGGTAGAAGAGGATCCGGGGGACAAGAGCGAGCGGCAGTGATTCCTCGTCGACCGCCCCCATGCGGACCGCCAAAAAGACCACAAGCGTGGCGGTCGCCACATTGAACCAAGGCAGCAGCCCGGTAAAGTGCCAGGAAAGGAGCGCCCAGAGCCCCGCGAGGATCAACCAGAGCGCGATCCGGTGCTTCATGGGCGGCGGAGGGGTCGGAAGCGGAGAGGCGAAAGAAGTCCTTGCCCGGAAGCGAAACGGGCGCAACTCATTCTACCAGTTGGACTGGATTCCGTCTACAATTTCGTGCACGAGGATCTCGATCGCCTTGTTCCGTCCGACCTCTTCCGTCTCGCTCGCGTTCAGGTACTGGCCTTGCGCCCGGAGCGACGAATTATCCCAGAGGATGACGTTCTCGATCTGATCCACGATCTCCACGGACAGGGTGATTCCAACCTGTCGCTGCGTCACTTCGAGCGACCCCCTCGTCGACCCCTGCCGGTAGCTGGGCGCGACCAAATCGTAGCTCCTGATGGAGCCGGCGAGCACGGCGTCCGCCGCCTCTTCGCCAGCCAAAGACAGGCCCAACGCCCTTGGGATCGCGCGGATCAACTCATCGTGAACCATCTGCGTGAGCTCGAAGCGATTCGTTTCGTTTTCAAAGGGGATGATCGCGATCGTGCGCACGTACTCCGGCAGTCCCGCACCCGCGCGAAAGCTGTAGTTGCAGCCGGAAAGGGCCAGGACAAGCAGGGCTGCGCAGGCGCGCCGGAGCTTGGGCTCTCTCCTTCGCCGATTCCGCGTCAAGGGCGTTCGCCGGCCCGCCTGCGTCTTTAGTCCGTGCATTCCTCTATGGGCTCCGGGGATCCCAGATGTCAATCGGAAAGCTACTTGTCGGGGCTGCGGAGTCCAGCTCAAAGCGAAGCTCCCGGAACGCCGCGTGGTGACGATAGGTCGCGACCCGGGGATAGGAAGATCCTTCCGCGCCCGCCGCCCAGAGGAGCTCCACCTCTTCCATCGCTTCCGCAGCCTCCACCTCCGCGCGCGCGACCCTGCGGTCCAGCAGATCGAAGCGGGCAGTCCTTCCGTCCTCCAGACGATAGGAGACGCGGACGCCATCGTCCTCAGGATGTCCGCCCTGGTATTCTGCGCCGTCGCCCGGCCTGAAGACCCCTAGAATGGCCCACATGAGAACGGCGGGGGGTGTCGTCACGCTCGCGTCCAACTCCGGCGGCGCCCTCAGCTCGCCGCCCACCAGCGCCGCGATCGCCGCTGTCTCGCCATTGTCCAAGAATAAGTCAATCCGCGCCCGATGCTCCGGCTCGACCCTCGCGACGCCCCATCCCCTTCCCCGGAAGTCCGGTTCGCTCGCCCGCCACCTGAAGACCAGGCGCGCGGGCTCCTTAATGCGCGTGGAAAACTCGACCCTCAGCGCCTCGCCCCGAATGTCAATCGACGGGGGACCCGGCTCTGGATTCCCTCGAAACGAGCACGCTGAATGCAGCATGATCGAGGCTCCCAGGAGAGCTGCGCAGGACGCTCGGCGGTACCTTTTCCCCCAATGAAATCCTCGGCGTACCTGGTGTCGGACGTTCACCTAGGCGCGGACCCCGAAGTGGAACGGTCCTTTCGCGCGTGGCTCCGCGAGGTCGGAAGCACGGCCAGGGACATTCTCGTCAACGGGGACCTCTTCGACTTCTGGTTCGAGTACCGCACGGTCGTTCCCTATCGGTACGCGAGGGCGCTTGCCGCGCTCGCCGACCTTTCCGAATCGGGCGTCCGCGTGCGGATGACCGGCGGCAACCACGACTGTTGGGGAGGAGATCTGCTGCGGCATTTCGGCATTGAGTATACCCGCGCCCCCGTCACCGCGAGGATTGCCGGAAAGAAGCTGTACATGGTCCACGGAGACGGGTTGGGCCAAGGCGATTTCGGATACCGCCTTTTGAGGCGCGTGCTTCGGGCAAGAACGTGCGAACGGCTCTTTCGCCTGCTTCATCCCGACTGGGGCCTCCGGCTCGCGGAGCGCGCGTCCAGACGCAGGGGCGGGGCGACGAAGAGCGGCCCCGCGCCGCCGTCCCGCCAAGGCGAGCTCAACGCTTGGGCGGCGAAGAAGCTCCGCGGCGATCGCTCTCTGGACATTGTTGCCGTAGGCCACAGTCACGCTCCGGAAGTAATAGAGCCGGAACCCGGTCGGTATGTCGTCAATGCGGGAGACTGGGTCGTCCACCGGAGCTTCGCGGAGATCAGGCCGGGCGAGGCGCCTCGCATCAGAAGCTGGCCGGAAGGCTGATTCGGGCCTCGACGCGCCCCGTCTCGGGATCTCCGTCGATCTCGAGCGGCTCGGGGAAATTGTCCAGATGCGCCGACACGAAGGCGTCGATGCCGGATACGAGCAACATGAATAGACCAAAGGCCAACCAGTCCTCGCGCTGCTCCGCGCGCGCGTCCGCAAGGCCGATGAGCTCCTCGTAATTCGGGTCGGCTAGGAGCGCGTCGTCGATCTCCTGCGGATCCCGGTAGCCCTGCGCGATCAGATCGCGGCGCAGCCTCGCCCCCAGGTTGTCCGCGCGTTCCCGCGCCGCGAGAAACCTCCGGTGCGACTTGAATAGCATCCAGAGGGACGCGGCCTCCGTCGCGACGTAGAACCCGGCGCGGGCCGAAGATCCGGTCGCGCTGTGCCCCCAGCCGGGAATCAGGACGCCCCGAAAGAACGCGCCGCCGGGGGTGATGCCGCCCGCCGTATCCGCGCTCGACTGCTCCGTCTCGAGAGAATCGGCCCGAGCTCCCGAGGCTTCGGACTCCTGGGCGCGACCGTCCGCAGCCAAAAGCAGGGTGAGTCCAAGCATGAAAAGCAGGCCGCCGCGCGTCATGGAGCAGCGCCCGGAATGAGCACCGGAAGGGTGCCCCGCAGCACGCGAATGTCCAGCTTGTCGGTCGGCTCCGGGGCAAGCTCGCCGTCCATCTGATACCAGAGCGGATCCTTCCCTCTTGGGCGGATGACGACGGAGGAGACTTGGCGAAAGACAAGCTCTTCCATCTTCCGATGGCCCCCCCGAATCGCGAGCGGAACGATCCGAAGAAGGCGACGCGGTTTAAGGGGCGGGGCGTGGAAGAGGTCCAGCGCTCCGTCGTCGGGCTTCGCATCCGGATTGATGCGAAAGCCTCCGCCCAGCGACGGGCCCACCGTAATGACGAAGATCAGCGTTCGGGCGTCCATCTCCTCTTCCCCGTCGTTCAGCGCCGCGCGGAGCCGGAGGGGCCTGTACCTGAACAGAGCCGCCACGAACGCCGCAAGGTACTGAGGCAGACCGGTAAGGAACCCGAAGCGGGCCCGACTCCGCAGCACCTCCACGTCGATGCCGACTCCGATCAGATTGACGAAGATCGCAGTCTCGCCGTTTGCCCGAAGGCATCCAACGTCGAACCGCCTGGTCCTTCCTCCTGTGATTGCTCTTGCGGCGGCCGCGGCCGACCGGTCATCGGATACCATGCGGTAGAAGTCATTTCCCGTGCCGACCGGATGCACCGCCAGCGAAGGAATCTCGCTGGCCCCGCTATCCAGCATTCCCTGAACTACTTCGTGAATCGTTCCGTCTCCGCCGCTTGCGAGGATGGTTCGGGTCTCCTCTTGGGCCGCGCGGGCCGCGATCTCCGCTGCTTCGCCGGGAGCTTCGGTCAATCTCATCTCGAAGGCGATGTCCGCCGCGTCAAGCGCAGCCGTCATTTTCGCCGCCGCTTTGGCGCCGGCGCCGCCGCCGGCCGCCGGATTTGCGATGAGCAGCACGGGCTCCCTTGACGCTTCTTCGGCCTTCGTCCCCGCGTCGCTCAGCTGCGGCTCCTTGCAGAAAAAGTGGCGGGGGCGTGTGGGAATCGAACCCACCCACCTGGGTTTTAGCCGGGCGCGCTGGTTTTGAAGACCAGACGGAACACCAGTCCCGATCCGCCCCCTCGAGAATCTGACCGATGATCTAGAAAGATACTCCAGCCAAGGCGGCGCTCGTCGACCTCGGCGGGCGGAGCGGCGTCGAAGCCGGCGAGGCGTCGGTCCAAGGCGTTGGCGGGCGGCTTGCGGCGCCGGTCGCGGATGCGTCCGGTTCTGCGGCGCTGCGCTGCGAGGCGAGTGACTTGAGCCCAGGAGAGGCCGGCTGCCTTCTCGAAGAAGCGCTTCAGGAGGCTCTTGTCGGGCATCGGCATGCGGTGGTGGCGCCCGAAGCGGACCAGAATTTGGGCGATGAAGCGATCAAGGCTCCGGCGCGGTCCTTCGAGGGCGCGGCGTCCGTCGCAGCAGTGCCCTTAAGCAACTCCCGGACCTGCTCCAGAGTGCCGAATCGTTTAATGTGGAGCGACAGGACCATCCTCCATGGTCGCCGCGCCCCGGCGTCGGGCTCATTCCCCGCTGGAAACCGACTCCGCGCTCGAACTCGCTTCCCGTCGGACAGGACTGGGGTTGCGATCCTTTGAAAGAGCATCCCACTTTAACGGGACGGTTAAACGAGATGCTGGCCGAGTCTTTGGATCGGAGGAATTGCAATGATACTCCATGGTTCTCTTTCTCAGGAGATTCGCGTACCGACCTTTTCCGCGAGACTGTGCGTCAGACTAAAGAGGCCGACCTTATGGTCTTTCTTTTTCGCTATAGCGGCCGGTGCGTGCAGCCCTGGCATTTCCGATCACCCGACCAGTCAGGATGTGCGGTCCATTACGGTCGCAAAGGAGATACTTTCCGGCCTCGCGCAGGTCTACGCCGACGAGGAGTGGCAAGGGGAGGTGCGCGCCTACGCTGTCGATGAACGGTTTTTGGGCGAAATCGGCGATCAGCAGCTCGAGAGTGGATTGCGGGACGTTGCGAGAGGCCTTTCTCCTAAAGACGACGACGCATGGGTGCTTTCGTTTATGCGGTTGCAACAGAGCCCCCACGATACCGAAGTATACTATTTGTCTGCGGCTGTTGTCGATCCTTATGTTGAGTTCTGTTGTCATTTGATCGATGTGAAGCTAACTAGAAACACAAAAGGATGGCACGTGGTGGATTTTTTGAGTGGCGGTTCTGTGGATGAAACGGAGATCTCTCGGAAAGAACGGCTTTTGAGACGGTCGGAGGTGTTGCGTTGAGCGGCATCATCTCGAAAGTTCCTATTATTGTTGTCTTATTTGAGCTTCTCAATCCTTCAAGTGCCTCTGGACAGAATTGGACGCTGGATGACATTGATAATTGGATAAGTGAATTAGAAGCTGCGGCGAGTCTCGCTTCTTCAACCGGCGATAATACTTGCCGCGAAATCCTGCTGGCTGCAGGCGCAGGATATAGAAGAGTCAATGGAGTTAGTTTGAATAATGAATTAATTCCGAAGTAGAAGATGGAATGGAGTTTATTATCCTGGCTCAAATCGGATCGAAATTGACCAGAATAGCGACAACGTCAATCGAACTGTCATTCACGAGGGTCTTCACGCGAGTCGCAAATACTCAGTTTCAGAGGTACACGGCATGCAACCTCAAATTCAGTCTTGCGCGAACGAGTACTTTCGGCCCCTTGACGGTTATCGTGGGTAGTCGCGAATTCGGCGGACGGTCAATCGAGGAAACGGGGCGCGCGAAGAGAGCGTAGCGAACGAAGCGCGCGCCGTTTCCTGCGTCCCGTGCGCGCCCCTCGCCGCCGGGCTTGCCGAGTCCCCGCGCTCCGGGTAGCGTACGGCTGAACGCGCCGCGCGAAGCGCCTCCCGCCCGACATCCTCCGGCTTCGCGCCGAGGCGCACCGAACCCGACGGAGAAGCGGGCGGAAGGACGACGCGATGGCCATCGGTACGTTTCGCACCTCCCAGGAGATGGCTGAAAAGGTTTTGGGAATCAAGCCGCCATGGTACGTCGAGCGCGCGGATTTCGACGACGAGGAGCAGGTGGTCCACGTGCACCTCGCGTTTCCCAGGGGCTCCGTCTTTTTCTGCGGAAACTGCGGCCTCGGAGATTGCAAGGCCCACGACACGAGGGCCAGGAAGTGGCAGTGCCGGAATCTCTCGAGGTACCGGACCTACATTCACGCGCGCGCTCCGAGAGTCCGCTGCGAATCCTGTCGCGCCGCGCGCACGGCCGAGCTGCCTTGGGCGCGCCCCATAAGCCGCTTCACGCGGCTCTTCGAGGCCGATGCGCTCGGCAGCGCCCCCGGAACGCCTACGGCGCAAACGGCGCGGCGCCTGGGAGTCAACGACGCTCGCCTCCACCGCATCGTAAAGCACTACGTGGAAAAGGCGCTCGCGAACGTCGACCTCTCGAAGGTCCGGTCCGTCGGGGTGGATGAAAAGGCCGCCCGGCGCGGCCACGACTACATCACGCTCTTCGTCGACTTGGACACCAAGAAGCTGATCTTCGCGACCAAGAATCGAACGCATGACGTCTTTCGAGAGTTCAGGGAGCGTCTCGAGGCGCAGGGAGGATCCGCCGACCAGATCCGGGAGATCTGCATGGACATGTCGCCCGCCTACATGAAGAGAGCGGGAGAGGAGTTTCCTCGGGCGGGGATCACCTTCGACCGCTTT
This sequence comes from Longimicrobiales bacterium, assembly GCA_965116095.1. Classification (GTDB taxonomy): domain Bacteria; phylum Gemmatimonadota; class Gemmatimonadetes; order Longimicrobiales; family Gaopeijiaceae. The sequence goes on from OZ220481.1 coordinate 1,497,845, forward strand.
CACGTCGCGAAGCTGATGAACCAAGCCGTCGAGCAGGTGCGGCGGGCCGAGCAGAAGCGACGGCCCGACCTCAAGAACACGCGGTGGCTCTGGCTCAAGAGCCGAGGCAGCCTCAGCGAGGCCGAAAAGGCGAAGCTCGAAAAGCTGCTCGAAGACACCGCCAAAAGCACGCTCGAAACCGCAAGGGCCTACAAGTTCAAGCTCGCCTTCCGAGAGTTCTGGAGACTCCCGCCCACCGCAGCCGAGGCGTACCTGGAACGCTGGTGCGACAAAGCCCTGCTCTGCGGACTCGAGCCGCTCGAGCGCTTCGCGAGAACCGTGCTCGACCACTGGCGGGGAATGCTGAGATGGTCCACGACCCGACTGTCGAACGGTCTAGTCGAAGGCTTCAACTCCCTGATTCAGGCCGCCAAGGTCAACGCCCGGGGATACCGCACCACGCAGGGCATCCTCCACATGGCGTACCTCAAGTGCGCCCACCTGAAATTCGACCTACCCACATGAACCGGCGAAGCGCCAGAATTTGGGCGATGAAGCGATCAAGGCTCCGGCGCGGTCCTTCGAGGGCGCGGCGTCCGTCGCAGCCGTGCCCTTAAGCAACTCCCGGACCTGCTCCAGAGCGCCGATTCGTTTAATGTGGAGCGACAGGACCATCCTCCATGGTCGCCGCGCGCCGGCGTCGGGCTCATTCCCCGCTGGAAACCGACTCCGCGTTCGGGCTCATTTCCCGTTGGACGAGGCTGCCCCTTGCGGTCTCCGAAGAAGTGCTCCACATTCGTATGGTACCGAAAAACTGCTGAACTTCGAATTGGGAGGTATTGGATGGACATTATCGTCGGGTGTTTCCGGAGGGACCGCAAGATGGCTCTTTCCACGAGTCGATGCGTGCAAACGACGCAGTTTGTTTTTCCCTGCCTCCTCGCGATAGTGATCTGTGCATGCAGCTCCGATCTTCCCGGCCGTCCGATCGACCAAGACGCCCGTGCGATTACTGTCGCCGAAGAGGTCGTCTCGGGTCTCGTGCAACTCTATGCCGACGAACATTGGGAAGGTGAAGCGCGCGCCTATAGGGTCGACGAGCACTTTATCGATGGAATTGGCAATCCGCAGCTTGAAGACGGACTGCGGTATGTCGCTAAACAACTTCCGTTTGCCGAGACGGACGCGTGGACGCTTCGGTTTATGGGCCTTCGCGCGATCCCGCAAGAAAGCGGGATGTACTCTCTAGCCGCGTATGTCGTTGATCTGCATCTTGAATACTGCTGCCACTTGATCGGAGCACGTTTGACAAAAAGCGAAGACGGCTGGCTGGTCGAGAATTTATGGAGTGGAGGCTTTGCGGACGAGACGCAGGAGGCTCAAAGGCAGCGTCTCTTGAAGCGAGCGGAGGCGCTCCGTTGAGAGACATGACCTTGAGAAACTCGAGAATCTTGATTTTTGCCATCGCACTCGCCCTTCTTGGTCCTTCCAGCATTTCTGGACAGAATTGGACGCTGGAGGACATTGACGATTGGATAGAAAGACTGGAGAGCGCTGCGAGCCTTGCTCTTTTGACCGGGGACGGTGTCTGCCACGAACTCTTGCTGGCCGCAGGCGCAGGCTATGGGAAGGTGAATAGCGTTAGCTGGAATGATAATCTCCGCCGCACACACCGCGCGAATGGCATTTATAATCCCATCACGAAGTCAATAGAGATTGACCGCAACAGCGACGACGTAACGCGAACAATCATTCACGAAGGCTTGCACGCCAGCCGCAAGTACACCGCCTCAGACGTGCACAGCAGGCAGTCCCAGATCCAGTTTTGCGCGACGGAGTACTTCCGAATCTAGAGTACTCGTCGCTGTTGGCGCACTCTGGACAATAATATCATAATCGGCTCCCCCGTAACATCCCTGCGTGTCCGGCAGGCTTGACTTGCACTAAATCGTCATGAGTTGAATCGGTCTGAACTCGACTCGAGCGTCGACCCTTGTGGACTTACCGACACAGAGAGCGCGAGAGCGTCCGTGATTGATTGGAGCTCAGCTCCAAGAGCAGCTTGCGGAGGGTAGGTTACATTGGAGAATAGGACCCAACTTGGTAAAGTACTGCTCACTCCAGCGGAATCCAAAAAGCTCTCTTGACGGACTTGTCGCGGAATCCGGGAACGCCTCTTTCGCTCAAGGCCGCCACTCGGGTCCGGGTTAATCGAAGCGCGGCGGAGCATCGCGCGAAAACGCTGCTTGGAAGGCGCTCGCTGAAGCGTCGCTGGCAGGCGGCATGGCTCCTCCTGGGCGTCAAGACGCTGGACCTCACCACTCTGGCGGGCGACGATACTCCGGCGCGCGTGCGACGACTTTGCGCCAAGGCGCGCAAGCCGATACGGTCAGACCTCTTGCATGGAATGGGCGTCGACCCAGAGACCGTGCGGGCGGGCGCCGTGTGCGTGTATCACCGGATGGTTCCGGCTGCCGTCAAGGCTCTTGAAGGTTCGGGAATACCCGTTGCGGCGGTATCGACGGGGTTTCCGGCAGGGCTTTCCCCTTTGCCCACGCGCTTGGAGGAGATCCGCCGCTCCGCCGAAGCGGGCGCGGATGAAATTGATGTAGTGATTACGCGAGGGCTGGCGCTCCAAGGCCGATGGGAAGAGCTGTACGACGAGGTGCGCGCCTTTCGAACCGCAGCCGGCGCGGCGCGAATTAAAGTCATTTTGGGGGTCGGCGAATTGGGCACGCTCTCCCGCGTCGCCCAAGCGTCGGCGGTCGCGATGATGGCCGGCGCCGATTTCGTCAAGACATCCACTGGAAAGGAGAGGATCAACGCGACGCTGCCCGCTGGACTTGCGATGGCGCGCGCGATTCGCGCGTTCAGGCGAAGGACTGGACATCTGGTGGGGTTGAAACCCGCTGGAGGACTCTCTTCGAGTCGAGACCTTCTGTCTTGGCTCATCCTCGTACGCGAAGAGCTGGGACCAGAGTGGCTTGACCCTAGGCTGCTCCGCTTTGGAGCCAGCTCCCTCCTAGGCGACATTGAGCGACAAATTGAGCACTTCGTGACCGGAAGGTACTCCGCTCTGCGTAGGCATCCGCTCGCCTAATCGGACAACTCATGACTGATTCCGTGTCAAGCATCTTGGAGAACCCGACTTACGGTCCCGCGCCCGAGAGCGATGAGCGCGCGATGGATTGGCTCAAGGGGGGCGGCCGCTCCTTCGGTCTGTACATCGACGGCCTCTGGGTGGAAGCCGAGGGGCAGTTCGAGACACGATCGCCCGCGGACGGGCGTCTGCTCGCGACGGTCGGTCTCGCTGGAAAGGACGATGTGGCGCGGGCCGTGCGATCAGCCGCGAAGGCGAAGGAGGGATGGGGCCGCGCGCAGGGTAGCGCGCGCGCGCGCATCCTCTACGGAATTGCGCGGGCGCTTCAACGCCACGCCCGGCTCTTTTCGGTGCTCGAGAGCTTGGACAACGGCAAGTCCATCAGGGAGTCGCGCGACTTGGACATCCCGCTCGCCTGTCGCCACTTCTACCACCATGCGGGTTGGGCTCAGCTCTCGGAGCACGTCTTTCGAGACGCCCGACCCGTGGGTGTCGTCGGCCAAATTATTCCTTGGAATTTCCCGTTGCTGATGCTCGCTTGGAAGGTTGCCCCCGCGCTGGCTGCCGGGAACACGGTCGTCTTGAAGCCGGCCGAGTACACGCCGCTTACCGCCCTGCTCTTTGCCGAGCTGTGCGATCGAGCGGGTCTTCCTCCCGGAGTGCTCAACGTGCTCACGGGAGACGGCGCTGCCGGTGCCGCCTTGGTGCGCCACCCTGGCGTGGATAAGATCGCCTTCACCGGCTCCACCGAAGTGGGGCGCGAGATCCGCGTGGCAACTGCCGGGTCTGGAAAGCTCCTCTCTCTGGAGCTGGGCGGAAAGTCGCCCTTCTTGGTCTTTGAGGACGCGGACATGGACGGCGCGGTCGAAGGCGTCGTCGACGGCGTGTGGCTGAATCAGGGCGAAGTGTGCTGCGCGGGATCCCGTCTCCTGGTGCACGAGAGCGTAGAGGAGGACTTCATTGGACGGCTCAAACGCCGGATGGAAAACATCCGATTGGGGAATCCGTTGGACAAGTCCATCGATATGGGATCGCTCGCCGACGCCTCGCAGCTGCGGCGCGTCTCCGAGTATCTGAGGATCGCTCAGGCGGACGGCGCGGAAGTCTGGCAGCCGGAGCGTCCGATTCCCGAGAACGGGTCCTTCGTGCCTCCCACGCTCTGCTTGGGAGCGCCCCTGACCAGTCGGGTCGCGACCGAGGAAGTGTTCGGACCCGTACTGGTGTCGCATACCTTCCGGACTCCGGACGAGGCGGTGCAGCTGGCCAATCACACGCGCTACGGGCTTGCGGCCTCCGTCTGGACGGAGAACGTCAACGTGGCCTTGGACATCGCGCCCCGACTGAAGGCCGGAACCGTTTGGGTGAACTGCACCAATCGCTTCGACGCCGGGAGCGGCTTTGGAGGCTACCGAGAGTCCGGCTTTGGGCGCGAGGGCGGTTTGGAGGGCATGTGGGAGTATTTGAAGCCCATTCCCGCTCCCGCGACCGGCCCCGAAGATGTCGCAGGCGAAGACAAGGGCGCGGACATCTCCTCTGCCCCGCCCGCCTTTCTTGATCGCACCCGAAAGCTGCTGATCGGAGGAGTTCAGGCGAGACCTGACGGCGGCGCGTCGCTGCTCATCTCGACGGCGCCTGGCAGCGCGCCCGAAGAAGTACCCCGAGCCAACCGGAAAGACGCGCGCAACGCCGTGGAGGCTGCGCGCAAGGCTCGAGGACCTTGGGGTAGAACGAGCGGGCACTTGCGGGCTCAGATCCTCTACTACTTGGGCGAGAACATACGGGCGCGATTTGCGGACTTCGAAGACGCCATCAGAGTCGCGTCGACATGCTCCAAGGCTCAGGCTGGGAGAGAGGTCGAGGCGGCGATCAATCTCGCGTTCGCCTTTGCGGCTTGGGCGGACAAGAACGCGGGCGTCGTGCACGACACGCCCGAACGAAACGTCGTGCTGGCGATGAATGAACCGATCGGAACAATTGCGGCGAGGGCTCCCTCCAGACCTCACCTGGCCGGCGCGGTGGGACCGATCGCGGCGGCGCTGTCGATGGGAAACGCGGTGGTCGTCGTCCTGTCGGAAGAGAATCCGATTCCGGGACTAGACCTCGTACACACGCTGCTCAGCTCGGACGTTCCCGCAGGCGTCGTCAACGTGCTGTCCGGGGTTCACGCCGAGGTGGTGCCGACGCTGGCGGCCCACGACGACGTGGATCAACTGTGGGACTTTGTTGGGGATGAGCTCTCGGGAGATTCCGAGCGTCTCAGCGCTGGAAATCTGAAGCGGGTGTGGACGGATCGGGATCGCCTGATCGACTTCCTTGACCTCAGCGGCCCGCAAATGGACGCGATGTTGCGGGCGGCGGTGCAGGTCAAGAACATCTGGGTGCCGTACGGAGCGTAGCTCTCGCAGCGCCTGGCTGCTCTCCGTCAACTATCCGACCTTCGTCTTCCACGCCTCTCCGTCCTCGGCTTGATCGGGCAGCTGTGCGACATCCCTGGACGGACGACGTTCGTCCTTACATCATGCCCCGCGGGGCTAAGTCCACGAGCCAGGACGATCAGTCCGCGTCAGTCTTCGAGGCCTCGAAGACCACCACATGCTTCCGCTCAATCTCCCCTCGAAACCGCTCTGGTATCCTCGCCCAGTCCCGCGCCTCGACAAGTATGGGGATCGCCGATTCCCGTAGCGCCTCTTCGAAGCCCAGCAGCCGCTTGAAGGGGATCTTCTCGAGTCTCGGCCCGCGCAGCGCGAGGTCCAAATCGCTCCCCGCGTGGCTTCTGCCGTTCACCCGACTCCCGTAGGCCCAAACCTCGACTTGCGGCAGATGCTCGCGCAGCAACTCTTCGAGAAGGCGCCGATGTCTGGGTTCGAGGCGCAGCTGGTCAGTCATCCCCTCCGCGCTCAATGATGTCCGCGAGCGCCTTAGCGTCATGAACGAAGGCTGGAAGCAGACGGAGCGTCGCCTCGGCAAAAGACTGCCCGTAGTCGTGAGCCGTGGAGTTGCGGTTGTCCCGGTACTCGATCCACCGCTCTACCGCCTCCAGCGACAAGAGGTCGAAGCGCGCGGCGTGGCGGAAGACGGCCTTGAACACCAAGCGATCCGCTGCCCGGTGACTCCCGAACCAATCCGCCAGTCGCTTGCGCAGCAGCCTGCCGGACAGCTCGAGCGCGACCTCGAACTCCTTCACGCACGCGGCACGTAGAATGTCGTACATGGGGCCCGACCCCTCTGGATGCCGACCGATCTCCTCGACCGCCCTCTCCAGCGAGGCAATGCAGCGCCGCAGGTGCGCCGCATCAAGCTTCACCGCGCCTCCTGCTGCCGTCCCCGCACGCCCCAAAGAAAGCACGGGCGCCTCCCCGGAAAATCCAGATTGCCTGCGCGCCTCGGCTCATGGCCAGCGCTTCTTGTGGTAGTGGACGAGATCGGCCCCGTAGAGTATCCGAGTCGAGTTGTTCATGCGAACGAAGAACACCGGATGCGGTTCGCCGAAGACCTTCGCGTACACGGGTTCCGTCGAAGCAGGTACGCTCACATAGGCGATCTGCTTCCCTTTGACGTGCTTCAGCTCGATCCGAGTGTTCGTGGACGCAAACGGCCCTAACGCGCGTTCGATCTCCGTCGTCAGAGAGTTCACGTAGCGATCCGCGTCCATGTTCTTTTTCTTCAAATCCGGCTGAATCCCAAGAACTTCGCCGTCGTCGGCCACGCCCAAGAGGAGCGTGCCGCCTTCCGCGTTCATGAAGCCCGCGACGGTCTTGAGGACGGACTTCATAATCACCTTGGGCGGAACGTTCTTCTTGTAGCTGTGATACGCCGACGCCTTGAACTCGACCTGGCCGGTCTCTCCCTCTCCCAAAATCGTGGCCACCGTCGGCGTGGCGGGATCAGCCCGAAGGAGCTTCGGAATTCTGCCGGTGCGAAGCCTGCCGAACGCAGCCCGAACGACCTTCGCGATGAGCACCCGCCGCTCCTGAAGGAACTCTGGATACTCCATCTTCTCCCAGTCGTCCGGCAGCGCGTGCCAAAATCGGTGCTGTTTCTGCTCCCTGTCCGGCAGCTGCTCCAGAAGTTCCGCGCAGTACTCTCGCGGGGCCCGGTCCGCGATTTTGCGATTGACCGACCATTCCATGAACGCGTAGTTCCCGATCTGGTTTCGATCCACGGGGCTGAGAAACCCAACTTGGTCAAGGTAGGTCTTCGGAAACAGATAATGACGTTCAATGGGAGACCGAGGCGAACGCCTGGAATTCGACCAAGCAAACCACGTGCTGAGCAGCGGCGAGGTAGAAGGAGAAAAAAGAGGTCGCGCGTCCAGCAGTACGAGGCTCGCGTGGTAGGCAAAGAGCGAAGGCGACGAACTGCTGGACGTCGCCAGCAGACTCGGCAGCTGAACCTTCCAGTAGTCTCCCGTCAGCGTCGTATCGGCAAGACCGTCCAGATTTTCGATAAACACCTCGCCCGATTTCGCTTTGGCAATTCGACGGATATCAGACTCGACTCGCGTCTCGCCGCTTCCAGTGTACCGTCCGGAAAGCGCCGCCATAAAGAACCAGCGCGCGATCACCTCGCGAAGGGCCGTTCGATCCAGTTCGTAGTCCTGCCTTCCAATCAAGTACATCAGATAGGAAAACAGAAGGCTATTGTTCGAACTTATCATCTTCCTACTGCGATAACCGGCGTGCCTCACGGCCGCAAAGAACTCGTGCCAGTTGTTTAGATTTAGCGTCTCTACTTGCGCGCTCTGCATGACCGCAAACTGCTTCTTCCGGATTTCCGGCGACGGCTTTCGGGTCTTCGAGTCGATGCCGCGCAGCACCTGATAGACCGACCGAAGCCGAGCGCGCCTGAGCGCAAGGCCGGCTACGACCCGCAGCAACTGATCAGCAGTGGGATCAATAAAGTCGTTGGCGGGCGAAGGAAGTCCCTTGGGCGGATTTCTGGAATCGCGAGCAAACTTCTCCAGCTGCTGGCGGCCCTTTTCCCACCACACCGACATTAACGTCAAAATGAAGTTCGATTGATTGAGCTGCACGCCTCCGCTATTGATGCGAACAAAGATCTCCGCTACCTCTTGCGGGTCAATGTCGGATCGCAACTCCACCACGGTGAAGTTGTAGTCGCGAAGATTATAGAGTTGGAATATCGCGCTTTCCATCGCGTCTTTGCTGTCGTCGTCCAGTTCGCCCTTGCTTGCCTCGAGCTTTCCAATAAAGCCCCGCACGGTCGCAATGACGTTTCCGTGCCAAAGCACCGAAATGTCGGGAATGAACTCCGGGTCTCGCTCCACTGCCGCGTCAGTTACCGCAAAGGTCATGTCGCGCGGTCGAAACGCGATGCGTATTCTGAACGTCTTGTAGTCCTTATCAAGCACCTCTTTTCCTTCCAGCACGCTATAGAGGCTGGTCAGACGCTGCTGGCCATCCACGATCATGAGGCGCGGCGCTGTCTCTTGCGCGTCCAGCCCGATCTTTCGAGCGCCGGATTCCGCACCTGTTCGCCAGAAAAGCAGGTTGCCGACAGGAAAACCTCGGTACATCGAGTCAAAGAGATCGCGCACGCGCCTGGGCTTCCAGACGAAAGGGCGCTGAATTTCAGGCAGCGCGATATCGCCCTTGGCGATGTCCGCAAGGAGGTAAGAAAGGGCGTTAGTGGCGTTCTTGCTCATTGCGTACCTCTATGTGTGAAAGAAAAAAATGAAATAGCAATGCACCGTGGTGAGACGAGCAAGTGACGCTGATGTAATTGCTCTGAAATTTCTCGTTCGTCTTTTTCCTGCCGCGGACTTCGATTTTTCCAAAATAGCTCAACCAAACACCTGTACCTGATCTCTGCGATTTCAATGGTTATCACAGAAAGCCACGCGCCAACAAGCCTCTCCATTGTACCTACAGTGCCTTAGGCAAAAAACTAGGAATGGACCTGTCCGCTTGCATTGAAGAGGATCCAGAACGAGCACCAGACCCGTTGAACTCTGGCAGCCGTCTGGTCCGCAGCCTGTCATATGCGATGCGCACTACGTCGGCAATGAGAGTCCGGCGCTTTTGAAGAAACTCGAAGTAACTCATGTTCTCCCAGCCCTCAGGCAAGGCGTGCCAGAACCGATGTTGCGCTTGTTCCCGAGGCGAGAGTCTGGCAAAAAGAGAAGGGAAGTACTTATGTGGTGGATTGTCTTTAATTTTCTCGTTATCCGTCCAATCCAAAAAAGCAAAATTGGCGATTTGATTTATGTCGGTGGTACGGGTAACGCCAATGTGCTTAAGATATGCTCTTGGAAAAAGATGGTGTCGTTCAATGGAACGAGGTCCGGTGAAGGAAGGACGCAACAGCTCACTGAGCAATTTACCGGAGCTAGAAAATAGAGGCCGAGCATCCAACAACACTAGGCTTGCGTGGTATGCGAATAACGTTGGTGAAAAGGGACTCGACGACTCGAGTGCGTCGGGAAGCTGTACTTTCCAATAGTCTCCCGGAAGTGATCTAGCAGCAGTGTCATCAAGGATCTTTACAAAGTCGTTGGCCGATTTTGCGTCGGCCACGCGACGCAGATCTCGCTCAACTCGAGTCTCGATACTGCCAGTGTAGCGTCCGACAAGTGACGTCATGAAAAACCAGCGAGCAATTACTTCGCGCAGCGACTCTCGATTTAGCTTGTATCTCTGGTGCCCTATCAAGTACATCAGATATGAGAATAGTAGACTACCGTCTGAGCTAATCATCTTGCCGCTTCGATAGCCAGCAAGCTCAACCGCGCGGAGAAACTCGTGCCAGTTTGTTAGACAGAGCACCTCGTCTTGGGCTTTCTGCATTTGGCCAAACCGCTTTTTGATTAGCTCGGGCGACGACTTTCGTGTCTTCGGATCCACTCCGCGCAACGCCTGATAGACTGCCCGTAGTCGCGCTCGCTTAAGAGCCAAGCCCGCCACAACACGCAGTAGCTGGTCCGCTGATGGTTCGATGAAGTGATTTGCGGAAGACGACACCCCTTTTGGGGTAAGGGCGGCATCTCGAGCGAAGTCCACGAGTCGCTCCCGTCCGTCCTTCCAGTAAACCGACATCAGCGTCAAGACGAAATCGGCTTGGTTAAGCTGAATGCCGCCGCTGTTGATGCGAACGAAGATCTCCGCAACATCCTTCCGATCTACATTTGATCGCAGTTCCACGACCTCGAATTTTCGGTCGCGCAGATTGAACAGCTCGGAAATCGCCCATCCGAGATCGTCCTTGTCGCTGTTGCTCAATTCGCCTCTGCTGCTCTCAAGGCGGTCGATGAAGAGCCTTTCAGCTTTGCGTGGATTCCATACCCACAGCTGAAAGATGTCGGGAATATACTCCGGGTCCTTCTCTACTGCCGCGTTCGTCACCTCAAAGCTGCCGTCTACCGGACGAAAGGCGATTCTGATCCGTTGTTTTGAGAAGTCTTTACGGACCACCTCTTTTCCCTTTAAGACGCTATAGAGGCCAAGAAGGCGTTGTTGTCCGTCCACGATCTTGGCCCGTGGCTTGGTGGACCCGGTAGCCCAAAAGAGCAGATGTCCCACTGGGTATCCCCGGTACATCGATTCCAGCAAATCTCGCACGCGAGCAGGCTTCCATACGAAGGGACGCTGGATTGCAGGCAGCACGACTTCGTCTTGCTCAATGTCCCTCAGCAGGTAAGATAGTGGGTACTGTACGGTTCTGAAGAGAGGTTCGGGCACTTGAACTGTGGGGATTCCCGGTGATTGAGTTTGGAATTTTTTAGCGTGAAGAGCGGCGCCCTGCGCCGCGTGATTCTACTCTTTGGAAACCAGCGCTCGCCTAAAGTCCGCGCCGGATGGCGACTGGAACGGCTTGAGGCCGAATTCTGGGAGGATCGCGATCAGGTGGTCGAAAATGTCTCCTTGGAAGGACTCGAAGTTGGCCCACGCAGTGTCGTTGGAAAAGCAGTAGATCTCAATCGGCACGCCCTGGGGACCAGGAGCGAGCTGACGCACCAGCAGCGTCATGGCGGAGTGCGCCTGAGGATGTGCTTCCAAGTACCTCTGCACGTAGGCCCGGAAGGTGCCCAGGTTGGTGAGGCGACGAATCTCGGGCACGACCTCCGGATCGCCCGCTTTTTTCTGCGCGTTGTATATCCCGATGGCTGCGCTCCGGTCCCGCATGTACTCCTGAAGGAGTTCCCGCTTTCCGTACGCTTCGATTTCCTCGGGGGAAAGAAAGCGCACGGAACCCATGTCAATCCGCAGCGCCCGCTTAATCCGACGGCCTCCCGACTCCGACATTCCCCGCCAGTTCTTAAACGATTCGCTGATGAACTTGTGCGTCGGGATCGTCGAGATCGTTTTATCCCAGTTCTGCACCTTGACGGTATGGAGCGCAACGTCAACGACTTCGCCGTCGCAGTTCGCCTGCGGCACCGAGACCCAGTCTCCAATTCGGATCATGTCGTTGGAGGCGATCTGCACGCTCGCGACCAGGGAGAGAATCGTATCCCTGAAGACGAGCATCAAGACTGCGGCGAGCGCGCCCAACCCGGACAGGAAGACGACCGGAGAGCGGCCCGCCAAGACCGCGACGACCACGACGGCTGCGGCAAGGTAGGCCACCAGAGTCACGACCTGCAGGTAGCCCTTGATCGGCCTGGATTTTGCTTCGGCGTACGAATCGTTGTAGATGTCGTTGGTCGCCTCCAAGCACCCCGCAAAGGCCCTCGCCGCAGCAACGGCGATAAAGGCTCCGGCGACTCTTCTGGCCAGCGTCCAAGCCAGCACGAGGAGATCTCCGGAAGGCGCCTCCGCGGCGATCGCCGGCGTCACCTCCAGCGCTGGGCCGATTCCAAGGAAGACGACGAGCGCGGGCGCAATGCTCCCTAGGCGCTGAAAGACCTTCCGCACAACGAGGCGGTCGTCCCAGGTCGACTTGGTGCGGTCCGCGAGACCGCCGATCAGTCGGTGGAGCACGCTGGACGCCACCCAGCTGGAGATCCATGCCGCCACCAGCAGGATCGCAAGGCGGACAAACAGCTCCAGCCAATTTTCCGGCAAGAGATCAGTCATCTAGAGTTCGGATTGGGCTTTCGTGGTTTGATGAGCGGCAGTCTGCGCGCTGCGCCGCAGACACATCCGAGACTTCCTCGGTCTACCCTTCAGGGGTCCAGCAGCGCGGCGCAGAGGCCGTCGTCGCTTGTAAGCTATAGACTAACCCGCGCCGGGGCCATTAGAGCGTTTGCCGTTCGCCCGCGGCGGCGGGATCTGCGGGGAAAGACCAAATCGTCCCGAAGCGCACCTGTCAGCCCGACGCCCCGCGGCGCAACGCGCCCAAGACGCGGCCCGCGCCTCCTTAGTCTTAGTCCTGCGCCCCTCGACATCCCTGCGCCTGTGCCGCGGATCCAGCAAATAGAAGCAGGCGGAGTCCCCGCTCAACGCCTGAGGAAGGAGCGCGTCACTGGATTCTCAATGGTCAGAAAGACCTCCTCGCCGGGGCTCACCGAAATGCGATTCGTCGTGAACTCCCTCCCTGCGAGCATGTCGATCCGGACCCTGAGATCGCCCACGGTCGGCCAATCCATCGAGAAGACTTCCTGGCCATGACCCGGCACCCGCCCAATCCTGCGCTGCATGCGCGCTATCGCGAGCAGCGTCGCCTCGTTGAAGTTGTTGTTGATGACGTGAATCCGGATCGACCCCGCGCCGCCGCCGCCAGCGGCGAAGGGGTCGTCCAGCTTCGCCCCGCCGGCGCAGCCGAACGCGCTCAGCATCCCTAGGGACAGGAGGAGCCCAAACAGCAGGGGGCCCCTCTTGCGCCTCAAGGGCGCCGCCCCTTGTCCCGAGGCTCCGCGAGGCCGCCGCATCAACTCACCAGCCGCACGTCCTCAATGGGCTGTAGTCCGTCGCGAATCAAGAGCTCATTGAGCCTGCCCAGATCCCGCTGAATTACGATGCCCAGCTCGGAGAGGTGTTCGGACAAGACGGCGGAGAGGTGGTCGAAGACCGCCTTGGCCTGTTCGGTCGGCCTGTCCTCGGAGCTCTCGATCAGGCTGAGCAGCGCGGCCAGCTTGTTGTTGACCTTGATCGGGTAGTTCAAGGGGTCCTGATTGCTTTGGTTGCGAATCTGATAGATCTCGGCCTCGACCGTCGTCAGGTTCTCGTCCACGACGTACGCCTGCGATTCGATCTCGGCGTTGTCGGTCTCCTCAAGCCGCTCTTCGATCCCGGACTTGATCCGCCGGGAGCGCACCACGGCTTCGTTCGCTCTGGAGACCTCGTCCCGCACCTGAATCGCCAGATCGAAGCGCTCCCTCAGATCCGCCACCGTCACGCCGGAGAGGTTGGGGTTGATGCGGATCGCGAAGTCCCGCGTCATCGGCTCGCTCTCGTCCACCGTGAGCCGAACCTGGTAGTCGCCCGGCACCGCGGTCGGTCCCATCGGACGCGCCGCCCACATGATGCGTCCGTCGAAGTCCGTCCACTCCGGATACCGAAGGTCCCAACTAAAGCTGTGGGCCCCCGCCTTGGTATTCGGAGCGCGCGACGATCCCCCGCCGAAGAATGCGGCAAAGGGCGACTCCTCTTCTTCTTCCTCCTCCTCGTCCGTCGCCACCCCCTCGTAGGATTGAATCAGGGAGCCCTGTCCATCCAAGATCTCAAGAAAAACGCGGTCCGCATCCTCGGCCAAGTAATAGTTGAAGGTCGCGCCGCCAAGACCCCGGGTGGGATCCGCCGGATCGAAGAGCCAGGCGTCCGCGGTCGCCACCTCCTCGCTCATCTGCCGCAGCGGCCCAATGCCTTCAAGCACCCAGAAGGAGCGCCCGTGGGTCCCAATGACCAAGTCGTTCTCCTCGACGACCAGGTCCGAGACCTGCACGACCGGCAGATTCAGGGAAAGAGACTGCCAGAGTCCGCCGTCGTTGAATGAGACGTACACGCCTCGCTCCGACGCGGCGTAGAGGAGCCCGGGCATCGCCGGATCTTCCCGGGTCGCGCGAATAAAGTCGTCGACCGGGATTCCGTCCACGATCTTCGTCCAGCTCTCCCCGTAGTCGTCCGTCTTCCAGATGTACGGCGCGCGATCATCGTCCACGAGGTATCTGACGCCCGAGACGTACGCTTTGCCGGGCGTGTTTGGGGAGGCCTCGATGGTGTTGATCCGTACGAAGTCGGGCGCATCCGGGGGCGTCACGTTCGTCCAGCTTCCGCCCCCGTCTCGGGTTACGTGCACCAAGCCGTCGTCCGATCCCGCCCAAATCGTCTCCGCATCGTGGTAGGACGGCGCGATTGCGAAGACCGTGGCGAAGGTCTCCACGCCCGTTTGATCCTTGGTGATCGGACCGCCGGAGGGACCCATCGTCATGGGGTCCGCGCGCGTGAGGTCTCCGCTGAGCTCCTCCCAGCTCTCGCCTTCGTTCAGCGTCCGCCACACCTTCTGGGTGCCCGTATACAACACGTTGGGGTCGTGATGCGAGAAGACGATCGGAAAGGTCCACTGCACCCGCTCAATCAAGTCCTCCGAAGACTGGCCCATGGGATTCTCGGGCCAGACGTTCACGGCCCTCTGATGGCCGGTCTTCATGTCGAAGCGTGAAAGCGCGCCGCCGTAGCAGCCGGCGTAAAAGACATCCAAGTTGACCGGATTCGGGGCGACGTACCCGCTCTCGCACCCGCCGACCGCATAATACCAACTCCGATTCCCGGGTCCCCGGGCCGCCATGTGCCTCCAGCCCCGAACCGGGATGCAGGCCGTGGAGTTGTCCTGCTGTCCGCCGCAAATGTGGTACGGCACGTGCTCGGTGGTAATCACCCGGTAGAACTGGGCGGTGGAGTAGTCTTGGTCCGTCCAGCTTTCGCCGCCGTTAAAGGACACGTTGGCGCCGCCGTCGTTGGCGTTCACCATGCGGTCAGGGTCCGACGGGGAGATCCAGAGGTCGTGATTGTCCCCATGGGGCACCCGTATCCCCCCGGGGAAGGTCTTGCCTCCGTCCCGGGAGCGGTACAGCCCGGTGTTTAGGGCGTACATCACCTCGGGATCCTCCGGATCGGCGTAGACGCGCGTGTAGTAGAAGGCCCGCTGCCTGAGCTTACGCTCGTCGTTCACGCGCTCCCACGTCTCGCCGCCGTCGTCGGTCCTCCACACGCCTCCATCGGGCTCGTGCTCAATCAGCGCCCAGACCCGGTCAGGGTTCGCGGGCGAGAGGGCGACTCCGATCTTTCCGACCGGACCTTCGGAGAGGCCGATATTCTCCGTGATCTCAGTCCAGCTCTCGCCGCCGTCCTCCGACTTGAAGAGGCCGCTTCCCTCCCCGCCCGAGGACATCCCCCAAGACTTCCGCCACGCCTCCCAGGTAGAGGCGTACATCAGATCCGGGTTTGCGGGATCCAAGGTGATGTCCACTCCGCCCGCGCGGGGGCTCCGATACAGCACCTTTCGCCAGCTCTCGCCGCCGTCGGTCGTCTTGTAGATCCCGCGCTCCTCGTTCTCCGCGGAGTGCTTGCCGAAGGCGGCCGCCCACGCGATGTCGCAGTTCTCGGGGTGTATCCGGATGCGCGCGATATTCTGGGTTTCCCGAAGGCCGATGTGCGTCCAGGTGTCCCCGCCGTCCACCGACTTGTAGGCCCCGTCGCCCTGCTGAATGTTCCCGCGAATCTGGGTTTCTCCGGTCCCCATGTACACGATGTCGGGGTTGCTTTCGCAGACCTGGACGGCTCCGATCGAAGCGCTCTCGATCTGTCCGTCCGTCACGACCTCCCAGTTGAGGCCGCCGTCGTCCGTCCGCCAGAGGCCGCCTCCAGTGGTGCCCATGTAGTACTCGAAGGGCCGGGCTTCGGAGCCCGCGGCGGCGATGGAGCGCCCGCCGCGGGGCGGACCCACATTGCGCCATGACAAGCTCCCCCAGAGGGCTTCGTCGTAAAGCCCGTCTTGAGCGGCCTGAGCGGAAGCGGCGGGAGGAACGAGCGAAAAGGAGAAGAGAAGGAAAATTCCGATGAAGGCGCGCATCTTTCCAGGTCTTGCGGTGAGAAGATCCGGCGAATCCGATCAGCCGCGCGGGCCTCAATCGGAGCCGGGACGAAGACGAGAGCTTTCCAAAGATACCCGCAGCCCGCCTCCCGCCGCCAACGCGCTGGCGCCGCTTGGCGCGTGGGATTGCCCTTGCGATCAAGCCGCGTCGACTTGACGACCGGTCAGATTCCGGCCTCCGTGAGCGCGGCGCACAGAGTTCCCTCGCAGATTTCCCGCACGGGCCCAGCAAGGGCGATCTCATACCGCGAAGAGACGGAGACCTCCAGCGGACCGCCTCGCGCATTGGCTGTGCAGCGCCCGAACTTCAGATAGCCGGATGCGACCCCGGCGGCGGCAGCGGCGCACGCGGAGGTGCCTGAAGAGGCCGTCTCTCCTGCCCCGCGCTCCCAAATCGCCAATCGAAAACTCTCTGACGTCATCGACGCCAGCTCCACAAACTGCACGTTCACGCCGCGCGGAAAGGCCTCGCAAGAGGAGATGCGGGGACCCAGGCGCCGCGTCTCCGCAACCGTCCATCGCTCTCTAAAGAGCACGGCATGGGGGTTTCCAACCGAGACCGGCACCGCCGAGAGCCCCTCTACGCCCAGCTCCACGATTGGGGGCCCGCTCCTCCGAACGCGAACGCGGTCCGCCCGAACGAATGGAGGTCCCGCGGGAAAGGTCGCGCGCCCCATTTCCACGCGGATGTTCCAGTCGCGGCCCGCCCTTTCCAAAACGCGCATTTGGATTTCGTCGCCTCCGACCGCGACCCGCATCCCGCCTTCTTCCGCGATCCCTTCCCTCAACAGATAGAGCGCGGCGACGCGCAGCCCGTTGCCGCTCCGCTCAAACTCGCTGCCGTCGGGATTGAACATGCGCAGCTGTGCGTCCACGCCTCCTTCGCCCGGCCCCGCCGCCACGATGCCGTCCGCGCCGACGCCCCGCCTGCGGTCGCAGATGCGCCTGGCGAGCGCCGCGTCCAGCCTTGGTCCCGGGCCGTATCTCACGACGATGTAGTCGTTTCCTTGCCCGTGGCCCTTGAAGAAGAGCGGCGATATTGTCTCCGCGGCGAAATCCCTCACAAGAGCGTTCATGCAATAATTCCCTTCTGGTCTGCGTTACCAAGGCGCCGGCGCCCTCTGCGGCGAGCCGGCGTAGGAAGACAACGGGGTCCGAGGACTCCCTGACGCTATAGAAACAGGAGTTGGGAATGAAGCGGCGGCACGCGGTTGTTTGGGCCCTTGCGGGACTAGCGGCGGGCGCGATCGGGGCTCCCGAGGCCTCTCGGGGCCAGGAAACGGATCCGGCGCGGGCGGTCTCTCCCGCGGCTGCGGAACGCGCGTCCGTCTTGGACGCGTCGAGAATAGAAGAGCGGCGCCCGGTGATCGACGGTCGCCTGGACGAACAGGCTTGGAGAACGGCGGCCGTCGCCCGGGACTTCACCGTCTTTGAGCCAAACGAAGGGGAGGCCCCGTCTCAGCCGACGGAAGCCCGGGTGCTCTACGACGACGAAGCTCTCTACGTCGGGATCTGGGCCTTCGACTCCTCCCCCGATTCGATCGTGGGGCGGCTCGCCCGCCGAGACGAGCGTCCCCACTCCGATTGGGTGGATGTCGTCATCGACAGCTACTACGACCGGCGCACGGCCTTCCGCTTCGCCGTAAACGCGGCGGGCGCGCGCGCCGACAGCTATCACTTCGACGACGTCCAATCCGACGACTCCTGGGATGCGGTCTGGGATGTCGCCACCCAAATCACGGACGAGGGCTGGGCGGCGGAGTTTCGGATTCCCTACTCCCAGCTCCGCTTTTCCGGCGGGAGCCGCCAGACGTGGGGGCTCAACTTCGCGCGCACCATCGCGCGGCATTTGGAAATGAGTCTCTGGGCGCCGATCTCAAAGGGCGACGGCGCGCTGGTGTCGCGTTTCGGCGAGCTGCGCGGCTTAAGCGATCTCTCGCCTCCCAGGCGCCTGGAGGTGCTTCCCTACTCCATGGCGCGGCTCGCGGCCAAGCCGGGCAACAACCAGAATCCCTTTTATGACCCGAGGGACTTTTCCGGCGCCTTCGGCGCGGACGCAAAGTACGGGATCACGACCGACCTCACCCTGAACGTCACGATCAATCCAGACTTCGGGCAGGTTGAGGCCGATCCCGGGCAGGTCAACCTCACTCAGTACGAGACCTACTTCGAGGAGCGACGTCCCTTTTTCCTCGAGGGCGCGAACATCTTTTCCTTCGCGCTCTCCGAAGGAGATGACGACGGAGGCGAGAATCTCTTCTATTCCCGCCGGATCGGACGGCCGCCCAGGGGTCGGGGCGGCTCCGCCGCGTATCGAAGCGTACCGGAGCAGACCCGCATTCTGGGCGCGGCGAAGGTCTCGGGAAAAACGGAATCGGGACTCTCCGTCGGCGTGCTGCACGCGCTCACCGGCGAGGAATCGGCGTCTCGCGCAAACGAGGCCGGACCGCTTCCAGACGTGCTGGCCGAGCCGCGCGCGCACTACGGGATGGCGCGAGTGTCCAAGGACTTCCGGGGCGGCAAGAGCGCAGTCGGCGCAATCTCCACATGGACGCTCCGCGGCGCGGATAACGCGCGCGAGCTCCAAATCCACTCCCAAGCCTTTACCGGCGGCTTTGACGGACGCCACCGCTTCGGCGGAGATCGTTTCCAGCTCTCGGGCTCGCTGCTGGGATCCTGGGTCATGGGATCGGAGGAGGCGATCGCCCGAACGCAGCGCGCTCCGGGCCGGTACTTCCAGCGCCCCGACGCGAGCCACCTGACATACGATCCCTTGCGGACGCGGATGGGCGGATGGGCCGGCGACGCAACCTTCCAGAAGGTCTCGGGCGGATATTGGCGGTATGGAGCGGGCCTGCAGGCGCGCTCCCCGGGCTTTGCGCCGAACGACTTGGGCTATATGCGCGATACCGACTACGTCGTGCCGTGGATGTGGGTCGGGTATAACCACTTCCGCCCCAGCGAGCGGCTGCAGCGCTGGAACCTCAACTTCAACGCTTGGGCGCCCTTTAGCTTTGGATGGGAGCACCGCGCCGGAGGCGGCAACGTCAACGGGAGCTTTCAGCTCAAAAACTTCTGGGGAGGCTACATGGGCCTGCGCAGGCAGCAGGCCGGCTATTCCCACGCCGCCCTTCGGGGAGGTCCGATGCTCCGCGTCGATTCGGAGTGGGGCGGTTGGTTCGGCCTCTTTTCGGATTCTCGCCGCACGCTCCGAGTGGGCTGGTCGAACAACTGGGAGCGCGCCGCCGCGAGCAATTCATGGAACTACGGAACAAACCTGAACCTCACGCTGCGAATCGCTTCGCGCGGGAGAATCGCGGCGAGCCCCTTCGTGAGGTGGAATCACCAAGACCTTCAGTGGGTGGGACGATTCGGGGAGGAGAGAGACAGCTACCTCTTCGCGCGGATGGCGCAGACGACGACCGGACTCACCTTCAGAGGCGACTGGACCTTTTCACCGACGCTTTCGCTCCAGCTCTACGCCCAGCCGTTTCTCTCGGGAGGAGACTACGACGCCTTCAAGCGTATCGCCGACCCGAGGGCGTCCGAGTACGGAGATCGGACCGCCGTCGTCTCGGCGCGCGAGACGGAAGACGGACGGCTGGAGGCGGACATAAGGGGCGACGGAGTCCTGCAGAGCTTTCGCAATCCGGACTTCAGCGTGGGGCTCTTCCAATCCACCGCCGTCCTGAGGTGGGAGTACCTTCCCGGATCCACGCTCTTTATGGTTTGGTCGGAGGGAAGGAATCACCGAAGCGCGATCGGCGGCATGTCGTTCGGCGATCTGCTGGGAGATACGATGCGGGGGGCGCCGGACGATGTCTTTATGATCAAGGCCAGCTACTGGATCGGGTAAGACCTTTCAAGGCTGCGGCGGGCGGATTCGGGCGGGGCGCAGCTTTCCGCGCCCCGTATCCGCCTCGCCGCCCGAATCCATGATGGGGGCGCGCTACCTCCTTTTCGTGCGCAAGGACTGTCCCGCATGCCGGATGCTCGCGCCGGTGATTAGGGAGGCGGAAGCCGCGGGCAGGAGACTTGTCGCGTTCACGCAGGACGATGCGGACTTTCTGGGCCCGGAAACGAAGCTGGTGGACGACCGTTCTCTCGAGCGGTCTTATCGGCGGAAGATCAGAGCCGCGCCGACGCTCATTCGTATGGAAGCGGATGCCGAGGTCGCGCGGACCGAAGGGTGGAAGCGCGCCGCGTGGCGCGAGATTCTCGACCTGCCGGAGCTGGGATCCCAGCTTCCGAGCTTTGAGCCCGGCTGCGGATCCAGGTCCGTGGAGCCCGGGACGCGGCATCGCCTCCGCGCCCTGTACGGAAAGGTCGAGATCGGGGCGCGTCGGGTGGAGCTGGACGAGTGGAGCGATCCGGTCGAGGTTTGCTACCAACGGGGGTGGACGGACGGTCTTCCGGTCGTTGCTCCGACGCCCGAGCGGATCCTGGCGATGCTGGAGGGAACAACCCGCGATCCGCGAGACATCGTGGGCCGGATTCCCCCGAATCTCAGCCCCTGCACCGTCGAGAAGGTCGCGATCAACGCGGTGCTCGCGGGCTGTCTCCCGGAGTACCTGCCGGTGGTGCTCGCCGCGGTCGAAGCGTCCCTGGATCCCCGATTCACGCTGCACGGCGTGACCTGCAGCACCTGCTTTTCCAGCCCCATCATTATCGTCAACGGGCCGATCGCCACGTCGATCAACATGAACTCGGGCGGCAACGCGCTTGGGCCCGGAAACCGGGCCAACGCGACGATCGGAAGAGCGCTGAACCTCGTCGTCCGCAATGTGGGCGGCGGGCGTCCGGGCGAGATCGATCGCGCCACGCTGGGGGGACCGGGCAAGTACGCCTTCTGCTTCGCCGAGGACGAATCGGATCCGAATTGGGAGTCGCTCGCCGCATCGCGCGGCGTCCCGCCGCCAGCCAGCGCCGTCACGCTCTTCGCGGGCGACGGGATCCAAGGCGTCCACGATTACTGGAGCCGGACGCCGGAAGAGCTGACGAGGTCGCTCGCCGACGCGCTCTCCGCCGTCGGTCATCCCTCGCGAGAGCGTGAGATTCCCGCCCTTCTGGTGATCTGCCCCGAGCACTACCGCGTCTATCGGGACCAAGGCTTTGGTCGCGAAGAGATCACGCATGCACTGGTTTCCGAGTCCCGACTGCGCGCAAACGGCGGCGCTGGAGCGCGTAAATTCTCGAATGGAGGGCTCGTGGTCGCAAGGGCTGGAGGCAGGGCGGGGATGTTCTCCGCGATATTGGCGGGCTGGCCCGGCGATCGCCGCGCCCGTGGATCTCATCTGGCAACCCGGAGGGTCAGCCCATGACTGATCGCCTTCGCGCGACTCTGTACGACCCCACGTCCGAGCTTGAGCCGCTCGTCAGGAGGCGCCTCGCCCCTCCATCCTCCCTTTCCGAGAAAGTCGTCGGGCTGATGGAGATCGGCAAGCGCCGAAGCGACGAGTTCATGGACTACGTGCAGGAGGAGCTCGCCTTGCGAGGGATTGCGGCGCGGAGATTCGCGAAGCCCACCAACGCGCGGCGAGCATCTCGAGAGATTCTGGAGGAGATCGCCCGGAGCGCCGACGTGGTGGTTGAAGGCCTCGCCGATTGAGGCTCGTGCACATCATGCGGTCTGCATGACATTGAAGCCCTGGACCGGCGCGGAATTCCGGGCGCGCTCGTGGCGACAACGGAGTTTCGAGACGCGGCGGCCCATCAGAGCCGCGCCTTGGGCTTTGAGGCCGCCGTCGTCTGGGTGCCCCACCCCATTCAGACGCTCACGGCGGGCGAGCTGCAGAGCCTCGCCAAGGCGTGCGTCCCGGACATTCTGGGGAGCATAAGGCGTCGCGCAATCTGAACGCCGGGATCGCCACCCCGGGGTATATCCTTCGCTTCTGGTCGCCGCTCGCGGCCACGTGGATGATGATCGCCTTGGAGTCGCTTCTGGTCGCCGCCGTGATTGCCCGGCTCCCCGACCCCAAGCTCAACCTCGCCGCCCACGGCGTGGCGTTTGCGATCGCCATCTTCATCGAGGCGCCGGTGATCATGCTGATGAGCGCTTCGACGACGCTCGTGCGGGACGCCTTCAGCTACCGCAGGCTTCGGGCCTTCGCGCTCGCGACATGCGGCTGCTCAACGGCCCTGCTGATTCTCGTGTTGATTCCCGGCGTGTACCGTTTCGTTGCCTTCGGAGTCCTGGACCTTCCGCCGGAGGTCGCAAGACTCACCTACCACGCCCTCTGGATCCACCTTCCTTGGTCGGCTGCGATCGGCTACCGGCGCTTCATTCACGGGGTCATGATCCGCGCGGGGAAGACGCGGGCCGTGGGGCTGGGAACGGTGGCGCGCATCGCGTCGGTGACGGCGGGCGCGATTATCCTGGGGGCCGCGACCGAGCTTCCGGGCGCCGTGATCGGCTCCTTTGCCCTTGTGATTGGAGTCGTCTTCGAAGCGGTCGTGGCCCGCTGGATGGCGCACTCGGTGGTGCGCGGGACGCTTACGGCTCCGCCGCAGCGCGCGCCTCCCCCCGCAGCCGAGAGCTACCGAGCCCTCCTGCGCTTCTACGTGCCGCTCTCCGCGATGTCGATTCTTGCGCTCGCGACGTACCCGATTTTCACCTTCTTCATGGGTCGCTCGCCGATGCCGCTGGAGTCGCTCGCGGTCTTTCCGATCGTAAACGGCCTCGCCTTCTTTTTTCGGTCAATCGCGATCAGCTACCAAGAAGCCGCCATCGCCCTTTTCCTGCGGCACCCGGGCAATCGGAGGCAGGTTGCCCGTTTCGCGCTTATCATCGCCGGGCTCTCCTCCTTGGGACTCGCGGTTTTCGCATTCACTCCGATCATGGACTTCTGGTACCGCAACATTTCGGGACTCGCGCCGGAGCTCGCCGGCTTCGCGTGGCTTCCCACCATCGCTTCGATCCCGCTGGCCGGCCTTTCGGTCGGCCTCAGCTATCAGCGGGCGCTCCTGATGTTTGTGCATCGCACGCGCCCGATCATGTACGCCACTCTGATCGAGGTCGGGGCCTTGGCGGCCGTCTTTTCCCTCCTGAGCTGGGGCGCCTGGATGCCCGGGGTCACGGCCGCGTTCGTTTCCTTCGTGCTGGGCCGGGCGCTCGCGAACGTCTATCTGATCCTGCCGACCAAGAGGGCCGTGGACAGCTGGGAACCGACGCAGCCTCGCCAAGCCGCGGCGCGGGCATAGCCGGGGCTGCCAGACTCTAAAATTGACATAATTTCATTGTTGCGATATCTTAAGGTTGCTTGATAATCTCTGACCAAGCACAGGACGATACTCCGTGCAACTTAGGAGGTAGTTGGGTATGCCTAAGAAGACCAACCGCCTGAAGCCCGGCAACAAAGCCCCGGCTTCGGGTCAGTACCAGGAAGTGGGCCCCCGGGGAGGCAAGGGTCGAGAAGTGACGGGCGTCAAGGGAAAGCCTCTTCCGCCCACGACGCGAAAAAAGAGCAGTTACAAGATTATTGACCCAACCAAGAACAAGTCGGGTCGCCCATAGTAGAGCACATTGGGCTGGAGCCACTGGCGGCGCACCAATAAGGTCACCCGGTCCCGCTACGGGGGACAAGTAGCACGCGGTAGCCGGGGGCCTCGAAAGGGGAGGGCGGCCGGGTCATCTTTGTCCGTTCGCCGGCCCGAAGACCCCAGCCTTGGACGCGCCCAGCTGCTTGATCGTTTCGCTCACGAATTCCAGCGCCTGGGACACGCTCATGGACGCTTGGACGCCGCGCATCTCCTCGCCCCACGCTCCGTGATCGCCCAAAAGGAGCGCCGACTTTGCGAAGCGGAGGCAGAGCCGCACCTCTGAACGGGTGCCCACGCCGCCGGGGAGCGCCACCACGACATCCGAAGAAAGGATGTTGACGGAGTTGCGCGATCGAAGACTCTCGCCTGGAACGCCCTTCGCGCCCAGATGCGTGCGGATCGGCACCTCCACCCACGCATTGGGGTATCCGCGCGGCGACGCGCCGTCCTTGTCCGGATCCATCGGCACGACGCCGATCGAGAGACCCCTTCTACGGGAGACCTGCGCAAAGGCCCTTGAGACGCGGGCCATGACGCCGGGGCCGCCGCCCGTCAGGAGGTGCGCGCCCATCCGCGCGATCCCCTCCCCCAGCGGATCGGCAAGGCGGGCGTGTTCGCGCTGGTGGGAGCCCATAACGCCAACGATCGGAAGCCTCGGGACCGCCGAATCGCGTCCGCCGGCCCTCATGGACGCAAGCCCTACGGCTCCGTTGCCTCGATCAGCGTGATGTCGTAGAAGACGAGCTGATAGGGCCTGACGTGCGGCGGCTTGCCGCGGGCGTCAAAGGCCAGCCGCGAGGGAACAACGAGCTGCGCCCGCTGGCCGACGTTCATCCTGAGCAGCGCTTCGCGCACGCCCGCCGGGAAATTCTCCAGCTCCTGAGACAGAGGATTCGATTCGCCGATGTCCTCAAACACCGTGCCGTCGGCGACGGTGCCTCGCATCGCGACGGTGAAGAGCGTCCCGGAGCCCGCCGTTGGGCCGCTCCCCTCCTCAATCGTCCGCATCAGCAATCCCGACGGCAGAGCGACGACTTCCGGCTGTCTGGACCGCACCCGCAGAATCGAGTCCTCTTCCGCCCGCCGCGCGGCGCGGTCCTCTTCGATCTGCGCCTCTAATCGATTCAGCGCCGCCCACGTCTCTTCCTGGGAGAGAAGGGGCCCGCGCCCCTCCATGGCGTCTTGGACGCCTCGGGCGAGCGCCTCGTAGTCGACGCGACCGGGCATCTGAAAGATCAGGCCGGCGGCAAGGTTCCTCCCCGCCTCGTAGCTCGCGATCTGAGCGTCGGTCTGTACGGTCGCGCTGTCGATCTCACTGCAGCCCCCGCCAATAACCCCGCCCAGCGCGATGAAGGAGAAAAGACGGACGGCGTGCGTCCGCAAGAAAAAAGCGTGCATCTTCCGCAAGGTACTGGTGAATGCGATCATGGCCCGCGGCTACCGCGGGCAGCGTTGCGTTACTCGCCTTTCAATGTAAACGTTCGGGCCAAGGATTCACGGCCCGATCCGAATTCGCGCGCCGCGGGCGGAGGCGGATTCGATGCGCCATCGCGGATGGAGCCGGGCTTTAACCCTGCGTCGAGTGCGCTCCGGCGCCTCCGCGAGGCAAACGGACAGCGCTGGAGACGGCTAAATTCACTTTAGCGGCGCGGCGCTTCGCCGCGCGATTCGCCTCGTACTTTTCGGCCCGAGACTGAACACGCCGCCGCTTCGCCGGTCTGGACGCGGTTCTCGCGCGGTTTGCGCCAAGAGGGCATTGCGACCCCGGGGGCGTTCTGCCGCGGCTTGCCTCCTCGCGCTTTGTTCGGTCGCCTTGGCTGCGTGCGGGGAAGCTGGACCGGCAGCGTTTCCAGGTAGCGCTTCGTCCCTCGACGCGCTGGGTCGCGCGACCTTTTCCGCGGTGACGGAGGGCGACCGAGACGCGATAGAGGGCTACCGCCTCACAGAGACGGAGCACAACGAAGTCATCTGGCCAGAGCTCCCGGTAGCCCAAGGCGAATACGCGTACCCCGTCGACATCGCTTGGCGGAATATCCAGCTCAGAAACGGCGCCGGCGCGAGGCGCGCCATCGCTCACTTTGCGGGATTGGAGGGCGCGCGGTATTCGGAAACCCGCTGTCTGGACGAGCCCGCCGTCTTCGACTCCTTCACCGTGGAGCGAGACTGCTATGTCGGCTTTTCTCACGACGGAACCGACTATCGGGTCCAGATCTTCAAGGATGCGGCCGTCCGCGGCGGCGGCTTCAAGATCTTTCGGTACTACGACGAGGCCCCGGAGGCGGGGACAATTTCGGAGTTGGAGCGCGCCGGCTCGAGGTAGCGTCGCCGAAAGGCTCAGTTGGAGGCAGCGACCCCGACTCTGGATGGAGACCGAGCGTCAGGCGGCCCGGGGGCAAGCGCGCAGAGTCCGCCGGCGGTCAGGCCGTTGGTCGTCGCGCGGCGTACGCAGCCTCTGGCAGGACGGTGTTCCAAGGCCCACAATCAGCCGTGTCGATCATGGCTTTCCTCATACCGAATGCGCTCGTGCATCCGGTCCCGCGCTTGGCCCCGATCCCGCGTCTTTGCCGCGCGCATCGCGCGGTCGCGCGTCGAAGACGACTTCACTCTAGGCAAGGAGATCTTGCGCCGAAGGTCTTCGCTGCCGCAGGAGGGACACTGCTCTGGGTCCGTTGCGCGCAAGAGAAGGATCTCCACGTCCTTTCCGCACCCCGCGCAGCTGTATTCGTAAATCGGCATCGGTCGGTTTCCGGTGGGCTGTGTCAGTTCGGCGGGCGAGCGCGCTTCCCCGTCCGTTCCAGCCAGTAGCCCAGAGCAAGGAAAACCAACCCTGTCGCAAAGAAGAGCAGAATGCGCTGGAGCGATCCGAGATCGCGCAGATCAAAGAATAGCATCTTGATCGAAACGGCTGCAAGCAGCGCAAGGCCGAGTCGCCCGGGAAGCGCGCCCGAGAATGTCAGCCGGGCGCGGAAGAGGATCATCGCGCCGCCGATTGCCGCCCACGCGCCGCTGGCCAACGCCGCGCCGTAGGGGAGCGGAGCAAGCGCCGCTGGACACCAGACGACCAGCGCCGCCGCCGAGGCGACCGCGTACAGGGCTCGGGTGCCGCCGGGGCGCATCCAAAGGCGCGTCCCGACCAAGACGAGGAAGATGCCGGCCAGGGCCGTCCAGCTCTCGGGACCCGGCGCATCCGAGGCGCCCAAACCTTGATGCGCAAAGACCCCGAAGACGACCGCGACGACAAGCGCCGCGACGTGCGCGGCCCGCCCCATAAAGCGGCCTGCGACGCCGCGGGCAAGCCAGATGAGACCGAAGAGGTAGGCGCAGAGGGCGGCAAAGGCAGTCCCGGCGCTCCACGCGAGCAGAGCCGCCGGGACCGGCGCGCACGCCGCGATCTGCGATGCGGCGGCGCGGGCGGAGGGGGCGAGCCGAGGCGAGACCGCAAGCAGGCCGTGAAGCAGGGCCGCGCCGAAGATCACTGCTCCAAAGCCCTTCTCGCTCAGCTCCCAGAGAAGGAAGCCGGTCGTCGCGGCGGCCCAAGCGGCGATCACGCCGCCAAGGAGCAGCCGGCGCTGACTCCAGTCCGGGCCCGGCGCGCCGCGTCTTCCTTGAAGAATCAGCGGGAGCGCGGACGACGCGCTCCAGTAGAGGATCGCGGCTGCCGTTCCCAACGCGAGCGCAAGAGCGCCTGCGCCTTCGGCTTGGGGCGAGAGGGCAGGCGGAGTCCCGGCGATCAGCGGAAAGACGCTGCCGATCAGGATCGCAAGCCAGAGGAGCGTCCATCTGCGCCGGAGAAGAATCGCTCCGCCGGCAAGCAGGAGCGGAATGAGGTATCCGTAGAGCCCCGCCGGCGACGGTCTCGCGCTCTCCAAGAGCAGGGGCGCACTGACGCCGCCCGCGTAGGCTAGGACCGAAAAGACTGATCGGTCGTACCTAAGCGCAAGGTAGAAGGCCAGCGCCGAGACGGAGGCCAAGGCGGCGAAGGCCGCCCCGTAGGGAATGAGCGCATGCACCTCCCGCGCCGCGTAGCCCGAAAGGTAGAGGATCGCGACCGCCAAACCGGAGCAGGCATAGCCGACCCAGCGCCTCCGGCTCTCCATCCAGCGTCCCGTGGCGAGCAGCGCCGCTCCCAGCAGAGCGCCCAGCCCGACCTGCAGCCATGGAGTGATCCATCCTTGATCGAAGACGTACTTCACAAAGAAGCCCGCGGAGAGAAAAAGGAAGAGCGCGCCCACCAAGGGCACCCACCTCGCGCCCCGTCCGCGCAGCTTTCCGAGCCCCCTGCGGACGCCTGGCCACAGGAGGCGGGAGGGGTCCTTGCCCTTTCCCTTGTCCTTGCCTTTTCCAGACCCGGGGCGCGGGCGCACAGTCTTCTTCCGCCCCGCTTCCAAGCGACGGACCCTCTCCTCCAGATCGAGGATGCGGCGCTCCGCCTCCGGCGGGATCCGCGATGGATCCTCTTCGCGCGAAGGGCGGACCGGCTGGCTCAAGCGGGCCGTCCCCTCCTTCCCGACGCCGCTACGACACGCCTCCGGAGCGAATCTCCAGCCCCAAGGTCTTGCCCTTCTCCAGGGCGGGCACTCCTTCCTCCAGCCAGACCGGAGCGGGCGCGTCCTTGAGGTAGTGGTCGAAGAACTGCTGCATGCGGACCGCCCAGTCCTTTTGGTTTGCCGCGCGCCGGAGTCCGTGCGCCTCCCCGTTGTAGTTGAGCATCCAGACCGGCTTGCCCAGCCTCCGCATCGCCACGAACATCTCAATCCCCTGATACCAAGGGACCGCCCCGTCCTCGTCATTGTGGAGCATCAGCAGCGGCGTGCGGATCTTATCGGCGAAGAAGAGGGGGGAGTTGTGCAGGTACTCGGCGGTGGCGTCCCAGAGGGTGGCGCCGATCCGGCTCTGCGTGCGCTCGTACTGGAACATGCGGCTCATCCCGGTTGCCCAGCGTATTCCGCCGTAGGCGCTCGTCATGTTGCTGACGGGAGCGCCGGCTTCGGCGGCTGCGAAGAGGTCCGTCTTCGTGATCATGTACGCAATCTGGTACCCGCCCCAGGAGTGTCCCTGCACGCCGACCCTCTTCGGGTCGACATATCCTTCCGCCAAGATGCTCAGCACGCCCGGCACGACCGCGTCCAGCGCGCTCTCGCCGGGATATCCGACCTCGTAGGGGATGTCCGGGATGAAGACGACGTAGCCTCGGCTGGCATAGAAGGACACCGAGATGGAGGAGCCGCCGGGTCTGGGGCTTCGGTACTGATGCAGGCCGTCGGACATGCGCTCGTAGAAGTAGACCATCATCGGGTAGTCGCGGCTCTCGTCGAACCCGTCCGGCTTCACGAGAATTCCCTGAAGCGGCGCGCCGTCGTTTGAAATCCAGCTGACGAGCTCCGCCGATCCCCAGCGCGCCTCCGCCTGCTGGGGATTCGCGTCCGAAAGGCGGAGAAGATTCTCAAAGTCCGGCCCCGTCGCCCAGAGATCGGGAAATTCCCGGAAGTCCTCGCGCGTGACGAGCCAGCGGTCCGCATCCTTCGCTTTGCCGCGAAGGCGGAATCTCTTGTCCTCCATCAGCAGCGGAGTTGGCGCTGCGGGCCGGTCCGTCCGTCCCTTGTGAAATCCAGACGCCTTGTTGGAAAGGTGGAACGCTTCCCAGACGGCCTCGCCCTCGGGAGCAAAGGGATCCTCGGGATCCATTCGAGCAAGCCGGTACCGCACGCCGGTCGCGCGTCCCCGCCCCGCCGTGACGGACTGGACCTCGCCGGTCTCGGGCTCGAAGCGCCAAACATCGAAGCGGTCGTAGAAGAGAAGCGCCTCTTCCCCCTTGGTCCAGCCCGCAGCGCCGTAGGGGGGAGGAATATCCGGGTCGTCGCTCAACTCGTTCCAAAGCGGCTGGCCGACTTCTTCCCCCACGGCCCGCGTCTTTCCGCTCTCCATATCGGCGACGATCCAGCGTTTCGCGTCGCCGTCCCACCAATGGGCGTAACGCCCAGTCGGCGAGAGCGCGGCAAAGCCCTTCGTCTTCTCCGCGATCCGCCTCTTTGCGCCCGTCCGCGCGTCGACCGCGTACAGGTCGGAGTATCTCCCGTCCCACGAAACCAGCTGCCTATAGAGAAGATCGCTCGTGCCCAGGTACCATCCGCCTCCCTCCGCCGGAGGCCGGATGCCGGGCACATCCTCGCTCCCCAGCTGGACCACGCGGCCATCCTCCAGATGCACGATCGCCAAGTAGCTCCGGTTGCGCTCGCGCTCCAGCTGCCTGAGCTGCATCGGCTGGAGGTACGGATCCTTCCAGTTCCAGATGTCCAGACGCACCCGGTCCTCGTCCAAGACGCCGTCTTCGGGCTCGGACTCTTGCCGGGGCGCCGTGCCGAAGCGCAGCTCTTGTCCGTCCTTGGAAAACGCGATGTCGCCGTGCTCGCTGACCGTCCATCCGTCCGGGAGCGCCTCGGACGCGGAGGAGGCGCGCGCCGCGGCTTCAAAGCCCGGCGCCGAAGCATGATAGACGCTGAATTCACCGTCCTCGGAGCCCTCTTCGCCGCGATCCGCCCGGTCGCTCAGGAACGCGACCTGCGTCCCGTCCCTCGAAAGCGCGAGCTGCGCGTACCTGCCCTCCCCGGACGCGACCGCAAAGGAGCGAGGGCCTTCTTCGTCCAGCGCGAGAACCGTGACCCCGTCCGCCGCGCCGTCCGTGCTCGAAGCGGCGAAGGCGAGCGTTTCGGACTCTTCGGCAAAGACGTATTCGGTCGCGAATTCATAGCGAAAGCGCGCGCCCGACTCGAGAGACAGCGCGATCAGAGAGGAGCCCGCCTCCTTGGATGCCCCGGCCCCGCGCCCGGGCCCTCCTTCGGCAGGCGCCTCCTCCTCCGCGCCCTCCTCCCCTTCTTCGCCCTCCGCGTCTTCGGCTTCCGGCTCCTCCGTCGGTTGAAATGCCGCCCAAGCGCCCGTGGGCGCAGCCTTCCAGCTTTTTACCTCGCCCGCCCTGCGCGCCTCTCCTCCCCCTGCGCCGATTTCGTCCAAGACGAAGTAGGCGAGGGTGTCCTTCGGAAGATCGCTCCCCTTTGAGCCCTCCATCTTGAGCGAGTCCAAGACCGCATCCGCCGGCGGGATCCGAAAAACGAGGAATTTCGACCCGCTCGTGAAGACCGGCGCCGCGCCTCGGATCCTTGCCTCTTCGCTCCCCTCTACGCTGCGCACAACGAGGACTGGATCGCCCTCGTAGGGCGTGAGCGCGTACGCGACCCACCGCCCGTCCGGCGAGAGCTGCGGCTGGGCGATGCTTCGCCAAGCCAGCGCGTCATCGTGGTCAAGCGCCGGCGGCGCCTCTTGGGCGGCGAGCGGCGCCTGAAGGGCCGCGAACGCGAAGAGAGCGGTCAGCGGGTTCCTAAGGTTCATCAGACTTCTCCGGTTGCGCTCCGTCGGACGCGAACAGCCTCTCGTACAGAGCTTCGTTGAATCCCGCCACGAAGACGGTTCCCGCGCGGATCGAGGGCGCCCGGAGCTTTCCGGTCCGCCCAAAGATCGGCGAGAGCGCGTCATCTCCAAGGGGCGCGCCCTCGAGGTTGAAGGAAACCACCTTCTTGCCGCGAGTCGCATACAAGGTACGGACGCCGGAGAGGATCTTCCGCGCCTCGCTTCGGTCCACGGGCGCCTTCCCGGCGTGCCGCACCTCTCCGTCTCGTACGCCGTGCTTTGCAAGAAACTCTTGCGTGCGCTTGCAGCTGGTTCAGCCCGGCCGGTGGTAGCGCCAGGCGAGCTTCGGTTGATCGCTCATCGCCTCCTCGCTCTCATTGGTCGCGCCGCCGCCAAGACGCGCTCCCTTCTCTCGTATGCCCTTTGATCAATGCGCCGGCGCAGCGCCGTTCCAAGCGTGCAACCTAATTGCCCGCCTTGAGCATCGCTTCGCGCAGGCTCGCCGTCGTTTGAATTTCGTAGCGCCCCGCATCTCGGCCGCGAAACACCTCGGGCGGCGGCCCTTTCAGCAGAGCCCGCACGCTTCCGGTGGCCGGATCTCTCACGATCGTCACGGGTCGCGAATCGTCCGCCCCGATTTGAACAAGGCCCTCGGGACCTTCCAGCTGAATGACGTCGATCCGCTCCGCCAGATCCCCCGCGAGCGGAACCGCAAAGAAGAAGTAACTGTCGCCGTAGGCCCCCGCATCCGGCTCAAACGCAAGCGAGCGCAGCGCGCGACCGGCCGCGTCCCGAAGGTCGACGCGGTAGGAGCCCGCCTCGGTCGGAAGCTGCGGCGCAGCCTCCAGGACAAGCGGACTCAGGAGCCTTAGCTCGCCGTCCAGGACGCCTCCCCGAAGGATGAGAGACCTCTCTTTCTCCGCAGCCGATCCCTCGTCCAGCGAAAATGCGGCGCGCCCTCCCCCTTCGGCCTCCTCCCGGTAGTCGATCACCTTCTCGTAGTTCCAGTCGCTCAGCCAATTCAGTCCCGACCGGTAGCAGTACCCCATGAAATCCCGGTATACCACCGGATCGACCAGCGCTTCCGAGCCGAAGTCGTAGCCCCAGACGCCGATCGCGCCGTCTACGTGCGGAAAGTCCGGGTCCGCGTCCGTCACGCCGCCGCACGGGGCGTGCACCAGATTCAAGCTGTGGCCCACCTCGTGGGCCAGCTCCATCGGCCACGGCTTCCCGATGCTCGCCCACCCCCCGAGTCTGGCCCTGCCCCGCACGTAGCCGTTGCGGCTTGCGCCGACTCCGTAGTAATAGCCCGTCTCTCCGTCGACCGCCCGAAGAAGCTCCATCTCAAGCACGAGCTCCCACTGACCCCCGTCGCTCGTGAGGTCCAAACCGGTGTAGTAGGGCTCGCGGGAACGGGCGGTAAACTCCCCGAAGGGAAAGCTGTTCCTGAACGGCGCCGTCTGCTCCCCCGTTCCGTCGATGCC
The DNA here is from genome assembly GCA_965116095.1 of Longimicrobiales bacterium. Classification (GTDB taxonomy): domain Bacteria; phylum Gemmatimonadota; class Gemmatimonadetes; order Longimicrobiales; family Gaopeijiaceae. Next base: position 1,530,338 of record OZ220481.1, read on the forward strand.
GCCGACCCATTCCAAAGCCGAGGAATCCGGATCGACCGCCTCGAGAACGGGCACGACGGTGAGCCGCATCGGCGGCGCGCGAATCACCTCGAGCGCACGCCGACCCGACTCCGGGAAGCGCGTCGAGCTTCCCTCCGAAAGCGGAATGCCGCCCGAGCGAAGCTCAACGACCAGCTCGGTCCCGGGCTCGAGCGCATGCCCCGGAATTACGGCGTTGTGGGAGTGCTCGAGCCCGGATTCGTCGAAGCGGACGGAAAGAAGGTCGGCCCTCCGCTCCGCCGTCGTCTCGAATACGCGCCGCCCGTCTCTGAAAAAGGTCGCGACCACCTCGGGCTCGAAGAACGCGCCATCCCGATCCGCAACGACGAAGACGCGAAGGAGCGCGTCGCGCCCCGCAATGAGGCGCGTGTCCATGCCGGGACTCTGCACCGATTGAATGAGGTACGCCCAGGGGATCCTCACCTTGACCTCCTCCACGTTTTCGCATCCCCGGCCGGAGTGGCTCCAGAGGCCTCGGAGCCACCTCTGAAACGAGGGCGCGGGCGAAGCGCAGAGCTCCGTGTCGGCGAAGTTGAAGGCGCGCAGTCCTCGAAGCTCCTTCATCGAGCGGGGCAAAACGCCGGAAAGCCCGTTGCGGCTCAGGTCAAGCCCCCTCAGCTCCGCAAGATGCGCGATCTCTCGGGGCACGCCGCCCGCCAGATCGTTTCCCGAAAGATTGATGCTGCGAAGCTCGGAGAGGTGGGCAAGCTCATGAGAGAGCGCGCCCGCCAGGCCGTTGTCCCTTAAGTCGAGCGCCACGACGCGGCCATCGCTTCTTCGCGCCGAGACGCCGTGCCACGCGCTGGGCGGAAGAGGCCCTCCCCAATGCCGGGCGTTCGACCATCCTTCTCCGTCCGTGTCTTCGAAGAGCCCCGCCAGGGCAAGACGCTCGACTTCCTCGTCATCGCAAAAACGCACCCAGTCCGGCTCCGCAAGCTCCTTCGCCCAGTCGCGCATCTCGCGGTTGCTCCGGGGAACGCACAGCCCGGACTCCGAGCTCTGAAAGGACTTCAGACCCCCTTTATCGCGGATGCACGCCGGGACCACGCCCTTGAGCCGCGTGGACGAGATCCACAGGCGGCCCAGCGATCTCGCTCCGCGACAGAGCTTGGCGGAAAGCCGCCCGTCGATTCCGGTCGAGGTAAAATCCAATTTCTCCAGCGTTTCGATGTCCCACAGGGTTTCCGGAATCGACCCGGTCAGACCGGTTTCCGACAAATCGAGCTCCTTCAGCCGGGAAAGGCGTCCAAATTCCCAGGGTATCGTCGAATCGATTTCAGAATTCCGATCCAAATACAGGCGCTCCAGACTCCGCAAGCCGCCCAGCTCCGGAGGGAGAGCGCCGCTCAGCCGGTTGCTGCCAAAACTCATGACCTTGAGCGAAGCAAGCGCCCCCAGCTCTTTGGGCAGCGGTCCGGTCAGACGGTTTCCGCTCAACTGCATGCTCTCCAGTTTGGCGAGCGCGCCCAGTTCGGGCGGAATCGGTCCTTCAAGGGCCGCGTTGTAGAGCCCGAGATCCACGAGGCTCTCCATGCGTCCAAGCTCCTTCGGAAGCGGACCGCTCAGGTCGCTGTGCCCCAGATAAAGCCACTCCAGCTTCTTGAGCTGGCCCAATTCGGGAGGAATCGATCCCTCAAGGGGGTTTTCGCCCAACCAGAGCACCTCCAGATTCTCGAGATTCCCCAGCTCCTTCGGGATGCCGCCCGTAATTTCCGCCCGAAGCGCGTGAAATCGGCGCAGCTTTGTGAGGTTTCCCAGCTCCGAAGGGATCGGGGCGCCGAAGGCATTCCCTGAGAGCGACAGCTCCTCTAAGCGGCTCAGCTCGCCCAATTGAGACGGGATCGGCCCCTCAAGCGCGTTGCCGTAGAGTTCCAGAACTCGTAGCGCCGGCAGCTGCGAAATGGACGCCGGGATCGAGCCGCTCAAGCCGTTGTAGGTGAGCGTTAAGGTATCAAACGCCTCAAGCGGGGACGGAATCTCCGGTATTTCGCCCCGAAGATTCTCATTTTCCGCAATGGTCAGACGCTTCAACCGGGAGAGATCCCAGATGGAAGACGGAAGCTCTCCGTCCAAGCCGTTGGCCACTAGGGACAGCCGAGTCACGAACCCCGCGGAGTCGGCTTCGACGCCCCGCCACTGGCTGATCGGCGCTTCCGTGAGCCAGTGCTCTCGCCGTCTCCACCCCTCGCCTCCCGTCGCCTCGTACAACTCTCGCAGCGCCTCCCGATCCGGCGTGATCGGAAGACAGACCACGACGCGATCGCCTTCGTTTTCGATCGACCTGAGCCACTCCAGCATCTCTCGCGGCAGACACAGTCCGCTCGCGTCGAACCAGAAGGTGCGCAAGCTGAGATCTTGAAGCCAAAGCGGAAGGACGCCCTTCATCTGCGTATTCGCCGCGTCGAGAAACTCAAGCTTCTTCAGGCCGGCAAGAGAATCCGGGAAGTTGCCCGAGATGCCCGTGTCGTTCAAGGGCAGCCGGCGGAGCTCCCCAAGGCCGCCCAGCGCGCCTGGAAGGGCTCCGGCAAGCTCCGGGTTATAGCTCAGGTCGAGCGCTTGAAGACCTTCCAAGTCGCCGACTTCAGGGGGGAGTTCGCCCCTCAGGTTGTTCTCGTACAGCTCTAGACGGCTTACCCGCCCGTCGTCCCGCACCCAGACGTTTGCCCAATCGGCGAGCGGCGCGTCGGTGAGCCAACCGGTCTTGCGCGCCCAACCGGGACCGCCCAGCGCATTGTACATCGCCACGAGAGCCGCCCGGTCGGCTTGAACCAAACGAACGCCATCGCGCGCGTCCGCAACCTCCGGCGCGACGGCCGAGCGGTCCGGGCTGCACGACGCCGCTGCCGCCAAGGTCAAACACGCCCAGGTTGTTGAACGGCGACGAGACCGGTTGGCCTCGCGCCCTCGCCTAGGCGCCCCGCCAAACCCCCGCTCCGCGACAGTCGTCACCCGGCGCCGCCCCGAATCTCGTCTCTCATGGCGCCCAGAGCGCGGAGGGCGCGCTCGACGTGCTCCTCCGTGTTGTAGACGTGGGGGCACAGCCGCACCCCGCCGGTCTCGGCGCCCGCGATCCCGAATTCGCGGTAGAGGCGATCCAAGACGACGCTACGGTTAGGTCCCGCGCGCGCGATGCACACGCCCAGGGACAGCTCCTTTCGCATCGGGGTGACAAGCTCCAGCCCCAACGCGCGCATCCCCTCCTTCAGGCGCTTGGCCAGCTCTTGAATGCGGGCCTCGATTCGCGCGGGTCCGATCTCCTCGTGCAGCGCGACGGCCGTCCCCAGCGCGCCCAAGCAGGCATCGTCCCGCTGTCCCAGAGACTCGAACTTGCGGGCGCCCATGGGATCGGGTTCGATGTCGGCTCCCCAGCTGGGCGCCACGCTGTGCGGCCAGAGCTCGGAGACGCGCTCCGCGCGAACATAGAGAATTCCGGCCTCCTTGGGACCCATGAGCCACTTGTGGGCGGACGCGCTATAGGAGTCGCACCCCATCTCTCGCAGGTTGACGTCGGCCGCGCCCCAGCTCTGCGCGCCGTCCACGTGCACAAAGACGCCCCTCCTTCGCGCCTCCAAGGCAATCTCTCGCACCGGCAGGCGGATGCCTGTCACATTCGAGATGTGCGTGAGCGCGAGGACCCGCGTGGATGCGCCGAGCGCCTCCAGGAACGGGGCCGCGAGTTCGCCCGCGTCGCTAGGGCTCGTTGGCGTGGACGCCTTGCGCGTCCGCACGCCCGTTCGCTGCGCCCGCACCTCCCACGCCACGTTGTTCGTGGGGTGATTCTGATCCCAGAGGAGGACCTCGTCGCCCGGACCCAGATCCAGGCCCGCGCAGATGGTGTTATTGGCCTCGCTGGTATTTCGCACGATGGCGATCTCGTCTGCGGATGCGCCTAGCAGCTTCGCGATCCGCGCGCGGGCATCTTCGGCCATCCCCCGGAACTTCGCGCGGTTCTGGAAGGAGCAGTCGCGGTCAATATCCCGCGAGAGCTCCTCCACGCGCGCAGCCACCTCAATCGACGAAGGGCAGAGGTTTGCGGCGTTCATCGGCACGCGCTCTTCGGCAAAGGAGAACCGGGCCCTCACGTCGTCCCATGGGACTGACCCGCCCGCCCGTGGAGTCTCCGCGCGGAGACGCCCGCGCCGGATTTGACCGTCCAAGAGACCGGCGACGGCGCCGGGAAGCGCCGCGCACCCAAACGTCCCGCCCAGAAAATCGCGCCTCGAAGGGTCCAAGCTCCCTCCTGAAAAACCCGAATCGCGCCGGACCGCTCTACCCGCCGACCGCGGCCTGGACGCAAAGGAAGCGCGCCCAGACCGTATACTGGCTAGGCGACATCCACATCCGCAACCAAGGGGACGCATGAAGCCGATCGCAGCGCGAATGGCCAATCTGGGCACGGAAAACGCCTTTAGCATCGGACGCGACATCGCCAAGTGCGAGGCTAAGGGCATGCGGGTCATCCGCTTCAACCTCGGCGCGCCGGACTTCAGAAGCGCGCCCTTTCTCAATCGGATTGCGGCGGATGCGCTCGCGGCGGGCCGGAGCGGCTACTGCGACCCCCAAGGAATTCCGGCGTTTCGCCAGGCCGTGTCGGATCATCTTCTCGCGAGCCGCAAGGTTGAAGTCTCGCCGGATCGAATCGTGATCTTTCCCGGCGCAAAGCCTCCGATCGGCTTCACCTTCCTCAGCTGCGTCAATCCAGGCGACGAGGTGTTGTACCCCTCCCCCGGCTTTCCCATCTACGAGTCGTGGGTCCGCTTCGTCGGCGCGACGCCGATCCCCTATCCAGTCACTCAGGCGCGCGACTTCGCGCTCGGCGCGGACGACATTGCGCCCTTCCTCTCCCCGAAGGTCAGCTTGATCATCCTCTGCTCCCCATCCAACCCCACCGGGGGCGTCCTGAGCCGAGAGGAACTCGCAGGGATCGCGGCGTTGATCCGGGAGAAGGCCCCGGCGAGGGCCCGGGTGTACTCCGACGAGATCTACGAGCAGATCCTCTTCGACGGTCGGTCCCACGAGAGCATCCTCTCGCACCCGGGCATGGCGGAGCGGACGATTCTGGCGAGCGGCCTCTCCAAGGGATTTGCGATGACTGGATGGAGACTGGGCTGGGCGGCGCTGCCGACGCCGAAGGAGGCGGAGCTGTATACCCGCCTGAACATCAATACCGTCAGCTGCGTCCCGCCCTTCCTGCAGGAAGCCGGCGCGGCGGCGTACGCCGATCCCAGGTCCGCGCCGATCGTCTCGAAGATGGTTCAGGCCTTTGAGAGGCGCAGGGACTGGATCGTGCCGGCGCTGAACCGGATCCCGGGCTTCTCTTGCCGCCTGCCGCAGGGAGCGTTCTACGTCTTCCCCGACGTTTCGGGCGCGTGTCTTCGCCTTGGGGCGATGGAGGCGTTCGAGAGACTCTCTCCCGAGGCCCGGGCGCGCACGTCGCCGGCGGGCATGCTGCAGCTGTTTCTCTTGTACAGGCACGGCGTTGCCGCGATGGATCGGGCATCCTTTGGGCGGATCGGCGCGGGCGAAGAGCACCACCTGCGGCTCTCGATCGCGAACTCGATGGAGGATATCCGGGAGGGCGCAAGCAGACTGGCGCGCGCCGCCCGCGACGCTGAGGGCTTTCGGAGCTTCGCCGAAGGCTGGAGCTGGTAGCCCGGAACCAACCTTGGCTATTCGGACAAAGGGTGTGACGCGCGCCTCTGGACCGCGGCGATCGCGTCCAGCTTCTCCGCGACTTCGGGGGCGATCTCTTCTGCGGGAACAAAGTCGGCGAGTTCGTGAAAGCTCTTCTTCCGCAAGAGGTTGGGAAGGTTGATCCTTCGGAAGTAACTCCTGAGGATCGGCTTCAGAACCTCGTCGCTCGCCTTGATCCCTTGGTCCCAAGGCGACGCGCCTTTCAGCGTGCGCAGAGCGCGAGCGACTTCCGAGATCGCCGCGCGCATCGAGGCGAGTCTATTCTCCTCTTCTTGGGGCGCAAAGAGGGGCGCCGGATCACCCTCCTTGGCCGAAGCGCGCGCGTACGCCTCAAGCGTCGCCTTGGAGCAGAGGTAGTTCTCAGTCTCCCGGCGCTTCCAAGAGAGGCGCTGCAGGCGCGGCTCGCCAGCGTCCGTTTTGTCAAGCCGATCAAAGAGGGCGACGCCCTTTAAGTCCGGGAGCGCTTCTCGCAAGCCATAGAAGTGGCGCATGGCGTCGGACGGTCGATTGCCGACATAGTGAACAAATGGCTTCTCCAATGCGCCCGCCGCTTCCTCGTTGGCCAAGCGCCGCGCGAAGGCCTGAAGTATGGCGAGATCGGTGGAACCCTCCAAGTACAAGACCCAGCCGGTCTGTTCGGCTTGGAGATAGTGATCCGCGCTGATCTCGGCCAGGGCTTTGCGCGTCTGACCTGGTCGGTCGATCCGATGCGGCGCTCCCACAAAGGAGATCACCACGTCCTTTCCGGCCGCCTCGTTCAGCAACGCCTCCGAGTGGGTGGCCGCGATAATCTGGCTACCGCTCTCGCTGGCCGCGCCCGCGATCTCTCCGTAAATCTGTCGCTGCCGTATGATCTCCAGACCGGCGTCCGGTTCGTCCAGCAGGACGACGGCGCCGGGATTTGCATGCATGTACGCAAGAATCAAGAGCGTCTGCTGCAGGCCCCGCCCCGCGGAGGAGAGGTCCAGCGCCGCGCCGCGCTCCCGATACCCCAGCGTGATTTCGCCCCGCTCCCGGAAATAGCGGGGCTCCTCCAGCTCCACTCCGAAGAGCGCCTTGATCCGCGCCTTGAGCAGCTCCCAACGTTCCAGATCCCGCTCCGAGATGCGAAGACAGAGATTTCGGAGCACTTCGGCTGTGCGCCCCTCGCCGATTCTGACATCCACCGCGCCTTGGTCGAGACGCGTTTCCACGGCGGCCAAGCCGGAGAGCGGAGGAAGGAAAACGACGCGGGTTGAGGCCGCTTCCTTGGGGACCGGCATCCGCGCCGGCCGCTTCCCCTCTTCCAGCCGCAGAGGTCGGCAGTAGAGCGACTCTTCATTGGCGTAATCGAATTCAAGGCCGCACCGCCAAGTCTTGCCCCTTTGGATGCCTTGGACGACGATGTCGATCCGCACATTGCTTGTCCGCGCGCTGCCCCGGACGCGGCGAACGTCGCGGGTGCGCAGATTGCGCCAGAGAAGTTTGGCGGAGGGATGCGGGATCGCGAGCGCGTCTCGGCGGTTAATCGCGACGCCGGGCCGGCGCTCCGGCGCGCTCTGGCCGGCGCGCTTCTCGCTCCAGCGCTTGACGCCGATATCCCAGAGGGCCAGCGCCTGCATCGCCGAAGTCTTGCCCGAGTTGTTCGGTCCGACGAAAACGACGGGGTTTCCGAGATCGATCTCGATCTCGTTGAAGCGCTTGAAGTTCCGCACGGTCAGCTTCACTAGCATCCGGCGCCTCGCCTCTCGTTCCGGTCAGGCCTCGAGCGCAGACGGGCGCGGTCCGTCGAAAGCGGCTCGGCGGCCCGCCCCGCTGCCCAGCTAAGGTCTCTTGAGCTCAGCCCCGTATCGCGCGAAAGCCCGAGCTACCTCTCGGATATCTCAACCTCGAAGAGCTGCCTCCACAGCTTACCGGTGAGATAAAACTTGCCGCTCGCCGCATCGTACGCGATCCCGTTCAGGACGGCGCCCGCGTCTGGAGATCGCTCCGCCTGAAGAGTAAGGCCGTAGGCATCAAGCGCGCCGGTCACTTCGCCCAGAAACTTGTCGATTCTCACGATCTCGTCCGTCTGATAGACGTTGGCGTAGATGTCGCCGCCCGGGAGGCACTCCAGCTCATTTAGGCTGCGCGTGGAATAGCCCCCCCGCCGCACCGGAAGCTCCCCCTCCGCCTCGAACGTTTCGGGATTTCGGATCGTCAGCGTTCCCGATCCGTTGGACATGTAGAGCCGGCTCCCGTCAAAGCAGAGGCCCCAGCCCTCTCCCTCGTAAGAGAGCGAGTCGGAGAGCTCCAGAGTCCGAGCGTCGTAGCGGTAGGCGACGCCTGCCTTCCAAGTCAGCTGGATGACCTGGGAGTCTACGACCGCAATCCCCTCCCCGAAGCGATCCTCGGGCAGCTCGACCTGCGCCAACACCTCGCCCGTCGCCACGTCCACGCGCCTGAGCGTGCTGCTGCCGTATTGGCCCGTGCTCTCCAGAAAGACGCCGTCGTAGAGCTCCAGCCCCTGCGTGTAGGCCCCGCCGTCGTGCGGCAGCGTACGGAGGACGGAATAGCCCAGCTGCGCCTCGCCGCCTTGGTCGCAGCCAAGCGCCGCGAGGGGGAAAAGCACGCATGAGAGCTTGATCGGAAACGATCTAGGTATCTTCATTCGCCGCCCCTTGGGCCACGGGAGCCCGACGCCCCTCTCCGCCGGAGAAACTCAATGCCGGCTCGACATTCCGCCGTTGATCCCGACGGCCTTCTCGAGTATTCCGTCGTCTTCACGAGTCGTTCCTTAAACCAGTTGTCCCGGCGCTTCGGCCGAACGATGCGGCGACTATCCGCCCTTCTCCGGGAAAGATACAAGGCCCATGCCATGGCGGTCGTGCCTGGCGGAGGCACCTTCGCGATGGAAGCAGCGGCCCGCTGCTTTGCTGCGGACGCGCGCTGTCTGGTCCTGCGAAACGGGTGGTTCGGCTACCGATGGAATCAAATTTTGAGTATGGGGAGCATTCCCCAAGAAGTTCGGGTCTTAAAGGCGAGGCCTGTATCCTCCGCCGACCGTGCCCCCTGGGCTCCGCCGGAGGCGGACTGCGTCGAGCGCGAGATCTTGGCCTTTCAACCGGATGTGGTGTTTACGGCGCATGTCGAGACATCGGCCGGCCTGATGCTGCCGGACGACTACCTTAGGCGCGCGGGAAAGGCCGCGCGCGCCGCGGGCGCCCTCTTCGTCGTTGACGCGATCGCGTCTGGATGCGCGTGGCTGGACATGGAGGCGCTGGGAATTGACGTTTTGATCACCGCGCCCCAAAAGGGCTGGAGCGCCTCTCCGTGCGCAGGCGTCGCGCTTCTCTCCCAAAGGGCCAAGGAACGGGTCGAGGCCGCATCTTCCACCTCCTTTGCGGCAGACTTAGGGGCTTGGCTTCGGGTTTCGGAGGCATTTGATCAAGGCGGCCACATCTATCACTCGACCCTTCCCACGGATGCGCTTCGCGTCTTCGCGAAGCGCGTCGAAGAGACCCGCGACTTTGGATATGACCTTGCGCGGAGCAGACAGTTCGAGCTTGGTTCAAGGGCCCGCGCGCTTCTTGCCGCCCACGGCTTTCAAGATGTGGCCGCGCCTCCCTACCAAGCCCCGGGCGTCGTCGTGAGCTACACCAGCGATCCCGAAATTCAGAATGGCGCGCGCTTTGCCGACGCAGGCGTTCAGGTCGCCGCCGGAATTCCGCTTCGCTTGGGCGAGGGCGTGGACTTCAAGACCTTTCGAGTCGGCCTCTTCGGCTTGGATAAGCTGTCGGACGTAGAGGCGACCATGGAGGAACTAGGGAAGGCTTTGGAGCGAATCCGCGATAGGTGAGAGTCTCGGGTAAGTACCCGTAGGGACGCGTGAGCGCGCCAGTGGATGGAGGCTCGCCTCTCCATCGGGGTCGCAGCGCTTTGAGCGAATGTCCGTGGATTCGGTCGCGCCCCACAGTGGGTGCTTTGTGGAGGCGAAGCATTTCGACGACCGACCTCAGCATGTCCGTTCGAATCCGCTTGCTCTTGGGAAGCACTCCTTGAGGACGCACGGGTTCGGCGCCCCTGACGGCGCTGAGCGCGCAACGGACTGACGCGGAAGAGTGTGCGGCTCTTGACGCGAAATGATGTCGAGCGACTCTCTTTCGCCGAGAGGAGGGGAAATTGCGGAAAATCCAACCCAGCGGCATTATGGATGATGCAGTCGCTCTGCCCCATTCTCCGCCTGACAACCCTTAGTCCACATCAACATGAGCCAAGACGGATTCCAGCGCGCGCTTGACCAGATCCGGTCCATTGCCACCCACCAAGCGGACAAGGGCCGGCTATTCGAGCGACTGATGGCGGCGTTCTTCAAGGAGGACCCCGTTTATCGAGAGCGATTCTCGGGAGTCTGGCTGTGGAAGGACTGGGTCGACAAGAGGCTCGCGGAGGCCGCAAAGTACTGTCCTTCAAGGCGATACCATCCCCCCCCCCCCCCAATTTGGTTTAGATAGGGCTGATCTCGGCATTGATCTGGTCGCAGAAGAGGCGGACGGAAGTGGCTGGTGCGCGATCCAGTGCAAGTGCTACGCGCCGGGAACGCGCGTAAGCAAACGACACCTCGATTCCTTCATCTCGGCGTCGGCGCGCGAGCCGTTCACCGCGCGCATCGTGGTCGACACCGGGGACTCTTGGGGTCCGAACGCCCTAAAGACCCTCAAGGGGCTGAAGCCCGCCTGCGCGGTTCTCAGATTCGGCGACCTTGCGGACCGACGCTTTGAATGGCCGGATCTTTCGGCGCATCGGCCCGAGGATCTCCGCTACGCCGGCGCGCCGTTTACGCTTCGTCCGCACCAGAAAGAGGCGCTGGACGATGTAATGGCCGGCTTCGAGGCCTTTGATCGCGGCAAGCTGGTGATGGCATGCGGCACCGGCAAGACCTTTACCGCCCTTCGGATCGCGGAGGCGGTCGCGGGCCCCGGAGGCCGGGCGCTTTACTTGGTGCCTTCGATCTCACTGTTTGCGCAGTCTATGCGCGAGTGGGCCACGCAGAAGTCCATTCCTCACGGCTACATCGGCATCTGTTCGGATACAAGCGCGGGGCGCTACAGAGAAGACGCCACGCTGATGGAGCTTGAGATCCCGGTCACGACCTCGCCGGTTCGCATTTCGGAGGAGCTTCGCAAGGAGCGGCCGGAGCAGATGACGGTCGTGTTTTGCACCTACCAGTCGCTCCCGTTGGTGGAGCGCGCTCAACAAGAGGGGGCCCCGCCGTTCGATCTCATCCTCTGCGACGAGGCGCATCGGACCACCGGAGTGGAGCGAGCGGACGACAAGAAGACCTCGCCCTTCGTCCTCGTGCACGACAACGCCCGAATTCGTGGACGCAAGCGGCTGTACATGACCGCGACGCCGCGCATCTACACGGACAGATCAAAGAGGAAGGCCGCCAAGCACAGCATTGACGTCTTCTCGATGGACGAGAAAGAGATCTACGGCCCCGAATTCCACCGCCTTTCCTTTTCGCGAGCGATTGAACGCGAGCTGCTCTCCGACTACAAGGTCGTCATTCTCGCCTTGGCGGAAGACAGGGCGAACGCAGTGCTCCGGAAGCACGTCTCCAGTAGCGAGGCGAGCGAACTCAACATCACCGACGCCGCCAAGATCATGGGCTGCTGGCGGGCGCTTCAGCGACGCCAGGCTGCGGGAGGCAACGGGAAAGCGGACGACGAGTCCGAACGCCCGCTTACGCGGGCGATCGCCTTCGCGAATACCATCAAGGCCTCCCGTCTTTTGGAAAAACACTGGGACGGCGTGGTCGAGCAGGCGATCAGCATGCTGCCGCCGGAGGAACGGGCGAGCGCGCTGCGATGCTCTACGAAGCACGTAGACGGAAAGACGCGGGCGCTGGACCGCAAGGCGCGGATCGAGTGGCTGAAGGGCAAGGAGGACGGCGTCTGCCGGATCCTGAGCAACGCCCGCTGTCTTTCGGAGGGCGTCGACGTACCGGCGCTGGACGCCGTGTTCTTTACCGCGCCGCGCAGGTCTCCCGTCGAGATCGTCCAAGCGGTGGGACGGGTCATGCGCAAAACCCCGGACAAGGACTACGGGTACATCGTGCTCCCGGTCGCCATTCCGCCGGGAGTGTCGCCGGAGAAGGCGCTGAACGACAACAAACGCTTCGAATCCGTGTGGGAGGTCCTGCGCGCGCTCCGCTCCCACGACGACCGGTTCGATGCCGAGGTCAACCGGCTCGATCTGAAGAGGCCGGAGCGGATCATTATCGACATCGACGACTCGGATCAGTGGGAGATCGCATTTCCGCCGCTCGACCTACCGCCCGAGGCGATCTTCGCGAAGATCGTCGAGAAGTGCGGCGACCGAAAGTACTGGAAAACGTGGGCCAGTGACATCGCCGACATTTTTGCTCGCTTAGTGGAGCGAATCGGGAGTCTTCTGGCCGATCCAGCAAACGAAGCGCTCAAGGAGTGGTTTGACGGCTTCCACCAAGAGCTGCGCGAGTCGATCAACAAGTCGGTCAGCGAGAGCGACGCCGTAGACATGGTTGCGCAACACATCCTCACTCGACCGGTTTTCAACGCGCTCTTCGAGGGATACGACTTTGCTCGTGGAAATCCCGTCGCGCGGGCGCTGGAGCAGCTGCGCCAAGACTTCGGAGAGTTTGGGCTGGAAAACGAGCTCCGCGACATGGAGCCCTTTTATAAAAGCGTCCGGCTTCGCGCCAGAGGTTTGGACGACAGCGCGGCGCGCCAACAGGTACTGAAAGAGCTGTACGAGCACTTCTTCAAGATCGCGCTAAGCAAGGCAGCCGAGCGCTTGGGAATCGTCTACACGCCCGTCGAGGTGGTGGACTTCATTCTTCGAAGCGCGGATCACGTGCTGCGGGAAGAGTTTGGCAAGGGGCTTACCGACGAGGGGGTACATGTACTGGATCCCTTCACCGGGACAGGCCTCTTTCCAGCGCGAATGCTCCAGCTTGACCTGATTGACGACGCCGACGTGGCGCGCAAGTACCAAGAGGAGATTCACGCAAATGAGATCGTACTGTTAGCCTACTACATCGCAGCGGTCAACGTCGAAGAGGCTTTTCGCGCAAGAAGGGGCCTCGGAAGTGAATACAGCCCTTTCGAGGGCATCGTTTTGACTGACACATTTAACATGAATGAGTGCCAGACGAGCGTCTTCCTGTCAGAAAACAGCGACCGATCCAGCCGGCAGGAACAGGCGCGCATTGAAGTAGTCGTTGGCAATCCGCCTTGGTCTGCAGGGCAACGGAGTTCTGCCGACAATAACCCAAACGCAAGATACCCGGCGGTGGAGGCGCGAATCGCGAAGACCTACGCGGTGCGCTCGACAGCAGCAAACAAAAACAGCTTGTACGATTATTACAAAATGGCCATTCGATGGGCCTCTGACCGCATCGGCGATCAGGGCGTCGTCGCTCTCGTAACGAATGGGTCTTGGATCAGCGGCAACGCGGATTCGGGAGTCCGCGCGTGTTTGGCGGAAGAGTTTACGTCAATCCATGTAGTGAATCTTAGAGGTAATCAGCGCACACAGGGCGAACGGTCTCTTCAAGAGGGCGGAAAGATTTTTGGCCAAAGCTCCCGTGCGCCAGTAGCGATTACGCTATTGGTTCGTAACCCCAAGAAATACAAGAACGGGTGTCGTATCTTGTATCACGACATCGGCGACTACCTGAAACGAGAAGACAAACTCAAAATTCTGCGCAGGGTCAGGTCGATTCAGGGAATATCCCAAATCAATTCTAAAAATGGATGGCGAGAGATCACACCAGATCCACATCATGATTGGATCGATCAGCGAGATCCTCGCTTTCAACGTTTTTTTCCAATTAGCGTAAAGGTCAGTGGAGCAGATAGAGATGCAAGACCGGATGCAGTGTTCCGCAAATACAGTCATGGGTATCAGACCGGCAAGGACGCTCATGTGTATAGTTTCTCGCCCAAAGCCTGTCTAGACAATGCCCGCAGTATGATTGCTGAATATCACTGTGCCGTGCGTGAATACGCTGATAACAAGGATTCAGTTTTTCATCGATTTGCTTCAAATATAAAATGGAATGCAAAACTGCGAAATCGCGTTAAAAATGGACTTGCGCGCAAATTCTCCGATAAATACCTGAGAAATGTTGCATATCGACCCTTTGTTGGACAAATTCTCTATGGGGATCAGTTTTTTGCACACAGGCCCGCACACACAAGAGCCATGTTCCCTACTACTGAACATCGGGGAACAGGAATCGGGGAACAGGAATCGGGTCATTTGTGTTTCGGGTTTGGGATCGACGAAGCCCTTCTCGACGCTCGTCGTCAACGTGCTTCCCGACTCGGAGCTGGTGTCAAAAGGACAGTGCTTTCCCCGTCACCTATACCGAACAACCGAGCGATCTGCCTTCCCGGCATTGGGTCCGGGAGAGAATTCTCGGTCTTTATCGTTGACAGACTGCCGGATTACCACATCCTTACAAACGGGCAGTGCTTCCCTCGCTGTGATTGGGTCCATTCACGGGGGTACCTTTGACCACCCTGACGTGTTTTCCCAGGAGTCGCCGACACTCCAGCGAATCGACAACATTACCGACGCGGCCTTGCTCCGGTTTCGGGCTGAGTACCAAGACGAGGACATTCAAAAGGACGACATCTTCAACTACGTCTACGGCATCCTGCACTCGCCGCGCTATCGCGACCGGTTCAAGAACGACCTTTCCAAGGGCCTGCCGCGAATTCCCTTTGCTCCTGACTTCGACGCCTTTGCTGGAGCGGGATCGGCGCTCTCGGAGCTGCATCTTCGCTACGACGACGAGAATCTCACGCGGTATCCACTAAAGGTGGTGTCTTCTACGGGCCGCGATTTGGAAGCCGGCGATTTTCGATTGGGGAAGCGCCGGATGCGCTTTGCGGACAAGACGAAGCGCGATACGCTGATCGTGAACGACCAAGTGAGACTCTTCGGCATTCCGAAGGAGGCCCACCGCTATGTCGTTGGCGGGCGAACGCCGCTTGAGTGGTTTATCTTCTACTTTTTCGTAAAGACCGATAAGAGGAGCGGAATCGTAAACGACGCGAACGGGTGGTTTGAAGACCCTCGAGACTTGGTGCCAGCCATTGAGCGACTTGTCTATGTGAGCGTCGAGTCGGCTAGAATCGTTGATAGTCTCCCCGACCCGTTCGGCGACGTGCATAATGCATAGCTGCGTGAGGTCCGCGATATTTGAGGCCTGACTGAGCTTTCGACCACAGGCGCGTCGGAGTCGCGTCTTCCCTCCTTGCGGTTTCCTCGGACGAGCTGGCAAAGGCACTGGAGCGAATCTGGAAACATGAGAGCATCTTGCCAAGAGCCCGCTCAGCACACCCGTGCGCGCCTGCGGGCGGATGTCCGCCTGTCCATTGCCATCGCCCTGCTTTGGGCCGTTGGCTGCGAACCGTCCGTGCCGACTCCTTTTCAGCGAATGCCCGTGGATCCGCTCGCAGATCCACAGTGGGCGCTTGAGGAGGCGGAGCGCTCCGACGACTTGGTCATCCTTCACGTGACGCGCCGGGGAGAGGGCTTTGAAGCGGAGCACATCCACGGCGCGCGACCACTTGCCTTGGAGGACATTTCATTTGACGGGGAGACGGGTGTTCGGGTGGAAATGCGCTCCCGGGATGAAATCGTCGAAGCGCTTCGCGCCGCCGGCGTTGGAAAGAACTCAACTGTCCTCTTCTACGGTCCGATGACGGCTGCTGCGCGCGCGTGGACCACGATGGACTTCTTGGGTTTGGGTGATCGGGCGTATCTGCTGGACGGCGGCATTCGAGAGTGGAAATCCCTGGGCGGAGAGGTTTCGTCAGGACCTCCGGGAGAGTGGTTCCGGGGAGATGTCGAAGCGCGAGTTGCAGCGGACTTCAGGGTTTCCGCCGAAGAGCTCCAGGGAATGCTCGGAGCACCCTCGCTTGCGCTCTTGGACGCCCGTCCAGATGACGAATACACCGGCCACGACAATGGCCTTGGCGGGCGCGTCAGGCCGGGCCACATCCCGGGCGCGAGACAGCTTTATTGGAGGGAGCTTGTCGATCCAGAAAACGAAACGCGCTTCAAGGGCGCGGACCAAGTGGCGCAAATTCTTGCGGACCATGGCGCGGGGCCGGATCGAACGCATGTCGTGTACTGCATGCTGGGAATGCGCGCCAGCGTGACCTACCTCGCGCTCAGGCGTCTGGGATACGACGCGCTCTTCTACGACGGGAGCTGGCTGGATTGGGGCGACCGCGAGGATCTTCCGACCGAGACGGGGGCGGACCGGGGCGCGCCTTGACGGCGGAGAAGAAACGCCAGGAAGAAGGCGGCACGCTAACTGGCGACGCTCGGCCGAAGGGCCCGGACGACCTGTTTCGCCGCTTGGACGAGCTCGCAATCGCCCATCGGACCGTGCGCCACGTCGCCGTCTTTACGGTGGAGGAGGCGCGGCGGCTGCGCGGCCGGTTCCAGGGATCCCACTCCAAGAACCTCTTTCTCCGGGACAAGAAGGAGAGACACTGGCTGGTTTCCGTTGAGAGCGAGCGGAAGGTGGACCTCGCTTGGCTTGCGGGAAAGCTCGGCACCGGCAGGCTCACCTTCTGCTCGGCCCGAAGACTCATGGGGTTTTTGGGCATTCGGGCTGGATCGGTTTCGCCCTTCGCGGTGATCAACGATCACCAGGGCGCGGTTCGCGTGGCGCTTGATCGCGCGCTTTTTCAGACCGAGCCGCTGCACTTCCACCCCTTGGACAACACTCGGACGACCAGCATCTCCGGAGCAGAGCTCATTCGGTTCTTGGAAGAAGAGGGGCATCCGCCGCTCGTCCTGAACTTCCCCTGACGACCCATCGCCGAGGACGCTCCGAAGTCGCGCGCCTGATCAAGGCGCGATTCCCCAGTCAAGCCAACGGACCAACAACGCGGGCCAAGTCGCCCGCGTCTCAAGACTCGGAGAGCTCCTTCTTCCAAGCCCAGTCTCTCAGGCAAGTCCTCCACGCGCGAGTCCATTCCTTATGCGTGATCGGCTTGTCCGCCGGATGGTCGTCTCGCCACTCGGGCGGTTCCAACCCCATCCGCAACGCCGCGTCAATATGCAGCCTCTCCGGCCCCTTGTGTTCGCCATGCGACTCATCCTTGCCGGCGAAGTCGTTCGGCGCGAACGCGATATAGAAGTCCTGAGCTAGCCGCGGGAACAGCCGACCTAAGTGGCCAACCACGGTGCCGGACTCGTATTCCACTCGACCGTTCCGGTACTTGCCGCGCCTAACGTCCATTTCGAGCTGCGAATATCCGCAGGCTACGTACTCCGTGCCTTTGTCCGCTGGCCTCTCGCTGATTCACCAACACCACCAGACGCGATCATGTCTGCTCACCGAAGCCTCCATCCGGAGCGCTCGTCGGTTCATCCGCGGGACCCCCGGCTCGCGCTCCGCTTTGACTCCCGACCCGTCCCGCGACGCCCAACGCCGCCGTCCGCCGGCTCCCGCAGCTTACCGGAAGGCGGGCAGGATCGCCGAGACGATCAGGCTCATCGTTTCCCGTTCGTATCGCCCAGGTCCCCCGTCCGCACGCGCGAATGGCCAGTAATTCGTGGCGGCGACCACCAGCTTCTCTTCGGGAGACACGACCACGAATTGACCGCCGTACCCCCACGCGAAGTACAGCGGAAAGGGCGCGCTGGGCGCCAGCCACCACAGCCGACCGTAGTCGATTCCGGACAGACCGCCCAAGGGCAGACCCAGCTCCCAGCCTTCAGTGGTGGAGGCGCGGATCCAGTCGCGGGGCACGACGGACATCCACCCGCTCCTTCCCTCCTCAAGCGCGAGCCAGCCCAGCCGCGCTAGGTCCCTCGTCGAGAGGTCAAGCCCGGAGCCCCCGTTGTGCTGTCCCATCGGCATGCGTTCCCAGCGCGCCGCCTTCACGCCGATGTGATCGAAGAGCACCCTCTGGGCAAAGTCGGGAAGCCCGACGCCGGTCGCCCCTTCGATCACGAGTCCCAAGAGGTGGACCGCGGCCGAGTTATAGCGGTAGCGCTCTCCGGGAGGAGCCGCCGTCGGGAGTTCCAGGAGGTGTCGGACGGGGTCGTCCGATTGGATCCACCGCGCGTAGGAGTCGCCGCCGTGCTCGTCCCACTCGAATCCCGCGGTCATCGTCAGGAGATGGCGCACCGTGATCTTGCGCGAAGACTCGGACATCTCCTCGCCGTACGGACCCAAGTAGGAGGACGCTGGATCGTCCAAGCTCGCGATCCAGCCGCGATCCACGGCCACGCCCGCAAGGAGCGAGACGACGCTCTTCGTCACCGAACGGACATCGTGCAGCGAGTCCCGAGTCATTGCGCCGAAGTACTCCTCCAGCACGATTCGACCGTCTTTCGCGACCAACAAGCTGCGCATTCGATGGTTCCGGCCGGCCCTTTGCACGGCAGCCTCCAGCGCGGAGGCGGACGCCCCGGCTTCTTGGGGCGTGATGCTCTTCCAAGGCCGAGAAAGGTCCAAGACGCCGGACGGAGGCTCTCCCGGATCGACGATACCCGAACACGCCCCCAAGGTCGAAAAGAGCCCGGCGCTCAGCAGAACGAGAGTCAGCGCGCGCGCCCGGCGGCGCCAAAGAGAGCTTCCGCGCCGCTCATCGGGCCCATGCGCAGCCCGTCTCGCACGCGAACAGTTCAAACGGCCCTCCCGTCCATTTCTCGCCATTGACCCACCGGCCCCGCCTCTTGCGCTCGCTCGCCAGCGCGTGCGTAAGTTACATGGCCGACCCGCCGAACAAACGGCGCCCATTCGGGTTCGCCGCAGCTACGGAGACCCTCTTGAAGATACTGTACGCACGCCGGATTCGCGCCGCGCTCTTCGTTTTTGCCTTCGTTTGGGCATGCGATGTCTCGGGGCAAGCCGCAAACCCTGAGGAGCAGATCGCTCAAGCCCTCCTCGCCGCGCCCGCGGACAAGGCCGAGGGCGCATGGATCTTCGGGTACGCGCGCAACGGATCAATCGTCCAGCTGCGGGAAGGCGCCGGGGATTTTCACTGTTTCGCGGACAACCCCGCCGACGAGTCCTTCTCGACCTCTTGCCACCACGCCTCGCTGGAGCCGTACTTTGCTCGCGGGCGCGAACTCTCGGCAGAGGGAGTCACGGGCGAAGAGCGCTACGCCATTCGTTTCCGCGAGATAGAGTCCGGGACGCTTCAGGCGCCCGCGCCATCGGCGACCCAGTACATCTTCGACGGCGCTTGGGATCGGGCGACCCAAACGGGAACGGGCAGCGTGCGGTGGGTGGTCTACGTGCCGGGCGCCACGCCGGAGAGCACCGGTCTTTCCGAGCAGCCTTCGGAAGGCGGGCCGTGGATTATGCTCTCCGGCACTCCGGGGGCCCACATCATGATCATGCCGCCTCAAGGCTGATCGGGCCGGGGCCGTCCCTCGGGGAAGGCCCATAGGCCGACCGGGCGCATCAAAGTGGTTGCGGCATTCTATTGGCTGGGCGTGATCGGCCTAGTTCTCCTTCACGCCATCTTCGTCATCTTCGTCCTTCTCCGACCAAGGGGCGGACAGCCCTCCTCAATGGCGTGGATTTTCGTGATCGTCGTCCTGCCCGTCGCGGGGATCGTGCTCTACCTGATGCTGGGTGAGGTGCGTACGGGAAGCAGGCGGCGGCGCCACCGCATGATTCAGGAAAAGACCGGACGGGCCTTGGAGGCGGCGTGGAAGGCGGACCCTTCCGAGTGGACGCCGACATCAAGCGGCCCCGCGGCGGTCGTTCGGCTCGCGAGCCTAGCGGCTGACACCCGTCCCCGCACCGGACATCGCGTCGCCCTTTTGGGCGATACGAACGACCTCGTTCAATCCCTGCTGGCCGATATCGAGAACGCGCGGCATCACATCCACCTGCAGAGCTACATCTACCTTGACGACGCGGTGGGGAGAGCCGTCGCCGCGGCTCTGGAGCGGGCTGCCCGGCGCGGCGTCGCATGCCGGGCGCTTCTCGACAACGTTGGGTCGTCGCGGTTTCTAAAGTCTGAGCTTTGCGCGCGGCTGCGGAAGGCGGGGGCGAGGGTCGAGGCCGCGCTCCCGACGAGCATCACCCAATTCGCTTCGATCCGCTTTGACATGCGCAACCACCGCAAGCTCGTGGTGATCGACGGCGCCGTCGGGTATACGGGGAGTCACAATGTCTCCTCCGAGGAGTTTCATCCGAAGCCTCGCTACGCTCCCTGGGTCGACGCCGCCATTCGGCTCGAAGGTCCGTGCGTGCGAGACCTGCAGGCGCTCTTCGTGGAGGACTGGTTCATGGACACGGCGGAGGATCTGGACGATCTGATTCGCCTGCCCACCCGGTCATGGCCGGACGGCGTGCCCCTTCAGGTCGTGGGCACGGGCGCGAATTCGTTAAACCAAGCCTTGGTGCGGGTGATCCAGTGCGCCGTCCATATGGCGCGCGAAGAGCTCGTCGTCACCACGCCGTACTTCGTGCCCGACGAAGGAACGGTTGCGGCCCTGACCACCGCCGCGATGCGCGGCGTGCGCACCGTGATCGTCGTTCCCGCGCGCAACGACTCGACCCTGGTCCGCTTCGCGAGCCGGAGCTTCTACCTGGCGCTGATGAACGCGGGCGCGGAAGTGCATGAATTCACCGAGGGACTCCTGCACGCGAAAACGATCACCGTCGACCGCACCTTCTCTCTCGTAAGCAGCGCAAACCTCGACCGCCGCAGCTTCGAGATCAACTTCGAGGTATCGACGCTCGTCTACGACGAAGCGTTTTCGATGGAGCTCCGCGCCCTTCAGGAGCGCTACCTAAAGAGCTCACGCAGAGTGCGCGCCGAAGCGTGGCGGAAGCGCCCTTGGCCGCGCCGTCTCGGAGAAAACGCCGCCGGCTTGGTCAGCCCGCTTCTTTAGGCCGAACGCGTTGGATCCCGCATGGGAGGCGGCAATCGACTGGGCGGGGCTCCGCGCCGCGCGACCTAAGGGCGAAGGCCGCGCCCATCGGCCCGGATCGGCTTGGGTCTTGGGTCCCGGAGGCGGCCAGCTCGCTCGCGCCTTGGCTGCAGTCGGGGCGAGGACGCGCCGGTGGAGCAGACTCGCCTGCGGAGAATATGTCCCGGAGCCTTGGCCCGCGCGCGATCTGGCGCGGGAAGCCTGGGCTCTCCTGCCCCGCTCCGGCGCCGAAGCGAAGATGCTCTTGCATATCGCCGCCGCCAGGACTCTTCCCGGAGGGCTGATCTTCCTCGCGGGAAGGACGAGATGCGGGATTCGCTCGGCAGGGCGCCGCTTTCCAAGAGGCGTGGGACCGCCCGTGACCGTCCTCGTTCGCCGAAGGTGCCGCGTGCTTCGCGCAAGGCGCGAAAGCGCGCCGCTAGCGTGCCTGGGGCCTCGACTCTGGCGGAGCGAAATCGAGCTTGATTTTGGGCGGGGTCCGCGTCGATGGATCTCCTATCCGGGCATCTTCGCCCACGGACGCCTGGACGAAGGGACGCGCCTGCTGATCGAGCGGCTTCCCAAGATCTTCCCTGGCGCCCGCGCGCTGGATTACGGGGCCGGCGCGGGGCAGATTGCGGCGGCGGTGCTCGAGCGGCAGCCGAAGGCGCGAGTGACGATGGTCGAGCCGGATGTGCTCGCCGCGCGCGCCGCGGCGGAGAATGTTCCCGGCGCTCGGACTGTCTTGGGCGCGAGCATTGAAGCGGCGGCGAAGCATGGACCCTACGACTTCGTGCTCTCCAATCCGCCGATCCACCTGGAAGGCCGGCAGCGCCTCGATGTCGCGCGGGATCTTTGGCGGCGGGCAGGGGCGCTTCTCAACCGAAGAGGATCGCTCATCGTCGTGAGCCAGCGCCGCTTTGCTCCCGAGTCCGGGGCGCTAGCGCTGTTTCACAGAGTCGAGACGCTAGGCGACCGAGGGCCTCATCGGGTCTGGCGCGCGAGGGCGCCGAGACAGCCTCGCGCCTAACTCCAAGACGCGAGGGATCGGGCTCCGCGACTCCAAGGCATGACCTAGAGGTCCCGATCTTATCCGTAGCGCCCGGCGATGTACTGCGCGGTGCTCCTCCTCTTCGGCGACGCGAAGAGCGTCACGGTGGGTCCCCGCTCGACCACCCGCCCGAGGAGCATAAAGACGCAGTGATCGGACGCCCGCTTTGCCTGAGCCATATTGTGCGTCACGATCAGAATCGAATAGTCGCCTCTCAGTTCGTAAATCAGCTCTTCGACGGCCTCCGTGCCCGCGGGATCCAGCGCCGAGCAGGGCTCGTCCATCAGCAGAACTTGCGGCTTCACCGGCAGCAGTCGGGCGATGCACAGCTTCTGCTGGCGCTCCAGCGACAGCTCCGTCGCATTCATCGACAGGCGATTCTTGACCTCGTCCCACAGCAAGACCCGTTTGAGCGCGGACTCCACGACCTCGTCCTCGCGCTCCTTCGAACGCCTGCCGTTCTCGCCCGCGTGCAGGCGGTAGCCGAACAGCACGTTTTCGCGGATGGAGACCGGGAGGGGGTTGGGCCGCTGAAAGACCATCCCGACCTGCTGGCGAACCTGCAGGATCTCCACGTCGGGCGCGTAAATGTCCCGCCCCAAGATCCGAACCTCTCCGGTCGTGCGCACGCCCGGGGCGCGCTCGGCGATCCGATTGCAGCTCCGAAGCAGCGTCGTCTTGCCGCATCCGGAGGGTCCGATCATCGAAGTAATCAGCCCGCGTTCGACGCTCAGATTGACGTCGAAGAGCGCTTGAAAGTCGCCGTACCAGAGGTTTAGGCCGCCGATTTCGATCGCCGGCGAGCCGCGATTAGCCAAAGCGGCCCTCAATGTAGTCCCGCGTGCGCTCATCCTTCACTTCGCCCGCGAAGAGAGCGCTGGTTTCTCCGACTTCAATGACCTTGCCGGAGAGAAAGAACGCGGTTCTGGAGGCCAGGCGCTCGGCCTGCTGCACAAGGTTGGTGACCAAGATGATCGTCATCTCGCTCCTTAGCTCGCGCAGCACGTCCTCAATGCGACTCGTCGTGACCGGATCGACCGCAATCGAGAACTCGTCCAATAGCAGAAACTCCGGCTCCTGTGAAAGAGCCCGAGCGATCGTAAGCCGCTGCTGTTGTCCCCCGGAAAGAAGGCTCCCCAGCGAGTCCAGTCGGTCTTGAACCTCTGTCCAAAGCGCCGCGCGCTTCAGGCACCGCTCGACAATCTCGTCCAGCTCGTCCTTGCGCGAGATGCCCCGCAAGCGCGGCGCGAAGGCGACGTTCTCGTACACGGAGAGCGGAAGTCCCACCGGGAGGGGAAAGACGACCCCGACCCTTCGCCTGAGCGCGTAGAGATTTCGCCAGTCGCGCACGGAGCGGTCGTTGATTCGAAGCTCTCCCTCCAGCTCCATCCCGGGGGTGAAGACGTCCATCCGGTTAATCGCGCGCAGAAAGGAGGTCTTTCCGCTTCCCGCCGGACCGACAATTCCGAAGATCTCGTGCTCGCGGATCTCCAGATTCGCCCGCTCGAGCGCGACCTTTTTGTTGTAGCGGATCGTCAGGTCCTCCGCTTGTACGACAGCTTCTCCGACCTCGGGCGCGTCGGCGTGATCAGGCCCGCGCCCGATCTCCTCGGCCAGGTTGATCATGCGAAGCGCAGCAGCGCCTCCTACCATCGCTTTTGTCCTCTGAAGTAGATGCGAAAGGCGATCGAGACCGCGTTCATGAGAAGCACGCTCGAAATTAGGACCAGGGCCACGCCGAAGGGCACGGCCTCCGGAATGCCGGTCACTTGGGTCTGTATGACGAATAGGTGCAGCGAGAGCGCCATCGTCTGGTCCAAGACGCTCTGGGGAAGGACGGCGAGGAAGGCTGCGGCGCCGGTGAACATGATCGGCGCCGTTTCCCCGGCGGTGCGGGACACCTCCAGGATGATCCCGGTGAGGATGCCGCTCATTGAGTTCGGGAGCACGACCTTGCGAATCGTCTGCCAGCGCGTCGCGCCCATGTTCCAGCATGCGGCCCGGAAGGACTGGGGTACCGCCTGAAGCGCCTCCCGGGTGGCGACGATCACGACCGGAAGCGCCATGATCGCGAGGGTGAGGCTCGCGGCCAAAATGCTGGTGCCCATCCGAAAGAACAACACGAAGGCGCCCACGCCGAAGAGCGCGTGCACGATCGACGGCACGCCGGCGAGGTTGATGACGGCGAGGTTGATCGCCCGGGTCAGTCGGTTGTCCTTGGCGTACTCGCTGAGGTACAGAGCCGCAGCCACTCCGATCGGCACGGACGCGAGAAGGGAAACCACCACGAGCCAGATCGTTCCGACCAACGCCGTGAGGATGCCGCCCTCCGCTCCGCCATTTCTTGGGGGAGTAAAGAGAAACTCCCAAGTGATCGCGGGGGCTCCGCGGACGATCAGGACTCCCAGGATGAGCAGCACCGGAATCACCAGCGCGACCGTCGTAAAGAAAAACAACGCGCGGGCGAGGCGCTGAGTCCGATAGCTGCGCGCGTTTGCGGCCGTGGATTCGAACACCTTTGCGCCTCTACCCCTTGCGAGTCCGGCGGATGAAGACATCGGCCGCCAAGTTGATCAGGAAGGTGATCGTGAAGAGAAGGATGCCCAGCGTAAAGAGGGAGCCGTAGTGATCGGAGCCGTAAGCGGTGTCGCCCAGCTCCGCGGCGATCGTCGCGGTCAGGGCCCGCACGGCATCGAAGGGGCTGGTCGGAATGTTGACTGCGTGGCCCGTCGCCATCAGCACCGCCATCGTCTCGCCGAACCCCCGACCGACGCCCAGCAGGACGGCGGCGACGAGCCCGTGGCGGGCGGCGGGGATCACCACCCCCCGGACGACCTCCCACTTCGTGGCGCCCATCGCTTCGGCCGCTTCCCGATATCCGTCGGGCACGGCCTTGAGCGCGTCTTCGGCGATCGTCGCCATGATCGGCGCCGCCATCAGCGCCAGGATGATTCCGGCGTTGAAGGCGTTAAGCCCGACGGGAACTCCAAATAGATCGACGATGAGTCCGTTGAGGATCGTGGCGCCGACGAAGCCCCAGACGACCGAGGGGATCGCCGCAAGCATCTCCACGAGGATCTTGAGGATCTCGCCGACGCGTCCGGTCGCGAACTCTGAGATGAAGATGGCGGCGCCCAACGCGAGCGGAACCGAAAAGAGCATCGCGATCCCCGTGACCGACGCCGTCCCCACGATGAGCGCCAGCGCGCCGTAGGTGGGGTTGTCGGAGGTGGGCCGCCAAGCGATCGACGTGAAGAACTCGCGCAGATCCAAAGTGGAGATGACGAACGCCAAGCCCTCCTTCGTCACGAAGACGAAGATCCCGATGACGAAGACGATCGCCGATACGCCGCCCAGAAGAATGAGCAGGTGCGCGATCCTGTCCGTCCACCAAGCGCGGTCCCGTCGGTCGACCAAGTGGGAGTCCGATGTAGTTGGCGCGTTCACGATCTGGCGGACGGGCAGGCTAGGTCCTTGGCGATCGGCGCGTATCCGCGCGCCTGCACAATGCACTGCCCCGTCTCCGACAAAATCCAGCTCAGGTAGTCCCGCACGTGGCCTTGCGGCTCTCCGGCGGTGTACATGAGGAGCGGCCTCGCGATCGGAAAGGTCCCGTCGATGGCGGTCTCCACCGAGGGCGCCACGCAGGCGCCGCCCTCTTGGGCGAGGCACGGCATTCCCACGTGCGGCGTGGCGTAGGCGAGCCCCGAAAAGCCGATCGCGCAGGGCGTGTGCCCGACGAGCTCCACCACGTCCTTGGAGCCGTGCATGTCCAGGGAGCCCAGTTTGTAGTCGGCGCCGCGGCCTAGCACCGCATCCCGAAAGTAGATATAGGTGCCGGAGTTGTTTTGGCGGCTCACGCGCACGATTTCCTCCGAAGGGCACCCCGGCACTTCCACGCCCAGTTCGCTCCACTTGGTCGTGGATCCGTCCGCCGCGTAAATGCTCCTGAGCTCTGAGATCCTCATCTCGCGAATCGGATTGCGGGCGTTCAGAAAGACCGCGACCGCGTCGTAGCCGACCACGTGCTCAAGCGGCTCAATCCCGTTGGCCCGGGCTTGCTCAATCTCCGATTCGCGCATTCGGCGAGAGGAATTCGCGATGTCCAAGGTGCCGTTGATCAGGGCGGAAATACCCGTTCCGGATCCGCCGCCGGTCACGGCGATGTACACGCGCTCGTGCATGTCGCCGTAGGCCTCGGCCCACGCCTGAGCGACATCCAGCAGCGTGTCCGACCCCTTGTTCTGGATCTGGGCGTGATCTCGCGAGCCGGGCCGACCGCAGGCGAAGAAAAACAGGCCGGCAAGGAGCAGCAGCCGAGTTGGAGGGGTTTGAGCGCGGATCTTCATTGCTGCGGGAGGAGGAACGCGGCCCTGATGTCGCGGATCAACTTCCCGGCTCCGCGTCACGACGGGGTAACGGCCGGGAAACCGTCGCATGGGAGGTCGATCCCTCTTGGCTGGACGGGCAAGTCCCGCCTTCGGGAGCCGTCCGCGCGAATGGAATGGCCCCCTAGCCCTGCTCGTCGTCCGCCGGACCGCCGATTCGCTTGCTTGCCTCGCCCAGCACCTGCGCCAGATCAATGCCCAAAAGGGACGAAATCGACTCCATCGTCCCATAGGCGCTCTGGAGCCTCTGGTTGAGCGCGTTGGCGGAGCCATCGCCGCTTCCGCCGTCCAGCACGACCATCCGGTCGATCTTTACGTCCTTCACGGCGTCGACCGCCGTCTGCATCAGCTCTGGAAGCTTGTCGGCCAAGAAAACCGCGAACGCCGCATCGCCGCCGGCCTGGGTCTGCTCATATAGCTGCCTCAAGACCTCCACGCGCGCCTTTCCTTCCTCAAGGAGCGGCGCCGCCTGCGCCTGCGCGTCGGCAAACGCCGCCAGCTTGCGGGCTTCAGCCGGCTCGATCACGTCCGCCCTGAGCCGCTGCTGCTCGCGCTCCACCCGTCTGACTTCCAAGGTCTTCTGCGCTTCCACCTCGGCTTCCTCCGCCTTCACCTTGGCGATCTTCTCGGCGGTTTCGGCCTCGCGTCCCAACTCGGCTTCCCGGACCCGCAGAGCGTTTTGGGCCTCCGCCACCTTTACTTCCGCCTGCGCTTCGCGGACGCGCGCTCGTCGTTTCGCGTCGGCCCTGGCCTCCCGCGTATCCGCTTCGGCGACCGCTTCGGCAATCTCTGCTTGGCGGATCGCCTCGGCCGACTTTTTTCGACCGATCGCGGCGAGGTAGCCTCTCTCGTCTGCGACGTTCTGGATCTTGAGCACATCCAAGTGGAAGCCCAGCGACGCCAAGTCCTCGCCCGCGTCATCGGACAGGGCCTTCCCGAAGCCAAGGCGATCCTCGTTCACTTCTTCCGGCGTGAGCGTCGCGAGGACGCCCCGGAGGTTGCCTGTCAGCGTATCCTGCGCGAGCAGGCGAATCTCCTCGTCGTCCTTCCCCAAGAGGCGCTCCACTGCGTTGTTGAAGACCCATTCGGGGTCCGAGGCGATCTTCACATTGGCGATCGCCTCGACGTTGAGCGGAATATTGCCCTTGGAAAAGGCGTTCGTGACCGACACCTCAATGGGGATCGTCTCCAAGTTGAGGTAATCGACCGTCTCCACGATCGGGATCCTCAGGGTCCGTCCACCCTTGATGGAGCGGAAACCGACCCGCCGCCCCTTTCCGGTGGCGCGGCTCTTTCCCGTGATCACCGCGGCAATGTTCGGGGGGACGATGACGATTAGCCGCTTGACGGTCAGGATCGCGGCGAGAATCGCGAAGAGGACGGCGGCGGCGGCGAAGAGAACCGTTTCACTCAAGGGACACGCTCCCGTTGGCGGGTGGTGAGCCGAGGGACGGACGAGGGTCGCCCGCCTCCAGAGCCGGCTGCGGCTCTTCAAGCGTTGAAATTAAGGCGACGCCTTGGCGCATTTCCACGACGACCGCCTGGCCGCCCCGGAGGATTGGAGGGCCGTCTTCGTCCCAGAGGCACGCGCGGAGGCGCAGCTGCTGGTCGCCGAACTGGACGGCCACGCTTCCGGGACTGTCCTTCTCTACCGGCAGAAGGACCGTGCCCGGTAGTCCTTCGTAGTCCTGTTCGGTGCTCAGTTCTCCCGCCTCCGTGCGGCGCAACAGACCGAAGAGGTAGTGCACCGAAAAGCCGGATGCGAGGCCCGCGCCGCTTGCGGCGAGCGCGGTAAGGAGCGTGCGCGCTCCTCCAAAGGCCAAGTGCATCGCGGTGCCGGACAAGCCGAACGCAAAGAGTGTGTAAATCAGAGCGCGGATGGAAAAGATCGCCGCCGGACCGGCAGCGTTGGCCCCATCCGGATCAATATCCAGCTCCGCCGCTCCGTCCGCCTCCGCGTCGCCGCCGAAGAGCGAGAAGAGGACCAAGCCTCCTCCGAGGATGAGGCACGCCGCGTAGGCAGTCAGCATTGAGGGGCGATAATTGACCCGAGGAGCGAGTGGTCGGAGCGACTTCCTCATGCGAGGGCGCGCTCCTCTTGATTCCGCCCGCCTTTCGGCAAGCGTCGCTCGGCGAGAGACGGCCCGCACACAGTACTGTACCGAAAGCGACTGGTTTGCCGCAAGCGATAGAAACCCGATGTTTCGGAATTTCAGAGAAAGACTGGAGCATGCTTCTCCCCGCCCGCGCCCTGCTTGTCGACAGCGGCTGCAGTGGAGAGTCGGTTTCGCCGACAACCACTCGCCGTGATCGAATTCGCCCGACATCGAAAAGCGAATGGACAAGCTCGCCAATTCGCTGCTGCTGACCGTCCAGCACAGGCAGGAGGCGCTTGAGATCCCATGGGCGCAGACTCCCGGCGCTCCGGCATGCACGCCTTCATTGAGCGGCGCGCCATTCTCCTGGGCTAGTCCGAAGCGCGCTCGCGGGAGGCTTTGGCCGGTAGAGGTTTCCGCGTCGCCGTCTCGCGCTTTAACTGAAACTCCGATACGCCAACAAACTCGGTTCAACAGCCTGCGCCCGCCTTCCAAGAAGAGAAGCGGGGTTCCAGAGCCTATGCTCCGGAACCCCGCTCAATCCTCTAACGTCCGCGCGATTCAACCGGCGCCGTTTAGCTGAGCGGAACGTAGCTGATCCGAATGAACCCCTTGGTTTGGAGCGCATGGCATTGGTAGGCCGATGGCGGGTCAAACTCTTGATGCGCGCCCCACGCCGCCTTGGTCGGATCATGCGGCACAATGATCCTCCTTGTTGCTGGGCGGCTCCACTTGGTGGAGTCCGGTTCGTTAAACACGCCGCTGCTTGGGTCGCATGCAACGCCATTACTGCCCCACTTCATCTCGAATTTTCCATCCTTGCTTTTCGCGCCGTTTTCTTGCTGCAAGACATAGCGGCCCGGAGCCAGCTCGATTACGGGCTCGTGCCCATCAAGCTTGAGCCAAAAAGAGAGAATTTTGTCGTTGCCTTCCGTCACCATAGGGTACTTTCCGCCCACGTACCTCTTTAGCGTCGCTACCGAGTCGGTCCCGTAGTCGGCCACCGCCGAATCCGTAATCGTGAGCGCGTGATATCTGGGGTGAGAAAAGCCGTCGCCGCAATCCACGAAGGTGGTGTCGTTATTTCCGGCTCGCCTGCTTGAAGCTCCGCATTTGAAAAACGGAAATTCAATCATGCCCTCGTGCTTTTTCCTGCTCGAGTCCACCGAATCCTGCCCAGGGTACATCCACACCTTCGTCTTGATCTTCCGGTTCGCCACCATCCCAAAGCCCAAAGCCTGATGTCCGGGAGCCGCCAAGCCGCTTAGGCGCGGCCCCTCGTTGGCCGCGTATTCCTCCATGATCACGCCCGTCCGGTGATCCTGGCGCACCGCGTCCGTCTTGGCGCCCCAAGCGCCGCCGCCTGCACAGAGAACCGATTCTCCCTTGCACTGGAACCTCTTGTTGTCTCCGGCGAACGGCTCTTGAATCGTCGCCGCTTTGTCGAAGTTCTTTGTGTCCGTCTCGTTGTCGCTGGGGTATGCCAGCTGCGTTCCCGCGCCGGCAACGGTCACTTGGTAGACCTCCGACGGCAGCCCCTCGAACTCGAAGGTCCCGTCGTCGTCGGTCCGCGTCCGCCGGGCGTGGCCACGCGGCACCGACAGAATCTGCGTCGTCTCTTTCGCCTCAGCCTTCACCTTGCCCGTTACCCGCACCTTCAGCGATACCTGCTTGCCGCCCTGGACGAACGTTTGCGTCCCATCCACGTACGTCGCGCCGGACAAACCACGCGTCACGTTCGAACAATCGAGGTCCGCTGTCGGCGGGAGCGTGTCGGCGTCGTTGAAGCAGATGCCCGTCACGCGCACGGCCGCCCTGCCCTCGAGGCCCGCATCCATAAAGCGCGTCTCGTAGTGCGTCATCCCCTCCGGCATCAGCTCCTTCAGGCCCGTCGCTTCGTCCGCGCCCACCGTCGCCATACCCAACGACATCGTCTCCGAATACGAAATGCCCGTAAACCGCGTCCCGTTGTCCTGCAACATCCGGAACATGTAGTCGGAGTCGCCCGCCGTAGCCGTCACCGCGTACGTGCCGTCCAGCATCTCCCGAATCACCGCCTTGCCCATGTCGTCCGTATTTTCCTCCATCGTCTTGCCGCCGTGCAGGGCCTTCGCCATTAGCTCGACGTCCATCCCGTCCGCATTCATCGGATCTCCGGCGCTCCTGAACATCGCCGACAACGAGTTGCCCATGCGCTTGTAGCCGAAGCTCGAACACATTTTCTTATCCCGAGGATTCGCCTTGCACGCCGCGTACATCGGCATGTGCGCCATCGAGTTCGGATCCAAATCCATCGTCTCCGACCCCACGATCATCCCGCCCTCCTCCTCGAGCCACGAATCCAGCTCCGCCCGCAGCCGATACTTCCCCTCCTGCGTCATGACGCCCTTGAAGACGTGCGAGGAGTCCAGCATCGTCGTCGACGACACGATCTCCCAGCTCCCGCCGTCCGACATCTTCTCCAAGTGCAGCTCCACGTCGCCCTCCGACGGCGCCACGTCCTTCCTGTCCCCCGTGCACGTCTTGTCCGTCGCCTTCAGCGGCACGCACGACACGCCAGGCACGTCGTCCAGCTCCCGGTGCGCGCCGACCTTGACGTCCACCTTCTTGTGACCCACCACCAGCGTCCCCAGATGCATCGCCTCGTCCGGCGGATGCAGGCCGTTGTGCGTGAACTCCAAATACTCCATCCCCTCGTCGTCCATGTCGTGGTGGAAGTACAGATTCATGTCCTTCATCCCCACGCGATACTTCCCCGTCTTCGACGGCGCCGCCGTCAGCGTCAAGGACGCCGATCCGTTCGAGCCCGTCGTCGCCGTCGCCGACGCCGTCTTGCTCGTCCCCTTGAACGCCGCCACCTCCGCCTTGTTCATGTACCCGCCGCCCGCGCTCCCCCGACGCACGCTCCGCACCGTCAACGACACGTTCGCCTTGTTCGCCAGGTACAGCAGCGGATCCATCGACTCCGACTTTAAGGACATCGGATCCACCATCGCCGTGTCCGTTGCGTCCTCCGCCTTAAAGTCCGCCGCCATATCTCCCATCGATCCCATGAGATACACCATGTTCCCCGCGAGAGAGCCCGTCGGAATCTCGAGCATCGCCATCCCGTCCTCGTCGGTCTTCGCCTCCGCCAGCGCCTCCTGACCCCACCCCTTCGCGTGATCCTCGGGGTCGCTCGCCACCGCCTTCACCATGACGCCCTCGACCCCCATGTCGCTCATGCAATCGTCCTTCGCGCAATTCGCGTAGCCGTACTTCGCCATCACGGTCAGCGAATGATGCGTCAGCTCGTACTCGAAGTCATGCTTCATCTCTTCGCCCGCATCCAGCTCGATCACCATCCCCGTCGTTCCCAGTCCGCCGCCCGTCATCTTCGTGTGCGTCGGATTCATCGGAGGCGACGCGTACACCAGCCGGTAGCTCCCGGCTTTTAGCTCCCCGAAGCTGTACATCCCCATATCGTCCGTCATTGCGGTCCTCGCGTCCGCCACGCCCGGCCCGTTCAACGTCAGCTTCACCGCGCCGGACAGACCCGCCGCGCCCGCGTCGCGCAGCGTCTTCTCGCCGCCCGCCAAAACCAGCATCCCCGAAACCCTCGCCGTGCGCACGTGCGTCCCGCTGAAGTTCGCCCGCGTCTCCATATCATCCATCGCCTCGACCTCCATCTCCATCTCCTCGAAAGCGTACATCCCCATCTGCGCCTCCGTCGGCATGAGCGCTGCCATGTACGTCCCCGCCTTCAAGCCCCGGAAGGAGTACACCCCCGACGCATCCGTAGTCGCGTTCATCGCCTCGTCCATGTCCCCGCCCGTCAAGCGCACCGCCATCCCGGCGACGAACATCCCCTCGACGCTCACCGCGCCCGCAATCGCCGCCGTCCGCAGCATCGATCCCTGAAAGTCCACCGTCCCCCGCTCCCCCGGATCCAGCGTTACTTCCCTCGAGGTCGCCGCAAACTCGTACGACTCCGCGTCGTACCCCGAGATCGACACCGTCCACGTCCCGGGCAGCAGCCCGGAAAAGACGTACATCCCGTCCGCGTCCGTTCGCGCGGACGGCGCATCCTCCGGCCCGTCCAACTCGACCACGGCGCCCTGAACCGGCTGACCGTCCGCAAGCACGTGCCCCGAAATCGACGCGCCCCTCAAGAACGTCCCCGAAAAGTCCGCCTTGACCACCGCGTTCGCCGCAGCCTCCACGTCCATCGACTCTTCGGAAAAACTCACGCGATCCGCGTCGTACCCCGATATCGTCACCGCGTAGCTCCCCGGCAGCAGATCCGCAAAGGCGTACATGCCGTCCGAATCCGTCGCCGCCCGATGCTCCTCGACTCCCGAAATCTCGACCGCGACGCCCGCCAAAGGCTCGCCCTCCGCCTCGACCACGCCTTCGATCCCCGCCGTGCGCAGCATCGTCCCGGCAAAGTCCGCCACCTCCGTCGACGCCACCGCCAGCGTCCGCGTCACGCTCGTCTCCGCAAAGGCGTACAAATCCGCGTCGAATCCCGAAATCTCCACCGTGTGCGTTCCCGCCCGAAGCCCCGAAAACGCATACGCGCCCATCGCGTCCGTCATGACCGATCCCTCGGACATCCCCGAAAGACGCACCGTCACGCCCTCAAGGCGCATGTCGCCGGCCATCACCGTACCCGTCAGCGCCGACGTCCGTATCCACGACCCCGAAAAGTCCACCGTCACCGACTGACCCGCCGACGCTATCGTCGCAGACCCCGTCGCGGCGTCAAACGCCGCGTCCGCCGGATACCCCGTTATCGACACCGCGTAGGTACCCGCCTCCACGCCGTCGAACCGATACGACCCGCCGCCCGACGTCGTCTGCGAACTCCCGTTCGACAGCGACACCGACACGCCGTCCAGCCCTTCCCCCTCCACCATCACCTTCCCCAGAATCGACCCCGCCTCGGGCGGCGCCGTAGCCTCGTCACAGGCCCACGCGCCTACCGCCAGCAGCGCCCCGATCCCGAGCGCCCTCATCTTGCCTCTGCTCATACGCGCTTTCCCTTTCCTAAGTGCGCGCCGGAAAGCCCGGCCCGAGCCCATGACGGACCCGTTCAAACCGAAGCCTCCCGCGCCTTCCCGCACACGCAAACCCAAGCGCATGCGTTTCGGCACGCCTATATAGGTGCAAGAGTCGTGCCAAAAATGAGAAAAATTGCGTAAATACCTGCGGTTCAAGGAGATACCCCCCCCCCCCCCCCCCATTTTCTCCGCGATGCGCGAAAACTCGAATTTTCGACGACCCTCATCGAAATTTCGACACTTGAAGGGCCGGGTTGAGACCAGAAGGCCGTCCCGCATTTCGCGGGAGGCCTCTAACTACGCAGTCGCCGCCGAAGTGGTTGTTTCCTACGTTTACCTGAACGCCGACAAACGGAGCGGCGGCGAAACGACGTGAAACGGTTGGTTCAAAGATCCCCGAGGCGCGCGATAGGAAGATCTGACGGAGAGACGCACGGCGAGCATCTTCGGCTCGCGCCGCGTCTTTGTGCTGCTTTCGCAGCGGCGCTCTTTGCTTTGGGCGGGCCCGCTCTCGCCCAAAAGGGGGCGCTCGGGGGAGAGTGGAGGCACTACGCGGGCGACTACGGCGCCACGCGCTACTCCGCGCTGGATCAGATTCACGCGGGCAACGCCGATTCGCTGAACATCGCGTGGCGCTGGACCGCCGCAAACTTCGGTCCCGTTCCTGAAGTGAATTATCGGACGACGCCGCTGATGGCGAACGGAGTCCTCTTTGCGACCGCGGGATACAGGAGGACGGTCGTCGCCATCGACGCGGGAACGGGCGAGACCCTTTGGACATATCGCTTGGACGAAGGCGACCGCTCGGCGCCCAGACGCAATTCGGGGCGTGGCGTCGCCCTCTGGGAGGATTCTCGCGGCAGGCTCAGGGTCTACGTCGTCTCTCCTGGCTTTCAGTTGATCTCGCTTGATGCCGCGACCGGCCTTCCCGTGCAAGGCTTCGGAAGCCAAGGCATCCTGGACCTCAGGGCGGGACTCGTGCCGCCCGGCGAGCTGGAGACCACCCCGCTGGGATCCTCCTCTCCGCCGGTCATTCTGGACGACGCGCTCGTTGTCGGATCGGCGCTTCCCTCCGGCGCGGCCCCGCCGTCGCCTGAAATGCCGAAGGGCTTCGTCCGAGGGTACGATCCAGAGACCGGCGAGCTCCTCTGGACCTTCCACACGATTCCCCGGCCCGGCGAATTCGGACATGAGAGCTGGGAAGGGGACTCTTGGAGCTATACTGGAAACACCGCCGTCTGGACTCCCTTTTCCGCAGATCCTCGGACCGGCGTCGTCTACCTCCCCGTCGAGGCGCCGACGGGAGACTACTACGGGGGTCACCGGCTCGGCGACAATCTCTTTTCCCAGAGCTTGGTCGCGGTGCGCGCCCGCGACGGAAGGCGCGTCTGGCACTACCAGACGGTGCGTCACGGCATCTGGGACTACGATCCGCCGGCGCCCCCGATCCTGGCCGATGTCGAAATAGGCGGACAGCTGCGCAACATTGTCGCGCTGCTTACGAAGCAGGGATTCACCTTCGTCTTCGACCGCGCAACTGGAGAGCCGATCTGGCCGATTGAAGAACGCGCCGTGCCCGAGAGCGACGTTCCCGGCGAACGCGCCTCCCCCACGCAACCATTTCCTACGAAGCCGCCGCCCTTTGATCGCCAAGGCGTGGATCCCGCCGAGCTCATCGACTTCACGCCGGAGCTTCGGGCCGAAGCCCTGGAAATCATCTCTCGCCTGCGCCACGGTCCGCTCTACACGCCGCCCTCCCTTGTATCGGAGTCGGGCACCCAAGGCACGCTGATGGTGCCGGGTTCGCTGGGCGGAGCCAACTGGCCGGGCGGCGCACTTGACCCTGAAACCGGCCTGCTCTACGTGCAGTCGGTCACCGCTCCAAGCGTGATCGCGCTCCGCGCCGACCCGGAAATCTCACAGATGCGATACGTGCGCGGCGGCGGCCTTCGGCTGCGGGGAGGCGGCGGACCCAGGGGCCTTCCTCTCTTTCGCCCTCCTTGGGGGCGAATCACGGCGATCGACCTCAAGAGCGGGGAGATCGCATGGCAGATCCCAAATGGAGAGGCGCCGGAGTACGTACGAGAACACCCAGCGCTGGAAGGCGTCCAGGTTGGGCGCACGGGCCGGCCCGACCGAGGCGGACTGCTTGCGACGCGCACGCTGCTCTTTGCCGGCGAGGGGGGCGGAATGTACGCGGCCTACGGGTCCGGCGGCCGCATGTTTCGCGCGCACGACAAGTCGACCGGCGAGATCCTCGCCGAAATCGAACTCCCGGCGAATCAGACGGGGCTTCCGATGACCTACATGCACGAGGGCCGTCAGTTCATCGTGCTGGCGGTGGGCGCGCAGCGGCATCCGGGAGAGCTGGTCGCCCTCACGCTTCCGGAGCGCCCCGCGCCCGGGAGACCGTAACCCGCCCGCTCGCGTCCACAAGCACCCTCACGGTGCCGTGCAGGTCCGTGCGATGAACGAGAACGCCTCGACTTTCGAGCGCCTCAATCACTTCCGGCGCCGGATGGCCGTGTCGATTGCGTCGTCCAGCACTGATGATCGCATGATCCGGGCGCACCCGCTCAAGAAACGCATCGCCGGTGGAGGTGCGGCTGCCGTGGTGGCCCACCTTCAGGATGTCGGACTGTTCCAGCCGATCCAGAATCCGATCCTCCGCCGCTTTGTTTGCATCCCCCATCAGCAGAATCCGAACGCCCGCGTACGTGGCGAGGAGGATGACGGAGAGTTCGTTGGGCCCGATGTCGCGTTGAAGATGGGCTTGGGCGTCCGGACCCAAAACCTCGAACAGCACTCCGTCCGTGCGCCACGAGACGCCGTCATGGACGCGGCGCCAAGGGATATTCTCGGCGCGCGCCGCCGCGACGCCCGCCGCGTGTCCGCTCTGCCCGAACGCGGTGCCGGGGCCAAGCACGCTGCCTGCCCGAAAGGCGCGAAGCACCGAAGCGAGCCCTCCCGCATGATCCTGGTCCGAATGAGTAAGCAGGACCGTCTCCAGCCGAGTCGCGCCCCGCGCCCGAAGAAATGGGACGACGCGTCTTTGGCCCGCGTCGCCCCCTTGGTAGGCGGGCCCCGCGTCGATGAGCATCCAGCGACCCATAGGCGTCCTGATCGCAAGCGCGTCGCCCTGCCCCACGTCGATGGCCGACAGCTCCAGCCGACCCCTTCCCAGGAGATGCTGCGCCGCTTCGCCCAAATGAAGCGCGCTGACTGCGGAGAGGACCGCGACTAACAGCTTTAGGCCGCCGCTTGCGCGCGGACGCATCCGAAGAAGAAAGAGCGACAGAAGCGCGCCGCCCGTGAGCAGCGTGGCCTCCAAGGGAGAGGCGCTGACGACGGTATGCGGGATTTGCGCGAGCGCCTTCGCCGCGATCGCGAGAAAGGAGAGCAGCGTGTCCGCCGCTCCGCCTGCGACGGAGGCCCCTGGAAGGCCCAGAATATCCAGCGCCGCCGCCGCGAAGATCCCTGGAACCGCAGCAACGACCAGCGGCGTCAGGGCCAAAGAGGAAGGCAGCGAGAGAAGCGGAATCTCTCCGAAGTGGATTGCAAGCACCGGGGCCGTAAACACACTCGCCCCGGCTCCGACGGCTGCGGCCTGAAGCGTTCGACCGAGCCAGCCCCTAGCGGCCGTCAGCCGCCGACGCGCCCACCGATCCGCGAATAGAATTCCCAAGACGCCGGTCAACGTCAGCTGAAAGCCGGCATGAGAAGCGACGGAAGGATCGACCAGCGTCATCACGAGGGCCGCGCAGGCAAGCGCTCCCAAGGGGTGTACGGGAACGCCTTTGATTCGCCCAACCGATAGCGCTGAAATCATCCACGCGGCCCGAACGGCCGATGTCGGCGCGCCGATCAGCGCCACGTACGCCCATACGACGACGGGCACGAGGATCGCCCTTGCGCGAAAAGTCGCCTTCAGCGCGGCGAGAAAGAGGCCCCAGAGCAGCCCGACGATTCCCACGTGGAATCCGGAAATGGCCAGCAGGTGCGCGATCCCGGCTCTCGCGAAGGCCTCGCGCAGCTCCGGCGAAATCCCGTCGCGGTCGGCCAGCGAAAGCGCTTTGGCCATCCCCGCGCGCTCCGGTATCCGACGCTCCAAGGCGAGCGACGCCCTCTCGCGCGCCCGAGCCGTCCACCTGGCGACAAGAGGAACCTCGGCTTCCGCCGCCTTTGCGTCCTCCGCGCGCGCAAAGAACACTGGCGACAAGCCGCGTCCCAAGCCCCACTCGCCCGGGATGCGAAGCGGGGCGCCCGCAGCAGGCGGCGCGCCGCGCCCCGCGAGGTATACCCGGACCTTTGCGCAAGCGCTCCGCGGGGCGCCGGTCCGCACGAACGAGCTCGCGCCCTGGAGGCGCGCCACCGCAAAGTAGCCCTCGATTGCCGCAGCGCGACCCGCCGCGGCTTCTCTTCGGCACCTCTCAAGGGAAGCCTCGTGAGCCCCTCTCCATCCGGCGCCCGCGGCGAAGGCCGCCGCGACGGCGACGAACGTCGATTTTGGGCCGATCCATAGCCCTAGGGGAACGACTAGCAGCGCAGCCGCAAGAAGGCCGGACCCTGCCGGAAGAAGAAAATGAAGGGCGGCGCCGGAAACGAAGCCGAAGGCCGCCCAAGCTACGGGCGGGCCGGTGGTCAATCCAGAGGCGACTCCCTCTCCGCCGCGACGGGCATCCGGCTAGACGCGCGCTCTTCGCGCAGCAGGCGCCTGACCCGAAGGTCGGAATACAGCCCCGCAAGGAGCGTCGCCGCCATGCCGACCAGCATTCCCCCGAAGGCCACGTAGGCGACCGGCACCTCCCGGAGCCGAACGACGCCCAAGTCGAGCGCAACCCACTGGTCCGAATTCAGCCGAGCCAAGACCGCGCCCGCAAGCGCTACGATCAAAAGCGCCGGGATCCTCATCGCCCACGGTCCGAGGCGCACCTTTCTACGAGGCCCTTTGACGCGGCTGAAGCTCGGGGGCGCAGGCGCGCTCCGCAATAAAGGTGGCTCCAGTGGTGCCCGCCAGCCGAGCATGCACATAGGCGCCGATTTCGCTCTCTTCCGCGGGCACGACCAGCGCCTTAAAGCGTCGGGTGCGTCCCATGAGCATTCCCTTGGTCTTGGCGGGCCGCTCCAGCAGGGCTTCCTCCACCCGCCCCACCTCGCCCAGGTTGATCTCTCGCTGAATGCGCCGAGTCAGGCGAATGAGGCGGGTCAAACGCTCGCTTGCGGTATCCGGATCGACGAACTGATCGCGCGGAAGTCTGGTGGCGGGCGTGCTCGGTCGCTCGCTGTAGCAGTAGGTAAAGGCCTCGTCAA
Source organism: Longimicrobiales bacterium (assembly GCA_965116095.1). Lineage (GTDB taxonomy): Bacteria > Gemmatimonadota > Gemmatimonadetes > Longimicrobiales > Gaopeijiaceae. Next base: position 1,568,871 of record OZ220481.1, read on the forward strand.
AACGCACCTCCCGAAGCAGATCCAGCGTCTCCTGAAACTCCGATTCGGTCTCTCCGGGGAAGCCCGCGATCACGTCGGTCGAGAGCGCGACATCGGGAACCGCGCGGCGGATCAGCTCGACCTTCTCCAGGAAACTCTCCCGCGTGTAGCGCCGAAGCATCCGCTTGAGCGTGCGGTCGCACCCGGACTGAACCGGCAGGTGAAACTGCTCGCACACGGCCTCTTCGCTGGCCATCGTCTCCGCGAGCTCCTCCGTGACATCGTTCGGGTGCGGAGAGGTAAAGCGCACCCTCCGGATCCCCGGCGTCCGTCCCGCCTCCCTGAGCAGTCGCGCAAAGCTCCAGCCATCCACGCTCCATGAATTGACGGTTTGCCCAAGCAGCGTGACCTCGGAGACTCCCGACTGCGCAATGCGCCCGACCTCGGCCAACACCTCCCGGGGATCCCGGTTTTTCTCCGAGCCGCGCACATAGGGGACGATGCAGAAGGTGCAGCGGTGGTTGCACCCCCTTTGGATCGGAATCCACGCCGAGATGCTTGATCGCCGTCGCTGCTCCAGCCCTTGGTAGTTCTCGTCCATCGAGAGGCCAAGCACCGACAGCTGCTTCTGCTTCGGCCCGCCTCCGGGCGGCCGCGCGGCTCTCCGCCCCGCCTCCCGCACCGCGCTCGCAAGACCCCGATATCCGTCCGGTCCCACGACGAGATCCACGTGAGGCGCGCGCGAAAGAAGGTCATTCCCCATCCGCTCCGCCATGCATCCGGTGACGCCCAGCACGAGGTCCGGCTTGCTCTTGCGGAGCCCGTTCAGCTGTCCGATGCGACCAATCACCCGTCGCTCGGCATGCTCTCTGATCGCACAGGTGTTCACGAGGACGACATCGGCGTCCCCGGCCTCCTCCACGATCTCAAAGCCGTCCGATTCAAGGAGGCCCTCCATGAGCTCGCCGTCCGAGATGTTCATCTGGCAGCCGTAGGTCTCGACGTACGCTTTCTTCATGTCTCGTCCAGCCTGACCCTGAGTCCGTCTTGCGAAAGCGTGCCCGCGTGGAGCCGGCCGGGATCCGGCCTTCGCCGGGACTGTACTTCGACGCGCAGGTAATCGCTCGTCAGCGCGGAGCCTTCGTTTCCTTCCAGCACGACCCGGACCCGGGCGCCGCCCCGCGCTCGGGCATATCTGATCCCCTTGCGACGCGCAAGCTCCCGCAGCTCCCGGCTCCGCGCGCGGGCCTTGCGAGGCGAGACCCGCCCCTCCATCTCCGCCGCGACGGTGCCGCTCCTCGCGGAGTAGGGAAAGACATGCAGGTAGGTGAAGGGAATCTCCCGCACCAACCGCATGGTTTGCTCATGGTCATCGTCCGTTTCTCCGGGAAAGCCGGCAATGATGTCCGCGCCCAGTCCGATGGGGCGCGCCCTCTGCGCGATCTCCCGGGCTCTCGCGCGGTACTGCTCGCGCGTATGCCACCTGCGCATCCGCCTGAGCACCGCATCCGCGCCGCTTTGAAGGGGCATGTGTAGGTGGCGGGCAAGGCGCTCTCCGCTCGTCTCCAAGAGACGAATCAGGTCGTCGTCCACCTCCGTGGCCTCAATGCTGCCAAGTCGAAACCGCGTCTTCGGCGTCTCCTCGAGCAGCCTTGCGACGAGCTCCGAAAGGCTCCGCTTAGGCTCTAGATCGCGCCCGTAGTGACCGATGTGCACCCCGGTGATCACGAGCTCCGGGTGCGAGGCGGCGAGCGTCCGGGCTTCCAAGAGAATGCGGCCAAAGCTCCGGCTTCGGCTGGGGCCGCGCGCGAGGCGCGTCGCGCAGAACGCGCATTTGCGGTCGCAGCCGTCCTGGATCTTGAGCCATCCCCTGGTCGCTCCAGAGCGACGAAGGAGCACCTTGGCCGCCATGCTCTCGATGTGGCCTCTATCCAGGGACCGCGCTCCGCCCAGCTGGGCCAGCCCCCGCGCGCGCGTCCCCAGCGCGCGAACGGAGGCATGGAACACCTCCTTCGGATCGTGCCCGCCGACGACCGAGCTGACCTCCCGCATCTTATCGTAGGGCTCTGGCGACAGGGCGGCGCCGCAGCCCGCGACCACGATGCGCGTCTCGGGACTCTCCCTCTTTGTGCGCCGGATGAAGCGCCGGGCCGCGCGATCCGCGCGGTGCGTCACGGTGCAGCTGTTCACGACGCACAGGTCTCCCGCTCCCCGTTCGGCCCTTTGCATCCCGCCGGCCTCAAGGAGCTGGCGCATCCGCTGGGTATCGTACTGATTCGTTTTGCAGCCGAAGGTCCGGAAGGAAACCGTCGGCGCGCGCGGCAGAGGCATCGTTCTCGCCGCTGCCGCTAAAAGCGGGAAATCCCCAGAGAGACCGTTGCCCGCCAGAAGCGTTCGCTCAACGGCGCGCTCGCCCGGCTTCCCCGCTCCAACGCCAGGTCCATCCACCCCGCGCGCACGCCGTTCAGCTGGGCGAGGTTAAAGCCCAAGCCCATCGTCCACGCCGTCTCCCGTCCGTCAGCCCCGGCAAAGCGAAAGGGGAGCGCGGAGGACCGGTATCCAATCCGAACGGGCAGACTCCGCGAAGCCCCGTCGATGGCGGTCCATTCGATTCCGGCTCCGTAACTCGCTCTCGCCTCGCTCAGCGCGTCTTGGGGGAAGCCCGCAGCCCCGCGCCAGTCTTGGAAGGCGGCCGAGAGGTTAAGGCCTAGGCGCGGCGTGAGCATGCCGGAGACGCCGGCGAGATAGCGCGCGGGCAGATCGAAGTACGACGACTCTCCCGAAGTTCCCTCCAGCGGCGCGGACTCCAACCGACCGGACCACTCCACTGTCGCCGCCGCGTGAATCAGCGGGTGCGGGTCCAGCGCAATCGATGCCGCCGCGTTGTAGCCGCGGTAGTCCCAGGAGCCGCTCTCGCGAAAGCTCTCGATGCCGCTTCCCAGCCCGAGGGAATCGAGAGTCCGGTCGAATTCATGGTCCAGGCGCCCAAGGTATGTCCCTAGGGCGACGCCCGCGCGTATCCGCCCCCCCAGCCGCTGCGCCCACCCTAGCCGCGCGACCGAGGAGCCGCCCCGGCTCTCGAAGCGATCCACCAAGTTCAGGGGCTCGCCCCCGAGCGTCGTGGATCGCGGGACCTCAGACACCCAGCTCTGCTCCATATGGCCCGAGAGGGAAAAGAAGACGGCGCCCCGAGCGGACAAGACCGGATATCCGATCGCCACCAAAGGAAAGCGCGTGGCGGCGCTCCCGCCGCTCACCTCGCCCAGCGCGTACTCGCCCCAAACCGGCTGCATCGAAACGGTGACGGTCGGGAAGAGAAGCGTCGCCGCTCCCGCGAGGTCCGTCGCCGAGAGCTCGAGGCCGGCCAAGCCGACGCCCACGTTGCCCAGCGCCGCGCTTCTTCCGTCCAGGGCGCCGGCGGGCACGCCTAGGCCCCGGTATCCAAGCAGCGACTGCGCCGAAGCATGAAAGAGGGAGAGATGCGCCGCGCCAAGAAGGAGCAGGGTGGTCTTCAGGAGGCGCGCCATCATCCGGGCCCCGCCCTCGCGAAAGAAAGAAGAAGCCGGAGCTCCGGCGCGCGCGGAGACTCCGGCCCATGAAAGGCGCCGTACTCCAGCGACGCCGGCTCCAGCACGCTAAGAAGGGAGAGCGAGGCGCGCGCGTTGCTCGAATCCGGGTCCAAGAGTTCGCGCACGAATCCCGTCACGGGCACTTCGAACGCCTCCCCCGCCCGCTCCCCAAACCACTCGGGCGGGGCGGCGTGGCCGACGACGCCCAGCAGAGAGCTTCCGAGCGGAGACTTCGGGAGGATTTCAGGCGCAAGGACCCGTCGCGCGTCGATCCTAAGCGAGTCCGACGGAGCATACGCGGGCTCCGTCCGTTGCGTCGTAAACCGCAGGCCCGCATATGTCACCTGACTCGGCCGGATCGCGACCGGACACCCCACCGCGCGGCAGAGTTCGGGCGGTCCTCGCAGCGTTCTCGGCGCCTCCACTTCCACGACCGTCCGCCAAGCCGGGGCGCCGCCGATGCGAAGGGAGCTCCCCGGCGGCGGGGCAGGCAGCGGCGTATACAGGAAGGTGGATGTCCGCGTTGATGCCTGGAGTTCAAGCAGCGTGTCGGGATCAAGCGAGGGCCGGGTCTTGATCCAGAGGAGCGTCGAGGCTACTTCCAGTCGCGTGCCCTTATCCTCGGTCGTGAGCCGAAGGCCCAGCGCTCCTCGCGCGGAGTCCGACCAGATCCCGGTCCACAGAGAATCCACCGCAATCGAGATCGAATCGCCCTTCGAAGGATCCCAGATCGCGCTTCCCAGACGCGCGGCACGCCCGCCTCCGGGCTCGCTCCAAGCCCTTTGGACTCCGCCGGTGTCCACCGCCAAGGTCCAGCTCGCGCTCCCAGCGTCCCAAGGCTCGGTCATGGCCTCGGCGATCACTCGAACGGGCGCGCGCGCAACCGACGCCAATGTGTCGAAGCGGGGCACGATCCTCGCCGAGATAAAGGTCAGGCTCGAGTCCGGACGCGTCGTGCCGCCGGTGTCCTGAACGGGCGCCACCTTCGGGTAGGCGCCGACCCGCACTAAGGTCCGCGCGCTCAAGCTGTCGCCGTAGCCGCGAGCGACGAAGCCGCGTCCCAGGTCGGAGGGCCGCCCGTATCCGCCCAGCGACTGCGCCGACTTCGCGAATTCGGAGAAGGGGAGCACGACCTCCATCGTCACGACTTCCGGGATCAGCTCCTCCAGAGGCGCCGATGGCGTCTCCTCGGCGCAAGAGACGACCCCGAGCAGGGCAAATGCCGCCGCGGGCCCGTGGCGGTACAGCCCCCGGACTCCGGTCACAGCGAAAAGGGCGCCGGAAGCAACGCTCCCAAGGACCAGCGCCGCTCTTTTCCTCCGGCCACGGAGCGGATTTCCAGCCCCGGGCCGGAAAACTCGGCCAGAACCTGCCTACAGGCGCCGCAGGGCGAAACCGGCTCTCTCGACTCGGTAGCGATCACAAGCTCCTTCGCCTCTCTTTCCCCGCCCGCGACCATCGCGCACACCGCAGCGCGCTCGGCGCAGATCGTCAGCCCCAAGGAGGCATTCTCAACGTTGCATCCCACGAAGATCGTCCCGGACTTCGCCTTCAGGGCGGCGCCCACGCGAAAGCCCGAGGAAGGCGCGTAGGCGCGCAGCATGACGCGACGCGCCTCTTGGGCAAGCGAGTCCTCCGAGGAATCCACGATGGTCTGATTCAAGCGCCCCACACCCTGGGCAACCGTCGAGCGAGCCCGGTCAGCACCTCGTAGTCGATCACGCCCGCCCGCCGGGCCGTTTCATCAAGGGAAATCACGCTCCCCATATACTGCCCAATTAACGTAACCGCATCGCCAACCTTCACCCGTCCGCCCTCCGGCACGCGGATCACCGTCACGTCCATCGAGACGCGTCCCACAATGGGAGCCCGGATCGCTCCCCCGCCGTCTCGCGCTCGGACCAACGCTTGGCCGCGATTGCCCAGCGCCCTCGGATATCCGTCCCCGTAGCCGATGGAGAGCGTGGCCCACTCTTCGGGGCCGCTTGCCCGGTACGTCGCCCCGTATCCCAGGGTGGCGCCCCTCCGCGCCTTTCGGACCAGCGAGGCGCGGGCGCGAAGGCTGACCACGGGCCGGGCCGCAGGGTCGCGCGCGCCCGCGGCCCCGCCGAAGAGACGAATGCCCGGGCGAATCGCGTTTGCGCATCCGGCCGGAAGACGAAGGGCGGCGGCGCTGTTCGCAAAGTGAATAAGCGGGCGCTGGCGGCGAGCGGCTGCTTGGAGGACCGGCTCAAGCAGCTTCAGCGCCTCTTGAAAGAGGCGGGTCTGGCTTCGGGCGGCGTCAAGGAAAGGCTCGTCCGCAGAGTGGAGATGCGTAAAGACGCCCTCGAGCCGCGCGCCGGACTCCAACGCCTTAAGGATGCTCGCGCGGCGCTCCCTGAGTCCTTGGAGCGCAAAGCCGGAACGCCCCATCCCCGTGTCCACCTCAATCTGAAACCCGGCGCCCCTCCGCCCCTTCTTCGCCGTACGGCTCACGACGGAGAGCCCCGCCCGGCCCGAAATCGCAGGGACAAAGCCCAGCCGAAGCGCGCGCTCGAGCTCATCCGGAGCGAGAGGGCTGTAGATCATGATGCATCGCTTGATCCCCGCATCGCGCAGCTCGACGCCTTCCCGGACGCACGCGACCCCGAAGGCGTAAGGATCCTCCGACTCCAACGCGCGGGCCACCGCAGGGGCGCCCAGCCCGTACCCGTCCGCCTTGATCATCGGGATAAACCGAGTGGCGGCCGGGTGCAAAGCGCGAAGGCGGCGGGCGTTCTCAAGGAGCGCGCCCGAATCCACCTCTATCCAAGCGCGGCGCATCCCCCGGCGCTTGTTCGAGAAGGCATACCCTCCGTCGGGGGCGCCTGTTGCCCGAGGCCGGATTCCCCTCCGCTTACCGAAACGCGCGCTCCAGGCCGCCTTCCGACGAGATTCGGTCATAAACTTCCGCTTGATTTCGGGCGACAAAAAGCAGGGCGTTTGGAGGGCATCCAGCTTTCCAAGAAACGCGACGGGAACCATTTCGCTTCGGACAAGTATTGCTCCTTGGGCGACGAAGACGATCCAGACAGCCGATTCGCCGCCTCCAAGAGTATTCTCGGTTCACATTCTTGCTCAAGGAGCATCACATGGAAACACCTCGCGCGCTTCACCCGACATCCCTCCGTCTCCCGCTCCCGGGAGCCGCAGCCCTCCTCGCATGGGCCATATTCTCGGCCTGCGGCGACAATACCGCTGCCCCGGATCCGCCTGTCGCGACCGCCATCGCCGTCTCGCCCGCCTCGGTAAAGATCGGCGCAATCGGGGACACCGTACGCGTGACCGCAACGATTACCGATCAAAACGGCGCCGCCTTCGCGGGCTCTCCCGTCTGGGCCAGCGATGCGCCGGACGTCTTCTCCGTCAGCTCTGACGGACTCGTGGAGGCTCTGGCGGAAGGCTCCGGCGCCGTAACCGCGACCTACGAGTCGCTTTCCGCGTCGGCGGAAGTCACCGTGGACGCCAATCGGGCGCCCGTCTTCCTGCTTGACACCGCGGCGCAGCTGATCATTGACGTTGGCCAATCAAGCGCGGGCTCCATCGGCGACTTCTTCCAGGATCCGGATGGAGACGTGCTGGCCTTCACCGCCTCCTCCTCCGACACCTCCATCGTGAAGGTGGAAATTCAGGGCGAGGACGGAGTCGCGTACGGCGCAGCGGCGGGATCGGCCGTGATCACGCTCACCGCGATTGATCCGGGCGGGCTCTCGGCGAGCGGCGAGATGAACGTCACGGTCGTCGCAAGCAACCGTGCGCCCGTCCCGGTTCTGGATTCCTTTCCAACCAGGCAAGCAACGGTAGGGGACACGGTCACGATCGACTTTTCGGAGTTCTTCGTCGACCCGGACGAGGACGCGCTGACCTTCGCCGCAGCCTCCTCCGACTCTACGATCATCTCCATCTCGGTCGATGGAAACTTGGGATTCCTGCGCGCGCTTGCCGCAGGCGCGGCGGGAATTGAAGTCACCGCTTCGGATCCCGGAGGTCTGTCCGCAGCCATCGTCCTTCCGGTTGAGATTGCGAGCCCTCTCGCGCCCATCGCCGCTTGGACTCCCGGCGCGAAGTCCGCTCATTCAATGTCCGAAGAAAGGCGAATCGAACGCGGACCAGCGCCTCCTCGCCCTATTGAAAGGCGCTGATTCGCATGGCGTCGTCAACCCCAACGGGCGCAGTCGCCCGGTCTCCGCCTTTAGATTCCAGCTTGGCCCAAGGCGTCGGGCTCGTCCGATGTCCTGCGGGAGGAGCACGAGTCGCGGACGGTCGATTCCCGCGATCCTCGCGATGAGCCTTTGCGCGGCGCCCTCCGACCGCCTTCCACCCAAACTGTGAATCTCGACGCGACGACGAAGATCTCTCCTTCGCACCCGACCTGAGGAATCTTGCATGCACAGCGCTTCACCCCCACGACACGCGCCTTTTATTACATCACGCATCGCCATCATCGCAGCGGCGCTCCTTGCCTGGGCTAGCTGCGGAGACGGCGCCACGACGCCCAGCGATCCGCCGCCGGATCCCCCCGCCGCGTCTGCGATCGTCATCTCTCCGGAGTCGGCCACGATCACCACAATCGGCGACACGGTCCGCTTCACGGCGGCGCTCACCGATCAGTACGGGGCCGCCTTCACCGGCTCGATCACCTGGTCCAGCACGGTGCCGGATGTCTTCTCCGTCACCTCCGATGGATTGGTGACGGGTCTTGACAACGGGTCCGGGGCGGTGACCGCGACATTCCAATCCCTTTCGGCGGAGGCTTCGGTCACGGTCGACGCCAATCGGGCGCCCTACTTTCGGCTTGACACGGCGGCGACGCTGGATGTGGAGGTCGGCGAAACGAACACCGGCTCCCTCCAGGAATACTTCGACGACCCCGACGGCGACGCCTTGGTTTTCTCGGCCGTCTCCTCCGACACCTCCATCGTGAAGGTGGAAATTCAGGGCGAGGAAGGGACCGTCTATGGCGCGGCGGAGGGATCGGCCGTGATCGAAATCACCGCGACCGATCCCGGGGGGCTTGAGGCGATGGGAGAGCTTCGCGTGTCGGTGACGCAGACCAATCACCCGCCCCAAGTGCTCGTGGACGAGGTCGACACGTTGATGCTCGCTCCCGGGGACACCATGACCGTGAACGTCAGCGACTGGTTCATTGATCAGGATTTGGATTCGCTTTCGTACATGGCGACGACATCGGATTCATCGGTCGCGGTTGCGCATGCGCGCGGAGCATCCGTCGAAATCGAGGCAATGGGCGAAGGGATGGCGACCGCGACCGTGACCGCTACCGACCCCGACGGTCTGTCCGCGGAGGTCGACGTTCCGATCAAGGTGGTGGCTCCGCCGGAAAATCAGTCGCCCATGGCCGTGGGGTCCATCGAGGATCAGTCGGTGAGCTCGGGCGACACGATGTCGCTGGACCTTTCGGGTTACTTCAGCGATCCGGATGGCGACGCGCTCATCTACGCGGCGTCCTCTTCCGACGGGGGCGTGGCGACGGCGGAGGTGGACGGCGAAGAGCTGGTCCTTGCGGGAGCTGGACCCGGCGAGGCGACGATCAGCGTCTCGGCGACCGATCCCGGCGGCTTGTTTGCGGAGCAGACATTCACGGTCTCCGTGCCAAACTCGGCGCCGCAGCTTGTCTTGGAGATCGCCGATACGGTCCTCGCCTACGAGGCGGATACCCTGGTGGTCAGGGACCTCTCGGCGTACTTCCAGGACCCCGACGGAGAGGACCTCGTCTTTGAGGTCGAGACGGACCTGGACTGGGATTACGCGGTGGAAGGCTCCGAGCTCGTGATTCGCCACGGCAGGGACATCGCGACGCTCTCGGATACGGTGGCTGAGAGCGGAGCGTTCACGGTGAGTGCATTTGACGGGGCGGGGCTTCAGGTCGTAGACACTTTTGAGGCGACCGTCGAGGAGTGGGTCCCGCTCGCTGCGGTTGAAGTCGCTCCGGGCGTGGTGACCATCACCCTTCCCTCGCTCTCCTTCCCGGTGGTTTCCTGTTTCCCGGTGGACAACTACGTGGTGAACGATCTCAGACTGACCGCCCACTTTACCGAATGGCAGACGCGGGCGGACTCCGCGTCGGATTGGATGGCCGTCGCCGGCACCCGAGTGGAAAAGCAGGTCTGCCCGTATCCACCCCTCGGAGTGACGCCTGATCCCGGAGAGTACCGCGTCGTTGGAGAGCTGGAGGGTCTTGGCGGGCCTGTGCGCAGGAAGTACCGAAGCATCAACACCTTCACCGTGCCGGCTGGGTATCCGGGTCGCTAGACCGGAGCGCCGCGCGCTGGGTCAGTGCGTGCGCGCGCAGGCTCGGGCGAGCAAGCTGGGCTTCGACTGGCCGGAGGCGTTGGACGCGCTTCCGAAGGTCGAAGAGGAGGCGGGCGAGCTTCGGGCGGCCTTGCGGGCCGTTCGAAGTTCGCCTTCAGCCGGGACCGACGCGTCCGTCGTTCAAGAAGTTGGGGACCTACTATTTTCTGCCGTTAACGTCTCTCGCCTTGCCGGCGTGGACCCCGAGCGAGCGCTCCGGTCCGCCGTAGCGAAGTTTGAGCGGCGGTTTGGCGAAGTAGAGCGGCTGGCGCGGGCTGCGGGGCTTGCGATGCCGGGGAGTTCGCTTGACGCGCTGGACCGGCTCTGGGAGAAAGTCAAGGCTGGCGAATCAGGGAGACCCGAGAAAAGCCGGTAAGGCGAAGCCTGCCCAGACTCCAACTTCGCTTCGATCCCGCCGGGGCGCAGAGCATCTTCGCCGCGCAGCAGCCACGCCGCCATTCGCATAGCTTTAGCAGCTGGCGCAGGATTGACCTCTTGTCCTCGGACAGTCGCATCGGGCTCAGCAGCTTGATCGCCCCGCGCTTCGAGCGGAAATCGGCGCTTCAACTTAAGCTGTCCGGTTGACGGCGGTGCTCTTCCATCCGCGAATCGGCGCGAGGAGGCCTCGGACACTCCTGTCGCAGCTCTGGCGGGAATCGCGACCGGAGCGACCGCTTGAGAAGGAGACCGAGTACCGAAGGGTCGTAGGCCCGCGCCTGTAGAAGCGTTGCTGACCATACCTTGTGTTCCGTTGTCGCCTTGGAACCCGAAGAAGAGAAATGGACGCGTCTTGGTCTACATGGGGCGAGATCCTGCCCACGCTTGCGGCCATTGGAGCGGTATGCGGCTCCGTAGTGGTCTGGTTCCGGCTCTCCGGCCGGGTGGTGACCCAAGCGGTTGAGCACACGAGCCTTGCGGCCGACAAGAAGGTCGACGACAAGCTCGAAGAGCTTGATGTCAAGCTCGAGAAGATCGACGCCAGATTCGCGCGCGTCGAAGAGCGGTTCGAGAAGATCGACGCCAAATTCGAGCGCGTCGGCGAAATGATCGACGCCAAGTTCGAGCGGCTTCGAGAGGAAATCAGAAAAGACCACGCCAAGCTCGACGCTCGGATCAGCGCGATGGAGCGCCGCTTGGATACGCGCGTGGACCGCATTGAGACGCTCTTGCTGTCGATCCTTAGCTCCACAGGCGCGCTCCCCGCGCAAATTAATCGGAAGAACGCCTCGGATTCTCCGGCAACGCTGACCGACAGAGACCTGCCAGCAACCGAAAAAGCCCCGTCAGGGACTCAGGCGGTTGATCAGCCTGGGAAACGCGGACAGCTCGCGGATGTGTCTTAGGCCGGCGATCCATGCGGCCGTTCGTTCGATGCCCAATCCAAAGCCCGAATGCGGAAAGCTCCCGTACCGCCTGAGGTCCAAGTACCAGGAGTAGGACTCCTCGGGAAGACCTTCCTCCCGAATCCTTGAACGCAGCCGGTCGTAGTCGTCTTCCCGCTGGCTGCCGCCGATGATCTCTCCGTACCCTTCTCCCGCAAGCAGATCGTTACAGAGCACCGTGCGGGAATCCTTGGGGTTCTCCTTCATGTAGAACGCCTTGGCCTGCTTCGGATAGTTGTAGACAAAGACCGGAAGCTCATGCCAGCTTGCAATCTGGACTTCCTCCCGCACTCCGAAGTCCCTGCCCCACTCCAGATCGAAGCCTTCGCTATTGAGTCGCTCCACCGCGTCAGAGTATGAGATCCGGGGAAAGGGCGGTCGTATCCTCTCCAGCGGCGTCGTATCGCGGCCAAGGACCTCAAGCTCCTTGCGGCAGCGAAGGAGCGCCCCCTGGACCACGGCGGAGACCAACTCCTCTTGGAGCGCCATGTTGTCGTTTGAGTCCGCAAACGCCACCTCGGGCTCCACCATCCAAAACTCCGTTAGATGGCGGCGAGTCTTCGACTTCTCGGCGCGAAAGGTGGGCCCGAAGCAGTAGACTCTCCTGAAGGCGGGGCAAGCGCTCTCCACGTACAGCTGTCCCGTCTGCGCCAGAAAGGCCTTCTCGCCGAAGTAGTCGGTCTCGAAGAGCGTGCCGGCAGACTCGCCGATGGAACCGGTCAGGATCGGCGTGTCGATCCTCGTGAAGCCGCGCTCGTCCAAGAATTCCTGGACGAGCCGCGCGACGCGGGAGCGGACCGAAAGTCCGGCCCGCTGGCGCGACGACCTTATCCAGAGGTGTCTGCGATCCAGCAGAAAGTCGGCGCCGTGCTCCTTGGGCTGGATCGGATACTCCGCGCTCTCTCCGAGGCGGACGACTCCGTCCACCAGCAGCTCCACCCCTCCAGGGGCCCGCGGCGCCGCCTGCAGCGTCCCTTCCAGCCGGACGCAGCTTTCCTTCGAGAGCGTCGAGCCGAGTTCCCATAGCGCCTTAGGCAGCGTCGACCGGACCAGCACGCCCTGAATCACGCCGGTCCCGTCGCGCAGGTCGACGAATCCGACTCGCCCGTGGACCCGTACCGACTCCACCCAGCCCGAAAACGCCGCGCGGCCCTCTCCGCGCCCCGCAGCTTCACGCACCGTCGTCTCCATGACGAGAATTTACCCCCTACAGAGTCTCGGAGAGTTTGGCGCGCTCCTGGTACCTTCGCACGAGGTGCGCGCGCACGCCGGCGTTTGACGGCTCCTGCAGGTTCGGGTCGGCCTCCACGATCCGCCGAGCCCGCGCTTGGGCAAGCGCAACGACCTCTTCATGCACCACCGGGTCGAAAAACCGAAACCGCACGCGGTGGCCGTGTTGGGCCTTGCCCACCAAGTCGCCCGCGCCTCTGATCTCAAGGTCCCTGCGCGCAATTTTGAAGCCGTCGTTCGTCTGGACCATCGCCTCCAAGCGCGCATCCGCGTCCCTGCCTCCGTTCGAGATGAGAATGCACCTCCCGGCGCGGCTTCCCCTGCCGACGCGACCCCTGAGCTGATGCAGCTGCGAAAGGCCGAAGCGCTCGGCGTTCTCGATGACGATGCATGTCGCGTTCGCCACGTCGATGCCGACTTCGATGACCGTCGTCGTCACCAGCAGGTCGATCCGGCCCTGAAGAAAACCCCGGGAAATGCGAGACTTCTCTTTGTCCGGCAACCGCCCATGCAGCAGCGCCAGCCGGTAGGGCCGGAAAACATCGCGCCGCAGCGTCCGAAACTCCTTTTCCGCCGCTTTCAGGTCGATCTTTTCCGACTCCTCGACGAGGGGAAAGACGAGATAAGCCTGCCTGCCCTTTGAGAGCTCCCGCCGGACCTCTTCGTAGACCGCTTCCCGTTCGCCGGGCCGCGCGAGCCTTGTCTTTACCGGCGTCCTTCCCGGGGGAAGCTCGTCGATCACGCTGAGATCAAGGTCGCCGTAGTAGGTCAGCGCCAAAGACCTGGGGATCGGCGTGGCGGACATGACCAGCACGTCCGGCGGAGGCTTCCGGTCGGCCAGCTGCAGCCGCTGCTTCACTCCGAAGCGATGCTGCTCGTCGATTACGGCTAGACCCAAGCGCGAAAACTCGACCCCCTCCTGAATCAGCGCCTGCGTGCCGACGATCAGCCGCGCCGCCCCGTCGCGAATCCGTCTGCGCGCAGCCAAGCGCGAGGACCCCGAGAGCACCCCGACCACAAGCTCGACATCAATTCCCAAGGCTTTGGTCAACCGCTGAATCGTCGTCGCGTGCTGTTCGGCCAGCACGCCCGTCGGCGCCATGATCACGGCCTGGTAGCCGGATTCAATCGCGAGCAGCATGCAGAAGAGCGCGACCAGCGTCTTTCCGGATCCCACGTCGCCCTGCAAGAGACGCCTCATGCGGCGAGGCGCATGCATGTCTGCGAAGATCTCGCGCAGGGCCTTCGTCTGCGCCGCCGTCAGCCGGAACGGGAGCGCCGCATACAGCGGGCGAATCAGCCGATTCGTGCGCTCAAAGGAAATGCCGGGCACCAAGCGGGTCGCGCGGTACCGTGCGCGCGCGCGCAGCAGCTGCAAAAAAAACTGCTCGTCGTAGGCGAGCCTGCGACGGGCGGCAGCGACCTCCTCCATGCGATCCGGGCGGTGAAAGGCCCGCAGCGCCGCATCCAGCGCAAGGACCTTTGCGCCTTGTCGCTCTGACCGGGAGAGGTACTCCTCGCCCTTTGCCCCAGCGAGAAGAAAGTCCAAGTTCCGGGCGAGGATCCGGCGGAAGTACCACTGAGGCACGTCCTCCGAGGCGGGGTACGTCGAGAAGATCCTGCCGCGACCCGGGCGCCTCCTCGCCTCCTCGCCAGCCGCGCCCTTCTCGCGGTCCGCGGCCCTCAGCACGACGACGAGCTCCCGGGGCTGGATCTGCACGCCGTTGAAGAAGCGCACCGGCCCGGAGACGAGGATTAGATCGTTCACTCGAATCTGCCGATCAATCCAAGGCTGGCCCGGCCACGCGCAGGTCATCACGCCGCTGTCGTCCCGAATCACCGCCTGAAAGACTCGGAAGCCGGAGCGCGTCGGGATGACGCCCTTGCTCGCAACCTCCCCGACGCAGGTGACGTCCATTCCCGTCCGCAAGGCGGCGACGGGCGTCACGGTGGATGCGTCGTCGTGCCTCCGCGGGACGTGGTATAGCAGGTCCCTTGCAGTCGCGATGCCCATCCGAGTGAGGGACTCGGCGTATTTCGGCCCTACGCCCTTCAGGAACTGTACGGGCTGGTCCAGCCGCGAAAAGGGCGCGCGCCGGGTCAAGGCCCTTGCAGCAGGCCTCGCGCGAAGGCCCGCGGGTCGAAGGAAATAAGATCTCCCTCGCCCTCCCCGCAGCCGACCAGCTTTACTCGGACGCCCGTGCGCTCCTCGACCTGCACGACAATCCCGCCCTTTGCGGTGGAATCCATCTTGGTCAAGACGATGCCGGAGACCTGGACCGCGCGCTGAAAGGCTTCCGCCTGCCTCAGCCCGTTCTGGCCCACCGTCGCATCCAACACCAGCAGCGTCTCGTGAGGCGCACCTTCAACCCGCCGTCCCGCGACGCGCGCGATCTTCTTGAGCTGCTCCAAGAGTCCGACGTTGGTGTGCAGCCTCCCGGCGGTGTCCACGAGCACCGCGTCGCTTCCCTTGGCGAGGGCCTGATCCAGCGCGTTGTACGCGATCGACGCGGGATCCTGGCCTCGGCGGCCCCGCACGAACTCCGCGCGCGCTCTCTCGGCCCACCGCGCGAGCTGGGTTGCGGCCGCAGCGCGGTAGCTGTCGCACGCCGCGATCAAGACGGAGCGCCCTTGGCTCCTCAAACGAAGGGCCATCTTTCCCAGCGTTGTCGTCTTGCCCGCCCCATTGACGCCCACGGCCATATAGACGGCGGGCGAGGCCTCAGGCCGGGCGAGCTCCCGCGGCGCGTCCCCAAGGATGCGTACGACGGCATCCACCAAGATCTCGCGCGCCTTGGCCGCGTCCATCTTCGGCGCGCGCCCGCGCTTTCGCGCCAGCTCCTTCGTCAGGCGCTGCGCAGCGTCCAGTCCAAAGTCCGCGAGGATCAAGCGCTCTTCAATTTCCTCCAGCGCGTCCTCATTGAGCCGTCGAATGGCGGGGAGCACCTTGGCCAGCGCGCGCCGCCAGAGCCCGGCTCTACTGCGCCCGCGCGCTTCCTTGCTCGACGTCACCCTCCGCTCACCCCAGCCCCGCGCGCCTGCGGCCGATCCACTCGGCGCATAACGCCGCGAGGATCAGCAAGTAAATCCAAGGGCTGCTGCGAAGCGCCCTTCCGGAGGCGAACCGCGCCAGCTCCGCCCCTCCTGGAACGAAGAAATCGCTGAGATCGCGCTTCGGGCGAAGCGCGTCGCCCGACCAGCGAGACGAGAATACGCGGCCTACGCGCTCCTCGCCGCCCGCGCTCGCCTGGTACTCGTAGGCGCCTTCGGGGAGCGGCGGCCCCATGAACGTCCCGTCGGGAGAGATCCGCGTCCGCGCGCGCGCCTTAACCTCTCCCAAGGAATCAAAGACGACGAGCTGGACATCTTCTCCCGCGCGGCCGGGCGCGCGCCAAGCCGTCGGACGCTCCGAGGGCTGAACGAGCGGGTTTGGGACAACCCCGTCCAGCGCGTCGACTTGGTCCCCTGCGATCAGCCAGTCGGCTGCGCCTGACCAAAGCCCCCGGTATGCCGCCCTCGCCTCGCCTTCGCGCACCGCCCACCGCCAGAATCCTCCGGCCAGCGCAACGGCGGTCCGCCCGCAGGGGCCGCCTCGGGAACACTCGCCCAAAGTCTCTTCCTCTCGCAGAAAGAGCGCGCCCTGAAGGTCGGGTTGTCCGACGCGGCGAACCTCCAGCGCCCGCGTCCAGGAGGCATCGGCCGAAGACGCCCGCTGCTCCAAAAGAGGAAGGTCCGCGAAAGCTGCGCCGGCGATCAGAGGCAAGCTGGACCGGGCTGGATAGGCGAGGTCGCCGGAGTTCGCGCTTGCCTCTAGGCCGGCGGATTCCGCCCCGGCTGCGTTTCGAGCGAGGACGAGCAGCCCCGCGCCGCCGCTCCGAGCTGAGAAAAACCACTCGGGAGTATCCTCGTCCGCTTCGACCACGACGATCAGTCGCGCGAAGCGCGCGGCCGCGCGCGCGCCCTCCCCGTTCAGGGCGGAATCGACTGCGTGCGCGGTCGCGCCGGCAAACTCCTGATAGCGATCATCTCCGGTCCTGATGAAGCCGCGCCCGGAAAGCCCGGTGACGCGCTCCAGCACGGAAAGCAGGTGTTTGGACTCCCACGAGGCGCCGGCGGCAAGCAGTATGATCTCCGCCGGGACCTCCTCGGCATCCAACGGGGCAATCCGCTCGTCGTCGAGTTCGAAGCCGTCCGCAGAGGTGATTCGCGCCGTCACGGCCCCCGCCGCAACTCCCGGCTCGAGAAAAAGCCGTACCTCCGCGCGACGCGCTCCGCCGGGCGGCGCCTCCAGGAGGGTCCGCTCCAGGATGGCGCCTTCGGCAAGGAACTCGACCCGCGCGGAGTCGCCGGAGGCTTCGCCTTGGAGTTCAATCCAACCCTCCAGCGAATCTCCCGAAGACGCGCCCCTGGTCAGCTCGAAGCCGGAAATGCCCAGGTTCGGTCGGCCTTCGGGGAGCGGGGGCGCGCGAAGTTCCGCGCCGGCGCCCCGCGCCGCCTGCGCCGCGCGCGCGACATCGGCCACTCGCCCATCGGTCAGGAGAACGATCTCGCGGGCGCCGCTCTGGACGGCAATCCCCACCGCATCCGCAACCTGGGAGCGAAGCCCCGCGGGGATTTGACCGGATAGTTCGGCGGTCGATGTCCGTCGGGCGCGGTCTCCTGCGAGAATCACCTCCGCGCCGTTTCTCTCATGCGACTGGGCGACCTCCAAAGCGTGTTCCCAGATCGAGCGTCCGTCGATCGAAAGCGTCCGCATCGACTCAGAGCCATCCAGAATGACGGTTGCGGCAGGCGAGGAGGACGCGCCGCCCGGAAGCGGAGGGTTCCAGACGAGAGCGGCAAGAAGAAAAACGACCAAGAGCCTGACCGCAAGGAGGAGTCCCTTGAGGCGCACGCGGGACTCCCTTCGGAGGTACAGCCACGCCGAAAGCGCGCCGGCCGCGAGCAACAGCCCGACCGCGACGTGCGCCACGCGTCAGAGAACCTTCGGGAGGCGAGGCGAGCTAGCGTTCCCGGTCGTCAGCTCTCAATCCAGGGGAGGCGCCCGTTCTCCAAGCGTTGCGCAGGAATTCGGCATCGGAAAGAAGCGCCGCCTTTTCGTCGCGCTGCCGCTCCCACTCGTCCCATTCGGCCGCTGCGATCTTCTCTCCGGGGGGACGGTCGATCGTCTCCGGGTTCAGGGGGCGTCCATGAAGGCGCAGCTCGTAGTGGAGGTGCGGCGCCGTCGCCAATCCGGTCATCCCGACATACCCGATGACATCGCCCTGGCGCACGCGATCCCCCACCTTTTGACCCGCTTTGAATGACTGCATGTGCGCGTACCGCGTGAGGTAGCCGTTCGCGTGCGCGATGTCCACGACGTTGCCGTAGCCGGACGACGCGGCTTGCCGCGCGACCACGCCGTCGCTGGTCGCCATGATCGGCGTTCCGGGCCGGGCTCGGTAGTCCACGCCCCAATGGGGGCGATAGACCTTGAGGATGGGGTGAAAGCGCCGTCGCTGATAGGCGGAGGAAACGGAACTCGAGGCGAGAGGCGCAAGGAGAAAGAAGCTCTGCACCGACCGGCCCTCCAGATCGTAGAAGCCGGACTCGCCCTCTGGATTCACATATCGGACGGCCTCAATTCTCCGCCCTCTGTGCGTCATCTCCAGCGCGAGCACAACGGCAGATCTCATCGTTCCATCAGGCCTCTTTTCCCATTCCACTACGGCCCGGTACTCGTCGCCGCCCCACAGCTTCATGAAGTTGACCTTGGCGCCCAGCGTCCGCTCCACCAGCCCGGCGAGGCTTCTCCGCTCGAGGGACCTGAACCCGTTCACGAAGTCGCTGGTCCTAATCGACGCCGCAAGCGACTGGCCGGAGCCGATCACGCCCTGAAGAAAAAGCGTATCCAAGCTTACCGCCACGGCGCGCATGGAGGCGCGCCACTCCCCGGGCGCGTCGCTCCGAAAAACGTGCACCGTCGAGTCCGGGCCAAAGTCGAGCTCCAGGTGTTCCAAATGATTGGTGCCCGCCACCCAGTGAACGCGCATCCCCGAGCCCGCCCGAACTTGGCGAAGGTCGACCCGGTAGCCCAGGGCGACAAGGATGCTCGCGCGCGTCGCTCGCTCCAGCGGGAGGCGGTCCAGCACGGACTGTACGGTGCTTCCGCTCTCTACTTTCGTCGCCTCCACCGTGATCGGCGCGCCCGCCCGGTGGGGATCCGCCGGGCGAAACACGGGCGCCCCAATCGGAGTTAGAAGAGCTAGCGCCGCGCATGCGGCGAGCGCCAGCGTACAGATGGCGACCCGAAGCAGCTTCCCGCGTTGCGTCTTCAAGCTGACAGTCTTCGGATGAATAGCGGAATCTCCTTCTCCATTCCGACCGACAGGGCAAACGCAGGCGGCGACTCGGAGCGGTCCACTGAGTTTGAAGTTCGCAGGCGCGCCGAGCTTTCATTGTAACGGATGTCCGCCGAGCTTGCGACGGGAGGGGAGGTCCTCGGCCGCTGCGGCGGCCGGACGGCAGAGCTCTTCGCGACCCGAACCGAGCGAGGGGAGCCGTTCCGGACGGCCCCCGACCCGTACAGCTTCATCGTCTCGAAACCGGTCGCGATGACCGTGACATGCACCTTCCCCTCCAAATCGGAGTCGCGGGCCGATCCAAAGATAATCTCGGCTTCGTCGCCGGCCTCTTTCTGAATCGTCGCGGCGACGTCCCAGACATCCTCCATCGTCAGGTCGTCCCCTCCCGTGATGTTGATCAGAACTCCTTTCGCGCCGTTGATCGAGAGGTTGTCCAAGAGCGGGCATTCAATGGCGGTCTTGGCCGCCGTCGTCGCCCGCTCCTCGCCCTCGCCCCGACCGATGCCCATCAGCGCGGTCCCGTGATTCGTCATGACGGTGCGAACATCGGCGAAGTCGACGTTCACCTCGCCGGTGACTCGGATCACGTCGCTGATCCCCTGCGTCCCGTGCAGGAGCATTTCGTCCGCCTTGGCGAGCGCGGCCCGAAAGGAGGTGCCCTTCGTGCACACGGACAGGAGGCGGTCGTTCGGCACGACGACCATTGTGTCGACGCAGGGACCGAGATCCTGCAGGCCTTCTTCGGCCTGCGCCATTCTGCGCCTGCCCTCGAAGCCGAAGGGCTTGCTGACCACGCCGACGACGAGCGCTCCCAAATCGCGGCCGATTTCGCCGACGATGGGCGCGGCGCCGGTCCCCGTGCCGCCCCCCATTCCGGCGGCGACGATGACGAGGTCGGCCCCCTGAAGCGCCTCTCGCACCTCATCGATGTCCTCCTCGATTGCCTCGCGCCCCACGCCCGGTCGCGCGCCCGCGCCCAACCCCTTGGTGAGCTGCTTTCCGATCTGGATCTTGGTTTCCGCGCCGGACCTCGCCAGGGCTTGGGCGTCGGTGTTTACCGAGATGAACTCGACGCCCTCGACCTTCTCCTTGATCATTCGGTTGATGGCGTTGCAGCCCGCGCCTCCGACTCCGATGACCTTCATCACCGCCGTGGGGTTGGGTTGCTCCGCTAGCTCGAACATCATCCTTCCTCCTCTGTGATGGTGTATCTGGGCGCGCCGCGCCCGCTCGGGTCTACCTCTAGAAGAACTCTTCCAGCCACGCTCTGACTCGTCCCACGAAGCCCTGAGCAACTGTCGCCGCGCCCTGTCCCGTCCGGATATAGCGATCCAGCTCGTGGACCGCGAGACCGGCGGCTGCGGTGAACGCGAAGGGATCGCACTGCGCATCAAGCCCGGCGGGCGACGCCGGGGGCTTGGCCAGACGGACCGGCAGATCCAACGCCGATCGCGCGAAGGTTGCGATTCCCGGAATTCTCGCGCCGCCCCCCGTCAGCAGGACGCCGCCGCCCTCCTGCACGTCGAAGGGCACGTCGGCGAGCTGCATGCGCGCCCACCTGAAGATTCGCTCCAGCCCCCGCTCAAGCAGCTCCGCGAGGTACGCGCGGGTTTCTACTCGGGCGTAGTCTCCGTCCGGAATCTCCACGGTCTCTTCGGAGGCGCGTTCCCGGGGTCCGACGCCGCCGTGGCCGATCACGAGGGCGTGCGCATCCTCCCACGAGATCGATAGAGAGCGCATCACGTCCTTAATGATCCGCTGCAGTCCGTCTCTGAGAACCGTCGCCTCCTGAACGACGCCCGCGTACCAGCTCGTAAGGCCGGTGAAGGCGTGACCGATATCCATGGTCACAACGCCCAGCTCGCGATCCATCTCATTCGCAACGGCCCTGCCGGAGGCAAGCGAGGTAAGCACCCGACCGGCGACGGTATAGCCGGCGCGTTCGACCGCCCTCGCGAGTCCCCCCAGCCGCTTGGCGTCGCAGAAGATGAGAATGAGATCGGTCTCTAGGCGCCTGCCCGCCATCCCGACCGGATTCAATATTCCTCCCGCGTAGTCGACGGCGAAGCCTTGGGGGATGGCGTGCAGCAGGTCCCGTCCGGCCGGAGCCGGCGCCGCGCGAGCGGTCCGGAGCGCATTCTCCACGTCCAAGGCGGCGACTTCCTCCCCCTGAACCGCCGCCACGCCTCGCGAAACGACGGAGGAGAGCTGGTCGCTGCTCACCCCCAGGCACAACCCGTGCACGCTGGTCTTCGCCATTCGCTCCGCTTCGCCCACGCAGCTCCTGATCCCGTCCACAAGAAGCTCCGCGTCCACCACCAAGCCGCGGTTCACGCCTCTGGTGCGCGCAGAGCTCGCGGCGAGCGTCTCCAATTCCACGGGGTTGCGCTCTTCGGCGACCCGACAGACGAGCGCCCGCGTCTCGAAGGAGCCAATGTCCAGGGACGCAATCATCTTCATGGGCTTCATCGGCGCGGCCTGACCACCACTTGCTCCCGAAAGCGCGCGTCCACCTCGGCGGGCATCTCGCCGGTCTCGCGCAGCGACTCGGAAAGCACGCGCGTCATCTCGCTCAGCCGCGCGGGAGAGAGCGGCGGCGCGTACCGCAGCGTGGTCGCGGCGTCCAGGGTCAGCGCGATGTCCTTGGGCCCGGCGCGCGCCTCCGAAAGCGAAGCGAAGATCTCCGGAGCATGGTTCTGCAGAAAGGCGAGGTCGCTGGCTGCAACGGCTCGAAGCGCGCCCGCTTCGCCGCCGCCCTCCACCCAGAGAATCGGAAGGTCGAAGAAGCGTTCGGTCGGGCTCAACGGAATGACGCGCCCGCTGGAGCCGATCGGCTTGAGCGGCGCGGACGCCAGGTGCGCGACCGGAACGCCCAAATCTTCGACCTCGATCACCACCAGCCCGCCCGGCTCGCGCGCCACGCGCGCGGAGATGATCAACGGGTGCGCCTCGATCTTCGAAGACGGGTCGAACCCGCGCCTCCACTTGGTCGGCAGCTCGACCAGGCCCGCCGCCCTCCGGACGTGGGCGACGGACGCCAGCTGGTTGCCTCGAACCTCAACGGTTCTGACTCGGTACGTCAGCGACTCCTTAGCGGCGTCGCGGGCCACGGGGCGCGCAAACTCCAGCGCCAAGGGCGCAGCCGTGATCAATAGAAATCGCCCGACGCTGCGGGCGACGCTTCTCTTTCGCGCCTCGGCGGCGCTCGACAAGAGCTCTTCAAAGGAGGGCGGAAGGGTGCTGGCGCAGGTCATTTCACTTCCGTTTCCGTTGTTCGGAGGCGAAGCAGATTGAGAATTTCGGGTCCGACGGCGTCCACCGATCCCGCGCCCATGACCACGCAGACATCGCCGGGCTCCAGCCGCCGGGCCACGTCCGCCGCCAGTTCGGAGAGCTTCTCGCAGCGCCGCGCCGGGACCGTCAGCTGCCCCGCGATGAGCCCGGCGCTGACTCCGGGAACAGGATCTTCGCGCGCGCCAAAGACGCCCGTCACCCAGACGGCGTCCGCCTGGCTCAGGGCAAGCGCGAACTCTCGCGCGAGGTGCGCCGTGCGGCTGTACATATGCGGCTGGAAGACGGCGATAAGGCGCCGGTCGGCGTACAGGGAGCGCGCAGCCTGGAGCGTTGCGCGGATCTCCGTGGGGTGGTGGGCGTAATCGTCCACGACCGTCACGTCGTCCGCGGACCCCAGCGTCTGAAAGCGGCGAGCAATGCCCGGAAAGGAGGAGAGGCCGGGCAAGAGATCCTTCCAAGCCGCGCCCTGCGTGCGCGCCAATCCAAAGGCGGCCAACGCGTTGCGTACGCTGTGGCGCCCCGGCATCGGCACAACGGCGGAGCCGACCGAATGTCCTTCGTCTAAGACGTCGAAGATCAGCCCGTCCCCTTGTCTCCGAAGCGAGCGCGCCGCGAGCTGGCATCCGGCGGAAAGACCAAAGGTGCGGACATGCGCCGGCGTCGCCTGGGCGATGCGACCCAGCGCATGGTCGTCGCCGCAGAGCCAGGACACCCCGCCTTGGCGCACTCGATCCAAGTACTCTTCGAAGGCGCGCTCCAGCTCCGCCAAGGAGGCGTACGTCTCGGGGTGGTCGAACTCCAAGTTGGTGATCGCCGTCGCCGAAGGTCGCAGCGCGTGAAAGGAGCGGTTGAACTCGTCGGCTTCTACCACGAAAAGGTTGCTGTCGCCGACCTTCAGATTTCCGCCCCACCCAGAAACCTCGCCCCCGACGATTCCCGTCGGACGATGTCCCGCCTTCGCCAAGAGATGCGTCGCAAGCGCCGTCGTCGTGGTCTTCCCGTGCGTGCCCGCAACGCAGAGGAGGCGCCCTTCGTTGACCCAGTCCGCAAGAGCCGCGGCGCGAGTCTTGATCGGCAGCCCCATCTTGCGCGCCTGCGCGAGCTCGGGCTCGTCCTCCGGAATCGCGGCCGTCGCGACGACTCCCTGGACCCCCTTCAGGTGATCCGACGAGTGGCCGTGAAAGAACTCAAGGCCTAGGGCCTCTAAGCCGACAACGGCCTTGTTCCTCTGCAGGTCGCATCCCGTGGCGCGCCCGCCGGACGCAAGGACCAGCTGAGCGAGCGGCGCCATGCCGGCGCCGCCCACGCCCATGAAGTGGACGGTTCCGCGCCGCGCGAGCTCCCTCAGGCCAAGGGGCTTCATCGCGTGTTCGCGTTCGGGAGGCAGGTCGCAATTTTCGCCGAGATCAGCTCAATCGAATTCCGGGGCATCATGCGCTTCGCCAGCGCCCGGGTCCGCTCAGACCGCTTCGGGTCGTCCAGAAAGGCGCGCACGCGGCGCCACAACCGTCTTCCCGTGAGACCAGCCTCCGGCAGGCAGTGCGCCGCGCCGGCCTGCGCCAGCGCCTCCGCATTGAGGAGCTGGTGATTCTCGGCTGCGGTCGGAAGGGGAATGAGGACCTGGGGGATGCCCCAGGCCAACTGCTCGGTCGTGGTGATCGCGCCGGCTCTGGAGACGGCCACATCCGCCGCGGCGTACGCGGCGTACATGTCGTCGATATAGGGCAGCGCGCAAATCCGGGACGCATCCAGTCGGTCCAGTTCGCGCTGAATCGCATCGTATTCGGCTGGTCCGGTGGACCAAAGAATTCGGACTTCGCCGCGGACGGCTCCGGGAAGACGCGCGACTTCCAACATGAGCCGGTTAATCGCGCGCGCGCCTTGGCTTCCGCCGCTGACCAGGACGAGCGCTCCATCAATGGGCTGCTCTAGGGCGCGCCGCGCCTCCGCCCGGTTGATTCGCGGCAGCGGCCTGATCGGGTTCCCGGAGACGACGGTCTTTCGTTTGACCGACTCCGGGAGCCCAAGGCGCGCGTCCCGAAAGCCCAGGAAGATGCGCGCCGCGAAGCGCGCGAGGAGCCGGTTCGCGCGCCCTAGGATTCGGTTCTGCTCCAGCACGAAGAGAGGAATTCTCGCGATTCCTGCCGCAATTCCCGCGGCGGCCGAAGCGTATCCGCCGGTCGCCACGACGGCGCGCGGCCTCTTTCTTCTGAATGCGACGAGCAGAGAGGAGACCGCCAAGGCGAGCTCCGCGACGGCTACGCCGTTCGTTTGAATCGAGGCGGGGCTCAGGACCGGCCTTGCAAGACCTCGAACCCTGAGAAGAAGGTGCGCGCGCCCCTGCTGCGGGAGAATCCGCGCCTCCACTCCGCCGCGCGCGCCGACGAATAGCGATTCGACCTCGGGGCGCAGACGTTTGAGTCCGTCCGCGATCGCGATCGCCGGGTATAGGTGCCCACCCGTGCCTCCGCCCGCAAAGACGACCAAGCTCATCTGTTCGCCTCGCCCGGCGCGGGCTGGCCGCCTCTGGCGCGTGCCGGATGAGCCTCTATCGCCACGCGAACCAAGATGCCCAGGGTCGCGAGCAACACCGCCGCGCTGGTTCGACCGAACGAAATGAAGGGAAGCGCGAGGCCCGTGGTTGGCAGGATTCCCAGATTGACGCCGATGTGCAGCGCGGCTTGAAGCGCGATCAGAGAAACAACGCCGACCGCCAAGAGTTCGCTAAACCGGTCCCGCGCCATCGCCGCGATTCGAAAGCCGATGACGACGATTCCGGCAAATGCGAGGATGACGAACAGGACGCCCAAGAACCCCCATTCTTCGCCGATGAGCGAGAGGATAAAGTCGTTGTGTCCCTCGGGGAGGTACCCGTATTTCTGTCGGCTGTTGCCGACCCCGACGCCGCTTAGCCCCCCCGAGCCCAAAGCGATATGGCTCTGGTAGGCTTGAAAGGAAGCGGCCGTCGGAGTGTCGGTCGGGCGAGGAAGGATCGACGCCCAGCGCTCGCCCCGGTATCCCTGCCGCAACACGAACGCCGCAGGCGCGATCGCGAGCGAGCCCAGGAAGACGAAGTGCCCCAACCGAGCGCCCGCGGTAAAGGCGATCGTGACGCCCACCGCGAGGATCAAGCATGCGGTCGAGAAGTCCGGTCCCAGAGCCGTCAGCCCCGCGAGGAGCACCCACCAGAACGCCATTGGGAGAATGCCCTGGGACAGCTTGCGAAGCCGGGAGACCTTCTTGGCCGCGATCGACGCCGTCAGCGCGATGACCGCAAACTTCGCGAAGTCCGAAGGCTGGACGGCGATCCCCAAACGAATCCACCGCCGGGCGCCGTTTATTTCAGGCGCGATGACGTGCGTCCATGGCAGCACAACCAGAATCAGAAGGGCCGCAGTCCCCACTGCAATCGGCGCCGCCAGCTTCTCCCAGATTCGAATTGGCGCAAGCGCCGCGACGGCAAGACCGGCAAGGCCCGGCGCGACGCCCGCGAGCTGACCCAAGACGTAGTGGTGCGGAGCCAGGCCCCGCTGCGTCGCGGTCACGAAGGTGGCGCTGTAGAGAGCCAACAGACCGAAGGCGACCATCGCGAGCGCAAGGATGATCAGCGCCGGCGCCTCCCAGCCGCGTCCGAGTCCGGTCTCGGGCCTTGAGCGCGCATGCGGCGCGAGGTCGCGCGTAATGGGGCTAAAGGCGCGAGACACGCCGGATCTGGTCAACACGGCGCCGCCTCTTGCGCAAGGCGTCTAAACGCCTCTCCTCGCGCCTGGTAGTTCGCGAACATATCAAAGGAGGAGCAGGCCGGAGAGAGGAGCAGCGCGTCTCCCGGGCGCGCAAGCCCGACCCCCTTGTCCACGACTTCGGAAAAGACGCGTCCCGCCAGCTGGAGCTGCGGCGCGCCCGCAAGCTCGCCCGCGATACGCGGCCCCGCGGCCCCGTAGGCCACGACGCCCCTTGTCTTTCCGTGCATGGCGTCCAGAAGCGGCGCAAAGCTCTCGCCCTTGTCGACGCCCCCGATCAGCACCACCAGCGGCCCTTGGACGCTGCTGATCGCGCTTCTCGCGGCATCCACGTTTGTGGCCTTGGAATCATTGATCCACCGTACGCCGTCGCTTGTGCGCAGCGGCTCCAAGCGGTGTGGCAGAGCTCCCTTTACCCGCGCCTCAAGGGAGAGGGCCGGCATGCTTGCGCCGCAAGCGCGCGCCGCAAGCGCCGCCGCCAAGAGGTTGCGCCAGTTGTGCGCGCCCGCCAGAGGAACGTCTTGGGCGGACGCAAGCCTCTCCGCCTCTCCGCCTCTCTCAAGCACAAGCTCTCCGCCTTCGATCCATCCCAGGGACGCGGCTTCAGGAAAGGCATCGCCCGGCCGGGGACGGCCCCCCGCCGCGCTGAAGAACGAGAAGGCGCCGGGCGCGTCCGCGGCCATCGCGAGGAGCGCCGGATCGTCCGCGTTCAGGATCCACTCCGTGTTCTCGTCTCCCGCCTCAAAGAGGCGGCGCTTATCGGCGTGGTAGGCCTCTCGGGAGGGGTATCGGTCCAGGTGGTCGACGCCCAGATTCGTGAAGATGCCGATATCGGGCCTGAGTCGATCAATTCCGGCCAGCTGGAAGCTGGAGAGCTCCAAAACAACCCACTGGGGCCTAGGACGGAGCCTTGCCAGCTCGGAGGCCGGAGGCCCGAAATCGGCTCCGATGTTGCCGCCGACGGAGGCGTCGATTCCCGACGCGCGGAGCAGTCGCCCGCAGAGCCACGCCGTGGTGGTCTTCCCATTGGTGCCGGTCACGGCGATGAGTTGAGAGGCGAGGCGCCGAAAGGCGTATTCCGGCTCGGAGATCCAGCTGCGTCCGCGGGCGCGAAGCGCGCGTAACACGGGCGCCTCCAAGGGGATGCCCGGACTCGCCACGATCACGCGCGCGCGACCGATGCGCTCAATGTCGTGGCCGCCCAGCTGCACCTTTGCGCCGCGCGCGCGAAGCGCCGCCGCCCGCCGCGCCCGCGCCTGCCCGCGAGAGTTGTCGCTCGCATACACCTTCGCGCCCAAATCAAGCGCGAGGCGACTTGCGGCCGCGCCGCTTGCGCCAAGCCCGATCACGGCGACCGAAGAAGCGCTCACTTACCGCACCTTCAGCGTGGCGAGGCCGAGCATCGCAAAGAGCGCGCCGACGATCCAGAAGCGCGCGACGACCAGCTGCTCGGGCCACCCGAGCTTCTCAAAGTGATGGTGGATCGGCGCCATCCGAAAGACGCGCCGTCCGACGCCCGCGCGCTTCCGCGTGTACTTGAAGTAGCTGCGCTGCAGGATCACCGAAAGCGTCTCAAGCACAAAGACGCCGCCGACGATGACAAGCAGGAGCTCCGACTTAAGCAGCACCGCGATCGCGCCGATCGCGCCCCCGATGGCGAGCGAGCCCGAGTCGCCCATAAAGACCTTGGCCGGGTGCGCGTTGTGCCAGAGAAACCCCAGAGCGGCGCCGACGATCGCCAGCGAGAAGACCGAGAGCTCTCCCGCTCCAGGCAGGTAGATCAGACCCAGGTAGCTGGAGGTGTCGACGCGTCCGATCAGGTAGGCGAAGATCGCGAAGGCGCCGATGGCGATCGCCGAGAGCCCCGCCGCAAGCCCGTCCAAGCCGTCGGTGAGGTTGACGGCGTTGGGCGCTGCCGTCAGCACGAAGGCGACCCACGCCACGTAGAGGATCGGAATAAAGGCGAGGTGCGCGTGGTCGAATAGGGGAAGGTTGACGACCACGTATTCGCCGCTCGCGCTCCGAAAGGCCAGATACGCCCCTACGCCCAGGCCTAGGACGAGCTGGCCGGCGATCTTGTACCGCTCTACCAACCCGCGGGATGTCTTGCGAACAAGCTTGAGGTAGTCGTCCAAGAGCCCAATGAGCCCAAGCCACAACAGCGATACCAGGGCAATGACCGTGTAGCGATTCTGTATCTGGGCCCACGCCACGGTGGAGGCGGCGACGGCGAAGACGATCAGAATGCCGCCCATCGTCGGCGTCCCGTCCTTCGCCAAGTGGCTTTCGGGTCCGTCCTTGCGCACGGTCTGGCCGATGCGGCGCGCCTTGAGGCGGCGGATCACGCCGGGTCCCAGCGCAATCGCCAAAACGAAGGCCGTAATGAACGCGGCGCCGCTCCGCACGGTGAGGTACTGAAAGACGCCGAATACGCCATGGAGCGGTTCCAGAAGAAAGAGAAGGTCGGCCAGCATCAGGCGGCTCCTTCCGAGTAGCGCGATCGAAGCGCCGGCAGGAGTCGCTCCAGCCGCTCGCTGCGCGACGCCTTCAGCAAGACGGCGTCGCCGGGCTGAAAGAGCTCTCGCGCAGCCTTCGCGAGCGACGCGACCGAGGGCGCGAGGCGAACGCGGCCATTCGACGCGCCCGCCGAACCCTTGACGAGCCGGGCGAACCGCCCGACCAAGACGATGAGGTCAATGTCCCTTCGCCGCGCGTCGGCGAGCAGCTCCAAGTGAAGCGCCTCTTCGCGCGGGCCAAGCTCCCTCATGCCTCCGAGCACCGCGAGCTTCCGTCCCGTCTCCGGCAGCTCCTCCAACGCCTGGAGCGCCGCTCGAGCGCTCTGGGGGTTTGCGTTGTAGCAGTCGATCAGCAGCGTGGCCCGCCCCAGCCGCTCAACCTCGCAGCGCATCGCGCGCGGCCGCCAGTTGGACAGTCCCCGCGCGGCGAGAGCGGGCGGAACGTTCAGTCGCGCCGCGAGCGTGAGCGCAAGGAGGGCATTCTGCACATGGTGCGGGCCCGGCGCCCTGACATCCGCCTCTACGCCTTGCCATTTGAATCGGTAGCCCTCCCGCGTTTGGAGCGGCGCGTCGTCGGGACGGCCCGACAAAGAGGCCTCCGGTCCCAAGCCGCACGCCGCGGCGCCGGGCAAGATCGCGCGGGCCGCGCGCAAAAGCTCCGGCGGCGAATCCCCAGTGACGACTTCTCCGCCGGGCTCCTTCGCGACCGCGCGCGCAAGATCGAGCTTTTCCTCCAGGACGCCTTCGAAGTCGCCTAGACCTAGGGCGTGAGATTCCGACGCCGTGGAGATACAGCCGATGCGCGGCCGCGCGATTCGCGCAAGCTCGGCGATTTCGCCTCGTTCATTGGTGCCCATCTCCAGAATGAGCGCGCCCCGGTCATTGGGAGCGGAGAGTATGGCGGCGGGAACGCCGACGCGATTGTTGTGGTTGTCCGGCGTGGCCCACGCCCACTCGCGACCAGGCTCCCCGATTGCACTGAGAAGCATGTCCTTCACGGTGGTTTTGCCGCAGGATCCGGTGATCCCAACGACTTCCCCTTCAAAGCGATCCCGCCTGTACCGCGCAAGATCGCCCAGCGCCCGAAGCGTTGACGGAACGGACAAGACCGGAACCGGCGCGGCGGACGCTCCAGACAGGCGCCTTTGCGCCACGACGGCGCCGGCGCCCCGAGAAAGCGCGTCCTGCGCGTAGTCGTGGCCGTCGAAGCGGGGGCCTCGCAGAGCGACGAAGACATCCCCCGGCTCAAGCGTCCGGCTGTCGGTCCAGACGCGGCCCAGCGGGGCGTCGTCTCTTGGCGCCTCAAAGCCCAAGGCCCGATGGAGCCGCCGCCGGGTCCAGCGGAAGGCGATCACGCCGACATCCCCCGCTCCGCCAGGAAGCTGCGCACGATGCGCTTCTCGTCGAAGGGCAGCGCCTCGTCTCCGATCATCTGGGTCGTTTCGCCGCCCTTGCCCGCAAGGAGCACGACATCCTTTGGCCCGGCCTCTTGGACCGCCCGCTGGATCGCATCGCGCCGGTCGACGATGCGCAGAAGGCGCGCGGAGCCCGCCGCGCAGTCCATCCCCTGAACGACATCGTCCAGGATCCGCTCGGGATTTTCGGAGCGGGGATTGTCCGAAGTCGCGACGGCAATATCCGCGATGCGAGAGACGATTCGTCCCATCTCCGGCCTCTTGCCCCTGTCCCGGTCGCCGCCCGCCCCAAACACGCAGATGACGCGACCAGAGGATGACGCGAGATGCTTAAGAGTCTTTAGGGCGTTTTGGAGGGCGTCGGGCGTGTGCGCGAAGTCAATCAGCACTGTCCGCGCGATTCCGTCGATGGGCTCCATGCGTCCAGAAATCGGAGGCAGCGCGTTCAGCGCCTCGGTCGCATCCTCCAGCGAGCTTCCCAGCGCAAGCCCGACTGCCGTAGCCACAGCAGCGTTTCGAACGTTGAAGCGTCCCAAGAGCTTCATTCGCACCCTCGCCCGGCTGCCCGCCGCCTCCAGCTCGAAGTCGCATCCGCGAAGGTCCGTCCGCACGTCCCTAGCCGCGACTTCCAGCGACTCAGGCGCCTCTCCGTCAATGCCAGCGCGGACGACGACGCCGGGCGGATCCAGCTCCATCCAAGCCGGGTCCGCCGCATGGACGACGGTCCTGCCGCAGGGCTTCAGGAGCTCCAAGAGGCGCGTCTTGGCGCGCAGGTAGCGCTTCATCGTGCCATGGTAATCCAGATGGTCGCGGGTCAAATTCGTGAAGGCGGCGACATCGAAGCGCGCGCCGTCCAGCCGGTACTGGTCCAGCGCGTGCGAGGAGGCCTCGACCACCACGTTCTCGGCACCGCGACTTTGAAGGCGAGCCAGCGTCTCCAGCAGCTCCGCGGCGCCTGGCGTCGTCAGCCCAGAGGGGTCTTTCGAGACCGCATCGCCCGACGGCTCCACCACCCCCAGCGTCCCGATCGCCGCGGACGGCGCCCGGGCGGAGAGGATCGCTCTCGCCATAAGCGCGGTGGTGGTTTTTCCGTTCGTACCGGTGATCGCCGCCGTCTTGAGGCGGGCCGCAGGATCTCCCGTCAGCGCGCGCGCGGCAAGCGCCGCCGACCGCCGAGCGTTTTGTACCCGCAGCTGAGGAAGCGGAGCATCCCGGACGAAGCGCTCGACCAACGCCGCTGCGGCGCCGGCCTTCCAGGCCGCGCGCACAAAGCCGTGCCCATCCGCCGCGCTTCCCCGCCAAGCCGCAAAGAGGTCGCCCCGCCGCACCGTCCGGGAGTCGGTTCGGAGTCCGGAAATACTGACCGGCGACGCCGCGCGACGCGCCTCCAGCACCGGTATTCCGGCTCCTTCCAAGCTGGCTGCGATTTCGGAAAGGAGCACGTCTATTCGCTCGACCCGATGATTCGGATGGTGTCTCCCGGCGCCGCGCGGCTTCCGGCGGGGGGCGAGGTGCGCTCCACGGGTCCATGGCCTTCGACGACGACCCGCACCCCCATCCGGTGAAGGCGCGAAGCTGCTCGCCGCATCGACTCGCCATGGAGCTCCGGGAGAAAAAACGACCCGAGAGCGCGAGGCTCGGGCGTCTGCGGACTCTCGCCTACGCCGCTCTCTTGCGGGTCCGCGGTTTGCGCCTCCAAGAGCCCGGAAAAGCGCGGCCAAGAGGCTGCGGTCTCGGGCTTGGGCGGGACGGCGCCGGGCTGCGACCGCTGCTGCGCGCGGGCCAGGACCTTTTGGTCCGCAATAGAGCTCGGCTTGGAGGACACCACGGCCTCGAGGAGGGCGCGAACGACCGGCGCCGCGATCTGTCCGCCCTGGTACCGTCCCTTGGGCCGATCAAACTTGACGAAAACGACCATCCTAGGATCGTCGGCCGGAAAGAAGGACGCGAAGGATGAGTTGTACGCGCCCGGTTCGTACGCGCCATTCCTCACGGCGCGAGCCGTGCCGCTCTTGCCCGCCACCTTGAAGCCGGAGAGCTGAGCGCGCGTGCCGGTCCCTTGATCCACGACGTCGGTCAGCACGTCCGTGAGCGACTCCGCCACCCACTTCGGCATCGCCTCCCGAATGACCGTAGGGTGGGTTCTTCGAAGCGTCACGCCGTCCGGGCTTCGGACTTCCAGCACCAGCCTCGGCCTCATCAGCCGCCCTCCGTTGGCGATCGCGCCGTACGCCATCGCCATCTGCAGCGGCGTCACCGCGATCTCGTAGCCAATCGCAAGAGACGCCCGGGAGGTCGAGCTCCACCGCGCCGGCCTGCGAAGCGTGCCCCGCGCTTCTCCGGGAAGAATGACGCCGGAGACCATCCCGAAGCCCGCGTCGCGCAGCCCCGTGAAGTGATCCTCGGGAGGGAGGCCGTCGGGAAGCGCGGCGTCGATGGACTGCCCCACGACCAGCTTCGCCATACCGATGTTCGAGGAGCGGAGCAGCACCTGGCGAAAAGAGTAGGTGCCGCCCCGACCGATGTCGGTAATCACCCGGCGTCCCAGCCGCCACCGGGATCCCGAGGTGTCGACGGAATCGTCCAGCGCGGCCACGCCCCGACGCAGCAGCGTCGCCGCGACAAAGGGCTTCATCGTGGACCCCGGCTCGAAAGTCACGGTGTGCACGGAGAGATTGGCCGAGCTCCCTTGACGGACGGAGGCGAGCACCAGCAGGTCGCCCGTCATGGGATCAAGGGCAACGAGGTCGCCTGCCTCCGCTTCGTATTCCCGAACGGTCTTCTCTAGAATCTCCTCGCCCACGGCCTGCAAATCCGCATCCAAGGAGAGCGCCACGTCGAGCCCGGACAGCGGGGCCGACAGCTCCACCGACCTGCCGGCGATGGCATTTCCCCGGCTGTCTCGCGTTGCAATCCGCCGGCCCGCTTTTTCTTGAAGGAGCGAGTCCAGGGCTTGCTCAATCCCGCCTAGGCCCTCTCCGTCGACGACGCGTCCCAGCACCGACTGGGCCAAGTTGTTTCTGGGGTGCACGCGGCGATTCTCGGTCAACAGGTGCACGCCTTGCACGCCCCGCAGCGCTTCGACCTTGGTCATCGGATAGCGACCGGGCACCGTATGCCACCGGTCGCCTTGGGCAGTCACGCGCGCTGCGACGGCGCTGTCCAGCCCAAGAGATTGGACAAGCAGCTCCGCGACCGCTTCGGGGTCCCGGAGCTCGTTTGTCGCCACGCCGACTTCCGCGCGAAGCTGGGTGACGGCAAGCTCTCTGCCGGAGCGGTCCAAGATCCGCCCCCTGGGGGCTGGAACCCGCTCTTCCAGATTGTGCTGGGTTGCCGCGACCGCGCGCCATTTTCGACCCTCCAGCAGCTGTATCTCGGCCGCGCGCGCGATGAGCACGGCGCAGGCAAGGAGCCAGACGACAAGGAGCGCCCCCTTGCGAATTCGGATCGGGCTTCCGCCCGATTTGGAGTCGGTCAACTCCGCCTACCCCTCATCCAGCAGGAAGACCAGCTGGGCGGCGGTGGCCGGGAGCATTCCGAGTCGGCTCTGCGCTTGAGGGAGGACCCAAGCCCGCTCCTCCATTGCGGCGAGCTGCCGCCGTGCCGTCTGATACCGCTCTTCGGCCATGGTAATCCGGATTTCGGTCTCTCGGATCTTGTCCAGCGCGGCATGGGAGGAGCTCTGGCGGAGCGCCGCAAAGGTCGTGCCGGCTAGAGCGACCAGCAGCGCGAATACGACGGAGACAACCGGTCGGTTTCGAGTCATGTTTCTTTGCTCCGGACCCAAGCGCGCAGGCGGGCGGAGCGCGCTCTGGGGTTGCGGGAGATTTCCGCCGGCTCTGGGCGCACCGGCTTTCGGGTGAGGGTCTCTCCGAGCGATCGAGGTCCCGGATTCGGAGCGGGAAGTCCCGGCGGCAAGGCGGAAGCCGGATCGCTCCACCTGCGGAATGCATGCTTGACGATCCGGTCTTCAATCGAGTGGTACGAGATCACCACGAGTCTGGCGCCGACCAGGAGCGCGTCGCGGATACGAGACAGCCCGAGCTTGAGCGCCCGCGCCTCGTCGTTTACGCGCATCCGGATCGCCTGGAAGAGCCGCGCCTTTTCCGAGGCCTTGGGCGGGCGACCAAGCGCGCCCTGAAGCGCGCCGACAATCTCGTCGCTTTGCGCAAGGCGCTGCCGGGCACGCCTCCGCACGATGCGTTTCGCGACCGCCCAGGGACGCGGCGCGTCGCCATCCGCCAGCGCCTGGACGATTTCCCGCTCGGGCGCGCGATTGAGGAATTCGCTCGCGGACTCGCCCGAGCCCTGATCCATCCGCATGTCCAGCGGAGCCGACCTGCGAAAGGTGAAGCCGCGCGCATCCGAATCGAGCTGCCTTGAGCTGACCCCCAGGTCGAGAATCGCGCCCGAGAGGCCAGACTGGACGACTTCGGCGTCTAGGGGCGCGTCGGAGAAACACCGCAAAGCCGTCCGGAAGCGCCCCGCATGCCCGCGCAGCCGCCGGCTCGCTTCTCGCAGCGCGCGGGGATCCCGATCCACGGCCAGCAGCCGACAACTCTCGCACCGATCCAAGAGCGCCGCCGCGTGCCCGCCGCCGCCGACGGTGCCGTCCAGGTACAGGCCGGGCCCGGAAATCAGATACGACATCGCCTCCTCCAAGAGCGCCGTCTCATGAAAGGGCCCCGCCCGCTGCTGGAGGATCTCCATGCGCCTACCCCAGGATCGCCCGGACGACATCCATGCCCGCTTCGCTCGGTTTGCGCGCCAAGGCGTACTCCTTGGGCCGCCAGATTTCGACTCGATCAAGCATTCCGGCGAAGACGACATCTTGAGCCAACCCGGCGCATCGCCTGAGGGGCACGGGAATTCGAATGCGACCCACCGGATCTGGCTCCACCTCCGCCGCGTCCGCCAAAATGCTTCGGATATGGGACGCGGTTGCCGGATTCGTGTTTCGGCTTGCAATCAGCTTTTCCTCCAGCGGCTCCCAAACGGAGCGCCGGTAGAGGTCCAGTCGGGGCGCTTCCCACTGGAGGAGCACAAGCGGTCCACTCCCGAGCGTCTTGCGAAAAGACACCGGAAGGCTCACGCGCCCATTGGCATCCAGCCGCCCGCTGTGGTTGCCGACCAGCGACGCCTTCATCCGTGAATTCGAGTGCAGTGCATAAATTCCCACCTGCCGCCTAATGCATCCCCATTTGATCCCGTTGCTTCCCATTCTATGCCATATCATCCCAAAAAACAAATGAGGGCTGTTTGGCCTAGGAAGCTCGAACGGCCTTAGGGCTGGTGATTCGAGCGGCGCGAACTACCTGAGAAACCGCCCGGAAGAGCTCGCGAGAGGCCGGTTTACGGGCTTGCGGTCAGTGGTGTCGGGGGCAGGCGGAGCTGCGGGCCGCCCTCGCTTCGGAATTGGCGGAGAGGCCCCAAAAAGAAGCAGCCGCGAGAGCCGTTCGGCTCCCGCGGCTGCGGTTCCAAAGATCCTAGGAGCCCCGATTCCCAGGGGCTCCGCTAGGGCCTATCCCCTTTCGATGATCGCCTCTTGGATCTCGATGTACACCTGGTTGGCGTCGCGGATCTGCTGGAGGTTGCCCTGGAGAGAGGCTTGCGAGGCCACGTACTCCGTCACGCCCGGGCTTTGCAGGAGCCGCGCCACGCGCTGAAACTTCGGCAGCGTCGCCTTGGCGGTCTCAATCGTCTCGGCCTTCCCTTCCGCCATCGCGATGTTGTAGAGAGAGAACGCGCTCCAGAAGTCCAGCTGGCCCTGAGTCTTGGGCCCCATCTTATCCCGGAAGGCGTCGGACAAGCTGAAGACCATCAGGGCGTACGAGTACCGCTGCGCCTGAAAACCTTTGGTGTACCCCTGCGCAAAGATGATCGTCCCCACCGCGTCAGCCGTCTGCTCGCCAACCTCGATCGCCTTGACGAAGTCCGGGACCGACTCCTCCTCGTGGCCGCTTTCGAGAAGCCATCGCGCCCGGCGCACTCTGAGGTTCAGGAAGGAGGGTTCTCGCGTTTCGACTTCTCCAAGCGCCGCTACGGCCTCCTCCAGAAGGGACGTTGCCTGATCGGAGCTGCCAGCCTCTCTTGCGGCGTCCGCCTGACGCTTGAGGATGTCCGCCTTCAGCGACCAGATGTTGGCTTGGTCGTGCGTGCCCAGCACTTGGGTGGCTGCGGCCAGCGCATCGTCGAGAAGACCGCGCTCCATATTGGCGACGATCATCTGCCTAAGGTGCGCGACATCCATCTCGGCGCCTAGGACGGCATAGGTCTTGCCGTAGGAGTCAATCGCCTTGGAGAAGAGCTCCGTGACCATCGGATCCTCTTCTTCGGCGTCGTCCGGAGTCTTCTCCTGCCGGGCGAGCGCGGCGGTCGTCGCGAAGGAGGCGCGCTGAAGCAGCAGGTCGGTGTTGTCCGGCTCCAGCTCCAAGCCCTCCTCGATGAGGATCATCGCGCCCTCTGGGTCGCCTTCCTTGGCCAGGTCGTAAGCGACGCTCATCCGGACGCTCGCGTTGTCCGGTTTGAGTTCCAAGTAGTCGTGATAGTGACGCCGGGCCGACTCGGTGTCGCCCGTCGTCACCGCGAGGTAGCCGGCCAGCTGGTGGGCGTCCTCGTGCAGAGGATCCAGTTCGATCACCCGGACGGTCTCTTCGTACGCCTCGGGCAGTCGCTCCTCCTGGCGCAGCACATTGGCCAAGATGTAACGGGACTGAATGTCATCCGGCACGGTCTCCAGCACCTCGCGACACTGCGTTTCGGCTCGCGCCCACTCTTTGGACTGGAAGTAATCCGCGCAAAAACTCGCCGTCCGGCGCTGATCGACATACTCGTCGAAGCTTGCAAACGCAGCCTGCGCGGCCTCTTCCGCCTCCTTTTCGCTCCAGACCTGATCCGGGGGAAGCTCGAAGTCGGGCCCGCCCCCCGGAGCGGTAAAGCTGGCTTGGCGCACCTTTATGGTCTTCTGGTCCCGGTCCTCCGTGTAGTGTCCGCACAACACCAGCTGCGCCCTAACCTGCGAAGCCAGCTGGACGCCTTGAATGCAGCCCATCTTGCCATAGTCGATCTTGAACTGCTTGGCGGCGTCCCGGATTTCCTTTTCCTCAATGGGCGAGTGCGTCCCATGCTCCTTGAGGAGGTTCCGGAACGCCTTCGCGAAGTCCTTGCCGAAGTCGTCGTCCGCGCCTTCTTCCGGCACGAGATTCATGACCATGACCCTGGACCTGGCCACGGCCTGGCCTTCCAAGTCGGCGGTCGCGAACCACGGAATCGCGATGACTGCGGCGGCCGAGACGGCCAGCCACGGTCGAATCCAGCTCTTGATCATTCCACTTTCCTTGTGCTGTGGATGTGTAACGGATGGTCCGGGCTGCTCCCGGATCTCGCTGGCGTGCTCAAGCTAGCGTCTGTCAGTCAAGATAACGAACTTGCGCAAATATACGGGAATCATGGCCGCCGGCATGAATATCTCTTCCGGCGGAGACCAATAGCCGGCCGACTCCAATCTCGTCTTGAAGCGCGCCGGCGGTCAATCGCGCCGTTGCCGCTCCGCCATGATTTCTCCGGGCGGCGTCATGCCAGAGTGCGGCGCACCCTTCCTTCGCATCAGGCCCGAAAGGCGCCGAGGCTCAGTCTCTTGAGCCTGCGGAGCAGTTGGGCCGGCATCCTTTCCTGTCTGTCCCTGTCTTCTAAGGAGAGGAAGGAGGCGTGGCAGCAGGCGACTGATTTCGACCGCGGATCTTCTCGGAATGGCGACTCTCTTGCTCCGTTTCCGCCATCGCCAAAATGCACTCGGCGGCACCTGGCAGGATGTTCTCGCAGGCTTGGATGGTATTGGGGGGCGGCAGTGGACTCGTTGAGACTTCGATCTGTTGCTTAACAGAATGCACCAGGTCTGCTGCCGGCGGACCAGAGGGTCCATCAGCACGAAAACTTGACGGCGTTCTAGCACTCCCGTGGGTGCCGGACGGGGCCGGAACGCTGGTCTTTGGGCGATCCACCATCGTGCCTTTGACCGATTTTCGTTTGCCTTTTTTCCCGCCCCTCCGCCTCACCAGAATCCCTCAGATTTGCCCAATTGAGCCATCACATTCTGAATGTCCGCGCCAACGGCCTGCCAATCACCGGAAAGCGCGGCCCGGTCGGCTTGAGCCCCATCAACAGCACCGTGCGCACGGTTCCTTACACCTAGGAGATCAAAAGCGCTCGCCATGCCTTGGAGGAGAGGTCTCTTCGCTCGCGTCGAGCGGACTCCTCCTATTGAATCCCGAATCACGCTCTTCGTCGCCATCTCCGGATACTCGTGATGGATAGCCGCGAGCATCTGCCTATACGGCACCAAAAGAACCCAGATGGCCGCCCGCTGGAAGTAGTCGGCGACGGGCGCCGGAAGCGAGCGGAGCATCTCCTCGCCATAATCGTATCCGTCTTCGGTGAGAAGGTGATGGGGATAAGGTCCCGACGCGCGTCAGTTCGTGCGCGATCATCAGCCGCTAGGTCCCGGATCGCATCGTAGACGGCCTGATCGAAAGGGCCAAAAAGGTACGGACGGAAGGCGAAAAACGGCCCCCCAATACGCTCGGATACGACCCGGTCGATCAGAAACAGGAGTTTCTGTACGCGGATCAGGTCGAGCTTCGCCCCGCGCCCGCCCGCAGCGAAAGCTGCGGCCACAACGTCTATGCGCGTCATGTCATCCTGCTCTGCTCCGGAAACCTCGATGACAACCCGGCAAGGCCGGAAACTACGACAGCGCGAACAGGGAGACACAATGCCCGTCGCAGTCCGAAAGCCTCGGCGCGCGAGTCGCGTTCGCGGGGGCCTTCGCCCCCGCCACGCGCGTATAGGCGGCCTAAACGGATTATAAGAACCATCGCTGGACGACATCTTCAGTCGCGCGAGTCCAACCCGTCAAGCGGCAACCATTACCCTGGACGCGCCCGGCGGCATGCGATCCGCGCTCCGTCCGCTGGTCCGGGCCCGCCGTAGATCCAAAACCCGCCGGACGCCCGGCGACGTCAAATCACAGCCGCTTCACGACTTCGCGACGATCCGGATCGCGCCCGCTCCGGTCTTGATTTCGATGCTCCCCCCTCCGTCGCCAATGACGCCTTGGTACCTTCGCTTGTTCTTGGAGAGGCGCCCCTGCAAGGCGTCCGCTAGAATCGTTCCGCTGCCCGTCGCCGCGTCGATTGTCGCGCCCAGATCGCCGGGGAGATCAAGACGCACGCCGCCCGATCCGGCGCTCAATTCAATCTCCTCAATGTCCGAAAGCACATCGAGCTGAATTGAACCGCTTCCGGTGTCGCACTCGATCTTGGGCGAGCTCACGCGACTCAAGCGAATGCCGCCGGAGCCTGTTTCCACCTCGACTTCGTCGCTTGCAAGGCCTTCTCCCTCCACCGCGCCCGAGCCTGTGCTGATCGAAATGCTCTTGCCCCGCGCGTCGCTGATCTCTACGGCGCCGGAGCCGGTCTCCGCTTCGATTGCGCCTTGAATCTGGGCGATCTCCATTCCTCCAGATCCGGTCTTTGCGCTCACGTCGCCCTGGACTCCTCGGATCGAAAGCGCCCCGGAGCCGGTCAGCGCGCGCACGTCGCCTCGGGCATCTCGCACGACGATCCGACCTGAGACGGACTGGAGCCTAAGGCTCGCGTCTACGCCCGATGCCTCTTGGAGCCCGACCCCTAAGTGGATCGCGACGCTGCCGCCCGAGGGGACAAGCACGCGGAGATCCATATGGGCGTCCGCACCCTCGCCTTGGGAGGAGATTCTCCGCGCGTCCCGGCCTCGCCTCCCCGAACCGACGATTTCGCCGTCGCTTCGCATCCGTACGTAGACGGTGCCCTTCCAAGACGCGTCGCGATACGCGATGTCTCCGTCGGGATAGACGAACCGGAGGGCGGCGCGCCCGTCCGAACTCAGTTGCGCGCTCGTGTTGACGCCTCGGATTTCTTCTCCCCTGGCGCCCTGCGGCGTCGCAAATACCACCACGTTCGGTCCGTCGTGGGCGAGCGCCTCCACCCTGCCCGCGAGGTTGTGAATCGAGGCGATCGGGCCGCCTAAGTCGTACCGCTCCTGGGCATCCGTGGAGGCCGCGAGAATCCCGGACAGCGCGAGCATCGCCGCTTGGGGTCGCGCAATTTGTTTCACAATCATGAAAATCCTCCGAGTCCTTGACGGGTAGTTCTCTTGCCGGATGTACCTCAGGTGGTACGTCCGCGCGAACCGGATGCTTCAGGGGCAGGGACCGGCCGTGGCGGGCTCGGGGCGCCCTTGGCGCCTCCCGCGTCCCGCAAAGGCTACGTTGAAGTCGGACCGGATTCATCCGGGCCGCGACCTATGGAGCGCCTTGTACCGACATGAGGCCCTTGACGAACGACGAGATCTTCCAAGCTTGGGACGGCAAGCCGGCGCCCTTTCTCGGCCTCCTGCACGCCTTCCACAGCCGAGATCGACACCTTTCCAGGGAAGCTCTGGAGGCGATTTCCGAGCGCCTTTCCATTCCGATCGCCGAGCTGTTCGGCACCGCAACCTTCTACCACCACCTCTCAAGGGATGAAGGCGGTCTAGACCGACCCCGCGTCTGCGTTGGACCTCTTTGCGCCCAGGCAGGCGCCGATTTGGTGTTCCGGGGCCTGAAGGCCTCTGGTCAAGAGCCGATCAAGATGCCCTGCCCGGGCCGGTGCGACGCGCCGACCCCGGTGATTTGGAGAGACGAGGTCTTCACGGCGTCAACCGAAGGAGAGCTTGCGGCGGGCCCTTCTCCGCCGCCGCCTTCTCCGCCGGAGGGAACGCGGGAGTGCGTCTTTGAGCACATTCGCTCCCCGGGACGGGCGGGAATCGAAGGATACGTTCGCACTGAAGGGTATGCCGCGCTCAGGCAGGCTCTGGAGATGGAGGACGGTCCGGGGGGCGTCGTTCAAGTCGTTGCGGACAGCGGGCTCGCTGGACGGGGCGGCGCCGGCTTCCCCACGGGTCTCAAGTGGCGGGCCGTCCGAGAAGCCCAAGGCGACGCGAAGGCGGTCGTCTGCAACGCGGACGAAGGCGAGCCGGGGTGTTTCAAGGACCGCGCGCTTATGGACTACGATCCGCACGCGGTCTTGGAGGGCATGGCCATTGCGGGCCTTGCGGCGGGGGCGGAGCTCGGCATTATCTATCTCCGCTACGAGTATCCGGCTACGGCGGCTATTCTGGAATCCGCCATCGGCGAGGCCGAGGCCCAAGGACTCCTAGGAACGAATATTCTAGGATCCGGGCTGAACTTCACGCTGCATGTCCGGCGGGGAGCCGGCGCCTACATCTGCGGGGAGGAAAGCTCGCTCCTGAACTCTCTGGAGGGGCTCCACCCCTTTCCGCGCAACCGCCCGCCCTTCCCGACCACGCGCGGCTACCTTGGCCGCCCGACGATCGTAAACAACGTGGAGACGCTCGCCTCGGTTCCGCCGATCATCCGGCGCGGCGCGGATTGGTACCGAGGACTGGGGCTGGGAGAGCATGCCGGAACGAAGGTGATCAGCCTCTCCGGCGACGTGCAGAGGCCCGGCAACTACGAAGTCCCGATCGGGCTGCCCCTCCTTGCGCTGCTCGAGGATTGGGCCGGCGGACCTCTTACGGGCCGCGCATTCCAAGCGTGCACGATGGCGGGGCTCTCCGGCGGATTCTTGGGAGCCAAGGACTTCGACGCCACCTTGGACGAGCCGTCCATTCGCGCAAAGGGCAGCTTCCTTGGGGCGGGCGGTATAATGGTGTTGGACGACTCGCGGGACCTCCTCGCCGCGACGCGGGACGCGATGGCGTTCTTCGCCGAGGAGTCCTGCGGCAAGTGCTTTCCATGCCGGATCGGCACCCGTCGGCTTGTGGAGCGGCTAGAGGGGGGCGGCCCGCGCGACCTCGGAGAGTGGATTGAGGAAGTAGAGGACCTGGGAGACGCGATGAAAAAGACCAGCGCCTGCGGCTTGGGCCAGGCGGCGCCGCTTCTGACCGACAGCCTTCTTCGGATCGCGCCGGACAGGGTGCGAGATCACGTCCGGCAAATGGAGGCGGGCGGAGGGACGCCGGAGTGAGCGGAGCAGCCGACGGGACCGACTCCGGGTACTCCGGCGCGAACGGAGTCTCGCCTTCGCCCGGGACGATCCGCGTGGATGGCAGGGACGTTGCGATCAGGGAGGGAGAGACGATCTTCGAGGTCGCGGCGCGGGCGGGCGTTGAGATTCCCACTCTCTGCTACGACCCTCGCTTGGAGCCCTTTGGGGCCTGCCGTATTTGCGTCGTCGAACTGGAGGGCGCGCGGACGCCCGTCGCTTCCTGCACGATGCCCGCCGAGCCCGGGATGGTCGTTCGGACGCATACGTCGAGTTTGGCACTCCAGCGGCGCACGCTGCTGGAGATGGTCGCATCGGAAAACCGGGACGCGAAGGTTGATCCGCTGCACGGCTACGCGTCCCAGGAGATGGCTCGGCTCCTGGACGACTCCGGGGCCCGAATCGACCGCTTCAGCGGATCCCGGTCGGGGGAGAGCCGTCTAGACGACGACAACCCCTTTATTAAACGGGACTACGACAACTGCATCTCCTGCTACCGCTGCGTCCGCGTCTGCGCGGAGCAAGAGGGCGATTACGCGATTTCCGTGATGGGCAGGGGCTTCGAGACGAAGATCGTCACGGAGTTCGAAGGCCGCCTCAAGGACTCCGCGTGCACCTTTTGCGGACAGTGCGTGCAGACCTGTCCCACCGGGGCGCTGGGCGACCTGAAGGCGCTGGCCCACCGCGAAGTCCAGGGCGAGACAAAGCGCACGCGCACGGTTTGTCCCTACTGCGGCGTCGGGTGCAGCGTCGACATCCTCTCGCGCGAAGACCGAATCGTGGGGGTGCTGCCGGCGATGGACGGACCGGCCAACGAGGGCGCCCTGTGCGTCAAGGGTCAGTTTGCCTTCGACTTCGTGCAACACAAGGATCGACTCAAGACGCCGTGGATCCGCAGCGCGGACTCGGGCGAGCTCGAGCCCGCCTCGTGGGACGACGCCCTGGACTTTGCGGCGGCCCGGCTCAAGCGGACGGTGAAAAAGCACGGCGCGGGCTCCGTTTACGGCATCGCGTCGGGCAGGGCTCCGCAGGAAGGCGCCTACCTGATGCAGCGCTTTATCCGCGCTGGCCTTGGAACCAACCAGATCGACAACTGCAGTCGCGCTTGACACTCCCCCACAGTCGCCGGTCTGGCGGCAATGATCGGGCGCGGGGCGATGTCCAACCCGCTGTCCGACATGGACAAGCCCGACGGCATCTTCTGCATCGGGACCAACATGACGGAGTGCCACCCCGTGGCGGCGACGCGCATCAAACGCGCCGTCTCCGGGGGCGCCCGCTTGATCGTGGCGGATCCCAGGCGAATTCCCTTGGCGCGCATCGCCGATCTGTACCTTCCCATCCGCGTCGGCTCCGACGTGGCTCTTCTCCTCGCCATGGCCCACGTGATCGCCCGCGACGGCTTGCTGGATCCGGAGTTCATGGAGGCGCGCACGGCTGAGGGGCGGGACTTCCTCCGGCACGTCCAAGACTTCCCGCCCGAGTGGGCGGAAGAGATCACGGAAGTTCCGGCCGCCGACATCGAACGCGCCGCGCGGATGTACGGGGCGGCGGATCGGGGCGCGATCTACTACTGCCTGGGAATCACCGAGCACATCTGCGGCGTGGACAACGTCCAGTGCTTGGCCAATCTCGCGCTGATGACCGGCAACATCGGCCGAGAGGGGACCGGGATCAATCCGCTGAGAGGGCAGAACAACATTCAGGGCGCGGGCGACGCCGGCGCGGTCCCGAACTACTTCCCCGGATTCCAGCAGGTCGCGGACCCCGCCAATCAAGAGAAGTTCCGCAAGGCCTACGGTCGATCAATCGATCCCGAGCCGGGAATTACGAAGGTCACGGCGCTGGAGCGCGCGGGCAGAGAGATTCGAGCCATGATTATCGACGGCGAGAATACGCTTGTTTCGGACCCTGATCGCAGGCACTGCGAGCACGCGCTGAAGTCGCTGGACTTCCTGGCGGTCATCGACATCTTCATGACCGAGACGGCGGAGTTGGCCGATGTCGTCTTCCCCGCCGCCGCATGGGGCGAGGCCGACGGCGTCTGCTCCAATACCGAGCGAAGGGTGCAGCGGCTTCGGGCAGCGGTGCCGCCCGCGGGCGACGCGATGCCGGATTGGTGGATCGTCTCGCGGCTGGCGCAGAGGATGGGATGGGCTGGATTCGACTTCTCGTCGGCTAAGGAGGTCTTCAGCGAACTCTGCTCCGTCTCGCCCATCTATCGGGGCTTGGATTGGGACCTGATCGAAGAGGGCGCCTACCACTGGCCGGTGCCCTACAAAGGCCACCCGGGAACGCCCCGGCTGCACGAGGACGGCTTCATCAACGGCAGGGGCGTCTTCCGCAAAATCGCGTACCGGGATCCCGCGGAGACGATCTCAGGCGAGTTTCCAATCTGGCTCACGACCGGTCGCAGACTCGCCTCCTACCACACGCGCACGCAGACCGGGCGAGCCGGCGGCATGGACTACCTCCTCGCGTCCGAGACGCTGGAGATGCACCCCGGCGACATGGACCGGCTCGGGCTGGGAGAGGGCGCTTGGGCCGAGATGCGGAGCGCGCGAGGGGCGGTGCG
Organism: Longimicrobiales bacterium; assembly: GCA_965116095.1. Taxonomy (GTDB): domain Bacteria; phylum Gemmatimonadota; class Gemmatimonadetes; order Longimicrobiales; family Gaopeijiaceae. Next base: position 1,613,328 of record OZ220481.1, read on the forward strand.
GGTGCGCGTCGCGGCCTCGGACCTCTCTCCCGAGGGCACCGTCTTCACCACATTCTCCTTCAACGACGTGCCGATCAACGTCCTGACCGGGGGAGGCTACGACCCCGTGACGCACACCGCCGAGCTCAAGGTCTGCCCCGTCTCCATTCAACCCGCTTGACGGCGGGAGCCTTCGCCCCTTCCCCTTCCCTTTGATTCGATAACCCACAGGCTCATGCTCTCCGACATTCAGATCGCGCAGGCCCACGACATTCGGCCCATCGAAGAGATCGCGGCTCGCCTGGGGCTGGACTCAAACGAGATCCTCTTCTACGGACGCCACATGGCGAAGGTCCCGCTGGACGTGATCCAGGGGCGCGAGGACCGCAACGCGAAGCTGATTTTGGTGACGGGGTGCAGCCCGACCCCCGCGGGCGAGGGAAAGTCCACGATGTCCGTCGGCTTGGCCGACGCGCTCAACCTCCGCAACCTGAATCCCGTCCTGTGCATCCGGGAGGCCTCCTTGGGGCCGGTCTTCGGCATCAAGGGCGGAGCGGCTGGCGGCGGGTACTCGCAAGTCGTGCCGATGGAGGACATCAACCTGCACTTCACCGGCGACTTTCACGCCATCACGTCGGCGCACGCGCTTCTTTCGGCGATGCTGGACAATCACCTCTTTAGACCCAACACGGCGCGTCTGGACCACCGCCGCGTGACGTGGGGCCGCGCCGTCGACATGAACGACCGCGCGCTGCGGGATGTCGTGGTAGGGCTGGGCGGTCCCTTGGGCGGGATTCCTCGCCAGGACCGCTTTATGATCACGGCCGCGTCCGAGGTCATGGCGATTTTCTGCCTCGCCCGCGACTTGGCGGACCTAAAGGAGCGGCTGGGACGCATCATCGTCGGGTACACGAGGGAGCGGGAACCGGTGCGCTGCCGGGACATCGGAGCCGAAGAGGCAATGACGATCCTGATGAAGAACGCGGTCCACCCAAACTTGGCGCAGACCTTGGGCGCGACGCCCACCTTCATCCACGGGGGCCCGTTCGCAAATATCGCCCACGGCTGCAACTCCCTGATCGCAACGCGCGCGGGGCTGAAGCTGGGGGACGTCGTCGTGACCGAGGCGGGCTTCGGGGCGGATCTGGGCGCGGAGAAGTTCTTTGACATCAAGTGCCGCATGGGAGGGCTCTCCCCGGACGCCGCAGTCATCACGACGACGATTCGCGCCCTGAAGATGAACGGGGGCGCGGCCAAGGATCGACTTGCGTCGGAGGACCTGGGCGCGCTTCAGCAAGGCATCGCCAACCTCTTCGGGCACGCCGAGAACGTGGCGCGCTTCGGGGTGCCGTCGGTCGTCGCGGTCAATCGCTTCTCGACCGACACGCCCGCTGAGATTCAGTTTGTGCTGGACGCTTGCGATGCGCGGGGGCTCGCACGCGTGGTGGCGGACCCTCACGGCGGGGGCGGCGCGGGGTGCTTGGAGCTCGCGGACGCGGTTTGGGATGTCGTTCAGAGCGGGGAGGCGGACTTTAGGCCGCTCTATGCCGACGATCTGTCGCTCGCGGAGAAGATCGAGACGATCGCCAAGGAGGTTTACGGCGCGTCGGGCGTCGATTACCTAGGCGGCGCGCGCGAAGAGCTTCTGCGCCTGGAGGGCTTCGGGCTTGGGCGGGCCCCGGTCTGCATCGCAAAGACTCAGTACTCCTTCTCCGACGACCCGAAGCTCTTGGGTCGCCCCAAGGGCTTTCGAATCTCCGTCCGCGAGGCGACTCCGTCCGCGGGCGCGGGCTTCGTGGTCGCAAAGACCGGGTCGATCATGACGATGCCTGGACTTGCCGCGCAGCCCGCGGCAAACCGAATGACGATCTCGGAGGACGGCGTGGTCGACGGGTTGATGTAGCGTGAAGGCCGACGCGCGGAAGAGCCCGGCGGAGCGGTACTGGGCCCGCAACGCGCGCTACGTGGCGGCGCTTCTGGGAATTTGGTTTGCGGTCTCCTTCGGCTGTGGGATCTTGCTCGCGGAGCCGCTGAACGCATTTCGGATTCCCGGCACTGGATTCAAGCTGGGGTTTTGGTTTGCGCAACAGGGTTCGATCTACGTCTTCGTGATCCTCTGCTTCGCGTACTCCAGCCTCATGAACCGCCTGGACCGGGAATTCGGAGTGGCCGAGGAATGAGGCGGCGCATGGAGGCCCGCGCGGGTGCCTGACTTCGGCGCGCGGGGCTGGACCCTGCTTCTCGTTGGGTTTTCCTTCGCGCTGTACATCGGTATCGCGATCTGGTCCAGGGCACGCTCCACCAAGGACTTCTACGTGGCGGGCGGAGGCGTCTCGCCGCTCGCGAACGGGATGGCGACGGCCGCAGATTGGATGTCCGCCGCCTCCTTCATCGCGATGGCTGGGATGATCGCCTCCATGGGGTACGACGGCTCGGTCTACCTTATGGGCTGGACAGGCGGGTACGTCCTGCTCGCCCTGCTGCTTGCGCCGTATCTGCGAAAGTTCGGGGCCTTTACCGTTCCCGACTTCGTGGGTGACCGATACTACTCCCGGACGGCGAGAATCGTGGCGGTCGTCTGCGCGATCTTCATCTCCCTCACCTACGTAAGCGGCCAAATGAGAGGCGTGGGCATCGTCTTCAGCCGCTTCTTGGAGGTGGACGTGGCGGCGGGCGTCGCCATCGGGATGGCGATCGTCTTTTTCTATGCCGTACTGGGCGGCATGAAGGGGATCACCTATACCCAGGTCGCGCAGTACTGCGTCCTGATTTTCGCATACCTCGTGCCCGCCATTTTTCTCGCGGTCATGATGTCCGGCCAGCTGCTGCCGCAGCTGGGCTTCGGAGGCCAGGACCCCGAATCGGGACTCTTTCTATTGGACAAGCTGGACGGCCTGCACCGGGAGCTGGGCTTTGGTCCCTACACTTCCGGCGCGAAGTCCATGATCGACGTCTTCTTCATCACCGCCGCGCTGATGGCGGGGACCGCGGGCCTTCCCCACGTCATCATTCGCTTCTATACGGTCCCCAAAGTCAGGGACGCGCGCCGCTCGGTCGGCTGGGCATTGGCGTTCATCGCGATCCTCTATACGACGGCCCCGGCGATCGCCGTCTTCGCTCGCACGAATCTGCTGGAAACGGTCTCGGATCAGCCGTACGCGGAGATGCCGCCATGGTTTTCGACTTGGGAGGGCACCGGCCTGATCGCCTTCGAAGACCGAGACGGAGACGGACTGATTCGCTACACCGGCGACCCGTCCACCAATGAGCTGACCGTGGACCGGGACATCATGGTGCTCGCCAATCCGGAGATCGCGGGCCTTCCGGACTGGGTCGTGGGGCTCGTGGCTGCGGGCGGTCTTGCGGCGGCTCTCTCGACTGCGGCAGGGCTTCTGCTGGTGATCTCGTCGGCGATCAGCCACGACCTCCTGAAGCGCAGCATCGCGCCCCAAATCTCGGAAAAAGGCGAACTCTGGGCCGCGCGCGCGGCGGCGGCCGGCGCGGTGGCGTTGGCCGGATTCTTCGGAATCAGGCCGCCGGGGTTTGTGGCGGAGGTCGTCGCTTTCGCTTTCGGGCTGGCCGCGTCGTCATTCTTCCCGGCGCTGATTCTTGGAGCCTTCAGTCGACGCGTCAATCGGGAGGGCGCCGTGTCGGGCATGATCATCGGCACGCTCTTTACCGCTTCCTACATCGTTTTCTTTCACTTCATCAGGCCTGATATGGATACGCCCGAGCACTGGTGGATGGGGATTTCGCCGGAGGGCATCGGCACGGTGGGAATGGCGCTGAACGCTCTCGTCGCACTGGTCGTGTCGCGCGTTACGGCGCCTCCGCCAGCGAGGATCTCCAAACTGGTGGAGTCGCTCCGGTCGCCTCGGAGCTTTGATTAAAGCGAATGCGCCCGCAGACCCTAGGTGGACCCCTGAAGCGGGAGGCTGGCGCCATCGCCCGCTCGGTCTCGTCCAATCTCGCCTTCTGTTCGATCAGACGCTCTGACCAAGCCATTGAGACACAGACCGGGGCGCTGCAAGCGCTGGGCCGCGGCGGCCCGGTCCGGGCTAAAATGGCTCCCAGCACGCAAAGAACAGACCGGAACCGCGAAAGAGAACGCCCGAACAGTTCTTCGCAGCTAGTCAACCCGTGCGCCGCAATCGTCGACTCCGACGGAGAGCAAGCATGGGACACCCGCGATAGGTCGCTGCGATACAACGACCGAAGAGACGAACGCGCTTTGCGCGAAGGAAGGCATGAAATGGACTTCTACAGAGTGTTTGAAGTTGACGCCCGCGGCAATCATGCGGGCGTCGACCGGACCTGTCGGAGAGCCCCGGCGCGAGCGCGATGAAGACGCTTCCCGAAAGCGTGGCGCGATACTACGGGACGCCGGAGTTTTCCGAACGGACCCTTCCCGCGAACCTTATGCGCTTGCATCGGACGAAGGCCGGGACATGGGCGAGGATCGTCGTGCTGGAGGGCCGGTTGCTTTACCGCATCCTCGAACCCGAAATCGAGGAAATCGAGCTCTCGCCGGAGCGGTTCGGAATCGTGGAGCCGGAAGTGGCTCACGAGGTCGAGGCGGGAGGCCGCGTCCGCTTCCGCGTGGAATTCTGGCGCTGAACGTCAGGCCAGAGTCTGTTCAAAGTTCGCGATTGGCTCGTCGGCGCGCTCCAGACGACGAAACGGCGGCGCAAGTCGCGAACCGCTTGGCCGTCCTCACGCTGCGCCGTTGGGTCGGCGCGGCCTATTCGGCGCAGAACGGCACCGAAGCCACTCTCTCGAACTTCCGAACCTACATTCACACGCCCGCCTCGAGAACCCGCTGCAAGCCTGCGGCGTGCGCAGGACCGATCTGCCCTTGGGCGCGCGCAAGCAGCCGCATTACGGCTCTTTGAGGCTGGAAACCAGCCGGATGCCTCTTGGTGAACGACGCGACACCATCTTGGTCAACGTGAGAAACCGAAGCCTCCTCGGTCGATCTTCATATCGCGAGCGTTGGCTTCTACGGTCTCCACCACGTCCTTTGGATAGCCAGCCTCTCCGGCCTTTCCTTCAAGTTTTAGGGTTACTCGAATCCCCGAGCCCTGTGCGCGAGTGAGCTCGACGAGAATCGCGTCCATAACCTCTGCAACCTCGAGTCCCGCTCGGTCGGGATCCACTGGAATGCTGGCAAAGAACCGAGTCAGCGTCTTTATCTTTGTCAATTCACCAGGGCTCGGACCAGTTCCCGTCTCCCCCGACTCGTCGTCCTTTCCCGTTTGATTCTGTGACTCTTTCTCAGTTTCTGAGAGAGCGTCGCGGCGCACGAGCAAGCCAAGGCTCTGTTTGCCGGTCAGGCTCACGAGACCACTCACGACCAAGCCCTCGTAAGCGCCGGTTTCCTCGTTGAAGGAGTCAGCATACACGTAGTGGCCTACAAGATCTCCCGCGAGCCTTTCAATCGCCCTGCTCAGCGTCGCGTCGTCACGGAGCCGCGGCATGTGGAGATACGAGGCGAACCACCTCCGGACCTCATCAATGGGAACGTGCGGCTGACCTTCGGGCCATACGGGCTCCAAGCTCTTGATGAGGTTTTGCGGGCCCATTTCTTTGATTACGGTCCCGTCTCCCAAGACCCTATCCCAAACCGCTTCCGGGATGCGCTTCGCGGCCCTGCGGTTGATGATTCGAGTGTGCCGGATCTTGTATCCCCTATGTGCGTTGCCTTCAACGTCCTCTTCCGGCGGTCCGGGATGAAGCACATGGACCCACGCCCGACGGACGCTGCTTACCAATGCTCCCCGGCTGCGCCGGGCTTGAGCCCGCGCGTCGCTCTCCTGAGCTCCGGTAAGACCCTGCATTAGCTCCGCATCATCCAGGATCGAACGCCACGCCATCTCACGGCGGGCGTTTTCGCGGGCTGTCTCGACAGAGCCCGAGTCCGGGGCGACAAACATCAATGCGTTTTGGAATGATCGCTGTCCGCTGCCGCGCCGCCCAAGCGCTTCACGGACGGCGGTCGCCGCAGGCGAACCGGAAGCATCGCTTGGATCGTGAGAAGCTGAAGGCGCCAACATGACGAGCGCGGTCGCACGACGATCTTCAATGTCGCCCAAGTCGTCCGGCGGCCCGTGGACTCGCGGGATCCCGGCGCGATGATGCTGTTCTTCCCGCAGGATTTCAACGATGCGCGCGTCGGCATCCTCTCGCGTGACATCTTCGCCCCGATCTGCGGCAAGTTTGTTCAGGGTCGGATTCGGCGAATACCAGTAACTGTCGCCGTTCCGGTACAGGTGAGCAGAATACCGAGCGAGCTCCTCTAGCGCTTCTCCAAAGAGGGCGATCTGCTCGCCAGGCTGGGCGCAAGAAAGGCGCAGCTCGCTTCCGGTAATGCCTCCGCGCTTGGCGCCAGCGTGGGGCGCCGTCGCGAAGAACACCGCTCGCGCGGCACGAGTCGCGGCCCGGGCCTTGGCGAACCGAGGGCGGCGCGCTTCAATTCTCGCCGTGTGCGCCTGCTCGCCGTCAACCTCCGACTGAAGAATCGGAAGAAATGCCGGGTCGAGCGGCTCTACAAGCGCGGCACGGACCTTGGCATCACCGAAGGGCAGCAGCGAAGGCATAATCAGAGGTGCATGGCTCTCTCCTCGCCAAAGCTGATACACCACGTCGGCCATGATCTTCAGAATGCCACGCGTGCGCTGGAACTTCTCCAGCACCGACCAATCCCCGGAAAAACGCCTCAAAATGTCCGGGTGTAACGGATACGCGCGCGCCATCTCCTCCGCGTACCCCTTTTCCAAGACCTCGGCTGGGAAGTCGGCCTTGTTGTCGCGGTACAGCTTGCGGAAGGCGCGTACAGTGCGATCACGCGCCCTCTCGCCCGCTTGGTCAAGCGGCTGGAAGAGCCGCCTGCGGACGATCTCAAAGGTCTCAATCCCGCTTGCCGGCATCCACGTCGACTGCACCCGACCGAAGATCTTCTCAAGGCGGCGAAGCGCATGCCGGCCCTGCTCGTTTCCGACCTCAATTCCAGACTCGGGAAGCGAGCCGACAACCACTGCGCCCTCCACTGCCGCAGCCGCCTCGGTCAGCGACTGTATGAACGCATGGAAGGCATCGTATTCGACGCCCCGCAACTGACGGGCGAACGCAACGACCTCGTCCAACAAAATCAGACACGGCGCTGCAGCGCGCAGAATCGGAATCATCCGTTCAGAGCCTGGGTTGGTGCCGGCCTTTTCTGATCCGGCGATGAAGTCCAGAGCCTCCCAGCCGCCGAGTCGCCACGCCAAATAGCCCCATAGGGTTCGGATTTCGCGTCCGTCCTCGACCTGCATCGCCTCAGCGACGCCTTTGTGCGTCCCGACGAAGACGGCCCGCCGAACACGACCAAGCTCTGTTGCGCCCGCAGCCTCGAAGACCGGCGCCATGCCCATCAAGTCCCTAGGCAGGTAGTTCGCCTCGCGAGCGCCCGCCAAGTGATGGAGGGCAAGCAACGCGTGGGTCTTCCCTCCGCCGAAACTCGTCTGAAGCCCGATAACGGGCTCCCCGCCTTTTCCCGTCAGTCTTTGGAGCGCCGCCGTCAGCACTCTCTTTAACCCTTCGGTTGCGTACGTGATGCGAAAGAACGCCGCAGGATCCACGTACTCCTCGCTGCCTTCCCCCTGATCCACCAGAGCGAGGTTCGCCGCAAACTCAGCATCGGAAAAATGAGCGCTAAGGACATCCGAATGCGGCTGACAGACTTCTCGCCAAGGCGTAAGCGAGCCTTTGCGCGCCGGACCTTCCCGACCTCCAAGAGAGGACGTACTCTCTTCGCTCCCCGCCAGGACAAACTGCTCATTGTAGAGTGCTTCGATTGCCTTAACCTGCGCGCCGCCGCCAACCGCCAGAGCCACTTCGCGCATCGCGTCCAAGTAGCGAATCGCTTCGCGGGCCGGCATGCGCCCGGCAAAATGCGCGGTGCTGTTGCGAGCGTCCATTGCGATTGAGAGGTAGCTTCGCGCCTTGCGGAGCCGGGCATCTGCAGAGAATGTCCGCCAGTGATCGAATACCGTCTTCAGCAGCGCATAGATATCCGGTTCCTCCTCCGACAAGCCGCTGCCGCCCGCGCGGCTCATGTATTGTCGCCACCGATTGCCGTGCTGTCTCTGCATCATGCGCTTGACATAGACGCCGAGCACGACCCGGAGCGCCTCAAGTCCGCGTTCTACGCGACTCTTGGCTGAAAAAGCAGAATTGTCCAGCGCCTGCACGCTCATTGCGTCGCCTCCGTTGCGAAAATCGTCATCCTTTCCATTCAGGCCTTCCGTGCCCGAGTTCTTCCTGAACCGCCTCCGGGGACCGGAGAGCATCCTCCTCCATGCGGATCAGGGCCGCGTCTAGTGCGGGCCATTCCTGCGCCAGAGTGTTCCAGACCAGCGCCTCTTCGGCCCATCCCCTCCGTTCGCATATGTCGTAGAGCCTGTATGCCAGCATCCGCGCCGCGCCGCCGCGCTCGCCGCCCATCGCTTGGTAGAGACGCGCAGCTGCATCAATGCCGCCTTGGGGTGAACCGAGAATGCGCACGAGATGCTGCGCGCACTCCCAGCCGGTTAGTCGCTTGTCGGTCCCTGGACCCCAGTCAGCAGGCAGTTCGTCCCGCCTGACCAAACGCATCCGCCCGCCACTAGTCTGGACCACGCCCGCGCTGCGCAAATCTCCGAGTCCGATGTCGTGAGCCTGCGCTAGGCTGATCGCATCGCCTGACGCGCCCTCCTCCATCCCGAATTGCTCAAACCACTCGATACAGAAGCGCGTCTCCCGATCGTATCCAGTCGCCTCTTCGCCCGAAATCTCGTCGCGTACTTGGTTGATAATTGCAATCGCAGTACGCACCGACATTGCACTGTCGTCCGGCTCTAGTACTTTGGACGCAGCAGTGAAGACCTCCATCCCCGGGCCAATCGCGGCTTGCGGTATATCCACTGGGCCCGCCCCGCTCTCGCGGATCTTCTCAAGCGCGTCTGGAAGCTCAGACCGAAGACGCGCGACGAACTCGCGTCGGGTAATCGCCTTGACGCTCTCAGGCCGTTTTCGGCACACCAACACGATTGACGATGCAAGCGCGTTTGTGCCCATTGCAATCGGACGATTGGGCATTTCAGTCCTTGCCGGCCAAGTACGCAAAACCATGTACCCAGCGTCACACAACGCCTGCAGAAACGTGGCCCAGCCGGGAGAGGTCAGCCCCTCTTTCGCCACCTCGGCCTGCTTGAAGGCGTAGTAGATGGTGACCGGAAAGCTTTCGTTTCCAGAGCGGCGCATGTGGCGAAGCGCTTGGCTCATTCCTTTCATAAAGAACCGCTCTGCGGCCTCCCTGCCTCCATGGCGGTATGGAACAGCAACGAGCTCTTGTTCCTTAGGCACCAAGACGCGACGAAAAAGGTCTGGCCAGACGCCCTTTAGCGTCGATCGGTGCCAAACAAAAAAGAAGTCGGAGAGATCGGCGTACGCGATATTGTCGTAATAGGGCGGATCGGTGGCCACCACCGCCCTGCTTAGTAGCGGCGTGTCGGCGGCGGAGTGCTGCTGGATCGCGGCAGGTCCTCCGGCGGCGGGGGACGCGGCTACGACTTTTCGGACCCAATTGACGCATGCGGACCAGTTTCCGGTAGACTGTGATAGCGCGTTTGTCTCCGCGTAGTCCCATATCATTGGCAATGCGTGACGACCGAACACCGGGTTTATTTTCTCACCTGACGTATGCCAAGTACAGTTGGAACTCCAGTAGGCAGCCGCTTTGCCGATTGCCAAGCCTAGGTACGTCGCTACTGCGTCCGCATATGCGTGGGCGCCCGTACCTTCGTCAACAAGACGGGTCATGTCCGTGTCCATCCCCGCCGCAAGCGCGTCCTCAAGCACCCTCTCCCGGGCCTCGGCAACCAAATCCGAGAATGTCGTGAGCGCCAACAGCTGTCGATCAGTGAAGAAGGAACTCCACGCCGTGAGTCCATACCCGTAACAGGTGCCGCCGGTCAGTCTTTCGGGTACGCTTCCTATCGGCTTCCACTTCGCGGTAGCACTCCGAGCAACCTTTTCCATCTCATGGACCGGATCCAGGTAGAGGCGCGTGCGCCAACCCTCCGCCACTATGGCCATGAGGCGTGCGCCCAGACGGCCCTCCATACCTTGGGCCTTGATGTAGTCGCCGGGAATGGGAGATTTGGACACCACACAGACGAAATTCGATCCGCGCCCAGCCTTTGTCCCTTGCTTGGCGCAAGCGTACTCTTGAGAGGTGATCCCCTGCGTTTTGATCGAGAATCGATAGCTGCGGCTCGCGCGGTCAACCCTTGGAATCACAATTGCCCGCTTGCCCTTCTTCGACGAAAGCACAAACGACTTCACAAGCGGCACATGTGCGCCGCGCATCAGTGGGTCGGGCGAGGCGACGGTGCGCGCCCATAGCCAAGCGATCACCGTCAGACCTTTACCGACGTAGGGCTGCAGGTCGTCCCGCTTGTCCGCTATCTCCTTAGCAACATGGACTCTCGGATAAAAATGCCCAATGCGAGATTGGGCCTCTTCCCGCATCCACTCGCCATAGCGGCGGATGTCCTCCGCCAGCCCAGCTGTTACACTACGGCTATCGCCCCCCCCCCATAAGTCGTTGACTATCAAGAGGATATACTGATTCAATATTCATAAACCGCGACGGAATCTCGCACGTCGCCTTGGAGACCAGCACGGCCACGGGATTAATGTCCGAACCGTAGGCCCTCAGGCCAAGACGCTGAGCTTCAAGCGGAATGGAGCCACCTCCACAGAACGGATCGCATACCGGTGGCGCGCGGTGCTCGAGATAAGCGAGAACCGCGTCCATGTCGCGCCGGGGCGGCGGCTCGCCGCGGCCGCGCGCAATCGAGCGCGCGATCTCATAGCGTGCCTTGGCCAACACCCGCTCGTCGCGTGTCGCCTTCCACGGGACCATCTCTTCGATGATCCCATGAAGCCGTTTGCGCTCGCGCGCCTGCTTCTCCGCCGTCGGAAACTCCTCCGGCCAAGCGGACGGGTCGTCCACCAACTGCGCGAACAACACCGCGCGGCAGGCGGCGAGAGGTCGCCGCGCCCACCACAGGTGGAGCGTCGAAGGATGTCCATGGCGAATCGACTTCTCGCGCACTGACGCCGCGTTGATTGCCTTTAGCGGAAGCGACACCTCGATCAGCTTCTTGCGATACGGGATCACTTGAGCCTGTCGCACGGTTGGGTTAAACAGAGCCGCACGACGGTGCGGCCTCTATGGACTTGATCAGGATCTGGCGTGAGACTTCGGAAAAGTTGGGCTCGGATCCGAATATCGAGGCAGGGTCCTGCAAATAGATCGACTGTCTCACGGATTCGCCATCCACCAGCACCACCGCCAGCACGTAGCGCTCCTTCGCGTTGAGAGCCGCAAGCATCTCGTTGCGCGTAATCGTGATCGTTCGGGCGTCCGCACGTCGACCTTTTACCTCAAAAAGACGCAGCCTGCGCGTCTCCGGATCAGGACTTTCAATGTCGTAGCCTCGGTTTTCCGCCGAGACATCGACGGGATCGCGTCCCAGGCCTTTCTCTCGCTCCATGACCGCCCGCATCGCGATGGCTTCGACTTTCTGTCGAGAAATTGTGCCGGGTGCTTTCTCATCGGGGCTCCGCAGCGCGCTCGCCGGAACGACAAGCGCGGCGGCGCACACCTCTGGCGAAAGCGGCGCGATATCTCGCTGCCGGGCCAAGTCGGCAAGTCGGAGCTTCAGTCGATCACTCAGCAACTCCGCCTGCCGACGGATCTTCTTCGAGTTGAGCGTCGGCTTCCTCCCTGCCCGCTCAAGCGCCTCAATCTCCAGAGCTCGGTGTTGAAGATGTATGATCTCGCGCCGCATGCGGTCCTTGACCGAAGCCTCAATCTTCTCGATCCGGGCCAGCCGCACTTCCCGCACTTCGCTCAGATGCTCTGGCACCAGGTGCGCAATTGCGTGCGCCCGCGCCCGATCATCCAGCGGCTCACGGAGCCAGGGCGCGGCCAAGAACTCTTCAAGCCGTTCACGCTCCGCTTTCTTAGCGGTACGGCAGTCCAAATACGGGGCCGCACCGCCCCCGACCGCCCCGCCATCCGGACCCAGCCATACAAACTGGAGCCGCTCGGATATTGTGCGAAGTCCACCGTTACGCGCTGATACCCCATCGCGAATTCCATGCCGCAGCATGACTACTACGCGCGGCTCACTCCAGCGGCTTGATTCGTCGACAAGCAGCGTCCCGCGCAGCAGCAGATCGCGATAGCGTTCGAGCGTCAGGTCCACCAACGCATCTAACAGCGGATGACCCGGCGCGATCAGCGCCGCCTGCGGACGCCCTGCTATTTCGTCCTTGGCGAAACAGATCCGTCGGTACCTAGGCAAGACTGGATCGGCGTGACCAATCAGTCGGTCGCGTTCACGAAGGCTCGGCGGCACCCGCGTCAGCTCGTACCGCTCCCCTTCCCTCGCGCGCATGAAGCCACCCGCGTCCAAGAACGCGGCGCGGAAGAAGGAGCCGATGTGATGGGGCTGCAAGCGCTGTGCCGCGGCCCGGTCCATTTCCTCGCGCACGCGCTGAATGGTCGACGGGTCGATTCCTTCGCGCGTCAGCTTGCCTCGCTCAACCAGCCGTCTAATGTGGTCTACGTCGACCGCGCCGTCGACTGTGCGAATGAGGCGCTCTCGCACGTCGGCCCTCTCTCCGTATCGAATCGCCTCCATTAAGAGGTCCTTGAGAGGCCGGGCCTCGAATAGCTCGCCCATCACATCGTAGACTTTGCCGCACAGCGTCTCGCGAGCCGCCTCCAGCTTCTCTAGAAGGCGCTCGTAGACCGCGCCCTCTCGAGTCTCGTGCGCGACCAGATTCCATAGGTGGCATACCTCGGTCTGCCCGATTCGGTGAATGCGACCGAAGCGCTGCTCAAGCCGGTTCGGATTCCACGGCAGATCATAGTTCACCATCAGGTGCGCGCCCCGCTGCAGGTTCACGCCCTCGCCCGCTGCGTCGTTCGCAAGCAAAAAGCGGACTGCTGGATCGTCGTTAAAGGAAGCGATGACGCCGCGTCGCTTGTCGCGCGGAACGCTGCCGTGGATCACCGCAACGCTCTCCGCCTCTCCAGTGCGTGCGCGAATCCGGTTGGCGAGATAGGTGAGCGTGTCTCTCGCCTCGGTGAAAATGACGATCTTGCGCCGGACGCCCCGCTTCGTGTCGTACACCAAGGGATCGTCAAGGATTCGATCCAGCTCCCGCCATTTTGCATCGGACCCCGAGTAGCGAAGCAAGCCCGCCATGCGTTCTAGATTGCGGAGATTATCGATCTCTTCCTTGAGCTCTTTGATCGTCCGCGCAGCCGTCGCGCCGTCCACGAGTCGGTCTTCCGTTTCTTCAACCTCTTCTCCCGGTGCCTCGTCGAGATCTTCCTCGTCGAGCATTGGCCCATCGTCCGCCGAGATTTGTCCAGAACTCGCGCCCGCTCGGGCCAGACTCTCTTCCTCAAGTCGGGCCTTGAGACGCGTCAGTCGCCTCTTCAGCGATTCATGGATCGCGGCTGGCGAGGATGCAAGCCGGCGCTGAAGGATCTGGAGCGCGAATCCAACGTTGTACTTTCGCCGCGTGCCATCCTTCGCCAGCCGGTCGGCTCGATTCATCTCCTCTCGCACGTAGCGCGTCACCGCTTCGTATAGATCCATCTCTTGCGAAGAGAGTCCGTATGAGACGGTGTACGCTTTGCGCTCGGGAAAGAGCGGCGTCTCGTCGAAGCGGAACAGTTCCTCCTTGACCAGACGCCGCATCATGTCCGACGGGTCGATCTTGTGAACGCCTTCCCTAAAACGACCTTCGAACCGGTCGGAGTCCAGTAGCCCCAAGAACAGCTGGAAATCCGCCTCCTTTCCGTTGTGGGGCGTCGCGGTCATCAGCAAGAAATGGCGCGTCATCCGGCCTGCCAGCGCCCCAAGCTGAAAACGCTTCGTGTACTTGACTTCCCGTCCGTAATAGCTCGCCGACATGCGATGCGCCTCGTCCACGACGATCAGGTCCCATTCCGGCGCAGCCTCCAGCTTCGCTTTCAGCTCGTCGTTTCGAGCAAGCATGTCCAGTCGCGCGATCAAGCGCGAATGTTCGATAAAGGGATTTCCCGTGCGCGAGGCCTCAATTTGCCCGCGAGTTAGGATCTCGAAATCCAAGTCAAACTTTTCGCGGAGCTCGTCTTGCCACTGCTCCACCAGGTTCCCCGGCGCAATGATCAGGCAGCGATCCAATGCTCCTCGAATCAGGAGTTCCTTGATCAGTAGCCCGGCCATCACCGTCTTGCCCGCGCCTGGGTCGTCGGCGAGCAGAAACCGGAGCGGCTGGCGATCAAGCATCTCGTCGTAGACCGCCGTCAGCTGGTGCGGGAACGGTTCAATGTGCGAAGCGTTTACCGCAGCATAGGGATCGAAGAGATACGCAAGCCGGAGCCGGAGCGCCTCCGAGGCCAGTCTAAACGCTTCGCCATCGCCATCAAACGGCCAGCGCCGCCCCGGCAGAACTTCCTTGATTACCGATTCATCCTCGCGGTAAAGAATCCGGCTCCCCGCCAAACCGTCCGGGCCCTTCCAAACGACTTCGAGTGCATCTGGTCCGAAGGACTGCGTCGCCACTATTTCGACCATCGCGCTGCCGGCGATTCCCGATAGACGGCTGCCTGGAACAATCCGTTCCAGCTTCATGAATCCTCCACCGACGTAAGCAATTCGTCGAAAGCCGGCGCGAGCCGTGTCTCGTGTCTTGGCGGGCAAGTCATCGAGGCCAAGGTGCTTTGTAGGAGCCCAGCAGCAATCGACGTAACGGAGAATTCGCCCGCCGATGACATGCGCCGTCAGTGGCATGACGCTCCCCACTTGCGCCAGAGCGCCCGGCGAGTGGACCCCATCCGCGGGACATAGCTCGACGGCGATCATCGGTTCTCGTCGGTTTGCGAATCGCCATTTTGAATTCTAACATGCACTGCTTTCGACCGTTCAAGGCGGTGGCGCGAACATCTAGCGGTGCTTCAATCAGTCTTCTGCTCCAGGCCCGAGGCCTTCCATGCAGCGCCTCCGCAAACACTCCCCGATCCTGTTCGATGATTCAAGCAGGCCCCGCCAAAGAGTGGTGGACTCCAATTCTTGCTGAGGCAGACGCGAGAGTTATCTTCCTAGGCCGGCAAGGATCAGACAATTTTGACGCCTCCCGCCGACCACAGGCCTCGACCGCCATGAACACGGATCACGCATGAACCTTCAAAAAAATGGGTCGAAGCCCTCGGTTTCCTTTCGGTTCCTTAACATCGGGCCGGTAAGGGACGCCACACTCGAGCTCGGCGACCTCACCGTGATCTCCGGGCGGAACAATACCGGCAAGACCTACATCGTTTACTCCCTGTACGGATTCCTGAGTGGATGGGCGGGAGCGTCTTTTCTTGCGTCGACTCTTCTGAAGCGGGACGGTGAGTTATCGGAAATCAAGGCGATTTGCGACGGGATCATTAGCGACGGAGAGGCAGTCATCCCGATCACTCCCAGGAAAATTGCTCTGCAGCGCAACGTTCTAGCAAAATTCGTCAGTGATCGCTTCGCGCCTAATATCAAAGACGTATTCAGCTCTGATCGAGACAATTTTCGGGACGCACAGATTCGTACGACAATTAATGCAGCGCATGAGCTTTCAGCGCCGTCGCCAGTTCGAACGAGGCTGGGTCGTTCTAGTATCGCCATGCGGTATGACGACCGCCACATTATCGCCACTCTGAATTCGCGGAAATCTCTTCCATCCAGAATGCATAATGAGGCGTGTGTTTACGCGTATTTACGTTTCCTGTTGCGAGACGTTTTACCTGATCCGTTTATTCTCTCCGCAGAACGATTTGGTATATCGCTTTTTTATCGAGAACTCGACTTTACAAAGAATCAAATTGTAGACTTGCTACAGAAGCACGTTTCTGACGAAAATATCAGGTCCCCTTTCTTCTTCATTGACCGCACTGCCAGCCGCTATGCGACTCCGATTAAACACAATATCGACTTTACCCGCAGTGTTCCTGACCTTCCACGAGATCCTTCGTCGATTGCTGAACACAAGCTGCATGACCATGTCAAGAACATGATGCAGGGGTATTATAGCAACACTAGTAACGAAATTCGCTTTATCTCCAAGGCACGAAAAAAGAACCGATTCAACATCCCACTTCACTTGGCCTCATCTTCGGCACGAGGTCTGTGCGACTTGTATTTCTTTTTGCGCTACGCGGCAGACCAAGACCGGCTATTGATCATCGATGAGCCCGAAAGCCATCTCGACACGGCAAATCAAGTGGAGTTCGCAAGATTGCTTGCACGTTTTGTCGGTGCGGGACTGCGTGCGCTGATTACAACGCACAGCGACTACATTGTGAAGGAGCTGAACAACCTTATCATGTTGAGCCGGGATTTTTCACAAAAGCGCAAGGTGGCTAGGAAGCTGGGCTATCGCGTTGAAGACGCACTGCACCCTGATCGGGTGCGCGCCTATGTGGCCGAGAGCGGCGGTCTCACCGAATGTCGAATCGGCCCTTACGGTATCGAGGCTCCAGTCTTTGACGAAACGATTGACGCCATCAACCTTAGGTCCATTGAGCTATCTTCTCGGATGCCTGTACGAACAAGGTAGTGAGCAGGGAGTCGCTTGCGGTTCAAGCGCGCAAGGTGCTGAATAGCGAGGCTATCGTAGCGATCACGGGGAGCTCGGCTTTGCTGTCGGAACCGGGGGTAATGGATTTTGAGCTGACGAACCTGCCGGATGACGGTGACGTGACGGTAATTGCCCTTGACAAACTCGGCGCGCTTGGAGGCCTTCGTCCTCGATTCACGCTCAAGTGCGACTTCCTTGTTGTTTTTCGAGAGGCCGGAAGAGATGCGGCCGTCTTTGTAGAGCTCAAGAAGACTCTTGCAGACGGTGGCAAGACGCTAAAGCAGCTGCGACGATCGCCTCCGTACCTTGCGTACCTGAGGACGCTTTGCAGCATCGAATTCGATTGCGACGACCAACCGAACCCCATTACTATTTGCTACCTCGCTATTGGCGAACGCACCACGCACGTGCTTCCCAAGGGGCGGGTGAGCGATCCGCAGGCGCTGCCCGAGGAGACGTACCCTGGGATTACCGTTTGGAGGTTTGTGGGAACTCGGCTAAATTTTGATCACGTGCGCGGCTTTCTGGCGTAAATCCATAGCTGCCAGCGGCGATCCTTCGAGGGTTGCGCCCGGCCCTGCTAATCCCCAGAATTTCGAGACTGCTTTGCGAGCGGAGCTGATCCCTCGCATTTGCCAGGGCCAAGACCAGCACCCTTAGGAGACCACCTCTTGAAGCCACGCATCCAAGCCGGACTCACCGGCGTTTTCATGCTCGCCTTGACGGGCACTCTTCACTCAAGCCTTTGGGCGCAGGAAATGCCCTCCGTCGAGTCAAAGACGCAAGACATGAGGGCTTTGGAGGGCCTCTTCAACCTCTACTGGGACGACGACGCCGGGCGCATCTACTGGGAGATCGACTCCGACGGCGGCGAGTTCCTATACCAGATCTCGATGGGATCGGGCCTCGGCTCAAACCCCGTCGGCATCGACCGCGGCCAGCTCCGCGGCACGCATATCTTGGACCCGGAGCGCATCGGCCCAAGACTCTTGCTGATGGAGCCCAACTACCGCTTTCAGGCGCGCAGCGACAACGCCGCGGAACGCCAAGCCGTCCGCGACGCCTTTGCGCCTTCGGTCTACTGGGGCTTCGATATCGCTGCGAGCACCGGAAGCAGGGTCCTCGTCGACGCGACGCCCTTCTTTATTCGAGACGCACGGGGCGCGGCGGCGCAGATTCGCCAGCGCGGACAGGGGGACTTCTCGCTGAGCGAGTCGCGCTCCGCGATCTACTTCCCAAATACGCGGTCCTTCCCCGACAACACCGAAGTGGAAGCGCTCCTTACCTTCACCGCCAACAATCCCGGTCCGCTCGTACGGGGCGTTGCCGTAAACCCCGGCTCCGTCACTATGAGGCAGCATCACTCCTTTATCCGGCTCCCGGACGACGGCTACGAGCCTAGGCTTGCGGATCCCAGACTCGGCGTAAACGGACCCACGCTCGTCGACTACGCGGTGCCGATCGACGAGGATACGCGCGTGCGCCTCGCGTCTCGCCACCGTCTCCAGAAGAAGACGCCCGGCGACGCGCCCTCTGAAGTCGTCGAACCCATCGTCTACTACGTCGACCCGGGCACGCCGGAGCCGATCCTGAGCGCGTTGATCGAAGGCGCCCAGTGGTGGGCGGAGGCATTCGAGGCCGCCGGCTTCATTGACGCCTATCGGGTGGAGGTCCTGCCCGAGGGAATCGACTCCCAGGACATCCGCTACAACATGATCCATTGGACACACCGGAGGACCCGGGGCTACTCCTACGGAAACTCCGTCGTCGATCCCCGAACCGGGGAGATCATACGGGGCGTCGTCAATCTGGGCAGCTTGAGGCTCAGGCAAGACTACCTGCACGGCCAAGGCATGGTCCCGCCCTTTGCCGCGGCCGAAGGCGGCATCAGCCAAGGCGCGGAATCCTTCTCCTGCGGCTTCCTCCCGATGCCCGATTTCAGCTACCTCGCCGAAGTCGTAGAGTCCGGCGAGGCGAATTCCGACGCTGTTGAGATGGCGCTGGACAGAGTGCGCCAGCTCTCGGCCCACGAAGTCGGACACACCTTGGGCTTCCCCCACAACTATTTGGCCAGCGCCTATGGGCGGGAGAGCGTGATGGACTATCCCGCGCCGTACGCCGAAATCGACGACCAAGGCCGGATCGACCTCTCAAACGCATACGTCCAGCGGATCGGCGCATACGACATCGTGACGGTGGATTACCTCTACCGGGAGTTCGCCCCTGGCGCGGACGAGGCCGCCGAGCTGAGCAAGATCGTGGAGAAGAGCATTGAGGACGGCCTCCTGTACATGGGCCACTCCAACAACAACTTCATCGGGGCGGGACACCCCCAAGCTGGCGTCTGGGACAACGGCTCCAACTTGGTGGACCACCTGCGACACGAGATGCGCGTCCGCGATATCGGCATGGCGAAGTTCGGCGAGTCGATGATTCGCGACGGCAGGCCGCTTTCGGACCTTGAGTTCGTGCTGCTTCCGCTGTACATGCATCACCGCTTCCAGCTGCGGGCGGCGGCCCAGACGCTGGGCGGCGCGCACTACAGCTACGCGGTCAAGGGCGATGGACAGGAGCCCTTCAGGATCGTGGACGGAGTCGAGCAGCGCGACGCTCTGGACGCGCTCCTCTCCGCGCTGACGGTCGACTTCCTGGCGCTTCCGCCCGAAGTCGTGGAGATCGTTCCGCCGCTGGCCTTCCGCTACGGCGAGGGCGAGACCTTCCAAGGCCGCACGGAGCTGCTCTTCGATCCGCTTGGGGCGGCAGCGGCGGCGGCGTCCTTTACCGTGGGAGAAATTCTGCATCCCCAGCGGATGGCGAGACTCGTCGTCTACGGGAGCATGGGAGACTATCCGGATCTGGAGGAGGTTGTTGACCGACTCATCGAAGCGACCTGGGAGACGCCCAGGCAAAACGACGCCTACCTTGAGCGCGTGCGCGAGGCGATTCAGCGAAGCGTCGTGGATGAAATGATGCGGCGCGCAGCCGACGCGCGGGTCCAGACGCAGGCTCGCGCAGTGCTCTCGAAGCGGCTTGCGATGATCGCGAGGGACTTGGAAGTACGGAGCAGCCCCACGTCTCACGAGTACCTAGTGGCCGCAGACATCAGGCGGTGGCAGAGTCGTATTGAGAACGCCGTGCCCGGCGAGTCCCTGGAGCTGCCTCCCGGCGACCCGATCGGAGGGTCGGCGCCCAAGCCCGTTCACCGGTAGTTGAGCGGAGAGCTCCGCCTCGCAAGCGAAGAAAAAGAGGCGCTGGAGGGAGGACGGGGCCCCGCCCCGGCGCTCGCGATGCGCATCCTCTGCCGGATGGCGCGCGTGCTTGGGGCGCGCGAATTCGTGCCCATCTCCTCCGCGCACATCGACGGGTGCCTGTATCACGGAGACGGCGGCGTCCACTTTGCCGAGCATTTGGTCGAGCTGGGCGCGAAGGCGCGCGTTCCCTCGACGCTGAACGTCGGAGCCCTGGACCTGCTCCACCCGGACCGGGTGAAGGGATCCGCGCACGACCGGCGGATGGCGCTCCGCCAGATGCAGGCGTACGCCGCGATGGATTGCGTTCCGACGTGGACGTGCGCGCCCTACCAAGCCGGACACCGACCGGACTTGGGAGAGGATGTCGCTTGGGGGGAAAGCAACGCCGTGGTCTTTGCGAACTCCGTGCTTGGCGCGCGCACCAACCGCTACGGCGACTTCATGGACATTCTCTGCGCCGTCGCGGGACGCGCGCCCAAGTACGGCCTGCATTTAGAGGAAAACCGGCGAGCCTCTCTGGTGGTGAAGCTGGATCGCATTCAGCCGCGTCTCAAGAGACGGGACGCCTTCTACCCCGTCCTGGGCGCTTGGCTGGGCGCGCACGCGGGAGAGGATGTCCCCGCCATCGTCGGAATCCCGGACTCGGCGAGCGAGGACCAGCTCAAGGCGCTGGGCGCCGCCTCGGCTTCCACGGGCGCGGTCGGGCTCTTCCACGCAGTGGGCGTGACGCCCGAGGCGCCCACGCTGGAAGACGCATTGGGAGGAGGAACGCCGCTCCGCGCGCTTCGCCCTTCGGCGGCGGAGCTCCAGCGGACGCGCGACTCGCTCAGCACCACGCGCTCACAATCGGTGGACGCCATCGCCGTGGGAAGCCCCCACCTTTCGCTGGAGCAGCTCCGGGCGCTATCGAGTCTTCTGGAGAAATTCGCGGCGCTCAAGCTTCCCTTCTTCGCGTGCACCGGCCGCGCGCAGCTTGAAGCCGCGAGAGAGAACGGAACCGAGGACAAACTAAAGGCCGCTGGGGTCACGATTGTGGCGGACACGTGCGTGGTCGTGGCGCCCGTGCTTCCCGGCAACGGCGGCGTCCTGATGACCAACTCCGGCAAGTTCGCGCACTATGCGCCTGCGAATACCGGCTACGATGTCGTGTACGGCAGCCTCTTGGATTGCGTGCGGACGGCAGCCAGCGGGCGACTCCAGCGGGACGAGGAGTTGTGGACCTGCGCCTAAAGGGCGAGCGCGTTCACACGGGCGAGGGCGCCGGACCGCTCTTTAGCTTGGGCGCGCCGATCAGCTTCTGGGGAGGCGTTGACCCCAAGACGGGACGGATCGTGCATCCCCGCCACCCCGATTTGGGTCAGTCCGTCCGGGGCGCGGTGCTCGCCATGGATCGAACGATCGGCTCCAGCTCCTCCAGCGCCATCATGCTGGAGCTCCTCCGAGAGGGCCAAGCGCCTGCGGCGCTCGTCTTAGGAACCGTTGACGCGATCCTCGCGCTTGGAGTCTGGGCGGCGGAAGAGCTTGGCGTGCAGACCATCCCCATCTTGCGCCTGCCCCGGCCGGAGCTGAAGCGTATTGCGGCGTTCGGCGGTCGCCTCGCCCGCGTCCGGGGCGACGAGCTCTGGATCAATGGAGAGTAGCGCGCCCCGGCTCCTCATCGAGCGCATTTTGGATTCGCGGTGGAGCGACCGAACCGCGCTGATTGATGGCGAAGGCCCGATCCGCTACGCCGAGCTTGCTCTTGGCGCACGGCGCTTGGCCCGAGCGTTCGCGCTTGGCCCGAGCGCCGACGAGACGTTGCCGCGAGTCTGCTTCCTCGCGCCAGCCGGTCCAACGAGCGCCGCGCTGCTGCTCGCGTGCTGGCGAAGCGGCGCGATCGCCGTTCCGCTGGGGGTCTCGCACCCCTTGCCCGAACTGATGCACGTCATTTGCGACTCCGACGCCTGCCTTGTGGTCGTCGATCCGGCGCTGGACCAAGGGAACGCGCTCATCCGCGCTGCGGAAGGAAAAGGCATTCGCGCGCTTCCGATGCCGCTCCGGGCTCCGGCGGAAGAAGAGGCTTGGCCGCCGCGCTCTCCCGTAGCCGAAGACCCCGCGCTCCTTCTGTACTCAAGCGGCACCACCGGCAAGCCGAAGGGCGTGCTCTTAACCCACCATGCACTCGCCCACCAAGTCGAGGCGCTCACGCGCGCGTGGCGGTGGTCGAAGACCGACCGCATCCTGCACACCCTTCCCCTTCACCATGTCCACGGTTTGGTCAATGCCCTTTTCTGCGCGCTCGCATGCGGGGCGTGCGTGGAATTCGGACGAGCGAACCCCGCCCTGATCTGGGAACGGATGGCGTCGGAAGAGGTCACGCTCTTCATGAGCGTCCCTACCGTCTACGGAAGACTCGTTCAGGCGTGGGAGGACGCGCCCCCGGAGGCGAGAGCGCGCTGGTCCAAGGGAGCGCGCGCCCTCAGGTTGACCGTATCCGGCTCCGCCGCGCTTCCCCCTTGGCTCTTTAGGCAGTGGCGATCCATCGCCCGCAAAGAGATCCTGGAGCGCTACGGAATGACCGAGGCCGGGATGGCGCTCTCCAATCCGGCGGGCGGCCCGATGCGGGAAGGCTCCGTTGGCTTTCCGCTTCCCGGCGTGCGCGCCCGGATCGTGGACGATGCGATGCGCCCCCTGCCCCCCGAGCGCTCTGGAGAGCTCCTCCTAAGAAGCCCCCAGCTCTTCTCCGGATACTGGCGGCGCGAAGCAGAGACGCGCGCCGCGTTCTCGAACGGGTGGTTTCGTACCGGCGACGAAGCGAGAAAGGAAAAAGACGGCTCCTACGCGATCCTCGGAAGGCAAAGCTCGGATATCGTAAAAACCGGCGGCTACAAGGTCTCCGCGCTGCAGATCGAGGCGGCGTACCTAGAGCACCCCGAGATCGGCGAGATCGCGGTGCTCGCGGTTCCGGATAGAGAGTGGGGAGAGAGCGTCGAGGCGGCGTGGATCCCCGCCGAAGACGCGACCAAAGCCGCTGGCGCCTCGCTCGAGGCTCTCCGCGCGTGGGGGAAGGAACGCCTTGCGCCCTACAAGGTGCCCCGGGCCTTCCACCAGTTGGCCGCGCTGCCGAAGACGTCCCTTGGAAAGGTCCGCAAGCACGAGTTGATCCGCCGCCTCGCCGGCCGGTCTTCGGGTCTCCAGCAACGAGGTTCCGCGTGGAAAGGTTGACGGCGTACCTGAGCGAGCATGGATTCGTCTACGCGCTGATCGCCGCCTACGGAGTCTTGCTTGTTCGCCATGCGCTCCAGGGCCGCGAAAAAACGCGGAGCGCATCCGATTACTTCGTGGGCGGGAGAGCAATGGGGCCCGTCGTGATCGGCCTCTCCTTCTTCGCGACCTACTCCAGCACCAACTCCTTCGTGGGCTTTTCGGGGCAGGCGTACGAGTGGGGCGTGACCTGGTTTCTTCTCGTCCCATTCGTCGCCGGTCTTTCGGCATGCGCCTGGATCTTCGTCGCGCCCCGGCTTCGCACCTTCACCGAGTCGATGGGCTCGCTCACCATCCCCGACTTCATCGGATTTCGCTTCCAGTCGCAGCCGGCGCGCATCCTGGCGGCGGCGATCGTGCTCTTCGCCTCCTTCATCTACATGACGGCCGTCTTCAAGGGCATCGGCATCCTCTTGGAGGCCTTTCTCGACATCCCCTACGGTTGGGCGATCGGCATCGTCTTCGTGGTCGTGATGCTCTACACCGTCTCGGGCGGCTTCATCAGCGTGGTGAAGACCGACGCCCTTCAGGGCGCGTTGATGATCGTCGCCGGCGTCCTGCTCTTTCAGGGCGTCGTTGCCGCATCGGGGGGCCTCGCCTCCTTCCAAGCGCTGGGCGGCGATCCGACGACCCGGCCGCTCCTAGAGTGGGGCGGAGGCGTGTCGGTTCCATTCGCGCTGGGCGTGGTCTTCGCCGGAACGGTGAAGTTCCTCGTGGAGCCTCGCCAGCTTTCCCGCTTCTACGCGCTTGAGAGTCGCGCCGCCGTGCGCAAGGGCGTTTGGATCTCTACCGGCGCGTTTCTGCTTGTCTACTCGCTCCTCGTTCCGGTTGGGCTCTACGCGCGAAACGTCCTGGGAAGCTCGGTTTCCAGCACCGACTTGGTCGTGCCGGAGCTTCTTGCGACGACAGGCGTCTTTCATCCGTGGGTCGCGGCCTTCCTGCTGCTCGCCATGGCGGCGGCAGCCATGTCGTCGCTTGACAGCGTCCTCCTCGTCATGGCCGCGTCGGCGGAGCGGGACATCGTCCATCCAGTCTTCTTCAAGGGAAGGACGCGGCGGACAGGCTCGCTGCGCGTCACTCGCTCCTACGTCGCCGTCTTTGCCCTGGTCACCGCGATCATCTCCCTCAACCCGCCCGCCGGGATCGTCTCCCTCACGGCCTTCTCCGGGGCGGTCTTCGGGGCCTGCTTTGGCCCCTCCATCATCCTCGGGCTCTATTGGAGGAAGGGAAATGGAATCGCGGCGATCGCCTCCTTTTTGGCTGGACTCGCCGTGCTTGCGTTCTGGAGTCAGTTGGCGATCTCGCAGCATCTCCACCAGGTCTTTCCCGCGGTCCTCCTCTCTTTCTCGGTCTACGTGATCGCGGCGTTGTTGGCGTCCGGGCCCGAGAGCTCCGAAGTGCGCCGACTCTTCAAGGAGGAGGAGGCGCGGTGACGTCCGCCTCCTTTTTCGGGCTCCAAGCGGCGCGCGCGTTCAGCCCGATACGCATCGGCAGCCCCGCGGATACCGTGGCGAGACCTTCGGCTTGGTATCTTCCTGCGGAAGCTTGCAACGCCTTGAGTCGTCCCGGTCGCCTTCCGGTCCGGGGAGTCGCGCGGACCGCTCCGGGACTTTGTTGCTTAGGCATGAGTCTCCTAGGATGACCGAAACCCTAACCCCTCTGGAATCCCGGCCGAGGCCCAGGCCGGCCGGATTCCCCGTCTCCCCCGATCTCATCCCGAAAGAGCCCTTTGGACAAAGAGGGTTTCAGGTGAGCTTCGCTCGCGACAGGGCAGAGCTTGAAGCGGCGCAGCGTCTCCGCTTCGATGTCTTCAACGTGGAGCTTGGGGAAGGGCTGGACGCCTCCTACGCAACCGGCTTGGACGCCGAACCTTTGGACGATGTGGTGCATCACCTCCTCGTGCGGCGGGAAGACAACGGCGAGGTCATCGGCACCTACCGGATGCAAACCGGGGGGATGGCGAAGCGAAATCTGGGCTTCTACACCGCGGGCGAGTTCGACCTCTCGGGCTTTCCCGAGTCGGCGATCCGGCGCGCCGTGGAGGTCGGGCGCGCGTGCATCGCGAAGCCGTACCGGAAGCGCCGAGTGTTGGAGCTTCTTTGGCGGGGGCTCGCCCAGTACCTGGAATGGACCGGGAATCACTACATCTTCGGATGCTGCTCCCTAACCAGTCAGGACGAGGGCGCGGGAATTGATGTTCATGACCGGCTTTGCGGGAAGGGACGGTTGCATCCAACGCTGCGGGCCAATCCGCTGCCGGGGATGGAGTGCCGGAGAGCACCGGGCTGCGCCGACCAAGCCCCCTTTCCAATCCCGCCGCTCTTTCAGAGCTACCTCAACCTGGGGGCCTCCATCTGCGGCCCGCCGGCGATCGACCGCGATTTCAAGACCATTGATTTTCTCGTCGTCTTGGACACGCGCACGCTGCCGCCGATCGTGCGCAAGACGTTTTTTCGCAGGTAGGCGGACATTTCCAGGGCATGATTCGCGCCGCCCGCGTCTCGGCGAAGGCAGCCGCGCTTCTCGCGGTTTCGGCCTACTGCGCCGCAGCCGCTTCGCTGGGAGCGTTTTTCCTCGCGCGTCTAGGCGGCCCTTTGCGCGAGCGCAGGGCCTTGGCCCATCGGGTGCGTATGATGGGGCTCTGGAGCCGCGGCTGTCTGCGCGCCCTTTCCGTACGCGTCGAGACGAAAGGCCCCCTTCCGCCGCCCGCCCTGCTCGTCTCCAATCACTTGTCGTACCTGGATGTTCTCGTGCTGGGATCGCGCGCGCCCGGGATCTTCGTCTCCAAGGCCCAGGTCCGGCGTTGGCCCTTCTTTGGCTGGGTCGCGGCCGCAGGCGGCACGATCTTTCTGGAGCGAGGGCGCAAGCGCGCGCTGGTCGGCGTCCTTGCCAGCATTCCAAAGCGGCTGGAAGCGGGCTTGCGCGTCGCGCTCTTCCCGGAGGGCACCACGACCCCGGGGGCCGGGATCCTCGCGCTGAAGCCCGGGCTCCTCGCCCAAGCGGCGCGGGCGCGTCTTCCGGTCTACTGGGCGTGCCTCTGCTACCGCACGCCGGAAGATCCCGCGCTCGCGGCGTCGCGCGTCTGCTGGTGGGGGAACGCCGAGTTTTTCCCGCATCTCATGGGCGTTTGCGCTCTAAAGAGCGTAGAAGCCAAGGTGGTCTTCGGAAACGCTCCCGTTGCAAGCGCGGACCGCAAGCGCCTCGCCGCCCGTATCAGGGAGGCGATGCTGCGCTCCTTTACGCCCACTTCCCTTTCTCCCGAACCCGCCAATCCATGAACTTCCTGCTGCAGCGAAACCTTGAGCTCCTACGAGAAGTGCGCGGCGCCGCGCTGCGCCTCTCGGGCGTTTGGGCCAAAACGCCGCTTGGCGCCCACGCCCCCGCCGGACCCCACGCCAGGCACATTCTGGACCACTACGCGTCTCTGCTCAAGGGGCTTGAGGCGGGGCGCGTCGACTACCATGCGCGGGAGAGGGACCCGGAGGTCGAACAGTGCGCCCAGAAGGCGGCCGAGGCGTGCGCGCGAATGCGCCGGGCCGTTGCGGACGCTCCTTTGCGGCAAGCGAAGAAGAACCTGCTTGTGCGAACTCGGATGGAGAGCGAGGATTCGGCGAACGGCGAGTGGGCGGAGACAAGCGTGGAACGCGAGCTC
Source organism: Longimicrobiales bacterium (assembly GCA_965116095.1). Lineage (GTDB taxonomy): Bacteria > Gemmatimonadota > Gemmatimonadetes > Longimicrobiales > Gaopeijiaceae. The sequence goes on from OZ220481.1 coordinate 1,640,157, forward strand.
GCTTTCTGCATAAGCCACACGCTGCATCACTTGGCGATGATTCGTCTGATCGGACTCTCCGCGGGCATTGACCTCGGGGCTGATTTTTGCAAAGCGCCCTCGACGCTCCAACACGAAGCAAAGCGGGGCTGACTCATGTGCACGGTCAGCTGGATCGCGGCCCCGGACGGCTACACGGTGCATATGAACCGCGACGAGCTGAAGAGCCGGGAGGCCGAGCTTCCTCCGCGCGTCTTCGCAGCGGCTTGCGGCCTTCGAATCGCCGCTCCGATCGACGCCCGAAGCGGAGGATCGTGGATTGCGGTCCGCGAGGACGGCGTCTTGGCCGCGCTGACGAATCTCTATCCGCGCGCTCGTTTCTCTCCTCCTGCGAGCGCGCGCTCCAGGGGCATGCTTCCGCTGGAGATCCTTGGAGAGGAGGATCGGGACGGAATGCGGCGAGCGTTGAGCGAAAAGAAGGCGTCCGGTTATCCGCCCTTCGCCTTGCGCGTCTTTGAGATCGGCTCGCCGATACTCTGCGCCGAATGGGACGGCCGCGCGCTCAGGTGGACGCGGCAGCGAAGGGGAGGACTGGTCGCGACGTCGTCCTCCGCGGACAACGCGGGCGCGGCCAAGGCCAGGGCCCGCGTCTTTTCGGACGCGCTCGCCCGCCGCGGTCTCTCGAACGCGGTGCTGGAGCGCCTTCACCGAAGTCGCCTCCCCAGGCCCGGTCCCCACGCGGTCTGGATGGAGCGAAGCGACGCCGCAACGACCAGCTACACGCGCGTGCAGGTTACTAGAGAAGGCGTCCTGATGGACTACGCGCCGCGCAGGGAGCAGCCCTTCGGCGCCGGATCCTCCCGCGCGCTCGGCCCGAGCCTACAGAGCCTGGAGCCGTTGTCTGCCTGAGGAGCCTCCCTCGCGAGGGGAACCTCCTTCGCGCCTGTGGATTTGGGGCTGGGTCCTTTGCTCGACGTACCTCCTTTTTCTGGCCGCCTCCCATCTCGCGCGGGCGGCGGCGCCGGAGACGCCCTTGCCGGAAGAGCTGGAACAGCGGATGGTGGAAGGCGCGCCCCGCGTGGAGGGAGAGCCAGCGCGCGTGGCCTACCGGAGCTGGGAGCCCCCTTTGGGCCAACCCGCGCGGACGCCCGTCCTGCTTCTGCACGGGAGTCCCGGATCCGGCGCCAACTTTCGGGGGATGGGTCCGCTTCTTGGCCTTGATCGACCCGTCGTCGCGCCGGATTTGCCGGGCTTTGGACATTCCTCCCGCCGGGCGCCTGACTACTCCATCAGGGCGCACGCCGCAGTCGCGCTCCAACTCTTGGATTCGCTTGGAATCCACCGCGCCCACCTCGTCGGCTTTTCCTTGGGCGGGGGCGTCGCCTTGGAAATGTACCGGGCGGACCCGGACCGCATCGCTTCCCTCACGATGCTCGCGGCCATCGGGGTGCAAGAGTGGGAGCTTCTGGGCGACTACCACCTCAACCACTCCATTCACGGACTTCAGCTCGCCGGCCTGTGGGCGCTCCACAACCTTCTGCCGCACTTCGGCGCGCTGGACGACGCCTTTCTGAGCTACGAGTACGCGCGCAACTTCTACGACACCGATCAGCGGCCTCTTCGGGAAATCCTCCAGGGCTTCGCCCCGCCGATGCTCATCCTGCACGGCGCGCGGGATCCGCTCGTCCCGATCGGCGCGGCCCGAGAGCATCACCGCATCGTTGCGCACTCGGAGTTTGTGGAGCTCCCAACGGACCACTTCGTCGTCTTTACCGACCCGGCGAGCGTCGCGACTCCCATCGCGGCCTTCCTGAAGAGGGTGGACGAAGGAGACGCGCCCGATTCAGGCTCGGCCGCGCAGGCCCGACTTCTGCGCGCGATGGAGCCCCTCGCACCCGAAGACCTCCCCAAGGCAGAGGGGTTCGGGCTCTTTGTGGCGCTGGCCCTCCTCATGCTTGCGACTCTAGTCTCGGAGGATCTCGCGGGGATTGGGGGCGGGCTGCTGATTGCGCGCGGCGTCCTCCCATGGGGGGCAACGATGTTCGTCTTTTTCTTCGGGCTGGTCGCGGGCGACATGCTGCTCTACTTGGTCGGACGCGTCGCCGGAGGAAGGATCGCGGCGTCTCGGCGGATTTCGCGACTGCTTCCGCGAGAGCGGATAGAGGAGGCAAGGGCGTGGTTCGGCAAGCGCGCCTTTGCCCTCGTCATCGGAGGACGATTCGTGCCCGGCGCCAGGCTGCCAACGTATTTGGCGGCAGGCGCGGCCCGCTACAACGCGCTCTTCTTTTTCTGCGCCGTGCTGGCGGGCACGCTCTTGTGGGCGCCGCTCCTCGTGGGGGGCTCGGCGCTCTTCGGATCCGCGATGGCGGAGCGGTTTCACGTCTTCCAAGAGAACGCCCTGCTCTGGGTCGTCTCCGTTGTCGCGTTTGCGCTGATCCTTACGCGGCTGCTGATCCCCTTCTTTTCCCGGATGTGGCGCAGAGGGTGACGGACCCGCTCGCGCGCATTCGCAGGTGGGAGTTTTGGCCCCCTTGGATCTTCTACGCGCCGCTTCTGTTGGTTTGGCTCCGGCTTGCGCTGCGGTACCGCTCCCCCGCTCTTTTTCTGGCCGCAAATCCCGCCATTCCCTACTCGGGTCTCGCCGGAGAGTCCAAGTCCGAGATCCTTGGTTTAATGAAGGATGGATCGAAGACCGCCCAGTTTCGGCTGCTTCCTCAAGATTCAGGCAAAGCCCGGCTGCCGGACATTGTGAAGGCCCTGGTTCGGGAGCTGGGCGGCTATCCCGTCGTGGCAAAGCCGGACGTTGGAGAGCGGGGAGCCGGCGTGCGCGTCGCGCGGACCTTCGATGAGGCGCTCCAGGCCGTCGGCGAGATCCACGGACGCGCAATGCTCCAAGAGTACGTCGCGGGAGAAGAGCTGGGCGCGCACTACGTCAGACTGCCGGGAGACGCTCGCGGAAGGGTCTTGGGGCTCACCGGGAAGAGGCTGCCCCGGATCGTCGGCGACGGCTCCGGGAGCGCGCTTGCGCTGATCCTCTCCCACCCCAGACTCCGCTGCCAGCGCCGCCTCTTTCAGGACCGCCACGGCGACGCGCTCAATCGCGTGCTCCGCGCCGGCGAAGAGATGTCTCTGGGAGAGCTCGGCAATCACTGCATGGGAGCACAGTTCTTGGACGCATCCCATTTGATTTCTCCCGAACTTGAAGCCGCATTGGATCGCGTCGCCAGGAGCATCTCGGGCTTCCATATTGGTCGCTTCGATATTCGCGGACAGTCCGTTGAGGCGATAGCTCGGGGCGACTTTCGGATCATCGAGCTAAATGGAGTCTCCGGCGAACCCACCGAGATCTACGACCCTTCGCGCACGCTGCGGCAGGCGTACCGGACGCTCGCGCGGCATTGGGCGCTGGCCTTTGAGTGCGGGGCCAGAAACCACGCGAAGGGCGTGCTCGGAGAGAGCCTTCGGGACCTTTCGCGCCTTCTCCTGAAACACTTCCGACCGACCGGGGCCAGATGGAAGCCTTGATGCGCTCTTGCCCGCCCGCCTCCGTTCGCACGGAAATTGCGCGCACGGCATTGCCAGCGGTATCTTTACCCACAGGTCGAGCGGCGAGGCGTCGTGACCAGGATCCCAGAGCTTAGGGCGCAACGGAGGGCAGCTTGCAGATTCGAGTAACGCTGCGATGGCTTGAAATACTGGACAACTTGGAGGCGATACCGGGCTCCAAGGGAGAATTCGTCTTCCACTCCACCGTCCGCAGCGGCGACAACACTCAGACGATACGGATCCCCAAAAAGGGACACTACTCCATATCCGACAATCCGATGGAGAACCGCCTGCGCAAGCTGAACAAGGTGCTCTTCGAGGGAGAGGCTACGGGCAGCCTTTCGATTGAGATCAGAGGCGAAGAGCTTGACCCCTTCGGCAAGAAGGACCACCTTGAGACGTACAGCCGAAGCTATGAGACGCCGATCTCGGCCTGCATTGGAATCCACCAGGCGGGCGACGAGTCGGGCGATCCCGAGAGTCTCTCGAATTGGAAGCTGGGCTACGAGATCGAGGCCCTGTAGCGCTCTTCGGCTAACAAATGAGGAGGACGGACAACGTTCCCTCTTCCTGCGGGCGAACGTCCGGGCGGACAGTGAGTCGAGCGCGGCGCGCGAGGATACGGCGCGCCATCCGCTTCACCGGGTTTTCGATTCTTGGCGCGGCAAGACGAAGCAGCCTTGCCTAAGGATTCGAGCGCGCAATGAAACCGTAGAGGCCCATCGGCGTATTCATTAGCAGCAGGCGAGCGAGCGCCTGTCAGGCTTGACGAATTCGGGAGACTGCGGTCTTGGGTTTTCCGACAAACACGACGGGGGAGGATGAGATGCGGGGGATTCGAAGCTCTGGGTTTGTGGTCGCGGCTTTGGGACTCGGCTTGAGTCTGCAGGCGTTTTCGCCGTCCGATAGTTCCGCGCAGCCGCCGCCGGACACGGTCGTCGCCATCGACTCGCTCATGGTGGTGGTTGGCTCAAGGGCGCGCGTCGAGGATCCGGTTCTGCTTCCGGTTCCGGTCGACATCTACGGCTCAGAGGAACTCGCTCGCGCAGGCAATATCAGTCTCAACGAGACCCTGACGAGGATGGCGCCGTCCTTCAACTCCACGCGTCTGACGGTCGGGGACGGAGCCGCCTTTCACGTGGCAACGCTGCGGGGGATGAATCCGGATCAGACGCTCGTGCTCGTGAACGGCAAGCGCAGACATGGGGTGGCTTTCGCCAAACTCATCAGCATGCTGGGAATGGGCACCACCGGAACCGACCTCAGGGCCATCCCGATGCACGCCGTGCAGCGCATCGAGGTGCTGCGCGAGGGCGCGGCGTCCCAGTACGGCTCCGACGCCATCGCTGGGGTAATCAACATCGTCCTGAAGGAAGACGCTTCGGGCTCCAGCTGGTCGACGTACCTCGGTCGAACGTCCTTCGGGGATGGAGAGCGGCTGCTCACTTCCGGCAACGCGGGGATGGCTCTTGGAAGTCGCGGCGGCTTCCTGAACGTCACCGGCGAGTACGCGCGCCAGCTTCCCAGCCAGCGGGGCGGCGAAGCGAACACCTGCTTCGGTCCGAGCGCCGGCTACGCCCCATGCTTCGCCGGCGGAAAGACAAAGCACCTTTCGCGCAACGGAGAGCCCGACTACGAGGGCGGGGCGGCGATGTTCAACGCCGCGCTCCCGCTCAGCGGGTCGGCGGAACTCTTTGCCTTCGGAGGCTACGCCAGGCGCGCCGCAGTGTCCGACGGGCTGTACCGAAAGGCGGACTGGGTGCCGCGCAACGTCTCTCACGTTTATCCAGACGGCTTCTTCCCGCTGGAGGAATCCGATCTGGAGGATCTTTCGCTTGCGATCGGGATTCGGGGAGAGCTTGCGGACTGGTCGACCGAGCTGAGCGCTGGAGTTGGCCAAGGCGCCTTCTCTTTCGGCGCCTCCAACTCCATCAACCCTTCGTATGCGGCGGCGTACCTTGACCGAAACCCGGACGCATCGCCCGTAGAGCTCGCCGCAGCCTCGGGACCGCTTGAGGCCCACAGCGGCAAGGCCAACCTCCGGCAGCTGAATGTGAATGCCGATCTTCAGCGCGACATGGAGGTCGGATCCGTGCCGGGCCTTCTCGCGCTGGGGGCCGCGCTGCGCGCGGAGGATTACTGGATGGACGCGGGAGATCCGGTCAGCTACGGGTGCGGCCCCGACAACTCCGCAGGCAGCTTTCCCGCGGCGCATCACCTGAACGGGGATGGATCGCAGGTCGCGAGCTGCGGCATTCAAGGGTATCCCGGCTATAGCCCACAGTCCGCCATGGAGAGCAAACGCGACCGCTTGAGCGTAGGCGCGTACGCGGAATCGGAGATCAGACCGGCGGATGAGGCATTGACCTTGGGCGGCGCGCTTCGCTTCGAGAACTACAGCGACGCCGGAAGTTCGCTGACCGCCAAGCTGGCGTCCCGCCTCGAATTGGGCGAGTCGGGGAGCGCCGTGCGCGCCGCGCTCTCAACCGGATTTCGGGCGCCCAGCCTTCCCCAGCGCGGATTCAACACGCTTGGCTTCGTGGGAAGCAGCGATGGTCTCCAGACCAATGGATTTCTTCCAGAGGGCGATCCAATTGCGTGCGAGGACTTTGACGCCTGCTCGCTCGCCCACGAGACCTCGCTCAGCATCACGGCGGGGGTCGTCGTCGCGACCCAGAGCGGACTCCGGATGACCGCCGATGTGTATCAGGTGGCGGTTAGCGACGGAATCGTCCTCACCCAAGGGCTTTCCCAATCGCACGGCCTTCGCGAGGGAGCCCAGTTCCAGGGACGTCCGGTCGACGCGGTGGCGTTTTGGACGAATGCGATCGACACCCGCACGCGAGGCTTCGATCTCGTTGCCGGCTGGCGGTTTAGGGGGATGGACTGGGGCGTCTTGGACTTCTCGGCGAGCATGCACGGAAACAAGACCGAGATCACCGCGAACCGAAACTCCCACTTCATCCGCGAGACGCAAACCGCGCTCATCACGCAGGCCCAGCCCCGGACGCGCATCGGCGTCAGCGCGGATGCGCGGCTGGCTTCTGGGCTCGGACTTCGCGCGCGGGTGCGGAGCATGGGGTCAATCACCGTGCCCACGGTCTTCGAGGTCCCGGTGGAAGTGACCGGAGCGGCGATTGCCGACGTAGAAGTCACGTTGGCGCTGGACGACCGCATTCGCATTGGAGTCGGCGCCAACAATCTCTTGGATGCGCTGCCCGACATGCTGCCGGACGAACATCCGGGCCAGATCTGGTCGCTCAACTACGCGCCCGAGTCGCCCTACGGAACCGCGGGGCGGATTACGTACCTGAAGTTCGACGTGCTCGCAAACTGACCCGCCAAGTCGCGAAGACCGTGACCCAACATCGGACTGTGGCGCCCAGCGACGTGCTGGGACAGCTGAACCGGCACGAGGAGAAGGCCGCTCCGCAAACGCTCTATCTGCAGGGCGACGCGTCGCTGCTTTCGAGCGGACCCAAGATTGCCGTGGTGGGGTCCCGGCTGGCTTCAGCCCAAGGCATGGAGATAGCCCGGCGAATCACCCGGATGCTGGTTTCGCGCGGCGTTACGGTGGTGAGCGGACTCGCGATGGGGATCGACACCGTAGCCCATAGGACGGCGATGGATGAGGGCGGCAGAACGGTGGGCGTTCTGGGTACGTCGCTGGATCGGTACGCGGTGAAGCGAAACCGGAACCTTCAGGACTTGATCGGGGAGAAGCACCTGCTGGTCTCCCAATTCCCGCGCGGCCAGACTCCGCAACGGTCGCATTTCCCTCTGCGCAACAAGACCATGGCGCTCTTGTCGGACGCCACCCTGATTGTCGAGGCGGCCTCAAGCAGCGGGACCAGGCACCAAGGATGGGAGGCGATCCGGCTTGGGCGACCAGTCCTCTTTCCCAAACGGTCGTTCGAAGCGCATCCGCCGCCAGCCTGGGCCCTGAAGATGATCGAATACGGCGCGTTCAGCTTCGATGCTCGAACGCTCCCGCGGGTGCTGGACAACCTTCCGTACCGGCGCGTCGGGTCTGCGTGGCAGTCGGATGACCTGCCATTCTGAGGTCGTGCGGTATGGATCCCTATCCGCATACCGACCGGGTCCGATCTACGCCAACGACCGGGCGGCGACCCACCAAGGCCGGAAACTCGTCGATGACCTAAAGAAATCCAATCCGGAACGAATCAAGCGCATCGCGTCGTGGTTGGCCTCTGATCGCGGACGAGAGCTCTTCCGGGACTGGTTCGGCCCAAGAGTCGGACTGGTTCCGGCGCCCGGCCACGCCCCCTTGGTCAGGCGGCATGATACAAGGTCGGCAACCTTCGACCTTGTGCGGTCCATGGAAGAGCACGGGCTCGGAATACGAAAAGAGTGGCTTCGCCGAACGCGGAAGGTACAGAAGTCCGCGTGGGCTCCCCCCGGAAGCCGACCAACTGAGGAGCTCCACCGCAAGACCATTGAGGTGCCTGCACTGCCTGACCTCGGGCTGGCCCGTCGTCTTGATCGCATCCTGGTCATAGATGACGTGATCACCACTGGCGCGACGCTCCATGCTTGTGTTTGTCGCCTGTCAGAGGCATTCCCGTCGACGAGCGTCGCGGTTTTTGCCGTGGTCCGAACGATGACCGGCGCGGCACAGGTCGCGCGTTGCTTCGATCCGGTTCAGGTGGAGCAAGGACGCCTTGTTCTCGGCGACGACGGTCTCACCCGACGCGATCCGTGACGTTCTGAACCGGGCCTCCCCCTTCAGTCAAAGCCCTGCGCGCGCGGCCGGCGCAAATTCATCTCCTTGTTGCGGCGAGAGCGCGCCGCAGAGGTGATTCGCCGGACCGGAATGTGACCCCTTTACGGGGAATGAGACAGTGCCGAGATAATTCGACCCTCTAACTCTAACCGCTCAATTCGCTCGCCCATCTGCTCGCCCACCCGCTCGATTCGATCACCCAGCCGTTGTTCCATCGCGTTCATGTCGGCGCGCAAATCCGTCCGGATGCCTGTTTCCATGGCTTTCATGTCCGCTCGCAGGTCGGTCTCAACGCGATCAATCTTCTGTCCGTTGGCTCTGACGGTTTCTCCAAGGCTCTGAAAGTCGTTGTCTCTCAGCACTTTGTAGAGTTCGCCGGTGGCTTCCCTGGCCTCGTTCCGCATCCAAGGACGGAGGATGCGCCCTAGGCACCAAACGAGAGCGGATACGCCGCCCACGCCCGTGATCGTCGTCGCAAAGACTGTGCCCATCCATTCCCAGTTCATTTATTTCCTTCTCCTCCGCAGCGCCGCGCCGGAGCTCGAGGTTCGATGTCGCACGTCCCACTCATCTACGTAAAACCATACTGATGGAACCCGCAAGTCGTCCGGGCGCGGCGATGTCGATTCGCGACGGATCGAATTCCTGCGACAATCTCCTAGGCGCGCCAGCGCAGGGTAGCCTGCATGTCCGCGACCCAGTTTGCCCCTCTATATTTCCGGACACGCGGCAACTTCCCACCGCCAATCATCCGCTGCCCAGCTGCGATACGGATTCTCCTTCAAGACGATTTCTGCTCCCCCGTACAGAAACTGGGTCGTCTCGCGGTCTGTACAACAGCGCTCCGATCCAGTGATGTCCGAGACGGTGACCAGCACTGGCTGCTCGCCCATGTCGCCTGTGAGATCAAGCGGTGAATCCGCAATCCGGAACACGCGAAGCGAAGGCAGATGGACATATTCCTCCGAGGCCGACTCGTAGGGATCCTCACTTCGAACGATCACTTCCCTTAGGTTCGCGTCGTCGAGGCTATCGGGCTCCAGCGCAAGCGGATCGCTGAGGTTGTTGTCGTGCAGGTACACCCACTCCAAGCTGGGCAGTCGCGCGAGCTCTGGCGGAACAAAGCCGGTCAGCGCGTTCCCGGCAAGAGACAGCCACTCCAAGCTGCCCAAACCGCCCAGTTCCCGCGGAATCGAACCCGAGAGCGCGTTGTCGCTCACGTTCAGGACCATCAACTTGGCGAGAGAGCCCAGCTCCGGTGGAATCCTCCCGTCAAGACCGTTGCCGCGCAGCAGCAGCTTCTTTAGACCGCCAAGACGGGCCAGCTCTCGCGGAATCGGACCACTCAGCTTGTTGCCGCTGAGCGACAGCTCTTCCAAGTCGGCGAGGCTGCCCAACTCTCGAGGAATCTGCCCTGAAAGGTCGTTGTTAGGGAGAAGCAGCGACTTCACGTGGGCTAGCGCGCACAGCTCGCGGGGAATCGTTCCCGTGAGTCCGTTTTGACCGAGTTCCAGCCCAGTCACCCTGTCCGTCCTGTCCGCGCTCACGCCGTACCAGCTGTTGACGGGAGCGTCCGTGAGCCAGTTGTCGCTGCGCGTCCAACGCTCCCCGCCGGTTTTTTCAAAAATCTGCCCGAGCGCATCCCGATCCGTGCACGCCCGGTCCGATCCCGCCACATCCGCGACGGTCGCCAGCCACGGGGCCGTGTCGCGAGTGAAACACAGTTCGGTATCGGCAAACAAGAATACGCGGAGCGACGACAGCTGCGTCAGTTCCCGGGGAATGGGACCCGCGAGAGCGTTTCCGCTCACGTTGAGCTCCTCCAATCCGGCCAGTTCACCCAGCTCGAGCGGAATTGAGCCCGTGAGCTTGTTTCCCTGAAGGGCCAGCCACTCCAAGCTGATCAAGCTGCCCAGCTCGCCGGGAATCGAGCCCGAGAGTTCGTTCCACCCCAAGTTGAGCCCGATCACTCTCCCCCGGGCGTCTAGGCACACGCCATGCCAGCTCCCAAGGGGCTCCAGAGTGAGCCAATTGTCGCTGCGCCGCCAGTACAGCCCGCCCGTCGCCTCGTAGAGAGCCGCCAACGCGTCGCGCTCCAGACTCTTCACCGTTTCGCAAACCTCGGGCGACCAACGCCAGAGATCCTTATCTCACGCAATGGCGACTGAGCGCTGCAAATGATCGCGGATGGACGGCAAGCCGGGCTCATATCATCTCAGAGGACTCTTGGCGGGCGTCTCTTATGCGTTACGAGAAAGACGGGTTCGGCAATTTCCGGCTGACGGCAACGTACCAGAGAAGGTTCCGGCCCATGAGCCTCAGCGCAAGACGAGGCGCATGAAGACTCGCGCGGGCATCCCGGCTGCGCGAGAAAAGAGCGCGCTACGCGAGACTTGCCGCCGCAGACCTCATTCGGCTGACCATCGAGTAGAAGCCGTTGCGTCGATTGGGGCTCAACGCTTCGCCCAAGCGCAGCCGCTCGAAGACATCGGAGACATCCACGGCCAGCGCCGCCTCCGGGCTTCGTCCATTGTAGATCGAAGCTAGGATCGCGAAGAGTCCTTTGACGATGATTGAATCGGAATCTCCGACAAACTCCAGCACGGCGGGGTCCTGCTCCGAACGCCCTCCGCGAAGCCACGCCGGACTCATGCATCCCGGGACCCGATGTTCCTCCGTCCGAAGCTCCGGCGCCATTGGAGGGAGCTTCTTCCCCAGCTGGATGATGTACTGGTAGCGAAGCGTCCGGTCGTTGAGGAGGCTCATCCTCCGCTCAAGTTCCTCAATCGTCATGGGCTTGCGGTAAACCGAATATTCTCCGAAGATACAAGATGATCTATCTCCCGGTCCGCGGAAGGGGCGCGTCCGAAAACCCTTCCAGCCGCTTCGAACGGATTTCTCTGGAGCTTAATCCCGAGCATCGGCAAGGTAACCTCCGAACCGAATTCCTGGAGGATCGGACTCGATCAATCCTCTCGCGAAACAATAGCCCGGACCTTCCCTTCAGATTCTCCCTGAACCCTTACCGGGGCTGCGAACACGGATGCGTCTACTGCTACGCGAGGCCGACGCATGAGTACTTGGGCTTCTCCACCGGTTTGGATTTCGAGAGCAGGATTCTGGTCAAGAGAAACGCGCCGGCCCTGCTCCGAAGCGCGCTGGGCAGACCCGGATGGAAAGCGGAGGTGATCGTCATGTCGGGCGTCACTGATCCGTACCAGCCAGTGGAGCGCAAGCTCCGCGTCACCCGAGGCTGCTTGGAGGTCCTGGCTGAAGCGACGAATCCCGTCGCAATCATCACCAAGAATCACCTCGTGGAGAGGGATGCGGACCTTCTGGGACAGATGGCGAAAGACGGCGCGGCCCACGCGATGCTCTCAGTTACGACGCTTCGCCGAGAGCTACAGCGCGTCATGGAGCCCCGCACATCCATACCCGCTCGGAGGCTGGACGCGATCTCCGCGTTGGCAGGGGCTGGCGTGCCTGTTGGAGTCATGGTGGCGCCGGTCATTCCCGGGCTGAACGACAGCGAGATTCCTCAAATTCTCCAGGCTGCGGCAGGAGCGGGAGCCACATTCGCTTCCTTTGTTCTGCTGAGGCTGCCCAGAGGAGTGCGGGAGCACTTCCTGGAGTGGCTTCGCGGTCGGTTTCCAGAGCGCGAGGGGAAAGTGCTTTCTAGAATCTGCGAAGCGCGGGGAGGCCGCCTGAACGACTCCAACTTCGGATCCCGATTCCGAGGAAGCGGCCCATACCAAGATTCGCTACGAAGACTCTTTCGGGTGACCTGCCGCAGGACCGGACTTGCCAGACGCCCGCCGCGCCTTCGCACCGACGGCTTCCTTCGGCCTAGCGCCAATGGAGATCTCTTCGCACCCGGAATCGCACGGTAGGACGCGGGCCGCCCCGAGCCTATACAGCCGCCTCGGCCTCCCTCGTTTTCGGCCTCGTGCTTTTGCCTCCGTGGACCGACGGCTCCAAGCACCACTGGAGGGCAAGGCGATTGAGGGGCCCCAAGACGGACTTGGGCAGGCCGAGCAGCTCGACCAGCACGGCGCGGTTTAAGGCCTTGCGCTTGGGATCCCGGTACGCTTCGTTCGCGGGCAGCAGCGGCTTGCGCGAAAACCGATCAAGAAGCTCCGCGGCCAGCTGAAGCTGTTCATCCGAGAGCTCCCGGACATCCATCACCGGGAGGTGCTTCAGCGCCGAGACGGTGATCACCGCTCGCCCCGGCTGTGTGCGCATCCCGCGCCACCAGTGGCACATGCATCCCAGCGTGGTGTTGGACCAGAGCGCGAGCGGCGCATCCCACCGAGCATCTCGCGCGGCGAAGTTCGGCCAAGCCCTTCCTCCAAGCGTCCGCTCCGGCGTCAGACAGGCCGCCAAGCTCTGGGAGCTGAGACCAAAGTCCCGGTTGTAGTGCAGTCGCGTCGCGGTGGACCAGACGCTCTCCGCCCACTCCCGCATGTCGCGGAGCCCGGCCGGGCGAGGTCCATCTTCGCGCACGATTCCCTTGGAGTCCGGCCACACCTCGATCATCCGCTCCCTCGCCGCCTCGTGCGCCCAGAGCGCCGGATAGCTTGCCGCCTCGCTCCCTTCCGCGATCCAAAACGGTCCCTGCACCGACGGCGGATCCTTCGTCCGGCTTCCGATGGACCGGTCCACGAGTCCGAGATTTCCCAAGTCGTCCAGAGTTGTCATGCGCAGCGGAATCGGCGAAGCCAGCCTCGGGAGCACAAGCTCCGAGCTTCGCAGCCGCAGCATCGCGCGGGCAAGCTCCGCCTCGCGCACGCCGGCGCAGCCGCCGTCCTCCAGCGGCGCGTGGATGACGCTTCCCCACGCCTCGTCCCCCAGATAGAGCGACTCCGGCGGCGCGCCTCTCCGCGCGGGCCCCATTCGACTGATCGCGGAAGCGACCTCCGCCGCCTCCATCGCGCTTCTCGGCCTCCGGCGCAGATTGACGTACAGGACGGTCGGAGAAGCCGCGCCCGCGGGCCGCGGCGTTTTTCTCCGGTTCGCGAGCAGCAACACTTCGGCGATTCCGGTGTCCGCCGAAAAGGCTTGATTCCCGTACCCGGACGCCGCGATTGAGATGATCGCGATATTCTCGTACCGGCTTGACAAAAGGCGCCGTGACCCCCCCCCAACTTTTGCCGCGGACAACGCTGAAGGGAAGCACGAACGCGATCGGCTGGCCGGGCTTGATCTTCTTGTGCGCCAAGTCGATGAAGTCGGAGGCAAGCCCCGCGTGTCCGTTCCCCGCAGGCTGGGACAGCGCGCGGCGAAGCTTCTTCAGCCGCGCGGACATCGCCTTCTGGTCTTCCCGGCTGGTGGAGAAGCCAGCGAATGAGGGCACCGGCATGACCTTTCCCGAGTCGTCGGTCGGCGCACGCTCGTGGTTCGTCGGGCGGGTGAACGGCGGATTCATGATGACCAAGTCCATGCCGCCGTGCGGGACGCGCACCGACTTCGTCTCTCTTCTTCCTCCCCCGTGCACCTCTTCGTGGCCGGTGCCGAAGAGCGAGCCCGCGCGCTGCTGGTCGATCAGGTCGAGCGATCCCAGCGAGAGGCCGCCCGTTCCCCGGTCCGGCCCTTCGCCTCCCCGACCGAAGCGCATCGTGTAGAAGCGTGTCCTTGAGAAGCCGATCCTAGGGTGGGCGCTCGAGATCTGCGATGCCGCGAGGTGCACTCCGGCGGGCATGATGTCCGCCGCGATCATCGCGTTCTCCACCATCTCGCGGTGAATATCCATATCGTCGCCGCCGGCACGGCGGTACCTGGACAGGATCGCCGAATACGCCGCGGAGAGCAGCGTTCCGGTGCCGCACGCAAGGTCCGCCGCGCGAAGGCGGGGATACGACTTGAGGTCGGACCAGTCGAAGTCCATTCGCTGGACGGCGAGCTCGGCCAAGAGCTGCGCGCTCGTCGGCAGCGTGTAGAAGGTCGCGAGAAACCTCCTGTCCGAAATCAGCCGCTGAAACGCCCTGCCGGAGAGGTCGTGGACCGCCGTGACCTCGAGCCTCGCGAGCTTCCTCGCGGCTCCCGCGTGCTGCTCCAGCACCCTCGACGCGAGTCCCCGCGGGAGAATCTCCAAGATCTTGATCGCGACGCTGAAGATCGGGTAGTAGTTGATGTTCTTGACGATGCGCGTCCATTCCCTCATGACCGTCCAAGCGTCCAGCCCGCGCGGCTCCTCTGCATCCCGAAGGCTCTCGATGCCGCGAACCTGCGCGTGGACCTCCGCCAAGGCCGCGTGAAACGCCATCGCGTTCAGGACGATGGCCATCGCCATGCGGCGCGTCTGGATTCCTCCCTTCTGGCGAAGCGCGGCGCCCAGCGCGGAGTCCAAGTCCTTGCCCGAACGAAGAGACTCGGCCTCCGCCTTCACCTCGGCGGCGGACCAGCGAATCGCGTTCTCCATCACCTCGAGGCCCTTCGAGAGCAGCCTCTCCGAAGACGCGCAGAGCTCGACGCACCGCGCCAGATCGTCGATCCCCCCGGAAAGCCATCCTCTCTTCGGCCAGCGCAGCGCGTCCGAAGGCGTTCCCGACCAGACGCAGTAGCGAAAGCTCGACTCGCCCAGGGACTCCTCCAGCGGCCCGCCCCCGGTCCTCAGCCCCCGGGGCAGCTTCGCCGCGACGACCTGCTCGACCACGCTCCCGCTTTCGCTGAACCGCTGGCCCAGCCTCGCCCGGGCATCCTCCTCCACCGTGCGCCCCGGCTCGAACTCGGTCTCCACGACGACAGAGCCCAGCGTCCTGCGCCGACGCAGAAAGATGTCCGGCGCGAGGCCCCGATTCTCAAAGACGCCGGTGCGCTCCGCAAGGAGACGGCCCCGCCACCGCGGGTGCTTCGACCGAAGCAGATCCGCCAGCGCAAAATTGACCTCCTTCTCTGTCCGCTTACTGGTCAAGACCGCCTCCTTCTCCGATGACGATCAGCATTCAATCCGCTGCGCCAGTGACGCAAGCCAAGTCAGGCTACATGTGAATTTAGACTCCCGGTTGAGCTCGGCGCTGAAGCCATGCCGGGCGTCCCGGCTGGCTGATTAGATCGGTTGGAAGCAGGAGCGATGCCCGAGAGCGGTCCAAGCGCCACGCGCTCCTTCTTACGGTGCCCTCGCGCTCAACGGACCTCGCGTTCGACCGCAGGCACGGTTGAGTCTTTTCCAATACGGAAATGAGCCCGAACTGGGGTGAGGTTGTGCGGAGGTGAGGGGGGTTGATTCCGGGGCTTGGGACGGGTGGGTGCATGGGCACGATAATAGGCGGAATGGGGGGAGCGCAACGCCGGTGGTCGGTGCGGGATCGGGCGTTTGTGGCGTTTGCGCGGATTCGGTGGATTTCGTGGGGTTCTGGAGAAATCGGATGCTTCAGGATCGACGGAGAGGCGCGAGCGGAAGGCGGCCGGGCCGTTACCCCTCGGGAAATCGGCGCTTTCGGAGCGGCGGGCCGGGCTTTGGGTCGGGGTTTGCAGTTTGCCCGGTCTTCGGCGCCGGCTATTTCGCTGGCGGGTGGAGCCGTCCGGGAGTTCCGAGCATCGAGCCGAAGGACCCTCCCACAGTCCGCAGGCCGAGGCCCGGGCGGCGAAGCCGCAAGGCCATGCGGTCGGCCCTGTCCGGGCTGCCGGCTATGCGCAGGAGGCCGGAGGTCCACCTCCCCCTGTCAGCGTCTGTTGACGTTGATGCGTGCCCGAGCCCGAGGCCTGCGGAAACGGCGGGAAATCGAGGGCGCGCCGCTTCGGTCCGTCGCCGCGTCAGGCGCGCGGATTCGGTGGATTCCGTCGTGTTTCGGAGAAATCGGATGCTTCAGGATCGACGGAGAGGCGCGAGCGGAGGGCGACCGGACCTTTACCCCTCGGGGAAATCGGCGCTTTCGGAGCGTCCGGACTGTTCCGGCGCCGGGATTGAATGTTGCCCGGGTCTTCGGCGCCGGCTATTTCGCTGGTCGGCGGGAGGCGGGCGGGAGTTCCGGGCATCGAGCCGAAGGACCCTCCGACAGTCCGCAGGCCGAGGCCCGGGCGGCGAAGCCGCAAGGCCATGCGGTCGGCCCTGTCCGGGCTGCCGGCTATGCGTCGGAGGCCGGAGGTCCGCCTCTCCCTGTCACGCGTCTGTTGACGTTGATGTCGGCTCAAGCTCGAGGCTTGCGGAAACGGCGGGAAATCGAGGGCGCGCCGCTTCGGTCCGTCGCGGCGTCAGGCGCGCGGGGCGAGTCTGATGAGGCGGAAGAGCGCGGAGCGCGCCTTCTGCACGCCCTTGGCGGCCTCGAGATCGTCCTCTTGCATGGCGAGGCGTTCGAGCGATTCGAGGGAGACGCCGGGCTTGAGGAAGCGCTCGGCGTCCTCGATCGACTTGAACTTGTCGAAGGGCGTGGCGACATCCTCCTGCCGGTAGCTGCGCTTGACCCTGCCGTTTGCCCCTACGGTCTCCGTCGGGAAGAGGCAGGGCCGGTGGTAGTTCAGGAAGCTCGAGAGTCGGTCGAGGTACGCATTGACGGGCGGGACGAGTTCGCGCGAGACGTGGAGCCTTCCCAGCCATTTGCGGACGATGCTGCCGTTCTTCGACTCGACGAGGCCGTTGTCGTTCGAGCGTCTGGGCCTGGACTTCGTGAAGGAGCCGACGTGGAGGCTGTTGAGCATGTCGGCGACGCGGCGGTTGATGTACTCGCTGCCGTTGTCGGCGTGGAAGCCTTCGACGCGGAAGGGGAAGGCCGCGAGCAGCCGCTCGAGGCAGGGGATCAGGAAGTGGTGCGTGACGCGGGGCACGGCGCCCAGGTGCTCGAACTGAGTGACTTCGTCGACGATGTTGATGACGTAGACGCCCTTTTCGCCGTCCCTGTCGCCCAGATGGACGGTATCGACGCGCAGATAGCCGGGCTTGCCGTCGGGCCTAGGCTTGCGTCGGGCGGCGATGGGCACGCCGTTGCCTTTCGTTCCCCGGAAGGTAAGGCGTCTCATGCGGTAGGCTCTTTGCTTGCGGAGGTTGTAGATGTGGCCGTTCGAGATGCCGGCGAGCCGCTTGAAGCGCTTCCTTCCGTGGACGTGGTACAAGCGGTGGAGCGTCGCCTTCGCAGCGGGGCCCGAGAGCTGGCCCGTGGCTTCGTCGACCTCGGCGAGCCGAGCAACGTCGTAGCCGGTGTAGCGGCGGTCGAAGGCGTTTGCGGGCGGCTTGCGGCGACGGTCGCGGATGCGTCCGGTCTTGCGGTGCTGCGCCACGAGGCGCGTGACTTGAGCCCGGGAGAGGCCCGTCACCTTCTCGATGAAGCGCTTGACGAGGCTCTTGCCGGGCCTCGGCAGGCCGTGGTGGTACTCGAAGCGGACCAGGGTTTCGACGATGAAGCGATAGGCTTCGGCGCGGTCCCTCGAGGGCACGGTGTCCGTCGCAGCCGTGCCCTTGAGGAACTCCCAAATCTGCTCCAGCGTGCGGATTCGTTTAATGCGGAGCGACATGACCATCCTCCATGATCGCTACGCCCCGGCTTCGGGCTCACTTCCCGCTGGAAACCGACTCCGCGTTCGGGCTCATTTCCCGTTGGACAAGACTGGTTGTGGTCAAGTAGCAAGCAACCTGTTAGGTTGACGATGAAGAGAATGCCGAGGACAAGCGACAAGGTTTTTTCGATCACGCTCGCCATCAGAACGAAAAAGTGATACTGTAAATCTACGAAATAACGTGCGTGACCAAAGTGATCGCGAGGCCATTAGTCGCGGTATCTTCGTTCGGGTTCGTGTTGATAAACTGACTCGTTTCTAAGGGAAACCGATGTACGACAACAAGCAAGAACTCATGAGTCGCATCGCTCTTGGCGAGTCTACGCATTTCGAGCTCAAGGAGGTTCGATTTAGTCGCGGTCGGGTGTCTGGGCCGAGTTCGGCAAACTTGGCGGACGAACTAGCGGCATTCGCGAACAGTCGCGGGGGCGTCTGTTTGCTCGGAGTGAATGATCAACGCGAGGTGGTGGGCGTTTTGCCCAACCGGATTGACCGCGTCATGGGCTTTGTGCGACATATTTGTACGGAACTTGTTGATCCAGTCTTGAATGCTATAGTCGACTCTATTTGGCTTCCAAACGCATCGGGGCGCGACGTGCCCGTCATCAAGATCGAAATCAGAAAGAGTCTTTGGGTCCATCGCAGTCCGTCGGGTTATCTGCATCGAGTAGTCGACGAAAAACGAGCAATATCTCCGCAACAGCTGGCGCGTCTATTTCAGTCGAGAAGTCAGACGCGGATCATCCGATTCGACGCCGAAGCGGTTTCCACCGCCACTATGGATGCGCTCGCGCCTAACCTTTGGAGGCGATTTTGTACGCCACGCACCCGAAACGACCGGGACGCCTTTCTTTCCAAGCTCTGTATGGCCGGGGAAGATGATAATGGAGTATTGAGACCGACCGTGGCCGGCATTCTCATGGGAACCACCGATCCTCGCCGCTGGCTCCCCAACGCCTTTGTTCAAGCAGTCGCGTACAGGGGAACTCGCATTCAGACGCGGAACAATCAGTCATATCAACTTGACGCTTCGGATATTGTCGGTCCTCTTGACGCTCAGGTGGAACAAGCGTGTCGGTTCGTCAGTAGAAACATGAAAGTCGCCGCCATCAAGGATGTGGGGCGCCTAGACCTTCCCCAGTTCGACATGGCGGCAGTCTTTGAGGCAATCGTGAACGCCGTGGCTCACCGCGACTACTCCATCTACGGTTCGAAGATCCGGCTTCGCCTCTTTTCCGACAGGCTCGAGCTCTATTCTCCCGGAGAAATACCGAGCGCGCACGATCCAGGGAAGCTGCTTTACACTCAGTTTACCCGAAACGAAGTAATCAGCAGCCTGCTCGCGCGATGTCGGGCTCCCGATGACATCCCAGGCCTGACTACGGCTCGGAGGACGTTGATGGACAGGCGCGGGGAAGGGATGCGCATCATCGTGGAAAACAGCTTGGCTGTATCGGGTCGGAAACCAGAATACAAGATGGCGGGCGCCTCCGAGTTCCTCGTCACGATCTACGGGGCGCCCACCGAGTGGTTTGAGCAAGATCCGCCAGCCGCGCCGGCAGGTTGATCCTCTTGCGAAGCTCTCCGCCAACCTTATCCGGAACTCCGGCTCCGCTGCGCGTCGCTCGTCCTCGAAGCGGACGCCGCCGAGCGCCTTTCGTCGCTGCCGCCCGGCTCTAAAGCCGAAGGCCGCAAAGCTACTCCATGCGGCTCAGCATATAGGTGTAGGCCGCAAGGGCCTCCACCTCTTCGTCGCTGAGCGGCATCCCGGCTCTGGGCAGCATCGCGCCCGGGTGCTCCCTAGGCTGCGGGACGCCGTCCTTGATCAACTGGACGATTGAGGCGTACTCGCCGTCAACGTTCAGCCACTGATCGTCCGTGAGGTCCGGCGCGAGCGGCCCGCCCGTCGCTTCCGGCGTATGGCAGCTGTAGCAGATCCCGGACCCCAAAAAGAGCGCTTCGCCCGCCTCCACCATGCTGGTCGTCACGCCTTCGGGAAGAAGCGCGGGATCATACGCGGGCGCCTCCTCCGCAGGCGCCTCCGCAGCGGGCTCCGGGGCGGCTTCGCGCTCTGGAGACTCCGACTCCTCTCCTCCGCAGGCCACCGCCGCAGTCAACGCCGCGATGCCCGCAAACCTCGTCAACGCTTGTCGCATCCCAAGTCCTCCGCGCGTTTCGCTCGTTTGCTCGATCAGGCCGATTCCGCTCCGAAATCCGCACTCTAAATTACCCAACGAATGTCAGCCGAACAGACTGAGCAGAGCAGCGGAGGGGGGATGTTCCCAACCGCGGCGATCATCGGGGCGGGTCCCGCCGGATTTTTTCTGGCCGCCGACCTGCTAAGGCGACTGCCGAAGATCCGCATCGACCTCTTTAACCGAACGCCGGCCCCATTCGGGTTGGTGCGCTACGGGGTCGCGCCCGATCACCCAAAGATCAAATCGGTGGCCAAGGTCTTTCAGCGCGCGCTGGACGATCCAAGAACGCGCTACTTCGGCAACGTGACCTTTGGCCGGGATATTCTCGCGAGAGAAATAAGGGAGCGGTACTCGATGATCGCCTACGCCGTGGGCGCCTCTTCCAGCCGCCTCTTGGGGATCCCCGGCGAAGAATTCCCCGGCGTCCACTCCGCCGCGAGCTTCGTCGGCTGGTTCAACGGAGACCCGGAGCACAGGGACGCGGGCCCTTCGCTGAACTGCGAGTCGGCGGTCGTCGTCGGCAACGGCAACGTGGCGCTGGACGTGGCGCGCATTCTCGTGCGGGACCCGAGCGAGCTGGGAAAGACGGACATCTCCGATTCCGCGCTTGCCCTCCTTGCGCAAAGCCGCGTGCGCCGCGTTTCGATACTGGGGCGCAGAGGCCCGGCGCAGGCCTCCTTCACCAACCCCGAGCTCAAGGAATTCGGAGTGCTCGCGGGCGTCTGCGCCCGGGCGCGCGCCGAAGAGCTTCAGCTGGATCCGGAGAGCCGGAAGCTCCTTGAGGCCGATCCCGTCAAGAAGCGAAACCTCGCGACGCTCAAGAGCTTCATCCGTTCTCCGGCATCCCGTCGACGCGTGGACTTCCGCTTCCTAGTGTCTCCCGTGGAGATATCCGGATCTCCGGAGGGCGTGACCGGGGTGCGAATCGAGCGGAATCGATTGGTCCAAAGGTCCTGGGGCATGGCTGCCCAAGGAACGGGCGAGACCGAGACGATTCCCTGCGGGCTCATCGTGCGCGCGGTGGGATATCTGGGGGTTCGGCTGGAGGGAGTGCCCTACTCCGATCGGCGCGGCGTCATCCCCCACCGGAGCGGAAGAGTCGTACGGAACGGCACTGGCGCGCAGGCGGGGGAGTATGTCGTCGGGTGGGCCAAGCGCGGCCCCAGCGGCGTAATCGGCACCAACAAAGCCGACGCCGCGGAGACCGCCAAGTCGATAGCCGAAGACTGGGATTCCGGAGCCATCCAGACTAGGGCGGGCGGCTTGCCCGACACGCCCGCGCTTCTCCGTGCTCGCGGAGTTCGATTCGTGGACGCGTCCGGCTGGAGGCGGCTGGACGACTACGAAACGCGGCTGGGCAAGGAGCATGGCAGGCCCCGCGTCAAGATCGTAGACGCCGCGCGGGCGCTTCGCATCTCCGAAGGCCTGGAGTAAGACGGCGGCCCAACCCGTCCAAGAAACCAGGCCGCGGCTCTGACGCTCCCGTCAGCCTTGGGCCATGCGCCAAAGCTGGGCCACGAGAAAGCACGCCGCGAAGCCCATCGCCAGCGGAAGCAGAGAAGCCACCGCAGTCCAACGCGCGCTCCCGGTCTCCTTGTAGATCGTGTAGATCGTGGTGGAACAGGGGTTATGGAGTAGGCTAAAGAGCATCAAATTGATGCCGGTGAGCAGAGTCCACCCGCCCGCGCTCAGCAAGGCGGCGATCTCCGCGGGCGAGTCGCCCTCGAACATCACGCCCGCTCCTTGGCCCAGCTCGGGGCTTCCAAGCGTGAGCACGGTAAGCATGAGGATCGTAGGGATGACGATCTCGTTTGCGGGAATCGCGATCACGTAAGCGACAAGAATCACTCCATTGAGGCCGACCAAAATTCCCAGCGGATTCAGGGCGTCGATGAAGCGCTCGGCAAGGGAGGCGTCGCCGATGAGGACATTTGAAAGCAGCCAAATCGCGGCGCCCGCGGGGACGGCAAAGATCACGGCGCGGCCTAGGATGATCAGCGTCCGATCAATCAGAGAGGTGTAGAGCGTCTGGAGGATCTTAGGGGGCCGATAGGGCGGAAGCTCCAAAGAGAAGGTCGACGCCTCGCCCCGGAGCACCGTCCGCGAGAGACCCCACGACGTCAGGAACATCAGCGCCACCCCTAAGAGGGCCACGGAGACCACGGCTGCGGCCGAGACGGCGCCGGCCAAACGGGGAGGCGCCAAGGCGCCGATGAAGATCGTCGCGATCAGGATTTGCGTGGGCCACCTGCCGTTGCACAGTGAGAAATTGTTGGTGATGATCGCGATGAGACGCTCCCTTGGACTGTCGATCACGCGGGCGGCGACGACTCCCGCCGCGTTGCACCCGAAGCCCATGCTCATCGTGAGCGCCTGCTTGCCGTGGGCGCCCGCCCTCCGAAAGAGCCCGTCCAAGTTGAACGCCACCCTAGGCAGGTATCCGAAATCCTCCAAGAGGGTAAAGAGAGGAAAGAAGATCGCCATCGGAGGCAACATGACGCTGACGACCCATGCGGTGGCCAGATAGACGCCGTCAATCAGAAAGCCGCCGAGCCACCAAGGCGCCCCCGCGCTGCTCGCAAGGCTCTGGAGCGCCGGATGAGCCGTGTCGATCAGAAGACTCGCCAAGAGCGCGGACGGCGCGTTCGCGCCCGCGATCGTGAGCCAGAAGACCACGGCTAGAATTCCCAGCATGACCGGAAATCCGGTGATCGGTCGGGTCAGCCAGCGATCGAGCGTCCGATCAAATCCCCCGGACCTCTTTTTTCTCGCCTTCACCGCGCGCCGCGCGATGCGCGCCGCCTCCCGATGCGTCGCTTCCGCGAGCTCGTCCTGAAAGCCCGGACCCAGCTCCCACCTGAGCTTGGCTGCTTCCGCGAGCACTCGCTTCCAGCCAGGATCGCCGGAGTCGAAAGGAGCGCCGCCAAGCACGCCCGGGCCGTCCGAAGTACTCGTCCCTTCCAAGGCGCCCGACGCATGCCCGTCGGTTAGCAGGAGCTTCCGCGCCAAGCGGCGCGCGTCGGGGCCGCTCGGAAGCGAATCTTGAATCGTCCGCTCAAGCGCATCCACCGCCGCTTCGAGCTTGGGAATTTCAGCTCGGGGAAGGTCTCTCTCGCATGCCGCCTCCTTGGGAAGCGTCGTCGCCCGGTCCAAGAGACGATCAATCCCCTGCCCCGCCCGCGCGACGGCAGGGACCACCGGAACGCCAAGTTCCCGCTCCAGCGAAGGCGCGTCCACTTCAATCCCGTGCCGCCCTGCTTCGTCGACCAAGTTGAGACACACCACAACCCGGTCGGTCAGCTCCAGGAGCTGAAGCACCATGCTCAGATTGCGCTCCAGCCGCGCGGCGTCGACCACTGCGACCACCACGTCCGGAAGGCCGGAGAGCACGAAATCCCGGGCGACTTCCTCGTCCGCGCTCGCGGCCTTCAGGGAGTAGGACCCGGGAAGGTCCACGACCTTGACCCGCAAACCCCGGTGCACGAACACCCCTTCGGCCCGGGTCACCGTCTTCCCCGGCCAGTTTCCGGTGTGTTGCCTGAGACCGGTGAGCGCATTGAAGACAGTGGTCTTGCCCACATTCGGGTTACCGGCGAGCGCAATCAAGAGATCCCACCGATCCGGTTTGAGCCCGAGCTTCGCCAGTCGACGCGTCCCGGCCCTTGGCCTGGAGCCCTTCCGCGAAACGGGGCGCGCCAGCCCGCCCCGTTCTTTACTCACGAAGCGCCGGGGCGCGTCACCGGCGCCACCTCGATCAGCTCCGTCTGCGCCCTGCGGAGCGCGATCAGCGCGCCCCGAATCTCATAGGCGATCGGATCGCCGCCAAGCCCCGCGAGGCGCGCCCGCACCACGGTCCCCGGCACCACGCCCAGGTCCAGAAGCCGCCGTCTGGCTTGGCCTCTGCAGAGCGGCGAGATCCTCACGACGCTCGCGGCTTCTCCGACCGGCAACTCCGCCAGGCAGCCGAAGGTCCCCTCCGCCTGGGAAGCCGCTTCCGCGCCGTCTTGCGACAGCGGCTTCACGGTGACCAGCCGGGCCAGCGCCCCCTCGACTTCTCCCAAGGACCCGCCGATAGAGAAACGCACCGATCCGGGCGGCGCGGGACGCCGCGCCAAGACGACGCGGGGCGCGAGGCCGGCCCGCCGAAGGCGCGCATAGGCCGCCTCCGGTTCGTCCTCCACATGAAGGACGCGCGCGACGCCTCCCACTGGAAGTTCCGTCAGCGGCGCGCCGGTGGGGCTGGGAAGATCGCCCGCCGCCGTTGGAATGGGATCGCCGTGCGGATCAAATACGGGGTGCCCCAGCGCCGAGGCCAGATCTTCGGCTTCGTCCTGGGAGATCAAATGTTCCCGACGGTCGGCCTGAGCATGCCACTCTCCGGGCCCGACGCCGGTTCGCTCCGCAAGGTATCGCTCCCACAGCCGGTGTTTGCGCACGATGCCCCGCGCAACTTCTCGACCGGAGTCGGTAAGGAGAAACGCGCCGTCGTCCGCGGGCGCCGCCAGCTCCTTCCGCTCCAAGGCGCTCAAGAGGCGAAGCACCCTGCCCCGGGACAGCGCGACGCCTCCCGCGATGGATTCCAGCGTCGCCGGAAGGCCCTCATACTCCAAGGCGTGAAGCTGCTTTAGAACATCCTCCAGAGCCACGCGCTCAGATAGCCGCCGGAGCCTTCCCGCGCGCGACCACAGGCCCCGCCTTGGCCAGAAGACGAGCAGCCCCGCCGCGAGCAGAGCGCTGAAGGCGATAAGCGCGGCGGCGGGATTGGGCATACGGCGAGTCGTCCATGGCGTGCTCGGCTTGGCGTCTTCGCCGATTCGCCGCGCGTCCGCGCGAAGAAGGAAGACGACCATCCCCGAAGCGTTGTTACAATTTTGGCAAGCCTAAAAATAATGATCCAGCCCCCTCGGAAGCCGCATAGAGCGCCGTGGCCAAAACGCCCGGACTAGCCCTTGCAGCGCCTGGCGCTTCGGCCCAGTCTAGGTCCCCGCCCTACCGGGCCGTCGTCGGCTTGCTCACGTCCTCTCTCGCCCGCGTTTCAATCCCCGACTCCTTCGCCAACCGCTCCAAGAACTCTTCGTAGGGCGTCCTGTCCGCGCGGCCACGCGGCGGCCCATCGGCCGAAAGCGTCGTGGCGTCCGCGCCCAGCGTCATGCCTTCGAGCGGGCCGGCTTTGCGGAGAAGATCCAAGACCCAAGCGAAGACCCGCGCGTGGATCTCGCGGCTCAGACGCCTCCGGGTCCTTGAGAGCGTCGAATGGTCCGGCGGCAGCCTCCTGGTCGATCCCATAGAAAACTGCCGCAGACTCAACCGGTCGCGACACTGCCAAGCGATCTTCCGATCGGAGTCGAAGCCCTCGAAGCAGCCGACCATCATCATGCGGAAGTACGCGCCCGGAGGAATTCCGGGCCTCCCGACGCTCGCGTACGAGCTCCGGCACAGATCCTCGACGAAGGCGTCGAACCCGCTCTTCTCGAGCAGCTCGTCGAAGGCCGCGTAGAACGAGCCGCCCTTCGGCTTGAAAACGTCGTCGTCCCCCGGGTAGACGTAGAACAGCTCTTCCCGCTCCTTCTTGCCGCGCATCCCCGATGCCATATGCAAACCCCTTTCGCGAACCCCTCGAACGCCTCCCTATGAACAATCACTCGGCGCGCCAAAGAACCGCCCGCGCGACCGCCAAACCTCGAAATTCGCCGAACGCCGGCGCGCCCCTAACTGCCCGGAGAGAAACCTCGCCGCGAACAGCTAACCCCGCTGGGCCCAAGAGACGCCGGCTTGCCTTAGCTCCTCTCCCAGCGCCGGAATGGCTTCCGAGACGAGCATGCGGAGCTCCGCGCGGACTCCGTCAAAGAGCTCCGTCGCGATCATGTAGCTCTCCCGCTGCGTTTGCGTGGGCGGCGACGACGACGTGAACCGCGACCGCGCGATCCGGGAAAGCCGCTCAAGGATGGCGGGCGGCCCGGGCTGCGCCCGATCCAGAGGGGAGGCGTCTCGTACCAGGACCTTGCCCAGCTCCGTCAGCCGCTCCTCCAGTCCGACGATCCGAGACTCGAAGGGGCCCGCAGCGACTCCCGCGGCGGCCCGGACCCCCCGTCGCATTGCGTCAAGCTCTCGCAGCGCCGCCCGACGCGATTCGTCCGCGATCAACGCTTCACCGCGAAGCCCGTCTACATCCCGCTGAAAGGCGAGCAGCTCTTGAGAACCCCCCGCTGCCGCGTCAAGAAGAGGCCTGACCTCAAAGCTCCGCGAAACCGAAAGCTCCTCGTACGCGCCATCCCGCGCCACGGCAAGCCTGGCGCGGTAGATGCCCGGAGACGCCAGCGCCCCCGACGTCTCTTCGCCCGATGCGTCGGCTGCGATCGCGGCATAGCGGAGATCCCAAGCGACCCGATGCAACCCCTTGCTTCTTGGACCGGGGACGCGCCGCACGACGTCTCCGCTCTCATCCGAAATCACGAGAAAGACCTCGGGCGCCCGCTCTCCCTCCTCCGCCTCCAACTCCGAGTAGGCCGGATATGCGATATCCTCTCCTCGCGCAATCGCTTCCGCCTCCGCCTTCTTCCGCGCCTCCCGGCGCGACGAAAAGCCGGACGCGAGCAGGTAGGTGAACACCGCGCCGAACGGAGGATTGGGCGCGGTAAAGAACGCGTCGCCCAGCGTCCCGCGCCTCTGACCGCCCAAGGGCCTCGCCGGGATGTAGCTAAACGCGTCCTTCGAGGGAAAGAGATGGGCCGGCTCCAGGACGGCCTCGCCCAGCGACCGAAGCGGCGAGTAGTCGTCCAAGATGTAGAATCCCCGCCCGAAGGTTGCGAGCGCAAGATCGTTCTCGCGGGCCTGAATCTCCATGTCGCGCACGGGAATCGTCGGAAGTCCAGCCTTCATGGGATGCCAGCTCCGGCCTCCGTCCAGCGTCGCGAAGAGTCCGAATTCAGTTCCCAGGAAGAGCAGCTCGGGGTCCAGATGATCCTCAAGCAGGCTCCACCCGGGTTGGCCGGACGGGATGCCCAGGGCCACGTCTTGCCAGCTCTCTCCCCGGTCGTCGGATCGGCGAACATAGGTTGAGAAGTCGCCTTCCTTGTGGTTGTTGAAGACGGCGTAGACCCGATCCGCGGAGTGGCGCGAAGCGGCCACGTCGGCGACGTAGGTCCCCTCCGGCAC
Source organism: Longimicrobiales bacterium (assembly GCA_965116095.1). Taxonomy (GTDB): domain Bacteria; phylum Gemmatimonadota; class Gemmatimonadetes; order Longimicrobiales; family Gaopeijiaceae. The sequence goes on from OZ220481.1 coordinate 1,667,265, forward strand.
GCCCGAAAAACCGCTGCTCGCTCGCCAAGCCGCGCCGCCGTCTTCGCTGGTCTGGATGAGGCCGTCATCCGTTCCGACGTACAGAAGTCCTTCCTGGAGAGGCGACTCCGCAAGGGCCGTGATCGTTCCCAGCGGAGACGTGAAGACGTTTTTCCAGACGGCCTCAGGCGGCCACATCCGCCCCATGACTCGCCTCTGGTTGCGATCCAGCCCCCTGCTCAGGTCGCCGCTGACCGCTGTCCAGCCGCTCCCTTGATCCTCCGAACGAAAGAGCTTCTGGGCCGCGAAGTAGATGCGCCCAGGGTCGTGAGGGCTCAGGATCAGCGGCGCATCCCAGTGCCAACGCAAAGCAGGCTCTCCCGCCCCCGGCTGAGGCTGGATGTCCAGCTCTTCGCCGCTCCGGCGGTCGTAGCGCACGATGCCCGCGTACTGCGACTGGGTGTAGACGACGTTCGGGTCGCGGGGATCGACCCGCGCCTGAAAGCCGTCGCCGCCGTGCGTCACGAACCAGTCGCTGCTCCGTATGCCATGCCTGTTCGCCGTGCGCGAAGGGCCGCCCACCGACGAGTTGTCCTGCGTGCCGCCGTAGACGCTGTAGAAGGGAAGCGACTCGTCCAGCCCCACCCGGTAGAACTGCGTGATCGGAAGATTCGGGACGTAGCGCCAGCTCTCCGCGCGATCAAAGGACTCGTAGAGGCCGCCATCGGTGCCCGCCAGGAGGTACTCCGGGTCCTCCGGATCAAAAACCAAGGCGTGATTGTCCACGTGCTTGAAGCGTGAATTCACCCGCCGGAAGGTGCGGCCCCCGTCGTCGGTGACGTGGAAGTGCACATCGGCCGCGTATACGCGGTCCATCCGGTGAGGATCCGGGTAGAGCTCTCCGTAGTACTGCGGATCGACGACGATGTAATCCGACATCCTGACCCAGTTCTCGCCCCCGTCATGAGAGCGGTAAAAGCCGCTTCGCCCCATCGTAGCCGCCGCGAGCGCGTACACCACGTTTGGCTGAATGGGCGATGCGGCGATCGCAATGCGGCCCAGGTCGCCGTCCGGCAAACCCTTCGTGACGTCCCTCCAGGTATCGCCCCCGTCCACGCTCTTCCAGACGCCGGATTCGGGTCCGCCCGCCACGAGAACGCCCACGTGCCGGCGCCGCTGGTAGGCCGACGCGTAGAGGACCTCCGGATCGAAGGGATCCATGATGACGTCGGCGACGCCAGTGTGTTCCGAAATCGCAAGAACTGCCTCCCAGCTCTCTCCCCCGTCCACGCTCCGGTAAAGACCCCGGTCCCCGCCGGGCGCCCAGAGGCTCCCCAGCGCCGCCGCGTATATCACCTCCGGCTTCTCCGGATGAACAATCACCTTGCCGATGTTTCCAGAGTCCTTCAAACCCATCCGCGTCCAGCGAACGCCGCCGTCCACGCTCCGGTAGACGCCGTCGCCCCATCCGACGCTCCGCTGACTGGTGTTCTCGCCAGTCCCCGCCCACACCACGCCCGGACGAGAGGGGTCCAAGGCGATCGAGCCGATCGAGTACGAAGCGTAATCGTCGAAGATCGGGGTCCACGTCGTGCCCCGGTTCTCGGTCTTCCAGATCCCCGAAGATGCCGTCGCGACGTACCAGACGCTGCGATCGGCGGGGTCAATCGCAATGTCCGAGATCCTTCCCGACATCAGCGCGGGCCCGATGCCGCGAAACGAAAACCCTTCGAGCGCATGGCGAATCGCCGGGTCTTGGGCGGCGGTCGCGTCTTGGGCGGCGGAGACCAGAGGCGTTAGACCCGCCGCGATCATCGCGATCCAGAGCGCAGCCCCGCTGCGCAAAGACGCCCTTGGGCACGCAACTCTCATCGCCGCTTCGCCGTCTCCTCGGAAGAAGTCATTCGGTTGCCTGCGCGCTCCGCGCGGGGGCCGCCATGCAATCCGAAATCGCGCGGGCCGCTTGCAGGACATCCTCCCTCGAGACGTCCATGTGCGTCACCGCGCGAATCCTGCGCCTTCCCGTCGCCACGAGGAGGACGCCTCGCCGCAAGCATCCCGACTGCAGCGACTCCGCGTTGGGAGCTCCCGGAGCAAGATCAAAGCGCACGATGTTCGTCTCGACCTCGTCGGGGGCGATTCGAATCCCGGGGATCCCGGCCAGTTGCTCCGCAAGCGCGCGGGCATTTTCATGATCTTCGCAAAGACGCTCCCGATGGCGCCGGAGCGCATACAGGGCCCCGGCAGCGACGATTCCCGCCTGGCGAAAGCCGCCGCCAAAGAGCTGTTTGAATCTCCTGGCGCGCCTGATCGCCCTTTCCGAGCCCGCAAGGACCGATCCCACGGGCGCCCCCAGCCCCTTGGAAAAACAGACCGACACGGTGTCGAAGCAGCGCGCGTAGCGCTCCGGCGAAATTCCGGTGGCGGCCGAGGCGTTCCAGAGCCTCGCGCCGTCCAAGTGCGCGCGAAGACCCGCCGCGCGGGCCGCGCCCGCGACCTCCTCCAACCGCTCCAGCGGCCAGACGCTCCCGCCGCCCCCGTTGTGGGTGTTTTCCAAGCAAAGAAGCCGCGCGGGAGGACGAAGCGCGCTGGGCGCGCCCTTGAGCGGCTCCAGAGCATCCTCAAGCAGCGCCGCCGAGAAAATTCCCCGCTCTCCGGAGATCCGCTCCGACGTGACTCCCGACAGCGCGGCGGGGCCTCCGGCTTCGGAAGCCACCACGTGTGAATCCGCGTCCATGAGAACGCGGTCCCCGGGCTCGGTGTGGAGTCGAATCGCCACCTGATTGGTCATGGAGCCCGTTGGCATGTACGCCGCCTGGGCCTTGCCCAATATCCGCGCGGTCTCCGCCTCCAGCGCCCGAACCGACGGGTCCTCCCCGTAGACGTCGTCCCCGACTTGGGCGCCGGCCATCGCGCGCCGCATTCCGCGCGTGGGGCGAGTCACGGTGTCGCTGCGCAGGTCGATCATCTGGGACATGTTGCCGGGCCTTGGCTCGCTCGCGAGCGTCTTTCGCGTCGCGATCTCAATCCGCGTGACTGCTGTGAATTTGGCCTTCACAAGCCTTGCCGCAACACTCCAGCGCTCGTCCATTGAAGACAATCAACGGATCAGCGTAGATTGCAGGGTCACCCGGCGCGCACGGTCCCCTGCGACGCTTGGGCTCTACGCCGCGCTCGTCTTCCGCTATTCGGAGAAGTCGCCAATGCCGCGCACAACCCTTCGGTCTCTTCGCCATTTGCGGCGCGCATGGATCCTCCTTGCGCTGACCACAGCCCCTTTGGCGGCCCAGGAGCAGCTTGATCAGGATCGCGGGCTCCCGCTTGAGCCCGCCCGCTGGGCGCGCTTCACCACCAACGAGGGCACATGGATCTCCTTGGACGTGCACCCCGACGGCTCTTCGCTCGTCTTTGATCTTCTGGGAGATCTCTACACCCTTCCCATTGAGGGAGGGGCGGCTGCGCGCATCACCAGCGGGATGAGCTACGACACGCAGCCCCGCTTTAGCCCCGATGGCTCGCGCATTGTGTTCGTGAGCGACCGGAGCGGCGACGACAACGTGTGGACCGTCGGCGCCGACGGGACGGATCCGCAGCAGATCTCGAAGGGAATCGGCAGCCGGTTCGTCTCGCCCGAATGGATGCCGGACGGCAAGTACCTCGCCGTCTCTCGCGCGGCGCCGGGACGAGGCCTGGAGAAGATCTGGCTTTACCACGTCGCCGGCGGCACGGGGCTCGAGATGGTGGGAGGGACCGGCGGACAGAGGATGCTGGGCGCCGCGGTCGACCCCAACGGTCGCTACCTCTGGTACGCCCAGCGAGCCGGCACCTGGAGCTACAACGCGATCTTCCCGCAATTCCAGCTCTGGGTCTACGACCGGCAGTCGGGGACGCAAACGCCGATGACGAACCGGTACGGCTCCGCCTTTAGGCCCCAAGTGTCTCCGGACGGCGCCACCTTGGCCTACGCCACGCGCGAAGACGCGGAAACCGGGCTGCGCCTGCGCGACCTGGCTTCGGGCCGCGAGCGCTGGATCGCCTATCCGGTCCAGCGGGACGACAAAGAGTCGACGGCGACGATGGACGCGTACCCGGGGTACAGCTTCACTCCGGACTCCGAAGCGCTCGTCGTCACCTACGGCGGTCGCATCTGGCGGGTGCCGCTGGACGGATCCGATCCCGAGGAAATTCCCTTTTCGGTGGAGGTGGAGATCGGGATCGGCCCCGAGGTGGAGTTCAGCTATCCGATCGAGGATACCCCGAACTTCATCGCGAAGCAGATTCGCGACGCCCGGGTGTCGCCCGACGGCAGCCGCGTCGCCTTTACGGCGCTGGACCGCCTGTACGTCGCAAACGCGGACGGGAGCGATCCGATGAGGCTCACCTCCGACGAAGTCGGGGAGTACATGCCGACTTGGTCCCCCGACGGATCGCGGATCGCCTACGTCGTCTGGGACGACGAGCGGGCGCAGGGCCACATTCGCAGCGTCGCGGCCTCCGGCGGCGCCCCTTCCACTCTGACCACGGGAGCCGGGGCCTACGGCGACCTTGCGTGGTCGTTGGACGGCGCGCGCATCGTCGCCTCCAAAATGGATCGGAGAGTCGTGGAAGAGGCGTACGATCCGTTCTACGGGGGCGCGACCGAGTTTATCTGGATTCCCGCCTCGGGCGGAGACGCCGTCGTGATTGGGCCGGCGCGGGGCCGAAGGCAGCCTCACTTCTCCAAGGAACACCCGGATCGGATCTTTTACTACGGGGCCGCGCGACCGGACCCCGTCCCTGGATCGGGCGTCCCTAGGAGGCCGACGACGGCCCTCTCCTCCAGCCGATGGGACGACACCGACGCCCGCGTGCACCTAAGGGTGACTTCGCGCGTCGACTTCAGCGCGGGCGGACCCGCCGGGTATCTCCCCTCCGCCCACTCGGATTTGGTGATGCCCCGCGACTACGACGCGGAGCCCGCGGAGCTGATCTTCCGCGTCTCCGCCGGGTCCATCCAGCTGGCTCCTCGCGGAGATCGCGCGCTCGCCCTGATTGGGCGGGACGTCTACGTCGTCACGGTGCCCGAATTGGGCGCAACGCTCCCGGAGATTGACGTCTTCAAGCCGGATTCGGCCGCGGTGCCCGTCTGGAAGCTCAACCAGCTGGGGGGAGAATTCCCAAGCTGGGGAGGCGACGGAGCAACCGTACACTGGTCGCTGGGCAATGCGCTCTTTACCTATCGGGCCGACTCGCTGGGCGCGGACGGATATGAGCCGTCGTCGCTGCGAATCGAAGTCTCCGCGCCGCGCGACATCCCGCAGGGAACAGCAGTGCTCCGAGGGGCGCGGGCGATCACGATGAACGGGGCCGAGATTATCGAGAACGCGGACATCGTGATCGAAAACAACCGGATTGCCGGCGTCCGCCGGGGACCGGGAGAGGTCCCCGAAGGGGCCCAAGTGATCGATGTCGCCGGTAAGACGATCCTTCCCGGCTTCGTGGATACTCACGCGCACATGTGGAATCTCTGGGGGATTCACTGGGCCAGACCCTGGATTTACTCCGCAAACCTCGCCTACGGCGTGACGACGACGCGGGATCCGCAAACCGCAACGACCGATGTCCTCTCCTACGAAGACATGGTGCGCGCAGGCAAAATGCCCGGGCCCCGCGTCTACCACACCGGCCCGGGGGTCTTCTCCCGGGACGAGGTAAAGAGCTACGCGCACGCCCTGGACGTACTGCGGAAGTACTCCGACTACTACGACACAAAGACCTTCAAGATGTACATGTCGGGCAACCGCAGGCAAAGACAGTGGCTGATCATGGCCGCCCGCGAGCTGGGGCTCATGCCGACGACCGAAGGCGGACTGGACTATCGGCTCAACATGACGCACGCGATCGACGGGTACCCGGGGGTGGAACACTCCATGCCGATCATCCCGGCCTACGGGGATGTCGTGGAGCTCTTCAGCGCCTCGGGGACCGTCAACTCCCCCACCCTCCTGGTGACGTACGGCGGACCGTGGGCCGAGAACTACTTCTTTACGAAGGAAGATGTCTTCGGGGACGAAAAGCTCGCCCACTTCACGCCGAAGTCGGAACTCGACTCGAAAGCCCGAAGGCTTCAGACCTCGGGCCCGGGACCGGGCGGCTGGTTTATGGACGAGGAATACGCCTTTCCGCGGTTCTCAGAGTGGATTGCCCGCCTCGTGGAGGCCGGAGGCAAGACCGGCGTTGGGAGCCACGGCCAGCTTCAGGGGCTGGGATACCACTGGGAGCTGTGGGCAATGCAGTCGGGAGGAATGAGCGAGCATGACGCTCTGCGGGCAGCCACGATCATGGGCGCCGAAGCAATCGGCTTGGGCGTCGACTTGGGCTCGATTGAACCGGGCAAGCTCGCGGACCTCGTGATCCTGGACGAGAACCCGCTGGACGACATCCGAAACTCAAACACGGTGGACAGGGTGATGATGAACGGGCGTCTCTACGACGGCGACACGATGGATGAGCTGTGGCCCAGGCAGCGGGCCGCGCCCGCCGAACGGTGGCGCAGGCCGCCGCCCATGGTCCGCGCAGGGATTCCGGGAGAGCGCCGATGAGAATTGCGATTCCGAAGGCCTCCGCCCTCTTTGCGCTGATGTTCGGCGTCCTCGCGCTCTTGCCTCTCGCCTTGGAGGCGCAGCCTCGCAGGCCCGGCGGCCCCCCGCTTTCCCTGCGCGCGGCCCGCGCGGCGGAATTCACCGCCGAAGAAGGCACATGGATTTCCTTGGATGTGAGCCCCGACGGGCGGATGATCGTCTTCGACCTCCTGGGCGACCTCTACACGATGCCGGTCACGGGAGGCAAGGCCTCCCCGCTCCTGACCGGAATGGCGTACGAGGCCCAGCCTCGATTTAGCCCCGACGGCGAGTCGGTCGTCTTCGTCTCCGATCGAAGCGGGGGCGACAACATCTGGACGATGCGCCTCGACCGGACCGACACGAGTCAGATCTCGCGCGGAAACCGCAACCTCTTCCTCTCGCCGGAGTGGACGCCCGACGGCGACCACGTCGTGGTGAGCCGATCCGGCGGGCTGGGCGGCCCGGCTTCCCTCTTCCTGTACCACGTGGAGCGGGGCTCTCCGGTGCGGATGGGCCCTTCCCCTTCCGGGCCCGGGAGTCCTTTTGCGCCTCCCGCGGCCAAGATGATCGGGGCGGCGGTGGACCCCTCCGGCAGGTACGTCTGGTACGCAAGCGGGTCCGGGGACTGGCAGTACAACGCGCGTCTGCCCAGATACCAAATTCGCAAGCTGGACCGCAAGACCGGAATCGCCACGACGATGACCAACCGCTACGGCTCTGGAATGCGGCCCGCGATCTCCCCCGACGGCCGAACGCTTGCGTACGCCTCCCGCTACAACGCCGAAACCGGGTTGCGCGCGAGGGATCTGGAGAGCGGAGACGAGCGCTGGCTCGCCTATCCAATCCAAAGAGACGAACAGGAGTCGCGCGCGCCGCTGGACCTCCTCCCCGGCTACTCCTTTACGCCGGACGGAGAGGCGATCGTCATTTCATACGGGGGAAAGATCTGGCGCGTGCCCCTGGACGGCGGCGAGCACGTCGAGATTCCCTTCGAGGTCGAGGTCAACGTCGGCATCGGACCGAAGGTCGCCTTCGACTACGCGATCGACACGGCGGCGATGGTCGCCGCACGCCAGATTCGCGCCCCCGCAGTCTCTCCGGACGGAAGTCGGCTCGCATTCACGGCCTTTGATCGGCTCTGGACGAAGGAGCTGCCGGACGGAGAGGCGCGCCGCGTCACCCAAGGCGCCTCAAGCGAATTGCACCCGCAGTGGTCTCCCGACGGCGAATGGATCGCATACGCCACTTGGGACGACGCGGAGGGCGGGCACATCATGAAGGCGCGGCCGGACGGCGGCGACCCCGTGCAGCTGACGCGCACGCCGGCCATCTACTACAACGTCGCGTGGTCGCCGGAAGGGGACCGAATCGTCGCCACGCGCGGGCCGGCGCGCCAACTCATTGAGGCAAGCGGGCTGTTCTTTGGGCCGGCGGGAGCGGAATTCGTGTGGGTGCCAGCCGGAGGCGAAGCGCCCGCGCCCGCGCCCGCCACGCTGATTTCGCCCGCAGGCCTGCGGGACGTCGCTCACTTTTCCGCTCTGGAGCCCGACAGGATTTACGCCTACAGCCCGATTGAGGGATTGGTGTCCTTCCGGTGGGACGGCACGGACGTCCGTCCGCACCTTGCGGTCCGCGCTCCGCAGGGCCTCCAAGGCGTCCTTAGCCCCCATCCCGGCGAGCCGGAGTACCTGCCGCGAAGGCCGTTTCCTTGGAAGCTGAGCCCGGATCCGACGCGCGAGCCGGCTGAGGCGGCCGGTCCGTCGCCCGCCTCTCTGATCATGCTCTCTCCCAGCGGCGATCAGGCCTTTGCTCTCTTTGGCCGCGACCTGTACGTGGTGGACATCGGCGCGAACCGCCATGAGCCGCAAGCGGTCACGCTGGTGGCCCTGGGCGCCTCCCCCGTGCCGATCCGCAAGGTGTCGGAGGTGGGCGCGGAGTTTCCGTCGTGGGCTGCGGACGGCTCCAAGCTCCATTGGGCTTTGGGCCCCGCCTTCTTCTCCTACGACCTCGATTTCGTCGAGGCGGAAGAGGAGCGGGAGGAGCAGGAAGCGCGCGGGCGCGCCCTGATTCGCGCTCGGGCAATCGCAATCTCGGACACGCTGAAGAAGCTCCGGGCCGAGGCCGACAGCATTGAACAAGAGGACGAATCGGCTTCCGACTCGCTCTCCGCCGAGATCACTCGCCTTGCCGCGGACTCCGTCCAAATCGAGGCGGACTCGCTGGTTGCTCGGGCCGACTCGATTCGCCGCGCCGCGGATCGGGCGGCGGAGAAGGCCCGGAAGGTGCGGGAGGGCAACAAGGAGATCCTCGAGGACTCCACCGAGAGCTACGAGGCGAGCGAGCGAATGCTGGAGGTCAAGCTTCCCAGAGATAGGCCCCGAGGGCTCGCGGCGCTTGTGGGGGGACGGCTCCTGACGATGACGTCCCGTCCCGGCGATACGTTGGGCGCGCCCGGCGTTATAGAAAACGGGGTCGTGGTGATTCGCGACAACAAGATCATTGAAGTCGGAAAGGCCGATTCCGTAGTCGTGCCGGACTCGGCGAGAGTGATTGACGTCTCGGGCAAGACGCTTCTCCCCGGATTCATCGACACGCACTACCACGCCCAGTGGCTGGTGCCCGTCGTGCACACGGAGGAGGTTTGGCAGTACTTGGCCACTCTGGCGTACGGCGTCACGACGACGCGCGATCCGCAGACCGCGACCACCGACATCCTGAGTTACGCGGACCGGGTGGAGACCGGGATGATGACGGGGCCTCGCATTTACTCCACGGGACCCGGGATCTTCTCGTTCGAGAACATCTCCAGCCAGGGGCACGCGAAGTCCGTCCTGAGCAGGTACTCCAAGTACTTCGACACCAAGACCATCAAGATGTACATGTCCGGCAACCGGCAGCAGCGGCAGTGGATCATTCAGGCCGCGCGCGAGCTGCGGCTCATGCCGACGACGGAAGGGGGCTTGGACTTCAAGATCGACGTGACGCACGCGATCGACGGCTACCCCGGCGTCGAGCACAACCTGCCGATTGCTCCGATCTATTCCGACGTCGTGGAGCTCTTCAAGGAGTCGGAGACGACAAACTCCCCGACGCTGCTGGTCTCCTACGGCGGTCCCTTCGGAGAGAACTACTTTTACGCCACCGAGGAGGTGCACGACGACCCGAAGCTCAACGTCTTCGTTCCCGCCGAGAACATCGATCAGCGGGCGAGGCGGAGAGGTCCGGGAGCGGGCGGCAGTCCGGGACAGGTCGGCTGGTTCCTGGAGGAGGAGCATGTCTTCCCGCGCCACGCCGAGTTTGTTAAGAAGCTGCTGGAGGAAGGCGGGCGGATGGGCGTGGGGAGCCACGGGCAGATTCAGGGGGTCGGCTTCCACTGGGAGATGTGGGCGATGGGTTCGGGCGGCGCTTCAAACCACGACATCCTGCGGGCCGCGACGATTCTGGGCGCCGAAGCCATCGGATTCGGGAAGGAGCTGGGAAGTCTGGAGAGCGGCAAGTTTGCGGATATCGTCGTGCTCAACTCCAACCCTCTGGACGACCTGCGCAATACGGTCGACCTGCTGTACGTCATGAAGGACGGACGGCTGTACGACGCCATGACGCTGGACGAACTCTATCCGACGGAGCGGTCGATCATTCGAGAACGGCCCCCGCGCGCGCCGGCGGCTGCTGCTGCGGCGGGGATCAGGGGAAGCCGGGATTTCTAGCGGATCCAGGCCTCTAATTGCGTTGCGTGACATGAAGAAGGAGCGCGCTCCGGCGAATCCTTCTCGCTTACGGGTCTTTGAGGGCGCCTGCGCGATACTCAATCGCTTGGCGTCCCAAGCAAGCGGCCTGGTCGCAAGGCCTGCGGCTTCAGGGCTGAGTTGCGGCCTTTGAGCAGATGCCCTCGGGCGTATCTTTGGGCTCCGTCGCCGGCTGGGTCCCAAGCCCCTTGGGGGTCCGCGACGGATTTTGGCCCGCGCGTGGTAGAGGCCCGTTCCGCCTGAGGCCGCTGCCGCCTCTGCCGGCGGTCGGATCGGCCTGTCCCATATCGACATCTTCGCGCCCGGAGGGCTCGCGCCGCTCATTGAGTTGCGCTAGAAATAGAGTACGCGGCGCGCCGGCCGCGCAACGCAAACCGAAGAGGAGGTCGGGGTGGACTGGACGTATCTAATCAACGCCTTCGCGACGATGATCGGGGTGGCGGGCACTATTGCGGGCATCGTGTGGTCTCTCGGACGCATCATGCGTCCTTGGATGCAGGTCGAGGCCGCCGCGGCCAGCGACCAGCTGTATAAGCGGCTGAAGGAAAACGACTTTCCGCACCTTGAGAGCGCCGTTCAGTCCAACGGAAAGAGGCTTGACCGCCTCGAGACCGACGTGAAGACGATGGAGGTCGGACTCCGAGACGACATGAAGACGATGGAAGTTGGAATCCGAGACGACATGAAGACCATGGAAGTCGGAATCCGCTCCGACATGAAGACCATGGAAGTCGGGCTCCGAGACGACATGAAAACCATGGAGACCGGACTTCGAGACGACATGAAGGCCTCGGAAGCGAGACTTCGCGGAGAGATCAGGGACTCGGAGGAGAGGGTGAGCGACCGGATCGGACGAACCGAGAATCGGATTATGTCCGTACTCAATCGGCTTGCGGATGTCCGGTTGCAGGGCTCCTCCAGCCATTCGCCATCCACGGCCCAAGAAACCGATCCCTGACCATCCGAGGCTCGGGCGGAGTCCGCGTCAACCGCATCCGCTGAACCGACGCTTCGCCCAGGCGTCTCTCCCGCCTTCCGCTATGCCTTCTCCAGAGCTTGGTCCAGGTCGGCTAGGATGTCGTCCACATGCTCGATTCCGACCGAAATGCGAATCGTCTCGGGCAGGACGCCCACGGAGCGCTGCTCTTCCTGGGTGAGCTGCCGGTGAGTCGTGGAGGCGGGGTGGCAGGCCAGCGTCTTCGCGTCGCCGATGTTCACGAGTCGCTTCACCAACTCCAGCGCATCGTAGAAGCGGACGCCCGCGTCGAAGCCGCCGGCGACGCCGAAGGTCAGGATGCCCGAGGCCCTGCCGCCCATGTACTTCCGAGCGAGATCATGGTGCTGATCGCCCTTCAGGCCCGCATAGCGAACCCACTCCACTTTAGGGTGCGACTGCAAATGCCCGGCGACGGCAAGCGCGTTCTCGCAGTGGCGCTCCATGCGCAGCTCCAGCGTCTCCAAGCCCTGCATGATCTGAAAGGCGTTAAACGGCGCCATCGCCGATCCGGTGTTTCGCAGCGGAACGGTGCGCGCCCTTCCGATGTAGGCCGCGGGCCCCAGCGCTTCGGTATAGACCACGCCGTGATAGCTGGGCTCCGGTTCGCTGAACATCGGGTAGCGCTCCGGATAGTCGGCCCACGGAAACGCCCCGGAGTCGACGATCGCTCCTCCCAGGGTGGTGCCGTGGCCGCCGATGTACTTGGTGAGGGAGTGCACGACGATGTCGATTCCGTGGTCGACGGGCTTTAAAAGCGCCGGCGTGGCGACGGTGTTGTCTACAATCGTCGCAATGCCCAAGTCGCGCGCCATCCCGGCGATCGCAGCCACGTCCACGATGTTGCCGGCGGGGTTGCCGATGCTCTCCATGAAGATCGCCTTGGTGCGGCCGTCGATCTTCTCCTCCAGCTGCGCGCAGCTGTCGCCGGACGCGAACCGGACCTCAATGCCTTGAGACGGCAGCATGTGGGCAAAGAGCGTATAGGTGCCGCCGTACAGCTGCGGCACCGAGACGATGTTGTCGCCCTTGGCGGCGAGATTGAGGACGGAGTAGTTGATGGCGGCGCTGCCGCTCGAGAGCGCGAGCGCGGCCACCCCCCGCTCCAGCCCGGCCAGGCGGTGCTCCAACACCGCTTGGGTAGGGTTCATGATCCGGGTGTAGATGTTCCCCGGAACCTCCAAGTTGAAGAGGTCCGCTCCGTGCTGCGCGTCGTCGAACTCGTACGCCACCGTCTGGTAAATCGGGACGGCGACCGCCCGAGACCTCTCTTCGCTCTCGTAGCCTCCGTGGATGGCGATGGTTGCGTCTTTCATTGGTCAGCCTGTTGGCGCGGGGATGCGATCCGGGTCATGGAAATTAGCCGGCGCGTTCGAAAACGACTCAAAAACGGGTAGCGCAAAAGGCGCTCGAAGTCGAAATTGCCAGTCCGCTTCCGCCTTCGCGAAAGCCGCGCTCCTCCACCTGCACCGCTTGGGATTTTCCGCCGATGCTCAAAGCCCCGCGCCTTCAATTCGCGGCGTTCATCGCGACCTGCTCCGCGTCGTTTCTGCTTTCCAGCTCCGCCTCCGCCCAGCGTCCGTTCTCCGAGAAGGACCTGGAGTTCCTTTCGGCTCGCCACGTGGGCCCCGCGCTCACCGGCGGGCGCATCCACGATGTCGAAGCGCTTCCCGAAGACCCGTCCACGATTTACGTGGCCACCGCGTCGGGAGGCCTCTGGAAGACCGAGAACCGGGGAATTACCTGGACGAACCTCTGGGAGCACATGCCGGTCGGCACGTTCGGCGACGTGGCCGTCGCGCCTTCGAACAGCTCCATCGTCTACGCGGGCACCGGAGAGCAGCAAAACCGCCAGAGCACCTCTTGGGGCAACGGCGTGTACCGCTCCTTGGACGGCGGGGAGTCTTGGGAGCACTTGGGGCTGGAAGAGACCCGGCACATCGGCAGGGTTCGCGTACACCCGGAAAACCCGGATATCGTCTTCGTCGCCGCTTTGGGCAACCTGTGGCGCTCCTCCCCTTACCGGGGCGTCTACCGCTCAACCGACGGCGGCGCCAGCTGGGAGCGCGCGCTGTTTATCGACGAGCATACGGGGGCGGTTGATCTTGCGCTGGACCCCTCCAACCCTTCGGTCGTCTACGCTGCGATGTATCAGCGGCAGAGACGGACTTGGGGCTTCAACGGAGGAGGCCCCGGCAGCGGCATCTTCAAGAGCGAAGACGGCGGCGACAGCTGGCGCGAGCTCGTCCAAGGTCTTCCCGAAGGAGACAAGGGGCGGATCGGGATCGCCATCTCGGAGAGCCGCCCCAGCGTGCTGCACGCTTTGGTCCAGCACGCTACGGAGTCCGGCGGGTACCGAAGCGAGGACGGCGGAGAGAGGTGGGAGAAGGTCAACGACCGAAATATCCGCCCGATGTACTACTCCCACGTCTACATTGATCCGGTCGACCCCCTTCGCGTCTACACCCTCGCCACGTCCTCCCACAAGAGCGAGGATGGCGGACGCGCCTTTACCGAGATCGCAGCCCGGCCCGCCTACGACGTGGGCGTCCACGCCGACCATCATGCGATGTGGATTAATCCCAGCGACCCCGATCACTTCTACCTCGCGGGCGACGCGGGGCTGCACGAGACCTACGACGGGGGACGCGCCTTCCGCCGCATCCACAACTTTCCGATCGGACAGTTCTACGCGATCGGCGTCGACAACCGCGACCCCTACTGGATTTATGGAGGAATGCAGGACAATCACTCCTGGATGGGCCCCTCGGAAACGCGCTCTTGGGAGGGAATTGTCGACGACGACTGGAGGCAGATCGGCTTCGGAGACGGCATGTACCAGCAGGCGAGTCGGGATGGCCGCACGATATTCTCCAACTCGCAAAACGGAGGCTGGACGCGCTTCGACAACCGCACCGGCGACATCCAGAGCCTCAGACTGAGGGCGCCGGAGGGGGAGGCGCCCTATCGCTTCGACTGGGTGTCGCCCAGCTTGATCTCCGCGCACGACCCGGAGACCCTCTTCCTAGGAGGAAACCGGCTGTTCATCTCCGAGGACGGCGGAGGGAGCTTTCGGCGCACCTTGGACCTCACGCGCGGCATCGACCGGGACGAGCTCGAGATCATGGGCGTTCTCGGGCGCGACATCGCGCTTTCCCGAAACGACGGGACCTCCTCCTTCGGAGAGATCGTGACGATTGCGGAGTCGCCCCTGGACCCCGACGTGATCTGGATCGGGACGGACGACGGCAACGTGCAGCTCTCGCGCGACCGGGGGGAAAGCTGGACCAACTTGAGCTATGGGGCGCGGGCGGCGCCTCCGGGGACCTACGTGAGCCGCATCGCCGCCTCCAGGAGCGATCCGGGCACGGCGTACGTCGCCTTCGACGCGCACCGCGACGGAGACTTCCGCGCCTACCTCTACCGGGTCGAACGCGGCGGCCAGAGGTGGGTTTCCCTGTCGGACGGACTCCCCTCCGGCTCCATCAACGTCGTCGTGGAGCACCCCGATAATCCTAATGTCCTGTTCATCGGCACCGAGCACCACGTCTTTGTCTCCGGCAACGCGGGCGAAGACTGGACGCGAATGCCGCACCTTCCGACGACCTCCTACGACGACATGGTCGTCCATCCAAGGGAAAAGGACTTGGTGCTGGGGACCCACGGTCGATCCATCATCATCTTGGACGACACGGGTCCGTTGGCGGAGTTCGCCCGCCGCGAGGCGAGCTCCGGCGTCTTTCTCTTCGACATCCAGCGCGGAAGGATCATGCACTACTGGAAGGACACCTCCTATCGCGCCGACGCGTCTTTTCTGGGAGACAATCCACCGGACGGAGCGCTGATCACCTACGAGCTGCGAGATAACGAGGAAGAGGCGTTATTGCGCATCTCATCGGAGACCAGGGGTCTGGTGCGCACGCTTAGCGTGCCGTCGTCCGCAGGGGTGCACCGCGTGAACTGGGACCTGAGGCATCCCATGGGCGCGTCTCCGGAGGAGGCCTTTGAGTGGAGCCCCCCGGGCGGCTCCCTGCCCCGTTCGGTCGAAGCTCGAGGACCGTTTGTCTCGCCGGGAGAGTACACCGTGACGCTGCGCGCCGGATCTGGAGAGAGCACCCGCAGCCTTACCGTCGAGGGGGATCCGCTCCTGGCGCTGACGGACGAAGACTACGCGCGGCGCGAGGCATTCCTCTTAGAGGCGCTCAGCTTGGCGCGCGAGGCCCAGGAACGCGTCCCGTCGGACGGCGACGCGCGGAGAGCGCTCCTCCAGCTGTACGGCGCCGTGAGCGGGTCGGGCGTGCGCCAAGGCACGCTGCGCCCGCCGACGGAGACGCAGCAGGCGGAGCTGGACCGGATACGAGCCGCGCTTCGGGGAGACGGGATGGACCGCTAAAAGACGACGCTTCCGCCGCCAATTCAGGGGATCAGCGGAGCGCGTCCAAGGTCCTGTGGTCCCGGTCCATGGCGCCCCAGAGGACAAGGGCCCCCGCGAACATGGGGAGCGAGGGATAGAAGAGCGCGTTATTGCCCTGGAAAACCCAGCCCCAAGGGTCGATGATGGAGTTCCAGACGGAGAGCATCGTGATGCCCAGAACGACCGCCGTCGCCGGATAGGCCCATTTGCGGAAGAAGCCTAGGACAACGGCCAGTCCAAGCAGAATCTCAAGGCCTCCCAGCGCCCACAGGACGACCTTTTGGGAGCCGATGCCTAGGTAAAAGTTCTCCGCCACCCGCACGGCATGGTCCGTCGCGAAAAACTTGTCCAGCCCCCAGAGCACGAGAAGCCAGCCGGTGCTGACCCGCAGCAGGAACAGTCCGAATCCCTCCATGGCTCTTCTCATCTCGCCTCCTTGGGACGCCGCCCGTGTTCAGTTGCCCGCGAAGCGGACTATCGTGGAAGGATACGACCCGTCCAGCGCCTCCGCCAGCGCCCGCGCGCTTTGGGCGGCCACTCTACCCTCCGCCGGGCCGGCCCGTCCGCGTCCAAAGCAAAATGACGCCGCACCTTCCGAAGACGTTGTATCGGGGCGGCACCGTCGCTGCGGAGGCGTACACCTCGACGCCGGCGAGCGAGGTCGGATCGATAAACTCTTGGACATCCGACCCCGTCGGAACGCCGTCCAGGAAGTAGCGGGGCGCGCACTGCTCGCCGCGCATCCGCACGACCCGGCGAAGCACGTTGTTTGGGTCGACGGTGACGCGCACGCCGGGGATCATCGTAAAGAGGTCCGTGACGTCGAAGGGGTTGCGCTGCTCGATCTCCTCCCGGTCGATGAAGGCGCCCCACCCTCGCTCTTTGCGGTCGTAGAATCCGGCTGAGGACAGCGCCACATCCCGCTTCTCCACGACGACCTCAATCGGCGCAAGGCCCACGGGCTCGGGGCTGAGCTCGGTCGTCATCCGCGCAACGCGGCCTCCCGCGACCTGCACCGTGTCTGATCGCGCCAAGTATCCCGGATGGCTGAAGCGCACGGTATATCGCCCCGGGGGCATGCCCTCAAAGGAAAACACGCCGTCCGCGTTCGTCTGCAGGCCCCGCTCTCCGTCGTTGACCGAAACCCAGACGCCCTCGATTCCGCGTCCCGCCCGCGGGTCGATCGCAACGCCCGCAATCCCGGTGACCAAGTGGCTAGGCGCCCCATCCCTGGGCGTCATCCGAAGGGTAACCGTTCCCGCGCGCTTCACCTGAAGCGCCCCCGAAAAGGGCAGATAGGCCGGCGCAGTAAAGCTCAAGAGATAGCTATCGGGCGCCCGCAGCGTCGCGACGGCCAGCTGCCCGTCCGCGCCCGTCTCGCCCAAGGCCTGCCCGTCCGCGGAGATCGAGACTCCGGGAATCGGTACTCCAGTCACTCCGTCAAGGAGGACGAATTCCACCTCGACAGGCTCTGGAAGCGGGTCCTGAGCACTCGCGAGGGCCGCGCCTTGAATCGCATGAAGGGCAACGGCTATAAGCGCGCAGCGCAGCGCGGCGCAGCTGTTCGTACGCATTGCGGGATCCTCCAGAGGCTAGGGAGACGCTCGTCGGCGAAGGTCCGCCTTACCCGTAAGCTACCGCCGACGAACGCGGATGTTCCCGGTCCCGGGCGCGTCAATTTCGCTCCCCGCTCCCGCGCTGGATTATCTTATTTGTCCGGTGCAGCCCCGGCGCTCGGCGTTCGTCCCGTTCCCCTCGCCGCCCTGGCGCAACAGCTGAAGGCAAGAGGCATCCATGGCTCGCCTCCGAGGGTTTCTGGTCGCCTTCGCGCTGCTTGCGGCGCTTCTCCTTGCCGTCAGGCATCTCGCGCCGGAGCTGCGCTCCGAAGGCCCTCGCGCGGATGTCGTCTTCGCGGCCTTCGGCGACTCGCCCTACCTGTTTTGGCAGCGTCCCCTCTTCGATCAGATGATGGGCGCGCTCGCCAGAGACTCTTTGGATTTCGCCCTTCACGTCGGCGACCTCTTCTGGCAGCCGTGCTCGACCGAGCTCATGAAAGCGCGCCGGAAGCCGCTTCTTGAGCTGCCCTTTCCCGTCGTCTATTCGCCGGGCGACAATGAATGGACCGACTGTTGGTCAAAAGGATCCGGAGGATACGACCCTCTTGAGCGGCTGGACTCGCTCCGATCAATCTTCTTCGACCCCTCGGGCTGGACGCTGGGCAGCCGGCCCCGGCGCGTCCAGACGCAGAGCTCGCGCGCGCAATGGCCGGAGTTTGTGGAGCACCAGCGGTGGTTTCAGGAGGACATCGCATTCGCGACGCTTCACCTCGTAGGGTCTTGGAACGGACGCGCGGCCTTTGCGGGACGCGGTGAGCGACACGACGCGGAGGTGGATCGAAGGACATCGGCCGCCGTCGAATGGATGCGGGAAACGATGCGGTTGGCGCGCGCGCGGCAGGCCCCCGCAGTGGTCTTTTTTGGTCACGATTACCCCGATCCCGACGCCGGAGACCCGTCGATGCTGGAGGCCTATCAGCCCTTCCCCGAAGCCTTGGCCGAAGAAGCCTTGGGGTACGAGGGCGAAATCCTCTACGTCCAAGGCGACGACCACGACTATCTCGTGGATCAGCCGGTCCGCGACCGCGAGGGGCGCGTGATCGACAACGTGACGCGGCTGAAGGTCATGGGCTCTCCAACGGTGGGGTGGGTGCGCGTCGGGATTTCGCGAACGGAGCCCCGCTTCGACTTTCGGCCTCGAACCGTACCGCTCTGGCGTGTGCTCGCGAAATAGGGCGCGGGCGTCTCGGCGCCCGGACGCGGATCGGCTCCTGCGGAAACTCCTCTTGGAGCGCATCCTGGTCTTGGACGGAGCAATGGGCACCCAAATCCAGCTCCGCAGGCTCTCTGAAGAGGACTACCGCGGGACGCTATTTCGAGATCATCCGGCGCCGCTTCTAGGCGCTCACGACGTGCTCTCCCTGACTCGTCCGGACGTGATCCGCGAGATCCATCGGGAGTACCTGGAGGCGGGCGCCGACATCATCGAGACCAACACCTTCAACGCGTCGCGGCTCTGCATGGCCGAGTACGGCTTGGAGGACTACGCCGCGCGCATCAACCTGGAGGCGACCCGGGCAGCTCGAATGGAGGTCGACGCCTTCAACGAGCGAAACCCCGAGAGACCCCGATTCGTGGCGGGAGTCCTCGGTCCGATGAACCGCACCGCCTCCATTTCGTCGAAGGTGGAGGATCCCGGCGCGCGCGATACGACATTCGCCGAGCTTCGCCTGGATTACGGCGAGCAGATCGGGGCGCTGATCGCAGGCGGCGCCGACATCCTCCTCATCGAGACCGTATTCGACGCGCTGAACGCGAAGGCGGCGATCTACGCGGCGCTGACGGCCTTTGAAGAGACGGGCCGGACGCTTCCACTGATGATCTCGGGCACGATCACCGACCTTTCCGGCCGAACCCTGACCGGCCAGACCCCCGAGGCCTTCTACAACTCCGTGCGCCACGCGGGCGCGCTCTCGGTGGGGCTGAATTGCGCGCTGGGCCCGGAGGCGCTCCGTCCGTACCTGCGCGAAATCGCCGTCGTGTCGGACGCCTTCGTGAGCTGTCATCCGAACGCCGGCTTGCCCAATGAGCTGGGCGAGTACGACCTCGGGCCACAGGCGATGGCCGGGACGATCGGGGAATTTGCCCGGGCCGGGATGGTCAACATCGTCGGCGGCTGCTGCGGCACGACGCCCGAGTACATTGCCGCCATCGCGGACGCCGTGGCGGACGTAGCCCCCAGGACGCCGCCCCGCCCGAAGCCCGCCATGCGGCTTTCGGGACTCGAACCGCTCAACGTCGCAAAGGACTCCCTCTTCGTAAACGTCGGCGAGCGCGCCAACGTCACGGGCTCGCGTCGCTTCGCGCGCCTGATCCTCTCCGGCGCCTTTGAGGAGGCCGTGGAGGTCGCCCGCCGCCAGGTGCGGGACGGCGCGCAGATCATTGACGTCAACATGGACGAGGGACTTCTGGACGCGCAGGCGGCGATGACGCGCTTCCTCAACCTCGTGGCTGCGGAGCCCGATATCGCGCGCGCGCCGATCATGGTCGACTCCTCCAGATGGGAGGTCATCGAGGCGGGGCTCGCCTGCATCCAAGGCAAGGGAGTCGTCAACTCCATCAGCCTGAAGGACGGAGAGGAGGCCTTTCGCGACAAGGCGCGGCGCATCCGAAAGTACGGCGCGGCCGTGGTGGTCATGGCCTTCGACGAGATCGGACAAGCCGAGACCGCCGCGCGCAAGGTGGAGATCTCGCGGCGCGCCTACGGGATTCTCCTGGAGGAGGGAATCGCGCCCGAGGACATCATCTTCGACCCCAACATCTTCGCCGTCGCGACCGGGATTCCCGAGCACGACCGCTACGCGATGGAATTCTTTCAGGCGACGCGCGAAATCAAGTCGACGCTCCCCGGGGCCCTGGTCGGCGGCGGCGTAAGCAATGTCTCTTTCTCCTTTCGGGGAAGCGAGCGGGTGCGCGAGGCGATGCACTCGGCCTTCCTCTTCCACGCCGGACGGGCCGGCATGGACTTGGGGATCGTAAACGCCGGCCAGATCGCCGTCTACGATGAGATCGAGCCCAAGCTCCTGGAAGCAGTCGAAGACGTGCTCTTTTGTCGAAGAGACGACGCAACGGCAAGGCTGACAGGCTTTGCGGCCCGCTTGGCCCAGACTCGCCTGGATCGCGCTGAAGAGAATGAGGCGTGGCGGGCGGGCTCGGTGAAGGAACGGCTGCGCCACGCGCTCATACACGGGACGCTTGACTGGATCGAGGAGGACGTGGAGGAGGCGCGGACCCGGGCGTCAAAGGCCCTGGACGTCATCGAAGGACCTCTCATGCAGGGGATGAACGACGTGGGCGACCTCTTCGGGAGCGGAAAGATGTTCCTTCCGCAGGTCGTCAAGAGCGCGCGGGTCATGAAGCGCGCCGTCGCCCTCCTGGAGCCGTACCTGGACGAGGAGCGGGGGGAAGGGAATGCGCAGCGCTCCGCCGGGCGCATTGTCCTCGCGACCGTAAAGGGCGACGTGCACGACATCGGCAAGAACATCGTCGGCGTGGTGCTCCAGTGCAACAGCTGTCAGGTGCGGGATCTCGGCGTGATGACGCCCTCGGAGCGCATCCTCGAGGCCGCGAAACAGGGAGCGGACATC
This sequence comes from Longimicrobiales bacterium, assembly GCA_965116095.1. Classification (GTDB taxonomy): domain Bacteria; phylum Gemmatimonadota; class Gemmatimonadetes; order Longimicrobiales; family Gaopeijiaceae. The sequence continues at coordinate 1,688,203 of OZ220481.1, forward strand.
GTCGGGCTCTCCGGCTTGATCACCCCCAGCCTGGATGAAATGGCGCACGTCGCGTCGGAGATGGAGCGGGCGGGACTTCGCGTGCCGCTCCTGATCGGCGGCGCCGCGACCTCTCGCCTTCATACGGCGCTGCGCATTGAAGAGCGCTACTCCGGTCCCGTCCTGCATATCCAAGACGCCTCGAAGACGCCGGGCGCGGTGGCGCAGCTGATGGACCCGAAGCGGCGCAAGGGCTACGTGGCGAGGGAGCGCAAGGCCTACCGCAGCCTCCGCGAACGACGCGCCGGCGCGCAGTCGAGGCTTGCGCCGTACGCGGAGGCAAAGGCCAACCGGCTGCGTCTGGATTGGAGTCGCTATGCGCCGACGCGCCCCTCCTTTTTGGGGATCCGGTCCCTTCCCGGCGCCCGGGCCCGTCTGCCCAGGGCATCGTTTCATCCGCCCGGCAGGGACGCCTACGACGTGGAGGAGCTTGCTCGGCGCATCGACTGGACGCCCTTCTTCGCCGCCTGGGAGCTCAAGGGCGTCTTTCCCGAAATCTTGGACGATCCCGGAGTCGGAAAGGAGGCGCGGAGCTTGCATCAAGACGCGCTCCGGCTCCTTGAGCGCATCGCGCGCAAGCGGCTGCTGCGCCCCAAGGGCGTGATCGGCCTCTTCCCCGCCCAAAGCAGGGGCGACGACCTGTGCCTCTTTCAGGACGAAGCGCGAAGCGAGCTCCTGGTCCGCATTCCAATGCTCAGACAGCAGTTCCGCAAACGTTCCGGACGGAGCAACATCTCGCTCGCGGACTTCGTCGCGCCCATGGAGTCGGGAGTGCGCGACTACGCCGGCGCCTTCGCGGTCACGGCGGGCCACGGACTTTCCGAGCTGCGCGAAGCGCTCTCCAGCCGCTCCGACGACTACGAGGAGATTCTCGCGCAGGCGCTTGCCGACCGGCTCGCCGAGGCCTTCGCGGAGCGTTTGCACGAGCGGGTGCGGCGAGAGTTCTGGGGGTACGCGCCGGACGAGCGGTTGAGCAACGAGGAGCTGATTCGGGGCGGATACCGAGGGATTCGCCCCGCGCCCGGATACCCCGCCCTCCCCGATCACTCAGTTAAGGAAGAGCTCTTTCGCGTCTTGGAGGCGCCCGAGAGGACGGGGATTCGCCTGACCGAGTCGGGCGCGATGGAGCCGGCCGCTTCCGTCTCCGGGATATATATCGCGCACCCGGACAGCTTCTACTTCGGCGTGGGGCGCGTCGGGTCCGACCAGGTCGAGGAGTACGCTCGGCGATCGGGGCGCCCACTCGCCCGGGTGCGGAAACTTCTCGGACCTTGGCTTGACCGGGAGCGTCCGAAGTGACGTCTGGACAAGAGAGGCTTCTAGCGGCGCTCTCAAAGGAGCGCCCTCTTGTCTTCGACGGCGCGATGGGAACGGCGCTCTACGACGAGGGAATCTTCCTCAACGTCTGCTACGACGCGCTCTCGCTATCGCATCCGTCGGTCGTCCGGGACGTGCACGAGCGCTATCTGGACGCGGGCGCGCAGGTGATTGAAACCAACACCTTCGGCGCAAACCCGGTGCGCCTCTGGGGGTACGGATTGAAGGACCGGTGCGCGGAGATCAACGAACGCGCGGCGGAGATCGCGCGGACTGCGGCTGCGGGCCGGGCACGCGTCGTCGGCGCGGTGGGGCCTCTGGGCCTGCAGCTGGAGCCGCTGGGTCCAACCCGGCGCGCCGAAGGGCGCGCCTACTTCGCCGAGCAGATCGAGGCGCTCGCGCAAAGCGGCGTCGACGGGCTCCTCTTGGAGACCTTCTCCGAGCTGGGCGAGTTACGGCAGGCGATCCGCGCCGCGAAGGAGATCTCGGACCTTCCCCTCCTAGCTCAAATCACCGTCACCAGGGACATCGTCACTCCATCCGGCGCCCGGATCGCGCATTTTGTCGAGCTGGGCGAAGAGCTGGGCGTCGATGTCTTGGGCGTCAACTGCTCCACCGGGCCCGGCGCGATTCTGGACGCCCTGGAACGGATGGCCCAGCTCACGTCCAAGCCTCTTGCCGCTCAGCCGAATGCCGGCCTGCCGAGATCCGTCGGCAACCGCGCCATGTATCTCACCGGTCCGGGCTACATGGCGCAGTACGCGCGTCGCTTCTTAGAAGCGGGCGCCCGGGTCGTCGGCGGCTGCTGCGGCACGACTCCAAAGCACATCGAAGCCATCCGCAGGGAGGCGGACCGGTTCTCGGGCCTTGCCTCCAGGGAGCGATCAAGGCCCGAGCCCTCCATTCGGCTGGACTCGCGGTCCTCGCAAGAAACGGATTTGTCCGCCTCCGGCCCGATCAAGCGCTCCCTCGCGCCACTTCTCCCCGATGTTCTTGAGGACGGAAGGCGCGCCGTAGGCGCGCGCCTTCCGCCTCCCGGGGGATGGAGCGCCCAAGCTCTGGAGGCGGACGCGCGCGCGCTCCTGAATGCGGGCGTGGACTTCGCCACGATCGGGGGCGGCGGGCGAAGCGGCGGAATGGCTTCTCTGGCGGCGGCGGGCGTCCTCTCCGGCACAGCCTCCGCTCCCGTGCCGTTTCTCCACTACGGCGGACCGGGAAAGAGACCGCAGCACGTTCTGGGCGACCTCAAGGGAGCCAGGGCGCTGGGCATCCGCTGCCTTCTCTTTGAAGACGACAAGCGGACGGAGCTTCCGCCGCACCTCGCGCGGGGTCCCGACCCCGGAGCCAGCCTCAAAGGACTCGTGCGGCTCGCGGATCGGCTCAATCGAAGTAGAGACCCCCATTGTCCGGAAGCGGGCGCGGGACTCTCCATCGGCGTGCTCGCGCCTTGGGGAGGAACGCTGGAGGAGGCGGCGGAAAGGCTGCTCGGCCTCTTTGACGCCGGCGCCTCCTTTGCCGTCACGCTGCCGGTCTTTGACGTCGAAGCCTTCTCCCGTCTTCTTGAGCGCGCCTCCTTGGCCAATGCGGTCATCGTCGCCGGGGTGCGCCCCCTGTCAAGCGTCCGCGAAGCGGAGTTTCTGCGCAACGAAGCGGGGGGCTTTCCCGTCCCGGACCGGATCGTGGACCGCATGAAGCGCGCGCCCGACCCGCGGTCGGAGGGACTTCGCATTGCCCTGGACATCGCGGCGCGGCTTCGCCCCCTTGCGCGGGCAATCCACGTCACGTTGTCGCGCGGCGGGCCCGGGCCGTCCCCCGAAGCTGCGTCTCGCATCGCGGACGCGTTTCGCGCCGCCGGTTGATTTCCTCAAAGACCCGCTCCGGCCTGCGAATTCCCAGATTCGAGAGGTAGCTTCGAGGCGCGCCCAGCCCATCCAAGGCGGAGAGCGTGCGCGCCGCGAAGTCCACGGGCGACGCGCCTTCGGAAAACTCCCGTCTGATTTGGCGTTCGGGGACCGGGAAGAAGCGCCCCAAGCGCGCCAGGGTTTCAGGGCGCGCGCTTCGATAGTAGAAGACGCCGAAGACGACGGGAATCTTGCAGCCCAGCCGATCCAACTCCGCAAGGAAGCGCTCCGCCGCTGGGAGAGAGTGGTGGGACATGACCTGGGTCAGCACGAAGTCCGCGCAAAAGGCCTCCGCAGCGACGAGCTGCGCCTGGCCTTCCGGATCACGGTGCGGGTTCGCCCAGCCGCCCAACGGGATGCTCGCGCACTCCGCCCGAATGATACGGCGCAGCTCTTGGCCCCGGGGCACGCACCTTGGGGGACCCCCGCCTTTGTCTCCGCCCACCACGGCGAGGGCTCCAACCCCCTTCGCCTGGGCGCGCTGGGCAAAGATCCGGCAATAGTCCAAGGCATGTTTGCATGTCAGAAAGGGCGCAATGCGGGGAAACGGGGCCTCCTCTCCAAGGTTGCTCTCCAGGTGAAGGAGACTCTCCTCCTCCGGCTCGCCCACGGCGCTGTCGGTAAAGAGCACGAAGCCCGCGCGACGGGCCAGCCTCCGCACCGCGTGGCGCAGATCAATCCACTGCTCCATCCCCGCCCGGGCGCCGACGCCGCTCCGCGGAGGCCGCAGCTCGACCGCGAGAAGCGGCTCCGGCGCGCGAACCCGCTCTAGGATGGAAGGCGCTATGCCCGAATCCTCGCGCACAGCTCGTCCAGCGACGTCGGCAGCTCCGAAGACAGCACCTCCGCGCGCCGTTCTCCGATGAGGATGTCGTCCTCCAGTCTCACGCCCAAGCCTTCAAGCTCGGGTCTTTGCGGGCAGCTTCCCTTGGGAAAGTAGAGGCCCGGCTCCACCGTCAGCGCCATCCCCGGGGCAAGCTTGACCGACCTTCCGCCTTCGACGTACGGAGAAGGATCGTGCGTCTCAAGGCCCAACCAGTGGGAGGCCCTGTGGGGACAGTAGCGGCGGCGCGCGGCGCCCTGCGCACGCTCGTCGGCGTCGCCCTTGATCACGCCCAGTTCGCAGAGGCCTTCGGCGAGTGTCTCCTGGACAGCCCGCTCAATCCCCTCCTGAGCTCTTCCCGGCGCGCACGCCCGAACGCCGGCTTGCAGCGCGCGGGCCACCGTCTGGTAGACCTCCCGCTGCGCGGCCGAGGGAGACCCGCCTACCGGCAGGACGCGCGTCACGTCTCCCGCGTACCAGCGGTACTGCGCGCCCGCGTCAATGAGCGCCATCTGGCCGGCCTCAAACCGTTGATCGTTTCGCGTGTAGTGCAGAATGCAGGCGGCCTCTCCTCCGGCGACGATGGTGGCGAAGGCGGGGCCTTGGCCGCCCTGCCTGCGAAAGCCGTACTCCAGCTCCGCCTCGATTTCCCACTCGCCGACTCCCGGACGGAGCTTTGCCAAGGCGTCCTTGAAGGACCGGGCGGTGATGCGCGCCGCCATCCGCAACGCTTCGATCTCGCTTGCGTCCTTGACTCTGCGCATCGGTCCCAGCACCAACCCTGGATCCGCCACCGTCTGAGGCGCAGGACCGCCCAAAGACGCGGGCCTTCCCTTCATTGCGCGCCGCGCGACATCGTCGCAAAGCGCGGACGCCCCAAGCCGATAGTGAAGCGTGCGGCCCCGGAGCAGGCGAGGCGCGCGCGCCCGAAACTCTTCCAAAGCAAACGCCTCGCTCGCGCCCGCGCGCTCCTTCGCCTCGTCCAATCCGAATCCGGGACCCGTCCACCGCTCTCGTTCGGCGTCGCGCTTTGGGATGAAGAGGACGAATTCCGGCTCCTTGCCGCCGCGCAGACAGGCGATCGCGCCCGGCTCCTCCCACCCGGTGGCGTAGTACAGGGCGGGGTCAGGACAGTACCGATACTCCGAGTCGCCGCTCCGATAGCGAATGGGCGCGGCGGGAAGGAGCATCGCGCCCTCCCCGATTTGCTCCCAAATGCGGCGGCGGCGCGCCCGAAAGGCGTTCACGCCTCTTGTCCCCGTCTCTCTTGCGCCGCAGGCGCCGAGGCCCAAGCCTAGCGCGCGTCCGTCCGGGGCTCGTCTTCCCCTAAGGTATGGGCGAACCAGCTGCGGATTCGCTCCAGGCGATCCACGAGAAGCCAAGGCTCGCCGGTCCTGGAGAGGCCATGCGAGGAGCGGGGATACCGCACCAGCTCGACGGGCACGCCCAGCTTGCGAAGCGACATGAACCACTGCTCCCCGTCTCCGATTGGCGTCCGATAGTCCTGTTCGGAGTGAATGATCAGCGTAGGCGCGCGCACATTCTCGACATACGAGATGGGCGAGAGCCGGCGGTAGAGGTCGCGCTGCTCCCAAGGCGGTCCGTAGAACTCATACTCGGTAAGTCCCTGCGCGTCGGAGGTGCCCCACCAGCTCTCCCAGTTCGTGATCGACCTGGAGGTTGCCGCGGACGCGAAGCGGTCCGTAGTCGCGGTCAGCCAGTTGGTCATGAATCCGCCGTAGCTGCCCCCCGAGATCCCGATCCGGGCGGGGTCGATCTCCGGATAGGCCTCAATCGCCGCGTCCACGCCCGCCAGATAGTCCTCCCGGTCGACGATGCCCCACTCTCCTCGCGTGGCGTACTGGAATTCATGTCCGTAGCCGGAAGAGCCCCTGGGATTGGTGTAAAGAACGAAGAAGCCCGACGCCGAAAGGACGTGAAAGGTGGGAAAGAAGGTCTGTCCGTATGCGGAATGCGGACCTCCGTGGATCTTGAGGATCAGGGGATAGCGCTTGCCCTCCTCGAAGTTTGCGGGCGGAACGATCCATCCCTGAACGGGAGGGCCGCCGCTCGCTTGGAAGACGATCTCGCGCGCAGCCATCAGGGTGCGCCGGGAAAGCCAACCGTCGTTGAAGTCGGTCGCCCTGCTCTCGTCGCTTCCGTTCATGCGGGATACGAAGAGCTCCGGCGGCGAGTCAGCGTCCGTCGCCGCGTAGGCCATGAAGTCGCCTCCCTTCGAGAAGGCGAAGGAGCTCAGCCGGCGCGCTCCCCGCGTGACTTGGCGGATCTCGGCGCCCCCGCTCGGGTCCGCGCGGAAGAGGTGATCGCTTCCTCTGGTCTGGGCCGAGAAAAGGAGCGCGTCTCCCGACGGCGTCCACGCGGGCCCTCTGGGCGACAGGTCCCACTCGCCGGTGAGAGATCTCGGCTCCTCCTCCAAGCGTCCGTCGCGCCCGATCCTCGCCGCGTATAGGTCCGTCTGCTCTCCCCGCGCGACGGTCTTCAGGAAGGCGAGGACGCGACCGTCTGGAGATAACGCCAGAGCAGAGCGACGGCCCCGTCCGCTCGTCACTCTGAACGCCTCGTCCCCCGAGATCGGCTGAGCCCAGATGTGCGTCGCGTACTCCTTGGAGAGCTCGTCGTCCTCCAACTCGTTGCCGGTCACGAAGATCACGTCCCCTCGAGGAGACCAGACCGGCGTCCCGACGCTAAAGGGCAGCTCGGTCAGCTGCCTTGGCTCTCCGCCGGAGGCTTGAACGAGCATCAGCTGGCGTTTCGGCTGCACGCTGTAGTGCGGCTGAAGAGCGAGCCTCCCGTCGCGCTTATATCTGGTGGAGGTGATCACGCGACCGTCAAAGCGCTCCGAATCCAGCGTCCGGCTCACGGCGTCGGGCGCGATCCATCCCCTGCGAGCCCCATTCTCGGGTTCAGCGGCGCCGCCCTCCTCTTCCGGCGCGGCCGCGAAGGCGATCCACTCTCCGTCCGGCGACCAGACGGGCGAGGAAGTCACGCCGTCAATCTGCTTGGCTTCGGCGCCGGGGCCCAAGACGGACAGGAACCAAATCGATCCCCCGTCCCCGCCTCGCGCGGAGGAAAAGGCCAGCGTCGATCCGTCTGGCGACCAGACGGGCGAATGCGAGTCGTAGCGCTCGGCCGTCGCTGGAAAGGGGTCGCCCTCGGGTCTGCCCCGCGAGATCGCCTGAAGCCAGATTCTGCGCATCCGCTTATTGTCCTCCTCCACGACGCGCGTGGCCGTAAAGGCAAGGAACGCGCCGGAGGGAGAAACCGCAGCTTGAGAGGTGGTGACCAGATCGTAGTAGTCGGACGGCTGGTATCCCGGCTGCTGGGCAAAGATCGAAGGCGGGGCGGCAAGCGCAAAAAGAACAGCAAGCAGCGCGCCTAGGCGAAGCGATTTCGTTCGGTGATTCATGTACTCTCGTCGTCGATGGGAGACGTGGACGGGAAGAAGCGGTTTAGAGCGCGCCTAAAGATGGGCTGAAGGGGCGGGCGGGCCAACCTTCGCCTTGGGGGCGCCGTCCGCTCCGCCTTCAGCTCTTGGCTGCGCCGCGTCCCTCCATGCATCATCTTTGGTATCGGTTCCCTGCTCGCCCAAGGCAGCCCTCGCGCCATTCGCTCGGAAGTACACGGAGGCATCATGGCACAATCACTGCTACATAAATGCTGTCCCGCGGTCTTGCTCGCCGCGCTCCTCTCCGCGTGCAGCTCCGGCGAGGAGGAGACGCCGGCCCCGGCCTTCCTTAAGCTTCCGTCCTCCATCGCCGGGGAGGCGGGGCCGCCGTCGGGATCGGACGCCCGCTACCTCGAAGGAGACTCGCTGACTCTGGGGTACCTCGCGGCGCCGGAGGGCGCGGGGCCCTTCCCCGCCTTGGTGCTCATTCACGAATGGAATGGCCTTCAGCCACGCATTCGCGAACTCGCGGACGACTTGGCTAATGAAGGGTATGTCGCGCTTGCGGTCGACCTCTTCGAAGGGCGCACGGGCTCGAATCGCGAAGAGAACATGGCGCTCGTCCGCGAGGCGCGCGCAAACTCTGACAAGCTGATCGCAAATCTGAACGCGGCCGTCGCTTTTCTGAAGGCAAGAGACGATGTCTCTGGACGCGTCGGAGCCATGGGCTGGTGCTTCGGAGGCGGCGTTGCCCTCTCCTTCGGCCTAGACGGCGACCAGCACGAAGCCACGGCGATCTTCTACGGCGCGCTCCTGGACGATCCAGAGGAGCTGGCGCGCATGGACCATGAAGTCTACGGCACCTTCGCGCGGCTGGACCGGGGCCCCGCCCCCGAGGAGGTGGAGGCCTTCGAAGCGGCCTTGGATGTCGCCGGCGTGCCGCACGACCTCCACATCTACGACGACGTGAATCACGGATTTTGGCTTAGAGCCGACGAGGACCCTGAGACGAGAAACAGCCCCGCGCTGGACGCGTGGAACCGTCTTCGCGCCTACCTCGAGCGCACATTGGGGGACGAGAGTTGAGCGATCGGGCCGCCTTGGCGCGCGCCGCGCGTCTCGCGTCTCTTGGGATCGTTCTCGTCTTGGCGGCATCTCCGAAGGGACTTGGCGCTCAGTCTCGGGAAGCGGTGCGCTTGGACTCCATCCTCGTCTCCGTACTGAGCGCGTCTCGGACGCTGGATAAAGTCCCGTTCTCCGCGTCGGTGCTCACGCAATCGGACATCGGCGCCGGAGACTCCGGCCTCTTTCTTCAGGACGCGCTTCTGGGGCTTTCGGGCGTCCGCATCCAGAATCGCTACAACGCAAGCGTCGGGGAGCGGATTTCCATTCGCGGCTTCGGGGCGCGCTCTCAGTTTGGCGTACGGGGAATCCGCATCTTCGTGGACGGCATCCCGGCCACCTTGCCGGACGGCCAGTCGACGATTGATCAGCTGGACTTGGGGTCGCTGGGCCGGGTCGAAGCGCTGAGAGGACCCGCGGCCGCGCTCTGGGGGAATGCGGCGGGAGGCGTGCTCTTCTTTCGTACTGAAGCGGGCGCATCCGCGCCCATTGAACAGAGACTTACCGCCGTTGCGGGCGACCATGGCGCAATGCGCCTGCAGGCCACCGCGTCCGGCGCGGGGGGACCGGTACGCTACCGCGCGAGCGCCTTCCGAAGCGACTACGGCGGGTTCAGGAACAACGCCGCGCATCCAGATTCCAATGAAGACCCCTACGGCGCGTCCGCGCGCTCCGGCCTTAACCTTCGCCTGAATACGGACGCGGGCGGCGGCGTGCTGTCCGCGCAGTTTTCGGGCGTCGACCTAGACGCTCTGAATCCGGGATCGCTGCCGGCGGAGCTTTACGACGAAGGCAGCAATCAGGCTTGGGGCTTCAATGTGGCCCGGAAGACGCGCAAGGACGTGCGACAAGGCGCCGCGGGGCTCTCTTGGCGAGGACCGCTGTTCGGCCAGTGGGACCAAGGCGCAGCGCTGGAGGCATCTCTCTACGGGATAAGCCGGACGCTGGACAATCCCATTCCCACGTCCGTGATCGACCTCTCCCGCAGGGCCGGGGGAGGAAGAGTCGCTCTTTCGGCAGGCTCAAACTCTCGCTTTCAGCTGGAGCTTGGCGGCGACGCCGCATTCCAGCGGGATGATCGCCAAAACTACGCGAACCAAGGCGGCGAGCGCGGGGCGCTCACTCTGGACCAGAGGGAAAACGTGCGAGCTTTGGCGGCCTTTGGGCAGATCTCCGCGGAACTTCCAGCCGGACTATCGGCGCTGGCGGCGCTGCGGCTGGACGCCCTTCGCTTTAGGGCCGAAGACGCCTTGGTTTCGGCGGACAACCCCGACGACTCCGGCGAACGGTCCATGTCGGCGGTAAATCCATCCTTTGCGCTTCAGATGGACTTGGGCGAGGTCTCCTTTTTCGCCTCCGCGGCCAGATCCTTCGAGACGCCGACGACGACCGAGCTCGCGAATCAGCCGACGCGCGCCGGCGGCTTCAACCCCGACCTCGCGCCCCAAGAAGGGTGGTCGTTTGAGGTCGGCTCGAGGGGCGGGCTCTCCCGAAGCCTCTACTTCGACGCCGCCGTCTTTCAGACTCGCCTCACGGGCCAGCTGCAGCCCTTCGAAGTGCCCAGCGCGCCCGGACGCCGCTTCTACCGGAATTCCGGACGAAGCCGAATTCAGGGAGCGGACGCGTCGCTTCGCGCGCGTCTTAACCGGGCCATTCTCCTTCGCGCGGCGTACAGCTACGTGGATGCGCGCTTCCGGGACTTCGTACGGGACGGCGTCCAGCTCCAGGGGAAGCGGATCCCGGGAGTCGCGCCGCATCGCTTCGACGCCGCGATTCGGGGCGAACGGGGGCCTTGGTTCGGGGAACTCCGACTTGAGGTCAGGACGGAGACGCCGGCAGACGACGAAAACGAGGCCTTTGCGCCCGCGCACGCGCTTCTGGGGCTGCGCGCGGGCGGCGCGGAGCTTCCCCTTCGCGGAGTACGCGCCACCCCCTTTGCAGGGGTGTCCAACGTCTTGGACGCAAGGTACGTTTCGTCTGTTGTCGTAAACGCCTTCGGCGGGCGCTACTTCGAGCCGGGACCAGGCCGGAGTCTTTACGCCGGACTATCGCTGGCTCTCGCCAAGGACGGAGCTGACGGGCGGTCGCCTCGCCGGTGATCGGGATGCTCTTTGCATCCGGGTCCGCGAAGGCGCGGGGCGCGACTTTGCGCGCGCTGCTGCTGACGACGACATCCTTGCTGATCGCCTGCAGCGCCGGAGGCGGCCGGCAAAGCGCGATTCGCCCCGAGCGGCCCTCTTCCTCCGAACGCGCGGACGAGCCAAGTACCCTGGATGGGCTGTTTACTCCCGACCAAGCCGATCGCGGCGAGGCCCTCCATCGGAATCACTGCTCCGAATGCCACGAATCCTCCGATTGGACATCAACCGCCTTTCGAGACCGCTGGAGCGAGGCGTCGGTTTTTCGGCTGTGGCACTGGATATACGGTCGGATGCCTCACGGCAATCCGGGGAGTTTGGAGCGACAGGAGGTCTCCGACGCCCTTGCGTACATTTTGGAGCTCAATGGCCTTCCCCCGGGCGCCTCGGAGCTTTCCACGGACGACGACTGGCTGGACGACTACTGGGTGATCTGGCCCAGTCCGCCCGGACAGGACCGCGGCGCCGGGCAATACCGGTAGGCGCGACCCTCAGGCCTGTTGTCGGCGCGCGAGCATCCGCTTTCCGTAGATCTCGTTTTTTCAGACGGAGCCGCAACTATAAATGAGGTCTGAAACGGGCTTCCGGCAATACAAATCGCCGGAAGCCCGTTTCGTGCTCTTTGTCGTCAGTCAATGCAAAAGTCCCAATTGCAATTGATGCCGCCAAGGCAGTGTACGCCAACCGGGGGTCCGTTCACTTGCAACTTGCATCCCTTTTTAAGAACGCATATTTTTTGGTTGCAGTGTACCGCGGCCCCCTCGGTCGCAAGAGCCGCACACAATAATGCGACTCCCGCAAGCACAGGGAACAGCCATTTTACTCTTTTCATTGCTCGGACCTTTTCGCTGAAGAGACTTCGTTTACGCTGCCCTGCCGGACTCTCGAAGGCCGACACCTTTCGCCTGCCCTCGCTTCAAGAGAGCCCGTCTCGTTCACCTGAACATTGGCACCTCCCTTCGCTTGCGTTTCCTCTGTTTGCTATCCATTGTTGTTTTTCTGATCTGACGGCTTTATTGGTCCGATAATCCTGAGCACCTCAATCGTCTCGACATTCAAATCGTCATATTGTTTCGTCACGGCGAATCCCTCGCCGATGGCGAGAAGCTCCCGTGGTTTTTCGGAAGCCACGACATAAGGGGCGTCGTCGACTACCCTCCAGAGAGAACCTTCTCCGGGAGCCGTAATCAAGGCAGTCCAGACGCTGCCGTCCGAAGCCGTCACCAGCGGCTCCACGGCTCGAGCGCCCATCCATCCATACGGCGGCATATGCGTCGGCATGAGAGATCCCGGCATTTCTTCAAAAGCGTACCGATATGTGGCACTCTCTCTTGCCGCTTCCAGGAAGGAATCGGTCACCGTTTGCAACTTTGAAGGCGTTTCTGGCACCCAACTCGTTTCTTCTCCCGCGTCAATGTCGACATACCTAAGCACCGGATCGCGGCCGTTGTAGCTCACCAGCTGATTGCCAACAGCTCCGACGCCGCCGTGCCGCGTAAATGGCACGGGAAAGATACTCTCGCCGCCGCGTCCATAAGGCGCCGCGTAATGTTCATATAACGGCACCGTCGCCAAGTAACGCAAGAATTCGCCATCGTGGTCAAACAACGCATAGGTCACTTCGAAACGCTTGATCCGGGGGGACTTTACTGGCCACGGAAAGGTGTTGAGCGCAACCGCAACCCGTCCATCGCTGAAGAACACTCCGGAAATCGAACCGGAATACGTTCCGGCCATCGCGGCCACAATGTCGACGCCCGAAGTTGACACAAGGACGCCGCTGCTGTTGAATTCGGATATTCGAGCGAGGTCGGTATCATAGACCACCACATGATCGCCTATCGTCGCAATCCCACTCATGTCTTCGAATTCTCCGGGGCCTGATCCGTGCCTTCCGGCTCGCCAAAGCAGCTCGCCGTCAACTGAAAAAGCCACGATGCGATGCTCGCCGGCCTCTGCGACGACGATCTTGTCGCCAAGGAACGTCGCGCCGTTTACGCCGTTAAGGTAACCCGTGTTTGGATCCGTCAACACGACGCTGGATTCTTCGACCAGACGAGCCTGCGCGTCGGTCAGATCCGGATCGGCGTCCTGGTCGACTGCCGTCCTAGGCTCGCATGCCTGGCCGAACCCGATCGCTAAAGCGGTCGACGCGACCTGCAGCGTAGATCGCCTTTTCATTTTTTCTCTCCTTCTGGTTGCGGGGGCGATGTTTCGACTTCAACTTGGCCGGCGGCGAGACTCCCTTTTTCGATCCCTCTCGCTGTCGATTCGGAAATGCCGAGCGGCACTGGAAAGCCGCGAGCGGCCCAACTTCGGATTTCAGTCTTGCCCACGACGCGAACGAGCTCCGCGACGGGGCCGGATGTCCACCGATCTTCGTCGATTCGCTTCTCTTGACGAACGACCAGAAGCTGGGGCACCACGGGCGGACCGTTCATCTCGTCGATGAATCGCACGACCCCGGAGTTAAACCAGTTCCGCCCGACGATCACTTCGTCGAACCTTCCAAACTCCTCCAGAATCTTCATCCCTCGCGTGACAGACCAGTCGTCCGAGATTCCCACGGTCGAGAAGCGCAACCCAGCTTGACGCGTCCGCTCCGCCAGCGCCGCCGTCGCTCCCTTAACCGCCGAAGCCAGCTCTTTTGTCGGCTTCGAGGTCGGAGCAATCAAAACCAGCGTCGCGTGCGTTCCAGCCTCGAGGCGCGTAAACGGCGCAGGCTCCCTCGCGGGCCAGACCACAGACTTAAACGCCCATCCGCACGCAAGAAGCAACAGCGCGTACCCCGCCAGCGCGACGACGCCGCGAACGTTCGCCGACCTCGTCTTCCGGGAGTCGCGGGACGGCGCGATCATCTGCCCCGCCTCCCTGCGGAAATCGCCATCTCCTTGACTTGATCCGGCGAAAGCAGGCCCACCACGACGCCTTGACCGGCGATCGCAAACGCCGGAGTGGCCCGCAGCCGCAAACTCGCCGCCATTTCAGCATCCGCGGCCAGCGCCGAGTCCGCCCGACTGGACGACACGCACTCGGCAATCGCGTCCGCGCCCACGACGCCGTGCGCGCGCGCTTCGACAAGCCAGTCCTCGGGAGCCCAGCCATTCGCCGTTGCAAGAAAGCGGTGCATGACTTCGAACTCTCCGCTCATTTGCGCGCAGACCGCAGCTCGCGCCGCCTCCATCGCCCGCGGGTTGTGCGGATTCGGATTGTGGCGGACCGCCCGGGGCAACGCGACGCCGTCCGCATCGCGGATCGAATCCAGAGTCGACTCGAAGACGCCGCAGTAATGGCACAGGTAGTCGATGAACTCGACGACGCTCGGCTCCAAGCCGCCCGCGTCCAGCGTGGGCGCGCCGCGCACGAGGCTCGACCACTCCGCAATCGCCACGCGCGTCCGTTCGCGCTCCTGAAGCGCCGCGTCGATCCTCGCTCGAAGGATGCCGCCAGGCCTCAAGAGCAGAAAAAGCGTCGCGGCCAAGAACGTCCAGCCCAAGACCCGAGCGGTCAAATCAACGACGCGCCTCAGCGCCCAGCCCCTCCGACGCCGTCTCATGGCGCTACCCCGCTCGCCGGGCGCGGTCCGCCTCCAAGCGAGCACAATCGAATTCGGCTCCCCCGGGATGCGTCTCTCACTTCGCGCCTCCGTCTCGGATCTTCGGTGTTTTACTCTTGCTTGATTCGCTCTACGCCGTGATTGAAAAAAGGTTCCTTAAAGAAAAAGACGCATCTCCAGCGCGCCCCGCAAGCACTGTCCAAGAGATTCTCCTGCCATCAAACACCTCGCCGCAGGGGCTATTCCACTCGCCATCGCTAAGTCTTACGACCAGATCCCGAATTAGGTTTCACGAGGGCGACGCCCTGTTGCCGGACGACGCGCTCCGGCGCCAAAGAAGCGCTTTTGCCGTCGCCAGCCTTTAGCCACGGTTTGCTAGCGCGATCTCCCGATGATTACGCCCGAGAACCTTTCTCCGACGCACCAGTTCTCGAATCGTCGACGATGTTGATGACGCAAGAGACGCTCTTTTTGCCGTTCCGGTCGACCAAATAAGCAGCGTCCACGCGAAGGAACCCGGGTTTTCTGTCGGGTTTCGGCCTTCGGCGGGCAGCGATGGGGGACTCCGTTGCCTTGGGTTCTCCGAAGGTGAGGCGACCTCTGCGTTAGGGCTCGCTGCTTGCGGGTGTTCTTAGCTGTGTCCGTTCGAGGTGCCTGCAAGCCGCTTCAAGTGCATTTCCCGTGAATTTAGTACGTGCGACGGAGCAGCGCCTTCGCAGCGGTCTCGAGAGCTGGCCTCAGACCTCGTCGACTGGCGAGATCCGCGATTCCCTAGCCGGTGTAGCTGCGGATTCCGAGGCAAAGTGAACACGGATTCCGATTGAAAGTGAACATGGATTCCAATGAAAGTGAACATGGATTCCGACGAAAATGAACAGACGTTCTGATATGCGTCGGACATTGTGGAGGCGGGCGGCGAGGGAGCTGGAGAACTTGTCGCGGCGGCGTCTTCTTTCATTCTCGCAGAGGTCACTTCAAGGCGAGGAGAAAGAGGATGCCGCGGAAGAGCTTGTCCATGAGGAGGATTCGAGAGCTGGCGCGTCTGAGCTTTGGTCTCGGGCGCAGTCATCGGGAGATCGCGGCGTCGCTGGGCGTCGCGGTGGGCACGGTGAACAAGTACGTTCGGCGGGCGAAGAGGGCGGGTTTGACCTGGCCGCTGCCCGAGGGGATGGACGATGCGGCGCTGCTGGCTGCGCTGCGTTCGGCGTCGTCGGAGGCGCTCGAGCGTAAGCCGGAGCCCGACTGGGAGGAGACGCACCGGGAGCTGCGGCGGGGCAAGGGCGTGACGCGCCGGCTGATGTGGCTCGAGTATCGGGAGGCGAATCCGGGCGGCTACGGGTACAGCCGCTACTGCGATCTCTACCGGGAGTGGAGGAAGAGCGTCGACGTCGTAGCCCGACAGCTGTATCGGGCCGGCGAGAAAGCCTTCGTGGACTATGCGGGCCCGAGGGTTCCCTTCATGGACCGAAGCGTCGGCGAGGAGCGGGGCGCGATGGTCTTCGTGGGCGTGCTGGGCGCGTCGAACTACACCTTCGTGGACGTGACGGCGAGTCGGTCGCTGCGCGACTGGACGGCGTCGCACGCGCGCATGTTCGAGTTTTGGGGCGGCGTGCCCGAGATGGTGGTGCCGGACAACGAGAAGGCGGCGGTGAAGCGGGCGAGCCGCTACGAGCCGGAGCTGAATCCGACGTACCGGGACTTGGCGGCGCACTACGGAACGACGGTGCTGCCGGCTCGTCCGCGGGCTCCGCGGGACAAAGCGAAGGCCGAGACTGCGGTGCAGCACGTCGAGCGCTGGGTCCTGGCGCCGCTGCGCAATCACAAGTTCTTTTCGCTGGCGGAGATCCGCGAGGCGATGGCTCCGCTCGTCGCGGCGCTGAACGAGCGGCCCTTTCAGAAGATCGAGGGCAGTCGGCGGAGTCTTGTTCGAGGAGTTGGACCGGCCGGCGCTGAAGCCGTTGCCGTCGCTGCGCTTCGAGTATGCGGAATGGCGCAAGGCGCGCGTGAGCATGGATTACCACGTCCAAGTGGACAAGAGCTTCTACAGCGTTCCCCATGCGCTGGTTCGGCGCGAGGTCGAGGTCCGGCTGACGGCGACGACGGTCGAAGTCTTCGAGAAGCATCGGCGCGTGGCGGCGCATGCCCGCAGCCGCGAGAAGGGAGGACGCGCGACCGTGCCGGACCACATGCCTGCGGCGCATCGCGCGCATCTCGAGTGGTCGCCGTCGCGTCTGGTCCGATGGGCGGAAAGGGCCGGGCCGGATGTCGCCGCCTTCGTGCGGAAGCTGCTCGAGGAGCGTCCGCATCCCGAGCAGGGATACCGCGGCTGTCTCGGCTTGATGCGGCTCGAGCGCTCCTACTCCGCCGGGCGCGTGGACGCCGCCTGCCGCCGGGCGCTGAGCATCGGCGCGGTCAGCTACAGCTCCGTAAAGTCGATTCTCGCGACGGGACTCGACAGGCAAGGCGAGGAGCGGCATGCGCCGAAGCTGCCGCGGCGCCACGCGAACGTCCGCGGGCCGAAGTACTACGTCGACAGTCGCAACGGATCGAAGAAATGACGCCGCTCGGTCCCGAAAGGCGAAATATCCGGCGTCCCGGCGAATTTTGCACGATATCGAGGAATTCCGCCGATTCCGGGAAAAACGAACGCTCCGGGATCGACGGAGACGCCCGCTTTCGAGTCGACCCGACCTTTACCCCTCGGGAAATCGCCGCGATTCGGCGGAAAAGAGCCCCCGAAGCAGCCGACCGGAGGGTCGCGGAAGGTCGGGACCAGGACGGAAGGCGATATCAGCCCCGAATCCCGCTCCGGTCGCGTCAGACTGACGCCGAGCATGCGCAATCCTTGACCGAATCCCGGCGGGACCGGCACGAAAGCGTCCTCCGACATCGACAGCCGCCGATGCTCTTCCCGAAACGAGGCTCGAAGGCGCTCCGAAGCCGACATCGGCGCCACGCCAACGTCCGCGGGCCGAAGTACTACGTCGGCCTTGGCAACGGATCGAAGAAATGACGCCGCTCGGTCCCGAAAGGCGAAATATCCGGCGTCCCGGAGAATTCCGCTGGATATCGAGAAATTTCGCCGATTCCCGGAAAAACGAACGCCCCGGGATCGACGGAGACGCCCGCTTTCGAGTCGACCCGACCTTTACCCCTCGGGAAATCGCCGCGATTCGGCGGAAAAGAGCCCCCGAAGTAGCCGACCGGAGGGGCCGCGAAGGTCGGAACCAGGGCGGAAGACGACATCAGCTCCGAATCCCGCTCCGGTCGCGTCAGACTGACGCCGAGCACGCGCAATCCTTGACCGAATCCCGGCGGGACCGGCACGAAAGCGTCCTCCGACGTCGACAGCCGCCGACGCTCTTCCCTAACCGAAGCTCGAAGGCGCTCCGCAGCCGACATCGGCAGCTCGCTCCCTCCGTGGAAGCAAGCGCGAGAAGTCCGCCGCCCGCTCCAGACGCTTCTACGTCCGCCAGTAAAAACGCGCAGATACTTCAAACCCAAGAAGAACGCAGACCAATGCTCAGAGAACCCACGCTCGACCTGCTCCACGAACTCCGACTGACCGGCATGGCACAAGCCCTCGAAGAACAACTCGCCATGCCCGACATCCGCGAATTCTCCTTCGAAGACCGCCTCGCCCTCCTCCTCGAACGCGAAAAAACCTCCCGCGAACAGCGCAGATACGTCCGCCTCAAGGGCGCCGCCAAACTCCACCTCGACGCCGCCGTCGAAGACATCGACTTCAAAGCCAGACGCGGCCTCGACCGCTCCGTCCTCCTCCGACTCGCCTCCGGACAGTGGATCCGCGACGGCCAGTCCGTCCTCCTCGTCGGCCCGACCGGATCCGGCAAGTCCTACCTCGCCTGCGCCCTCGGCCATCAAGCCTGCCGCCTCGGCCTCTCAACCCGCTACTACCGCGTCTCCCGCCTCATGGACGAACTCGCCCTCGCCCGCGCCGACGGCTCCTACCCCCGCCTCGTCCAGCGACTCGCGAAAGTCCGTCTGCTCATCCTCGACGACTGGGGCCTGGCCTCCATCTCCGACCAAGGCCGCCTCGACCTCCTGGAACTCCTCGACGACCGCTACGCCCGCCAAGGCACCATCCTCGCCTCCCAAGTCCCCGTCGAACACTGGCACGAAGCCATCGGCGACCAAACCCTCGGCGACGCCATCCTCGACCGACTCCTCAACAACGCCCACCGCATCCGCCTCGAAGGCGGCTCCATGCGCCGCCTCTACGACTCGACCAAACCCCGCCCAACCACCTAAAATTCCCAAGCCAACCCATCACCCCAGCACCCCCGCAGACCTCCGCCCGCCCAAGGTGTTCATTTTCGTCGGAATCGGTGTTCACTTTCGTCGGAATTGGTGTTCATTTTCATCGGAATGCGCAGTAGCACCGCTTGAAGGAGTTGGCGGGCGGCACCCCGCGCCGGCCGCGAATGCGTCCGGTCCGGTGGTGCTGCGCCACGAGGCGAGTGAATCGGGCCCGGGAGAAGCCGGTCACCTTCTTGATGCGTGCCTGGAGAGGCATGAGATCGATCAGGGTCTCGACAACGAAGCGGTAGAGGCTTCGGCGCGGTCCTGCGAGGGCACGGTGTACGCAGCAGCCGTGCTCTCGATGAGCTCCCGGATCTGCACGAGCGCACGGATTCGTTCAAGCGGGCGACAGGACCATTCTCCATGATCGCTGCGCCCGGACTTCGAGCGCATCTGCGCATCATTCCCCGTTGGACACGACTTGAACTTGCGAATCGCATGAGCAATGGCCAATTTGAGTCATCGCTTGATTGACCCAGTCGCGAAAAAAAGATTCGAGATTCCCACCGCAAATGAGCGTCCCCGCCATCTCCGTCATGGTCGCCATCGGTTCGTTCGTTTGGGGCGGGTTCTTGACGGTCGTCGTCTTCGCCATACGGAACGAGTCCCGGAAAGCCGACACGTAACTTGCCGAAAAGGACGGACATAGAGTCCATCCTGATCCTGGGTTCCGGTCCGATCGTCATCGGGCAGGCGTGCGAGTTCGACTACTCCGGCACGCAGGCGGTCCGAGCCCTTCGGGAGGACGGCTACCGGGTGGTGTTGATCAACTCCAACCCGGCGACGATCATGACCGACCCCGAGCTGGCCGACCGCACCTACGTCGAGCCTCTGACGACGGAGTGGACGGCAAGGGTCATCGAGCGGGAGCGGCCCGACGCCATTCTCCCCACGATGGGCGGTCAGACCGCGCTCAACATCGCAATGGATCTGGACGCTTCGGGCGCGCTGAAGGAGCTCGGCGTCGAGATGATCGGCGCGAACGCAACGTCGATCCGGATGGCGGAGGACCGGGAGCAATTCTCGCTCGCGATGCATCGGATCGGCCTAAAGCTCCCCCACGGCGGCTTCGCGCGCTCCGTGGAGGAAGCCCGCGAAATTGTGCGCGATACCGGCTATCCGGCGATCATTCGCCCCTCCTTCACTCTGGGCGGCACCGGAGCCGGCACCGCCTACAACCTTGCCGAGTTCGAGGCTCAGGTGCGCCGGGGCCTAGACGCGAGCCGCATTGGCGAGGTGCTGATCGACCGGAGCGTCATCGGCTGGAAGGAGTTCGAGCTGGAGGTCGTTCGGGACGGCGCGGACAACGTCATTATTGTCTGCTCAATCGAGAACTTCGATCCGATGGGCGTACACACCGGCGACTCTATCACGGTCGCGCCCGCACAGACGCTGAGCGATGTCGAATATCAGGAGATGCGCGACGCCGCGATCGCGATCATCCGCGAGATCGGCGTGGAGGCGGGTGGCTGCAACATTCAGTTTGCGGTGCATCCCGAGACGGGCGAGATGCTCGTGGTGGAGATGAATCCGAGGGTCTCGCGCTCCTCGGCGCTCGCGTCGAAGGCCACCGGCTTTCCCATTGCGCGCGTGGGCGCGAGGCTGGCGGTGGGGTATCGCTTGGACGAGCTGCCAAACGACATCACTCAAACGACGCCCGCGTCCTTCGAGCCCGCTTTGGACTACGTGGTCGTGAAGACTCCGCGCTTCGCCTTCGAGAAGTTCGCGGACGCGGACGACACGCTGGGCGTCCAGATGAAGGCGGTGGGCGAGACGATGGCCATTGGCCGCAACTTCAGGGCCGCGTGGCAGAAGGGGCTGCGCGGCCTCGAGGTTGGACGCCCCGGGTGGGTCAAGGGAAAGAGCCTTCGCGCCGACGGTCTGACCTCGGAAGATCCCGGGGATCTGCTTGCCGCCCTGCGCAGGCCGACGACGCTGCGCAAGTACCAGCTGAAGCGGGCTCTGGAAGCGGGCATCTCCGTCGACCGCCTCGCTCGGGCAACGGGGATTGATCCTTGGTTTCTGGACCAGCTCCTTCAGATCGTGGAGCGGGAAGCTTGGTATCGGGAGTTGGACGACCCGGGCGCTCGGGAACTCCTGCGAATGAAACGGGACGGCTTCTCCGACGCGCAGCTGGCGCTGCTCAGGGGAGAGCGCGAAGAGGACGTTCGGCGACGAAGGCATCAGTTCGGACTGCGTCCGGTCTACAATGCCGTAGACACCTGCGCGGGCGAATTTCCCGCCAAGACGCCCTACTTCTACTCCTCATACGAGAGCGAGGACGAGTCGGAGTCCTCGTCCCGACCGAAGGTCGTGATCTTGGGGAGCGGCCCCAACCGGATCGGACAGGGAATCGAGTTCGACTATTGCTGCGTCCAAGCGGTGCTCGCGCTTCGGGAGATGGGCGTGGAGGCGATCATGATCAACTCGAATCCGGAGACGGTGTCGACGGACTTCGACGTGAGCGATCGCCTCTACTTCGAGTCGCTCACCGTGGAGGACGTGGCTGAGATCTGCGCGCGCGAGGCGCCGCTGGGCGTCATCGCGCAGCTGGGAGGCCAGACTCCGCTCACCCTCGCGGGTCCCTTGGAAGAGCTTGGCGTTCGAATTTTGGGCACGCCGGTGGATGCGATCGATCGCGCCGAGGACCGGGAGCGCTTCGAGGCCGTCTGCAGGAGCGTCGGCGCCAGAGTCCCCGAAAACGGCACCGCGCGGAACCTGAAAGAAGCGCTCCGGATCGCTGATCGGATCGGATTTCCGCTTCTCGTGCGTCCCTCCTACGTCCTTGGGGGCCGCGCGATGGAGATCGTGTACGATCGGAGCTCGCTCAAGAGCTTCTTTGAGCGGGCCGTGCTCGTCTCCCCCGATCATCCCGTCCTCCTCGATCGCTTCCTGGAGGACGCGATTGAGGCCGATGTCGACGCGCTCGCGGACGGCGAGGACGTGGTGATCGGCGGGATCATGCAGCACATTGAGGATGCGGGCGTACACTCCGGCGACTCCGCCTGCGTTCTCCCGCCCTACCTGCTGAACCCCAAGGAAATAGAGGAGATGCGAGAGCTGACCCGCCGCTTCGCGCTGGAGCTTGGCGTCGTCGGTCTGCTTAACGCGCAGTACGCGATCAAGGACGGCGTCGTGTACGTGCTCGAGGTCAATCCCCGGGCGTCTCGCACGGTGCCCTTCGTGGGCAAGGCGACCGGCGTTGCGCTGGCCCGCATCGCCGCGAGGCTGGCGATGGGCGAGAAGCTTCGAGAGATCGGCCTTGAAGAGCCCAGGGCTTCCGGCGTCGCGGTGAAGGAGGCGGTCTTTCCCTTCTCGAGATTCGACGTAGACACGCTCTTGGGACCCGAGATGCGCTCCACCGGCGAAGCGATGGGCATCGACGACTCCTTTGGCATGGCCTTCGCAAAGGCTCAGGTCTCGGCGGGAAACCGCCTTCCGCGCAAGGAGGACGCCCAGGTCGTGATCGTCACCGTCAACGACGACGACAAGGCGACGGTGACGCCGCTTGTGCGCAGGCTCTCCGACTTGGGTTTTGAGATTCTCGCCACGCGCGGCACGCAAAGGCACCTTGCGGAGCTGGGAATTTCCTGTTCTCGGATCTTCAAAGTGGGCGAGGGACGCCCGGACATCGTGGACCGGATCGTGAGCGGCGAGGCGGGGCTGCTCATCAACACGCCGCTGGGAAAGAAGTCCCAGTACGACGACTATGCGATGAGACGGGCGGCGATCGCCTACGGCGTCCCCTACCTCACGACAATGTCGGCCACGAGCGCGGCGGTGGACGCCCTCACCGCCATGCGTACGCGCGAGCCGGAGGTGATGAGCTTGCAGGAGCGCTTGGCTCGGGGGCCGCGAAGATCCTCCGGCGCGCGGTGAGCCTCTCTTCCGACCCGAAGCCGGTCGGTATCCTGATGCACCCCGCGGCGGCGCTCCACGACACCGGCTGGGGTCATCCAGAGCATCAGGGGAGACTTCGAGAGCTGACCCGGGCGCTCAGGGCCGACGCGGAGACTCTCGGCCCCCGGGTCAGGCAGATCGAAGCCCGGCCGGCCCGCGTCGAAGACCTTCTCTTGGTCCACGAGGAAGGTCTCATCCGGCAAGTGAAGGAGCAGACCCAGCGCGCCCGGGACCTCGGCCGTCCGGTCGCGCTGGCCGAGAACACCTACGTCTCCGCGCGCTCCTTCGACGCCGCCATCGGAAGCTCCGGCGCCGCGCTGGAAGCCGCGAGGCTCGTGTGGGACGGGGAGCTGGACGCCGCATTCGCCGCGACCAGGCCTCCCGGGCATCATGCGACCCAAAGCCAAGCGATGGGCTTCTGCCTCTTCAATCACGTTGCCGCGGCGGCGCGCTGGCTTCGGTCCTCGGGAGGAGCCAAGCGCGTCCTGATCGTGGACTGGGACGTGCATCACGGAAACGGGACACAAGAGATCTTCTACGAGGACGACTCGGTATTTTTCCTCTCTCTCCATCAGAGTCCGCACTACCCCGGCACGGGCGCCGCGTCCGAGCGCGGAAGGGGCAGAGGCTTGGGCGCGACGCTCAACGTACCTCTTCCGGCGGGAACGCCCAGGGAGCGTTATTTGGAGTGCTTCAGCGAGGCTCTCCACCAAGCCACGAGCGACTTTCGTCCGCAGATCGTCCTCATTTCGTGCGGCTTCGATGTCTTGCGCGGCGATCCCCTGGGAGGCCAACTGCTGGAGCCGGAGGATCTCCACGCCCTGACCCGGGAGGTGGCGGACGAGCTCGGGCGAGCTGGCGGACGGGGGCTCGTGGTCCTGCTGGAAGGCGGCTACGACCCCGCGCGGCTGGGCGAGGGCTCAGCGCAGGTCGTCCGCGCCTTGGCCAGCCTACCCGCCTGAGCAGATCGGGGCCGACTCTTGGTCCAGCCCCAGCAGCCGAAAGTAATTGCCGCCCAGGGACGCAGTGTGAACGGTGCACATCACGGTAAGGAATCGTATAAAGTCAACTAGGCCGAAGTTTGACGGCGGGAATTGGTCGAATCTCCAGTGTGGGCTTGACGCAGACGCGAATTCAGAGGTGTGCGCTGCTGGGTACGTTTTCTACTGGGTACGGTTCGAGGGCCTGACGCCGACCAGGCGGTAGGCCTCGGCTTGCAGCGGCGTGGGCAGGAAGGCGACGTTGGCTTTGATGGTTTTGTTGTCGACGACGCGGAGGCGCCCGCGCTGCAGTGTGGCGAGTTCGCGCAGCAGGCTCTGGTAGCTTTGCGCGGGGAAGCCGCTCCGGGTGCGTTTTCTTCCCGCTTTTTCGAGCGCCGACTTCGAGCGTCGGGCCGGCGCGACGGGCGAGCTCCGGGGCGCGCCGTTCTCCTCGTCGTCGAAGAGCAGCGGCGCGAGCAGCTTCCGCAGGTGCCATTCGACGTAGTAGGCGAGCATGCATAGCAGCACGCGCGCCCTCACGCGGTCCTCGAGCCGGTGGTGCACGGGCCTGATCTTGAGGTCCACCGTTTTGAAGGACCGGAAGGCGCGCTCGACGCGCGAGAGGCTCTTGTAGGAGCTGACGGCGCCCTCGGGCGACAGCTCTTCGGTCGACACGCTGGTGCGGATCACGTAGATGCCGTCCAGCGCCGCCTCGCGGGCGACGCGCCCCTCGTTGCGCGACCAGCTGAAGGAGTCGTCCGCATACTCGATGTCGAAGTGCTTCCCGACCTTGTACTTGCGAAGCGCCCGCTTCTCGGCGAGCAGCGGATTCCTGCACACGATCAGCCGCTCTCCCGGGAAGAGCTCGGGCGACGAGATCTCCGCCATGTCCCGCTCGTCGAAGAGCGACAGCTGAAGGTCGCCGCCCTCGGCCAGCTTGCGAATCGCCGGCGCCCTAAGCGCCGTGATCCACTCGATGCCGGCGGGCTCGACCTCCTCCCTGATGCGCGCGCTGGTCAGCAGACCCCTGTCGCCCACCAATACGACGCGCTTAAGCGAGAAGCGCTCGCGCAGCGTCTCGAGCTGCGACCCCAGCACGCCCGGATCGGCCGTGTTGCCCTCGAAGACCTCGACGGCGATCGGCCTTCCCTCCGCATCGCACAGCAGCGCGAAGACGATCTGCGGCTTGCCGCGCTTGCCGTCCCTCGAATACCCCAGCTTCGCCAGCGGACACTTCGCCCGGGCAACGGAAGAGATTGGTGGCCTCGAGCACTCACGGAAAGGCAATGGGCCCGAACTCGACCCTCCAGGCGGTGGTGGACTAAACGCACCTTGAGATCGACGGCCTTGTAGCTCCAAAACGTTCGTTCGACCCTACTCAGGCTCCGACCTTCCCAGGCAGGAATCCTCTTGATCAGCGGACAAAGAGCTCCCGCCACCGACCGGCCCAAGGCGGTCACGAACCGGACAACTCCCCGCCGCAACGCTCTCCGCACCCGACTCTCGAGCGCGCCGTCTCTCCGACCCAGGCCCTGCCTGCTTCGTTCCAACGTTGGTCATGACCCACCGCATCCTCTCTGTGCGTCAGTGTGTGCGTCTTCCCGAGCGTCCCGCGCTACTGCCGCCGACGGATGGATGGCCCTCAAGATCTCCTTGTGGCGCCGCAACCTGTCCAAGTTGCCCCGAATGTCGATCATGTGACTGCGATGCAACAGCCGGTCCAGCAAATTCGCTGGCTTATATCATTATCATCGCGACCCAAATATATCTTCCCGGAGCTCACCTAATACGCACGGTGTCTCGCTGAGAGCAGGCACAAGACAATCAAGTGCAAATTCTCTATCATTCCTACTCCGATCAATATTGATTTTGGTACAAATGAAATCAATCAACGCCGAGGAAACACGTTTGATATTCTGTGATTCACTATTATCCAAAAGTTGCATCCGTTTCTCCAAAATCTCCTCCACCGTCTTCTTGTCGCATATGCGCGATTCGACAAGAGTCCGCAGGACGTTTTCATCGTAAAGATATTCTTCTAATTCGCGTCGCCTCAATACACGAACGCCACTAGCAATATGGCGCATTCTCTTCGTGTCTCTCATTTCGTCTCTATCTACTAGCCGAAGAACCTCGACGCCTTCTGCGACAATTCCCAAAATCTCCACCAGATCCTTGGATTTAACCTGGCTCGAACTGCCGCGTGAAATAAATAGAACATCGGGCGATTCATCTGCAAAGAGCTTGTTGTAGCACTTTGCGTCGAATCCTCTATCGAGTTTCTCTTGATCTCCTTCGCAAATAACAATCCGCTCCGGAGCAACAAGAGATGCCATGTCATCCAATGTTACCTTATACGTGTTTCGCCAAAATTGTCTGTTCGGAACGCTTGGTGACATGGAAATACGGCTATCGAAATCTCTATTTGAAAAATCTAGAAACGCTACGCGACTAGGATCATTCTGTTGTATCTTGTACGCTTGTCTAACGATTCCAATCGAATGCGTGGCAATCCACAACTGTGCGGTCTCAGGAATCAGTTTCAAAATCATGGCTATCAAGGATCCTTGAAGATTTGTCGCAATGTGTAACTCTGGTTCATCAATGCAGTAGATGGCATCTCTACTGTCGCTACGCCTCATGAACACATCAAGAAGCACATCGAATGCCGCTTTCTCGCCACCCGATAAGTTCTTGTAGTGAAAATCACTGACGGATCCCTTGGAAAACCGAAAGGATCCCGACTTCATTCCACCGAAATCCTGTAGGATGAGCTCTGGATCGACGAACAAATTGCGCATCGCCTCCTGCAGGTCGCCAAGGATATGTTTCCGATAATCTCGCATCAATGTATTATCATTGGCACTGTGAGAAACATCATGGAGTATCTTGTTTGCTAATTGGCTGTAGTTTCTTGAAACCGCTTCGTCTTGATCGATAATCCGAGAAAATTGCGGACCTCTATTGCTTTGGATTTTCAATGATTGAATATGCATATCTGCTTCGTTCCGATATGCTGATCGCACTTGAAATGCACTCCTGAAATCAACATTTTCGATGTCATGAAAATCAATTTCGACTCCATTTGCGATGTCGTAGGTACTTTGCGCCGCCTGCTCGATTTTTTCATAATACTGTTCCCATATTCCCGAGAGCTTATAGTTGTTGACTTTTGAATTGGCTTTCAGGAGAAATGAATCAAAAACGGATGACTTTCCAGAGCCGTTCGGTCCAACGAGAACTACAAGCCGCGCCGTTGCAGGTAGATTAGTGATCGAGAAATCAGTAAATCGTTTGTAATTCTTCAAGCGTACGCTTCTGATTCTCATAATGTCATCCTTGACGCCACCCGCAGGCTCGAGCCGCATTCCACCAGCAACCTGAGTATCCGTCGGCGCACGGGATCCGGTTCCGAGTCGTCCCTTCTCGTGTGCCAAGGCATATGAAGGACGTTACCTACGCAACTCGGTCCGCGCAAGTCTCGCCGAGCTGCGCGCTTGTCGTGCCAAAGTAGAAATGTCCTCCCTTAGCCAAGTAGAAATGTCGTGTGCCGCGGAAAGGCGCTGCTTCACAGCGGGTGCGAATCCCGCCCGGCAAGGGTCGTTCCAGCCGGTAGCAGCCGAAGCGGGTTATGGAGGTAACGAAATGGCCTGAAGCACTTCGGCAAGGGCCGCTTAAGGCGGTTCAGCGAACATGCGGGCCGCAACTCGAGTGAACGTCGAGCAGGCCTCGAAAATGCTAGGTCGCGGAGGCCGACCCGCCGACATTACGGGGAAGGCTGCCAGCGGTCGGGAAGGGAACGACGGGAGCGCCGACCGCCTCCGCCGGGGTAGTGGCGGCGGCACGCATGGAAGAGGGAAGCGGGAGCAACGCGGGAAGCCCTGTCGGTGGCGCGCGTGCCAACCGGAACCCCGCTAGGGGCAGGCTGGGCCGGCAGGGCGGCGGATGGGCCCGTAGTACTGAGGACGCCGGGCAATGCCGGTCGAGGGAAGGGGCCCTGGTTCGAGAGTTGTACGGAAAGGAGGAAGGGACGTGGCTGCTGGCGAGAGCCTACCAGGGACGGAAAAGGTTCGGAGACTCCAGACCGTGCTGCACGCGAAAGCCAAGGAGGAACCCGAGGCGAGGTTTTACACGCTCATCGACAAGATATGGCGCGAGGATTTTCTTGCGGAAGCCTGGAGGCGGGTGCGTCGCAATGGCGGATCTGCCGGGGTGGACGGGGAGACGTTTGCGGATATCGAGGCGGGCGGCGTGAAGCGGTGGCTCGGGGAGCTGGCGCGAGAGTTGAAGGAAGGGACGTATGCGCCTCGAGCGGTGCGACGGGTGCTGATCCCGAAGAAGCAGCCCGGGAAGTATCGGCCGTTGGGCATTCCCTGCATCAGGGACCGGGCAGCTCAGACGTCGGCGTTGCTGGTGCTGATGCCGATTGTCGAAGCCGATTTGCAGCCGGAGCAGTACGCCTATAGGCCGGGGCGGAGCGCGCACGATGCGATCCGGCGGATCCATCGGCTGTTGTACAGGGGGCGTCGCGAGGTGGTCGATTGCGATTTGGCCAACTACTTCGGCGAGATTCCGCACGCCGAGCTGATGAAGTGTTTTGCCCGGCGCATCAGCGACGGGCGGATGCTGAAGCTCTTGAAGGCGTGGCTGGAGATGCCGGTGGAGGAGGACGACGGGAAGGGCGGCGTGCGCCGTTCGAGCCGGGCGCGTCGGGAGAGGAAGGGGACTCCGCAGGGGTCGCCGTTCTCGCCCTTGGCCAGCAACCTGTACATGCGGCGTTTCGTGCTGGGTTGGAAGACGCTGGGCTATGCCCGGCGATTCCGGGCGGAGGTTGTGAACTACGCGGACGACCTGTGCGTGATGAGCGAGGCGCCGGCGGCGAAGACGCTGGCGGTGGTCGAGCGACTCATGCGGGTTCTGAAGCTGCCGATCAACGACCGGAAGACTCGATGCCTGCGGTGTCCTGAGGAAGAGTTCGAGTACTTGGGATACCGCATTGGGCGCAACTATCGACGGAGCGGGCGGGGCTGGTACATCGGGACTCGACCGTGCAAGGCGAGCGTCCAGGGCGTCTGCCGCAAGGTCAGCGACTTGACGGCGAAGCGTTACGCCGGACTTCCGGCGGAGGTGGTGGTGGAGCGGATCAACCGTGTGGTCTACGGATGGGCGAGCTACTTCAGCCTCGGGCAAGTCAGCCCTGCGTATCGCGCGGTCAACGAGCACACGACCAGGCGGCTGCGCCGGCAGCTCTGTGCAAAGCACAAGGTGAAGACCGGGGAATACGCGCGTTTCTCGAATGCACAACTGAAGACCGAGTACGGTCTATTTCACCTGACGCGGCGAAACATGGGGCTTCCGAATGCGAAGGCGTGATCTCGTCCGAAAGCCGGATGCGGGAAAACCGCACGTCCGGTTTGATGGGAGGGGACTGGAAACGCGGTCCTGGGAGCCGGACTGAGGCCCGGAGCGAAAGCGACGGCATATCCACCGGACCCTAAAGCTGGCGCGCCAGTCCCCTACCCTACCTCTTTCGGGCGATCTTCGGTCGTCTGCGGGGACTCGAAAGGGGGAGGAGCGCATGGAGCTGACGTTGAAGGAGCGAGACCGTCTGTATCTGTTGAGGCAGGCGGGCGAGGGGGCGCTTTCGTCGGCGGAGGCGGCGAGGCGTCTGGGGGTGACGGCGCGTCATTTCCGACGTCTGCTGGCGAAGTTCAGGCTCGAGGGCGACGCAGCGGCGGTGCACGGGCTGCGCGGCAGGCCGTCGAACCGGGCGCTGCCGCGGTCCTTGCGGGAGAAGGCGCTCGATATGGCGCGCGATCCGCTGCGCGAGGACTTCGGGCCGACGCTGCTCGCGGAGCATCTCGAGCGGGAGACGGGTAGAAGAGCGGGGGTCGAGCGGTGCGGGGCTGGCTGATGGAGGCAGGCTTGTGGGAGCGCCGGCGCAAGCGGGCGAAGCATCGCAGTCGGCGTCACCGGCGTCTTGCGCTGGGCGAGCTGGCGCAGTGGGACAGTTCGGTGCACCGATGGCTCGAGGACCGGTATCCGGGCGAGCTCGTGCTGATCTCGATTCACGACGACGCGACGAACCGGCTGATGGCGGCGAGGTTCGTGCGAAAGGACGACGGCGCGGAGAATCGCCGCGCGATCATCGACTACCTGAGGGCGCACGGTCGTCCCTTGGCGGTGTACACGGACAGGGCCGGGCACTTCGGGCAGAAGCGGTCGAAGGGCAAGCCCCGGACGGAGTCGATCATCTCGCGGGCGCTGGCGGAGCTGGGCGTCGAGATGATCCTTGCGGGATCCCCGCAGGCCAAGGGCAGGGTCGAGCGCAGCTTCGGGACGGCGCAGGACCGGCTGGTAAAGGAGATGCGCGTCGCGGGGATATCGACGATCGAGGAGGCGAACCGGTACTTGGAGCGGACGTGGATGCCCTTGTGGAACGAGCGCTTCGCGAAGGAGCCGGGGGAGCCCGTCGACGCGCATCGGCCGCTGCCGGAGGAGGCCGATCTCGATGCCTTGTTCGCCGAAAAGGCCGAGCGCGTCGTCGCGAGGGACTTCACCGTGCGGTACAAGAACCGGCATTGGCAGATTCCCGAGGCCATGAGCGGCGGGGGCTTCCTTCCCGCCGTTTCCGCAGGCCTCGAGCTTGAGCCGGCACCAACATCAACAGACGCTGACAGGGGGAGGCGAACCTCCGGCCTCCGACGCATAGCCGGCAACCCGGACAGGGCCGACCGCAAGGCCTTGCGGCTTCGCCGCCCGGGCCTCGACCTTCGGACTGTTCGAAAGTCCTTCGACTCGATGCCCGGAACTCCCGGCAGCTCCGACCGGTCAGCGAAATAGCCGGCGCCGAAGACCCGGGCCAGCGCCAAACCTCGACGCCGAAGTCGGTCTGGACGCTCCTCAGATCGCCCTCGTTTCTTGCGGCTTCGGTGTCTTGCGCGACGACCCCTTGGTAGGTCAGCTGCTGGAGTCGGAGGATCTCCACGCCCTGACACGGGAGACAGCGACGGAGCTGCGGCGGGGGCGGTGGACGGGGACTCGTCGTCCTGCTGGAAGGCGGCTACAATCCCGCGCGGCTGGGCGAAGGCTCCGCGCAGGTCGTCCGCGCCTTGGCCGGCCTACCCGCTTGAGCAGATCGGGGCCGGCTCTTGGTCCAGCCCCAGCAGCCGAAAGTAATTGCCGCCCAGGGCGATTCTCCGAAAGGCCGCGTCGTCCAGCTCGCCCAAGATGGAGCTCGTGAGTGCCAGCTCTTCGAGATAGACCTCCGAAGTCTTGTTCGCCGAAGCCAAGAAGTCCGTCCCCGGGAGTATGCGCTCGCTCCAATTGTTCAGGAATTCCGCGTACGCCGCGCGGTCGGCCGCGGAGCGGGAAAAGTAGTTGTCGTGAAGAACCCGCCAGGAGATATCCAGAAATAGCCTCGGATACCGCTCCAAGACGCGCTCCATCGTCCTAATGTGCTCGCCCGAGTCCATCGTCGCGAGCTCCTTCGACAGCCCCATGTGCATCCAGACGATCACGTTGTCCGGGTAGAGATCAAGCGCTTCCTCCATCAGCGGCAAAAAGCGGAGCGGCTCCCGGTCGCTCCCCAAATCGGAGTGGATCGCGATCGGGATGTCCCGCTCCCTCAGCCGCTTCATGAAGGGACCCCACGCTCCCAGGGCGGATGCGGGCGTCGGGGTCCGGCCATTCGCCCAGAGCGCTTGTTTGACGAGGTTGACCTCGCCCATCCATCGAAACATCCCCGGAAACTCCTTGTCCAGGATATCCATCCCCTGAAGCACCTCTTCGGGACGCGACAGATCCGGGAAGGTCATCGACAGCGTCAGCTGGATGTCGCTGGGCGCGGACTCCAAGACGCTGAGCGCATTGGCGAAGTCGTTCTTCAGCGTGGGCATCACCGGCGTGCCTGGACAGTCCAGGTAGTAGGCGCATTCCGAGCCGGTCGGGAGCATCTGCCCGATCCCGTAGAGGAGGGCGTGGCGGACGCCTGCCCGGCGCAGGTACCCCATGAGCTCGTCGAAGGGCACGGCCTCGCCCCCAAAGGGACGCGGATGCAGATGCGCGTCGACGATTGCGTTTTGGGCCCCGCGCTCGCGGTCGTAGCATTCCGAAGCCGCGGACAAGGGCTGGACGGGCGCGCTGCCCGGCGCGGCGCACCCAACGACGGAAAGCGCAAACAGGGCCCGCAGCGGGGGCGCGCCCGCGACTGCGACTGCCTTGTCTGCAATCTGCTGTGCGAACGGCGACATCTGTCAGGTGGCGAAAAGCCGTCGTCGACGCGACATCAATCGCCGCGCGCAGGCGGCCCAAAGGTCCCCGCGGCGATGCGCAGCGCCCAGTGGCGTCGCTGGAGTAGTGTACCTTTAATCTACTTGGGCGGCTTGGCGTCCAAGCCGCCGCATTCTCCGAATACAGAGTCGGGACCCGTCAATCTTGGCCCTCCGCCTTCGCCCGCGTCCGTATCCTCTCTGGCTTCTCTTGGCGTCAGTCCTTCCTTGGGGAGGTCCTTCCGCCGAGCCTGCGGAAGCCGCGTCCTCTTTCGCAGCGCCCGTCCAAGAAGGCGACTCCGCCCGGACTAAAGCCCGCTTGGAGGCCGAAGAGGCGATTTCAAAGCTCCGGTCCCCCTACTGCCCGGGGTTGATGCTGGAGGTTTGCCCGACGCCAGAGGCGCGCGCGCTCCGCGACTCAATCCACGCAACCGCGCTTCAGGGCGCGGACGCAGGCGCGCTGCTTGAGGGCGTCGTCGCGCAGCTGGGCGAGGAATACCGCGCCTACCCCAAGCGAAGCGGACCGGGACTTGTGGCCTGGATTGCTCCGCCGCTTGCGCTGCTCCTGGGCGCGGGGCTCGTGGTGTTCTTCCTGAGTCGCGGGCGAAGGTCCAGCGGCGCGCCCCCGCCGCGGGTGACGCCCGAGGAGGAGCGGCGCATCAGCCGGGCGCTTAAGCGGCTGGAGCAGTCGGAGGCGGGGTAGCGATGGGACGGAAAGGTCGCGTGGACGGCGCGCTCTTGGGCGGGCGGGACGGTGCTCGCCGAGTACGTAAAGCCCTGCGAGAGCGCGGACTGGACGGCTGGCTCCTCTACGACTTCAAAGACCGAAACCCAATCGCGCAGTCGCTCCTTGGCCTCGAGTGGACCACGAGGCGGGGCTTTGCGCTCATCCCTGCCCAAGGGGACCCGAAGCTCTTGATCTCGGCGATCGAGTCGTCCTCTTGGGCGCACCTGCCATGGGAGCGAACGCTCTACTCCACGCGGGGAGGGATGGAGGCGGGAATACGAGAGCTCATCTCCGGTCTTGGACCCCTTGCAGCCGAGGTCTCGGATCGTTCGGACGTGCCCTACCTCGACCTACTCCCGGGGGGCATCCAGCAGCTTATCGGCGAGCTGGGCGGCGACCTTCGAAGCTCCGGCGATCTGGTCAGCGCCTTTTACGCGACGTGGAGCCGAAAGTCCAGGGCCAATCACGCCAGAGCATCCGCGATCGTCAAGGATCTCGCTCGGGATGCCTTTGATCGGGTTGCGAGCAGGACGCGCGAGGGCGGCGAGACGCGCGAAGGAGAGCTTGCGGAGTGGATTCGCTCCCAGCTCGCGGACCGGGGAGCGCCGCACCAAGCAGACTGTATTGTCGCCATCGGACCAAACGCGGCGGATCCGCACTACGACCCCGGGAATACGGGAGCCCGGATCAGACCCGGCGACTTGCTCCTCATCGACCTCTGGGGCGCGACGCGAGACGGCTCCGCCCCTGCGGACCAGACCTGGATGGGGTATCTCGGCGCGCGACTTCCGCCTCGTCTGCGCACGCTGTGGCGCACAATTCGGAAGTCTAGGGACGCCGCCGCAACCTTCCTTTCGGACCGCTGGGCAAAGGGCGCCCCGATTCGCGGCTTCGAGGTCGACGATGTCGCCCGAGGCGTGATCGAGGAGGCCGGATACGGTCGCTATTTCATACACCGCACCGGGCACTCCATCGACCGGGACATTCATGGCAGGGGACCGAACTTGGACAACATGGAGTCCCGCGACACGCGAGAACTCCTCCCCGGGGTCGGTTTTTCGATTGAACCCGGGATTTACATTCCCGACGAAGTCGGGCTGCGCACCGAAATCAACGTCTTTATGGGACCCCGGGGTCCGGAAGTAACGGTTGACGAGCCCCAGCGGGAGGTCTTCCTCCTTCTTCCCTGAACTCGAGGGGGCCGCCGGGCGGAAAGACTCGCCCCCCGTATACGTCCAAGTGGCGGTGCCGGTATTCGCGACGAGCGGGCCCGACACCTACTGCTACCGGGTGCGAGGCAAGGCGCCCGCGCCCGGCGCCAGAGTGGCCGTGCCCTTCGCCGGCCAGAAGCTTGTGGGCTGGGTTGCGGGGCCCGGGACTCCGCCCAAGGGCGTCAAGATCCTGGCGATTCGCAAGGTGCTGGAAGCCGAGCCCGATCTTCCGGAGGAACTCCTCGAGCTCGCGCGGTGGATCGGGGAGTACTACACCGTTCCCCTAGGCATCGCGCTCCGCGCAATGCTCCCCAAGACCCTCTTCGGCGCAGGCGCGGCTAAGGCGCGGAGGGTGGTGCTCTTCGCCAGAGCCGCTGCGCCGCCGGGGACGTTGGCCGAGCTCGCCCAGCGCCTTGGCCGGGCACCAAAACAGAAGGCGCTTTACGAGCGGCTTCTGGCGGGAGGCGAGGAGTCGGTCGCCGCGCTCGCCAAGCGCGGCTACTCCAGGGCCGTCGTCCACGCGCTCGCGAAAAAGGGCCTGATCGAGGTCCGGCGGGGGGAAGGCGGCGCCGATCCCTACCGGGGGATCGAGGACGACGGGCCCGACTGGACGCCCACGTCCGACCAGCAAAGGTGCATTCGGGCGATGGAGAGGGCCGCAAGGGGCTCGGGCGGCACGCTGCTGCTTCACGGCGTCACCGGGTCGGGAAAGACCCTCGTCTATATTGAGCTCTTGAAGCGGATCGACGCTGGGAAGAGGGGCGCGATCATCCTTGTTCCCGAGATCGCGCTCACGCCGCAGACCGTGGGCCGCTTCCGACGCGCATTCGGCGATCAGGTCGCGGTGCTGCACTCCAAACTCTCCGGCGCGGAGCGTCTTGAGGCGTGGCGACTGATCCGAAGCGGGGAGAAGAAGATCGTCATCGGCCCCCGCTCGGCGATCTTCGCGCCCCTCGCGCGCCCGGCCGCCATCATCGTGGACGAAGAGCACGAGTCAACGTATAAGCAATACTCGCCCGCGCCTCGCTACAACGCCCGCGATCTTGCGGTGGTGCGGGCCTCAATGCTCAAGATCCCGTGTATCCTCGGCTCCGCGACGCCGTCCCTGGAGAGCTGGGCCAACGCGAAGCGGGGAAAGTACGCGCTCCTCTCGCTCCCAAAGCGCGTGGGGCGCGCGGCGATGCCGCGGATCGAGATCGTGGATCTGGGACGCGAAAACAAGGCAGCGCCCGCCGCGGGTCGCGCGCGATCCTCGGAATCCCAAGGCCCCCGGCATCAATGGATCCTGTCGCGCCGGCTTCAGCGCGCCATTGAAGATCGGCTTGAACGCGATGAGCAGACGCTGCTCCTTCTCAACCGGCGCGGATACGCGGGATTTTCTCTTTGCGAGGACTGCGGCGACACGCTCCAATGCAGCCGCTGTTCCGTGACAATGACGTACCACCGAACCGAGGGGCGGATGGTCTGTCACCACTGCGGAGGATCCTGCCCGGTCCCGTCCAGCTGCTCCAGCTGCGGCTCCGCCGCCGTGCGCTTCCGGGGCGTGGGAACGCAGCAGTTGGAGCGGGTGCTCCTGGAACGCTTTCCCGACGCCCGGATCGCGCGCATGGACCAGGATACGACCCGCAGCCGCTGGTCTCACCAGGAGATTCTTGCTCGGGTGGGCGCGGGAGAGGTGGATATCCTCCTAGGCACCCAGATGATCGCGAAGGGGCTGGACTTCCACCGCGTCACGCTCGCGGCGGTGATCTACGCGGATATGGGGCTGCATCTGCCCGACTTCCGCTCCAGCGAGCGCACCTTTCAGCTTCTATCCCAGCTCTCGGGCCGGGCAGGGCGCGGAGCGACGCCGGGGGAAGTCGTGATCCAGAGCCGTCTACCGAATCATGACGTCTTGACGCGCGTCCTGAATCACGACTATGCGGGCTTCGCGGACGAAGAGCTGGAGCGCAGGCAAAGCCCCGTCTTTCCGCCTTGGACGCGTCTGGCGCGGGTCTTGCTTCGCGCCGGGCGCGCCGAGCACGCGATGGAGGAGGCGATTCGGCTGGCGCGCTGGCTTCCCCGGGCGGTCGCCCGCGGCGCCGAAGTGCTGGGTCCCGCCCCCGCCCCGATCGAGCGGATTCAGGACGAGTACCGCTGGCACCTACTGCTGCGAGGTTCCGCCGCCAGCGTCGGCCGGTCCCTCGCGGCAATTTCCAAGGGATTCGTCCCAACCCCCTCGTCGGTCCGGGTCTCCCTTGACCGCGACCCTCAACAGATGCTCTAGCGGCCGCTCCTTGGCGACCCGTGAATTTCTCACTGCAATCGCTTTACGCGCATCTTTAGAGTGGCCCGCCAAGCAACTCCGCCCGCGAGGTTCCGTTTGAGTTGTCTTACCCTGAACGCCTCATACGAGCCGCTCACCATGGTGCCCGCCAGGAGGGCCGTGCGCCTGGTCTTGGACCGCAAGGCGGAGATGCTGGAGGAGAACCCCAGCCGGGCCTTTGCAACCGTTGATGAGCGCTATGCGTGCCCTGAAGTGATTCGGCTGGCCCGCTTCGTGCGCGTGCCCCGCAAGCTGCGCAAACAGGTGACCAACACATTTCTCTTTGCGCGCGACGCGTACCGTTGCATGTACTGCGGGAGGGGCCGGAGGGAGCTGGGCTGGAGGACGTTTCTGACGCGCGACCATGTTCGACCGGTCTCCAGGGGCGGAGGAGAAGACTGGACCAACGTCGTGACCGCCTGTTCGACCTGCAATCACCGCAAGGGCGACCGCCTCCCGGAGGAGGCCGGCATGCGGCTGCGCGAGACCCCCCGCGAGCCCAATCACGTCAGACTCGTGTGGACGGTCCGCACGGTGACTCCGGTTCAGGCGAAATACCTGCGGATGTTCTTTGGCGAGAGCTGGAAGCGGGAAGCATGAAGAAGCGCCCCGCCCCGCCAAGGCCGATCGGCAAGCCTGCGCCGCCCCCCGCGCAGCCTTCCCCCCCAAGGCCCGTAGAGCCGATTCCGATCCGCGAGCTCGTTTCCCGCGCGTCCAAGCTGTCCAGGCCGACCGGAGCCAAGCGGCGTCCGCCCCCGCTCCCCGACATCAATTTCGGTTGGCGTCCTCCGGTCGAGACCCGGTCGGTGCGCGCCGATGGCGTCCGCTGGGAAGCGAGAGTCGCGGGCTCCTGCTCGGCCGGAGGCGCCGGCAACATTCCCCTCCTTTCTTTGGAGTTCCGCGCCCGCGGAGGCGCCGAGAGTGCGGCGGGGCCCGTCTTCTTAGTCGGCCGCTCCTTGGCTGAAGTCCCCGAGGAAGCGCTTGTGCGCGCGATCCGGGAGCTCCCCCGAAAGGACGGCGGAGCGAAGCGCTCTGGAGGCCGCTCCCCCCGCAGCGGCGGGAAGTTCTCAACGAAGGGCCCGGGCCGGGTGTCTTGATTAGGCAATGACGCTACAGAGAGAAGAGACATCGGACGCCGAGCTCGTGGGGCAGGCCCGGGAGGGCGACCGCGATGCCTTCGGGGAGCTCGTAGACCGCCATCAGAAGAGCGTCTACGCCGCTGCGCTCGCGATCACGCGAAGCCATGACGACGCTCAGGACGTGGCGCAGGATTCCTTCCTTCGCGCGCTTCGCAAGCTGGAGTCTTGCCGAAGGCCGCAGCGCTTTGGGCACTGGCTGCTGGCGCTTGCCCGCAACCAAGCGCGAAATCACATCCGCAGCCGCGCGCTTCGCGAGGCGCGGACGATTCCGCGGCATACGGCAACGAGCAGCCCCACGCCCCAGCGGGAAGCGCTTTTGGCGGCGCTCCGCGCAAGCCTTGGCGACGCGCTGGAGGGTCTCTTCCCCATCCAGCGGGAGATCGTTTTGCTTCATGATTGGGAGGGATGGAAGCACGCGGAGATCGCCCAGCGACTGGGGATTCCTCAGGGGACGGTGCGCTCCCACCTGCACTTCGCGCGAAAGCGGCTCAGAGCCAAACTCTCCAGCTGGAAGCTGGGGGGGAGAAGGATCGGCTGATGGCGGGCACAGACCCAAGACACGCCGCCAAGCTTCATCCGTCGATAGACCCCGAGCGTTGGCGGCCCGGATACTGGCGCGCGCTCAGGGCTCAAACGGTTAAGCGGGCCGAGGGAGAGCTCGCGCGCAGGAGAGCCTGCGCGGAGCATTCGGTTTCCGGGGTGCTGGGCGGCTGGTCGCGGCGACTGGTTCCGCTGGCGCTTGCGGCCGCGCTGGGCGCGCTGCTTCTCGCTCGGGCCGGGGAGAGGCGAGAAAGCGATCCAGCGCTTGCGCTGGAGGATGTCCTGGGCAGCGAGCTCATTGCCGACGAGACGCTCGAAGAGGGTCGGGCCGCCAGCTTCATGGTGATGGTGGAAGGAGCTGCGGCGCCGTGAGCATCTGGGCGGACGCGCGGCTCAGGTCCGGGATTCTCCTGGTTTTCGTGCTGGGAGCGGGACTCCTCCTCGGGTCCGCGCTTGGCGCTGATCGCCGATGTCCAGCCGACTCCTCCTCTCGAAGCGCGAGATCGTCCAGAAGCATGATGATTGACCAGGTGGGTCTGGACGACGAGCTCAGGCAGCGGGTAAACCAAGTGATTGAGCACTTTGGAGGTCGAATGGATGCGCTGGATCGCGAACTCCGCAAGGAATACCGCCCCCGCCAACAGATGATTGTCCGCGCGGCCCGGGACTCCATCCGCACTCTGTTGTCGGAGGAGCAGCTTGCTCGATACGACTCCCTCCTGGAGCAACGGCGCCGCGGCGCGTCGAAGGGCCGCCGCGAACAAGGCGCAGCCCGGAGAGAAAATTGACGCTCTTGGGCAGGAGAGCGGTTTGGGCAGCCATCGTCCTGCTCGCCGGAGCGCCCTTGCCCGCCTCGGGCGCGCTTCGCCAAGAGCTTCCTCCGCCCTCCACGGGGGCATCCCCCGTCCGGGGGGCGCCGATGCCTCTGGAAGAGGCGCTTCGCCGCGCGCTCGCGAGCAGTCCCCAGCTCGCCCAGAGCCAGGCGTCGGCTTCCAACGCGTCGATGACGCGGAGGCGCGCGTGGGGATCCTTCCTCCCAAACGTCTCTATGGGCACGGGGGCGTCGATTCAAAGTCAGAATCGCTTCGACAACGCCACCCAGCGTGTCGTGGCGGGAAGCAGCGACTCCTATAACGCATCCCTGAACGCTTCGTATCCGATATTCCAGGGAGGCAGGAAATACGCGGAGCTGGACCGTGCCGGACACGCGATCTCGGAGGCACAGGCGCGTCTAGAGGATCAGCGATTCGCCCTTCTCTTTCAGACGCGCGCTCTCTTTGTCAACGCGCTTCGCCAAGGGGAGCTCGCGCAGGTCGCGCAGTCGCGCGTTCGTCGCGCCGAAGAAAGTCTCGAAACGACCCGTAGACAGGTGCAAGTGGGCTCGGGGACGCGCTCCGACACCCTTCGGGCGCGCCTAGAGCTCGCGAATGCGAGACAGCAACTCCTTCAGGCGGACAATACCCTGCGGGCAGCGGAATTCGCCCTAGGCGCCCAGGTCGGGACCGACGGTCCGGTCGAGCCTCTGCGTCCGGACGACTTGGATCCCAGGCCTCTGGCGTTGAGCGAGGAGGAGATCACGCAGTTGGCGCAGACGGTCTCTCCCCAAGTGCGCGCGGCGGAGTCGGGGCTGCGCGTCGCAAGCGCGGGAGAGCGCTCCGCCCGCGCCTCCTACCTTCCCAACCTTTCGCTTTCCAGCGGCTACACCTGGGCCAATCAGGACCGGTCCTTCTCGGGCGGAAATACGAGTTGGAGCTTGAGGATCTCGGGGAGCTATCAGCTCTTCGACGGCTTTCAGCGCAGCGTCTCCTCGCACCAAGCGAGCCAAAGCCGAATCGTCGCGACTCTCGCGAGCCAAGACGCCCGCCGAAGAGTCCGCCAGGAGGTGGACGCGGCGCTCCGGACGCTGGAGACCCAGGAGGCCGCAATCGCGATTGCGCGCGAGGCGGTCGCCGTGGCCCAAGAGGATCTGCGGCTCATCCGCCAGCGATACGAGGTGCAGATGGCCACGGTGCTGGAGGTGATCACCAGCCAGATCGCCTTGGAGCAGGCGGAGGCGGACTTGGTGGGCGCCCGGTACGACTACGTGATCGCCCGGGCCGAGCTGGAGTCGATCGCGGGCAGGGAGCTGTAGGACCATTCACGCGCGCCCGGCAAGCGCTCAAGACCGCAAGCCGAGACGCGCCAAGAGAGGACAATGAACGGAATGCAAGCCGTGTTCGACGAGGAAGCCAGCCCGGTCATTCAGACCCAAGGGCTGACCAAGCACTATCACCTGGGAGCCGAGACGGTGCGCGCCGTCCGAGACGTCGACTTGGATATCCTCCGGGGAGAATTCGTCTCGATCATGGGTCCTTCGGGGAGCGGCAAGTCCACATTCATGAACCTGCTGGGATGTCTCGACACGCCGACGCGGGGCGACTACCGGCTGAATGGCCGAACCGTCTCCGAGCTCTCCGACGACCAGCTCGCGCGCGTGCGCAACCGGGATATCGGGTTTGTCTTTCAGACCTTCAATCTCCTTCCCAGAGCATCCGCGCTCCATAACGTCGAGCTGCCGATGATCTACGCCGGCAAGCCCGCCCGGGTGCGTCGCGAGGCCGCCAAAGCCAAGCTGGCGCAAGTGGGGCTGGCCGATCGGATGGACCACAAGCCCCCGGAGCTCTCCGGCGGCCAGCGGCAGCGCGTGGCGATCGCGCGCGCGCTGGTAAACGATCCCGCGCTGCTGCTCGCGGACGAGCCCACGGGAAATCTCGACTCGAAGACAAGCGCGGAGATCCTGGAGATTCTGACGGAGCTGAACGGACTCGGTCAGACGATCATCCTCGTGACGCACGAAAACGACATCGCCGCCAAAACCAAGAGGCAGGTGCATCTCTTGGACGGCCGCCTGGCGGAGGACTTCCGCAACTAACTGATGGAGAACCCTATGCGTAGAGTACGTTCACGCCTTTTGCCGCCAGGCGTTATATCCGCTTCGCTGATCCTTGGCGCGTGCGCCCAAGGCGGCGCGGAAGAGGAGGGCATCTTCGTCGAGTCGGTGCCCGCGGAGATCCGGGACATGGCCATTACCGCCGAAGCGACGGGCGAGCTGGAGCCGGTGCGGCGCATTGAGGTCAAGTCGAAGGCCTCTGGAGAGATCCTGAAGCTCTTCGTCGACTCCGGCGATGAAGTTCAGCCCGGGACGCTGCTCGCCTCGGTGGACCCGCGAGACGTGGAGAATGGACATGACCAAGCCACGGCGGACCTTGACGTCGCCACCGCGCGGCTGGGGGTGGCCGAGGCGCAGCTCGAGCGCTCCAGACAGCTCTTGGAGTCCGACGTGATCACCGCCCAGGAGTTTGAGGGCCGCCAGCTTGAACACGCGAACGCGCAAGCCGCCCTGGTGCGCGCGGAGACGAATTTGGAGCTCGCGGCGCTGCGCCTGACCGACGTTACCATTCGAGCTCCGATGGCCGGCACGGTCTTGGAGAAGATGGTCGAGGAGGGGCAGGTCATTCAGTCGGCTACCGGCAACGTATCGGGCGGCACCACGCTCTTCGTCATGGCCAACTTGGACGAGATGCGCGTGCGCACATTGGTGGACGAGTCCGACGTGGGCCAGCTCTCCGCCGGCCTGGAAGCGACCGTCGAGGTCGAAGCCTTTTCGGATCGCTCCTTTACGGGAAACGTGGAGAAGATCGAGCCTCAGGCCGTGACCGTTCAGAACGTGACGATGTTCCCCGTCATCGTCCTTCTTGACAATCGAGCGGGGCTCCTGAAACCGGGAATGAATGCCGACGTC
This sequence comes from Longimicrobiales bacterium, assembly GCA_965116095.1. Lineage (GTDB taxonomy): Bacteria > Gemmatimonadota > Gemmatimonadetes > Longimicrobiales > Gaopeijiaceae. The sequence goes on from OZ220481.1 coordinate 1,729,681, forward strand.
ACGATTTTGGTCGATGAGCGTCGCGGAGCGCTGACGGTGCCGAACAACGTCGTGGTCAGCCCGAGCCAGGTGGCGCCGGCGGCGGAGGTCCTGGGGCTGGATCCGCAGATTGCGGCGGTGCCCCCGGACGCATGGCGCGACCTGATCGCCGAGGCCTCCGCCAGGCTGGGGGTGGAGGCTCCCGCCCCCGCGACCGGCGGCGCGCTTTCGGGCATCCGGGAGCGAATTCAGTCCGGCGAGATTTCGCGCGACTCCGCGGCCGCGATCTTCAGGAACATGCGGGCGGCGGGCGGCGGACAAGACGGAACTCCTGGTCGCGGTCAGGGCGGCAGGGGCCAGGGCCGCGGTACGCCTCCGGCGCAGGGAGGGGCGACGGGTCGGCCCGCCTTTACCCGCGCCGTGGTATTTGTCGTCTCCGAAGATCAGTTGATTACGCCCAAGCCGGTCCTCATGGGCATTGCCGACTGGGACCACGCGGAGATTGTCGCGGGACTGTCCGAGGGCGAAGAGCTCGCCATGATCGGGGCGGCGCAGCTTCAGGCGCAGCAGGAAGCGCGCATGGAACGGATGAGAAGCCGCTTCGGCGGCGGCCGGCCCTTCGGCGGCTAGGAAGGACTCTCGATGCCGAAACGACGCGCGAGCGGACGGAGCAGATTGCGGTCCGCATTCATCTTTCGAGAGACGATCCGAGTGGCGCTGGGCTCAATCAGAGCCAACGCGCTCCGGTCGGCGCTCACGGCGCTGGGCATCGTGATCGGAACCTCGGCGGTCATCGCGGTGGTGGCAATGGGCGAGGGCGCGCAGAGGCGCATCGAGGCGCAGATCGAGAATCTGGGCACGAACATCCTGACGGTCAGGCCGGGACAGGGATTCTTCCGAGGCGTCGCCTCCGGGACGCAGCCGCTGGAGGAGTCTGACGCCCTCGCCCTGCGCGATCGGATCGGAGAACGCTACGAGGTCGCGCCGGAGGTCTCCTCCACCCTCCAGGTGACGTACTCCCGCTGGAATTCATCCAACAACGTCGTCGGCAGCTGGCCCTCCTACTTCTCCGTGCACAGCCACGAACTCACCGACGGCCGGTTCTTTACCGAGAGCGAAGAGCAGGGTCGGCGCAGGGTCGCCGTGCTGGGCGCGAATGTGCCGGAGGAGTTGGGTACGCCCGCTTCCCTCCTAGTGGGGGAAGAGATCAAGATCCGAAACGTGATCTTCGAGGTCGTGGGCGTCCTTAAGGAAAAGGGCGGCGCCATGTGGATGCGGCCCGACGACCAGGTCTTTATTCCGCTGTCCACGGCGATCTATCGCGTGATGGGCGGACGGGACAGACTCCGGTCCATCTACGTCGCCGCCCCGTCTCCCGACGATCTGGATCCCGCGTGGGGCGAGATCGACCAGGTTATTCGCAGGGAGCACCGAATCCTTCCGACTGAAGAAGCCGACTTCAGCATCCAGCGTTCCTCCGATATCCTCGAAACCTTCAACGAGACGACCGAGGTCTTTACGATGCTCCTAGCGGGAATCGCCGGAGTGAGCCTCCTGGTGGGCGGCATCGGGATCATGAACATCATGTTGGTGAGCGTTACGGAGCGCACCCGAGAGATCGGCGTCCGCAAGGCGCTGGGGGCGACGCGGGCCACGATCCTGCTGCAATTTCTGATCGAGGCGCTCGTGCTCTGCGTCATCGGCGGCACGCTGGGAGTGCTTGCCGGCGCGGGCGCCGCATCGGCCATCACCCAGGTATACGGTCAGGAGACGGCTATTTCTCCGATGGCGGTCCTGGTCGCGCTTGGATTCTCCGCCGTGATCGGGCTCTTCTTCGGAATCTGGCCGGCGAGGCGAGCGTCGATCATGGACCCGATCGACGCGCTGCGCTACGAGTAGTGCGCCTTTTCGAGAAGGCGGACAGCCGGTGGAGACAATGGGAAGGACAGCGGGTTAGCGCCCAAAGAGCACGCTCGTCGTGTCTCCGTGGCGGACGAGCGTGATCCGAAAGGACCCTGCGCCCTCTTCGCTCTCGCTAACCACGGCCCAGAGGTCGCGCAGCGAAGCGACTTCCCGCCCTTCGATCCGGACGACGACATCGCCGGACAAGAACCCCAGCCGGTCGGCGGGGCTTAGAGGAAGCACCTCGATCACGAGAATTCCCTTCGGAAGGCCAAAATGCTCCCCCAGCTCGGGCGTGAGCGTCCGGGCCCTCATCCCGCCCAACACGAAGGGCGAGTCGGTGAACGCGTCAAGGATCGGGGGCAGCGCCGGGGAGTAGATCTCAAAGGCGGCCTCGCGAGCGTCTGCGGCTTGGTCTTCGCCGGCCCCGCCTCCGCCCCCGAAGCCCTGCGCGACCGCCAGCGAAAGACGGAGGGAGTCCAAGCTTCGAGAGATGCGGGAGTGCGCCTCCGCAACGGCTCCCGCCGGCGCAAAGTCTGGACGGGCTTCCGCGAGAAAACGAGCGGTGCGCACTCTTCCCGCGCGCTCAAGCGCAAGCTCCACGACCGTGCCGGGGGCAAGCGCAAAGATCAGTCGATTCCACGCTTCCACAACGCTTCCGCCCGCGCCCCCCACGGACCGAATCCGGTCCCCAGGCCTGATTCCGCTCCGGAACGCGGGCCCCGAGGGATGCACGTCCGTGACCATGATCGAGACCATCGCTTCGCCGTCCATCGGCGCGGTGGTCCCAAGAATCGTGGTCCGCACCCCCAGCCACGCAGGCGTCTGACCCGCCTGGCCCGCCGCGACCGGAGCCGCCAGCGCGCACGCAAGGAGCCCGCACCGCATCGGTCCAAGAAAACCGCGCATCCCTAGTGCCACCCCTCGGAGGCTTGCTGGACAACGCGCCGCTGCCTAAGCAGCTCTCCCCGCTCAATCAAGGTGCGCGCGAGGAAACCGTTCACGAAGGGGTCGGCGGGCGCTTCGCCAATCACCGCGTGGCTGGCGGCCATCAACGCATCCACCGCCGCCATTCGGCTCGCCCAGTTGCCCCTGTACGGCGCGCTGGAGTCCTCGGCGTCGACGAGTCGCCGGTAGCCTTGGTAGGCTCTGGCCCAACTCTGTTCCGCCGCCCAGACCGCAGCCTGCGCCTCCTCGATCGAGGCGAATGAGGCGGGCCCGTCCGGAGGGACAAGGCTGGACGCGACATCGCCGACCATCGGCGGCTGAGATCCGGGCGCCTCCGCAACCAGCCATCGACCCGCAACGCCTCCCGCGATGAAGAGGACGAGCGCCGCGGCGGCCTGCAGCATCGACCGCCCGTGGGGCAGCCCGAAGCGCCTGGCCGGCCTCGCCGCACTCTTCGCGACGCGTATCGGCTCGCTTGCGATCAAGCCCTCGCGCCTAAGCCTTGGCTCCAGCTCCGCCCATCTGCCTTGAGGCGGGAGCATCGCCGGAAGGTCGGCAAGCGCGGAGGTCTGCCGCTTGAGCGCCTCCAGTTCGCGGGCAAGCTCCGGATCGCGCTCAATCAGAGCGGCTTCTTCGGGCTTTGGCTCCTCGTCGACGAGCCGGGCGAGTTCCACCAGATCCATCTTCGTCATGCGTTGACCTTGCGTTTTTCGCGTCGTTTTTGCGCGAGGATTGCGCGCATCCGGGCGCGAGCCTTGAAGAGTTGTGATTTCGAGGTCCCCGAGGCCACGCCGAGCGCCTCGCCGATCTCCCTGTGGGTATATCCCTCCACGTCGTGAAGAACCAGCACCTGCCTCATTCCGGGCGGAAGCTCGTCCAACGCCGCCTGGAGGCGCCGCGCGAGGAGCGCATCTCCTGGCGCGGGGCCAACGGAGACGGTATCCGTCATCGCAACCTCCCTTTGGTTCCGATTCCGGTACTTCCGCACCTCCTGCAGCGCCGAGTTCACCGCGATGCGGTGCAGCCAGGTGGAAAACCGCGCCTCGCCCCTAAAGGTTGGAAGCGCGCGGATCGCGCGAATCCAAGCTTCCTGCGCATAGTCCTCCGCAAGCTGATCGTCGGCTGCGATCCTGCGCACCACGGCATAAACTCGGGGCGAGTAACGATCATACAGAGCCTGCACGGCGCGCCCGTCGCCTCTGCACGCCCTGCGAATCAACTCGCGCTCAATCGGCTCTTTCCTCAACGTGGGGCGCGTCCTGGCGGCTCCGTCCGCAGCGTCGCTCTTCGAATAACTGTCCTGACGCGCCAATTGACGCCGGACAGGGGCGTAAGGGTTGCCTGAGCAGGCCCGCCTCCTTTGTTTTCCGCCGCCCCGGGGATCACGCGAAATTGACAGTGCCTCCGCCCCTGGCGCGCGCTGCCTGGGACCGCGGGGCAAGTCGCCGCGCCCTTACCCCAAGACATGTCGTCGCAAAGTGTCTACCCCGAACCCGTCTGAAATTCCCCAGGCCGCAAGCTCCAAAGCCGGAGCGGACACAGTCCGCTTGGGCGCCCGCCGCCTTGAGTGCTCCCTTACGGGGAAGGTATTTCCTTCCGAAGAGCTGCGCGGACTGTCTCCGGCCGGCCGGCCGCTCCTTGCCCGGTATGATCTCAAGCGCATCGCGCGCCGGTTTCAGCCTAGGGACCTTGCGGGCCGCGCGCCAAGCCTTTGGCGTTACGAAGAGGCGCTGCCGGTTCGGGACCCGCGCTGCCAGGTCACCTTGGGCGAGGGACTGACCCCGTTGATCGACGCGCCTGCGCTTGCGCAGAGGCTCGAGGTTGGTCGCATCCTCGTCAAGGACGAAGGCCAGAACCCGACTGGATCCTTCAAGGACCGCGGGCTTGCCCTCGCGGTCTCGCGCGCCCTGGAGCTTGGCGCATCCGCGCTCGCGATTCCGTCCGCCGGCAACGCCGCGGGCGCGGCTGCGGCCTATGGGGCCAAGGCCGGGCTTCCCGTACACGTGGTGGTTCCCGAGCACACGCCGAAGCCGATTCTCGCGGAAGTAGAAGCCTTGGGCGCCCGGGTGCGGCTCTTGGACGGATTGATTTCCGACTGCGGGGCCGTTGTCCGAGAGGGGTGCGATCAGCATGGATGGTGGGATCTCTCCACGCTGAAGGAGCCCTATCGGTTGGAGGGGAAGAAGACCATGGGATACGAGCTCTTCGAGCAGCTGGGCCGTCTTCCCGATGCGGTGGTGTACCCGACGGGCGGCGGAACCGGGCTCATCGGGATGTGGAAGGCGTTCGACGAGATGGAGGAGCTGGGATGGATTGACGCGCGCCGCCCGAAGATGTTCTCGGTTCAGTCGACGGGGTGCGCGCCCATTGTGCGGGCCTGGGAAGAGGGACTTGAGGAGGCGCCGATGTGGGAAAGCGCCCAGACGTATGCTGCGGGGCTGTGCGTCCCCGCGGCGGTGGGCGACTTCTTGATTCTCCAAGCGATTCGCGACTCCGGCGGGGCGGCCGTGGCGGTCGCCGATGAAGCCATGGAGACGTGGGTGAGGAAGATTGGCCGGAGCATCGGCGTCTTCGCCGCGCCGGAGGGCGGGGCAACCGCAGCCGCCGTACCGATCCTTCGCGAGAAAGGGCTCCTTGACGCACGCGACGAAGTCGTCCTCTTCAACACCGGGAGCGGTCTGAAGTATGTAGGATCCAGGCCGGCGCGAGCGGGCGACGGGAGGTAGCTTCGCGCTCGCATCGCCCAAGCCGGCGAGCGACCTTTGGCCCGCAAGCGACTTCGAGCCGGAGCTGGGCCAGCCGTCAGCCGCCGTTTTCCCGCCGACTCATCCACCGGTAGCTGAACTCGGGCAGCGGGAGCACCATGCTCCGCGGCGGGCGCGTATCTTCCGCGTCCTTTCGGCGGATCGCAAACGCCCGATTGAGATACACCGAGGCCCGCAGGGCGTGGGCCCCGCGAAAACGCCAGCTCACGTCAATGGGCGCGCGGCCAATCAGCGCGGCGCCGATGCGGCTTCCCTTGGAGAGCGCCAACCACAGTCCCGCGCCCACCGAGGGCTGCACGGCCCTTGAGCCGATATACTGGCGGGCCGTTGCGGAGAGGCTAATGGAGCTCAGACCGAGCATCCCCGCCTGGACCTCCACGCCACGGCTCCCCCACCTGTGCTCCAAGACCACGGCGAGCGAGCTGGCGCCGCCAATCGACACGCCGATCTCGTACTGCGCCGCGCTTGCCGAAGGCGCAAGCACCGTCCCGATCAGCGAAACGAGAGCTGGCGCGCCTAGACGCCGGATTGACGCGGGCGCGTTCCTCCAGAGGCCAAGCGGCGCACGGAATGCCATGGGGGTCCGCCTATCGGTCTAAATCAAGCAGGAAAGCTGAATGTAATCTGGACCGGCGCACGGCTACGGAGTCAATCGTTTCGCGCGACAGCTCCGGGGCTCCGGTCCGGGGCTGCGGGAAAGCCGTAAATTCCTCGTCTGGGCGCTTAGCTCAGCTGGTTTAGAGCGCCTGCCTTACAAGCAGGAGGTCGCAGGTTCGAATCCTGCAGCGCCCACTGGACTGCGGGGACGCAACGGTCGAGGACTACGACTTAGAACTACCTACCTACCACCTCTAGAGTCGACGAAGACGCCCGTCCTCGAGGGAACCCGACTCCTACCCCTTGGGAGATCGCCGCGCATTCGGCCGGAAGATCTCCCGAAGGAGCCGGCCGGAGGGTCGCGGAAGATCGGGAGCCAAAGCGGAAGGCGTCATCGCCCCCGGATCCCGCTCGGGTCGCGTCTGCCTGACGCCGAGCACGCCCGACTCTTGACCGGTCCCGGCGGGACCGGCCCGGAAGCGTCCTCCGACAGCATCCTTCAGGATCTCTGCTTCGAAACCGGCAAGAACCCCCTCATCCGGCACTGGAACTCCCCGTGGAGCGGGTGGGGCTCTCAGTGGAATAGGCAACAGGTGTGCGACGAAACGGAGCGTACTTGCTACGGAAGCTACCTGCGCGCACTGTTGGAGGGCACCGAAGACTCTGACCGACCCGATAACGGTTCGACGGCAGCAGGCCCAGCTCGTCGAGACCGGACAGCCTCTGGATCGTCTTCCGCGCGCGACTAAATGAAAGCGGGGGCTCCGAGGCCTTCGCTCCGGAGCCCCCGCGCAATCCCTCTGTGACAGTCCCGCAGTCTCAAACGCCGATCTCCCTAGCCGACCGGAGCGTAGCTGATCCGCAGCGGCTCTTGGTTGTAGATCGGCTTGCACTTATAGGTGTCAGCGTCCTCGGCGTGCTTTCCCCATACCTTCTTGGTCCGATCATTCGGCACCAGAATCATCATGGTCGAGGGCAGACTCCAAGTGGCTGTATTGGACTGGGACCAACCACTGCTGACGCAATTCCCGTCGCCCTTGCTCCACTTGAGCTCGAACTTCTCCGTCTTGTCCTTCTGGGCGCCCGACTGACGCAGAACGTAGCGGCCCGGAGCCAGCTCGACCACGGCATCGTGTCCGTTAAACACGAGCCAGAATGCGCTCGGACCCAAACCCACTTTTTCATCCACTCTCTTGATGCCGGACTTGTCGGCGCCAAAGTACCGCATCAACGTCTTCACCGAGTCGTTGGGGTTCGAGACGTCAATTAAGTGCAACTTGTCAAGCGGTACTTCGAGATGATCTTTAATCGTGTCGGTCAAGCTCATGGTAAAGGCGCCTTTACTATGGTCGGCGCAAAATACGCCGCTGGCAGTACTTCTTTTCCCGAAGGATCCGCACTTGGAGACCTTGAACTCGATCGAGCCCTCGTGCTTCGTCCGGGCAGTGTCCCGCGTCGTCTGCGTCGCGTACTTCCACACCTTTGTCTTGACCCTCCGGTTCGCCACCGTCCCGAAACCCAGCGCCTGATGGCCGGGAGCGGCTAGGCTGTCCACGATCGTCTTGTATTCGTCGTAGAACTCAACGACCTTGCAACCGGTGAATCCGCCCGAGCCAGGACCGCAGGCCGTGTCGGGCGGGTCGTGGGGCGCAAACTCCTCGCCGATCACGCCCATTCGAAAGTCCAAGCGCACTGCGTCCGTCGCGCTGCCCCAGACGCTGCCGCCCGGGCAGAGCTTCGAGATGTCGTTGTCGCCCTTGCACTGAAACTTCTTGTTGCCTTCAACGAATTCGTCACCCGCCATATCAAAGTTTCGGGGGCCCGTCACGTCGCTGGGATACGCGAGCTGCGTCCCGGCGCCGGCAACCGTCACCTGGTAGATCTCCGACGGCATCCCCTCGAACTCGAAGGTCCCGTCGTCTTCGGTCCCCCCGCTTCGAGCAAAGCCCCGCGGCACCGGCAACGTGTCCGTCCTCGACTTCGTCCCGATCATCCCCGTCACAATCACCCTGAGCGACACCCGCTGACCATCCTGTACAATCGTCTGCGATCCGTCCACATACGTCTCGCCTTCCACTAGCCCTGGATCCTCGACGGGGTTCGAGCAGTCGAAGTCCGCGATCGGCGGAAGCGTGTCGCCGTCGTTGAAGCAGATGCCGTGCACGCGCACCGCCGCTCGGCCCTCGAGCCCCACATCCATAAAGCGCGTCTCGTAGTGCGCCATCCCCTCCGGCATCAGCTCCTTCATGCCGACGTGCTCGTCCGTCCCCAGCGTCGCCATCCCCAATGACATCGTCTCCGAATACGAAATGCCCGTAAACCGCGTCCCGTCATTCTTCAACATCCGGAACGTGTAGTCGGAGTCGCCCGCCTTCGCCGTCACCGCGTACGTGCCGTCCAACAGCTCTTCAATCATCGCCTTGCCCATGTCGTCCGTATCCTCCTCGTGCGTCTCGCCGCCGTGCAGAGCCTTCGCCATCAGCTCGACGTCCATCCCGTCCGCATTCATCGGATCGCCGGCGCTCCTGAACATCGCCGACAACGAATTGCCCATGCGCTTGTAGCCGAAGCTCGAGCACATCTTCTTGTCCCGAGGATTCGCCTTGCACGCCGCGTACATCGACATGTGCGCCATCGAGTTCGGATCCAGCTCCATCGTCTCCGACCCCACGATCATCCCGCCCTCGCTCTCGAGCCACGAATCCAGCTCCGCCCGCACCCGATACTTCCCCTCTTGCGTCATCACGCCCTTGAAGACGTGCGAGGAATCCAGCATCGTCGTCGACGACACGATCTCCCAGCTCCCGCCGCCCGTCATCTTCTCCAAGTGCAACTCGACGTCGCCCTCCGACGGCGCGACATCCTTCCTGTCCCCCGTGCACGTCTTGTCCGTCGCCTTCAGCGGCACGCACGAGACGCCTGGCACGTCGTCCAGCTCCCGGTGCGCGCCGACCTTGACGTCCACCTTCTTGTAGCCCACCACCAGCGTCCCCAGATGCATCGCCTCGTCCGGCGGATGCAGCCCGTTGTGCGTGAACTCCAAGTACTCCATGTCCTCGTCGTCCATGTCGTGATGGAAGTACAGATTCATGTCCTTCATCCCCACGCGGTACTTCCCCGTCTTCGACGGCGCCGCCGATAGCGTGAGCGACGCCGATCCGTTCGAGCCCGTCGTCGCCGTCGCCGACGCCGTCTTGCTCGCCCCCTTGAACGCCGCGACCTCCGCCTTGTTCATGTACCCGCCGCCCGCGCTCCCCCGACGCACGCTCCGCACCGTCAAGGACACGTTCGCCTTGTTCGCCAAGTACAGCAGCGGATCCATCGACTCCGACTTCAAGGACATCGGATCCACCATCGCCGTGTCCGTCCCGTCCTGCGTCGCAAAGTCAGTCGCCATATCCCCCAGCGAACCCATCAGGTACACCATGTTCCCCGCGAGAGAGCCCGTCGGAATCTCGAGCACAGCCATCCCGCCCTCGTCGGTCTTCGCCTCCGCCAGCGCCTCCTGACCCCACCCCTTCGCGTGATCCTCGGGATCGCTTGCCACCGCCTTCACCGTGACGCCTTCGACGCCCATGTCGCTCATGCAGTCGTCCTTGTTGCAATTCGCGTAGCCGTACTTCGCCATCACGCTCAGCGAATGATGCGTCAGCTCGTACTCGAAGTCGTGCTCCATCGACTCGCCCGCATCCAGCTCGATCACCATCCCCGTCGTTCCCAGTCCGCCGCCCGTCATCTTCGTATGCGTCGGATTCATCGGAGGCGACGTATACACCAGCCGGTAGCTCCCGGCCTTCAGCCCCCCGAAGCTGTACATCCCCATCTCGTCCGTCATCGCGGTGCGCGCGTCCGCCACGCCCGGCCCGTTCAACGTCAACTTCACCGCGCCGGACAGACCCGCCGCGCCCGCCTCCTGCAGCGTCTTCTCCGAACCCGCCAAAACCAGCATCCCCGAAAGCGACGCCGTGCGCACGTGCGTCCCGCTGAAGTTCGCCCGCGTCTCCATGTCGTCCATAGCCTCGACCTCCATCTCCATATCCTCGAAAGCGTACATCCCCGTCTGCGCCTCCGTCGGCATCAGCGCCACCATATACGTCCCGGCCTTCAGTCCGCGGAAGGAGTACACCCCCGACGCATCCGTAGTCGCGTTCATCGCCGCGTCCATCTCCCCGCCCGTCAAGCGCACCGCCATCCCGGCGACGAACATCCCCTCGACGCTCACCGCGCCCGCAATCGCCGCCGTCCGCAGCATCGATCCCTGAAAGTCCACCGTCCCCCGCTCCCCCGGATCCAGCGTCACCTCCCTCGAGGTCGCCGCAAACTCGTACGACTCCGCGTCGTACCCCGATATCGACACCTTCCACGTCCCCGGCAGCAGCCCGGAGAAGACGTACATCCCGTCCGCGTCCGTACGCGCGGTCGGCGCATCCTCCGGCCCGTCCAACTCTACCATCGCGCCCTGAACCGGCTGACCGTCCGCAAGCACGTGCCCGGAAATCGACGCGCCCCTCAGCAGCGTCCCCGAAAAGTCCGCCTTGACCACCGCGTTCGCCGCGGCCTCCACGTCCATCGACTCTTCGGAAAAGCTCACGCGATCCGCGTCGTATCCCGATATCGTCACCGCATAGCCGCCCGGCAGCAGATCCGCAAAGGCGTACATGCCGTCCGAATCCGTGGCCGCCCGATGCTCCTCGACCCCCGAGATCTCGACCGCGACGCCCGCCAAAGGCTCGCCCTCCGCCTCGACGACGCCTTCGATCCCCGCCGTCCGCAGCAGCGTCCCGGCAAAGTCCGCCACCTCCGTAGACGCGACCGCCAGCGTCCGCGTCACGCTCGTCTCCGCAAATGCGTACAAATCCGCGTCGAATCCCGAAATCTCCACAGTATGCGTTCCCGCCCGAAGCCCCGAAAACGCATACGCGCCCATCGCGTCCGTCATGGCCGATCCTGAAGACATCCCCGAAAGACGCACCGCGACGCCCTCCAAACGCATCTCCCCGGCCATCACCGTACCCGTCAGCGCCGACGTACGTATCCACGATCCCGAAAAGTCCACCGTCACAGACTGACCCGCCGACGCAATCGTCGCAGACCCCGTCGATGCGTCAAACGCCGCGTCCTCCGGATACCCCGTTATCGACACCGCGTAGGTACCCGCCTCCACGCCGTCGAACCGATACGACCCGCCGCCCGACGTCGTCTGCGAACTCCCGTTCGAGAGCGACACCGACACGCCGTCCAGCCCCTCCCCCTCCACCATCACCTTGCCCAGAATCGATCCCGCCTCGGGCGGCGCCGTAGCCTCGTCACAGGCCCACGCGCCTACCCCGAGCAGCGCCCCGATCCCGAGCGCCCTCGTCTTGCCTCTGCTCATACGCGCTTTCCCTTTCCCAAGCGCCCGCCGGAAAGCCCGGCCCGAGTCCCTGAAAGGAACCCGTCCAAACCGAAGCCTCCCGCGCCTTCCCGCAGGCGCAAACCCCAACGCGCATGCGTTTCGGCACGCTTATATAGATGCAAGAGTCGTGCCGAAATCAGGGAAAATTACGTAACTCGCTGCGTATCAATGAGATACCCCCCCCCCCCCCCCCCCCATTTCTCCGCGATGCGCGAAAACTCGAATTTTCGACGACCCTCATCGAAAATTCGACGAGGGCTTCGGCCTAGAGACTCGACGCTCGGGCGCGGAGAGCTACGATCTCCCTGGTCCGGGCTGCCGCCTCCGCGTCGGAGGCCGGACGTCCGCCTTCCCGCGTCAAGCGTCCGTTGACGTTGATGCCGGCTCAAGCCCGAGGCCTGCGGCAGCGGCGGGAAAGAGAGGGCGCGCCGCTTCGGTCCTTCTCTGCGTCAGGCGGACAGCGAGGCGGATGGCGCGGAAAAGCGCGGCGCGCCTTTCTGCACGCCCTTTTCGCCGCGGCGGTCGCCCAGATGGACGATGTCGACGCGCAGGAATCCGGGCTCTCCGTCGGGTCTGAGCCTGCGTCAAGCGTGGAGCATCGCCTTCGCAGCGGGCCCCGAAAGCTGGCCCGCGGCCTTGTCGACCTCGGCGAGCCGCGCAATGTCGTAGCCGGCGTAGCCGCGGTCGAGGGCGCTCGCGGGCGGCTTGCAACGACCGCTGCGAGGCGAGGACTTCAGCCCGGAAGAGGAAGGCGTATTTTCAGCCGCTGCTCTTTGCGGCCGCGCCCATCAATGAAGTGGACTGGAGGGGACTCCTTACCATTTGGGAAGGGGGCAAGGCTGACGATTTTGGACGATTTTGGGGTGGTTGTTTAGGGGCGTTGGGCGGGAGTTCGAGGGTATTGCGCGGGGCAATGCGGGCAGTGCGCGGGTCTGTCTCGGCGAGGGAGCGGTTTTCGGGCGTTGAGCGGCATGCGCGGGAGACGCCGGCGATAGGATTCGGGGAGTTCCCAGTCGACGCGCCGCCGACGCGATTCGTCGAAAGCGACGATCCTCGAGTGCTCTTCGAGAAGCCGGGGGTCGGCGGGCGCGGCGCGATCCGGCGGACGTCCGTTTGGGGCGGGGGGATCATCGACTTTAGACGAATGATGTTGAACTGCGGTCGGCTCCGGCCTGCTTGTCCGAGGCTTCGCCTCGAAGAAAGCGCGCCGATTTCCCGGGGGGTAAAGGTCGGGGGCGTCCTCCGCTCGCGCCTCTCCGTCGATTCCGGATTGGCCGAGATGTCGCGCTTGACGTCAAGCGGCGCTCCGCTGTTCGGCGTGTCCGGGTTGGAAGAGCGTTTGACTCTTGAGCATGGCGCAGGCGACGGCGAGCAGGCGGTCGCCGACGGAGCGGAGGGCTCTGCCGTGGCTGCATCCCCGGCTTCGAAGGGCTCTGTACTTGGCGCTGCTGATCGGGTCGCGTTGGACGGCGACGCGGGACCAGTGGTATACTGCGTTGCGGAGGCGCGGATGCGCGGCCAGTCGGCGAACCACGGTGATGGACTTGCCGGATCTTCGGGTGACGGGCGCGACGCCGGCGAGGCATCTGAGCGCGCGGTAGTCGCGTCTCTTGACGAGGTCCGGCGCTTCGGCGAGCAGCGTGGCGAGGACGGTTCTACCGACTCCGGGGAGGGAGGAGAGGATTGTCGCGTCGCGCTGCTCGCCGGGTCTATCCGACGCTTCCTTGTCGATCCAGTTGTCCAGGAGCAGGTCCAGGTCTGTTTGAGCGTCTTGGATCATCCCCCGCAGGATCTCGAGTCTTTTGAAGGCGCGGCCGAGGTATTTCACGGCGCCCGAGGCGACGCCGGGGACGACGCGCATGGGCGTCTGGCCGAGGATGTCCTTGAGCTCTCGGGCGGAGATGCGGCGGATCCGGTGCTTTTTCAGCAGGGCTTCAAGCGTGGACAGGCGAAGGCGCCTGCCCCGCTCCGGCGTGGGGGGCGCGTCTCCAGAGCTCGATGATCCAAGGCTCGCGCGGATCGCGGCTGGCGTCGAGAATCGCGGGGTAGTAGCGCCACAGCTTTTGTCTGACGCGGTGGGCGACGCGGACGCGCTCCCCCTTGAGTTCTTCGATCTCTCTCGACGCCATGCAGATTTCGACTGCTTCGGGGTCGGCGATGTCGACTTTTCTGAAGCAGTGGCGGTCGGTCCTGAGGGAGCTGGCGAGGACGAGCGCGTCCTTCGAGTCGTCCTTGGAGCCGGCGGGCGAGAACCTGTCGCGGAAGCGATCCAGCTGCTTCGGGTTGATCGCGTGGACGTGGAAGCCCTGCTCGGCGAGGCTCTCGACGACCGGACCGTGAGGCGCTTCGATGCCGACGGCGATCCGGTCGACTTCGGCGCCCGTTTGGGCTTGAATCCACTTCGCCATCGCAAGCAGCCCTTCTCCCCCGTGAGGGAAGGACCTCTCCTTGGCCTTCCGACCGTCTTGGTCGGTGACGCAGACGTGATGGGTTTGCGAAGCCCAGTCCACGCCCGCGTATCCGTCGTACGGCTGTGTCATGCGGTTCTCCATCGTCCGAAGGGTGGGGTGGAAGAGACGGGCGGAAATGCGAGGCTCGCCGCGATGCTTGTCGGTCCCTGTACTGGCGCTCGGCGGCGCATACTCCTTACTGGGCATCCATCACGGCTCCGCGACCGGGGCACAAGTCCGCCCCAGGCGCTCAACAGGCGCAGGGGGCAATGGGTTGCTCCCGGCACGGCGCCCGTCTCGGTGTTTGTTCTCCTCCTAATTCCTGAAGCACTGAATCGGCTCCTATCGAGCCTTTTCAATGGTACAGGGGCACCGTCCTTCGAGCCCGCCGCGCTCCAAGCGAGCGCCGCAAGCGCCGGACGTCCGGCTTTGGTCTCTCTGCTCCTTGCTACCATTTGCGCGCTGCTGATCGCGGCAGTTCCAGCTACCCGAGGGCGCAAGGGCTCGCGAAGGTAGTCGCCGCGCCCGAGGTCGGCATTCGCGCTGGGGGCTCTATCCTACCCTTTCCAGCTCCACGAGCCGCGTTCTTCCGGGTACTACGCGGTCCACTCCGGCGCCAAGCCTCCCATGATGAGGATGGCCCAGACGCCGGTGACGACGACCAATGTCATAAAGGTCAGCCGGAACAGGACCCTTGGCCGCGTGAACTCTCGCTGCCGGATCCAGAATTCCCGAATATGAAGCGCGGAGAAGGCTAACGCCAGGCCAAAGGAAACGACTGTGACCCAAGGCGCCCCAAGCAGCCAGTTCAGAGCGGCGCATCCGATTACGGCAAAAAACAAAAGAGGGCGTTCCCAGAGAAATCCGTCCTGGTCCTGAAGCCTCGAGCCCCAGCCTTGGAGCCGCCCCGCAAAGTTCGTCGCCGCGCTCATGATTCCAAGCCGCCTCCTATCGCACGTTCACTGCTTTCCGACCTTTGCAAAGCTCTGCGACGCGCGTACGCTTGACCAGTAGAATCTAGCTTCTAACCGCCGCTTCCGGAGAGGTCAAGAATGGAGCGCGTCGTCAGGGCGGCGATACCTTCCGCGTTGCGACCAGAGTCTACGCTACGCGAGGTGTGCGTGGATCCTGCGAATCTGAGAACTCCTTCCAATCACGACCACCTGATCGCCCACCTCCAGCACGGTCTGGGGATCGGGGTTGAACACCGGCCGGCTCCCGTCTCCCTTTTTTCTGACCGCCACGACGATCAGACCCGTGCGCTCGCTAATGCCGATTTCGGAAAGCGGCTTGCCCGCATGCGGCGAGCGCTCGCGCACCACGCCCTCCTCGAAGCGGAGCGCCATGTCCGAGCCGACCAGCGATTTCGCCGCCAATCCCTTGTCTTCGCTAATCAACGCGGCGACGGAAGGCCTGGTGAGCATTGACGCCACCCAGACGGCGCCGGCGATGTTTGGGCTGACGACGTGGTTTGCGCCCGCGCGGTGCATTTTGGCCGCGGTGGACTCGTTGTCCGCTCGCGCGACGACGTGCAGCTTGGGATTGAGGGCCTTCGCCGAGAGGCACACGAAAAGGTTGTCGGTGTCGTCCGAAAGGCAGGCGACGAGTCCCGACGCGCGCTCCACGCCAGCCTCCCTTAAGGCTTCGTCGCTGGTGGCGTCGGCCCGAACGAAGCCTACGGAGGGATCCACTTTGAGCGCGGCGTTCTCGGCCTCTTCGGCGTCGTCGATGATAATGCACGGCTTGTGCGCCTCATGCAGCTCTTGGTGCACCTGCGCGCCCATGCGGCCCGCCCCGCAAATGATGATGTGATCGGAGATGCGAGACAGTCGCTTCATCTTCTTTCTCTCCCTTATGGCTTCGCTAAAGTCCAGCCGCACAACAAAGGATGTAAGCAGCGCAAACCACATCCCGAGCGCCGTGATCCCGCCGCCCAGCAACAGCATCGTCCAGTAGCGCCCTTCCTGGGTCAGCGGCCTCACCTCGTGATATCCCACCGCGGTCACCGTGATCGCCGTCATGTAAATGGCGTCCGCCCAGCTGTATCCCTCGATGACTCGGTAGCCGATGGAGCCCGCCACCGACAGCGCGACGATAAACGCGCTCACCCACAGGGCCCGCGGAAACTCGGCCCTGACGGCGGTAATGAGCGGAGTGTTTCGCTTGGAGGCGCGCAATGAAGTCAGGGTCCACTCAAGACCATGCGGGACGCCGCCTGCGGCGGACGATTAAGGGTGTCTTCGAGACCGTTCGCTGCGCGCCCCGACCGAACCGACAACGCGCGCCGTCCGCGCTCCAAAGAGAGGCCGGCGCCTGCGCCGGCGGGCCCGGAACAAGGGCGCGCCTTCGGTCGGCGGCGGGCCGCCCCGAATTGCGGTCTCGCAGCTGGCCTCAAAGTCTCAGACCGGCCCCCGGCATCGCTGAAGGCGTTGCTCCCCATGCCATTCCAAGACCGTTTTGCAGAGGCGGCGACCGGCGCGAATCCGCTTGAACTCAAGATACCGCATCGTGCGGCGCGGGAACGCTGCGAGTCGCCGATTCGCCAAACCGGCTGGACGGAGCGCCTCTTTCGTCTACTCCGGCAGGCCCCGCGCCAAACAGAGCTCGGCGTTCGCAAGGCATGCCCCCGCGGCGCCGCGCACCCCATTGTGGGACAAGACCACGAACGCCAAGCCTCCGTTGGGCGTTCGGCGCAGCCGCCCGACGGATACCGTCATTCCGGCCCCTCGCATGAGATCCAAGCGGGGCTGGGGTCGATCCTCTCGCGCATGCAGCGCGAGCGGCCGCTCCGGCAGCGACGGCAGCCCTTTGAGACGCTCTGGCCGGCGAAACGCCGATAGAGCCTCCCGCGCCTCGTCCAAGGAAGGCTCGCCCTCAAAGCGGAGAAAGACGTGGGCGAGATGTCCGTCCGCGACCGGCACCCTGGAGGATGCCGCGGCAATCAAAGGATCATGGCCAAGGACCTTCCCTAACTCCGATGCGATCTTCTCCTCTTCCCCCGAAATCCACGGCAGGACGTTCCCCTGAATCGCGCCCGCGTCGACGCCTCCGATGCCGGCCCCCGAGATCGCCTGCATCGTGGAGACGACGCCCTCCGCGATCCCGAACGCTTGCTGAAGCGGCGCGAGCGCGACGGCAAGTCCGGCGACGTTGCAGTTTGGATTCGCGACCAGCCCGCCCGGCCACGGCTGGTCTCGGACGAGGTCCACCGTCTCGTGGTTGACCTCTGGCACGATCAGCGGCACCTCTTGGGCCATCCGAAAGGCGGACGCATTGGTGGAGACGAGCCGGCCTTCGCCTGCCCATCGCTCTTCGTGAAGGCGCGCTTGAGCCCCGGGCAGCGCCGAAAGCACGACGCGGCTCTTTAGCGGCGCATCCACGCTTTGAAGAACGAGTTCGCGGGCAAAGCGCGGCACATCTCCGGGGAGCGCCCAAGGAGCCTCGCTTCCATAGCGGCGGCCCGCCCGACGCCGCGAGGCCGCGACCTCCCGAAGCTCGAAGAAGGGATGGTCTTCGAGCATCCGCACCAGTCGCTGACCAACGACGCCCGTTGCGCCGGCCACGGCGACCGGAGTCCGTCTGTTCGCAGACGAGACCAAGGCCTCGCTCATGCGGCGGGCCCCACCCAGGTGCCCTTGCCTCCCAGGGCGGCCACGCGAAAGCCCAAGGCTTGGCTGCGCGCGTAGTCCAAGGCCTTATGCTGCACCACGCCGCCGCCGACGCGGCGAACCATCTCCCAGCTGGTCCGGGTCAGGGCCCTCTTCGTGGAAACCCGCCTAGGATCGACCGGATACACTCCGTCCACATCCTTCACGAGGCAGATCTCCCGCGCGCGCAGCGCGGCCCCCAAGCACAGCGCCGTAAGGTCCGATCCTCCCCGTCCGAGCAGCGATACCCGACCCGTCTCTACGTCCCTTCCCACAAAGCCGGGAACCACCACCGCCCGATGCCGCGAGAGCAGCGCGTACAGCCGGTCCGCCTGGACGTAGACCGGATCCGCGTCCAGCAGCCGCCCCCGCGTGCGCAGCGGGATCTTGGAGCAGGGCACCTGGGCGGCGCTTACCCCCGCCTCCGCGAGCGCGATCGCGAGGAGCAGCGCGGACTCCTCCTCCCCAGTGGCAAGCAGCGCTCCCACGAGCTCATCGTCCGCGTCGGGCCCCAGCTCGCGCGCCGCCGCAAGAAGTCGATCAGTGGTCCTTCCCATCGCTGAGACGACCGCCACGATCCGGCTGCCTCTCGCCGTCTCGCGCGCGATTTCTCGCGCCGCCTTTCGGTACCCCTCCGGTCCGCTGAGGACGCTGGATCCATACTTCCGCACGTACGCTCTCATCGCGCCTCCTTTACCTTCGCAAGAGCCTGCGTCAGATCGGCGAGAAGCGTTTCCTTGGGCTCTACGCCCACGGAGAGCCGGAGCAGCCCGTCTCGGATTCCCGCCCTCCGCCGAACCTCTTCGGACATGGCGGCATGGGTCATCGTCGCGGGCTGTGCAATCAGGCTCTCCACGCCCCCGAGCGATTCCGCCAGCGAGAAGGACTTAAGCGCGCCCACAAAAGCTTGGACGGCGGACGACCCGCCCTCCAGTTCGAATGAAATCATGCTGCCCCACCCCGACTGCTGCGCCGCGGCAATGCGATGGCCCGAGTGCCGCTCGAGACCGGGAAAGTGTACGGCGCGCACGGCTCCGTCCGCCATCGCGTCCTCCAAGAGGCGGGCAACCGCCAGAGCGTTTTCGTTTGCGGCCTGAATGCGCAAGTGGAGCGTGCGCATGCCCCGCAGAAGGAGCCAAGCGTCGAAGGACGGACCCGAGGCTCCGGCGGCGTTCGCCCACCAGTCGAGCTCTTCGAGCACGGCGGCGTCGGTCGCGATGATCGCGCCCGCGATCAGGTCGCCGTGGCCATTCAGGAATTTTGTCGCCGAGTGCGCCACGATATCCGCGCCCAAGGCGAGCGGCTTCTGGTTGATCGGGGAGAGAAAGGTGTTGTCCACGACAAGCAACGCGCCCGCCTTGCGCGCCGTCTCTGCCCAGCGCGCGATATCCGCGATCCGCATCAGCGGGTTGCTGGGCGACTCCAGCCAGATCATCGCCGGCGACAAGAGAAGCGCCCGTTCATGCGCATCTGCGGCGTAGACATCCTCGAAGGCGACCCGATAACTCCCCTTCTCCGCCTCCCGGGAGAAGAGGCGGTGCGTGCCCCCGTAACAGTCGAAGGCCGCGACGACGAGATCATTGGGCTGAAGAAGGCGCGCGATCGTGGAGATCGCGGACATCCCCGAGTTGGTCACGACCGCGCCCGCTCCGCCTTCGAGGTCCGCAACCGCTTCCGCGCAGAGGCTTCGCGTGGGATTTGCAGTGCGCGAGTAGTCGAAGCGACCGCACTCGCCCGGCCGGTCGAAGACGAAGTTCGAGGTCAGATAGATCGGAGGCATCACCGCGCCGTGCGCGGAGTCCGCCCCAACTCCGGCCCGCACCGTTCGAGCGATTGAGGAAGAGGCGCTCATGTCGCGCAAGCCAGACGAGGAGAGACGCCGAGCGCCTCCCTCAGCAAGGACGAGACTGCTTCCTGCTCCGTCAGGAAGGCGTCGTGGCCGCACAGAGACGAGAGGACGACATGCTTTGCGCCGCTCGCTGCCGCGAGCTCCTGCACGAGCCACGGCGGCGCCAGGGCGTCCGAGTCCACTGAAACAAGCAGCGCCTCCGGCATGAGCTTCCGCGCGCTCGTTCGGTGCAGGTCGATCGACTCCGAAAGACAGAGAAACCGCTCGGCATCGAAAACGCGGGCAAAGTCGTCGCCCCTCGCCTCCAAGTACTTCTCCACCGGAAAGCGCGCCGGCGCGGCGAGCGGGCCCGGCAGCCTGCCGGCGTCGAAGCGCAGCTCGAACTCCTGGGGGCTGCGGTACGTCGTCATCGCCAAGGCCCGGGCCATCTTGACGCCCCGCGCGGGCGAGCCCGATTCGATGCCGAAGCGCACCATTTCCCGCTGCAGCGCTCGGCGCGCCGTGGCCATCGGATGGGTGCGGTGCGCGGCGCACAGCACCACCAGACGGTTGACGCGCTCGGGAAAGAGCTCCTGAAAGGCAAGAGCCGCCATTCCGCCGTAGGAAGCGCCGACCACCGAGACTCTCTCGACGCCCAAGTGGTCCAGAACAGCCCTGACCGCGCGCGCCTGATCGCGCGTCGTGATCCGGCGAGGGCCCTTTATCCCGCCCTCTGCCTCCCATCCGTCCACGAAGTCAAACCCGATCAACCTTTGCCCTGCGGGATCCAGCGCTTGGCCCCGGCCTGCAACGCCCCGCCACCAACCCGGATTCCCTCTCGGCCCGGCCGCTGCGTGGCGGCCCGCCGATATGCCGCCCATGACCAGGACCGGCGTCAGACGCGCCGCGCCCGCCGCCGCATAGCGGATCGCCACGGTCTTTTTCCCGTGGTAGTCCAAGTCGAGCTCGCGCCTCAGAGTTCCAGAGCGGCGGCTTTCGCGCGTCTCCTGGACATTTAAGCTGGCGCGCGCGGATTGCGATGAGCGGGATGCGGTCGCGTGGGGCATGTGTCAGCTCCTTCGAGTCCGATGTCTCATCGGTCTCCCGAAAGAACCGCCCCTGGTCCGTCGGCTGCGCGGCTGGGCCGCGAGGGCGACTCATCTCTCGAGCGAACGCGTCCGCTTCAGGAGTTGGCACATCAGCAGGGGAGCCATCCCCCACAGGTTGCCCCGGCGTCGTCGGGCCTGTCCCTCGACCGGTCTCGATGAGTTGTTGCGATTGATTATGGGGCAAGCAACGGGAAAAAACAAGGTCAAGGCCAAAAACTCGGGGCGCCCTTTTCCGCCAAACGATAGATTCAGTTCGTCCGGGGATCGGTACCGCGCCGCGAGCGGCCTGCGGTGGTCCGCCCTTCGGACGCCGCCGCCACCTTCTTCGACGGTGCCTTAGTGTCTGCTTCCGCATCTCTCGCCGGACCGGCTTCGTCGTCGGGCCGTATCCGGGCGACGCTCCCGCGCGCCCTCGCGCTCATTGCCCTCGTTCTGCCCGGAACGCTCTTGGCGCAGGAAGGAGAGGGCGCCGCGTGGCGCTCGCTGCTTGAGGGTCCCTCGCTAGAGCGTTGGAGGGGGTATCAGCAGGACGCAATGCCGAAGGGCTGGTCCCTGTCGGAGGACGGAGTCCTGCGCTTCAATCCGCGAGAGCGCCAAGGGCAGGCCGACATCGTCACGGCCGATGTCTTTGGAGATTTTGAAATCCGCTTCGACTGGAAGGTGGGTCCCGGCGGCAACAGCGGCTTGTTCTACTTCGTGACGGAAGACGAGATCGAGCCCTACTGGACCGGTCCCGAGTATCAGATCCTAGACAACGAGGGACACCCGGACGGGAAGAATCCGGCGACTTCGGCGGGGGCCGTCTACGGACTCTACGCGCCCGCCGCGGATGCGGTCCGCGCCGCCGGAGAGTGGAACGAAGGCAGGCTGGTCGTGGAGGACGGCCAAGTGGAGCACTGGCTGAACGGCGCCCTCGTCGTCCGCTACGACATTGGATCCGAAGACTGGAAGGAACGCGTCGCGGGAAGCAAGTTCGGAAAATGGCCCCGCTTTGGAGCCGCGCGCCTGGGCCGAATCGGTCTTCAGGATCACGGAGACGAAGTCTGGTTTCGCAAGATTCGGATTCGAGAACTCAACTGAGCGAGGGCCGAGCCGTGCAACCTTCGCTTTCGCTGCGGAGTAGGATCTTTAGGGAGCCGGGAGCGGGGAGGCCCGCGGCCCGATTCCAAGGCATGAACGAGAACAGACGGAAAGGCGGAAACTGATGCGACGAGACGCCCTGGCGGCGGCGGGGGCGGGGCTGCGCGCGGCCCCGCTATGGGCCTTTGCGGCCATCGGCTGCGCGGACCTCTCCTTCGAGCCGAAGCGCGTGCCCTCCAAGATCGAACTGACGCCGGAGAATGCGCTGATCCAGGTGGGTCAGCCGGCGAAGGTGGAATTGGTGGTTCGGGACCAGGACGGCGAAGCGATGCCCAGCCCTCCCGCGTGGGGGCTGATTGAATGGTCCACGCTCAACGAAGACGCCGTCGTCGTAGCCTCGGACGGCTCCATTACGGCGACCAAGGGCGCGGACACGCGCGTGACCGCCAAGCTGGCGGGACTCGAGACCTCCGTTCGGCTGCGCGTGAACCCCGAGCGCGTGCGGCTCTCGGCGCCTCTGATCTACCTGACGCAAGGCGCCCAGAACGCAGACGGAGAAGTGCCATTGGTCGCGGGACGGCGAGCCCTTGCGCGGATCTTCCTCACTGGAAGCGAGACGAGCTTTTACCGCCCGGGCGCTCGACTGACGCTCTATCGCCAAGGCGAGAAGGTGTTCGAGGAATCGGCGCCGCCTTTTTCAGAAACCACTCCGGTAGAGGTCGCCGAATCTCGCCTCGACCAGAGCGTGAACATCGTGATCCCCGGCGAGGTGATTCAACCGGGCTTGGGGATGGTCGTGGAGCTGGATCCGGAGAAGCGCGCGCCCGCGACCGACGACAGCCAGCTGCGGATCCCCGCAAGCGGGATACAGCCCCTCAACGTCATCGAGATGCCGCTTCTCCGTCAGGTCTTTGTCCCGACGCTTCTCTCCAGGCATCCCAACGACGCGGTGCTCAACTGGGTGAAGGATCTTTCGCCCGAGAGCAGCAAGCTGGCGCTGATGTGGCACACGATGCCCGTCGGCAAGATGGAGGTCGTCGTCCGCGATCCCTTCACCTCCAACGCCAACCTCACGAACGGCGAAGGCTGGCGAAGATGGCTTGATCAGATCACGCTTCTGTACCAAGCCGAGGGTCGGCAAGGCTACTACTACGGCGTCGCCGTTTTGCCTCCGCGCTCCGCATGGGGAGGACTCGGCTGGATCGGCCTTCCCTCGAGCGTGGGCGCAAACCGAGGCAACGTCTACGCGCATGAGCTGGGACACAACCTGAACCTGCGCCACGCGCCGTGCGGCAGCGCAGGCGGTCCAGACCCCAACTTCCCCCACGCGGAGGGGTCGGTCGGCGTCTGGGGCTACGACCTGGGCCGAAGGCGGCTCATTGACCCCAGCTCCTACAAGGACCTCATGGGGTACTGCTCGCCGGATTGGATTTCGGACTACCACGTCATGAAGGCGATGGCCCACCGACTGGCAGGCGACGGGGGAGTCGAGACGGATGCGGAGCCGCGGGAGAGTCCGCGGGACGTGCTTCTAGTTTGGGGAGGCGTCCAGGACGGCGCGCTGACCTTGCACCCTTCCTTTGTCTTGGAGGAGACGCGCCCGGCTTTGCCGGCAGCTTCGGGACCTTACGTCGTTGAAGGAATCGGCAGCGGCGGCGAGACGCTCTTTTCCCACGCCTTCACGCCGCAGCCGCGGGAGTTTGGGGGGGCCGGGTTCTCCTTTCTCCTTCCCTACGACGAGACGTGGGACGGCCGGCTCTCCCGCATCGCTCTCTCCGGCCCCGAGGGGCGCGTCGAGATGGCCGAAGAGAGCCATCCGTCGCTCGCGATGACGAGAGACCCCGATTCCGGGCAAATTCGCGCGATGTTCTGGGAGTGGAGCGGCGAGCTCCTCCCGGACGAGGCGCAAAGCCGGATTTCATTGAGCCGAGGCATTCCAGAGCGCGTCATTGAGCGCAGGTAGCCCAGCTTCCTTCAAGTCCGAGGAGTCAAAGTGAGACGAAACATCGTTGTGGGCGCGGGATTCTTCGCTTGCGCTCTCGCACCCTCGGGGTCAAGCGGTCAAGCGCTCCAAGAAGCGCCGGTCTTTGCCCGCGCGGGTTACGCGATTGAGGTATCCGGAGGCTTCTTCATCGGCAATCACACGGCGGTTTTTTCAGGATTGGACGTGAAGCCCGCGCTTTCCTTTTCCGCGCTCGCCTTGAAGCGGGGCTTTCCCGGCGAGTCGTTCGACATCTTTGCCGGCTTCGCTCGCACCGCCTTCGGGTGCGAGGAGGGGTATTGCGCGCGAGAAGACGAAGAGGCCCCCGTCATTACAATTGCCGGGACGCATGGGATCGCGGGGGTGGACTACGCGCCGTCAAGGTCCTTTTTCTTGCGCCTAGGGGCGATGGCGGGGACGGTCGACAAGGCGGGCGGAGCCGAGGAAGCGCCCAGCCTAGGCATCGGCGTCCTTACGCAGCTGGGATTTGTCATTGCCGCGGGCCCAGTGGAGATTCGCCCCGGACTCTCCTACCGCTGGATGCAGGCCAATTCGCCTACCGTTCAGGCGCGCGCCTTGGCAATCGGCTGGGACATGGGACTTCGGTACGCTTTCGCCTTTTAGTATCGCGTCCGGTATTGGACAACCGTCGAATCTGCTCGCTAAGACCTGCCAAGCGTCATGGTCGCGATTGATGCGTTGGCCATCTTCGACCTCGTGGATCCGTGCAAAACCGATCGCCTGCCGAAGACGTGCACGGAGCCACATACGATGGATCGTCTCTGGCGCGCCAAGGTAAAGTCGGCTCCGCCCTGACATGGCCTTCGTAGGTGTCGGCGAACCACCCAGTGCGCCACTTTGCGGTGTACGGAATTCCGTCAACCCAAGGAATACAGCAGTTTCCTTTCCAAAATCCGAATCTGCTCATTGGTTCCCAGTGAGGCCGAAAAACACTGTCGCCGATGGCGAGCGGCCAACCCGCCGGCGCATTCGGATCCATGTCGCCAACGTGCAGTTTACGACCTGATTCCAGTCCGGCGTCGTCGCAAGCAAGCTCAAGAAGAGCGACGGTCAGCGCCAATGCGCCAACAACAAATCGCTTGACAATCGTCATCGCTGATTTGATGCGTAGCTAGGATTATGAAGGCGGACAGGTTGTTGCGCGGCGCGAAGCGAGGCGCGCTCATGGATGATGATCACGTCGCTTCAGTCCACGATAAATCAAGCCGCCGGAGCACCGACAAGCAAGGCATCTACCGCAAGAGCGCGGTCGTCGTAGACCAGCAGAGGGTTGATCTCAATCTCGACGATCTCGGGATGGATCTCTACAAGCGAAGCCAGCGCCGCAGCGCAGTCTTCGATCCCGCGCAAGGATGCCCGCCGTCGTCCCCGCTTTGCATCCAGGGCCGCGTGGATCCGAAGCTCCCGGACCATCGCGCGCACGCTCCGGCGGGAGATGGGCAGCACCCGCCGCGCGACATCGCCCAGCGCTTCCGCCAAGACGCCCCCGGACGAAATCACGAGCACCGGTCCCAGTCCGGGCTCCCGGTAGACGCCCACTAAGAGTTCCGCCCGGGGGGGCGGGGCCATCGGAGCGACAAGAAGGGAGCACGGCGCGGCGAAGCTCGTCTTCCCTTCGGACAAAAGAGACGACCTTGCCTTGGCAAGCCGCTCCGCGGCTTTGATCGCCTCTTCCTCGGACTTGAGCCCAAGCGCCACGCCGCCGATGTCGCTCCTGTGCGCGATCCGCGCCGAGTCGAGTTTGAGAACCACTGCATCTCCGCCCAACGACCTGAAGCAGGACGCGGCCTCCTTCGGGCTCTTTGCGATCCGCCACGGGCCGAAGTCCACGCCCTGGGATTCGAGAAGGCGCCTCGCGTCCGACTCTCGAAGTCGCCCGCCTTCGAAGCGAATGCGCGGCGGGCGCGCGCGCGCTTGGATCGCCGCGATCGAATCCTTCTGCTCGGGCGGCCAGTCGTCCTTGCGCTGCGCCGCAAGGCGCTCGCTTCGCTCATGCAGCCGCGCCGCGGCCGCGCAGGCGGCCTCCAGAGATCCGATGACGGGAATTCCCGCCCTCCCCAGAAGCGCAAGCGGCCTTGTGCGCTCGCGCGCGTACATCGAGTAGACAACAAGCGGCTTGCCGCGGAGCGCGGCCAGATCACGAATGCGCCGGGCCGCCTTGATCTCTTCGTCCTTCAGAGACTTCGAGAAGCGAACCGCGTATCCGCCAAAAAGCCCCGCGATCAGAAGAGACCCTACGCCGGGATCGCGCAAGATAGCGTCCGCCGCCTCCGCAAAAGCCCAAGGGCTTCGGTCGGCCGCTCCCGCGACATCCACGGGATTTCGGGCCGCTGACGAGGGGCCCAGCGCTTCGATCAGCGCATCCCGCGCCTTGGACGAGAGGCGCGCGAGCGTCGCGCCCGCCTCCGTCAGCGCATCCGCCGCCAGAGCGCCCTGTCCTCCTCCGTCCGAGAGAATTGCAATCCCTGCGCCGCTCTTCGGCGCCGGCTGATTCCCCAGCGCGAGCGCGGTCGACAGCAGCTCGTCGGTGCGCGCGACTTCCGTAGCGCCGGCTTGGGCAAGCCCCGCGCTAAAGCTCGCGTACGACCCCGTTACTCTGCCGGTGTGAGAGAGCGCAGCCTGCGCTCCCTTGCGCGTCCGCCCGGATTTGATCACGACCAAAGGCTTCGTTTGGGTAAAGCTGCGGGCCGCCTCCAGGAACTCTCTTGCCCGCTCTCCGCCCTCCACGTAGGCGCACGCCGCCTTGGTTGGCGCATGGTCCCGCAGGTAGTCCAAGACCTCCGGGAAGCCCACGTCAACGCTGTTTCCCAGTCCGGCGTAGACGGCGATTCCATCCCAGCTTCGCTCCGTCGCCTCGTTCATCAGGGCGAGCGCGATATTTCCCGACTGCGCGAGGATCGAAACGCTCCCCTTCCGAACCCCTCGCGCGCCGACGAGGTTGAGCTTCGAGTGGAGATTGAGGATTCCGGACGTGTTCGGTCCGACCACGCGGACATCGCCTTCCAAGGCCGAGCGGCGCAGGTCGCGCTCGAGCCGCCTTCCCTCTTCCCCGCTTTCTCCAAAGCCGGAGGCCAGCACGAGCGCTGCGGGTATCTCGCACTCGGCGCATTCCCTGACCAAAGCCGGCGCGAGCCGAGCCGGCGTGCAGAGCACCGCGAGATCGCATCGATCCGGGAGGTCCTTTAGCGAAGCAAAGACCATTCGCCCCAAGATCCGTCCGCCTCGAGGATTGACGGCGTATGCGTCGCCCGCGAAGTCGCTCTCGCAGAGCGCCGCAAAGACCTGATGGCCGCGCTTGGACATCCGCCGACTGGCGCCGACGACGGCAACGCCTTCGGGCTCGAAGATTGCCCGAAGGCCGCGCCCGACCCGGTTCATCGCTTCTTTTTCGAACCGCCGCGTTGTTTGCCCCGTCCGACAGCCTCCATGTCCCCTTCCCGCGCAAATCCCGGCCTGCGCTGCCCCTGAAAGGCGGCAAGCCCCTCCGCCCAATCGTCGGATTGCATGAGACTATGAAGCGCCCGTGCCTCCTGCTCCATGACGTGCCGGCGCTCCGCGGGACTCTTGCCGCCCTGGTCCAGCATCGCCTTGGCCAGAGAAAAGGACCTTGGAGAGATACTCAACAGCCGGTCCGCCAAGGCCCTCGCGTGGTCCAACACCCGAGACGCGGGGACGGCGGCATTGGCCAGCCCGAAGCGCGCTGCGTCCCTGCCCGAAAAGAACTCTCCCAGGTAGAGAATCTCCCGCGCCCGGGTTGCGCCGACGCGATCTACCAGGGTGTAGGTCGCGCCGCCGCCGACAAAAGTGCCAAGCGCGAGCTCGGGCAGCCTGAGCTTGGCCTCTTCCGCCACGACGATCAAGTCGCAGGAGAGCGCCAGCTCAAGCCCCGCTCCCACTGCGTGGCCATTCACCGCCGCGACGACCGGCAGCGGCATCTCCTGCAGAAAGAGATTCACGTCTTGCGCCAGCCCGACGTACCTCTGCGCCGTTTCTTGATCCATCGGCTTGGTCGCGTGCGCCTTTAGGTCGGCGCCCGCGCAAAACGCCCTCCCCACGCCCGTGAGGATGACGACCCGCGCGCGAGGATCCCGCGTCGCCTCCCGGAGATGCTCCATCAGGCGCAAATACAGGGTCATCGACACGGCATTTAGTCGGCGGGGCCGATTCAGCGCGATGGTGCGGACGGGCGCACGCCCGTCGGCGAGCGCCTCCGAGGAGCGGTCCTCTTCCGGCCTCATCTTCCGGCGACGATCCTTATCGCAACGTCCCGAGGCAGAGCTACGGGATGAGCCGCCGCGCCCTCGGACGGACCAGGAAAAGACCTTCCCGCCTGGATGAGAGCAGCACCGTGCCGCTCTCGAAGTAGGGGTAGACGCTCCACGTGCCGTCAAAGCCCGCGGCGTCCGCGCTCCACGGCGTGGTGTCGAAGTACCCCAGCTGGGTGGGATTCTCCGGATCGGCGATGTCCAAGACCCTAAGCCCCGCCCGGTTGTTTGACATGTAGAGACGGTCGCCCCGCACATAGAGATTGTGGTCGGTCACCTTCGTCGGATTCATGTACTCTCGAATCAGAATCGGGTCCTCAAGATCTTGGAGGTCCCAGATGAGCGTACGCGTGTTTGAGGTCGCGCCCGACACCTCGTCCAGCTCATCGTTGGAAAAGAAGTAGCGTTGATCCTCCGTGAACCAGCCTTGGTGCGCATAGGAGACATTCGGGTAGTCGGCCGAGGCGAGCGCAACGGGATTCTCCTTGTCGGTGACATCCGCGACGGAGAGCGCCGTCTCGTTGGAGCTGACGCAGATTTCACGGCCCGAGTACCGCTCATCCGGCCCTCGGTAGACGACGCACTGAGCGTCATGCGTGTTTCCCGTGCCCCTCCTGCCCGTCCCGCCGTGCGCGAAGCACCCGGCGAAGGATGGCCGCAGCGGATCGTTGATGTCCACAATGTGCGACCCGCCGCCGCATGTCTCGCCATCGCCGGAGGCGCCCACGAGATACGCGAAGCCGGTTTCCTCGTTGATCGCGACGTTGTGCACCGACTGAACCTCCGAATACAGCGTCGTCGGCTCGAAGGTTCTGGGATCCGTCACCGCTAGCAGCTGCGTAAGGTCGAAGATCTGCATTCCGTGCGCGCCCGCTCCGTCCGCGACAACGAACGCGTGGTCCTTAAAGACCTTGATGTCCCTCCAGGTGTTTGCGGCGCTGCCCGGCGTCATCGGAAGGTCGCCCAGGTAGCGAGGCCGATTCGGGTCGGTCACTTCGACAAAAGAGACGCCGTCCATCCGACCGACAATCCCTATTTCGCGTCCGGAGGCCGGATCGGTCCAGCCCCACACATCGTTCAGCCGAATACCCCTGCCGGCGCCCATCTCCTCTCTCGGCAGGAATGCAAGAAGGTCGACGTGATCGCAGGCATAACCCGCAGCCGCTCCCTCTAGGCATTCGACCTCCTCGCCTAGTATCCCGGGAAGGCCGTCCGATTCCGGAAGAAGCTCCCGCGCGGGGAGCCATCCGCCTTCTTCCCGCTCCGCTACATACGCCGCGCCCGCGCCGAAGTCGCTGGAGGGGTCCCCCACAATCGCCATGTCGGAATTCACCGCAAGCGCGGTCCCTCCTCCGGGGCGGCCCCGATCATCGCTGGGAAGCACGGGCGAAATGGCCGCGGTCCACTCTTCCCGACCCAGAAGGAAGGTCAGCATGCCGGAGTTCGCCAGCGCATAAAGAGTGGATCCATCCACGGCGAGCGAGCGAATCGTCGCGGAGCCGGGCGCGCCGCCGGTCCCCGCAGCGAGCCCCGTCAGCGGCGTACCCGCGTATGCCCATCCTTCGGCTTGGCGCGAATAACGGTGAATCGCGGAGCCCGACTCGGCGCCGGCCCCTCCGCTGATCAACGCGTCGCCCTCCAGAAAGACCACAGCCGAGCCAAAGCCGCGCGAATCCGAATCGGGCGAAGCAAGTCGGGCAACGCGCGTCCAAGCGTCTTCACCCTTCTCAATGAGCAACGCGCTTCCAGCGCGAACGTCGGTGACCGCCGCGCGCACGCCGTCGAATGCGAGCGCGGCCGGAGAAAAACCCTCGGGAAGGTCGACTGCGCCGTCTTGCATCCATCTCCCATCCTCCCCGCGCTCATAGAAGAGAAGCCGGGGACGCCCTTCCGCGCCTGACGCCAAGAACGCCAGGCGCGCGCCGGCAGCTTTCATTCCGCCAGCCATGACCAGACCGGGGACCGTCAGCGCTAGAGCCGGAGCCGCGCCTTCCTCCGCCTCCGCCGCGGGGTAGACGTATACGCGCGCGCCGTCCATGCCTCCGGTCGCCACGAAGAGCTCCCCGTCAAGCTCCGCAAGCGCGGCTCCAAAACCGTCGCGGGTCTCGGGCTCAGGCGCCATGAAAGTGCCCGCAAGAACCCATTCGCCTCCGCGTTCCCGAAAAACGCTCACGCTGCCGGGCTCCCGCTCATGCGCGGGCTGCGCGACGAAGAGTCGCCCGCTGGAGAGCGCGACGGCCGCTCCGAAGGACTGGGCCCGCCCGCTCCCCGGCGTCGCTGCGACGAGCGCCGCCGCCGCAATCCAAATCACGGAACCAACCGCCGCCATTCTTCTTTGCGGCGTTTGCCCTGGGCGTCTTCGATTCGTCATCTTTACTCTCGACAAGAGGATTGCCTCCGGCTGCGGAAAGAGGGCGCGCATCTCCGGCCGCCCCGCCGCGCCAACACGTCCAGGCCGGCTCGGGAGGAGCCCGCAAGAAGGCCGAGGTCGATCACGTCCTTCGCCGGGAATCTAATTCCTTGGCGGCGGACCGGCTTCGCCGCCGGTTGAAAAACCGGCCCGATCGGCCATGCCGGCGCCCACTGGGTTCCGCCATCCTATGCCTGCGCGCACTTCGCGCCGGCCCCCCGAACCAGATAGGCCAATATGAAACGTCACTTTTTTCTTCGCCGAAGCAGAACGTTTGCTCGGACCGCGGGACTCGCGGCGGCGGGCTTTTTCGCATCCTGCGCCGATTCCGGCGAAGACGCCGCGCCGTCCCTCGTGACGCTCCAGCACCGCGAGAGCGAGGCGACATTCTCCGAGATGTTCGAAGTCGTTCGTGAGCTTTCCTTGGAGGAAACCGACGACGCGATCTTCGTGAGGCCGTTCGCGTCGATGACCGACGAAGGGCAGATCGTGGCGACGGACCTGGCCGGGAGCTTCGTGGGCCTCTATAGCCTTGACGACGGGTCGCTCATCCGCCTCGTGGCAACGGCGGGCGAAGGCCCCGGAGAAGTCATGATGCCCTTGTCGGCCAAGGAGCGCGACGGGCGCATCTGGGTCGTTGGCGCCGCCCGGACGGTGACCGCGTTCTCCACGCGGGGCGAGGAAGCGGAGCGACACGTCGTCCCGATGGCGATGACGTTATCGGCAACGCCTCTGGAAGACGGACGAATTCTCTTCGTCGGGCCCGCCGACATAAGCGACCCGGAGATGCCCTGGCTGCACCGTTGGCGAGAGGGCGAAACTGAGCTGGAGAGCTTTTTCCCGCTTCCGATCGAAGACGCCGGGATTGACTTGGCGATGTCATTTCCCGCGATGGCCGTCGCGTTTGACGACGACCACTTCTGGGCGTCTTGGAGCTTGTCGAGCAGCCTCTACCGAATCAACGCCGCATCCGGCGAGACGACCGCCCAGGTGCCGCTCTCCTTTTCCGTTCCCGTCACCTCCGTCGGCGATCTCGCGCGCGCCGACGCCATGCCCGCGAGCGTCGCCATGATGTCCGAGATATTCGTCCTCGCCGACGGACGACTGGCGGCGGAGCTCAGCATCGACGGAGCGGAGAGCACGGAGTTGATCATCGTGGACTTGGAAGAAAAGCTCAATACGCGAATCGCGGACGCTCCTAGACTCGTCATGACGTACAAGGGGGCGCTGTACTTCGAGAAGCCCGGCACTCTGTTTCCGCACGAGTGGGTGGAAGCGGTTTTCGCGCGCTGATCATCACCGCAGCGACCGAAGCGCGGCCCGGAGGAAGCGCGGTTTTCCGGAAGTCGCTTCGACGCCAGTTCACCTCAACCCCGCGCGCTCAATCACCGCCTCGGCGGATTCTTCAAACACCAATTCGGAGCATTTCATGTTGAAGCACGTACCCTGCTGGAAGGCCTGCGCACTGTCGCTGGTCCTCGCGCTGTCCTCGCTGTCGCTCGCCGTTCCCGGCGCTGCGGCGGACGGAGGCTCCTCGTTCAAGGCCTATCGATTGCCGTTGTTCGGGCTCACGCTCTGTTTCACCTCCCCCTGCCATGGGGGTCGGTGCTGCCTTATCACCGAGCCGATGTTCTAGACCCAATGCCTAGTCGGGCATAGGCCACGTACTGGTGAGCCCGCGCCGATCCGCGAGGGCGGAGTCCATCCCTCGCGGATCGGCGCGGCTCGCGGCCTTTCTGAAGTTCCATCGAAATGGGAGCGACGACGCCTAGGCATCGCGCGCCCAGAGGCGTCCAAGACCGCGGAGCGCTGTGGACGTCAATCCAACTCATTCTGATTCCGAAACGATTTGATACATAGATGATCCTTTTCAAAGCCGGACGGCTGCCTGCGACGATTCTGTTCTCGATCATCTCGTGCACGCCATCGCCCAAGACCCTGGAGCTCGTTCCCGGCGACTCGCTCCCCGCATTTGTCGCCGCGCTGGCGCCGAAGGCGGGGGGTCAGGCCGAGCTGCTCTGGGTCTTCAAGGACTCGGAGTGCCTTGGATGCCAGTTGGTAGAGACCGCGCGCGAGATTCGAGGCGTGCAGAGGCGATTCGGGGACGAAATCCGGCTTCGGCTCTTGGTCGCGCTCACAAGCGGAAGAGAAGACTGGGCGCGAGGCGTCGTGTCGGGATTCCTCTTCCAGCAGCGACTCCAGGCAACCGTTCACTTCGAGCCCGCCTCTCGAATCGCGCGCGAAATGGGACCTCCGGTCGCGCCGCGCCTTTACCTGACCGTCGACGGTCGCGTACTTCACCGCGCAGCCCAAGGCGCGGGCGGACTGACGGAAGCCGTTGAAGATGTCCTGAGTCGAGGCGACCCCGGCTAGCTGCTCGCGCCAGCCGTCGTCCTACCGGCGGGGAGGGTTGATGACTCTGACGACGCGGCCGCGCTCGTCCAAGACTTGAATCGGACGGGAGATCACGTCGTTCGA
This sequence comes from Longimicrobiales bacterium, assembly GCA_965116095.1. GTDB lineage: Bacteria > Gemmatimonadota > Gemmatimonadetes > Longimicrobiales > Gaopeijiaceae. The sequence continues at coordinate 1,762,536 of OZ220481.1, forward strand.
GAGGTCGATCAGGCCTTCGGCGGGCTTGTCTCCGGCGGCGATCCCCGAAGGCAGGGAGTACGCCTCGGCCATGCTCGCGTCAACGGTGTACCCCAAGTCGTCCAATGCGCCGATCGTGATCGCGCTCAACGGCTTGATAATTGGGTCGTTGGGGTCGATCCAGGGCGTCATCAATTCGCCGTAATTCCCGAACACCTGCGGCCGCCAGTGGTGAGTAGGATTGGTCTGCACAGGCACTTTGCCGCCCGTATAGCCCTGTCCGCCCGCCGCGTTGAAGGCCGCCACCGCCTTAGCTCCCGCAAAGTGCGGGTCGGTAGAGCTGCTTCTAAGGCTCCAGCCTTGCCCAATCCCCAAGGCGTGACCCAGTTCATGCAGGGCCAGTCCGTAGGATTGGTAAGACTCCGCGTTCGCTGGAAGGCTGAGGTCAACCGCGGAAGTAACAGGCAGCCAGCTGCCTTCTCGAATCGCACAAACCGAGGCGCCTCCCAAGAAAGAACCCACTTCGTATGTAACGTACACCTCGAGATCGTCCACGGCTCCCGGCGTCGCCGCGCAGCTCCCGCCGGGCCCGCCTCCGGCATGGTCCGGCAGGTCTGCGGTAATCACCGATTCCCAAGTGGCCGCCGCCCGCTCCACCTCGCTCCGGACGGAGGACGGAATCGAACCGAGGAACACAAGATCGATGTCAAAAGATGAGCCGCCGGTCACGCTGTTTTCCTCGACCGAGAGGCTTGTCGGGCCGAACGCGCCGGCGGAGCTCACCGCGATGTAGTACGTGCCCGACTGGATCGGCGTCAGCGTGCACTGCTCCGCGGCGCCGCCGCCCTCGCTCGAGCACTCGTATCCGCTGAGCGCGCTGGGCCGAGAGCCGTGGTGAACATACAGGTCCGGGTCTCCGCTTCCCCCCGACAAGGAGAAGCTCATCGTCCCGGCTCCCGGCGTAGACGCGCTCGCCTCGAGAAGGATCGTCGCCGCGCCGGGAACCGAGAGCTCGAGCTCGTCGCCGGGTTCCAGCGAAGCGTAGGATCCGTCGAAGTCCGCCCGGGCGCCGCCGGCGGTCGCCCGCACCGTCCGAGGCGAGCTCGAGAAGGAGACGCCCGCGATGTCGACCGACACCTCGTAGCTGCCGGCGAGCAGACCCTCGAACGCGTACTCCCCGCTCGAGTTCGTCGTCGCGGGCAACGGACTGGAGGGACCGGATAGACCCACCGACGCGCCCGCGTAGGCCACGCCCTGCACGGTGACTGCGCCTGATATCCTCGCGCTCCGCAGCCGCGTCCCCGCGAAGTTTGCCGTCGCCGTCCGGCCGGACCGAGCGGAGACGGCGAGCGCGGAGGTCGCAAAATCAAAGATCTCGGCGTCGTACTCGAGCTCTGCTTCGTAGTCGCCGGGCACCACGCCGTCGAAGGCATAGTCTCCGTTGGAATTGGTCTTTGCCTCCGCCGTCATGTAGTCGCCCGAAATCGAGACCGTCGCGCCGATCACGGGCTCGCCGTCCGCCGTCGCGGCGCCCTCGATCCTCGCCGTCCGAAGCAGCGCGCCGCCAAAGTCCGCGCGCGCCGTCTCGTCCTGATTCGCAAGGACCGTCTTCGATGTCTGAGAGAAGGACACGGCGTCCGCGTCGAAGCCGCCGATCTCGACGCGGTAGGAGCCCGGAGTCAGCTCCGCGAAGCCGTACTCCCCGTCCGCGTCGGTCTCCGCGTCCAGCTGGCCCGACGGACCGGAAATCGACACGTCCACATCCTCGATGGGCAAGCCCCCCGCCGAAACGACTCCCGCAATCGCCGCCGTCCGCAGCGCTGCGCCCTCGAAGTCCGCCCGAACCGTCGCGCCGCCGGGAGCCCGCACCGTTACCGTCTCCTCCGAGAAGACGACGGTCTCGTCCGATACGCCGACCGACACCTCGTAGCTGCCGGCGAGCAGATCTTGGAAGGCGTACTCCCCGCTTCCGTCCGTCGTCGCCCCGAGCAATCCCGACGGGCCGGAAATCGCGACGCTCGCGCCCGCAAAGGGCGCTCCGTCCACCAGCACTCTCCCCGCGATCCCCGCGCCGCGAAGCCGCGCGCCCTCGAAGTCCTCCCGAACCGTCGCGTTCGCAGGCGCCCGTACCGTCCGCGACGCCCGCGCAAACTCGAACACTCCGTCGTCGTAGCCCGAAAGCTCGACCTCGTATTCGCCGGGAACCACTCCGCCGAAAGCAAAGGACCCGTCCTCGCCCGTCTGAGCCCCCGCCTCCATGAACTCGCCCGCGATCGACACGCTCGCGCCGATTACGGGCTCGCCGTCCACAGCCGCGACGCCCTCGATCCTCGCCGTCCGAAGCAGCGTCCCGCCAAAGTCCGCGCGCGCCGTCTCGTTCGGACCCGGAGAGACCGTCCTGGATGTCTCGGAAAAGGACACGGCGTCCGCGTCGAAGCCGCCGATCTCGACGCGGTAGGAGCCCGGAATCAGCTCCGCGAAGCCGTACTCCCCGTCCGCGTCGGTCTCCGCGTCCAGCTCGCCCGACGGACCGGAAATCGACACGTCCGCGCCCTCGATAGGCACGCCCTCCGCCGAGACGACTCCCGCAATCGCCGCCGTCCGCAGCGCTGCGCCCTCGAAGTCCGCCCGAACCGTCGCGCCGCCGGGAGCCCGCACCGTCACCGTCTCCTCCGAGAAGACGACGGTCTCGTCCGATACGCCAACCGACACCTCGTAGCTGCCGGCGAGCAGATCTTGGAAGGCGTACTCCCCGCTTCCGTCCGTCGTCGCCCCGAGCGATCCCGACGGGCCGGAAATCGCGACGCTCGCGCCCGCAAAGGGCGCTCCGTCCACCAGCACTCTCCCCGCAATCCCCGCGCCCCGAAGCCGCGCGCCCTCGAAGTCCTCCCGAACCGTCGCGTTCGCAGGCGCCCGTACCGTCCGCGACGCCCGCGCAAACTCGAACACTCCGTCGTCGTAGCCCGAAAGCTCGACCTCGTATTCGCCGGGAACCACTCCGCCGAAAGCAAAGGACCCGTCTTCGCCCGTCTGAGCCCCCGCCTCCATGAACTCGCCCGCGACCGACACGCTCGCGCCGATTACGGGCTCGCCGTCCACAGCCGCGACGCCCTCGATCCTCGCCGTCCGAAGCAGCGTGCCTGAGAAGTCCGCGCGCGCCTCCTCGTTCGGACCCGGAGAGACCGTCCTGGATGTCTCGGAAAAGGACACGGCGTCCGCGTCAAAGCCCGAAATCCGCGCGCGGTAGGCGCCCGGCAGCAACCCCGAAAACTCGAAGCCGCCGTCCGCTCCCGTCACAAAGCCGAACTCCCCCGAAGGACCCGACAGCGCAATGTCCGCGCCCGCAACGGCCGCGCCGTCCGCCAACGCCCGCCCGACAACCGAGGAGTTCCGCACCAGAACGCCATCGAAGTCCGCGACGGCCGCCTCGTTCGGCAAAGCCTCGACGCCGACCTCCTCCGCATCGAAGGAAATCCGCTCCGCGTCGAAGCCCGCAATCCGCGCGCGGTAGAAGCCCGGCAGCAACCCCGAAAACTCGAAGCCGCCGCTTCCGTCCGTCGCGGCGCCCAACTCCCCCGACGGACCCCGAAGCAACACATTGGTCCCCTCCAGAGGCTCGCCCTCCACCGTCACTCGCCCGCGAACCGCCGCGTTCCTCAGCAACACGCCCTCGAAATCCGCCGCGACCGTCTCGTTCGGCAAAGCCTCGACCTCGAGCTCGACCGTCTCGAAAAACACCCGCTCCGCGTCAAACCCCTCAATCCGCACCCGGTACGCATCCGCCGCCAAAGCCAAAAAAGCGTAGCCGCCGTCCGCATCCGTTGCCTCCTCCCGCTCCTCTCGCCCAAGAAGGCGCACGACGACCCCCGCAAGCCGCGCGCCCTCCGCCGACACCCTCCCCCGAATCGCCGCATTCCTCAGCAAAACGCCCGGAAAGTCCGCCGTGACCTCCCCGTTCGGCAAAGCCTCGACCTCGAGCTCCGCCTCCTCGAAGGCAATCCGATCCGCATCGAAGCCCGCAATCCGCACCCGATAAACGCCCGGCAACAACCCCGAAAACTCGAAGCCGCCGTCCGCCCCCGTCACAACGCCGAACTCCCCCGACGGACCCGCGAGCGACGCGTCAATCCCCCCAAGGGGCTCGCCCTCCACCGTCACGCGCCCGACAACGCTCGAATTCCGCACCCACAGCCCCTCGAAATCCGCCCGGACCGTGTCGTTCGCCTCCGCCCGAACCTCGATCTCCGCCTCCTCGAAAACAATCCGCTCCGCATCAAACCCCTCGATCCGCACCCGGTACGCATCCGGCATCAAATCCCCAAAGCCAAACGCCCCGTCCACATCCGTCGCATCCTCCCGCTCCTCCCACCTCGACCAGAGACGCGCCGCAGCCCCGGCCAAAGGCGCGCCCTCCACCAGCGCGACGCCCCTGACCGCAGCCGTCCGCCTCACGCTCCCCTCGAAATCCAAAACCGCGGACTCCCCCTCCGCAAGAACCAGCTCCAAACTCGTCTCCCCAAAAGCGTACGCATCCGGATCAAAGCCCGAAATCTCCACAGCGTACGCCCCGGCGCGAATCCTCGAAAAAGCGTACGCGCCCTCCTCGTCCGTCACGACCGCGCCCGACGAAGGCCCCCTCAACTCCACGCGAGCCCCCGCCACCGCCCGACCCTCCGCCGACACGCGCCCAGACACCCCCGAAGTCCGCAGCCAAACGCCCGCAAAGTCCGCCGTCGCTCCCCCGGACCCGCCCACCGCCACGCGCGCCGACACGCGATCAAACTCCACGTCCCCGGGATACCCCGAAATCGTGACGACGTACGCGCCCTCCTCGACGCCCTCGAAGCGATACAAACCCTCGCCCGACGTCTGCGCGCGCCGCCCGCCGGAAAGCTCCACGACCACGCCGGAAAGCCCCTCGCCCTCCACGCGCACCCCGCCCGACACCGTCCCGAACACAGGCCCCGGCGGAGGCGCCGCCGCATCCGAACACGCCCACGCAGACAACGCGACCGCGCACACAAACGCCCAGCGCCTAAACCAGCAAACCCCCGCCCCGCGTCCCTTCTCCATCCGCCCTCCCCCGGCAGACAACCCGCAGCCGCATTCGGCGCCGACCAGTACTTGCTTAAGAAATACGCTCCTCGAACACGCTCGGCAAAGCTCGCGTCAGTCCCTCAATGTACGCCCTTGGACGCCGCTGTATCCAGCACGACTCCCGCCGGGCGGCCGGCTTGCCGCAGCAGGTCCCCCGCGAATCAAAGTCCGGCTCTCCGCCGGAGGCGTCAGAAGGTCTACAGCTCCACGCCCGCTTGGCGCAACCAGTCCTCGATCACGCCTTGAATCTTCGCGAGATCCTCCGGCGTCTCCGCCTCATAGCGCGCGGCGATGACCGGCTGAGTGTTGGAGGCTCGGATCAGACCCCAGCCGCCTGGAAAGACGATACGCGCTCCATCGATGTCGATCACTTCCGCCGTTTCCCGAAACGCCTCCTGTGCGCGCCGCACGATCTCGAACTTTTCCTCTTCGGGCACGTCGATCCGGAACTCCGGAGTGGAGCAATACTGCGGGACGGCATCGACCATTTCGCTCAAAGACCGCTCCGAATCGCTCAGCAGCGCCGTCAGACGGCATGCGGCGTACATCGCGTCGTCGAAGCCCAGATACTTGTCCGCAAAACAGATGTGGCCTGAAAGCTCTCCGCCGATGATCGCGCCCTCCCGAACCATCTTCTCTTTAATCAGAGAGTGTCCGGTCTTCCACATGATCGGGATTCCTCCCGCCCTCTCCAGCTCTTCCGGGAGCGACCGGGAACACTTGACGTCGAAGACGACCTTCACCGGATCCGCATTTGGCCCCAGAGATCGGATGGCATCCAGCGCGAAGAGCAGGATCAGGATGTCGCCGCGCACGACCCGGCCCCGCTCGTCCACGACGCCGATCCTGTCGGCGTCGCCGTCGAAGCCCACGCCCAAATCCGCCTTGGTCGCGCGCACCGCCTGGATCAGGTCCTCCAAGTTCTCATCCACCGTAGGATCGGGGTGGTGGTTCGGAAAGGTCCCGTCGGATTCGCAGTAGAGCGGCACGACCTCCGCGCCGGTCTCCCGCAACAGGTCCGCCGCCGCTACGGCGGCCGCGCCGTTGCCGCAATCGACGACCACCTTCATTTTCCGGCGAAGTTGAAAGCGGCGGCCGATGTCCGCGACGTACCCAGGGAGGACTTGCCGCCGCTTTGCCTTCCCGGGGATCTTTGCGGGCCGGACGCCTCGCTGAATCGCGCGGCGAAGCTCTTGGATCCTGTCGCCGTAGAATGGCGCGCGACCCAGAGACAACTTGATCCCGTTGAACTCCGGCGGATTGTGGGACCCGGTAATCTGGACTGCGGCATCCAGATTGAATACATGTTCCGCGTAGTAGGCGACGGGCGTAGGGACCGTCCCTAGTCGGACCACGTCCACGCCAGAGGCCAGAAGCCCGGACTCAAGCGCGTCCGCCAGCTCCGGCGAGGATGGACGATTGTCCTCTCCCACCGCAGCTCTTGGCTGGCCGCGCGCTCCGCGCCGGACTTGGCCGCCGAAGGCCAGACCCACGGCGAAGGCAACATCCGCGTCCAGTCCTTTGCCCAAAACGCCGCGAATATCGTACTTGCGAAAGACCTCTTCACGCACGCGAAGGCCGGGGCCGCGCCCGGGCGCCGGCTCCCCGGAGTTTGCGTCGGGAGGCGCCGCGCTTTTTCTCCTACGGGGCTCGGACATCTCCCTGGGCGGCCCCGACGCCCAGGATGGACTCTTGGACCATGTCCAGCGCCCAGCCCGGGAAGATGAAGAGAAGGAGGATAATCCCCGTCGACAAGGCCAGTACGAGCTGTGCCGCAAGCGGCATTGAGATCCGGCCCTGAGGCTGCGTGGAGTCAGGGCCCTTCATCCACATGTACCACGCCACCCGCAGATAGTACCAGTAGGAGATGACCGTGCCGACGCCCAGAATGACCGCAAGGCCCACGAGATCGGCCTCGACCGCGCCCATGAGCAAGTAGACCTTTCCCCAAAAGGCGCCCGTGCCCGGAAATCCGCCCAGCGACAAGAGCAGGACCGTCAGGAAGACACAGAAGATCGGATGGCGTACGCCAAGTCCCGCGTACGCCTCGATTGGCGCGCCCCGCTCCCGCTGAAGGTCGACCATCGCAACCGCGGCGAACGCAGCGACCGTCATGACGGTATACGCCAAGAGATACAGCAGCATCCCGCCCATGGCGCGCTCGTTCATCGCCGCAACGCCAACCAGGAGGTAGCCTCCGTGGGCGATGGAGGAGTAGGCGAGCATGCGCTTCACCGACTTCTGAGCGAGCGCAAGCACGTTGCCGACCACCATCGTCGCGGCGGACAGACCCCAGATCAAGCTGGACCAAACCTCTTGGGCCGGGAGAAGCCCGGTAGCGAAGACCCGCGCGAAAGCGATGAATCCGGCGGTCTTCACCGCCGCCGCCATGAACGCCGTCACCGGATAGGGAGCGCCCTCGTAGACGTCGGGCGTCCACATGTGAAAGGGGACCAAGGCCACCTTGAAGGCGAAGCCCACGGCGAGGAGGGCGACGCCGGGAAGGAGGAGCGCGCGGTGGGCAGCCCCGCTTCCGATCGCTTCCGCGATCGCCGAGAGCCCGACCGATCCCGTCGCGCCGTAGAGGAGCGCGATCCCAAAGAGCAGAAAGCCGCTGGCGAAGGCGCCCAAGAGGAAGTACTTCAGTCCGGCCTCGGCGGACCGCTTGTCGCGCCGGTTGAATCCCGCAAGGGCGTAGACGCCGATCGACATCAGCTCCAGCGCGAGGAAGATGACCATCAGATCGCGCGCCGCCGCCATGAACATCATCCCGACCAGCGCAAACAGGATCAACGCGTAATACTCGGTTCCCGCGAAGCGCTGAGTCCGCGCGTACTGGATGGAGACCAGGAGCGTCAATGCGCCGCCCAATAGAAGGATCCAATTCGCATACAGCCGAAAGGCGTCGATGGCGATGATCGCATTCGCGTCCGCGCCTCCGACCATGGAGTAGAGCCACCCGTTGAATCCCGCCGCGAGCCCGACGCCGCCCAGCGCAATCCAGCCCGGGTCGATGCCCGCGCTCCCATCGCTCCTCCGCTTGGAGCCGCTCCCATGCACCAGAATCCCCATCGCCGCGACGGAGAGGACGCACTCCGGCGCGAGCGCGACGACGTAGTGCAAAATCGAAGAGAAGTCGAGGCTCATTTGGGGGGCGCGCCCTCAGGGCCGGGAGGCTGGACGAAGGTGAGCGCCGTCCCCGCGGCTGGATCGGGCGCTGCTTGGGCGGACTCCCCCGGCTCCTGGGCGAAGTACGCCTCGATCCGAGCGACGCTGGGCTCCATGCGGTTCAAGAAGGGCTGCGGATAGACGCCCATCCAGAGCATGAGCGCGACCAACGGAGCGAGCACGATCATCTCCCGGCGAGACAGGTCGGGAAAGGCGCGGTTCTTCTCGTCCAGCTTGTTGAAGAGGACCCGCTGCACCATCGGGAGCATGTAGTAGGCCGCAAAGACGACTCCCGTGATTGCGACGGCGGCCATGACCGGGTCCGCCTCCCACGCGCCTAAGAGCGCAAGAAATTCGCCGACGAAGCCGCTCGTCCCGGGAAGCCCGATCGAAGCCAGAGCCGTCACGACGAAGGCGGTAGCGAAGAGCGGCGCGACCCGCCCTAGTCCGCCGAAGTCCTCGATCAGGCGCGTCTTGCGCCGTTCGTACATCATGCCTAGGAGGAGGAAGAGCGCCCCGGTCGAGATCCCGTGGCTGATCATGACCACCATGGCCCCCATCAGCCCGTTGCGCGTAAAGGCGAAGAGACCGATGACCACAAAGCCCATGTGCGCCACCGAGGTATACGCGACCAGCTTCTTGGCGTCCGGCTGCACGGCGGCCACCCACGCCGCGTAGACGATTCCGACGACGGCCAGCCCCATCATGATCGCCGTGGTCCAGGGATGGGCGGCGGCGTCGGGAAAGAGCGGGAGCGCAAAGCGCAGCAGTCCGTAGGTCCCCAGCTTCAGCAGAATCGCCGCCAGAACGACCGATCCGGGCGTAGGCGCCTCCACGTGCGCGTCCGGGAGCCAGGTATGCAGCGGAAAAAGCGGCACCTTGATGGCAAACGCCAGCGCAAACGCCGCAAAGAGCCAAAGCTGCTCTCCGGTCCCCAGAGAGGCGTTCAGCAGCGCTTCGTAGGCGAACGACTCTCCGCCCGCCGCGAAGTACAGGTAGAGGATCCCGACCAACATCATCAGGGAGCCCGCAGCCGTGTACAGGAAGAACTTCACCGCCGCGTAGACGCGCCGCGCCCCGCCCCAGATCCCGACGATGAAGTACATCGGGACCAGCGTGAGCTCGAAGAAGACGTAGAAGAGGAAGAGGTCGGTCGCGAGGAATGCTCCCAGTACGCCCGTCTCCAAGAGAAGCATCAGCGCGCAAAACACCCTCTGCCTGCTCTTGATGTACCTGAAGGAGGCGAGGATCGCGATTGGCATCGTCAGCGTCGCGAGCAGCACCAGGAAGACGGAGACGCCGTCCAGAGCGATGGCGTACGACACGCCCCAGCGCTCAATCCACGGAACGGAAAAGACCAGAGACGGAGCTCCGTTTCCAGGCTCGTACGCCCACCAGAGCCCCAGGCTCGCCGCAAAGACCGCCCCCGAGACGATCAGCGCCCGCCTCTTCGCGGCCTCTTCGGGCCCGGCCAAGACCGGGATGATCCCCGCCAGGGGAAGCCAGATCAACAGATGCAGGATCCACCCCTGGTAGCCGGACGCCTGAAGGAGTTCGCTCATGAAGCGCCTCCGCCGAAAGCGCGCGGGAGGAGACGGAAGGCGAGGGCCTGAGCCGAAGAGAACGTCATCGCGTTACAGCGCCACCGCTCCAAGGATGATCAGGGCGCCCAAGGTCACCACGAAGGCGTACATGTTGACGCGTCCGGTCTGAAAGAGGCTGGAGAGCCACGCAGTGAGGCGCGCGGCGCCGCCGACGAAGTTGACGAAGCCGTCGATGAGGCGGTCGTCGACGATTCTCCAGCACCAGCGGGAGAGCGAGAGGACGGGCTTCACGACAGCCCGATCATACAACTCGTCGAAGTACCACTTGCGGGAAATGAAGGCGCCGACGGATCCGGCGACTCCCCAATCCCGGCGGGCCGAAAACCACCGGAAGGAGAAGACGACGACTAAGGCCGCGGCCACGGTCGAGAGCGCGGCCCAAAGTACTTCGCCTCCGCCCAGCGGCGCGGAGTAAGCGGCCGATCCCAGCCGCTCCGTCTGAAGCGCGTAGGCGTCGTAGGTCACCGGCTCCAGCCACTGACCCAGCATCTCGCCGGGAAAGAGGCCGAAGAAGCCCAGCAATCCGCTTCGCATCGCTTCGGGGATATTCATCCATCCGCCGATCGTCGCCAGACCGGCTAGAACCAGTAGCGGAATGCCCATGACGCGGGAGACGTCGCGGACGTGCTCAAAGGCCCCCTTTGGGGAGTTGGACGGTCCGTGAAAGGTCAGGACCATCACTCGGGTCATGTACGCCGCCGTAAGAAGAGCGGTAATGAGCGCCATCGCCCAGAAGACCGTCAGCAGTCCCCCGAAGGGATGATCCGGGGCAGCTGCCCACGCCCCCGCGTACCAGAGGATCTCGTCCTTGGAGAAGAAGCCGGAAAGGGGCCAGATTCCGGCAATGGCCAGGGTAGCGATCCACATCGTCGCCCACGTCAGCGGCATCGCTCGCCGAAGGCCTCCCATCCGACGCATGTCCTGCGCGTCTTGGTCGCTTCCGGCGTGGTGGAAGGCATGGTGGAGCGCGTGAATCACCGCGCCCGCCCCCAGGAACAAGAGAGCCTTGAAGAAGGCGTGCGTCGCAAGGTGAAAGATGGCGACGGTATACGCCCCGACCCCGGCGGCCATGAACATGAAGCCGAGCTGCGAGACGGTGGAATAGGCGAGCACCTTCTTGATGTCGTTCTGCGAGAGCGCGATCGTTGCTGCGACGAAGGCCGTTAAGGCGCCCACGCCGGTCACGACGACTTGGCTCGCGGGCGCCATCGAATACAACACTCCCGTTCGGACGACCATGTATACGCCGGCCGTGACCATCGTCGCCGCATGGATGAGCGCCGAAACGGGCGTGGGGCCCGCCATCGCGTCCGGCAGCCAGACGTGCAGCGGAAGCTGCGCGCTCTTGCCCGCAGCCCCCAGCATCAACAGCAGAGTGATCGCCGTCACGAGGGCGCCGCCGTAGACCAGCCGCTCTTCGGCGCTTGACGCGATCTCGGCGAAGTCGAGCGTCCCGAAGACTCCGAAGAGCAGGAACATCGCCGCCAAAAAGCCGGCATCCCCGATGCGGTTCACGATGAACGCCTTCTTTCCGGCGTCCGCCTTCGCCCGGTCGCTAAACCAGTACCCGATCAGGAGATAGCTGCAGAGGCCCACCCCCTCCCATCCCACGAACATCGTCGCGTAGCTGCTCCCCAGCACGAGGACCAGCATGAAGAAGACGAAGAGGTTCAGGTAGGCGAAGTACCTGGGGTATCCCGCGTCGTCCCTCATGTATCCCACGCTGAAGACGTGGATGAGAAAGCCGACGCCGGTGACGACGAGCAGCATCGCCATTGAGAGCTGATCGAAGTGGAGCGCCGCCTCCACCGTCAGGCTCGAGGTCGCGATCCAGCTCCAGTATTGCACGATGACCGGCGCTTCGAGCGCCTGGGGCATTCCAATGAAATTGGCAAGCGCGATCAGGAAGGATATCCCCAAGACCCCTGGACCCACCCACGTGGGCAGGGTACGCGTCCACGCCTTCGGATCAAGCTTCTGCCCCGCGACTCTCCCTTCTCCCTCCCGCAGCGCCCGAGCGGTAGCGCGCGCCGAAATCAGCGCGAGCGCGCCATTAAAGGCGGCGCCCAAGAGGGGAAGCAGGAGGATCCATCCCGCCCCCGCCGGACTCCAGCCTTCCTCGGACGCCGCTTGGGCCAGAGGCGCGGACAGCGCGGTTATCTCAAGCACGCGAAACCTACCACCTCAGCAGGTTGAAGCGGTTGATGTCGACCGACTTGTAGTGCCGGAAGACCGCGATGATCATCGCAAGTCCAACCGCCGCCTCGGCCGCGGCAACGGTCATCACGAAGAAGACGTAGACTTGGCCTTCGATTCCGATGTAGCGAGAGAGCGCAACGAAGGCGAGGTTTACGGCGTTGAGCTGCAGCTCGATCGCGAGGAAAATGATGATGGCGTTCCTCCTGACGACCACCCCCACCGAGCCGATCACGAAGAGGGCCGCGCTCAGCGTCAGGGCCTCACCCAGAAGCATCGGAGACCTCCGGCTTCTTGTCGCGGGGCTTGGCGAGCGCCACCGCCGCGACGATCGCAACGAGGAGCAATAGGCCCATCAGTTCGAACGCGACGACGTAATCGGTGAAGAGCGGCTCGGCTAAGGCGCCCACGGCGCCCCGCTCCCGAATCAGCTGATCAATCGTCTCCGGAGCCTGGGAGCCGACCGGCAGGACCGCTTCGGCCATGCTCAGCCGGGAAAAGAGAATCGCTCCCGCCGCCGAGCCCACGACCGAGGCAGCCAAGAACCACAATCCATACTTGAGATCCGCCGCGTAGTCGCTGCCCAAATTGAGGAGCATGATCACGAAGAGGAAGAGCACCATGATCGCGCCCGCGTACACCAGTACCTGCACGGCTCCCAAAAAATGGGCCTCGAAGACGATGTAAATCCCCGCGATCGACGCGAGCGTCGCGACCATGAAAAGCAGGCTCGCGACCGGCGAGCGGGCGACCACGACGCCGACGCCGCAGCTCACGGCCATTAGAGCGAAGAAGAGGAAGACCGACGTCATTCCGATCGCGGGTCGGACGGATCCCAGAGGAGCGTCGTTTCGTGGTCTTGGTCCATGAGCCGGTCCAAGTCGTAGACAAAGCGGTCGCGGCGATACTCGGCGTTCTCGAAGTGGCGTCCGACATGAATCGCCTCGACGGGACACACTTCTTGGCACATGCCGCAAAAGATGCAGCGAAACTCGTCGATCTCATACACGATCGGGTAGCGATTGCCCTGATCGTCCTCGCCTCCGACGAGCCGGATACAGTTCGCTGGGCAGACGGTCGGACACAGGCCGCAGGCCACGCACTTCGGGCGACCGTCCGCGTGCTGCTCCATCCGGTGCGTGCCGCGCCACCTGGGGGAAAGCCGGGGCTGCTCTTCGGGATACTGGAGGGTCGCCTTCTTCGGGCGGACCATATGCCGGAGCGTGAGGCTCATCCCCTTTAAGGTGGCGCGCATATAGGAAGCGCGACCCGCCTTCGGCCGCTCCATCACCTTCACCGTGATCGCCATAACCGCTCTCCTACCGTGACTGGTGCGTTTCGGCCAACTTGTGCGCGCCGGAGATGATTCGGTCCCGATCCACGAAGAAGACGAACGCCAGGGCGGCGACTCCGCTGACTCCAGTGAGGACCAAGCCTTGCGCCCACAGCGACGTCACCCCGACTTCGTCCAGAACGAGGAGCGTGCCCGAGACCAGCATGACGTAGCCCAAGGCCCCCGGCAGCACCACCTTCCACCCCAAGTGCATGACTTGGTCGTACCTGAATCTGGGGAGCGTCCACCGCACCCAGATGTACACGAAGACGAAGAAGGCGGTCTTTGCGGAGAACGACGCCAAGCTCGCAAGCGTGATCCAGATGCTCGGCTCGGCCGGGATCCCCTGGCCCTGCGCATCGTACCCTCGCAGCAGCGCGCCTTGGCTGTCCCGAAAGATCGTGTCGCCGTCCCAGAAGGGAATGTCCCACCCTCCAAAAAAAAGCGTGGCCATGAGCGCCGACGCCGTCAGCACGTGCGCGTACTCCGCAATGAAGAACATCGAGAATTTCATCGCCGAGTACTCCGTGTGATACCCGGTGATAAGCTCGGACTCCGCCTCGGGCATGTCGAAGGGGAGCCGATTCGTCTCCGCGAAGGCCGACACGATAAAGAACATGAAGCCGAGCGAGAGCGGCAGCGCAAACCAGAGCCCCATCTCCTGCTGGACGCGCACGGTCTCGGTGAGGGTGACGTTTCCGGTAAGGAGCAGCACGGAGACGACCGCGAGGCCCAGCCCCACCTCATAGGAGATCATCTGCGCCGACGCGCGCAGTCCACCCAGGAACGCGTATTTGTTGTTGGAGGCCCATCCCGCGAGGACAAGCCCGTATACGGCCAGAGACGAGAGGGCGAGGATGTAGAGTATGCCAATCGGCACGTCGGCGACGATCATGTCGATGACGATGTCGGTCCCCGGGATGGGAAGCGGAGCGGCGATCGGAATCACGGCGAAGGTCACGACTGCGGGCATGATCGCGAGCGCGGGACCCAAAACGAAGTAGAGCCTCGCCGAGGTGCCCGGAAGCGTCTCCTCTTTGAGGATGTTCTTTAGGCCGTCCGCGATCGGCTGAAGCAGCCCGAAGGGCCCCACTCGGTTCGGCCCCAGGCGGTCCTGAATGAAGGCCGACACGCGGCGCTCCGCGAGCGTCATATAGGCAACCGCGAGCAAGACGACAGTAAATACGGCCACGACCTTGATGGCGGAGACTAGGGTAAACCAGCCCGTGGAGAGCTGATTCAGCTCATGCACTTGGCGCGCCTCCATTGGGCCCGGCAGGTCCTGCGGCGGCGATCGGCGCGCCCCGATAGCCCAAGCCCTTGAAGGAAATGCCCGCAAGGAACTGGTGAATCTCCGACAGACGCTCAAAGGCTTGGGAAGCAAACCTCAAGGGGGACCGAAGCTCCTTCATCTGCATCGCGAGGAGCGCATCCAGCGCCATCCAGGCAGGCCGCGCGTAGGTCGGCCCGCGCACGCCGGGCCAGTACCGCTGCAAGCGTCCCTGCGCGTTCACGAAGCTGCCCTCCTCCTCCGCAAAGGTCGTGATGGGGAGGACGTAATGAGCGTTTTTCAGAGCCGGCGAGTCTCCGTGCCAGCCCATGTAGACGAACAGGCGAGCCTTGGCGCCAAAGCTCTCGTCCGCATCCGCGAGTTCGTCCCCCAGCACGAACAACACGCCCATTGCGTCCGCGATCCCTTCGAGGCCGCCTTGGGCCTCCGCGTCCCCGACGCGGTCGTATCCCAAGAGGCTTGCGCCTTGGATATTCGGCGCCAAGTCGCGCCTGCGAACGAGGGTGGGAAAGCCCGGCATGGGAAGTTCGGATTCGGCTCTGCGAGACCGCATTCGCAGAGAGGCCCCGCTACCCATCTGCTCCACCGCCCATCGCAGGTATCCCAGACTCTCAACGGACGCGAATGGAGAGGCCAGCGCGGTAAAGGGGGCCGCTCGGTGCCTCATCAGGTCCTTCGCAAGCGGCGAAAGCACGCGGCTCCACGCCGCGGAGGCCTGCGAGCCGTCGCTCAACCTGGCCGACGGCTCGTTCAACCGGTCCGGTCTGTTGATCCACTCGTAGGCGCCTCTTCCGTAGTCGCACATCCAGTGGCCATTTACGTCCGGATTCGGGCGCGGCTTGATCCGCTGCACGAGGTCGTCGCGGGTGTGCAGCTCTACGTTGCAGCCCTGGCTACAGTTGGGGCAGATCGAAGGCGCGTGATCCAGATCCCACGCCCGCGCTTTGTGGAGGAAGTCCTTGGACACGAGCGCTCCCACGGGACAGATATCGACCACGTTGCCCGCAAACGCCGATCCTTCCAGACCCTCTTCAAAAAAGGTGTCGATCACCGACCGGCTCCCCCGCTCCACCACGGTCAGCCGAGGCTCGCCGGCGACTTCCTCCATGAAGCGAACGCAGCGAGTGCACATGACGCACCGGTCGCCGTAGTAGAGAATGTCTCCTCCGAAGTCGTCGCGTCCAAAGACGCGCTTCGGTTCCCGGCCCCTCCCCTTCTCGCGTCCCTCTTCAAAGACGTAGTCCTGAAGCTTGCACTCCCCGCTCATGTCGCAGATGGGGCAGTCCAGCGGATGGTTGACGAGGTAGAACTCAAGCACGCCCCGCCGCATCTTCAGCGCCTGGGGGCTGTCGGTCTTCACGCGCTGGCCATCCTCGGCCATCGTCACGCACGCGGGTTGGAGCTTCGCAGCGCCCTCCACCTCGACCAGACACATCCGGCACTGGGCCGGCGCAGAGGGAATGCCGGCATGGTAGCAGTAGTGGGGGATCTCCTTGCCTGCTTG
Organism: Longimicrobiales bacterium; assembly: GCA_965116095.1. Taxonomy (GTDB): domain Bacteria; phylum Gemmatimonadota; class Gemmatimonadetes; order Longimicrobiales; family Gaopeijiaceae. The sequence goes on from OZ220481.1 coordinate 1,778,708, forward strand.
CTCCGCCGCATGCAGGAGCGAGGTTCCCTTCGGGACCGTGATCTCCTTGCCGTCGATGACCAAGTCGACGGTCCGCTTCGCGCGTTCGGTCTCTCGCATCAGATGAGGCCTTTCCCGGTTCGCGGCGGCACGGATCAGGCCGCGCCGACGCGCTCGCCCCTCCGGACGAGCGCCAGATAGTCTTCGCGGAATTCTTGAATCGACGAGACGATCGGCGCCGCGAGCGAATCGGAGAGGACGCAGATCGTCGTCCCCGTCATCTGCTCCGATATCTCCATGAGCGTCTCAAGGTCCCGCTCGGTCCCGCCGCCCCGCTCAATCCGTTTGAGAATTCGGGCGGCCCAAGAGGTTCCCTCCCTGCACGGAGTGCACTGTCCGCAGGACTCGTGCGCGTAGAAGTCCGCCATCCTGCGCACTTGCTTCACGATATTCGTCTGGTCGTCCATGACGATGACCGACGCGCACCCAAGCATCGAGCCCGCCTCCTCCACTCCTTCATAGGAGAGCGAGCACCGGGCGCACTGGTCCGCCGACATGATCGGCACGCTGCTGCCGCCGGGAATTACGGCCTTGAGCGCGCGCCCCCCGGGCACCCCGCCGCAGACATCCTCGATCAGCTCCATCATGGGAAAGCCCAGCTCCAGCTCGTAGTTGCCGGGCCGGCGCACATGCCCGGATACGCAGAACAGTTTGGTCCCCGGACTCTTCTCCGTGCCGAATTGACGGTACCATTCGCCGCCGTGCTCCAGAATCGCGGGGACGGACGCCAAGGTCTCGACGTTGTTGATCGTCGTGGGCATTCCGAAGACGCCGGCTTGGGCCGGAAAGGGCGGCTTCACCCTGGGCTCGCCGCGCTTTCCCTCCAAGGAGCTCATGAGGCCGGTTTCCTCGCCGCAGATGTAGGCGCCGGCCCCCACATGGAGCGTGATGTCGATATCGACGCCGCTCCCCAAAATGTCCTTCCCCGCCAGACCCTCCTCGTACGCCTCCTCGACCGCCCGCGCGAGGACGCGCGTCGTCTCGAAGAACTCGCCTCTGAGGTAGATGTAGCAGTGGCGTGACCCAATGGCATAGGCGCCGATCAGGCAACCCTCAAGGAGCAGATGGGGCGTCCAGCGGATGATCTCGCGGTCCTTGAACGTGCCCGGCTCCGACTCGTCGGCGTTGCACAGGAGATAGTGCGGACGAGTGGAAGACTTCGGCATAAACGACCACTTGAGCCCGGTCGGAAATCCCGCGCCGCCGCGGCCGCGCAGCCCCGACGCCTTCACCTCCGCGATCGTCTCCTTCGGACCGACGCCCAGCGCGCGCGAAAGCCCCCTGTATCCGCCCCTCGCGCGCCACCCGGCGAGCGTTCGGGCCTCGGGGTCTCCGAAGAACTCGCTCATGACGCGCGTCTCGCTGTCGTGACGATGGGGATAGGCCATGGCGGTCTATTCGGCCTCGCCCGCGACGGGGGAGGCTGTCGCGCCGGACCGCGCGCGCAGCGCCTCCAGGATCTCCGGCACGTCGCCCGGAGCCACGCTCTCGAAGTACCGCTCGTTGATCTGGACGCAGGTCGCAAAGCCGCAGGCGGCCAAGCACTCCGCCTGGATCACGGTGAAGTCGCCGTCTTCGGAGGTCTCGCCCTCCTCGGTCCCGGTCCCGTCCAAGAACGCCCGCAGCACCTCGTCCGCTCCCAGAAGGTTGCAGGAGATGTTGGTGCACACCTGAACGAGGAAGCGCCCGACGGGCCGCTTGTTGTACATCGTGTAAAAGGAGGCCACGCCTCTGACTACGGCGTTGGAAAGCCCCAGCAGCTCCGCGACCTCGTCCATCGTTTCCGGCGAAACGTGCCCCCTGACCTCCTGCGCCAAGGAGAGCGTCGGAAGCAACGCCGCCCTCCGGTTCGGATAACGACTCAAGATTCTCTCGAAGCGCTTCTCGTAGGGGCCTTCAAAGAGCGCCGCGCCGGGGTCTCTCGCCTCAATCTGAAAGGGAAGGCTCGCCGCGACGCCGGGATGTCCCCCGTCCAGCCGCGGCGGACCCGCGTACTTCGATCCCCGTACGTCGGCTTCGGTCAGCTGATCGAATTCGCCGACTTCGCCCGCCCAGCCCGGGTTGCGGGAAGAGTCGCTCACCGGTCGATCTCCCCAAGCACGATGTCCAGGCTTGCGTTGATGACGATGAGGTCCGCCATCAGGTGGCCCTCCGAAAGCTTGGGAATCGCCGACAGATTCACGAAGGAGGGCGGGCGAATCCGCCAGCGGAGCGGCTTGGGCCCTCCGTCCCCCACGACGTACATCCCCAGCTCTCCCTTTGAACCTTCAATCGAATACCAGCAGTCGTCCGCCGGAGCGGAGATGCCCTCGGTGATCAACTTGAAGTGGTGGATCATCGACTCCATGTCGGACATGCAGGCCGTCTTCGACGGCAGCGAGACCCGGTGATCCGGAACATCCATCGGACCCCCGGGGAGTCGATCCAGCGCTTGGTGGAGAATCCGAAGCGACTGCCTCATCTCCTCCATCCGCACCAGGTAGCGGTCGTAGCAGTCGCCGTGCACGCCGACCGGCACCTCGAAGTCAAAGTCCTCGTACCCGTAGTACGGCCGGTCCTTGCGCACGTCGTAGCCCACGCCCGAGGCGCGGAGATTTGCGCCGGTGAGGCCGTAGTTCACCGCGTCTTCGCCGGAGATGGCCCCGATCCCCTGCGTTCTTCCGATGTGGATGGCGTTGCAGGTCAGCAGGTTGTCGATCTCGTCCAGCGTTTCGGGAAGGCCGTTCGCAAATTCGCGCACGCCGTCCGTCCAGCCGGCGGGCAGATCGGCCATCATCCCTCCGATGCGCGTCGCGGAGGTCGTGATGCGCGCGCCCGTCAGCGCCTCGTGCAGGGTATAGACCTTTTCCCGCTGCTGGAAGGCGTAGAGAAAGGGCGTGAAGGCCCCGACATCGATCGCCCAGGTGCCCAGCCAGAGGAGGTGCGAGAAAATCCGGTCCAGCTCCATGCAGATGACGCGCGTTACCCTGCACCTAGGCGTCACCTCGATACCGATCAGCTTTTCGACCGCCATGACGTAGGCGCAGTTGTAGATCAACGGCGCCAAGTAGTCCATTCTGTCCGTCAGCGTGACGATCTGATTCCACGTGCGGTACTCTCCGAGCTTCTCGAAGGACGAGTGGAGGTAGCCGATCTTCGGAGTCACGCGAACGACCGTCTCCCCGTCCAGCTCCACCAGCAGGCGAAGCACGCCGTGGGTGGCGGGGTGCTGGGGCCCGACGTTGATCAACATCGTCTCGGCGTCCAAGTCGGGCTCGGGCGCGTCGAACGGATCCATCGGAGAGGGGACGAGAGCGCGATGACCGGGAGCCATTTCGCTGCCCGGCGTCGCCTGAAGGACGCGAAGGTCGTCGCTCATTCCTTTTCCCCGTCCTTCTCCGGCTCGGCGAAGAGGATTCCCTGGGGATTGCGGCCCGCCAGATCCTCGTCCCTGTAGTACGCCTTCTCGTCCAGGGAGAGGGCGTTGAGGGTCTGTTCCTCTCGGGAGAGGCGGCCCCGAAGCGGAAAGTCCTTTCGCAGAGGATGGCCCTCCGCGTAATTCTGCGGCATCAGAATGCGGCGCAAGTCCGGGTGCCCCTCGAAGACGATCCCAAACATGTCGTAGACTTCCCGCTCCAACCAGTTTGCCCCTTGCCAGATGGGCGTGACGCTATCGATCCGGGGATCGCTCTGCGGCAGCACGGCCTTGATCCTGACCGCCTTCTTCCTCGGGATGGACCAGAGCTGGTACACGACTTCAAGCGTCTCGCCCCGACCCGGGTCGACCGCGGTCAGGTCCGCCAGGTGGTCGTACCTCTCTCGAGAGCGCAGCCAGTGGAGAACCTCCCGAATCCCCCGCGGCTCCACGTACACCACGTCCTGGTCGCCAGAGGCGACAAGATTGTTTGTGACGAATTCGCCGAAACGCGCGTAGAGCGCGGAGACGGTGGCCCCGATGGGCTTTCGACGCGCTTTCTCGGGGGCCGGAGCCTTGCCCCTGCCGGGAAATGGAGGGCTTGCGTCCAGCCATCCGCCCCCGCCCGATCCGTTGGTTTTCAAGGGAGCCTGTCCGCCGGTCGATCCACCGCCTGCTTCCAGAAGGGCCCGCTCACCTGATTTTGCTGCGTGGAGTTGCCGAAGGGACCCGAGAGGTCCCGGACCTCTTCGTCGTCCGCTTGGGGGCGACCAGCGCGCATGGGGTCCTCGGCGCGGTGCTCGGCGTGCTTGGAGAGCGACTCGCCGCGGATCTTCTCCTGCACCATCATGAGGCCGTAAATCAGCGCCTCGGGCCGCGGCGGACAGCCCGGTATGTAGACATCCACCGGGACGATGGTGTCGATCCCCTGCACCATGCTGTACACGTCGAAGACTCCCCCTGAGGAGGCGCAGGCGCCCATTGAGATGCACCACTTGGGCTGCATCATCTGGTCCCAGATGCGCCGCAGCACCGGCGCGAGCTTGTAGGGAACCCGGCCCGCGCAGATGAGAACGTCGGCCTGGCGCGGGCTGAAGCTCATCCGCTCCATTCCGAAGCGGGCGAGGTCGAAGTTGCTCGCTGCGGACGCCATCATCTCAATGGCGCAGCATGCGGTTCCGAATGGCATCGGCCAGAGAGAGCTCCTCCTAGACCAATTCACGACATCGTCCAAGCGGGTCGTCAGGAACGCGGGGGTTCCCGCTCCAAGCAGGCCCGGCGCTTTTACCGCCATTCGAAACCTCCCCTTCTCCATTCGTAGACCAATCCCACGGCCAGCACCCCGACGAAGAGCGAGACTGCCAGAAACGGCTCCCAGCCCAGCTCGCGGAAGCGCACCGCCCACGGCACCAGAAGAATCGTCTCCAGGTCAAAGACGATGAAGCTGATCGCCACCATGTAGAACTTGATCGAGAATCGTCTTCTCGTGTCCCCAAGGGCGATCATCCCGGACTCGTACGGCATCTCCTTCTCGGCAGTGGGCCGCTTCGGGTTAAGGACGTGGGATGCGGCGGCCATACCGAGCGCGTTAGCGACGGTCACTGCAAAGATGATGAGGATCGGGATGTACGCTTCGGCCATTGCAGCTTACGTATCCGATCATCCCGTCCAAGGAAGGAGCGGCGTCCGGCCCGGCTCCTTCGTAGTCGATTCCATAACGAACCTAAAGATGATCCGGCGGAGCGTCGGCGTCAAGCGCGCATCTCCGCCGGCGCGTGTCCGAAGAGCCGGGAGCGGGGCGCAGCCGTTGCGCGGCCGGATCGGGCTGGCCCTCCGATGATTGAGGAGTCACTGCCCCTCGCCGCTGCGTTCGCGCTCGGCTTCCGGGCGGACATCGCCGTCCCGCACGGGCCGGACGGCGGACCTTGTGACCAGTGACGGGGGCGTGCGCCGTCCGCATTTTGAGCGAAGCGGGGCCGGGCCTGCTGAGCCGAAGAGGCGGTGATGTCGAGAGCCGAGACCTGAGCTCAAGCGCGTCGGATCCAGACCAAGTAACAGAAGTCCGCCGACGCGATTTTGTCGCTGGTGGAGTGACTCGCACGCGGTTGGCGAAGCCGCGACTGCGCGAGCGACGAGCGTGCAAACGCTCCCTATTTGACCGTCACGCTCAAAGCGCGAAACCGAGGGCGGGCAGAGAGTTCTCCTCCCCGCCCTCGGTCGCTCCTCCGCCATCCGATTTCGCTGGTCAAGAGGCGCCGTCTTGAGCAATCAACTAGGGCCAAGATTCTGACAGGGAACGGTGCTGCAATACAGGGCGTCGCTGTCGCATGAAGACGCTCCAATTCGCGCGTTGGTGCGGCAGTGGAATTTCATATCGTCGTCAAAATAGCACGCGCAACACCCGTTCTCTATATCTGCCTCGCAGGTCGCTTGAAGTGAAGCGAGAGAGGGAGATGGAGCGGCGCCGATGGCGACGATACTCAACGCCAAGACAATCGCTCCCGCCAGCTTTGGCGCCCCCGTCCAAGGTAGCATTGCATTCAGAATTTTCATCGTGATCTCCTTTTTCGGACATCGAGGGTCTTAACTGCGTGGATTGGGCCTGAACACGATTTCGACGACGACCGGATAGAAACGCACTCCGTGCGAAATGGCAAACAGCGTGTCTCCCTTAAACGCCGCAGGAGCGGCGCGCAAAAGAGAGTTTTCGTCGTCGACGTACTGTCTCATCAGAAGTTGTCCGTCGTACCGTCGCGCCTCCAAAACAACCATCGTCGCCTTGATGTCCGCGTTGATGTCCGCTAACCAATCCTCCGGGGAAAGCGTAGCAATCCGACTCGTCATAATTGACGCTCCGCAAAGAATTTGAGTGCTATAGAGGTCTGACCTCCACTTGCCCTTGCTGTTTAATTTAGGAGGATGCCCAATATCCGTCAGATAGTGAAAACTTTCGCTCTTTGTATATGGATTCAAGCCAACGACCTCAGGTGCCCAGTCGTTTAGTATGGCGACGATCGGCTCGGCTGAACCGGGGCGCACGCAGGTTCCTCCCATTTGCTGAATCGGCGAATCCGGATATGTCGCGATGGCAGGAGCTCCCAGCAGCGTTCCTCGCCAATTTCCGGTTCGCGAATCGATAAGGCCGACGCTTGTACTTGCGATCATTTCGGTGCTTGCCACCAGCGTCGTGTCGTCCAGTACGCCAATATGAACTAATCTAAAGTACCGAGTGTCTTCGCTTGGCTCTTGGATCCTTATTCGTCTTGACTCTTCTCCCGTGAAAGACCACACAGCCATTTCGTGTCTGGAATGATCGTAAACGAATAGCGAATCGCGACTTGCGGCGATGGCGGAGATAAAGCCAAATTCGCCTGGGCCTTCGCCGCATCTACCCCACTGCTCCCGAAAACGCCCGCTCGGCCTCTCGACAATCACCAGCGCGCATTTGTGCGCATCGGCTACCACAATCGCGCCGTCGGGAAGCGCTGTCACTGCTACAGGCAAACTGAACTGCAGCGGGCCGTCCAAAGAACCATATTCGCGAATGGGCTCCGCAACCCAATCGGCCACGGACACGGCAGGATCCGCCGTCACGCGACTCAACCCCGGGAGCAGCCACGGCTCCTCTGGCGAGCATCCGATCAACGCCGCCAGTCCAGAAGCGCTTAACCAAGCGCAATTCCAGCACACTTTCGCTGCGCGCCGGGGTCGTGGACCAGTGCGGCTCATGGCAGTAGCCAACATCACCTGACAATCCCGACCGAGCATGTCCGCTGATCAATCGGACAATACCCGTCGTCGCAAACTACGCCCCCTGTGATCGCGCGACTTTCACAGAAATCGTCTCCGCACGTGCAGCACCCAGTTTCCGGAGTAGCCCTACAGCTCTTCAATGACATCGCTTCCAATGCGGGACCGGACGGCATCGCAACGCTAATCAACGCCGCCGCTAACAGCAGGCTCCAGCATAGTGACTGCATCGGAGAAAAAGTACGTCTGGACATTGTTCACCTCCCTTTGGGTTTCTGGTTGTTGAGACTTGCTGCTTCTTCTTTAAGTCGCGGTGTCGCGTCGTCGCTTGCTGTAGCAAAAGAACTGAAATCACTGGAGTTCGGCATCTTGATTGGATCGGATACGGACTTTGACGAGTGTGGTTGATCGAAGTCGAACTTCGCAAGATCGCCGGTTCCCACGCCGACGCCAACAAAGCGGTCATTTTCGACGGCAAACCAAACTGGCGTCACGCCGTACGGCGCGCCGATCGACCACCAACCTGCTTCGGGGCGAATCACTCGAAGTCGCTGCCGCGGCGCGTGCTCGAAGTGCTGAAGCCACTCGACGCCGGCCGCAGCACCGCTGTCCAGCAGGATCACTTGCCGCTCCTTCGCTCGAGAGGCCTCCAGCGCCAGTGCAGCGGCCTCTCTAGATCTGGGGCAGCCCCGATTCACGACCAAATATAGACCGTCCGCTGGCTCGCGCCACCTCAATGCGACTTGGTCCGTATCGGACACCCACTCGAAGCCTTGAAGGAAGACCGGGCCTATTGCTCCAGGTCCTGTTGGTCTTCGCAAGAATCCAGCCTCGTAGGCGTCAACCTTGCCGCGTAGTGCCCTTTCCTCGCGCTGTAGCCTCTGTGCTTCCGCCAAAATCTCAGCGGCTGCGTTCCTCATCCCCTGCACGCGGTATCCGGTCCACGCAACGGCAAGGACCACCAGAACCAACGACGTCCACCTGCCGCCAATCAAGCGCGTTAATCGAGAAGAGAAGCTCATGTCCGTATCGGAATGGTCGTGATGGGTCATGGCGTCACTGAAGCTTGGAGGATCGGCGGAGCGGCTTGCCCCGCCCTTGTCATCAACATCCTTGCAACAATCGTGCCAACTTCTCCAGCGCGGTTTCATTTGCCGCTGAACCCTGCAGCTATCCTCACTGTGTCCGCTGGTGGACAACCTTGTCCACCAGCGTGGACGGTGAGTCCGACTTGGGCGCGGAAGGAACCGTTACGCGGACGCAGCCGTTCGGCGCCGGCCGGCTGCGCCTCCTCAGTCGCTCCTGCCGATGTTGAGGTTTTTTCTCGCGCCGCCCTGCGGCACGGGGTATCATTTAGGGCGTGCATATCCGCCGGCACGATTCAAGCAACCCAATCGCACTCGAGGATTTCATGCGCTTCGCTTCCGTCGCCCTCACCGCCTCATTTGCCGCCCTCGCGATTCTCGGGTCGCCCGCGGCTGCGCAACAGCGCTCTCTCACCTTCATGGACGTTCAGGAACTCAGGCGGGCCGGTTCTTGGGCGCCCAGCCCGGATGGGGCATGGATGCTCTACGCCGTCACGACCCCGGACTGGGACGCGGCGGAGAGTCAGACCGACATCCATTTGGTCTCGCTCGCGGACGGCTTCGCTTCTGGGCGGCGCCTCACCTTCACGGACGACAAGAACGAGACCAACCCCGCGTGGGCTTCGGACGGGAGCTTCTTCGCTTTCTTGTCCGACCGGGATGGCGGCGAGGATCAGCTCTACGCAATGCGCCACGACGGCGGGGAGGCGCGGCGGATTACCGATGCGGCCGAAGGCGTGTCCAACTTTGCCTTCGGACCGAACGGACGCTGGCTAGTCTACCGGTCCGGCAAGCGCGGCCGCGAGCAGCTTTATCGGATGGCGGTCGACGAAATCGAAGACGGCGAGCCCGTAGCGCTCACGACCGGCGAGGCCGGCGTCAGGCAGTGGGAGTTTGCCCTAACGGGCGACCGCATCTACTTCGCTCGCCCCGACGCCTACGATGGCGACGAAGAAAAGCGACGGGAAAAGGGCTTTACCGTCGACGTGCGCAACGCCGTTACGCCGCTATCAAGCCTTTGGAGCGTCGATATCGCCTCGGCTGCGGAGCGGCGCGAGTCCAACGACGCCTCGTACAGCGTGGATCGCTTCACGCTCTCCGACGACGGACGCTGGATCGGGATCACCGGGGGCTCGCCCGCACGGTATGAGCGCAACATCACCGGATCGCGGCTCTACGCCGATCTGTATTTGCTGGAGACGGCCAGCGGCGACATCGAGCGCCTCACCGACAACTACGAAGTGGGCGAGCGCGGACTCGACTTCTCGCCCGATGGACGGTGGGTCGCCTTTACTGCGCCGGACGACATGGAGCGCTACTCGATGACCGAGAACCGCGTCTACATTCGCGAAGTCGAGGATCGGGGAGGCGCCTTCCGCAAGCTTGGCGCGGACTTCGACCAGAGCTTAAGCGTGGGCTTCTGGTCGGAGGACTCCCGCGCCATCTACTTCAACGCGGGCGTGACGGTAACCACGCAGCTTCACGCCTTGGATATAGAGACCGGGGCGGTGCGTCAGATCACCCGAGAGCGCGCCGCGCTCGCCGTCTCGCGCGATGACGACACCGGCGCCATTCTGATTAGCTATAGCGATCCCGAGACCCCGCCCACCCTGTTTACGGCGGCCAGCGTCGAGAATGTCTCTGATCGCTCGACGTGGACTCGTCTCGTGGATCCGAATCCGCAGGTCGGTGAGATCGCGCTGGGCGAGGAGGTCGAGATTAACTGGCGGTCGTCGGACGGAAAGACGGTCGGCGGCGTGCTCGTGTATCCCGTGGACTACGAGGAGGGGACGCGCTATCCGCTTCTCGTGGCCATCCACGGCGGCCCCGCGTCGGCCGACCTCCTGCGCTTTAACGGCGGCTACAACGCGCAGGTCTACGCGGGCGACGGATATGCGGTTTTAAAGCCCAACTACCGCGGCTCCCGCAACTACGGCAACGCGCACCGCACCGACATCGTCGGCGACTACTTCACGCTGGGCTACGAGGACATCATGACCGGCGTAGACCACCTGATCGACGAAGGCTTGGTCGACGGCGGTCGCATGGGGGTATTGGGCTGGAGCGCGGGCGGGCACTGGTCCAACTGGATCCTCACCCAGACTGATCGCTTCAAGGCAATCAGCTCCGGCGCGGGGACGATGAACTGGATCAGCATGTACGCGCAGAGCGACGTGCAGCGGAACCGCCAGTTTTACGTTGGAGACGGCTTTCTATACGAGGACTTCGATACCTACTTCGACCAGTCGCCGCTCAAGTACGTCGCGAACGCGACAACCCCCACCATGATCCACGTGGTCGAGGGCGATCCGCGGGTGCCCAGCCCGCAGTCCGTCGAGCTTCACATGGCGCTCAAGAAGCTCGGCGTTCCGACGGAGCTCTTCATGTATCCCGGACGGAGTCACGGAATCCCCGACCCCCGCAACCGCTTGGTCAAGGCTGTGAGCGAGAAGGCTTGGATGGACCACTACGTGCGCGGGATCGGCGAGAAGTTCCAGTGGCGTCAGGTGCTGGAAACGCTCGAAGGCGAGAGCAGACCTCGGGTGGCTTCTGATTCTTAATCGAGGGCTCGCGCCGAATTCCCTTGTCCCGCGCGAACGACATCGCGCGTGCCCGCGGGCGCTGCCCTGCGATGGGCCTGGGGCCCTCGCGCCGGGAACCTCTCGAGCTTGGAGCGGACGGCATTGGCCTCACAATCAAACAGCTTGAATCCACACCGGATGGACCCCCGTCCCGCATGGCGTCGACAGCGCGACGGACGATCCGAATTCCATGAGATTCGCTCAGTCGCGATACTTTAAGTAGCCGATTCTCCTCAACCCTTGCCCGCTCCTCCACACGCCCCTCCAATGTCCGTCATGCATGATCGCTGGATTCGCCGAATGGCGGAGGAGCGCGAGATGATCCGGCCGTTCCATCCCAAACAGATGAGCGACGGTTGCATCTCATACGGACTTTCCTCGTTTGGCTACGACATCCGCGTGGGCACGGAGTTCAAGGTCTTCACCAACCTCCACAGCCCGATCGTCGATCCCAAGGCGTTCGATCAGCGATCCTTCGTGGATGTCTCCGGTGATGAGTGCATCATTCCGCCAAACTCTTTTGCCTTGGCGGGCACCGTGGAGCGGTTCCGCATCCCTCCCGACGTGCTCGCGCTCTGCGTGGGCAAGAGCACTTACGCGCGCTGCGGAATCATCGTCAACGTGACGCCTTTGGAGCCCGGGTGGGAGGGCTGGCTGACGCTCGAGATTTCCAATACGACGCCGCTTCCCGCCCGTATTTTCGGAAACGAGGGCATCGCACAGCTCGTGTTCTTTCAGGGCGGCGAGAAGCCATCCCTTACCTACGCCGAGCGGCGCGGAAAGTACCAGGGGCAGGTCGGGGTGACGCTGCCCCGAATGGACGCGAACGCGGAGGACGCCGGCCTTTAGGTCTAGGGCTCCACCCCTCTCATTCGAAAGACATAGACCAGAACGGCGTTCGGGGGAATGCGACCGTCGAGCGACCCGCTTGCTCCATACGCCGCTGCGGGAGCCGCCACAACTTGGCGCACGCCGCCCTCCCGGATTCCTGGAAGAGCCAAGTCCCACGCGGCAATCGTCTGTCCGCTGCCGACGAGGTAGTAGAGCTGGCCGTCGTCGGGACTGACGAAAGCCCCAGGGTCTAGAAGCCGCGCCGGATAGACGCCCCGCTCCACCTGCGTGCCGTCGTGTAGCCAGCCCTCAAAATCAAAGACGGCGCCCCGCTGGCGTTGGACTGCCGCTCCGTCGCCTTCCTCCAGATCGCGGATGTAGAGGTCCGGTCCGTACCGCCGCATCTTGGAGATGTCAACGCCCAGCGATGGGGCGTATTCGACGGAGGCCAAGTCGATTGCCTCCAAAGCGACGGGCGACTCGCCCTCCCCACACGCTAGAGCCGCGAGCAACAGCCACGCCCGGCGCGGCGACAGGGAGCCAAGCGTCAAGACGCGGCGCGGCGAAACGGTCACGGGGACCCGTATCCCGCGCAGGCATGGCGCTCCCGGTAGATCCATTCTCTCGGCATCGCGACTCCGCCGGTCCAAGCCGGCCTGGACCCGGAATCGGACTTGGCTACTCGAGTTGCCGCCCCGATCGCAGGCGCAGCGCGAAGGATCGAATTTTCGGCAAGCCCATGGTCGCCTGCGCGATTCGAACTCACTGCTCCCGCCGCTTCGCTCAATGTTGTCTATTACCGGAGAGGTCGCGCGTCTTTCAAAACTCGGCTTCGCGGCTTAACCGCAACCCACGGAGGAGTATCAATGAAGCTAATCACCGTTTTGGTCGCCGCCGCGTTCTCGTCTTGGGCCGAGGCGCCGGATCGCCGCGAGCATTCCCCGGCTGCCACAGCGGGCTTCGCTCTCCAGGACTCGACTGCGCTCCAGCTGATCGACCGGTGGATTCAAGCGATGGGCGGCATGGAGAGCTATGCGCGCCTGCAAAGCGCTTCCTACACGCTCACGACCGAGCTGTACGAGCCGCTCACGGGTCGACTTCGCAGGGCCCGTCCGCGTTACGTCACCTTGGCCAGACTGGACTCTGGAGAGTCCGCCCGCATTGAGCGCTGGGAGGGAAACGACTTCATTCAGCAAGGGTGGGACGGGGAGCGCGCATGGGCGACGCTCAACGGCGAAGCCTTGACCGAGGGCGATAAGGACTTCGACGAGACCAGCTATGTCGGCGGCGATGTCTTCTACTGGATCGGCCTGCCCTTCAAACTGAAGGATGTAGGAGTTCATGCATCCTACCGGGGAACGGACGACGAGGGACGGCATTTGGTGGAGGTGACCTTTGGAGAAGGAGTCGGCGAGCACGATGGCGACACTTGGTACTACGTCTTTGAGGAGGGTCAGTCCGTCCCGGTCTCGATTGGCTACCGGGAAGAGGGGCGCGAACAGGTGAATCGCACCTACTGGGAGGATATCCAAGAAGTGGACGGCTACGTCTTCGCTGGAAAGCGCGTCCACATCAACCAAGACGGAAACGTCTGGAAGATCCTGCGAACCTCCGACTTTGTCCTAAACCCCGAGGCGCCTCCCGAGCTGTTTAGGCAAAGCGGACAGGAGGACGCGGACGGAGCCGAAGCCGCTCGCTGACGTAGACCGCGCCAAAGCCAGCCTCGGTCTCTCGCATGCCAGCTTCGGGCTGGCGCTGCTTGCCTCCGAAATCGCCGGCGCATGCTGTCGGTTCTTGTGATTTTACGTTATGGGACGGATCATCGAGGACGGATGCCCGGAGGCGCGATCTCTGGGATTCGCGGCGCGCTGGATTGCTTGTCGCGTGACGGGGCGCTTTGGCGGCGGGAGTCTCCGGTAGGCATGCGTTCCGTTCAGGGTTTTGCGGCGTTGCGCGTGGAGGGGAGCATACTGCCGGCGGAGTTTCTGGAGGAGGTGGCGGCCTTGGAAGCGCCCAGGCAGTCGGGCGCGGACTACGGCCTGTCGAAGTCGCTGTCGCTGAGGGACGAGATCGGCCGCTACTGGCGGATCGCGAGCGACCGGCACGAGCGCTACGCCAGGCGCAAGCGCAGAGGGGATCTCGCGCGAAATCGGGTCTGCGTGGACGAGTGGCTCGTGCCCTTCGTGTCCGAGGTGCTGGGGTATCGCCCCTTGACGCCGACGCTACGGACAGGTCCCCCCCCCCCCCCCCCAAGTCGTTGAGGGTCAGCGATATAGGCTAAGCCACTCGGCCTTTGGCGGCGCCGTCCCCATGCTGCTGGTGGCGGACGACTTCGACCTGGACAAGGCCGATCCCCGCTTGGGGCTTGACGGGCGCAGGCAGGCGCCGCACGGCATCCTCCAGGAGCACCTCAACGCTTCGGACCCCGCGCTCTGGGGCGTGGTCGCGAACGGCGCGAAGCTCCGCGTCCTGCGCGACAATGCGAGTCTGACCCGGCCCGCGTACATCGAGGCCGACCTCGACCTCATCTTCTCCGAGGAGCTCTACCCCGACTTCGCCGCGCTCTGGCTCGCGGCCCACGCGAGCCGCCTCGAACCCCGAGGCGGCAAGGCATCGAGCTGCGTCCTCGAGTCTTGGCGCGCCAAGGCTCACGAAACCGGCGAGCGCGTGCGAGAAAAGCTGCGCGCCGGCGTCGAGGACGCGCTCAGACGGCTGGGAGGCGGCTTCATCGAGCATCCCGGAAACGACAGGCTGCGCGCCCGCATCGCGAGCGGCAGACTCTCGACCGAAGGCTACCACCAGCAGCTGCTCCGGCTCGTCTACCGCCTGCTCTTCCTCTTCTCCGCCGAAGAACGCGGCGCGCTGCACCCGCCGGACGCCTCCGAAGAGGCCCGCGCCGTCTACCGCGAGGGCTACGCGCTCTCGAGACTCCGCGAACGCGCCCTGCGGCGCAGACATTACGACAAGAACGCGGACCTTTGGACAGGCCTCAAGGTCGTCTTCCAAGCGCTCGCGAGCGACGGCGAAGAGGATCTCGGCCTGCCCGCGCTGGGCGGCCTGTTCCGCCTCGGCCAGTGCGCCGACTTGGACGCCGCCGCGCTCGAGAACGCGCCGCTGCTGGAAGCCGCGCATCGTCTGACCTTCTTCTCCGCCGGAAGCGGCCTCTCCCGCGTGAACTACCGCGACATGGACACCGAAGAGCTGGGCTCCGTCTACGAGAGCCTGCTCGAGCTGCACCCGGTCATCGACGTCGACACCCGTCCCTGGAGCTTCTCCTTCGCCACCGACGCCGGCGCATCCGAACGCAAGCGCACCGGCTCCTACTACACGCCGCCCTCGCTCGTGGCCGAGCTGATCAAGTCGACGCTCGATCCCGTCATCGAAAAGACCGTCAAAGACAACCGGACAAACCCGACGGACGCGCTGCTCGAGCTCAAGATCTTGGACCCCGCGTGCGGATCGGGGCACTTCCTGCTCGCCGCCGCAAGACGCGTCGCGCTCGAAGCCGCTCGTATGGAATCGGACTCCGACGCGCCCGAGGAAAACGTCCGCAGACATTTCCTGCGCGAGGTCGTCCGGCGCTGCGTCCATGGCGTCGACGTCAACCCGCTCGCCGTCGAGCTGTGCAGAACGGCGCTCTGGATCGAGGCGCTCGAGCCCGGAAAGCCGCTGAGCTTCCTGGACGCGCATGTCGTCCAGGGCGACAGCCTTGTCGGAATCCTCGATCCCGAGATCATGTCGGGCGGCATCCCCGACGCCGCCTACGCGCCGCTCCAGGACGACGACAAGGCCGTCTGCGCCGCGCTGAGAAAGCGCAACCGCCAGCGGGCGCAGCGAGACCTCTTCGATCAGGAAGCGGCGGATCAAGTCGCGGTCGACTTCGGCGAAATCGAAGCCATGCCCGAAGGCACCGTGCCGGAGATCAACGCCAAGCGCGCCGCGCACGAAGCCGCAAAACGAAAAGCGGAAAACGTACAAGAACAGCTGCGCGCGGACCTGTTCGTCGGCGCGTTCTTCGCGCCGAAGACGCGAGACGCCCAAGATGTCGTTCCGCTCACCAGCGACATCCACCGCATCGACGAAGACGCCCCTGCGCGCAAAGGCGTCCGCGAGCTCGCGGGCGAACTCTCCGGCGAGCACGGCTTCCTCCACTGGCACCTCGAGTTCGCCGACGTCATGCGAGGCGGAGGCTTCGATGTCGTGCTGGCGAATCCGCCGTGGGGACGCGTCAAGCTCCAGCAGAAGAAGTTCTTCGCGCTCAGGCGGCCACGCATCGCTCTGGCCCGCAACAAGGCGCAGCGGGAGCAAATGATCAATCATCTAGTTCGCGACGGCGCGCCCCCGGCGGACGTTGATCTCCACGAGGCCTTCGTCGCCGCGACCCGCAACGCCGGCGCGACAAGCCAGTTCGCGCGCACGTCCCAGCGATTCCCGCTGACCGGGCGCGGCGACGTCAACACCTACGCGCTCTTCGCCGAAGCTGTACTTCAGCTCGCCGCGCCGGAGGGTCGCGCCGGCCTGATCGTTCCCACCGGCATCGCCGCCGACCACTCGACCAGAGACTTCTTCAACCACGTCGTCTCGAAGAAGCGGCTGGCGAGCCTCCACGGCTTCGAGAACCGCAAGAGAATCTTCCGCAACATCGGCACGAACAGCCGCTTCTGCCTGCTCGCGCTCGGCGGCAGGGACGCGCCGGCCGCCGAAGCCGAGTTCGCGTACTTCCTGCACGACCCGGAACAGCTCAAAGAGGCGGAGCGGCGCATCAAGCTCTCCGAAGCGGACTTCCGCCTCTTCAACCCCAACACGCGCACCTGCCCGATGTTCCGCACCCGCCGCGACATGGAAATCGCGCGCAAGATGTACGAGCGCGCCGGCGTGCTTTGGAAGGAGGCCCGAGGAGGCGAGCCGGAGCATAATCCGTGGGGCGTGAAGTTCTCCACTATGTTCCACATGTCCAACGACTCGAAGCTCTTCCGCACCCGCAGACAGCTCGAAGACGACGGCTGGACGCTCGAAGGCAACACGTTCGTCAGAGACGGCGAAGCGCAGCTGCCCCTCTACGAAGCCAAGATGTTCCACCAGTACGACCACCGGTTCGCCACCTTCGACGGCGCGTCCGAGGCCGACCTCCGCAAGGGCAAGGCGCGCCTGATGACCGTCGACGAAAAAGCCGACTCGAACTCGTTCCCGATCCCACGGTACTGGGTCGCCGAACAACTCGTGCTCGACAGACTTGACAAAACGGGATTTTCGACTACGAGAGCCAAGAGATTCTCCCGACATCCCGACATCCCGACATCCCGACATCCCGACATCAAGTCGCCTTGCGTGCGATCACCGGCAGCTTTGCGGGGCGGACCGAAATCGGGAGCGCGTTACCAGTTACCGCCGTTGGCCACTCGGCGATCCTTTTCTCCTTTGGATTTTGTCAATACGGAAAATCGTGCGAGCCACGGATCAACGTACCATGGTAGTAAGTCTCTTGCCGACAACCGCAATGAACGACGCTTCCCCGTTGATATCGATCAACCGAAACAGTGGTATCTCTGCTTTCGCGACATCACATCTTCAGCAGCAAAGAGAACGACAATTGTGAGCCTCGTGTCCAACAGCGGCCTAAATCACCATGCGCCTTTTGTCGACTATGCCACTGGTCGAGAAGTTCTCTCAGCACTGGCTATTGCCAACTTTAACAGCCTACCCTTGGATTGGGCTGCCCGTTCATCGATTGGCGGAGTCAATATGAGCGTGTACATCCTGAAGCAGCTTCCCGTGCTTCCGCCTGACATCTATCGCGAAACGAGCCCCTGCGGAGTCGCTTGGCTTCAGCTCATTCTTCCCCGCGTGCTCGAACTCACATACACCTCAATCGAAATGAAGGGCTTCGCCGACGACCTTGGCTACTCAGGCCCGCCGTTCAGATGGAACGAGGAGAGGCGCCACGGCCTCAAGTCCGAACTGGACGCTATCTTCGCGCACATGTACGGCCTCGACCGATCAGAGGTCGAGTGGATCTTGGATCCGCCTTCACCCAGCGTCTCCTTTCCGACCCTCAAGAAGAACGAGCTCGAAGAGTTTGGAGAATACCGCACCCGGCGTCTCGTCCTTGCCGCCTTCGACGCCTTGGATCTCGGAGAGGAACCAGTTCTTGTTCCCAGCACCCGACGCGACGCACCAGCAACCGCCGGTCTGCGGCGTACGGCCGGTCCTTCGCTCCCGGATTAAACCGTCCAAGCCGCCTCGGACGGAATCCCGAGGCTACAGTCGGGCCATCGTTTTCTTGACGTGCTCCGCGCTCTTCGAGAGCTGCGCGGCCTCCGAGTCAGTGAGCTCCACCTCTAAAATTTCCTGAAGGCCTCCTTCGCCCAGCTTACAGGGCACACCCAAGTAGAGACCATTCTGCCCGTACTCGCCCTGCAGATACGCGGCGCAAGGCAAGATCCTGCGCTGATCTCGAACAATCGCCTCCACCATCTGGACGGCGGCAGCCGAGGGCGCGTAGTACGCGCTTCCCGTCTTTAGATGCCCTACAATCTCCGCTCCGCCGTTTCGCGTTCGCTCAATCAAAGCCTCCAACCGTTCGGGATGGATCAACCGCGTCAAAGGGATCCCGCTTACCGAGGCGCACGACGCGATGGGCACCATCGTATCGCCGTGGCCGCCCAGCACCAGCGCTTGGATATCGCGCACGCTGACGCCCAGCTCGAGCGCCACAAAGGACCGGAACCGGGCAGTGTCCAGAACTCCGGCCATCCCGACGACGCGCTCTCTGGGAAATCCCGTCTCCCGTAGCGCGACATAGGACATGACATCCAGAGGGTTCGAGACGACCACGACGATTGCATCCGGAGACGCCTCTCGAATCTGCGCAGACACGCTGGCCACGATGCCGGCATTGGTACGGAGCAGGTCGTCTCGACTCATTCCAGGCTTGCGCGCAATACCTGCGGTCACCACGAAGATCTCCGCGCCCTGGGCGGGGCCGTAGTCCGCGCCCCCAGACACGTAGGTGTCAAACCCCTCTATCGGGGCGCTCTCCCACTGGTCCAGCCCTTTTCCCCGGGCAACTCCGTCCACGATGTCAATCAGCACGACTTCGCGGGCTAACTCCTTTTCGGCTAGGCGCTGCGCACATACCTCCCCCACGTTTCCAGCCCCCACGACGACGATCTTCTTTGCAGTCAAGGTTCTTTCCTGATTTGGAATGCTGAACGGAATGAAATCCGCGCGCCCGAATCGGCGCGCTTGGAAATCTAAAGCGGGCGGCGTGGGTGCCGGCGTCAGCCGCCCGTCTGAGAGAGCGCGATCAAGCCGCCGGAGCCTTTCGAGGTACCGCGCTCCAAGAAGTGTTTCTCAGGCTTTATCGCGAGCGTCCGCTTGATCAATGGCTCCAACGGCTCCCCATGGCGCAGCGCTTCCCTGAGCGGCGTCTGGAGATCGCCGAAGAGGCAAGGACGAAGCTGGCCATCCGCGGTAAGCCTCATCCGGTTGCAGCGATGACAGAAGTTGTGGCTCATCGGGGTGATCGCGCCGATCGTCCCAACTGCGCCCGGAAAGGAGTAGTAGCTTGCCGGTCCATTGCCTTTGGGGCCCCGCGTCGGCTCCAAATCGTCGACCTCGCGCAAGCGCTCAAGCGCCTCGGCGCACGTCAACGTCGCCGTCCGGCTCAGATCCAAGTTGGAGTCGGTCGGCATGACTTCGATAAAGCGCACATGGATCGGCCGGTCTCGCGACAGTTCGGCGAAGTCGGCCACCTCGTCTTCGTTGCGGCCCCGCATCAGCACCACATTGACTTTGATCGGATCGAAGCCGACCGCGTACGCGGCGGCCATGCCCGCCATGATCTTGGGCAAACAGTCTCTTCGCCGGGCAATCGCATCGACTCGATCCGCCCTCAGGGAGTCCAAAGATATGTTAACTCGATTCAGCCCCGCCTCCCGAAGGGCAAGCGCGCTTCGAGCTAAGAGAATCGCATTTGTGGAGAGGGAGATGTCCTCAATGCCAGGTATCTCCGCAAGCATCCCTACCAGCCGATCCAAGTTTTTGCGCACCAAGGGCTCGCCCCCGGTGATGCGCACGCGCCTTAGTCCCATCTTCGCCATGACGCGCACGACACTGGCAATTTCCTCGTAGGAGAGTATCTCGTCCCGCTTCAGCCAGGGAAGCCCCTCCTCCGGCATGCAGTAGACGCAGCGGAGATTGCACTTGTCGGTGACGGAGATCCGAAGGTACTCGACGATCCTCCCGAAGCCGTCTTTCATCTGGGCCGGAGAAGCCGGCGCGACCGTCGTCGTCTTCACGAGGGCTCCGGCCTAACGCCATCCAGCCACGCCTCCTCTCCGCCCACGTAACGCTCCTTCTTCCAGAGCGGCAGGCGGACTTTTATTTCCTCGATGACCCGACGAGCGGCTTCGAACGCTTCAGCTCGGTGTGGCGAGGAGGCCGCAATAGCCACGCTTGTTTCTCCGACCTCAAGCTCGCCCAGTCGATGAACCGCCGCAATTCGCCCGCGCCAAGGCGGCGCGGAAGCCTCCCGGATGATCTCCTCTAGTACGCTTCGCGCCATCTCCTCGTAGCCTTCATAATGGACTGCGGCCACCGGCTTGCCTTCATTATGGTCGCGGACCACGCCCAAGAACAGCGCGACGGCGCCATCCTCTTCGGCGCCTACGCGGGACAATAGGTCGTCGCTGGAAATCTCGCGGCGCGAGACATCGGCCCAGAGGCGTCGCTTGGACGCGACGGCGCTCTGCTGGTCCCCGCCGGCGCGCTTGGGCACCCCCTACCCTCCCGCAACCGGAGGGATGAGGGCTACTTCGTCTCCGTCTCGGGCGACGACCGACGCGCTCACGTACTTCCGATTAAGGGCCATCGCGCTCGTTTCCGGCAGACGACTCCACGGTTCGCCGCGCCCGCGGAGCGACATCAGTATCCCTTCCATCGTGGTCCCCTTCGGAACAACGACGGTCGTCTCCGATGCGCCCACCAAGTCGCGGTGCGAAGCAAAGAAGAGCACCTTGACCTCCGCGCGAGCGCCGCCAGACATTTCCGGCGCCGTCTAGTCTTCGTCGGCGCCCGCTTCGCGGGCCGCGCGCGCCTCGGCCACCTGCTTGTTGAACAGCTTCGAGGGGCGAAAGACCGGCACCATCCTAGCCGGGATCCGGACCGCCTCGCCCGTCTTGGGGTTACGGCCCCAACGCGCCTTGCGAGGCTTCATCTCGAAGCTGCAAAAGCCCCGGAGCTCGACGCGCTCGCTCTCCACGAGCGCGTCTTTCACCGCGGCGAGAAAGGCGTTGAGCACCTGGAGGCACTCGGGCTGGTTGATTCCGGCGGAGCCGATCGATTTGGAGATGCGACGAACCAGCTCGGCTTTTGTCACGGTCAATGCACTCATGCTCCTTGCAGTCGTTCAAGAATCTGAAAGATACCACGTGCTCGGACAAGCAGTCGCGAATCGACTGCTTCGCCCAATCACACTACGAACCCGGCGGGCCAATAGTTGCTTGAGCGGCTTAACTCTGGAAGGAAACAATCTGCGGGAACAGCGCAAGCTACGCCGATCAGCCCGTGTCCTCCGCTGATCGATCCTCCATGAATTGGAGAAACTGATCGAAGAGATAGCGAGCGTCGCGCGGACCCGGCGCCGCCTCAGGGTGGTACTGCACCGAAAATACCGGAAGGCTCCGGTGGGCGAGTCCAGCCACGGTTCCATCGTAGAGGTTGGTATGCGTCACGCGCAGCTCCGGCGCTCCGAGCACCCCGTCTTCGCCGGCCTTCACCGCGAAGCCGTGGTTTTGAGAGGTGATCTCCACCGTCTGCCGGTCGTGGCGAAGTACAGGGTGATTCCCGCCGTGGTGTCCAAAGGGGAGCTTATAGTTCTGGCCGCCGAAGGACTGGGCGATTAGTTGATGGCCAAGACAGATGCCGAAGATTGGCAGTCCAGTGGACGCCGCATCCCGGATCAGGCGCGCCGCGCCCCGGATCGCCGCCGGATCGCCCGGGCCGTTCGAAACGAAGAGCCCATCGGGTTGAAGCGCCTGAAGCTCCGCGACGGTGGCCGAGGGCGGGATGACCGTCACGCGGCAGCCCCGCCTTGAAAGCATTTCGGGGGATGAGGACTTTACTCCGTAGTCGAGCGCGGCCACATGGAAGCGCTCCCTTCCTCGCGCGCGAACTGAATACGGACTCGCGCACCCGACGCGAGCAGCGAGATTCCGGCCCTCCATTGGCGGACAGCTCTGAATCCGCTCCATCAAGGCTTGGCGCGTGACGGAGGCAGGGGCGATGCCCCCACGCATCGCCCCTCTACTTCGTATGTGCCGGGTGAGCGCTCTCACGTCGATGTCCTGGATGCCCACGACATCGTGAGCCAACAGAAACTCTTCCAACGTTCCCCGGCTTCGCCAGGAGCTGGGACGCCTCGCCGCCTCAACGACGATAAAGCCTGAAAGACAGGGGCGACCGGACTCCGAGTCCTCTTCGTTCCACCCGTAGTTGCCGATCAGGGGATAGGTCATCGCGACGAGTTGGCCCGCGTACGACGGATCGGTGATGACCTCCTGATAGCCGCTCATCGCGGTATTGAAGACGACCTCCCCAACCGTTTCCCCCGCTTTCCCCAGGGCTGCGCCGGGAAAAGTCCTTCCGTCTTCAAGCAGAAGGCGCGCTTCCATGTCTCTCCCGTCGGCTCCTCTCTTTGATTGGCCTCGCCAGCAACCTCTGTGGAATCCCTGGGGCTCCGGCCTAAAGCTACACTGAGGGTCCAGTCTCTTGGCGATGCGGCGGCTAACGGGAGGACCCAGGAGCGCCTCCAGCTCTGCCAGCCCCACTCCCTCCGGCGCTGCCGTCGCCCGAAGATCGAGAGCCGTCCAGTCGAAGCGCATGTCCGCCGGATGAACGGACCCAGCCTCTGTCGCTTACGAAAATGATTATAATATTGACAGCTTTCGTGAATCGCGATATACTACTTTATCGATGACTGGCGAAGATACTCAAAGGAGGTACCCCATGATCCAACCAGCCGACGAAGAATCCGGCCCGGCCAAGAAGGACGCCTGCGCCGCAGCGAAGTCTGCGCTCTCCGACCTAGCCTTGGGCGACCCTGCGCACTTTGCGGCGTTGACCGTCTTCCCGATCACCTCGGAGCGCCGCAGCGCCGTCCGCTATCTGCTCTTGGAAGAAGGACTGCGCGGTGGGACGGTGAAGGTGCGGGAAGTGGACGAGGGAGGAGCGGTCCCCAAGCTCGTGGTCGAGAATCGGGCGGAGCTGGACGTTCTCATCGTGGACGGCGAAGAGCTCGTGGGGGCCAAGCAGAACCGCGTCGCGAACCTCACCCTGCTGGTGGAAGCCGGCCGCGCCACGACGATTCCGGTTTCTTGCGTCGAGCGAGGAAGGTGGGGCTACAACACGCGGAACTTCGATGTCACCGAGAGGGTTCAGGACAGCGGGGGACGCGCCCAGAGGCTCTACAGCGTGCAGGCGGCAATGCAAAGAGACGAGGGCAACCGGGCGTCAGATCAGAGCGCGGTCTGGGAGAGACTGGAAGAAAAAGCAGCTCGCATGGAAGTGGATTCTCCGACCGAGGCGATGAGCGACATCTACGAGCACCACGGCGCGAAGGTTAAAGACTACGTCCAAGAGCTCACCGCAAAGCCCGGTCAGACTGGGGCGCTGTTCGTCGTCGGGGGCCAGAAGTTTGGGGTGGACCTCTTTGATAAACACGAGACGCTCGCCGCGTTCTTCCCAAAGTTGGTCCGAAGCTACGCCATCGACGCGATGGAGGAGGAGCCCGCCGGAGATTCGGCGAAGCTTGGCGACGCCCGACGGTTCTTGGAGGTGCTCTCTAACGGGAGCTTCGCCGCACATGCTGCAGTCGCTCTGGGCGAAGACATCGTCGTTCAGGCGGAGGACGCGATTGCAGGCGCATTGGTCCACCAGCAGGCCGTCCTGCATCTGACCGGGTTCTCAAGAACAGCGCGCGCTTCGGTTGATTGAGAACCAAGACAATATGCATCTCGGCGCGTTCTACGACTCTATGCTGAGCACACTATAAACGACAGTTTGCACGATCACCATTCACTAACCGTCTTGGAAGGTAAACAAACGATGAAATACAAGCACAAATCTGTTGGAAAGTCATACGCTCCTGCAGCATACACCTGCAAAACACGAGCGGTCTATTTGTTCACCGGCTTGCTTATTGTCGCAAATTTCACTTTGCGGCCTGACAATGCTCATTCGCAAGAATGGATGGCGTATCATGGCGGCGCACAATCCAATTCATTAATAACAGACATTGAGGCGCATTATACGTGTTTAGATTTATCTGGCTTTGGAAGCAGACTGCTAGTGATGGTGCCGTCTCGTATATCTCTAGCCGTAGGTAGAACTGCTGCAATAGTAATAAGTGACATTACTACACCATTATTGCGAAGCATGGTAGATTTAGATGGAGATATATCATTTAGTATGCGAACCAAGGAGGTGGAACACTTTAGTTTACTTGCGCCTCAAATTCAAGCTATTGGATTTGAAGCATCCAGCACAATGCACAGAAATCTATTGACAGCACTAAAAAATGGTTCAACTATGAGTATTGGAATACCAGCACATAATAGTGATGGATTTATACTAAATATCTGGTCGCTTCGTGGCTCTACTGCTGCAATTGGGAGCGCTTGCGGATGAAAACAATTTGGCCAACCGATTTGAATAACTTTGAATATTGGAAGCGATTCGGCGGCGTCAATAGGCGGCTGATAAAGTTTTTAAGCCAACTAAAGAGGCGGCGACCGAGCACCCAGACGATGACGCTGCATGGACAAGGCACGGCGGTAGAGCATAGTACTACTTTCGTCACTACCACTCACAAGAGGTCGACAAGACGATGAAAAAATGTCATTTCGTGACATTGGTTTTTACGATCACCTTACCAGTTTTCGCAACGGCTCAAGAGAAAGACGCGTCTTGGCGCGTGATCGAGACGCTTGCCACTAACCTTGGAAAGTCAGCAATAAGTCCGGCTGCGACGCCGCAGCCTACTACGATGATTGATGGAGAGTCAGTTCCACGTCATGCTTGGCGCAGAGCTTGGCTGTTGTTTAACTGTGTTGAGACTCATATCAGACTGGAAAATGATCCAGAAGAAGAAGGATGGCCGCCGCACAGGGTCAAAGTACAGTCGGAGACATTCTCTTTGGAGACTCGCTACAGACTTGGAACAATGTCAACGCTAGAGGACTGGCAAAGAGAGCCTGAACATTGGGCGGAGAATAGAGATTACTACCTTGCAATCATGCCCTATATGTACCCATCAGGTTACGAGGAGCCGCATCCTAGTGACACGCTTATCAACGTCATTCGGAATGCTCGTCGACTAGACATCGATGAAGAAGCTGCGGTCGAGCGATTTCGAACATACGTCGCGGATCATTGGCAATCGAGAAGCGAACGAGTCACGAACGCTGTTCGTCTTGGTTCCTCTATCACGTTTACGATTTACTCGAAGACAAGCGTGCCAGCAGTCTATACCTGGTCTTTAAGGGGTTCAGCGGCGGCCATGAGAGACGCGTGCAAATCGAAATAGAGTTCAGATCGCATAGCACGTCTTGCTGACTTGACGGGGAGCACCGGGCCTTTTATGCACTAAAGACAGGCATTTTGGCCTCGATGGTTTTTTGGAACAAATTGCTGTCGATTCGGCAGGAACTTATTGAGCGGTCTGGCTACCTACAGACAGAGTGCATCGTCGATGCCTACGCTTGAACGAGCTCAACTGGGTAACTTTTACCTATTCATAAACGCAAAGTTGGGTGCCCCGCGAGGTCTTTTGTCGCCAGCAATATGATCGAGTCTTCTGATTTTTCCGCACCCGCCTTTGCGCGGATTCACGCCGACGAGTCCTGCTTGGGGAACCAGTTTCGGGGACGTGATCGTCCCGGAGGCGCTGCCGCGCTGCTGGAGTTATGGCGCGGCGATGCGTGGGACCGCCGCGATGTGTGGCTTTCCGAGCCCTCCACCACCAACAATCGGATGGCGCTGAAGAGCGCGCTCTTGGCGCTGGAATCGCTCCCTGAAACGAGCCGCGTCCACTTTCATTCCGATTCGACGTATTTGGTCCAAGGCTGCTCCAGTTGGCTTGCATCGTGGAAGAAAAGGGGCTGGAAGCGCAAGGGCGGTCGCATCCAGAATCTCGAGCTCTGGCAAGAACTGGACCAAGCAATATCGAATCGCCGCATCCGATGGCTTTGGGTCAAAGGACACGCCGGAGACCCGCGAAACGAATACGTGGACCGCTTGGCGAGGCGAGCCGCGAAGGAGCAGACCGCATCGCCCATTCCCATGCCCTCGTTCTTTAGAGCATGGCTCGCCAAGCAACAGGACCAAGGCCTGTACCGGAATTTCGACCTCGCCGCTCCGCCCTCCTGAGGGAGGCGGCGGGACGCCCCAAGCCTAGGCTAGGACGCGCCTGCCCCGCGGACGCCGCCGTACCCGAATTCCTCCACCATCGCCTGGACGACAAGCGGCATGACTTCCTGAACGGTTGCTCGCCTCTTCAGCAGCCTGGAAAGCGTCGTGACTGGTCTGTCGGCGATTCCGCAGGGCACAATCGCTCCATAGTAGCTAAGGTCTGGATCAACGTTCAGCGCGAAACCGTGCGACGTAATCCAACCGCGACTGACTCTGACGCCGATCGCCGCCACTTTTTCGGCGTTCACCCAGACGCCCGTCCGCGCATCGTCGCGGGCGCCCGAGACGCCAAGCTTCGCGAGCGTCCGCAGCAGAACGCTCTCCAACGACCGTAGGTAGGCGTGCAGGTCTCTTCGGTCCGGCTTTAGGTCCAGAATAGGATATCCGACAAGCTGGCCGGGGCCATGATAGGTCACGTCGCCTCCCCTGCCTGCGTGGAAGAGATCAATCCCGCGCTCCTTGAGCGCGTCCCGCGGCAGCAAGAGGTGCTCCGCTCTGGCGGTGGAGCCCAACGTAATGACATGCGGGTGCTCCAGCAACAGGATTGTGTCCGGAATCCTCTCTTCCCTCCGGTCGCGCACCGCCGCCGCCTGAATCCGAAGGCCTTCCTTGTAGGGCGTACTCCCCAGCGACCGAACAACAAGCGTGCGCGTTCGCCATCCCGATCGTTCCGGTTGCGCTGCCCTTTGGCGGTCCGGCTGACCGTCCAAGGCGGTCCTGCCCTTAAGCGTCCTCCGGGAAGGCCTCGATCATCTCCTTCAGCCTGTACAGAAAGCGAGCCGACTCGGCGCCGTCCACTAGGCGGTGATCGTAGCCTAATGAGAAATAGGCCCTCTTGCGGATGCCAACCGAGTCCGCGCCGGTGGAGGGATCCTGCGTCGCGACGACGCGCTTCTGAATGGCCCCAGTCCCCAAGATCGCCGAGGTGCCCTTTGGGATGACCGGCATTCCCACGACAGTTCCCAGCACGCCCGGGTTTGTGATCGTGAAGGTCCCGCCCTGAATCTCGTCGGGAAGAAGGCGCCTCTCTCTTGCGCGCGTCGCGAGGTCCACGATCTTGGCGCCGATGCCCACCAAGCTGAGGTGTTCCGCGTTGTGGACCACCGGCACGATCAGACCGGGGTTGAGATCCACAGCCATTCCAAGATTCACGTCCCTGCGATAGATGATGTTGTCGCCGGAAATGACTCCGTTGATCGAGGGGAAGTCCTTCAGCGCGCGCGCGCACGCCCAAGCGGTAAACGCGGTGTAGGAGACGCTCGCTCCCCGCTTCCGCCATTCCTCCTTGCGGGCCCGGCGAATCTCGTCGACCTTGGAAAAGTCGATCTCAATCACCGAGTGCACGTGGGGCGCAACCCGCTTCGCCAGCACCATGTGCTCGGCGGTAAGCCGCCGCATCCGCGTCATCGGTTCGACCTGATCCCCTTCTCGGATCGGATAGGTCGGGTGCGTCGCTTCGTTGTGAAAACGTTCCCAGAAATCGGTCGGGTCCTGCGGCATTTGGTTGGCGGCGGCAGGCAAGGAACGCGAGGGTTCCGGCTCTGGTTCAGGCCTGGGGACCACCGCAGCGGGCCTTGAAACGACCGGCTCGGGCGCCGGGGGCGCTGGCTCTGGCAAGGCATCCGTTTGCTGCGCCCCCGCCTTCACCGGGGAGGAAGGGGAAGCGACCTGAGCCGCCTCCTTGGGCGGCGCCGAAGAAGGTCCCTCCTCTTGGCCTTTCTCGCTCAACTCGGCGATGTGCGCCAGGATGTCTTGCTTCGTAACCCGCCCCAAGTGCCCAGTGCCCTTCACATCGGAGAGCTCGACGCCCGCGTCGCGGGCGATGCGCCTGACAACCGGAGTAGAGCGCGTCTTCAGCCGCTCCTCCGTGGTCGTCGTGCAAAGTTCGCCGGTCGCGCCTGCGGAGCTCCCGGAGCCTTCGCCAGCTCCCCGCGACGAGGCTTGCCTGGACGGAGGCGGCTCGGCCCGAGCGGCCTCGTCAACCTCCTCCGCTTCCAGGGAGCCGGGGAGCGACTCGTTGGCCGACGCGGAGCCGCCTTCGGTGTCGATTCTCGCGATGATCGTCCCGACTTCGACGGTCTCGCCCTCCTGCACGAGCACCTCTACAAGCGTTCCCGCCGCCGGCGCCGGAACTTCAGCATCCACTTTGTCGGTTGAAATCTCGAGGATCGCTTGATCGCGCTCCACGACCGAGCCAAGCTCCGCCATCCACCTCGTCACCGTCCCCTCGGCGATCGACTCGCCCATCTGGGGCATCGGAACGTCTATTCGCGACAAAATCCAGTCTCCAAGGATCTAGGAACGATCAGTACTGAACAAGATAGCGCGCCGCAGTGACGATATCCGCATCCCCGGGAAGAAAGTAGTCCTCCAGCGGGGCCGCGTAAGGCACGGGCGAGTCGATTGCCGCCACCCTGAGGATGGGCGCGTCCAGCCATTCAAAGACCCGCTCGTTCATTCGAATCGCGATTTCGCCAGCGATGCCTCCGGTGCGCGTGTCTTCATGCACGATCAGGAGTTTCCCGGTGCGAGCGACCGACCGCGCCACGTATTCATCATCCAGCGGCAGGAGCGTGCGGAGGTCGATCACCTCAATCTGAAATCCTTCCCGCGCCAACACATCCGCAGCAACCAAGCTGCGGTGCGTCATCATTCCATAGGTGACAATGGTGAGGTCCGATCCGTCCCTCGCGGTCCGCGCCCTGCCGATCGGGACCACGTAGTCGTCTCGCGGCAGGACTTCCCGGAATTGGGGCGCCCGGTACAGGCCCTTGTGCTCCTCGAAGATCACCGGGTCGTCATCGCGGATGGCTGCCTTGAGGAGGCCTTTCGCGTCCTTCGGGGTGGACGGATACACGATCTTGAGCCCGGGCGTATGAAAGAACGCCATCTCCACATTTTGCGAGTGGAATGGGCCCGCGCGATTTCCGCCTCCGACCGGACCTCGCACGACCAAGGGAAGCGGCCCCGCGCCCCGGTAGCGGGACGTAGCGATATAGTTGGTGAGGATATCGTACGCGGGCGACACGAAGTCCATGAACTGCATCTCGACCACGGGGCGCAGCCCCATGTGCGCCGCGCCCGCCGCCGCTCCGGTAAAGCCCCCTTCGGAGATCGGCATGTCGATGACGCGTCGCTGGCCAAAGCGATCCAGAAACCCTTTGGTCGCCTTGAACGCGCCGCCGTAAGCGCCGATGTCCTCGCCCATGAGAAAAACGCGTCCATCCCGCTCCATTTCCTCCCAAAGCGCCTCGCTGATCGCTTCAAGCATGGTGACAGGCTTTCCGGCGACGGTCTTGCCTACATGATCGGGAAGCGCGGACATGGAAGTCAGGAGAGGTCGCCGCGGACCCTGGCGAAGCGTTCAAGCCTGCGAAGGGGCGCGCCCCGCGTCCGAGTCCAAGGACGCTGGACGGGACCTTGTCCGGTGACGCGGGCAAGCGCTCGGTTCGGGTCCGCCGGCGGCTCCAGCTCCACGCGATCAAAGCCGATCCGGACCGCCGCCTCCGCCGCCTCCCGGATCCGCTGGCGGCGCGCGGAGGAGAGCGGAGAGGCCTTGACCGCCCAGCTGCGGACCTCCTTCATCCGGTCAAGAGCTCTGGCGCGGGATGTTCCTTGCAGCGCCAGCAACGTGGGTCCCTGTCCTTCCGCAGCTCGAAGGCGCGCGCGTCGGGCCGCGGCGAAGATCCCCTCGGGCGCGCCCATCAGCGTCTCGCCCCGGGCGCCGTAGCTGGACGCCAGTCGATTGAGGCGGTTCGCAAGCGCCTCAAGAGGGGCGTCATGCGGAAACAGCAAGATCGCGATCAGGGGCAGCTTAAGCGCGCCGGCAACGCTCATTCCCTCATGCCATCCGCCGGCGTCTTCCGCGGCAGCGTCCTCGAAGACGATCGCCGCCCGCGGCTCCCCCCTCATCCGAAAAGAAAGCGCGGCGCCGGCGAGGAGTTGGGTCAAGACGCCGGGTCTTCCGTCCCATCCGAAGAGGCCTCGCTCCACGTCCGTCCAGCTCAGCCCTCCGGCTCGCCCTTCCGACGCGCTTGTAGCGCGCCCCGTCAGCTGTCTCAGCACCTCCAGCGGCGTTGCGCCGAATGCGAGCGCCGCGCTTTGGGAGCAGGGGCCGGGCGCGAGCACGTCGCCTGCCCGGCGACGCATCGCCGCAGTCGCCAGCGCCGCGACCGGTTCGAAGAAGGGCATGCCTCCAAAAGCCAGCTTGCCGGAATCCGCTCTCCGGGCCGCCGCCTCTTCCATTGAGCGGCCCTGGTCAAGCGCGAAGAGAAGCGTCTCGCTCTCTTCCGCCCCAAGCTCCTTCAAATTCGGACGATTTACTCCGGCGGAGGCGGGGGCGGATCCTCTTGGTTTGCGCCCTCATTGACCGGCGGGGGCGCTTCCGGAACTGGAAGCGCTTCGACTCCCTCAAGCGTGGGAGCTGCGTCCAAAACGGGCTGCGGCGTCTGCCCCGCGGGCCGAGTCAACGTCTCCAAGACCGAAGTCGGCATCGCATTCCGCGAGGACATGATTGCGAGCGTGAGCGAGAGGGCCATAAAGACGGAGCCTCCGATCCAGCTCGCCTTTGTAAGGATGTTCGTCGCCTGCCGTCCGCCCAGCATCTCCGTCGCCGCCGCGCCGCCGCCCATCGCCGCCAGTCCGCCTCCCTTGCCCGACTGCAAGAGAACGACAACGCTCAAGAGCAGGCCGTTCAACACCAAGACCGCAAGCAAAATGCCGTAGAAGATTCCCATTCCGCCTCCTTCGGCGTGAAGATCCGCCCTGTGCTGCAGAGTGAATGTCGCCGATCAGGGCTTAGTCCGTCAAGCCGTCCGCTTCGATATTCGCGAAAACGTCGCGGGATCCAAGCTTGCGCCGCCGACGAGTACGCCATCCACGCCGTCTTCCGAAACAAGCTGGAAGACGTTGTCCGGACCGACGCTTCCACCGTAGAGGACAGGCGCCTCGCGAGCCTCCACGAGGGCCTCGCGAATGATCGCATGCGCCTTTTTCGCGTCGCCGGGCTTGGCCGTCTCCCCCGTGCCGATGGCCCACACCGGCTCATACGCCACCATGAACTCCCTCGCTCTCAGCAGCTCGGGGAGCGCGGCGGCGACCTGCCGCTCCAGCGTCTCGCGCAGCCGGCCCTCCCGCCTCTCCTCGATCCGTTCTCCCACGCAAAGGAGCGGCGAGAGACCCGCGTCCACCGCGGCTGCGGTCTTCTTCGCCGTCTCTTCGTCGGTCTCTCCAAAAAGGGTCCTCCGCTCCGAGTGGCCGATCAGCGCCCACCTCGCGCCCGCCATGGCCGCCATGGCCGCCGACACCTCCCCCGTAAAGGCGCCCTGCTCCGCCCAATGGATGTTCTGCACGCCAAACTCGATTTCGGGGGCCGCCGCCCCGCGAGCCGCGACAAGCGACACGGCAGGCGGAAAAATCAACGTTCGCGCGCGCGCTGGAGGCGCGGGGACGAAGCGGCGAAAGTAAGCTTGGGCCTCGTCGGGACCGAAGTGCATCTTCCAGTTCCCCGCGATGACCACTTGAGCTTGCCCTCCCCCCGTTCCCTCATTTCGAGTCCGCATCAGGATGCTCCCCGTTCAGATGGATCGCGCTGGGCCTGACCGACGGACCCGCCCCGTCTCAGCTTCTCAAGCTCGCCGCGCTCCGAAAGAGCGCGAAACGCCGGTAGCGGTCGCTTAGTCACCAGCGCAAGCGACGCGCCTCCGCCCGTCGAAACATGGGTCATTTGCTCGGCGACCCCCGCAGCGCGCACGGCCCTGGCCGAGTCTCCGCCCCCCACGATGACCGTCGCGCCCGCCGTCGCGGCCGAAGCCGCGGCATCCGCGAGCCGCAGCGTGCCGTTTGCGTACAAAGGGTCTTCGAAGACACCCATGGGGCCGCTCCAGAGAATTGTGCCCGCGTGTCCGATCAGGCGCCGATACGCCTCCACAGTCGCGCGGCCGATGTCCAGAATTTCGTCTTCCGGCGTAACGCCGCCGCTGTCCACGGAGATGCGGGGAGAGGGCGAGCCCCGCCTTCGCACGATAAAATCCACCGGCAGGCTCAACTTCTCGCTTGCGGCGCTCAGTAGGCGCTTGGCCACCTCCACGCCGGAGCGCTCGACCCGAGAGCGCCCCGTCTCAAGCCCCATTGCCTTGCGCAAGGTGTTTGCGGCGACGCCTCCGACGAGGAGCGCATCCACGCGGGAGAGAAGCGCCTCCAGAGCGCTCATCTTGCTGGAGACCTTTGCGCCCCCAAGGAGCATCGCAAACGGCCTGCTGGGCGTATCCAAAGCCTCTTGGAAGTAGTGCGCCTCCCGCTGCGGCAAAAACCCCTGCACGCTGACGCCGCCCTTCGCTCTAATCAATCGAGGCAGAGCATCCGTCGAAGCGTGCGCCCGATGCGCGGAGCCAAAGGCGTCCAGCACATAGTGGTCCGCCGCCAACGCCCAGCCTTCGGCGAGCGTGCGATCACCCATGCGTTCGCCCGGATCAAAGCGCGTGTTCTCCAAGAGAAGGAAGTCGCCGGGCTTAACCTTGGCGACTTGCGCGCGCAGGGGCGAGCCTGCGCCTCCCGAATAGAAGCGCGCCTCGGGAGCGGCATCGCCCATCCCCTCCTTCAGGATGCGCCGGAGCGCCGGCAGCGTGGCGCGCAACGAGAGGCGCGGGTCCGATCTGCCGTCCGGCCGCCCCAGATGGGAAAGCAACATGGTGCGCGCGCCCGCTTTGGAAAGCGCCTTCATCGTAGGGAGGGATGCGCGGATCCGGGCGTCATCCACGACCTTTCCATCCTCCAAGGGGACGTTGAAGTCCACGCGAGCGCTAATTCGGCTCCCGTGAACGCCCCAGGCGAGAAGGTCCTGAAGCTGCGCGATCAACTGTGCCTTTCCTGCTTCCTACCGCAGCCCCCGTCCCGCCAACCGCGCGAGGTCGAGCACCCGACAGGCGTAGCCCCACTCGTTGTCGTACCACGAGACGACCTTCGTCATTCTGCGTCCCATCGTCATGATGCTCGGACCGTCCACAACCGAACTCGCGGATTCGCCCACGAAGTCGGACGACACGAGCGGGCACTCCTCGACCCTCAATATCCCGGACAGCTCGCCGGACGCCGCTTCGCGCATCGCCTCCCGCACATCGTCCTTGGAGGCATCCGCCTCCAGCGTCGCCACCAAGTCGATCAGGGAAACGTTCGGCGTGGGTACTCGGACGGCCATCCCATCCATCTTCCCTTCAAGCTCGGGAAGCACCAACGCCGTCGCGCGGGCAGCGCCGGTCGTGGTCGGGATCATGTTCACGGCGGCGGCCCTGGCCCGCCGAAGGTCCTTGTGCGGTCCGTCCAAAATCGACTGCCCCTGCGTGTAGGAGTGCACCGTCGTGACGAGTCCGCCCGCGATTCCAAATCGGTCCAGCAGGACTTTCGCCACCGGCGCAAGGCAGTTTGTGGTGCAGCTCGCGTTGGAGACGACGTCATGGCGATCCGGGTCGTACAGATCATGATTCACGCCCATGACAATCGTCGCCTCGACCCCGGAGGCGGGAGCGGTGATCACCACCTTGCGGGCGCCGGCCTTAAGGTGCCGGGAGGCGCCCTCTAAGCTGCGGAAGACGCCGGTCGACTCCACCACGACATCCACGCCCAGCTCGCCCCACGGAAGCCGCTCCGGATCCGGGCTGGAGCAGACGCGCGCGACATCTCCGCCGACGGCGATTTGCCCCGGCGCATGGTCCACGGACTCTTCCATCCGGCCATGCACGGAGTCGAACTCCAAGAGGTGGGCGAGCGTCCGCTCATCCGCAAGATCGTTAACCGCAACGATCCGCGCCTCTTTCCGCGCATCCGCGCGAGCGGCGCGAAAGACGTTGCGACCGATTCGACCGAAGCCGTTGATGGCGAGTCTCATGCGCGAAAGTCCGCCATCCTCTTAGCTGGGAGGTCGTGCAAATGCATAACAGTGAATCTGTTGGGGAGCCGCGCCCTTCAGGGCGCGGGCCAAGGCGGCCAAGACATCGCAACTCTCAAGCAATCCGAAGACAAGAAGAACCCGATGCGGGCGCACCCGCGGACCGTATTCGGACTTGAGGAAGAACTCACGATTAAGGGTACGCCCGGAGGCGCGGCGTTTCAAGCTCTTCGCGAGGACTCTGGATCCCAGCGCCGGAAAAAACTCGACGTCCAGCTGCCGGGCCACTCCTCGCGCGATGACTTCGGAAGCGTCCGGGCCGCCTGCGCGGAGGGACGGGGCAGGCACCACGATGTCGCGAGGCATCGGGCCGGGACGAATCAGGCGCGCGACCTCCCTCGCCATGAAGTCAGCCGTTTTCGTCCAGCCTCCGCGGCCCGCCGCCTGGAGCAGCCCTGAAGCGGGCGACGCGTGTACCGCGCGGGCGCGCACGCGCTCAACGAGCTCTGGAAGCTCTGCGCAGTCCAGGCACTCAGGCGGGCGTCCGCTGCCCTGAGGCGCGCCGCAGCGATTGCACGCCGGCCAAGGGACTTCCTCAAGCCCCAGCCTGCAGCTCGCGCAGACGGGCCTCATCTTCGGATCCCGAGGTCCAGCCTCGCCGCACCCCGCGCAGGCAGGGGGCAGGATGAAGTCGAGAACTGCCCCAAGGTCCAGCTTCAAGGCTGAACGGCGCCTCTTATGACGCCCTTGGGCGGAGGCTCGCCGAACCAGCGCTCCTGGGCCGCTTCCGCTTGCAAGATGAGGGCCTCCAAGCCGCTCATCGCAGGAATTCCCAGTGCGCGGGCACGCTCCTCCAGCGGCGTGGGGCCGTCCCGATAGACGAGGTCCAAGACTCGGCCTGGAGGCGCTGCGAGTCGACCCAGTCGGATCGGCGCCGCGAGGCCCCGCATGCCGACGGGCGTCGCGTTGACGAGCAGATCCACGCGCCCTCCGGGCTCCGGTTCAGGCTGCAGCCGAAGCCTCCCATCTCCAAAGCTCCGAATCAGCCTTCGCGTCTTCGCCTCCGTGCGACTCCAGACGTAGACGCGCGCGGCCCCGCCCTCAAGCAAGCCATACACGACCGCCCGCGCGGCGCCGCCCGCGCCCAGCACCGCTGCGCTCATTCCGCGGGGCCCTCCGCCCGCAAGAGCCTCCAAGCTCCCCAGGAAACCCAAAACGTCGGTGTTGTCGCCCACGACGGCGCCCGAGTCGGACCAAAATGTGTTGCAGGCCCCCGTGGCCCGCACTGCGGGAAGCGGCCGATCCAGGAATGACGCGGCCCGCTCCTTGTGGGGGATCGTCACGTTTCCTCCCCCTCCATTGAGCGCAAGGGCGCGAAGAACGGGCCCCGCCCCATCCTTGGAGACCCGAAACGGAAGGTAGATACACTCCGGACGAGACCTAAACGCCGCGCCGTGAAGGCGAGGCGAAAGCGAATGCGCCACGGGATCCCCCAGCAGCGCGAAAAGGCGGGTCGGGGAAAAGTTGCTCCGCGCCATCGGCGGCTCGGTCATCTCGTCAACCGAGCACGACGCGCTTCAATCCCGCAATCCGGTCGACCAGCCGCGCCACCGGCGGCCCCAGCTCATCCAAGCACCTCCGGTACCGCTCCAAGGAACCTCCAAAGGGATCGGCAATATCTCCGCCCTCTCCCGCAAGGTCCAAGAGGCGGTGCGCGCGGTGGGCCGGGACGCCCAGCCCGAGGAGCGCGCGGCGCTGCTCCGCCGTCATCGCGACGAAGAGATCCGGAGGATCATCCAAGCATGACCGGGCAGCATCCGATCGATGGCGCGAAAGGTCCATCTCCTGCTCTTCGGCGATGCGCAGGGCACCCATGGAGGCGGGCGCGCCCGAATGGGCGTAGAGTCCCGCCGACGATGTCCGAAGCCAAGACAGCCTCTTCTCGGCGATCCGCCTTTTGGCCAAGACTTCCGCCAACGGAGAGCGGCAGGTGTTCCCGGCGCAGGCAAAGACAAGCCGATAACTGGAGCGAACAGGGGCTCCCTCCTCGAGCAGCTCTTCGACCCATGGGCCCAGTGCGCCCTGCCGGAGCGTCCTTAGGCTCTTGCCCCCTCCCCCGAAGTCGGCCAAAAGGGTGGAAGGCGGTCCGCCGGGGAGCCTTCCGCCATCCAGCGCACACAGGCCCCGCGCGTCGCTTGGGAGGGCGGGCGCGAGGCTTTCGAGCGCGTCCTCCGGGGTCACTGCGGCGCGCTTCCCCCGCAGATTCGCGGAAGAGGAGGTGATCGGCGCCCCCGCCCGCCGCAGCAACGACAAAGTCGGCTCGCTTCCGGGCACCCGAATCGCGATCGTTCCATCCAGCGCCTTCGCCGAGGCGGGAAATCGCCGCCCCGGGTCTCGAACCGCGAAGGTGAGCGCGCCCGGCCAGAAGCTCCGCGCAAGGGATCGGGCGGGGGGCGAGAGCATATCCTCCACATCGTCCACCGAGGGCACGAGAACCACAAAGCCCCCGTCGGGCCTCTCCTTGATTGCCCGAAGATGCCGCAGCGGCTCTTCCTCCAGCGCTCCCCCCACGCCGTATACCGACTCGGACGGATGCACGAGCAGCCCTCCGCCCAGCAGGCGCCGGCACGCTTCTTCCGGCGCAACGATGCCCGTCACGCCTGGTCCTCCCGAAGGCGTAGGTAGGCTTGCGCAAGCGACAAATCCTCCGCGTGCGTGATCTTCAGGTTTACGCGAGACCCGGGCACCAAGCGAATGTCTATCCCCGCCTCCTCCATGAGGCTGGCGTCGTCGGTCACTTGGTCTCCATCTCTAAGCCCCGCCTGCCTCATCGCGCGCCTGAAGGGCCGCATTGGAAACGCCTGAGGGGTCTGAGCCCGCCAGAGGCCTTCCCGGGACACCGTCTTGAGAACCAAGCCCTCGCCTTTTTCGCGCTTCAGGGTGTCAACGACCGGGATCCCCGTCACGGCGCCCACGCCCTGGGAGGCCGCGCGGATGCACGCGTTGATCGCCTGCGGCGGCGGAAAGGGCCGCGCCCCGTCGTGCACTAGGGCGACATCAGCCGCTGGCGCTTGGACGGATGCGATCAGCGCATTCCTCACCGATTCCAGTCGGGTAGCTCCGCCCCGAACCGCCGTCACGCGCTCGTCCTCGTGTCGCCAAGACGGATCGGCAAGCGCCACCACGACCTCCACCACTTCGTCCAGGCCGAGAAAGGGCGCAATCGCTCGCTCCAAGACGGATCGTCCCCCCAGCGGAAGAAGCCCCTTGCGGACGCCTCCCATCCTTCTGCCCAGACCGGAGGCGGGGACGAGCACGACAACGCGGACGCTTACGGCTCCTCCTCGTCGGTTGCGGACTCGAAGAGCGTGCACGACTTCTGAAAGTAGAGTTGAACGATGCCGGTCGGTCCGTTTCGCTGCTTTGCCACGATCAGCTCCGCCTTGCCCTCCAGCGATCTGCCCTCTTTGTCCTCCGGTCCGAAGTAGTACTCCGGCCGGTAGAGGAACATCACAAGGTCCGCGTCCTGCTCGATCGACCCGCTTTCGCGCAGATCGGAGAGCTGCGGCCTCCGGTCGGTGCGCTGTTCGGGGGCGCGGCTCAGCTGGCTCAGCGCCACGACGGGCACGTTGAGTTCTCGCGCCAGCGCCTTGAGTCCGCGAGAGATCACGCTCACCTCCTGCACCCGGTTGTCCGACCTGCCGGGCGCCGTCATCAGCTGCATGTAGTCGATGACGATGAGCCCGATCTCATTCTCCACCGCCAGCCTCCGCGCCTTGCTTCGGAGTTCAAGGATGTTGGCCGTTGCGGAGTCGTCGATCCAGATGGGCGCCCGGTTCAGATGTCCCGCGGCTCCGGCAAGCCGCTGAAACTCCTGCGCGTCCAGCCGGCCCCTGCGGAGGCGAAGCGCGTCCACCCTGGCCGTAGAGCAGAGCAGCCGCTGCACCAACTGCTCCTTGGACATCTCCAGCGAGAAGACGCCGACTCCAGAGTCGGCATGAACCGCGGCGTGTTGCGCCACGTTTAGAGCCCAGGACGTCTTGCCCATCGACGGCCTCCCGGCGACGATGACCAAGTCTCCCGGCTGAAGGCCGGTCGTCATGCGATCCAAGTCGATAAAGCCCGTGGCCAAACCGGAGACATCGCCCGGGGACTCCTGAAGCTGCTCGATCTTCTCGAAGGTGGGGTAGAGGATCTCCTTTACCCGGACCCACTCCGTACGCCGCTCCTGCCGGCTCACCTCTAGAATCACCTGCTCCGCCGCGTCCGTCAGCTCCTGCGGAGTCCGGCCCTCCGATCCGTACGCCATCCGGACAATCGACTGGCCCGCGTCGATCAGCCCCCGCAAAACGGCCTTGTCGCGAACGATGTCCGCGTGCCATACGATGTTGGCGGCGGTCGGGACCGCGTCCAAGAGCGCGGAAAGGTAGGGCAGGCCCCCGACGCTCTCCAGCTCGTCCGTACCTCGCAGCTCGTCGGCCACCTTCACCACGTCGACGCCTTCGCTGCGCTCCGCGAGTCGCTGGATGCTCCGGTAGATGCGGCGGTGCGCCTCCCGGTAGAACATCGACGCCCGAATCCTCTCCATCACCAGAGGGACGGAGCTTGGGTCGACAAGCATGCCGCCAAGGACGCTCGCTTCCGCCTCTGGAGAAAAGGGAGGCGTCCGGTCGTAGGCGCCCTCCGGCCGCCGGTCCAGCGACGCGTCCTCGGGGGCGCCCGCCCTTGCTGGACGCGGCGCCTCCAGGGCGGGAGCCGGAGGCGAGCCGGGCGCGCTCACTTCCCGATCAGTTGGCGGAGTTTCTGCAGGTCCCTCCATGCGGGAAAACGCCAGTACGGATTCCTCAAAATCCCGGCGGGATGGTAGGTCGC
This sequence comes from Longimicrobiales bacterium, assembly GCA_965116095.1. GTDB lineage: Bacteria > Gemmatimonadota > Gemmatimonadetes > Longimicrobiales > Gaopeijiaceae. Next base: position 1,817,612 of record OZ220481.1, read on the forward strand.
GACCACGGGAATGCCATTGTAGTCCCGCGCCTTCCTTCGCAGCTGATTCAGGGGCGCGCTCTCGCCGGTCAGCCAGCGCCCCGCGAAGACGCCGAGAGCAACGATCGCCTTCGGCGCCAAAAGCTCAATCTGACGCTTGAGGAAAGGCGCGCAGGCATTGATTTCCTCGCGCGCGGGGTTGCGATTCCCCGGCGGACGGCACTTGATCACATTGCAGATGTACACCGATGAATCGGGCGAGGAGTCGTTGCGGGAAAGCCCCGCGGTGGCAAGCATCAGGTCCAACAGTCTCCCCGCCGCGCCCACGAAGGGCTCTCCGGCGCGGTCTTCGTCCCTTCCGGGAGCTTCTCCAACCACCAAGACTCGCGCCTTCGGGTTGCCTCCGGAGAAGACGACGTTTCGTCGACCCTTGCTGAGCGCGCACGCAGTGCAGGCGGCCGCGAGCGACCGAAGCGGGCCGGACTCGAGCCCTTCGATTTCCTTCGTTCGCGCTGGCCCCTCCAAGGCGGCCGCTTGGACTGCTCGAGGCCTCTCTGGTCTCGCCGCGCGAAGAAGCTCTTCCCTGTGGGAGTTTGCGTACAGCGGCGGATCCGCCATCAGCCGGCGCTGGTCCAAGTACCGGGCCAGGAGATCGGCCGCCTTCACTCCGCCGCGTTCTCCAAACGAGACTCGATCTCGTCGATGATTGCCTCCGCGACCTCGCGCTTGGGTAGGAGACCCAACTCGCGGGGCGCTCCTTCTCGAAAGATCAGCGTCGCGCGATTCGCGGGCGCCTCAAAGCCCGATCCCTCCTCCCCGGCCGGGTTGGCGACGACGAAGTCAAATCCCTTCTCTTCCAGCTTTCTCCTTGCCCGCTGCAAGAGCCGCGAGGTCTCCAACGCAAAGCCAACCCTGACCGCGCCCCGTTTCATCTTTGTCCCGGCTTGGAGGGCAACGTCCGGGTTGGCCGTCAAGTCGACGCGCATCCGAGGACCCTCCTGGCTTCGTTTGATCTTCTCAACCCGCGCGACCGCCGGCCTAAAGTCGCTCACCGCAGCCGCAAATATCGCCGCGTCCAGCGCGGGCGCCGCGTCCAGCGCCGCATCCAGCATCTCCGCCGCGGACTCGACGCGCAGAAGCTTCGGACCGTGCGGAGCCTTTAGCGAGGAAGGGCCGCTCAGCAGCGTGACATCGGCGCCGCGAAGCCATGCGGACCGCGCCAGCTCGCTCCCCATCAGCCCTGATGATCGGTTGCCTAGGTAGCGGACGGGATCAAGCGCCTCCCGCGTCGAGCCCGAGGTGACGAGCACCCGCGCTCCCGCGAGCGGCGAGGCGGGCGAGAGGGCCCGTCCGACCTCTTCGATCAGCGCCTGTCCGTCGATCATCCGTCCCATCCCCCTTCCCTCTCCGGCGCCCAGCCGCCCGCTCGTCGGACCCGCAACGCGAACGCCCCTTTCCCGAAGACATCGCAAATTGGCCCGAGTCGCCGGGTGACCGAACATTGCCTCGTTCATCGCTGGCGCGATCACCACGCGCGCCTTCGTCGCCAGCAGAACGGATCCCAGAAGGTCGTTGCCGCGCCCGGCCCGGGTCCTTGCGATAAAATCAGCGGTTGCAGGCGCCACCACGACCGCGTCCGCGCTGCGGGCGAGTCGGATGTGCAGGGCGGCGCCTTCCGCGGAAAAGAGATTTGACAGAGGCCGCCTTCCAGTTACGGCTTGGAAGGCGAGCGGTTGCACGAATTCCCGGGCGGCCCGCGTCAGCACGACATCGACATCGGCCCCCAGCAGCGACAGATCGCGCGCCGTCTGAACCGCCTTATAGGAGGCCGCTCCTCCGGTCACGCCCAGCACGACCCGCCTGCCCCGCCAAGGCGGCTGCGAGCTGCGCGTCAAGGAGCTGCGGACGCCTGAGCGGATCCTTCGGAACCGACTAGCCTTCCCCCAGCCCGGAAGCCATGCGCATCACCGAGCTGGCGTCGGAGAACTCCTTGCGCGCGCCCACGTTCCAAATTCCGTCCGCCTCTTCCGCCTCCCGCCGCATCGTCCGCTCGTCTCGCTTGACCAATCGATAGTCGAGCTTGCCGGAGGTGATCGCGACCAGCGCTCGGGTCGTGAACTTCTCCGTCTCCTGCGAATAGTGCCGCCGGTTTCGTCCTTCCTTGTTGAGCTCCTTTGCGTACTTGGCCGCCACGAGGACGCCCAAGTACTTGCTCTCGTTGTCCTTCGCGACTTCTTCAGGGGTAAAGACCCTCACGCTGTCTCCTCGTCGTTCGTTGAACCGACTTCTCCCTTGGCGAACGCGACCGTCCGCGTCCCGCCGACCGACTCCGAAAGCAGCTCCCGCGCGCGCGCCTTTAGGGACTCCACGATCAAATCCAGCTTTGGCTCCGCGGAGCCGATGCCGGCCTCAATCCATTGATGCAGCTCCAAGGCCGCCCCTTCAACCGTGCGATTCACGATACACCGCTCAAAGCTGCCGGCATCCTCCAGTTCGTTCAATGCCGTTTGTAGGCGCGAGCGAAGCTCCTGCGGCGACTCCGTCGCCCTCGCGGTCAGCCGGCTGATCCAGACGCGGGGGCCGGGAGGCACCACAAATGTAACGCGCGCGCCAGGGACCTGGGAAAGGACTCCCCGGGCCCCTTGGACATCGACATCCAATACGAGCGCGCGATCATCGCCCGCGCGGCGAAGCTGGCTCCATGGGGTGCCGTAGAGCCGCTCGTGCACCTCGGCCCATTCCAGCAGGTCTCCGTTTCGCTGCATCTCCCGGAACGACTCCTCGCTTATGAAAAAGTAGGCGGCGCCGTCCTTCTCCTCCGGACGGGCGGGCCGAGTCGTACAGGAGACGGAGGCTCTGTAGCGCTCTGGCCAGCGCCTGCACAGCTCCTTGGAGATCGAGGTCTTTCCAACGCCCGAGGGACCCACGAGCACCAAGACGCGCGGCGCAGCCCAAAGATGGCCCGCGCAGCCCGAAGATGGGCTCACTCGATGTTTTCCACCTGTTCCCGGATGTGCTCCAGCTCTTCCTTGATTTCAATTACCAAGGCCGTGATTCCTGGATCGTTCGCTTTGGCGCCGATCGTGTTGGTTTCCCGGAACATCTCCTGATTCACGAACGAAAGACGCTTTCCGACCACCGAGGGACGCAGGGGGTCCGCCTGCGAAGAGGGGAATCGCAGCGACTCCTCGAAGAGCTCCAGATGCGCCTCCAAGCGCACGATCTCCTCTTCGATGCTCCACTTCTCGGCGAGAAAGGCGATCTCTTGAGCCAGGCGCTCGTCGCCGGGACTCCGTCCGTCCAGCAGCGCGGCGACCTTCTCGACGAGACGCTTCCTCGCGCGCTCAATGCGCGCCGGCGCGCGGACCTTGATGTCCGCGAGGCGAAGCTTGATGCGCGTCGCGTTCGTCCGCAAAACTGACCCAAGGCGTTTCCCTTCCCTGAGCCTCGCGGACGCAAGCTCGCCCGCCGCGTCGCTCGCCGCGTCCAAGACAAGAGCGTGCGGAACATCGGGGATCTCCTGCGGCGCATGGAGGCCCTTCGCGCACGCAAGGGAATTGATGTCCAGCTCGCCTCGGGCGCCGACAACCTCGGCCGCCTCCCGCACCGAATCCGCCCAAACCCGGGCGCGATCGGGACACACCCTCCGCGCATCGGTCCCGGCGTCGGAAGGCGTCTCCAGCGTGACGATTACATTCAGCTTGCCCCGTGCGAAACGCCTGCGAAACACCGCGTTGACCGCCGGAATTAGCGCATCCCACCCCTGCGGAAGACGCGCGGAGCAAGAGAAGCCCCGGTGGTTGAGGGAGCGCGCTTCGACAACGACGCGGCCAGCCGGCGCGTCTCGTCCCGCGCGCCCGAACCCCGTCATGCTTCGAATCATCGGATGGAATGTAACGCAGGCGGCGCGTCGTTCGGAGCGTCTTGGGTCCCCGCAAGAAAGAACTCGCTGACGCCTCGCTCCTTATGAAGGCGAACCGCTGTCCACTTACAATGAACAAACTGCCAAACGCTCGCAAGGAAAGTTAGTTTTTCAGTCGATTACCTAAGGAAAGGGAATCGCCGAACCTTTCAATAGCAAGTCCAGGCCTCTCGCTGTGCGCCCAGCTTCGCCTTGCCTGATGGAAAATCTGGAGATCCCGGAGCCTCGCCATCCATCCCATTATAGAGAGATGCGTCGCGATTCCGCCGGCACATACGAGAGTATCTCGGCTGGAGGCGAACGAGTACGAGCGTTCGTGCCCCGACCTCTTCCGCCCGTTCCCGCGATTGATTTTGGGGAGGGCCTTCAGGGACCGCTCGAGTCCGCAAGCATTGCGCTGGGACGACTTGATTCGGTGACCGCGCTCCTTCCGGACGCGGTGCGCTTCATGTATGGGTACGTGCGCAAGGAGGCCGTGCTCTCCGCTCAGACCGAGGGCACGCAGTCTTCGCTCGCCGAGCTGATGCTGTACGAAGCGGGCGGGCTGCCGCGGCTGACCTTAGCGATGTCCTGGAGACATCGAACGTCGTGGCCGCGCTGGACCATGGCATTCGGCGCGTGCGCGACGGCTTCCCGGTCTCCAACCGCTTGTTGCGCGAAATGCACGCCAAGCTGCTTGTTTCGGGCCCGGGAGCAACCAGGAATCCAAGGGAGTTCGGCGCGCGCAGAACTGGATCGGGGGCGGCCGACCGAGTCTCTCGGCGTTCGTGGCCCCGCCTGCTCACCGGGTTCAGGACTGCATGGCGGACCTCGAACGTTTCATTCACGACCAGAACGACGGGCTCCCGGTTCTGATCAAGGCGGGCGTCTCGCACGCACAGTTCGAGACCATCCACCCGTTTCTTGACGGCAACGATCATTTGGGGCGTTTGTTAATCACGCTCATGTTGTGCGGCGGGAAGGTCCTTCGAGAGCCTCTGCTTTACCTGAGTCTCTACCTGAAGCGCCGCCGCGGCGATTACTATCAGCTGCTCAACGACGCTCGGAGCGCCGGAAACTGGGAAGCTTAACTCCGCTTCTTTCTGAAAGGCGTGCGCGACTCGGCCCAGGAGGCCGTCGAAACTGCGCTGTCGACCAGCAGGATGATTCGCAAGGATCGGTCCTTGATCGACCGGCAAGGAAGACGAGCGAGCTCCGCGTTGCGCGCGCATCGCTCGCTTGCCGAAAACCCGGTTGCCAGCATTCGATCTCTCGCCTCCCGCACCGGCTTGTCCAGGCCCACTGCGGCTTCCGCGGTTCGACTCTTGCAGGAAATTGGGCATCGCCCAGGAAACTACACGCCCGCGGCGAAACAGAGTGTACTGCTACGAAAGCTACCTGCGCGCACTGTTGGAGGGCACAAAGGAGGCTCCCGGCAGACCGATCCGATATGGTTCGACGGCAGCAGGCCCAGCTCGCCGAGAACGAAGAGCCTCTGATCGTCTTCCGCGCGCGACTAGAGAAAGCGGGGGCTCCGAGGCGGTCGCCCCGGAGCCCCCGCGCAACCCACCTTAACGGTCCCGCAACCTCAAACGCCAATCCCTAGCCGACCGGAACGTAGCTGATCCGCAGCGGCTCCGAGTGGAAGAGCGGCTTGCAAAGATAACCGCCCAAATCGGTGTGCCTGCCCCATACCTTCTTGGTCCGATCATGCGGCACCAGAATCACCATGGTCGAGGGCAGACTATAATTGGCTGGATCGGTCGTGGAGTAACCACTGGTGACGCAAGTCCCGTCGCCCTTGTCCCACTTGATCTCGAACTTCTCGGTCTTGTCCTTCTGGGCGCCCGCCTGACGCAGGATGTACCGCCCCGGAGCCAGCTCGATCACGGCATCGTGCCCGTCAAACTCCAGCCAAAAGGAATCCGTGCTCTTCTCCACCATCTCGAGACCCGACTTGTCGGCCCCGAAGTACTTTTTCAGCGTCGCGAGCGAGTCGTTGGGGTTCGAGTTGTTCCTTAAAGTCCCCGCATCGTCGGTGTCGGCCAAGTCCATCACGTTGACGCTATTGTCCTGGCATGCCAAGCCGGGCGGGGTCGATCCTAAGGACCCGCACTTGCGGACCTTGAACTCGATCGAACCCTCGTGCTTCTTCCGCTTCGAATCCAGCGAATCCTGCCCAGGGTACATCCACACCTTCGCCTTGATCTTCCGGTTCGCCACCATCCCGAAGCCCAAAGCCTGATGACCCGGCGCAGCCAAACTGTCCACGCTCGCGCTGTCCTCGGCCGCAAACTCCTCCCAAATCACCCCCAGCCGATGATCCAGGCGCACCGCGTCCATCGTCGTGCCCCACACGGCGCCGCCCGCGCACAACGTCGACGGATTCTTGTCGCCCTTGCACGCAAACTTCCTGTTGCCGCCGACAAACTCCGCGTCGCCCGTCGACGCCATATCAAAGTTCCTGGAACCCATCACGTCGCTGGGATACGCCAGCTGCGACCCCGCGCCGGCAACCGTCACTTGGTAGATCTCCGACGGCAGCCCCTCGAACTCGAAGGTCCCGTCGTCGTCGGTCCCCCCGCTTCGAGCAAAGCCCCGAGGCACCGCCAACGTATCCGTCCTCGACTTCGTCCCGATCATCCCCGTCACAATCACCCTGAGCGATACCCGCAGACCCTCATGCGCGAACGTCTGCGATCCGTCCACGTACGTCGCGCCGGTCACCTCGGAGTGCCCCCCGGTCTCAGTCGTGCTCGAGCAATCGAAATCCGCCGTCGGCGGGAGCGTGTCGCCCGTCTCCTCGAAGCAGATGCCCGTCACGCGCACCGCCGCCCTGCCCTCGAGGCCCGCATCCATAAAGCGCGTCTCGTAGTGCGTCATGCCGTCGGGCTTCAGCTCCTTCAGGCCCGCTTCGCCCGCGCCCACCGTCGCCATCCCCAAGTCCTTCGTCTCCGAGTACGAAATCCCCGTAAACCGCGTCCCGTTGTCCTGCAACATCCGGAACCCGTAGTCGGAGTCGCCCGCCGTCGCAGTCACCGCGTACGTGCCGTCCAGCAACTCGTCGATCATCGCCTTGCCCTTGTCGTCCGTATCCTCCTCATGCGTCTTGCCGCCGTGCAGGGCCTTCGCCATCAGCTCGACGTCCATCCCGTCCGCGTTCATCGGATCGCCCGAACTCCTGAACATCGCCGACAGCGAATTGCCCATGCGCTTGTAGCCGAAGCTCGAACACATCTTCTTGTCCCGAGGATTCGCCTTGCACGCCGCGTACAGCGGCATGTGCGCCATCGAGTTCGGATCCAAATCCATCGTCTCCGACCCCACGATCATTCCGCCCTCGCTCTCGAGCCACGAATCCAGCTCCGCTCGCACCCGGTACTTCCCCTCCTGCGTCATGACGCCCTTGAAGACGTGCGAGGAGTCCAGCATCGTCGTCGACGACACCATCTCCCAGCTCCCGCCGTCCGACATCTTCTCCAAGTGCAGCTCGACGTCGCCCTCCGACGGCGCGACGTCCTTCCTGTCCCCCGTGCACGTCTTGTCCGTCGCCTTCAGCGGCACGCACGACACGCCAGGCATGTCGTCCAGCTCCCGGTGCGCGCCGACCTTGACGTCCACCTTCTTGTGACCCACCACCAGCGTCCCCAAATGCATCGCCTCGTCCGGCGGATGCAGGCCGTTGTGCGTGAACTCCAGGTACTCCATGTCCTCGTCGTCCATGTCGTGATGGAAGTACAGATTCATGTCCTTCATCCCCACGCGGTACTTCCCCGTCCTCGACGGCGCGGCCGATAGCGTCAAGGACGCCGATCCGTTCGAGCCCGTCGTCGCCGTCGCCGACGCCGTCTTGCTCGTCCCCTTGAACGCCGCCACCTCCGCCTTGTTCATGTACCCGCCGCCCGCGCTCCCGCGACGCACGCTCCGCACCGTCAACGACACGTTCGCCTTGTTCGCCAGATACAACAGCGGATCCATCGACTCCGACTTTAAGGACATCGGATCCACCGTCACCGTGTCCGCCCCTTTTTGTACCGCAAAGTCCGCCGCCATATCCCCCATCGAACCCATGAGGTACACCATGTTCCCCGCAAGCGAGCCCGTCGGAATCTCGAGCACGGCCATCCCGTCCTCGTCGGTCTTCGCCTCCGCCAGCGCCTCCTGACCCGACCCGGCCATCGCCTTCACCGTCACGCCTTGGACGCCCATGTCGCTCATGCAATCGTCCTTGTTGCAATTCGCATAGCCGTACTTCGCCATCACGCTCAGCGAATGATGCGTCAGCTCGTACTCGAAGTCGTGCTCCATCGACTCGCCCGCCTCGAGCTCAATCACCATCCCCGTCGCGCCCAGATCGCCGCCCGTCATCTTCGTGTGCATCGGATTCATCGGCGGCGACGTGTACACCAAGCGATAGCTCCCGGCCTTTAACTCCCCGAAGCTGTACATCCCCATATCGTCCGTCATCGCCGCGCGCGAGTCCGCCACGCCCGGCCCGTTCAACGTCAGCTTCACCGCGCCGGACAGACCCGCCGCGCCCGCGTCATGCAGCGTCTTCTCGCCGCCCGCCAAAACCAGCATCCCCGATATCCTCGCCGTCCGCACGTGCGTCCCGCTGAAGTTCGCCCGCGTCTCCATATCGTCCATAGCCTCGACCTCCATCTCCATATCCTCGAAAGCGTACATCCCCATCTGCGCCTCGCTCGGCATGATCGCCACCATGTACGTCCCGGCCTTCAAGCCCCGGAAGGAGTACACCCCCGACGCATCCGTGGTCGCATCCATCGCCTCCTCCATATCCCCGCCCGTCAATCGCACCGCCATCCCGGCGACAAACATCCCCTCGACGCTCACCGCGCCCGCAATCGCCGCCGTCCGCAGCATCGATCCCTGAAAGTCCACCGTGCCCCGCTCCCCCGGATCCAGCGTCACTTCCCTCGAGGTCGCCGCAAACTCGTACGAATCCGCGTCGTACCCCGAGATCGACACCGTCCACGTCCCCGGCAGCAACCCGGAGAAGACGTACATCCCGTCCGCGTCCGTCCGCGTGGACGCCGCATCCTCCGGCCCCTCCAACTCGACCATCGCGCCCGCGACCGGCGCCCCGTCCGCGAGCACGTGCCCCGAAATCGACGCGCCCCTCAGCAGCGTCCCCGAAAAGTCCGCCTTGACCACCGCGTTCGCCGCGGCCTCCACGTCCATCGACTCCTCGGAAAAGCTCACGCGATCCCCGTCGTATCCCGATATCGTCACCGTGTAGCTCCCCGGCAGCAGATCCGCAAAGGCGTACATGCCGTCCGAATCCGTCGCCGCCCGATGCTCCTCGACCCCCGAGATCTCGACCGCGACGCCCGCCAAAGGCTCGCCCTCCGCCTCGACTACGCCCGCAATCCCCGCCGTCCGCAGCATCGTCCCGGCAAAGTCCGCCACCTCCGTAGACGCAACCGCCAGCGTCCGCGTCACGCTCGTCTCCGCAAAAGCGTACAGATCCGCGTCGAAGCCCGAAATCTCCACCGTGTGCGACCCCGCCCGAAGCCCCGAAAACGCATACGCGCCCATCGCGTCCGTCATCGCCGATCCCGAAGACATCCCCGAAAGACGCACCATCACGCCCTCCAAACGCACTTCGCCCGCCATCACCGTACCCGTCAGCGCCGACGTGCGTATCCACGACCCCGAAAAGTCCACCGTCACCGACTGACCCGCCGACGCTATCGTCGCAGACCCCGTCGCAGCGTCAAACGCCGCATCCGCCGGATACCCCGTTATCGACACCGTGTACGTACCCCCCTCCACGCCGTCGAACCTGTACGACCCGCCGCCCGACGTCATCTGCGAACTCCCGTTCGACAGCGACACCGACACGCCGTCCAGCCCTTCCCCCTCCACCATCACCTTCCCCAGAATCGACCCCGTCGGCGGCGGCGCCGTAGCCTCGTCACAGGCCCACGCGCCTACCCCGAGCAGCGCCCCGATCCCGAGCGCCCTCGTCTTGCTTCTGCTCATACGCGCTTTCCCTTTCCTAAAGTGCGCGCCGGAAAGCCCGGCCCGAGTCCATGAACGAACCCGTTCAAACCGGAGCCTCCCGCGCCGTCCCGCAGACGCAAACCCAAGCGCACGCGTTTCGGCACGCCCGTACACATGCAAACAGCGTGCCAAAAATGGAGAAAACTACGTAACTCACTGCGTATCAAGGATATACCCCCCCCCCCCCCCCATTTCCGCGACTCGCGAAACCTCGAAAATTCGACGACCCTCATCGAAAATTCGACGAGGAGGCCAGATTTTGATCCACCCGCCGAGTCCGCCGCCTTCCGCGAAAGAACGACGAATCCGCCAGCAATCACCGAGACCGATTGACCGAAGAGATTTTCCAGATTCAAATTCGCGTGCGACGGAACGTCCTTTCCAAGCACCGCGCCAATCTCCAGCGGCTGTAGTCGCCGGGTATGCTCACGGCGTGGAAGTTCAACGCTCCCTGCGCTAGCGTCGACGCGCCTCTGAACACGCAAGGACCGATTCCGGCGTCCCTTCCGCCGGCGAGAACGCTGCTCGCGATTGCGCTCAGCGCGAGCGTGCGACCATCCGGCTTCTCTTGGTTTGAATGCCCCGCGTCAGTTCCATAGAGTCCAACGAATCCCGAAAATGCTGCGCGTGCCGGGGAGGAGCCGCCCGGGCACGTCTTGGTTGTTGTCGCGCACGGTGGCGTTTTCCACGTGGGCGAAGATGCTCAGCGAGATGATCCGCATCTGCAACCGGAAATACCACTCTTGGTGGAACGGGACCAAGACCGGGGGCGCCGTTTCCTCTTGGGCCTCTTCGTCTTCCGGGTCTCGCGCAGGCGGCTCGTAGTCGGGGTCGGGGCGAGGGAAGGCCATCGGAGCCCTTCCTTGCGCGCCCAGATCCACCCAGAGTTCGAAGTTGCCGGATTCCAAGAAGGAGCGGTGGAAAGAAAACGCTCCGTGGTACACGTGGTCGGGAAAGTACAGCTGAGGCGCGGAATCCAAGGGCGCCTCCCACAGCTGCAGCTGGGCGACGACCGCGAGCCCCTCCGGCCAAACCGGAATTCTACCCGACAGCTCCCATCCGGCCCGCCTAGGCTGCGGAAGCACGAGCCCGGCCCGATCAAAGGGAAGCTGTGTCGGCCACACGGAGTCGGCCTCCACCCAGATGCGCGCGCCGGAGAGCTCAAGGCCCCTCCAGGCCGCGCTCGTTCCCAGCTTTCCTCCGCTGCGGTCCGTAAAGCGCGGCGCCATCGGGCCGGGCAGGGTGTCCGCCTCCGTGCCCGAACGAACGGAGTCGACCGCCGCCGAGTCCGGCGCGGGCGGCAAGGGCTTAAGGCTCGGGACGGACCTTCGGCCGCCTCCTCGCTCGAAGAAAACCGCGGCGTGAGGGATGGGCGAGAACCAGGCGCGCAGGTCGCGGCTTGTCCCCGCCTCCTCTAGCCAATGCTCCCGACGAATTCGCGCGGTCGCGCCTCCCCACCTTGGTTCGGCGATCGCCGTCTCCAGAGCCAGCTCGCGCCTCGGCAACCCCTCGCCTTGGTTCCACCGCGCGCCGGCGCGTCCCCAGAAGGGGCCCTTGCCCAGAGTAAGCCGCCCACCCCACTGGCCTCGTCCCTCCGTGCTGAAGTCAAAAGCCTCATCCTCTCCTCCCGCCGTAAGGGAGGCCCTAGTCCGCCAAGCCTCCAGCAGCGCTTCCTCCGCCAAAGCGACGCGACCGTGGAGCGTCCAGTCGCTGCGCGCCGCCTGCCCCGGCGCCTCCCACGCCGTCGCGCGCGCCGACGACATTCGGCGCAGCTCAAAGGACGCGCTCGCCCGGTCGCCGGCATGGGCGCTGTAGCGAAACCATCCCCCGGTCGTTGAGCCCGGATCCTCGCGTCCGCGCGTATCCAGCCTCTCGATCGCCACTGCCAGCTTGCCCCCGACCGCGCGGGGCATCGAGAAGGTCGCCCTCAGCACGTTTGTAGCGAGGTCTCCGGTACCTACTTCGATTCGTGAGTAGGCGCGGGGGTCCGCGTGATCCAAGCGTCGGAGATGAATATCCACGCCGCCGGGACGTCGAACGATGCGCACGCGTTCCAGTCCGGCGAGCGGAATTCGGGACAGATCGGCAATTGAGCCCTCCAACGGGAGCTGCTCCGCGCCATCCCAGTAGAGCCGCGCAGCGCCCCCGGAGTAGCCGACGGGGATTACCGCGATCGGCGCCCCGATGTCCCCTCCCCGGACGCCGATCAGGCCGGGCGCCTCTCGGACCAGCTGCCAGAGCGTCTGTCCGCGCGCGCCTGCGAGCTCTTCGGGGCCCCACTCCCATACGCCGGAGCGCGCGGACGGCTCAACCGGCCAATGAATCCTTGGGAGAAGGGGCGGCGGGGTCAGCGTGTCCCCGGCCGCAGTCAGCGAATCGACTAGGGCGGAATCGGCGGCTAGCGAATCCTGGACCGTCGCCAAGGAATCGGCCAAGCGCTCCTGTTGCGCAGCGACGCTGTCGGGCGGATCTTGGGCGGCCGCGGCCGCGTGCGCGCAAACGCAAAGAAGAAACGAGGTCGCCAGCGGCGCCGCGAAGAAGGCGCGGATCAAACTCCCGCCCGCAGACGGACCCATTCCAAGAGAAGCCTGCACGGCACGCCGAACGGCCCTTCCCTCAAGTACGCCCGGTCGGTCTTTCCGTAAGCGGTGCCCGCAATATCCAGGTGCGCCCACGGAACCCCCCTCGCGAATTCCGAAAGAAACCAGCCGGCGGTGATCGCCCCTCCGCCCCTCCCTCCCACGTTCCTTAGATCGGCAAAGGGGCTCTTCAGCTGCTTGCCGTACCCTGGATCGAGCGGCAGGCGCCAGACGGGCTGGTCGGCGCGCTCCCCGGCTACGGCAAGCTCGCTCGCAAGCTCCGAATTGTTGGAGAGCAGTCCCGACCGATGGCGACCCAGCGCCACGACGCACGCGCCGGTAAGCGTCGCGCAATCCACGATGGCAGCCGGTTGAAGTCCGGTTGCGTAGTCCAGCGCGTCGGCCAAAATCAAGCGGCCCTCCGCGTCGGTGTTCACAATCTCGACCCACTTCCCCGCGCGGCTGCGCACGATGTCACCGGGCTTGTTCGCCGAACCGTTCACCATATTCTCCGAGGCAGGCACCAACCCGACGACCCGGAGCGGCCAGTCAAGCTCCGCGATCGCGCACATGGCGGCGACGACGGCGGCGCCGCCCGACATGTCGTACTTCATCCGCTCCATCCCCTTCGCAGGCTTCAGCGAAACGCCGCCCGAATCGAAGGTGAGGCCCTTGCCCACCAACACGAGCGGCGCGGCGTCGGCATTTTGTCCTTCGTGCTCAAGGACGATGAGTCGAGGCTCCTCGTCCGACCCCTTCGCCACGCTGAGGAGCGCGCCCATTTGCTCCCTGCGAAGCCGGCTGGGGCCCCACGCCTCGGCCTTGAGACCCGCCTTGCGCGCCGCCTCCTCGGCCATCTCCGCCAAGCGCGCCGGGGTGAGATCGTTTCCCGGCATCGCCTGCAGCGTGCGGGCGAAGTTCTCAGCTCGCGCGAAGACCCTCCCCAATTCCGCGCCCCGCCTCCACTCTTCGCTGCCTCCCGCCAAAAACGTCGCTTCGGCGGGAGGCAGCCCTTCGTCGTCTGGACCTTCTCTCGATTTCCGCTCCCCGTAGCGCCACGAAGCAAGCCACGCGCCCTCGGCCGCAGCCTGCGCCACCGCCGCTTTGCGGCTTCGGCTTCTGCCGCCCAGCTGCGTCAGGGAGAGCGCAAACCGCTCCGTCTTCAGTCTGCTCGCGGCGCGCGTCGCCCTGCCGGCGACCGCGCGCCAATCCTCCGGCGCGGGATCCGCATCGCCGCCGCATCCCAAGAAAAGAACCCGAAGGGGCCCCGCCTGGGCCGGGTCCGCGTATGCCAAGAGCTCGTCCCCCGCCTTCGCGCGAAAGTCGCCGCCCTTAACGGCGCGCGCGAGCGCGCCTCCGGTGCGATGGTCGAGCAGCCCCGCAACCCCCTCCAGCGCCTCGCTGCGGGCAAGGGACGCGATGTGCTGCGGAAGAAGCGGAAAGACGAGAAGCGGGGTCTCGAATGCCTGAGGCGGTCTTGTTGAGAAGCGGGCGCGCATACGACCCGCCTACATGCAGGCGATGATCGAGCGAGCGAATTCCGACGTGGAGACCCGAACCGCGCCGTCCATCTGACGCTCCAAATCGTAGGTAACGCGGCGAGCCGCCACCGCCCCCTTGAGCCCGCGCTCAATCTTCTCGGCCGCGTCCGTCCAGCCCAAATGCTCCAGCATCATCTTCGCCGAGAGAATCAGGGACGAGGGATTGACCATGTCCTTGCCCGCGTACTTCGGCGCCGTCCCATGCGTCGCTTCGAAGACCGCGACCCCGTCTCCGACATTTGCCCCGGGCGCCATCCCGAGTCCGCCGACCTGCGCCGCGCAGGCGTCCGAAAGGTAGTCCCCGTTCAAATTGGGCGTCACGAGAACGGAATACTCCGACGGTCGAAGCAAGACCTGTTGAAACATGGCGTCGGCGATCCGGTCCTTGATCACCAAGCGACCGTTCGCCTCTTCGCCCTCCCATAGGGCGGACTCGCGCACCGTCTCGTTCGGGAATTCCTCCTCCGCGACCTCGTAGCCCCAGTCTCGAAAGGCGCCCTCGGTGTACTTCATGATGTTGCCTTTGTGGACAAGCGTGACCGATTCCAGTCCGCGCTGGAGGGCGTAGCGGATCGACGCCCTGACATGGCGCTTCGATCCAAAGGGGCTGATCGGCTTGATTCCGATGCCGGACTTCTCGCGCACCTTGGCGCCCATCGAATCCGCGAGAAAGTCCCTCACCCGCTCCGCTTCCTCGGTCCCCGACGCCCATTCGATCCCGGCGTACACGTCTTCGGTATTCTCTCGAAAGACGGTCACGTCGAGCTCTCCGGGAGCGCCGACCGGAGACGGAACGCCCGGAATCCACCGCACCGGACGGATGCAGGAGTAAAGGTCCAACAGCTGCCGAATCGCCACGTTGAGCGATCGGATCCCGCCTCCGACGGGGGTCGTCAGGGGCCCCTTGACCGCCGCCCGGTATCGGACGAAGGCATCCAAGGTCTCTTGCGGCAGCCACTCGCCCGTCCTTTTGCGCGCCTTCTCCCCCGCATAGACCTCCAGCCAGCTGATCGCGCGCGCGCCGCCCGAGGCGCGCGCGACGGCCGCGTCGGTCACTGCGCGCGTCGCGGCCCAGATATCGGGACCGATCCCGTCCCCCTCGACGAACGGAATGATGGGACGGTCCGGCACCCTCAATTGGTCCTGCGGGCCGGTGATGCGCGCGCCCTGCTCCGGGCCTAAGGGCGCTTCCAAGTCTTGAGCCATTGCGGCCTCCCGGTTCAAATCCAGTCTAGCATCGGCTTCAATTTATGCTTGAGGAGCGGCCCGCCTTGCGCGGATTGCGCGCCGCTACGGCGTTTGCGTCATGATCCTGCGATATCGATCCTCAAAGGCGCGTCGCCCTCCCTCCATCACGCGACAGATTTCATCTCTGACCCGCTGCTCCTGCAATCCCCCCATCGCGCTGATCTCCGTCTCCTTCCCCGGAGTGTGGAGCGACACCGCGAGCTCCGCGTCGCCGTGGACCACAATGTTCGGGTTGTGGGTGACGACGATGATCTGGCGCTTCGGTTTGATCTGCCGGATGCGCGCAACCAACAGCTCGTAGATGAGCGAGTTGTCCAAGTCGTCTTCCGGTTGGTCCAGAACGATCGGCTCCTCTCCGTAACCCAGCACAAACGCCAGCAGGGCCGCGGTCTGCTGGCCGGGAGATCCGCGGCCGAGGTCGGTCCACTCTCCCCCCGCGCCCCGGAACTCCACGGAAATCGCATCGCCCGGGACGTATAGCGGGACCCGGTCCAGCCGCTCCGGCGGAAGCCGTTCGACATTCGGGCGGAAACGCGCATCCACCGGCGCCCACGCCTCCTCTTGTCCCCGCCGCAGCGCGCCCAGCGCTAACGCCGCGTCATCCAAGGGAGCGTGAACGGGACGTCCCTGAACCGGCTGCATCGCCTTGGCGAGCGCGTCGTAGTCGCGCTCGAAGGCAACGATCCCCAGCGTCTCTTCCAGCCAGCTCCTCGCGCCGCTTCCGTCGCCCCAAGCGTCGACGGAAATCCGAACCTCTTCGCTTGAGTGGCTTTCCGCAAAGCGCCTGCGCCGCAGAGACAGCTCCAAGCGCAGCTCCCGGTACCGACGTAGCGCGCCGCGCGCGTCGGCTTCGCGAATCCTCGCCTCTTCGCGCGCCTCCCCGCACGCCGCAATTTTCTCCTCCAGGACTCGAGCGCGCGCAACCAGAGCCGCGTATTCGCCGCCCTCGATTCCCTCGTCGGCCAAGCGTCGCTTCGCGTCCCCGTACGCGATCCGCGCCTGCTGACCTTGGGCCCGCCATTCGCGGAGGTCAGCCGGGTCCTTCAGTTTGCGTTCGGCTTGCCGGGCCGCCGCGCGGAGCGCCTCCGCCAATCCTCGCGCCACGTCCCGAAGCTCCGCATGCGCGCCTCGCAGCTGCTCCTCGCCTGGCGTGTCGCGGGATCCAGCGTCCAGTTCGAGATCCGGCATCGTCATCGCGTCGGCCCGTTTGAGCAGCGCTTGGACCATGCGTTTGGCGCGCCGGCGGGCGGCGGAGAGGCGGCTCTGCAGGTCGCGGTGCCTCCGATAGGCGTTGAGCGCGTTGGTATGGTCGCTCGCCTCCAGGATTTCCAGCTTTCTGACGATGTCGTCTCGGGCCGCCTCGTGGGTCGCGCGCTCGCCGGCCGCCGCGCGCAAGCCGCGCGCCGAGGCGCAGGCCGAAAGAAACTCGAGCTCCTGCTCCCTCATCTCGCTTCGCAGCGTTTGGGCATCCACCTCTTGGCTCTCGTCGATAATCGCGAGCAGCGCCCGCGGGTCGCGAGCGACTTCGAAGAGCTGCTTCTGACCGTAGATGCGCACCGGAAATCTCCGGTCAACGGCGCCCTCCTCTCTTGTCTCCCCGCCGTCCTCGTCCAAACGAAAAACGCCGCCCGGAGTCAGGTCCTCGGCCCACCTTAGCGCGAATCGCACGCCGTCCTTGAGGAGATGCACGGCGACCCGCGTCTCGGGAGAGAGCAAGCCCTGTTCTCCGGAGCTTCCGTCCGCCATTCTGCGCTTGTAGTCCTCCCAGAGAGACGGGTGATCTCTCAGCTCGCGTTCGCGACCGAAGGCCCGCCGCAAGAAGTCCAGCGCCGTCGACTTGCCTGTGCCTCTGCCCCCGATGATTGCGGTGCACCTTGGACTGAACGGGATTCGCATAGCCGCTTTCCGCCCCATGTAGCGCGCGCCGCGAATCGTAATGCTCTCAATGAAGAGCGGCGGCGGGCGGTTGGGGTCTTGGAGCGACGCGCCCTCCGGAGCGGCGATGAGCGACCCTTTTCCATCCAAGAGCGCGAGCCGAAGCCCTTCGGCCCGCGGCCGAGTCATCTTCACCCAGGTGAAGCTTCGCCCAAGAGAGGCGAGGCGGCGGGCCCGGGAGCCGTGCACTGCGGGCGGGCCCCCGGCCGGAGCTGCGCCGGAGTCCGCAAGCTGGGCGTGGGCCTGCTGAAGGGCCGCCTTCGGCGCGGGGGAGCGAATCATTGAAAGGATGGACGGACGGGCGGCCAGGCTTCTGAAGATCTGCCGCCAGGTCCGATCGGCCCGCGCGTCGGGATCGCTCCGCTTTCCCGCCGGAAGGCCGATCTCGTAGAGGAGATCGTTGACTTCCTCCTCTCCGCATTCGGGGGGAAGCGCAAGGATGAGCTCCACGCCGTCCGCCGAGACTGCGCGAACGCCCGGGAAGAGCACGGGTAGTCTCTGCGCGCCTTCCCGCAGTCGGGCCGCGGCCCTTTCAAGCTCGCCGACGCCGCGCGCCGTGTTCGGGTCCGCCACGACCGCCGCGTCCACCCGCTTGGCAACCGTCCGAAGCCACTTCTCCCAGACCTTTTCGTCTTCCCAGAGGACTGGCTCCCGAGCTTCGTCGCCCGCGCCGAATCCCTTTGCGGCCCACGTGCGCGCCTCAAAGTCCACGCGCCACCACCTAGAGCCCGGAGACTCAGGCACGCCCGGGCCCCTCTTCGCTACGGCGATGCCCCGCTCGCGCGATCAGAAGCGCGAAGGCGGCGCCGCCAATAATCCAGAGAATGGGTCCGGCCGAATCAGGCGCGCCCAGGACCGGACGACCGCCCGCCCCTTGAGCCATAAAGGGCCAAAGCCCCCGCGCGGAACCCACCATTAAACCCGCGAGAACGCCCAGGGTCGGATTCGGCCAGAGGTCCAGGAGTCTTCTCAGGAGACGCGCCATCCCTGCGAGTCCCGCCGCAATGCCGGCGGAGAACAGCGCGACGACCGCAAGCCGGTCCCACTCTCCGGCAAGAAGGACGCGAAGCGCGTGGGTCATGTAGTGGTACAGCCCGAGCATCAGGAGCACGAAGGCGCCGGACACCCCCGGCAGCAGAATCGCGGAGGCCGCCGCCGCGCCGGCGAGGAAGACCACGAAGAGAGCAGGATCCCTTCCGCCCGCCGTGGGCATGGTCTGCCTAATCTCGCCGATTTGAACCGGCGCCTCCAGGACTCGATCAATCGACCCCGCCGCGAGGTTGCCCGACGCGCCGGGACGGCGCGAACGAAGCTCTAGGCGAAGCTCCGTGGCGCCTGGAGCCGCCGTCTGGACGGCATCCGGACTGAAGGACAGGTCTTCGCTTGCGAGCCGGGTGTTGTGAAAGGAAAAGGTCACGGCTTCGGCGAGAGGCTCCTCGAAGCGCAGCGTGGCCCATCCGCGAGCGGACCCCGTCGCGCCTTCGGGCCGGTTTGCGGACCAGAACGCCAGAAGGGCGCCCGCAACGATGCAAAGCGAAGCGACCCAGCTCCAGCGAGAGATCATGCGCAGCGGAATAAGCGCGGAAGCGAGAACGAGGCCCAGGAACAGCCCATTGATCTCTCTTGGGTAGCGCTCCAAGAGCGCGGGCGCCTGGGCTGCGGCGACCAGGAGCGCGAGCACGAGGCCAATGCCCAGGAAGGAAAGAAAGGCTACATGGCCGCCGGGTGGATCGCCGCCCGCAAACCGCCTCTGCATGGGCGTCGAGATCAGACCGAGGTACGATCTCCAGAAGGCGCGGTCCAGGAGCTGAAGCGCCGTCCGAGGACCAAGCGATCCGATGGCGCGAATCAGTCTGCCGTATATGCCCGCGATCAGCGCGACGGTGCCGCCGGAGATTCCCGGAAGCGCGTCGGCGACCCCCATGCACGCTCCGCGAAGCGCTACGGCGAAGCCGCTCATCGGCGCCTCGCGTCGATTGGTCGGCATCGGGCCCTTCTTCTTCAGATAGATCGCCCCGAAACGGGCGCGGGAACACTTTTGGTACCTTCATCGTAACCGGAGATAGCCTGTGCGCAACACGTTGCGACGAGCATGCCATCGCCGGCCCTTCCTTTCGTTTGACGGGAGACTCCGATGACGACCGATCGACCAAGAAGAGCGTCATATCGTTTTGCGACGGCGCTGATGGCGACCTGCGCTTTGGCCGCGCCGGAACTCCATCAGGCGGCCGGACTGTCCGCCCAGACGGTTTCCGGCGGGAGCGGGGTCGCGTTTACCCTGGCGCCCTATGCGGGACAAACGGCGTTCGGCGAGAAGCTGGAGATCGGAGACAAGGCCTTCGGCGGCGCCCTGGCCGGGGTCGACTTCAACCGCTATTTGGGCCTTCGCGGATACTACTGGCGCGCGGTGAACCTCGAATCGCGCGTTCGCTGGGAGCCCCTGATGAGCTACGGCGGCGAGGCCAGAGTCTCCTTTCTTCCATGGCTCTTGGACGGATATTGGATGCGGTTGTCGCCTCACCTTCTCGTGGGCGGGGGCGTGCTGGACTATATGAACTCTCGCCGCGCGCTGGCGGATCAGCGCGATGACCAAGGCGTCTTCATCTTCGGAGGCGGCGTGGATGTCGCGCTGGGTCGGAATTTCCGCCTTGGCTTCGAAGCGCGGGACTACCTGGCTTCGACGCCGGGCAATCCCGAGTCCAATCCTTACTCGGTGCAAAGCCTCCAACTCTCCGGGTCGCTGGGATTCGTCATCGGCGGCGGGCGTCGCCGAAGCGGGCCGCCCGCCGCGGCGGCGCCTCTCGCCCAAGGAGAGGCGCGCGAGATCCGAGAAGAAGTCTCGGCCTTGGTGGAGCAGCACCAAGAGCTGGTCGATCGCCACCAGGAGCTTCTACGCGAGCTCTCCGAGCGCGAAGCCGAGGCGGAGGAGCTTGCACTGGAGATCGCGCGCATGCGCGCCCTGATTGCATCGGGCCTCAGGGAAGCTGCGGAGAACCGTGAAGATCAGGCGCAAGCCGAAACGGAAAATACCTGGGATCCGCGGGATGGAGACTGGGAGCGTCCCCTCAACCGGTCGGTCTGGTACGCCGGAGTCAGGTGGGGAAGCGGCGCGCAGATGGCGCTGGGGCTGCAGCAGCTGTGGAGGCCGATTTCCGACTTTGACAAGCTCGAGCTCGCGCCGGACGTCTCCGTAGCCTTCGGTCGCGGGAGCGCGACCTGGACCGCCACCGTCGGTCCGCTCTTTCACTTCCCCGCATTCTCTCCGTCGCCCGACCTGGCGATCAGCCCCTTTGTTTCCGCCGGGGGCGGATGGATGCACCGAGAGAAGTCCAGCGTCGCTATGACCGCGACGATCGGCATGAATGTCTACTCCCTTCGAGCCGGGAGTCGCTCGGAGTGGATGCCGCCATTGGACGGCTACTTGGCGTACCAGGGGGTCGACATACTGCGGGACGCGCGTCAGGGCAGCGTTGTGCTGGGTCTGCGGATGGGAGTGTTCTAGGGGCGGAAGGGGCGGGCGACAAGACCAAGCCGAGGGCTCGCTCCCCCGCAGGCTCAATGCCGTCCAATCTCAAGGCGTTTAGCGTCTGGGCGTGATCTCAGCCCGAGCCCGTCCCCGTGGCAACGAGTTGCGCGGCGCGCCAATTTGAACACGGTCCGCGTTCGGGCTCGCCTTCCAACAGGCCCGCGCTTTCCAGTCGCCCGAGAAAAAGGCGAGCATGTCCATTCCCGACTATCAGTCGCTCTACGTCCCGATATTGCGAGTCCTCTCGGATGGACGAGAGGCGCGGCTCGCCGCAATCAGAGAACGGGTCGCGGCGGTCCTGCGTCTTTCCCGGACAGACGCCCAGGCGACAAACGCGAAAGGGACGTTGGTCTTCGCAAACCGAGTCAGTTGGGCGCTCTTGCACCTCTTTCGCGCCTCTCTGGTCGCGCGACCGCGGCGAGGCGTCTACCGGATCACGCAAGAAGGGCGGCGCCTGTACTCCCTGCATCCGGAATTGATCGACAACCGGCTACTGAAGCTCTACGCCGACATCTCTTGGGAGCCGGGTCAAACGGTCTGGACTTGCTCCTCTGGACCGGACGCTTCGCTTGAAGCAACCGCGCGCCTTTCCTGGAAGCAGATTCGGGCGCGCGCCGCCGCCTTCGCGATCCGCTGGCGGGACGCGGATAGCGAACGGGAGGAGACGCGGGACTTCTACAACGACTTCTTTCGCGTCTTCGGGGCGTGCCGGCGAAGCGTCGGGCAGTACGAGCGCCACGTCACGATAAATGGTCGCTCGGGCTTCATCGACTTCCTCTGGCCCGGGGTGCTCGTCGTAGAGCAGAAGAGCGCCGGACGCGACCTCGGAAAGGCCGTCAGCCAGGCAAAGCGTTACGTTCGCGCGCTCTCCCCGGAAAATCGTCCGCGGCGCATCTTGGCGAGCGACTTCCAGAGCTTTGAGCTGCACGACCTAACGGAGGGAGGGCATGCCGACTTCGCTCTGCATGAGCTGCCCGACAATGTCCAACGATTCGACTTCCTGTTGGGTGCGCAGCGCAGGACCCTGACCTTGGGGGCGCTGGAAGACGCCGCGCGTCGCAGGGGCGAGAAGCTTGAGGCGGAGTTGCTTTGCCGGCTGCGGGATCAGGGGCCTGAGTTCTTGTCGAGCTCGGTCCGCGATCTTCTAGTCGCGATGGGCTACTCCGATCTCGGCAGGGGCATGTTTCGGTCAGACGAGCTTGGTCTCTCCTTGGTGCGCCTTCAGACTCTCTTGGTCCCAGGGGAAAGCGAGGCGGCCTTGGCACACGTGACGGACTTCGTACACGCGGTCAACGAATCCGGCGCGACTCAGGGCATCCTCGCCGCGACTTCCGTTTTCGCGCGTCGCGCGCGCGACTTCGCGGCGCGGAGCGAGAAGCGGATCCTCCTGATTAACGGAACGCGCCTCGCTCGCCTCATGGCAAGGCACGGCATCGGCGTTTACTCTCGGCGCCTGGAGATCCACGGAATTGACGAGCGATACTTCGGTCGGTGAGAGAGCAGGCCCATTGCGACCACTTTTCGCGTGACTCTCGGCGCGCTCTGCGCGGGCCCCGGCTAAGCTGATGCGTCTTTCTTGGAACGAGGTGCGGGCGCGGGCTTCCGTCTTCGCCGGCGAATGGAAGGACGCGGCTTACGAGAGGGGCGAGACGCAGAGCTTCTACAACGACTTCTTTGGGATCTTCGGCGTGCGCCGGCGAAGCGTCGCGCGCTACGAGCAGCACGTGAAAAAGCTGGGCCGAGCGACCGGCTTCATCGACCTCTTCTGGCCGGGCGTGCTGATCGTCGAGCAGAAGAGCGCCGGGCGAGACCTTGGGGCCGCCTTCGAGCAGGCCGGAGAGTACTTCGACGCGCTCTCCGAGCGTGATCGCCCCAGGTACATCCTGGTGAGCGACTTCCGGACCTTCGAGCTGCACGACCTCGCGGAGCGCAGCTCCGCCTCTTTCGCGCTTTCCGAGCTTCCGGACCGCGTCGAGCTCTTCGGCTTCATTCTGGGAGTAGAGCGGCGGGTGTTTCGCGATCAGGATCCCGCCAACATCGAGGCCGCCGAACTGGTGGGACGAATCCACGACGCGCTCTTGGACGCGGGGTATGCCGGACACGACTTGGAGCGCTTTCTCGTCCGGATCGTCTTCTGCCTCTTCGCCGACGACACCGGCATCTTCGAGCCGCGCGACATCTTCCTGGAGCTGCTGGAGGAGCGCACCGGCGAAGACGGGGCCGACTTGGGACTCTGGCTCGCGCAGCTCTTCCAGGTCCTGGATACGCCCGAGGACCGGCGTCAGAGCACGCTCGACCAAGACCTTGCGCGATTCCCCTACGTCGACGGCGCCCTCTTCGAAGGCTCGCTGCGCATTCCCTCCTTCGACGCGGAGATGCGCAGGTCGCTGCTCGCCGCCTGCCGCTTCGACTGGTCGAACATCTCGCCCGCGATCTTCGGCGCGCTCTTCCAGTCGGTGATGGACCCAAGGGAGCGTCGCGCCGAAGGCGCGCACTACACCACGGAGAAGAACATCCTGAAGGTGATCGAGCCGCTCTTCATGGACGGCCTGCGCGCGGAGTTCGAGCGTCTGAAGTCCCGCAGGGACAGTCGCAGGCTGGCCGAGCTCAGGCGCTTTCAGGCGAAGCTGGGGAAGCTGACCTTCCTTGATCCCGCGTGCGGCTGCGGCAACTTTCTCATCATCGCCTACCGGGAGCTCCGCCTCTTGGAGATCGAGGCGATTCGCGAGATCCGGGACCACCAAGCTGCGGCGGGACAGGCGGTCCTCGACGTGCGGTGGACGTCGGCGGTGGACGTGGATCAGTTCTTCGGGATCGAGCTATCCGAGTTTCCGGCGCGCATCGCCGAGACCGCGCTCTGGATGATGGACCACATCATGAACAACCGGCTGAGCATGGAGCTGGGGCAGAGCTTCGCGCGCATTCCGCTCAAGAAGTCGCCGCGCATCGCGCACGCGGACGCGCTGGAGATCGAATGGACCGAGCTGCTGCCGCCGGAGGAGTGCTCGTACGTGCTGGGCAATCCGCCCTTCAGCGGGTTTGTGATGCGCAGCGCCGTCAAGCGAGCGCAGGCGAAAGCTCTGATGAGGGAGCTTGGCGCGAGCGGATCGCGTTTGGACTACGTGGCCGCGTGGCTCTTGAAGGCCGGCGCGTATTTTTCAGGAAAGACCGCTCGAATCGCGTTTGTCGCAACGAACAGCATCGTCCAGGGAGAACAAGTCGCGCAGCTCTGGCCCGCGCTGTTCAACAAGTACGGTTTGGAGCTTACGTTCGCACACCGAACGTTCGCATGGGGTTCGGACGCGCGCGGAAAGGCGCATGTGCACGTCGTGATCGTGGGTCTTGCCGATCATGCGACGGCGCCCTCCGGTCGCCGGATTTTCGTGCACGATGGAGCATCCGGCGAATCCAGCGAAATCAACCCGCAGCGCATCGGACCGTACTTGCAAGACGCAAGCAAACAAGAGAATGCACATCTTGTGGTGTCTCGCCAAAGGGAGTCCATTTCTGGATTTCCAAAGATCCGCGTTGGCACGAAGCCCGTAGACGGCGGTCGCTACATCTTCAAGAACAAAACGGATGTCGACCGTTTCTTGGACTTGGAGCCACTGGCCGCACCCTTTGTCTGTCCATTTGTTGGCAGCCGAGAGTACATCAACGGTCTGCGTCGCTGGATCTTGTGCGTCACCGGAGTCTCGCCGCAGCTTCTGCGCTCCATGCCTTACGTCCTGAAACGCGTTCGCTCAGTTCGGGCTTTCCGGGAAGCAGGCGGGAGGCTGGCGCGGTCGCTGGCAAATCAACCGACGGCGTTTCATGTAACGGTCCTGCCGAAATCGGATTACTTGGTGATTCCCGAGACAAGCTCGGAACGCCGAGAGTACGTTCCCGTCGGCTACCTAAGACCGCCAACAATTCCCAGCAACGCGCTGCTCGTGGTTGAGGATGCAACGCTGGGGCTCTTCGCGCTCCTGACATCGACGATGCACATGACGTGGCTGCGGCAAGTCGGCGGACGGCTCGAGAGCCGATACCGCTACTCGAGCGGCCTCGTCTACAACACCTTCCCGCTGCCGGAAAAGAGTCTTAATCCGTCGAAGCTGGAGCCGCTCGCGCAGGCCGTGCTGGATGCTCGCGCCGCGCATCCCGAGAGCGCACTGGCTGATCTCTACGACCCCGACCTGATGCCGCCCCGCCTCCGGCGAGCGCACCAGGCGCTGGACCGGGCCGTGGACCGCCTGTACCGGCTCAAGAAGTTCTCGTCCGAACAAGAGCGCGTGGAGCGCCTCTTCGAGCTCTACGAGAAAATGCGGACGCCTTTGGTTCGCCCTGAATTCAGAAAGAAACGGAGAAGACGAAGAGCACGCTGATCGGCGAGGGGCGGACAAGCGCGCCGTCCGCGCCCACGCTTCGCCGTCTGTCTAGGAAACCGGTCTTCGCCTGGGTTTCAACAAGAAGAACCCCTCCTGTAGGCTCGTCACGATCACCGTGCCGCTCTTGAAGAAGGGATAGGTGCTCCACGCTCCGCTAAAGCCCGGACCTTCCTGGTACGGCGAGGTGTCGAAGTAGCCCGCCTCTCTGGGATTCTCCGGATCCGTAATGTCCAGCACATGAAGGCCGTAGCGATAGTTGGCCTGGAACGCGTAGCCGTCCTTGATGTAGAGGTTGTGGGCGCTTGCCGGCATTGAGCCCATGAACTCCTTCGCGAGTACGGGCTCTTCCACATCCTCCAAGTCCCAGACCAAGGTGCGCGTCGTGGGCACCGTGCCCGCGATCACGTCGCTCTCATCGTCCTGATAGAAGTAGCGGTGATCCGGAGTGAGCCATCCCTGGTGGATGTACGCGGGGTTCGGAGAGGCGACGCGCGCGATTGCGACGGGCTCGCTCTTGTCGGTGACATCCACGATCGAGAAGAAGGCGCCGTTCGAGTTAAGGCAGAGCTCCCTTCCCTGGTAACGGTCGTCCGGTCCTCGGTAGATCACGCACTGCGAATCGTGCGTCCCCCGCTCCTCCGCAAAGCACCCGGCGAAGATCGGGTTCTTCGGGTCCCGGATGTCGATCATGTGGAGTCCGCCCCCGCAGGACTCGCGTCCGCCCCGGTTTCCGACCGCGTACGCAAAGCCCGTTTCTTCGTTGATCACGATGTTGTGGGAGCTCGCGACGCCCCGGTAGCGCACGTCGGGTTCGATCAGCTTTGGCATTTCCTCCGGCTTGATGTCGCGGAGGCGGGCGAGGTCGACGACCTGCATTCCGTGATCGCCAGCGCCGTCCGCCACGATGTAGGCGTGATCCCGGTAGGTCTTGATGTCCCGCCACAGCTGCGTCGGCGGCGTACCCCACGGCTTCGGGAGATCCGCCACCAAGACAGGGCGGGTCGGGTCGCTGATGTCCAGAAAAGATGTCCCGTCGTTCCGGCCAATCAGCGCGTACTCGCTGCCCGTCTCCGGGTCCGTCCACCCCCAGTTGTCGTTGGTGCGCACGCCGCGCGCTCGTACGCCCCCTCGAAGCAGCGAAACGGGAACGAACGAGAGGAGCTCGACATCGTCGCAGTCGAAGAGCCCGATCGCTCCTTCGTCACACGGGCGCTCCTCGCCCGAGACCTCGGCCAAGCCGTCTGGAGGCGACGCGAGCATTGTGCCCTCCGTCCAGCCGCCTTCCGGCAGACGCTCGTACACATGCACGGATCCCGCTCCATGATGCATGCCGGGCGCGCCGACCGTCACGAGATTGCCCTTGGACGCTAGGGCGCTACCGAATGCGTCGCGCTCCACGGTCTCCTCTGGAGAAAGCTGGATGATCTCCGGGGCCGATTGTGCGCCCCCTTCTTGGAGAAAGACCCGTCCGACTTCGAATTCGCGATCCCGAGGCGCGCCGATCCACCATACCGAGCCGACCTGCGCAATGCCGCTTCCAAACCGATCGCCCGGAGCCGCATCGATATCCCCCGGGAAATCGGCGACCGCCAGAGGTTCCGCCCTCTGCCTCCACCCGTTTCCTTCCCGCGAGAAGGCGTACACCGCCCCGCGCCCGTCATCCGCCCCGGGGGCGCCAATGAGCAGCGTACCGTCTTCCGCAAGGGAGATGGAGGCGCCGAACTCCGATCCGGCGGTCGCATCCGCCTCCAAGGGCGTTGGGGCGGAGTAGCCGCTTGACGTCGCCGATGCGTGGTATACGCGGCCGGCCCCGTCCAAGCCCCCTCCGGGAGCGCCGATCAAAATCCCGCCGGGCGTCGTTTGGATCGCGCGTCCGAAGCCGTCCCCCTCCTCGCCGATCGCAATTCTCTGGATGGCGTCCCACTCTCCGGGAGCCCGCTCGGCGAAGACGCGGACCTCTCCCGCGACCGGCTCTTCGACATCCGTTCCCCGCCGGTCCCTGCCAACGCTTGCCGGGCCCGGTCGCCCGATCAGCAGGCGCCCTTCGGGCGTCGCGGCAAGCTCAAGCTGAAAGTCCGTGCTACAGTACCCGTAAGAATCACACGGGGCATCGAACCCGATCGCCGCCTCGTGGTCTATCGTTGCGGAATGCGCCCAGTCGCCGCCCGGAGTCTTGCGAAGGACATGAATCGGCCCCGCCTTCTGCCCAACGAAGAGTCTTCCTTCGGCATACGCCAGCACGGTGCCGAAGCCGTCGGCCCGCGCGGGCTCGGGCGACCTGATCACCTGCGCTACGCTCCAGCCGGATCCGTCTTTTCGATACACGTAGACGCCGCCGGGGCGGAAGGTCGGGTTCGGCTCCGACACGATGATCTCGTCTCCGGTGATCGCCACGCCGCTTCCAAAGGAGGTGGACTGAGCGGCGCCGCCAGCGGCATGCGCGATTTGAACCGAGAGTGCGGCGAAAGCTGCGCGGAGCATTTTGGTCATGCGTGTTCCGTTTTCGAGACTTAAAGGGGCCGACGCAGTCCGTATTCGCGAAAAACGGCATCGGACTGTCCCCAATACATTCTACCGCTTCCGCGCGGCGAAAGGCCAACGCGCCCCCCTGCCGCTCGCGCGGAAAACAGTCCCAAAATGATATGTACCCGTCCGCCGGCAGCTGGTAGCGTGGAAGCGCCGACCTCGGCGCGCCGTTTTCTCTCCGCACGGACATGTCATGAAACGCCCAATCAGCGCCTGCTCGACCTGCCTCGACCAACCGCAACGAACCTGCTATCCGAGCGCGCGCGCGACCTTGCGGCTCGCATTCGATCAGGCTCAGACCCAATCCGCAAAATGCTCTGTACTTGCATCCCGCCAAATCTCCGGCCGTCGACCAGCTTCAGCGAAAGCACTTAGGTTCAGCTTGACAGGCAAGGGGGTTCCGTCGAAAATTGCGAGTTCGGAGCGAGTGGCGGAGCGACTGTCGCCGGTCCTGATCCTCTCGGAAGCGAGCGCGGCGGTGAAACGGCGAAGACCGGAGACTGGCCAAACGCACATCGTTCGCGTCTTTCGGGTCGCAGGGAGGGACGCGTAATGGAGACGATCAGCC
Organism: Longimicrobiales bacterium; assembly: GCA_965116095.1. Taxonomy (GTDB): domain Bacteria; phylum Gemmatimonadota; class Gemmatimonadetes; order Longimicrobiales; family Gaopeijiaceae. Next base: position 1,845,812 of record OZ220481.1, read on the forward strand.
TTCCTGTCTTTTTCTTGTCGCAGATCGGCTTCTTGCTTGTTGTCGTCCTATCAGCCGTCTTCACGAATAAGGTGGCGCTGGCCGGTATCAAAAAAGACATCAAGCACCTTAGTGAAAGGGTCGGCGCGCTCGAGACGCGCATGGGGAAGCTCGAGACGCGCGTTGAGAAGCTCGAGACGAGCCTCGAGAAGCGAATGGACGATCGGTTTGCCGCCTTCGAGAAGCGGATGGATGATCGGTTTGCCGCCTTCGAGAAGCGGATGGACAACCGGTTTGCCGCCTTCGAGAAACGGGTGGATGATCGGTTGGCTGCTTTTAAGGAGATCGTGGACTCGCGGCTTTCGGCCTTTGAGAAACGGATGGATGCCTTCGAGAAGAGCATGTCGGCACGCATGGACGCCTTCGAGTTGCGAATATCCGAGCGGCTAAAGTCCTTGGAGAACCAAATGGACGTACGGTTCGCGGAAAGCGACAAATGGCTTGATGCGCTGCGAAAACAGGTGAGTCGCGTGGAAGCCAGGCTGGACGGCTTGGACGCTAAGGTCGACGGCGTCGGAGTTACCGTTAGCTCGAAGATCGACGAGACCGGGAAGAGGTTCGAAGCGCTGGAGGAGCGTCTGTCGAGGCATCATTCTGGCCTTGAGGGGCGACTTTTCCGGGTTGAGAGCCGTCTTTTGGACGATCCCCGGGACGAGGCGCGCGTCGAGAAGACTGCCGCCGCGCCCGTTGTCCAGAGCGCTGCGCGACGGGAGGCGCGCCGGATCACGGGACCGGAGAGGTCGCTGCCGGGCGCTTCGCGCGCGACCCGCGGCGCCGAATCCGCTTGAGCGCCGCCACCGCAAAGCCAAGCTCCGATCTAGACCATCCATCTCGCGCCGAGATCAACAGGCGACGCACTCCGCGGGGTCTACTTCGAGACCAAGCCGTCCCGTTCGTCTCTTCGAATGAGCGCCGGGCTTCGCTTCGAGGGATCTCCTAGGCCGCCTCCTCCGGGGGTCTCGAAGATGATCCTCGCGCCCCTTGGGACAATTTCCCGCCCCTTGGGTTCGAGATCGCCAACCCCCGGCACCCAGACTCTACCCTTGGCGCCCGGCCCGCCTCCATCCCGACCTCGCGCCGCATTTCGCACCCGCTCAAACATCTTCGAGACCGCAAAGGGCTCCTTGTCCGCATGCGCCACCTCCATCACCTGCCCCAAGCCGCCCCGGAACTCGCCCCGGCCTCCCGAATCGGGCAGATACTCCTTTCGCCAGAAAACCAGCGGCGCAGTGGCTTCCGTGATCTCAATCGGCGTGCTCCTCACGCCCGATGGGAAGGCGGTCGCCGAAAGTCCGTCCCGACCGGGCCGCGCGCCGGTTCCGCCGGTATGGAAGGGGTTCACCACGAATGGCTCTCCCCGGTAGCGGTCCTCGCCCGTGAGCCCGGAGCCCCCCATCATCACCGGATTCCAAAGGCAGGACGCGCCCTCCGCCGGGACCGACCCCGGTCCCATCGCATGGCGCAGCGCGCCCAAGACCACGTCCGGAAGCATCTGGCCGATCGCATGGCGAGCGGACACCGCAGCCGGATGCGGCGCGTTAAGGATCGACCCTAACGGCGCGGTCGCGGAAATAGGCGCCAGCGATCCCGCATTGTTCGGGATCTTCGACCCCACGACGCATCGGATCCCGAAGGAGGCGTACGCCTGCGTGTAGGTCAGCGGAACGTTGATTCCCAAATGCGAGGCCTCCGAAGTACCGTCGAAGTCGATTCGGATGCCGCTGGGCGAGATCTCAAGCGAGCAGGCCAGTCTCAGGTCGGCGTCGCACCCGTCAATCGTCATTTCGTTGAAGTAGCTGCCCGAGCGGAGTCGCCCGATCTGCTTGAGCATCCCCGCCCGAGAGGCGTTCAGGATGTGGTCGGCCAGCCGGCCCAGGTCGCGCAGCCCAAACTCCCGCATGATTTCCAGGAGTCGGCTGGACCCGGTTCGATTGCAGGCGGCAAGCGAATACAGATCCCCCTCAGCCACGTCGGGCTCCCGCACGTTGGCGCGGAGGAGGCGCATCAGCGTCTCGTCAACCCGTCCAGCGCGGATCAGGGGCGTAATCGGGATGCGTATTCCCTCTTCGTAGACCTGATTCGCATCCGCGCCGAATCCTCGCCCGCCGACATCGGCAATGTGACTTGTCGCCGCGAAGAGCGCGACCGGCTCGCCATCTAGGAAGGTCGGCGTCACGACGGTGAAGTCGTTCAGGTGTCCGGTGCCCTTCCACGGGTCGTTGGTAATGAAGACATCGCCTTCGACCATCCCCCGAAGGGGATAACTCGCGAGGAAGTGGCCGACCGAAGCAGCCATTGCATTGACGTGCCCGGGCGTGCCCGTCACCGCTTGGGCCAGCATTCGGCCTTCGGGATCGAATACGCCCGCCGAAAGGTCTCCCGCTTCTCGGACAGGGGTCGAGAAGGCGGTGCGCACGAGGGTGCGCGCCTGTTCTTCGACCACCGACAGGAGCCGGTCCCAAAGCAGCTGCCAAGAGAGCGGGTCGCTGGCTGGACGCAGCCGCCCTTCACGTCTTCGTTCCGCGTCGCGGGAAAGAAGGAGGTGACTGCCCTCAAGCACCTCCGCCCGCCAACCGTCCGGCACCACCGTCGTGGTCTGCGCCTCGTCGATCAGGGCTGGCCCGGCCACGACTTGTCCAGACGCGAGCTCGTCGCGAATGAGCCGGTCCGACAGCTGCGGCTCCTTCCGGTCTGAGGTTTCCGCAGCCCAAGGCGTCGGCGCGCGCAACGATTCGGGAGGATGAGCGCTCCGCGCAAGCGTCCAGCTCAGCACTTCCACCTCCAAACGTTCGATCACCCTTCCGAAGACCGCGAGATAGGCCTTCTCAAAGGCCCCCTTTAGAAGAGCCCGCGCCTCTTCCGCCGCAACCGGCGCATCACTTTTCTCAAGAAGGACAGCGGGCACCGGTACGGCCAACTCATGCCCCTGGCCGACATACCGCATATACGCCATGGCGCGCTCCCGGGCGGGCACGCCCGGCGCGCCCTTCCCCACGACATCCATGGCTTCCGCGCGCATCTCTCGAAAGACCGCGTCCATCTCCGCTGGATCCAGCCGGTCCAGCCGCGCGTAGCGACTCCGGGCAACTTCATACGAAATGGGCGCCCGCAGGAATCCCACGGCGGAGCCGACGCCGGCGCCGCTGGGGACCAGGACCCGGCTCTGTCCCAGCTTTTCGGCAAGACGCGCCGCGTGGAGGGGCGCCGACCCTCCGAAGGCAACGACCACGCGCTCCGAAAGCCCCTTGCCGCTCTCCACCGCATGGTGGCGCGCGGCCGTCGCCATGTTCTCTTCCACGACCTCGCTCACGGCTGCGGCGGCCTTCTCGGCGTCCATGTCCGCGCCCTCGCCCATCTTTTTGAGCGCGCCGCGCGCAAGCTCCTCGCTGATCGGAATACTCCCTCCGGCAAAGCGGCGCGCGTCAATCCTTCCCAGAACGAGGTCCGAGTCGGTTACCGTCGCGTGCTCGCCGCCCAGTCCGTACGCGGCCGGTCCGGGCTCCGACCCCGAGCTCCGGGGCCCCACCGCAACCCGACCAAGTTCGTCTACCGAAGCGATCGAGCCGCCGCCCGCCCCAATCTCAACCATCTCAATCACGGGCACGCGCACCGGAAGGCCGCTGCCCGGCTTGAAGAGATAGCTCCGCGCGACTTCGAAGGCGCGCGATCGCAGCGGTCCGTCCCGACCGATCAGGCAGAGCTTTGCGGTCGTGCCGCCCATATCGAAGGAGAGCACCTCTCCCAGCTTCAGGTCTTGGGCAAGACGAGAGGCGAGGATCGCTCCGCCCGCGGGACCCGACTCCACGAGCCTGATCGGCGCGCGCACCGCGCTCTCCAGCGTCGTCAGGCCGCCGCCCGACGTCATCAGCAGGAATGGACAGGCAAGCCCCGAACGGCGAAGCGCGTCCGCCAAGTCCTGCAAGTACGCGGACATGAGCGGCCTGACGTAGGCGTTCGCGACCGTCGTGCTCTGACGCTCGTACTCGCGAATTTCCGGACATGCGTCAGACGCAAGAGTGACGGGGATGCGAGGCAGCGCGCGCCCAATAATCTCTCCTACCCGCTGTTCGTGGCGAGGGTAGGCGTAGCCGTGAATCAGCCCCACCGCGACCGATTCCACGCTGTGTTCCTCCAGCGTTGGGATGAGGGCCCGAACCGAGTCTTCATCCAGCGGCAAGAGCACTCTGCCCGCGTAGTCGACGCGCTCCCGCACCGGAAGCCGCAAGCGCCTAGGCACCAAGGGATCCGGCCGATCTACGCCGATATCGTACTGCTCGAACCGATTCTCGTACGCCATCTCCAAGGCGTCGCGATGCCCCTCCGTGACGATCAATGCCACGCGCGCGCCTTGGCGTTCGATGATCGCGTTCGTCGCAAGCGTCGTGCCGTGGACCACCAAGCCGACCTCGGAACGCCGCGCTCCGCTTGCCGCAAGCACCGCGTCGATGCCCGCAAGCACGCCCTCCTGCGGGGCGGCGTGCGTCGTGAGCGTCTTCGTCGTGGTCAGCCGCCCGCCGATCTGTAGCGCCACGTCGGTGAAGGTGCCGCCGATATCGACGGCGATCCTGCCCTGTCGGTCGGTCAAGAGACGGCTAACTCTCGCCCCGAAGAGGCACGGTGTAATTCAAGGCCAAACGCCCGCCGTCCGGATAAATCGTCTCTCCCGTCAGGTAGCTGGCATAGTCGCTGGCAAGGAAGACCGCCACCTTGCCGACCTCCGCCGGCGTCCCGGGTCTGCCCAGCGGCGTCCGCGATAAGACCGTGCGAATCGCCTTCGGGTTGTCGGCCACCGACTGAAACATGGCCGTCGCGATACTTCCCGGGCCGATGGCGTTCACTCGTATGTCGTGCTCCGCAAGCCCCAGAGCCATCGCCTTCGTCATCTGAAGCACGGCCCCCTTGGAAGCGACGTAGGAGAGCTGGGTCGGAATCGCCACAACCGCATTCGTCGAGCTCATATTGATGATTGAGCCCTTGATGCCCCGCTCCACCATCTGGCGGGCAACGATCTGAGACAGAAGCAACATGCCGCGCACGTTGACGGCAAGCACCGCGTCGAAATCCTCGGGCGATACGTCCAGCACGGATCCAGAGCGCACGATACCCGCGTTGTTGAGCAAGATGTGGCAACGCTGAAAGGCCTGGACGCATCTCTCCAAGATCTTCCGACAGTCCTTCCTGCGGCTGACATCCGCGCCGACGGCAATCGCCTTGGATTGCGTCTCGGCTTCAATCTCCGCCGCGACGGCTCGCGCCTCATCGGCCAAGACATCGGCAACGACCACCGACGCGCCGTGCCGCGCGAACTCCAGCGCGCACGCCTTTCCGATTCCCCGGGCGCCGCCCGTGACGATCACGGTTCGGCCAGCAAGCGTGATCAGTGATCCCTCCTTTTTTGCGGCGCAACTCCGGTTACGGCTAGAATTCTACAACATCGTCGCGAGTGATTTGCGGCTGAGCCGGCGCCGAATGAGGACCCCATGATTGAAATTCATCGCCACACTTCTCCCGCCGACCAGTCTTTTCGGGCATCTCTGCTGATCAAGCCCTCATCGCGCTTCGACTTGGTCGACGTACGGGGCAAGCTCTCGGAGGAGTTCGGAGAGGACTTCGCGCGCTTTCCCAAGGCCTTCTTCATCTCCAACCACACCACCGCCGGCTTCCTGGACCAGCGGCTGGCGGAGCTGCTCCGCAATGACGGAGAAAGCGTGAAGGATTACCTGCAGGTCTTTCAGGAGATCTTTCCGCCCGACGCCGGGTACGTGCACGACGAGCTTCACCTCCGCTCCGAGCTTTCAGCCAAACAAAAGAAAACCGAACCCAAAAACGCCGATTCGCACCTGACCTTTATCGGGGCCGGCCTGGACAACTCCGCAGCGTACGAGCTGCACGGGAGCGAACCGGTCTGGTTCGTGGAGCTGGACGGCGTGCACATCGGCGGGACCCGGCAGCGGCGCACCACCGTCATCGCCTACGGGGAAGAGGTGGAAGTCGCCTGCAAGCGCGTGCACGTCGGGGTGTCGGCGCATGCGCTGGACGCCTACAATCTCCGCGACCCGGACCTAGGGTTTATCGGTGAGCTGCAGGGCTTGGCCGAGGAGCACCGCGTCGCCTTTGGACGCTTCGACGTGTCGCTTCCGAAGGAGGAGCAGGACGCGGGACTTACCGTCAACGAGTACGAGACCCTCCTTGTGACGCACGACCTTCGCGAGGTGCTTCGCAACCCCTTTAAGTTCATGGCGATGACTGGGCGCGACGCGTTGCGCTCGCCCCTCTCCATCCCCGTGAAGGCGATCAACTACGCCCGCTTCGACGCCGTCCGCGTCCTCAACTCGCTCATGGACCGGATGAAGGTGCGTCGGTCCGTCTTCGAGACGGTCATCAACCGGGCCATGGCCGTGCCCGTCGCGCACTTCCTGCGGATGAAGCGCTCCATCTCGCTGCCCGTCCTGGACCGGGAGGGAACAGGCGTAGGCGAGATCGGCTGGGGCACGTATCAGAGCCCCATTCTGATGCAGTGGGGCGCATCGCCCGGCGGACGACGGTCTCTGGACGTGCGGTTGGTGCGCTTCGCGTAGCTCCGGGGGCCGGGGCGGCCCTTAGCTCCAATAGAGGCGGTCAGGTCAGATCAGCGAACGACCTTGGGCGCCATCCACCGCAATCGTCGCGCCGGTCACGAGTCCAGCTCGTTCGGACGCCAGAAACGCGACGACATCGCCCACTTCTTCCGCCGCGCCGAACCTGCCCAGAGGCAGATTGGCGCGCACGAACTTGGCCATCCCTTGGGGGTCCGCTTGGACCCGTTGATCCCAGCTCCCGCCTTTGAAGCGGATGGATCCGGGGGCCACCGCGTTGACGCGAATCCCTTCGGGCGCGAGCTCCAGCGCCATGATCCCGGCGGCTGAAATCAGAGCGGACTTGGTCGCGTTGTAAATGGAGAGGCCGGGACCGCCCTTCTCGCGACCGAAGACCGATGAGATGAAGACGATCGACCCTCCGCCCTGGGCGCGCATCATCGGGATCGCCTTGCGACTCGCCCTGAGGCCGGCTAAGACGTTGAGATTGAAAATCTTCAGCCAGCCGTCGTCCGTAGAGCCCTCGAAGGGTCCCCGGAGATTTCCTCCGACGTTGCTCACCAAGACATCCAACCTGCCGTAGCGCTCAAAGGCGGCGTCGATAAATCCTTCGACAGCTCCTTCCTCCGCGACATCGCACTGATGGGAGTAGACTTGGACGCCCGCATCCCGAAGCTCCTCGGCCGACTCCGCGAGCCCTTCCGCTCCTCGCGCGCAAATCGCCGTCGTCGCTCCCTCCATCCCCAGAGAGCGCGCGCAGGCGAAGCCTAGGCCCCGGCTTCCGCCGGTGACCGCGGCGACCTTGCCCTTTAGCCCCAGATCCACGCGCTAGTCCCTTTCTTCCAAGTCCTGGGACACCGCGGCGCGCAGGAAGCGATCCAGCGTCCGAATATGCCGCTCCAGCTCCTCGCTCAGCTGCCGGTGACGACGCGTCGCGTCCTCGCCCGGTTCCTGGTCCGCTCGCGTGATGTTCCCGAAGAGGTACTCCAGCTGGTCGACCAGCATCGGGCGGGAGTACCTCACGGGCGCGGTGACGAGCTGTCTGCGCACCTCTTCCACCTCTTCCGCCAGATTCTCACCCCGCGCGGCGGCATCTCGAATCCGCCGCACCGCGAGGCGGGCTTCGCTGAGCGCATCGCGCACCTCAAGCGCGAACGCCGTTTGGTCCCGCACGAGCTCCGTCGTGACTCCCTCGGACCGCACCCTGGGATCAAGCAGAAGCTGAAAGTCGCGCGACTCGCTCCAGTCCCCCGAGGAGAGCCTGGCCGTATAGCGCCCCGGCGCGGCCATGGGGCCCCGCCGCCCCATGCGATTAGGGTCTTCGGACCACGGTCCCGCGTGAAGCATATCCCATGTGAAGCGGTGCGACCCCGCGTCGGTCTCCAGCCTCGGGGTTCCTAAACGCTCCAAGCGCCATTCGCGCATTCCGGGCGCCGCCGGAACTTCGTACTCGCCGGGTCCTTCGCTCGAAAAGACCCGCACCGTCTCGCCCGCTTCGTTCAAGATCTCAAGAGTCAGCTCCTCTACCGGCTCGCGCAGCCGGTAGTCGAAGCGAGCCCCGGGGCGAGGATACTCGGGCTCGTGGGCGCCCCTCTGGCCGAAACCGCCGTAGCGAAGTCGATAGGCGTCTTCCGTCTCGAAGAAGTGCGCGGCCTTCTCCCGGATTCCGTCTCCCGCTTCTCGAAGCGGCGCGACGTGGTCCATGATCCAAAAGCCCCGTCCCATCGTGGAGAGCGCGATGGTCGACCCCACGACCTTCAGGTCGGTCACCGGAGTGACGGGGAGGTTTTTCTGAAAGGACTCCCAGCTCTCTCCGTCATCGAACGAAACGAACATCCCGAACTCGGTGCCCAGATACAGGAGGCCCTCCCTACCCGGATCCTCTCTCACGACCCGAGCGGGGTGGTCGGAGGGAACGCCGTTGGTCCCGGTCGTGATGCGCGTCCAGCTCTCCCCGTAGTCTCTCGTTCGGTAGACGTACGGCGCGAAGTCGCCCAGTTGATAGCGGAGAATCGCCACGTAGGCCTTTGCCGGATCGTGCGGCGAGACGGCGATCGTCTGCACCCGACCGTAGGGGCCGATGCCCCGGGGAGTCACGTCCGTCCAAGTCGCGCCGCCGTCGCGCGTTACATGAACCGGGCCGTCATTCGCGCCCGCCCAGATTACGCCCTCTTCCAGCACGGACTCCTGGACGTCGTAGAGCACGGAAAAGTGCTCCTCTCCCGTGACGTCGATCGTGATCGGCGCCCCCGAAATGACTTGGGTCTCGGGCGTAAAGGCCGTCAGATCCCCCGAGATCGTACGCCACGTCTGTCCGCCGTTGTCCGTCACGTGCACAAACTGGGAGCCGTGATAGACGCGGTCCGGGTCGTGCGGCGAGACATGCACGGGAACGACCCTCTGGAAGCGAAACTCCAGATCCCTGGGGTTGTGCCCATAGAGGTTGCCGAAGCCCACGTAGTACTGCTGCTCTTGGCCCGTCCTGCGGTTGTAGAGCCCGAATCTGCCCTTGCAGTTTGCGTAGACGATGTCGGGATCTCCCGGCTTGGGCACTACGGGCCCGGTCTCGCACCCGCCGTGCGCCTCCCAGGCGGAGATGGCCCCTCCGGGCTCCGAGCGCTCGGGAAGAGACGGCACCGAGATCGTGGAATTGTCCTGCTGTCCAGCGTACAGCCGGAAGGGGAAGTCGTCCGATACGTCGACCTGGTAGAGCTCCGCCGTAGGCTGGTTGTACTGGGTGGACCACGTCTCGCCCCCGTCCAAGGAAACGTTTGCGCCCCCGTCATTGGATTGGATCAGGATGTTCGGGTGGTCCGGGTTGATCCACATGTCGTGGTTGTCCCCGTGCGGCGTGCGGCGCGGCGTCCAGCTCCGCCCGCCATCCTCCGACATCCAGTGCCCCTCGGTCATCCCCCACAGGATGTCCGGGTCGGCGGGATGCGCCTCCAGATTCGTGTAGTAGAAGGCGCGGGTGCGGATCGGACCGAAGTCCGTGACATGGCGCCAACTTCTCCCGCGGTCGTCGGAGCGATAGACTCCTCCTTGGTCCCCCGGCGCCTCAATGAGCACGTAGACCCTGTCCGGGTCGGCGGGGCTCACCGCGAGGTCGGACTTGCCCCTAAGTCCCGTTGGCAGTCCATCGGTCGCCTGCTCCCAGCTGTCTCCCCCGTCGACCGAACGGTAGACGCCGCCCTCTAGACCGCCGGAGATGATCGTCCACGGCTTGCGCTCCGCACGCCACATGCTCGCGTAGATCGTCTCCGGATCGTCCGGCGCAAACTCCAGATCCACTGCGCCCGTGCTGTCGGAAACGAAGAGCACGAGCTCCCAGCTCGCCCCTCCGTCTCGGCTCCGATACACGCCCCGCTCGGGATTCGGCGCGAAGGGATTGCCGATCTGAGCGACATAGACCAGATCCGGATCCTCTGGATGAATCAGAATCGCGCCCGAGTTGCCGGCGTCTTCCAGCCCTACGCGCGTCCAGCTCTCGCCCCCGTCCAGGGAGCGATAGACGCCTTTGCCCACGATCACGTTGCTGCGCAACCCGTCGGAGCCCGTCGATACGTATACGATATCCGGGTTGGACTCGGCCACTCGAATCGCGCCGATCGAGCCGGTGGCGAAGTACCCGTCCGAGATATTTCGCCAGGTGGACCCGTAGTCGGTCGTCTTCCAGACGCCGCCTCCCGTCGCGCCCATGTAGAAGGTGGAAAGCTGCTCCCGGTGGCCGGCTACCGCAGTGACGCGACCGCCCCTGGACGGACCGACGTACCGGTACTCAAGCGCGTCGAAGAGACCCGCGCGACTTTGCGCGTAGGACTCTTGTAGAGCCGCGGCGTTCGCGCTCGCCGGCAGAGGGAAAAGGAGGGCGCCGACTAGGGTCAAACGGGAGACGATCTTCATGAAGCGTGACGTCGTTGGAGAGTTGGTTTCGCCGGTCGAAGCAGCGACGCTCCGACGCAAAAAGGTACTCCATCCCCGGGCGCCTTGCGCAGCCGGGGGTGTGGTCCGGCGGAAACGGGCTGAAGCGGTCGGGGCGCGCAAAGCAGCTTGAGCGAGATGCGCGAACGCGCAAGGGGACGCTGGACATCCCTTGGGTACACGGATCACGCCGCGCCTGCGGCGATCAGGCTCCCTTGGCCGTGCTCGAAGCGGCGACCGAGCGTGCGTCAAAATCAGGCGCTTCCCTGGGCTCCAGAGACCAAAGAGCCGTCCCCGGCGTCCTAATCGGGAATGATCTCGCGCCCGCGCCCGCAGCCCGCCCCGCGGCCGCCATCTTGAAAATCAGCTCTTGAGAATCAGCTTCCGAACTTGCGGCGCCTCATGGGTTTGGCGTTCCGCCTGAGCTCTACGCCGCTTCAGCCTTTTGCGCCCGAATCGTACCCTTGCGGATCCCGGCGGCAAAGCGCTTCGCTTGAGCGGCCCGCGCCGGAGCCTCGCGGATGGCTGCAGCCACCTGGGGATCTCCCAGGATCGCATCCGCAGGGTACCGCGCGCCCATCTCCACCTTGACATTGACGAGACCCGCATCGCGCGCTTCCCGCTCATATTGGCTCCGCTGAACGGGAAGACAGCCCACGAAGGCGCCGGGAGAGCGCAAGACGAAGTCGGGCGGCGCGGATTCCGAGACCAGGTCCGAGATCAGGATGCGACCGCCCGGCTTCAGGACGCGGCGCGCCTCCGCGAGCGCTCTGCGCCGATCGGAGGAAAGGTTGAGCACGCAGTTGGAGATCACGATGTCGACGACATCGTCCGCGACCGGCAGCGCCTCGATCTCGCCCAGACGAAACTCCGTGTTCTCGTAGCCGTTCTTCCTCGCCAACGCGCGCGCCCGCTCAATCATCTCCGGCGTCATGTCGACGCCGATGACCCTTCCTTGATCGCCGACGCGGCGCGACGCGAGAAAGCAGTCGATTCCAGCTCCCGATCCAAGATCCAGCACCGTCTCGCCCGGCCTGAGCGAAGCGAGCGCAACCGGATTGCCGCAGCCCAGCCCGAGGTCGGCCTCGCCGGGGAGGGTCGCAAGCTCCTCTCTGTCGTAGCCGACGCGCAGGCTCATCGCGGGGCCGCATCCATTCTCGCCGGCCGGCTTCTCTCGCTGCGCCGCATCGGAGGAGCAGCACGCAGATCCCGACTTCCTCTCCTTCGCGAGCCTTGCGTAACGCTCCCGAACGGCGCGTCGCGTCTCCGTCTGGCTTAACATTCGTCTCCGATCGCGCCCGTGTCCTTCAGGGCGCAGTTGATTGATTCAGCGCGTTTGCGCGCAGCGTCGCGCCCTGCTTCACGCCCTGGAGCAAGAGGATGCCCACGACGAATAGCAACGCCACAAAGAGAAACGCCGGCCTCTGGTTGCCGTCCGACAAGAGTACGATCTGCCCGAAGATCAGAGGACCCAAAATCGACGAGGACTTCCCGCAGAGGGCGTAGAAGCCGAACATCTCCTCCTCCTGGCCCTTCGGAACGAGCCTCGCCATCAGCGCGCGGCTCGCCGACTGCACGCCCCCCAGCCCCAAGCCGCCGGCCACCGCAAGGAGGGTAAACTGAATTCTGCTCTGCGCGAAGAAGGTCAGGACGCACATCGCGATCCAGAGAAGGTTGGTGAGGAGCAGGATGGGCTTTGGTCCCCACAGATCGGTGGGCTTCGCTGCGAGGAACGCGCCGACAAGCGCCGAGAACTGAACCACGAAGAAGAGCATGATTACTCCTTCTTGACTAAACCCGAAGGTCTCGACGGCCACGATCGCCGCCATGGCGATAATGGTGAGAACCCCGTCGATAAAGAAGAAGTAAGCGCCCAGGAAGCGTCGCAGGCTGCGCAGCCTCCAGATCTTCTTGATCGTTCGAATGAGCTGTCCGGGGGCCGTCCTGGCCGCTTGGCCCCAGCCGATCCCGGTCGACCGCGTTCGGGGAAGGCCCTTCAACGCAGGGATTGAGAGCACTAGGAAGAACGCGGCGGTAAAGAGCCAGACCTCCTCAATGGGTCGATTCAGGAGCTGAAAGAGCACGAGCCCCCCGAGAAGCCCCAGCGCGGAGCCCAAGTACCCCAAGCCAAAGCCCCACGCCGAGACGCGGCCTTGCCGCTCGGGCGGCGCGATATCCGGCAGGTACGCGTTGTAGAAGACGTTTGCGCTCTCATACCCCACGTTGGAAAGCACGAAGAGCGCAAAGGCGACCCAAACCGCCGAGAGTCCCGTCCAGCCCTGGATCGCCTCCAGCTGCCAAAGGAGTCCGACCGAGCACACCGCAAGGAGCACGTAGGACGACATCAGGAGCTTCCGGCCCCCGCAACGGTCCGAAATCGCGCCCAGCACGGGCGCCGTCGCCGCGACGATCAGCGCCGAGAGCGACACAGCCCTTCCCCAAAGCGCGTCGCCCTCCCCCGCATCGCCTCCGACCAAGCCCTTGAAGAAGACCGGAAACATCGCCGTCGTCATGACCGCGGGGAAGACTGAGTTGGCGAAGTCGTACAGGACCCAAGCCCGGACGTTCCCGCTCTCTCCGCGCGTTGGGGGCGATGTTGCGGTCTTGGAACGCTCCCGGCGGACAGAGGGGGTCAACGCTCGCCCTCCGCCCTCGAGAGATCTCGACCTAGCGCCTCCGGTTCGCCTCCTTGGCCCCCAGCGCGGCCCCGGTCCCGACGCCCAGGCCGATCAGCGCGCCGCCCCAGAAAAACGTCACGAGTGGGAGCGCCGCGACCCCCACCGCCGTCGCGGCGCCCACCCCGATGCCGATCAGCGGCTTCGGATGGTCGACCCAGCGCGTGTACTTCAGTCGGTTGCGCACGAAGCGCTTCACGCCCACATGGCCCGCCAGAGACGCGCCAACTACCGCAAGCTCGGCGATCATCGTATTCTCCTCGATTCGTTTTCGCAGGGGGATGGAGCGCGCCCGCGCGCGGCGGACGCGCGATAAGACTACGGGGCATCACGCCCGAACTTCAGCCCCCGTATGATGACTACCCGCCTGATAGGCGATTTCCTTCAGGGCTTCCCAAGTGTAGTTGTCCAGGCTCTGCGCGACTTTGGAGCCGATCAACGACTCGAGAAAGGCCAGCGGCAGCTCGTAGTTCGCATCCTCCAGGGGCTCTTCGGTCTGATTCAAGCTGTGGACGAGCTTTAGGGCGAGGTACGTGTCGTCCAGCAGCCCCGCCAGTCCCTGGGTCATTTCGGGAATGAGGTCGATCGGCGCCACGAAGTAGGTCACGACGTACTGCAGGAGGGGCTCCACCGAAGTGGAGAGGCCCTTCTCCTTGCCCGCCAAACTCACGCTCTTCAGGACCGTCGGAACCAGCTGAATGCACTCCATCGCGGTCGTGCAGGCCTCTTCAAGCTCTTCGTCCGTGGGCTGCTTCGGGAGGCGGTCCCGCAGGTACGTCTTGAGCCGCCCTTCGTCCCTGCGCGCGGCGCTGTCGATCACCGCTTCGATTCCGGTGACGTCAACCACAGTCATTCGTTCCCGGTTTTCGCGAGGAAGATCGCGAGGCCTCCTCCTCTGCCGCCAATGGCAAGGTCCATCACGCCGTCTCCGTCTATGTCGGAAAATGCAGGCGTCGATAGCGCCGGCGCCACCACCGGCAGCGGCGAGGGCGCCGAGAAGACGGGCGCGCCCTCCCGAACGCCTTCGTTCATGAAAAGCTGGATGCCTTCGAGCTCCGAGCCCACGACCAGATCGAGATCGCCGTCTCCATCCATGTCTCGAAGCGCAGGCGCGCTTCGTCTTCCGACATCGATCTCCCCCAAGCGATCAGAGACCAAGACAAAGCGAGGCGCGCTCCCGTTTCCGTCATTTCGGTAGTAGTTCAGCGTGCCGGAGGCCTCGCCTACGAACAGATCCAAGTCCCCGTCGGAGTCGACGTCGCCCAGCGCGGGCACGGCGTTTCGACCGCGCGTGAGCTTGACCCAGGCGGAATCCGCAAGCCGCCAGTCGAAGCCGTCCCCGAAGCTCTCGTACAGCGCGATTTCGTCTTCCCAGCCCCCCATGACGAGCTCGTCCATCCCATCGCCGTCCAGGTCCCCGAAGGCGGGCGCGGGGTGAAAGCCGTCCGGAAAGACGTCCAAGACGCCCCGTCCTTCGTATCGCGGCGCGCCCGGCGAGCTCACGTTCTCGAAGAGCCGCACCCTTCCCGTGTCGTTGCGATCCGTTTCGATCTTGTTGGCGAGGAGCAAGTCGTGGTCGCCGTCGCCGTCCACGTCGTGGAAGACCGGCAGCGATTCGTCGCCTACGTCGATCATCGAGATCAGACGGCGCGTCGCCACCCTGAAGTCGCCGCGCCCCTCCTGCCGAATGAGGTAGAGGTTCTCTACCGCGGTGCGCTTGGGGTCGAACGCCCCGCCGAGGACGCCCATCACGAGATCCATGTCGCCGTCTCCATCGACATCGCCCAGCGCCGGGGCGTTGTACCCGGAGGTCGCGATTGGATCGTCCAAGGGGAAGGGACGCGGCCCGCCCCGCATTCGGAGCGTCTCGCACGAGCCGGTGTTTTCGATAAACAGCAGTCCCGCCTCGAAGAAGTCGCCCCAAAAGAGGTCCGCGTCGCCGTCCTGGTCGACGTCTCCCAGGGCCATTGTGTTTGCGCCGTGAAGGCTCCCTTGGAAGGCGGCGACGATCTCGATTCCCTCGAAGGAGTCCGTCACGTGGCGAAAGCGCGGCGCTGCCGCCTCGTCCAGCGTCCCCGCCTCGTATCTGCTGATTGTCCCCGTCAGCCGACCGATCAATAGATCCAGGTTGCCGTCGCAGTCGATGTCGGCGGCGTTGGGGATGTTCTGGCGGTCCGAGAAGATCGGCTCGCCCGAGACATCGCGCAGCGTATCCGCCGCAAGGACGTAGCGCTGCGCCGCGTCCGCGTCGTTGCGATAGAAGCGGATGTGGCTGTAGGGCTCCTCCGCGAGCAGATCCAAGTCCCCATCCAGGTCTACGTCGACAAACCGATACCACTCTCCGACATCCAGCCCCGCGAAGAAATCCGATCGCCACCGGTACCCTTCCGGCGTGCCCGACCCGTCCGCGTTCTCGAAGTACATCACCTTCCCGGCAACCTCCTGCACGAAGAGGTCCAAGTCTCCGTCTCCGTCGGCGTCCGCAAGCTGGGGCCGGGGGAGGTTGAAGCCGCCTAGGAACGGATGCGCGATCTCCCTTCCCGCTTCATCCAGAACCGTGGCGCCGTAGACGGCCCGGGTCCAGCGAACCTCCGCCGGAGAGAAGGCCCCGTCCGGCGTCTGCGCGTAGCCGCCGCAGCCCAATCCCGCGAGCGCGACGACGATGCATGTCCCCGGAACGCAGGAGCGAATCATCCAGGCCCGTTAACGCCCCGCCCCCAAGGATATCCCCGCGGGATAGGCGCCCACCTCAATCGTCCGCATGACTTCGAAGGTCTCCGTGTCGATCTGTACGACCGTGCCGACCTGCGTCGGGTCCAGCTCTGGATCGGACGGCTTGTACGCGCCCTCCAAATTGCGATTGGAGACAAACAAGTAGCGCCCGTCCTCTGAAATTGCCGCGCCGTGGGGCTGCGCGATCCCGGGCGCGGAGAGGCGGCTCTGGACGGTCCAGCCGCGCGTCTCCACCGCCACCACCGCGTCCTCCTCCAAGAGACCGAAGTACACCCGCTCGCCGTCCGGCGCGAAGACCGGGTGCCAGGGCTGTCGTCCGACATCGATCTCCTTCTCCAGCTTGAGCTCGGGGGAGCGCGCGTCGAAGACCATCAGGCGACCGGTCAGCTGCGCCGTCGCGACCAGTCGGCTCCGGTCCGGCGAGAGCGCGAAGTGCACGAATGCGTGCGGGCTCCCCTTCACGTCCAGAAGGCTCAGATCTTCGGTGTCGACATCCAGCGCAGCGACCCGATTCTCCGCCAGGGAAGCCGCGTAGACGCGCCCGGCGGCCCCATTCAGCGCGAGCGCATGAGGCCTTGGAAAGATGACGTCCAGCTCCTCGATCTCCATCGAACTTCGGTCGATCAATCCGATTCGACGCGGCGGATCGACGGCCATCATCGACCGTCCGACAAACAGAGGGGACTCCCCGTCCATCGCCAGCAACCCAGGCGTCTCGAAGGGCGCGCGGGCCACCAACCGGTTCTCGCGATCAAATTTGAGCACGTGTCCGCCCCCGATGAGAGAGACGTACCAGTGCCGTCCGTCGGGATCCGTGTCGGTGTCGTGCGGCCTGCAATTCGCATCGAAGCCAAGGGCCTGCAGATCCACCGTATCCAGCACGCGACCGCTCTCCGCGTCAATCACCGAGACGGACGCGGACCCCTGATTTGCGACGTAGAGCCGCGGGCCCTCCTGCGCGCTTAGCCGGGGGGCAGGGAGAACCGCAACCCATATCGGCGCGATCGCCCAGGCAAGGGCCCGCGCCCGAAGAGCCGCCCCGATCACGACACCGGAACGCGGTCCCGCTTGCGCACCACGAAGAGTCCCTGGCGTCCAGAGGTCACCACGATGACGCCGGACGCGAAGAAGGGGTAGTTGCTCCAGGAGCCGTCCATCGACGGCGTGTCTTCTCCGGGCACCGTGTCGAAGTACGCGACCTCGGACGGATTCTCCACGTCGGAAATGTCCAGGATGCGCAGTCCGCTGTTGTAGTTGGACTGGTACATCAGGTCGCCGCGGATGTAGAGGTTGTGGTCCGAAGAGCGGTTGTCCGAGAGATACTCCTTGACTAGGATCGGCTCGTCCAGATCGCGAAGGTCCCAGATCAGCGTGCGCGTGTTGGAGACCTTCCCCTGCACCTCGTCCAGCTCGTCGTTGGAAAAGAAGTAGCTGTGGTCCTCGGTCAGCCAGCCTTGGTGCGCGTAGGCTTCGTTCGGGTAGGCGCCCGTCGAGATCGCGACCGGCGCCTCTTTGTCGGTCACGTCGGCGATGCTGATCTGCAACTCGTTTGAGCCGATGCAGATTTCGCGACCCGTATAGTCCTCGTCCGGCCCGTGGTAGACGACGCACTGGGCGTCGTGGGAGTAGCCGGTGCCGCGGCGACCCGTGGCTTCGTGCGCGAAACAGCCTGCGAAGACGGGGTTCTTGGGCTCGCGAATGTCAATCATGTGAAGGCCGCCGCCGCAGGTCTCGCCTCCTGAACTCGCTCCCACGGCGTAGGCGTATCCGGTCTCTTCGTTGATCACAATGTTGTGCGCGCTCGCGATCTCGTCGTAGTGCGCGTCAGAGTCCAGCTGCAGCGGCTCGCCGGCGAAATCCCGAAGGCGGGTCATGTCGAAGACCTGCATCCCGTGGTTCGCGGCCCCGTCGGACACGATGTAGACGTGATCGCGATAGACCTTCATGTCGCGCCACGTGGAGCCCGGCGCCCACTCTGGCTTCGGCAGATTGCCCACCAGCACGGGATTGTCGGGGCTGGAAATGTCCAAGAAGCTGGTGCCCTCGGAGCGGCCCACAATCGCGTATTCCTTGCCGCTCTCCGGGTCGGTCCACCCCCAAATGTCATTCACGCGGGCGCCGCGGGCGCCTCCCAGCTCGCTTAAGGGAACGAACGCCACCAGGTCCACATCGGAACAACCGAAGACGCTCGCCTCACCGGAGGCACACTCCAGCTCTCCCCCGCGCACGGCTTCGTATTCGGAGCCCGCATCGCCGAATACGGTGCCATCGTCCACAAATCCGCCGCCCTCGCGGCGAAGAAGCTGGACGCGGCCCAGTCCGAAGTCCGCGCCCGGAAGCCCCGCGACGACGATTCCGTCTCCCGCGGCCACGGAGGCGCCCTGCCCTCCCCGGGAATCAATGTCGGGCTTCGGCAGCTTGACCGCGGATGCCCAGCCGCCGGACCCGTCCGGCGTGAAGGCGTAGATCGCCCCCGTCCCTTCGGAGGCCCCCGGAGATCCAACCAGAAGCACTTCGCCGTCGCTCGCGAGAGAGGCCCCGAATTGATCCAGCGTTCTCCCGTCGAATGGCGCTAGGGACTCCCCCGCGTCCCACTCTCCCGCCTCCGACCGCCGGAAGATCACCACCTCGGAGGGATCGGCCGCTTCGTAGTCGGACCTGCCGCTCATGGCGAGGGTCAGAAGGGGAAAGGTCGCCGCGGCGAAGCCCCCGTCGTACGACGCGAGGGAAACGCCCAGAGCATGGCCGCCCACTTCACGACCGCTGAAGCTTCGGGCCAGCGACCAGGAGCCGTCGTCCGCGCGCTCGAAGACGTGCACCGCGCCGGTGGCCGAGTCCGCGCCGGGCGCGGACGCCGCGAGCGCGCCGTCCGCCCATGCGAGCCCATCGCCAAAGGTCGGGCGGGCGGCGGCTTCTTCGGGATCCTCAAAGACCGCTTCCGTCTCCCAACCGCTCTCCAGGCGGCGAAAGACCATGACCTTTAGCGTGCGAGTTTCCGGATCCATCGCGGTCGTCGCGAGAACATCCCCGTCGGCAGCGAGCGCAAAGCCGGGCATTGCTCCGGCCGACGGTCCCTCCGGCTCCAGTTCGCTTTCGTAAGACCAGTCCCCGTCCGGTCCTCGCCGGTAGAGGTGGACCTTGGCGCTTGCTCCCTCCGGGCCCTGGCTCATCGCGGAAATGGCGAGAAGATTTCCCGCCATTGCCATCGCCGCGCCGAAGCCCGGAGCCTCCGAGTCGGGATTCTCGATCGTCTGGACATCCACCCATTCGCCTCCGTCCCAGCGGTAGACGAAGACCGCGCCCGCATCGCCGTGGCGGGCGTCGGCGACGAACATGCGCTCGCCGCCCACAAAAACAGAGCCCCCGAATCCTCCGGGAGGTTGCGCGGTCGCCTCGAGGGGCGCGCTTGCCAAGAGCGCGAGAAACGCCGCGCCGCCAATCATTCTTGCATTCATGCTTAGGCCTCAGCAGAGTGGGGTCGCGGCCCGGTCCGGGCCGCTTTGCCGCGGTCCCTAGGCAACGTATGCCTGGGCCGCCTGGTCAGGTTAAGAATCGTGCACCGAACGGGTCAATGCGTCAAGCTTGCGCGCCCCCGGATCGTTTAGTCCGGGCGAATCCCGCCCGCCCTGAAGCAGGTCGCCGCCGGCCGCGTCTTCGCGATCTTGGCCGGTCAAGCTTTCTTCTTTTTCTTCATCGCGTTCTTCAGCATCTTGGACGCGCCGTCCAAGACGAAGACGACATGATTGCACTCTCTGCGCATCTGGGTACGAAGGAACGGGTATTCGAATGCGTCCGCATCCTGCAGCGCCGGAAACTCCCTGATCGGCTGGAGCCTAGGGAAGACGCCCATGGGAATCGCCGGATCGTGTCTGAATTTATCCCCCTTTGCGTAGCCCAATGGAACTAGGGCGCGCGCCGTACGCTTCATCGCCTCGTTCGCATCCGCCTCTTCGATGCGGCCCGCCTCCACCGCCTCGTAGAACTTGTTCAGCGTCCTTCGGAGCGCCTCCAGCGACTTGCGGACCCCCGAAACATCGAACTTGACCTTCTTGTCGGCGGCTGCCCCCGCAATCTTCGCAAACGCCGAGACGAGCTCCTCCAAGGCGCGCCGGTAGTCCAGCGGCAGAACGGGCTCGCTCAGCATGCGCCAGATCGCGGCGACGTAGACCTTGAGATCCCGGATCAGATTCTCATTGTCCGCCACGCTGATGTCGTCGTGTTCGGTGTGCCACTTGATGTTGCCCCCGCAGCCGCCGACTTCGTAATACCCCAGGCGCTCGCGCTCCTCGCGGGGGATGTTGGAGAGGAGCATGAAAAACGACGTCACGCCCAGCTGGTTGAAGGAGTAGTCGCCGGCCCTAGGGGGGCGCTCTCGGCCGGGCTCCTCATCCGAAACCACGCGGATCGCGCTCCGGCACACGTCGTCCGCCTCGCTCATCCAAGGCACCGATTCATAGGCCGTTGCCTTCCAGCAGCCCGGCGAGTCGATGTTGACGGCGCCGATGCACCGGCGGTCAATCTCCAAGGCGAACTCGTCCGCATACCACGTCGATCCGGCATAGCGGCCCGTGGAGTGGCCGGGCCACCACGCGATGCGCAGCGAACGACGAAGCTCCCCGCGGGCGCCGTGAAAGAGCCTCGCGAGCTCCAGGAGCATCGCGCACCCCACGGCGTTGTCGCCGATGCCGATATCCCAAGAGTCGTAGTGGCCGTGGACGAGCAGGAAGTCGTCGCTCTCGCCGTCGATGTGCGCGACCGGAACGAGGCAGGGGCACCACTTCTCGCGCAGCTCCGCATGAATATTGATCCGGGGAGCCTTTTTTCCTTCGATCCCTTCCAGAAGCGCCGTCCCGTCCATGCGGGAAACCGCAACGACGGGAGTCCTGGGACGCTGCGAGAGCTGGTCGCGCGACGGCGTGCCCCAGATCGGCGTGCAAATGCCGTAGTGGCTGTAGGCTCCCGGGTTGATGTACACCTGTCCGACGGCCCCGGCCTCCTCAAACATCTTGACGGAGCTGGGCATCGGCATCCCCTCCGTGATCACAACCTTGCCCGCCACGTCGGCGGGCGCGGACCCAACGACCGGAGAGAAGATGTCGCCGTTTTCCGCCTTCGCCTTCGCGGGCACGTGCACAGCTTCCGCGCTGAGTCCCCTGGCGGGAGTGGACGCCGAAAAGGAGGGCGGCTTGCCTTGGATGCGCGCGCCCCGCTCCCCCACCAAGCCCACCGAGGCCTTGACCGGAACCGACACGAAGAGATCCGGCTCGTGGACGGTATGGGGCAGGTTGAGGTGCTTCAGGCGAGAAATGATGAACTGGCCGGCGGTGCGCTCTTGCAGCGAACCCGAACGCCGGTCCAGCACCGAGAATCGGTGGATCAGCTTCCACCCCAGGTCGAACGACGGCTCGCGCAGAAGGTTGCGCAGCGTGTCGCCTGCGGCGTCGATCATAGGCGTCCTTTCCATGTAGTGATTTCCGATGCGCCCTCGCCCGCCTCTCGGGCCGAAGTCGGCCCGCCCAAGCCCGGCGCGCCGGAGCCGAAGCGGGAAAAATGATACTGGATCACCTTCCAGCGTCCATCAAGGCGAACCCTCACTTCGGAGTACCGCCACGTGCCTTCTATCGTCTCCGTTCCCGCAATCGCGATCATCCCGTCCACATACCCCACGGACGAAGCCACGTCTCCGTCGACTCTGACATCCAGATTCCGCAGCTCCAGCGAAATGCTCATGCCGGCGTCGCGCGCCAGCTGCAGCGCTTGAACGCCCATCCCCTTTTGCAGCGCAGCCCCTCCCAGGAAGAAGCCACGAACGTTTGCGTCGTAGTGCTCGCCCAAACGCTCGAAGTCGCCTTGGAGCAGAGCCGAGAGGTGATCCCGGATCGCGGCTTCCACCTCCGCCTCCTGAGCCTCGGCGACCGCAACCGTCGCAAACAGCGGTATCAGTATTAAGAGACTGCGCAAATTCCCACCTCGCTTGAGATCCAACGGATCGGGGCGCGTTCAATTTCGCAAGGACGCCGCTTCAATTTGGCAAAGGCGCAAAATGAAGTTCGCACATCACGACCATTGCACGGAAGTGGAATTGCTCGCCGCGCCCGGCGCGCAAGCCCCATCCGAAGAGACTGAAGAGAGACGTTGGAAGCGAGCCTCCTGAAGATGCCGCCAGCGCATCGGCTCTACCCCGCGGCCACAATCGCTCTCCTTCTCGCGCTCCTCGCGGGCGTCTTCCTTCTGGTCGATCCCCGCGCCTCCGTCGAAGAGGACTTTTTCTTTGCGCCCGACGATCCGCAGCTGGAGGAGCTTCGGGAAATTCGCGAGCGCTACCCGTCCGGCGACCAGATCGTGCTGCGGCTGCGGCTGGATGAGCCCAGCGGCGAACGCCTTCTCCAAGAGACGGCCTCCTTGGAGCGCGCCCTCGAGGCGCTGGCGCAGGTTGAGGATGCGCGCTCCATCGCGTCGGAGCGAAGAGAGAGTCCGCTGTGGAGCCGCATCTTCCAGAGCGCGGGCGACAGCTCCACATCAATCCTCGTCCAGGCCCGTGAGGGCGCAGACCCGAGCGCCCTGACCGACGGCATTCTCCAGCTTGCCCGGGCGCGCTCCGGGGAAGGGAGCGTCGTGCTCGCCTCCGGCGCGACCTTGGTCGTCGAGCTGATCCGCCGAAGCCTCTCCCGCGACCTGATCACATTCAGCTTGGCGAGCCTGCTCGCCTTCGGACTGATCGCGCTGTTCGTCTACCGAAACGGTTGGCTCGTCGCCGGCGCTCTCGCGAGCTGCCTTGCGGCTTCGGCGATCTCGGTGCTCGTGATCGCGTGGAGCGGGGGCGGACTGAGTCTCCTCACCGCGAACATCGTCGCCATCGTCTTCGTCCTCACGCTTTCGCATACCGTGTTCATCACGGCCAATTGGCGCGCGGACCCTGGGACCGACCCTTTAGCTCGGACGCGGCGCGCGGTCTTGCGCACGATCAGACCGTCCGCTTGGTGCGCGGCCACGACGCTGCTGGGGTTTTCCAGCCTCCATCTGGCTTCGGCCAAACCCCTGCGGGAGCTCGGAAGCGCGGGCGCCGTAGGGACGGCGGTCGCCTTTCTCGCCGCATACTTGGCGCTTCCCGCCTGGCTGACGATTGCGGGAAGATCGGCGACCGGACCGCAGATCGAAAAGCCGCGCCGCATGCCCGGCCTGCTCCTGCGGGCGCGCGAGGCGCTTCGCGCCCTGCCGGTTTGGCTGCGGCGGACAAGCCGCGCCGCAGCATTGGTCCTATTCGCCGGAGCCGCCCTCTTCCTTGCCGCCTCTATTTCGCGCTTGGACACCGACCCTTCGCTGCTCCGCTACTTCGATCCCCGCGGCGCCGTTCATCCCGGCCTCCGGGCGATCGACGCCCGCCACGGGAGCAGCTCCCTCTTCTTCGCGGTGGAGGACTCCGCCCGCGAACGGCTGGACAGCCCCGCGAGCTACGAGAAGCTGTGGGCGCTCCAAGAGGCGCTTGAGGCGGACGCCGAGACCGGAGTCGTGACCTCTCCCGCGCCGATCATCGCGCACGCCAGGGAGCTTCCGCTCGCGGGACTCCTTCCCCTGCCCCTTCTCGTGAGTCTCATGGAGCGGGAGGAGCTGGGCGGCGCGGGACGGGGATACGTTCGCGAAGACCGGCGCGAAGCGCTCTTTTCGATCCTGATGCGCGAGGGAGCTCGCGAGGGGTCTCGGGCGGAGACGATTGATCGGCTCCAAGCGACGGCCTCCGATTTCGGACTGCGAGTTCGGGCGCGGGGAGGCATGTACGAACTGCAGGGACAGCTCGGCGAGCTGCTCCGGGAGAGTCTGCGCACCGGCCTTCTAGGGCTCTTCGCCCTGCTCCTTCCGGTCGCCTGGATGGTGTCGGGCTCTCTCCGCGCGGCGGCGACCGTTCTGCTCTGTCTCGCGCTCGCGCCCGTCGCGACGCTTGGCGCATTTGGAGCCCTGAGCATACCGCTGGACATCGTCAGCTCCCCCGCCGCGATGCTCGCTCCGGCAATCGGAGTGGACGCGATGCTCCACCTGGCATACCGGGCGCGAACGCTGGGAAGTCCCGGGAAAGCCGCGTGGAGAGCCGCTCGAGACGCATTGGCCCGTCCCGTCCTGACCACAGCCGCAATCCTCTGCGGAGGCTTCGGGCTCTTCGCGCTCTCCGACTTCCCGCCGACGCGCCGGTTCGGCTTTGCGATCATTGCCGGAGTGGCGGCGGCGACGGCGGCCGCGTTGGGCGCGCTTCCCGGCCTCCTTTCCAAGAGACCCGCCGCGCGCGCTATCTCGACTGCACGCGCTTCAGAATCCGCTCCACCCGCCCGCCGGCCTTGACCGGCGCCGCTTGGTAGCGCCCCAAGGCGCGCTCCGCGACCCTCCAGCCCGCCCAGCCGGCGAAGGCCGACCCGGCAAGCAGGGCGCACCCCGCGACCGCAAGCAGCGCGGGCGACTCCAGGAGCCGGCGACCAAGCTCCGAGAGGGCATTCGCAGCCGAGTCCGGCAGGAGGACCAGGAGCAAGAGCGGCGCCAGTCCGGCAATCGGGCCGTAGGCAACCAGCTTCTCCAGATCGATTAGCAACACCGCCAGCAGGCCCGCCGAAGAGAAGGAAAAGAGCGCGACAAAGGTCGCGAGCGCGACAAGGGCAATCGCCCACGCCGGCAAAGGACCGACATAGAAGACGAGGAGAGCCGCCGCGTAGACGGCGGCGGGCGCAGACGCCGCCGCAAGGACGATGAGGCGTGACGCCAAGAGGTGTGACGGGGGCGTCGGGAGAGCCGTCAAGAATTCTAAAGTGCCGTCGAGTCTAGCCCCTACCTGGGCCGCGACGAAGGACGCGGGAAGCGCCAAGCAGATCGCGGCCACGAAGGCCGTCTGCATTTCGTGCGGCCCCGCGAACAGCCGCCACGCGAGAACCCCCGCCATGCAGACGCCGTGAGCGAGAAGCTGACGCCTGCGTTGGCGCAGCTCAATCTGCGCCATCCGCGCGACCAGGCCCTTACCGATCATCGGACGACCCCTCCGAAAGTAGTTCGTGAAGCTGGGCCGAGAGTCGCGTTCCCGGATGCCTTTTCTTCAGCTCCATGAGATTGACGTCTCCGGCAATCCGGCCCGACCGGAGCACGACGAGTCGTTCGGCGGCCTCTTCGACATCCTCCAGAATATGAGTGGAGAAGAGCACCGACCGGTCGCCTCCCTTGGGAACGCGCTCCCGAATCAGCGCGATCAGCTGACGGCGCATCACCGGATCGACGCCCGAGGTCGGCTCGTCCAGCAGGAGGAGCTTGGGGCGATACGCTTCGGCAGCGACGAAGGAGAGCTTTACCGCCATCCCCTTGGACAAGGCGCCAAGGGAGAAGCGCCCGGCTAGCTCAAGGCGCTCCAGCAGCTCCTCCGCGTACCCCTGATCCCAGCCGGGGTAGACGGAGGACAGAAAGTCCAAGTGCTCCCGGACGGTCATCCACTGCCATCCCAAGAGCTTCTCCGGCAGGAACCCGATCTCTGCCCGAGCGGCCGGGAGCCTTGATCGCAGGAGCTCGCCTCGAAGCCAAATGTCGCCTTCGTAGCCGTGGAGCCTTCCGGCGAGCGCCTTGAGCAGAGTGCTCTTTCCAGCGCCGTTTTCCCCGACGACTCCAATGCGCTCTCCCTGTGGGAACGCCATAGTCACGGGCCCCAGTTGGAAGCCCGGATACGTCACCCGCAGTCGATCCAGCTTCGCTAATTCGATGATTCGCTTCTCTGTTCTCGAGTGTGGCGCCGCACGGATCTCTCTGCCGCGCTTGCCGAAGTTACGCTACGCCGCGGCAGCCACGCGCAGCGCGGAGGCCGCCGCAACTCCCAGCCAAAGAGTCAGGGCGATGCCCCGGGAGACGCCGCGGCTGACTCCGGCCCCGCTTTCAAGGGCCCGCGCCACAAACCAAAGCCACGCCGCGTGGCCCGGGGACGCCACGGAAAGAGCGGCGGCCAGCGGCCCCGATTCCATGCCCAGCAGCGCGCCCGCGTTGAACGACGTCAGGACGGACTCTGGAGCGAGCGGCCCCGAGACCAGCGCGACAAAGCTGAGCGCAACGCCCGCCAGAAGCGCCTCCGTCGCAATGAGGAGATGCGCGTAAAGAAATATCGAGAGGAGCGCGCGCAGGGGCGGCGCCTCCGACGAAAACGAAACGATCGCCCACGCGAAGACCGCGAGCAGCCCCGCTTTCGCCAGCTGCGCCAAGGGCGCGAGGCCGACGACGAGCCAAGCCGCAACTTCCAGCGCCGCTTGCGCTTCGGCATCTTGCGGAAGCTGCCGCACATGCGTCCACATCAGCCGCGCAGTCACCCCGGAGCAGATCCAGCCGACGAGAAGCGGGGCGAGGATCGGCTTCTCCTCTCGGAGCGTCCGGAGGGCGGGAAAGACGAGTCCGGGAAGCGTCGCAATCACGGCCTGCGCGCGGCGACCGGCGGAGATTAGCATCACTTCGGCGCTCCGCGCGCAGCGCCCGCGTCTTTGCGTATCCGCCCAACGCTCTGCCGTCCGATTCGCACCGCGCGCACCCGGCGCCCTTGGCTTAGCCAATAGGTCGCGGGCACGCTCCGCACGCCCAGCATTCTCGCGATATCCCCGGTGTGGTCGTGCACCACCCTGCCTTTCAGCTCCGGCGGCATCCAGCTTCCAGGATCCGGGGGAGAGTCGGGGGACATCACGACCCACGGGTCAAGCGGCGCAAGGTCGCGCCATAGCCGCGCCCAGCTTTGTAATTCCGCCTTGCAGTAGGGGCAGCTTCGGGCGACGTAGACGATGGCGCCCGTCTCATCCCGAGAACCCAACTCCCAAGGCGTTCCGTCAGGGGTCTTGCCGACCAGCGCGCCAAGCTCCTTTGGGTGGCTGGTCGGATCGGTCGGCCGCGCCCCGCTCCCAAACAACAGGAGCGGGACGACGGCCAAGGCGGTTGCGCCGAGGAAGACCGCCGCGGCGCACGCCTTTTTCTTCAGTCCGACGCTAGGCATATGCTCGAATGCAAACCGCAACGCATACCCCGACGGCTTCCGGGAGCACGAAGGCGAGCGTGATCAGCCCGAGAATCGACGATCCCCCGGCAAGCAGAACCGCCGCGCTACACACAACGCAAGCGACTTTGTCGGGGTCGGGACCCGCCCCCCGCACGTCCAAGGCGGCGGACTCGGTCGTGATCGCTTCGACTCTTGAAGCGTCCGCGCTTGCCGATTCCGAGAGACTTTGCGGCGCGGCGAGCATCAACATGGCGGCCAACGCGGCAGCCGGACGGAGACCCCGGAGCCTGATTAGCGTGCGAATCATGGCTACTCTCCGGTGAAGACGGAAACGCAGGCGGCGACGCACGCGGCGACGGCGAACGTGCTCCCCGAAATCGAGGACGAGGCAACGATCGCCGGCCAGCCGGCAAGAGCGATCACGATCCCCGACACAACACAGCCGCTACAGATTAGGGCGTCCATCCACCCTTTCCCGCGCACGTCGTCCTGCGGCGCCGACTCGGCGAGCGAAACCGGATCAGTGGCCGTCCCGCCAAGCACCGAGCTCATTTGGGTCTGCATTGCGAAGACCGCCACGAGAACCGAAAAAGCAATTACAACGCGTCTGGATGTCATCATCCTTCCTCCATTCCTTTGGTGTTGGATTTGGCCCCGAAGCCCTCGCGGCTCCGGGGCGGCTGCGCCGGCAGCAGGGCTTCTCCGCCCCACCTTTCCTCGAATGACCCGAAGGCGATCGAGTAGCGACCGACGAGAGGGTCTTCCACCACAAGGCGACCCTCTTTCGCGCGGTCCACGACGGTCACGAAGTGGCTTCCGTCGACCCAGGCGATAAAGGGAGGCCTCGCCCCTCTGCGCTCCTCGCGACTCAGACGGCCAAAGAC
Source organism: Longimicrobiales bacterium (assembly GCA_965116095.1). Taxonomy (GTDB): domain Bacteria; phylum Gemmatimonadota; class Gemmatimonadetes; order Longimicrobiales; family Gaopeijiaceae. The sequence continues at coordinate 1,873,626 of OZ220481.1, forward strand.
CAAGGCCACGCCGACGGCGGCGCCGGCGGCGACAAGCCCGCTGGCCCAAGTTCCCTCTGCGTCGGTGCCGGCCAAGACGCTGAGCGAGTCGAGCGACGGCCTCGCGCGACCGAGCGCGCGCAAGAGGTTGGCCAGCGCGGCCGGACCGCAGTCCGAAAGGCTCTGCTGAAGCGTCATCTCTTCGGCGCCCATAAAGGAGGCGCCGTCCAAGAGCAGCTTCCCGCGCAAAGCGATGCGGGCGCTTCCATGAACGCCGTGCAGCGCAAGCCACGCGAACAGTACGGCCGTCAAGGCCAGGGGCGCGCCTGCGGCCAGCGCCCTTCTTCTGTTGCGTCTTGCGCTTTGCCGCGAACTGGATTCCCGCATCGGAGGTCTTTGGCGCTTCATGATCGGTGTAGGCGGAAGAGGCGGCGCGCCGACCGGCGCGCCCTACGCTACAAGACCGATTGGGCGCCTTACATGGCGTTTTGGGACCGTTTTTTCTTGGAACGCCGAAGCTTGATTCGCCTCCGTCGCAAATGGCGCTGCCAGCGAAGCTCTACAGCGAGAATCGATCCCCATCCGCCGGCGCTCAGGCAGAGCCTTCGTCTCCAAAACGCGGAGCTCGCGAGGACGATTGCGGCCAATCATCGGGCCGCTCGAGTACGGAGCTTGGGCTACGACTCCCCTGGCGAGCGAAGCGGGCGGCGGACCGCCGTGCCGACTAGGATCTCAACGCGGTCGCTCGCCTCGGCGGAATCTCCGGCCGGGGGCGTCTGGCGGATGACCCGCCCGCCGTGGCGGAGGCTAAGCCTCCGCTGGATTCTGGGCGAAAACTCCGCGCCCAGCGGATTTGCGTTCGATAAGCGAGCAAGCGCCTCCTCAGCGCTCAACCCGACCAGGTCGGGAACCAAGTACCTGGGCGGACCGCTGCTCACGGAGAGAAGGACCTCCGAGGGCACTCCCACCGCCTCTCCCGGCGCAGGCTGCATGCCGAGCACCGTTCCGCGCGGCGCCCGAGAATCGACGGTATCAATCCTGGGCAAGAGCCCCGCCCCCTCCAACAGCGCCGCGGCTGGACCGCCGGCCATTCCCAGCACGTCCGGCGCAGCGCGAACGAGGAGGCCGATGGAGACGGTCGCGCGCACCTGTCCGCCGCTCAGGGCAAGCGCGCCTGGGAGCGGACTCTGGGAGATGATCCGATCCGGCGGATGGAGCGGATGGCGCACCTCGTCCACACGACCCAATTCGAGGCCGACCGCCTGAACCAAGGCCTCGGCGTCCGAGACGGCGGAGCCCCTTAGATCGGGCACTTGACGGAGATCCGACGGTCGATCCGGCATTGGAAATACGAGCTGCGTGGCGACGCCAACTCCCACGCCGAAGCCGGCCAGCGCAAGCAGGGCTCCAATCAAGAGACCGCGCAGAACGGGACGCTTCCGCGCGAATGGCTTGGAACGCCCGAGCCCTGCCTTTGGCGTCGCTTGCGACCTCTTTCGACCTTTCTTGGGTCTTGCTGCTCTCCCGCCGTCGCTCTTCTTCCCGCGCCCGCTCCGGCGCCGGATTGATCGTCCAAGATCCATCGCGGTCAGCGGCGCCTCCTTCGCATCCGGGCCGCGAAGGCCCCGTCGAAGCCGTGGATTCCCGGGTCCATCATCAGACAGCCGCGCGAATCCAAGCAGCGCCGAGGCGCATCGCCGGGGCTTAGCTCAAATTCCGAAAAACGGCCCAGGAACCAGTCCACCTGAGCAGCGTTCTCCTCCGGCTCCAAGCTGCATGTGGAGTAGAGCAGGATCCCTCCGGGCCGTACCGCCGCCGCCGCGGACGCCAGCAGCTCCCTCTGAAGCGCGGCAAGGCTAAAGATATCGGATTCACGAAGCCGCCAGCGAATGTCCGGGCGTCGCGCAAGCGTCCCCGTCCCGGTGCACGGCGCGTCAAGCAGCACGAAGTCCGCGCGCGCTACCGGCGGCGCGCGGGCGTCCGACCGGGCGCACGCAAGCCGCCCCATGAGCCGAAGTCGCTCCGCCGTCTCCTGAAGCCGCGCCAGCCTCCGCGAGGAGATGTCCAGCGCAAGCACGAAGTCCGCGCGCCTGGAGAGCAGGGCCGCCTTGCCGCCGGGCGCCGCGCAGAGGTCGACCGCCACGACCCCCGGAGACGGATCCGCGTACCGAACCACCATCGACGCCGCAGGGTCCTGAATGACGCCCGGCACAGACTCCAGCGCGCGTCGGAGATCCACTCCCTTTGGGATCAGCGCCGCGCGCGCGATGCCCTTCAGCGCGCGGGCAGGGACGCCATCCTCGTTCAACTTCTCAACCGCCTGCTCCAACCTTCCGTCCAGCGGCTGAAGGTATGCCCTGGACTCCCGGTTTCCGGCTTGGGCGCGGCTGAGGCACGCCCTTCGGCCCGATGCTCGGATCCACCGGCGAAGAAGCCACTCCGGATGCGACTCCCAAGAGGCGAGGCGTCTGAGGGAAGACCCTTTCGCTTCAAGACCGCCCGCCGCCCCGTACCCCTCTTGCGCCACCCTTCGAAGCACGGCGTTCACGAGACCGGCCCTCCGCCTGGAACGCGTCCGCCGAATCAACCGGACCGACTCCGAGACGGCCGCGTACGCGGGCACGCCTCCCATCTCCAGAAGCTGAAGGACGCCCATGCGCAGCGTCCACTTCACGCGCGGCTCAAAGCTCCTGAACGCTCGACCGGCGCGGGCTCTGGAGCTCTTGCGCGCCAGAGCGGCCCGGATCGGAAGATCCAGCCTGCGCTTCAACCGAACGGTCCCTGCGGCGAGGGCGCTCATCCATCGGACGGAGCGACCGTCCGGGCAGCGGTCCGCGCGCTCCTCCAGCGCCACATCCAACCTCTGGCCGGCGGCGACCCGAAGCAGCGCCTCCAGCGCAAGTCGCCGCGCGTTCGGCGTCCCCCTCCTTCCAGCGCCGAGAGACTCGCCGCCGCCCTCTTCCTTCAGGACCCCGCCGCTTGGGGCGAACGCTCGTCCGACCCGGAGTCCAGCATCCCCTCCCAGGGAGAGGACGGCACGCCGATTCTCCTCTTTTTCATCCGCCCGGCAAGGTACGCGAGACGCCCCGCCCGCACCGCGTCCCTCATCGCGGCGGCCATCAGATGCGGCGTTTTCGCTTCGGCTAGCGCGGTGTTCATGAGGACTCCGTCGATCCCCTGCTCCATGGCGCGCGCCGCATCGGACGCCGTTCCCACGCCCGCGTCCACGATGACCGGCACATCCAAGCGCCGTTTGATCTCGCGAATGTAATAGGGATTCACGACGCCCAGACCGCTTCCAATCGGACTGGCGAGCGGCATGACGGCGGCGCATCCCGCATCCTCCAATCTGAGAGCGGAAATAAGGTCGTCGTTGGTGTAGGCGAGCACCTGAAAGCCCTCCCGGACCAGCGTCTTTGCCGCATTCAAGGTCTTCGCCGCATCCGGCAGCAGCGTCCGCGCGTCTCCAATTACCTCCAGCTTGACCCAGTCGCTGAGACCGGCGGCCCGACCCAAGCGCGCGTACCTCAGGGCGTCGGACACGCTGTAGCATCCGGCCGTATTTGGGAGGAGAAAGAACTCCTCTGGATCCAGATGCGCGAGAATGCCGTCCGCGCCCTCCGGCGACAGGTCCACCCGGCGGACGGCTACCGTGACCATCTCGGCGCCGGAGGCTCGCACGGCCCGCCTCATCTCTTCCGGGCTGCCGTACTTGCCGGTCCCCACGATTAGCCGCGACGCAAAGCGGCGGCCCGCGACGACCAGCGGATCCACGCGACCCGACGAATCAATCTGTTCCACTAGCCTCCGCCCACGAAGTGCACGATCTCCAGTCGGTCGCCCGTCCCGAGCGCCGTTTCGGAAAGACGCTCCGCGCGCAAGATGACGCGATTGTGCTCCACGACCACGGTCCCGGGGCTCAGTCCGAGGTCGCCAAGGAGCGCAAGGACGGTCTGTCCGGCCGAGGCGCGCTGGACGCGCCCGTTCACAAATATGTCGATCCGCCCGGCCTCTCGTCCGGCGGCGCCTCCCTTGAGCTCGGCCTGGATGAGCTCCGCCGCGCGGCCCGGGTCGCGACCCCCCCACACCGCGCTCTTTACGGCAACGCCGTAGGCGCCCGCGTCAAGCAGCTCGCCCACCCGTTCCGCGCGTACCCCGCCGATGGCGATGACGGGCCGCTTGGTTGCGCCGGCGGCGCTGCGCAGCCCCTCCAAGCCGGCGGGAGTCCGTCCCGGATGCGAGGCGGTGGAAAAGACCGACCCAAAGAACAGATAGTCCGCGAGCTCGCCGGCGGCGCGGGCCTTGCCCGGGTCGTGAATTGAGCGGCCCACCCACATGGGCGCCGCCGCGCATCCGGCAAGAAGGCGCCGGACGCTGGCCGTGGGCAGAGAGTCCTCGCGCAGATGCACTCCATGGGCTCCCGCCGCCAGGGCCGCGTCCACGCGATCATTGACGAAGACGCTCGTTCCGGTCTCCTTCAGCGCGCCCGCCGCCCACTCCGCCACCCTGAAGATCGCCGCCGCCGATGTCCGGCGTCCGCGGATATGCAGGGCGACCGGCGCCGCAGCCGCGTCCCGAAGCCTCTCTCTGACGTCTGCGTCGGAAATCAGTTCGTCGGCGACCAAGATGTGCAACCTAGGCAATGCCCTCGTCCCGACATCGGCGTCCGACGCGTCGCGTCTCTCTCGCTCGCCGCAAGGCATTAGGACGGGGCGAAGCGCTCCGCCGCTTCGATTCCTCGGCCATGCATCCACCGCGCCACCCGCATGCGCGGCTTTCCTGCGGGCTGCGCCTCCCGAAAGGCCACGGCGCCCCGGCCCGTCCCCACCACGAGCTCGCCCTCCGAGTCCAGCGCCAGAACCTCTCCCGGCTCTCCCCCGCGCGCCCCGCTCCGCCGCACGCGGGATGAAAAGAGCTTGAGCGGCCGGCCTCGATGGACCGTCCACGCCCCGGGAACATCGTCCATGCCGCGCGCGTGCGCGTCCACCTCTTCGGCGGAACGGCTCCAATCAATGCGCGCCGACGCGCGATCCACCTTGGGGGCGTAGGTGGCCAGCGCGTCTCTCTGAGCCGTTTCGGTCGCGCGTCCCTCCTTAAGCTCCGAGAGAGTCTGGAGAAGTAGCTCTCCGCCCAGCCGGGCGAGGCGAGGTCCCAGGGTTCGCATCGACTCGCTTTCGCCCAAGGAGACGGCTTGGGAGGCGAGGATCGGTCCCGCGTCCATCTTCTCCGACATTCGGATTACCGTGACGCCGGTCTCTTCCAAGCCACGGGCAATCGCCCACTGGAGGGGCGCGGGGCCGCGCAGCTTCGGCAGCAGGGATGCGTGGAGGTTAATGGAGCCCAGCGGCGGCGCGCGGAGCAGCTCCCGCGAGAAGATGCGGCCGTATCCTACGACCACGGAGACCTGGGCCCCGCTCTCGCGGACAATCTGAATGAGCGAGGCGGGTTCCTGCTTTGGGCGAGGCGTATAGACCGGAATCTTGAGCTCTTCCGCCGCTTGCCGAACCGGCGACGGAAGCACGCGCCTGCCCCTTCCCTTGGCGCTGTCGGGACGCGTCACGGCCCCCATGATCGCGCATCCCCCGCGAGCAAGCGCCCGGAGCGAGGGAATCGCAAAGGAAGGCGTCCCCCAAAAAAGGACCCTCATACGCCTTAAGGCCTCTCCGACTCGAGGGCCCGGCGCCTGCGCCAGCGCTTCAGCGCAAGCGAGCGCTTCAGCGGCGACATCCGATCAAAGAAGAGGACCCCGTCCAAGTGGTCGACCTCGTGCTGGAGCGCCCTGGCGAGCAAGCCTTCCGCCTTCAGCGAAATCGAATCCCCTTCGGGCGTGAGGGCCTGGACCTCGACGCGCGCCGGGCGCGTCACGGGCTCCTCCAGCCCCGGGACGCTCAGGCAACCCTCCACCTCGGTCTCGGTCTCGGGACTGGACTCCACGATCTTCGGATTGATCAGCGCGTACGCAATTTTGCGATCGCTCCGGGGAACCTCCACCACCAGCACCCTGGCGAGCATGCCGACCTGGTTGGCCGCGAGCCCGACGCCGCCGGCGGACCGCATCGTATCGAATAGGTCGTCCACCAGACGACGAATATCCGGCGTAATCTCCTCCACCTTCCTGGCTCGCATCCGCAGAGCCCGCGACCCTAGTTCGTGGATCGCCAATGTCGCCATCGGATCTCGAGCCTCCGGCTAGTCCGCGCCCGCCTCCCTCTTGCTCGCGATGCCGCCGCGATCCAGCTCAAGTCGCGTATCGACCGCAGTCTCAATGACGAGCTTCTTGTCGGTCGCCGAAATCACCTTCCCCAGCACGCCTCCGTTTGTGACGATCCGGTCGCCGCGGGAAATCCCGTCCTGCATCTTGCGGTGCTCGGCCTCGCGCTTCCGCTGCGGACGAATCAGCAAGAAGTAAAAGATGAAAAAGATTGCCCCCATCATGAGCAAGGTGCTGACCAGGTTGCCTTCCACAATCACCTCCCGTTAGCGTGCCGTCCGATGCTCCTAGAGCGGCGCTTTGGATCGCGTCCGGGCGCCCGCCGCCCGATACCGCCGCACCCAAGCCCCAACCCATAAGCTAAAGCCGCCGGCTTTGATTCGTGACCTGGCCTCCTCCGCGAGCCGCGTCAGAAAGCGAAGGTTGTGGATCGAGACCAGCCGATGGCCCAGCGTCTCGCGCGCCTTGAGCAGATGGCGAATATAGGCCCGGTCGTAGCGCGCGCAGGCGGCGCAGTCGCAGCCCTTTTCGATCGGCCTCGCGTCCGCCGCGTACCGCGCCGCCTTCAGATTGATCTGTCCCTCCCTGGTCCACGCGGTGCCGTGCCTGGCGTTGCGGGTAGGCGCTACGCAGTCGAACATGTCGCAGCCGCGCTTGATCGCATCAAGAAGATCAAGGGGATAGCCGACTCCCATGAGGTACCGGGGCGCCGCGTCTGGAAGAATGCGGTCCAGAAGATCGAGCACTTCGCGCGCCTTTTCCTTCGGCTCGCCCACCGACAGGCCTCCGATGCCGTAGCCGGGCCATTCGCCGGCGGCGGCGACCTCTTTGGCGTGCCGCTCCCGCAGCTCGCAAAAAACGCCGCCTTGGAGCACGGGGAAGAGCAGCTGCGGCCGGAGGGCCTGGTCCCGGGTCAGGGCAAAGCGATCCCGGCACCGCCTGAGCCAGCGAATCGTCCGGCCGGCCGCGCGCGCGGCTCCATCGAACGAAACGCCGCCGGGCGGACACTCGTCCAGCGCCATGACGACATCGGCGCCCAGCGCCCGCTGGATATCAACGGCGCTCTCGGGCGTCAGACGGCGCAAACTCCCGTCGACGTGACTCCTGAAGGTGACGCCGCCCGCGTCCATGCGGGCGCTCTTCGCCAAGGAGAAGACCTGGAATCCGCCCGAGTCGGTGAGGACCGGACCCTCCCACCGCATGAAACGCTGAATTCCTCCCAGCCTTCGCACCAGCGCTTCGCCCGGTCGCAGATGGAGATGATAGCTGTTTGCAAGCAGCATCTTGGCCCCCAGCCCCTCAAGCTCCCGAGGGGAAACCCCCTTGACCGTGCCCTGAGTGCCCACCGGCATGAAGGCAGGCGTCGGAACCCGGCCCCCGCCAAGCGAGAGGACGCCGGCCCGCGCCCGGCCATCCTTCGCGAGCAGGGTAAAGCCGAACGGCGTCACCTGATCACCGCCATGGCGTCTCCATAGCTGTAGAAGCGGTAGCCTCGGCGGATCGCCTCGCGATATGCGGCGAGCACGCGCTTCCTCCCCGCTACGGCCGCGACGAGCATGAGGAGCGTGGACTTCGGGAGATGAAAGTTGGTGACCAGGCAATCGAAGGAGAGGGGACGGCGCGGCGGCCGGATAAACAGATCCGTCCATCCCGCGCCCGCCTTCACCGTGCCGTCCTTTCTGGCCCGGGTTTCCAACACGCGGGCGACGGTCGTGCCGACGGCCCAAATCCTCCCGCCCCGGCGGCGGTGCTCGCCGTGTCTCGAAGCCGTTTCCTCCGAAAGAACGTACTCTTCGGCGTGCAGCGCATGGCGCGAAATCTCCTCAGAAGTCACCGGCGCAAAGGTGCCCGGACCGACATGAAGCGTGACCTTCGCGATCCCGCATCCGGCCGCCTTCACTTCTTCCAAGAGCGCGTCGTCGAAGTGCAGCCCCGCTGTGGGGGCGGCCGCGGAGCCGTCATGCTTCGCGTACACCGTCTGGTACCTCAGGGCGTCGTCTTCGTCGGCCTCGCGGTTCAGGTAGGGCGGAATGGGCGTGCGACCGTACTTGCGGATCGCGTCCCCTGGAGAGAGCGATGTTTCCAGCCGCACGACGCGCCCGCCCGGCGCGCTGCGCTCGATATGCACCTTTAGATCGCTGCCGATGATGATGGTCCGCCCCGGGGAGAGCTTGCTCCCGGGACGCACCATCGCCTTCCAGCGCCGTCCCGCCTCGTCCATCCGAGAGGTGAGAAGCGCTTCCGCGCGAGCCCCCGTCGGCTTTCGGCCCGCCAGCCTCGCCGGAACGACGCGAGTGTCGTTTAGCACGAGCAGGTCGCCCGGTCGCAGGTATCCGGGCAGATCGAAGAACCTGCGGTGCTCCGCCGGACCACGGCAGGGCAGGACGAAGAGGCGGGAATCGGTTCTCTTGGCCGCGGGCCGCGCCGCGATCCTTCCCTCCGGCAAGGCGTAGTCGTAGTCGGAGATTCGCTCTTCCTCCACGCGCGCCCTACTCCAGAAGCACGGTCTGCGCTCCGTCCGCGGAGCCGCGCGCCTCCTCCGGGCTGGCAAGTCCCAGCCGCTCGTACGTCTTTTCCGATGCGAAACGTCCATTTGGCCGCCGCGTCATGTAGCCCTGCTGGATGAGAAAGGGCTCGTAGACTTCGGCAAGCGTGCCGGAATCCTCGCCCAGCGCCACGGCAAGCGAATCCAGCCCGACGGGGCCTCCGGAGAACTGCTCCACGATCATCCGAAGGATTCGAAGGTCCATCTTGTCCAAGCCGTCCTCGTCCACCTCCAAGAGCTTCAGCGCCGCCCGCACCACGTCTGCCGAAAGCACGCCGTCCGCCCGCACCTGGGCATAGTCGCGCACGCGGCGGAGAAGCCGGATCGCGACTCGCGGCGTTCCTCGAGAGCGGCGGCCCAGCTCAAGCGCGCCCTCATCGGTCGCAACAATTCCCAGAAGCCGAGCGTTGCGCGAGACGATGCGAGCGAGGTCCTCCGGCGGATAGAAGTACAGCCGCTCCAAGATCCCGAAGCGGGAGCGCATCGGCGAGGTGAGCAGGCCGAAGCGCGTCGTCGCCCCGACGAGGGTAAAGGGCTCGATCGGCATCGTCATCGTCTCCGAGCGAGGACCTTCGGAGAGCCGAATCTCCACCCGAAAATCCTCCATCGCCGGGTACAGGAACTCCTCGATGACCGGACGGAGACGGTGCACTTCGTCGATAAAAAGAATGTCGCCCGCCCTGAGATTCGTGAGCGCCCCCAGGAGGTCGACCGGCTTTTCCAGGATCGGTCCCGCAGTCGTCTTGATGCCGACGCCCATCTCGCGGGCGATGAGCATTGCAAGCGTGGTCTTTCCAAGGCCGGGCGGGCCGTGGAAGAGGATATGATCCAACGCATCCCCCCGCTCCCTTGCCGCCTCGATCGCAATGCGAAGCGCCTGCTTGACCTTGGCCTGGCCGATAAAGGCGTTAAGCGAGGCCGGACGCAGCGATCGGTCCGCCTGCGCGTCCTCCCTCGCCCGCGCAGGCTCGACGATCCTCCGGGCAGCCCGGCCTCCGGAGCCCGGATTCGAACGCTCAGCGGCGACCATGAGACTCCACGACGGACCGGACTAGGGCGTCGACCGATTCCGGGGCCTCGGCCCCCAAGGTCCGCCTGATCGCGCGCGCCGCCTCCTCCGAGCTGTACCCAAGCGCCATCAGCGCGCCCTTGGCGCGCCGCGCGACATCGCTCGAATCTGTCTTCGCCTTTCCCTCCTTCGGGACCAGATCCCGGACGCGTTCCGCAAGCTCCAAGGCCAATCGCTCGGCGGTCTTCTTCCCGACGCCAGGAATCCTTACGAGCGCGCCAGTGTTGCGGGTGGCGAGGGCCTTGGCGAGCACGTCCCAAGGGTAGGTCCCGAGCATCGCCATCGCGAGCGCCGGCCCGATCCCCCGCACAAGGAGGACGCGCTGAAAAAGCTCCCGTTCGGGCTTTTCTAAGAAGCCGTACAGCGTCTGAGCGTCCTCCCGAACGACGAGCTTCGTCCTGAGCTCCACCTCCTCCCCGACGCCGGGTATCCGCTCAAACGCCGCGTCTGGAACTGAAACGGAGTATCCCACCCCGCCTCTGGTCATGACTTCGATCCGACCGTCCTCTTTCTCCAGCAGCGTGCCGCGCAGCCTGCTGATCACGGGCCCGCTCCCCTCGTCCCCATCCCTGGCCGCCCGACCGTCGCGAGGTGACAGATCGCGGTCGCGCAGGCGTCGGCGGCGTCGGCGGCGGCGGGCGGCTCCGCAAGCCCCAAGTGTCTCTGCACCATATAGCCCACCTGCGATTTCGTGGCTTTCCCGGTTCCGGTGACCGCTCGCTTGATCTGTGCGGTCGCGTACTCCGCGATCGGAATGTCGCGCAGCGAAGCGGCCAAAATGATGGCCCCGCGGGCATGCCCCAAGACGAGCGCGGTCCGCGGATTTCTCCCGTGGAAGACATCTTCCACCGCCATCAGCGCCGGCTCGAAGTCCGCGATGATCTCGACGATCGACTCGTGGATTTGACGGATCCGGGCATGCAGGGGGTCCTTCGCCGCCGTGCGCACGACCCCGCACTCCACCAGCCTTCGGCGGGCGGGGCCTTCTTCCTCGACCAGCGCGTACCCGGTGACTCGCGTGCCCGGATCAATGCCCAGGACGAGTCCCCGGGCAAGACTCAAGCGGGCCCCGCGCTCCGAGCGGTCGACTGCTCCGCGCGAAGGGTCGCGTTGGAGTGCACCTGCTGGACATCGTCCTGATCGTCCAGCGCATCCAAAAGGCGAGCAAGCTTGGCTTCTTCGGAGGCGCTGATCGGTACCTCGCTCTTGGGCATCATCGTCCGCTGCGCGAGGGCGAATGAAATGCCGCGCCCCTTGAGGGCGTCGCACGCCGCAGAGAGAAGCGCCGGGTCCGTAAGCACGAGATAGTCCCCGTCGCGCTCTTCGACATCTTCCGCTCCGGCCTCCAGCGCCGCCTCGAAGAGGTCGTCCTCCCGCAAGCCGGAGCCCTCCACGAGAATCATCCCGCGGCGCTCGAACTGCCAAGCCACCGAGCCCGCCGCGCCCAAATTGCCGCCGTTCTTGTCGAGGATGTGGCGCACTTGGGCGACGGTCCGCTTCGCGTTGTCGGTGAGGGTCTCGATGTAAAGCGCCGCGCCCCCGGGACCATACCCCTCGTAGGCGATCTCCTCGTAAACGACCCCCTCCAGCTCGCCCGAACCGCGTTTGATCGCCCGATCGATGTTGGCTTGGGGCATGTTCGCGCTTCTGGCGCCGTCAATCGCCAGCCGCAGACGGGCGTTTGCGGCTGGATCCGAGCCTCCCTCCCGCGCCGCCACCGTCAACTCGCGGATCAGCTTGGTGAAAATCTTCCCCCGGCGCTGGTCGTTGACCGCCTTCTTGCGCTTGATCTGGGACCACTTGTTGTGCCCGGCCACCGGTCCTTCCATTCAGATGGGTCACAGTGCCGCCATTGGCAATATAGATTCCCTGAAGCGCGGCGCGCTCCGCGCCCAAGCCATCGGACGGAAGGCTCCCGCGAATGAACCGACTCGTCAGCAGCGCCGGTCGTTTGCCGTCGCTCCTTTCGGCTGCGCTTGCGCTCGTCGCGCTTTCGGGCGCTCCGTCTAGGGGCCAGACGGGAGTCGTTGTAGGAATGGTCTACGACAGCACGCGCGCGGTCCCGCTCCAAGGCGCGCGCGTCGCCGTCATGGGCACGTCGCTTCTTGTCGAGACCGACTCCCTGGGGCAGTTTCGGATGGACAGCGTGCCCGAGGGCCATCAGGTCGTCGTTTTCTTTCACGCCAGATTGGGCGAACTCGGCGTCAGCGGTTCGCCGGGCCGGGTTCAGGTCGGCGAAGGGGTCGTCCAAGAGACCTATCTCGCGATTCCCTCCCACGCCACGATCCTCTCCGCCTTTTGTGCGGCGGAGTCGGGCGAAGGAAGCGTCTCGCTGGGAGGCGCTGTGGCAGACGCCGTCACCGGAGTCTCTCTCCCGGGGGCGACGGTTCAGGTGCGAGGCCCCCCTTCGGGCCTCCGCGGCGAAGAACCGATCATCGCCGAGACTCGCGCCGACGACTCCGGCTGGTACCAGCTCTGCAACTTGGCCCCGCCCCGGAACAGCTGGGTGTACATCCGCTTTGGGGGCAACGACGCTCTTCCCTTTCCGATGCATCAGTCCGGCGCCGTCGTCCGGAACGAGAAGATCTCAATTTCAGAGCCCGTGACGATTACGGGCACGGTCACGGACTACATCACCAGTCAGCCGCTTTCGGGGGTCTCGGTCGAACTCGCGGGAACATCCTTCGCCGCCGTCACGGATTCCCTCGGACGCTTTGGCTTCGCGCGAGTTCCGCCGGGGATGCAGATCATCCGCACGAGTCAGCTCGGCTACGCGCCTCGCATCGACTCCCTGACGGCCTTTAGCCGGGAGGCGCTGGGCCTAGAGATCCAACTCTCCACCCGCCCCATCGCCATGGAGGCGCTCGTGGTCACTGGTCGCGGCCGGGAGCGGCCTCTGGGAATCAGCGCCGGGGAGCGCTTCTACGGACTGACCGAACTGCAGGTCGACTCAATTGCGAACCGCGTCTTCGACTTCGCGGGGCTGACGCGCGCCGCCCGCATCCCCGGGCTCTCCGTGGTCGAAAAGCCGATGGCGAATGCCTTCGGGTCGGTGACGATGGGCTTGTGCGTGGAGCTCAGTCGCGGACGAATCGGCGCCGACCCCAACGTCTGTAACATGGTGGAGGTGCGGATTAACGACGGCCCCGTCCCAGATGCCGCCTTCTTTCTCCTTAATCTGAACCCGAGGGACATCAAGCACTTCCGTCTCTTGACGCCGCTGGAGGCCGGAATGATGTACGGAGACCGGGGCGACAACGGAGTGCTGCTGCTCTACACGCGGTAAGTGCGATCAGCGGACCGGCTACCTGCTTGGGGCGCATAGTTCTACGCGGTCGCAATTCGTCGCCTGTTATTGGCCGTTGCAAACCGCGATTGATTTTGATCTGAACGACGCGGAGCCGAGCGCGCAGCTGGACGATTCTTCCTTTTCCTCTTCATCCTCGCCGCCAGTGGATCCGTTGTCGTCATCAGTCCAGTCGTCGTCGCTGCCTCCTCCGCCTCCTTCGCCGCCTGAATTGCTGTCTTCCGTATCGTCATCATCCTCGGGGGGCGGCTCTTGAAGGCAATATCGGGTGTTGTCGGCATATGGGTCCGGCACGTCTTCGCCCCAATGCCAAGCTTCGTGGGCGATGGCCGTCATCATTGTTGCTTCGTCAAGGCTTTCCAAAACCACGGCCCAGTTTCTTTTTGTGCCGTTGCGGTCAAAGAACCGCTCTCCCCCATAAGTATGCGTAGCCCCTTTTGCCATTTTTACGGTGTACAACTCACCGGAGTTAATCAAGGCCTTTGTCCAATGTTCGGCCCACTCGCAGTTAACGTTTCCATACCTAACCGCACCCTTAAACCTGCCTGACTGGAAGAGCTTGTCTATAACGGACTGTGGCACCGCTCCGTAACTAGTCGTATCCCAGAGTGATCCGTCTGGATATGGTCGTTGTGCGTCAAGCGCAACGGGCAACGACAACAAAACAACGGCAGCGCAAAGCGCAATACGCATCCTCACTACCTTATCCTCGACGGGGGCGGGCGTTCGGGGGCAAGCGGCGTGGGTTGGTAGTCCTCGCCGACTATGCAAACCCAAGGGTGTAGGTCGTCCCTGCCTGCCTCGCTCCAGTGCTTACTCCAATACACAAGGCTTTCCAACTTGTTTCTATTAGTCATATCAAGCTCGTCCCAGTCGTAGCCGCCCAGGAATTCGGCAAGTTCCGGTGCTCTTACACACTCCTTACCTATCCCCCAAGAAGGGGGCGTATACACCCTCCCGGCATTAATCTGTGCTTCGTACTGGTATTCGCTTTCCACGGGCTTCTCGTCCATCGGCGGCCCCAAGGACTCCTCGGTCTCGCACCCCCCCAGGGCGGCGAGAAAAAGGATGGCCAGCGGGTACTTCGGCTTGCTCGTCATGAGCGGCTCCAAGACTGGAGGATCGGTTACGGCGTCCAAGCGACGCCTCCTAATGAATAGCATACTCGCCGCTCGCGCACAATCTCGCTGTACCATTGAAGAGGCTCTCTATGGGAGCCGATTCAAGGTTTCAGGGATTAGAGAGGAGAATAAAACACCGATACGGGCACCGTGCCGGGAGCAACCCATTGCCCCATGCGCCTGTTGAGCGCTTGGAAAGGACTTGTGCCCCGGTCGCTGAGCCGTGATGGATGCCCAGTAAGGAGTATGCGCCGCCGAGCGCCAGTACAGAAACCGACAAGCATCGCGGCGAGCCTCGCATTTTCGCCCGTCTCTTTGGGAGCTCCCGCCCCTGGCCGCCGAAGCCTACCTCGAACGCTGGTGCGACACAGCCCTGCTCTGCGGACTCGAACCCCTCGAACGTTTCGCGAGAACCGTGCTCGACCACTGGAAAGGCATCCTCGGATGGTTCAGAAGCCGAATATCCAGCTCCCTGCTCGAAGCCATGAACTCGCTCGTCCAAGCCGCTAAGGCTCGCGCCCGGGGATACCGCACCACCGACAACCTCATCACCATGGCCTACCTCGTCTGCGGCCACTTGGAATTCGACCTGCCCACTTGAACCGGCGAAGAGCCAGAGATTTACGTATTTTATTTCACGCTCTTTATTGCAATTTCGATCATTTCGTCGAGAATAGCGTTTCCTTCGTCAATACTCAAAGACTCAAGATTGTATTTCGCCATCCAATCAAGGCGAATACGTTTCATATGCTCACTGCTCTCTGATGGCCATTGCGCTTTGCCGTGCTTAGTCATCCAGTATTTCTTGAGTTCCTCTTGGTGTTCGAACCACTCCTCAATGGTATAAGTTCCCGTGGGGTATGGTCGCGGATTATCGCAATAGGAAAGCCATGGTTCGGGTGGGGACTCGCCCATGCGTACGGCCACCTTTTCCAGAGTGCAGTGATTCATGTCCGCAAACCACCGCGGAGGATCCCCGAGGGTTCTTTCAAACGTAGAGTCGTGCACTGACACGCCAAGACCATTTTCTACTTCAGGGGACTTTCCCGGTGTTTGAGTACCCATTTCGCACCCAGCAAGAATCGTGCCGGCGACGAGAAACAGGATGGCCAGCGGGTACTTCCACGTGCTCTTCATGAGCGGCCCCAAGACTGGAGGGTAAGGTTCCGGTTTCAAGCGACGCCTCTTAATGGATAGCATACTTACCGCTCGCACGCGATCCTCCCCCCTAATACTCTTGTCGTTGGGCAAGTCCAAGTACTTGGGCGGAATGAACGGACGGACGCGCTTGCAGTCTCGAGAGAGTTTCTCTCCGTCGCGGACTCCCTTGTCACGACCTGAAATCAGCTGTCCGGACACAGGCGAAAGCGGCACGAAAGCCATCGTCAGCGGAACAGAACGACGAAACGCGGAACCGGAAATCACCTCCCGAGTCGTGCTCGCTTGACCATTTTCCCGACAACCACAGCCCCCTGTTGAATGCTCATTGGTTCAAGGTTGTGCCTTGCCATCCATTCGCGCCTACTTCGCTTCATGTACTCGCTGTCCTCCGACGGCCATTGTACTTCGCCGTGTTCCGCAATCCACTTCGCTTTGAGCTGCTCCGCTTCCTCAAGCAATTCTGGAACGGTATAGCTCCGAATTGGGTAGGGGCGCGGATTCTCGCAGTAGGAGAGCCAAGGTCTTGGTGGATTATCACCCATGCGTACGCTCAGTTTTTCGAGAGCGCAGTGGTCTAAATTTGCTACCCATTCCGGAGACTTGGACGCGAAGGTTCGGATTTTCGGCACAACTCTCGCAGCCAGAACGTCCTCCATCGCGGACGAGAGTGCTGCGGGGCCGGGCCTCGCATCGCACCCCGCCCATGCCGCAACAGCAGCGATCAACAGAAACGCAGGCGGGTACTTCGGCTTGCTCATCACGCTCGTATCGACTCTAGAGCGTTGATCGCCGCTTGACCGAGAACGTCGTCCAAGGGAAGGACGATGTTCTCTCGTCTGGCAATACTTGGAAGCGGACAGCCAAGCCCCTAGTCGTCCTGCGACGCGTGAGCCGCCTGAACGATCTTTTGCGCCCGGGCGTGAGGCACGACATCGTACCCCAGCACTTTTCGCTTGTGAAATCCCCTGCCCTGCGTGATCGAGCGCAGGGTCGAGGCGTACTTATAAAGCTCCGCTTGCGCGACCTGGGCCACGATCACGGTCCTCTGATTCTTCGGCTCCATTCCTTGTACCTTGGCCGACCGGCTATTGAGGTCGCCCATCACGTCGCCTACATATTCGTCGGGCGTCGTTACTCGGAGCTCCACGATCGGCTCAAGGAGCACCGGCCTAGCTTTTTCCGCCACGTTCTTGAAACCATAGCTTCCAGCGACCTTGAAGGCGATATCGGAGGAGTCCACCGAATGGTAGGAGCCGAAATAGCACTCGGCTTCGAAGTCGACCATCGGATAGCCAGCCAAAATCCCCTTGGCCGCCGCCTCCTGTATGCCGCGGTCCACCGAGGGCACATACTTGGTCGGGATGACGCCTCCTTTAATCGAATTGACGAAGGTGTAGCCCTCTCCCCTGGCGGCCGGCCGCAAACGCACCCAGCAGTCGCCGAACTGGCCGCGTCCGCCGGACTGTTTCTTGAAGCGTCCTTGGCCTTCAGCCACTCGGGTAATCGTCTCTCGGTACGCGATCCTTGGCTGCTCGGTCTCCACCTCGACGCCGTACTTCCGCTTCATGCGCGCAAATGCCACGTTGATGTGAATCTCCCCCATCCCGCGCGCGATCGTCTGCCTGAGCTCCGGATTGAACTCGGCGACAAAGGTCGGATCCTCGTCGTTGAGCCGGCTAAGCGCGGCGCTCATGCGATCCTCGTCGGCCCGGCTCTTGCCCTTCACCGCGATGGAGATGTCGGGGCTCGGGAAGTCGATGCGTCCGAGCGTCACCGGCGAGTCCGGCGCGGAAAGCGTGTCGTTCGTGCGTGTGGACTTGAGCTTGGCCACGACGCCAATGTCCCCGGCATGCAACCGGTCCACCTCCAGGCGCTCCTTCGCGAGCGGCACCGCGATGTGGTTCAGCCGCTCCTGCGAGCCCCTTTTGAGGTTTCTTAAGTCGAGGCCGTTCGAGATCACCCCGGAGAAGACCCGAAAGAGTGAGAGTTCCCCAACGTGCGGCTCGGCCGTCGTCTTAAAGACCAGGAGCGACGCGGGCTCATCTCCCGCGCTACGCCGAACCGAATTTCCGGCGTGGTCCACAGCGACTTCGGCAGCCTTTCCTGGATGCGGAAGAAGCGTGACGACCCGCTTCGCGAGCTCGCGAACTCCATAAGAAACCTCCGCTGCCCCGCAAAGCACCGGCACCGCGTCCCCGCTTCCAACCGCTTTACCCAAGGCGGAAACCACCTCTTCCTCCGCTAGCTCTTCGCCTTCCAGATAGCGGTCCAGAAGCTCTTCGTCGGTGGTAACGATCGACTCCATCAGCTCCGTTTGCCACTCTTCGACTTCGTCCGCCATCTCTTCCGGAACCTCCGCTTCCACGTACTCGCCGGTTTGCGTACCCTCCGAGAAGAGGTGGGCCTTGCCCGAGATGAGGTCCACGACGCCCCGAAAGTCCGCGCCGGCGCCAATCGGAATCTCCAAGGCGAGAGCGTCGCCCGTCAGCTCCTCCTTGACTTGATCAAAGGCCTTGCGAAAGTCCGCCCTCGGCTTGTCCATCATTGAGATGTGGATCATTCGCGGAAGTCCCTTGGCCTCGCAAAGGTCCCAGACCATCTCGGTGCCGACCTCCACGCCCGCCGTCGCGCCGACCGCGACCACCGCGCCGTCGGCGACGCGCACGGCGGCGATCGACTCTCCCACAAAGTCCATGTACCCCGGCGTATCAATCAGATTGATCTTCACATCGTCCAGCCGAGCGTGGGCCACGACCAGCTGCATCGACATCCCCGCGTCCGCCTCCTCCGGCGTCGTGATCGTCAGCGCGGAGCCGTCTTCGACGCTGCCCTTCCTCGCCGAAGCGCCTAAGGCAAAGCAGGTCGCGTCGACGAGCGTCGATTTCCCCGATCCGGTGTGGCCCAGCACGACGACGTTGCGGATCTGTTCCGTGCCAAAGGAATGCGTCATGAGTTTCTCTAGTACGAGGGCCGCCGCGCCTTAGCCAGGGCGACGCAAGGAGGCGCCTGAACCCGCGTCGGGATCAGGCGCCTAGAGCAGGTTCTGGGCAATATACACACCAAGGCGGCCCGTACCGGGCGATCATGTGGACGTCAGGTTGCGCGCCCTCAGGGCCATGGCGACCGATCGCCGCTCCTCCCGCTCGAAGACCGTCGTACCCTTCCTCCCGTTGCGCTCAAGCTTCACGGACAAACTCCATTGGAGCGGACATATCGCGGCCTCTGGTCGAAGCTAGCCGCACGCCCTCCCGATAGCCGCGGAGGAGCCGCGCAGCGACCAAGAGAACCTCATGAACGGATTGCGCCCCATACCGATATCAAGCCCCATTTGACCGGCTTCGTAGCCATACCGCTCTCTGGCGGATACGAACATGGATATTTCGGAGCCGCGCCGAATTCCCGCATCCAGTGCCTCCACTACACTTGGCAACCCGTAGAACACGTAATCTCCGTCGCCGACGCGGGCCGTTCGCAGCGCCCCGATGCCCTCCCCGTCCACCCTCATTCGCGTCCGTTGGCTTGGCGCATGGCCATGAGGCCCGGCGAACCTCAAGCCCACCCGACCGGCGACAGTGATTGGCGGCAGGCCTCGGGCATCGCGTTCGCGCTGGAACGCAGACTCCGTAAGCTCCGTCGTGCAGTAGTACACCAGTTGCGCCCTTCCCCATTTGCCCCTGGCAGCTCGGTTGCCGGGCGTGTTCAAGACGCGGGTGCTTTCCGTCTTCGGGAAGTTGGACGCCGACCACGCCAAGCCGCGCTCCGCGCCCCAGACGCCCTGCGCCTGCGCCGTCGCCGCCATAAGCAGCGCGGCCAGCGTCGCGATCAAAGCCGCTTTCATCCTCTTCGCCATCGCCATCGGATCATCCTCCCGTTGCGGGTTCCTGTGTTCGGGCCAGCCGCCCCAAGGTAATGTCGCGTCGCCCTCCAGCTTGCCGCGACAAATCCCATGTCTGCGACGCAGCGATCCCCGCTCGCCCGTCGCAAGCGACCGCTCCAGTTGCGGAGGAGGGCGATTTGTAGCGGCTGCGGTCCTTGGCGTTAACCGATCTTGTCGGCAAGCTGACCGGCGAATCCCGACATTTCAGCTAGCGAGTCGCGGGCAAGCCCTCCGCATACTCTATCAGCGCGACCCCATCCATTGCCTCCGGCGCCCAGACGAGAAGTCGCGTAGGGTTTCGGTCGTCGAACGCGCCTTCGATGCTCGGAAACCCAACCAAACGCCACGCGCTCGCTAGGTCGCCATCTCCGCCATAGCGCTCAATGGACCGGTGGTGGTCGTCGTCCACGCGAAGGCCGCCCAGCGCAACGAAGCCTCCCGACGGAAGCGCCGCGAAGTCTTGCATCGTAATCACCGAGTAACGCTGCACCCCCAAAGGCGGCCCAAGATTGATCGTCGGCGCCGTCGTGTGCACAGCCCTCAAGTCTTCGTGGACGCACCGTTGAAACAGCGCTTTCGGCGAGGGGCTCGATCCCCAGACAGCTGAAACCCCAAGAAAGCCGACGTAGCCGCCCGGCTTGAGCCGAGCGTTCGGCGGCTGCCCCTCGCCTGTCGGAGCCGGAATCTCCCAATCCTCCCGGCGATGGACGAGACGCGTTTCTCCGCTCTCCGGGGCCACTTCGAAGACATCGCCCGCGCGATCCGCCATCATGAGGCGCCCCTGATCCAAGACGGCATGGTGGGGAACAACACTCAGTCGATGCTCCTCTTCGTCCTCGCCGAAAACCAACATTGACGGCGGGCTGTCGTCGAAAACCACGACTTGGCCCGGCCCGGTCCGCACCATGGCCGCAACGCTGTTGTACTCCATCGGACCTTCGCCGCTCCTGCCCCAGCGGCGAAGCTCGGAAAGCCCGTCGTCCAGCTCCACGACTTGGCGATCAAAGCGCTCGTAGATCAACCAGCCGTCGTCCGTTCGGGCAACGCTTTCAGGGTAGACCGCTGCATTCTCTGCGACTATCCTCGCCGTCAGCTCGCCTCGCTCCATCCTGCACTCGTACCTGTACTCGGACGGGGGGTCCGCAGTAACGGAGACGTTGTAGCTCTCCTGGAATTCCGCTGCGGAAAGCGGAGCGGCAGTGGCAGCGGCAAGGACGTAGAGAGCCCAGCGGCTCGCTTTCCCCCGAGAAGACGCGATCACCCCAAGGACCGGGGCGCGATCAAACAAACTCATCGGCGGCTGCCTCCAATGCAGGCGATTCGTGGGCTCCAAGAGCCTTCCTTTGACCTGTTGAGCACCCGATTTCGTTGCCTTAGTCGGCTCTGTTTTTTCTCGCCGCCTCCTCCAGATCCGCACGCTCCGACCTCGTGAGGGACGCGATCCCTTCGCGGCTAACCTTGTCCAAAATACGGTCCAAGCGTGCCTCGCTCGGCGGAGAATGCGCCCGCCCGCGACCCGAACGACGCGATTCGCGCACGGAGCGCCGCTCTTCTCCTGGACGAAAAACCCGTACTCGCCTCGCGCCCGCCCCCTTCGCCTTTCTGCGCCAGCGGCGCGCGACGATGCGAATGCCTTGCGCGCCTCCCGGGGCCGCAGTCCCGGGACCAACATCGAAGGAACTCCTCGCTTGCGCTTTGCCCCACCATCCGGATCGGATTAGCAGAAATCCCGTCGCGAGCCCTCCCAGATGCGCAAAGTGCGATACCCCGTCCCCTCCCAAGCCCCAAGAATTGAAGAAGCTGATCGCCGCGAGCGCAGCCACCACCCACTTCGCCCGGACCGGGAAGATGCCCATCACGTAGATCGGCATGTTCGGCCAGTACATCGCGAAGCCGACCATGAGTCCGTAGCAGGCTGCGGACGCCCCAACGAGCCTGACGCCCTCGAAGGCCATCGAGAGGAGCGCGCCTCCCAGCCCGCACAGCAAGAAAAAGCGGATGAAGAGGGGAGAGCCCCACTTGGATTCCAGCGCGGGTCCAAAAAAGAAGACCACCAACATGTTCAGGAGGAGGTGGCCAAAGCTCACGTGCGCAAACATGTAGGTCACGACGCCCCACGGTCGCCTCATGATCACGGAGGGGTCGAAGGCGAGCAGCTCGGACGCGGCGGGCCAGCCCACCGCGAGCATCCCCGCGAACACGACGGCGTTCGCGATCAGCAGTCGCTTCACCCAGGGCGAGAGCGGAGGGATCGCCATTCGACCGATCGGCGGGGCGCTCCTCACGGCGCGCTCCAGATCCGGCGGCGACCTTCGACGCGGCCAGACCACGCGATTCTGTCGCAGAGGTCGGGAAAGGAAATACCGGCCGCCCGCGCCGCTTTGGGGAGCAGGCTGTTTGCCGTCAATCCCGGCAAAGCGTTGGCCTCCAAACACCAGGTATCGCCGGCCTCATCCACGATGAAGTCGACGCGGGAGTAGTGCTCAAGCCGAAGAGCCTCGTGGGCGACCCGCGCCGCCTGCTGAAGCTCCGCCGCCATCGAATCCGGGATTTTGGCCGGCGCAGTCTCAACCGCCATTCCCTCCTCGTACTTGGACCGAAAGTCAAAGAGCTCTCCCTTGGGCTCAATCTCCACGACCGGGAGCGCCTCGTCCCCCAGCACGCCGACGGTGAATTCCCTCCCCTGGACATACGCCTCGTACATCACGCCTTCATCCTCGGCGGTCGCCCTGCGGACCGCGGCGTCGACTTCCGACTCGGTCCGCGCCAACGCGACCTGGATCGACGAGCCGCCCGTCGTCGGCTTCACGATTAGGGGAAGCCCCAACCGGCTACTCGCGGATCGGGCGGCGCGGCGCCCGGAAAGCCAGTCCGGCGTCCGAAGCCCCGCGGCCCGAAGGA
Organism: Longimicrobiales bacterium; assembly: GCA_965116095.1. Lineage (GTDB taxonomy): Bacteria > Gemmatimonadota > Gemmatimonadetes > Longimicrobiales > Gaopeijiaceae. Next base: position 1,895,797 of record OZ220481.1, read on the forward strand.
GCCGCTTCGACAGATCCTTGTCCATCGCGATCGCGCAGCCCAGCGGACTAGAGCCGGTGTATGGAATCCCCTCCGCATCCAAGAGCGACTGTACGGTGCCGTCCTCGCCCGCGCCCCCGTGAAGAGCGAGAAAAGCGAGATCCGTCTCGCGAATCGCCGCATCCTTCGCAATCACGCGCGCGTCCGGAAGCGCATGGCCGTCCGAAGCGAACGGAGCCCGCTTGAGGATCTTGCCCCTGAGCCGTCGCTCCTCGTCCTCGTCCAAAACGCCGCGAGCGGTATCCAAGAGGGTGACCGAGTGGCCTTGTCCGCGCAGAGCAGCCGCCACTTCGCATCCGGTTGCGAGCGAAACGCCGCGTTCGCGTGAAACGCCGCCCATCAGGACGTGAATCCGCAGCTCAAATTCCAACGTTGTCTCCTTGGGCGACCGCTTGCGCGTCGGAACTCTCGCGGAGAATGGAGTCCGGCGGCAGCTTCAACGCGTTGCGCCTAAACTCCACCGGAAGGATCAGCCATGCGGCCGAAGGGCACCCCCATCGCTCCGCAGGCACGAACCGTTTTTTCCGAAGCTCGGCTTGGGCGATGGAGTCCACGACTCGAGACCCGCTGGAGGAGTCCACTTCAACGGAGTCCGCCTGGCCGCTCGCGGAGACCAGCACGCGCAGTCGAACCGAGCCTTCGATCCGGGATTGAAGCAGCTCCACGGGGTAGGCCACCTGTTCGCCCTCCGCCAGCCGCGGCGGACGCATGCTGCGGATTGCAAACAGTCGCGCGACGACGGCGACGAGGACGAGGGCCAGCGCGGCGAAGGCAATCCCTCGCGCTCTAGCGGTCATGTCGCGACGAGTCAAAGGTCTGACTGTGCAGCCTTGGAGCAACGGCGCGCGCGCCGCCCCAAGACGGAGATCCGTCGCGGTCCGGCTCCTTCACGCTCGCGTCCAAGGCGGGGGCCGCCGTCGTCTCTTCGGCGCATGCAGCCCGCCTATGGGCGGGCCAGTAACGCACGCCCCGAAAACGAAGAGTCACCGGGGCGAACTCCAGGTCGGACGGCTGGGCGAGACGCCCACTCTCAGGGCCAATGTCGACGGTCCGTATTGCATCAGTTTCCGCGTCCTCCTGCTCATCGGGCGCCCAGCAGCGCTTTCAGTCGATACACCTCGCGGAGCGCGTCCTTGGGCGTCATGTGATCCGGATCGCACGCCCTCAAGCGGACGAGCGCCTCCTCTTCGAGCGCGTTTCCGGGCGGAGGCGCGGGCGAAGCGTCTTCGGTCCGCTGGGGGACCGCCGGAGTCGCGCCGCTTTCCAGTCGCTTCAGATGCTCCCTAGCCCTCGCCACGACGGCCTTGGGCAGTCCGGCAATTTGCGCCACGTGAATTCCATAGGATCGGTCCGCGCCCCCCTCCCTCAGTTTACGAATAAACACGATTCCGTCATGCCCCTCCTCCAGCCCGACATTCAGATTTCGAGCGGCGGGAAGCGCGTCGGCGAGCTCGACGAGCTCGTGATAATGGGTTGCAAAGATCGTGCGCGCGCCGACTTGGTCGTGCAGACGCTCCGTCACCGCCCATGCGATCGAGACGCCGTCAAAGGTGGATGTGCCGCGACCAATCTCGTCCAACAAAACCAAGCTCTTGGAGGTGGCGCCATTCAGGATCGCCGCCGTCTCCGTCATCTCCACCATGAACGTGGAAAGGCCGCGGCTGAGGCTGTCCGAGGCCCCCACTCGCGTGTAGACGCGGTCGCGCACCGGAAGGCGCGCGGACCGGGCAGGGACAAAGGACCCGACCTGCGCCATGATCTGACACAACCCCACTTGGCGGAGCAGCGTGCTCTTGCCGGCCATATTGGGTCCGGTCAAGACGATGACGCGACTCTCGTCGTCCATCCGCAGGTCGTTGGGGATAAAGCTCTCCTCGCCGGAAAAGCGCTCCACCACGGGATGCCTGGAGGCGATGAGCTCCAGCGGACCATCGTCGCGTACGTCGGGCCGGCAGTAGTCGTGCCTGGACGCCGCCTCGGCGAGAGAGGCCAGCGCGTCCAGCCGGGCAATCCTCCGCGCCGCCTTCTGAACCTCGGGCGCCTTGTCCGCCACCCGGCGGACAAGGCGGGAGAACAGACCCACTTCCAGCTCCCGAACTCGCTCCCGCGCGAGGTACACCGCCTCTTGCAGCTTCGCAAGCTCGGTCGTCGCGTATCGCTCCACATTGGTCAGCGACTGCTTGCGGATATACCGACTCGGCGCCAAGCGGCTTTTCTTGCGGCTCACCTCCAGGTAATACCCGAATACCCGGTTCCAGCCGATCCTCAGGTTTGCGATCCCGGTCTTTGCGCGCTCCTCGGCCTCAAGCCGCCCGATGGCCGCTTCGGCCTCCTCCACCGCCGCGCGCTCGCGAGCCAGCTCCGCGCTGTGCGCCGAACGAATGACGCCTCCATCCGCGAGAGCGCGCGGCGTATCCTCCCGAATTCCGCCCAAGATCAATTCAACGGCCTTCTCGGATTCTCTCGTCGCATTCGCGAGCCCGGCAAGCAGCTGCGACTCCGCGGCGGCGGCCGCTTCGCACAGCTTTGCCGCCGCGTGCAGCGAGAGGCCGAGTCCCAGCAGCTGCCGAGGCCCAATCCTCCTTGAGCCCGCAAGCGTCGAGAGCCGCTCCAGATCCTGCACTCGGCCAAGGACGCGCCTAAGCTCGGCGCGCATCGCCGCGTTCCCCACAAGCTCCTCCACCGCATCCAGGCGCCGTTCGATTCGGTCGGGCGCAAGGAGCGGCGAAGAAAGCCACCGACGCATCAGCCGCGCCCCCATCGCCGTCCGCGTGAGATCCAGCGCGTCCAAAAGGCTCGCGCCCTTGTCCTCACGGCGCAGCGGTCGCTCCAGCTCCAAGTTCTCTCGCGTCATCCGGTCCAGAGTCATGTGCGTGCCGGACTGGAGAATTCGGGGCGGACGCAGGAGCGCGCTTGCCTCCGGACGGACCTCGCGGACATAGGCGAGCAGCGCGCCCGCGGCGCGCGTCCGAAGGTCGTCCGCCTCGCCTAACCCGAGTCCGTCCAGAAAGAGCACGCCGTAGCTGCGGGAGAGCTCCTCCGCTGCCGCTCCCGCCGAGAAGCTCCAATCCGGCCTTCGCGTCCGCGGCACGCCCTTGAGTCTTCCAGGCGCCCGCCCCGTCTCCGACTCGGGCGCCAACAGTTCGCTGGGACGAAAGAGCGCGAGCACGTCCTCCAAGCCCTCTTGGTCGGTCTGCGCGAGCACGAGCTCGCCGGTGGACACATCCATCGCCGCCACGCCGATGGAATCGCCTAAAGCGAGCAGGCACGCGATGAAGTTATTCCGGCGCGCCTCCAAGAAGTCCTCGGCCAAGACCGTCCCCGGCGTCACCGTCTCCACGACCTCGCGACGCGCAATCCCTCCAGGTCCCCCCGCGTCCTCGATCTGCTCGCAGATCACGGCGCGCCTGCCCATTCGGATCACCTTCCCCAGATACCTCCGAATGGCGTGAGCGGGGACGCCCGCGAGCGGCACCTTGCCGGCGGCGCCATTGTTGCGGGCGGTCAGGGTGATGCCCAAGAGGCGCGCGCCCTCCTCGGCGTCTCGCTCGAATAATTCGTAGAAGTCTCCGACCTGAAAGAAGAGCAGCTCGTCGGGATGGCGCGCCTTGACGGCCCGCCACTGCCTCATCAGCGGAGTATCCGCCGTCGACTTCAAGGGACCGGCGGCAGGCGCAGACGGATCCGCCGGCGAAGGCGACTCGCATTAAAGACGACCGTCACAGAACTGAACGCCATCGCGGCGCCGGCGACGGCCGGAGAAAGGAGGCCTTGGGTAAGGGGGTAGAGCGCGCCGGCGGCGATCGGGATGCCCAGCGCGTTGTAGGAGAACGCTCCCGCCAGATTTTGGAAGATGTTGCGCCTGGTCAGTCTGGATATCTCTAGAAGCGCGACGATGCCTTGGAGGGAGTTGCCCTTCAGAGTCGCGTGGGCCGAACGCTTTGCCGCGTGGGAGCCCTCGCCCATCGCAATCGCCACGTCCGCCGCCGCGAGCGCGGGCGCGTCGTTTACGCCGTCTCCCGCCATGGCGACAAAGCGACCGGAGCTCTTGAGCTCTTGCACGGCTTGCAGCTTGTCCTCCGGCCGGAGGTCGGCCCGCACGACCTTAATGCCGACCTCATCGGCCACGCGGCGCGCGACCGGAAGACGGTCTCCGCTTGCCATCGCGACCTCAACGCCCATCTCTTGGATTCGCCTGATGGCGTCCGGCGCCTCGGGGCGAACCGCATCCTCAAGACGAAATCTCCCCGCGAGACGGCCTCCAATCGCGACCAGAACAGTGGACTCGGCTACGGCCGCGACGGCGCTCCCGAAGAGATCCAGCGCTTCAGCGTCTACGCGATGTTCTAGGAGGTACTGGACGCTCCCCAGCAGCGTCCGCTCCCCCTCGACTACTCCCCGGATTCCCAAGCCCGCCGCAGCCCGAATGTCCTTGGCGGGAGCCGGCTCTACGCCCTGATCCGACGCATAGGCTGCAATCGCCTTGGATAGAGGATGCGTCGACAGCGCCGCGACGCCCGCCGCGACCCGAAGGACCCGCCTCGGGTCTTCGCCCGGCGCGCCATGGAAGTCCCGCACCTCGGGCCTTCCCTTCGTGATCGTGCCCGTCTTGTCGATCAGCAGGCAGTTTGCGCGTCTAGCCGTCTCCAGCGCCGCTCCATTTCGGACGAGGACTCCCCTCGCGGCGGCCTCCCCGACGGCGACCATGATCGAAATCGGCGTCGCGAGCCCCAGCGCGCACGGGCATGCGATCACGAGCACCGCGATGCTTGCCGTGAAACCCGTTCGAATTGCGTCCACGCCTTCCGGCGCAAGGAGCTGCCAAGCGCAGAAGGCGATGATCGCGACCAGCGCGACCGCGGGCACAAACCACGCCGCCACGCCGTCCACCATTCTCTGCACGGCCGGCTTGGAGGCTTGAGCACGCCGGACCATCCGAGCGATGCGGGCAAGCTCCCCTTCGGAGCCTAGGCGACGCGTCTTCACCGTAATGGCCCCGTCGCCATTGACGGCGCCGCCCACGACCTCGTCGTCCACGCCGCGGCGGACCGGAAGCGGCTCTCCTGTGAGCAGCGACTCGTCCAGCTCGGTTTCCCCGTCTACGATCAGGCCGTCCAATGGCACGCGTTCGCCCGGAAGGACCAGGAGTCGATCTCCTCGCTTCACCCGATCAAGCGCGACGCTCCGGGTTCCGGACTTCGTCACCAAGCGCACGGTTTCCGGGACCATCTCCACGAGGAGGCGCACCTCTCGCCGCGTCCTTTGTTTCGCGCGGTCTTCGATCATACGGCCCAAGAGAACCAGCACAATAATCACCACGACCGCCTCGAAGAACGCGTGCCGGGAGCTCTCGGCAATGAGGTTGAGCGGAAGGAGCGCCGCGATCGAGTAAAGCCAAGCCGCGCTCGTGCCCAATGCGACGAGGGTGTTCATGTCGGCCCGCCGGTGCCTGAGCGCGCTCCAGGCGCCCGCGAAGAACGGACCTCCCGAGTAGCACAGCACGCATCCGGAGAGGACAGCGGCCAAGCGAAGCGCCCACGGTTGATTCAAGAACGCGGCCTCGCCGGGCAGGAGAAACGAAGCATGCCCCTGAACGAGGACCGGAAGCCCCAGCGCGACCCCAACCCAGAATCTCCTGACCCAGCCTTGGGTCTCCGGCGCCTCCTCGTCCGTAAGCTCCCGCATCGCCGTCCGCGCGGGCCTGGCCGAAAACCCCGAGGCCTCGACCGCTCGGATCAGCTCCTCGCGAAGCTTGCCCTCCGCGCCCCTGGCCTCGACGGTCGCATGCTTCTCCACAAGGCTGACGGAAACATCCTCCACGCCCTCCACGCCCCGAATCGCCGTCTCCACTGCGCGGACGCATCCCGCGCAGGTCAGGCCCTGGAGCTCGAGGTCCAGCGTCCTCGCCTCGCGCGCTCCCGGGGCGGCGGCTTCTTTCACGAAACAGCCCCCCGCGCATCGCGTCCAATTGAGCGAGAGGTGGAGAGAATCCACTCCTCGAAGAGCCCGCCGTCGTCCATCGCGCTTGACTTCAGGAGCAGGTCCAGCCGCTCCAACCCTCGGATCGCGCTGCAAATCTCATCGGGACGCCATGCCCTGGACTGTCGCATCAGCTTTTTGGAAAGGAAGCTCATGCGCGAAGGCAGCGCCGCCTTGAGGGCAGCCGTCCCCCCCTCCGCGGCCGCCCCGACCCTCAGCAGCTGCGGCGCAAGGTTAATGACGAGCCGAACAGCGGACTCGCCCTGTTCCAAGAGGATCCGCAGCCCCCGGATCGCTTCGGCCGTCTTGCGCTCGGCCACAAGGTCGCTCCACCCCCACAAATCCTGCCTGGGAATGGAGAAGCCGCCGCGCTTCACCGCCCTTACGTCCACCGCGCTCCCTTCCCCTACCATCTGAGAGAGTTTGCCCACTTCTTGGATCAGTCGTCCCAAGTCGCGGCCCAGCGCCGCCGTCAGCGCCCGCGCGGCGCCGAGTTCCAGCTCTATGGACATTGCGTCCCGCGCATGCGCCGTCAGCCACGAGGGAAGCTCGTAATTCTCGATTCGAGAAAAGTCCTCGGCCCGGGCCGCCTTGCGGATCTCCCTGTAGAACTTGGCCTTGGAGCGAGGCGGAATCGTTGCCTGGGCCACGACCGCAAGGCCGGGGGGAGGGTTCCTCGCGCAGCCTAAGAGAATCTTCGCCAGCTTCGGCTTCGAAGCAAACGCCTCGGCGGAACGCACGAGGACCACGCGCCACTTTGCCATCATCGGCGGCGTCTCCAAGACCGAGGCGAAGGCGGGGCGGTCCAGGCGGGCCCCGTCCAAGACGTCAAGGTTGAAGTCGCGAGTGCCGTCCTCCAAATGCGACTCTAAGATCTCTCGCGTCCGTCGCTCCTTCAGAAAGGTCTCCTCGCCGGAGAGAAAGAAGACGCCGCCCTTGGGCTGGGGCGCGGCTCTCGGGCTCACCTTTCGCAGCCGGCGCCCGCGAATCGCCGCCTCAAGTCGCTTCGTCTACGCGCCGGAGCCGTCGACCGCAGCCCTCCACTCTCGCCCGGCCTGCGAGACGCGGGCGCGCGCGCGGTCCTTGATCGGCGCATGGCTCTTAAGCCCGTTGTCCCGGCGCCCGGGACGCCACCTCCTCCAGATCCGACGGAGCCGCGATATCCCCGCGGCCGCAAACGCTCCGGCGCGCAGGCGGCGCGCGCTCCTCTGATCGGCAAAGTACGAGAGCTCGCTCCTGTCCAGCAGCCCCAACCGGAGCGCGGCGACGCCCCGGCGGACGATCCGGTCGTATCGCCTGCAGGCGGCGCAGCTCTCGAGGTGCAGGGCGAGGGCGCGGAGGCTATCCGAATCCCCGTCTCCGTCCCGGTACCTGGAATAGTTCGCGAGGAATGCGTCGCACTCCGCGGAAGAGTCCCGGCGAAAGCTCGACCGCGTTGCGCTCTCCTTCCTTGATCCGCCCATGATTCTCCCGGCGCGATGGTCATCCCGCCTCCCCAAGCAAATGCCCGGCGCGAACGGGTAAAGATACACCTCGCTTACATGCGCCGGACAAGAGAGGTTCCCGGCGCCGAAGAACGGGCGCGCTCTCGAGCGAAGCCCTACCGGATCATCGGCGCCACGACGGTCGCAAATTTGTTGCGGGCCCGATTGAGTCGGCTCTTCACCGTGCCGAGCTTGCATCCCGTGATCTCGGCGATCTGACGGTAGCTCCTTCCTTCGATTTCGCGAAGGATGAAGACCGTCCGGTACAGGTCTGGCAGGCGATGGACGGCCTCAGAGACCTTCTCCCTTAGGAAGCGCTTCCGGTAGAGATCGTCGGGATTGGTCTTCGGGTCCGGCCACTCAAGGGGCCGCGAGTCCATCTCCCGGCGTCGGCGCATCGCCCGAAATCGCACCAAGGGCGATCGCTTCCGGCGTCTCAGTTCGGTGCGGCCCAAGTTGCCCGCAATCGTGAATATCCAAGTCGAGAAGCGCCGGTGCATGTGGAAACGGTGGAGGTGCTGGTGCACCTTGATAAAGGCGTCTTGCACCAACTCCTCGGCGCGCGCCCCGTCCCCCAACATCCCGGTAAGGAACCGAACGAGTCTCACTCGGTAGCGATCCACCAGAACGGCGAACGCTCGCGAGTCTCCTTCCAAGCAGCGCGCTACGATTTCATTGTCGGTCGGGGAGCGGAGGCCAGCGTCGCTTGCGCTCCGCGCGAGTGGAACAGCCATGACGTCACCATTGCCTGGAGTGTCGGCGGGAGCACCGTGCTCCGCGCTCGTCAATGGCATTGATGCAATAAGCGTGCCAATCCCTTCAGCGCGAATCGTCGCAGGAAATTCCCCGCAGCCAAGCCCTTCGTGTATCCAATCGTGGACAGCTCTGTCCGCAAAGTTGGACAACAGCTGCGGCCAAGGCGCCTCAGCCGGCGTGATTTAGGCGAATTCCTCGGGATCGTGAAGCTGGACGCGCGCGCGGTCCTCTTGGGCGAGCTGGCCCATCACGCGCTTCGCGTCCCCCACGACGACGGAGACCATCCGGCCCAGCCGACGATGCAGCCGATCAAGCGGAAAATGATCCCGTTCCAAGATCTCCCGCTGCTCCTTGGCGTAGGCGTCAAGCGGAAGCCGATGCGCAAGCAGCCCGGCCAAGCGCGACGCGACCTGCCTGGTCGTCTGGAAGTACAGCGGGAAGACGCCGGCCAGGTACTTCTTCGCCGTTTCCAGGTCGATCTGCCCGGGCTCCGGGTCCTCGAACGCTCCGTGCCTCCAGAAGTAGCTGGTCCGACCGCGGATTTCGTCCAGCGCGGTCCGCGTGCCCTCCGTCTCCACCGATGTCGAGACGACGAAGGGGCCGGGCTCGAGATTCGCGGCAAAGGAGGACGACACGCCGTAAGTAAGCCCCAAGCGCTCCCGCAGAACGAGGTTGAGACAGGAGGCAAAGGAGCCCCCGAGCATGACGCTGAGAATCCGAGCGCCCAAGAAGTCCGGCGAAGACCGCCGAAAGCCCGCGTGCCCCATCCGAATCACCGACTGCGGAGAACCGGCGCGATCAATGAGATGCAGCCCGCCCTCGCCGAAGGCCCCGGCGCGCGCTGGCGGCCCGTCAAAGGGGGCCCCGTTTCCGTTGGCGTCGCCCAACCATCCTCCCAGCGCGTCCTGCGCCATCGCAAACGCTTCGGGGGGCAGGTCGCCCGCCAGAGCGAGCTCGCTCTTGGAGGGGCGATACGCGGCGCTCGCAAAGGCGCGCGCGTCGCCCGCCTCCATCTTTGAGAGGGATTCGCGCGAGCCTCCGACCGGACGACCGTAAGGATCGCCGTGCGCGTAGATCAGGCGCCTAAACGCCTCGCTCGCAAGCGCCTCGGGATCCATGAGCCTCTGTCGCCGTCCCGCCAAGGCGCGGGCCTTGCGCCGCTCGAACTCGTCCGTGGGAAAGACCGAGTCCGCGAGAACCTCCCCTAGGAGCGCCAAGCCGGCTTTGAGCTTCGCTCTTGGAAGGGTCAGGGACGCCGTGGTCGAGTCCAAGCCGACGCCCGACGCGAAGGTCGCGCCAATGTCCGCGAAAAGGCCGGCCAAGCGCCGGGCGTCTCCCTTCCGCGTGCCCCCGTCTAGGAGAGCCGCCGCAATCGCCGCGACGCCGCCGCGCTCTTCTGGAACCGACGCCTCGCCAGCGCGAATCAATGCCGTGACCGTCACAAGGCCGCTTCCAGGCGCCTCCGCCGCGTAGACGCCAAGCCCCGCCTGCAGCGAGCCAAGGCGCTCCATGCCGGGAGGCGCGTAGGGGAGCGGCTTCGAAGGCTGCGGCGCACTGGATCTCCAGCTGCTCATTCGGCGCCTCGCGGGGTGTAGCGCACCACGACGCGGCGCTCTCTTGCCGCATGACTTGCGCTCCACGCCCTCATCTCTTCGAGCGTGACTCGCTCCAGCTGGGCCAGCTCACGATTGAGCAGCCCCGGATCGCCGAAAAGCGACCCGTACATCGACAGAAGGTCGGCGCGCTCGCCCGCCCTCTGAAGCGCTTCAAGGCGCTCTCTTCGCGCGGCGAGAAGCACGCGGCGCCGCTCCCGCTCCGTTAACGACCCGAGGTCATCCAGCTCAGCCCCCAAGAGGGCCTCCACTTCGCGGACGGACATCCCCGCAAAGCCCGTGCCCACGACGAGGAACATCGTGACCCCGCCAACCAAGGGAAGCAAATGGCAGGAAGCCGATTTGAGTTTCCCGGTACGCACCAGTCGATCATGCAGCCTGGATGTCCTGCCGCCTCCCAGACACTCGGATACCGCCTCGCCCGCATAGAAGTCCCCGCGAGGCGCGAAGGGCGGCGCCCGAAACGCGATGTACGCCTTGGGAAGCGGCACCTTCGACGTCACGTCGTCCCGCAGCGGACCCTCCAGGACGTCTTCCAGCTCTCCGGACGGCAGAGGCGCGGGAGGCCGACCCGGAATTTCTCCGAAGTACTTTTCCGCGGCGCTCCACGCCTCCTCGGGATCGAAGGCCCCGCAGATCGTCAAGCGGGCGTTGGCTGGATGGTAGTAGGCCTCGAAGAAGCTCCGGACATCGTCCATCGTCGCTGCGCCGATGTCCGCAACGTGGCCGATGACCGGGTGCCGGTAGGGATGGCCCTCTGGAAAAAGGAGTCGCTGCACCCGCTCGTCCCAGTCCCCGTACGGTTGGTTCTCGTAGCGCTCGCTTCGCTCGTTGAGGACCACGCTCCGCTGATTCTCGAGCTTTTCGTCGGTGATCGCGGGAAGCATCCATCCCATCCGGTCGGACTCCAGCCAGAGCGGAAGCTCCAGGTGATGCGCAGGCACGACGGCGTAGTAGTTCGTGCGATCAAACCACGTCGAGGCGTTCGCCGACCCTCCCGCCTCCTCAATCCGCTGGAAGTACTCGTTCTTGGCGACGTGAAGGGAGCCTTGAAACATCAGGTGCTCGAAGAGATGCGCGAAGCCGGTCCGTCCCGCCGTCTCGTCGCGGGACCCCACGCGATACCAGATGTTGACTGCGACGACCGGCGTCGCCGGGTCGGGAGCAAGGACGACGGAGAGCCCGTTCTCCAGCGTCCGTTCCTCAAAGCGCACCATTCGATTCGCTATCCTTTTAACTCGTTCCAGAGACTTTCCGCGCCTGCCGCCCCGAGGACCCGATGACCTTTGTTCCCTTCGCCATGGAGCGTTGGCAGTCCACGCACGAACACCGGGTGCGCTACAACCTCTCAGAGAGCGGCGTGCACCCCATGACGGTCCAAGAGATCGAAGAGCTGGGCGGTACGCCGCTCAATTTACATTCGATTCGCTTGGGCTACGGACAGAGCAACGGATCGGACGAGCTCAGGGAGATGATCGCGTCTCTTCAGGGGGCCTCCGAGGCGCAGGTAGTGGCGACCAGCGGAGGGGCCGAGGCGAACTTTGCGGCCTTTTGGGAGCTGGCCGGCCAAGACCGGCGTCCGGTCGCGGCGATCACGCCGAATTACATGCAGATCCCCGGACTCGCCCGCAACTTCCAAGGCCGACTCTATTCGGTGCCGCTGGTCGAGGCGCGAAGCTGGCGTCCGGACTTGGATGTCTTGGAGGACGCGCTGAACCAAGGCGCGCGACTCATCCTTGCGACCCACCCGAATAATCCCACGGGAAAGGCGCTTTCCCAGGACGAGGTGGACGCGATCACGGCCCTCGCCGCGCGGACGGGAGCGTGGATTATTGCCGATGAAGTGTATCGGGGCGCCGAACTCGGAGACGAGGAGTCTCCGAGCTTTTGGGGCGAGTACGAACGGACCGTGATCGTTAACTCCCTCTCCAAGGCGTACGGGGTGCCGGGGCTGCGGCTGGGCTGGGCGATCGCTTCCCGAGAGCTCGCCGCGAGGCTCTGGGCGCGAAGGGACTACATCACGATCGCGCCCGGGACGATCTCCGACCGGCTCGCGCGTGTCGTATTGAGTGATCAAGCGCGACCCCGGATTCTAGAGCGCACTCGGGGCATCTTGCGAGAGAACTTGGTCACGCTTCGCCGCTGGGCGGAGGCGTCCAACGGTCTCTTTTCCCTCGCGTTGCCGGACTCAGGCGCCATCGCCATGGTGCGCTACGACGCGAGGATCCCTTCGCTGGAGCTTGCGGAGCGGTTGCGCGTCCAAGAGAGTCTGCTGATCGTGCCGGGCGCCCACTTTGGAATCGAGCAAACGGCCAGGATCGGGTACGGGCCGCCGGCGGACGAGCTCTCCGAAGGGCTCCGGCGGCTTGAGCGAGGCCTCAGGCGCGCGAACGAGGAGACCTCCGGGAGGTAGAGGCGGCCCGTTGCCCCGCTGCTCTCGCAAACGCTCATGCACGCCGCGCCCAGATCGGCGCCAATGCGACCTGGGGCCATTCGCGCGGGAGTCTCCAAGACTCACAAGTCCGGCGCGCGCCGCCAGTCGTTCTATGTCTATGGCGGGACATCCGGCGCCTTTGCCGAATGGAGGCGAAGCGACCTTCAGAGAAAGCCCTGTTGGAGCGTCGTCTCGGCAAGGCAGGAAGGACCCTCCGCGTCGGCCCGGTTGACGCGACGTGAAACAGGCACGGCGTCCATCGGCTCGATCTCTCTTGTCAACGCCTCATCAACGAGGATCGCGCTGGAAGCTGAATCCAGCCACGCTCGCCTGTCCCTTGGAGCGATGACCGCCGGCATCCGCTCGTGAAGCCAAGCCAGCCAAGAAGGCGCTTGACGGGTCAGCACAACGAAGCGGGGCCCGTCCTCTCCGCTGTCCACAATCAGTCCGGCCATCATGAAGAGGGACCGGTCGGGTCTTCGGACGTGGTAGGGCTGCTTTCCGTCCGCGCGCGCCTCCCACTCGTAGAATCCGTCCGTTGGGACAAGGCATCGCCGCTCCGCGAACGCCCTGCGAAAGAGCGGCCTTCGACTCGCGCTCTCTGAACGCGCGTTGATTACGAGTCGGGGCGGACGGCCCGCGCGAACGCCCCAAGGGAGCTGACTTAGCTCGAACAGTCCACCGCGGCGCTCGATCACCGGCGCCAGCTGCGTCGGGGCGATGTTGTAGCGAGGAGAAGAGGCGGTCTCTTGGCTTCGCTCGCTGAGCCGCAGCCCCCGTCCAAGTCCCGCGATTTCCGCTCCCCGGGCCAGGACGACGCTCAGCGCATAGCGACCGCACACCCTCCCTACGCGCCTCTTCGCCGCCCCTTGGACAACGCGGCGGGTGCGGGCCCGCTCCTTCGCACGATCAGCCACCTTCCCCGATCCGAGACTCTCCTGAAGCCGAGCAGCCGAAAGAAGGCCAGCGCGCCCACCCGAGCAATCCGTCGGTCCACGATCAGGGCGCCCGGCACCCTGGATGGCCTGCGTACGCCCGGCAAGCGCATTGCCGGACCGTCCAACTTCAAGCGCCGCGCCAACGCCGAGAGGTAGAGCCAGAGGGGCGACAGCGTACGAACCACGAAGAAGCCATCCTCGCCCAGCTTCTGAAATAGCGGCATCAGGAGCCGTCCGCTCCTGGGCGAGCGCACCTCGCCGCGCGCGTCCCAGCCGACCACGTCTCCCGCCCGCACCTTCTGAAAGTTCGCGAGCGTCGGCTTGGACCGATAGCGGTCCTTATCCTCAATGGCGTGCCGGTAGGACATTGACACCACCTTGGGGAGCCGCGCGTGCGACTTGCGGAGCGCCCGGCGCGCCTCGGAAAGCCCCGGAACCTCGTTTTCCGCGAGCATTCCGATACGGGAAAGCACGAGGAGAATTCCGGTCTCCGCCTGGCGCACCGACTCCCGTTCCCGGTGCTGCCCGCACTCGAAGACGGCGTTGGTCCATCCAAGGGAATCGCAGTAGCCGATGAGCGTGCCGCGGATCTGCTCCTCAATCCCGACCACAAACGGCACCGGGATCGAAAGCGCGAGCCGGCGATTCGCCAAACGATCTCCCGCGCTTGTGAAGGAGCCGCCCGCGCTCGAGGTGGAGTGAATGTCCAAGAGGTGCGGGTCGCCGCGTCTCTTCCCGTTCGCTTCCTCCAATAGCGCAAGGAGGGCAAGCTGCTCCGACGACTCCGGGTCCAACGGATCATTGCCGCCGACCTTGCGCGCGCGCAGGCGCTCAACGCTCCTTCGCGTCCAGGCGCGATTGAGATCCCTTTGCAGGAATCGTTTTTTCTCCGCCAGCGCGCGAACATGTCCCCGAAGCGCGATGAAGTCGCCCGAGAGCAGGCCGGACCTGCCCCGCAGCCGCTCGGCGACGGACTCCAGCGCCTCCACGCCGGCAGGCTCGTTGCCGTGCAGTCCGCCAACGCAAATCAAGAGGGGCCCCGGGCGAGAGCCCCGAATCCAAGCGATCGTTCTTTGGCCGCGCCTCTCCCGCTCCAGCGCGACGGCGCTACTCCGCATGGAGCAGCTCTTCCAGGAGCTGGTAGGCGATCGGCATGAAGTCCGTTTCCGTAACGATCCCAACCAGTTGTTCGCCGCTGATCACCGGAAGCGCCGAGACCTTGTGCTTTCTCATCATTTCAATCGCCCGCAAGGTAGGCGTCTCGGGGGCCACCGTGACGGGATCCGTCGTCATGACCTCGCTGACCGGAGTCAACTCCATTTCGTGGAGCGATCGGCCTTGCGCGATGATCCTGAGCACTGAACGGTAGGAGACGATCCCGACCAGTCGATGCTCCTTGGTTTCGATCAGGACGTGGCGGATGTCGTGCAAGTTCATCAGGTACGCCACCAACTCCACCGGCTCGTCCGCGGCAACCGTCGTCAGGGACGTGCTCATGAACTGCTCGACCCTGGTGTAGTGGTGCCTCCAACCCCCCGCTTCGGAAAGGTCCGGCGACTCCCACTGCGCGACTGGAAGTCCCAGCGCCCGCTGGCGGTGCATCGCCGCCGTAATGGCCGCCATCGCCTCGCCGCGGGTGCCCGCCTTGCGAAGCGCGGAGAGGGAGCGCAGCTGCCAGGCGCTCCCCGTCACCCCCTTCTCCACCCTCTCTTGGACGACGCCCAAGTAGCGGTCGACATCCTCGCTGGAGATGGGATGAAGCGCCAGTCCCTCGCGGGCAAGCGGAATGATCTCCTCCAGAATCACGCGATCCGCAGGCTTCGCTTCTCCGTCCAACCAGACCAGCACCGCGCGAAGCCCCTGTCTGGAGGCTGAAAGAAAGTTGGTCTTGGTGTCGTCAAAGTCGATCCGCTCCGTGATATCCGGATAGCGGGCGGCGCACCCCAGGACGGCGCCGATCCAAAGAACGGTGTTCGCCATCTCGTCGATCGTGGTCGGACCCGACGGGAGGGCGCGGCACTCGATCCGCAGATGCGGCTTTCCCTGGGACATCCCGTAGCAGGGACGGTTCCAGCGATAAACGGTGCTGTTGTGGAGCTGAAGCGCGTCCAACTTGGGAACTTCGCCGCGCGAAAGCGCCTCCAGCGGATCCTCTTCAATTTCCTGGGCGAGTAGAACCCGGAAGGCCGCGATGTCCTCTTGAAAGAGCTCCGCAACGGACTCCCTGACCCAGCTGCCGCCGAAGCGTACGCGGGGGCTCATCTCGCGCATGTGCAGATCGGCGCCCCGCGTATCCAGCGACTGCTGAAAGAGAGCGATCCGCGTCTCCGACCACAGGCGGCGTCCAAAGAGCAGCGGCGAGTTTACCGCGCCCGCAAGCACCGGACCCGTCACGACCTGGGCGACGTTGTAGGTGTGGGCAAAGGCTTCGGCCGCAACCTGAAGGTGCACCTGGCAGCTGGTGTTGCAGGCCTCCAGCATGACCGAGTCGTGGGTGATCCTCAGCTCGTCCGTTCCTCGGATCTTGAGCCGGAAGGAGCCGCCGCCCGCCTGCTTCAGCGATTCGTTGAGGGCAAAGTACCGCTCCCTGGGCGTAATGTTCGAGAGATCAAGATCAGACTTCGCGAGCGTCGGGAGGATGCCCGTAAGCACCACGCGCGCCCGATTCGCCCGCGCCGCCCGCTCGGCCTCTTCCACGCGTTTGTCCAGCTCCTCGTGCATTTCGGAGAAACAGCGCCCCTGGAGCACGCGGGGCGAGAGGTTCGCCTCCAGGTTGAAGAGCGCGAGCTCGGTCGTGAAGTAGCGCGGATCAAGATCCTCCAGCAGCCTGAGCGACGCCGGCGCGGGTCGCCACGCCTCATCCACCAGGAACATCTCCTGCTCGGCCCCGATGCGCGTGATTCCGGTCTCGATGAGCCCCTCGTCGAGCATTCGATTCAGCGCGGTGAGATCCCGAAGGAGGGCTCGGGTGAATTTCCGAAAGGCGGTGGGCGAATTCGCCGCTACAAGATCAGTCCCCATGACGCGCCGGCAAACCTTTCCAGAAAGAGACGATTTCATCCAACGGTTTGCGCGCGATGTCCGGCACGCGGGCGCTGGATGCGGGATACCCGACGACCAGGAGCAGGAAGGGCCGTTCGTGCTCCGGTCGCTTAAGGATGCGTTTGAGAAACCGCATTGGCGACGGCGTGTGCGTTAGAGTCGCCAGACCTGCCGCATGAAGCGCGGTAATGAGAATCCCGGTGGCGATTCCCACGCTCTCCTGAACATAGTAATTGGACGCGCGACCCCCGCCTTCCAGCGGCAGGTAGCGCTCCGCAAAGATGGCGATAAGGCAGGGCGCGACCTCCAGAAAGGGCTTGCTGTCGTCCGTCCCCAAAGCCGCCAACGCATCCAGCCACTCCTTGGGCGCGGTCCGGTAAAAGACGCGCTCCTCCTTCTCGGCCGCCCGGCGAATCCGCGCCTTCGTCTCGGAGTCTTGCACCACCACGAAGCGCCAAGGCTGGCGATTGGCGCCGCTGGGCGCAGTGCCCGCGGCGGCTACGCACTCGGCGATGACTTCGGAGGGGATCGGTCTGGGGCTGAATTCCCGCACAGTCCGCCTCCTGGCAGCGAGCTTGCGGAACTCGCGCGCCCGCAAGAGCATTTCCTCCGGCGTTCGATCTTCGAATCCGCAGAGGGGCGTAAACCGGGGCGGCTTTCGTCTCTCTGTAGCTTTCGGCGCGCCCGGCGACGCCCCGGATTCGCTGGACTTCACCATTTTACCCGCCGCATTGGGCCAATCACATGGAATGGATCGCTCTCCCGGAAGCTTGGATCGCGCTGGCCACGCTGACGGCCCTTGAGATCGTTCTGGGCATCGACAACATCATCTTCATCTCGATCCTCGCGGGCAAACTGCCGCCTGCGCAGCGACCGCTTGCATGGCGAACGGGGCTGCTCCTCGCAATGGGGACGCGCCTCGCGCTCCTCGGGGCGATCAGCTGGATCGTAAAGCTGACCACGCCTCTCTTCACCGTCATCGGGCACGCGGTTTCGGGCAAGGACCTGATCCTCATCCTGGGCGGCGTATTCCTCCTCGCCAAGGCCACGCGCGAGATTCACCACCGGCTGGAGGGACCCGAGCACGCCCAAGGCAAGGCGAGATCCGTCACCTTCGCCGCCGTCATCGCGCAGATCGCGGTGATGGACGCGGTCTTCTCCCTGGACTCCGTGATCACTGCCGTGGGCATGGCCGACCACATCGCCGTGATGGTGATCGCGGTCGTCCTCTCCATCGGGGTCATGTTGATCTCCGCGAACGCCGTATCGCGCTTCGTAAACGAGCATCCTACCGTGAAGATGCTCGCGCTGAGCTTCCTGATCCTGATCGGCGCCATGCTCTTGGCCGAAGGGATCGGGCATCACGGAATCAACAAGGGATACATCTACTTCGCGATGGGCTTTTCGATCTTCGTGGAGCTGCTAAACATGCGCACGAGGCGAGCGCCCATCCGACTGCGGGAATCTCCCCTTCGGCCCGCCGAGGACACGGAGACGCAAGCAGCGTCCGGCGCCTAGTACGCCCGAGAGGATTCGAACCTCTGACCTCTGCCTCCGGAGGGCAGCGCTCTATCCAGCTGAGCTACGGGCGCGCTGCGTGGAAGCGCGAATAAGTACGCCCGAGAGGATTCGAACCTCTGAACCTCTGCCTCCGCAGGGCAGCGCTCTATCCAGACTGAGCTACGGGCGCGTCCAGAGCCGCGTGGGCGGCGCAGCTTACACGTTAACATGATCGCGCGCGCGCCGCCGAAGAACGGATCATCCCTCGAATCGGAGCCCGGTTGGAGTTGGCTGGGTCCAAAGTGCGCCGCTACTCCCCCCGCGCCATCGCCTCGATGAACTCGGCATTGGTCGGATACCGCCCCAGGCGGTCGATCAGGAACTCCATCGCCTCCGCGGCCGACCGGCCCGAAAGGAAGTTGCGCAGGACGTACATCCGGTTGAGCTCCTTGTCGGTAAGGAGCAGCTCCTCGCGCCGCGTTCCCGAGCGATTGAGGTCGATTGCGGGAAAGATCCGCTCGCTTGCAACCTCGCGCGACAAGACCAGCTCCATGTTGCCGGTCCCCTTGAACTCCTCGAAGATCACCTCGTCCATCCGACTGCCGGTTTCGATCAGAGCCGTCGCGATGATCGTGAGGGAGCCCGGCCCGATCAGGTTGCGCGCCGACCCGAAGAACTTCTTTGGATACTCCAAGGCCCCCGCGCCCAAACCCCCGGAGAGCGTGCGCCCCATCTTCCGCGATGTCGCGTTGTAGGCGCGGGCCAAGCGGGTAATCGAATCCATAAGGATGATCACGTCCCGCCCCTGCTCGACCTGCCGCTTGGCGGCCGCAAGCACAATCTCGGCGACTTGCCTGTGCCGGCGCGGCGGCTCGTCGAAAGTCGACGCCACGACTTCGCCGTCCACCTCTTCGATCATCTCCGTGACCTCCTCCGGCCGCTCGTCCACCAGCAGCAGGAAGAGGGCGGCCTCCGGATGGTTGCGGGCGATCGCCTTGCCCATCTCTCGCAGGATGGTCGTCTTGCCGGCCTTCGGCGGAGAGACGATCAGCCCCCGCTGTCCCAGCCCCACAGGCGCGATGAGGTCCACGGTGCGCATCGCGATATCGCCCCCCGGAACCTCCAACATCAACCGCTGCTTGGGATAGGCGGCGCGCCGGCTCCGAAAGGGCCTCCTCTGACCCAGGCTTTCCGGGTCCGCCCCGTTGACCATCTCCAGGCGCTCCAGCGCGAGGAAGGGCTCTCCTCGTCTGGGAGGTCGCACCTGGCCCAGGATCCGGTCCCCTCTCTTGAGGCCGTGGCGCTTGATGAGCTGCCTCCCGACGACGATGTCTTCGGGGTTCTGGACGTACCGCCACTCGCTGGAACGCAGGAATCCCGGGCCCCGGCTCCCATTCTCGTCCAAGATGCCCAGTACGCGCACCGCGTCGTTGCGGCTGCGGTGTTGCTGGACGATTCCGTAGAGCAGTCGCCTGCGGGGAAGCTCCATATGGCGCGGAATTCCCAGCTCGGCCGCCGTCTTGCGCAATTGGCCGAGCGAACTTCCTGTGAGAGTCGCTATATCCATTAGCGTTTTTTTGCTTCCGCTGCGCGAGATTCTCTGTCTTGCTTGGGGCGTTCCCCGGGCCCGGAACGTCCAAAGCCGGACCGGGGGACGGAAGCTGAGCGCGAGCACGCTCCGGCTCAATCTAACGCCGCGCCCGGCGATATGGGTCGAATACTGCGCTGGGCTATCTTTCCTTCCTATGAAGGACGAAACGGAGGGCATCCTCGCGTGGATCGGCCTCAAGACCCGGCGCGCCTTCGGGCGCGTGGGCCGGCGATGGCGGTTCCTTCGGAGCTTCGCCGTCGCGCTCCTCACGGACGGTCGTACTTGGCGCTCCCTGCTTTCCGGCCAACTGGCGCGCGTCGGCGTGGATTCCGTGCCGATCGGGATCTTCATCGCGGCTTTTACCGGCGTGGTGATGTCGCTGCAGGCGTCCTACACCCTGACCGGCGCGATACCCGAGTACTTCGTGGGCACGCTGGTCGGCAAGACGATGATTTTGGAGCTGGGTCCGGTCCTGACGGCGCTCACGCTGGCCGGGCGCGTCGGAGCGGACATCGCTGCGGAGCTGGGCTCCATGCGCGTGACCGAACAGGTCGACGCGCTGGAAACGCTGGCGTGGGATCCAATCGCCTATCTGGTCGTCCCCCGGGTCGCGGCCGCCGCGCTCATGTTTCCAATCGTGACCGTTCTCGCGATTGGCGTCGGCATCGGCGCGGCGTGGATCACGTCGATGGAGCTGGTCGGGCTAAGCTCCGAGGAGTTCGTAAAGGGACTCCAGCTCTTCTTCAGGCCGTGGGACGTCTGGTATGCCGTGATCAAATCCGTTTCCTTCGGCGCGGTCGTTGCGTGCGAGGGCTGCTTTTGGGGGCTCTCCGCGACGGGCGGCGCCCGAGGCGTCGGGGCGTCCACCAGGCAGGCGGTCGTCGCAGCCAGCATGCTGATTCTCGTTCTGGACGCCTTTTGGGCGGCGACGATCCTATGAGGATTCGACTGAAGGGAATCAGGAAGTCATTTGGATCGCACGATGTTCTAAAGGGACTGGATCTGTACGTTCCCTCCGGCGCCACTGCCGTGATTATTGGACCGTCCGGGGCCGGAAAGTCCTTGATTCTGAAACAGATCATTGGTTTGCTTAAGCCGGATGGCGGATCGGTGGAGGTGGCGGGGGCGCGGGTGGACGAACTTGAGGGGGAAGCCTTGGAGCAGCTGCGCCGGAAGATGGGTTACGTCTTTCAGTTCGGCGCGCTCTTTGACTCCATGACCGTCCGGGAAAACGTGGAGATGGGTCTGGGACGGGACGAAGATCGGTCGAGCGCTTCGGCCCGAAGTCGCGTCCACGAGTGCCTGGCGAGCGTCTACATGGAGGAGTTTGCCGAGCGCTACCCGGCGGAGCTGAGCGGCGGGCAGCGAAAGCGCGCCTCAATGGCGCGCGCGCTTGCCGGGCGTCCAGGCCTCCTGCTGTACGACGAGCCCACGACGGGTTTGGATCCCGTGTCGACGGCCGTCATCGACCACCTCATCGAGACTCTGAAGCGCGAACGCGGCGTGACCGGCGTCGCCGTCACGCACGACATGCGCAGCGCGCGCAGGATCGGAGACTCGATCACCCTTCTATACGGGGGCCGCGCCCGCTTCTGCGGCAGCCCCGCCGAGCTGGATGCGTCGACCGATCCCGTGCTTCGTGGTTTTGTGGACGGGGATCCGGGAAAACTCAGGCCGCGCAGGGACTAGGAGAAAACATGGAAAAGCGACGCGACGTGCAGGTTGGAGTGGTCGTGACCCTGGGGATTTTCTTGGGCGTGGTGGGGACGGTCTGGCTCGCGCGCGGCTTCGGCGGGAGCGGCAATCTCGTGTACGCCGCCGTTCAGGAGGTCGGCCAGCTTCAGTCGGGAGCGTCGGTGCGCTTCCGCGGGGTCGAAGTTGGACGCGTCGAGTCGGTGGTGGTCGCGGACGACGGGCTGGCTGTCGTCGTCGGCATGACGATTCAGCCGGAGCTGCCGCTGTCCGACGACGCGGCGGTGATCTTCGCGCCCGAATCGATGTTTGGCGACTGGCAGGCTGAAATCGTCTCGCGCGCGGACTATCCCCAGCGCGAATTCTTGGATCTTCCGGAAACGGACTACCTCGCCGGCGCCACCTTGCCGGACATGTCGCGCCTTACGGCGTCCGCCGACCTCATCGCCCGAAACCTGCAGTCCATTTCGTCGCGGGTGGATATCGCCTTTACCGAAGAAACGGCCGAGAACATGCGGCGGGCAATTGAGAACATCGAGGAGATCAGCGAAGGGCTCTCCCTGGTGGTCAGCCAGCAGGCGCGGAGCTTCGAGGAGCTCGCTTCCCGACTGGAGGGCACCGCGCGGGAAGTCGAGGTGATGGTCAGGACGGCGCGCGGCGCCTTCGAGCGGGTGGACACGCTGATTACGGCGGAGCTCGTCTCCGAGCTGGTGGAGGATCTTCGCATCGTGGGGCGCAGCGCGGAGGAGATCTCCGGAAGCACCCGCGAGTCCTTGAGCGAGATCCGCGACGCGACGAGAAGGTTCGGCTCCACGCTGGCCGGACTGGAGCGGCTGGTGGAGCAGCTGGAAGAGGGCGACGGCGCGCTGGCCCGCTTGATTGGAGATCCCGAGATGGGCAGCGAAGCGGCTCAGGCCCTGAGCGACCTCCGGGCATTGTTGACCGATATGAAGGAAAACCCTGGGAGATATGTCAAGATTTCCATCTTCTAATTCGAACTCGGTCCAAGGCGGGCGCGACGCGAATCCCGTCGCGACCCCGACTCCGGCGCGAGCGATTTTTGATACCGAGGACGACTCCGGCAGCCCACCCTTCCCAACGCAGGAGGACCTCAGCGCGGGAGGCGTGGTGGTGCGCCTGGTCGACGGGCGTTGGCACGCGCTTCTGATCCGGGATCCCTTTGGAAAGTGGGGCCTCCCCAAGGGGCACCTCGAAGGGGAGGAGACCGCGCGGGAGGCGGCCCTGCGCGAGGTGGAGGAGGAAACCGGCCTTGAGATTCGACAGGTGGGTCCCCGCCTAGGGACCATCGAATGGACCTTCTGGACGAAGCGGAATCGCATGGTTCACAAGCGCTGCGCCTTCTTTCTCATGCACAGCGAAGGTGGAGAGCCCCGCCCGCAGAAAGCCGAGGGCATCTCCGCCTGCAGCTTCGTGCCGCTCGCCAATGCGGACCGACGCGTCTCCTACGGAAACACGCGGCCCGTCGTCAGGCGCGCCGCGCGCCTCTTGGAGGAGGATCCCTCCGGGCCTTGGGCGGGGCAGAATGACTAAACAACGAGAGCGGCTCGTGATCATCGGCTCCGGCCCGGCCGGCTGGACGGCCGCGATCTACGCCGCCAGGGCCCGCCTGGAGCCGCTCGTCTTCGAGGGCGCTGCGAGCCGGACGATGGTCCCGGGAGGCCAGCTGATGTTCACGACCGAGGTGGAGAACTATCCGGGGTTTCCGGATGGAGTGGACGGGGTCTCGATGATGACGGCGTTTCGAGAACAGGCCGCCCGCTTCGGCGCCCGGATCGTGAGCGAAGACATCGCGCGGGTGGACTTTTCGGGGCCGACCCACCTGCTCTGGTCCTCGGAGGGCAAGGAGATCGGAGCCGACGCGGTCATCGTCGCCACGGGGGCGAACGCGAAGTGGCTGGGCATTCCGGGAGAGGAACGGCTTGCCCAGTCGGGCGGCGGAGTCTCGGCCTGCGCCGTCTGCGACGGAGCGCTGCCCGCGTTTCGGGGAGCGCGCATCGCCGTGGCGGGCGGCGGAGACAGCGCGATGGAGGACGCGCTCTACCTCACGAAGTTTGCCCGCGAAGTCTTGGTAATTCACCGCCGGGACGAGCTAAGGGCATCCCGCATCATGGCGGATCGGGCGAAGGCGCACCCGAAGATCCGCTTCCTCTGGAATACGGTGGTGACCGAGGCGCTGGGCGATCCGGCGATTCGGGCGGTTCGGCTGCGCGACCTTCCGACGGGCGCCGAGCGGGAAGAGGAGGTCGGCGGGCTCTTCGTCGCGATTGGCCACACCCCCAATACTCGTTTCTTGCAGGGGCAGGTCGACCTCAAGGAGAACGGATACGTTCGGCTCCCCGAAGGCTGGCGGACGCGCACCAGCGCGCCCGGCGTCTTTGCCGCGGGGGATGTCATGGACGACTTCTATCGGCAGGCGGTGTCGGCCGCCGGGACCGGCTGCATGGCGGCGCTCGAGGCGGAGCGGATGCTTGCTCATTCGGGCGGCTGACTCATCCCCTCAACGCTGCCTCCATCGACCGCGAGCGCGGATCCGGTGACGTAGCGGGCAGAGGCGAGATACAGCACCGCTTGGACGATATCGTCGGGGGTTCCCGGCCTTCGCAGGGCGACATTCTCCGCGCTCCGGCGGACCTTTTCCGGGCTCCAGTCGTCTGGAGGAAGCACCAGTCCGGGGACGACGGCGTTTGCGCGGGCCAAGGGCGCGAGGCTGGCTGCCATCGCGCGCGTCAGATGGAGGAGCGCCGCCTTTGAGACCGAGTGCGCGGGAAAGGCGGGCCAAGGCCTGTACGCCGAGAGGTCCGCAAGATTGACGACGGAGCCGCGCGCCGCTCTAAGCAGCGGCGCGAGCTCCCGGACGAGCAGGAACGGCGCGCGCGCGTTGACTGCCATCGTCCTGTCCCACTCACCGGTAGAGAGCTCGAGCAGGGAGCCCTTCTCAAAGGTGGATGCCGAGTTGACGAGCAGGTCAAGCTCACGGTGGCGCTTTGCAAAGGCGGCGGCGAGCCCAAGCGTCGCTCGCTCCCGCGACAGGTCCGCTTGGTGCGCGCAGGACGCGGAGCCCAGCGCCGCCAGCTGCCGCACGGTCTCTTGGGCCTCTGCCGGACTGGATCGGTAGCTGATGAAGACATCGTACCCTGCGCCCGCAAGGCCCTTGGCGATGGCGCGCCCCAGTCGCCGCGCGCCGCCCGTGACCAGCGCGCGCCTTCGGCCCTTCTGCGATGCGTTCAATCTGGAATCTCCCAGCGCGCCGGCGACCCGGCGCCTCCGCCGGGCACGTCGCAAAATCGATTACAGTGTATCCTCGCGAGCACGATCCGCGTCCACTTCCGACCGAACGGAGGCCGCCATGACCCAAGAACATCGCCCCGAAACCCGCATCGAACACGACTCCATGGGAGCCGTCCAAGTACCAAAGGACGCCCTATACGGCAGCCAGACCCAACGAGCGCTTGAGAACTTCCCAATTGGAGACCGTCCGTTTCCGCCGGCGTTCTTGGAAGCGATGGCGCGAATCAAGGAGTGCGCCGCCGCCTCGAATATGGAGCTCGGACTCCTGAGCGCGCGGCTGGGCCAAGCCATCCGCTCCGCCGCGAAGGAGGTGGCGGAAGGCGAATGGCGCGCCCACTTCCCCCTCACCGTCTACCAGACGGGATCCGGCACCTCGACAAACATGAACATGAACGAGGTCGTGGCTCGCCTCGCCAATCTGCGGCTGGGAATTGAGCCGGGCGGCGAGGGCGCAGCGCATCCGAACGATCACGTTAACCTGTGCCAGTCTTCGAACGACGCCATTCCGACCGCAATGCACCTGTCCGCGCGGCAGCTGCTCCACAAAGAGCTTCTGCCCGCGCTTGCGCTTCTTCGAGAGACGCTTGCAGAAAAGGCGAACGCCTTCGACGACATCGTCAAGTCGGGACGGACTCATCTCATGGATGCGACGCCGGTCCGGCTGGGGCAGGAGTTTGGAGGCTATGCCCGTCAGGTCGAGCGCTCGGAGGCGCGCCTGCTGCTCGCGAGCGAAGAGCTTGCGGAGGTCGCGCTGGGCGGCACCGCCACCGGCACCGGCATCAACGCCCACCCGGACTTCGCAGCGAGTACTATCGCCCGCCTCTCCGAGCTGTACGACTTGGAGTTTCGGGAAGCGAAAAACCACTTCGAGGCGCAGGGGGCGAAGGATGCGTGCGTCTTTCTCGCAGGGACGCTTGGCGCCGTCGCGACATCGCTCATGAAGATTGCGAACGACGTTCGGTGGCTGGGCAGCGGACCAACGTCGGGACTCTCGGAAATTCGCCTTCCGGCCGTTCAGCCGGGAAGCTCCATCATGCCCGGAAAGGTCAACCCGGTTCTGTCCGAAGCGTTGATGATGGCCTGCGCGCGCGTCACCGGCAACGCGGTCACGGTCACCGTCGCCGGTCAGCGAAGCAACTTCGAGCTCAACGTCATGATGCCCGTGATGGCGGACGCGTTAATCGAGTCGATCTCTCTCTTGGCAGCGGCCGCACGCGCGTTTTCAAAGCGTTGCGTCGCAGGGATCTCTGCTCGTCCGGGCCGCGCCAGCGAGCTCTTGGAGCGAAACCCCTCAATTGCAACGGCGCTGAACTCCTATGTCGGATACGATCGCGCCGCTAAAGTCGCAAAGAAGGCGGCTCGCGAAGGACGGAGCGTTCGGGAGGTCGTTGAGGAAATGGACATTCTCGATTCTGCCTCTCTGGACCGCGCCTTGAATGTGCGGGAGATGACAGAGCCGGGTATTGTAACGAGCCGAACCGCATCTTCTTGACCTTCCGGTCGCGGGCTTCCGGCCTATAGTCGCCGGAAGCCCGCCCCGCTCTTGATTCGCGATCACCTAAACCGAAGTTTTGCAAATTTTTGAATTGATTTAGGGCTTTAACTTGTTGCGGGACAGGGGTTTAACGGTGTCGTAGCGCGTGAAATTCGTAGCCATGTAATAGAAAGACATCACGTTGACATGGAGTTCGATCGCCTCTAGATTTGTATCCATGTACATCGACACCGTGCCCAACAGAACGTCGCCCCCGGCCATCCTCCTGCGCGAGTCCTACCGCGAAAACGGCAAGGTCAAGAAACGCACGCTCGCCAACCTCTCGAAATGGCCCGAGCACCTGATCGAGCACCTCCGCGTCGGTCTTAAGGGAGGCATCGCGCTGACCTCTCCCGAAAGCTCCTTCCAAGTCGTCGACTTCAAGCCCTACGGACACGTCGCCGTCGTGCTGAGCGTCGCTCGCCGACTGGGCCTCGAGCGGCTGCTCGCCCGCAATCCCTCCCGCAATCGGGCGCTCGCCGTCGCGATGATTCTCGCTCGGATACTGAATCCGTGCTCGAAGCTGGCGACGGCGCAGTCGCTTACGAAGGACTCGGCGGAGGGCGCGCTGGCCGAGGACCTCGGAATCGCGGACGTCAAAGAGCACGAGCTGTACCGCGCCATGGACTGGCTGGCAAAGCAGCAGGACCACATTCAGCGCCGACTGGCGAAGGAGCATCTCGGCGAGGGCTCGATCGTGCTCTGCGACGTGACGTCGGTGTACTTCGAGGGCGCGAAGTGTCCGCTGGCGAAGCTGGGGTATTCGAGGGACGGCAAGCGCGGCAAGCCGCAGATCGTTTTCGCGCTGCTGTGCGACGCGGAGGGAAGGCCGATCGCCGTCGAGGTCTTCGAGGGCAACACCGCCGATCCGGGCGTGCTGGGGTCGCAGCTCGAGACGCTGCGCAAGCGCTTCTCGCTTAAGCGCGTCGTGCTGGTGGGCGACAGGGGTCTGCTGACCAGCGCGCGCATCAGGGAGGAGGTCGAGCCCGCCGGCATCGATTGGATCACGGCGCTGAGGGCGCCGGCGATTCGCAAGCTGGCCGAGGGCGGCGATCTTCAGCTGTCGCTCTTCGACGAGCGGGACATTGCGGAGATCTCGTCGCCCGAGCTCTTCCCGGGAGAGCGGTTGATCGTGTGCAGGAATCCGCTGCTCGCCGAGAAGCGGGCGCTCAAGCGCCAACGGCTGCTCGATGCGACCGAAGCCAAGCTCGAGCAGGTCGCGGCGGCGGTATCGCGCGAGAAGCGGCCGCTGCGCGGACGCGACAAGATCGCGGTGCGCGCCGACCGCGCGCTTCGCAAGTACAAGGTCGGGAAGCACTTCGACATCGAGTATGCGGACGACTCCTTCAGCTGGTCGCGCAACGAGGGGCGCGTCGCCCGCGAGGCGGCGCTGGACGGCATCTACGTGATCCGCACCAGCGTATCGACCGAAGAGATGTCGCCCGAGGACGCCGTCAGCTCCTACAAGAGCCTCTCGCGCGTCGAGCGCGCCTTCCGGTCCTTCAAGACGGTGGACCTCAAGGTCAGGCCCGTGCACCACCGGCTCGAGGACCGCGTGAGGGCGCACGTGCTGCTATGCATGCTCGCCTACTACGTCGAATGGCACCTGCGGAAGCTGCTCGCGCCGCTGCTCTTCGACGACGAGGAGAACGGCGCGCCCAGGAGCTCGCCCGTCGCGCCGGCCCGACGCTCGAAGTCGGCGCTCGAAAAAGCGGGAAGAAAACGCACCCGGAGCGGCTTCCCCGCGCAAAGCTACCAGAGCCTGCTGCGCGAACTCGCCACACTGCAGCGCGGACGCCTCCGCGTCGTCGACAACAAGACCATCAAAGCCAACGTCGCCTTCCTGCCCACGCCGCTGCAAGCCGAGGCCTACCGCCTGGTCGGCGTCAGGCCCTCGAACCGTACCCAGTAGAAAACGTACCCAGCAGCGCACACCTCGAATTCGCGTCTGCGTCAAGCCCACACTGGAGATTCGACCAATTCCCGCCGTCAAACTTCGGCCTAAAGCAAACCTCGTTCTTGCATTCTGTACCAATGCTCACGCAGTGTATTGGCAACGGAGGCCCGCCTTGCGGCTGGCATCCTTTGCCTTTTTCGCACGTCTTGAAGTTGCAGTGCGATGCAGAGCCTTCGGTCGCGAACGCCGCAAGCAGCAACGCGACTCCCGCAACCAGCGGAAACAGCCACCTAACATTTTTCATGGTATCCTTGCTCCATGTTGAATTGCGGCGCCAAGCTATCTATTGCGTTCGCGGGCTCCCAAGGGCCGACGCATTGCCCGCCCTCCGTCAAGAGGAACCCGCCTCATTCATCTACACATATTCCGAACTTTCTCGAATGACGTCGACCCTTCATTTGGCTCTGCTTGCTCATTATAGCAAATGGCAAGCACCTCAATCGTCTCGACATCCAAATCGTTATATCGCTTTGTCACGGCAAGCCCTTTCCCAACCGCAAGCAGTTCTCGCGGCTCTTGAGAGCTTACATCGTATGAACCTTCATCGCCAATTACGTTCCAGCGAGACCCGTTTCCCGGCAAGGTGGAGAGCGCACCCCAGACATCGCCATGCAAAGACGCCACCAATGGTTCCACTGGTCGCACGCCCATCCAGCCATACGGAGGAAGGTGCGTCGGCAGAAAGTTCAGCATACCCATTATTTCTTGAAACTCCTCAAACTCCAACGCCACTGCGTCACGCATTGATTGAGTCACCTGTCGCAACGAACGTCGCACACTTGGCGTCCAAACGCTCTCCTCGCCGGAGTCTACGTCGATGTAGCGAAGACTCCAGTCGGCGCCGTCCGAGACGACGAGCTGACTGCCGACGGCAACGACGCCCGCGCGCTTTCCATACCTAAGGGAACCGATGACGCGACCGCCTGTTTTTGTTGGCGCTTTATAGTATTCGTTTCCTTTTATCTCAATGGTGTATTTCGCAAAATCTCCGCTGTCGTCAAATAAAGCAAAGACATCCGGATCGTGATCGATTCTTGGAGACTCGATGAACATTTCCGAATATTCAATAAGCCGAATAGCAATTCGCCCATCGCTCAAAAACACGCCATCGCTTGCGAACGATGATTGTCCTTCGATGGCTGCGTCAACATCGACGCTCGTGGTTGATGCCAAGTTGCCGTCGCTGTCAAACTTAGATATGCGACGACGATCGGAATCAAACACAACGACATAATTGCCTATCGTCGCAATCCCACTCATGTCTTCAAATTCTCCGGGACCTGATCCGTGCCTTCCGGCTCGCCAAAGCAACTCGCCGTCAACTGAAAACGCCGCGACGCGATACTCGCTGGCTTCAGCGACGACGATTTTATCGCCAAGAAACGTTGCGCCGTTTACGCCGTTAAGATAACCCGTGCCTGGATCCGCCAACACGACGCTGAATTCTTCGACCAGACGAGCCTGCGCGTCGATCAGGTCTGGATCAGCATCCTGATCGCTTGTCGTCTTGGGTTCGCACGCTTGACCGAATCCGATCATTAAAGCGGTCGACGCGACCTGCAGTGTATGTCGCCTTTTCATTTTTCCTCCTCTGTTGCATCCGCGCTTGCTTGGCCTTTCGAGGCGGGCTTCCGGCCGATGATCGCGGAAAGCCCGCCTCGTTCTTGAGTTTCGATCACCTAAAAGCAAACCTCGTTCTTGCATTCTGTACCAATGCTCACGCAGTGTATTGGCAACGGAGGCCCGCCTTGCGGTCGGCATCCTTTGTCTTTTACGCACGTCTTGAAGT
The DNA here is from genome assembly GCA_965116095.1 of Longimicrobiales bacterium. GTDB lineage: Bacteria > Gemmatimonadota > Gemmatimonadetes > Longimicrobiales > Gaopeijiaceae. Next base: position 1,925,454 of record OZ220481.1, read on the forward strand.
TGCAGTGCACTGCAGAGCTTTTGGTCGCAGACGCCGCAAGTAGTAACGCGACTCCCGCAACCAGCGAAAACAGCCACCTAATGTTTTTCATAGTATCCTTGCTCCATGTTGATTTCTGGTGCCCAGCCTTTTGCCTTCGCGGGCTCCCAAAGGACCGACGCATTGCCTGCCCTCGCTCAAAAGGGACCCGCATTGTTCATCTACACATATTCCGACCTTTTTCAGATAACGTCGGATCATTGTTTGGCTCCGATTGCTGATTATAGCAAATGGCAAGCACCTCAATCGTTTCGACATCCAAATCGTTGTACCGCTTTGTCAAGACACGTCCTCTCCCAAGCGCTAACAGTTCTCGCGGCTTTTGAGAGCTAACCTCGTATGAGCCTTCATCACTGATTACGTTCCAGCGAGACCCCTCTCCGGGCTGAACGGAGAGCGCACCCCAGACATCGCCATTCAAGGACGTCACCAACGGCTCCACTGGTCGCACGCCCATCCAGCCATACGGAGAAAGGTGCGTTGGCAGAAAGTCCAGCATACCCTTTAGGGACGGAAACTCCTCAGTCTCCAACGCCGCTGCATCCCGCATTGATTGAGTAACCTGTCGCAGCAAACGTTGAACACTTGGCGTCCAGACGCTTTCCTCGTCGGAGTCGACATCAATGTAGCGAAGACTCCAGTCGGCGCCCTCCGAGACAACGAGCTGACTGCCGACAGCAACGACGCCCGTGCGTTTTCCATACGTAAGAGAACCGCTGACAAAACCGCCCCTCTTTGTTGGTCCTTTATAGTATTCGCTTCCTAGTATCTTATTGGTGTACTTTGTGAAGTTTCCGCTGTCGTCAAATAAGGCAAAGACATCTGGGTCATGTTCGATTCTTGGAAACTCTATGGTTAATTCCGGAAACTCTATTAGTTGAATTGCAATTCGTCCATCACTCAAAAACACGCCATCGCCCGCAAAAGGAAATTGTTCTATTATGTCTGCGTCGATATTGACCTCTGTGGTTGATGTCAAATTTCCGTTACTGTCGAACTTAGATATTCGGCGACGATAGGAATCAAACACCAACACATGATCGCCTACCGTCGCAATGCCACTCATGTCCTCGAATTCTTCAGGGCCTGATCCGTGCCTTCCGGCTCGCCAAAGTAGCTCGCCGTCAACTGAAAACGCCACGATGCGATACTCGCCGGCTTCAGCGACGACGATCTTATCGCCAAGGAACGTCGCGCCGTCTACGCCGTTAAGGTACCCCGTGCTTGGATCCGCCAGCACGACGCTGGATTCTTCGACCAGACGAGCCTGCGCGTCGTTCAGATCTGGATCGGCATCCTGATCGACTGCCGTCCTAGGCTCGCATGCCTGGCCGAACCCGATCGCCAAAGCAGTCGACGCGATTTGCAGCGTATGTCGCCTTTTCATGTTTTCTCTTCTTATGGCTGTGGGGGCGATGTTTCGTCTTTGCTAATTGCCAGCAGCTCAATCGTTTCGATGTCCAACTCGCCATATTGCTTTGTCACAGCAAGCCCTTTTCCAACCGCAAGTAGCTCTCGTGGCTCTAAAGAGGTTACCTCGTAAGGTTCATCATTGCCGATCACACTCCAGCGAGCCCCGTTTTCAGGCGCGGTGGCATGGGTACTCCAAATTTCACCATTTGCAGACGCCACAAGCGGTGTCACGGGTCGTGCGCCAAGCCAGCCGTACGGAGCCACGTGGCTCGGTATGAACTCCTTCAATAGCGACATTAAATTAAGTTCGTTCAGCATTTTGATTTCATCGGTGTCTATCGAAGATGCTGCATCTAGAAACACTTGCGTCACCTCTTTTCGCGCTGGAGGTATTTTCGGCATCCAGGTCGTTTCCTTTCCAGAGTCCAAGTCAACATACCGAAGACTCCAGTCGTTGCCGTTCATTACAACGATTCGGTTACCAACAGCAACGATGCCCGTGCGTTTTGCGAACGGAAGTTGAAGTACTGCTGAGCCACTCCGTCCAAATGGTGCTGACAAGTACTCATTCCCCACCACTGTGGCCACATATCGTGCAAACCCTCCGTTTCGATCAAATAAAGCAAGAGTGTGTTGCTCACGCTTAATTTGGGCGACCTCAACAGGTATAGGCAACCTTTTGTATAGCTCAACGACAACGCGCCCGTCCTGCAGAAACACCGCAGAGCTTGCAAGAGAAAGCCCGTTTTTTATGGAGGTTTCAATATCGATGCTTGTATTTGACACGACGACGCCATCGCTGTTGACGGCAGACACTCGATAAAGGTCGGAATCAAACACCAACACATGATCGTCTACCGCCGCAATGCCACTCACGTCCTCGAATTCTCCGGGGCCAGCTCCTTTTCGGCCTGTTTTCCACAACAGATCTCCGTCTGGCGAGAATGCCACGATGCGATACTCGCCGGCCTCTGCGACGACGATCTTGTTGCCAAGGAACGTCGCGCCGTTTACGCCGTTAAGGTAACCCGTGCTTGGATCCGTCAACACGACGCTGGATTCTTCGACCAGACGAGCCTGCGCGTCGTTCAGATCCGGATCGGCATCCTGGTCGCCTGCCGTCCTAGGCTCGCATGCCTGGCCGAACCCGATCGCTAAAGCGGTCGACGCGACCTGCAGCGTATGTCGCCTTTTCATTTTGTCTCCCCTTCTGGTTGTGAGGACGATGTTTCGTTTTCGACTTGGCCGGCGGCGAGACTTCCTTTTTCGATCCCTCTCGCTGTCGATTCGGAAATGCCGAGCGGCACTGGAAAGCCGCGAGCGGCCCAACTTCGGATTTCAGTCTTGCCCACGACGCGAACGAGCTCCGCGACGGGGCCGGATGTCCACCGGTCTTGGTCAATTCGCTTCTCTTGACGAACGACCAGAAGCTGGGGCACCACGGGCGGACCGTTCATCTCGTCGATGAATCGCACGACCCCGGAGTTAAACCAGTTCCGCCCGACGATCACTTCGTCGAACCTTCCAAACTCCTCCAGAATCTTCATCCCTCGCGTGACCGACCAGTCGTCCGATATTCCCACGGTCGAGAAGCGCAACCCAGCTTGATTCGTCCGCTCCGCCAGCGCCGCCGTCGCTCCCTTAACCGCGGAAGCCAGCTCTCTTGTCGGCTTCGAGGTCGGAGCAATCAGAACCAGCGTCGCGTGCGTTCCAGCCTCGAGGCGCGTAAACGGCGCAGGCTCTCTCGCGGGCCAGACCGCCGACTTAAACGCCCATCCGCACGCAAGAAGCAACAGCGCGTACCCCGCCAGCGCGACGACGCCGCGAACGTTCGCCGACCTCGTCTTCCGGGAGTCGCGGGACGGCGCGATCATCTGCCCTGTTTCCCTGCGGAAATCGCCATCTCCTTGACTTGATCCGGCGAAAGCAGGCCCACCACGACGCCTTGACCGGCGATCGCAAACGCCGGAGTGGCCCGCAGCCGCAAACTCGCCGCCATTTCAGCATCCGCGGCCAGCGCCGAGTCCGCCCGACTGGACGACACGCACTCGGCAATCGCGTCCGCGCTCACGACTCCGTGCGCGCGCGCTTCGACAAGCCAGTCCTCGGGAGCCCAGCCGTTCGCCCTTGCAAGAAAGCGGTGCATGACTTCGAACGCTCCGCTCATTTGCGCGCAGACCGCAGCTCGCGCCGCCTCCATGGACTTCGGGTTGTGCGGATTCGGATTGTGGCGGACCGCCCGGGGCAACGCGACGCCGTCCGCATCGCGGATCGAATCCAGAGTCGACTCGAAGACGCCGCAGTAATGGCACAGGTAGTCGATGAACTCGACGACGCTCGGCTCCAAGCCGCCCGCGTCCAGCGTGGGCGCGCCGCGCACAAGGCTCGACCACTCCGCAATCGCCACGCGCGTCCGTTCGCGCTCCTGAAGCGCCGCGTCAATCCTCGCTCGAAGGATGCCGCCAGGCCTCAAGAGCAGAAAAAGCGTCGCGGCCAAGAACGTCCAGCCCAAGACCCGAGCGGTCAAATCAACGACGCGCCTCAGCGCCCAGCCCCTCCGACGCCGCCTCATGGCGCTACCCCGCTCGCCGGGCGCGGTCCGCCTCCAAGCGAGCACAATCGAATTCGGCTCCCCCGGAATGCGTCTCTCACTTCGCGCCTCCGTCTCGGATCTTCGGTGTTTTACTCTTGCTTGATTCGCTCTACGCCGTGATTGAAAAAAGGTTCCTTAAAGAAAAAGACGCATCTCCAGCGCGCCCCGCAAGCACTGTCCAAGAGATTCTCCTGCCATCAAACACCTCGCCGCAGGGGCTATTCCACTCGCCATCGCTAAGTCTTACGACCAGATCCCGAATTAGGTTTCACGAGGGCGACGCCCTGTTGCCGGACGACGCGCTCCGGCGCCAAAGAAGCGCCTTTACGGTCGCCAGCCTTGCCCCAGAGTTCCAATACCCGCCGCCGCCATGGTCGCGGAGATTGTTGCGAGCGAATCGGGCACTGAACCCGGTCTACGCGCCTATGTCTTGCCCCTGTGTGGGTCTCTCGCCGCAGCGGACCGCTCGTGCGCCTCCAGCCCTTCCATTCGCGCGAGCGCTCGCGTGTCGGAAACGAGCTCGCCGTAGTCCGGCCCGTGCTCAAGCTCCAGCCACGTCGGTCGCCTTAGGAAGGAGTGGACGCTCAGGCCGCTGGCGAAGCGTGCGGTACCTCCCGTCGGCAGCGTATGGTTGGGGCCCGCCCCGTAGTCTCCGAAGACCTCCGCGGACGCCGCGCCGATAAACGCGGCGCCGTAGACGGAGAGTCGATCTCGCCAAGCGCCCGCTCTTGTGCCCTGCAGCGAAAGGTGCTCAGGGCCGATTCGCTCGCAGCACGCCAGCGCCTCCTCTTCGTCGGCCACCACGGCAAATCCTTGCTCCAGCGCTCGACGCGTCAATGCCGCAGTCTTGAGCGAGCGAAGGCGATTCTCCATCTCCGCTTCGACCTTGCGAACGAATTCCTCCGACAGCGCGACGAGAATCGGAAGCGCCTGGGGGTCGTGTTCCGCCTGAGCGAGCAGGTCGATCGCCGCCAAGGATGGATCCGCATCCTCGTCCGCAAGGACCAGGAGCTCCGACGGTCCCGCCAAGAGGTCGATGCCCACGGTTCCCGAAAGGAGCAGTTTGGCAGCCGTAACCCACCGATTCCCAGGTCCGACGACCACGTCGCAGCGGGGAAAAACCGCTCCCGAAGCCATCGCCGCGATCGCTTGGGCGCCGCCTGCCGCAATGAGGCCGTCCGCGCCTGCGACCCACGCCGCAGCGAGCAAACGGCGACCGGGACTAGGCGAGGCGACCCACACGTCCTTCACGCCCGCCGTCCTTGCCGTCCGCGCCGTCATCAAGACCGACGAGACCAAAGGGTATCTTCCTCCCGGCGCGTAGCATCCAGCCGTTTTCACCGCAACGATGCGATCTCCCGCCCATCCGGCCTGCACGCGGACGCGACCGGTCGACCTCGCCGTCGCAAGCTGAGCCTTCGCGAAGTCCTCGATGCGCGCCCCCGCCCGCACGAGAACATCCTGGTCCTTCCTGGCCAACCCTTGAAACGCTTCGCGCAACTCTTCTCTGCCGTGCCGCAGCGGCGCGCGGGGCTCTAGGCCGTCCCATTTGCGCGCAAGGCGTCTGAGCGCGGCCTCGCCCCCGGCAAACACCTCTTCGATGATCGCCTGCGCCCTTGCGAGAATCTCGGCGTCTACGGCAGGCCTGCGCGCAAGGTGCGCTTCTTCGGAAGAGACCCTTCTCAGGAGCGGCGGACGGCTACCCGCCACGGTCATCCCCGCGCTCTTTGCGCCGGAGCCTCTTGGGCCTTGACGCAGCCCGGCGCCTGACCCGCAGAGACCGAAGATCCAGCTCTCGCTCGACATCCGCCATCTTCACACCGGACCGTTCGAGGGCGACCTGCACGAAGTAGAGGAGGTCGGAAGCCTCTTCCGCGGCGCGCCGCGCGCCTTTAGCGCGCGCGAGCTCCTCCGCTTCCTCGATCAGCTTTCCCTCCAAGAGCGCTGGATCGCCTAGAAGCTTCGCGGTATACGACCCCGGCGGAGAATCGGCGGCCCTAAGGGAGAGCCTTCGTTCCAGCCGCTTCAGGCCGCGCGGCGCCCCGAAGCACCTGTACTCGCCCAAGTGACAAAACCCTTTACCGGCCTGCGCCACCGTGAAACACAGCGCGTCCCGGTCGCAGTCCGCTTCTACGCGCAGCAGCCGCTGGAGAGCGCCGGAAGTCTCTCCCTTCCTCCAGATACCCCTCTTTCGGGAGTGATACACCCCGCGCCCCTCGTCCAGCGCGACGCGCAGGCTATCCAAGCTGGACCACGCGAGCCCCAGCGCCACGCCGCGCTCGTCCACAACCACCGTCGGCCAAAGGTCGTCTTCCCTCTCGCTGGTCATCGGCGCCGTAAACGCCTCCGCCAGGCCAAGGGTGTTCCGATACAGCGCCATCCCCACCTGAGCGCCAACGCCGGCGGCATCAAGAAAGCGAATCTCGCGAGGCGTCGTAATGCCCCCCGCTACGGTAAGGTCTGCACCCCCGGCGGCCTTCTTGAGCGCCGCAATCTCCTCTTCGGGAAAGCCCCCCTCCTTTCCTTCGCCCTCCACGAAGGTGACCAAGAATCCCCCGGCGAGGCCCCGAAGCGCCCGCATCTGCTCAAGTACGCCTAGACCCGTCTTTCGCGTCCACCCCTCCACCACGACTTCTCCGCGCCACGCATCCAGCGCCGCAACCACGCGCTTAGGCGGAAGCTCCGCCAGCACGTCCGGCGTCGCGGCGGTGCCCAAGACGACCTTTTCCGCCCCAAGATCCAACCAATCCAGGGCTTGGGACACGCTCCGAATGCCTCCGCCAACCCTACAGGGAGCAATTCGGCAGAGCTCTTCAATGACTCCGCGGTTCGAGCCCTTCCCCAGCGCTCCGTCCAAGTCCACTACGGCGACCTCTCCAACGAGACCGAAGCGACGGGCCAAGGGCCTGGGATCGCCTGCATTGAGGGCGATCTCTCTCCCCTGAACCAGCTGAACCGCTTCGCCTTCGATCAGGTCAATCGACGGAACGATCATTGGAGCGCACCGGCAGCCGCGGCGGTCAGCGGGCCTTCCGGACGGATCGAAACGCCTTGCAAGAGAAGCGCCTCCTTGATCGCCCCCACGGTCCACGCGCCCTGATGAAAGATCGACGCGGCGAGAACCGCGTCCGCGCCCGCGCTGCTTGCCTTTGTCATGTGCTTGGGGTCGTCCGCGCCGCCCGACGCCACGATCGGCACGTTCACCATCTCCCGGACCCGCCGCAGCAGCTCCAGGTCGTAACCCTCTCGGGTCCCGTCCCGATCAATGCTGGTCAAGAGAATCTCTCCGGCCCCCTCCTCCGCCGCGCGCAACGCCCAGCCGACCGCATCCATCCCTAGCGGCGTCGTGCCGGATCGGACCACAACCTCGTACCCCGAAGGAACGCCCGAGCTCCGGCCCACGCGAGCGGCGTCGATGGACGCGACGACGCACTGGGAGCCGAAACGACCCGCAAGCCGTCCGAGCAAAGAAGGATCGGCGGCGGCGGCGCTGTTGACCCCCACTTTGTCCGCGCCCGCTTCGAGGAGCGCTTGCGCGTCCGAGATCCGCCGAACGCCGCCGCCCACGGTGAGCGGCATTGAGAGGGCTCGTCTAACGCCGCCAACGACATCAAGCGCCGTTCGGCGGCCTTCGGGGGTGGCGGAGACATCCAAGACCACCACCTCGTCCGCGCCCTGCGTCTCGTAGGCCCGCGCCAGCTCTACCGGATCCCCTTGGTCGCGCAGTTCGAGAAACCGAACTCCCTTTACAACGCGCCCGTCCCTCACGTCCAAGCACGGAATGATGCGCAGAGGGAGCATTAGGCGCGGAGCCAGCGACCGATTAACGCTCTTCCGTAGGCCCCCGAGAGTTCGGGGTGAAATTGACACGCGACGACGGGGCCCCTCTCCGCCGCGGACAGAAATGGCTCGCCATAGCAGGTCCACGCCGCTCCCCATCCCGGCGTGGACCGCCCAAGCGCAAAGGAGTTCGCGAAGTAGGCGTAGCCCCGGGGCACAATCTCGCAGCCCGGGTCGGGATCGACCTGATTCCAGCCCATTTGGGGAACGCGCGCCCTCTCCGGAGAGAAGGCGCGGGCGCGCCCGGAGAGCACGCCCATGCCTGCTTGGGCTGGCGACTCGTCGCTTCCCTGGGCCATAAGCTGCATTCCCAGGCAGATCCCCAAGGTCGGAAGCCCCCGCTCCACTCGGCGAAGCAGCGCGTCGAAGAGTCCCGCCCGCGTCGCAAGCGCCCGGCGGGCGGCGCCAAAGGCGCCCACTCCGGGAAGCACAACTCGCGCCGCCCGCTCCACCTCCCCAGCATCCTGCGTGGTCTTCACGAGACAGTCCTCTCTCAGGAACGCGCTTTCGACGGAGGCAAGATTCGCCGTCGACGTGCGCACGACGTGGACGAGACGACCGCAGCGCGCTTGGGCGCTCAAAGGACTCCCTTGGTCGAGGGCGGCGCCGTGTTCGGCGTACGCGCAAGCGCCTGCCTAAGGGCCAGCGCCAGAGCCTTGAAGGCCGCCTCCAGCTTGTGGTGGTCGTTCTCTCCCCGAAGCACGTCCAAGTGGAGGGCAAGGCCCGCCGTCCGAGAAAACGAAGCGAAGAAGTGCGGCGCCATTTCGCAGGAAAGGTCCCCCAAGCGTTCGCGCTTCAGCCCTAAAGAACCTTGGAAGGCGGGTCTGCCCGAAAGGTCGACGACAGCGCGGGCGAGCGCTTCGTCCAGCGGCGCATGCGCGTCCCCGAATCTTGCAATGCCGGATCCGTCGCCGATACACCGGCGCAGCGCCTTTCCCAGGACGAGGCCCACATCCTCCACGGTGTGGTGGTCGTCTACGCCTAAGTCCCCCGTCGCCTTTGCGCGAAGGCTCCAGCCCGCATGAAAGGCGAGCGCATGCAGCATGTGATCCAGAAACCCGACTCCGGTCCGCGCGCGAAAGCTCCCGGCTTCGTCAAGAGAGAGGAACACGCTGACGCTGGTTTCTCCGGTCGTCCTGCTCGCCTGGGCTTCGCGCGCAGGAGTCGCCTTTTTCTCTTCCGTCATGAAAACAAGCCTCCCATTCGGGGCCCCGCGTCGACAACAGCCGCCGCCCCCGCGTCATTGAGCGCGCCTCTGATCGTCTCTCCGCCCCCCGGCGGCACGACTCCGATCGGCACCACGCGCGCGCCCAAGGCTGAAACAATGTCGTCGGGGTTGTCGCCCAGCATCCATCCGCCGTCCACGCCGAGCTCCGCCAGAGCCCGCCGAACGGGCCCCGGGTGCGGCTTCAGGGGCGCGTCCTCGCGGCAGACAACCACAGAAAACCAGTCCTCAATCCCCTGCTCCCTCAGAAACCGCTCCGCGTCGGCTCTTGGGCGTCCCGTGACGACGCCCAGTCGACCGCGTCCCGCAAGATCCTCCAACAACCGGGGATCGGGGATCAGACGCTCCTTGCGGCGAAGTCCGGCCTGCTCCGGCGTCCCTTGGTAGATCTCTTCGAAGCGGCGAACCACCTCCTCCAGCGGCGCCTCCACGCCGGACGCCGCAAGCAGACTGCGGCTCAAGATCCAGTCATCGTTCGCGCCTCCGGCGGCCTTCGCGGCCTCAAGCTCCCGCATGGTCGCCCTGCCTCCCATCGAGCGCACAGTGGAGAGGATCGTCGCCCGGTAGGAATCCCTTACATCGGCAAGAACGCCGTCCATGTCGAAGAGGATCGCAGGCGGGCGCTTCAGCAGAGCAAACGCCAGCTCCAACTGGCGCATCTCGTCGTCGTCCCTGGGCGCGGTGATGCGCAGCGCGCCGGGAAGGTCCGGGAAGCCTCGCACTTTAATTCCTTGAGCGGCCAGACCCCGCTGCACCCACTTCGATCCGCTTCCAGGCGAAGGGCGGGTCTCTTCGCTGCGAGAGCCGACCTCGAAGTCCCCGAGCACGAAGTTGGCCGACGACGGGTGGGTTCTCGCTCCCGCCCCCTGCATCAGCTCCTCGACCCGGCCCCTGCGCGCCCGGATGGCCCGAACGCTTCGCAGCATCCGATCCGATCCGGATTGCAGCGTCTCCATCGCCACCCGGACCCCCGGCCCGGACATGGGAAAGACGCCTCCGGTCGAGCGCAGCTCGCTGATCGCGGACACGCTGCCGACCGCAAAGCCCACCCTGAGTCCGGCCAGACCCCAAGCCTTGGACAACGTGCGTACAAGAACAACGTTGGGAAAAGCGAGCAGTGCAAGCGCGGGGTCGCTCTCCGCAAACTCGACGTAGGCCTGATCCACTAAGAAGACAACGTTCTTGGGGATCCGCGCCGCGAGCTCCAAGAGCTCGGATGCGGGATGGGCCCAGCCCGTCGGGTTGTCGGGCGATAGGACTGCGACAACGCCCGTCCGAGGCCCGATCGCCTGCACAATGCGATCCGCGGGCAGCGTGCCCCACGGATACTCCAAGCCCCTTGCGCGTCCGCCGGCCATGCCGGCGTAGAGCGGCACCATCACGAAGGTAGGCGCAAGGTGGAGAAGCTCCTTTCCCGGGCCCGCGTACCTCCGCGCGATCCGGTCGATCGCATCGTCCCCTCCGGTTGTCGCGAGCACCTGCGCCGGGAGGACGCCAAGCCGCTTTGCGTACGCCTTCTCAAGCGGCGCGGGATTCGCGTAGGCGCGCAGAAGGTCGGGTCCCGCCTCCCGTAGCGCGCGGAGCGCCTCCTTAGGCGGCAGCGGCCCCTCGTTCAGGCTGAGATCCAAGGTCTTCATCGCGCGATCTGGACGGGCTGCGTCACAACCAAGTCGGATCCGCCCTTCCGCCGAATCCGAAGGATCAGCTCCGGAAGGCCCTTTCTGGGCACCGCGGCGCGCACCGCATACCCTCCGCCCTGATGCAGCCGGGCCACCGTGGGCTCGCGCATCGCGGGAAGCGCCGCCACGACGCCGTCCAAGTCCTCAAGCGAAACATTAACCTCCAGCATCACGCGCGCCCGCGCCTCCAGCGCCGATCCGATCAGGAGCGCAAAATCCTCCAGCCGTTTGCCCTTCCGGGGATCCTTTAGCGCGTCTGGATTTGCGTAGAGCCTCGTAGAAGACCGAGCAAGCTCGTCCAAGACAACGAGCCCGTTGCCTCTCAGCGTGGTGCCCGTCGCCGTGTTGTCGACGATCACGTCGGCGTCCTCGGGAGGAAACGCCTCGGTCGCTCCGTAGGAGCGGATAAAGCGGGCCGAAAAGGACTGGCTGCCGATCCAGTCCCGGGTAGCGACGGCGTATTCCGACGCCACGACGACGCGGCGGCCCGCCTCCGGTCTCCACCCCGGCGGCGCAGCCGCGACCAAGCGCACCGGGTCCAACCCGGTATCCAAGAGCTCGACCAAGTCCGCGCCCATTTCCCGAACCCAGTCCGCGCCCGCAAAGCCCAGGTCGCGGGAGCCCATCTGGAGCATCTCGATCACGTTCTGATGCTTCAGCAGCTTCGCGTCCACGTCCGGTAGATCAAGGCTGGGTCGGTACGAGCGCTCCCCGACGCGTATGCGCACCCCTGCCTGGCGCAGCAGCTCCAGCACGCCCTTCTGCATTCTGCCCTTGGGCAGCGCGAGGCGAAGCGAAGAGTCTTGCGAGTCTTGGATCACTGTGGGCGGTCGGCGCAAGCGGGAGCGAGAAAGGCGCTAAGGTCCGCGGGCCGCCAGCCGCGAGCGATTTTCAGGCTCGACGTTGGGCGGAGACAGTGGATCACGCTGCGGCGTTCGATTCGAGAATAAGAAAAGGCTGCGGCAAAGGCCGATTCGGCATCAGCCGCCCACGCTGGCTGGAGTTGCAGACGGCGTTGAACACGGAGTAATTTCGCCCACCGGCCACGCTTCGGCATAGCAAATTTGAAAGAGGTCCCTGAGTCGAGATCGCCAGTGCGGAGATTGAGCTGAAACGGAGGGAGGAATCCGGCGCGACGGTGATGACCGATACTGCGGGCGGAGCAAGCGCGGGAGGATGCTCGGGGACTTGGACGGCATCGGCGGGTCATTGACGCCGTGAGCTTGCAGCCAAACACTCTCTACTACGGGGATTGTCTCGAATGGCTGCCGCAATTCCCCGCTGAGTCGGTAGACCTGATCTACCTGGATCCTCCCTTCAACTCGAATACCAGCTACAACCTTCTGTTCGGAAACGGCTCTTCGAAGCGTCGGGGCGGTCGAAGCGCGCAGGTTCGGGCCTTCGACGATACTTGGCGCTGGGACGACGCCGCCGCTCGGAGAGTGGATGAGATCGCGCGGGCGGCGGCGCATCCGGCGCGCAAAGCTGTCGTTGGGCTTCGCGCGATGATTGGCGAGGGCGGAATGCTGGCCTATTTGTCGTATATGGCCGAACGACTCGCGGCGATGCGACGAGTTCTCAAGCCCACCGGGTCCATTTACTTGCACTGCGATCCGACGGCCAGCCATGGACTCAAGCTCGTCATGGACACGATTTTCGGGCCGCGGAACTTCCGCAACGAGATCACTTGGCAACGCTCCACGGGCCACAACACCGCCCGCCGCTATGGCAACGTCGCGGACAAATTGCTTTATTACGCCCGATCCGCTTCCCCGACGTGGAACCGCCAATACCAGAGCTATAGCGAAGCGCAGCTCAAGCGCTTCAGACATCGCGACGATCAGGGCCGCTACAAACTGGACGACCTGACCGGGGCGCGCCCCAACTCCGATTCCGGAAAATTCGAGTGGCGCGGAACAATGCCGCCGGCCAGTCGGGGCTGGGGCTATACGCTTGAGCAGCTTGAGGAATGGTGGGCCCAAGGCCGCATTCGCGCAAAACGCGACGGAACGCCCCGCATGGACGGCCTGAAGGTCTACCTCCGGGATGCTTCCGGCAAGCCGCTTCAGAACATCTGGACGGACATTCCCCGGGTCGCGAACACCGCAAAGGAGCGGCTGGGCTATCCGACCCAAAAGCCGCTCGCGCTCCTTTCGCGCATTATCCAAGTGTCCAGCAACGAAGGCGACCTGATCCTTGATCCCTTCTGCGGATGCGGGACGGCGGTGGCCGCGGCACACAAGCTTGGTCGGCGATGGGCCGGGATCGACATCAGTCCGTTCGCCATCGACCTGATCGCGAAGAAACGATTTCCAGAGTTCAAGGTCCCGACCGAGGGGTATCCTTACGACTTAACGGGGGCGGCTAAGCTTGCGAGAGAGCAGCCATTCAAGTTTGAAAAGTGGGCCGTGACGCGCGTCCCCGGACTCGCGCCAAACGACCAGCAGGTCGGGGACGGCGGCATCGACGGCGTGGGTTATCTGCTTGCGGAGCCGGAAGAAACCACGAATCAGGTGCTCGCTCAAGTCAAGGGCGGCAAGTACAGACTCGGCGATCTGCGCGACTTCATGGGCACGCTGGAGAGAGCGCGCGCTGCGATGGGCCTCTTCGCCACCGTACACCGGATTCGCGCCCCGGGGGCTCATGCGGAGGCGGCGAAGCGCGGCACACTGCGGATCGGCGCGAACGAGTATCGACGCGCACAGCTCTGGTCGATCCATGATTACTTCGATGATCGCATGCCACAGCTGCCTGCGCTGGCCGACCCTTATACCGGCAAACCCGTTCAGGGCTCGCTGCAAATGGACCTCTGAGGCAGGGTCCAGTCGATGAACGGCCCTGTCGGGGATTCTCGCGTCTTGGCCCGCGCAACGGTCGCTCACAGGGCATCGCGAGGGTCGCTTCTCCACTCAGTCAGCGATCGGATTCTCCCATTGCTCCGCCTAGAAAGGCGCCTGCCTTGAAATCCCACTACATCCCCCGTACGGCTGCTGGACGACTCCTGGCAATCGCATTCCTGTTTGCGATGCTCCTCGCGCAGCCGCCCATCGTGCACGGCCTGATGAACCGGATCGAGCCGATGGTCTTGGGCGTCCCCTTCCTCTTTGCCTACCTCTTCGGGGCGTACCTGCTCGGGATCGGAGTTCTGATCTTGGCGCTGCGCAAGAGAGTCTAGGCGATGGAGACGTGGGTCGTTTCCACCGGGCTCATTGCGGTCTATCTAGTGGCGACGCTCGTCGTAGGCGCCGTCGCGAATCGCAGATCCGCCTCCAACCTGGAAGACTTCGTACTGGTCGGACGCAAGGCCGGCGTGATCGTGCTGTACCTGACCGTCGTCGCCAGCTTTCACAGCGCGTTTGCCTTCCTAGGCTCCGGCGGGTTCTTCTACACCCACGGGGTCGGATTCTGGATGGCGGGCACGTGGACGGTGCTCGTGGGCGGAATCACTTACGTCTTGGGCACCCGCATTTGGGCGCTGGGCAAGAAGTTCGGATACATGACTCCGGCCGATCTTCTTGCCGACTTCTACGAAAGCGATGCCGTTCGAATCGCCGTTGCGGCGGTCTCGGTCATCTTTGCGCTCCTATACATCCAAGCTCAGGCGACGGGTTTGGGGATCATTCTCTCGGCCGCGACCGGCGACCGAATCCCCTTTGAGGTCGCGAGCATGGTCCTGCTCGTGGTCGCCGGGGCCTACCTGATGGCCGGAGGACTGCGGGCCGTTTACTGGACCGACGTGGTGCAGGGAGTCTGGATGTACTTGGCGGTGTGGGCGGGAGCTCTCGTCCTCACGTACAAGCTCTTCGGCGGCCCGGTGGAGCTCTTTCGCCGCCTTGCCGCGGAACGACCGGACCTCCTCCAGCTTCCTGGCCCGGAGGGCTTGTTTCAGCCCGGGATTTGGGTCGGAATGACGGTGGCGTTTTCCTTTGGAATTATCCTTCAGCCGCACATGCTGATGCGCTACTTCACCGCCGCATCCGCGAAGACGCTCAAGATCCTGGGCGCGACGACGCCGATCTACCTGATGACGCTCTTCATTCCGACGGCGCTGGTCGGCTTGGGCGGCGCGCTTGCAATGCCGGGGCTGGAGAGCGGGGACCGGATTTTCCCTGAGCTGCTCCTCCAGCACGCTTCGCCTTGGCTGACCGGGCTCATTCTCGCCGGGGCCGTCGCCGCTGCGATGTCCACATTGGATTCGATCCTTCACTCCAACATGGCCGTCATCACGCGGGACGTGTATCAGCGATACGTTGCGCCGGATCGCCCGCAAGCGCACTACGTCGCCTTCGGGCGATGGGTCGTTGCGGCGCTGCTCGTCGTCGGCTGGGTCTTGGTCGTATACCAGCTCGACCTGATCGTGGCCATCGTGGCGCTCGCGGGCGCGGGCGCGCTGCAGCTTCTTCCGGCGGTGCTGGGAGTTTGCTACCCGACGGCGCGGATGCGCCTTAGCAAGGCGGGCGTGCTGTCCGGGATCGCGGCCGGGCTTCTGACGCTGTACTTGACGCACGGGGGCGGCGCGCTCGCCCGACCGTTCGGCGTGCACGAAGCTCTCTGGTCGCTTTCCGCCAACTTCGCAGTCGCCTGGCTTGTGTCTCTCTTGACGCGCGGACCATCAGCGGAGACCGTCGCCCGCATCCACGGAGAGGTGGAGCGCTTCGTCTACCCCGCGTCCACCGAACGTGAAGCGGAAGCGCGGCAATAAGCGCTTGGAGCGCGCCGGTCGTCCTTGAGCGTGAGCTCGCGCGTCAACGGGGTCTACTTCAGTCATCAGGGCCCTCAGGCTCGGGGGCGAACTGGATGAACCCAGCCAACATCTCCCGAGCTTCAAGAGAGAACCGAAGTTGTCGGTTCTCCTGGCGCAGCTCCTTAACCTCCCGCTCCAACTGCCCGATCCTCCCCGCTTTCCACTCAACGGACCCGGGCTTCGGGCCTTCCAGTCTCGCAAGCAATGCCCTCCGAGCAGCCTTGCGCCACGCCGACAGGTGCGCGCGGGTGAGCTCCTCCCGCCGCAGGAGGTCATTGACGTCTCTTGGCGACGAATTCCGGTCCGCTTCCTCGAGGATGGCCACCTTGTACTCAATCGTGAAGCGTCGCCGCGTTGCCTTCGCCGGGGGCTTCGGGCTTGCGGACCGCGTAGAGTCCTTGGACTCCCTTCCGGGTGAAGCGGAGTCCCCTCCTTTTGTTCCCTGCATCCTCGCGCCCTCCATGCTAGCGCAAACCTGCCATCTCAAAAGTCCGGATCGGCTGCGAAGGCGGAGGCGGGAAGCTACCGCTCCGGTTCATCTTGCGCGGACAGCAGGATCGCCTAGGCATCCAGCGCGCGGTCAATGACGTAACTCGCGTCCGACCAGATCGGGCCGGAGTCGCCAGCCCCTCGGTCTTCCAGGTCGTCGAAGCGGATGTCGATGCGTCCAAGTCGCATCCCTCCCCATCCGACCTGATTCACTAGAGTCACTTCGCCCGCCGGACTCCGAAACTCCTCCACGCCGTCCAGGAAGGTATGCGTGTGCCCGCCTAGGATGATGTCGATTTCCGGCACGGCCCCCGCAAGCGCGCGATCGCTTGGGCGATCCTCGGGATACCGATACCCCAAGTGCGAGAGACATACGACGAGGTGGCATCCCCTCGCCTTCAGGGCGCGCGCGGCGGCGCGAGCCGGCTCGAAGGGATGAAGGTACCTGACCCCCTCGTGGTGGGAGGGAAGCACCAGTTTGTCGAAGTCAATCCCCGCCCCCAGCACGCCGATGCGGATCGGTCCTCTCCTGAGCACGACATAGGGAGTCACGCGGCCCTCCAGCTGCGAATCCCGCACATCGTAATTGGCTGAAACAAACGCAAAGTCCGCAAACTTGAGCATGGAGACGAGACCGCCGACTCCGTTGTCGAAGTCGTGATTGCCCAAGGTGGCCGCGTCATACCCCATCGCGCTCATCGCCCGAAACTCAGGTTCGCCGCCGAAAAAATTGAAGTAGGGCGTCCCTTGGAAAATGTCGCCGGCATCCAGGAGCACCACGTGCTCGTTCGCGTCGCGGATCCGGCGGATCAGCGTCGCGCGCCTGGCCGCGCCGCCCAACCCCTGGAAGCGTCCGCCGTCCATGGGGAAGGGGTCCATGCGGGAGTGCGTGTCGTTGGTGTGCAGAATCACCAATTGCGCCTCGCCGGAGAATCCGCTGCCGGGCGAAGCGTCCAAGAGCGGTCCGTACAGAGCGGCTTCGGATTCCCCGAAGAGCGGCGACGGGATGAATGCCCCGCCTCCGAATAGCGCCCCGGCCCGCAGAAATTCCCGTCTCCTCATTGCCGCAGCCCTTTTTCCGCGTCGTCCGGGCGATCCGCAACCCGGCGAATTCGCTTATCCAGCGTGGGATGCACCTCCTTCGTTCCTCGCAGATATTCCACAAACACCTCCCGAATAAGCGGCGGGAAGTCCTGCCTGGGCACGTCTTCCCATAAAACCGGCCAGACGCCTCCGCCGTCGGCGAGGTAGTCCACGGTGACAAGCCGATAGACGGCGCCAGGATCGACCGGACGACCATCGACCTGCACCTCGCGGGCTGTGGAATCCCCAATCTCCATCGTCCAGCCCGCGATCGGTTCGCCGCCTGATCGGGCGATCTGGTCCGCCAACCTGAGCAGCTGCTCGCCGGAGAACTCCAAGATCACCATCCGATTCTCGAAGGGCAGAAGCTCGTAGGCATGCCGCATCAGGATTGGTCCCTTCGAGATCGGGACCCTAAGTCCTCCGTCGTTCAAGAGGACGACATCCGCGCCGCCCGGGGCCCGCGCGCGCATTACCTCGAGCGCCGCGTCCGCCACCAAGTTGTCAAGCGCTCCCTCCGGATCGGACTTGACGAAGTCGCCCGCGGCGTGGGAGAGGACCTCCGCGAGCTGATCGCCCATCTTCTCGCGATAGCCCCGCAGGAGCTCCGAAAGCGCGCTGTCGGGAGGCAGCTCTTCCCCGACGACCAAGAATTCCGGCGATTCTCCGATGGCTCTCCACCCCCCTTCGTCCGAAGGCCGTCCCGTCGCGCACGCAGAGAAAAAGACGGCAAACAACAGCCCGACCGAGCAGGCGCGCATCAGGCCGCCCTCTTGAGCGACGGGCAGCCGCGGCAATCCGGCCATTCGCGTCCTAAAGGGGCTCGTCACGTCATCACGTCCCGCGCCCGACTCGCCCTGGGAAAGAGGCGGCCGGCGTGTCCGAGATAGGTCATCCTGCCGCTTGGATCGGGGTCGAGGAAGCCGAATACTCCAGGCATGGGATTTCGAGATTCATCCTCGATCGCGAAGCCGTAGCCGCCCCGAAGCGGCCTCAGCGACGTGGGCGACAGCTCTCCGGACGCCGCCTCGTCTCCTACCGCGTACTTCGCCTTCGCGCTCAGCACGAGCGCCTCGTCTTGCCGGTCCACGCGGTACGTCATGCGCGAATTCTCGTATAGGCCCGCGTAGGCGTTCGCGTCTTCGACCGCCCCCTCAAAGGCATCGGCCCGCTCGACTCTGGGCGGACGCGCGCCCGCAATCTCCTCCATCCACCGGTGCACGAGGTCGCGCGCCATCTCCGCGCCCTCCTCGCAGTTGCTGAGTACCGTCGCCGCCGTCCCGGTCTCGGGGTGGACCATCAGATACGCCGCCGTCCCGGGACCCGTTCCCGCGGCGGAGACGAAGCCGCCCCCCGGCAGCGTCCAGCCCAGTCCGATCTCGCCCGCGGCCCCGGGGCCTCGGTACCGGGTCGTGGCCGCGCGCATTCTGCGCGCGCTGGACTCAGAAAGGATGGACCCAACATTGGGGCTCCCCCCGGAAAGGTGCGCGCCGGCGAAGCGGAGCACGCCCTCGGCGGTCAGCATCGTCGTCGTCCCCGCCGGCGCAAAGCTGCGAGCGCGCACCGCCTCCGTCGCCACCCTGGCTCGGCCCGATGCGCGGTCCCGGTAGTGCCCCACCGCGACGCGACCGAGCAGCGCCTCTTCGGGCCGAACGACAGCTCGTTCGAGACCCAGCGGATCGAAGAGCAGGCCGTTCATCGCTGCTTCCCAAGACTCTCCCCTGAGCCTCTGCACGATCAATCCGGCCAAGACGGCCCCGACCTCCGAGTAGGAGCAGTCGGCGCCGGGCTCGTGAATCTTGCCCAGCTTTGCAAAGCGCGCGAGCGACGCCGCAAGCGACTCCTCCTCGTAGGAGCCGGGCGGAAGCAGCTCGCCGTCGATGCCGCTGGTATGGTTGAGCAACATCCGAACCGTGACGCGGTCCGCGTGGTCGGAATCTGCCAGCGAGAACTCCGGAAGGTGCTCCTTCACCGGATCGGAAAGACTGAGAAGCCCCTCGTCCTCCAGCTGCATGACCAGTGTCGCATTCATGAGCTTGGCGAGCGACCCGATGTGGACCACGGTATCGGGCGTCAGCGTGATTTCGGCGTCTAAATTGGCCATCCCGACCGCCGCCGAGCTGATCTTCGAGTCCCAGAGGACGGCCGCGCTGGCGCCGACCGCGTCGTACTTCCGGAGCGCGCGCGCAAGCTGTTCCCGAAGCCTCAACGGATTGCGCGCATCCTGGTAGAGGGGGCTCGCCGCCTCGACCCAGCAGCGGGCCCCGCCCAAGAGCGGAAGCGCGGACGCGGCAAGAGCTCCCTTAATGAAGCCCCTGCGACCCAATCCGCGCGCGCGCCCGGAATTCAACGATGCCCGGGGTTTCCGGTCATCCGCCACCGACGCCGCGCGGCTCAGGCGGAGATGTTCAATGCTCAATGTTCTTCGAGGCAATCGTCGTGACGTGCAGGTTGAGTCCGTGATTCACGCGCAGCCCGAATACTCCGTCCACCTGAAGGTCCTCCCGATTCCCGGACCACGCCAGCTGATCGTTGACAAGAAACCGAACAGCGCCCTCCGAGACCTCCAGCGCAAGCGTATTCTTGACCGTGGCTCCGCTCTCGTCCCACGACCCGATGGCCGAATGGGCCGTCCATGGGTGGATCTCCCGGGTGAGCGCGCCATCTCGCGTCTTGACGAGAAATTCCCCGCCGTCGCGAATCAGGAAATAGACGTAACGCTGGTCTTCTCCTTCCAGATCCGCTCCTCCGACGAAAAACCCAAACGCCTCTCGCCGCCCCTTGGGGTCGAAGAGGAAGGTCTCGGACTCGATGCGAAAGGCGCCCGCCGCAGTGGAGTCGGGATGATAGGCGATCATGGCCGGCCCCGTTGTCACGTGCATCCCGGGAGACATTTCCACGAAACGAAGATCCTCCATTTTCGCAGCCTCCCGGTCAAAGCGCACGCGCCAGCCCTCGGGGAATGGAAGCTCCTCCTGCAGCGCAGGCAGCGGCGCCGCGCAGAGGCACGCCAAGGCTGCCGCGAAGAGCGACCGAAAGGGTTTCCTGTTTTTCATTGCGCCTCCGGGCACGAAGTCAACGCCATGTTTTTCGGTTGGTCGGACAAAATGGCTCCCTTCGCTTCAATGAGGCCGGGGCCGATCCGCCCCGGATAGGTTCGCGCGAAGGAACGGCGAAGCGTCGCTCCGAGCCAGAAGTCGGTTCAGGTCGACCGTAACGGTGATTTCCCGGGTGAGCGGTTGTGCATCGGCGCCATCGCCGTCGTAGACGGCAAGGGGCGCGTACGCGTCGATCACGCCCCTCCCTGAGGGAATCCAAGACGG
This sequence comes from Longimicrobiales bacterium, assembly GCA_965116095.1. Taxonomy (GTDB): domain Bacteria; phylum Gemmatimonadota; class Gemmatimonadetes; order Longimicrobiales; family Gaopeijiaceae. Next base: position 1,945,882 of record OZ220481.1, read on the forward strand.
CACAACGACCTGCGTTCCTGGATCGCCGTCCTCCATGTGGGGATTTTGCTCAATCTCCCGGAGCATGACGGGAAGGCGGATTCCGAGATCGGCCAAGCGACGCCCCTCCAGAAACATGATCTCTTGGCGCGCGAGCCACAGCGCGTGCCAAGCCCCGTCCAAGTCCCCGATCATGCGCACGCTGTCCGCGTCCAGCGACGTCGCGGAGATGTGCGGCACCTCCAGGTCCACGCCGGGACGCTCAAGCACTAGACCTGCCCGAAAGGGGCTTTCCGGGTCCGCCCGGACCATCATGTCGGGAGACCGCGGACGGAGCGTGAGGTCCCCGTTTCGGCGCTCGTCCTGATCCTTAAAGGAAATCCGGTCTCGGGCGCTCGCCGCCTCGATCGCCTGCGCAATCCGCTCGCGCCCGCGCTGAACATCGCCTGCCGCAAGCGCGGCCTCGGCGACGATGAGATGCATCTCCTCGGCTTTCGCCACCGGAATTCCGGCGCTTCGGGTGGTGTACTTCGGATCGAGAAAGTCCAAGCGCGGCAGCGGCTGCATCTCCTGCAGCGCGCGCTGGACCAAGAACTGATAGGGCGTGTTCTGGAGATACAGCGCGTCGTACTCCGCATAGGCCAGCAAGTCCGGCTCCGCCGCAAGCGCCCGCTCGGCGTCGGCAACGGCAGCCGCCTCATCGCCCAAGAGCCGGTGCGCGCGCGCCGTAGCCGCCGAGACGCGCGGCCCCAGAGGCAAGGCCTCCTCGAAGTCCCGAAGCGCCCTCAAAAGGCTCTCCCGGTAGGACTGCGGCATGCCGTCTTCCTCGTGCGGCGCCGATTCAAAGAGTTCGCCCAGGGTGAGAAAGGCCATCCCCCGGTAGTAGTGGGCTTCGGCTAGGTGCACCGCTAGCTTCAGCGTATCCTCGGGCGCCACGACGTCAATCACGAAGTCGCTCAGCGCGCGAAGCTCTTGGGTATTCCAGTAGAGCCCCGTGGCGCTCGTGCCCGAGGAATTGAGCATCGCCGGGGTGATCCCCCCCGGGTTGTCCAGCCCCGAATGCAGGCCCGTTCCGTGAACGGAGTAGTTGTCCGAAATCACGTCGCCCGCCGTCACGTACGCCGATGTCATCCTTGCGAACTGGGCCCGAAGCCCCGGGAGCAGGGACTTGGTCGGCTCGACGGCCCTGGCAAGGTCGTCGTCGGTGGTGATGGGGTTGTTGATGTTCGTGGGGTCGATGGCCTCGCACCCGGAGATGGTCGCAAGAAGCAGCGCCGCCCCCGGACAGAGGCGGCCGGATCGGAGCGCCGCGTCCATTAGAAGAGGACCTCCACCCCGAGCCTCAGGATGCGATTCGGGGGAAGCGTGATGCTTGTTTCGCCGCCCAGCTCGAGCCCGCCCCCGTTTAGGCCGGAAAGTTCAGGGTCTACCATCCGATTGCGAGACCAGATCCAGAGATTGCGCCCCGAGGCGTAGATGGTGGCGCGGGAGACGCCGGCCCTGCCGGAGATGGATTCCGGCAAGGTATAGCGCGCGCCAACCTCCCGGAGTTTGAAGTAGTCTCCGTCGTACAGAAAAGCGCTCCTCGCCTCGTTCCTTGAGAAGGGACCCATCGAAGCGCCGGTCGAGTCGTACTTGATCGGAAAGCGCTGGGCGCAGTCCATCGCATCTTCGGGCTCCAAGCCGCAGCGCACGCGCTGCCGCCGGTAGATCTTGTTCGCCGTGGCCCAGACCGAACCCCAGTCGAAGACCTCGTGGCCGCCGGCCCAGTCGGCGAGCGCGGTGAAGGAAAAGCTCCCTCCGACTCGCAGCGTGGTCGAGAAGCTCCCGCTCTTGTCGGGCGTGGGGAAGCCCCCGGTGTAGTCCGTCGTTGAGCTGTCCAAGAAGCCGTCGCCATTGGAGTCTTCGGGCATCGTCAGCTTCCAGGAACCGATCGGACGCCCCTCGGAGACATACTGCTGGCTCCCGTCGACCGCGAATTCCGGGACGCCTCCCATGTCGAGCACTTCATTGTGGACGTACGCGAAAGCGCCCCCCACCGACCAGTCCAAGAGCTGGTTTCGGATCACCGTGACGTCCGCCTCCAACTCGAAGCCCGTGTTCCAGATAAGCCCGACGTTCTCCTGCTGGAAGCCAAGCCCGGTCACTGGCTGCCTGGGCACGCTGAAGAGCGCGTCGGAGGTCCGCGCGTCGAAGTACGTCACGCTGAGGCCGGCGCGTTGGCCCAATAGCGCCGCGTCGAAGCCGCCCTCGAGCGTGGAGGTCTTCTCCGGGCGCAGATTTCGGTTGCCGGGATTGGCGAAGCGAGGGGCCGACTCGCCTCGGAAGGGGGATGCGCTAAAGGTGCGGTCCTTGAGAAACGCCCCGGGGAACTTCCCCGTCTGGCCGTACGCGAAGCGGACCTTGAGTTCGTCGACGAAGGGAATGTCGAAGTCCTCGTTTACGACGTAGGAGGCGGTGACTTTTGGATAGCTCTCGATGTCGATCTCGTCGCCGAAGCTGGAGCCCGCGTCCAGACGGAGCCCCGCGCCAAGGTAGAGCTTGTCGCGGAAGCCAAGCTGTTCGTCCAGATACACCCCTCCGTTAAAGACCTCCGAGGTGCCCTCCTGCGCCGCAATCGTCGCCGCGGCATCGAAGTCGTTGACCCCGGGGAGCGCAAAGTCGCGACCGCTTGCCGCGATAATCGTCTCGTCGTCGCGAAAGCCCTGCGCGCCGAGCGATAAATCGGAGGTCAGCGCGCCGCCGAGGAAGGCGCGCGAGTACGTTGCGCCGGCATCCACGGAAATCGCCGTAAAATCGCGGTCCAAGCGAGCGAGAAACCCCTCCGAAATCCCCACCGTGAAGCCGATCGGCTGAAGCGCTCTCTGTTGATTGGCGCGGTTGTCGACCCCGATGCTCGCCTTTGCCCTCAGCGGCCCCGATCCCCGCCATCGGGCCGAGGCCGAAACAATGAACCGACTCACCCACTCGTCGATGTCCGGCATCAGAAAGACGTCCAGCGCGCGGTCCAGAGTTTCGGTGCGGGAAAACAACAGAGCGTCCCCCACCTCAAAGGTGGTGAGCGGATCGTTGATCGCGGCCCCGTTAAAGAGGCGCTGAAAGTTGTGGCGCACGTAGCTGCCCGAGAACTCCAGCACGAGATTCTCCGTCGCTTGCGTCCGCAGCCCTCCCCGCAGGTTGTAATTCGTGCTTCCGTCCTTGGGCTGCGTCCCTTCCAGGTCCTCAAGACGCGCGCTGATCGAAAAGGTGGTCGACGCGTCGCCTCCGGAGGCGCCGATATAGTAGCTCTGGTAGCGTCCGGTCTTGAAGTAATTGTCTTTCATGAAGGAAGGGCTGGTCTCGCCCTTTTCGACCAAATCCGGAAAGATCGTTCTCGCGTCAAAGATGTACTTCAGCTCGGGCGCAAGCACGCCCTGCTCGATCCGGGCGGTCACCTTGGGGGCTCCCGGCCTGCCCTTCTTGGTGAAGATCTGAATCACGCCGTTTGCGGCATCGGAGCCAAAGAGCGTCGACGCGGCGCCTCCCCGCGTGATTTCGACATGCTCGACATCGCTGGTGACGAGGTCGGCGAGCGCTGAAGACTGCTCGCCCCCCGTGCCCATCGCCGTCGATTGGTCGTTGTCCACGCGTACGCCGTCGACGTAAATCACCGGGGTCTGAGCGCCGAAGACCGACTTCGTGCCTCGAAAGCGCACCAGCGAGCCGGTGCCCGGCTGCGCCGATACCTGGCTCACCACGCCGCCGGCCACCCGTCCCTGAAGCAGCTGGTCGATGGATTGAACCGGGGCAAGATCAATGACATCCGAGCCGATCACCGCGACGTTGGTCCCCAGCGCGCGCCTGGACGTCTCGACGCCCACGCCGGTCACCACCACCTCCTCCAAGGAGATCGGCGAAGGTCTGATCTCGACATCCGCGACGGTGACCTCGCCGCTCTGGACCGAAATCGCGCGCTGCTCCGGGGCGTAGCCGACCAGCTCGACGCTCAACGCGTACTCCCCCGGCGCGACATCCAAGAGAAGGAAGCGGCCGTTCTGATTGGTGCTCATTCCGATGGAGGTGCCAAGGAGCGAGACGGCAACCCCCGGAATGGGCCGCTTTGAGGCCGCGTCCACAACCCGTCCCTGAACAGTCCCGGTCTGCGCGGCCGCATCCGCGAGAGGGACATGGAGCGCCAGCCACGCGAGGGCCAGGCGCGAAAGGGCCCGCATCAAACGGCGTAGCGCGCGGCCGGGCGTTGCCATCGAACCGGTCCGGGCGCTGCGGATCATCTCAGGCAAGCCTCGGAGCAAAGGCATTCAGCATCCCGGCGCGCCCGGGACTCCCGCGTCTAGACGTCAAGGTTGCGGACATATCGGGCGTGCTTTTCGATGAACTTCTTTCTAGGCGCCACCTCGTCTCCCATCAAGTCGGAGAAGATCCTGTCCGCGCCGGTCGCGTTCTCGACCGCCACGCGCAGGATCGTGCGCGCCTTCGGATCCATCGTCGTTTCCCAAAGCTGGTCGGGGTTCATTTCGCCCAAGCCCTTGTAGCGCTGAATCGAGGGCGGCTTGCCATTCCCGCTGCTCAGCGCATCCATCGCCTCCTCTCGCTCCGTCTCGGTGTAGACGTAGCGCTCAAGCTTGCCTTTGTGCACGCGGTAGAGCGGAGGCTGCGCGATGTAGACGTATCCGGCGTCGATCAGCTCGCGCATCTGCCGGAAGAAAAAAGTTAGAAGGAGGGTGCGGATGTGGGCGCCGTCGACATCGGCGTCGGTCATGATGATGATCTTGTGGTAGCGCGCTTTTTCGATTTCAAAGTCGCCCCGGATTCCGGCGCCGATCGCCGTGATCAAGGCCCGGATCTCTGCATTTGAGAGCACGCGGTCCGCCTGCGCCTTCTCCACGTTGAGGATCTTGCCCTTGAGCGGGAGAATCGCCTGAAAGGACCGGTCCCGTCCCTGTTTGGCCGATCCGCCTGCGCTGTCGCCCTCGACCAGGAAGATCTCGGATAGGCTGGGGTCCTTGATTGAGCAGTCCGCGAGCTTCCCGGGGAGCACGCCGCCCTCCAACCCGCTTCGAGTTCGCGCGAGCGCGCGGGCCCTCGAAGCCGCCCGCCGCGCTCTGGCGGCGTCCAAGGCCTTGTCGACGATGGCGCGCGCGACCGCTCGGTTCTCCTCCAAGAACTGCTTGAGGCCTTTGTTGACCATCGCCTCGACCACGCCCTTCACATTTGAATTGCCGAGCTTGGTCTTGGTTTGACCCTCGAATTGGGGGTCGCGGATGCGGACGCTGATGACGCAGGTCAGTCCCTCTCGGATGTCCGAGCCGGCAAGCGTCTCGTCCTTCTTGAAGATGTTGTTGCTGCGGGCGTATTCGTTTACGGTTCGCGTCAGCGCCGCCTTGAAGCCGGTCAGATGGGTGCCGCCCTCCCGGGTATTGATGCTGTTCACGAACGCATGGACGTTCTCGCGGTAGGAAGAGTTCCACTGCATCGCGAGCTCAAGCTCGCACTCGTCCTTCGCCGCCGCTTCATTCGGGCCGTCCCGATTCAGCTGACTTCGGTCCGTGAGATAGATCACGTCCGGATGCACCGCGTCCTGCGTGCCTCGAAGGTAGTCGACGAATTCCGCCAGCCCGTTCTCAAATTCATAGACCTCCCGCACCGCTCCGCCTTCGCCGGCCTCCTCTTCCAGGCCATTCTCCCGGTCGTCCGCCGCGTCGCTCCGCTCGTCGGAGAGCGTAATCCGGATCCCTCGGTTTAGATACGCGAGCTCTCGCAGCCTCGCCGACACCGTATCAAAGCTGTAGCGCGTCCCGTCGAAGATCTCGGGATCCGGCTGAAAGCGCACGGTCGTGCCCCTCTTCTCGCCTTCGCGCAGCGCGCGCGTCTTTCTGAGCTCCGTTGCGGTGAGCCCTCGCTCGTAGCGCTGGCTGTAGACGTTGCCGTCGCGCCATCGCACCTCCACTTCCAGCCACTCCGACAGGGCGTTCACGACGCTCACCCCGACTCCGTGTAGACCGCCCGAAACCGTATAGGTCCCTTTGTCGAACTTGCCGCCCGCATGAAGCTTGGTCATCGCAAGCTCCACCCCGGGAATGCCCTCCTCGGGGTGGATGTCCACGGGAATGCCCCGGCCGTCGTCGCGGACCGAAATCGAGTCGCCTTCGTGGATGGTGACATCGATTTCCGCGCACTCGCCCGCCATCGCTTCGTCGATGCTGTTGTCCACGACTTCGTACACGAGGTGGTGGAGGCCCCTGGGACCCGTCGACCCGACGTACATGCCGGGCCGGAGGCGGACGGCCTCAAGGCCCTTCATGACCTTTATTTTCTCCGCCGTGTAGTCCTTTTCGGCGCGCGGCGCGCCCTCCTGGAGATTTTCCTTCATGGATATCCCTTGAGTTGACTTGAACCTCGGCCGGCCCCCTTCGCCGGCTGCATCCCCGCGAGCCTAAACCGAATGCCTCCGATCGGGGCGTCCGACCACTTCTCGTGAATACGACGCAGAAGTCGATCCCGGATCATCGTCAGCTCGTTCATCCAGGGGCTGGACGCCACCTCGACCACGACCACGTCGCCCTGCACCTCGACCGCGCGGGTCGCTTCCGCGATCTGCGGACCAACCAGTCCGGGCCATGCCTTGAGGATTCCGATCCGGCGAATCGCCTCGTCGAGACCTCGGCCTTCCAGAAACCGATCAAGCGATGCGGAGATGTGCTCCGGCGGGGAATCGCGTCCTTCGCGATCGCTCATCCGACGCACGATCCCGCCGGCGTCTCGACCCGTCCGTCCCGAATGCTCCAGCGCTCCAGACCATCTCCGAAGAGCCGCGCATCCGACTCTCTGGGAGCCGTGTACAGTACTTGGCCGGATCGGGCTCCGCCTAGCCGCCGCACCACCCTCCGCGCCCGTCCTTCGTCCAGCTCGGCGAAGGCGTCGTCCAGCAGTACGATCGGTTTCGTGCGCCGCTCGGCGCGAATCGTCTCCGCCTCGGCGAGCCGCAGCGCGATCGCGGCGGTCTTCTGTTGTCCACCCGACCCGAATGATCGCAAGGACGCGTCCTTGTCGCCCTTTCGGATCCGCAAATGAAGGTCGTCGCGATGCGGGCCGCGCGTCGTTGCGCGTCGCTTGAGGTCCTTGCGCCAATTCCGGTCCAGGAGCTCCCGAAAGCGGTCGCGGCGCGGCCGCGCGTCGCCTCGAGAGGGCTCCTTCTCGCACAGATGCGAGCGGTAGACGAGGAAGGCCTCGTCCCCGCCCGAGATGTCGCGAAAGATGGAAGAGAAGGCGTCGCCATGATCCCGTACCCACCGGGCGCGGGCCGAGGCGACCTCCGTCCCGTTTCGCGCCAAGGGCTCGTCCCAGATGCGGACGGCGGCTTCGCGCTCTCCCGCCCGCAGCGCGCCGTTGCGGTGCGCGAGCGCCCTCCTGAAATCGCGAAGATATCCGACGTATCCGGGAACGTTCAGGGACAGCAAGACATCGAGGAACCGCCTGCGTTCCGAGGGGCCGCTTGTCACCAGCGCCGAGTCGCGAGGAGAGATCGCGACGGTCGCGAGCCGTCCCAAAGCGTCAATCATCCTCCTCTCGGCCCGACCGTTCAGCTGAACCCGCTTGCGGCCGCGAAGACCGTCGAAGGAGACTTGGACTTGAACCGAGTCATCGCTTTGGGAATCCGGGCGGGCGGAGCCCGACAAGAAGAACCCGTCCTCCGAGAAGGCCGGCAGGTCTGGATCCGGCGCTCCGCGAAAGGACCGGAAGATCTCCAAGTAGTAGATGGCTTCCAGCAGGTTGGTCTTCCCCTGGGCGTTGTCCCCAATGACCGCCGCGCCGGCGGGCGGAAAAGCCAGATCCTGACTGCCGAGATTTCGGAAGTTCCGGACCCGCAGACGCTCTAGCAGCACGGCCCTCGGATCCAGGGACCCCCTCAATCTCCGCGCTTCAATATAACAAAAACCGCCCCTCCTCGCAGACGCTGGAAGCGGCGGAGAAACGCTTTAGCGACCTTGGAATTCCGGCTTGCGCTTCTCCAGGAACGCGGACATGCCCTCCCGCATGTCGCGAGTGGAGGCGAGTACGCCGAAGAGGGACGCCTCGTGACTCAAGGCGGCCTCCCTGGGAACGTCCAAGGCGTTCAGCGTCGACTGAAGCGCAAGGGACAAGGCCACGGGGCCATGGCGGAGAATTCGGCGCATGAGCTTCCGGCTGCGGGCCACCGATTCGCCCGCCGGAGCCACGATGTTCGCGAGCCCGATCTCGCGCGCCTGCGCGGCGTCCACCATATCGCCGGAGAGGATCATCTCCAGCGCCCGCCCCAAGCCCACGATTCGCGCCAGACGCACCGTGCCGCCGTATCCGGGAATGATCCCCAGAGACACCTCGGGGAGTCCGAAACGGGCCTTTTCGTCAGCGACCCGGAGGTGGCAGGCTAAGGCAAGCTCGCAGCCGCCCCCCAGCGCGTAGCCATTTACCGCCGCGATCACCGGCTTGCCCAACTGTTCGATCCGATTCAGCAGAGCTTGGCCGCGGCGACTGACGGCGACGCCCGCTTGCGTATCCATCTCGGCCAGCGCGCCGATGTCCGCGCCGGCGACGAATGCGCGGTCCCCGCTTCCGGTGAGGATCACTCCGCGAGCTTCGTCTTGCTCCGCTGCTTCTTGGAAAGCGCTGTCCAAGGCTTCGACGACCTGAGCGTTCAGCGCGTTTAGCTTCTCTGGACGGCGAATCGTGATCGTCAAGATCCCGGCGTCCAGCGCGGTCGTCACCATCGAAGAGCTGCGGCCCATGCATCAAAGCTAGCGCCGCGTATCTTGGCTAATGGGGATTGAGACCAAAGCAGGGACGGCGAATCGCGGCGAGACAATGATCATGTCGCTCATCGTGAAACGAAGCCGCTCGCTTCGAGCAGATCCATAGGTTCCTCAAGGGCGCGGCGCTTTGGGATCTCCTCCCGCCAAGAGCCGCGGCGAGGTCTACCGCTTCGTCGCGCGGACCGACGGGCGCAGCCACGATTCTTGAGCCGCCGGCCGGCAGCGCATGAGACCCATGTGGGGTACGGGACATCGACTCGACCTCGCTGGGACCGTTTTCCCTGCGAGACTCGCGCTCCGGTCTTTAGCCCGCCGCGCCGGCTGGACGCGCATCCGGGAAGGACGTTCGTTGCCGCTGACGATGCTTGCTAGGGCCTCGCGGAGTACCGGGAAGGACAATCAATGACGCGCGACCAAGACATCCGGCTGCAGCTGGCTCTGGGCGAAGACGCCAGATGGGAGTTTGCGCAAGTCAAGTTTGCACGGGGGAGCAGCCGGCTGGAAAGCCCGAGACAAGAGGACCTCGCTGCCGAGATGGTCGCATTCGCCAACTCGAACGGAGGTCGACTGTTGCTTGGGGTCAGGGACGACGGGTCGATCCAAGGTCTGACCCGAAAACAGATGGACGTTTTGATTGACCGGCTGGGCTCCATCGGGGCGGACGCCGTACAGCCCGCACTGAGCTTTGACGTGCAGCGCCGAATATTGGACGGCAAGGCGTTCGTGCTTGTGGAAGTGCTTCGGGGAGACGCACTGCACGAGTACAAGGGAAAGAGCTGGGAGCGGGCCTCGGCGAGCAAGCGCAGGCTGACAGGCGACGAGCCGATGCGCCTAGCGCTGAGACGCGCGCAAGGTCGGCGCGTAGGATTTGACCAACGGCCGGTCTCAGGAACCGGCTTCGACACGCTTGCGCCCTCTCTCTGGATGCCGATCTTGAGCGCCGAAGGACTCAAGTCGCCCGAGTCCGCGCTGTCCAAGGTCGGACTGTTGGCCAGGGCCGAGTCGGGCGTTCGATGCGCGACGGTGGCCGGCCTCTTGTTGTGTACTCGTCGCCCAGAGGAGTGGATTCCCGGCGCGGCCATCGCCGCAGCCTGCTACCGCGGTCTGGATCGCGCGACCGTTCAGCTGGACGCGCAGGAGATTACAGGCCCTCTTCAGCGTCAGATCGCGGACGCGATGACCTTCGTGGTCCGAAACATGCGCGTGGCCGCGCGCAAGACTCCCGCTCGAATCGAGATGCCGCAGTACAGCGAAAAGGCGGTGTTTGAGGCGGTCGTCAATGCCGTGGCGCACCGCGACTACTCTACTCTATTGACGGCAGCCGGATTCGCCTGTCGATGTTCTCCAACCGCTTGGAAGTCCAGTCGCCCGGCGCGCTGGCCAGCGGCATCACCATCGAGAACATGTCCGTAAGGACGTGGCGTCCTGCGGCGCGGCGGGGATTCGAAGCAAGAACTCCGCGGCGCCGATGGTCTCGTATGCGGGCAGGCGCCCAGCGAGCGCTCGGGTCTCGCGATCAATGATGGGAAGCCCGTCCCCACGCCGCTCCATGAAGAAACGGCGATGCTGCGAGCCTCGAGCGCCCTCCACGCCCATTCTGCTCAGCACGGCGGCGACGACGCGATTTCGAGTCGCCTGCATTTCGCGCGGTCGTTGCCGTATCCTCCGCAGGGCGTCCCGTGCCGGATGCGGATGTCCTGGTCCTCTTTCCAAACGGGACGTGGAAGCAGGCTGTTACCGATCAACACGGCGAGGCTGCGGTGGACCTGTACACGGGCGAGATGCCGATGACCGTCTTTGGCGCCGCCATGGGCTGCGGCGCGGGCGAGCGCAAGGACTGGATTCCCTCCACCGGCGCGCTGGGGCTCAGGCTCGCGCCGCTAAAGAGGGGCGGCAGCGCGATCTTTCCCCAAGGATCCGGCCGACTACCCGGTTTGAGCGGGTACCTGAACCCGGTGCGCGACGCTCAGGACCGAACCTATCTCTACACGGATAACATCGCCGTCGACCAAGGGCGGCCGCAGCCCGTCATCTTCGTTCCCGGAGAAACGGAGCTTCGACTCACCGACTCCGACGGCGCGGCGCGAATGGTGCGGATCGCGGAAGTCGTCGGTCGCTCCGCTCTTGTGGAGTACTGGGCGCCGGAAGCGCAGCCGGCGACGGCCATCGGGATTGGTTCGGATTGACGCCTTCCATGTTGCGACTCGGTTTTCAGCGGCGTGGATGGGCGCCAGAGCCTTATGGTCCCGGCGCGAAGGCGCGCCTAGGCAAGCTGGAACGAGGTTCTCCGCTGCTTCGGCTGGAAAGTGCGATACTCATTGGCGGCTGGCGCAGGGCACAGCCAAGCATTCCCCCGCCGGGTCTCTCCGTAACCGGAAACGGCGCGTCCGCCGGCTCGCGTCTGCGCGGAGCCGGGCCCGTTCGGGCATGAGCGCGCCCGCAGCGGTAGTACAGACGGGGCATCCGGCCTTACCTTATTCGCTCCGGCAGCACCTGAAACCACTGAAAGGAACACCATGTCGAGATCCCTGAACAAAGCAACCCTTATCGGAAACGTGGGCGACGAGCCGGATATCCGGACCACCCCAAACGGAAATCGGTTGGCGAAGGTCTCTCTCGCCACCAGCCGTCGCTTCAACGACCGCTCCGGGCAGACCCAGGAGCGCACGGAGTGGCACCGTCTTACCTTTTGGGGCCGCTTGGTCGATGTCGTGGAGCGGTGGGTCCACAAAGGAGATCGGCTGTATGTTGAAGGGCGGATCGAATACTCCCAGAGCCAGGATGAGCGCGGCAACACTCGCTACTGGACCGATATTTACGTGCTGGAGATGATTATGCTGGGATCGGGGCGGGGCGGCCGCGAGGAGCAGCGCTCCAGCGACCGGGACGCTCGCCGCGCGCCCCAGCCGGCCCCCGCAGTCACTGAGCCGGACGACGACTTACCGTTCTAGCGGCTACGCTCGCAGCTTGCCGCGCAGGAGTTAGGAATAGCTTGGCAAACAACTCGATTGAGATGGAAGGCACTGTAACCGAGGTTCTCCCCAACGCGAATTTTCGAGTGGAGCTAGAGAATGGCCACAAGATTCTCGCGTACCTCTCGGGCAAGATGCGGAAGTTCTATATCCGCGTCTTGGCGGGAGACCGGGTGAAGGTGGAGATGTCTCCCTACGACCTCACTCGGGGCCGCGTGACCTACCGCTACAAGTAGAGGTCCGCGCGCCCCTCGGGGCGGATCGGGCGTACGCAAGGGCTGCGTCGATCAGTTCGCTCTTGGGTTCCGCGCGCCGCCGCTGTGTGGTCGAAGTCGAGAGGAGCGGTCGGCGCAGCTGCAGCTAGAGGGAGCTGCGCCGCGAAGGCGTTTAAGCGAGTGCGGTTCTTCGGCTTCGGTTGCTGGTTTGCGCTATCTTCCCCTGTTGGAACGGAGGTTGATTTGGCCCTCCGACCTCATGAATTCTGAAGAAAAGGATGGTTCTTGGAAGTCACCGTTCGCGAAAACGAGGCCTTGGAGAAGGCACTTAGGAGATTCAAGCGCAAGGTGCAGCGCTCAGGCCTGTACTCCGAGCTAAGAAGGCGACGCTACTACGAGAAGCCCAGCGAAGCCAAGAAACGGAAGCGCGAATCGGCGATCCGCAGGGAGAGGCGGCGAAAGAGAAGGGGCCGGCCCTAGAGCCCTCCTTCGCGCCTAGGCGGTACGGAAGGACCCGGAAGGCCTCGCTTCGGTTCCTTCGCTAGGCCTGACTACAAGGCCAGCGGGCGGGGACCCTCTTTCGTCCAGTCGTAGAAGCCGCCCCCGGTTTTTCGGCCATATCTGCCCATCGCGACTAGCCTCTTGAGGAGCGGCGGCGGGGCGTAGCGAAGCTCGCGGTACTCCTCGTACATGATCTCGGCCACCCGCAGCAGGGTATCCAAGCCGACAAAGTCTCCAAGCATGAATGGGCCCATTGGATGGCCGCAGCCTAGAGACATCGCGGCGTCAATGTCCTTGATCGAAGCAACTCCCCGCTCCAGTTGGCGGATGGCGTCCAGCATGTACGGCACCAGCAGGAGATTGACGACAAAACCCGAGTTGTCCTTCGCTGCGACCGGAGTCTTCCCAAGCTCTCTCGTAAAGGCGAAGGCCTGCTGAAACGCCTCTTCGCTGGTGGAGATCGTCCGCACGACCTCCACGAGCTTCATCACGGGGACGGGATTGAAGAAATGAAGACCTACGAATCGGTCGGCGCGCGACAGCCCGGCGGACATGTCGGTCACCGGGAGCGAGCTGGTATTCGTTGCGAAGATCACGCGCGCCTCAGCCGCATCGTCCAGGCGTCGAAACATCTCCTTCTTGACGCCCATGTCCTCCACGATCGCCTCGATGACGATGTCCGCAGCCGCAAGGTCAAGGAGCTCCGTCGTGAAGACGATCCGCTCCAAGGCCTCCTCCATCTCGCGCCGCGAGATCTTCTTCTTTGCGAGCGCGCGACCGAGCGACGACTGAATTCTCGCCTTGCCCGCAGCCAACGCTCCTTCGTCGACTTCGCGCACCGTCACGTCAAAGCCGGCCTTGGCGGCGACCTCGGCAATGCCGCTCCCCATCAGACCGCAGCCCGCCACTCCCACCTTTCGGATCGTCATCCCTCAAATTGCTCCTTTGGTTGATGTTGGGGTAACGTTGCGCGCAGGCATCGCGCGTCGTCACAGAAGAACTCGGTCAGATCCAGTCCGCCTCGCGCACGCCCGGCACTGCGTCCAGAAGCCTTCTCTTAGGCCCGACATCTTCGAAGGCCTCGACGACCACTGCTCCGCCCTGCCCCCCGCCGATACACGCAGCGCCTAGGCCGTACTGGCCGCCCCGTCTCCGGAGCTCGTGGAGCAGATGGAGGGTGATCCGGGCGCCGGAGGCCGCAAGAGGGTGCGTGATCGCAATCGCGCCGCCGTTCACGTTCGTTTTTTCCGGGTCTAGCCCAAGCTCTTTCTCGACGGCTTTATACTGCGGCGCAAACGCCTCGTTGATCTCCACCAAGTCCATATCATCCAAGGAAAGGCCCGCAATCTCGAGCGCCGCGCGGGAAGCCGGCGCGGGACCCAGCCCCATGATCTCGGGCTCCACGCCCCGAAAGGCCCACGAGACGAGCCGACCGATTGGAGCAAACCCCTCCTTCCGCGCCCAATCTTCGCCGGCGATCACCATGGAGGCGGCCCCGTCCCCGATCCCGCTTGCGCTTCCGGCCGTCACCAACCCGTCCTTCTTGAAGTAGGGACGCAACTTCGCCAGCGCCTCCATTGTCGTATCCGGCCGGATGTGCTCGTCCTTATTCAGGAGCCGCGTTCCTTTTCGGGTCCGCAGCTGGATCGGAGCCATCTCCTCGTCGAAGCGGCCCTTTTTCCAAGCAACGTTCGCCCGACGCTGACTCGCCGCCGCGACGGCGTCCGACTCCTCGCGGGTCACCCCGTAACGCTCGGCGAGCTTTTCAGCGGTCTCGGCCATCGTAAGCCCGCACCCCGTATCCAAGAGCGCCTCCCAAAGGGCGTCGCTGAAGTGCTTGCCCGCGGGCCCCAGTCGAAGCTCTCCCCAGCGTGCGCCCCGCACCACGTGCGGCGCTTGGCTCATCGACTCCGCGCCGCCCACCAAGGCCGCGCTGCAGGAGCCGAGGAGAATCTCTTGGGCGCCCGAGACCACCGCCTGAAATCCCGACCCGCACAGCCGATTGACGGTGACCGCGCCGGATTCGATCGGCGCGCCCGCCCCGAGCCCGACGTGGCGGGCCAGATAGATCGCGTCGGCGGATGTCTGGAGCGCATTGCCGTAGCAGACGTGCCCTAACGCCGAGGCGTCAATTTCGGCTTCCTTGATCGCGGCCTTCGCGGAGAGCGTTCCCAGCTCCGTCGCGCTCAAATGCTTGAGCGATCCTCCGAAGGTGCCGAAGGGAGTGCGTTTGCCGGAAAGAAAGACGACGGCGGGGGACTTTCGTTGAGTCTTCATCGGATAGGGTCTCCGCGTTTTCAAGTGTTCTAGGAGGCGCGAGGCCGCGCTTCATCCGTCGCGGCGCGATCAATCTCCGCCGCGACCCACCGACCCACCTCCGCCGTTGAGGATCGGCCGCCGATGTCAGGAGTCCGCACGCCCTCGGCGATTGAGCGGCGGGCGGCTTCCTCCACCAAATCAGACGCGCCCTCGAAGCCGAGACGGCGCAGCGCCATTGCCGCGCTGCGGATCGAGGCGACGGGGTTTGCGATGCCCTTGCCCGCGATATCCGGAGCGGATCCGTGCACCGGCTCGAAGAACGCCCAGCCTCCGGGATGCTCGTTGCAGGACGGCGCAAGCCCCAGGCCTCCCATCAGCTCGCCGCAAATGTCGCTCAGGATATCCCCGAAGAGGTTACAGGTCAGGATGACCTGGAATCGATCCGGTCTTCGGACCAAGTCCATGGCCGCCGCATCGACGTAAAGCGCCTCGGTGCGAATTTCCCCGTACTCTTCTCCGACGGAAGCGAACACGCTCCTCCAGAGCGCGCCGGAGTGCGTGAGCGCGTTCGCCTTGTCCACCAGCGTCACGAGGCGCAGCCCCCTGCCCCGCGCGTACCGGAAGGCCGCGCGCGTGATGCGCTCCACGCCCAGGCGAGTGTGGATCCCCTCCTGCGTCGCCACCTCTCCGGGCGTCTCCGGCTTTAGCCGCCCGCCCGCGTCCACATAAAACCCCTCCGTGTTTTCCCGAAAGACGACAATGCGCATCGGCGGCGCGCGCCTGAGCGGCGAAAGCGAAGGGAAGAGGAGCTCGGCGGGTCTGCGATTGACGTATAGGTCGGCTTTTCTCCGCAGGCCCAGCAGGATGTCCCGCGCATGCGCATTGTCCGGTACCCGAGGGTCGCCAAGAGCGCCAAGGAGCGCCGCGTCGTAGCTGGAGGTGAGCCTGCGCATCTCGGCAGGCGTGATCGTGACGCCTTCCCTTAGGTAGCGGTCCGCGCCCAGGTCCCAAGAGTCCAGCTCCAAGGGAAGGGCAAGCGCCGACTTGGCCGCGTCCAGCGCCCGCTCCGCCTCTCGGGTGACGTCCCGGCCAACGCCGTCGCCGCCAATGAGCGCGAGCCGCTTGGGACGAGCCGCCTCTAGAGGCTTCTCAGAGCCGCCCTCCTCCAGCTCTCCGTTCAGCTGGAGCGCTCGAAGAGATACGCGGAGTCCTCCCTCCTTGCGCCCCCTTTGTCGCAGACCGCGAAGCGCGCGCCCGACCAGATCGCCGCGCCGCCGTACCGACCGCGCTTGTCTACGGCATAGTAGTTGACATTGAAGGCGGGGCGTCCCTCATCGTCCAATAGCCGGTCTTCGACGGTGTAGCGCGCAATCCGGCGCAGAGCCTCCAAGCAAGCATCCAGAGGGTGGGCGCCTGCGCGCATCAGCTCAACGACGGAGTGTGAGCCGCAAGTCTTGATAACCGCCTCGCCCCTTCCGGTGGATCCGCACGCGCCGACATCGTTATCGACGTAAAGACCCGCCCCGATGATCGGAGAATCGCCGACCCGACCCGGAATCTTATACGCCAAGCCGGAGGTGGTCGTGACGCCCGATAGCTCGCCGTCCGCGCTCACGATGTTGCAGTTGATGGTCCCGGTGGGCCGGACTCCGTCGTGGGAATCCAGCTGCTCCATCTCGTCAGGGCCTTCCGATCCCTCGCGCAGCTTCCGATCCGCCTCCGTCAGGTAGTCGTCGCCCGGCCCCCGGCGAGCCCGCCACTCAATCCAGCGCATCCGCGAACTCTCGGTCAGCAGGCTCTCCAAGGGATGGCCCATCGACAGCGCGAAGCGCTGCGCTCCCTTGCCCACCAACAGGACGTGGTCGGTATGGCGCATGACATCGACCGCCACGCGAGAGGGCATCTTGATGCCCTCCAGACACGCGACGGCGCCCGCGCCCCTGCTGGGCCCGTGCATCACCGACGAGTCCAACTGCACGACGCCTTCCTCGTTGGGCAGGCCGCCGTACCCTACGGAGCTGTCGTTGGGATCCCTCTCGACGATATTGACGCCTTCGACGACGGCGTCCAAGGTGTCGCCCCCGCCCTCTAAGGCCGCCAAGGCCGTGCGCACCGCCTCGACCCCGTTGCCGCTCGCAACGGAGACGGGCTCCACGCGTTGAAGCCCGACGACCGCGGGAGCTCCCTCGAGCGTGCGGGCTCCCGGCAGGCCGACCGCAGCCCCCATCCCGACGCCGATGGAAGAGCGTACGAATGCGCGACGAGAGGGCGGTCGATTCTCCTTTCGGGAATTCCGATCCCGAGATTCCACTCTCCGGGAGGAGCGCTTCGACTCCTTCATGGCGTCGCTTCCATTGGCGCCTCTTGAACCGGCTCCGCCTCGGGAACCATATCCGCCTCCTTCTTTAGCGGGCGGAGTCGGTTGATGACCGGCTGACAGAACTGCATTCCGATCTTCTTCAGCTTGATGAGGTCCGTGACCTCCAGAGACGGATAGCGATCAGCGATGTACTCGATCGTCTCGTTCATCCACGCCTCTTGCGCCTCCTGCACGGCGTCGATGACCGCGCAGCGCAGTATGTGGCTGAAGAGCTCGTCCCGCGCTCGCTCAAATGGTTCCTGTCTCGCCACGTGGATTCCTTACCTTTCTCGAAGTGTGAATCAGCTTCAAGCCCGCGAAGGACTTCTTGGGATCGGCATCTCGCCGCGCCGACCGATGGACTCCTCAAAGATAAGGAACCCGAAGCGGGCACGCCCTACCCTTGACGCCTTCGGATGATCTCGCTCGCAAAAGTGACTGAGAGCGGGTTTGGGGTGCTCGGGCGGGTCTCGCGAGTCGCAGAAAAATCGCCGAATAACGCGTTGCGCGGACGATGGGCATCTTCGGCGCGAGCGCAGGCGGACCGTTGAGAGTTCTTTCCGCTCAGATTTGCGAAGACGCTGCCGCCACCAAGGACGGCAAGCTCCAGATGAAGGGCGTGTTTCACGACCTGTACGCGGCCGACTTCCCGGCGCAGCAGGATCGGATGACCTTGGTCGTCGTGCTGGAATGGGATACGGGGGACCAGGGCCGCTACGCCTTTCAGGTCAACCTGGCGGACCACGACGGCCGGAGGATTCTCACCGTTGAAGGCCATTCGGACGTCGCGCCCAGGCCCGATGATCGTCCGCCTCCCCGGACCAGGCTCATCATGCCCTTGGAGGACGTGATCTTTCCTTCCGCCGGACGCTACGAGTTTGCGATTACGGCCAAGGGGCGGACGCTCTCGGGACCGATCCTTTACCTCATGCGCAGCAGCGAATCGACGAGCTGAGCGCTCAAGAACCCGCATTCCGACTGAGGATCGCTTGACTTCTCGGCGGACGGCAATCCGGTCCGATTTGGGAGACCGGGCAGAGTTTTCCACACTTTTCCCATCAGTTTCCACAAATCCGCGGCGTTCTTGGGATTGTTTTGGGAAAACTCAGGCAATTGCGCTTTGGCCAAGCCCGCGGCAAAGCCGATCAGGCCCTGGCGATACCCTCACGCCGAATCTTCGTCCTCGCCTGCTTTCGCGGCAGCCTTGTTCGAGATGGTGGGCTCGGCGGCCAAGCGCGTGCGCCAACCCGCGATCGCCTCTTCACTCACGCCCAAAACGGCTGCGGCTGCGGAATCCACGATCTTCCGGGCTGCGCACCGTTCGGCGTCACCCATCGGCAAGAACTCGAGATTGCATGCCTGCTCCCATGCATTCGCCAGCAGACCCCAGGCCGGATTGTCCGGCTTCGGAATGCGCACTTCGCGCAGCTGGGTCAGCGACCACTTCGGGTAGGTCAGCTTTCTGCTCCTTTTGTTCATCAGAATCATTCGGGCGGGCGTCGAATTCCACCACGCAGCGAGCGCAAGGCCCTCCCGATTGTCCTCGACGGTGATAGGCACCCAATAGCCAAACCCGGGCACGCTGGCCCATAAGCCATTCAGTCGACCGCTTACGGTGTCCATACGCGTGGCAACTAGGAAACGGCTTCGCTGAGCCGCATATCTTGCCGCCAGTCTTTCTTTTTCCGCCTTGGCCCGGTACCAAGCGTCCGGCTCCGCAAGCATCGTGCGCCGGATCTTGGCGCTCACGGAGTGGAAGCCGGGGAGCGCTCCGGCGACGTCCGGCTCGCACCGCACGTACGCGTCCTGGATCCGTTGGCCTGCCGGTCCGACCCGGCGCCGAAGGCCGACGGGTTCGAGAAGAGGCGACGCTTCGATTTCCCGGACGGTCTCGGCCAGTCCTCCGTCGAACCACTGCGCGGGCGTCCAGTCTCCGTTCCTTACCCGGTCGGCCGGCCAGGAGACTGCGCTGCCCCAATCGCCGACTCTGCCTCCAGCGATCGCATCTGCGACCTGCGCGGCCTCCTCCGCGCTGCGAGGCATCTTCCGCAGGGAAACGAATTCCGTAGGAGGGCACTCTCTCGGCGGGCGCCTGCGGCAGATCAGAAGACTCTCGTGAATGCTCGTGTTCTCCGAGAAGGCAATCTTCTTTGGATCGTGGGTGGTCACGATCCGCTCCACATGAAAGCGCTCCGCGAGGAAGCGACGCTCGGCTAGCCCGGATGCGCCGGTGCATGCGGTGACTGGAAGCACTTTCGCCAAGAATGTCGAATTTCTGAACTCCGCCTGAACTCCGCCTGAACTCCGCCTGAACTCCGCCTGAACTCCGCCTGAACTCCGCCTGAACTCCGCCTGAACTCCGCCTGAACTCCGCCTGAACTCCGCCTGAACTCCGCCTGAACTCCGCCTGAACTCCGCCTGAACCTCTGGCCGAAGCATGGCTTCGGCCAGAGGGGTAAAAAACGTCCTGATGCTGTTGCTCGTGATGACGCCACCCGCCTCCGGATCGCGATGCTGCAACGCTCCCCGAATACCAAGCTCGTGGAGCTGCATTCGCTTCACCGCCTCCGGCGAGAACTTCCGGCTGCGCTTCCGGTTGTCCGTGAAGGGAGCGTTCATGATGACGCCGTCGAGATTCTGCAGCGGAAACCGAATCTCCGTGCTGCTGTCTACCTGATCGCCGTCCAGCGCTTCAAGAGACCGGCGAGGCGCCGTAATCGCGCTAAGGTCGTGGGCATCGGTCGCCGTCAGGATCTCCAGCGATCCCGCCTTCATGGAACCGTCCGGCTGAGGACCGTGCGGCATCGTCACCAGATTCATGCGCTTGTAGTCCACGGTGGGCGCGCCAAGCGTCATATTGCAGGCGGCGAGCTGCACCCCGTGCTGGTTGATGTCCAGCCCGCACAGCACATCCTCGACGATTCGCCGATGGAGAGAATTCCGCTCCGCTTTGCTCATCGCATCGCCGGTCGCATCCGCAACGCGCGCCTTGATCGTCTGGATGCAGGCCATGAGGAGCGACCCCGTCCCGCATGCGGGGTCCATGATTCGAAGCTCCCCCACGGCGTCCAAATCCGACCAGTCGATCATGTCCCGGCTGAGCGCCAAGCGGGCCAGCATAATCGCCGAGAGGTTATTCGTATAGAAGGCGCCATCGCTCTTGGCGGACCCCAAGATGCGGTGGTACAGCGGCCCCGCGTGGTCGTAGCCCAGCTCGCTCAGCGAATCCGCGACCCGGTTTGCGCATTCGGCGAGGACGCGCACGGCGTCGCCCACGACTCTGTTTGCCTTCGGGAGCGCTTCCAGCACGGCGAGCGCGGGCGTGAAGACGGGCGCGTAGTCCTTTTCCAGAATCGACTCCCACGCAATCGCGAGCACCTCGGTCGGATCGCTGGCCCCGGCCACCTTATCCAGACGCAGGATCATCGTCATCTGCGGTTCGTCGCGAAGCCTCCTCTGCAATAGGCAGGCATTCGCGAGCATCAACGCCGCGATCGTGCAGACGCCCTTCGCGCCTCCATCGTGCTCCGTGACAAGCTCAAGGGCCTCAGCTAAACCGTCTTCGAGCTCTTGGTCCCTGAATACGGAACTCACATACCGGACCGCATCCGCGATTTCGTCCGCCACGAGTTGACCCGGCTTCCCAAGCCCGGAAGCAGCGGCGACGTGCGTGAAGATCCCCTGTTCGGCTTCCTTCAGGCCCAAGACAAACTGGTCGTCGTCAATTTCGCCTCCCGGGCCTCCACCTCCGTCTCCGCCGGTCGATTCATAGACCTGCACGAAGGTGGCGAACTCCTTGGCTAGGCGACCGTCGTGGGCTTGAAGCGCCCGTAGGACCCTGCCGACCGTCTTATACCCCTCCGTTCCCTGCTCCAGGGCCTCGAATATGTCGCTGCCGGGCTCTACGACCACGGGAATGACGATGTACCCGAAGCGCTTCCCCGGGGCCTTGCGCATGACGCGACCGACGGCCTGGACGACATCGACGTGGCTGTCGCGGGGATCAAGAAATGCGACCGCATCCAGCTGCGGCACGTCCACGCCTTCAGTGAAGAGCTTGACGTTGCACACAATGCGGCATTCGCCCTCCCGGTCCGCCTGCGCAAGCAAACGCAGCTCCAGGTTGCGCTCAAGCGCGCTGGACGACGCGTCCAAGTGTTTTGCGACGACCTTCATCGCCCGCCCGTCCTTCATCCGCCGCGTGGTGGCGCTCAAAACCCGGCTTTCACCCAGCGCCTTCGCATACCATTTGGAGCGCCGTATGCTGTTCGAGAACGCAAGGGTGCGCGTGAGCTTGCCGGGTCGTTCAAAGTCGGTTCCCTCAGTGACTCCATTTACCGCGAGCGAAACGCCCAGCACCCGCGCCATGTCCCGCGGCGTCGGCGCCCGGCCCCTCTTCCAAGCCTCCGGCTCATCCAGCGCCTCCAGCCGGCGGCGAAGCGCGGGCGTCACGCCCCCCTTGCCCACGCCCAGCACGATGACCCGGTAGTCGGAGAGCCTGCCGCGGCGAACCGCCTTCGCGAAGGGGAGATGATGCAGCTCCGGGCCGTAGACGCCGATGTCTCCCATATCAACGACATCAAGATTCAGCCGCCGCACCGTTCTCTTCGAGGACCGCTTGTAGATCCGCGGCGTGGCGGTCATGTACAGCCGCTTCTTCGTCCGCAGCCGCTTCTCGTCGTGAAACTCCTGGAAGTCGACCTTGCGGTCTTCCTTCGACTGCCGAAGAATCCCGGTCGTCCGGTGCGCCTCGTCGGCGATGGCCAGATCGAATTCGGGAGCGCCGTGCTCAGATTGAGCTTGGGTGACCTTTCCAAGCGAGTGGTAGGTACAGAAGACGACCGGCGTCGCTGAATCGTCCGAGAGGCCCTCTGCGATTTCGGACGGATCCGTGGACACTGGACACTCCAGCTCCGAGACGCGCATGTCCTCAGTTTCGTTTCGACCGCCCGCGGTGTGATCAGAGCACACCACAACGCAGCGCAGTTTGCGCGTCGTATGCCTCAGCCACTCGCGCCGCGCCTGCGACACTAGGGCGATTGACGGAGCGGCGAATAGAATGCGGCCACCGTCCGGAACGACCTCCTCGGCGATGCGCAGCGAAGTAAAGGTCTTTCCGGTGCCGCAGGCCATGACGAGGCGGCCTCGGTCGTGATTGCCGAGGCCTTCGACGACATCCTCGATGGCTTCCTGCTGGAGCGGCCAAGGCTTCTGGATCGGGCGCGCCGCCTCGCGCTCTCTGATTTGCACATGGTGGTACTTGCCGAAGTCAATCTGGGAAACCTGAGGATGAGCGCGCCGAATCGCGCTTTCCGCGTGAGGCCCCCAGCGGCAGGTCGCCACAATCCAGCGCAGACCAAAGACCGGGTTCTGGGAGGCGCCTAGAAACTTGTCGACCTGTCCTTTTCCGATACGCCGGTTTGGCGCGTAGCACTTGCACTGAATGGCTACCCATTCACCCGTCCTGCGCCGGGCGACCAGATCAATCCCGATGTCGCGCCCATCCAGCTCGGTGAGTGGCTGCCTCTCCGGCCATTCGGCCCAGCGCCAGATCTCGTCGATCTCCAGCTCCGGCAGCTTCCGCGCGACGCGCATGAACAGCTGTTCAAACCAGCGGCCCTTCTCCGACGCGTCGCGGCTGGTCTCTCGGATGCGATCCAAGACCTCTCCCGCAGTGGGATCTCCGCCTAGCTCAAGCGCGCGTTGCGTGTTCATGTCCCTCTTCAATTTCGGACTCACCGGGCCTGCCCTTACGGACAGTCGTGCTCAATCATGGCCGCCTCGATCACGGGATGCACGCCGGCGTAGTCGGGGTCGATTGACAGGCCGGTGAGGCCATCATTGTCGTATGCCGCGCCTGTGCTCTGGTAGGCGAGCTGGTAGCTCAGATGCTGCGCCTCTTCGATGCTGCCCGCCGGCGCCGCCCAATACTCGTCGCGGTAGTGATCTTCCATCCGCGCCAAGTACTCCCGGTACCGCGTCGATTGCTCCAAGATGGTTCTGATCGAGCCGCACGCGGCGTTTTCTCGCGAGGGCTCCGCCCTACTCTCCGCCGCCGTGTCCGCTCGATCCCGCAACGCCAAGGCCGCGAGCGCCAGCGACAGGGCGGCGACCGAGATCGCGGCGATTACGGTGATTCTCCCGGTCTGCAATTCCCCGCCCCCCATCGCTCAGGCTTAGGCGAATCACGCCTCGAATCCGCTCGCGTCTATAGCCTATCGCCTTGGGCCGGCATGCGCAAACAACGACAAGCGATTAGGCCAAGGGTTAGCCGCCGAAGGTCCTCCACGCGAGAAACAAGGCCGCCGCCAGCCCCGCCGCGCCCGCCTCGTACTCGCGGTTTCTCGCGTACCTGGCAAAGCTGAATCGCCCTGGGCCGGAGCGGACGCCGCCCGTTTTCGGACGCCTGCCCCAAAACCTGGGAAGCAGCGCGGGCACGCGCCGCGCATAGCTCAAGTGCGCGTTCCCGAACTTCCGCAAAAGCGTCCGGTCCTCTGATCGCATCTCCGCTGCGTAAATGGGCGCCAAGGCGAGCGCCGGCAGAGCAAGCCAGACGGACGCTCCCGCGATGATTGCGCCCAACGAGATCGCGAGCGTGCCCAAATAGAGGGGATGGCGCACCCACGCGTACGGTCCGTTCGCGCAGAGCTCCCGGTCCTTCTCCAAGTATCCGGCCGCCCATCCCCGGAGCAGGAACCCCAGCGAGATCGGCAATGCTCCGACGAGAAGCGACGCGGGAGTGGGCGCGGCATGCCAGAGAAAGAAGCACCCCAGCGCCCAAGCAAGGTAAATCCGCGCCTTGCGGCGGAGGACAAATCGTCCAAGAAACACGCGCGGCGAAGGCTCCGCGCTCCTCGAGCCTTCTCCTACGGCGGAGGCTCCGGTCCCAGCTGGACGATCTCCTCCAAGCTCATCTTCAGCGTGGCGACGCTCAGCTTCGCCTTCATGTAGACGACGATGCGATGCGCGTCGTCCGAAAAGTGGATCTCAGCTTCGCCTCCGTCCCCGAACATTCTGTTCGTCTGGATGATCGGTCGCACCACGATGGTCGGAAAGTCCCCGGCGCCGACCTGAATCGTGTCCTTGCGCAGCACCTGCAGCCGGACCGGGTTCCCGTCACGCCGAAAGTACCGGTCAAAGACGTACTCTTCGCCGACCTCCAGCGGAAGCGAGCGCGCGAAGTAGAGGAAGGACACGTCGTCCAGCGGCAGCGGACCGGGAAGCGCGCCCGTCGTATCGTAGTCCAAGCGCACCCAGCGGCCTTCCTCGGGATAGATGTTGTACTCCCGGATCCGGGGGTCGGGGTCGTCCTCGCCCTCCCGCTGGTCCTTGAAGAACCGACGGGAAGCGAGCGTCCGCTCGTCCATCCACGTTCGGAACCTCGAGTTGATCGAGTAGAAGCCGAGAATGCTCCCCTCGATGTGCCATTCGGCCTCGTAGACGGGGTAGCCGTCCACCGTGTCCATGCGCGGCACGGAGAGCACGGCCGATCCCCCGCCCAACCCGAAGCCCCAGCTCACGTCCGCGCGGTATGCAAGGCGCTCTCCCACGCTGAAGGCCTTGCGGGTTTCGGGAGGAACCGTCGGCTTCAGCGAATCGGTCCAAGCGGGAAGGGGCAGCTGGACGACATCTTGGTCATGGCGCTCGGAAGCCGCCGACGCGGGTCCAAGAATGCCGACGCCCGTCGCCGCGAGAAGCGCCCATGCGCCGCCGCGCCGGCGGCGGCTAGCCACTCGCAACGCCTCCCGGAGTCGCCCAAGCGCGGCTCCGACCGAGAAGGTAGAGGCGGGGCAACTCGAGGAGCGAACGCGCCCGACTTCGCCTGGACCTGATGTCGTACTTCATCCGATAGGGCGCCGCGGTCGCGCGGCGCGCAAGCGGAAGAGCGGCCCGAAGAAGCAGCGCGTTGGTCGTCCAGTGACAGCGGGAGAAGACGGTTGCCGAGCTCGGATCCGCCAAGACGCGCCTGATCAGGGCGGCGCTGTACACCCTGAATCCCGAGAGCGGACTGCCCGCCCTTCCGTAGGCCGGATCGCGGGCGATCTTCCGCATCATCCGGCGGGCGCACCGCCATCTGAAGCGGGCAAGAAGGGGCGCGCCCCGCGGCGGACCTTCGAGCGCGCTCCCCACTAGGTCGCAGCCCTGCCCGAAGCTGGAGAGAAGCGTCGGAATCTGCCCGGGGTCCTCGGTGAAGTCCGCCTGAAGCACGACGACGGGATCTTCGTCGGGACCGCTCCCCTGCCCCGCCGCCGTCTCCAGGAGCCGCCTCAGAGAGGCGCCGTAGCCCTTCCGCTTTGCCGCCCGCAATAAGAGGAGCGGCATGACCTCCTGGTACTTCTTGAGAAGGTCCCAGGTTCCGTCGACGGACCCGTCGTCCAACGCGAGCACGCGGTACTCCTGCCGGAGCGACTGCATCACGCCCCGAATTCTCCAGAGAAGGATTCCGATAGAGGACTCCTCGTTACAGGCCGGCAGAACAATGTGAATCACTGCGGTTAAGGACCTCGGCCGGGGGGGCGCGCAAACTCCGCCTGAGCGTCATTCTCCGCGGAAGCTCGGGTCTTCCACCTCTTATGATGCCAGAAGTACTGCCACGGTTGTTTGACTATGGCCGCTTCCAGCCTGCGCGTAAAGGCACTCGTAATATCGCGAACAAATTCATCGCGCCCCTCGCCTGAAGGCGCAAGCGGCCGGAAGCGCACCTGGTAGCGTGGGTCTCCCCGGCCCATTCGAAGGAGCCAGCCGGTCGCAATGCGCGCGCCGGTCCGCTTCGCAAGCACGGCGGGCCCCCGGACCGTGGACGCGGGATGTCCGAAGAAGTCCACGAACTCGCCGGAATCGCGCGCGTCCTGATCGGCCATCAACGCAAGGAGCCGCCCGGACCTCAGCGCGGCGCGCGCGAGGCGCTCCGCCCGCTCGTCCCGATCAATCAGGCGCATCCCCAGCCGCTTCCGGAGCGCCCTTGCGCGACGCAGCAGGAAGGGGTTGCGCTGCCGGGCAGCCACCACGTAGACCGGTATTCCGCAGGCTTTGAGCCCAAGCGCGGTCAGCTCCCAGCTCCCGATATGGCCGCTCACCAGGATGACGCCCTCGCCCCTTTGGAGCGGCCCGCGAAGGTGCTCTGCGCCCTTTACTTCGATCCGCTTTTCCGCCTCCCGCCTTGAGAGCCGGGAGAGGGGATCCAGGAGCGCCAGCTCCGCCCCGAAGTGCTCATAGCAGCGACGAGCCGTCCGAAGCCGCCACGCCGCCGAGCGATTCGGAAACGCCCGGGCGAGCTGACTGGTTACGACATCCCAGCGCGGGCGTCCGACGCGCGCAAGCAGCCATCCTAAGGCGCGACCGAGGCGGTCCGCCCAAAGAAGCGGAATCCGGCGGCAGACGAGAGTCAGGGCCCAGTATGCCGCGGCCTCCGCGCGGTGACGCAGCGCGACCGCCATGCTACGCCTCCCCCGATCCCTTCTGGAGCATGTCCCTGTAGAAGCCGCCTTCTTCGGCCAGCTCCAGGGGGCTTCCCCGCTGGACGACCCGCCCTTCTCGAATCACGAAGACCATATCCGCCCGGCGCGCCGCCGACGCGCGATGGGACACGATGAGGGTGGTCCGCTCGCGATTCGCGCATATCCTCGTCAGGATGCGCTCCTCGGACTCCGCGTCCAGCGCCCCCGTCGCCTCGTCCAAGATCAGGATGGAGGGATCTCGGAGCAGCGCGCGCGCGATCTGCACTCGCTGTCGCTGTCCGCCCGAGAGCCTGGATCCGCGCGCGCCGACTTGGGTCTCGTACCCCTCCGGAAGCCGCTCCGCAAACTCGTCTACGCCGGCGGCGCGGGCGGCGGCAAGGACGTTCGCCGGACTCGCCCGTTGACGCTCGCCTTCGCGGAGGCCGAAGACGATATTGCCGCGAATCGTGTCATGAAGGAGGATCGTCTCCTGAGACGCCACCGCGACTGCCTCCCGGAGCGAGCGCAGGTCGTAGTCTCGGAGATCGACGCCGTTCACTTCGACGGATCCCGATTCGGGATCCAGGTACCGCGCGCAGAGGTCCATAATCGTCGTCTTCCCCGATCCGCTGGGACCCACGAAGGCGGCCACGCTACCGGGCGCGACCTCAAAGTCGATCCCGGCCAAGACCTCCTCGCCCGAATCCGCGACGTAGCGGACGCGGCGAAAGCAAATGCCGTTTTCCGCCCCCGCAAAGGGGCGGGCGCCCTTGCGACTCCGAATACCGGGCTCCTCGTCCAAGATCTCGAATATGCGATCCAGCGCCGCGAGACCGGGCTGCAGCGCCCCGGGGAGCTTGCCCAGGTGTTTGATGGGCGCGTAGAGACGGCTGCTCAGCACCACGAATCCGATAAAGGCCGGAGCTTCCAGCGAGCCGTCAACGGCGACCATCCGGGCTCCGATCCAGAGGATCAGGGAGACGCCCGCCGCCACGAAGAGCTCGGTCGCGGGCGGCGCTAAGGCGCGCAGCCGGTGCGCCCTCATGAAGGCTTGCGCGCACTGATGGGTCAGCGCCCGAAAACGCGCGCCCAGCTCTCGCTCGCCGGACGCGTCCTTGACCTGACGGATCCCCGCCACCGTTTCTTCGGCCTGGCTCGCGAGCATGCCCGACAGCTCCAGCAGGCCTCGGTCCTCCCTGCGCAGGCGCCGAACAAGCGGAGCCCACGCAAGACCGACGAGAGGAACGATGACCAAGGCGATCAGGGCGAGACGCGGCGAGATGCGCACCATCCAGTAAAGCGACGCCGCCACTACGAAGACCTGGGATACGGCCCCGAAGAGCTCCCGCGTCATCAGCGACCGCAGCCGCTCCGCGTCGGTCGTGAATCGACTGATCAGCTGTCCGGTCCGTTTGCGCGCAAAGAACCGGAGGTCCATCGCGAGCAGGCGACGGTAGAGTCGTCGCTGAATCTCCCGCACGCTGCGCTCTTCGACGCCGGCGAGGAGGGCCGAGCGCCAGAAATCCGCGGCGTTCTTAAGGGAGAGCGCGAGGAGCATGAGAAGGATGATCCCTCCAATGGCCCTCTCGGGGTCGTCGGAGAGATCGCCAAGTCTCGCTCCAGCGACCTCCAGCAGGGCGGAGACGGAGCCCAGCGCCTTGGGCGGCGCGCCTTCCCCGAAGATTGCCGCCAAGAGCGGAATGAGGAGCACGAAGGAAAAGGCGTCCAGCGCGGCGTAGGCCGCTCCCAGCGCCGCGGCGAGGAAGATGCGCCCTTTGTGCGGCGCGAGAATCCGAAGGAGCCTTCGCCATCCCAAAGCGCCCTTCCGAGCTCGACGACCCTCCGGCGTCACCCTCGGCGCGGAGAGAGCGTCGCGGTGGGCACGATCATCTCCTCCGGCGAAATCCCTCCGTGCAGAAAGGAGTTGCGGTACCTGCGCTCGTAGTGGCGAAGACGCGTCGGATACACGAAGTAATGGTCGTCCATCGCCACGGCGCAGCACCGATGCCCACGGGGCGGAAGCCGCAGCTCCGCCGGGCTTTGCGCGACAAGCGCGGCGCGCCGCTTCGGAACCTGGATGCGATGTCCAAGCTTGTAGCGGAGGCCCGGGGTCGCGTCCTTTCCGGCGCGCACCTCCGCCGGGCGACGGCAGTGAATGGATCCGTGGTCGGTCGTCATCAGGACCTCGCAGCCCCGAGCAGCCGCGTCCTTGAGCACCGCAAAGAGGGTGGATCGCTCAAACCAGGAGGCCGTCAGCCGACGCAGCGCGGTCTCGTCCCTCGCCACCTCCATCAGGATCGGAGATTCGCTGCGTCCGTGCGTCACCAGGTCCACGAAGTTGAAGACCAGCGCGACCACCGAGCCCCGCCTTCCCGTGGCCGCGCGGATCCGGCGCCGCACCTTTCCCGCGTTGCGGTCCGAGAGGACCTTCTCGTAGTGGACTGGAACGTCGCGGCGCAGCAGCCGCCGCAGCTGCGCGCGAAGCAGCTTTTGCTCCTCGGCGTTTAACGCGCCCTCCTTGCCGATCTTCTTGGCCCAGCCCGGCTCGCGCCGCGCCATCTCGTCGGGATACAGCCCGGAAAAGAGGGCGTTTCGCGCGAAGGGCGTGGCGGTCGGGAGAATCGAGTAGTGCCACGCTTCCTCAATGTTGAAGTGACGCGCGAGAAGGGGCGAGATCGCCGCCCACTGGTCCATCCGCATGCAGTCCAAGACCACGAAGAGCACCGCCCTCTCGTTTCGCTCGAGCATGGGACGGAGCCATCGGCGCACCACGTGGACCGAGAGCGGGGGCGGATTCCTTCTTCCCCTGATCCAGGCGGGATAGCGCGCCGCCGCCCACGGACCGAAGTCCTTCCTGAGATCGCGGTACATCGACTCCAGCGCCTCGAGAAGCACTCGTTCGTCGGCGCTTCCCAGGGCAAGGTGCCACCGCACCAGCTCCCGGTAGATCCGCGCGAACTCCCCCGGACTGTTAGCCGCCGACCGGCGCGCCGCGAGCCCGGGCCAGCAGTCCGCGAAATCCCTAGCCGTCTGTTGCTGGCGGATGGAGGAGCCCTCGAGAATGCGGGTCACCACCGAGAGCACCTGGCGAGGGCTGGCGGGCTTGACCAAGTAGGCCTGCACCTGGCGTCCGATCGCCTCGTTCAGGATGCCGTCGTCCTCCGATTTGGTCACCATGACCACGGGCGCGTGGGCATCCTTTTGACGGATTCGCTGAAGCACCTCCATCCCGTTCATTCCGGGCATCTGCTCATCCAAGAGGACGAGGTCGTATCGGCTCTCGGCGAGGAGCGCCAAAGCGTCGGCGCCGTTGGATACGATGTCCGCGCGATAGCCGCGCTGCCGAAGAAAGAGCAGGTGGGGCCGCAGTCGCCGCACTTCGTCGTCGACCCAGAGGATGCGCTTCGCCCGCAGTCCCGGCTCGGCGGATCCGGCCTTCGCGACTTCGCGCGCTTCGTCCACCGGGCTAGAAGCTGGCGCGGAAGTTAAACCAGCTCCCCACCGGCTTGCCGTCCAGCGTGCCCGGGAGGAAGGCCCACTCGGCCGCCTCGCGAATTAGCTGTCGATTGAAGCCTCGGTCTCGGGTCGGGGGGTCCAGCCTCGTGGAGTCCGGCACCACGCGACCGACTTCGTCCACGAAGACCCAGACCCGCACCTCGACGCCGGAAAGGCCTGAATTGGTCGGCGGGATGATCATCCCGCGGGGCGTCGGCAATTGAATCAGCTCTTGTCCTTCGGCGTCCTCGCCTCCCCCTCCGGACCCTAGGCCGTCCGGAAGTCCGGGCGGGCCGGGAGGTCCGGGGTCCAGCCCCTCAAGCGAAGCCAAGTCGGCTAAGGTTTCGTCCGGGATGTCAAGCGCCTCGACATCGACCTCGACGAAAACGGGGTCCAGCGGCCTTGGGACGGGCCTCGGAGCCCTTGCCCTGATCTGCATCGCCTGCATGCCTCCTCGCGCCGCGAGATCATCGCCCGCGTCGGGGCCCGCCGCAGCCTTGGCCATGCGCGGCATCGGACGCTCGCCCCCAAATAACACGACAAGCAGATGGAGCAGAAGCGCCGCAGCGAGGCCCCAAGCGTACCTTCGGCGCTCGTCGCGAAGCCTGGGGCGTATTGATCCGTGGGTCATGTCACTTCGAGCGGCTGGCCCGTCTGAAGACTGTCCGTCCGCCATCCGGCCTCCATGAGATCCCGAAAGAGCTCTCTGGTTGCCGATTCCGCCATGCGGGCGCGCGGTTCGACGAACGACGGCGGTCTTGAATCCGCCGCCCGGGGAGAGTCTTCCCGGCTCAAGTATCTTAACCTCCGGCGCCGGACGAACCCGGAGCCGGACCAAACCTTGCGACAAACGCACAACGAGCGAGAGCGGAATAGGCGATGGATCTTGGACTCGGAGGAAGGGTCGCCTTGGTTGCGGGGGCCTCGAAGGGATTGGGCTTTGCCACGGCGAAGAAGCTTGCGGAAGAGGGAGCGGACGTCGCCATTAACTCCAGGTCGCGCGATGCGCTTAATGCGGCGGCGGAAGAGATTCGGCAAGCCACGGGACGAAGGGTCTTGGCGATCCCGGGAGATCTGACAGCGGAGTCCCTTGCGGAGGACGTGGTGGCGGAAGCGATTCGGGAGATGGGAAGAGTCGACATCCTCGTCCCCAACGCGGGCGGCCCTCCCCCGGGGGGCGTGGACGACTTCGACGCGGAGGACTACCGGCGGGCGATCGAGCTCAGCTTCATGACGACGGTCCGGCTCGTGCTGGCCGCGCTTCCGGGGATGCGCTCCAGGGGATGGGGCCGGGTGGTCGCGATCGCGTCGGTGTCCGTGAAGCAGCCGATCGGGGGGCTCCTCCTCTCCAATGTCGCCCGGCCCGGGGTCGTGGGATTCATCAAGACGATTTCCCGGGAGCTGGGCGCGGACGGCGTGCTCTGCAACGTGGTGGCCCCCGGCTTCATCCATACGGACCGCGTGGAGTCGCTGCTGCGCGCGCGGGCAAAGGCCAACGACTCGAGTCCGGACGAAGAGCTGGCCGCAATCGCGTCGGGGATCCCATTGGCAAGGATCGGACGACCGGAGGAATTCGCGAACGCCGTCGCCTTCTTGGCGTCGGAAGCGGCCTCCTATATCACCGGTCACACCCTGCAGATCGACGGCGGACTCGTGCAAGGGCTGCTATGACCTTTGCCGCGCCGGCGGCGGCCCGCGCGTACCTGGAGCTGACCAAGCCTCGGATCGTCTTCTTTGTGGGCGTCTCCGCCGCGGCCGGCGCCCTCATCTTCGGGCCCGCGGCTCCGATTCAGTGGGCGATCGTCTTTCACGCCTCCCTGGGAGCCGCGCTCGCGGCGGCGGGATCGCTCGCCCTGAACCAAGCCGTGGAGGGCGAACCGGACGCTCGGATGGTCAGGACGATGGGCCGCCCCGTCCCCAGCGGCAGACTGAGCTCCGGGCGCGCGACGGTCTTCGGAGGCGTCGTCTTCCTGCTCGGGGTCGCCCACCTGGCGTACTGGCTTGGGTCCGCGCCCGCCTTTTGGGCGACGCTCAGCGCCCTGATCTACGTGGGCGCGTATACTCCGCTCAAAAAGGTCTCCGCCATCTCCACCCTGGTCGGCGCGGTGCCCGGCGCGCTTCCTCTCCTGATCGGCGCCTCGACCTACTTTGGATGGGATGGGTGGCGGGGCGAGGACATCCTACTTGTCGGGTCCATCCTCTGGGCTCTTTACCTGTGGCAGATGGTGCACGTGCTTGCCCTGGGCTGGAACCTCAGGCAAGACTACGCGCGGGCCAGCCTTCGCCTCATCCCCGGATGGGACGCGCGAGGAATCGGACTGCTGATGGTCGCATCCGCGCTGCTCCTGACTGCGTTCACCGCGGTTCCCGGACTGTTGATGCGGAGCTCGTGGGTCGCCGCCGCCGCGGCGGCCGCGGGCGCGGGCACCCTGCTCGCCTCAGCTTTATTCCTACGGCGGAAGACCCCCGCGTCCTGCCGGGCCGCCTTCATCGCCTCGCTGCTCTTTCACCCGATCTTTCTCGGCGTCCTCGCCGCCGGAGCGCTCGCCGGTTAGCGCGAGCGCGCACGTTCGCTTCAGGAGGAGTCGATGCCTTGTTCGGCCCCACGCGCGCTGGGAGGTCTCTTCGCGCTTTCATGTCTTCTTCCCTCCCTGCTCTGCGCGGGAGCGTCCGCGCAGCCGCCTCCGCGCGAGGAGAATCGACCGCGCGCCCGAGAGCTGGGAGTTGCGCCCGGGGTCTTTGAACCCGGACCGCTGAACGCGATAACCGACGTGGCCGGCGTCCTTGTCGGTCACGCCACCGTCGTGGAGGGCGACAGCGTGCGCACCGGCGTGACCGTCGTACGGCCCCACGGCGACAATCTCTACTTCAACCGAGTTCCCGCGGCCATCCATGTGGGCAACGGATTCGGGAAGCTCCTGGGCGTCACCCAGCTGCGTGAGCTGGGCGAGCTCGAGACGCCGATCGCCCTGACCTGCACGCTCTGCGTCTGGCGCGTCGCGGACGCGATGACCAGTTGGCTGCTGGAACGGGAGGGCATGGAGCGGGTGCGATCAATCAATCCAGTCGTCGGAGAGACCAACGACGGGGGGCTAAACGACATTCGCATGCGCCCCGTGACGGAGCGGCACGTCCGCCGGGCGCTGGACGAAGCGTCGGGAGGCGCCGTCGCCGAAGGCTCGGTCGGCGCCGGGACGGGCACGTCGGCCTTCGGCTTCAAGGGCGGGATCGGGACCAGCTCCAGAGTACTTCCAGAACGTTTGGGCGGCTACGGCGTCGGCGTTATCGTTCAGTCGAACTTCGGGGGCATCCTTTCGATCGCGGGGGCTCCGGTCGGCAAGACGCTTGGCCGGCACGCCTTTCGAGGGGAGACGCGGGAGGAGAGGGACGCGGAATCTCAGGGATCGATTATGATCGTCGTTGCGACTGACGCGCCCGCGTCGGATCGCAATTTGGAGCGCCTCGCCCGGCGCGCCGTCATGGGACTCTCTCGGACGGGTTCGTACGCGAGCAACGGATCGGGCGACTACGTCATCGCCTTCTCCACCGCATTGGAGACGCGCAGGAAGCCCGGAGAGGACGCGCGAAAGATCTCCGATCTTGACAACGGGCGGATGTCCGCGCTCTTTCAGGCGGTGGTGGAGACGACGGAAGAGGCCATCTATAACTCGCTCTTTCGCGCAACGACGGTACGGAGTCGCTGGGGAGAGCGACGCGCGCTGCCAATCTCGCGCGTGGAGGAGATCCTCAGGCGGCACGGGGCGATTGGGCGCTAAGGCCAAGAGAGGCTG
Organism: Longimicrobiales bacterium; assembly: GCA_965116095.1. Lineage (GTDB taxonomy): Bacteria > Gemmatimonadota > Gemmatimonadetes > Longimicrobiales > Gaopeijiaceae. The sequence continues at coordinate 1,979,679 of OZ220481.1, forward strand.
GAGGAGGGGCGTCGCTTGCGGCGCGCGTTCGTCCTGCGGTCGGGATCGCGCGGGAGATCGGCGGCGATTTTGAGGCGAGACCCCGCTCCAGGTTAGTATTCGCCGCGCAACGCAACTACAAACAATTACACATAGGAGGACTGATGATTCGAACTCGAGCGCGCTGCGCCTTCGCGATCGTCTTTGTCGCGCTCGCTTCGGGCTGCGACTCCGCGAGCCCAGACCCCGCAAACCCCGATCCTCCGTTTGTCGCTGGACCGCTGGGCGCCGTTCGCCTTGGTCCAAACGACGTGGTCAGGATCGAGAGCTTGGCGTCGCTCACCGGCGCGCCCGGGCTAGGGGCGGCGGCGGTCGGGGGCGCCGTACTGGCCGCGGAAGACATCGGCTCGATACGGGAGAGGCGCGTGGAGGCGGGAGACGGCATTGACTCGATGTGCTCTCCGGAGGGGGGAGCCGCGGCAGGAACCCAAGTTTCCGCGGAGACGGACGTCGCGGGTCTCATCGGCACGACCTGCTCAGCCGCAGCCGCCGCCGCGTCGCCCATCGTCAGCCGCGCCGGGATGGCGATGATCTCTCCCAGCAATACCTCCCCGCTGCTCACCTCGGATCTGAACGGGAACGCCGGCGAGCACTATCATCCGGGCTACTTCCGGGTCGCGAACAACGACCTCCACCAAGCCGTCGCGGTCTCGCGCTTCGCCTACGACAGCCTGGGGCTGCGAACGGTCGCGGCGGTGCACGACGGCGACGCCTATACGACGGCGCTCACGAGCGCCTTTCGGAGTGAATTCGAAGAGCTTGGCGGCGTCGTCTCCGCAACGATTGAAATCCGCAAGAATCAAACCGACTTTGCCGATGAACTGGCGGAGATTGCGGACGGCGAGCCGGACGGGGTGTTCTTCCCTCTATTCGTCCGCGAAGGGTCTCCCTTTGCAGCCCAAGCAGCGGCATTCGACGGCTTCGCGGAGGATGTCGCGTTTATTTCGGGCGCGGCGCTGCTGGTCTCCGAGTTCCTGGCGCTGCCGCAGTCGGCGGACATCTTCTTTGCCGCTACGGAGGCCAGCTTTGGCTCCCGAACCAACAGCCTGACCGGTCAAAACGGCATGGATGTCCTTGCCAGATTCACGGCCAGCCGAGGCAGCCCGCCCTCCTCTCCCTACTGGGCGCACGCCTACGACGCGTTTTCGATGATGGCCGCCGCGATCGACTCCGCGGGCGTGGAGCAAGGCGACACGCTCTACATTGACCGCGCGGCGCTCCGGGAGCAGCTCGCAAGAACGAGCTTTCAGGGTCTGATCGGAGAGATCTCATGCGGCGAGTTCGGCGACTGCGGCACGGGGCGCGTGAACGTCTACCACCACAACGACCCGACCGTCACCGACCCCTCAATGATCGAGATCGTCTACCGGTACGTTCCGTAGACCCCGCGGGCGGCGCGCGGGGCGGGGCTTGGGCGTTCGGACCCCGCGCCGCCTCAGGACTTGGGGCCGCTCCAAAGCCCATGTCCGCTCTGCCAAGCGCTCGGCCGCCGGGGCTGCGAGGGGCGAGCGGAGCCTCCGCCGCCGGCTATTTCTATGAAGCTCCCTTGGCGAGCACCTTTCCCGCTTTGGCGCCGGTAAACTCGCCGTCCCGGATCGCTGCTTCGCCGGCCAGGAAGAGGTGCACGACGCCTTGGGACAGCTGATGGGGCTCCAAGAAGGTGGCTGCGTCGCTGAAGTCCGGTGAAAACACGACGATGTCAGCCACCAGGCCCTCCGCAATCAGGCCCCGTTCCCTCATGCCCGTCACTTCCCGGGGAAGGCCCGTCATACTGCGCACGGCAGCCTCCAGCGTGACGGCTCGGTCTTCAAAGACGTACTTGCCGATCTTTCGCGCGAAGGCCCCGTAGGCGCGGGGATGAGGGACGCCCGCGCCCATCCGCGGCAGATCTCCGTCGGAGGCCGTCATCGTCCATTCCTGCATCATGAAGCGTCCCACGTCGGTCTCGCTCATGTTGAAGGAGATGATCGACGCGCTGCCCCCGCGGATGATCTCCAAGGCCACGTCCAGCGGGTCCATTCGCCGCTCCGCAGCGATCTCCGAAAGCCGCTTGCCCTCAATTGACGGATCGGGCCCGTAGCTTCGAAACTGAATCCTGGAGGCCCCGCCCCGGCGAGCCAGATTGTTGACGACCGCTCTGCGAATCAGCGCCAGCGTGTCCGGGTCGTCCATGCGCTGGGCAAGCCGCTCCAGCCCGCCCGCTTGGGCCCAGCGCGGGAGCAGCGCGGCCGACAGTCCGGTGGACGAAGCCAAGTAGGGATATTGGTCCGCGTAGATCGGAAGCCCGGCTTCCCGAGCCTCCAAGATTCGCTCCACGACCCTGGCCGACTCCCCCCAAACGGGCGGGCCCAGCGCCTTGATGTGCGTGACGACGGAGACGATGCGGGCCTCGCGGGCCACCTGGATGACCTCCTCAATCGACGCTTGGAGGCCAATCGTGTAGTTGGACTCGTCCCGTATGTGGCTGGAGTAGAACCCGCCTCCGCGCGCGGCCTCGCGGGCCAGCTCGACGAGTTCGGAGTTTGGGGCGTAGCTCCCCGGCGCGTAGAAGGTCCCGGAAGAGAGCCCCCAGCCGCCGGCCTCCATGCCCGCGCGCACAAGCTCCCGCATCCGCTGAAGCTCCTGGGGGAGCGCCTCGCGGTCCTCGCTTCCGACGACCAGCCTCCGGATTGAGCCATGCGGCACGAACTGGGCCACGTTGACGCCCAGCCCATGCTCCTCCAGCGCCGCGCGCTGCTGGGCAAGGTCCACTGCGCCGCCGCCGTCCGGATTGATAAAGACGGTTCCGATGCCTTGGGCGAGGAGAGGCTCCGCGCCGCTCAGCTCCTCGGTCGCGAGTCCGGGGCCGGCGTGGGAGTGCGTGTCGATAAACGCCGGGGCGACAAAGAGGCCGCGCGCGTTGATCTCCAAGGGCGCCCGCGCGCCCTCCAAGTCGCCGACGATTGCGATGCGCCCGTCCAAGAAGGCGATGTCCGCGACCACGCCGGGCTCGCCGCCGCCGTCCACGACCAGGCCGTTGCGAAGAATGACGTCGTACTGGGCGCCATCGCAGGCGGAGAGCAAGAGGAACAGCCCCAAGACGCCGCGCGCGCGGCCCTTGAATTCCAGAGCGCGGGTGCGTTGACGGATCACGGCCTTCCTCTCTCCCCGGGGGCTTGGATTAAGCCGGCGGGCCCCAAGAATACGGGCAAGGTATCCGCGGCGCAGGCGAGCGTCAAAGCTCCTCTCCTGCGCCTTCGCGGATTCACTCCGGCGCGAATCGTCTACAATTCTCAGCCCCCTTTCAAGAAGCCCAGTCCGCAAGCACGCATTGGATCGACCGCCTCGCCATGCACCGCGCATCCCTCATCCGCAATGTCGCGATCATCGCGCACGTCGACCACGGCAAGACCACGCTCGTAGACCAGCTCTTCCGCCAAGCGGGGGCATTGGACCGAGACCAAGCTCGGACGGAGCGCATCTTGGACTCAAACCCCTTGGAGCGCGAACGGGGAATCACGATCCTCTCCAAGAACGTCTCCGTCGCGTGGCGCGGACACAAGATCAACATCGTGGATACGCCCGGACACGCCGACTTCGGCGGCGAGGTGGAGCGGGTGCTTCGAATGGTGGACGGCGTGCTCCTTCTCGTGGACGCCGCGGAGGGGCCCATGCCGCAAACCCGCTTCGTGACGGGCAAAGCGCTCGCGCTGGGTCTTTCGCCCATCGTGGTCGTCAACAAGGTGGACCGGGCGGACGCCAGAGCGCTTGAAGCGCACGACGAGACCCTGGACCTCCTCATCGACCTGGATGCGGACGAGGCCCAGCTGGACGCGCCGTTCCTTTATGCGTCCGGGCGCGAGGGCTTCGCGACGGAGGACCCGGACGACATGGAAGGGGCGGACGGTTTGGAGCCGCTATTTCAGGCGATCATCGAGCACATTCCGAGTCCGTCGGTGACGGCGGGGGGTCCCTTCCAGATGTTGGTCTCGACGCTCAGTCACTCCAATTACGTCGGTCGCATCGCGGTGGGACGAATTGAACGAGGCCAAGTCTCGGTCGGCGACCGCCTGGCGCGCCTGCCCGTCCGCGGAACTCGGCGCGGCGGGGGGCGGGAGGAATCGGGCGAGGCGCTCCCTGCGAGCCGGATTACTCAGCTATTCGCGTTTCACGGACTCAAGCGCGTCTCGGCGGAGCGAGCGGGTGCGGGAGACATCGTTGGCCTCGCGGGCGCGGAGGGCGTAGAGATCGGGGACACGCTCTGCGCCCCGGAGGCGCCCTTGCCCTTGGACGGCATCGCGGTCGAAGAACCGACGATGTCGGTACGCTTCTCCGTGAACGACTCGCCCTTCGCGGGCAGGGAAGGACGCTACGTCACGACAAGGCAGCTCCGGGAGCGGCTCTTCAAGGAAACCGAGCGCAACTTGGCGCTTCGCGTCCAGGACACCGACCACCCGGACACCTTTCAGGTGCGCGGACGGGGCGAGCTGCACCTCTCCATTTTGATGGAGACGATGCGCCGGGAAGGGTATGAGTTTCAGGTATCGCCGCCCCGGTTCTTGGAGCGAACGCGGAACGGGACGCGCGAGGAGCCGTACAGCGAGCTGGTGATCGAAACGCCGACCGAAGCATCCGGGGGCGTCATCGACCAGCTCTCCAGACGTAAGGGCATCATGAAGGAGATGCGACCGATGAGCAACGGAAAGGCGACGCGGATCACCTTCGAGATTCCGTCGCGCCGGCTCTTCGGATATCGCACGGGATTCCTGAGCGACACGCGGGGCGAGGGGATCATGAATCAGGTCTTCCTCGGGTGGGGCCCATGGTCCGGGGGCAGGGCCGGCAGGGAGCGGGGCGCGCTCGTCTCCGATCGCGAAACGACTGCGATGCCCTTTGCGCTCTTCGGCCTTCAAGAGCGCGGCGACCTCTTCGTGGAGCCGGGCGCGACGTGTTACGGGGGGATGATCGTGGGCCGAAACGCGCGCGCGGACGACTTGGAGGTGAACGTGGGCAGGTCCAAGAAGCTCTCAAACATGCGGGCCGCCGGAGCGGACGAAGCCGTGCGGCTGGAACCGCCGCTAAAGCTGACCTTGGAGCTTGCCTTGGAGTTTATTGACGCGGATGAGCTGATCGAAGTGACCCCCGGCGCGCTTCGGCTCAGGAAGCGGGAGCTGGATCCGACGCGGCGGCGCAAGGCTGCCCGAAGGAAGGCCCGGGAACGCCGGGAGGAGCGGACGCGCGGCTGAAGGAGAACGCCGCAGCCTTTTTCGGCGCTACTTCATGAGGCGACGCGCGAATGGGCTCACGAGCAGCGCGACCAAGCCGGTGCCGCCGACGATCGCCGCGACGTAGGAGAAGAGCGGAGCAGGCTCCAGATTCTCAAGGGCGCCGGCGACCCGGCCCGATATGACGTTTCCAAGCGCGGTGGCGACGAACCAGACCCCGACCATCTGACTCACCCGGCTTGGGGGCGCAAGCTTCGTCATCGCGGAGAGACCCACCGGCGAGAGCGCAAGCTCGCCCACGGTGTGCAGGAAGTACATCGCGACCAACCAGGACATCCCGGTGGGATTTTCGGGCGTTGCGTTTGCTGCGCCCCACATAATCACGAAGAAGCCGGCCGACAGCCCCAGAAGGCCCAAGGCGAACTTCGTCGGGACCGACGGGTTGCGGTTGCGGCTGGCCAGCCAAACCCAGAGCCAGCCGAAGACCGGCGCGAGGATGATAATGAAGAGCGAGTTCACGGATTGGAGCCAGCCAGCCGGCACCTCCCACGACCACCCCCCTGAACCTAGAACCCTGTCCGTGTAGTCCCTCGCAAAGAGGTTGAGCGTGGAGCCCGCCTGCTCGAAGCCCGACCAGAAGACCGCGGCCAGCACGGTGAGCCAAGCGATGACGACGATCTTTCTGCGCTGCTCAGGGTCATGACCTCCGAAGAGCAGGACCCAGGCGAAGTACCCGCCCAGCACGACGCTCGCGGCGATTGCGAACCAGTTGGCGATTAAGGCGGCGTCGATGGCGATGGCGTCTGTTGCGGAGAGCAAGAACACGGCGCCTACAAGGAGCGCGCTCACCCCCAACGCGGCATGAAACCTGCGCCTCCGCGCGGCCAGCTCTTGGGGCGCGTCGCTCGTCTTCAACGCGCCGGCGTCCCCCAGACGACCGTACCCCAGCCGGAATTGGATGAGTCCCGCCACCATGCCGACCCCGGCCGCCGCAAAGCCCCAGTGCCAGTTGTAGCCCTCCGCCAGAAAAGGGCAAACCGTCGAGCCGAGAAACGCGCCCAGATTGATGCCCATGTAGAAGATCGAGAATCCCGCATCCCTTCGCGCGCCGCCCTCGGGGTATAGATCCGCAACCAGCGAGCTTACGTTCGGCTTCAGCAGCCCCGTCCCTAGGACAACCAGCAGCAGGCCCAGGAAAAAGGTCCAGGTGCTGTTGAACGCGAGCGTGAAGTGGCCCGCGGCGATGATGCAGCCGCCCACGAAAACCGCCTTGCGTTGACCCCAAAGACGGTCGGCCACCCATCCGCCCGGCAGTCCCAAGAGGTAGACCAAGCCGGTGTAGATGCCGTAAATCGCGCCTGCGGTCCTCGTGTCCATCTCGAGCCCCGGATTGGCCTCTCCGGTCGCGGTCGTCATGAAGAGGATCAGAAGCGCCCGCATCCCGTAGTAGGAGAAACGCTCCCACATCTCCGTGAAGAAAAGGGTGGAGAGGCCCTTGGGGTGGCGGGCGGAAGTCGGCCCGGACTGGGCAAGCGCCATTGCGGCGTCCGTGTCTGAGGCGCCGGCGCGGCGGGCCGCTTGCCCGAAGAAGCGTCTCGGCATCCTTGTTCCTAGGACGGTAAGGTAGGCCACAAACGCCATGTCCGGCACGGGCGCGGGACGGAGCCCATCGCGTCCTGCAACAATTCAGCCCCCTGCGGCGTAGCTTACGGTAACGGCCGCCTTCCCGAATCCTCGCCGAACTGGGAGCCTCGCATGAGTTATCGCGCCTTTCTAAACACACCCAGAGACTTGTTTGTCGTCGGGGCCTGCGGCGCCGCCGGCTTCGCGCTCTTTCAGGCGATCGCGCCCGGCGTCGCTCCTTTGGCGCCTTCGGCCCCGCCGCCATCCATCAACCTTTCCATGGTCCCGCTCCAGGAGCCGATGAGCGGCGTAAACCGTCTCTACGGAACGGTCGTCACCTCCGGCGGAGAGGAGTTGACGGGGTTCTTGAGGTGGGATCGCAACGAGGGCAGCTGGAGCGACGCGCTGCACATGGCGAAGGCGTCGACCGGATCTTCGTCCGAGCTCAGGTTCGGGCACCTGGATGCGCTGCGAATGACCGAGCGCGGCGCCGTCGCGCTTCTGAGGTCGGGACGCGAAGAGCTCTTCGAGGAGAACAGTTCGGATCTGGGCGCGCTGTTTCGGGACCTTGAGGTCTCGGGGCCTCGCGTCCGCGCGGCGACGCTGTCTTGGTCCGATCTCCAGTCCGTGCGCTTTCGCCAGGCGCCCGAAGGGCTTGATGCGCCGGGCGGGCGGCTCCACGGCACGCTCGAGACGCGCGGGAACAGATCCTTCACCGGGCTGATCGCGTGGGACAAGGACGAGATCTACACCACCGACATCCTGGATGGCGAGGCGCGAGGGCAAGACTACGAGATCCCCTTCGGCATGATCGCGTCGATTGAACGAACGGGCCATGGCGGGCATGGCAAGGCAAGGGTCGTGCTTCACTCGGGCGAGTCGCTTACCCTTTCGGGCACCAACGACGTGAATCGGCGAAACCGGGGGATTACCGTCGCCGACCCGGGGTTGGGGCAGGTGACGGTGGATTGGGCCGAGTTCAAGTCCGTACGCTTCCACGGAGACGGAGTGGAAGAGTCCAGGGCCGACTTCGACGGCGGCGCCGCCCTATACGGGGAGGTTCGAACCCGCTCGGGCGAGCTCTTCTACGGTCGCATCTTCTGGGATCAGGACGAGAGCTGGTCCTGGGAGACGCTCAACGGCGTGGAGCACGAGGCCGAATTCGAGATCGAATTCTCGAAGATCGAGTCGATTCACCAAGCGGACGCCCATGGCCACGGCGCGGTGGTCACCCTCCGGGACGGCCGCGTCTTCTCGCTCCGCGAGTCGAACGACGTGGACCGAGGAAACCGAGGGATCGTTGTCGTGGAGGAAGACGGCTCCCGGCGCAAGGTGCCGTGGAGCGACTTCAGTCAGCTTCTCTTGGACGCTCGGCCGTAGCAGCCATAAGATGCAAGGGAAAGAGGGCGCATAGGAAGCGACCGGGCTCGTCCCGTAGTTGGAGGGGCTTGGGCGCGCGGCGCATGGGGCGGACGGGTCGCCTGTCCATGGGCGGCAGTGCCGTGCGAACGGTCCTTGTCTTTTCCGTTTGGTCGGCGCTCTCCGACGCTCTCCGCTCCAAGACGGTCGCGTCCCCTTGCCCCTTGAGGACCGGAAGTGGTCGCGCCTCTGTATGGCCCTTGGCCTAGCCGGCTTTGAGAGGCGCTAGGCGCAATCGCGGTTCCTTCAGTTATTCGGGGCCGTCGTCTTGGGCGACGAATAACGCCTCGCAAAGACCGACAGACTCCTCTTCGACCAAAGGCGGCGGAATCGGAGATTGAAGGCTGGAATCTCCGCCGGGACCAAGAAGAGGATGAACGCGAAGAATGGTCCGCGCTTTCGCCATTTCGCCCAAGTCGGCCGAAGTACGCCGACTCCCGTTCGGAGCTGGTAAACGAAAAAGAAGCCCGCAATTGCGAATCCCGCGCCGGAGAGAATGGCGGGGACGCCCCAGAAGTCCGCGGTCGTCCAGCCAATGAGCGCGCCGCCGGCGACGGCTACGAAGGTTTGGACTAGAGCTTGTTTCATGGTCCGGCTCCCAAAGTTGGGGCTACGTGGCGTACTGCCTGGAGACGCCGGGGTAACGGGTAACGAGGTTCGCCGCGAGCGCGCAAGGGGACGGTCCCCGTCCGCCTCCCCTAGGAGCTGATGGCGTAGGCGGACCATGCCGCTTCTATTCCGCCGCACATCGACGGCCGGCGGCGGACAAGTCCCTGCCTGTGGAACAGCAGGTCTCGAAGCTCCGCCGAAGCATGTGAAGCGCGCTGTCGCCGCCAGCTGGATGAGGGCGCCGACGGCGGGATGCGCATCAGCCTTCGGGGCCCGCCGACTCTTCCGCTTCCAGCGACCAAACGGCTTCGATTCCGCCTCGAACATTGCGCGCATTCGCGTAGCCTCGCGAAATCAGCAGCCGCACGGCGAAGGCGCTCCTAACGCCGGTCCGGCAGTGGACTGCGACCGGCTGATCCTTCGGAATCTCATCCAGCCTGGACTCTAGCGCATCAAGCGGAATCAGGACCGCGCCCCATTCCTTGAGATTCCCCTCGTCCCACTCCTCTCGGCGCCGGACATCAATAAGGCGCGGCGCCTCTCGGCCCCGGACCGCTCGCCTCAGCTCCCGAACGGAAATCTCAGGGCAGCGTTCTTCCTCTTCGGAGGGAGCGCCTCCGCAAAACAGCTCGTAGTCGATCAATCGGGGCGTCCCCGCCTGGTCGCCGCAGACGGGACAGTCGGGGTCCCTTGCGATCTCAAGCTCTCGCCAGTTGAATCGAAGCGCATCGAAGATCTTGAGCCGCCCGACCAGGGGCTCCCCCACTCCAAGCAGCAGCTTCAATGCTTCAATCGCCTGCCCGGCCCCGATGACGCCGGGCAGGGCGCCGAAGACGCCGGCCTCCGCGCAGTTCGGGATCGTTCCGGCAGGAGGCGGGTCTCGGAAGAGGCAGCGATAGCAGGGGCCGGCCTGCCCTCCCGCGAGGCGGCCCCCAAAGACGGAGAGCTGGCCCTCCCACTGGTGAATCGCGCCATAGACGCAGGGAAGACCCAGGATCACGCAGGCGTCGTTCACGAGATAGCGGGCCGGGAAGTTGTCGGTCCCGTCCAACACGACATCGTACTCCGCGAGGATATCCAGCGCGTTTTGCGAATCCAGGCGGACCGGGTGTCGCGCGACGCTTACGTGCGGGTTAAGGTCCCTGATTCGCTCGGCCCCCGAACGCGTCTTCGGGGCGCCGACCCCTTGGGTCCCGTGAAGGATCTGCCTCTGCAGGTTGGATAGCTCGACGGCATCCCCGTCGACAAGGCCCAAGACGCCCACGCCGGCCGCCGCGAGGTACATCGCCGCCGGCGACCCCAAGCCGCCTGCGCCGACCACCACCACCTTTGCGGACCTGAGCCGCTCCTGACCCTTTGGGCCGACATCCGGCAGAACGAGATGACGCGCATACCGGGTCCGCTCGGACGCCGAAAGGACGGAGGTGCTCATGAAGGCTTCGTCCTCCCCAACGGAAGCGCGGAGAAACGCCGCGTCGCGCGACTTGGAGACCATCGCTCCAAGGTGTAGTTTAACGCAGCTCCCGCTCCCCGCTCACCCATGCGTTCGGCTCCGTATGCCCCGCCTAAAGCCGCTCGTGATGCACCTGAACGCCGACCTGGACTCGGTGGAGACGGCGGTAGGCAAAGTCCTTTCCCTTTGCCGCCGGACGCTGCGGGACGAACGGCGCTTCCGCCTCAACCTTCGCGTCGGAATCAAGGAGGCGCTGACCAACGCGGTGCTGTACGGCGCGCAAAGCCAAACCGGGCAGAGCGTGCGGGTCGAAGTGCGGAATCCGCCTGGGCGGATCGTGATCAAGGTGACGGATCAGGGAAATGGCTTCGATCATCGTACTCTGGAAGACCCTAGAACTCGAGGCAACGTCGGTCGCGAACGGGGCCGCGGCGTCTTCTTGATGAGGAAGCTGATGGACGAGGTCAGATTTAACCGTGCGGGAAACTCGGTCACAATGGTGCTCCGGGAGCGACCCGCGGAGTCGTCGGAACACAGAGCGCAGGCAAGGGCGAACGATCCTTAGCGTCGCGCCGGACGCCGCGCTGGACTTAGCGGCTGAAGTGCTTGAGGACTTCGGGCGCGAGCTTGGAATCGAGCTTCGCGCGTCGCTCGTGCGAAAGGGAGAGCGACGACAACTCTGGGGAAATGGCGTCCGCTCGACCCCGGGGCAAACGGTCAAGACCATGGTCTTTCCTTGGGTGGAACGCTCGGTCGTGGAGGTGGAGGCGGTCGGCGGAACCGAGCGCGAGATGCGCCTTTTGGAGTCCACGATGAAGCGTTCGCTTCGGCTTGCGGGCCGCATGCGGGCCCAATCCAAGCAGCTGGCCGACCGGACGACCGAAGTCGATCTTCTCTTCTACGTCAGCGAGGCGCTGGGCTCGATTTTGCGGCGCGACGAAGTGGTGCGCGGCATCCTTGAGCGCACCCGGGAAGCTCTGGACGCGACCCAGTGCTCGCTTTGGGTGACTGATTCTCGGGCCGGCGTCCTTCGCCTTGCCGAGTCCGTAGGCGGCGCGCCGCCGGTGCGCGCGATCCCGGTGGATCACCCTTCCTCGGTCTCCGCGAAGGCCTTCCTCAGCGGAAGATCCATTTCCTCGCGGGACCACCTTGGGAAGACGGGGCTTACCCTCGTCGCGACGCCGGTGAGCTTCCTTCCCGAAGGGGGCGATCCACGCATCCTAGGGGTGCTGAACGCGACGGGGCGGTGGCCCCGGGAGATGGGAACCAGCCAAAAGAGGCTGACTCGGGCGATTGCGAGCCAACTGGGCGCGGCCTTGGAGACGCACCGCCTTATCCAAGAGGACATGGCGCGCCAGCGGGCGTCGACGGAAATTCGGCTGGCTCACGACCTGCAGATGAAGCTGATTCCGCCGATTCCGGAGCTGTCCGGCATCGACGCGGCGGCGAAGGTGGACCCCGCCGAATCGGTCGGCGGCGACTTCTACCAGGTCCTGCAGCTCTCCGGGGGCCGCGTGGGGGTGATGATCGGCGACGTGTCCGGTCATGGTTTTCCCGCCGCGCTGATTATGGCGCTCGTCATCAGCGCGGCCGCGATCTACGCGGAGCAAGGCGCCAATCCGGCTGATGTCCTCGCGTTTGTAGACCGCGCGATCGGCGACGAACTGACATCTACCGAGACGTTTGTTTCGATCTGCTACTGCGTGCTGCGAACGGACAGCCGAAGGATCACGTACTCCAATGCGGGCCACCCGCATGCCTTCGTCGTCTCTCCCGCCGGCGACCGGAGGAGGCTGGGCGCGACGGACCTTCCGATGGGAATTGGGACCGCGCCCTATACGGAGGCGACGACCGAGTGGGACCCAAACTCCGATGTCCTCCTCCTCTTCACCGACGGACTCTCCGACAAGCTCGCGACGCGCAGGCGCAGCAACGGCGAGAGCTTGGTCTTGGATACCGTCGGGGAAAACCACGACCGGCCCTCCCGGATGATCGTCGGGCGGCTCTTCGACTTGGCCAGCGAGGCGATTCCGTCGATCCCCTCCGATGACCGCACGGCCGTTGTCGTTCGGGGTCCGGGACACGCCGCGCCGTAGGGGCCGGTCCTCGCGTCGTTTCGCCAGCCGGAATCCGCGCGGAGGCGCGGCTGCGGGCCGGGCGAAGAGATCCCTCGGACAGAACTTTCTGATCGACCGCAACCTTGCGCGCAAGATCGTGGAGGCCGGCGGAGCCGGGCCGGGGGATCCCGTGCTCGAAATCGGTCCGGGCCGCGGGGCCCTGACCTCCATCTTGGCGGACCGGGGCGTTCGCTTGATCGCAGTGGAGCTGGACGCTCTGCTGGCGGAAGAGTTGGCGGCGCGTTTTCGCCGCAACGAACGCGTGCGGATCCTGCGGGGCGACGTACTGGATCCTTCGCTGACGCGCGAGCTCTCGGATTGGGACCGCACCCGAGTCATCGGCTGCATCCCCTACAACATCACGACGCCGATCCTCTTTCGGCTCCTCGAGGCCCCCCGCCCTCTCGACATCGTGCTGACCGTGCAGAAGGAGGTGGCGGAGCGCCTGACCGCGCCACCGGGCGGCAAGACGTACGGCGCCCTGACGGTAGGGGTTGCGCTGCACGCCAAGGCTCGAACGCTCTTCTCGGTCTCCCGCCACGCCTTCAGGCCGGTCCCGCGCGTCGAATCCTGCGTCGTGCGGATTACGCCTCGACACCCATCCATTTCGAGAGAGGCCTCCCGTCGCGCCAGAAGGCTCGCGCGCGCCGCGTTTTCCTGGCGGCGCAAGCAGCTGCGCGTCATCCTCTCGCGTCATCCCGATCTCTCCGGTTCCCGCGCCGCGGGCGTCGTTTGGCAGGCCGCTCTGGATGAGCTCGAAATCCCGGGCGAGATCAGGCCGGAACAGCTTGCGCCAAAGACCTTTTTGGCTTTGGCGGAGCGAATGAAGCCTTCGAAGTGAAGCCCGATCCCGAGGAGTCGATCCTGCAGCGAACGGCCCGGCTCTTGGCGGGCGCTCCGATGGCCGAGGCCGAGCTTGCGGCGCGGGCGCTTGGGCTCCGCGGCAATCCAGCCGCGCGCAGTCGAATTGTCCGGTCGCTTCTCTCGAGCGACGCTCGTTTCGAGCGCGCAGACACGGGCATTTGGTCTCTTCGAAGCAACATCGCCCAGGTCGGGCCTCCCCTTTCGCGCCTTCCGTTTGCGGTCGTCGATGTCGAGACGACCGGAGGCGCGCTCAGGGACGGCCACGGAGTCACCGAAATTGCGATTCTGCAGCTTAAGGGCGGGGTCGTCTACGACGCCTTCGAGACACTTGTGGATCCCGGTCGGCCGATTCCCAAGGACGTTTCCAGACTCACCGGCATCTCAAGCGACGCCGTGCGGGCCGCCCCCCTTTTCGAGGAGATTGCGACGCGAGTGGCCCGTCTTCTCCAGGGGCGGGTTTTCGTCGCCCACAACGTCGGCTTCGATTGGGGGTGGATCAGTCGCGCCCTGACCGCCTCCGCTTGCTCGCCGCCCCGCGTTGCGCGCCTTTGCACTCTGGCGCTTGCCCGCAGACTCATCCCCGGCCTGTACAGCTACGGTTTGGACGGCCTGGGATACTACTTCGACATTGAGATCCGTCCCCGTCATCGCGCCGGCGGAGACGCCCGCGCGACCGCGCGCATCCTCACGCGGCTCCTGGAACGGGCGGAGCGCATGGGAATCGGCGACCTTCACGCGCTCCAGCGTTATCTTGGCGGGCGATCGCACGCGACTCGTTCCCGCTCCTCGAGACGCGCTGCGGAGCGGCTGCGCTGACCGCCGCGAACCGATCCTTTTCCGAGAGATGCCGATGACCGAACGAGAGATCCTCAGGGGGCAGGTGGAAGCGTCGCTTCAGCGCTTCAACAAGACGGCCAGCGTGTTTGAGGAGGAGCACGCGGAATTTCGGCCGCGGCCCGGGCTGTTTTGCGTCCGAGAGCAGGTGGCGCACGCCGCCGACTCGGTGGACTGGTTCGCGCGGGGCGCCTTTGGGGACGGGTGGGATATGGATTTTGCCGCGCACGAGGCGAAGGTGCGCGGCACGGCTTCGCTTGGGCAAGCTCGAGACTGGATGCAACGAGCGCATCAAGACTTCTTGGACCAGCTGGATCAGTTGACGTCGGAGCAGCTCGAATCCCCCGTCCCAAACGACAAAATCCTGGGTAATCGTCCGAGGTGGACGGTGGTGGAGGCGGTCTCCGACCACACGGCCCACCACAGGGGCGCCTTGGCCGTGTATGCGCGGCTCTTGGGACTTCAGCCGCCGATGCCCTACGCATAGATTCAAGGACCGGCGATCCGGTCGGTCGTTAGCGGACCCCGAACCCCTCGAAATGGATGGCAATCAACCTCGCTGAACAGACGGTCCACGCGCTTAACCGAGCCGCTGCGGCTGCGGCTGCGGACGGCGCCCCCGAGATTCACCCGGAGCACATTCTTGCGGGGCTGTTCTCCGAAGCGGACGGAGAGCTGCAGGCGCTCGCGAGCCGCTGCGGACTTCGTTTGGACGACCTTCCGGAGGCGATGCGCGGGGCGGCCCGGACCTACGAAGCTCACTTGCCTTTTGCCGAGCGGTCCCATCAAGTCTTGGCCGCGGCCACTGCCGAGTCCGGTCCCTTGCCCACCACATCGATTCAGCTGTTGGCCGCGCTCTTTTCGGATGGCGGCGAGATCTGTCGGAGCACCTTGCTGGAGTGGGGCTTGGACGAAGACGCGCTGGCGCAGGAGCCGGCTTCCGCCGGCGGAGCGGAGAGCGAGCTGGGCCAGTCTTCGGCTCAATAGATGGCGTCGCTCGGATCCCGCCGCGGAGGCGATGAAGTCCGCTGTCGGCGTGGAGGCCGCATCGCGGCGGCAGAACTCCCAAAGCCTACCGACCCGGAGCGGGGCTGCGCGGGGCCCGAGATCTTCTGCAATAAATCTTGGCCGGCAATCGTATTGACCTCTAGGCGCGAGAACCCGTAGTCCGACCGTAACTTGGAGGCAAAGCAATGGGGGGCCTGATTGCAACCTATATTGAGCACCTGACGAGCTTCTGGAGGACCATAGCCGAGCTCTGGGCCGGCAACGGCTTCCTCCGGATTCTCGTTCTAGCGCTGATCGGCGCGTGGGTCCTGCGAAGGCTGTGCAGGTGCCGCGGTCGCCGTTGCCGGAGGTAGGTTCGCGCAGTCCGTTGAGCGCGAAGAGACAAATTCGACAAGGAGGAGCGGATGTTTGAAGCAATCGGATGGTATGCGAACAGCCTTGCGTCTTTTTGGGCGGGGATCTTCGGTTTTGTCGGGCGCGACATGATCAAGATCCTTCTGCTGGTGCTGCTCTTCTGCTGGCTGCGCAAGAAGGGGTGCTTCCGGTGTTTCGAGGACTCGTGCTGCAGGGCGTGGAAGACGGCCTGCGGAGCAATGTCTCCCGACTGTTGCCGCCACGATTCCCGGACTGGAGACGCCGAGCCGGCCGAGGTCCGCGAAGAGGTCAAGGAAGAGGGCTAAAGAGGGCCGGGAACGGCCGGCTTGGACGCCGGACTGCGTCGTCGAGCAGGCGCAGCGGGGAATTGCGCGACGCCGATAGAGATCTGAGCATTCCCCGTCTTCCGCCGGTTCCCTGCCCTTTGCCGGCAAGCTGTCGGGCCGCCTTCGCGTTCAGGGGCTTATCTTTCATTTGAGGCGGGGCCTGTAGCTCAGGTGGTTAGAGCGCACGCCTGATAAGCGTGAGGTCGGTAGTTCGAGTCTACCCAGGCCCATAAAGGACCCAAGAGGTCACGCGGTGGATTAGCAACGTCGCACCGACCTTGCTCGCGGAAGCCATTCGGAAAGACGGCCTTGAGGCTGCGGAAGCCGTGCCGGTAGAGTAGACGAACGCTTGAAAGAGCGACACGACCCACCGGGCTAGGTTCAAGCCGGGCTTTGGGCTGCGTGCCTTTCAGACCAGTTCGACGTTTACTCCAGCGTTTCGGGCGACAGCTTTTTCCAGCACCAAAAATCCAAGAGCGACATCCTGCACGGCGGTCCCCACAGACTTAAAGAAGGTGAGGTCTCGGCCGCGTGCTCCCGTCGGGGCCTTCCCTAGAACGATCTCGCCCAGCTCAGCGTCAATCACGGATTCCGGGACTCTTCCTTGCCTGATCGGTACGATCAAGTCTCCCGCCTCCTCCATGGCGGACGCCCTGTGCTCCACCACGACGCGCGCCCGCGCAACGACTTCCGGTCCGATTTCCTGCATTTGGGGCGTAAAGCTGCCGCTCCCGCTCACATGGGCGCCCTTGGTAAGCGCCGAGCCATCGAATACGGGCGTAGTCGACGGCGTGACCGCGACCACGATGTCCGCGCCGTCAATCGCCGATTGGGAATCCCTGAATGCGTGCGCCCGAACGCCCGTCAGCGATGCCGCCAGCCGCTCCGCCGACACGCCGCTCTTTGACACGACGCGGACTTCCCTGATCGACCGCACGCACCGAATCGCTTCGATCTGACGAGGGGCCTGGGCCCCTGCCCCGAAGATCGCCAAGACGCTCGCGTCGGCAGGGCTAAGGAGTTTGGCCGCAAGCCCAGCGGCCGCGCCGGTGCGGATTGCGGTGATTTCGGCGGCCTCCATGAGCGCAACCGGGCGGCCCGTTTCGTCGTCGACCATGAGAAGCGCCCCATGAATCGTTGGAATCCCTCGCGCCGCATTCCCGGGGAAATGACCGACAACCTTGACGCCTCGGACGCCCTTTCGGACTCCGCCTCCCGAAATTCGCGCGGGCATAAGGAGGCTGTGCCCCGGTCCTGATCGAAGCAACCCGCGGACTGGCATCTCTACCTTGCCCTCCGAGAGCCGCGCGAACGCGCGCGCCATTTCATTGATCGCATCCGGCATGGATACGAGTTCCCGGATGTCCCTTCGATTTAGAATGCGCATGGATAGGCGGCGGGCGGAAGCAACGCGAAGTCGAAATAGTATTGTACTGGACGGGCCAATGCGGTCCGAATCGAGGCAGCCCATACAAAGGAGGAACAGTGAGGCAACGAAGCCGGCGGCGACTCAGCATTGGGGGCGGTTTGGCGATGGTCCTCGCGGTTCTTACGCCAAGCGCGGGGGCCACATTGACGCAGGAGGGCGTCACGGCGTTTACTCGCGTGCACGTGCTGCCGATGACGGGCGAGGGGGCGCTCGAGAGTCAGACCGTCGTCGTGCGGGATGGCGTGATATCGGAAATCGGATCGGAGAGGAGCGTTCGCGCGCCGGAAGGAGCGCGCGTCGTGGATGGCGAAGGGCGGTACTACTTGATCCCCGGCTTGGCCGAAATGCACGCGCACGTTCCGCCGACCATCACCCCGCCAAGGGACCTGATCGAGGACTACTTCTTTCTGTATCTCGCCAACGGCGTGACCACGATCAGGGGGATGCTGGGCGCCGGCTACCAGATTGAACTTGCCGACGAAGTCGAGGCGGGCGAGACAATGGGCCCGACCTTTTACGTGGGGGCCCCTTCCCTGAACGGTCGCACGGCCCCCAACCCGGAGACCGCGATTAGGCTGGTCGAAGACTATGCCGAGGCGGGGTACGACTTCCTCAAGATCCATCCGGGAATCGGACTGGACACCTGGGACGCGCTCATGGGGGCCGCGCGCAAGACGGGGATCACCGTCGCGGGCCACGTACCGGCGGACGTCGGGCTGATGCACGCCCTTGAATCGGGTCATATATGCGTGGACCACTTGGATGGCTATCTGGAGGCGGTCATGCCGCCCGAGCTGGGCCGGCGTTTGTCTCAAGGGGAAGATGTGCCGCTGGAGGAGGTCAGACGCGCCATTGACGACCAGGCCATTGATGCGCTGGTCACGGCCACCCTGGAGGCGGACGCCTACGTGGTGCCGACGATGTACCTCTGGGACAACCTCTACACCGCGCAGGACCCTTCCGACTTCCTGGACCTTCCGGAAATGCGGTACGTCAGCCGGACCCAGCGGGATGCGTGGGCACAGCAAGGCCAGGGCGCTTCAAGAACACCCGCAGCTCTCAGCCGAGCGATGAAGGACACGCGAAGGCGTATCCTGAAGGCGCTCTACGAGGGCGGCGCGAAGATTCTGATGGGCACCGATTCTCCGCAGCTCTACAACGTGCCCGGATTTGCGCTCCACCGGGAGCTTCGCATTTACGAGGACGCGGGGATGAGCAGGGTCGACATTCTTCGGTCGGGGACGGTCGAGGTCGCTCGCTACGTCGAGGAAGTCTTGGGACTGGACGGGGACTTCGGGATGGTGGCGCCAGGGATGCGGGCTGATCTCCTGCTCCTTCGCGGCAATCCAGCGGACGACCTGTCGTTCTTGACAAATCCGCTGGGCGCGATGGCGCGGGGTAGGTGGCTAAGCGAGGACGAAATTCAAAAGGGGTTGGAGGAGCTTGCGAACCGGCACGCTGGGAACTGATGCCTCGGACCCGGCCGGGGGCGCCTCCGACCGGCGGCAAAGCCACGGCGATGGGCAATTTGTCTACGTTGAATTACGTAGTCCCTACTTGAGCGCAATCACCAGCGCGTTCCTAGCCCGAGCCGCGGCGGAGCTGACCTTGGTCGAAGACGAAGCCATGAGAAAAAACCGTCGAAGGGCGGGGCGTCCGCACCGCGAGCGAGCTGGGGCGGACGCGTCGCGCGCCGAGTCGGTCAAGACGATCCCGTGGTCCTTCGTCTTCGGCTTTGCGGCGTACTTCGCGGCGATCTGGTTCCTGTGGGACACCCACTTCGTCTGGCCGATCCGCGTTTTCGTCGTCTTCCTTCACGAGATCAGCCATGGAGTCGTGGCGATCGCCACCGGCGGAACGATTGAGGAGATCGGGCTGGTGGCCCAAGAAGGCGGCCACTGCCTCTGCCCGGGCGGCAACATGTTCCTCACGGCGTCGGCGGGATACCTAGGCAGCCTCGCTTGGGGGCTCCTCCTGCTGCGGGCGGCGGCGTCCCAACGGATTTCCAGCCGTCTTGTCCTTTACGGCGTGGGCGTACTTCTGGTGGCCGCTTCCGTGGTCTTTATCAGGAATTTCTTTGGAATCGCGTTCGGGCTGACCTTCGGCCTAGCTCTAGGGATCGGCGGATTCAAGTTGCCTGACAGCTGGAGCAGCAGCATCCTGACCGTTCTCGGGTTGACCAGCGCGATGTATGCGCTCCTCGACATCAAGAGCGACGTTCTTGATCGACCAGAACTGAAGTCCGATGCCGTGATCCTCGAGGAGATCACTCGGATTCCGAGCGAAGTTTGGGGGTGGGGCTGGATTTTGGCGGGAGCAGCGGTCAGTCTTTGGATGCTGGCCTACAGCTACCGAAAGGCCGCCCACCGAAAGGCCGCCCGAGCGACCTAGACTGAATACACCGCCGCTTCGCCGGTCTGAGCACAGGTCCAGCACGGTTTGCGCCAAGAGGGCATTGCCACCCCGGGGGCGTTCTGCCGCGGCTTGCCTCCTCGCGCTCTGTTCAGTCGCCTCGGCTGCGTGCGGGGAAGCTGGACCGGAAGCGTTTCCGGGTAGCGTTTCGTCCCTCGACGTGCTGGGTCGCGCCACCTTTACCGCGGTGACGGAGGGCGACCGAGACGCGATGGAGGGCTACCGCCTCACAGAGACGGAGCACAACGAAGTCATCTGGCCAGAGCTCCCGGTAGCCCAAGGCGAATACGCCTACCCCGTCGACATCGCTTGGCGGAACATCCAGCTCAGAAACGGCGCCGGCGCGAGGCGCGCCATCGCTCGCTTTGCGGGATTGGAGGGCGCGCGGTATTCGGAAACCCGCTGTCTGGACGAACCCGCCGTCTTCGACTCCTTCACCGTCGAGCAAGACTGCCATGTCGGCTTTTTTCGCGACGGAACCGATTATCGGGTCCAGATCTTCAAGGATGCGGCCGTCCGCGGCGGCGGCTTCAAGATCTTTCGATACTACGACGAGGCCCCGGAGCCGGGGACGATTTCGGAGTTGGAGCGCGCCGGCTCGAAGTAGCGTCGCCACAAGGCTCGGCTGGAGGCAGCGACCCCGACTCTGGAAAGAGGCCGAGCGTCAGGCGGCCGGCGCAGCGCCGTTCCAAGCGTGCACCTAATTGCCTGCCTTGATCATCGCTTCGCGCAGGCTCGCTGTCGTTTGAACTTCGTAGCGCCCTGCATCTCGGTCGCGAAAAACCTCGGGCGGCGGCCCTTTCAGCAGAGCCCGCACGCTCCCGGTGGCCGGATCTCTCACGATCGTCACGGGTCGCGAATCGTCCGCCCCGACCTGAACGAAGCCCTCGGGACCTTCCAGCTGAATGACGTCGATCCGCTCCGCCAGATCCCCCGCGAGCGGAACCGCAAAGAAGAAGTAACTGTCGCCGTAGGCCCCCGCATCCGGCTCAAACGCAAGCGAGCGCAGCGCGCGACCGGCCGCGTCCCGAAGGTCGACGCGATAGGAGCCCGCCTCGGTCGGAAGCTGCGGCGCAGCCTCCAGGACAAGCGGACTCAGGAGCCTTAGCTCGCCGTCCAGGACGCCTCCCCGAAGGATGAGAGACCTCTCTTTCTCCGCAGCCGATCCCTCGTCCAGCGAAAATGCGGCGCGCCCTCCCCCTTCGGCCTCCTCCCGGTAGTCGATCACCTTCTCGTAGTTCCAGTCGCTCAGCCAATTCAGCCCCGACCGGTAGCAGTACCCCATGAAATCCCGGTATACCACCGGATCGACCAGCGCTTCCGAGCCGAAGTCGTAGCCCCAGACGCCGATCGCGCCGTCTACGTGCGGAAAGTCCGGGTCCGCGTCCGTCACGCCTCCACACGGGGCGTGCACCAGATTCAAGCTGTGGCCCACCTCGTGGGCCAGCTCCATCGGCCACGGCTTCCCGATGCTCGCCCACCCCCCGAGCCTGGCCCTGCCCCGCACGTAGCCGTTGCGGCTTGCGCCGACTCCGTAGTAATAGCCCGTCTCTCCGTCGACCGCCCGAAGGAGCTCCATCTCAAGCACGAGCTCCCACTGACCCCCGTCGCTCGTGAGGTCCAAGCCGGTGTAGTAGGGCTCGCGGGGGCGGGCTGTAAACTCCCCGAAGGGAAAGCTGTTCCTGAACGGCGCCGTCTGCTCCCCCGTTCCGTCGATGCCGCCGACCCATTCCAAAGCCGAGGAATCCGGATCGACCGCCTCGAGAACGGGCACGACGGTGAGCCGCATCGGAGGCGCGCGAATCACCTCGAGCGCACGCCGACCCGACTCCGGGAAGCGCGTCGAGCTTCCCTCCGAAAGCGGAATGCCGCCCGAGCGAAGCTCGACGACCAGCTCGGTCCCGGGCTCGAGCGCATGCCCCGGAATTACGGCGTTGTGGGAGTGCTCGAGCCTGGATTCGTCGAAGCGAACGGAAAGAAGGTCGGCCCTCCGCTCCGCCGTCGCCTCGAATACGCGCCGCCCGTCTCTGAAAAAGGTCGCGACCACCTCGGGCTCGAAGAACGCGCCATCCCGATCCGCAACGACGAAGACGCGAAGGAGCGCGTCGCGCCCCGCAATGAGGCGCGTGTCCATGCCGGGACTCTGCACCGATTGAATGAGGTACGCCCAGGGGATCCTCACCTTGACCTCCTCCACGTTTTCGCATCCCCGGCCGGAGTGGCTCCAGAGGCCTCGGAGCCACCTCTGAAACGAGGGCGCGGGCGAAGCGCAGAGCTCCGTGTCGGCGAAGTTGAAGGCGCGCAGTCCTCGAAGCTCCTTCATCGAGCGGGGCAAAACGCCGGCAAGCCCATTGCGGCTCAGGTCAAGCCCCCTCAGCTCCGCAAGATGCGCGATCTCTCGGGGCACGCCGCCCGCCAGATCGTTTCCCGAAAGATTGATGCTGCGAAGCTCGGAGAGGTGGGCAATCTCATGAGAAAGCGCGCCCGCAAGGCCGTTGTCCCTTAAGTCGAGCGCCACGACGCGGCCATCGCTTCTTCGCGCCGAGACGCCGTGCCACGCGCTGGGCGGAAGAGGCCCTCCCCAATGCCGGGCGTTCGACCATCCTTCTCCGTCCGTGTCTTCGAAGAGCCCCGCCAGGGCAAGACGCTCGACTTCTTCGTCATCGCAAAAACGCACGGACCTCGGCTCCGCAAGCTCCTTCGCCCAGTCGCGCATCTCGCGGCTGCTCCGGGGAACGCACAGCCCGGTCCCCCAGCTATGAAACGACTTCAGAATCCGCTTGTCGCGGATGCAAGCCGGAACCACGCCCTTGAGCCGCGTGGACGAGATCCACAGGCGGCCCAGCGATCTCGCTCCGCGACAGAGCTTGGCGGAAAGCCGCCCGTCGATTCCGGTCGAGTTGAGGTCCAACAATTCCAGCGTTTCGATGTCCCACAGGGCTTCCGGAATCGAACCCGTCAGGCCGGTTTCCGCCAAATCGAGCTCCTTCAGCCGGGAAAGGCGTCCAAATTCCCAGGGTATCGTCGAATCGATTTCAGAATTCCGTCCCAAATACAGGCGCTCCAAACTCCGCAAGCGACCCAGCTCCGAAGGGAGAGCGCCGCTCACCCGGTTTCCCCTCAAGTCCATGATCTTGAGCGAAGCAAGCGCCCCCAGCTCTTTGGGCAGCGGTCCGGTCAGACGGTTTCCGCTCAACTGCATGCTCTCCAGTTTGGCGAGCGCGCCCAGTTCGGGCGGAATCGGTCCTTCAAGGGACGCGTCGTAGAGCCCGAGATCCACGAGGCTCTCCAAGCCTCCAAGCTCCTTCGGAAGCGGACCGCTCAGGTCGCTGTGCCCCAGATAAAGCCACTCCAGCTTCTTGAGCTGGCCCAATTCGGAAGGAATTGGGCCAGCAAGAGGGTTTCCACTCAACCAGAGGGCTTCCAGATTCCCGAGACTTCCCAGCTCCTTTGGGACGCCGCCCGTAATTTCCGCCCGGAGCGCCTGAAATAGGCGCAGCTTTGTGAGGTTTCCCAGCTCCGGAGGGATCGGGGCGCCGAAGGCATTGTCTGACAGCGACAACTCCTCTAAGCGGCTCAACTCGCCCAATTGAGGCGGGATCGGCCCCTCAAGCGCGTTGTTGAAGAGCCATAGAACCCTTAGCGCTGGAAGCTGCGAAATGGACGCCGGGATCAAGCCGCTCAAGCCGTTGTAGGTGAGCGTTAAGGTATCCAGCGCCTCAAGCGTGGACGGAATCTCCGGTATTTCGCCCCGAAGATTCTCATTGTTCGAGATGACCAGAGTCCTCAACCGGGAGAGATCCCAGATGGAAGACGGAAGCTCTCCGTCCAAGCCCTTGCCCACGAGGGACAGTCGAGTCACGAACCCCGCGGAGTCGGCTTCGACGCCCTGCCACTGGCTGATCGGCGCTTCCGTGAGCCAGCGTTGGCGGCGCTTCCAACCTTCGCCTCCCGTCGCCTCGTACAACTCTCGCAGCGCCTCCCGATCCGGCGTGACCGGAAAGCAGATCTCTACGCGATCGCCTTCGTTTTCGATCGACCTGAGCCACTCCAGCATCTCTCGCGGCAGACACAATGCGCTCCTGTAGAACCAGAGGGTGCGCAAGCTGAGATCTTGAAGCCAAAGCGGAAGGACGCCCTTCATCTTCGTATTCGCCGCATCGAGAAACTCAAGCTTCTTCAGGCCGGCAAGAGAATCCGGGAAGTTGCCCGAGATGCTCGTGTTGTTCACGGGCAGCCGGCGGAGCTCCACAAGGCCGCCCAGCGCGCTTGGAAGGGCTCCGGCGAGCTCCGGGTTATAGCTCAGGTCGAGCGCTTGGAGGCCTTCCAAGTCGCCCGCCTCGGGGGGGAGCTCGCCCCTGAGGTTGTTCTTGGACAGCTTTAGACGGCTTACCCGCCCGTCGTCCCGCACGGAGACGTTTTCCCACTCGGCTAGCGGCGCGTCGGTAAGCCAGCCGTTCTTGCGCGTCCAGCCAGGACCGCCCAGCGCATTGTACATCGCCGCAAGGGCCGCCCGGTCGGCTTGGACCGCGCGAACGCCATCGCGCGCGCCCGCAACCTCCGGCGCAACGGCCGAGCGGTCCGGGCCGCACGACGCCGCTGCCGCCAAGATCAAACACGTCCACGCTCCTGAACGGCGCAGAAACCGGTATGGCCTCGCGCCCTCGCCTAGGCGTCCCGCTCCCGGATATAGCGCGGCTACTCCAGCTCCACTCCGAACAGCGCCATGATCCGCTCCTTGAGCAGCGCCCAACGTTTCGGATCCCGCTCCAAGACGCAAAGGCAGAGATTTCGGAGCACTTTGGCGGTGCGCGAAGTCTCCCGAGAGCGGCCCCGTCCAAGGTTCAAAAAAGATGCGCCCCGGGCGGCGAGACAATCGCTTCTCGTCACCCGGGGCGTCCGGCTGGCCGCAACCCGGCGCGATGACCGCAACGGCACGTCCGATCGCTACTCGGCGCTAAGCGCCGAAGCGGCAATCGCTTGCCCTTGCCGGGTTGGGCCTGCTACTTGAACTGGACAACGATCACCTCCTTTTCCAAGAGACCACATGGGGCGTAGCGTCAATCCCGCAGCCGCAAAGCCGCAAGATCAAAGGCTCCGAAGAGCACCTTAATCTGCTGATCACGGGCGTTAACCGCAAGCGGCCAGTCCCGCAAGCCATGCGGAGGCCGCCTTCCGTCGACTGGCCGGGCATTTTCGCGCCGACCAGTCTATTTTCCGGTCAACCATGCAACCAAGTCGAAGAACGAGCGTCGCGGAAATCCAGAGGGGATTTGGCCCTCAAAGAACGCGCGTGACTGTTTTGGGTCTGCTCGCATTTTCCTTTCTCTTCGCGGCCGGACTTAACGGGCGCGCCCTAGCGGAGCCCGCGCTCCAGGATGTCGGGTGGCCCAACCACGGCCGCGATCTCGCGGAGACGCGATACGCGCCGCTGGATCGGATCAACGCGACCAACGTGGGAAGCCTCGCCCCAGCCTGGAGCTGGGAGATTCCAAAGGGAGGCGCGCGAATTGAAACGACGCCCATCGTCTTCGACGGGATTCTCTACGGAACAGGTCCGATGAGCTATGTGTTCGCGCTTGACGCGGCGTCGGGGGAGCTCATCTGGGAGTGGGACCCCGCGATCCCGCCGGTGGACGCGGGCGGCCCCGGCGCCTGTTGCGGCAGCGTCAACCGGGGCGTTGCGCTTCATGGTGGCCTGGTCTACGTCGGGCTGTTGGACGGGCGGCTGGTCGCGTTGGATCGACGGACCGGTCGGACGGCATGGAGCGTCCAGACCACGCCGCCGGGCTCCGACTACAGCATTACTGGAGCGCCCCGGATCATCTCAGGCGCAGTGGTGATCGGCAACGGAGGCGCCGAGTACGGCGTGCGGGGCTACGTGTCCGCCTACGATCTTGAAGACGGCGGCTTGAAGTGGCGCACGTACACCGTCCCGGGCAATCCCGCCTTGGGCTTTGAGAACTCGGCGATGCGTCGCGCCGCAGAGACTTGGCGCGGTCGCTGGTGGACGGCCGGCGGAGGCGGCACCGTCTGGGACGGCATGGCGTACGACCCCTCCCTGGGGATCGTCTACGTAGGCACCGGCAACGGATCGCCGTGGAGCCGGGATCATCGCAGTCCGGGCGGCGGCGACAACCTGTACCTCTCCTCCATTCTGGCCCTGCGCGAAGAGACGGGGGAGATCATCTGGCACTACCAAACGACTCCGGGCGACGACTGGGACTACACGGCGACCCAGCCCCTCATGCTCCTGGACCTGGAAATCGACGGAAGTGAGCGGTGGGTCATCGTCCAAGCGCCGAAGAACGGCTTTTTCTATGTCATCGACCGGCTCTCTGGAGACCTGATCTCCGCCCTGCCCTTCGCCGACGACATCACCTGGGCTACGGAAGTCGATCTCGTTACCGAAAGGCCCGTCGAGACTCCGGAAGCGCGCTACGGGATCAACGAGAGAGGCGCGTACCTTGCTCCCGGACCCAGGGGCGCCCACAACTGGAATCCGATGGCATGGAGCGAGAATACGCGCTTCGTGTACATTCCCGCCACCAACAACAACTACTACTATGAGAAGGCCGACCGCTTCGAATACGCCCTGGGCCAGTGGAATACGGGCACGATCCGCCGAGGCGGGTCTGGAACTCGCCCTGCTCGCCCTAAGCTGACCGGTCCAGCAAACCTACTGCTGGCTTGGGACCCGGCGTTGGGCCGCGAGGTTTGGCGGGTGCCCGGCCAAGGGAGGCACGGCGGCGTCTTGGCAACCGGGAAACTGATATTCTGGACCAACGGCGACGAGCTGCTGGCGCTCAGAGACTCCGATGGCGGGGTGATTTGGAAAGGAATCGTCGGACCCGCGCCGGGATCCCCGATCACATACGTCGCGGGAGGCAGGCAGTACGTCGCAGCCGCAGGCGGAGGCGAAGCAGTTGGTCGCCGGATCGTCGCGTTCGCGTTACCCAACTAGCGCTGTTCCACCTCTCTGTTCTCAGCGGCGCAGCCCTTTGATCAGAGCCTCACCGTACGAAATCACGCGAATTCGCCTTGAGCGCCCGAGGAACCTGATTCGATTAGCGCGCTTCTTCAGCTCGTCTCGTTCGTATTTTTTTCTGCTGCCCGAAACAGCAATGGGTCGAAATCTCCGCCCGCCTGTTGCCTTTTTCGCAACAAGCTGCTCGGCAATAGCGGCGCCGGCACGCAGTTGATCCACAACCTTGCTCGCGTCCAATCGTCCTCTCTTGAGTTCCAACGCTATAATCCACTTGTCTCCTCCTCTCGCAGCTCGTGCTCGAAGTCCAGCAGACTGTGATCCAGTCACAATCAAGTAGTCACATCGTGTCGAGCTTTTTTGTATCGGTAACACCAGCTTGTCGCAGTCAATAATCAATCGAGGCGTTGGCGCCTCGGTTAGCTTGACTTTGCAGCCACTTTTCTTTAGCGTTCTTACAATACAATTCTCGCCAACTTTGCGGCGGATTTCACCCAGTAATGCCATCTCCGCCTACTCCCCGTCCTCAATGCGATCTCCGATGTCCGCCCAATCGTTATGCAGCGCCTGCGCTACACTTTCGAAGTCGGAAGAGTACATTCCGGATTCGTCTAGATCGATTCTCTTTACGACCGAACCTTTGGGCCGCTTCTTCCGCTTAAACAGCCACACGCCTACTTGATCGGCGGTTAAACCGACCTGATCAGCCCCATACTCGCTTCTCTCTTTTTCGGACATTTGCGACCGTCTTACAATATTCGCTAACTCCTCCAGTAGCCACTCACTGTGTGTCGTGACGACCACTCGAATGCCCTCATTTATCAATGCCGCAAGTTGTCGAGTAAATTCGACCTGCATCGCCGGATGCAAGTGAGACTCCGGTTCCTCAATAATCAGAACGTCGTTCGGTCTGATTAGATGGCGTAGGTACAATACCACGGCCGCAAGCTCCGAAACCATCGAAGACGAATTTGCCAATGCGAGATCGCTCTTCCACCCGTACGGACGATACGCAAAGCGCGGATAATTGACGAGAGGCGATCGATCAATTTTAATCGACCCACCGACTATGTCTTTCTCAATACCGTGACTGAGATCTCTCTCTGGTTGAGGGCGAAAGCGCCTAGGCCGATCAATGTTAATGAGCTGCTCCAGAAAATCTGCAAGCACCCCGGACAATGCCGGCGCGGACGCAGGGAGCCGTCTGAGACCTCCCCTGGGTGCGCTAGCAATCAGCGCACTCACCACGACGCTGTGCGCGTGCATTATGCCGGTGCGGTCGGCTGGCAAGTAGAATGCCGGCAAGCATAGCGTGTCGACGATATGTGATTGTACTGCGACGGCGAGCAAAGAAAGGAGCTCGTCATCCGTTCGAATGTAATCGCGAAACGGCGGGCGTTTTCTCCACTCAGCGAGTCGTCGTAAGTAATAACGAAATTCCGACCTTATCGCATTCTTTATGCCAAAATCAATCGGAATGGAGATTTTTGAGGGAAGCGTCGTTTCAAATGCGTTCCCGTTTTTGGTTAATTTCAAGGAATACTCAACCAAATGTGCATGGTCGACAATGCGACGCCGCACAGTCACGCGTGAGCGCGTCTGCCCTTTACGAATTAACGTATCTGGGCTTTCGATTCCGAAACACCGACTTAGTTCATTTACCAACTTGCTCGACTGCCCCTTGAGTATGACAGAAATCAATTTAGTGATTCGTTCAGACAAAACGATATTGTCTTGTCTTTCTTTGCTACTATCGTCGTCAAGTGAGTCTTCCATAAGTTGCTGAATTTTCCTAATCTCCTCCGACAAAGCGTGGTTATTGTTGGAATTTGTTTGTGTTTTTCGGAGAAGCTCCCGCGTCGAAAAATACGTCGTGTTCAACGCCCGATGTAAAGCGTACATGAGAATCGCCAAGTAGGATTTTCCCGTATTGCTCGGGCCCACGAACACGGTCAGCGGGCGGAGGTTGATCTTGGCTTCAACGATTGGCCCGAAGTCCCTGACCTCGAGCTCGAGAGTCTCGCGGCCGGCCTGTTCACCCATGGTGGTGCTCCTTTCGTAGCGTTGCTTTCCGGCGCGGTACTTGCGTCCAGGTTCGGTACGAGGCGGCAATTGACTCGCACTTTGGGCGGCGGCGAAACCAATGGTACGCGGCAGCTTTCATGATCGCACCTGTTTTTTTTTGCCGTCATCCATCTGCTCCGGCAACGTCTTAAGCTCCAAGACGCGAAAGCGCCTTTCCCCCGCAGGCAACCGCACCGTCACCTCGTCGCCCTTTCGCGCTCCCGCAAAGCCCCGTCCAAGGGGCGAGGCCATTGAGATGTGCCCCTTGGAGAGGTCCATGTAGTCCCCGGTCACGATCCTAAATTCCATCACCTTGTTTGATGTGAGGTTCTCGACCTTCAGCTTGGATCCGAATCCCGCGCGATCTCTGGAGACTTCCGTCGCGTCAATCTTCGACACCTCCGCCATTCGGCGCGCAAGCTGGCCTAGCCTCGCCTGTACAAACTGCTGTCGCTCAAGCGCAGACTTGTATTCGGAATTTTCTCTGAGGTCCCCAAGAGCGACCGCTTCCTGAATGCGCTTCGGGAGCGTCACGTTCAACTCATGGGTCAGCTGTTCGGCTTCCGCCGAGATCTTCGCTTTGATTTCTTCAAGCATCGCTTACGTAATTCAATGGGAGTGACTATGCGAACGAAACGACCGGGAGGCGCCGCCGGGCTTGGCGCGGCGGAGGCTAACGCACGGGGCGCAGCTGCAAGATAGCGCGCCGCGCAAATGACTGCGCCGCTGAAAGCCCGCCTTCTAAGGGAGCGGCTCCGCCGTACCCTTTTTCGCGCCCTGCTCTTTCAGCGCGGCGAGCACGCGGCGGCGGCGGCGCTCGACCGTCTCGTCATCCCCGCCGCAAACGTTCACGTGGCCCAGCTTCCGGCCCGGACGAGGCGCCTTGCCGTACAGGTGAACAAATACTCCTCGCATTCCGAGAACCGCATCCAAGGCCGGCTCCTCGCCAATCAAATTGATCATCGCGGAGGGAGTCGCGGCGCCTAGAGCGAAGGGAGACGCAGCCACCGCCCGAACGTGCGCCTCGAACTGGCAGACATCCATGCCGTCCTGCGTCCAGTGGCCGGAGTTGTGCACTCTCGGGGCAAACTCGTTTGCAAGCAGCGCATCGCCGGTCTGGAAAAACTCGACCGCGAGGATGCCCCGGTAACGCAAGCGATCCAAGACGCGCCCCGCGAATTGCTTCGCCTTTTCTCGGATGCCCGCTGACGCGCGGGACGCCGGGGCCCGCGTTTCCCGCAGGATGCCGCCTTCGTGCCGATTCTCCGCCAAGGGGTAGAAGCGTCGGTCAGCCCCTGCTCCGCCCGCCCCCTGCACGGCAACGACGCTGAGCTCCCGATCAAAGCGCACCAGCGACTCCAGCACGAGCTCCCCGTGCTTGTCCAACAAAGAGCCAATCTCGCCCCAGGCCTCGTCTGCGGAGCGCACCAAAGTCTGCCCCTTCCCGTCGTATCCCATGCGCCGGAGCTTGGCCACTGCGGGCAGACCCGTCGCGCGAAGCGCTTCGGGGAGATCCGAGAGCTCGCGAACCGGATGAAAGTTCGGCGTCGGAATGCCGCAGCTCCTCAAGAAACGCTTCTCCAAGAGCCGGTCCTGCGATACGCGGAGCGCCTCCGGGGGCGGATACACTTCGACCCGTTCCCCTAGCCTCTTCGCCGCATCCAGCGGCACGTTTTCGAATTCATAGGTGACGACATCGGAGGCCTCCGCCAGCTCATCCAGCCCGTCCGGATCGTCGTAGGGGGCCTGAACGACCCTTCCCACATCCGACGCGGGACAGTCCGGCGCGGGCTCCAGAAAGACAAAACGGTGCCCCAAGGGGATGCCTGCGAGCGCAAGCATTCGGCCCAGCTGACCGCCGCCAAGCACGCCGATCCTCATCCGTCCGAAGCGGGCGCGCTGGGATCCGGCTCCGCCAAGACCAAGTCCCTCTGCTCCTGGGCATGCCGCCGCGCGCACTCCCTCGCCTCCGGGTCGGAGACTCCCAGAATGCGCGCCGCAAGCAGCGCCGCATTCGCCGCGCCCGCCGCGCCGATCGCGAGCGTTCCAACCGGCACGCCCGCCGGCATCTGCACGATGGAAAGGAGAGAGTCGATGCCGCTCAGCGCCTTGGACTGCACGGGAACGCCAAGCACCGGCAAAACCGTCATCGCCGCCGTCATGCCGGGCAGATGCGCCGCGCCGCCCGCCCCCGCGATGATGACCTTGATCCCCCGCTCCTCCGCCGTGGAAGCGTACTCGTAGAGTCGCTCCGGCGTGCGGTGCGCCGATACCACGCGCGTCTCGTGCGCGATGTTCAGCCGGGTCAACGCCTCCGACGCGGTCTTCATGACGCCCCAATCGCTCTTGGAGCCCATCACCACCCCGACGCGCGGCCCCCCGACCGTACGGTCCGAAGCCGGCGTCCTTCGATCAGCGGACTGCATCACTTCGCCTCCAGCAAATGGAACTTCTTTCTGCCTAGCCGCAGCACGACGAATCTCTCCTCCACGGCGTCCTCAAGGAGGATGCTGCGCGTCTCGTCAGCGACGCGCGCGCCATTCAGATATGCGCCTCCCTGTCGGATGAGCCGCCGGGCCGCGCCCTTGGAGGCGCAGGCCCCGCCGGACGCGAGCACATCAATCAAGAGAGCGCCCCGCCTTAGCGCTTCGCGGGAAATCGCGCTCGAAGGCACATCCCGAAAAATCTCGCCGATTTCATCTGCGCCCAGCCCATCCAAGGAGCCCCCGAAGAGCGCCTCGGATGCCCTATGGGCCTGACCAAGCCCCTCCTCGCCGTGGACCGTTCGGGTCAGCTCGCGCGCAAGCAGCTTCTGGGCGATGCGCGCATGGGGCGCGGCCGCCGCCTCGGCCTGCGCCTCGACAATCTTCTCGTTCGGAAGAAGCGTGAACATTCTGAGAAAGGAAATCGCGTCTTCGTCGGCCGCGTTGAGCCAGTACTGGTAGAAGGCATAGGGAGAGGTGCGGGAAGGATCCAGCCATACGGCGCCTGCTTCCGTCTTCCCGAACTTCGCGCCGCTGGATGTCGTGAGCAGGGGAAACACGACCCCGTGGCACGGGTCCCCGCCCGCCCGCCGGACGAGGTCGATCCCCGCCACGATGTTGCCCCATTGGTCGCTTCCGCCCATCTGAAGGGTGCAGCCATGCCTCCGGTTCAATTCAAGGAAGTCGTAGGACTGCAGCAGCTGGTAGCTGAATTCCGCAAAGGAGATGCCGGATTCCGCATCCTCCAAGCGGCGTCGCACGCTCTCCCGCCGGAGCATCTGATTCACTGAAAAGTGCTTCCCGACATCGCGAAGAAAGTCCACGAGCGGCAGCTTCTCCAGCCACTCCGCGTTGTTGGCCATGCGCGCGGGGTTGGAGCTCGCGTCGAAGTCCAGAAACGTCCGTAGCTGCGCATGAATGGCGTGCGCATTCTCCTCGGCGCGAACCCTGTCCAGCAAGATGCGCTCGGAAGACTTGCCCGACGGGTCGCCGATCAGCCCGGTTCCCCCGCCCACGAGCGCAATCGGCGAGTGGCCCGCCCGCTGCAGCCGCACCAGTCCCATGATCGGCACCAGCGATCCCGCATGCAGGGACGGCGCGGTAGGATCGAAGCCGACATACCCCGTGACCCTGCCCGCTTGGAGCGCGCCGGCCGCTCCCCGCGTGGCGTCGGCAAGAAGGCCGCGCGCATCCAGCTCCCGTATCAGGCTCATTCGCGCTCCCCCGCCTCTCCGAAGACGCGCGCGATTCCCCGGCGCGCCGCTTTGCCGCTGGGCGTGCGCGGCAACTCGCCCACAAGATGAACCTTGGAGGGAGAACGCGCGCCGCCCAGACGCCTCCTGCAGTACTCCAAGACCTCTCGCTCCGTCAGGCTCCTCGCCGGGGACTCGACGACGGCCATAATTCGCTCGCCCCGGACCTCGTCCGGCACCCCAAAGACGACCGCCTCGCCTGTCTCCGGCATCTCTTCGATGACATCCTCCACCTGCGCCGGATGAACGTTAAGGCCGCCCGCAATCATCATGAAGTCGCTCCTTCCCCGCACTTCGACGCGCCCGCCCTCCCCCACCCGACCCAGGTCCAAGGTCCTGTACCACCCGCCGGACTCCAGCGGCAAGGGACGAAATCCTTCGGCCGGGCTTTCGGAGACCGCGGACGCAAGCGCCGGCCCCCTGACCAGCAAACGTCCATCTCGCGCCTCGCGCACCGAAAAACCGTCCAGGGGCCGCCCGACGCTCCAAGGCGCCAAGCGGGTCTCCTCGGGCGTCGCCGTCGCGATCTGCGACGCGGTCTCCGTCATCCCCCAGGTGAGCGCCAAGGGGATCCGACGGCGCAAAGCCCTCCGGACAAGCTGGGCGGACGTCTTTGCGCCGCCCGACAGGATGCGCCGAACGCGCGCGTGCGCGCTCCTCTTTCCCAGAGCGTCCAAGATCTCCTTCAGCATCGCGGGGACGACGGAGAGGTGCGAGAGATTCCCGCGAGCCAAGTCGGTCGCGATCCGCGCCGCATCGTACGACTCCCAGCCCAGCAGCGCGCCGCCGCTTGCAAGGGTCCGCACGATGACGGCCAAGCCTCCGACATGAGCGATGGAGAGCGGCGACGCTGAAATCGACGCTTCGCCCAGCTCCATTCGCTTCGCCGCGGCAAGCGCGGAGCTTCGCAGCGCCGCGGCGGAGAGCGCAACCGCGCGCGGACGCCCCGAGGTGCCGGAGGTGAAGAGCAGCGCCGCGCTCTTCGAAGGCGGCCTCCCCGGCCCCGCTTGAGGAGGGTTCAGGCGGACCGCGCGAAGGCGTCCGTCCTCCCCAAACACCGCAGCTGCCGGCGAGACGAGCGCTTCGCAGGCCGCGCGCTCCCTGGATCTCAGCCGCTCGTGGAGCGGCGCGGCGACGGCGCCCCGGATCCAGATGCCGTAGAGGGCCGCGATCCTCTGAAGAGCGCCGCCTTCGCGCGCGGGGTCCCGGGCAAGTCGGAGAGACACCACGTCGCCGCGCCCGACGCCCGCATCGAGCAGCGTTTGCGCCGCCCGCTCGGCCCGCGCCGCGAGCTCGCTTGCGATGATCGCTCTCTTATTCGAGGCGGAAAACGCGGGCGCGCGCGCTCTGCCCGCCATCCTCCAGAGGTCCCGAACAAGAACGTCCGGCATCGTCCTAGCGCGCGCCCAAGGCAAAGCCCGCGAAGAGGAGGACGCCGTATAGCAGGGCGCCCCGGGCGGTCGCCTCCAAGGCGGGGTTCAGGGCTCTGCGATCCTGCGCCGCCCGCCGGATTCGAAGACTCGCGGGAGCGCACGCCGCAACGCCCAAGAGCGAGAGCAGGACGTAGGGCGTCCAGTCCATCCCGACGACTCCCGCCAGCGGCGCCAAGGCGGCGACGGCGAGACAGCCGTGGTACTGGAGGATGGAAAAGCGATCTCCTAGCCGCACCGCCAAGGTCCGCTTTCCGGCAGCTGCGTCCGTCATCCGGTCGCGCACATTGTTGACGATCAAAATGGCGGTCACGATCGCGCCCGCCCCTGCGCTCAGAATGATCGCGCCCAGGGAGATCGTCCCAGCTTGGACGTAGTACGTACCGGCGACGGCCGCCAAGCCGAAGAAGAGAAGGGAGAAGAGATCGCCCAATCCCACGTAGGCAAGCGGAAGCGGGCCGCCCGTGTAGGCGACGGCAACCGCGAGGCTGGCGACGCCCGCGAGAAATATCGGCCAGCCGCCGATCGAGACGAGGTAGAGGCCCGGGAGCGCGGCCAGGAAGAGCGCGAGGCACATCCCCGCAAGCACTGTTTCTTTGGGCAGCAGCCCGGCTTGCGTGACGCGGACCGGGCCGATTCTCTCGGGCGTATCGCCCCCCTTCACAAAGTCGAAGTAGTCGTTGCCCAGATTGGTCGCAATCTGCACGAAGAGTCCGACGGCCAAGGCAGCCGAGGCTGGACCAAGCGAGAAGACTCCGTCGCGGACCGCGAGGCCCGATCCGGCGGCCACCGGACAGATGGAAGCGCCGAGCGTCTTAGGTCGGATCGCCATCATCCAGACGCGCGCTCGCCCTGCGGCCTGGGCCTCGCCGAATTCGGCTACCACGGCAGCCACGGGAACTTTCGGAACTCCGGCGCACGCTTCTCCAAGTAGGCGTTCTTGCCCTCCTGGCCTTCCTCCGTCATGTAGAAGAGGAGCGTGGCGTTGCCGGCCAGCTCCTGGAGACCGGCCTGCCCGTCCACGTCCGCATTGAACGCCGACTTCAGGAGGCGAATCGCTAGCGGGCTGTGGGAGAGTATTCGGCGCGCCCAGTTGAAGCCCTCCTCTTCCAGCTCCTCCACCGGCACGACTTTGTTGACGAGACCCATCTCGAGCGCCTCCCGGGCGTCGTACTGCCTGCACAGATACCAGATCTCGCGGGCTTTTTTCTGGCCGACAATGCGGGCCAGATAGGAGGAGCCGAACCCCCCGTCGAAGCTCCCGACCCTGGGGCCGGTCTGCCCAAACACCGCGTTTTCCGCAGCGATCGTGAGGTCGCACACGACATGCAGGACATGGCCTCCCCCGATCGCGTAGCCCGCGACGAGAGCGATCACCGGCTTCGGCATTGAGCGGATTAGCCGCTGCAGCACCAACACGTTTAGGCGAGGCACGCCGTCGCCCGCGACGTAGCCCTTGTCGCCCCGCACCTTCTGGTCGCCGCCCGAGCAGAAGGCGAACTTCCCGTCCTTGGACGGCCCCTCCCCGGTGAGCAGCACCACGCCGATCGACGTATCCTCGCCCGCGTCCTGGAAGGCGTCCAAGAGCTCGAAGAGCGTCTCCGGACGAAACGCGTTCCGAACTTCCGGCCGGTTGATGGCGATCCGCGCCACCCCGTCCCGCTTCCGATAGGTGATGTCCTGGTAGGTCTTTTCCGTCTTCCAGAGAGACTTCCGCTCAGATGGCATGCGCCGCTCCTCTTTTTTTCGGCTCGCCCGGTCGCGATGACCACTCATGTCGGGAAAGGAATTTCTCGATCCGCGCCCGGACCCGCGTCCGATCGCGCGCGTGCAGCTCCGCGTTGCGCCGCCGCCCCACGCGAACGTGGATCACCGATGTCGCGCCGGACTCGAGCGTTTGGTCGAGCGCGCGCCTGAACTCCCGCAGGGTCCGCGCGGCGCGACAGGGGACATGATGAAGCCGAGCTGCAAGGGACAGGTCCAGCCCGTGAGGGGTCGCGAAGTACCGCGTGTGAATTTCGCCGAACCGACGGGTCGGGAGCATCTCGAAGATGCCGCCTCCGTCGTTGTCCAGCACGACGAACACCACTTGCCCATCCGGCCTGGGGGCGACCCCAAGCCCCCCCAAATCGTGAAGAAAGGCGAGATCTCCAATCAGTACCCCGACCGGCCCCGACTCCGCCGCCGCGCACCCCAGCGCGGTCGAAACCACGCCGTCGATCCCGCTCGCGCCCCGATTGGCGAACGCCAGGGACCCCGTCCCCGCCGGCTTGACGTAGCCGTCCAGATCGCGCACGGGCATCGAAGAGGAGGCAATGAGCGTGCTGCCCTTCGGAAGCCCTTCGAATAGCGCCCTTGCGAACGCGCCTTCGTGGTCTGCATGGGGCAGAGCGTCCAGCGCCTCCCACGCGATCTTCTCCAGCCTCAGCCATGCGCCGCGCCATCCGCCTCGCCCGGGCGGCGCCGGCGGAGTCGCGACTCGCTCAAACAGGCCGGCGAGCGGAGCCTCGATGTAGCGCGTCGCCAAGCGTTGGTGATCTTTTCGCCGGCTGCCGTCGTCCACAACGACCTGCATGGATCCCCCCCACGAGGCCACCGCCTCCTCAATCGCGCCCGAGGTGGGCGTGCGGCCAGTTCTGAGAAGCAGGTCGGGCTCAAGGCGCGACCGCGCTCTCTTCCCGGCAAGAAGATGCGCCCCCGCCCCGAGGACGACATCGTTCTCGTCCGGCGCGGCATCGCCGCAGTAGCGCGCGCCCGAAAGTGGATCCGCAAGGAGCGGAACGCCCCAACTCCGGGCAAAACGCGCGAGCGCCGGGCCGTCGACCTGCGGCCGCGCGCTGGGGCCAGCGACGATGAGAGGACGGCGCGCGCGGAGCAGCAGCCGTTCCAGCGTCGCCGCGGCGGGCGCAAGATCCGCCGCGGTCGGAGCCCTCCTCCGAGCCGCCTCGACTTGGGGCCGCGCGATCCCTGCGCTCAGATCGATCCGATCCACGGACGGCTCCAGCGGCTTGTCGAAGGGCTGATTGAGGTGCACCGGCCCTGCCGGAGGCCCCGCCGCGCGGGCCCAGGCCCGGCGAGCGATCCCTTCCGCCTCGCCCTCGCCGTCCTTCTCGGAAGGCGCGGGAAGGTCCGCGCTCCATCTTGTTCTTGATCCGAAGATCTCAGGCTGGTCAATCGTCTGATTTGCATCCCGACCGCGCAAGCGAGGCGGGCGATCCGCCGTGAGGAGGAGCAGCGGCGCGTCGGCGAGGTCAGCCTCCACCACTGCGGGAAAGAGATTTGCGACCGCGGTGCCGGAGGTGGTGATCACGACCGCTGGGCGCCCCGATCTCTTCCCGTAGCCCAGCGCGAAGAAGCCGGCGGAGCGTTCGTCCAGCTGCACCCTCATGGAGAGTTCCGGAAAGGACGCGGCGGCAAGCACAAGCGGAGCCGAACGCGAACCGGGGGCGATGACCACCTCCGTCAGCCCCTCTCGAATCAGGCCGGAGAGGAGGCTGCGGGCCCACCGGAAGTTGAGATCGCCTTGGTTCACGGGCGCGCGCGAGAGACTCGTTCGATCGCCTGCAGGACCGGCCTGAACTTCAGCTCCGTCTCGTCCCACTCCGCCCTTGGCCGCGATCCCCGAACAATCCCGGCGCCTGCGTAGAGCCTCCATCTCCGCCCGTTGGACACGGCTGACCGGAGCGCGGGCACGAAGATGCCCGAACCGTCCGACCCCAGCCATCCGACCGGCCCGGCATACCATCCTCGATCCAAGGTTTCGCTCTGGGCGACGATGGAGAGGGCCGCGCTCCTGGGAATCCCGCATACCGCAGGCGTCGGATGAAGCCGCTCCAGCGCCTTGAGGAGGGAGACGCCCGGGGGAGGCTCCGCAAAGACGTTGCTTTCCAGATGCTGAATGCGAGCGAGGGCGAGCACGTGCGGCTCCACGTCTCTTCGCACCCGACACCCGAGCTCTCGCAGGCGCGCCACCACGTCATCCACGACGAACGCATGCTCCGCGCGCTCCTTGGGGCTCGTAATGAGGTCTCGGGCGAGACGCGCGGTTTCGACCGAGTCGGCCCCGACCTTGCGGCTTCCCGCTACGGCCGAGGCGCGAAGAGTGCCTCCGGCCATCGTCGCGATCGTCTCCGGAGCCGCTCCGACGAGCGCTGCGGTCGGCGCAGGCTCAAAGAGGAAGACTCGACTTCCGGGGTTCTCCTCCCACAACGCCGTCGCGAGCCTGGCGGAATCGACGCTGGGAGAGCCCGAGACCTCGAGCGCCCGCGCGAGCACCACCTTGTGCGCCTCCCCGGTGCGGATCCGCTCCAAGACGCGCTCGACCATCCGCCGCCAGCGCGGCGGCTCCATCATGCGGCGAATCCGGTAGGGGCGTTC
The DNA here is from genome assembly GCA_965116095.1 of Longimicrobiales bacterium. GTDB lineage: Bacteria > Gemmatimonadota > Gemmatimonadetes > Longimicrobiales > Gaopeijiaceae. The sequence continues at coordinate 2,017,983 of OZ220481.1, forward strand.
TTCGCCCCGCGGTTCTCCGCCGCAGGCATCGGCGCCAAGCGCCGCCTCGAGCTTCTTCGTCCACCGACGTCGTTTTCGCTCCGCCGCCTCGGATGTCGCGGCCCGCGCCGTGATTCGGCACAGCCCCTTCTCCGGGAGATGCTCCACCTCCACCTCGGGGAGCAAAAAGAGCGCGCTCGGAAAGCCCCGCCAGAGCTCATCCAAGCTGCGCTCGCCGGAAAACGCCATGCCGCCGAAGACGCGGGCGTACCCGCCGTCGCCGGAGCCAAAGATCTTCCGGGATTCCTCTTCGACCACTCGCGCAAGAGAGCCTTGGCCGCGTTCGGGCGCGCCGGGAATCCTGATCTGCCGCAGCGCCCCCGCATGCGCGATCCACCTGGACCCCGACGCCCAGAACCCTCTAGCTTCGCCTTGCGCCGCGCGAAGAAACGCGCCGGGGTCGACGCGCTCCAGCGTACCCGTCCGCTGCCGCCAGCGAAGCGTCCCGCCCAGCCCCGGCCGTTGTGGGTTCGGCTTGACGGAAGAGGTAGGCACGACCAGTGAGGGCTGCGGCAATGTCTAGGTTGTCGCGCGGACCTGTCCGCGCCCTGGGTCGGGCTACGTTTGCGGGGTAGTGGGGCGGCGACCAAAGTCGCGGCGTGAAGGCCTGCGCGTTCAATTTACAGGCCGGGCCGAACGCGGGGCGGGCTTCCGCCGAACTGGAACCCTCTAGCCTGCCCGCGGTATTAACATGATACGGGCGGCTCGAGGGGCCTTTCGCCCGCGCGCGGCCTTTGCACGCGCCCACACTGCTTGGGAGAATCGAATGAAGAAGCCCGAAAGACATCGAATCAGACAAGCGCTGGGGTGCGCATGCGCGCTCCTGCTCGCGGGATGCGCCACGCGCCCCGCCGCCTTTCAGGGGGTGACGCCGACCGGAACGCGCGCGTCCTACGACTGCGCCCTGGGCCAGATCAATATGCTGGGGTACACCATCGAAGACGGGAACCGGGACGCGGGCTTCATCCGCGCCCGGAAACACGTCTCGGGTCTGGCGCGGGAGCTATTTATGGGGAACGTGCTCTACGACCTCCTCACCGTGGGCGTCTTTTCCGACGGACGATCAGGCACGGACAACATGCGCATCACCGTCTCCAGGACGAGCGACGAGGACATCAGCCTCACGACTCTGGGGTCGGACGATCCGGCCTCGGGGACGCGGCTCGTCGGACCCTCCGAACAGGGAAAGAACGATGCCCGGACGATCCTCCAGAACTGCGGCGTCGCCGCAGTGGACGTCGGGGGTCTGGAGGGATAGCGCGGAGCGGCGCTTTCGCTTGAGCGCCCGAGGAGGCCGCAGGCGTACAATGAACAAGCGGGGCGGCTCGCCCCTAGCGCGTCCATGGGCAGGCGGCACGGTTCGCGCCCGGTTTGCCCGCGCCCCGGTCAAGGTCTGAATCCGACCCTTTAGCTCTTCACGGCAATGAACGCAGGCTCTTCTCTTCGTTGCGAGAACCCCCGAAACGCGGCGGGAATTCTTTCCGCGCCGCGTTCAGGCCCCTTAAGTCGGCTTTCGAAGAGGCGAGCGGTTCAGAGGTTATTGCTGGTCGTGCTCGCCTCGTTTGGCCTCTGGACCTCTTCCGCTCAGGCGCAGGAGCGCTTTGACATCCTCATCCGCGGCGCCCGCGTCTTCGACGGCTCTGGCAATCCTTGGTTCGCGGCCGATATCGGGGTGCGACAGGGAAGGATAGCCGCCGTGGGCCAGCTTCCCGGAGCGGCGGCGGATCTGGTTTTGGACGGCGCCGGGCGGTACGTGTCGCCCGGCTTCATTGACATTCACTCTCACGCCGACGACAACACGCGCTCCTTCGTACCCCGGCCGACGATCCGAACGGATTCGCTGCACCGAAAGGCCGCGCCCAACATCGTCTCGCAGGGAGTCACGACCATTGTCGTGAATCAGGACGGTCGCTCCGCTTGGCCCATTTCGGAGCAGCGGGCCGTGCTTGAGCGCCAAGGGATCGGCCCCAACGTGATGCTCCTGATCGGACACGGCACGGTGCGCGGCTTGGTGCTTGGCGACGACCACCGGCGCCGGGCGGAGCCGGACGAGGTGCGCGAGATGGCTAAGCTGGTCGCGCAGGGGATGGAGGAGGGCGCGGCGGGGATCAGCGCGGGGCTGGAGTATGTTCCGGGGCGCTGGAGCGACACCGACGAAGTGGCGCGTCTGGTCCGGGAGCTTGCGCCCTATGACGGAGTGTACATCTCCCACCAGCGGGCGGAGGGCGCGGACCCGATGTGGTTTCTCCCCAGCCGTGACGCGCCCGGCGCGCCCACGCTGCAGGATGCGATCCTCGAGACGATTGAAATTGGACGGCGCACCGGCGTCAAGGTGGTCGCATCCCACATCAAGGCGAAGGGCGTCCACTGGTGGGGCTCAAGCAACGTGGCGATCCAGCTGATCGAGGCCGCGAGGAGCGAAGGCGTGCGCGTTTGGGCGGATCAGTATCCCTATCCGACCAGCGGCTCGGACGGTCGTACGGTACTGCTGCCCGGATGGGCGCTCGCGGATCCGGACGCAGCCAACCCGGGAGAGGCGCGTCCGCCCGCGGAGATGCTGGAAGCCAGGCTCGCGGACTCCGAGCTGCGCGAGCGAATCCACGCCGATATCGTCCACGAAATACGCAGACGGGGCGGCGCGAGCCGCGTGCTCGTCTTCGAACACCCAAATGCAAAGTACGTCGGAGCCTCTCTCTTGGAGATCGCTCGCATGCGCGGCGAAGACGAAGTCGCCGCATCCATCGCGCTACAGCTTGAAGGGGATCGACGCGTACCGGGAGGAGGCCGGATGCGCGGATTCTCCATGTCGGAAGAAGACGTCGAAGCGTACGGCGCGCGTCCTTGGGTCGCGACCGCCTCCGACGGCGGGTTGGGCTGGCCCGGCGACGGACCGGTGCATCCCCGCTTTTACGGGACCTTCACGCGGAAGATTCGTCACTATGCCCTGAACCGGGGCGCCCTTTCGCTGGAAGCCGCGATCCGGTCGCAGACATCGCTTCCAGCTCGCATCATGGGGCTCTCCGACCGGGGGATGATCCGGGTCGGAAACTGGGCCGATCTCGTCGTCTTCGACCTGGAAACGATTGCGGACAACGCCACCTTCACCGATCCCCACCAGCACTCCACCGGGATCGACCATGTACTGGTGAACGGCCGCTTTGTCTTGCGGGACGGAGAGGTCCTGATGGAGACGCCGGGCCAGGTGCTTGCGTCCGCGCGAAGCGGCGCGACCGATTTGGATCGCTAGGCGCAGCGCCCAAAGCCAAGGCGGACGCGGACGACGGCGAATGTCCGCCTAGTTTCTTCAGTACGGAAATCAGCCCGAACCGGGGGTGAGGTCGAACAGAGTCGAAGGGGAGCTTGACTCCGGGGCTTGGGACAGGGGCGCGTGGGCGCATTGCCTCTAGAATCGACGGAGACTCCCGTCCTCAACGGAACCCGAGCTGTTAGAGAAAAGCGGGGGCTCCGAAGCGTTCGCCTCGGAGCCTGACGGGCAACCGGGGAGGACGCGTCGCGGTCGGCGCCGGTGCGGGGCGAGGGAATTCGAGGCACATTGGTTCATGCGCAAATTCAACACCGCCGGTCCGGTTCGCCCGGACCTTCACTACTGCGTTCCCCCTCTCGACCGCGTGAACTTGGACGAGATCCTCTCGCTGGTTCACGATCAGCTCTACTTCGCGTTGCACGCCCCTCGGCAGACGGGCAAGACGTCCACCCTGCTCGCGCTGCGCGATCTGCTCAACGGCGGAGACGCAGGCGAGTATCGGTGCGCCTATATCAACGTCGAACCCGCGCAGGCCGCGCGCGAGGATGTGGGCCGGGCGATGGAGTCCATCGCCTCGGAAATCGCCCGGGAAGCGAGGCTGACGCTCGGCGACGAGGCCACGGCCCAAGCGGCGCGGGAGATCGACACGTACCGGCGACCGGACTCCGCGCTTGGGGACATCTTGGAGATCTGGTCGATGGCCGGCCCCAAGCCTCTGGTTCTGCTGCTCGACGAAGTCGACGCGCTGGTGGGAGACACGCTCGTGTCTTTGCTGCGACAGCTGCGGGCGGGCTACGCGCGCCGTCCGGCGGCGTTCCCTCAGAGCGTGGTGCTCTGCGGGGTGCGGGACGTGCGCGACTATCGAATCCGCGCGGGTTCCGAAAAGGAAGTGATCGCGGGCGGAAGCGCCTTCAACATCAAGGCGGAGTCGCTTCGACTGGGCGATTTCACTCATGCGGAAGTCGAGGCTCTGCTCGGACAGCACGCGACGGAGACCGGCCAAGCGTTCGCGGCGCAGGCGGTCGCGGCCGTCTGGGAACACACTCGCGGACAGCCGTGGCTGGTCAACGCGATGGCCCGGGAGATTTGCTTCTCGGCGGGCAGGCTGCGAGAGCGCGGCGGCCCCGTGGAGGAGGCGGACGTTTTCGATGCGCGCGAAGCGCTGATCCTGCGCCGCGACACCCACTTGGACCAGCTGCTCGACAAGCTGCGCGAGCCCAGGGTGAGGCGCGTCGTCGAGCCGCTGCTGAGCGGGGACGACGCGAAGCACTCCCACATGGACTTCGAGTACGTGCGCGACTTGGGACTGGTGGCTCGGGATCCGCCGCCGCGAGTCGCCAACCCCATCTACGGCGAGATCCTCCCGCGGGCGCTGACGTGGATGCTGGAGTCCGAGATTCCGCCGGGAGAGACGCTTTGGTACTTGGACGGATCGGGCGGGCTCGACATGGACGCGCTGCTGGCCGAGTTCCAGGACTTCTTCCGCCAGAACTCCGAGCACTGGATCCGGCGCGCGCAGTACACGGAGGCGGGTCCGCACTTGGTCCTGCAGGCGTTTCTGCACCGGGTGGTGAACGGCAAGGGCAGGATCGAGCGGGAGTACGCGCTGGGGCGTCGCCGGGTGGATCTTCTGGTCGTGTGGCCGTCCGGCGGCGAAGGAGGCCAGCGGTTCGTGGTGGAGTGCAAGATGGTGAAGGAGGGTCGGGCGCTCGATACGGAGATCGAGCGGGGACTGGAGCAGACGGCGGCGTACATGGACGCGAGCGGCGCGGATGCCGGGCATCTGGTGGTGTTCGACGTTCGCGAGGGAAGGAGCTGGGCGGAGAGGATCTACCGGAAGCGGCGCGAGTGGAAGCACGTCCCCGTCACAGTCTGGGGGACCTGACGACCCTGGCGCCGGTCGCGGATCCGAGACGCCGGTCGCGGGCTCGCGGCGGCGTCTCGGCGACCTGGAGGTTGTCTGGACGCGGAGTTCCGCGATGTCTCTGGGGCGCGCCCATTCAATACCGGCAGGCTTCCTGGGCCGGAACGTTCAGCGCTCTCCCTCGGCGGGGGTTTGCGCCGTCGAGGAAGGCGCGGATTTGGGCGAGGGTGCGGATCCGGGAGATGCCTAGAGTCATGACCATGCTCCAAGAATGCCACGACCCCCGGGGTTCGGGCTCATTTGCCGTTGGACGAGACTGCTAAGGTGCGAAATTGCTGGATCTTCGAGACGACGCATGGCCTGCATTGAACCTCTCCGCCCGAGGATCCGGAATTGCGACGCCATAAGCGGTCCCGCGCGCGGCCCGCGCGGGCGATACAACCACCTCTGCCGCATACCTACATGACCGACGCTCAGACGATCGCCGACCTCTTAGGCTCCGAAGCCGAGAGCCTTCTGGAATATCGAGCCCGGGGATTTCCCAAAGAACGACTTCATCTTCCGGGGCCGGACTTCGTGGACCGCGCCCTTGCCCCAAGCTCCAGATCGCCTCAAACGATGCGGTCGCTCCAGCAGATCCTGGGTCACGGCAGACTGGGCGGCACGGGATACCTTTCGATCCTTCCGGTAGACCAGGGGATTGAGCATTCCGCCGGGGCCTCCTTCGCCCCCAACCCCGTCTACTTTGATCCAGAGCGGATCGTAGAGCTTGCCCTGGAAGGAGGATGCAACGCGGTCTGCTCCACCCTGGGCGCGCTGGGAAGCTGTTCCCGCAGCTACGCCCACCGAATCCCCTTTCTCGTCAAGCTCAACCACAACGAGCTGCTGACGTACCCGAATCGGTACGACCAGACGATGTTTGCGAGGGCAAAGCAGGCGTGGGAGCTGGGCGCCGTCGCCGTCGGGGCCACGGTATACTTCGGATCGAAACACGCGATGCGGCAGCTGCAAGAGGCTTCGCTGGCCTTCCAGGCGGCGCACGAACTGGGAATGGCCACGGTGCTTTGGTGCTACCTCCGTCAGTCCGCGTTTGTGAAGGACGGCGTGAACTACCATGCGGCGGCGGACTTGACCGGTCAGGCAAATCACCTGGGCGTCACGATTCAGGCGGATATCGTGAAGCAGAAGCAGCCGGAGACGAACGGCGGGTACCCCGCGATCGGCTTCGGACGGACCCACGAGGACGTGTACAACGCGCTCGTGCCGGACGCGCATCCAATCGAGATGACGCGCTACCAGGTCGCAAACTGCTACATGGGCCGATCGGGCCTGATCAACTCGGGGGGATCAAGCGGCGCGAACGACTTTGCCCAAGCGGCCAGAACCGCGGTGATCAATAAGCGGGCGGGCGGGATGGGACTCATCTCCGGGAGGAAGGCCTTCCAGAGGCCGATGAAGGAAGGCGTACGGCTCCTAGAGCTAATTCAGGACGTGTTCCTGAACCCCGAGATCGATATCGCGTAAGGGGCTCCCCGCCTCGCCCCGCGAGGTCAGCTTGCCGGCTGAGCGGCTCCTGCTTGGTGCAGCGCGAACGCAGCCCCCTTGGGATCCTTGCAGTGCGCGATCCAGTCGCCTCCAGGCACTTCCATGGGCGGCGTAAAGACCTCGCCCCCCGCCTCTTCCACGACGCTCACGGCCTCTTTGACATCGCCTACGCGAATGTAGAACCACCAGCCTGGAAAAACGCCCGGAGGGTGGTTCATCATGCCGCCAAGGGGATGCGCTCCGCGCGAGAACATAAAGTACGTCCCGCGTTCGCCCATCTCCATTCGGCTGTGCTCCTTCCATCCGAAGAGCGGGAGATAGAAGTCCCGCGCACCCCTCCAGTCGGTGGCGGGGAGCTCAATCCACGAGAATTCGCCCACTCTGGGCGGGTCGTCGTGTCCGGGCGTCTCCCCTTCGGGCTGCATCAGTCCAAAGACCGCGCCCTGCGGATCCCGAATGATCGCGATCTTCGCCGCGCCTTCGACGATGGACTCATTCATCACGCTCCCGCCCAGCTCTTTGGCCTTGGCCGCCGTCGCTGCGATATCGGGCGTCGAAACGTACATCGTCCAGCACTCGGGGACGCCCATTTCGCGCTGTTCCGGCGTGCGCTCATACACGCCGCCGATGGGACCCGAATCCGTCATCCACGTCATGTACGGCTCGGGCCCCGGCCACGGTTCGGACTTCCACTTGGAGATCTTCGGGTAGAACTCCGTGGCGCCCGACACGTCGTCCGTCATCAACTCAAACCAGCAGACCCGGCCCAGCGGCGTATTCGACATCTCTTCCCTTTTGCATTGGGCTTGAGAGCATTCATGCCGCCCGGACTCCGGCCGGCGTGGTCCAATCTACACGGGTACGCAGCCGCCGCCCCAAATCTTGAATCTCGCCCGCAGGCTGCGCCGCGGAGGGTCAAAGATAGAGTCCGGGCGTTCCAAAGACCTTGCGCAGCACCTCTCTGGACTGAGGCGGGATGCCTACGATCCGGGTCGGGATCCCCGCCTCCCGCAGCTCGCTCGCGACGCGCTTGAGCGCGAGCGCCCCGGTGAGATCAATCCGACCCAGCCCCTCCAGGTGGACGACGACCTCGGAGACATCGCGTTCTCCGCGCGCGCGCTCCAGGAGCGCGCCCTCCATCAGCGGCGCCGACGCAAACCAGAGGATGCCCCGGGGCTCAAGGCGCAGGACCGACCCCTCCCTCCACCCTTCGACGCCGGTCTGCCTCTGCTGCCACACGTGCACGGCTAGAGACGCGAGGATTCCCAAGAGAAGCGCCTGTTCGATGCGCGGGGAGAGAAGAAGGCAGAAGATGAGCGTCAGCCAGACAACGCTCGCCTGCGGCGGCGAAATCCGCCACACGTCGACGAGTACCCGGGGCCTGACCAGAGGGACGACGGCCACGATCACGATGCCCGCCATTACCGCCTTCGGAAGGTGCGAGAGGACGCCTGCGACCGGCAGGAACAGGAGAACGACCACGCCCGTGAACAGAACTGCCCAGCGGCTTTCGGCCCCAGTGACGCGGCCCAATCCCGTGCGTGAAAACGACCCGTCCACGCACATGCCGCCAAAGAGCCCGGAGGCGACGTTCGCTGCCCCTTGGGAGAGGAACTCCCGATTGGGGCGCCACTTTGCGCCGTCTTGGCTTGCGAGACTTCGCGCGACCGCCGTGGACTCCGCAAAGCCGACGAGCGCGATCAGAACGCCCGGGAGGACGAGCTGCGGAAAAAGGGCCCAGGGCAGAGACAGCGAAAAGCGAAATCCGGCGGTTGAGATCTCGCCTACGGTCGGGCCGCCGTAGCCGCCCCAGAGCGCGACGGCGGATCCCAGCGCGACGGCGGCGAGCGCGCCCGGGAAGGAGACGTGAATTCGTCTTCCCGCCTGAATCAGGAGCACCGTCGCCGCGGCGAGCAGGACGGCGGCGATGTTCCAGGTGGGAAGCTCCGCAAGCAGGAGCGTCGCCGAGCGCAGCAGGCCCTCCTCCGAGTATCCGCTTCGTCCCGCCACGCCCGGCAGCTGCGATAGAAGGATCAGAATGACCGCGCCGCTCGTAAACCCGCGGAGCACCGGCTGGGCCAGCAAGTACGTGATCTTCCCGAACTTCGCCATGGAGATCGCGAGGCGCGCGCCCCCCACGATGAGCGCGAGAAGGGCGCCCGCGCCGCTGTAGGCCTCCGATCCGGGCTCCAAGACGACGACGAGCGCGCCATGGGTCAGGAGAGCGGTCAGGGCCACCGGTCCCGTTTGGAGGTAGGGACAGGAGGCCAGAAGGCCCGACGCAATGAGCGGAAGCGTACTGGCGAAGAGGCCCTGGCTGCTTGGAAGCCCCGCCAGCTCGGCGTAGGCCATGCTCTGGGGAATGAGGAGCATGGCAACCGAAAGACCCGCGACGAGATCCCTCAAGGACCAGCGCCTGTGGCCCCACGGGTTGCTTCCTTCGGCGCGCGCAGGCGCCCGTTTGCTCATTGAGTCATCCGTCGCGGGAGAGGCGTCCTCGTCCCTGTCGGACCCGGCCGCGGCCGAGACCGGTAGTCAACGCCGGACCCTCCATTCCAGCCGCGCTGTCCTTCATTCGGAAAGGAGCGCTATCCGACGTGCGCCCGCTCTCTCGGCCCCGGATCTCCCACGCCGCCCCGATCGGATTTCGCCCCTTCCGCAAACGCTCCGTCGATGGCCGCCTGAGCGGCATCGAAGGCCAAGAGCGCGCACCGAACTCTGGAGGGAAACCGGGAGACGCCGGCCAGCGCCCGTAGATCCCCGAGCTCCTTGTCGATCCCCTTCCCGGAGGATAGCGCCTCCCGAAAGATCCTTCGAAGCTCCTCCAGCTCGCTCGCGTCCCGGCCTGAGAGCACGCACGTCGTCATCGACGCCGCCGCCAAGGATATGGAGCAGCCTTTGCCGTCGAAGGCGGCATCTTGGATCTTCCCGTCTTGGATGCGAAGCCAGACGCGAATTGCGTCTCCGCACATTGGATTATAGGCGTCGCCGCAGACGACGCCCTCCTCATCCAGTCTCCGGCGGTTTCTGGGCCTGCGAAAGTGATCCATGATGATCGACTGACGCGCGCCGGCGAGGCTCACGGCAGGCCTCTCAAGCTTCGCTCAAGGCTTGCGCAGCAGTCCAGGAGGCGATGATCGAAGCCCGAAAGCGCCGCCAGCTGCAGCCCCGCCGGCATCCCCGCGTCGTCGCGCCCTGCGGGAAGGCTAATTGCGCACAGCCCCAGATAACTCGCCGCGCAGGTGCTTGAGAGCATGAGGGCGTTGGCTTTGGAGTAGCGTTCCGCCCCGGCCAAGTCGGCTGCCTTTGGCGGAGTCAGGGGCAGCGTCGGATACGCGATGAAATCGACGGGCGACTCTGCAAGGCGCGCCCGGGCAGCCCGCGCCAGCCGCCGCCTCTCTTCAAGCGCGCGAATGTAAGATGTGGCCCGCATCTCTTCTCCCGGCGCAATCCGGCCTGAGACGATCGGGTCGAGCAGTCCTCGATATTCCGGCAGCTCCCTGGACAGAAACTCGCTCGCCTGGGCTGCGACGACGCCGTCCGAAAGGTAGTTGGCGGAGGCCAAGGCCAGCTCCGGGAAGTCCATCTCCGCCAAGCGCGCCCCGGCGCGCTCCAGCCGCCGGAGGGCCGCCATCGCTTGTCGCACGATATCCGGCTGCGCCTCCTCCCACATCGGCGACGACGGCAGTCCGATCGTCACATGCGGTTCGCCGCCGCTTCGCCCGCCCTCTTCGGGAATCCGCTCCGGGCCCGCCGCCGTCGCGCGAAGCCGGTAGCGCTCCACCTCCCGAAACGCATATCTCTGGTCCTCTACCGTTCGAGTGAGGAAGCCAACCACGTCAAGTCCGGGGGACAGCGGAACGACGCCGTCCGCAGGCCAGAGGCCCGGACTGGTCCGCATTCCGACGCAGCCGGTCGCCGACGCTGGAATCCGAATGGACCCTCCGGTGTCGCTCCCGACCGCGAGGAGCGCGGATCCTTCGAGGAGCGACGCGCCGGCGCCCGAGGACGACCCGCCCGGGACGCGCGAGTGGACGGAGTCCCAAGGATTGCGGGGCGTATCGTAGTGCGGGTTGAGGCCCACTCCGCCAAAGGCGAACTCCACCGTATGGGTCTTTCCCAGAATCACTGCGCCCAGAGACCGAAGCGCTCCGACAAGAAATCCCTCGCGGCGAAAGCGCTCCGGGAGCTCGCGCGCGGCGCCGGCCCGGATGGGCATCCCTTGTACGCCGAAGAGATCCTTGATCGACGCGGGCACTCCCGCCAAGGGGCCCGGATCGGCCCCGCCGGCCCGAATCCGGTCGATCCGATCAGCTTGCGCGCGGGCGCCTTCGGCGTCGAAGCAGATCCACGCCTTGAGATCGTTCGCTTCGCGGGCGGCGATCGCGGCCTCGACCACGTCCCGCGCGGAGCGCGCCCCGCTTCGCACGCTCCGCGCAACCTCCTGAAGACTCTGCCTCGCGCCGCCCTCGGCAAAGAGGGGCGCCGCAGGCGAGGGCCTTGGCCGCCCGGCCCCTCCTTGGGAAGACCGGGCAAGGCCGCCGGGCGCCCCCTCCAAGCCGAGCGAGCCTTCAAAGACCGGCGCGCCCTCGCCCAAGCGCGTCCCGCTCAGAAGATCACCCGGATCCCCAGCGCCTGCACCCTCCGATTGAATTCAGCCACGTCCGTCCGGAGCACGGATTCCGCTTCGGCGCGGATCCGCTCCAGCCGCTCCCTGAGAATGAGTCGCACCTCCTCCTGCTGATCGGTCGGCGGAAAATCCCCGACCGAAACCGTGGAGAAGAGGTACCCTAGTCGCTCAAGCAGACGCGCCGGGTAGCGGATCGCATCCTGTCCCTCTCCGGTGGCCCGCATCTGAAAGAGCCCATCCTCGACGGCGATCAAGCGGTCGTGCAGGGAATCGGCGGCGGCGACAAGTTCGGGCGCGTTGCCCACTGCGTCAATCGCCGCGCGGGCGTCCAGCAGCTGACGGCGCGTCCACTCGAGCCGATTGACGAGCGCGCCCGCGACATCGAGGTCTCCTCGCAGCTCCCTAAGCGCCGCCGTCTGGCGTTCGATATCGGCAAGCGTGCCTTCGGAGTGCGGGTCTTTGCGGACCTCCAGCGTTTGCGAGCGGGTCTCTCCCGCGATCTTGAGCGTTACGGAGTAGCTCCCCGGGGGCATGAGCATCGCCGCCGTCCCGCTGCCGCCCAGAGGTCCGCCCGGAAGCGGCCTCCACCGATCTTCGCCCAACGAGACATCTTCCGCATACAGCGGCTTCGTGCGCAGCTTCACCGGGTCCAAAGGCTCGCTCATCAGGTCCCACCAGACTCGGTTTACGCCCGCGTCTCCCGTGCCCGCCAGCGTCCGTGCCAGCTCTCCCGCGCCGTCGCGAATCTCGAGCGCGACGCTGTCCTCCGCGGCCTCGCTTAGCCAGTAGTTGAGCGAGGCTCCGTAAGGCGGATTCTCGCCGTCCGACTGGTCGTCGAACATCGTAAAGCTCTCCGATACCGGCCTGAACCGATAGGCTGGCCGAGGCTCAAAGAGGTGAACGGATGCCTCCGCCGCCTCCGGCGTCAGCTGTTGCAGCGGCGTCACGTCGTCCAAGACCCAGAAGCCCCGGCCGTAGGTGCCCACGACCAAGTCGTTGAAGTGCTCCTGCACGACAAGCCCGTACATCGGAGAGTGCGGCAGCTCCGAGTGCAGCCTTCGCCATGCGTCGCCGTCCGAGAACGACGCGTATAGGGACGCCTCCGTTCCCAGATACAGGAGGCCCGGGCGAACAGGGTCTTCGTGAATTGAGCGGGTGTAGCTCAGCGGACCGTCATCGATCCCGTCCGTGATCTCCGTCCAGCTGTTTCCGTAGTCCGTCACGCGGTAGGCGCGAGGCTCAAAGTCCCCAACCTGATGGTGCTCGATGACGACGTACGCCTTGCCCGCCTCGTATCTCGATGCGTCGATTCCGCGAACGACGCCGTCCGGGGGCAGATTTGGAATTCGGTCGGTGACGTTGGTCCAGCTTTCTCCCCCGTCTCTGCTGACGTGCACGAGTCCGTCGTTCGTGCCTGCCCAGAAGACGCCCTCCTCAAGCGGAGACTCGTCGAACGCGTAAATCACGCAGCAATACTCGACGCCGATATTGTCGGGAGTAAGACCGCCGCTGATGCCCATCCGGGACCGGTTGTTGGTGCTGAGGTCGGGGCTGATCACATCCCAGCTCTGACCCCGATTGGTCGTGCGATGAACATGCTGGCTCGTGACGTAGATCGTGTTGCTGTCGTGCGGCGAAATGAGCAGCGGAAAGGTCCACTGGAAGCGGTAGCGCAGAGAGTCGGCGGGGTGTCCCGTCGTCGACTCGGGCCACACCTCCACTTCCCGGTACTGGCCGGTGCGGGCATCCCAACGGGAGACGATGCCCCCTCCTGCTCCGACCCCGGACGCGCTCGACCAGACGATATTGTGGTCCGTGGGGTCCGGCGTGGCGAAGCCCGACTCGCCTCCCCCGACGGAATGCCAGAGTCCTCTCGGAATTCCCGATCCGAATAGCCCGCCGATGCGGCTGTTGCTGGGACCGCGGGTGGACGGACCGTCCTGACGGTTGCCCATGACGTGATAGGGGATCGCGTTGTCCACCGTCACGTGGTACATCTGCGCGATAGGCAGCTGCACCCGAAACCAGGAACGGCCCCTGTTCTCGGAGATGGCGAGCCCTCCATCGCCGCTTACGATTTGCCGGTCGCCGTCGTAGGGATCAATCCACATGTCGTGGTGGTCCCAGACGGGCCCCTCCAGAAATCCGGGCGCGGAGCTCGTGACCCCGCCGTCCAAGGTGGTGCTGTACGTCGCCGCCAGAAAGTACGCCTCGTCGGCGTCGTCGGGATTGACCTCGCAGCGCGTGTAATAGGCGGTCCGCCCGGCCAAATCCCGGTCATGGCTCACGAGCGACCAATCCAAGCCTCCGTTGTCGGAGCGCCAGAGCTCGCCGCCGTCGGTATCTCCTCCTTCCCAGGGCACGCCGTCCCCGGTCTCGATGAGGGCGTAGACGCGGCGCGCGTCGGCTGGACTCATGCAGAGAGCGATCTTTCCGATTTCGCGCGTGGGAAGGCCTCTTCCGGATAGCCGCGTCCAGCTGTCTCCGCCGTCTGTCGAGAAGTGGATGGCGCTTCCCGGACCGCCGGACTTCCTTGTCCACGTGCGGATTGCAATCTGCCAGGCGCCGGCGAAGAGGATTCTGGGGTTGGTCGGATCCATCACCAGATCGCTGATTCCAGTCTCCTCGTCCACGAAGAGAATCTTCTCCCAGCTCTCTCCGCCGTCCCGTGTGCGATAGACGCCCCGCTCCGGCTGGGGCGCGTAGCCGTGGCCGATCGCCGCCGCGTATACGATGTCGGGGTCTTTGGGGTGGACAATGATGCGGGAAATCCTCCCCGTCCCTTCAAGGCCCATATGGGTCCAGCTCTCGCCCGCATCGGTGGACTTCCAGACGCCGTTGCCGATGGAGACGTTGGAGCGAATAAACGGCTCCCCGGTCCCCGCCCAGACGACGTTGGCGTCGGAGGGCGCCACCGCGACTTCGCCCACCGAGTGCACGATCTGGTCGTCGAAGACCGGACGCCAGTTGACGCCTCCGTCTTCGGTCTTCCACAGTCCGCCGGACGCTGCGCCCGCATAGTAGGTAAACCGATCGTTCGCAACGCCGGCGACGGCGACGACCCGGTTGCCCAGAGGCCCGATGTGCCTGAATTTCATGGACGCGAGCGCGGACTCGGGTATGTCTTGGGTCCGCGCCGGAAGCGTGCTCGACTGGAGCGCGAAGAAGATGAGTCCAACAGTGATCAAGGTTTTGAAGCGCATGACTGGCTCGTGCGAGAAGCGAGGGAGGCTCCGGTCGGGACGCGGGTCGTCCCGGCGGCCCCGACTATATCCTGGAGCCTTGGCGCCGCTCAATCAAGGCCGGGCCCTCGCTTCAGGGTCTTCGGGCTGGGCCGAGCTCCGTTCGGCGCCGGAGCTGGAGGCTGAATGAGCGGCTCGGTTGGACAAGCCGCGAACTGCTTCGTTTGCGGTCGGGAAAACAAAATCGGCTTGCGGCTGTCCTTTCGGATATTGGACGACCGGTGCGTTTCGCGCTTCGTCCCGGGCAAGGACCACGTGGGATACCCCGGTGTCGTGCACGGAGGCATCCTCTACTCCGCGCTGGACGATGTCATGGCCAACTGGCACTTCCTCCAAGGCAGGCGCGTCTATACGGCGAAGTGCGAGATTCGCTACAGATCTCCGGCGCGGGTGGGCGAAGCCCTGCTTCTGGAAGGCAAGCCGGAGTCGGAGCGGCGCGGCATGTCGGTGATGACGGCGACCGCCCGCAGGGAGCGGGACGGAGTGCTCGTAGCAACAACGAAGGGCGTCTTTATGCGCCCGTAGCGGAAGACGCACTGGGCCGGCAATTTTGATGCAATGCGGCTCGCTTTGCGAAGCGGAGTCAGGGGCTCGCGTTTTTCTTCCGGCTTCGGGCGTTTCGGCATTCCCAGTCGGCCTGATCCATGGCGCTCCTCATGAGACCGTTCGCGCAGCCAACGCGGGGAAGCGGCCAACCCGTCTACGTCGTATATGCCGGCCCCAAGATCACGAAGAGGTGAACAATTGATGACGCGGAGCAACTCTGATGTGCGCTTGATTGAGCGTTGGCTGCCGATTGCGGAGCTGGGCGAAGAGAGCGTTCGCGAGCGGCGGTCCCACACCGCGCTGCCCCCGACCTACTACCTCCATGTCTGGTGGGCGCGGCGGCCGCTGGTGGCGTCGCGTGCGGCGGTGCTGGCGTCGCTGCTGCCTGCGGACGCGGACCGGGAGCGTTTTCTCCACGTGTTGGGGATTCACGGGGATCCGGTGGCGGTCCGCAAGAGAATCGACGCGGCGAAGCGAACCGGCCGGAAGCTGGGACCGAATCCGTACGGATACAAGAGGGCCTTCACCTACTCGCCAAGCCCAGACGACAGAGACTGGATTGAGCACACGGCTTGTCGGAGTCTGCCAGATTTCTCGGTGCTTGACCCCTGCGCGGGCGGGGGCAGCATTCCTTTTGAGACGGTCCGCCTCGGCTTCGACGCGCTGGCGAACGACCTGAATCCCGTTGCGTCGCTGCTCTTGCGGGCGACGGTGGAGTGGCCGGGGAAACATGGCGTCGATTTAGGCTCGGAATTCAAAGAGCTTGCCGCTGAATTCATCCGCCGAGCCTTGCCAAAGTACTCAGGGGTTTTTCCGAGAGAGGCCGAGGATGTTGTTGTGGTGGGCTACCTCTGGGCCCGGACGATCGTCTGCCCCTACTGCGGCGGCTTGATTCCCCTTTCTCCGAACTGGCGTTTGGCGGGGGACGGGACCGGGGTGCGTCTCTTGCCCGAGCTCGGGGGCGGTCCGGGCTCCGAAGGCAGGGTCTGCGGCTTCGAGATCGTAAGCAGCGCGGCGAAGCAGTCGAAGCCGACGGTGACGCGGGGCGTCGCCACCTGTCCCTACCCCGACTGCGGGCGGGTCGTGGACGGGGACGAGATCAAGCGTCAAGCCCAAGGCGGCGGGATGGGCGAGCAGCTGTACGCCGTCGCCTACAAGAAGCGGATTCCCAGGATCCTCAAGTCGGGGAGGCGCGGAAAGGACAAGTGGGTGCGGGGCTACCGCGCGCCTCGGGCTTCGGACGACAACCGGGCGGAGGTCGAGGCGCGGCTGGCGGAGAAGCTGCCGGAGTGGGATGCGTGCGACGTCGTGCCGAGCGAGGTCTATGGCTACATGTTTAGCGACCGGTCCAGGATTTACGGCGTCAGGAAGTGGACCGATCTCTTTTCTCCTCGCCAGCTGCTTTGTCACGGGACGAGCGTCGAGGTGTTTCGGGAGATGCTTGTCGCGGATCGGAGGTCGCTGCTTCCTGGGGAGGAGCTGACGGAGGAGCGCAAGGCGGCCTACGTCTACCTGGCCTTCGCGATCGACAAGCTGATCAGCTACAACAACCGGATGTGCCGATGGACGGTGCAAACCCAGAACATCGCCCAGATTTTTGATCGCCACGACTTTTCCTTCAAGTGGTCCTACGCGGAGATGGCGCCGCTGGTGGCGGGCTTGGGCTACGACTGGGCGATTCGCCAGACGGCCAAGTGCTACGGCGAGCTTGTCTCCCTGATCAGGCCCGAAGCCGCGGAAGCCGGATTGGGTCTAACCGATAAGGCCCGCCGATCAGGCCCGCCGATCAGGCCCGCCGATCAGGCCCGCCGATCAGGCCCGCCGATCAGGCCCGCCGATCAGGCCCGCCGATCAGGCCCGCCGATCAGGCCCGCCGATCAGGCCCGCCGATCAGGCCCGCCGATCAGGTTGTTGTATCCTGCAAGTCCGGCGATGCCCTGGATCACGTCGCGGACGGTTCGGTGGACGCGGTCGTGGTGGATCCGCCGTACTACGACAACGTTATGTACGCGGAGCTGTCGGACTTCTTCTACGTCTGGCTCAAGCGCACGGCGGGGCGGGTGTATCCCGAGTTCTTCAGGCGGGTCCTTACCGACAAGGAGAGCGAAGCCGTAGTGAATCCGGCGCGCTTTCGCGGCGAGAAGGGCGCGAAGCGGCTTGCGGGGATCGAGTACCGGGAGCGGATGGCGTCGATCTTCGCGGAGTGCCGGCGCGTTCTGAAGCCGGACGGAATCATGACGCTGATGTTCACGCACAAGGCGGCGGGCGCGTGGGACGCGCTCGCGACGGGGCTAATGGACGCGGGCTTTGCGATTTCGGCGTCTTGGCCGATCAACACGGAGGCGCCGGGGAGTTTGCACATCAAGGACAAGGCGGCGGCGAAGAGCACGATCTTCCTAGCCTGTCGTCCGCGCGGAGAGAAGACCTACGGCGAGGAAGCCTACTGGGAGGACGTGGAGCCCCGTGTGGCGGAGGCGGTGCGAAGCCGGATCGGGGAGTTTCAGGAAGCGGGGATCTCCGGCGTGGATCTTTACCTCGCCTGCTTCGGGCCCGCTCTGGAGGAGTTCTCCCGGCGCTGGCCGCTGAGGCGGGGAACGCCGAGAAAGAGGCTTCGGTCGCCCCGAAGGCGCTCGGCTTCCTTGGAAGAGAGTTTCGATCCCTACGCGGCGACGCCGGAGGACGCGCTGAACGCCGCGCGGCGCGAAGTGAAGCGCTGGCGGCTCGAGGAGCTTGCGAACCTGAAGCGGGGCGAGGACCTTGACGGGCCGACGGCCTTCTTCGTGCTCGCGTGGGACGCCTTCAGGGCTCCCGGGTTTCCTTACGACGAGGCGCTGAAGCTGGCGCGCGCCGTGGGCGTCGACTTGGAGCGCGAGGCGATTAACCGCTTCGCCGGGAAGAAGGGCGCGAACCTGCTGCTCTGGGACAGCGAATTCAGAGCGGCGAAGGGCGCGCTCGGGCCCGCAAGCGGCGCGAGGGGCATGATTGATCCGCTGCACCGCGCCGCGCATACCGCGCGCAGCCGGAGCCTGCAGGCGGCCAAGGAGCTGATCGAGGGCGCCGGCCTGGACAAGGACCCGAGCTTTTTTACGGCCTTCAAGGCCGTCTTGGAAGTGCTTCCGCCCTCTAGGATCTTCACCGGAATGGAC
Source organism: Longimicrobiales bacterium (assembly GCA_965116095.1). GTDB lineage: Bacteria > Gemmatimonadota > Gemmatimonadetes > Longimicrobiales > Gaopeijiaceae. The sequence goes on from OZ220481.1 coordinate 2,036,260, forward strand.
CTACCGAAGAGCGCGGCGGCGTCGGGCAGCGACTTCGAGGTCCTTTACAACCTGAGCCGCCTCTTCTTTAGCGAACGAGTGCCTAAGCCGGAGCAGCTCGCGCTCTGGAGCGACGAAGAAGTCTGACCGCGTTCGACACGAGGGCCAACCGCTGGAATGTCATGGTCAACGTCCGGGATTGATCTTGTTTGCGGAGCCGGTCAATCTCGTCGACTAATCTCCATCGTCCAAGACGCGGACCTCTTGGACTACAGAATTTCCAGCAGCTCAATCTCGAAGATCAGCGTCTGATTGGGTCCGATTACGGAGGCCCCCGACTCGCCGTAGGCCAGATCGCTCGGTATCACCACGCGAATGTGCCCCCCAACGCTCATCGTCTGAATCGCTTCGGAAAACCCCGCAATCACGCCATCAACGGAGAATTCCGCTGGGCTGCCTCCATAGGAAGAGTCGAACTCAGTGCCGTCAATGAGCGTACCCCGATAGTGAAGGCGAACAGTCTGGCCGGACACCGGAGACGGTCCTTCGCCTTCTCGAAAAACCTCAATCTGAATTCCAGACTCGAGGGTAACGACCCCCCCCCTTTTTTCATTCTCTTCCAAGTACTTAACACCTGCCTCCAAGTTCGCTGCCCCTTCGTCAATCCCTCCCGCGCCATCCGAGATTTCAGCGACGGACGCAGCCCCCGGTTCCTGTTCCGCCACCGCTGCCGACTCGTCCGAGTCACCGGTATCGCTGCAGCCGACGGCAAAGAGAGCGCTCAACACCAATAGAGCCGAGAGTTGTTTCCGCATCGCATCATCCAATGAGGGAAGTAGGGGAAGGTGGAAATGTAATGGCGCGAGGCAGCACCGCGCGTCGGGAGGTCTGAATACGCTGCTGCCAATACTGAGGCAACGGTAGTCATTGCCGCTTAGGTAGGTAGGTCCGGTATCTCGAAAGATTCCGGCACTGCCACTGCCTGGCCCTCGTGTCGTGGGCCTTGCAATCCCCGAGGCCGCAGCTTACGCAAGAAAGATAAAGTCCCTGGGAAACGCGAGGTGCACGTGGACCACCTGCTCCTCGTCGTCGAAATCCGTGCGCTCGACGTACCACGGCGGCTTGACTCCCAAGAGCTTTTCAGCCATCTCCTGTGTTGTGTGAAACGCACCGATCGCCATCGCGTCGTCCTTCCGCCCGCTTCCCCGTCGGGTTTCGATGCGCCTCGGCGCGAAGCCGGAGGATGTCGGGCGGGAAGCGCTTCGCGCGGCGCGTTCAGCCGTACGCTACCCGGAGCGCGGGGACTCGGCAAGCCCGGCGGCGGGGGGCGCGCACGGGACGCAGGAAACGGCGTGCGCTTCGTTCGCTACGCTCTCTTCGCGCGCCCCGTTTCCTCGCTTGACCGCCCGCCGAATTCGCGACTACCCACGATAACCGTCAAGGGGCCTCATTTTGCGGGTGGTGACGAAACGAAGATTGCCAGCGTTCAGAGTGCGGTCGGAATCGCAAGTGGCGTGATGCCTCGCGAGGCCCTGCTGAAGTCGGCCTCACATCGCAATGCACGCCGACGGCGGGCTCGCCCGCAGAGCGAGGCGCACCGGAATATCTTCAGCTTACGAAACAAGCGGTTCCTTGAGCGAGAGACCGGGCTTGGTCGCAAAGGCGGCACGGGCGTGAGGAGCATCATGCTCGGAGCCGGAACGGCGCTTAGTGCAGATTTCTGGATAGCTTCTCGCTGTCTTGCAAACGATTACTTAGCGTCCGTAGACTTCGGGTTCGGAGTGTAAGGACCATGCTGGGGTCCGCGCACTGGGAAATCCGCGTCGCTGTGGGATGGTGGTTCCAGACCGAGCTCCTTCAGTCAACCTACGGCCCCCCATCAGTGAGCCTCATGTCGAAGGCGAGAAAACGAGACGAGCTAGAGCTACTGCAGGTCTACGCGCTGATTCGGCTGACGGTTCGCCGGTTCATAGCGGACGACCCCGACTCCGCGGAGGATGTCATCCAAGAGTGCATCATGATGCTCCTTCGGAAGGCACGCCAAGGTGATTCGTGGCCTCCCCCACCCGCTTGGGTCAACACGGTCACAAGCAACTTCTGCAGGGACTGGCTCTCATCGAACCGCCCTCGCCGACAGGCTGAAGTACCTCTTGAGGAGGCTCATTTGGACAGCATCCCAGACTCCAAGCCGCTTCCAGACGCCTTGCTCGACAAAAAACACCTTCGATCATTAATCGTTGAGACCGTGGCCGCCTTTTCTACCAATGAGCGTAGTGTGATACGCTTGGTTGCGCTGGAGGGCCGTTCGTTCCGCAAGGCAGCCGAGTCGATGGGCGTATCTCGGAGCTCCGCCTTTCGCGCCTTTGGGCTGGCCTTGGCACGCCTCCGGTCTTGCGAAGCGTTTGACGAGTGGGGCAGGGCGAGCTCGCGCCGGAAAGCGCAACGCGGGACAGACCGTCCCATCGTCGTTTTCCAGAGAGACGAGGATATAGTGGAGTCGTTAACGCGCTCGCTCCGTTCGGGACCAATTCCCTACCTGCTAACAGGAATGCGACGCGTCTCGAGCTATAGAAAGCTGGAGGCTTGCGCACGCTGCCTTTCTGGATCTCCAATCGTCTCTGTTAGCCTCCCGGGGGGTCAAGCTTTCTGCCTTGGGACAGACGTGCAGAGAGACTCTCGGGCCAGCAGTCGTCTTCTATGGAACAGGTGAAGCTGCGCACTCGGTCAGCCAGTCGGGATCGGTCCTTTCTTCGAGAGTCCTGATAAAGGGCGTGAACGACAGCCCGCATCAGGTAGACGAGGCGGTTCTTCACGCAATAAATTGCGAGAAAACCGAGGACCTCATCGCGCAGGCTAAGTCACGAACGCCGAGTGCCGCGCATCACGCAATCTGCACAGTTCTGCGGATGTCGGTTCGGCGCGTCTCCGTAGCGCAGGTCGCGGAGAGGATTGGCATCAGCCAGCAAGCACTAGGAAAGCAATGCCGCGTCCATGGTTTGGCCACTCCGAAGCAGCTAATCGACATCGCCACCATTTACCACGTCGAGCGCCTCGCAAGTTGGAGCGGACGCCCGCCGGACACCATCGCTCTAGAGGTCGGCTTTCGCCACCAATTCGGCTACAGTCGCTTGGTTCAAAGGGTTTTAGGAGAGACTTCGTCGGAAGGCTTGGAAGCCGGCGGGCCGGATCACGTAGCTAGAGAGGTCCTTCGGCGACTCGAACGCGGCGGCGGGGCCTGAACCGTCAGCCGAAATCAGCAGAAGCCGGCCCATTCAACCCGCCGACACTCTGAGAACGACCGCTGCCATGCGTGGTCGCGTTCGGCGATCATGAAATGCAAGGTCAATTGGAAAGCGGCTGATCGGGTCCGTCTTCTCTTTTTTCCTCGCGTTTTGGCCTAGAGCCTGAAGCGACACGGCGAGCACTGTCCTGCCTTCGAGCTCATCGCCTCGGCGCACTGGGAATTCTGAGGCTGAACTCCGCACGGTTTCAGTTTGGCGGGACGATGAGCATGCAACAATCGTCAATTCTAGTACAGGGCGGCGAGCTCTGTGCACCGCGCCTAATGGAAGCGCGGGCTCACTGAGGCCTCTTCGGCGAAACGGAGAAATGGTATGACCAGCAAGAACGAAGGGAAGCAGGACAGCCCGGGACAAGCCTTGAGGTTTGCGGGGCTGCTCGTGCTGGGGTTCGTGATCGGGGTCGCAGGCGGCTTAGCATCATCGCCGGATCCGGTCCAAGCGCAGAACGAGGAGTTTTGCGAGATGGACGAGTGCGAACGGTATCGTCCTTGGTTTTGGCCGTTTGGGCAGCGCGGCAGGTGTGAGGACAACACACCTAACAAAACCGGGTGCGACATGACCAGCGAACACCAGTGCAGGACTTACTCCTGCGCGGAGCCGCCTGATGGTGGAGGAGGTGGCGGCAGCGGAGGTGGTGGTGACGACGACGAAGACGACGGCGAGGCAGACGACGTATTGGGCTAACGATCAATGATTACCGGCGTTGCGGCATTGGCGCTGGCCTTGGGCCAGGCGAACGTCGCCGGCGTGGTGCGCGACAGCGCGGATCTCGAGCCGGTGGCGTTCGCCCGCGTCGCCGTCGTCGCGGAAGGCGGGGCCATCCGCGAGGCGATCTCGGACCGGCACGGAGCCTTCGTGCTGGCCGGGGTCGCCTCGGGGCCGGGAAGAATCGAAGTCGGCGCGATGGGCTATCAAGCTTGGACGTTGGAGTACGACTCCCCGCCCGAGGAAGTACTCCGCGTGCTCTTGCATCCGGCGCCGGTGACGCTGGACAGTTTGGTCGTGCGGGCGCAGGGATCTCCCGGCGATCCGCTGTCGATCTCGCCGGGATCGTTCGTGATCGACCAGGCGCTGGTGCGCGCGCAGCCGGTGGTCTTCGAGACGGACCCGCTCAGGGCGGCCGCGATCTCGCCAGCGGCGTCCTCGGCGTCCGACTGGGCGGCGATTCCCCGGGTGCGGGGCGGGGAGGGCGGCGGCACTCCGGTGCTGCTGGACGGCGCCCGGCTCTTCAACCCCTTTCACGTCTTCGGCATGATGTCGGCGTTGAACGGGCACGCGGTGCGGCAGGTGAAGCTATTGACCGGCTCGGAGGGCGAGGCGCAGGCGGCGGGCTCGCTCTCGGGCGGCTACGACATTCTGACGCGCGACGGCGCTCGGGACGGCTTCAAGATGGGCGGCTCGCTCGGCCTCTTGTCGCTGCGCCTCTCGGCCGAGGGTCCCATTGGAGCCTCGACTTCCTACTTGGCGGACGCAAGACGCTCCCACATCGGATGGATCACCGGAGGCCGCGTCCCGTTTTACTTCGACGATGTCCACGCGAAGGTGACGCGCGACCTGGGCGGCGTCGGGCGCCTTTCCGTGACGGGGTACCTCAGCCGCGAAAACGCGGCGTGGTCACGGGACGACTATTACCAAGAATACTACGACGATCAAGTAATCGACACGGCGAGGTGGCGCTGGGCAAACGCCGCCGGCGCGGCGCACTACCGCAGGCAATTGGGCGAATCAGCGCTGCTGGACATCACGGCCGGCCACAGCGAATTCCGGGGCGCCTACGCTCAGATCGAAGGGTGGGAAGGCTCGTCCAGGGCGACCGAGGACTACGAGGGAAAGATGCGGGAAACGCGCGTCGATGTCCTTGCGTCGCAAGTCTTGGGGCGAGTCAGAGTCGAGGGCGGCGTACAGGCCATTCGGGCGGGCGGAGATCACCAAGCAAAGGCCAACATCTTCGGGAACTTTGATGTACGGGGAGCACGAACCAGGATCGCGGCGTACGCGAGTGTCGAAGCACCGCTCTTGCGGGGAGTGTCGGGGCGGTTCGGTCTTCGAGTCGACCGCTTCCTCAAACTCGAGACGACCTTCGCGCCGTCGGCGGGGCTCAGCTACGAAGCCGATGCGTGGAAGGCTTGGCTTTCGGGCTCGAGATCTCGGCAAGCCCTCTCTTCGGCGCGAAACGAGGAGTCGCTGGCTGCGGCCGTCTTCTCCCTCGACGTGCTCCTTCCCGTTGAGCGCGCCCCCGTCCCGGCAAGCACCGATGTCGCCGCCGGATGGGAGGGCGCGCTGGGCGAGTGGAGTCTGCGCGTCGAGGCGTACGCCCGCTGGCTCGCCCACCTCCGTCTTTTTCCCCTGCTTAAGGAGGATGCGTTCGACGCGGACCTGTTCGAGGCGCCCGCGTCCCAAGAACTCGCGACCGGCTCTGGACAGGGACTCGAACTCTCCTGGAGCTGGATCGGGGCAGGCCGGGGCTCGCTCGTCGGCAGCTACAGGTGGGGGCGCGCCAAGCGCACGGTCCAAGGCATCGAATACACGCCGCGCTTCCATCGCGACCACGAGCTCGAGCTCTCGGCCGGGCTTGAACGCGGCTCCTCCCTCTGGTCGCTCCGCTTTTCGGGAAGAACCGGCCAGCCGATGACCGACTTCCTCGCGATCCTGCCCGACGCCGGCTTCAGGTGGCCGGGCTCGGAGCTCCGCGCCATCGAAGACTACGCCGTCTTTTTGTTGGGCAGCTACAACGCAAGCAGGCTCCCAAAGTACTTCCGCATCGACTTCGGCTGGCGCACGTCGAGGGAGGTCTCGTGGTTTGGGGGAGGGATGATCGAGCCCTACGTCTCGGTCGCCAACCTCTTCAGCCTGCCCAATGTCGTCGCATCAACATCACTTTACAATCACGGCAGGACAGAGCTCACGCATGCGCCGCAGCTTCCCATGCTGCCCTTCTTCGGCGCGGAGTTCAGGTTTTGAAGCCCCGGGCGGCGCTGTTCCTATTGACTGCGGCGGCGCTCTCGGCGTGCTCCTACACGCGACCGGATGAAGACCTGTCTCCAGACGAGGACGCGGTCATGATCGGCGCGCTCCTCCTGTCGGGACAAAGCGAGGCTCATCTTCTCGCGACAAGCCCGCACCGGCCCGCCGGCGCCAGTCCTCCCGGAGGCGTCTCGGCGACGCTTGCCGGACCCGGCTGGAAGGCGGCCTACGCCGACACCGTCGACCTCAAGCGCTGCAACGTCGACCTTCCGCAAAAATGGCGCCCGGCGCTGTGCCTTCGGGCAAAGCTGCCCCAGCCAATACGCGCGGGCGTCGAATACGCCATTGAAGGCACAACCCATAAGGGCGGCTTCCATGGCAAGACGACCGTGCCGCGTCGGCCAGTGGCTTCCGCATTGGACACGCAATTTGTCGAAGTGGCAAGCTCGGAGGATCCCGCCGAGTTCAAAGTGCGATTCGATGCCCCGCCCGAAGTTCGAGCCGTCGCGATGGATGTCCGAAACGCGATTCAGCTTAAGAGCGACGGGTCCTCCAAGGCCGGCTGGATTTTGGCGGTGACGCCGTCCGCGTTGGACATCCGCGTAGACTCTCAGCGCGTCAGGGTGTGGGGGCGCTGGCAGCGTCCGGGCGCAAGGTTCGATACGCACTTGATCGGATACGAGACCAACTACGCCCGGTTCGTCGTCGACAGCCGGGAGGCCAGGGTGCTCTACAAGCCTTGGCCCAGCTTCGGACTCGAGGGCGACGAAAGCGTCTACGGGTACTTCGGCGCAGCCGCCCTGTCTTTGGAGGCCATTCTCGTTGTCGTCGACTTCAAGAACCAACCGTGAACGCGCGAGTTCGGATTCGGATTGCCGCGTCGCTGCCGTGGCTCGCGACCTTCGGCTGCGGCGGACCTCACGCCGGCGAAACCAAGCACCCCGTCTCCGGCAGCATCCCCTCGGAGGGCGTCTACGCCATCGCCCAAGACATCGCGCCCCGCGGAATGTCCGCAGAGCAAGCCGCCCGGTGGAAAAAGGTCCGCGCGATGCTCATGGACGCCAAGACGGCGCTTTCGCTGGGCGTTGCGGGCGACGAGGGTCCCGAAACCTTCGGGTCCATCGCGACCGCGACGCTCGCGCCCGACGGCGACCTCTACGTCCTGGACGAGCTGTCCCAAGAGGTGCGCGTCTTCGACGCGTCGAAAGACTTCGCCGGATCGCTGGGCGGAATCGGCGACGGACCGACCGAGCTGCGACACGCCGTCGACATGTCCCTGCTGAGCGACGGCGCCCTCGCCGTGGCGATGAAGGACGGGCGCGTCAAGATCTTCGCCGAGTCGGACGACGGCTGGGAGCTGGACGCGACGATCAAAGCCCCGTTCGGACTCCGCGACCTGTGCGTGGCGAAGCAGGACCGGATCTTCGCCTCCGGCTACAAAAACGACGGCAACACGCTCGCGCACGAACTAACGCGCGACTCCGGCGTCGCATCGAGCTTCGCCAAAGGCTACGAGAGCGAACACTGGCTCGTCCAGATGGAGATGGGAAAAGGCGCGATCGGGTGCGCGAGCGATCCGGCCCGCGTCGTCTTCGCGTATTCAGCCCTCCCGCTCCTTCGCGCCTTCGATCCCGAGACGGGCGAGGAAGTCTGGGCCGCTCGGATCGAGGAGTTCGACCCCTTTGCGGTGTACCAGGGCGTCGACCACAGGGGCCGCGTCTACGTGCGGCAGGGCGACGAGGGAAGCAACATCCTGGGCACCGTGCAGGCGGCGGCGCCCGGCTACCTCCTTGTCCAAGTCGGCCATGTCCAAAGACTGACCCGGACGGTCGCCATTCGGAGCTATCTCGTCGACGCGGCAGACGGGCGCGGCGCCTACCTCGGCGAGTCGCTCCCCAGGCTCGCAGTAGTAGAAGGCGGCTACGTCGCGTTGATCGAGGACCCCTATCCCCGGCTCGAGCTGCGACGGTTCCACGCGGCGCCGCTGGCTGAGGCTCGGACCGTTGAAGAGGCCGGAGAAACCGGAAGGAAGCCAAGGCAGTGAAGCCGCGTCGAGTCCGAAGCGCCCGCCGGCGACTGTACGCCGCTGGGGTCGTCGCGCTCGGCGTCGGCATTGGGGCCGTCTCGACGATCCTCTTTCGGGGTTCCAGCGCGGAGGGGCCCGCCAGCTGGCCCTCGAATGGCGCATCCTCCGATGATTACCGACCGGGAACCGCTGTGGTCGAAGGCGAGGAGCTCGTCCTCGCGTACGTGGGATCGTCCCGCTGCAGCTGGTCGAATCTGCCCGAGGTCAAACAGGCGGTGCGCGACCTGAAGCGCATTCTCTCCCAACGCGCCGACTCGCTGGGCCTCGCATTCGCCGCCGTCGGCGTCGCACTCGACATCTCCACGGCGGCGGGAATCAAGCACCTCGAGAAGTTCGGCCGCTTCGACGAAGTCATGTCGGGCCGCGGCTGGCTCAATGTCGGCGTCCAGAAGTACGTCTACGGGGATATGCCGGGCCTCGGCGCGACCCCTCAGGTGATTCTGCTCGCCAGATCCATCAACTTCGACGCGGGCCATGTCGGGATTGCCAGCGAGCGCGTGATCGCGCGCAAGGTCGGCGCGGACCTCATCACGGACTGGGCCCAAGCGGGCGCTCCAACTCAGACGCCGCCGCCACCGACCGCAAGAGAAGAAGCGGAGACTCCATCGGGCGCTCAGAGCAATCCAAGCGGCTCCTTCAACTCGGGCGACAGCAGGTTGCGAACGCACGCCATCTCGAAGCTCCCGATTTCCCGAAGGTTCAACACAGTCAATCGGACACCGAGACTCTTGGGAGTGCCGCGAAGTCAGTTTATCGCAGAAACCGCTCTTCGGAGCAACTCTCGACGCAACCCAGCGTCGGCGATAACCTCGTCCGGCGATCAACGAGCCGAGTCCGTGCCGCGATATTAAACGACACAGGGAACCTTCTTGGCCCAGTAGCATAGAAAGACGCAAAAGAGCCCGCTTCAGATTCCTTCGACTAGAATCCCCATGACAGACCATGACATCCTGAGCCCACGCTTGGATCCTCGCGCGCATCCGGCAGATCCGCTGGGCGGCGGCGACAGCGACAACCAAAGCGACCGATGATCATTGGAATCGCAGCACTAGTCCTCGCGGTGCAGCAGGCGAACGTCGCCGGCGTGGTGCGCGACAGCGCGGACCTCGAGCCGGTGGCGTTCGCCCGCGTCGCCATCGTCGCGGAAGGCGCAACCATCCGCGAAGCGATCTCGGACCGGCACGGAGCGTTCGTGCTGGCCGGGGTCGCCTCGGGGCCGGGGAGAATCGAAGTGGGCGCGATCGGCTACCGGCCCTGGGCTCTCGAGTACGACTCTCCGCCCGAGGGCGCGCTTCGCGTGCTTCTTGATCCGGCGCCGGTGACGCTGGACAGCTTGGTCGTGAGGGGGCGCGGCTCTTCTGGAGATCCGCTGTCAATCTCGCCGGGATCGTTTGTGATTGATCAGTCGCTGGCGCGGGCGCAGCCCGTCGTCTTCGAGACGGACGCGCTGAGGGCTGCCGCGATCTCTCCGGCGGCATCGTCTGCGTCCGACTGGACGGCGATCCCGCGGGTGCGGGGCGGCGAGGGCGGCGGCACTCCGGTGCTGCTGGACGGCGTGCGGCTCTTTAACCCTTTTCACGTCTTCGGCATGATGTCGGCGCTGAACGGACAGGCGGTGCGGCAGGTGAGGCTGCTGACCGGCTCGGAGGGCGAGGCGCAAGCGGCGGGCTCGCTTTCCGGCGCCTACGACGTGCTCACGCGCGACGGCGCGCGGGACGGCTTCAAGATGGGCGGCTCGCTGGGCCTTCTGTCGCTGCGTCTCTCGGCCGAGGGCCCCGTCGGCGAGTCGACTTCCTACCTCTTGGACGCGCGACGCTCCCACATTGGGTGGGTCACGGCGGGGCGGGTTCCTTTCTACTTCGACGATGTCCACGCAAAGGTGACGCGCGACTTGGGCGGCGTCGGGCGCCTTTCCGTGACGGGGTACCTCAGTCGCGAAAACGCGGCGTGGTCCCAAGACGACGAGGACCAGTCGGTGACCGACACGGCGAGGTGGCACTGGAGGAATGCCGCAGGCTCCGTGCATTACCGCGCGCAGCTGGGCGAGCGGACGCTGTTGGACATCACGGCCGGCCACAGCGAATTCCGGGGCGCCTATGCGCAGGTCGAAGGGCGGGAAGGCTCTCCCAGGGCGACTGAGGACTACGAGGGCGCGATGCGGGAGACGCGCGCCAACGTCCTTGTGTCGCAAGTCTTGGGCCGCGTCGAAACCGAGGTCGGCGCGCAAGCGATACGGTCGGGAGGAGATCACGAAGCGAAGGCGAACATCCTCGGAAATTTCGATTTGGAGGGAGCGCTGACTCGCGTGGCGGCGTACGCGAATCTCAAGACGCCGATCATGCGCGGACTTATGGCGCGGGCCGGCCTTCGCGTCGACCGCTTCCTGGGCCTCGAGACGACCTTAGCGCCGTCCGCGGGCCTCAGCTACGAAGCCGCTACGTGGAGCGCTTGGCTTTCGGGCTCGAGATCCCGACAGGCGCTCTCCTCGGCGCGCAACGAAGAGTCGCTGGCGGCGAGCCTCTTCTCCCTTGATGTGCTCCTTCCCGTAGAGGAAGCGCCCATCCCGGCGAGCACCGACTTCGCCGCTGGATGGGAGGGCACGGCGGGCGAGTGGAACCTGCGCATAGAGGCGTACGCGCGCCAGCTCGAGCACCTCCGCCTTTTTCCCCTGATCAGGAAGGATGCATTTGACGCCGAACTATTCGAGACGCCGGCGTCCCAAGAGCTCGCAAGCGGCTCTGGACAGGGGCTTGAGCTCTCTTGGAGCTGGACCCGGACAGGCCGGGGCTCGCTCGTTGGAAGCTACAGATGGGGGCGCGCCAAGCGCACCGTTCAGGGCGTCGAGTACACGCCGCGCTTCCATCGCGACCACGAGCTCGAGCTCTCGACCGGACTCGAGCGAGGCGCCTCCCTCTGGTCGCTCCGCTTTTCGGGCAGAAGCGGCCAGCCGATCACCGAGCTCCTCGCGGCGCTGCCCGACGCCGGCTTCAGGTGGCCGGACTCGGATATTCGCGCCATTGAAGACTACGCCCTATTCGTACTTGGCAAGTACAACGAAGGCAGGCTCCCGATGTACTTCCGCATCGACTTCGGCTGGCGCACGTCGAGGGAGGTCTCATGGTTCGGGGGAGGCGTGATTGAGCCCTACGTCTCGGTTGTCAACCTCTTCAGCCTGCCCAACGTCGCGGGATCGACGCCCATCTATTCCCTCGGGATACCCAGGATTACTCACATGCCTCAACTACCCATGCTGCCCTTCTTCGGCGCGGAGTTCAGGTTTTGAAACCCCGGACGGCACTGTTCCTATTGGTCGCCGCCGCGCTCTCGGCGTGCTCCTACACGCGACCGGACGACGACTTTTCGCCAACGGAAGACGCGGTCATGATCGCCGCCGTGCTTCTGGCCGGACAAAGCGAGGCCCACCTGCTCGTGACAAGACCGAATCAGCTCGCCGGAGGCAGCCGTCCCGAAGGCGTTTCGGCGACGCTGACCGGGGATGGCTGGAAGGCGGCCTACGCCGACCTCGTCGACCTCAAGAGCTGCAACGTCGGTCTCCCGAACAGATGGTCTCCGGCGCTCTGCCTGCGGGCGAAGCTCGCCCAGCCCATTCGCGCAGGAGTCGAATACGCCATCGAAGGCACGACCGCAAAGGGCAGCTTCCGGGGCAGGACGACCGTCCCGCGCCCGCCGGTCGCGCTCTCCTTGGACACGCAGCGCGTCGAAGTCGACAGCTCCGAGTACGCCGTCGCCGCAGAGTTCGACGTGCGTTTCGATGCCCCGCCCGAAGTGCGGGCCGTCGTGATGGACGTCTGGAACGCGACCCAGCTGAAGAGCGACGGATCGTCCGAAGACGGCTGGATACTGTCGGTGATTCCGTCCGCGTTGGACATGCGCGCGGACTCTCAACGCGTCAGTGTGTGGGGTCGCTGGCAGCGCCCGGGCGGAGGATTCGAGGCGTACTTGGTCGGATACGAGGCCAACTACAGCCGGTTCGTCGTCGACGGCCAAGAAACCAGGGTGCTCCACAAGCCTCTGCCCAACTTCGGAATCGAGGGCGACGAAGGCGTCTACGGATACTTCGGCGCAGCCGCCCTGTCCACCGCGCCCATCCCCGTCGCCGTCACCGTCAAAGACCAGCCGTAGCTCGCCGGCTTCCTCCCACGCTCATCAAGTTTCGGTTTCTCCAACTGGGATTGGCGCGATCTTGCGGACTGGGAGAGCGCGGTAGCGGGATCACTCGCAGAGCAAGAGGCGATGTCTGGGGGCGGCAGGGAGCGTATCCTCCGGAATCAGCAGTTATGTGCGAGCAGGACGAGTGCGAGCGCCTATGAGCATGGGTCGTGGTGGCCATGGCGCGTCGAGGTTCGCGGCAGGTGCGTGGACAACGCGCCGCGCAACACCGGCTGCAACAGGACCGGCGAAGACCGCTGCTACACGTACGGCTGCGGGGGTCCGACCGGCGGCAGCGGCAACGACGACGAGCAGTAGCGACCGATGATTACCGGCGTTGCGGCATTGGCGCTGGCCCTTGGCCAGGCGAACGTCGCCGGCGTGGTGCGCGACAGCGCGGATCTCGAGCCGGTGGCGTTCGCCCGCGTCGCCGTCGTCGTTAAGAGCCATCCGTAGCTTGCGGTCCCGGGCTCGGAGCGCCGCCGACCGTCATGACCTGAGATCGGCTGCGACGAACTCCAGGCCGGCTAAGGCGCCGCGTTGATCGCGCCCCGGAGCAATCAGCCATTGAAGCTCGGCTGCTCGCTTCGGACCACTCACAACTCTTGATTTTTTCCCATGCATGACAAGCTTCGTTCTCTCCAAACGATCCCAAAGTAGCCGCGTCCCCTCGAATGCGGCGCAGGGCGCGCTGTCATTTCACAAGCTGCGCACGCTCAATTTCCTGCAAGAACTGATGCGGCCCGGTTTCGGAGTACGACAAGGATTGAATGGTCTCGGCGGCCATTGGGGCGGCCGGATACGGGCCCCTACTGATATTCTGAACAACGGGAGGGCCGATAGGATTGAGTCGGGGCCTACTGGACCATAGACTTCTATAGCTTGAAGCATTGCCCGACTGGCGCGCTAAGAGGCGGAGCGATGCTCCACGAGACTGACGCGAAATCGCGGGAGAGAGCATGGCCGGTCGGACAATCAAGGACCGAAGCGCAGCGATTTTGAAACCGACGCGTCGGTCAGCGCTCCGCTCCGGACTGGCCGCCCTTGCAGCCGCTTCCTGGGCCAAGCCGCTCGCCGCGCTGGAATCCTTGGCGCTCCCCCGCTCAGGCGCTCGGCCCACTCAGGAAGACGAGATCGTGCTGGGCGTGTCGGCCGCGTTCTCGGGGCCGTCTCGCGGCTTGGGCACCGAGCTGTATCGCGGTTCCATGGCGTGGTTCAATCATGTGAACCAAAACGGCGGAATCGGCGGCAGGAGGATCGTCCTTAAGCTCACGGACGACGGCTACCAGCCCGACCCTTGCGTGGCCAACACGATCCAGCTCATGCAGGACGAGCAGGTCTTCCTCCTCTTCGGCTACGTCGGCACGCCGACCGTGACGCGCGTACTTCCGCTCCTAAAGAGATTCCGCGACCAGCAGGTCTATCTTTTCTTCCCCTTTACCGGGGCAGAGCCGCAGCGAGAGCCCCCGTACGGCGAATTCGCGTTCAATCTGCGCGCCTCCTACGGACAAGAAACTGCCGGACTGGTCGACAACTTCATGAGCATCGGGCGTCGGCGCGTGGCGGTGTTCTACCAGAACGACGCCTACGGTCGCAGCGGCTGGGCGGGGGTGCGCGAGGCCTTGGCCGCGCACGGCGAGACCTTGGCCGGCGAAGCCACCTACCGGCGAGGCACCCAATTCGCCGCGAGCATGAGGCGCCAAGTTGAAATCCTCCAAGCGCAGTCGCCCGACGCGGTAATCTGCATCGGGGCCTACGCCGCATGCGCCGCCTTTGCCCGGGACGCGGTCGATCTAGGGCTTCGCGTCCCGGTCGCCAACGTTTCCTTCGTGGGCAGCGAGAACCTCTTGGCATTGATGCGCGAGGGCCGCGCCGACCCGGATGCGCACACCCGGTTTCTCGTGAATTCGCAGGTCGTGCCCAGCTACGAGGATACTTCTCTCCCAGCGGTGCGGGAGTACCGCGAGCTGATGGCGCTGCACGACCCCCCGGCTCCGGCGGAGACCGAGGTTGCGCGCATTGTCCCGGGAGAGCCCTATGAGCCCTTCCCGGAGAGCTTTGTCAGCCTGGAGGGGTTCCTGAACGCAAAGTTGATTACCGAGATCCTCGCGCGAATCCAAGGAGCGCCGGACCGCGCGCGGATTGAAGAAGCGGTCTTTCAGGTCCGGGACTTCGATCTCGGCGTCGGGGAGCGGGTCTCCTTTGGCCCTAGCCGCCGACAAGGTCTGGACCGTGTCTACTACACGGTTCCGGAGGACGGTCGTTTCGTCCCGCTCACGGACTGGGAAGCCAGATTCGGCGCGCCATGAAGATCGACCGGCTGTTCCGCAAGCTCAGGTTCGGCTCCTTCGCTCTCTTTGCGATCGTCGTGCTCCTTTTGGCCCTTCTCTCCATCCGGACCGTCTCCAGAGAGCTTGAGACCGAATACGTCGGCAACAGCGCCAACATCGCCAAGAACATCGCCGACGCCAGCGTGGACATCCTGCTCAACAGAAACCTGGCTACCCTGCAGTCGCTGATCGATCAGTTCGTGGAGATCGAGAGCATCCGCTACATCTATATCGTCAGCGACACCGGGGAGTTTCTCGCGCACACCTTCGTGCCCGGAATCCCCGAGGAGATTCTCGCCAGCGATCCGACGGTCACCGACCCAGTGGAGCGGACCCTGCCCGGGCTGGGGGAGTTCGTTGAAGTAGGCAGCCCGATCCTGTCCGGCGTGGCGGGCACGGTGCGCGTTGGAATGGACACGGAGCTCTTGGCGCTGAGGATTCAACGCGCCGTGGGACAACAGGTCTACCTGCTCTGCATCATTCTGGTGGGAGGCGTGCTGGCCTTGATCTGGCTGGTAAAGTCGACCTCCAAACCGCTGGAAGGCTTGTTGAGCTATGTCGTGCAGTTGGCGAAGGGCGACAGCGCCGCGTCCCGAAACGAAGTCTTGGGAAGAAAAGACGAAATCGGGGACATGGCTCGCCTCATGAGCCACGCCGCAGGCCGCGGCGAGGGGAGTACCGGGACTCGGGACCCCGGGTCCGCCGCTTAGCTCCCGCGGATTGCCTGCCATGAGACTACCCCGGAGCATCATCGTCGTATTTTGCACGCTGCTCCAGCTTTGCTTGGGGACGGTGTACGCTTGGAGCTTCTTCCAGACGATGTTGGTGCGCGACTTCGGGTGGAGCTTCAGCCAAGGAGCCGCCGCATTCAGCATTACGATCTTCTGCTTGGGCGTGTCGGCGGCGCTTGCAGGCCAAGCGCTGCCCAAGCTCGGACCAAAGGCGCTGGCGGTGACGGGCAGCGCGCTTTTTTCGGGCGGCTACCTGGTCGCAAGCCTTGCCCTGTCGATGGACTCCACTTGGCTTTTCTATCTCGGCTACGGGGTCTTGGGCGGCGCCGGGATCGGAATGGGATACGTCACGCCCGTCGCCACTGCGGCAAAGTGGTACTCGGAGCGCAAGGGTCTGGTCACCGGCATCGTGGTCATGGGTTTCGGCGTGGGCGCATTCCTGCTGAGCAAGGTGCTTGCGCCGTTCTTGGTGGTTCGGGCAGCGGGAGACCTGCAGCTCGTCTTTATGTGGCTGGGGATCCTCTTCGCTTGCGTTCTCATCCCCAGCAGCTTGGCGCTGAGCGATCCCGATCGCGCCGCGCGCGAGCCGCGCAAACCCAAGCCTCCGGCGCGGTCGCCCAAGCCAAGACCCGCGGAACCGGCCGCTCCCTACCTGCGCACCGCGCAGTTCGGCATCATGTGGATCGTCTTCTTCTTCAACATCGCCGCCGGCATTTCGGTGATCAGCTTCCAGTCCGAGCTCTTGCAGGAGGTATGGGGCTTGGCGGACCCGTCAGTCAGTCCGGCTCGCCTCGCGGAGTATGGCGCCACGCTGATTGCGGCAAGCTCGCTCTGTAACGGAGTAGGACGACTCTTCTGGGGGCTGATCTCGGATCGCCTAGGCCGGGTTGGCGTTTTTCGCATCCTCTTGGCTAGCCAGATGGTGGTATTCGGCGTGCTCCTGACCGAGACGAATCCCTGGGTGTTTTCGGCGCTCGTCTGCTACGTGCTCTTGTGCTTCGGCGGAGGCTTCGCGACGATGCCGTCCTTCATCGTAGATGTCTTCGGATCGAAGAACATGTCCAAGATTTACGGCGCGGTGCTTACGGCCTGGGCCGCGGCGGGCATCGTCGGTCCGATGTACGTCGGGTACCTGAAAGACACCTATCCCGACCGCGCGGTGATGTACTGCTTCCTGATCGGGATCCTGATGCTCGGCGCCGGCTTCGTCTTCTCCTACTTGCTGGACAGTCGACGAATGCGCCTGGGCCGGGAAACCGTTATGAGCACGCTTCGTCGGTATGCGGTTTCTCCGGCAAAGTGAGATGGGGCGCCCGGCAGCCGCGGCGCAGCCACTTCGACGCGGACGGCAACCGCTGGAGCGACCCGCGAGGCTTCCTTGAATCGAAGTCGCGAGCACGATCTGGACGCGAGAGCGACGTAGGGTCCGGCTGCCTGACACGAACGCGCGAGAAACCGAGTTGAGCGTTGACCCAGCTGCAGTCGATGGCAACCGCTCCCTGCCGAAGGGTCTGCGCAAGGTTCTTGGCCGGGTCATTCAGGCGGCGCGGGAGGTAGCCGAAGAGGGGGCGGCTGAGGCTCTGGACGTGCTGGCTGTTGGTGCAGCCAGTCCCCACGCCCACATGTCAGCCGGCGAGAGAACGCTGCGCAATCGGCTTCGCAGCAGAGGTCGTCAGGCCGGGGATCGGCGCAAACGCGACGGCGCCCAGCAGGTTGAGCATCTGGTTCAGGAAGTAGCCTACGCCCACTGGCACCGAATGCTCTTCGCTCGGTTTCTCGCGGAGAATCGGCTGCTGATCGCGCCGGGACACGGGGTCGCCGTCTCGATCAAGGACTGCCGGGCGCTCGCGCGCGAAGAGGGCCGAAGTCCGTGGGAGCTCGCCGGCGAATGGGCTGGAGAGTTGCTCCCCGAAGTCTTCCCCGCCGGCGATCCGGTGTTTTCGCTCTCCCTGTCGCCGGAGTCCAACCAAGAGCTGGAAAAGCTCCTCGAGTCGCTTCCGGGCGAGGTGTTCACGGCCCGCGACTCGCTCGGGTGGACCTACCAGTATTGGCGCGCCAAGGAAAAGGACCGCATCAACAAGAGCGGCGTGAAGATCGGCGCCGACGAGCTCCCCGCAGTAACCCAGCTCTTCACCGAGCGGTACATGGTGCTCTTCCTCCTGCACAACACCATCGGCGCTTGGCGAGCGGGCAAGATGCTCGCGGCGGAGCCGGGGCTGGCGAATTCGGCCCCGGGCGAAGCCGCGCTGCGGGAGACAATGCGGCTTGCGGCGGCCGGCGGCTACGACTTCGAGTATCTGCGCTTCGTTAGGACCGGGGCGGAGGACGAAGAGGCGGATTCGGCGGAAGGCGAAGAGCGGAACGCTGGTCCTTGGCGTCCCGCCGCCGGGGACTTTTCCGATTGGCCTCGTACTGCGCGCGAGATCCGGGTTCTCGATCCGTGCTGCGGAAGCGGCCATTTCTTGGTAGAGATTCTCGAGCTCTTGGCGCGGCTGCGCATGGAGGAAGAGTGTCTTTCGGTCAAGGAAGCCGTCCGGGCCGCGCTGCGCGACAATCTTTTTGGATTAGAAATCGACCCGCGCTGCGCTCAAATCGCTGCCTTCAACGTGGCGATGTCAGCATGGCGTCTGGCAGGCACGTGGATCGCGCTCCCGCGTCTCAACGTCGCATGCAGTGGCATCGGGCCTGAAGATAGCGAAAGTGATTGGGTGCGCCTGGCCAGAGATTTTAGTGATAGCCACACACGCAACACGCAACACGCACGCCTCGAAGAAGGCGTGCGTCATCTTTACCGTTTGTTCCGTCAAGCACGTACGCTGGGATCCCTTATTGATCCAAGGACTGAAGAAAGTGATTTATTGCGAGCAGGCTTTGGCGAGCTACATGAGTTGCTCGATGCCGCACTTGATACCGAAGGTAACACTGGGCTTCGTAGTGAGCGTAAAGTGGCGGCAGAAGGAATGGCGAGGGCAGCTGAGATCTTGCAGCAATGCTATGTGCTGGTGATTACTAACGTGCCGTTTCTGACAGGAGGCAAACAAAGTGCTTTGTTGCGTGATTTTATCGAGAGGTACTATGACGATGCAAAGGGCGATTTGGCCGCAGTTTATGTGTTGCGTGCTTTTGGCTGGTTGGGCAACCACGGCACGCAGGCACTGGTGACACCTCAGAACTGGCTACTTCTAAAGTCGTATCGGAAACTGCGTGAACGGCTATTGAAGAAACGCACGTGGAACATGGTGGCCAGATTGGGAACAAAGGCATTCGAAACGCCGATGTGGGACCAGAACATTGCGCTTGCAATTTTCTCGGCAGATCTTCCATCGCAAGATTCGACAATGGCCGGGGTGGATGTGTCGTCGCCTTGGGGACAACCGCCGATCCGCTCATATGAGAAAGCGCGACTGCTAGCGAGTGGAGTAGAAGTAGCAAGGTCATTGCAGGCCAGTCAGCTTCGGAATCCGAATTCGGTCGTCACGCCGAGAGCTTTGAAAAACAACGGCTTGTTGGAATTGTACACTTCAAGCCACAAGGGCATTTGCACCTTTGATTACCATTGCTTTGGTAGGTATCATTGGGAATTATCATTCGACCTAGATGATAAGAACGTCTGGGTTTTTCAACAGAGTACAGTCAAACATAATACGGACTTCGCCGGGCGAGAACACGTTCTTTCGCTCCACGGTATGGAATCGAGGGGTCGCGAAGAATCTTCTTTGGCATCTGCAAAGCAGTACATATACGTGGGGCGTCGAGCTTGGGCACGCGAAGGCATCGCGGTTTCCTCGATGGGCTCGCTCCCCGTCACCCGCTACACCGGCGAGAAGTTCGACAACAACACGGCCGTGCTGGGTCCTCTGGGCCCCGATCTTCTTCCCGCAGTCTGGGCGTTCTGCTCTTCGCCGGAGTACGCCGCCGCCGTCCGGGAGATCGATCAGGCGATTAAGGTCACCAACGCCACGCTGGTCAAGGTCCCCTTCGACCGCGAGCGCTGGACCAAGGTCGCCGAGGAGCGCTACCCCAACGGCCTCCCCGAACCCTACTCCGACGATCCCACGCAGTGGATCTTCCACGGCGACCCCTGCCGCAGCGTCGTCTGGGACGAAGAGACGAAGCGCACGGCCCATGGCCCGCTCCGCTTCGACAAGACCGTGCTCCAAGTCGCCGTCGCAAGGCTGCTGGGATACCGATGGCCCGCGGAGGACGATCCCGCAATGCGGCTGGCGCCCGAGCAGCGAGCCCTCGTCGAAGGAGTCTCCAGGTACGACGACTTGGCCGACGCGGACGGCATCGTCTGCCTCTCTTCCGCTCGGGGAGAGCGCAGCGCGGAGGACCGGCTGAGGAAGCTGCTCGCAAGGGCCTACGGGGGCGAGTGGTCCGCCGCCGTCGAGCGACGGCTGATCGCGGCATCTCTATCGCCGCTGCCCCCCCCCCCCCCCCAGCTTGCACGAATGGCTACGTGATTATTACTTTAGCGAACACTGCAAGCTCTTCCATCACCGCCCCTTCGTCTGGCACGTGTGGGACGGTCGCAGGGACGGCTTTCACGCGCTCGTCAACTACCACAAGCTCGCGGGTCCGGGCGGCGAAGGCAGGCGCACCTTGGAGTCCCTAGCCTTCGCCTATCTGCACGACTGGATCCTCAGGCAGCGGGCGGAGCAGAGCGACGGCGCCCCGGGCGCGGACGCCCGCTTGGAGCGCGCCTTGGACCTTCAGGCGGCGCTCAAGCGCATCTTGGAGGGAGAGCCGCCCTGCGATCTATTCGTCCGCTGGAAGCCGCTCTACGCCCAAGCCATGGGCTGGGATCCCGATTCGGACGACGGCGCGCGCCTCAACATTCGCCCGTTCATGATGGCCGAGCTGCGCAAGGGCGGCCGCAAGGGCGCGGGCGTTCTGCGCTGGAAGCCCAACGTCAAGTGGGGAAAGGACCGGGGGAAGGAGCCGGAGGAGCCGCGCCCCAGAGAGGACTTTCCGTGGTTCTGGGGGTACCCCGGAAGCGGAGGAGGCGCGCTCGTCGACTTCGAGGCCGAAGAGGACGCGAGCTTCGACGGCAACCGCTGGAACGACCTGCACTACACGCGGGACGCGAAGCGAAATGCTCGCGTTCGCGGTACGGACGCATCCGGCTCCTGAGATCGGCCCCGCGCGGATATACTGGCGGGATATCCCCGCCCGCCGAGCCTGATTCGACCGAGATTCCGATAAAAAATGCCGTCGACGCTCCCTCAGCCGTTACGTCAATTGATGTCCGCGACAAAGGCCTGACCCGCTCACGCGAAGGTCACGATCCGACAAGTCGATTGTACTTCCGGAGCGTCTGCCGAAGCCGGTCGTGCGGAAGAGCGTGGACAGTGACTCCTTGCGCGCCCGTCATGGTGCGGGCCGCGATCAAGGCGTTGACCACCGCCTCTTCCGTGGCCTGCACCGCCGCTTCGAACAGAGGCGTCAGGCGGTCGTTTGCCAGCGCGCGCATGGACCCGACTCCCTCTTGTTCAGCCGCCGCCTCCCTGTTTGCGGTGGAGAAGGCGACGAAGATGTCCCCGGAGCTGTTTGAAGAGACGCTTCCCGCTCGCCCCAACCCCAGAGAAACCCTGCGCCCCATTCGCTCCAGCTGATGAGGCAGCATCGGCGCGTCGGTTGCTACGACCACGATGATCGAGCCGTCGCGACCGATCCACGGGCTCTCCCTGGCGCCTGCAGCCTCCTCCGGCGCCGTCGGCATCAGATCTGAGATCTCTCTGCCCACGGGCGCCCCGGCGATCCTAAGCGTCTCGCGGCTTCCGTAGTTGCATTGCAGGAGCACGCCCACCGCGTACCGCATCCCCGCGACCGCCACCGTACGGGAAGCAGTGCCAATTCCGCCCTTGAAGCGATGGCAGACCATTCCAGTCCCTCCTCCGACGTTTCCTTCGGGCACCCGGCCGGAGCGCGCCTCTTCCATCGCCGCCATCGCGTCCTCCTCCGTCACGTGCTGTCCGAAGATGTCGTTCAGTCTGCCGTCCCACGTCTCCGCGACGACGGGGAGCGCAGCCAGCCATCGCCCCGCCGGGGCCTCCCGAGCCTTGCGAACTCCCCAGCGGATGACCGCGTGGTGCACAATCCCTACGCTGAGGGTGTTCGTGATCATGATCGGCCCCTCAAGCAGGCCGGATTCCTTGACCCACGTCGTACCGGTCATTTCGCCGTTCCCGTTCAGAGAGAACCAGCCGGCGTACACCGGGTAGGGATCGCCCTTGCCCCTGGGCCATACTGCCGTCACGCCCGTCCGCACAGCGCGAGCCCCGCTCTCTCCTCGAATGAGGGTCACGTGTCCCACTTCGATCCCCGCGATGTCGGTAATGGCGTTTAAGGGGCCGGGGTCGCCCTCGAACGGAACGCCTAGCTGGCGGGCTCTGGGCTCTTGGGGCTGGGCGGCGCCGGCGAGCGCCGCGAGGACGAGTGCATGAACCGTCGTCATTGGGCATTCTCCGCGTCTGTCGAGGTGAGGTCTTGCTTGCTATGCAGAATCGCGTCGGTTCAGGCCGGCGGCAAGAAACGCGTGAAGCGCGGGCCCGTCTGACGCGGAGGGCCGCCTGGATCCGCCGTGAATGGCGGTCCGCGACGCTCATGTCGTGCTGTCGGGAAATGCGAAGCGCACGTCCCGGCAAGGACGTTTTGCCGGCAGCGTTATCTTTACGCTTGGATTTTGGAAGGAAACCACATGAACTTCAGGCCATTGGAGGGTCGCATGGATAAGGACGAAATCAGAGGTGCGCCGAGAATGATCCCGCGCGACGATCTGGACGCGAGCGAAGTAGAGACGCAAGAGACTGCGAGTACCCCGTCGGGGAAGCACGAGCTGGCCGGCGTGAACAAGATCGTGGGCAGTCTTCGCGGGCTGTTCGCCAAACGCAAGGCCGAACAGGAGAAGCGGTGGGACCGAGTCAAGATTTCGGCTCAGGACGTGCGGACGACGACCGAAGAGTATCTCCGTCAGCTGGAGAAGATGCTCCGGGACTCCTTGGGCCCCATGACGCTTCCCGGCGAGCGCTTTTCCTTCTTTGTTGGGGCGGACAACCCCCGAAACCAGGAGTGGTTTCGGTTTCAGATCATGGACAACGCCAGGGCCATGGGCTACCTGCCCGACTTGGCCGCGCACAATGCATGGGTCAGGCTGGTGGCGAAGACGGTCTCCAGGCACGAGATCCTAGTTCATATTCACGGGCTGGGTCCGTCGTTCCAAGGGGTGTTGGTCGCCACGGCATGCGCGTTTCGCAAGGAACAGGGAAAGCCGGTCAGCAACATCACGCCGTTAGCTGAAGCGCCGTTCCGCTTTCAGTGGAACGAACCGGTCGACGCCACGCTGCAGCGGTACCGCGAGTGGCTGGAAGAGGTGTTGATCGCGGGAGGCGAAGCCGTCATGGCGGCGGTGGAGCAGTCTCTGGCGCCGGAAGAGACGGAAGAAGCGGAGGCGCCGATTGAGGAGGAGGACGAGGCCGCCCAGGACGAGGAGGAGACGCCCGAAGATGCGCCGGAGGCCGATGTCGAGGCCGATGTCGACGCTGAGCCCGACGTCAATGCCGATGTCGAGACTGAGGCCGAGCCCGATGCCATGGCGGAAGATGAAGAGGCGGAGTCGGACGTGAAGTCCGAGGAAATGGAGTCCGAGGCTGCCGACGACAGCGCGGTCGCGGCGGAAGGCGAGGATGCGCCTGACGCGGACGAGGATGTCGAAGAGCTGCCGGCCGAGGCGGAAGAAGTCGAGCAGACTGATTCTTCGGACGAGAACGATGCTTCCGAAGACGGCGCGGACGACGTGGAGGCAGGGACCTCGGAGGATGCGGACGAAGAGGACATCGACGCCCCGGATGAAAGCCCGGAGGCGGACGAGGAGGATGCCTCCGAGCTCGAAGCTGATCGCGCCGGGGAAGAGCCCGAGAACGCCTCGGAGTAGCGGGCCGGAGGGCCTCCCCTACCCTTCTCCGCAGCCGCGGAAGAGGGAATGATGGATCAGGTGGGGCGGAGCGCGCCTTCCGTATTAAAGACGAGAACGCGCGCGCTTTCGTCCAGCCCCATTTCGGTCCTTAGGCCATCCAACGCCGCCGCCTCCAAGGCTCCCGCTAGTCCGGCCACGCCTGACTCTCCGCCGTCGAAGGCGGACCCAAGCTCGCCTCGCCTTGCGCTGCGCATCAGTGGAGCAATCGGAGCATCCGAGATCGTCATGAAGAAGTCCGCGCGACTCTCGAGGATCGGCCACGCGAGCAGCGACGGGTAGCGGCAGCCAAGGCGGCCCATGACCGTCTTGAGGTCGCCGGACGCGGGAGACGGCCGGCCTTGTCGGGCGCTCTGAAAGAGGCAGTCCGCAGCGGAGGGCTCCACCACAACCCCCGTCGGACGGTCCCCTCCAAGAACCTCAGCGATGTAGGCCAGCGCCGACGCCGCGAAGCCACCGACGCCGGCTTGGACGAATACGTGCGTGGGAGGCTCCGGAAGCTCATTCAGCGCCTCGCTCGCCAGCACGGCATAGCCCTGCATGATCGCAGCCGGCAGCTCCATGTACCCCGCGTAGGCGGTATCCGAGACCACGATCCACCCTCGCTCTTCGGCTGTCGAGGCGGCAAGCGCGACCGCGTCGTCATATTCGCCATTGACCCAAACCACGCGGGCGCCCAGACTTTGGATCGCTCGCGCTCTTTCCCGCGAAACGCGGCTGGGGAGAAACACCACCGCCTTGGCGCCAAGCCGAGCGGCGCCCCACGCCACGCCCGCTCCATGATTTCCCTCCGTCGCGCACGCCACGGTACGGAGCGGCGCCTTAAGTCCCTCCAACGCCTTCTGGACGCCGTAGGCCGCGCCCAGACCCTTGAAGCTCCCAAGGCCGAAGCGGCGGGATTCGTCTTTGACCCAAAGGGAGCCCACCCTTGCGGCCTGAGCTGCGTCATCCAGAGACAAGAGCGGCGTCGCCTCGTACTCCGGCCAAGCCCGGATCGCCCGAAAAGCCCGCCTCCGACCCGCGCCCCGCCGGACCGCCGCCTCTTCCCGAGAGATCGCAGCGCATGAACCCGCCTTGGGATTACGTATCCACTTCATGGATTTGCCCTATCTCCTGTCGGAACATTTCGCTGCGCGCGCGAGGCTTGCCTCGAAAGCACGCTGCCCCGAAGCGACGCGGGAAGAGCGACGTTTGCGCTGCGCCGCGCGGAGAGAGCATTATTTTTTGAATGCGCAGCTTTGCGCATGAGAGCAAGCCGTTAGATGTGGGACCGGAGGAAACGACTGGTGCTGCCTCGCGCCCAAGATTCTCTTGCCGGACGCGAGGAGCGAGTCAAAATATCCGGTACGCACGCCGTGCTTGGCACGCCGATTCAGCCCCCGTTCCCCCGCCGTCTTCAGCGCGCCTACTTCGGGATGGGGTGTTTCTGGGGCGCGGAGCGAATATTCTGGGAATTGCCCGGAGTGTACAGCACGGCGGTCGGCTATCAGGGCGGCAGCACCCCGAATCCCACCTACCGCGAGGTGTGCACGGGGCTGACCGGGCACGCCGAGATGGCGCTGGTCGTCTTCGACGGAGATGAGATCTCCTACGAAACGCTCTTGGCCGCGTTCTGGGAGCATCACAACCCGACGCAGGGGATGAGGCAGGGAGGAGACGTCGGCACGCAGTATCGCTCGCTCATTCAGTGCGTGGGCGACTTTCAGCATCGCGCGGCCCATGCGTCGCGCATCCGCTATCAGAAGGCGATCAGCGAGGCCGGGCTTGGAAGGATCACGACCGAGATCTCCCGGGCCGGCGAGTTCTACTACGCCGAAGAGTATCACCAACAGTACTTGGCAAAGAACCCGGGCGGCTACTGCGGAATCGGAGGCACCGGGATCGCCTGTCCCTCGGGGGTTGTCCCGGTCACGGAAGAGCCGTGATCGTACCCCCGCCGAATCGACCGCGCGGGGGCCCTAAGTGGCGGCGGGATCTTCACGACATCATCTTCGGCGTCGACAGCGGCTGGGCCAAGACCTTCGACGTGGCGCTGATTCTGGTCATCCTCGCCAGCGTCGCGATCATCATGCTGGAGTCCGTGCCCTCCATCGATCGGAGGCACGGGAGCACGCTGTACGCCGTCGAGTGGTTCTTTACGGTCGTCTTCACGATTGAGTACATCGCTCGGCTTTCGGTGGTGCGTTCGCGGGCCAAGTACGCTACCAGCTTCTTCGGGATGGTCGACCTTCTCACGATCATCCCGACCTACCTCAGCCTCTTCGCTCCCGGCACCCAGATTCTGTCGATCGTGCGGGTCCTTCGGCTGCTGCGCATTTTCGGCGTGCTCAGCTTGGTGAATTTCATGGGGGAGGCGCACACGCTTCGGCGAGCGTTGGTCGCCAGCCGCCACCGCATTACGGTCTTCCTGGTCTGGGTCATCTCGCTCGTGGTGGTGCTGGGATCGCTGATGTTCCTGATCGAGGGCAGCTCTTGCCGAAACGGGGTTGCGACAGCGGACGAGCCGCCTTCGGGGGCTGTACCGGCTGCCGAAGCCGCTCCGGCGGTTGAGGGACAAGAAGCTCTCGATCAGTGCTTCACCTCCATCCCGGACTCGGTATACTGGGCCGTCGTGACCCTGACGACGGTGGGGTTCGGGGACATTACGCCGCAGACCTTCCCCGGAAAGCTCCTCGCCACCGTGATCATGCTCTTGGGGTACGGGCTCATCGCCGTGCCCACGGGAATTGTGAGCGCGGAGCTGACCCGGGGCAGAGGAGTTGCGATCCGGCCCGCGGACAAAGAGGCCAAAGCGCTAGAGTCCGGCGGCGCCAGGATCTGCAATGGCTGCCATTCGCTGGATCACGATACCGACGCCAGGTTCTGCAAGCAGTGCGGCGACAAAGTCGTGGAGGTCTGATCCAATCCCGCCGGAGAGTAGTTCGTTGAGCGAAGAATCGGGTCGACCCTCTGGATTGCCGCGTGATCGGGTCAGATCCGCTCTGGCCAACTGTTACCGCGCAGGGATGATATCGGAGGAGGAGTACCAGCGGAGGCTTGACCTCGCCCAAGCAGCCAAGGGACCGCGGGATCTGAGACGCGCGCTCGCCGGACTTGCTCGCCCCGGCGGCGCTTCCGGCATCAGGGCGAAGCCGGAGTCCGCCGAGTTCGAGCGAGCCCGGGGCAAGGCCGCGCTCCTGCGCAGCGAACGCTCCAACCACATTCTCGCGATCTTCGGCGAGGCGGCCCGCAAAGGCGCCTGGACCGCGCCCCGGGAGACGACGACAACCGCCGTGTTCGGGTCGTCCGTACTGGACCTGCGGGAGGCGAATCTTCCGCCGGGGGAGAGCGCCATCCGAGCCATCGCGGTCTTCGGCACCGTCGAGATCATCGTGCCGCCCGGCTTCTACGTCGAGTGCTTGGGGTCAAGCATCCTTGGGTCCTTCGAAATGGATCCGCCGGCGCGGCCGCCCAGCGACGACGCGACTCCGCGCCTTCTGGTCGACGGAGCGGCCGTCTTTGGGTCGGTCGAGGTGCGCGAGCGGCATATTGGAGAGTCCGCGCGCGCGGCGAGAAGACGAATCCGAAAAGAGAAGCGGCTGCACCGGAGGCTGTACAGAGGCAGATAGCGCGGCATCGGCCCCGCGATGTCTGATCGAGACCCGACTCGGACGCGCTTCGCTTACCAGACTTTGGAGGCGCAAACGCTGACTGGCGGGCGGCGCTTTCGGAATCTACCTTGCGGTGAGAATAAGGAATCCCTGCGGACACCAGCTCTCCGACCGAGGAACCATTGATGAAATCCGTCCTTCGCACATTTGCCGACAAGACTCTGGAGCCAGCCCACAACGCGCTTCGCATCGTTGCCGGGTTCCTTTTCATGCAGCATGGCGTCCAGAAGCTCTTTGGGTGGCTCTCTGAGAGTCCTAACCATCCGGTGGAGCTTCTATCAGCCTTTGGCGCGGCGGGAGTCCTGGAGACCTTTGGCGGCGCCCTCATGATCTTGGGCCTCTTCACTCGCCCGGTCGGCTTTATCCTCTCGGGCTTGATGGCCGTCGCCTACTTCCGTGCGCACGCCCCGCAAGGCTTTTGGCCTATCCAAAATCAAGGCGAATTGGCCGCCCTGTACTCCTTCGTCTGGCTCTACTTCTTCGCCAAAGGGGGAGGGCGCTTCTCCTTGGATCGGCTCCTCTCGAAGAGGAAGTCCTGACGCAAGTTCATCTAGCAGGGGAATTCGCGGTCGACTGCTCTGTACTCCGCTGCTTTGGCTACGAAGGGCGCAGCCGCGTTCATACACACTAGAGGGAACCTCCCACCGCCGGCGTCGCAAGTATCGCCGACTCGCGCCCGTTCAAGCACCTCTTCCCGCCTCTACCGGCCTAGGAAAGACGGACGAATCTGGGAGGGCCACGGAGTTCACCCGGTATTCGTCCTCGCGCGGCGGGCGTATTTAGCCCCAGCGATCAGATTCTAGACCTAGGCCTAGCCGAAGCGCGGGCACCCATCTCCCGCACCTTGGCCGCTGGCCAAGGTCAGTTGGGACGCCAGCGATCATTGGGCATCAGCTTGGGCCTTAAGCGGCGCGAGGTCCGACCTAGCTTGAGCGATAGGTTCGACAAGTCGAGTTAACGCGGCCATGAGCCTAGTCTCGGATCGCTCAATCCGATCACCCAGCCTTTCCTCGGATCGCTCGATCCGGTCGCCCAGCTTGGCTTCCATGCTCTTCATGTCTTCGCGCATGCTCTTCATGTCTTCGCGGACTGCCTGAACGGCCTGGTCCAAGTAACGAAACTCGTTGTCCTTCAAGCGCTTGTACAGTGCTTCGGTAGCCTTCGCCGCCTCGTCGCGCATCCACGGGCGAAGGATGCGTCCAAGAACCCACACGGTGCTAAGCACGCCACCCACCGTCACCAACACGTTGCCTGCGTATGTCCAGTTCATCTATCCCGACTTCGTCGTTTTGGTTACGCTGCGCGGAGTGGTCCTGATGCCGCGCATGCTCTATCTAACGCAACGGAGGCGAGCTGCTCAAGTCGCTCGGGCGCAAAGATGTCAATACAGGACAGGCCCTGCCTGTGTTCCAGCAATATGCCGCTCCAAGAGGCCAGAGGGAAGGCCGCCGACCCGCCTTCGGACCCGTCCTCGCCCGCCGCTCTCCGGCGATGGCTTCAGTCGGCCGCCTGGCACGATCAGCGAAACCGGCGCGCATGGATCATCTCGCGAAGGTCAAACTAACCGGAGCGCGGACACGCATCGTCCACGCCTTGGCCGCTGGCTAGAGTCAGTTGGGATGCCGGGCGATCATTGGGCATCGGCTTGGGCCATAGGCGGCCCGAGGTCCGACCTAGCCTGCGCAAAAGCTTCGACAGGCCGAGGTATACGGCCAAGAGCCTAGACTCGATTTAGATCGACCGGCCCCGGACCGCGCTCCATTCTCTTATCGACTCGCCGTCGTGATCTCGAAGAGAAGAGCCCCGGCCAGCCCGACCAGGATGCTAAGGCAGAGAAGGCCCACGCCAAAGTAGAAGCCCTCGCGGACCAGTTCGCCCGCGCTCCGCTGCCCGCGAACAATCCGTTCGGCCAACCGGTCGGCCTCCTCCATTCGCCTACGGGCCCGATATTCGCGCTCCGCAACATCGTCGGACTCGGCATGTCGCGCCTCAATCTTCTTCACCTTTCCCGCCCCGACTGCCTAGCCGCTAGCAGTGCTCCTCGTACGCCGCCTGAAGGTCCTCCGCGATCATCCGGGGCGGACGCCCCTCAATCCGGGAGCGCTCCAGCATGAAGACGACATCCCCGTCCTTGAGCAGAGCAACGCTGGGCGAAGACGGAGGATAGCCGGTCAAGAAGGTCCTCGCTCGCTGCGTCGCTCCGACATCCTGCCCGGCGAAAACCGTCACCAAGTGGTCCGGGTTCTTTCCGCCCGACAGGGAATCCGCGATGCCCGGGCGAAAGTTGCCTGCGGCGCATCCGCAGATCGAGTTCACCGCCACGAGAACGGTGCCCTCCATCGCTTCCATCGCCTGGTCCACCGCCTCGGGCGTCCGCAGCTCCTGAAACCCCAACCTGACCAAGTCCTCGCGCATCGGCGCGACCATCATCTCCGGATAGGGCATCCTAGGCTTCCAATTGGCTAAGTGCGACGGATAAAAACCGACGGAGCCGGACGGAGTTTTCGGCCCGGCGAAACTCCTGCGCAGTGAAAAAGTTAATAGATATGTAAGGTGCGCCTTTTCGCTGCTGCGGCGCGCCGCCCGTCATGCGACTCTTTACCGGAGACGGCTGTTGCGAATCGTACGGCTGAGGATCAACGGCGACAGGCGGGCCGCGGGCGTCCCCGAGCACTATACCCTCTTGGAGACGCTCCGCTACGGGCTCGCGCTCACCGGATCGAAGCAGGGGTGCGACAAGGGCGACTGCGGCGCCTGCACGGTGCTCTTGGATGGACGCCCCGTCCTCTCCTGCATCACGCCCGTCTGGGAAGCCGAAGGGCGCGCCGTCGTCACTGTGGAAGGTCTGGGGACGGCTGACGGCCCGCACCCGCTTCAAGACGAATTCGACAAGAACGGCGCCGCCCAGTGCGGCTTCTGCACTCCGGGAATTCTCTGCTCCGCCGCCGCGCTCCTGGACCGCAACCCAAAGCCGACGCGCGGCGAGGTGCAAGCCGCGCTCGCCGGCAACCTCTGCAGGTGCACCGGATACGAGAAGATCTACGACGCCGTCTTGGCGGCTGCCGCAAGGAGCGGAGAATGACCCGCGCGCCGGAGGGACTTTCCGTGATCGGACGCCCGATGCGCAAGGTGGACGGACTCGCCAAGGCGACGGGAAGGGCGCGCTATACGGACGACATCGCGCTTCCGGGGATGCTGCACGGAAAGATCCTGAGAAGCCCCCACGCCCACGCTCGGATTCTAGAGATCGACGCATCTCGCGCGGAAGCGATGAGGGGGGTGCGCGCAGTCGTCCTGGGCGCCGACATGCCTATGAAGTACGGCATCATCCCCTGGACGCGCGACGAGCGCGCGCTCTGCGTGGATCGCGTCCGCCATATCGGCGACGCCGTGGCGGCGGTGGCGGCGATCGACGAAGACACGGCGATCCGCGCCCTGGACGAAATCCGCGTCGAATACGAACCGCTCAGAGCCTTCTTCGATCCGCATGAAGCCATCGCTCGGAAGAGCGGCCCTTGGATCCACGAGCCCCGGAAGGGGAGAAGCGGCAACGTCACGAAGGTCGTAAAGATGGAGTTCGGGGATGTCGAGGAAGCCCTCTCGGGCGCGCACGCCGTCGTCCAAGGCGACTACTTCTTCGAAGGCACGACGCACGCTCCGATCGAGCCCCACTGCGCCATCGGCCTCGCGGAGCCGGGCGGACGCCTCACCGTCTGGTCCTCAACGCAGGTGCCTCACTATCTCCACCGGGAGCTCGCGCGCGTGCTGGAGCTGGACCCTGCGCGCGTGCGGGTGATTCAGCCGCCGGTGGGCGGCGCCTTCGGGGGAAAATCGGAGCCCTTCGATCTCGAATTTTGCGTCGCCAAACTCTCGGAGAAGTCGGGAAGGCCCGTCAAGATCCTCTATACGCGCGAGGAGGTCTTTTACGCGCACCGAGGCCGCCACCCCTTTCACATGAAGTACCGCACCGGCGCGAACAAGGACGGGACGATTGTCGCGGTCGACGCGGACATCGTCTTGGACGGGGGCGCGTACGCCTCCTTCGGGCTCGTGACGACCTACTACTCGGGGCAGCTCCTCACCGCGCCCTACGCCCTGGGATCCTACCGCTACCACTCCGCCCGAGCCTACACCAACAAACCCGCATGCGGCCCGAAGAGAGGCCACGGATCGGTCCAGCCGCGCTTCGCCCTGGAGGCGCAGCTCGACATGCTCGCCGAGAAGCTCGGGATGGATCCCATTGAGCTTCGCCGGCGCAACTTCATCGGATCGAACGCCCGCACCGTCAATGAACTTCGGATCACCTCCAATGGCTTTCTCGAGTGTTTGGACTCGGTGGAGCGGGCAAGCGACTGGAAGCTGAAGCGCCGCCGGCTGCCGTACGGTCGGGGCGTCGGCGTAGCGGGATCCACCTACATCTCCGGCACCAACTACCCGATCTACCCCAACGAGATGCCCCAGTCCGGGGCGCAGATCCTCGTAGACCGATCCGGTCGGGTAAGCGTCTTCTCGGGCGCTTCGGAGATTGGCCAGGGCGCGGACTCAATGGTGGCGTACATCGCGGCCGAAGAGCTCGGCGTTCCCTTGGAGCACGTTCGGGTGCTTCGGGGCGACACCGACTTTACGCCGGTGGATCTGGGCGCATACTCCTCCCGCGTCACCTTCATGTTGGGAAACGCCTGCATTCATGCGGCCCGCCGGATCAAACGCAAGGTCCAAAAGGTCGTGGGGGAGGAGTGGGAGGTCCCGGCGCGCGAGGTGCTGCTTGCCGGGGGCTTTGCGCTTCATCGCAAAGACACCGGGACCCGGATGCCGATCAGGAAGGCCTTTAACCTTGCCGAGGCGCGCTTCGGAACGCTCGGGGCCACCGGCTCCTACAACACCCCCAAGGATGTACACGGGAGCTACCGGGGCGCCACCATCGGCGCATCTCCGGCCTACTCCTTTACCGCGCACGTCGCCGAGGTGGAGGTGGATCCCGAAACCGGATTCGTGAATGTCCAGAGAATCTGGATCGCCCACGACTGCGGGCGCGCCCTTAACCCCGTGCTGGTGGAGGGACAGATGGAGGGCTCGGCCTACATGGGCTTTGCGGAAGCGATCATGGAGGCGCACGTCTTCAAGTCGGAGTCCGAAGGAAAGGCGGGCCTCTTGGACGCCCCGTCCCTCCTGGACTACCGCATCCCCACGTCCATGGACACGCCCGAGCTCCGCTCCCTGATCGTGGAGTCGCTGGACCCCGAAGGCCCCTACGGCGCGAAGGAGGCGGGCGAAGGTCCGCTGCATCCATCAATCCCCGCGATCGCCAACGCGATTTACGACGCCGTGGGGGTGCGCGTGAATTCCCTGCCCTTTTCGCCTCCCAGAGTATGGCGCGCCATCCGAAGGAAGGCCTCCTCCGGGAAAGGCCGGTCGAATAAGCCGCGCCGCGCGGTCGCCGCCCCGGCTGCAAAGGCGGGCGCTCTGGCGCTGCTCATCGGGGCTGGAGGATGCGATGCCCCGATAAGCAGTCGCGAGGCGGGGTCCTCCGGCGCGAACGCTCGCTTGGAAGCGGCTCCGCCCCAGGAGACCCAAGACTGGGAGATCGTTCTTCGCGAGACGGCTGCCGCGCGCGCGCTGGACGAGGAAGAGAGTCCGGACTTTGGATCGCTGGTCGCGCGGATTGGTCTTCGCTTTGCGGGAGCCCCTTACGGAGCCGGTCTCTTGGAGAGGCCCGACGCCGAGCGGCTCGTCGTGAATCTCCGCGCCTTCGACTGCGTCACGCTGGTGGAGCATGTCCTGGCGATCGCATTGGTATCCCGCGGCGATGTCCCTCTGGAGCGCCCCGCAGCGGTCCGCGACGCCTACTCCAAGACGCTGCGGCGGATCCGCTACCGGAGCGGAAGGCTGGACGGATACTCGAGTCGGCTCCACTACTTCAGCGAGTGGATTGGGGATGGCGAGGCGAAGGGCATTCTCCGAGACGTCACAAGGGACTTGGGGGGAGTGGTCGATTCCTCGCCGATCAACTTCATGTCGCGCCACCCGAACGCATACCCCGCGCTTGCCGCGCCCGATGTCTTAGGCCGAATCCGCGAGACGGAGGAGCGATTGAGCAGGCAAGGCCGCGTCTACATTCCCCAAGATCGGATCAAGGAGCTGCAGCGCGGCATCAGGGACGGAGATGTCATTGCGGCCACAAGCTCCGTAGCCGGCTTGGATGTCGCGCACGCGGGAATCGCGATCTGGCGGGACGGTCGTCTTCACCTCCTTCACGCTCCGTTGGAGGACTCTCCGGTGGAGGTCAGCGCACTGCCCCTTGCGGAGCGCATCCTGCGGATCAAGGGCCAGGACGGCATCATCGCGGCGAGGCCGACCGGCCGCTTGGAAGACGGAGGAGGAGGGTAAGTGCTTCGTCTTCCGCCCTTCGCGTACCACCGGCCCCGCTCCTTGGACGGGGCGATTCGCCTGCTGCAAGAGGACGCCGGTCGAGCGATGCCGATCTCGGGAGGCACCGACCTGCTCCCGAACCTCAAGCACCGGCTCTTTTCGCCGAAGCGCTTGGTCTCGCTCACCGGAATCGGGGAGCTGCGCGGGATCCGCATTGAAGAGAGCGGCGAGGGGAGCGTCCTTTTCATCGGCGCGGGCGAGCGGCTTGCGGACGTGGCGAGCAGCCCTCTGGTTAGGGCCCGCGCGAGGGCTCTCGCTCAAGCCGCCGGACTGGTCGCGGGGCCTCAGCTTCGCAACATGGGCACGATTGGCGGAAACGTCTGCCTGGATACCCGCTGCACCTACTACAACCAGACGGAGTTCTGGCGAAAATCGCTGGGGTATTGCCTCAAGAAGGACGGCGAGCTTTGCCACGTCACGCGCGTCGGCAAGCGCTGCGTGGCCGCGCATTCGGCGGACACCCCCGCCGCGCTGATCGCGCTTGGGGCCAGTCTCAGGCTGGCGGGCCCCGCCGGCGAGCGGACGATCCCGGCTGCGTCCTTCTTCATCCTGGACGGCGTCTGGAACACGCGAAGACGGCCGGACGAGGTACTCGTTCGAATTGAGATCCCGCTCCATGAGCGCGGCCTTCGCTCCGCATACCGAAAGCTCCGCCTTAGACGCTCCATCGACTTTCCCCTTCTGTCGATCGCAGGGGCAGCCAGCTTCGGGGCGGATGGGTCCGTCCGGCGCATCCGGGGCGTTGTCTCCGCGCTTGGAGCCAGACCGAAGGTCCTCTCCGGTTGGGGGAAGATCGCAGCGGGTCGCGCCCTGGACGAGCATGTCGCGAGCGCACTTGCAAAGCGGGCCGGAGCTCAGTGCAGACCCCTTGCGAATATCGCCGTCGATGAAGGCTGGAGACGGGCGATGGTGCCGGTCTATACCCGCCAAATGCTGCGCGATCTAGCGCGGACCCGCTCCCCGGAAGACGGCCTAAGCTGACGCACGGCAGGCAAGTAGCTCCTTAGCGGCCCCGTCTTGGAGCGGGGCGGCCCCTTGGCGGCGCGCGCATCGGCGCCGCTTGCGCGCCGCCCATTAGATTCCTTGGCGGTGCGCCCTTCGCGCCAGCGCCCGGGACCCATCACGGGCGACTTCCCGAAGCGCCTTGCCTGCCGCGCCTCCCACTTCATCGCACGCTACGCATGTTCCTTTCAAGCCTCGCTTGATGAGCTCGGGAGTACTCCTTGAGCGCATCTGGGCGCCTCCCTGGGTCATGGCTCTGCTTTGGGGCGCCTGCTTGGCTGCGGCGTTCGGCCTTTCGGAGTCCGGCTCCTCAGCCCTTGGCTGGGAGATTCTCCTCGTACTTGCGACGCCGATCCTCATCACCGCCCTCTTCGGCTGCCTGGAAACCCGGCGGGAACGCGCCGCGCTCAGGATCTCCTTCGGCCTGCTTCCCTTGGTCAGGAAGCGCATTCCCTTCGATTCGATTCTCGAGGCGCGCGCGGTCGTTTATCGCCCGATCCGAGACTTCGGCGGCTGGGGAATCCGCTTCGGCAAGGGCGTTTCCGCATGGACCATTCGCGGCAACGCCGCCGTGCGCTTGGAGCTTGAAGGACGAGGCGCATTCCTCTTGGGGTCAATGGACGCCAGGCGCCTCGCCGCGCAAATCGCGGAGCGCGCCCCGCGCGCCAAGCGATAGGCGGGAAGATGCGCGCGGTCCGATTCCGCGTCACGGCGCCGGGGTACCTGCTTGCCAAGAGCCTGGGCTCCTTTGACGCCTTCGTTACGGGGAAGGCATCGGGGCTGCGGCTGGTCGATCATCCGCGTCCGTCCCTTCCCGGTCCGGATTGGCTGCGCCTAGAGGTCCTTTACTGCGGAATCTGCGGGAGCGATCTCGGCAACATCTCCTTCGCCTCCAGCCCGGCCATGGAGCCTTTCGGCTCCTTTCCGGCGGTGCTGGGCCACGAGATCGTTGGACGCATCAAGGAGGCGGGTCCCCGCGCCCGTTTTGCGCTCGGGGCCCGCGTCGTGGTCGATCCGATGCTTCACTGCGAGGCGAGGGGACATCTCCCGCGCGCTTGGTGCGCCTCTTGCCGAGAAGGGCTGCACGGCACCTGCGAGAAGGCCGCCGACGAAGGCGCGCCGCGGAACGGGGCGCAGCCGCTCGCTCCCGGGCTCACAATCGGCTACCACCGCGATCTCCCCGGCGGCTGGGGAGAGGAGGTCGTCGCCCACCAGAGGCAGCTGTTCAAGGTGCCCGAGGAGGTTCCCGACAAGGTCGCGGCGCTGACCGAACCGCTGGCGATTGGCGTTCGCGGCGTCCTCCGGAGCGGCGCGATCTCTTCGACGGGGCCTGTCCTCGTTGTCGGCAGCGGGATGATCGCCTTTGCGACGATTTGGGCGCTGCGCGTCCTAGGGTACGAAGGCGAGCTGATGGCGCAAGCCAAGCGATCGCATGAGCAGCGACTCGCGCTCAAGCTGGGCGCCGACTGCGCGTTTGCTCCGGGCGCGGAGGCGCGCGCCGCGATGATCGGCACCGGCGCAAGCGCCTACCAGCCGATGATCGGCCCGGAGGTGTTCGCGGGAGGCGGGTTCAGGCACGTCATCGACTGCGTGGGCACTGAGTCCTCGCTGGACCAGTCCTTTAGATTCATCGCCCCTAGAGGCCGAATCACCCTTCTTGGATGCGCCAAGAAGGTCTCGAAGCTGGACCTCACCTTTCTCTGGGCGAAGGAGGTCGATGTTCGGGGCTCCGTCGGCTATGGCCGCGAGGAGTGGCGGGGCGAGAAGCTCCACAGCTTTGAGCTCGCTCTTCGGAAGATGAGCGAAGATCCCGCGCCGCTGTCGGAGTTGGTCACGCACGTCTTTCCGCTGGAAGAGTACGTGGACGCCCTGCGCGCCGCCCGAAATCACGGCCGGAGCGGCGCGGTCAAGGTGTTGCTCCAGCCGGGAAACGAGAGCGCGAAGGCGTAGAGGGAAGACCTCCGGGCGGGCGGTTCGCGCGCTGGCCACGTTCGGCATTGCGCGCCGTGGCGGCCGGCAGCGCAGGCGTCAAATCCGCGCCTGCGCCGCTGCCAGGCCGAAGTCTCGCCCTCTTTCCGCCTTCGAGCCTTCGTTACGGGTAGCGGTAGTCCACGACCAAGCGCCGCCAATCGGCCGTCTCGATCACTCGAAAGGTCGCGTCCGCCCGGCTCAGTTCAACGATCCAAATGGCCTCGCCGCACGGGGTCGCGACGGATCCCGCGGCATCAATGTCGAAGCCCGCGCTCCTGCGCTGGGTGCCCAGACGGATCGCAAGGCGCGCGGGAGAAGGGTCTTCAAGGGCGGACGGGCACGCTTCCTGGCCATCCTGCCCCGACTGAATCGCCAGCTGATAGCCCGGCAGTCCCCCTTCGAAGGTGAAGACGACGCGACCGAAGGCGTCCGTCTCCTCCGCATGCACCGCCGCCAGCATCGACTCCTCGGCTCCGCTCTGCTTGTTGATGCCCCGGGTCCAAGAGATGACGTTGCCCACCTCGGACGGATCCAGATTCCCGTAGTCGTCCGTCGTCATCTCGTCGCGCCCCGACTGCGTGGAGACGTTGGGGTCGTCTTGCGGAGGCGCCTCTCCGGCGCATCCAAGAAGCAGCGCGAAGCCAAAAAGAGGCGCCCAGCGTTTCTTGCTCTTCACCCAGCCTCCTTGAGTCTCGGACCGGATTCGTCAGGAGATAATGTAGCCCATGGAGCTCGCGCGTTCGCATCGACTGCGCCGCTTTCCGGCTTCCTGAAGGTCAGCGCAGCATTCGGACGACCGACCGAACGCCCTGGGCCAAGCGCCTGACTTCTTCAAGAGTGTTGTAGAGATAGAAGGAGGCGCGCACCGTCGCCGGCACGCCGAAACGGTCCACGACCAGCTGCGCGCAGTGGTGACCGGCTCGTACGGCGATCCCCTGGGTGTCCAAGAGGGTCGCGATGTCCTGCGCGTCCAATCCGTCCACGACAAAGGGAACGACGCCGGCGCGCTCCGTACCGCTCGACGGCCCCAAGACCCGCAGTCCGTCAATCTCGGAGAGCAGCGACAGAGCAAGGCGGGTCAGCCGAGTCTCATGATCGTGCAGCGAAGAAGGCCCAATCTCCGACAGATACTCCACGGCCCTCGCTAGTCCGACCGCGCCCGCGATATTCGGCGTGCCGGCTTCAAACTTGTGAGGCGGCTTCGCAAAGGTGGACCGGCTTCGCCTCACCCGCTCAATCATCTCTCCGCCTCCATGAAAGGGCGGCAGGGCATCCAACAGCTTCCGCCGCGCCCAAAGCCCGCCGATCCCGGTGGGGCCGCACATCTTGTGGCCCGAGAAGGCGTACATGTCGCACCCCAGCTCCGCGATGTCCACGGGCAGATGAGGAGCGCCCTGGGCCCCGTCCACCACAAAGCGGGCGCTGGAACGCTCGCGTACCAGGCGGGCAATCTTCCGAACGGGGTTGATTGTGCCAAGCGCATTCGAGACGTGGGACAGCGCCACCACCTTGGTCTGGGGCCTTAGAAGGCGCTCCAGTCCCTCCAGCTCGAGTTCGCCCTCCGCCGAGATCTCCAGGAAGCGAATGCGCGCCCCCGTCCACCCTGAAACGAGCTGCCACGGGACGATGTTGGAGTGGTGCTCCATCGTGGAGATGATGATCTCGTCTCCCTTGGAGATCCCGTCGTGCATGAGGGAGTACGCGGCGAGATTCAGCGACTCCGTGGCTCCGCGGGTAAAGATCAGCTCGCTTGGATCCTCCGCGCCCAAGAACGCAGCCACCGTCCGCCTGCTCTCTTCGTAGGCGCGCGTGGCGCGGCGCGCCAGCTCATGGACGCCCCGGTGGACGTTGGCGTGGTCCCGCAGGTAGTACCGCGCTACGGCGTCGATGACGGCGCGGGGCTTTTGTGAGGACGCCGCGCTGTCCAGGTAGACCAAGGGCTTTCCGTCCACCTCCTGGTTCAGGATGGGGAAGTCTCGGCGGAGCGCCTCTGCGTCCAGTCCCATCTCGCCGTCAGCGCTTCAGCAGTACGCGGCCTTCCTGGACGCGGACCTGGTAGACGGCAATCGGCGCGGCTGCGGGAAGCGCCAGCGCCTCGCCGGTCCGGATGTCGAAGACGGCGCCGTGAAACGGACACTCCACCTCGCAGTCATCCAGCTCGCCCCCGGAAAGGGGAAAGTTCTGGTGCGAACATCGGTCTTGGAAGGCGCAGATTCGGCCCTCGCAGCGCGCAAGCACGACCGGCCCCTCCGCCGTATCGACCGCGAGCATCCCCTCCGCCGGAACGTCGCTCTCCAGCGCCGCTTCCCGCCACGGCGCGTCTTGGCTAGCCAGCGCCGCTTCCCTTCCGCGCTGACGCCCTGAGCTTCGCGCGAATCGCCCGCAGCACGTCTTCCTCCACCGACGCAAGCTTAACGCGCCCAAGCACCTCCCCCAAGAACCCAATAACGACCAGCCGCCGCGCTTCCTCGCGGCTCATCCCTCGGCTCATCAGGTAAAAGAGCGCATCCTCGTCCAGCTGTCCCACCGTCGCTCCGTGAGAGCACCGGACGTCATCCGCCCCGATCTCAAGGTTCGGGAGCGAGACGGACTTCGCTTCGTCTCCAAGGAGGAGATTTCGATTCGTCTGGTAGGCGTCCGTCCGCTGCGCCCCTTTGCGCACGCGAATAATGCCGCGGAAGATTCCCCGCGAACGCCCCGCCAAGGCGCCCTTGTACAGCAGGTCGCTGTGGGCGCGCGGCGCCACGTGGTCTTGGCTGGTGTTGAAGTCCAGGTGCTGGTCTCCGTCCGCAAAGTAGAGGCCCAGCATGTTGCTTCTGGCCCCGGGTCCCAGCAGCTTGACGCCCAAGTCGACCCTTGCGACCGATGCGCCCAGCGCGACGTTCAGGGTATCCAGCGTCGCGTCCCGCGTCGCCGATGTCTTCTGGTTTGCGAGCGAGACGCAACCGCGCCCCAGCTTCTGGATGCACGCGTACTGCACGCTCGCGCCTTCCGCGGCGCGAATCTCCACCTCGCTGTGCAGAAAAGCGGCGTCGTCGAAGTCGCTGGATTCGATCTCGTCGACCAGGACGCAGCGACTGCCGGCCTCCGCAACGACGACGATCCGGTGGAAGCAAACCGTTCCCGCGCGGGCAAGCCGCCTGTGAATTCGAACCGGCGTTTCGACGTTCGCTCCCGCCGGGATCCGCGCGTACACCCCCTCCGTCCAGAGCGCGGCGTTCAGAACGGAGAACTTCCCGTTCGCTCCCGCCTGTCCGCCGGATTCAAGATGCTCGCGCGCCCCCCGCAGCTCTTCGCGCGCGGCGGCGCGCAAAGACGTCAGCTCGCCGCCCGCCCCCAGAAGCGCGTCGCCATCGGCCGTGACTGCGGGGATGCCTCCGGCGCCGTTCTCCGGCGGCCCAGCCTCCCACCGCTCCCCGGGCGCGCGCGCCAAGCCGTTCAGCTCCAAGAGCGCGCCGATGTCGGTGTACCTCCACTCCTCCGATCGCGTGGAGGGCATCGGCGTCTCCATGTATCTCCGCCAGGCCTCTTCCCGAAGGCCTTGAAGCCACGCGGGGTCCCCCCTGCCAGCGGCTCGCGCGGCATCCATCCCGACTCCGGGCGGAGACGATACAGGCGTTTGGAGGCTCACCCGACGCTTCCCTCCATCTCCAGCTCGATCAAGCGATTCAGCTCCACGGCGTACTCCAAGGGAAGCTCCTTGGCGATCGGCTCAATGAAGCCGCGCACGATCAGCGCCATCGCCTCGGCCTCGTTCATCCCGCGGCTCATGAGGTAGAAGAGCTGCTCGTCGCCCACCTTGCTCACCGTGGCTTCGTGCCCCACCGTGGCCGACTGCTCGTCGATTTCGATGTAGGGGAAGGTGTCGGTGCGCGATGTCTCGTCGATCAGGAGCGCGTCGCACTCGACGTTGGAGCGGGCGCCGCGCGCCCCGTCGTAGACCTTGCAGAGACCGCGGTAGCTGCTGCGGCCCGTCCCCTTGGAAATCGACTTGGAGACGATGCTGGAGGTGGTCTTGGGGGCCATGTGCACGACCTTGCCGCCGGTGTCCTGGTGCTGGCCGTCGCCGGCGTAGGCAATTGAGAGAATCTCTCCGTGGGCCCCTTCCTCCATCAGGTAGCAGGAGGGGTACTTCATCGTCAGCTTCGATCCCAGGTTTCCGTCCAGCCACTCCATGTGCGCGCCCCGGCGCACCTTCGCGCGCTGGGTCACCAAGTTGTACATGTTGTTGGACCAGTTTTGGATCGTCGTGTACCGGAAGTACGCATTCGGGTCCACGATGATCTCAATCACTCCCGAGTGAAAGG
Source organism: Longimicrobiales bacterium (assembly GCA_965116095.1). Lineage (GTDB taxonomy): Bacteria > Gemmatimonadota > Gemmatimonadetes > Longimicrobiales > Gaopeijiaceae. The sequence goes on from OZ220481.1 coordinate 2,077,153, forward strand.
AGTCGGTGGAGTAGACCGGCGCCGTGCAGCCCTCGATGTAGTGGGCGCGCGACCCCTCGCCGGCGATAATGAGCGTGCGCTCAAACTGCCCAAGCCGCTCCTGGTTGACCCTGAAGTAGGCCTGAAGCGGCGTGTCCAGCTCCACGCCCGGCGGGATGTACACAAAGGAGCCGCCCGACCAGACCGCGGAGTTCAATGCGGCAAACTTGTTGTCGCGCGCCGGAATGACCGTGCCGAAGTACTTCTTGAAGAGGTCGGGGTGGTTCTTGAGCCCGTCTTCGATCGAGTCGAAGATCACGCCCTTGGACTCCCACTCCTCCTTGAGCGAGTGGTAGACCATCTCCGAGTCGTACTGGGCGCCCACGCCCGCGAGAATCTTGCGCTCCGCCTCGGGGATCCCCAAGCGCTCGAAGGTCTCTTTGATGTTATCCGGGACATCGTCCCAGGAGCGCTCCATCTGCTCTTGGGGCCGCACGTAGAAGTGCGTCTCGTCCAAGGTCTCCTGGAGCTCCGAGAGATTTCCGCCCCAGTCCGGCATGGGCTTGGATTCGTAGATCCGAAGCGCCTTCAGGCGCCGCTTGAGCATCCAGTCCGGCTCGTCTTTTTGCGCGGAGATTTCGCGCACCACGCCCTCGTCCAGCCCCGTCCGCGACCGGAAGACGGGCTCTGAGTCCGTGACGAAACCAAACTTGTAGTTCTCCAGCTCCAAGTCCTGAACGACTTCATTGCGAGGCACGATGGCTCTCCCTCAAATGGCTGCGTGTGCGCTCCGGCCGCGTCTCGGGCGGTCCGGCGGCGCGTTACCCGGAGTCAGCTCGCCGCCTTTTCCCCGGCCCTGAAGGCTTCGTAGCCCTCCTGCTCCAGCTTCAGCGCGACCTCGGGCCCGCCCGAGGCGACGATCCTGCCCCGCACCACCACGTGCACGAAGTCCGGGCGAATGTAGTTCAGAATTCGCTGATAGTGGGTGATCAGAAGGACCGACATATCCGGCGACTCTTCGCGAAGGGCGTTGACGCCGCGCGAGACCACCTTTAGAGCGTCGATATCCAACCCGGAGTCGGTCTCGTCCATCAGGGCGAGCTTCGGCTGCAGCACCGACATCTGCAGGATCTCGCTGCGCTTCTTTTCTCCGCCGCTGAAGCCGTCGTTGATGTGACGGGTCGCAAACTCCGGGTCCATTTCCAAGAGCTCCATGCGCTCCATGAGCGTTTCTTGGAACTCGAAGAGATCCAGCTCCTCGTCGTCCTCCCGCCGCGCCTGAAGCGCGGTGCGAAGAAAATTCGCGATGGACACGCCCGGCACTTCCGTCGGGTACTGAAAGGCCATAAAGAGACCGGCTCTGGACCGTTCGTCCGGCTCCATGTCCAAGAGGTCGTCGCCTAGGAACGAGACTTCGCCCCCCGTCACTTCGTAGGCGGGATGTCCGGCGAGCACCTTGGCGAGCGTGCTCTTCCCGGAGCCGTTGGGGCCCATGACGGCGTGGACCTCGCCCTTGCCCAGAGAGAGATCCAAGCCCTTGAGTATTCTGCGGTCCTCCTCCGCGACCCGGACGCCCAGTCCGGTGACGGAGAGAAGCGGGGTATCAAGCATGTTCTAAGGAGTCCTTTGCGAAAGCCGTCTCGGAAGCCAACGGCCGGATGGCCCCGGGCGCCCCTCCCGGCGGCCTGTCTACTGGGAGTCGTTTCTGCCCTTAAAAAATAGACAATCCGTCCGGCCAAGAACGGCGCCGCGCTGTGCCGGGTCGCCTTGGCGGCGCATCCGCTGGTCGGGGAAGCGCCCCGGCGGACCCAACTGAAGCCCTAAAAGATCGACGCCTTGATCCAGCTGTCGGACCGCTTCCACGACTCTTCGAAGGCGCGCCGCGTCCTTTCGGCTTCCTCCTCTCTGCCCATTCCGCGCAGCGCCTGTTCCAGCCCCTTGAGCGACCAGCCGTTGCGGGGGTGGTCCGCGATTGCCAGACGGTAGACGCGGGCCGCCTCCGGGTAGCGCTCCGCCTCCAGCAGCGCGAAGCCCAGCCAGTGCCGGATCGAGAAGGGGAGCGGTTCGGGCTCATCGTACATCAGCTCATCCTCCAAGGCGGCGCCCGCCTCAAAGATCTTGATCGCTCCGTCCAGCTCCCCCTCCGCCCGAAGGATTTCTCCCTCCAAGATGTCTCCGACGATTCCAAGCAGGGCGCGGGCGGGGTGCCTTCGGAAGCGCTCTTCCTCGCCCCCTTTCTTCGCGCCGTCGCGCACCTTCCGCAGGTATGGGCGAGCCTCTTCCAGACCTTTTTCCCGCAGAACGGCGTAGCCTCTGGAAAAATCCCAAAAACCGCGCTGAATCGTCCCGTCCGGCGGGTCGTCCAGCTCAAGTACTTCATCGAAACGCCCGAAGCGGACAAGCGTCATGGCGTGATAAAAGGAGCCGCTGGGCACGATCTTCCCGTAGTCCTTCGCCGCTTGAATCGCGACGGCGCCCTGCCCGTCCATCGACGCCGCGAAGAGCAGCATGTGCAGGTTATGGGAGGGGTAGATGGCCCACGCCAGATCCTCCTCCGCGCGAAGGTCGGTGTGCCACGCAGCGGTGTTGGCCTTTACGGCGTCGCCCCACCGACCGACGCGGTTGTAGGTGTGGGAGGGCATGTGCTGGATGTGGCTCGCCCCGGGAATCGAGGCGCCCAAATGGTCCGCGCACGCCTCGGCCTTCCCCGGTTCCTCCGTGGGCTCGGTGGCGTGGACGTACAGATGGCATGCGCCTGGATGGGCGATGTCCTTCGCGAGGACGTGCTCCAGGACATTGTGAATGCGAACAACCTCCGGCTTTTCGATGTCCCATCTCCCCCTGCGGGGCTCCAGAAGCATCAGGGCCTCGCCGTACAGAGCGCCGATGTCCAGGTCGTCCGGAAAGCGCTCGAAGACCTTGGCCATCTCGGCGGCGTACGCCGTATCCAGCCTCTCCCGGAGCGCCTCGTCGTGCTCGGGCGCATAGCGGACCGCCATCGCCTCGATCAGCGCCCGCTCCGCTTCGTCCGCGCGGTCCGCCAAGCGAAGCGCCTGCGTGATCTTCTCGAAAGCGCGGGGCGCGTCGTCCGGGCCCATGTCGCCATTCAGGTACGGCCCCCACGCCCAGGCCTCTCCCCAGTAGCAGATGGCGCATTCCGGGTCCTCTTTCTGGGCCTGCCGAAAGGACCGCGCCGCTCTGAGCGGCGAGAAGGCGTACATCAGCTGCAGCCCTTGGTCGAAGAACTCTTGGGCGCGGGTTGATTTGGTGGAAACAGGCCTCGTGAGCGCGCCGATCGCGCTGGAGTACAAGCGCGCTTCCTCGTCGAAGCCCGCAGGATACTCCACCTCGGCCAGATGATCCTGAGCGGCAAGCTGGAGGCCTCCTCCGGCGAAGAACGCGCCGGCGAGAAGGAGGGCGCGCAAGATCAATCCAATCCCGCGCGAGGGACCATATCGTTTGGAATCAAGCTTCATGTTCGGAGCCGTCTCTGGCGATGGGCCTGTTCGGGCTGGCGCGCCGGCGGTCGCCCGAGATCAACTATTGGAAAATGAGACTGGAGCGCTGCCCTGACAAGCCGGCGCCTGCCCAAGGGGCTCCGCGCGCCGACTGACGCCGGCAAGGCAGTTGGCCGCCATCGACTTCATGAGCGCGCTCGCTCCAAACCGGTGGAGAGCTTCACGATTTCTCTTTGACATCCCGATGACGCGGCAGCTGCTTTGGGCAGGTCTCGCAATCAACTGGCTGAGGAAATCGCGTGACTGTTGGCGGCTTGACGATGTATGCGGGATCGTTGCGTCTTCGCCAGCGATCGGTCGGCGTTGCAACAACGTGTCCTTCGTATATCTCTCTGATGTACTCTCTCCGAGGGCGATTCTCCCCAATGATCGCATCTCCCCAAATCGTTGTGAACTTTGCGGTGTACGGAGCGCCGTCAACCCAGTTAATGCAACAATTGCCCTTCCATTCCTGAAATCCCTTTGCGATTTGATGTTTGATCCCAAAAACGTCTTCGCCAACGGCCACCGTCCATCCTTCGGGGGCATCTAACCCGCTTCGCCCAAGCTGTGAGCGGGAAGCCCTGCATGAGACAGAATGTCCCAGCTCGCCGGATCTCTAGTTTCGGCGTCTTCATCGACCGGGTTTGTTGTATCCCGCAGCGCATCCAACGACTCCGCCTAATCGCGCATGGCCACGCTTAGCGTTTGAATCTGCTTCGCGCTACCGCCCATATAGGAGCCTACGGCGCCGGAAACGGGGACGCAAGCCTGGGGCGCCTTGCGGCGTGGCCGCGCGAGCTGGCGGAGGAGGGGCGCTTTTTCGTCGCGGAACGCTGCGCCATTTCCGGCGCCTGCCGGCAAAGTTCAGATTCCAAGGCGATGTCGCGGCGCGCGAAATGGGCAGCAGGCGTTTTGCCGGACAAAATGGCGTGCGATCTCGCACAGCTTTGTCGATTCTCGAGAACGGACGCTCTGAAGTCGACGGAGGCGTCCGACTCAAAGGGCCGCGACACTTAGGACTCCCTTCGGGAAGCCGCCGCCCATTCGCCGGAATAGGAGCGGATCGAGGAGCTTTAGCTTACTCTGAGCGGTTCCCTGCCAGATGCGCATCGCGGACCGCGTTTTCGCAGCGGCCCAAGGGCCGGCTTCGGAAACCCGCAAGAAATCGCGCTCATGGGACGTAAGAGGCACGTGCCCCGTAAGAAGAAAGAACCGACTGTCCTTCCGGCCGGAGAGCCGGCGACCGCCTCTGGTCCCACAGTGGAGCAGGAGGTGATTAGACGCTGCCAAGCCGGGGAGTCCAGATTCTTCGAGCCGATCGTTCGATCCCACGAAAAGAAGGGACTGATTGTCGCGCTGGGGTATTTGGGCAACCTGCACGACGCGCAGGAAGCCCTGCAAAAGGCGTTCGTGAAGTGCTGGAACTCGCTTCATCGCTTCGACATCAACAAGCCGTTTCGCCCATGGTTCATGCGGATCCTCTGCAACCAGTGCAAGGACGAGCTGCGCCGGAGGCGGCTCGACTCCGTCGCCTTCGACGACTCTCAGCTACGGGTCGTCGAGACCTCCAACATGGCCGATCCGGCGAGGCGGCTGGAGCGGCGAGAAGCCAAGCGCCTCCTCTGGAAGGCGCTCGCGCGACTTTCGGCCAAGCATCGCGAAGTGCTTGTGCTGAAGGAGCTGGAGGGCTACAAATACCGAGAGATTGCCGCGATGCTGGGGGTTCCCGAAGGCACCGTGGCTGCTCGTCTCTTTTACGCCAAGCGGGCGCTTCAGGAAGAGCTCCGCCCGGGAACCGGTGAAGAGAAGGACGAATCGGATGAGTGAGAACGCGGTCAATCGAAAGGCGTTGATGCGGTACGTGGACGACGAGCTGTCGCCCGAAGAGCGGGCGCGCGTTGAACGCGAGCTGCGCCTCTCGCCGCAGCTCCGGCGGGACGTTGCGACCTTTCGCGCGCTCAAGGCCGACCTAGCGAGCCTCTCCTTCACGCCCTTGGAGGATGTGGGGTCGGTCTGGGGCCGGACGCGCCCGAAGATCACCGTGCGCACCGGATGGATTTTGGCGTCGACGGGGGCGGTCGCGTGGCTGACCTACGCGACGTGGCTCTTCTTCACCTCCAGCGGCGACATGATCCTGAACTTGGCCATCGGAGCGGTCGGCATCGGAATCCTCCTGATTCTGGTTCAGGTTATCGTCGACCGCGCGCGGGAGTTTCGGACGGACCCGTATCGGGATATTCACCGGTGATCGTCGTCACCACGGAACGGGCGCATGGATACGAAGTGCACCGGGTGCTTGGGATGGTCCGGGGCAGCTCTATTCGCGCGCGGCACTTCGGGAGGACGATTGTAGGCGCGCTCCGGACCTTGGCCGGCGGCGAGGTCTACGAGTTCACGAAGCTGATGGCGGAGACGCGAGAGCAGGCAATGGACCGCATGGTGGCGGAGGCCCGCGCGCTGGGCGCAAACGCCATCTTGGCCGTACGCTTCCAGTCGGCTGAAGTCAGTCGCAACGCAGCCGAAATGCTCTGTTACGGCACCGCCGTAATCGTCGGATCCGATGCGGACGCCTTGGAGGGGGCGGAAGAGAAGGAGCGGCTTCTCCCCTGACGCGACGCGCTTGACGAATCTTCGGCGACCGGCGTCTGGGATCCGCGACCGGCGCCAGGGTCGTCAGGTCCCCCAGACTGTGACGGGGACGTGCTTCCACTCGCGCCGCTTCCGGTAGATCCTCTCCGCCCAGCTCCTTCCCTCGCGGACGTCGAACACCACCAGATGCCCGGCATCCGCGCCGCTCGCGTCCATGTACGCCGCCGTCTGCTCCAGTCCCCGCTCGATCTCCGTATCGAGCGCCCGACCCTCCTTCACCATCTTGCACTCCACCACGAACCGCTGGCCTCCTTCGCCGCCGGACGGCCACACGACCAGAAGATCCACCCGGCGACGCCCCAGCGCGTACTCCCGCTCGATCCTGCCCTTGCCGTGCACCACCCGGTGCAGAAACGCCTGCAGGACCAAGTGCGGACCCGCCTCCGTGTACTGCGCGCGCCGGATCCAGTGCTCGGAGTTCTGGCGGAAGAAGTCCTGGAACTCGGCCAGCAGCGCGTCCATGTCGAGCCCGCCCGATGCGTCCAAGCGCCAAAGCGTCTCTCTCGGCGGAATCTCGGACTCCAGCATCCACGTCAGCGCCCGCGGAAGGATCTCGCCGTAGATGGGGTTGGCGACTCGCGGCGGCGGATCCCGAGCCACCAGCCCCAAGTCGCGCACGTACTCGAAATCCATGTGGGAGTGCTTCGCGTCGTCCCCGCTCAGCAGCGGCTCGACGACGCGCCTCACCCTGGGCTCGCGCAGCTTGTCGAGCAGCTGGTCCAAGTGGGTGTCGCGGCGCAGGATCAGCGCTTCGCGCGCATCGAAAACGTCCGCCTCCTCCACGGGGCCGCCGCGCTCTCGCAGCCTGCCCGCCGAGAAGCAAATCTCCCGGGCCATCGCGTTGACCAGCCACGGCTGTCCGCGAGTGTGCTCCCAGACGGCCGCAACCGCCTGCGGCGCGAATGCTTGGCCGGTCTCCGTCGCGTGCTGTCCGAGCAGAGCCTCGACTTCCGCAGGTGTGAAATCGCCCAGTCGAAGCGACTCCGCCTTGATGTTGAAGGCGCTTCCGCCCGCGATCACTTCCTTTTCGGAGCTCGCGCGGATTCGATAGTCGCGCACGTCCCGCACCCCGCAGAGCACCACGCTCTGAGGGAACGCCGCCGGACGGCGCGCGTAGCCCTCCCGCAGCTGTCGCAGCAAGGACACAAGCGTGTCTCCCACCAGCGCGTCGACTTCGTCGAGCAGCAGAACCAGAGGCTTGGGGCCGGCCATCGACCAGATCTCCAAGAGATCCCCGAGCGCGGAGGCCGGTCGCCGGCGCGTGTCGATCTCCCGCGCCGCTTGGGCCGTGGCCTCGTCGCCGAGCGTCAGCCTCGCTTCCCGGGCGATCGCCGCGGCGATGGCCCCCATCGCGGCACCCACGTCTTCGCGCATGGCCTGCGCGGGCTCGACGTTGACATAGGCGCACCGATACTCGCCTGCGTCTCCGCCGTTGAGCAGATCGCGCAGCGCGAGCAGGGTCGACGTCTTGCCCGTCTGCCGAGGGGCGTGCAACGCGAAGTAGAGCTGATCGTGAACCAGCGAGAGGATCTCGTCCAGGTTCACGCGGTCGAGAGGGGGAACGCAGTAGTGAAGGTCCGGGCGAACGGGTCCGGCGGTGTTGAATTTGCGCATGAACTAATGTGCCTCGAATTCCCGCGCCCAGGCAACCGCAGAGGCCCGGCTCCGACATTCCCGGCGGCGACCCAAAGCCCCGCGCCCCGCACCGGCGCCGACCGCGACGCGTCCTCCCCGGTTGCCCGTCAGGCCCAACACACGGTTCGCGCCCGTGTTTCCTCGCTTCCGATTGAACGAGGTCTACGAGTTCACGAAGCTGATGGCGGAGACGCGAGAGCAGGCAATGGACCGTATGGTGGCGGAGGCCCGCGCGCGGCGCCGGCGCACCGCCCTGTTTCGCGAGCGCCGCTTCTTGCAACCTGCGTTCGGGCGATCGCGACGCAGCCGCAGTCCAGTCTTGCGCCGGCGCAATACCCTCCGTCCGCACTGGGCGTGTCGCGTGGAGCCCTCCAAGCCGCTCGAGGGTAGGCAGCTTGGAGGGGCTTCCCTCCTTGAACCTTACTCTCGCCTCCAGTGGAGGAAGAGATGAAGCGTCTTACAGCATTCGCGGCGGCTCTGTTCGCGGTCGCCGCGTATTCCGGCGAGCCGCTCCAAGGCCCGGCCCTCCAAGCTCCCTTGCCCGGGCTATTTCGACTCGCGGATGGGTTGACCGTCAACCAAGTCGTCGCGGTCGAGGCTGCGACCGGCGTGGAACGTCAAGAAGGCGGCTCTTGGCTCGGCGTGGGCTACTGGGCCATCATCCAAGAGCCGGACTTCGTCCAATCTCTGGCGATGGCCCTCGGGCCGGATCCAGACTGCAAGGGCAAGGGACTTAGCTTTGCCCGGTGCGTCAAAGAGCGCTTGGATGAGGGAGAGGCGTGCAAGGTCCACAAAGAGGGCGAAGTGTACCACGCGCACTGTGAGGAACGACCGACCTAAGGATCGTCGCTTCGCCCCGGATTGGCGCGCCGGTCAGCCAGAGGGCCGGCGCGCCTTGGCCTCTCGTGTAGGGGTCCGCAGCTGATGTGAAGCGTAAGGCCGCACTACAGAGCGCATGCGCCTCTCGGCCAAGCCATCAACGGCCTTGGCCTAAAGCGCATCTCCATCCGAGACCGTCCTCTCCTTGGCGCGGCGCACCATCTCCCGCACATCGGCCAATAGCTGCTTGGCATCGTAGACGATCCCATCCTTGATCGTGTAGGAAACGCCGCCAATCCGCTCTGTTTCGCCGGTCTCGTCGTTCAGCTTCATGGCCCCGTTCCCATAGAGCACCTTGAGGTTCGCCAGCGGATTCTCGTCCACAACGACCATATCCGCCTTCAGCCCCGCCCGCAGAATGCCGAAGTCAATCTCCACGCCCTTGGGATCGTGCAGCTCCTCTGCGCCATGCAGCGTGGCCGACCGCAAGACTTCAATCGGATGAAATCCGGCCTCGCGCAACATCTCCAGCTCCCGAACGTAGCCGAAGCCGTAGAGGTTGTAGATGAAGCCGGAGTCCGATCCGGTCGTCACGCGCCCGCCGGCGTTCTTGTAGTCGTTGAGGAAGCGCATCCACTTCTCGTAGAACTTCCTCCAGTGGTACTCGTCCTCGGTGGTCCAGTAGAACCAATAGGAGCCGTGAGCCCGCCTCGACGGCTGATAGAAGTCCCACTGGGACGGCAGCGTGTACTCTTCGTGAAAGTCGGCCTCGCGAGCCCGCATGACATCCCTGCTCGCTTCGTAAATCGACATGGTCGGATCAATTCCGAAGCCCAACTCCAGGAAGCGGTCGATCAGCGCCTCCCACTCTTCGGATCCCGGTTCCGCCGCCTGATACCAGAGACGAGCCACGTTCCCGAACCGGTGTTGCTCGTCTTGGTAGTTGTAGTCCAGAGGCCACTCCTGGATGCTGAAGTCCGTCAGCATCGACTCCATCAAACCGTAGTAGTGGGTCATCATGTCCAGCCCCGCTTCCGCGGCGTCGGCAGCGGTCATGCGCGCCAGGCCCGTTTGGGCCAGGTGCGCCACCGTGCCCAAACCGAAGCGATGCGCCTCGTCAATCACCGCCTCCATGATGTCCGGATCCATGGCGCCCAGCTTCAGCCCGTCGATCTTCGCCCCCTCCACGTCCACGTCCGCAGCCCACCTGACCCACTCCCTGGCCTTTTCCGGAGAGTCAACGGGCCCCTGGCCCCACGCCTCGCCCGGGCGGGCGTAGGCGAACATCCTCGGCGCCACGATTTCATTGCGCGCGGCCTTTGCCTTCTCGCCCAGCGCCCACATCATGGGACCGTGGCCGACCCCCCTTGAGGTGGTGATTCCATGTCCCATCCACAGCTTGTAGGCGTACTCGGCCTGAGGCGCCTTTCCCGCGCCCCCGGTGTGCGCGTGCATGTCCACAAAGCCCGGAAGGACAAACATCCCGGAGAGGTCGATTTCGCGCGTCGCGCCCGAGGGGCGGCGGTCTTCGTTGATCGGGACTCCGGGGTACCCGACGGTCTGGATCCGGGTGATGCGGTCCCCTTCGACGACGATATCCACCGGACCGATCGGAGGCGCTCCCGTTCCGTCGATCATCGTCGCGCCGCGAAGAATCAGCCGTTCGTGCGGCCCGTCGCCCTCCCCCGCCCGCCTAGGCGTGGTCTCGTCCATCTGGGCATTGAGCGAACCGGCAAGGCCGAAGACCAGCGCGATCAGCGGGATAATCTGAGGCAGGAAAGCTGTAAGGGATAGGCGGCGGCGAAGGGGCATTCTTTCTCCCGGATATCCGTTGACGGCAAGCGGCAAAGTGCGGTCAATCTAACTTGGAGTAATATGAATAGCGATTCATGGTCGGCGGCGGGGCCCCGTTCGCTCCGCATGCTTCAAGGTCCTTGACGCGCCCGCCCGGGGGGCCGCAGCTCGATCTCGCGGTCCCCGCGAATCCGCCGCGCGAGGACGATGCCGCCCGCGCGAAAGTCAATGAAGACGCCCGCGAGAGAGAGGAGTTCGAACGCGACCGCGACCGCGCCGACGAGTTGACCCGCGCGATGAGGAGGCACAACGCGCTCTATCGCGCGGGCAAGCCGGAGATCTCCGACGCGGAGTACGACGCGCTCTTTGCGGAGCTTGCGGCGATCGAGGCCAGGCGCGCGGAGCTGCGCGCGCCTGACTCCCCCACCCGCCAGGTCGGCGCGGCTCCGGGAACGGGCCTCGAGGAGCGCAGGCACGAAGCCCCGATGCTGTCGCTGGACTCAAGCGAGTCCGTCGAGGTCGTGGAGCGGCTGCGCGACCGCGCGCGCGACCTGCTCGCATATGTGCTTGAACCGAAGATCGACGGGGTGTCCTTGGAGCTGGTTTATCTGGACGGAACGCTGGATCGCGGCGTCACGCGCGGAGACGGAAGGGTCGGAGAAGACGTGACGCGCAACGCCCGCTCCATCCAGTCGGTTCCTCGCGAGCTGTCGCGGGACAAGCGTCCCGCGCCCAGCCTGCTCGCGGTCCGAGGCGAGGTCTTCATGCGCCAAAGCCGCTTCAAGGCGCTGAACCGGAAGAGGGAGGAAGCCGGCGAAGCGCCGTACAAGAACGCGCGAAACGCAACGGCGGGCGCGCTGCGCACATTGGATTCCGCTCGCGCCCGGGAGCTGCCGCTTGAGCTCGCCGCCTTTGAGATCCTAAAGGTGGAGGGAAGCCGTTTCGATCTGCACCGCGAAGCGCTGACGGCACTGGAGGAGTGGGGCTTTCAGACTCCCGAGGGCTGGCGGGTCGCCCGTGCGGCGGAAGAGATTGAGGGCTACCGCGCGGAGCTCCACGCGAACCGAATGGAGCTCGACTTCGAGATCGACGGCGTCGTCGCCAAGCTGGACCGCTACGCCATCCGCGAGCTGCTGGGCGAGACCGCGCATCATCCCCGCTGGGCGGTCGCGCTGAAGTTCGAAGCGGAGAAGGCAACCACCCGGATCCTCGGGATCGAGACGCAGGTTGGGAGAAGCGGCGTCCTCACTCCCAAGGCCCGCGTGGAGCCCACCGACATCGGAGGCGTCACGGTCTCCCATGCGTCTCTGCACAATCGAGAGCTCGCGCTTCGCAAGGACGTCAGGCCGGGCGATCGCGTCTGGATTCAGCGGGCCGGGGACGTGATCCCTCAAATCTTGGAGCGCATCCCGGAAGAAGGATTGGAGCGCGCCCCTCCCTTTCGCATGCCGGAAAGGTGCCCCGAGTGCGAGAGCGACTTAACCGAGGACGGACCTCGCACCGTCTGCCCCAACCGCGTCCAGTGTCCCGGACAGCTTCGGGAGCGCATTGAGCACTACGCCTCGCGCCGGGCGATGCGGATCGACGGCATGGGCGAGGCCGTCGTGCGCATCCTCGTGGAGAGATTTGAGGTCCAAGGCTTTGCCGACATCTACCGTCTGCGCCCCGAGCAGCTCGCGGAGCTTTCTGGCTGGGGGGAGAAGTCTGCGGGCAACCTTGTCCGAAGCATCCAGTCCACGAAGCGGGCGCCGCTTGACCGTTTTCTGACCGCGCTGGGCATCCCGGGGGTGGGAAGCACGGTCGCCGGCCGGCTGGCCCGCCGCTTCGGCGACCTCGACCGGCTGCGCCGCGCAACGAAAGAGGAGCTTGAGGAAGTAGAGCTGGTGGGAGCGGAGATCGCCGCGTCCGTCCTAGACTACTTTTCCGATCCGGCTCTCTCCGCGCAGGTGGAGGCGTTGCTGGAGGCGGGGGTTGAGCCTCAACCCGTTTCGCTTCCCATGGGCGAGGCGGCGAGCGGTCCGCTGCATGGCGCGGCGATCGCCTTGACCGGCATCTTTCAGCTGGAGGGAGGACGGGCCGCGCTCCGGGAGCGTCTTCTTCACGCCGGCGCGCGCGCGACATCCGGCGTCACGAAGGCGACCCGGATTCTCGTCACGGGGGAAAAGCCCGGCAAGAAGAAGCTCGCCGCGGCGAAAAAGATCGGAACGGAAGTTCTTGACGAGTCCTCGTTCTTGGCGCGGTACGGAGAAGCCCTCGCCATAAGCCGCGATGCGCGGGACGGCGCCTCGGAAGAGAGCGGAGAATTGGAAACGGAGAACCCGCCCGACCGGACCGCTTGATCGATGACCAACCACTTCCTCCTCCTCTTGGGCGGCTTCGGCGCCCTCTACTTCGGGGCGGAATGGCTGGTGCGGGGGGCGGCGCGCATGGCGGCGCGCGCGGGAATCAGCCCCGTCGTCGTGGGCCTCACCGTGGTGGCGCTGGGCACGTCGGCTCCAGAGCTCGTCGTCTCGATCCGGGCAGCGATTGAAGGCAAGGGGAACATCCTGATCGGCAACGCCATCGGCTCGAACCTCGCCAACATTGGGCTGATCTTGGGCGCTACGGCGATCGTGTCGCCCGTGTTGGTCGCCCAGCGGGTCATTACCCGCGATGTCCCCATCATGCTCCTGATCACGACGCTGGTCTTTCCCTTGGTCCAGGACAATACGCTGTCTCGAAGCGAGGGCATCGTGCTGCTCGCCGCCCTCGCCTGCTACATCGCCTTCACCTTCCTCTCTCGCGGAGACGAGGCGAGGGCAATTGAAGAGGGCGTTCGCGGCATCGTGGCCGATCCCGCGCCGAAGGCGAAAAAAGCCAAGAAGGCAGGGCCTGGACGATTGCGAAGCCACGGGCGCACGCTCGCGCTCATTGTCTGCGGAGGCGTTGGGCTCGCTGCAGGGGCTCACGCGACGGTTGGCGGCGCCGTCTTCTTTGCCGAACGCTTCGAGATCTCCGAGATGGTGATCGGCCTGACGGTGATTGCGATGGGCACCTCTCTTCCCGAGCTTGTGACCTCGCTGGTTGCGGCGACCAAGAGGGAATCCGACATCGCCGTCGGGAACATCGTCGGCTCCAACGTCTTTAACCTTACAGCCGTGTTGGGGAGCGCCGCGGCGTTTCGGGAATTTGAAGTGGACAAGGGCATTTTGACGCATGAGCTTCCGGCGGCGCTGCTCCTTTCGGCTCTCCTCCTCCCGGTCGTCTTTACTTCGCGCCGGATCGACCGAAAGGAGGGCATCCTCCTTCTTGCCGCCTACGGAATCGCCGTGACTTGGGTCACGCTCTCCCAGCCTCCGCCCGCTTGAGCACGGCGGAGAGCGCGCCTAAGGCCAAGCGGCCCGGAGAAAGCGAAAGCCCGCGCGATGCCTCCGAGGCGGCGCTCATCGGTTTAAAAAGCGATGCGGCGCGCGAGCTTTCCGCGAGGCTTGCGCGCGTTGAGTCCAGGGGCGTCACGCGCACCAAGTCCCTTCCCCCTTTTTGGCAAAGCGCTCATGGCGCGTGGGTCCGCGACGCGAGCGGAAATCGCCTCCTCGACCTGACCGGCGCCTTTGGCGTGGCCTTTGCGGGTCACCGGCACCCCGCGATCGAAGAGGCGATTCGGGAGCAGTCCGGGCGGCTCGTGCACGGAATGGGAGACGTATTTCCGTCGCTCGCGAAGCTGGAGTTCCTGGAAGCGCTCCACCCGCTGCTCCCTTGGCCTCGAAGTCGCTCCATTCTCGGACTGAGCGGGTCGGACGCAATCGAAGCCGCTCTGAAGACCGCGCATCTTTGGACGGGCCGGCCCGGCGTCGTCGCCCTTAGGGGCGGCTACCACGGCCTGACGCTGGGCGCGCTTGCAACGACTGATCGCGAGCTCTTCCGACGCCCCTTTGCCGACCGGTTGACGGATCACATCCGCTTCGTCATGCCGCCGCGGGAGGCGGAAGAGAGCGAGGCGCTGGAGACGATTGATCGCCTCCTGAATCCGTCTCTTCCGGGCGAATTCGGCGCGCTCTTGGTCGAGCCGATCCAGGGGAGGGCGGGCGTCCTGCCCCTGAGCGCGTCCTTTCTTCTAGGCGCCCGGGAGCGATGCCGGGACCGGGGCGCCCTCTTCATCGCGGACGAGATCTTCACGGGCGGGGGGCGAACCGGCGCATTCATTGCAATGGAGGAGGTGGGCGTTGCGCCCGACATCCTCTGCCTCGGCAAGGCCCTGGGCGGAGGAATGCCGCTCTCCGTCTGCGCCGGGCCGCACGAGGTTATGGACGCTTGGAGGGAAACGAGCGGGGAGGCGGTCCATACGAGCACCTTCATGGGCCACCCGCTCAGCTGCGCCGCGGGAACGGCCTTTCTGCGGGTCCTCTGCGACGATGGTCTGATCCGGGCGGCCCGCAGCTTGGGAAATCGCGCCCTGGAGCTGCTGCGCCGCACCGCCCGCGAAGAGCCTCTGATTGCGGAAGTGCGCGGACGAGGGTTGATGCTGGGAATTCAGCTTACGAGACCCGGAGACGCGGTCCGAGCGGCGGAGAAGGCGTTGAAGCGAGGTCTTGTCGTTCTTCCCGCTGGCGCTGCCGGGGATGTCTTGGAGATCACGCCTCCCGCGATCCTCTCGCAGAAAGAGTTGGAGACCGGGATCGCTCGCTTGGCAGCCGCGATCCGGGACCTCCGGTAGCGGGGCTTGGCTGCGGCATTGGCGACCGCGCCTTGACGGACGCGTAGGGAAACCAGACATCTCCGCGTACATTGGAACCCGGACCGCAATCCTGGATGAGTGTGAACTTCTCGCGAGCGGTCGCTAGATTTTTGTAACTTGACAGGAGTGAGCATCGTGACAGTCACGTCCGCATCGCGCCCGGTATTCGGGCGCGGCGCCGCGCCATTGGCAGTGGGCCTTCTCCTCTCCGCAGCCTTTGCGTGCGAAGGGGAACGGGAGGCGTCGACGGATACGCCCCAGGAGGCCGCCCAAGCCAGCCGCCCCACCCCCGAAGAGGCTGCGCGTCTGGACAGCATCTACCGGGCCCGGGCCGACAGCGCCCTCGCGGAGCACCACCCGGAGGACGCCGCGTTCATGACCGGGATGATCGCGCATCACGCCCAAGCGCTGGTGATGTCCGGCTTCGCCCCCGAGAATGGCGCGAGCGAGCCCATTCAAATTTTGACCGCCCGCATCATCAACGGGCAGCAGGACGAAATTCACGTCATGCAGAGCTGGCTGCGCGCTAGGGGATACGAAGTCCCCGAAGTCCACATCGAGGGCCATCAACTCATGATTCACGGGCCGGGCCACGGACATATGATGCCCGGAATGCTGACCCAGGAGGAGCTCTCCGAACTCGGTCGGGCCCAAGGCCCCGACTATGACCGGCTTTTTCTCAGGTATATGATCCGCCACCACGAGGGAGCGGTCGAGATGGTGCGCGATCTCTTTTCCGTGGGCGGCGCCGCCCAGGACGATTTCGTCTTTAAGCTGGCGTCCGACATTCAAGCGGATCAATCAAGCGAAATCAAGCGGATGCGACTTATGCTGGATGAGATGAGCTGATCCGATCACCTTTCCTCGGGCGCGGCTTTGCACAAGCTGCGTGGCTTCGCGCCCGTGCCCAACTCGCGCAAATTGCGCTTCCCGCCTCGCCAAGCCCAAGGAGCTTTATGAGCGAAACAACGCGGCGTTCCACCCTAGGCGTCACCCTTCTTGCGGCGCTGCTGATCGCCCAAGGATGCGACGGCCCCTCGCCGGAGCCGATACCGCTTCAGGCATCTCCGCCCTCCCCCGACCTGAGGGTCGGTCTTGAGGCGGGCGTCTTCGACGCGGAGGAGGCGGCGTGGAACTTGAGACTCGTCTCGACCACGCCCCCGCCGGAGGTCTTCGTGGGAGCGACCAACTCCGATCTCGCCTTCACCGGCAGCTACGCCATCCAGGGCAACTACAACGGGATCCAGGTCTGGGACATTTCAGACCCGGAGAGTCCCGCAAACGTCAAGAGCTACGTATGCCCCGCTTCCCAGAGCGACGTCTCGGTCTACGGCGACCTTCTGTTCGTGTCGGGAGAAGGCCTGAGCGGGCGGCTGGACTGCGGCGACGAAGGCGTGGAGGAGCGGGTAAGCCACCACCGACTCAGGGGGATTCGGATTTTCGACATCTCCGATATCGCAAACCCCCAGTACATCCATAACGTTCAGACCTGTCGGGGATCGCACACCCACACGGTGCTCAAGCACCCCCAAGACGACGAGAACGTCTATATCTACGTCTCCGGGTCCGCGGGCGTACGCCCCGCCGAGGAGCTTCCCGGCTGCGTCAACGCCCCTCCAGACGAGGATCCGAACTCCGCGCTCTTCCGGATCGAAGTGATTCGAGTGCCCCTGGCGGACCCGACGGCAGCCGAGATCGTGACCTCGCCGCGCATCTTCGAAGGCCTTGAAGCGCCGCCGGTTCACGGGCAGAGCGCCGCCGACTTGGCCGAGGTCGCCGAAGCGGAGGCGGAGGGCGCCTTCGTGGTCTCGATGGGGGGCAGCCAAAGGCTTAACGGCCAAAGAACGGTGCTGCCTTCCCGGTATATCGGCTCATTTCTTGAGGCGATCGTCTCGGGTCGCGGCGGAGAAGGCGAGGCTGCCGCAGAAGACTCGACGGCGCTGCGCGAGATGCTCGCCCGACTGGACGCAGGCGCATCGACCGCGGAGGACTCCGCGGTGATCGGACCGCTGATTGACATGGTCGACCGAAGCGCCAATCGCGAACGGACCGGTCCCACGCAGTGCCACGACATCACCGTCTACCCGGCCATCGGTCTCGCCGGTGGCGCCTGCGGCGGGTACGGCCTCCTCTTGGACATCAGCGACCCAGTGGATCCTCGCCGGATCGCTGCGGTCGCGGATTCGAATTTCAGCTACTGGCACTCGGCAACCTTCAACAACGACGGCTCGTCGGTCATGTTCACCGACGAGTGGGGCGGAGGCGGAGCGCCCAAGTGCCGGGAGGGCGATCCGATGGAGTGGGGCGCAAACGCCGCGTTCACGATCGAGAGCGGGGAGTTGGTCTTCAAGAGCTACTTCAAGATTCCCGCGCCTCAGACCTCCGAAGAAAACTGCGTGGCGCACAACGGCTCCCTGATTCCGGTGCCTGGGCGGGACATCATGATCCAAGGCTGGTACCAGGGCGGCATCAGCTTGATCGACTGGACGGACCCCGCGAACCCGGTCGAGATCGGGTACTTTGATCGCGGTCCCGTCAATCCGAATGAGATGGAGATGGGCGGGAGCTGGTCCGTCTACTGGTACAACGGCCTGATCGTCAACTCCGAGATTAAGCGGGGACTTGACATCTTCGAGCTCGTTCCGAACGAGTTGCTCTCGCAGAACGAAATCGACGCGGCGAACTCGGTGGTCCTGGCCGAGCTAAACTCCCAGGGTCAGCCGATCTTCGAGTGGCCCGCGACGCCGTCTCTGGCGCTCGCGTACGCGGACCAGCTGGAGCGCTCCGGCGGCCTCTCCGCATCCATCGCCCAGCGCGTTAGGGATGTCGTGAACGGCGGCGACGCGAGCGATATGGAGGCGCTCGCCCAAGATCTCCCGGACAGGGGAGCCGAGCACGCGGCCGCCAAGGTTTCCCGGCTCGCCCAGACGCTGGAAGACCTCGCCGGGGCGTAGTCCGTTTTTCAGTCGCGGGGCTGCTTCGGCGGCCCCGCGACTGGACTCATTCAGCTTCGCAAGCAACAACTTCAGGGCAGGTTCGGCGCGCTTGCGCGCGGCGGGACGGCGCGGTGTGATCGTTTCCCGCCCGAACGCTCTCATTCCATACGCGCTCCGCAGAGAGGATCATGGAAGAAATTGCCCCGATGATCGTTGCGGTGGTCTTCATACTCACCCTGGGCGGAGTCCTCGTGCTCCGGCCCATCGCAAAGCGGCTGGGATCGCTTCTGGGCGCCATGGCGAAGGAGCGAGAGCTTGAATCCAAGGCGGACGCCCGCCAACTCGCCCGCGCCGTCGAATCCTTGGGCGACCGCATCACGCTCTTGGAGGAGCGACAGGACTTTACCGACCGGCTGATCGGACGGGGCGACGGCCCTCAAGACGACCCGTAGTCGCGCGGACTTGGGGGCGGACGCCCAATCCGCCTCGCTCGCGATATTGACATCGGTCGCAAACCCTGTATCTTGATTACGATTGCGGGGTGGAGCAGTCTGGTAGCTCATCGGGCTCATAACCCGAAGGTCGCGGGTTCGAATCCCGCCCCCGCTACTTGCCAGCAGCACGGGAACGCCGCCTTCGGGCGGCGTTTCTGTCGTAAGGCTGGCCAGGTAGCTCAGTTGGTAGAGCACGCGACTGAAAATCGCGGTGTCGGCGGTTCGATTCCGCCCCTGGCCATCGGAACGGTTAGGTCCGTAGCTCAATTGGCAGAGCACCGGTCTCCAAAACCGGCGGTTGGGGGTTCGATTCCCTCCGGACCTGCTGAGAGCGATGCCCTCATCGTCTAACGGTTAGGACACCACTCTTTCAAGGTGGAGATCGGGGTTCGATTCCCCGTGAGGGTATGTTCGGTCTGGTATTGGGGCTGTAGCTCAGTTTGGTTAGAGTGCCGGTCTGTCACACCGGAGGCCGCGGGTTCAAGTCCCGTCAGCCCCGCTGGCGTTGTTTGAAATACACAAGGGTCGGGATTCCGGGAGCAAGGGGCCGTAGCTCAGCTGGGAGAGCGCCTGAATGGCATTCAGGAGGTCAGGGGTTCGAGCCCCCTCGGCTCCATGGACTCTCCGCTTCCCGGAAGCGGCAGTCGCTCGGGTGGCGGAATTGGTAGACGCGCAGGATTCAGGATCCTGTGGGGGTTAACCCCGTGAGGGTTCGAGTCCCTCCCCGAGCATGATCGACGTATCGCCCACGTGCTGGAATTGGTAGACAGGCTGGTTTGAGGGACCAGTGTTCGAAAGGACGTACAGGTTCGAGTCCTGTCGTGGGCACTTGCTTGGGGCGCGTAGCTCAGCTGGCTAGAGTGCCACGTTGACATCGTGGAGGTCACAGGTTCAAGTCCTGTCGCGCCCACTTCCGGAAGGGGCCGTAGCTCAGCTGGGAGAGCGCAGCGTTCGCATCGCTGAGGTCAGGGGTTCGACTCCCCTCGGCTCCATGGGGAAGCGCCGAGCGCGGCGCGGGCGCCCAAGGCCACCGTAGCTCAGCTGGTAGAGCACGTCACTCGTAATGACGGGGTCGTCGGTTCGAGTCCGACCGGTGGCTCTCCCAAGCGAAGGCAGCCCCGTGGTGTAACTGGCAACACGTCTGACTCTGGATCAGAAGAGTCCTGGTTCGAGCCCAGGCGGGGCTATTCAGGAGGGATGGCTGAGCGGCTAAAAGCGGCGCCCTGCTAAGGCGTTGGTCCTTGCGACCACGTGGGTTCGAATCCCACTCCCTCCGTACACGGCAAGGACGGGTGGCTGAGCGGCTTAAAGCGCACGACTGGAAATCGTGTGGGTCTTATACCCACGTGGGTTCGAATCCCACCCCGTCCGTCGGTCGAGAGATTCGGGTCTCGGCGACTCGAATCAGCGGGTCCTCGGCCTGATGAGGCAGTTGCGGGGTGTGGCTCAGTCCGGTAGAGCGCTGCGTTCGGGTCGCAGAGGTCCCCGGTTCGAATCCGGGCACCCCGACGTTCCGCGCCCCGCGGGGCGCGACATCGTTTTGGAGGCGTAGTCCTAACTGGTAAGGCACCGCACTCGAAATGCGGCGTGCGCAAGCACATGGGGGTTCGAGTCCCTCCGCCTCCGCTTTCCGCGAAACTCACAACAAGAGCCTGTCATGAGCGCATTGCTGAAACGCCATCTCAGTTTGGTCTTTCGCGCCGCTCCTGAATCGACTCGCTTGCGCGTTGATCGCCCTGCCGGCAAGATTCTGGGCGCTGCCCGACCCCCTGCCGACCTTTGTTTCGCCGTCTCTTCCGACCTTCCGCCTGCGATTGCGCCATGACGGTTTCAAATCAGACGCTCAAAGATCGACTAAAGTATCCCGAGGATCAATTCTGGGAATTCAAACAGATTGAGCTCAAAGACGGTCGTTTGGCTCGTCCTGCCAAGAACACTCTCGCGAAAGAGCTCATCGCCTTTGCAAATGCGAGCGGAGGATACCTTTTGCTGGGCGTTACGGACAAGAGAGACATCCAAGACTTCTCCGCCAATCAATTGGAGTCTCTTGGCGATCTCGTCTCCGAAGTAGCGTCCGACAGCATTGAACCTCCTCTGCGGATCGCTCCATACATTAGATCGGTTGACGGCAAGGCTCTTTGGGTGATCGAGGTCCCCAAGGGCGACGCTCTTCATGAGCTGGAAGGTCGCAGCTGGATCCGCGTGGGTACGGGCAAGCGGCAAATGACGTCCCAAGAGCGCATGCGTCTGGCACAGCTTCGATCGCAAGCGCGATTCATTTGGTTTGATGGCCAGGTCATGCCCGAAACGGGATTTAACACTCTTGCCGAGCCACTCTGGATTCCGTTGCTGAGCGGGGTTGACGCGCACGACCCGGTAGGGAGTCTTCGAAAATCGCGCCTCCTTATTGTAGACGAGAACGGAGCCGAGCGCGCGACCGTAGCCGGCGTCCTCTTATGTACGCTGGACCCTCAGGAGCACATTCCTCACGCAGTGATCAGAGCTGCTTGTTATCGGGGTCTTCACAGCGATTCGCAGCAGCTTGACGATCAAGCAATCGGCGGTCCGCTTCATCATCAGATTCGAGACGCAATGAAATTTGTGTCTCGAAACATGAGAGTGGGAGCCCGAAGGACGCCTATGCGCGAAAATCTACCGCAATACAGCTTGACTGCCGTATTTGAAGCGGTGACAAACGCTGTCGCGCATCGCGACTATTCAATCAAGTCTCAGCGAATTCGACTATCGATGTATTCAAACAGAATCGAGATTGATTCTCCCGGCTCGCTGCCAAACGGACTGACGGTCGATACGATGGAGGCGGCCCAGTCAACTCGAAACGACGTCATTTCCGCGATCCTAGGACGTTTAGTTACAAAAGACATACCCGGCGCCGGACATCGTACCTATATCATGGAAACGCGCGGGCACGGCGTCAGGCTAATCAAACAAAGAACAAAAGAGCTATCCGGCTCCTATCCCGTCTACAACGCGTACAATGACATAAATTTAGTACTTGCGATTCCGGCCGCCCGGGTTTTTCCGACTCCCGCTAATGCCGCGATTGCGGTGCACGCCGACGGCGAGCCGCTGGCGGACGTCAAGGTAGTTGCGTTTTTTCCAAACAACACCTCGGTTCAAGAGACAACGGACGCCGCTGGCGAAGCGACGTTGGATTTGCATAGCACGCATCTGCCGATGACGGTATTTGCGGCTGCGCCCGGATATGCGGCTGGGCTGGAAAAAGAGTGGGTGCCTAGAGAGCGCGAGCTCGTCATTGAACTCGAGCGATTGGAGTTCGGCGGATCGACGGTATTTTCTGACAAAGGAGGCAGGCTTCCCGAGCTGAAGGGGCGACTGAACCCTATCCGAGACAATTTGGATCGCACCTATCTTTATGCAATCAATATCGCAATTGATCGTGGACGACCGCAACCGGTTCAGTTTCGATTTGGAAAGGCGCTTCGGCTAACGGACTCCCTTGGCGCGGAGATGCGCCTGACGGTCGTCGACCTGATTGGAGGCGCCGCATTGGTCGAATATCAACATTTAATTAACTGATTTGATCCGACGAGCCGTGTCTATTTGTTAGTGTTGGCACTGGTTGCGGCGCCGTTGAACCGATACGTCCGCGCATGCTTGGAAGCGCTTGGCGGCCGCCGGATTTTGCAGAGAACTAACCTTGATTTGTCGACGCCTCTTTGCGAACTTTGACGACGCGGCGCCCGTAGCTCAATTGGATAGAGCACCTGACTTCGGATCAGGGGGTTGGGGGTTCGAGTCCTCCCGGGCGCACTTTTTATGGTTTCCCTTTTCCTGGAGCATCATGGTTTTCGCCGCCTCTTCGAGATTTCTGTTTCTTGGCCTCGCCTGTTTTGGACTTGCTTTTCCTGCTCTTGCGCAGGACGAAGGCGCTCCGCTGCGCGCGCATTCGGCGGTCGCCTCTCAGCTATCGGCCCGTTCCATCGGGCCCGCGGTCATGAGCGGACGCGTCGTGGACATTGCGGTGGCTAACGTGCCGGAAGCCGGTCGGCTGGGTACGGTTGTCTACATCGCCGCCGCAACCGGAGGCGTCTGGAAGTCCACGAGCGCCGGCGTCGCGTGGCGCCCGGTGCTGGACGACGCGGGCGTCGGCTCCATGGGGGACGTCACCGTTGCTCCATCGAATCCGGCGATCGTGTGGGCCGGATCCGGCGAGCCCAACAACATGCGGAGCTCCTCTTACGGAAATGGAGTTTACCGTTCGCTTGACGGCGGCGACTCCTTTGAGCACATGGGGCTGGAAACGTCGCAGCACATCGGTCGGATTCTCATACACCCTTCGGATCCGCATACGGTTTTCGTCGCAGCAGTGGGACGACTTTGGGGCGCGGGCGGCGATCGCGGCGTCTTCAAGACCACTGACGGGGGCGAAAGCTGGACGCCGTCCCTCGTCATTGACGAGCACACCGGAGTCACCGATATAGTGATGGATCCCCGCGATCCGGATATCCTGTACGCCTCCTCGCTGCAGAGGGAACGCCGCGCTTACAGCTATGTCGGCGGCGGACCCGGCAGCGGAATTCACAAGTCTACCGACGGGGGCCGGACTTGGATGCGGCTCACGCGGGGCCTTCCGTCCTCGGATATGGGACGGATCGGACTTGACATCAGTCTCTCGCGCCCCGAGACCGTGTACGCCGTGATTGAAGGCTCCGAGCAGGGCGTCTACCGAACGGACGATGGTGGATTTTCGTGGCGCAAGATGAGCGACATCGCCTCGATTCCCTGGTACTTCGGGCAGATCCGCGTCGACCCCAAGGACCCGGAAGTCGTTTACCATTTAGGCGTGCCGCTGCAGCGCTCCTTGGACGGCGGACGCAGTTGGGAGCGGATCGCAAGGTCGGTGCACGTGGACCACCACGCAATGTGGATCAACCCGGAAGATCCTTCGCACATCTTTCTGGGCAACGACGGCGGATTCTACGCCTCGCATGACCGGGGCGAGACCTGGGACTTCTCTCCAAACCTCCCCATCTCGCAATTCTACGCGGTGGGGATCGACGAGCGGGAGCCGTTCTTCGGCATTTACGGCGGCCTTCAGGACAACTCGACGTGGGGAGGCCCCAGTCGGACGCGGAACTCAATGGGAATCGGCAACGCCGACTGGTTTCGGATGGCTGGCGGCGACGGCTTTTACGCCGCGATCGACCCCTCGGATCCCGACATCGCCTACGTGGAGTCCCAGAACGGCAACCTCCTGCGCTACAACCGAAGGACGGGAGAGCGAAAATCGATCAGACCAAGGCCGGATCCCGGCGAGGAAGCGTACCGATTCAACTGGAGCTCTCCGGTCCAAATCTCCCCCTTCGACCCCGCGACGGTGTACTTCGCCGGAAACCACGTCTTCCGCAGCAACGACCGGGGAAACAGCTGGACGGTCTTGGGCGAGGACCTGACGCGCAAAATCGACCGGGACAGCCTTCCCATGATGGGTGCGACTCCCTCTGACGACGCGGTGTCCAGACACCAGGGGACGGCGGTGTTTTCCAACATCTCCACCATGCACCTCTCGTCGCTGCGGGAAGGTCTGATTGCAACCGGAACCGACGACGGAACGATCTCCGTGTCCATGGACGACGGCGCGAGCTGGACGAAGGGGACACGCTTTCCGGGCGTTCCGGACACCACCTACGTCTCCAGAGTCCGCTGGTCCCGCCACGACGAGAGCACGCTCTACGCGACCTTGGACGGCCACCGCAGCAACGACTTCCGTCCCTACGTGCTGAAGAGCGCGGACTACGGCGAGAGCTGGACGAGCATCGCCGGCGACCTGCCCGAATTCGGCAACGTCAGAGCATTCGCGGAACACCCCGGAAACCCGAACCTGCTCTTTGTGGGAACGGAAATCAGGCCATTCGCCTCTATCGACGGCGGGCGGACATGGCTGCCTCTGGAGAATGGCGTTCCGCCATCGCCGGTGCACGACATCAAGGTGCACGAGCGGGACAACGCTCTGGTCATCGCCACGCATGGCCGCGGGTTCTTCATCGTCGACGACCTCGCGCCCTTGGAGCATCTTGCGGAGGCCCGCGCCGCGGAGGCGCCCTTTCTCTTCCCCGTCGAAGACGCGCTGATGTTCGTTGCAAGCGGCAGCGCGACCACGGGCACCCACGCGGACCGCGACTATTCCGCCCCTAATCCAGAGTACGGCGCCGCCATTCACGTGCTCGCGCCCGCAGGCGGAGGCGGCGCGTCTGTCGTCATTTTGGACGCGGGAGGCGAGACTCTAAGGAAGCTGGACGTGCCTTCGGGATCAGGCCTTAAGTCCGTTCAGTGGGACCTGACCGGGGAGGCGGCGTGGCAGGGACCGCCAGCGCAGGGCGCGGGGGGAAGCCAATCCGCAGCCTTTGGGGGCGGCTTCGGGGGAAGCCAGGGCGTCTTCGCGCTGCCCGGACGCTACGTCGCCCAGCTCGTTTCCGAGGACGGCGAAGTCTTGGGACAAGAAGAGTTTCGGGTGCTGAAGGATGAGCTCATCGACGCCTCCGATGCCGAACTGGCGCGGCTGCGCGAGCTGCGCCTTTCTCACCGAGCGCTGAGCGCGAGGACAGCCATGGCGATTCGCCAGACGGAGGCCTTGGACCAGGAGGCGGACCAGATCAAGGCGGCCCTCCAGACTCTGTCCTCCACGCATCCGGCAGCAACGCTGGAGGAGGAGCGCGGCAGGCTGCAAGCGCAAGCGAAAGCAGCGCTCAACGCCCTGCGCGGGCCCGCTGGAGGGGGAGGCTTTGGGAACTTGGATCCTGATGAGCCCGAGTCGATCCGCCGCATGCTGCTGGGGGCAAATGGCGTGCATCAGGCCTTTGCGCCCGCGACAGCCCAGGAACGCGCCGCGCTGGAGCGGGCGCGCGCGGCCCTCCCGGAGCAGATTTCGGCGGTCGCTGAGCTCCTGGAGTCCTTTGAGGCGCTGCGACGCTCCTTGGACGACGCCGGGGCCCCGTGGACCCCCGGACGGCCCATCGGATGAGGGCGGGAAGGCGCATTCGAAGCGCCGGGCGTCCCCTCTGCGGCGGCGATCCGAAGCAGCTGACCCGAACCCGCCCTTCATTTCGAGAGCGCGCGTTCAGTACGGCTTCGCGCAAGCATCAGCCGCTCTGCGGACGCGCGGCGCGCACATTGTTCCTAGCTCTTCTCGCGTGGGGAGCGCTCTTCTTCGCGGGACCCTCGCCCGGAGAGGCGCAGCTCGCTCAGATACTTGAGGCGCTCTCCAAGGGCGAGACCTGGGTCAACTTGCCGGTGAAGGAGGGGCGCGGCTTATGGACGACACCTTCGGTTCCGGCTTTCGGCCTGCGCTTTGAGGGCTGCGCGCGGATCTGGGAGAAGCACTCCGGCACTTGGAAGATCACGGCCACTGATCTCGTCGGAGGCGAAGAAGTCAGGCTGGAGGGCGGCCCTGGCGCGGAGAGGCGATTTTCCTACGAGGGGGGCGCGGTCGCAAAGCTCCAAGTCCAAGTGGAGTGGAGCGAACCCAGGGACACCACGCTCTTCCTCTGGATCGGACTGAAGACAGCGGTGAAGCAAGAGTCGGACGCAGACCCATGCGCGAAGCAACAAGCTCCGGCGCAACGATCTCAACTCCCCGGACCGCGACCGGGCAACCCGCCGATGCTTGGGCGCGTCCTATCGCGTTAGAATTCGCCTTTGCAGCGCGGAAAGAGCATAGTATTGGCTTGGGGCCCAGACCGGCGCCCCGCGCGGCCCACCTCAATTGACGGGTATGGATCGAGACATCGAAGTCATACAGGCCCGGATCCGGGAGGCCAGCGCCTTCGTGGATCCGCTCCTCTCCGAAATGGCCAAAGTGATCGTGGGCCAGAAGGCCATGGTCGAAAGACTCCTGATCGGCCTGATTTCGGGAGGTCACGTCCTCTTGGAAGGCGTCCCGGGGCTTGCCAAGACGCTTGCCGTTCGGACCTTGGCGGACGCGGTTCAGACCTCCTTTCAAAGGGTTCAGTTCACTCCCGACCTCCTCCCGGCCGATCTCGTCGGAACGCTGATCTACGATCCGAAGGACTCCGACTTCAAGACAAAGAAGGGGCCAATCTTCGCGAACGTCGTCTTGGCGGACGAGATCAACCGATCTCCGGCCAAGGTCCAGTCGGCGCTCTTGGAGGCGATGCAGGAGGGCGAGGTCACGATCGGAGAAGAGACCTTTCCCCTGCCCCGCCCATTTCTCGTACTTGCCACGCAGAATCCCATCGACCAGGAAGGGACCTATCCGTTGCCGGAGGCTCAGGTCGACCGCTTCATGCTGAAGCTCAAGGTGGGATACCCGGAGCCGGACGACGAGCTGGACATTCTTCGCCGGATGAGCGGAGGGCCGGCGCCGACCGCGAGCCCGGTCGTGCAGCCCGCCGAGATTCTTGAAGCCCGAGACGCCGCTTGGACGATTTACATGGACTCCCGCGTGGAGCGCTATATCGTCGATATCGTCTTCGCGACCCGAAACCCCGACGACAACGGCTTGGAAGAGCTCACGCCTCTGATCGCGTTCGGGGCGTCTCCGCGAGCCACGATCTCCCTTGCGCGCGCGGCTAGGGCGCATGCGTTTCTGCGTCACCGGGGATACGTCACCCCGGAGGATATCCGTTCGGTGGCGATGGACGTGCTTCGGCACCGCATCATCCTCACCTACGAGGCCGAAGCGGAGGAGACGACCAGCGAGGATATCGTGACGCGGGTCATCGAGACGATCGAAGTTCCTTAGCCTCTTGAACCGGGAGGCGGGGGTGAACGCTCGAGAGGTGCTCAAGCAGGTCAGACGGATCGAGATCAAGACGCGCGGCATGGTGAACGATGTCTTCTCCGGCGAATACAACTCCGTCTTCAAAGGGCGCGGCATGAGCTTCGCCGAGGTTCGGGAGTACCACTATGGAGACGACATCCGGGCCATCGACTGGAATGTCACCGCCCGCACCGGGGCGCCGCACGTCAAGGTCTTCGAAGAGGAGCGCGAGCTGACCGCGGTTCTCTTGGTGGACGTCTCCGGCTCGGTGGAGTTCGGAACCCGAGAGCGCTTCAAATCCATGCTGGAGGCGGAGCTCTGCGGCGTCTTGGCCTTTAGCGCCATCAAGAACAACGACAAGGTCGGCCTGATTCTCTTTTCCGACCGAATTGAACGGTTTGTCCCGCCTCGCAAGGGACGGCGCCACGCGCTGCTGGTGCTCCGGGAAATACTCCGCCACAGACCGCAAGGCCGGGGCACCGACATCGTCCAAGCACTGGAGTACTTGGCGCGCGTGATCCCTAGGAGGGCGGTCGTCTTTCTCGTCTCCGACTTTCAGACTCGCGGATTTGGGCAAGCCTTGGCCGTGGCCGGTCGAAGGCACGATCTGATGGCCGTGCGCCTGAGCGACCGCAGGGAGCGCGAGATCCCGCCGATTGGCTACATCGAGTTTGAAGACCTTGAGTCGGGCGAGCGTCTCTGGACCCACTCCTCCTCCGAGGAATTCCAGCGGAGATATCGCGATTTTGCCGAGCGGCGGCGGAGCCGCGAGAATCGCCTCTTCCGAGCGAGCAACGTGGACGTGGTCGACGTGTCCACCGGCCAGCCATACGAAGTCGCGCTTCGTCGTTTCTTCGAAGAGCGCGCCGGACGGCGCTAACGTGGCGAAGCGATTGGGCCGCGCCCTTCAGCTCGCCTCCGCCGCGCTCGCCGTGCCCATTTTTGCCGCTTTAGCAGCCGTCGCGCAAACGGAGCCCTCCGCGCGGGTCGACTTCAGCGCAGTCTCGATCACGCTGGGCGACTCGCTGAAGGGAGAGATCCGGGTGACGCACCCGCCGGGCTGGCGGGTCCTCTGGCCGGACACGTTGGCCGCGGCGCCGTTCGAAGTGCTGCTGTACGAGCCCGCGCCGCAGGCGGAGGGAGAGGAGCCCCCGGTCCAGAGCGCCGCCCTCCTCTCCCTTACCGCCTTTGAGCGGCTTGGGGCGCTGGAGGTCCCCTCCTTTCGCATTCCGCTTGAAGGCCCGGAGGGAGCCGTCGACACCGTCGGGACAAACCCCTTTGCGGTGGGGGTGGTCAGCGTGGGGCTAGACTCCGCCGGCAACCTCAGGGACATCAAGGGGCCGCTTGAGCTTCCCAGGAGGTGGCAGCCCGTGATCCTGTGGGGCCTTGCCGCCGCCTTGCTCATCGTATTGGGCGGCATCCTCTACCACTTGCGCGCGAGGCGGACAGCTCCCGACGCCCCCGTCGTCAAGGGCCCGGCCGCGCCCCCAAAGCCCTCCGGCCAAGCGGCGCTCGACGCCTTGGACGAACTGGAGGCTGCCCGCCTCATCGAGCGAGGGCTGCTCAAGGAGTATCACGTCCGGATCTCCGAGATCATCCGCGCGTACATCGAAGGACAGCTTCGCGTTCCCGCCATGGAGCTAACGACCCGCGAGGTCTTGGACGGACTTTCCCGGGCGGCGCTGGGCCGAGAGCTGACGATGGAGTTTGGGGACTTTTTGGAGTGCTGCGATCTCGTGAAGTTCGCAAAGCACAAGCCTTCTCCTCGCGCCGCGCTGAGCCTGCTGCCGGCGGCGAGAGAGCTCGTGGCGCGCACCAGCGGGGGCGCGAAGGAGGACGGCGAAGACGGAGACGAGGAGGAAGACCGGTGACCCGCTTCGAGGACCCTTGGGTCCTTCTCTTCCTTCTCCTCATTCCGGCGGCCGCCTGGCGCCACTTTGCGCATTCCCGGGGAAGAGGGAGCCTGCTCCATGCGAACTTGGAAGGAGTCAAGAACGCGATTCAGGGACAGAGCCAGTGGCTCAAGCACATCCCCTTCGTCCTTCGCGCAACCGCCTTCTCGCTGCTGATCATCGCCGCCGCGCGCCCGCAGGCGGGCGTCTCCGGCGAGAGCATCGTCTCCGAGGGGATCGACATCATCCTCCTCCTGGACATTTCCAGCTCAATGCTCGCGGAGGACTTGGAGCCCAATCGGATCGAAGCCGCAAAGGCGGTCGCCGTCGACTTTACGCTGGGCCGAGACACGGATCGAATCGGTCTCGTCGTCTTCGCCGGAAAGGCCTTTACGCAGGCCCCGCTGACGCTGGACTACTCGGTGCTTACCGGACTGATCCGGCAGCTCGAGGTGGGAATTATCGAAGACGGCACCGCGATCGGAATGGGGCTTGCGACGGCGGTCAAGCGACTGGAGGCCAGCTCTGCCGCGTCCAAGGTGGTGGTGCTGCTGACGGACGGTCGAAACAACCGGGGCGAGATTGATCCTCTGACCGCCGTGCAGGCGGCGCAGGCGCTCGGCGTGCGCATATACGCCATCGGAGTCGGCCAGCGAAGCGGATCGCCCCGCATTCCCATGACGGATCCGTTGGGAAGGACGCGCTACGTGCAAGCTTCGGTGGAGGTGGACGAGGAGACGCTCTCCGCCGCCGCGGACGCGACCGGCGGAAAGTACTTTCGCGCAACCGACCGGGGCGGGCTGATCGCCATCTACGACGAGATCGACGAACTGGAAAAGACTGAAGTGGAGATTGAGCACTTCACCACCTATGGCGAGCGCTTCGCCCTCCCTCTCCTTGCGGGGCTCTTTCTCCTCGTTTCGGAGATCGTCGTCAGCGCCGTTTGGCTGAGGACCCTTCCCTGATGTTTCGCTTTGCCGCGCCCGCAGGGCTTTCGCTGCTGTCTCTCGGGCTCGTCATTCTGTTGGTCATGGTCTTGGGCGAGCGACGGAGGCGAGCCGCCTTGGCGCGCTTTGGGGACGTTCCGCTTGTCGCGCGACTCTCCGCGTCAAGGAGCGCGGCCGCAGCCAGATGGAAGGGCGGCCTGCTCGTCTTGGCCGCGCTCTTTATCGGCATCGCGGCGGCGCGCCCCCAATTTGGAACGCGGATCGAGACGCTCCGCCGGGAAGGAAGCGACGTGGTCGTCGCGATGGACATCTCGCAGTCGATGTACGCGAGGGATGTCGCGCCCAGTCGGCTGGAGCGGGCCAAGCTGGAGGCGGCCCGGGTCATTGAGCGGATGGACGGCGATCGCATCGGCTTGGTAGCCTTTGCGGGCGACGCCTTCGTGCAGAGTCCGCTTACCAGCGACTACGGGGCTGCGATGATGTTCTTGCGGGCGATGCACCCGGACCAGATGTCCAGTCAGGGGACGGACCTGGGACGGGCGATCCGCGTCTCCCTGGAGGCCTTGGAAGAGTCGCCGCCCGACCACCGAGTCCTGATTCTCGTGAGCGACGGAGAGGATCACGAGGGCGGAATCCCCGAAGCGCTGGAGGAGGCTCGGGCCCACGCGGTTTCGATTCATACGGTGGGCGTCGGATCGCCGGAGGGGGCCCTGCTCCCCGACCCAAGAGGGGGGCCGGGGCGTTTCCTGAGGGATATCCAAGGCAACCCGATTACCTCAAGGCTCAATCCAACTCCTCTTGAGGACATCGCCTTTCAGACGGGTGGAAGCTCCTACCTCGTGGGTCCTCCGGGGGAGGCGGGACCGCCCCCCTTCGAAGAGTGGATTCAGGGGCAGGGGCGCGAGATGGAATCCCGGGAGACGACGCTCTTCGAGGAACAGTTTCAGATTTTCTTGTACGCCGCGCTGCTGATCTTGGCGGCTGAGTTTCTGGTGCCCGCCCGGAGGCGCGTCCGCGCGAATCAATCAGGGAGGATTCAATGAGAAAGGTGCGCAAGCAAGGACCGGGCCGGATCCGGATTGGTCTTCCCGTCCGGCTCATTGCCTTCGCAGCCGGCGCGCTTCTAGGCGCGGGCAACGCGTCCGCGCAGGAGGGGCGCGCAGAGGTGCTCAGCGGGAATCGGCTCTTTCGGGAGGGCAAGTACGCGGACGCCCGCGAGCTCTACTTGGAGGCTTTGAGAAAGAGCGAGGAAGAGTCGGCGCCCGCAATCCGCTTTAACGAAGGAAACGCCCTCTACGGAAACCGGCAGTATGATCGGGCCGCAGCGGCGTACAACTCCGCGCTCCAAGGCGCAGACCCCGGGTGGACGCCCGATGCCTGGTACAACCTAGGCAACGCGCTCCTGCAGAATCAGCTGCCGGCAGAGGCGATCGAGGCCTACAAGCAGGCGCTCCGCCAAGCCCCCGGAGATGAAGACGCGAAACACAATTTGGAGCTGGCGCTGCGACAGATGGAGGAGCCGCCGCAGCAGCCTCCATCCGGCGATGGCTCGGACGAAAACAACAACGAACAAGACCCGAACGACGAGCAGCAGGGCGGAGGCGAGCCCTCTCCGCCGGACGGGAGCGAAGGCGAGGACTCTCCCGGACAAGAGCCGCCGCCCGGTGGAGGGGAAGGCGATCCGCCGCCGCCTGCGGGCGGAGAGCGGGAGGCGCCCGGATCAGGCGCGCCCCCGAATGCAGAGGGCGGGATGACGCCCGAGGAGGCCCGCCGGCTTCTGGAGGCCGTGCAGGAGGACCCGGGCGAAGTCAACCGCAAGGCGGGCGAAGCTGAGCGAGGCCGGCGTCTTCGGAAGAAATGGTAGCCAAGCGGCAGCGAGCCTTGAGGCCTTTCGTCCTCGCGTGCGCCGCGCTCTGGACGCTTGCGGGCTTTTCGTACGGAAGCCCCGCCCCGCCCCTAGCTCCAGGGGCTGAAGCCCAGTCCAGGGTCAGGGCGAGGGTGGAGCCCAGCGAGCCGAGCGTGGGCGGCGCCTTTTCCATTGTGATTGATGTCGACGCGGAGCCAGGCGCGGAGGTCGTGATCGAGCCGCCCGATTTGGACTTCGCCCAGCTTGTGGGCACCAGCCGCTCCACGCAAATCCAAGTCGTAAACGGTCGCGTCTCTTCTCTCGTGACGGTGGACTTTCAGTACCGGGCGCTGGCGCTGGCCGAGGGGGAGTTCGAGGTCGCGCCCCAGCGGGTTCGGATCGACGGAGACACGGAGTTTACGCCGCCGGTCATCGTTCGCGTAGCGGACGCGCCCGGGCCCTCCCCTCGAACCTCTTTGCCAAGAGATGATGAGGAAAGCGGGCGCGACGACATCTTCCTTGAGGCGACGGTCGACAAGCGTACGATCTTCGAGAACGAGCCTGTAGTCTTGGAGCATCTGCTCTTATTTCGCCCCACCGTCACCCAGTACAACCTCGATCAGACGCCGACCGCTCCGGGCTTCTGGTCGGAGGTTCTCGCGCAGCCCTCCAGCCCAACGATCAGGGAGACGGAACGGAACAGACAGCTCTTTCGGTCGGCGGTGATCCGAAGGACCGCGCTCTTCCCCACCGGGCCCGGAATCAAGACGATTGAACCGCTGGAAGTCACCGTGACGGCTGAGATCCGAAGCCAGCGAAGGAGTCTCTTTTCCATCGACGACTTCCTCCTGGGAGGACGACGCCGCGTCGAGGTGCCCGTCGCGTCGAATTCGGTCCAGGTGGAGGTGATTCCACTCCCCTTGGATGGAAGGCCCCCATCGTTTCAAGGCCATGTAGGAACGCTCGCGATCTCCTCCTCGGTTGATCGCCGGCAGCTGTCGCAGCACGAGGCCCTGACCTACCGGGTCGAGTTGGAGGGAACCGGAAACCTCAAGGCCCTCAAGGCTCCCAATCTGGACTTCCCGGCGGAGATCGAGGCGGCCCCGCCCCGAGTCGAGGACGCCTTTTCGACCGGAGAGTACACTGTGAGCGGCACGCGGGTATTCGAGTACGTGCTCCTGCCCAGGGCAGCCGGGGAGCTCACGCTCCCGGGTCCGCAGGTCGGCTACTTCGACCCCGTTCGAGAGGAGTATCGCGTGGCGCGCGGATCCGACATTGTGCTCTCGGTCGCCTCCGTTGCCGGCGGCGATGCGGCTGGAGCGTCCGCGCCCGCGGAGGTGGAGTCCATTCGCCGCTCGATCCGGTATATCCAGACCTCTCCGGGCGCGCTGAAGCCAGTGGACCAGGGACTCTTGGGCGCGGCCTCATTTTGGATCGTTCTCCTTGCGCCGATCGCCGCTTCCGTGGGCGCGGCGACGTACCGGCGGCGAAGGGACCGTCTGGACGGGGACGTGGCGTACGCGCGCACGCAAGCCGCGAAGAAGAATGCCCGGCGACGCTTAGCCCGCGCCAGGCGCCTCGCGGGCAGCAACGCCACCGAATTTCACGGCGCCGTCGCCGGCGCCCTGCAAGGATTCCTAGCCGACAAGCTGAACCTCTCCGAAGCGGGCTTCGTGCAGTCCGAAGTCGACCGGAAGGCGCAGACCGCAGGCGTTCAAGAGGGGACGCTCAAGCGGCTGCGGCGGTGCTTGGACGAATGCAATCGGATGCAGTTCGCGCCCGCCTCCGAAGCGGGAGATCCGAAGGAGCTCTTGGAAGAGGCGGCCAAGTTGATGCAGGACATTGACAGGGAGCTGCTGCGGTGAAGGGACTCCGCGTTTGGATCGCCGCTTGCTTTCTTTCGGTCGCCTGGTCTCCGTCCCTCGCGCAGTGCCAGGAGTCTCTTTTTCTCGAAGGCAACGCGCTTTACGAAGCCGAGGACTACGAGGGCGCGGCATCCAAGTATGGGCAAGCGCTCGCCCAGGGCGTCCAGTCCAGCAGCGTCTACTACAACCTGGGCAACGCCGAGTACCAGTCGAGCCGACCGGCCCGCGCGGTGCTTGCGTGGGAACGCGCGCTCAAGCTGGATCCGGGCCACGGCGACGCAAGGGCAAACTTGGAGTTGGTCCGGGGACAGCTGCAAGACCGGATTGAGCCGCTGCCGGAGTTTTGGCTCGTCTCTCTTTGGAGCCGCTGGACCCGCGCATTGCCGCGCACCGTGCTTCTGGCGGCTACTGGATCGGCATGGATGCTGCTGGGAGCCGCGGGGGTCCTTCTCATCCTCGGGCGCCCGCCGGGAGCTCGGAGGCTTCTTCGGAGGACGGCGTGGTCGCTGGGGGCGGCCTGCTTGATCTTTGGGGGCACGCTCATTCTGCGGGAATCCGGATGGGGCAGCGCGCCTCACGCCGTCATTCTGTCCGACGAAGTGCGCGTGCTTGCCGCGCCGTCCGATGCCGGCGGCTTAACGCTCTTTACGATCCATGCTGGAACGAAGGTCAGGGTCGATGAGTCGCGAGCAGAATGGTCGGAGGTCGTATTGGCGGACGGGCGCGTCGGGTGGATTCCGACCGCTTCGATGGAGATGATCTGAGGAAATCGGGCGCACGCGCACGGACAAGGCTTCCGCTTTTGGTTTGAGGCGGAACAAGCGGGCGAGGTACTGAGGGCCGAGCTGCGGCCTCCTTCGCCGCCCGGTCGCTTTTGCGTCTTGAAGGACCCGCCGGGGCCGCCGGCAGCCTAGCCCGCGCGCTTCAGCCGACGGACGAGAGCGCGTAGAGCTCTAGGTACTCCACGTTCAAGTCCCTGGTCGTTCGGCGCACTAAAATCCAGTCCGCCCCGGCGTCCAGCAGCTCCCACCACGCGGGAACCTCCAGCGTTCCCGTCCACTCCCGATTCTCATCGAAGTAGAGCCAGCTCCGCTTCTTCCCAGGGCGGAGATACTGTTCAATCCAGATGCCTCCGCCACGGGAGGCGAAAATGCGCGACGTGCTGGGAAATCTGTTTGGAAGGAACCGGGACTGCCCTCGCCAGCGCTCTTCGGCATCGGCCCGCCAGTTGGGGGTCGCGAGAATCCGGTATCCCTCAATTATTCTTGTGCGAAACCCGTCGCGATCCTCATTGGTCACATCTTGCTCCGGTCCTTTCCACCGAATCCGGCGGGTTGTCGCGCCGGTCCAGTCGAAAAACTCAATCACGTAGTCGTCCCCGGTGCCGACCCAAGCGCCCTCTTCCGTCGCGGCAAAGTGGACTTCGCGCCCCCACGGACGAGGCCCGTTTAGCGGCGACGACGCCCCCTCTTTGAAGTATTGGAATCTCTCCGCGCCGGGAAGGTCCTTGCGAAAAGCCTCAACCCTCGAGTATGGGGGGTCCGCGTAGGCCAAGGACTGTTTCCATCGGTACACGCCGTCGGACGGGTAATTCACCTGCTCGAAACTCGACAGCGCCAGACGCCCTCCGGGCGCACAGCTTACGCCGTACCCGTACCCGAACGAAAACAGCGAGACTCGGTGCGACGTGACCACGCCGCCGTCCTCTACGTCCAGGACCGTCACGGCATTATTCCAGCTGTCGTACACGACGGCGCCCGACGCCAAGCTGCTGCACGAGCCCAAGAGCCGCGGGTACTTATACTCGCCGGGACCGGACCCATGCCTGCCCGAACTCCAAAGGTGGCCGCCGTCCGCGCCAAACATTCTCGCCTCGTACATGCCGCGCACGACCGCGACAATCCGCCCGTCCGCAAGGCGCGCCGCCCCCGCGATGTCGCTGAACAGGTAGGCATCCACCCCGTCGACCGCCCCGATCCGGAGAAGCGGCACGCTGTCCGCGCGAAGAACCGTCTTCGGCTCGGCCTGAACGAGGGCAGCATCCGCGCCGCTCTGAACGACGTCGCCGCCGCAACCCGCAAGCGCGAGCACCGGAAACACGGCCGCCAACTGGACCGGGACGCCCCACGTCTCTTGGACCAATCTCGCCATAGGATTCACTCGACTACCCCCTCTCTCTCGAGGCGCTCGCTCCAGCGAGCGAACATGGATCAGGACCCACCGCGCAGTCAAACCCGGCTAGCCGTCCCGCTCAGGTCGGCTCCCAACCCAGCCGGGCCGGGAGCCGCAGACCGCGCTACCGTCCGCGAGCCGCAGTGAATCCGCGCGAGAACGCGCAGCTCAGTGATTGCCCTCTTCCCCGGGGGGCGTGTAAGGCAGATCCCTGCACTCTTTGTAATCCATGTTGCAGGACCTGAGCACGCTGAGGCACGCCCAACGTTCCGGCGCCGGCCGACAGTCCGTGCAGACCGCCTTCTCCGGCAACGCGCCCGACCCCGAGAGGGCCAAGAGCACGCCCACCACCGCGACCCAACCGATTCTTTTTCTCATGGCGCTTTCCCATGTGAAGGTTGATGGTTACTGCGCTTTCCTTACATGCAAGACTCGTGCCAATTGATTCTCCGCGTGAATTGGCGGTTCAAGCCCCACCGCCTGTCTGCTCATGTCGACAAGAGCGGACGGAACTGTCCACGTTCGTAGACAGCATTACTCCTCGGTCCGACCAAGCCGCGCCGCGACAGTTCGGAGAGCCTCGCGGACGCTGGCGTCCACGCGCGCTTCGAGACGCCATCCTCGCCGACTGAACGTTAAGCGTTGCTTGGGCCACCTCCGCGAGCCCTCAAAGACAGACCGCGACCGACTACAAAGGCGAGTCAGTCGACCGGCAAGAGCGCGTAGAGCTCTAGGTACTCCACGTTCAAGTCGCTAGTCATTCGGCGCACTAAAATCCAATCCGCCCCGGCGTCCAGCAGCTCCCACCGCGCCGAAACCTCCAGCGTCCCCGTCCACTCCTCGTTCTCATCGAAGTAGAGCCAGTTCCGCTTCTTCCCCGGGCGGAGAAACTGTTCAATCCAGATGCCTCCGCCACGGGAGGCGAGAATGCGCGACGTGCTGGGAAATCTGTTTGGAAGAAACCGGGACTCCTCCTGCCAGTAACCTTCGGCCGCGGCTCGCCAGTTGGGAATTGCGAGAATCCGGTGTCCCTCAATTATCCTAGTGCGGAGTCGGTCACGATCCTCACTCGTCGCCTCTTGCTCTGGCCCTTTCCACCGGATCCTACGGGTTGCCGCGCCGGTCCAGTCGAGAAACTCAGTCACGTAGTCGTCCCCGGTGCCGACCCAAGCGCCCTCTTCCGTCGCGGCGAAGTGGAGCTCGCGCCCCCACGGACGAGGCCCGCTTAGCGGCGACGACGCCCCCTCTTTGAAGTATTGGAACCTCTCCGCGCCCGGAAGGCCCTTGCGAAAAGTCTCGACCCCCGAGTAAGGAGGGTCCGCGTAGGCCAAGGACTGTTTCCATCGGTACACGCCGTCGGACGGGTAGTTCGCCTGCTCGAAACTCGACAGCGCCAGACGCCCTCCGGGCGCGCAGCTTACGCCGTACCCGAAGGGAAACAGCGAGGTTCGGTGTGATGTAACCACGCTGCCGTCCTCTGCGTCCAGGATCGTGACGGCGCTATTCCAGCTGTCGTACACGACGGCCCCCGACGCCAAGCTGCTGCACGAGCCCAAGAGCCGCGGGTACTTATACTCGCCGGGACCGGATCCATGCCTGCCCGAACTCCAAAGGTGGCTGCCGTCCGCGCCAAACATCCTCGCCTCGTGCATGCCGCGCACGACCGCGACAATCCGCCCGTCCGCAAGGCGCGCCGCCCCCGCGATATCGCTAAACAGGTACGCATCCGGCCCGTCTACCGCCCCGATCCGGAGAAGCGGCACGCTGTCCGCGCGAAGAATCGTCTTCGGCTCGGCCTGAACGAGGGCAGCATCCGCGCCGTTCGGAACGGCGTCGCCGCCGCAACCCGCAAGCGCGAGCACCGGCAACACGGCCGCCAACTGGACCGGGACGCCCCACGTCGCTTGGACCAACTTCGCCATAGGATTCACTCGACTACCCCCTCCTCTCTCGAGGCACCCGCTCCAGCGAGCGAACATGGATCAAGACTCACTGCGCAGTCAAACCCGGCTAGCCGTCCCGCTCAGGTCGGCTCCCAACCCAGCCGGGCCCGGGAGCCGACCTGGAGCCCGCAGACCGCGCTACCGTCCAGCGAACCGCGGTGAATCCGCGCGAGAACGCGCAGCTCAGTGACTGCCCTCCTCTCCGGGGGGCGGGTAAGGCAGATCCCTGCACTTCTCGTAATCCAAGTTGCAGGACTTGAATGTTACCGAGCGTCTAAAATTGCACACTTTTTGGCGTTTAGAATTGCACACTTTTTGGCGTTTAAGGGCGTGCTGGATTTGGCGGGAGCGCGGGGCTTTCGGGTGGAGGCGGAGGGCGTCCGCCTCCGAGCTTGGAGGGGGTTGCCGTTTGGCTGGATGAGGGCGTATGCGTCTCCGATTCACCTCGGACAAGGAGACGCGATGATCGACGGACGGAGGAAGGCTCGGGCGAGGAAGTTGTTGGAGCGGGGGCTGTCGAAGGCGGAAGTCGCCCGGGAGCTGGGGATTGCCCGGAGGACGCTGTACCATTGGATATCCGGGGGTTGGCTGGAGAAGGCGGGCGGGAGTCGGAAGCGTTCGCGGCGCGTTCGCGCGTCGAAGCTGGACGCCTTCAAGCCGTTTATCGCGGAGCGGCTGGCGGAGTTTCCGAAGATGAGCGCGGTCCGGTTGTACGAGGAGGCGCGGAGGTCGGGCTACGCGGGCAGCTACAGCGTCGTCGTCCGGCACGTTCGGGGGGCGCGTCCAAGGAAGGTCGTCGAGCCGGTCGAGCGCTTCGAGACGGATCCCGGTCATCAGGGTCAAGTGGATTTCGCGGAGTTCAAGCTGCCTTGGGGCAAGCGGTTCGCGCTGGTCGTGGTCCTCGGCTACTCGAGATGGCTGTGGGCCCGCTTTTACGAGCGGCAGACGCTCGGCGTTCTCGCGGACGGGCTCGAGCGGGCGTTCTGCGAGATGGGCGGCGTGCCGAGGGAGCTGCTGTTCGACCAGATGAAGGCCGTGGTCGCTTCGGACGAGCGGTCGGAAGGCGGCAGGCTGGCGAGCAACGCGGCGTTTGCGGGCTTCGCCGACCACTGGGGCTTCAGGATTCGGGCGTGTCGGCCGTATCGGGCGCGCACGAAGGGGAAGGTCGAGCGCCCCATTCGCTACATGCGGGAGAACTTCTTTTACGGCAGGTCCTTTGCTTCGGACGCCGACGCGAACGAGCGTCTGGCGCGGTGGCGTGAGCGGACGGCCAACGTCCGCGTTCACGGGACGCTCAAGGAAACCGTGTCGGAGCGCTTCGCGCTCGAGCAGCCGCTGCTGCTGCTCTTGGCGCCGCGGGGGCATCGGTTCGCCGCTCCCAGGCCGATGCCGCAGACCGAGGCGCCGGCGTCGCCGGCGTCTTCCGTGCCGGAGATCGACGTCGAGCGGCGGTCGCTGGACTATTACTCGAACGGGGCGAGGGCGTCGTGAGGCGCCCGTCGCGGAGGGAGCGAATCGCCGCGCAGCTGGCCGATCTGAAGATGCCGGGAGCGCTCGAGGCGCTGGACGACGTCTTCAGGCGCGTTCGACGGCGGGGAGTACACGGCGGGCGAGGGGATCGAACGTCTGCTGGGGGCGCAGATCGAGCTGCGCAACGGGCGTCGACTGGCGGCGGCGATGCGTTCGAGTCGACTGCCGGGGCTGAAGACGCTGGCGGAGTTCGACTTCGCCTTCCAGCCGTCGATCGAGCGCCAGCAGGTCGAGTCGCTGCACGAGCTGGGCTTTCTCGAGCGGAAGGAGAACGTGATTATTCTGGGGCCTCCCGGAGTCGGGAAGACGCACATCGCCATCAGCTTGGCGGTCGCTGCGGCCGAGGCCGGAAGGAGGATCTACTTCGGCACGCTGGCGGATTTGGTTGAATCCCTCGAGGAGGCGCACGCGGCGGGCAGGCTGAAGCGCCGGCTCCGCACGCTGATGCATCCGGCGCTGCTCGTGGTGGACGAGATCGGGTATCTGCCGGTGACGTCGAACGGGGCGAGATTGTTTTTTCAGCTGGTGAACGGGCGCTACGGTCGCGCCTCGACGGTGGTGACGTCGAACAAGCCGTATCAGCAGTGGGGGGAGGCGCTGCATGACGAGGTGATGGCGGCGGCGCTGTTGGATCGGCTGCTGCACCGCAGTCATACGATCAACATCAGGGGCAACTCGTACAGGATGCGTCGTCACAAGGAGATATCGAGAGCCGTGCATTCGGCGGGATCGTCGGCGAATCGCGCCGGCGGCGGACAAACCCACAACGAGGAAAGGAGGTAGGTCGATGAAGAGAACTCGGACGCGGGGAGCGGCCCCGCGTCGACGCGGCATCGACGCTCGGCGAAGGCTCGCATGGACGAGTCGGAGCGTCGCTTGGCGCCGTATGCGTCGGCTCCAAGGCGGGGGAGTCGACGGACTTGATGCGGCATGCGGGGCGAAGGCGCAGGAGCGCGCCCGGCCGGAAAGGCGGGTCGTCGCGCCCGACCAAAGGGGAGATCGGACGACCGGGGACGGGGCGGAAGGCGACTCCGCCCCCCGGGTTCCCGCTTCGGTCGCTCCGCTCCCTGCGCGGGAACCCGGGCGCATCAGCCGGTCGCCGAAAAGTGTGCAATTTTCCGCGCCAAAAACGCCGATCCCGGCGCTTCAAAAAAGTGTGCAATTTTTCGCGCCAGATGACAACGAGGAAAGGAGGTAGGTCGATGAAGAGAACTCGGACGCGGGGAGCGGCCCCGCGTCGACGCGGCATCGGGCGCTCGGCGAAGGCTCGCATGGACGAGTCGGAGCGTCGCTTGGCGCCGTATGCGTCGGCTCCAAGGCGGGGGAGTCGACGGGCTTGATGCGGCATGCGGGGCGAGGCGCAGGATCGCGCCCGGCCGGAAAGGCGGGTCGTTGCGCCCGACCAAAGGGGAGATCGGAAGACCGGGG
The DNA here is from genome assembly GCA_965116095.1 of Longimicrobiales bacterium. Lineage (GTDB taxonomy): Bacteria > Gemmatimonadota > Gemmatimonadetes > Longimicrobiales > Gaopeijiaceae. The sequence continues at coordinate 2,118,060 of OZ220481.1, forward strand.
AAGGGGCGGAAGGCGACTCCGCCCCCCGGGTCCCCGCTTCGGTCGCTCCGCTCCCTTCGCGGGGCCCAAAACCGGGATGTCTTCATCCCCCGAATCTATCGCACGCCCACCCTAACAGGCCGTGGCGGAAGGGGGGTCGTGGTAGAGTCCTTGGCGGAGGCGCGAGTTGTGAGCGATTCGCTTGATTTGGCGAATTCGGCTAAAAAAAGCCGAGAATTCGACGCTTGAATCGCGTTTCGAGGCTCTGGAGACCAAAAACGCGCGAAATCAGGCCGAAAAAAGCCGAAAACACGTCCCCGGCGTCGCTCCTGGACATACTTCTCCCTGCAAGGCGCCCCGCCGGGCCCCTCGGCGTGCCGCCTCCGAACGCTTTTCGGAAGATCAGACTCAGGTTGAAGGCCGACGCGTGAATCAGCAGCCTCTTCTCGACATTCTCCCTTCCCCTCAAGTGCACTCTCCGCATCCCCCCGGTGTTCAGCAGATGCGCGAAGTTCCGCTCGAGCTTCTCGCGCCGCATGCGAAGGAGACGCCGACCGCGCTCGCCCCGTATCCTGCGCCGATTCGCGCGCGTCGGCGCCTTCGCGTCCGGATCCCTCGTCCAGTTCCTGCGGCCACGGTTCGGCTCGCTCACGTAGCTCCGAAGCCCCCGGGCCTTCAAGCTCTTCATCGTCGCGTTCGAGTGATACCCCTTGTCGCAAACCACCTCTTCGGGCCGCAGCCCCTCCTCCTCCAGATGGCGCGACGCTTCGTCCAGCGTGCCTTCAATCGACGCGCAGTCTCCTCCCGCCGTCGACTGAACCGTCACGGCGACGACGGCGCCGCTCTCCATGTCCGCCGCCTGCTCGAACTTGTGCGCGAAGCGCGTCCTTCCGTCCTTCATCTTCGCAATGCGCGCCTCGGGATCGGTCGGCGACTCCCACTCCCGGTTCGACGCCTTCTTGGGACGGCGCCGATCCAGCTTGATCAGCTCCTCCCTCGTCGGCGTCTCGATCCCCGACGCCTTCGCCAGCTGCTCGAGGAACTCTTCGTAGGGCGTCCCGTCTTCGCGCCTGCGCAGCGCCCGCATCGACGCATTGGCCTGAAGCGTCGTGGAATCCACGCCCAGCGTCTTGCCCTCGAGCAGGCCGGCATCGTAAATCACGCCCAAGACCCACGCGAAGACCTGCACGTGGATCTCGCGGCTCAGACGCCTGCGCGTCCTCGAGACCGTCGAATGATCCGGCGGCGGCTTCATGGCCGACCCGTACAGAAAAATCCGCAGATCCAGCCGATTGTGACACTGCCAAGCGATCCTCCGCTCCGACGGAATCCCCTCGAGGTACCCGACCATCATCATGCGGAAGTACACGCCCGGAGGAAGCCCGGGCCTCCCGACGCTCGCGTACGAGCTCCGGCACAGATCCTCGACGAAGGCGTCGAACCCGTTCTCCTCGAGCAGCTCGTCAAAGGCCGCATAGAAGGAGCCACCCTTCGGCTTCAACACGTCGTCGTCCCCCGGGTAAAAGTAGAACAGCGTGTCCTGCTCCTTCTTGACGCGCGCCCCCAGGGCCATAGGCAAACCCCCTTTCGCGGACCCCTGAATGCCTCCCTATAGACAAATTACTCGGCGCGCCAAGCCCCCGCTCAAGCGGCCGCCAAAATCCGAAATTCGGTAAACTCCAGTCCACTTGGCATTGGCGCGGTTTTACGGACTGTGCGAGAGTGTTGGGAGCGGGATCACGCGTTACGAAGGGAGGCACGCATGGCTGGGAATGGCAGGAAGGCGTATTCGCCGGAGTACAGGCGGCGGGTGGTGGAGCTGGCGCGGTCGGGGCGGAGTCCCGGGGCGCTGGCGAAGGAGTTTGAGCCGACGGCGCAGACGATTCGCAACTGGGTGCGTCGGGCGGATGCGGACGAGGGTCTGGGCGGCGAAGGGTCCGCGAAGGCGCTGAGGCGGGAGCTTGCGGCGTACAAGCGGAGGGTGAAGCGGGTTGAGATGGAGCGGGACATCCTAAAAAAAGCCGCGGCTTGGTTTGCCATGGAGAGCGGATCGATCCCCGGGCGGGGTACGCGTTCATGAGGGCATATCGGGCCGAGTTTCCGATCGCGGCGATGTGTCGCGTACTGGGTCTCTCCACCAGCGGATACTACGACTGGCTGAAGCGTCCTCTCTCGACGAGATCGAGGGAGGACGCTCGCTTGCGTCGGCGGATGCGGGCGATATGGGAGGAGAGTCGTCGGACGTACGGGCGTCCTCGTATGGTCGAGGCCTTGCGTGCGGAGGGAGAGTTCGCGGGGGAGCGGCGCGTGGCGCGTCTGATGCGGCTCGAGGGGATCAGGGGAGTCGGGGGCGCGAAGCGGAGGTCGTCTGCGAGGCGCGGAGGGCGTCGGGAGCGCGTGGCCCCGGACTTGGCGGAGCGGAACTTTTCGGTTGACGGTCCGAATCGCCTGTGGGTGGCGGACATCACGCAGGCGAGGACGCGTGCGGGGTGGCTGTATCTCGCGGTGGTGGTGGACGCTTGGAGTCGTCGCGTGGTGGGCTGGTCGACGGGAAAGAGGCCGAAGGGTTCGCTGGCGACGGAGGCGTTGTCGATGGCGGTGCAGGCGCGCAGGCCGAAGCCGGGCGTCGTGCATCACTCCGACCAGGGGTCGCAATACACGTCGCTGGAGTTTGGGGAGCGGTGCCGGGAGGCTGGGGTGAAGAGGTCCGTGGGGTCGGTGGGCGACGCCTACGACAACGCGATGTGCGAGAGTTTTTTCGCGACGCTGAAGCGGGAGTTGATTTCGCGGCGGCGATTTCGCACGCGGAGGGAAGCGAGGAGGGAGATCTTCGACTACATCGAGGGTCTCTACAGCACGCGGCGTCTTCACTCGTCGCTGGGCTATGCGTCGCCGGTCGAGTACGAAGCTCGGGGCGGCGCGGGCGCCTCTTCGGGGCGTGTCGAGAAACCGGTTGCGGAGGCAGCGTAGCGCGTGAGGGCCGGGGCGCGGGGACGGGTTTCCGGCGGACCGGGAGTCGGAGGCGGGCGTCGGATTTCCGGAGGGGTAGAGCAAGGGTCTCCTCCGAAACGCGCGTCTACGGCCTTCTCTCGAGGTCGGTTTTTCGAGATTTCTCGTCAAAAGCCCGAATTCGCTCGAATTCGGGCGATTGACGCGATGCGGAGCGCCCGCGTGCTTGGAGCGAAGGCAAGGGAGGCCGAAGGAGGGTTTGGCGCCGATGCGCCGAAAGGTGGTCGCTGTTTTTCTCAAACAATCGCCGCGTCCGCGGGAATCGCGAGGCGTCGGCGTGAAGGATATACGCGAGGGGGTCCGGGCAGCGGGGGCGGCGCGCCGGCGCGCAATTCGCGCGAAATGGGAGAGCATGCTCTCCCATTTCGCGCGATGGTTTCCCACCCCGGGCCTCGTCAGGCAATTGCCCAACCGTCCGTGAAAGCGTCACATGTCCAACTCAGAAAATCGCTCGAAGAGCGAATTTCACCACGGACTGCTAGACAGCGAGGAACCAATTTTTCGCGCCAGATGACAACTTGAATACGCCGAGGCACGCCCAATAGTCCGGCGCTGGCCGACAGTCCGCGCAGACCGCCTTTTCCGGCAACGCGCCCGACCCCGAGAGGGCCAAGAGCACGCCTACCACCGCGACCCAACCGATTCTTTTTCTCATGGCGTTTTCCCATTTGAAGGTGGATAATTACTGCGCTTTCCTTACGTGAAAGACTCGTGCCAATCGATTTTCCGCTTGAATTGGCGGTTCAAGCCCCACCGCCCGTCTACTCATGTCGACAAGAGCGGACGGAACTGTCCACGTTCGTAGACAGGATTACTCTTCGGCCACTGTCCGCCCACTTCGAAGTCCGCGGCGGGCGACTAGATGGCCAGCCGTTTGCCAGCTTCAGCTGCGGAAACAACCTTACGCCATGATTGCTCCGCGTCGCCATACCGTGCGCCTCGGCATTACCCGACTCACCGGCGGGAATGCGGCATCGCTCCACGACGCCGTGGCCGTCGAGGAGCCGCTTGAAATTCGGATTCGCTTCGGAGCTTCGAATCAGCGGCGGTCGCGGAGCGTGTCGGTGACCATGCGCACCCCCGGAGACGACTTCGAGCTTGCTGCGGGCTTTCTCTTTTCGGAAGGTCTGATGACGGACCGACGCGACCTACAAGACATCAGGTACTGTACGGGAGGCGAACAACAGGAATACAACCTTCTTGAAGCCCGTCTGCGGCCCGGCGCGACATTTGATCCCGCCCTCCTCAACCGGAACTTCTACATGACGTCCAGCTGCGGCGTCTGCGGAAAGGCCTCGCTTGACGCGATTCAAGCACAGGGTTGCGCGCCCATTCCCGAGGGCGCCCCGTGGGTCAAGCCCCAAGTGCTGACCGGCCTTCCAAACACGCTTCGTGCCGCGCAGCCGGTCTTCGACAAGACGGGCGGAATCCATGCCAGCGCGCTCTTCGACAAGGGCGGCCGCCTCCTTTCGCTGCGAGAGGATGTCGGAAGACATAACGCGCTGGACAAGCTCATCGGAAGAGAGTTCCTTGCCGGTCGGCTGCCGCTCGCGGACCGCATCCTGCTTGTAAGCGGACGAACATCCTTTGAGCTGCTTCAGAAGACCGCGATGGCCGGCGCGCCGGTGCTGGCCGCGGTGGGCGCGCCCTCGTCTCTCGCGGTGGAGCTCGCGCGCCGCTTTAACGTCACGCTTGCGGGGTTCACGCGCGCCGAAGGATTCAATATCTACGCGGGACGCTCCAGGGTGCTCGCATAGGCGCGAGCATCTCGCGAGCTCTGCTTTGCTCTGCCTAGACGCTTTGACCCGCCGTTGACGCTACCGCGAGGATGACGCCTCCCCCATCTCTCTTCGGCGCGGCGCTGGCCGGAGGCGGGAGCCGGAGATTTGGCAGCCCCAAAGCGCGGGCCCGTCTGCGCGGCGTATCGCTGCTGGAACGCGCCTTGGCCATCCTTGACGAGGCCGGTCTAGAAGCGGGCGTGATCGCAAACCGCGCCAAGGACCTGCCGGAGCGCATCGCCTCGCGCCTGCCGGTGCGAGGCGATCAAGCACCCGGCGCCGGCCCCTTGGAAGGCCTCCGCACGGCCCTTGCGTGGGCTAGGGAACGAGGAGACTCCGGTGTCTTTCTCCTCGGATGCGACCTGCCGCTTGTGCCGTCCGAACTAATCGTCGATCTTTGCGCCCGCTTCACCGCGGATCGTCCTGCGCTACCCGCAAGCGGCGGCCCGCTTGGGATGGAACCGCTGTGCGCCTGCTATCCGGTTTCCTTAGAGGCTGCAGCGACGAAGCGCATCGCAGAGGGAAGGCGCTCCATCGGCGCATTCGCGCGGGAAATGGACCCGTTCGTCCTTTCCTTGGACCACATCCTGCAAGGCGAGACCCTCAAGCACGCGTTCCTCAACGTGAACACGCCCCGCGACTTGGAGCGGGCCGCTCGCTGGCTCGCCCGCATCGCTCCAAGCGGCCCCAGGCAACTCCCTGCCCCCGAGTAACCCTTCCTGCCGCAGCTCCCCAATGCCTGGACGGACTTGTCATCCAGGCCTCACGCCCATCCACACGACAAGCGTCACGTCGTCCTCCTCAATCGGATCCAGGGGCTTGGGCGGCTTCCACGGTTGCAGCCCAAGCTCGCGCACCGCCTCAAAGACGCTGCGGGTGATCTCTCCCGGCGAAGCCTCGGGGGTCAGAAACGCCTCCCGCAGCCGCCGCTCCTGCCTGACGCCCCAAGGCGCTTCCAAGGCATCGGCGACGCGATCCCGCTCCTTCAAGGAGAGTCCTTCCGCCGGGTGAGTCCGCACGTGCTCGGCGGCGCGACGGAAGAGAGGCCTCACGGCGGGCTGTAGAGTGGCCGGATCAGTCGCGCGGGTCCACTCTTCGTAAATGTCCCGCTTGGCGCGCCTCCATCCATCGAACGCCCCCTTCGCGAGCGACTCGGGCAGCGCGCGCTTCGTTTGCTCATCACAGGAAAGAATGGAAAGGCAGGTCAGCGTGTCCCGCTCCAGCTCCCCCTCTGGATTCTCGGGGACAAACCGCATGAACACTCGGTCGAAGACGCGGGCGCAAAAGACGTAGCCCGCGCGCGTCCCGCGAGCGAAGCCGGAGCCTACGCCCCACGCGAGCTCCTTGATCCGATCGCCCTGAACCTCGATCCCCTTCCTCAATTCCTGCCTGTACTCCTCTCCGCTGTGCGCGTGCGCGCCCTCTCCGCCTCGCTTGAACAGAGAGGCGTCGTTCCTGCGAATCGCGTCGATTTTCTTTCGATCGTCGGCAAAGACGTGGTGCGTCTTCTTCGTGCCCGGGATCACCGCCTGATCCACCCCGATGGAAGCCGCCGCCTGCGCGAGCTTCCGCCGTATCCTCTCCTCCAAGGCGAGGAGCTCCTCCAGCTGGCGATCCGGGAAGACGCAGGTCAGGTAAACGCGATCATGCTTGCTTCCGATGCGGTCGATTCTCCCGTGGCGCTGAACGAGCCTCATCGGGTTCCACGGCAGGTCGTAGTTGATGATCCTGCCGCACTGCTGGAGGTTCATTCCTTCGGCGAGGATATCGGTGGAGATGAGGATGTCGTACTTGTCGACCGCCTTCCCCGGAGGAGCCTCCGTTGATTCGGGCGCGAAGCCGAAGACGGCGTCTGCGCGCGAGATCCCATCGGAAGAGGTCGTGCCCCTGGTCGCCGCAATGCGGCCCCGGTAGCATGCGAGCCGGGCGTCTTGTTCGATCACGTCGCGAAGGCGCTCTGAAATCCAGTCGACGGTATCGGCGAAGTAGGAGAAGATCAGCACCTTGCGCCGGTCTCGGATGTCCCTCCTGGATGTGCCTTTCCTCTCCGCGTCGGCTGCGATGCGCGCAAGCTCCCGGACCAGAAGCGCAAGCTTTGGGTCGCGCTCCGCTTTGACCCCAGCCGCTCGGACCCTCAGCCCCTCAAGCAGCTTGCGGTCCGCGCGCGCATCCCGGAGGAGCCGCTCGGCATCCAGATCCTCTTCAATCGGAGCGCCCTCTTGGAGCAGCTCCTCCCACGCTTCTTCCGCGTCGGTGGCGCGGTAGGAGGCGAGCAACGCCGAGGACGGGACCACCCCGGCTTCGACGGCCCGCGCGAAGTCGTCGTGCGCGGCGACCATCTTCTCCAAGCTTCGAGCAAAGGCGAACGCAGAGGATTCGAAGCGCTTGAGCAGCCCTGAGCGAATTAGGCCCGCAAGCTCGGTCTCCCTTGCTTCGGCCTCTCCGCTCCGGCGGTATCTCGTCGGACAGTACCTGGCCATGGTGAGCCCGGAGTCTCCCTTCGCAGAGTCAAGGACTCGCGAGAACTCCTCAAAGAAGTTGGGCAGCGCTTCGTCCAGATCGTAGCTCTGGGAGCGCACGACCGGGTCGGGAAACCGCACCGTGAACTCGGTGCCGTCGCTCAGGGGAATACGGTCGTTCGGGTAGTAGCGCTTTACGAAGCGGCGCGTCCTCCGCACCGTCGTCGCGTCCAACACGTCGAAGAGCAAGTCTGGATTCAGCGAGAACGGATCCGTTTGGTCCGCCTGCTGAAAGCGGGCCCGAAGGGACGGGATGCCCCGATCCGCAAAGACGGCGTCGTGGCCAGCGAAGTACGCGAGCAGGTCGTACAGATCCCAGAGCGAGTTGTTCACCGGCGTCGCGGTAAGCAGCACGACCTTCCGGGGCGGATCGGCGGAAAGCAGCCTACGGAGCGCCCGCGCGCGCTTTGTGTCGACGTTGCGGAAGGCATGCGCTTCGTCGATGACGATCAGCGAGTATTCGTCAATGGACGCGCTCAGCGCGCTGCCGCTTCCGGCCCCCAGCTGCGCGTCTTCGGCCAGCTGCTCGAACGACACGACTTCGATTCCGCTCTGGTGGCGCTTGTTGAATTGCCGCCACATTCCGTCCCTCAGCTGGGCCGGAGCGATCAGAAGGGCCCGCTGGCGGTTGCGCTCAATGACCTCCCTGAAGATCGCGGCGGCGATGAAGCTCTTTCCCAGGCCCACGCTGTCCGCGATCAGCACGCCGTTGTATTCATCGAGGATTCGCTTCGCGCGAAATACTCCGTCGTTTTGGAAGCGCGTCAGCTGGATCCCGTCCGACTCGCCGCCCTCCTCTTCCAGCTCTTTGCCGTACCGCTCCCATAGGGCGCGCAGATAGATCAGGTACGGAGGGTGCTCCGCGAATCGCTCCTTGTAGATCGCCCCGAGATCGTAGGGCTTCGCCTCGCCCCAGAGCCGGTCAAACCACCGCTCCACGCCCCTGACGACGGATGGTCGGTACTGCCCCAAGTTGAGCTCGAGGTTCGAAACCAAGCCTGCGGTCGTGAAGTTCGAAGAACCAGCGAGGACGCCTTGGCCCGAGAAGAGAAACGCCTTGCCGTGAAGGAAGCGCCGCTCGTACCTGCGCACTTCTATTTTGCCGGAGTCCAGGAAGTGGAGAAGATCCCGAATCGCGGCTCGGTCGCTCGCCGTAAAGGGAAGACGATCGCGGTCCTGCCGCAGCTTGCGCTCGGCAAGCGAGAGCTCGCCTCGGGCAACCGTCTCCTCCAGGCGCGCCCCCGAAGGCTCTCCGAGCCTTCGTTCGTGCTTCCGCGCGGCGGGAAGCGGCTCCGCGCCCAGTAGGAGCCGGACCTTGGACACGCGCTTGAGCACGTGAGAAAGCCGGCGAAAGCCCCCTGGGTTGAAGTAGCCCGTGGCGATGGAGACCGAAGGCGGCTCCCGGAGAGTCTCCAGCAGATGTTCCAGATGCTGCGTGAGCGCCCGCTCCAGCGTGTTTCCGTCAAGGTTGTCGACGAATTCCGGCTTGCTCATTGCGCGCCCCTCCACGAAGCGAAGTGCGAGAGGGTGCTCCGCATCCGCTCTTCGTAGTCCCATCCCCGGTGGAACGTCTCGAAGACATGTCTGAGCTGCGCCTCCGAGAGCCCGTAGAGATGGGCTGCGACCGCGTCCAGCTCCTCGATATGGTCTTGCTTCTGGTCTGGATCCAATGGGCCGCAAGCGACCCCCAGTCGCTCAGCCCACTCCGCGAAGCGGTCATCCGGAGATGCAAGTCTTCCCGCAAGAGCCACGACCCTCTCTTGAAGCTTGCTCCCCCGTCCGGGTCGAGGAATCGGGAACGGGTTGATGACGTAGAAGTTCAGGTGTGTCTCAACAAAGCGACGGGCATACCAATCAAGCGGCAGCGAGCTCAGCATACCCAGCAGATACGCCTTTTCCGGTACTCCGCCTCGCGGCCAAATAAAGTGGGGAGCTGCGCCGGTCAGGAACACCTCTGGCGGCACGAGCGCGGCGATTACGGTGCGACTGTTGGTTCGGTTCGTGATATCTCGGAACGCGATCCTAGGCCCTAGACAGGAAAGCGTTTTGGGATCCTTCCGCCAAGTGGCGTCGAACTCCGAGAAGGCTGATCGCTTATTTGCGCGAACGCGCTTGGATTGGAGTCGGCGGCAAACCCTCTCTGGATCTGCCCAAGCATAGTACGTCCCGGTGTCCGGCTCCCAGAGGTTGAAGGACGCGCCCTTGTAGACCGGCCAGTACCCCCCGGGGCAAACAGCCGATACAACATCCATGACCGGCTTGTCTTGCGTGGGGTGCAGCTCGCTAATCGGCCTCGCCCGCCAACCCGAGTCGCTATCCAGATCCAACCGCGGGTTCTTCCTAAGCTGCGCGAAGACCTCCACCGATGCGTCCGACGGCAAGAGCGGAAGCGATGCCGTGTCTGTCCACTCTTGGACCTCGCTTGCCGAGAACGCCATGGGCGTCTGCTTCGTCCCTTTCGTAAAAGCGTCCAAGCTGGCGTACGGTCCGCTGAGTCGGACTTCCCTTCGATCCTCCTTCGATCCTCCTTCGATCCTCCTTCGATCCTCCTTCGATCCTCCTTCGATCCTCCTTCGATCCTCCTTCGATCCTCCTTCGATCCTCTTCGATCCTCCTTCGATCCTCCTTCGATCCTCCTTCGATCCTCCTTCGATCCTCCTTCGATCCTCCTTCGATCCTCCTTCGATCCTCCTTCGGATGCCTATTCCACGGAAAGTTCCCGTGGAATAGGCATCGGTGCCACGACACATCGGCCACCGCCAAGCAGGCGGTATACTGCGGGTGGATTCTTGGAAAAGCCCAGAGCTTCCGGTTCGTCAGCATCGTGACATCCAAGGTCCTCGCGCTCTTCAGCAGCATCTTGCGAAATGCTGCCGATCCCTTCGCCGACATTGCCGTTCGGGGCAACACGACGCCGATTTTACCGCCGACTCTGGCCGTGAGCTCTAGGAACCTCCACGAAAACGCCTTATGGAGATCCGGGTCCCCGGTGCCCATACCAGGAAATCCGCTGGAGGAGAGGACTCGCCGATAGGAATCCGTCGCCCTAGTCTCCGCCGTGAGCCGGGCCACTAGATCCGGTCGCTCTGCGCGATACCGCTCCTTGTCCCGCTCCTGGACCCGCTGGGGAAGCGACCTCAATCCAGGGAAGTGCCTCGCCCAGAACCCATGCTCTTCGACCTTCACCTTTTCCCAAGGGGGATTCCCCAGAATCACGTCAAAGCCCCGCCGCTCGCCGAAACAAAGTACTTGGGGAAATAAAAGCGGAAAGTGCAGGACATCCAGCCCCGCAAACTCCTCGCGAGCCGCGCAGAGCTGCCTCTCGTCAACTGGATCGCCCTTCGGGCTCAGCGCAAGACGCCCCTCGGCGATTGCCGTCCTGATCTCAGCGTTCGTGCGCGAGGCCGACAGCAGTGTAAAGAGGTCCGCCACGCCCTTGACGGACCTCCGGGTCTCATCGTGCAGCTCCCGCGCTTCTTTGACCTCCGCGTTCGTCGCCTCCGCAAGGCGGCCCAGTCGCTCCAGCGGTCCCGCCAGCTGATCCAGCCGGTCCCGCGCCACCTGTGAAAAAAGCTCCCCGCTGCCCGCCCGAAAAAGCTCGGACGCCTCATCCAGCGACGCAATCCCGACGAGCGAATTGCCTTGGACCAAGTTCTCGTCCAAGAGCGAGAGCGGCAGTCCAGGCACGAAGGTGTGGATCCAGAGCGACAGGCGCGCCAAATCGACCGCCGTTGAATTGATATCCACTCCGAAGACGCACCGCCGCGCCACCTGCCGCCTAAGCAGCTGCACGTCTTCGATCACGCCTTCCGCCCGATCCAGCCCCAGCCGCTCTTCCGCAGTTTTCCTTAGCCTCCCAAACTCCTCGCGCACATCCGGGAGCGGCCTCTTGGAGAGGTAGTTGGAAAGCCCTCGCTCAATCCGATCCACCGCGCCGACCAGAAAGTGACCGGAGCCCATCGCGATGTCCGCGACCCGAAACTCGAAGAACCGCCGGCCCGCTTCCCGGTCGGACATCTCGTCCAATCGGTCAAGGTGTGCCTTGATGGCCGGCTCAAGCGCCCGATCCAAGAGATGGTCGACCGCGAAGGCGGGGGTGTAGTACGATCCAGTCGACTTGCGCGCGCCCGAGCGGTTGTGCAGATACGTTTGGCCCGCGCGCGCGGCAACCTCGTCCCCCTTCTTTGCAGGCAAGTAGGCTCCAGAGGCGCCGACCTTGAGATCCGTATCTGCGATTGACAGCTCGCTTTCAAGGAGCCCCTCGTAGATCGTTCCGAACTCTCGGACCCCGAGCGACCTAAAGTCGACCGGACCTCTGGTCCCCTCCGGCGTCTCGTCCAGAAGCAGCGCGGAGAGCACGGGCGCGAAGCCCCGGTCGGAGAGCCTGACCATCGCGATGCGCGCGCCCAGCTCCGAGACCGATGCGTCCCGCGCAAACAGCTCGCCGTTGTATGCCGGCACGCCCCACTCCGGGTGACCCGAGCTCACGGCCTTCCAGATCTGGTCGACTTCCGTCCACAGAGAATCTTGTTCGCCAAAGGCGACGCCCTTGCGTCGGGCCTCCTCCAACCGCTGGGCGATACGCTTGAGCGAGTGCTCCCGGTAACTCCGAGAGGTCCGAAGCGGCAACAGGCCCCTGTCTTCCGCGTACGCCACGAAGAGGATCCGAAACAGAATGCGAAGTGACGCTTGGTAGGCCAGAACAAGGCCTTCCGCCCCAAATCCGCTGCTCTTCTCCAGGCGCATCGCCGCCGCCACTTGCCTGGCGAGCATCGGCATCGCTTCGCGATAAACCCGCTCCCTGAGACGCCCGCCCAGATCGACCGCGTAGTCCTCGCTCGCCTTCAGGATCTGCTCGACGCTTCCGCCGGGAATTAGCGCATCCTTCGAAAAGAAGAGCCAGAGGCATCCAATCCGGTCCGCCGAAAGAAGTTCGAGATCCAACTCGACGAAGGTCTCCGCCCGACCGCGCCTTCCGGTCCCGACCCCGGGCTTTGCGGGATAAAGCCGGATTGCGGAGTCCGCGCCCGCCACCACCCAATCCAAATTGCTCCGATCCGCCTGCGCTAAGGCGTAGGAAATCGGCGACACGCCGCCAGAGCCCTCGCTTGCCGAGTCCAGCTTCCCTAGTCGCTCCACAAAAACTGCGACCGCCGTCCTTCGCGCGCCGGAAAGTAGCACCATCCCTTGCCCGGGCAACTCATCGATCTCGTGCCCCAACCCGCGCATCAAAGCCCGCATCCTCAAAGCGCGAAGCCCCTCTGCCTTCGCTCTGGCGCTTGCCCAGTCGCCCCTGCGCGGAAGCCCTCGCTCCAGCTCCTGCATTGCGAAGAGGCCCCCGTTTCGCAGACCCGGGACCTTGGAGGCCAGCTGAGAGAGTCTTCCTCTCAGGAGGCGAATCGCCGCATGCCGCCCATCCGCCGCCAGCGCCTTGCGGCAGACGGCTTCGACCGCCGCCATGGACACGTCCTCGAGCTCGACAAGGTTGTGTTCGATGGGGCCGCACACTCCTGCGCGATCATCTCCCCACGGGACCACGATCACGACGGGGGCAGCGCGCCGCTTCTGCCGGCCTCGAAATAGAGCTCGCAAGTCCGTCTTGCTCGGCTGCTTGCCCTCTCCTAGGCCGACTTCCACAACCTCGAGGCCGAGCGAGCCCTTGCCCAGGAATAACTTGGCAGGACGGTTGCCGACATGAATCGGACGAGTCGCGAGGTCGCTTAACATTCAGCCTCAATGGTAAGTGGGATACAAAGGACATAACTTAATCCAGATTCCAAGCGGCAGACGAGACGGCTCCCGCGCCAAGTGATCGGACACGGGACCCTCCCCCTCCCAAATCACGTTGGACGAAACCATGAACCACACCCGCAACGTCTCGGCAACACTGGCGACCGCCGGGTCCGATCCAGACCTCGATCCTCCCTCGGTTTCCAGCTTCACCCGTTTGCCGCCGTCCTCATGCTTGCACTCTTCAGTGGAGACTTCAATACAAACGCGTAATTGATAGCGCGGACGTGATCCAAGGTATCTTGCGACTGCAAGGACAAAAGACACGCTGACGGAAGCTAGACGAAAGAAAGTAGGCTCTATGCCGATTCATGTGGGTAGGTCGAATTTCAGGTGGGCGCACTTGAGGTACGCCATGTGGAGGATGCCTTGCGTGGTGCGGTATCCCCGAGCGTTGACCTTGGCGGCCTGAATCAGGGAGTTGAAGCCTTCGACCAGACCGTTCGACAGTCGGGTCGTGGACCATCTCAGGATTCCCCGCCAGTGGTCGAGCAAAGTTCTCGCGAAGCGTTCGAGCGGCTCGAGTCCGCAGAGCAGGGCTTTGTCGCACCAGCGCTCCAAGTACGCCTCGGCAGCCGTGGGCGGGAGTCTCCAGAACTCTCGGAAGGCGAGCTTGAACTTGTAGGCCTCCGCGGTTTCGAGCGTGCTCTTGGCGGTGTCTTCGAGCAGCTTTTCGAGCTTCGCCTTTTCGGCCTCGCTGAGGCTGCCTCGGCTCTTGAGCCAGAGCCACCGCGTGTTCTTGAGGTCGGGCCGTCGCTTCTGCTCGGCCCGCCGCACCTGCTCGACGGCTTGGTTCATCAGCTTCGCGACGTGAAAGCGGTCGAAGGTGATCCCCGCCCGAGGAAACTCCTCTCCCGCTCTCTTCATGTAGGCGGGCGACATGTCCATGCAGATCTCCCGGATCTGGTCGGCGGATCCTCCCTGCGCCTCGAGACGCTCCCTGAACTCTCGAAAGACGTCATGCGTTCGATTCTTGGTCGCGAAGATCAGCTTCTTGGTGTCCAAGTCGACGAAGAGCGTGATGTAGTCGTGGCCGCGCCGGGCGGCCTTTTCATCCACCCCGACGGACCGGACCTTCGAGAGGTCGACGTTCGCGAGCGCCTTTTCCACGTAGTGCTTTACGATGCGGTGGAGGCGGGCGTCGTTGACTCCAAGACGTCGCGCCGTTTGCGCCGTCGGCGTTCCGGGGGCGCTGCCGAGCGCATCGGCCTCGAAGAGCCGCGTGAAGCGGCTTATGGGGCGCGCCCAAGGCAGCTCGGCCGTGCGCGCGGCGCGACAGGATTCGCAGCGGACTCTCGGAGCGCGCGCGTGAATGTAGGTCCGGCACCTCGAGAAATTCCGGCACTGCCACTTCCTGGCCCTCGTGTCGTGGGCCTTGCAATCTCCGAGGCCGCAGCTTCCGCAGAAAAAGACGGAGCCCCTGGGAAACGCGAGGTGCACGTGGATCTCACGCTCCTCCTCGTCGCAGTCCATGCGCTCGACGTACCAAGGCGGCTTGATCCCCAAAACCTTCTCGGCCATCTCCTGGGTGGTGCGAAGCGTCCTGATCGCCATCGCGTCGTCCTTCCGCCCGCTTCTCCGTCGGGTGCGGTGCGCCTCGGCGCGAAGCCGGAGGATGTCGGGCGGGAGGCGCTTCGCGCGGCGCGTTCAGCCGTACGCTATTCGGAGTGCGGGGACTCGGCAAGCCCGGCGGCGGGGGGCGCGCACGAGACGCAGGAAACGGGGCGCGCTTCGTTCGCTACGCTCTCTTCGCGCGCCCCGTTTCCTCGATTGACCGTCCGCCGAATTCGCGACTACCCACGATAACCGTCAAGGGGCCAGAAAGTGTTTGGCGACTTCCAAACCCCGGATTCTCTTTGTCAAGAGATCTGTAGTCTACTGACTCGCTTGAACGTGTCTCCAAAATCAGTGGTCGAACCCACATGCGGATCAGGCTCTTTTCTTCGCGCAGCCACAAGAAAGTTTTCAAAGTCCGAGACGTTTTTGGGGTTTGATATCAACTCTGACTACGTACGCGATGCTCAAGGCATAGAGAAAGCGTCAGTACGTCGCGCAAATGTATTCACCCACGACTGGTCACGTACGTTCGCGCAACTTTCTGAACCAGTGCTGTTAGTCGGCAATCTCCCGTGGGTAACGAATACAACGATGAGCGCTGTTCGTGGAACCAATGTTCCCACAAAATCCAATCGTCAACGCGACAAAGGCATTTCGGCAATCACCGGCAAGAGCAACTTTGATATTTCGGAGTGGATTCTTCTCCACTTTTGAATCTTCTTTCCGGACGCTCCGCGGTACTTGCGATGCTATGCAAATCCGTCGTGGCGCGTAAAGTGCTTCGACATGCGTGGGCAAATCGACTACAACTGAAGACGTCAGCGATTTACTTGGTTGACGCAAACAGGATATTCGGCGTCGCAGTCGACGCGTGCCTGCTGATTTGCACTCTTGAGCCTAACGAGAGAAGCAAGAGGTGCTTTGTATATTCAGATTTGGAATCGACCAAGCCGGAGTCTCTGTGGGGGCTTCATCGCGGACGTCTGGCAGCGGATTTAAAGGCAGCCAATGCAACCGGACATTTAATGGGGCGCTCACCGGTCAGATGGCGATCCGGCATTAAGCACGACTGCTCAAGCGTGATGGAGCTATTTCCTAAGACAGACGGCTATTTTAGAAATGTGTTACCGAGCGTTTAAAATTGCACACTTTTTGGCGTTTAAGGGCGTGCTGGATTTGGAGGGAGCGCGGGGCTTTCGGGTGGGGGCGGAGGGCGTCCGCTTCCGAGCTTGGAGGGGGTTGCCGTTTGGCTGGATGAGGGCGTATGCGTCTCCGATTCACCTCGGACAAGGAGACGCGATGATCGACGGACGGAAGAAGGCTCGGGCGAGGAAGTTGTTGGAGCGGGGGCTGTCGAAGGCGGCGGTCGCCCGAGAGCTGGGGATTGCCCGGAGGACGCTGTACCATTGGATATCCGGGGGTTGGCTGGAGAAGGCGGGCGGGAGTCGGAAGCGTTCGCGGCGCGTTCGCGCGTCGAAGCTGGACGCCTTCAAGCCGTTTATCGCGGAGCGGCTGGCGGAGTTTCCGAAGATGAGCGCGGTCCGGTTGTACGAGGAGGCGCGGAGGTCGGGCTACGCGGGCAGCTACAGCGTCGTCGTCCGGCACGTTCGGGGGGCGCGTCCAAGGAAGGTCGTCGAGCCGGTCGAGCGCTTCGAGACGGATCCCGGTCATCAGGGTCAAGTGGATTTCGCGGAGTTCAAGCTGCCTTGGGGCAAGCGGTTCGCGCTGGTCGTGGTCCTCGGCTACTCGAGATGGCTGTGGGCCCGCTTTTACGAGCGGCAGACGCTCGGCGTTCTCGCGGACGGGCTCGAGCGGGCGTTCTGCGAGATGGGCGGCGTGCCGAGGGAGCTGCTGTTCGACCAGATGAAGGCCGTGGTCGCTTCGGACGAGCGGCCGGAAGGCGGCAGGCTGGCGAGCAACGCGGCGTTTGCGAGCTTTGCCGACCACTGGAGCTTCAGGATTCGGGCGTGTCGGCCGTATCGGGCGCGCACGAAGGGGAAGGTCGAGCGCCCCATTCGCTACATGCGGGAGAACTTCTTTTACGGCAGGACCTTTGCTTCGGACGCCGACGCGAACGAGCGTCTGGCGCGGTGGCGTAGCGAACGGCCAACGTCCGCGTTCACGGGACGCTCAAGGAAACCGTGTCGGAGCGCTTCGCGCTCGAGCAGCCGCTGCTGCTGCCCTTGGCGCCGCGGGGGCATCGGTTCGCCGCTCCCAGGCCGATGCCGCAGACCGAGGCGCCGGCGTCGCCGGCGTCTTCCGTGCCGGAGATCGACGTCGAGCGGCGGTCGCTGGACTATTACTCGAACGGGGCGAGGGCGTCGTGAGGCGCCCGTCGCGGAGGGAGCGAATCGCCGCGCAGCTGGCCGACCTGAAGATGCCGGGAGCGCTCGAGGCGCTGGACGACGTCTTCAGGCGCGTCGACGGCGGGGAGTACACGGCGGGCGAGGGAATCGAACGTCTGCTGGGGGCGCAGATCGAGCTGCGCAACGGGCGTCGACTGGCGGCGGCGATGCGTTCGAGTCGACTGCCGGGGCTGAAGACGCTGGCGGAGTTCGACTTCGCTTTCCAGCCGTCGATCGAGCGCCAGCAGGTCGAGTCGCTGCACGAGCTGGGCTTTCTCGAGCGGAAGGAGAACGTGATTATTCTGGGTCCTCCCGGAGTCGGGAAGACGCACATCGCCATCAGCTTGGCGGTCGCCGCGGCCGAGGCCGGAAGGAGGATCTACTTCGGCACGCTGGCGGATTTGGTTGAATCTCTCGAGGAGGCGCACGCGGCGGGCAGGCTGAAGCGCCGGCTCCGCACGCTGATGCATCCGGCGCTGCTCGTGGTGGACGAGATCGGGTATCTGCCGGTGACGTCGAACGGGGCGAGATTGTTTTTTCAGCTGGTGAACGGGCGCTACGGTCGCGCCTCGACGGTGGTGACGTCGAACAAGCCGTACCAGCAGTGGGGGGAGGTGCTGCATGACGAGGTGATGGCGGCGGCGCTGTTGGATCGGCTGCTGCACCGCAGTCATACGATCAACATCAGGGGCAACTCGTACAGGATGCGTCGTCACAAGGAGATATCGAGAGCCGTGCATTCGGCGGGATCGTCGGCGAATCGCGCCGGCGGCGGACAAACCCACAACGAGGAAAGGAGGTAGGTCGATGAAGAGAACTCGGACGCGGGGAGCGGCCCCGCGTCGACGCGGCATCGACGCTCGGCGAAGGCTCGCATGGACGAGTCGGAGCGTCGCTTGGCGCCGTATGCGTCGGCTCCAAGGCGGGGGAGTCGACGGACTTGATGCGGCATGCGGGGCGAAGGCGCAGGAGCGCGCCCGGCCGGAAAGGCGGGTCGTCGCGCCCGACCAAAGGGGAGATCGGACGACCGGGGACGGGGCGGAAGGCGACTCCGCCCCCCGGGTTCCCGCTTCGGTCGCTCCGCTCCCTGCGCGGGAACCCGGGCGCATCAGCCGGTCGCCGAAAAGTGTGCAATTTTCCGCGCCAAAAACGCCGATCTCGGCGCTTCAAAAAAGTGTGCAATTTTTCGCGCCAGATGACAAAATGGCCTTGGCGAGACTGTGTCCGTGGAATCAAAATATCTTTTTCCAATGCTCAAGAGCTCGGAGCTGGTTCAATCGCTCGCGCGGCCATCGCGATTTATGCTGGTGACGCAACGGTCCGTCGGGGACGACACGGCGCAGATTAAGACCGCTGCGCCGAAGACTTGGAATTACCTGGAATTACATGCCCGTCGTTTAGATGCACGCGCAAGCGCAATCTACAAAAATCGGCCAAGGTTTTCAGTGTTTGGAGTTGGAAAATACGCTTTTGCGCCATGGAAAGTGGCTATTTCCGGATTTTACAAACAACTTCGGTTTCGAGTTATCGGCCCGGTAAATGGTAAACCGGTCGTGTTTGATGATACTTGTTACTTTTTGCCCTGTTGGACTGAGGCCGATGCTCGAAATCTAAGAGAGATGCTGCAATCGGATATTGCAACGCGGTACTTTGGCGCGTTCGTATTTTGGGACGCGAAGCGACCGATCACCGCTGGATTGCTTGGAAGCTTGAACTTAAATGCGCTGGCGCGCCAGCTGGGCGTGGCAGCTCCGTCGATCTTCGATCAAACCCCGAGGTTGCCGCTTCCAGCCTGACGAGCGTTCGCGGCCGGCATTCTCCTGTGTTCAGCAGGCCATGAGCGGCGGCGCGACTTCCATTAGCCACCGCTTCGGGTCGCCGCCGGCCCGACTTGGTCTCAGTCGGCGGCCTCGCTCCGCCTCATCCGAAGAGCTCGTCGCCCTTGGCCGGCCTCCAGCGAACTCGCTCCGCGCAGCGCTTGCAGAAACCGTGCGCGCGAATGCGTCTACTCAGACGCTGCCTCCGGTGCGTCTTGCCTTCGCATCCGCATTTTCCGATCCATCTTGCGCCGGTGTAGCGGTTGGAGTGACAGCGCGTCGCCCTGCACCCGATCCGCTTCGCGGCGTCTCGCCACTTAGGGCCGTGGCCCGCTTCGGGCCCCGCGATGACGTGCGCGATCTCGTGTAGGATCGTGTCCCGCACCTGGTCTTTGGTCGACGCTAGGCAGTAACCCACGGACAGCGTAATCTCCCGGTTCCGAAAGCAGCACGCTCCCGCCCGCGACGCCGCGAGATCGAAGCCAAAGTCCCAGTCCAGAGCCGGCCCACCCCTTCCCAGGTGCCGCTGCATGAGGTCCCGCGCCATCCTCTCCGCCACCGGCAAGGCGATGCCTTCCGTCTTGGCCCTGACGACGCGAAGAATGCCGTACGGAACTCTGAAGTGCGCTCCGTCCACGGAGTCCACCACGCTCGCGTAGCGCAGGAGCAGCGCCCGAACGACCCCCTCCCGTTCGCTTCCTTGGAAGTCGAAGCGGACGGTGCTTCCTACGGGCGAAGCCGCCCCCGGAAAGTCCGAAGCTACCGTAGGCAACCCGTCTCCGCGCCACTCATTGGAGCCGTGGCGGGCATGAACGTCGGCTTCTCATTCACGGTCTGACGGCTAGCTATTGGATCTTGATCTGAAAACGCAGCGTACGCCCCGGCTGGGGCAGCCCGCACTGATCAAAAACGAGCGCGTCCAGCGCATTGCCGACGCCTACCGTGCCCAGCAGCCTGCGAACGCCGCGCATGCTCCGCCCTCCCCCGATTTGAAAGACCCGACTGGCCTCCAGATCCACCGCGGCGCTCGCCCCAAGCTTATCGTACCCCGGCCCATCCACCGCGATGCAGTGCTGCGAGCTCTTGAAGCGAACGAAGGTCTCGGTTGAGACGCCGCCCCCGATCCTCACGCCGGCATGCACGCTCCCCAACAGCGTAGGCTGGTACTCGGCCAGCAGACCGTCCACGAGCTCCTCGTCGGAGTAAATGATCTTCGGGCGCTCCTTGACGATGACGCGCTGAAGAGTGACGTCTCCTCCGAAGGACACCGGCCCAATTGCGTGCGACCCCAACACCTCAATGCCCATCGAGCGCATCACGCCTTGATTGACGCGGCTAAAGACGGCCTGTCCCTCCGAAGTCGAGCCGGTAAAGACGGCGGCGCGGCGGCGGGCGATTCCATCATCCAATCGCTGGAGAAAACCCACCACCTGACCGTTCAACGACCCGCGCGCGTAGCTGAAGCCCGCTTCCGCCGTGTGCGCGGTTTCCGGAACCAGGAACGGATTGGGCTGAAATCGGCCCAGTGCTCCTGAGTAGAGCTCCCGCAGAGACGGAAAGCGCACCCTGCGACCAAGTCCGGCGTGAATGAGGCCATTCCCGTCGAGCGCGGTCTTTGAAAACCCTCCGCGAAATCCATGGCCCAAGAGCATGCCCAGGGGCTCCTTGTCGCCCGACTTAGGCGTCGCGGCTCCGTCTGCGGAGAAGCCGACGGTCCATATCATGCTCCGGCCTCTAGCTCCGCCGCCCAGGGCGCCGCCCCCCAGCTCCGCCTCGCCCGCTAGGCTCCAGAGTACCTGCTCGTAGTCGTCCAGGTCCGGACCCTGCCGCTCCCTGTGACGCACGTCGGCCACGGTCGCGGCCGCCCGAAGCTGGCCGAAGCCGTCAAGTGATAGATCCGCCCGCGCACGACCCGTGAAGGTCGTCGTCACGCCCGTCTCGTTGGCGATAAGCCACTCGTAGTGGCGACCCCCGTACTGCTCGATCTCGTTATCGAAGTGGTCTACTCCCAGCGAGAGCTCGTAGGCGTGTTCTCCAAAGCCCGCCCGGCGCGCGCCGGTTCCCGCCGAAGCCGTCGCAAAGATGCGCCCCTGGCTGGGATGTCTCCAGTAGCGCGCATTGAAGGTGTGCGCTTCCGGCGGAACGCCGCGATCCAGTCGAAATCCGCTCGCGAGCGCCGAGAGCCATGTCCCGCCCAAACCTTCAACTCTTCCCGCCACGAAGGCGTCCGCCTGGTTCAGGTCGGAGTTTAGGCGAAGCTGGTCCGGCCCCTCAAGGAGATCAAGCTCGAGACCCAAACTCGTCCTAGCCTTCGCGGGCACCGCAATTCCCGATCGGCTTCGGTACCCTGCCCCGGACCGAATACGCCACGTCGTCCCGCTGCGGGTCTCGCCGCCGGCCTCCGCAGTAGCGGAGACGCGCAAGGCGCCCAAGTGGTCCATCGAGACTTCGGCGGCGCCCAAAGGCCGGTCGTCCCCCGGCTCCGTCCGCACTTTCCGCACCACGTCAAACTCTAGCGCCCCGGCCAAGACGTTCGGGCCGTGAAGCAGGGAAGCGAGGCCTCGCGAGAGCGTCATCCGACGCACCGCCGTCAGCGGGATGATCGAGAGGTCGGTCCGGTGGTCCCAGCCCAACGTAATTGGGATCCCGTCCAAGAGGATGGCGACTTGACGATCCTCGGCGCCGCGAAGGCTGGGCTGGGCTTCTCCCCTCGAGTTGGAGCGGATCTGGATCAGCGGCGAACGCCTCAGGAATTCTTCCATGGACGGGGCTGCGAGCCCCGCAATCGAGTCCAGCGACACCGTCACGGCGCTGGAGCCCCCGGTCGTGGCGGCGGCTCGCGGCGCCTCCACCGTCACGCCCTCCAGCTGCACCACCTTCGTGGAGTCCTGCGCCGCCCAGGCGCTCGCGGGAAACGCGATGCCAAGGAGCAGCTGCGCGGCGCGCGCGGCGATACGAAGCCTCACTGCGCACTTCCCTCGTCTAGTAAGCGCATGCTCCCTCAGCTGGCCAAGATGGAAACAACATGGATAACTCTACGCTTACTCGCACGTTTCCTCGAAGGTTCCCGAGCGCAGCACGGCGCGCGTCTTGTCGCACAACGCTTCGGAGGTCACGCCAAAACGATCATACAGCATGCCCGCCGGCGCCGAAGCGCCGAAGCGATCCACCCCGACGTGGGCGTCGGCCCACCGATCCCACCCAAAGGTCGACGCCGCCTCAATCGATATCTTCGGAACGCCGGCAGGAAGCACCTGAGCTCTGTAGGACCCCTCCTGCTTCTCGAAGAGCCGCCAGCTGGGCATGCTGACGACCCGCGTCGAGATGCCCTGAGCATTAAGGTCGCGCTGCGCGTCCAAGGCCAGCGAGACCTCGGAGCCCGACGCTACCAGCACCGCGTCCAAGCGTCCGGATGGCGCCTCCCGGAGGATGTAGGCGCCTTTGCGCAGGCCCAAAGCCCCTTCGCGCCGCGTCGGTCGATCCAGTCGCGGAACCTTCTGGCGCGTGAGCGACAAGAACGCAGGCCCGTTCGCCGAGATCGCCGCCCTCCACGCCTCCGCAGTCTCGGGCCCGTCCGCCGGCCTGAGGTCCAGAAGTCCCGGAATCGCCCGTAGCGCAGCAAGGTGCTCGACCGGCTGGTGCGTGGGTCCGTCCTCTCCCAGGCCGATGCTGTCGTGGGTAAGCACGTAGATCACGCGAAGGCCCATGAGCGCGGCAAGCCGCATCGCCGGACGCATATAGTCGGAGAAGACGAGAAATGTGCCGCCGAAGGGCAGAATGCCGCCGTGCAGGGCCATCCCGTTCATGATGGCGGCCATCGCATGCTCGCGGACCCCGAAGTGTACGATCCTGCCGGCGGGCTCCTCCGCCGACAGATGTCCTCCTCCTTCGATATCCGTCTTGTTCGAGCCGCCTAGGTCGGCGGACCCTCCGACGAGCTGAGGGATCGCCTTCGCGGCTCCCTGCAGCGCCTTGCCGGAGTGCGCGCGCGTGGCGGCGGCGGGCGCTTCCGCAAGATCCGGGATGCTCGCCTCCCACCCCGTCGGCAGCTCGCCCTTCAGGGCAAGGTCGAGCTCGGCGGCCAGCTCGGGGTAGACCGCTCGGTAGGCGCCGTAGCGCGCGCTCCACTCTCGCTGGAGCTGCTCGCCTCTGGGCCGCGCGGCTCTCCAAGCAGTCGCGCCTTCGGGGTCTATGTGAAACGGTTCCAGCGACGGGTAGCCGAAGTTTCGCTTCGCCGCGTCGATTTCCTTCCGGCCCAGCGGGGCGCCGTGAGACTTCTCCGACCCCGCCAGATTGGGACATCCGTCGGCGATGATCGTCCGAAGCAGGATCAGCGTGGGACGCTCCTCGTCCTCCCGCGCGCGCTTGAGCGCTGCATCGACCGCCTCTACGTCCGATCCGTCCGGCACGCGGATCGTCCCCCAGCCATACGCCTGAAATCTCCCTGCGACATCGGTCGCCGTCGCGAGGCTCGTGCTTCCCTCGATCGTAATCCGGTTGTCGTCGAAGATCCAGATCAGCTTTCCAAGGCGCTGGTGTCCCGCGATCTCGGCGGCCTCGTGGGAAATCCCCTCCATAAGATCTCCGTCGGAGCAGAGCGCGTAGACGGCGTGATCCACGACCTCGTGGCCGGGACGGTTGAAGCGGTCCGCGAGCCAACGCTCCGCGAGCGCCATCCCGACGGAGTTCGCAATGCCCTGCCCCAAGGGACCCGTCGTCGTCTCCACGCCGGGCGCGTGGCCGTGCTCGGGATGCCCGGGGGTTTTGGCGCCCCACTGCCGGAAAGCTTTCAGGTCGTCCAAGGAAAGGGCGTACCCCGTAAGGTGCAAGAGCGCGTAGAGGAGCATGGACGCGTGTCCGCAGGAAAGCACGAAGCGGTCCCGGTTTGGCCAGTCGGGGTCTGCGGGGTTGTGGCGGAGGCGACGCGTCCAGAGCGCGTACGCTAGAGGCGCGAGCGCCATCGGCGTCCCGGGGTGCCCCGACTGGGCCGCCTCGACGGCGTCCATCGCGAGCGCCTTGACCACGCCCACCGCAGCCTTCGAGCGATCCCTCACTTTTTGCCTTGCCTCCTTGGCCGGACCACAAAGTTGATCAGTCGATCCGGGACATGCACGACCCGGATCAACTCCATCCCCTCCAGGTGACGCCGAACGTTTGGGAGCTGCTCCGCCGCCGCCCTGACCTCTTCCTCGCTCGCCCCGGCGGACACCTCCGCCACGCCTCGCAACTTGCCGTTCACCTGCGCCGCCGTGGTGGCGCTCCGGCGGGCGGCCTGTTCGGCGTCGAAGTCGGGCCACCCCGCGTCGAAGACGCTCCCTTCGCCCCCCATCCTCTCCCACAGCTCTTCGGCGATGTGCGGAGCGAAGGGCGCGACAAGCCGCACGAGCGGCTCCAGCTCCTCCGCCCGCGGCGCGCGTCCGCGTCTCCGAGCGGCGTTTAGGTACTCCATCATCGCCGCGATCGCCGTATTGTAACGCAGACCTTGGATATCCTCCGTCACCTTGCGTATCGTGCGATGCAGCAACCGCGTGATCCGATCATCCGCGGCCGACTGCGCGGGCGCGGCCATGGCGACCGTCACCGAGTCCCAGAGGCGGTGGAGAAAGCTGTTCGGGCCGCCGATCCCCTTGTCCTGATAGTCCCCGCCTTCGGTGAATGGACCCAGGAACATGAGATACAGCCTGAAGGTATCGGCCCCGTAGCGCTCCATGATCGGGTCCGGCACCACGACATTGCCCCGGCTCTTCGACATCTTGGCGCCGCCGCGGATGATGAGGCCGTGGGCCCGGAAGACGCTGAAGGGCTCTTCAAACTCGAGCAGTCCCTCGTCGTGGAGCGCCATCGTCAGGAATCGGGCGTAGAGAAGATGGAGCACCGCGTGCTCGTTGCCGCCGATGTAGCAGTCGACGGGAAGCCACCTGCGAGTGATCTCCTCATCGAAGGGACGGTCGAGGATGTCCGCCGACGGATACCTCAGGAAGTACCAGGCGCTGTCCAAGAAGGTATCCGAGACGTCGGTCTCCCTTCTTGCCGGTCCGCCGGACACGGGGCACGCCACGTCAAGCCACGACGGGTCTCGCGAGAGCGGACCCTTGCCGCTCTCATCCGGGCGGAAGTCCTCCACGCGGGGAAGAAGGACCGGCAGCTCCTCTTCGGGCACCGCGACCGGCCCATGCTCCTCCGAGTGGATGATGGGGATCGGAGGCCCCCAGTAGCGCTGCCGCGAGATGCACCAGTCGTGTATTCGGTAATGCGCCTTCGCCTCCGCAAGCCCCTTCGCCTCAAGGCGCTTCACGATCACGCGCTTTGCGCGCTCGCTCTCCATCCCGTCAAGGTCGCCCGAACGCACGAGGACTCCGCCGCCCGTCTCCGCCTGCACGAGCTCTTTGTCCGCTTCCGCTTCGGACGGAGCAATCACCCGCAGCGCCTCAAGCCCGGCATTCTTCGCGAATTCAAAGTCTCGTTGGTCGTGGCCGGGAACGCCCATGACGGCGCCCGACCCGTAATCCATCAGCACGTAGTCCGCGATCCAGATCGGCACTCTCCGGCCGCTGGCGGGATTGCGGCAGTACGCGCCGGTAAAGACCCCCGTCTTGAATTCGCTCTCGCGGCGCCGGGCCGTGACATCCATCCGTCGCGTCCGCTCCAGATACGCCTCCACCTCCCGCCGCCGGTCTTCGCGCGCGACCCGGCGCGCCAAGGGGTGCTCCGGCGCGAGCGCCATGAAGGTCGCCCCAAAGACGGTGTCCGGCCGAGTCGTAAAGACCTCAATCGTCTCTTCCCGGCCTCCCAGCCCGGATTCCAAGGGGAAGCGCAGAAGCGCCCCGTCGGAGCGCCCCAGCCAGTTGCGCTGCGCCTTCAGCGTGCTTTCCGACCAGTCGATGTGGTCCAGGTTTGCGAGGAGGCGATCCGCGTAGCGGGTGATGCGAAAGAACCACTGCCGGATGCGTCGCTGCTCGACGATGGCGGAGCACCTCTCGCACTGGCCCTGCACGACCTGCTCGTTGGCGAGAACGGTCTTGCAGGAGGGGCACCAGTTGACCGGAGCCTTCTTTTGCACCGCGAGGCCGCGCTTAAAGAGCCGGACGAAGAGCCACTGCGTCCAGCGGTAGTACTGGGGATCGGTGGTGTCGACGGTGCGCCGCCAATCGAACATCCCCCCCATGCGCCGGAGTTGCCGCGTGAAGTTGGCGATGTTCGAGGGGATGAGGTCCATTGGGTGGACCCCGGTCTTTAGGGCGAAGTTCTCGGAGTGGATCCCGAAGGCGTCGAAGCCGATCGGCTCAAAGACGTCGAAGCCCCGCATGCGCATGAAGCGACCGTGTACATCCGCCCCGGTGAAGGCGTAGATGTTGCCGACGTGCAGGCCTTCGGCCGAGGGATACGGAAACATCATCAGGTTGTAGAAGGGCTTCCGCGCCGACGCCATCCGCTCGCGCGAGAAGCTGTTCGCGCCGCTTTCCTCCCAGCGGCGACGCCACTTCGCCTCAATGGCGGGCGCGTCGTAGCGACCTTGCCCCGCGTGCTCGGACACGACTCGGACCAGGTTGGCCGCCTTACGGCGCTCCCAGCAGGTCGAAGGGGTCCTCCACCCGAGAGAGCCCCGCCTTCATCCGGGATACCGCCTGCCGGAGGGAGCCGCCGTGCTCCGCCAAAAAGGCATCGAAGTCGCCCAGCCGGTGGTAGTACCGGATCCTTCCCAAGAGCGTCGCGTTGTTGAGAGGCGTCTGTCGGAAGCCGCGATAGCTCAGGGAGGCCAGCTCGGGCGCCACCTCCCGATCAAATCGCTCCAGATACCGTCCGAAGATCTCCTCGCGCTCCGAGAGCTTCCGCTCAAAGGGAATATCCGCGTCCCCGTAGACTGTCCGCAGCTCGCCCGCGAGCGCCTCGATGAAGACGCCGAAGCGCTTCGTGTCCTCCCAGCGGTCCTTGGCGCGCCCGCACCACCGGGTATCCGGGCCGCCGCCCTCCCGTTCGCAGAAGAACCGAATGGCCGCCCGGCGCCCGACCCACGTCGCGAAGCTCTCGTTGAAGGTCGTCTCCCCGGGCACATATAGGTGGCGATGCGAAAGCTCGTGGAGGAGCACCGTGACGAGCTCCACTTCGTCGTAGCGCGTCATCGTGGAGAGGATGGGATCCGAAAACCATCCCAGCGTGCTAAAGGCGGCCGTCGGGCGCAGGTGCGTATCCAGCCCCTCCGCTTCGAGTTTGCGCTGCTCGCCCAGCGCGTCCTCCAGATCGAAGAACCCGCGGTAGGGCACGCGCCCCACGATTGGAAACCACCAGAGCTTGGGCTCCATGCGGTCGCGCCGGGAGGCCGAGAGCACCATCGCCAAGGTGTCGCTCTCCAGTCGGGAGAAGGTGGTGTAGCTGTCCCCGACGCTAAAGCCCAGATCCTCTTGGGCAAAGCGCCTAGCCTCGACGGCGAGGGTGAGTTTCCCCTTAAGCGCGGGCTCGGTTTCGGGGTCCAAGATCACATCGGCCAGCGGCTCGCGCGCCCAGAGGATCTTGGCCTCGGCCCACCCCGCCTTGACGACGTACACGGGAGAGCAGCCGGAGAGAAGCGCAAGGACGGCAAGCAGCCCGTGGAGACGTAGCCCCAAGGCCTTGTCGGCCCCGACGCCTGCGTTCCGGTTCACTTCGAGATCACGGACCGGAAGCGAAGGCTATTCGCTCCCGTTGAGGTTTCGAATCAGGGGGATGCCGCCCTCGGTGGGAACGTAAATCACCGACCCCTCGGGCATCTGCGTGAGCTGCTGGATGTAGAAGAAGGTAAGGTACTCGGGCGTGAGGCCTTGGCTGATGATCCGCTGCGCCTCCGCGATCCCCTTGGCCTCTTCAATCTGCTGGCGCGCCCGCTCCTGAACGATCTGCGTCTGAAACTCCTCGGCCGCCACTTGCTGCTCTCTCTGCTGCTTCTGCTCAATCGACTCCCTCACCCGATCCGGGGCTTGGATGTCGCGCACGAAGACCCGCTGCACCTGAATCTCGTCCGCCTTCGCTTGGACGGCCTCTTGGATGATTGAGGCAAGCCGGGCCCGGTCCGGGGAGAAGATCTCGTCCAGATCGCGCGTGGCGATGGCGTCGCGGACGCCGTTTCGCGCCGCATTCTGAACAATCGACTCTTTGATTTGCGCTTCGGATCCGAACTGGCGGTAGAGTCTGGGCGCGTCCAAGCCATTGATCTGATAAAGGATGGAGATGTCCAAGGTCACGTTGAGCTGCTCGGCCGTCTGTGCCTCGACCCGATCGCTCCCTTGCGCCGGGTACGTCTGCTGGCGCACCGACATTCGCTCAATGGTGGCCAAGGGGTTCACGACCCGCACTCCGCTCTCCAGCGACGTCTCGCGGACCTCGCCCAGCCAGCGCTGCACGCCCACCTGTCCGACGTCAATGACGACGAACGTTTTGAAGGCGAAAAGGATGATGCCTGCGGCAACCAGGCCAAGTCCGGCGATGCCCGTCGGGACCGCGCCTTCCCTGTCGGGGAGCGTCCGAACGACGAATCCTACGACAATCGCGATGACTGCAAGAGCGGCTAGCCCCATAATGCCTCCTAAGTTTCGTTCGCTACTGGAGTCCCGCCAAATTTAACGCTGCCCGAGGGCGCGCGCGGCCACTTTGATTCCAGCCGGCGGACGCCCCGCCGAAGCCCAGGCGGCTCCGCCCGCGCGTTGGAGCGGTACCTGTTTAGACGCCAAGCGTCAAACTTCGAGGCCGGGTTTCAGATCGTGCTCAAGCCCTCGGCGTCGGTCGTTATTCGCTCCCGCAAAGTCGGCGAAGGCTCAAAGCACCGCTCAAAAGTACAGTGCAAACGTCGCATGGCGCCACGTCTCTCAGCGTGACTTTCGCAGTCGTCGGCAGCGAGAGAGACGACGCAATCAGCAGCGCCTTAAGAGCCTACCGGAAATCGACGAGCGCGCGTGTTCATTCCATGTTAGCCACGCGCGTCGTCGCAACGGGCTTCGTTCGCGAGAAGCGTTGGACGATCTCTGAATTCGCCGAAAATCCGCTTCGCATTTCAGTGTCTTAAGGCAAGATGGTCATGATCGATCCAAAAGACGACGTCGCGAGTGAAGTGCGCCATCACGCGCGGTACCTTCGGACTGCTTTTGCATCAATTTGGTCAGCCGAAACCAACCGGTAATGACGTTCGTCAACGACTTTGACTTCGCCGTCCATAATGGTCAACTCAAACATGGCAATAATCTCGTTGTGCAGAAATTGCGCGGCAATCGCGCGGCAACGCATGCCGGGAAACTGCTGCTCGGCAAAACGGATGTCTTGAATGGACTGGACGATCCCAATTTGGTCTCTTGCGCCCTTGGCTTGGACTGGAATCACGTAATGGCAGCCAAATGTATCAATACCGATGTAGAGTTCGTCAATCTCAATCTGACCAACATCTTGAACCGTTGTCCGAAGATGGCTTTGCAGGCTATATGCCGTCAAACCAAGAAATATGTCAACGACGCGACTGTAGCGGACTTTCGCCAACAGAGCTTGTTCATCGTCCAGCTTGTGTACGCGAATCACCTCCGGAGTCGCATCCGGTATATCGACAATGGCCATGTCTTCCCGCGGCGCAATCCGACTCTTCGCGGCAATCAGCTTGAACCTGTATCGACCCTTTCCCGCCCCTTCGATGATCCATTGACGGCCTTCGGGCTGCGTATCGAGAATGCTGCCAGGCAAGGGGTTTCGGTATCGAAAATAATAGGTAATGTCGCCAAGATTTCTGACGCGAGCGACCCCGAGCGCAGCAACCGCGCCTTGAAGTTCTTCTCGACGAAACTCGAAAGCGGTCGCTCCCTCGACAAAGTGATCAAAAAACACCCTTGCGATCACAGCCTGATATCGATTCGTTTTTTCAGACACGCATACTCGCCGGTTCGCCCGGACGCTCTCGCTCGATGTCGATTTGCCTACGTTTCTTTTTGCCGCTCTTTCTGTCGCGGCGACTAGGCAGCGGTTCCACTCCGAAGTGTCTCGCGGCTCCCGAAACGCTAAGCGACAGGAGCTCGGCGTCTCCCAACGAAACCGTCGTGGCCGGACGCGTCGGCACTTTGCCAAGAGCGGCCATCGCCTGGCCGGCGATGGCGCGCGCAAGCGGAGGAGGCACAGCGTTTCCGATCTGGCGCCCACCGTGCCACTTGGTCGCATTGAAGCGGAACCAGTCTGGGAACCCGTGCAGACGGGCCATCTCTCGAACTGTGACGCAACGGTCGTATTGATAGTGGATTGGGCGGGGACTCGTAAAGGCCCCGCGGGCTCCATCGGTGCCTGCGCGGAGGGTATTGGAAACCCCAGACTCCGACAACTTGTAAAACCTGCTGACGGGCTCCACGGAACCGGGCGCGGTATTGCGAAATCTGTGGCGGGTGATCTTTGTGTGCTCCGTACGAGCACTCGATGTGAGAACAGCGGGGTCCCACTCGCGCACGTACCCGTAATGCCAAGCGGCGCTGGATCGGCATCGCAAGAGGGCCGCATATTCCGACAGCTCGCCGAATGCGGCTTTCGTCGTTGAATCGGAATAGGCCAGCTCTTCGATTTCGTCAACGTTCGGCAAATCCCCCAGCGCGTCCAAGCAGGTCGGCCCTTTCGGCAAGTCGAGACTGCGTTTTTGCGATCCAGTGATATCAGTCGCGCGTGCCGGGTATTGTGGCAGCGGTTCACCTCTTCGGGCACCTAAGAGAATCAAACGTTCTCGATTTTGGGGCGTGCCGAAGTGCCCGGCATTGAGAACGCGCCAGGGCGCGCGCACTACGTATCCACTTCGAGAAAACTCGTCGATCAGTTCGTCGAGAAAGCTGCGGTGCCGACCTATTGTCAAACCCTTCACGTTTTCAAAAACGAAAGTGCGAGGCTGAATTTGTTCGACGATGCGAACATAGTCGCGCACGAGCCCATTGCGCGGATCGTCCAGAGCGCGATGGCCGATGAGAGAAAAGCCCTGGCATGGGGCGCCTCCGAACACGCAGTCGACTCTGCGGTCGCCGATTTTGGCGGCCTCCAGAATATCCGTGGCCGCGAGCGTCTGGATTGCACGTGGAATCGTGACCGTGTTGGGGAAGTTGAATTTGTGGACGGCGCAATGCACCGGATCAATTTCTACAGCGGCCGCCACGTCGAAGCCGGCCTGCTCAAAACCCAAGCTGAGCCCGCCCGCGCCAGCGAAGAGGTCGATCCCAATGGGTCTCATGGCCTGCCATCTCTCCCGGCAGCTGGAATCGCAGTACTATCAGGATGCAAAGGTAACTCCGCAATCGTATGCGGTTGGTCGGCCCGCGGCGGCCGCCGGCTCTCGGCCGGAAATCGAGAACCGGCCCACTGTTAAGCGGCTTTTCAGTGTGAGAGGATCAATTCCGTCAACGGCGCGCTACGGGTCCGCCAAACGGAGATCAGATACTATCGCGTTTGCTCCCCACGCCATGCGCTCTTGGGCTTTCCGGCCCGCCGCCGTGGAACGCGACCACCCCCTCCAGATGCTCCTTCATCTGCCCGCAGCGCGGCGTAAAGGCCGCGTACATGCTCGATCTCACTGGGCCCGTGGGTCGCTCGGGACATCCGAGCGCCACCGCTTGCCCGAAGCTATTGCTTGAAGCATCCGCGTGAAGGGGTCTGATCTCGGGACGGCCCTCCACGCCCAGGTCGTTGGGGCGGCGAGCGAGCTCCCCAAAAAAGCGCGCCCCGAACGCCGCTTGGCCCTTGACCGTGATCCCTGCCCCAATAGAAGCGTCCTCTCAGGTACGACCTGAGCGCCTCGCATCCACCTCAGTCAGACCAGCCCTCTCGGAATTGATCAATTACCGCCACGCCCGAAAGATCGTATCGATCCATGCCTTGCAGCACCCGGACTCCCTCCCTTAGCGAGACGCGGCGGGTCACGAGCTCCCCTGGCATGAGCATCCCGGCCCGAACCATTTCCAGCAGACGGGGATACTCCCGAGCCGCCAATCCGTGACTCCCCACCAGCTCAAGTTCCCATCCGATGACGCGGTCCATCGGGATGGCCGTCCGCTTATGCGCGCCCGTCATCAACCCGACCTGTACGTGGCGACCCCGACGGCGAAGGGACCCAATCGAGGCCAAACACGTCTCGGCGTGACCCAGCGCGTCGATCGAAAGGTGGCATCCGCCCCCGGATGTCTCGCGGATCTCCTCGCCCAACGCCTTCCCCGCGTCCCTTCCCGGGCCTGCCCGCAGCGCGAGCGCAGCCCCCGCGCGCCGCGCCATCCGGAGCGGCTCCTCCCGAATATCCACCGCGATGACCCGAGCGCCCAAAGCGCTCGCGATCATGACCGCAGCCAGACCGACGCCGCCGCAGCCATGGACGCAGACCCATTCGCCGCCCCGCAGGCGCCCTTGGGAGGTCACGGCGCGAAAGGCGGTCGCAAAGCGGCACCCGAGGCTCGCTGCGTCCACGAAGTCGATTTCTTCCGACAGGCGCGCGAGGGTGATGTCGGCTCGCCGGAGCGCCACCCGCTCCGCAAAGCCGCCCCAGCCGTGGAATCCAGGCTGAAACTGGTCGGGACAGACCTGCGAGTCGCCCTTCAGGCACTCCCCGCAGCTGCCGCAACCCGCAATAAAGGGCACGCAGACGCGGTCGCCCGGTCGGAAACGCCTCACTCTTGAACCGGTCTCCAGCACCACTCCCGCAATCTCATGCCCAGGGACGTGGGGGACTCTGATGTCCGGATCGTCTCCGCGCCACCCGTGCCAGTCGCTTCGACAGACGCCGCTTGCCCGCACCTCCAGCACCAGGCCGTCCGGCTCGGGCGAGGGATCCGGGAGCGACTCGACGGAGATCTCTCCCCCGAAGCGGCGGTAGATGGCGGCGAGCATGGTCCGTCCAATCCCTCCCGAGGCATCTGCGCGAACTGCTTTGGAAGCGCAAATTACAGCGCGCAGCAGTCGGACGGCGACCGCGTTCGCCGCCTTGGCCCGGTGCTCGCGGACAGCGCAGATCACCGCGCTGTTTGGCGCGCGCGCCGCGTTGCGCTATATTTTTATCCGTCAATTGTTCACTCCAACCCACGGCCACGCTTAGGAGAGGCCCACATGAACAAGACCGAACTCGCCAAGGCGGTTGCCCGCCAAACCGATGTCACCAACGCGGAGGCAAGCCAAGTCGTCTCCGCTCTCTTCGATATCATCGAGGAGGCCATCGCGGACAACGTCAAGGTGTCAATCGGTGGTTTCGGAGCTTTCGAGCGCAGGCACCGCAAAGCTCGCACGGCGCGCAACCCCCAGACCGGCGCGACGATGGAAGTGCCCGCAAAGCACTATCCCGCCTTCAAGGCCGCCAAACGGCTCAAGGACGCGGTCGCGGGCTAGTTTGGGAGGCGGCCCCCGCAATTATCCGCGGGGGCCGCGCGTACCCTTCGCACAATGTCCGTGGCCGGAGGGACCTGACTCCTTCCGGCGGGTGCGTGCCGCAGGGCGGGAGGAATAGAAATGGAAGGTTCGATGAGCCACGTTCTCGTGGGCCAGGTTGTCGTGCTCGCGATCATCTTCGCGATTGTCTTCATGCTCTTCCAAGAGGCGCTGCGGCTGGCCTTCAAGGTGCTCTTGCCGGCAGCTGCGATCTTGGCGCTTGCGGTTTGGCTGGGGCTGCTGGACGAGACGTTGGTCGTCGGCGCGCTGGACCGCATCGGACGAGAGGCGATTGGCGTCGTTCAGGCGGTCTCTTCTTGGATCGCGGCAGCGATAACGGACTCCTCCGCGCCTAAGGCCCCGTAGGGCTCCTTACCCCGCTCCGCGCAGGGCCTGCCGCAAAAGGACCAATCAGCTCCCTGGCGGCGGAGCTGCGGGCCCGGTCTCGATCGGCCCCTTCCCGGGACGGCCCCAATCAGCCCAGGAGCCGTCGTAGACTGCGACATCGGTCCAGCCGGCACGCTCCAAGCTCCACGCCAGCGCGCAGGCGCTCGTGCCCGATCCGCACGTCGCGATGATGGGCTCGTTCTTCCGGGCACCCGCCTCGCCGAGCCTTTGAAGAAGCTCCTCCGAGTTGATCGCGAGTCCCGTTTCCGCCTTCACCAGACTAGTGAACGGCAAGTTTTGACTGCCGGGGATATGACCTTTTCCGAGGCCGGCCCTAGGCTCCGGATCGCGCCCCAGAAAGCGCCCCTCGGGGCGGACGTCCACGATCAAGGGCGCGCGGCGGCGAATAGCCCGGACGACATCCTCCCTGTGACGGATCAGATCATGGCGCACGGGTCTAGGCTCCCGGCCCAGGTCGTAGGGGAGCCCCCTTGCGCGCGCGTGGGCCGGCGGACCCGTCTGAATGGCGCGCCCGCCCCTGATCCAAGCGTCAAAGCCGCCGTCCAAGACCGCGATCCGCTCGTGGGAGAAGTACCGGAAAGTCCACCATACCCGGGGCGCGCTCAGCTGCTTCCCGGAGCCATCGTAGACGACGACCCAGCTATCCGCGGTGATGCCCAGCGCCTCCGCCTTCCGGCGAAAGCGCTCCGGGGAGGGTACGGTATGAGGAAGCTCCGATTCCGGGTCGCAGGCCGCGTCCAAGTCGTAGAAGCGCGCGCCGGGAATCCTCGCCTTCTCGAAGTCCTCCAGCGGATCGCGTCCCGAGCCGGGCAGATACCACGAAGCGTCCAGCACGACCAGGTCCGGATGATGCAGCTTTCGACCGAGTTCTTCGGCCGAGATCGAAGGTCCCTTCAACATGATTCGCCTCCCGCTGTAGGATGAACGACCCCAAACGGACCGCCGGAGCCGCCGCGCGAGTCCAGCCCGCCGATTCTCCCGGAGCGAAGGACCCTGGAGCGGCCCGACCTCTAAAGGTCGCCTTCTTCGTCACGTGCGTCGCTGACATCTACTTCGCGGAAGCGGCGGCGGACGCCGTCCGTCTTCTGCGCAGCTTGGGTTGCGAGGTGGCGTTTCCGAAGAACCAGAGCTGCTGCGGACAGCCTCCCCATAATGCGGGGCTGGCTGCCGAAGCGAACAAGATGATTCGCCACAACGCCGGCGTCCTGGAGGGCGCGCTCGCCGCGGGGGCCCGGGCGGTCGTGGTTCCATCCGGGTCGTGCGCGGCGATGATGCGCGGGCATTGGGGCTCTGGGCGGGACGCCTCTCTCGTCTCCGAACGCACCTTCGAGCTCTCCCGCTTTATCGTGCGCGAGCTCGGCGTCACGCGGCTTGGAAGCGGGCTCAGGGGTTTGCGAATCGCGCTTCATCCGGGCTGCCATGCCCTTCGGGACGGAGAAGATGAGGGCGAAGCGAAGTCGCTGCTCGAAGGCGCTGGCGGGCGCGTCGTTCCTTGGGAGGCCTCGGACGAATGCTGCGGCTTTGGAGGCCTCTTTTCGGCAAAGATGACGACGGTCTCGGTCGCGATGGCGGACCGGAAGCTGGACGCCCTCCCCGAGGTCGACCTGCTCGTCTCCGGAGAACCAGCCTGCCTCCTTCAGCTGGAGGGGAGACGAAGCTTCACTGACCGCGACGGACGGGGACCGCCCTTTCTGCACCTCGCCACCGCGCTCTGGCGGGCGGCGTGGGGCGCGGGCGCGAACGGCGGGCGGACCTTGGCTGAACGGAGGCGCGCTTGAGACCGGGCGACTACGTCGAAGCCTCCCGAGCAATCATTCGGGATCGTCCCGAGGTCAGGCGGGCCGTCGCCCATGCGACCCTTCACTTCGACCGGAAGCGCGATCGGGGATATTGGAGCATTGATTCGGCCAGCTGGCGCGGATGGGCAAGAGACGTGAAGGCGCACGCGCTTGGACGATTGGGCCGCTACCTTCGCTTGGCTGAAGAGCGTCTCATCGCTCGCGGCGCGAAAGTGCACTGGGCGCGCGACGGATCGGAGGCGCGAAGGATCGTCTTGCGGATCCTCGCGGAAGAAGGCGCGAAGCGCGTGGTCAAGGGCAAGAGCATGGTCACGGAGGAGATCGGACTGAACGCCGCGCTCGCGGAAGGCGGCGCGGAGGTCGTGGAGACCGATTTGGGCGAGTATATCCTGCAGCTCCTGGACGAGCCGCCCAGCCACATTGTGGGGCCCGCCATCCACAAGTCCATCGAGAGCGTGCGCGCGCTCTTTAGAGAACATCTGGGCACGTCGGCGGACGCTGATCCCGTCGCGCTTGCCCGCGCGGCCCGCGCGGCGCTGCGAGAGCGTTTCCTCGCCGCGGATGCGGGGATTACCGGCGGCAACTTCCTCGTTGCCGAAACCGGAACGCTCGCCCTCATCGAGAACGAAGGCAATATCCGGCTCTCGACTTCTCTTCCAAATGTCCACATCGCCTTGGTCGGAATCGAAAAAGTGCTTCCTTCGCTGGACGATCTCGCCCGCTTCCTGCAGCTGACGGCTCGAGCGGCGACCGGACAGCCAATCAGCGCCTTCGCGTCGCTCATCCAAGGCCCCGCGCGCCGAAAAGGAGACGACGGGCCCAAAGAGGTACACGTCGTCCTTCTTGACAACGGACGAAGCCGCCTGCTTGCGGACGAGCGCGCCTCCGAGGCGCTTCGGTGCGTTCGCTGCGGGGCCTGCCTCAACGTCTGCCCGGTCTTTCGCCAAACGGGCGGCCACGCGTACGGCTGGGTCTACTCCGGACCGATCGGGTCGATTCTCGCGCCCGGGCTTCTGGGCTTGGAGGAGAGCATGCCGCTTCCCTTCGCGTCTTCGCTCTGCGGGGCGTGCGAGGACGTCTGCCCGGTGAAGATCCCAATTCCCGACCTTTTGCTCTACTGGCGACGGCGGGCTCAGGAGGCGGGCGTCGCGCCCGCCGCTGGAAACCGGATCATGAAGCTGTTGGCCGAGGCGGCCCGAAGACCCGCCCTCTACCGCGCCGCGGGACGAGCGATGCGCCGCCTTGGGGGCCCCCATGCCGCGAAGAGACTCCCGCTTCTCTCCGACTGGAGCAGAGAGCGCGAGGCGCCCCGTCCCAGCCGCGCTTCCTTTCGCGAGCTCTGGAAGAAGGGCATCTCGTGAGCGAGGCGAGAGAGGCGATCCTCGCCGCCGTCGACGCCGCGACGGAGGGCCGCGCGCCCGCCCCCCATCCGGGGCGGCTGCGCCTTCCCGATCCATGTGAGGAACCGCTTCCACGCTTCCTCCGGAACTTTGAGCACGCAGGCGGAGAGACGCCCTTTCTCGGCGCGGAGAGCGCGCCTGCGGCGCGCCTTGAGTCGCTCCTTCTGGCCGAGGGAATTCCTATCCCCGGGGGCGTCGCCGTCTCTCACGGCCTCTCGCCCGAGCTCCTTCCCGCCTCTCTCGCGGCGCCCAACGCCTCCGCCCGGCCCAGGCAGGCGCGGGCGGGAGTCGTGGAGGCTGCGGCAGCCGCCGCGGAGTGCGGAAGCCTCCTGCTCCTCCCCTCGGGCGGACGGCGCGCGCAGCTGCTGCCGCCGCTGGTCTACGTTTGGGTGCGAAGATCCCGAGTCTTCCATACGCTGGAAGAGGCGTTTGCGATGATCCAGGCGTCCGGCCTTCCCGAAGCGGCTTTTCTCCATTCGGGTCCAAGCGCGTCGGCGGACATCGGGGGGACCGTCGCGCGCGGCGTGCACGGTCCCGGCCGCATCGTCGCGCTCCCGTACGCGCGCGAAGAGGCGCCGCGCTCCAGGTGAAGATCGGAATCTTAGGCGCGGGCGGGGTTGGAGGGTACTACGCCTGCGCGCTTGCGCGCGCCGGATCCGATGTCGCGCTCGTGGCGCGAGGAGAGCATGGGTCCGCGATCAAGCGCCGGGGTCTCTGCGTGCGCGCGCCTGACGGCGCTTTTTCTGCGCGCCCCGCCGTAGTTAGCGATTCCCCCGCGGAGGTCGGCCCGGTGGATGCGCTGCTTGTGGCGGTGAAGAGCTGGCAGCTGGCGGGCGCGATGCTGGGCGCCGCGCCGATGCTGGGCAAAGACACGCAGTGCGTGCCGCTCCTTAACGGAGTGGAGGCGCATGTCGTCTTGGAGGAGATCACGGGAAGGCGCCGGAGCTGCAAGGGGACCACCCGGTTGATCAGCCGGATCAAAGCCCCGGGGGTGATTGAGCACGTCGGAGTCGACCCATTCATCCGCATGAATTCAGTGGACGGCTCGAAGCGGACCGCCTTGGATGCGCTCGCGAGCGAGCTGCGGCGCGCCGGCGTGGACGCCCAGGTCTCGGAGGAGATCGACCGGGAGCTTTGGATGAAGTTCCTCTTCGTCTGCTCGCTCGGGGGCGTGGGCGCGGTCTCGCGATCCCCGATCGGCGTGGTCCGTTCGCTCGCCCGAACGCGCCGGCTCGCGGAGCAAGCGATGACGGAGATTTGGGAGATCGCGCGCGCCCAAGGGATTCGCCTCCCCCGGGACGCCGTTTCCCGGGCCCTCGACCAGACGGACGCCTTTCCCGCGGAAGGCACCTCCTCCCTCCAGCGAGACATCGAGGCCGGCGTCCCTTCGGAGCTGGATGCCTGGACCGGAGCAGCGGCGAGGCTGGGGAGACGCGCAGGCGTTTCGACGCCCGCGCACGACTTTATCTTGGCGGCCTTGGAGCCGCGGGAGCTGGCCGCGCGCCGCCTGGCGAAGGCCGCTAGCTATCATCTTGAAGGGGGCTTGCGCGAGCACGCGCGAGGCCTCGGGGATCCAATCGTTGACGTAACGGCAAGGAGCGGGCGCCAATGATGTCGCCTTGGGTGCAGCGACTGCTGATCGCGAACTTCGCGGTTTTTCTCCTTATGGAGCTCCAACCGGAATTCGTGAATTACCTAGCTCTTTCCTCCCAGACGGTCTTGTCGCGTCCCTGGACGCCCGTAACGTACATGTTCGCGCACGCGGGTCCTTGGCACCTGCTAATGAACATGCTGATGCTCTTCTTTTTTGGCCCTCGGCTGGAGCGCCGACTGGGTAGCCGCGCCTTCGCGCACTTCTACCTTCTTTGCGGGCTGTGCGCCGGCCTGGTATCCATGTCCACGCCCTCCTTCATCGTGGGCGCTTCGGGAGCGATCTACGGCGTCCTCGCCGCCTTCGCCGTCTTCTGGCCCCGGCAGACGCTGCACATCTGGGGCGTCGTCCCGGTGCAGGCGCGCACTCTTGTGATCGCCCTGATCGTCCTCAGCTTTGTCATGCAAGCAAGCGACCTGCAGCAGGGCGTCGCGCACTTCGCGCACATC
The DNA here is from genome assembly GCA_965116095.1 of Longimicrobiales bacterium. Lineage (GTDB taxonomy): Bacteria > Gemmatimonadota > Gemmatimonadetes > Longimicrobiales > Gaopeijiaceae. The sequence continues at coordinate 2,156,940 of OZ220481.1, forward strand.
GGCGGCGCCTTGGCCGGCTGGATCTACGTGCGCGAGCTTCGCAAACGGGCGCTCGCGCGGCGGCAGCCGGACAGTCGGCGGGCCGCCGTCTCCAAAGCGGCGGAAGAGGCGATGGTGGAGCGCTGGTCCCGGGTCCCGCTGGACAAGTTGCACGAGCTCAACCGAGAGGAGTTCGGAAAGATCCTGAGCAAAGCGAAGGAGGTGGGCGCGGGCAAAATCCCCGCAAACGACAGACAGTTCATGGAGCGCATTTCGCGAGCGACATCGTAGCCGCCTTGGACGCGAGTCCCCGTCCCAGCCCGAAGTCAGGCTCCCAGCATCTCCGCAAGGGAGAAAAGGTCCAGCGCCTCCAGTCCCGGATCCGTCCGGGACTTGGGGGTCGCGCCCGATTCCTCCCCCGGAGTCCGTCCGCCCCGATTGATCCACACGGTATCGTAGCCCAGCGCCCGGGCCGGTCCGATGTCATGGAAGAGGCTCTGCGCCGCGTGCAGCGTCCGCTCCGTCGGAACTCTCGACCGGCGGCGCATCTCAATCCAGTGCTTGGGCCTGGGCTTGTAGCTCTTCGTCTGTTCCGCGGTCACCACGTAGTCGAAGTCCACGCCCAGGCGAGCCTGCGTCCTCTGGAATAGGTCGTCGTCCACGTTCGAGACGATCCCCAGCTGAAAGCGCCTCTTCAGCCGAAGCAGCGCGTCGCGGGCATCCGGAAAAGGCGGCCAGTTCGGGACGCTCGCTCCAAAGGCGCGCGCCTCCTCTTGGGAGAGCTTGACGCCGAAGGACGCGCCGATGGAGATCGCGGTCCGCTCCAACACCTGTCGGTAGCGCCTGAAGGGTCCCTTCTGCTCCGCATGTTCGCGCGCCGCGAAGGCGGCGAGGATCTCCTCCGCGGAGAGATTCTTCCCCATGGAACGGAGGACCGGACGAAGCGCGTCCGAGATGCCCCGCTCCCAGTCAATAAGCGTGCCGTAACAATCGAAGGTGACGAGGTCGTAGGGCCCCACGCCGGCGCCGTCCCCCCTACATCTCCGGGAAGTCGGCCGTCGGTCCCATCGTCTGCGGCACCTTTGCCCCCAGAAGCCGGAGGTAGACGCCCAGCTGAGCCCGATGGTGAATCATGTGGTCCAAGACGAAGCGGCGAATCACCACCCGCTTGGGAAGGGTAAAGAGCGCCCGACCAGCCTGAAGCAGAGACCACTCCTCGTCGAAGACGCCGTCGTCCGCCCCCCGCAGGGCGGAGCGGGCCTCGTCCGCGCTGGACTCAAGGTTTTCCAAGATCTCCGTCAAGGTCTCCATGGGCGCGATGCGAGGCGGCGGATCTTCGCCGGGCGCCGCGAAGTCGAAGCCCGAGGTCGCCAAGGTCGACGCAGTCCACTTCGGGATGCTCCCTATATGGGTCGCAAGCGCCGCCGCCGTAAAGGATTTCTCGTGGGGACGCCACTGGAGCCGATCCTCCGGAAGCGCCTCCAACACCTTTTGGCATCCGGCTACGACATCATTGAATTCGTCTAGGATGCGCTTTGCCATGGCGGCGGCTCCTTGGTCCAGGCGCGATATTGCGTCGTTGCGTTCGGCTCGGCTTAAAGACAAGATACCCTGCGAGCCTTCAGCTTTGTCGGCATTTTTCCTTGCGCAACACCTGCTCCGACTCTCTTTCCAACTGCCGCGAGGAGAACGATGAACGCCTTTTGGAGCCGCTCCAAGCTCCGCGCAGCCGCCGCGCTGTTTGTTGCGGCGGGGTGCGGAGGAGGCGACGCCGGCCCTTCGGCGCCCGATCCGCCCAGGGCGACCTCAATCTCCATTGGAGCTTCCTCCTTCGTGCTGAACTATATCGGTCAGACGCGCATCCTGGAGGCCCGCGTGTTGGACCAAAACGGGCGGTCGATGTCGGCGCAGATCGCGTGGAGCTCGTCGGACTCTCTGGTGGTGCGGTCGGAGGGCGGAGGACGCGTGACGGCGGTCTCGCCCGGAGCGGCCGCCATAACGGCGTCCGCGGAAGGTCTCGCCGCCTCGGTACAGGCGCGCGTCACGCAGCAGCCGGCGAGCATGCGCGTCGTTTCCGGGAATGATCAGAGGGGCGGTCCAAACGAGGAGCTGCCCGAGCCCCTTGTCGTGGAGGTCAGGGACCGGGGAAATCACGGCATTGCGGGCATCGCCGTCGAATTCGCTCCCGCGACTGGGGACGGCAGCGTCCAAGAGGCAAGAGTATCCGCCGATTCGTCCGGTCGCGCGTCAACGAGTTGGACGCTGGGGGACCACTACGGGTCGCACGATCTCATCGCGAAGACCAGCTTGGGCGTCCAGACAAGCTTCTCGGCGTGGGCCGAGTCGGAGTATCCGCTGGCGGACCTCAAGGTGGCGAACCTCGCCATATTGGCCCCCGTCGTCACGGAGCTGGACTCCGTGGACATCGCGCTTTCCTTCCTCAATCAGGGCGACGCGACATCCCCGAAGACGCAGGTCGACTTCGCTGTGAATGGCGGGACCGTCTCCAGCGACTCGGCTCCGGCGCTGGAGCCGCTTGATTCGGCAGTGGCACGGTTCCGCTTGGGCCCCCTGTCCACGGGACGCTCCACCATCGCCGCAACCCTAAACCCCGGGGGCGCCTTCGAAGAACATCGGCTGGACAACAACTCCAGCGAAGCAGCGGTCGAGGTCGTCCCGCAGCAGGCGCTGTCGCCTGGAGCCCAGCTCACCATCGAAGGCGACGAAGGCGATCTGCTCCGATACAGGATCCGGATCGACGAAGGCTTCCGAGAGGCCTTGGTCATCGACCTCGACGGCGGAGACGGCGATGCGGACCTCTACGTGCACTATGGAACCAGGCCGGCGCACTACCACTACTCCTCATGCCTTAGCACGACTCCCACGGCCGACGAACGCTGCCGGATGACGCCGGCGCGGGCGGGCGACTACGATGTCGTGGTGCACGCCTTCAGCGACTTTACCCCCGCCAAGCTCTCGATCAGCCGAGGCGGCGCTTCGGCTGATCCGTTCGACCTCGAGGTCGTCTTCGTGAATCACGGCACGCCCGAACAGGATAAGGTCGTTCTGGATGCGGCGAAGCGCTGGGAGGAGATCATCGCGGAAGGCGTTCAAGACATCGACTTTTCGGACTCGCCAACGCCGGCGGACCGATGTGGCCGGGGATCGCCCAGCGTCTCGGACGTCGTGGACGACGTGCGGGTCTTCGTTCGGATCGACTCAATCGACGGGCGAGGCAACATCCTCGCTCAGGCGGGCCCCTGTTATTCGCGCATCTTCCCGTCGGACGAGGTAGGCGACGTGCCGCGCTCCTCGATCCTGGGATCCATCGAGTTGGACGAGGACGATCTGGATGCGATTGCGGAGCGGGGGCTGTTGATCGCGACGGTGACCCACGAGATGGGGCACGTCCTTGGGATCGGCTCTTCCTGGCGGCGATACGGACTTCTTGAGGATCCCTCGATTGATGGGCCCGCGGGCGCCGACCCGCACTTTACCGGCCCGCTCGCGCGGGCGGCCTTCGACGCGCTTGGCGGCAGCGGATACCAAGGCGTGAAAGTGCCCGTCGAGGGAAAGGGCGTCAGGGGCAGATCCGACAGCCACTGGCGCGAATCGGTGTTCGGCAGCGAGCTCATGAGTCCCCTCATTGGCTCCGCCGTCGAACCGCTTAGTCTGATCACGATCGAGTCGTTGGCGGACATGGGCTACCAAGTTCGGACGTGGGAGGCCGACAGGTACCGCATTCCGTCGGCGCGCGCCTTGGCTGAGACACCGCGGGAAGACGAGCGGATCGACCTCGGCGGGGATGTCGTGGACCGCCCGCTCTACTTGGTGGACCCAAAGGGCCGCGTCGTGCGAATCCTTACTCCGCCCGCGCGCTAGGGGGAGCGCGCATCGCGCGGCGGTTGGGCGTCCGGGCCCATCCGCCCGGTCTCATCCGGCTCGCCGCTTCCAAAGAGCGCGTAGCGGCGGCGGGCGACCAAGCCGTAGAGACGCTCGACCAACTTGCCCGGCAGTCGCCCAGCCAAAGAGGCGAACGCCGCCCACGCGCCGCCCAGATGCTCTCCAGCGCGAATCCATGCGCGCGCACCAAAGTACAGCCCCTCCTCGTCGACCAGAATCACCTCCTCTGGATTTAGCGCATGCGCGCGGGCGCCGCGGCGCGTAAGCAGAGCCTCGGCCTCCTTGGACTGAATGGGAAGGAACCGGAGCGCGCCCTTGGAGTCCAGCTCGCGGAGGAGCTGGACCGCCCGGTTGCAGAGCGCGCACGGCCCGTCGAAGAGAACAACGCCGGAGCCCTCGTCTGGATTCGCGTCCGGCGTCCCGAAGCATGATCGCCGACGCCGCGCGCGTACCTTTGACGGATCGGGCGTCGAGAGAGCGAGCGGCCGGAGGTTCATGAGCGTCACGCTGCTGGTTGGAACATCCAAGGGCGGATTTTGGGTCCGAAGCCGAAGCCGCCGCCGCTGGTCGGTCTCCGAGCCGTTTTTTTCAGGATGGAAGGTGACCTGCGGCATTCGCCTTAAGGACGGGCGCTTCATGGTCGGCGTCGCGAGCGAAATCTACGGCCCCGCGCTGTACGTCACGGAAGACGGCGCGCGGTGGCGGCAGCTCGTTCCAGGACCCGTCTACGATGCGGGCGGTCCGAGTCGGCTGCGACAGGTCTGGACGCTGCGAGAGGACCGGGGGTCGATCTACGCCGGAGTACAGGACGCCGGTCTCTTTCGGAGCGAAGACCAAGGCGAGTCGTGGAAACCGATTTCAGGCGTTAACGAACACCCGACGCGGGGCGCATGGGCGCCTGGAGCCGGCGGTCTCTGCCTCCACGAGGTGCTCTTCGACGCTCGGACGCCTAGACGCCTTTGGTGCGGGATTTCAGCGGTCGGGGTCCTGCGGTCGGACGACGGCGGCGAGAGCTGGACGCCCAAGAACGAAGGGGTGTCGATGGCGCTGGAGGACGAGACGCACAAGGAGATCGGCAGGTGCGTGCACGGACTGGTTCAGGACCCCTTGGACTCAAACCGGATCTACCGTCAGGATCACAGCGGCATGTACATGAGCAAGGACGGCGGCGATCTCTGGATCAAGAACGAGCGAGGGCTGCCCTCCGGCTTCGGATTTCCGATCGCCTTGGATCCGTCGTCGGGAAGTATCTTCGCCGCGCCGCAGGAGAGCGACCAACGGAGAATCCCTCTGGGCGGCGCGCTTGGGATCTACCGGAGCGCCGACCGGGGCGTGAGTTGGTCCTCGGCTTCGGCGGGTCTTCCAAAGCGACACGCCTACGGCACGGTCCTGCGCGGCGCAATGGCGGTGGACGGACTTGATCCGGGAGGCGTGTACATCGGAACCACCTCGGGAACGCTCCATGCGAGCAGGAATTCAGGAGACAGCTGGCGCAATCTTGACGTCGCGCTGGCGCGGGTGCTGCACGTCTCGGCCTGGCCAGAGCCCTAGGCCGATGTCCGGCGCGAAGCGGGTTTGGGCTACCGTCACGCTCCCGTCGCTCTTGGAGCACGCAACCGGGGGGAAGCGCGAGGTGCGCGTTCGCGGACGGACCTTGGAGGAGGCCGTCCAAGACTTGCTTCTTCGAGAGCCGGGATTGGAGCCGCACCTCTTCAATGAAGACGGCGCGCTTCGCAGGCACGTCCTCTGCTTTCACAACGGCGTAAACACGCGTTGGGGCGGAGCGCAAGGGGGAGCGCTTTCAGCGGGCGACGCGATCCTCTTCATGCAGGCGGTTTCGGGAGGCTGACCGGAGCCTTCGGTGTCGCTCCCGCCGCGCGAACGCTTGGAAGGTGTGGAAGTACGCGGAGCAGGACTCGCTGGATTCGAAGCGGACGAAGCACGAGGGTTCGATCGAGTTCAAGGCGCGCAAGCGCGCATCGGTCGGGAAACACGCCAGCGCAACCGGCGAGGAGTGCGGGGACAGCGGGCTCTACACGATGAATGCGGCCAACTTCAGCGATGCGGGGATTCTAAGGAACGCCTCGAATCCCAACGATTCGCTGGCGACGTTGAAGAGGTACTTCGGGGCCGACAAGTCGTCCGGTTTGGAGTACATAGCCAAGAGCGGGGATTCCTTTTGGCTGGAGTTTGACGGGCACGATGCGGTGATCGAGCTGGCTCCGGGCCGCTACGTTCTGCGTCAGGCGGGCGCCCAGAAGGACAAGACCGAGAAGTTCGAGCTCAAGTGGGACAAGGCCGACGGGTCGTGCGACCCCGCCAACAATTTCATTTGGTCCCAGTCCGACCCCGCCACTTGGAGTTTGCCCTCGACCTTGGTGATCCTGGTGCCGCATGATCGGACCAAGAAGGTATGGGGCAGGTCCCAAGAGGATGATCGCAGCAATCGGACCTATGCGTGCAAGCCGGTCATCCACTCGGAGCCGCTGCGGATCAGCTACGTTCCGATCGGCTAGCGTTTGCGCCTCTTTGGCGAAAGGCGCGGCGAGGCTTTGGGCAAGCCCTCAGAGATCAAGCAGCGCAGCTCCCGCCTGCTGAACGTTTGCCTTTCCGCCTATTGAGGAAATACTGTAGTTGCGGCATCTGGCGGCGCGCCAATCCTTGGCCCCTGGACGAGCAAGGAACGCAAGCAGCATGAACGACTTCGAAGAACCTTCACCAAGCGAAGCCGGCGACCTTGCGCCGCGACGCCCATCGAACCTAAGGCCTTCCGTTTCGGGCTTGACTCCTGAATCAACGCTGCCGCGTCGGCTTGCCGCGCCGGTCGGAAGCTGGCGGGGGACCGTCAATGCACTAAGGCTCTTAAGCGACCAGCCTAGACTCCCGCCGGTCGCCGACGCGCCGTTTCTCCGGTCCATTGGAGCGCCGGGCGCCGAGAAGACGCTGGGGGTGGTTCGGACCTGCCTCGCCGCGCTCGGATTCCTGACCCCTGCCGGCGCGCCAACGAGCGCGCTGCGGATGCTCGTTCAGTTTGAAACCGGGTCCTCGGGCTGGCGCCGCATCGTTCAGCAACAGTTCCTTCGGACGTACCGGCATGTCTTTGGCGAGGAAGCGAACATCCTTTTTGTCAGCCGGGGGCAAGCTCGGAGGGCTATTGAGGCCCGAGGCGGCAGGTCGGGGCAGGGCGTGGACCACGCGCTCCGGTTCTTCGCGACCGCCCAAGGATACCTCCGCGGGCTGGATCATCGGAGCGGCGAAGACGGCGGGGCCGGGAAACCTACCTCGCGCGGGAGCCAAATGCCTGATGCCAGCGCCGGCACGAAGAAGCCCAAGTCAGTGCCGTACGTCTCGTGGCCGACCATTCGGCAACTGCTGCTTCTGCTTTCGGAGGAGGCGGAGCTTCCGGCACGGCTCACTCCGGAGGTTCTTCACGAAGTGATGCCGAGCCACTTGGCCTCCACCCACCAAGTCCACCTTTATGCCCTCAAAGCGCTAGGGCTGGTCGATGCCGATGAAGCGCCGACGCCCGTTTTCCGGGCCTTGCTCAAGCACGAACACGGCTCGGAGCCGTGGCGCGAAGCGCTGGGAAAGCAACTGGAGTCAACCTATTTCGAGCTGCTGGACTCCAAGGATCCGGGCGGACTGCGGGACAAGATGCTTGTTAAGAGAATCCAAAACCGCAACCGGTATTCGCTGGGAAAGGCGCAGACCGCCGTACGATTCTTGCGCGGGGCAATCCAAGACAGCCGAGCCATCTTCGCCGGCCCGTCCGCGAAGAAGCGCGAGTACGTCGAAATCAGCATTTCGTTGCCGCGGCGAAAAGAGCCGGTGACGGTCAGAGCGCCGCGCGACCTTCGCGAGGACGAAGCGCGGATCGTTGACAGCTATCTGCGCAGCTGGATTGTCGGCGCGTCGTCTACCGGACGGGGGCAGTCCAACGCCGGCGAAGCAAACTCGCGCGGTCCTTAAGCGGGAGAGGCGGACAACGAACCAAGGGGCGCCGCAAGGCAAGGAAGACGAAGACATCGCGGTCGCGCGCGTCCCTTTGGACCACCGCGGCGAGCGAAGCGTGCGCCGAGAGCGCCTTTTCGGCCCATCCTTTATCGAAAGCTATGCCCCTTGCTTCCTCCAGTATCTGGCCAAACCCCACCACGTCTCTCCGAACGCGGGCGCCCGTCGATAGTCCTCAACCGCCTCCGGCGGAAGGCTCTCTTCGAGTTCGCGCTTCGCCCACTCTCGAAACGCCTTTGCTTTGGATGCGTCGTCCCCGACGTCGGAGCCCAGGTCGGCCTTCACGCGCGCGGACCACGCCCGCAGCCGCGCCCTCAGATCGGCAAAGTGACCCTCCGCATCCTCGGACGCGCCGAAGTGCGTGAAGACGAGCCGGTCGGGCTTAAGGGCGAGGATACGATCAATGCTCGCTTCCCAGAGCGGCGGCTCCATCTCCGGCGGGGGGCCGACGGGCACTACGGGACCTCCTACGAGCGATACGCCTCCGGCGTCTCCCAGCCAGGCGGCGCCGCGCGCTCGTTCAAAAAAGACGACGTGGTGACGAGCGTGTCCGGGCGTATAAACGACCTCAAAACGCCGGTCGCCCACGCGCGCTTGATCCCCGTCCGCGACGGTGACGATCTGCTCCTCGGGGACCGGAGGGAACCTGCCCCAAAGGCTCTCCAGCCGATCGCCCCAGATCCGCGCGGCGGACCGGAGGAGGCGCGCGGGATCCACCATGTGCGGCGCCCCGATCTCATGGACGAAGACTCGAGCGTCCGGATTCTCTCGCGCGACGGAGCCGCTCGCCATGCAGTGGTCCAAGTGAATGTGGGAGACCAGGATCTGCGTGACATCGGAGAACCCAAACCCCAGGGCGGCCAACTTCTCTCGAAGCGTTTCCGATGTAATCTCCGGCCCGGGATCCATGAGGGCGAGCTCCCCGGTCGCCGGGCACCGAACCACCCCCGTCCCGATGGCCGCGCGCCTTCCCTGGTGAAGAACGTCGACGAAGTGGGTGTCTTCATCGATTTGGATAATGCCGGATGGGGTCATTCCGCCGCCTTTGACAAGAGCGCGTGAGGATTCCTCGCTTCAAATTGTAGCCGGAGCGACGGCAAGACTCGCCGGAGGCCCTCGGTTTCGCGTGACCCGTCCTAGGGCGGGAGGTCGATTCGGCCGCTCGGCGGCCAAGGTCGGCGGAAATCGCCGCGGCAACCCCTTCGCCGTATCTTCGATCCAAGACTCGCAGACGCCTGCGCGGAGCGGAAGCCCGAGCAAGGCCGACGCGGGGGATGTCAATCCCGGGCCTTTGAACCTCAGGGAAAGAGAGAACGGAAATGGGAGGGAAAACACGCGCGCTGGCAGTCGTCGTTTGCTTCGGGGCGTTGGGCGTCGCGGCGGCGAGGTCTTGGGTGGACGGCGGCCGGGAGGAGCGCAGGCATCGCTACCACCGCTCCTCCCATATCGTCTCCTTCGAGAAGGGCGTACACGAACGCCGCGCCGCCGTTCGCGAAGCGAGAAACGCCAAGAGAAGCAAGATCCATGTCAGGCTGGGGTCGGGCGAGGGCGCGGACGGAGACGGGAACGACATCCGTTTTCGCTCCCGCAGCGCCCCTCCGCTTATCCTGGTTGACGGGATTCGGCTGGACTTGGACCCAGAGGAGGGCGCCGGCGCGGGGAGACTCCTGCTCGAGGACATCGTCCCCTCCGCGAAGATCAAGAGCGTGATCGCCATCAGCGGAGGAAGCGCGCTGGAGCATTCGCTGGAACAATACGGCAAGGACGCGGAAAACGGAGTCGTATTGATTTCCACCGAGCTGGGCAAGGGGTCGGACGGGCGGTAGGAGTTGGCGCGCAGCGTCGGTCATCCGCGCGTCGCCTCCCCCAAGACGGATTTGGTCGGCGGGTTGCACTGTCTCCCGCGTCGCGGTAGCGTGAGATTGAGTCTTCGATCAAGAGTCGGAGGTTGCGGCATCATCATCCTAGAGAAAGGACTGAAGCATGAACGGTAAAGCGCGTGCGTTGCTCGTCGTGGGCTGCGGCGGGGTATTGGGCGTCTCTGCCAGCTTGCTGCGAGCGGGATTCGGCGATGGGGATCGCCACCTTGGGCATCGCCAAGTGGAGGTCGTCGCAGAGGCGAACGCCGGACGGAACGCTGCCAGCGGGGCAGAGCACGATGTCCAACCCAAGATTCGCATCGCGGGCCGCTCGGCGGCCCACGGCCCGCCGCCGATCATTTTCGTCGACGGCATGCGGATGGAGTGGGGCGAGTCGGACATGGAGGCCTTGGACCCCAATGACATCGATCGCGTCGAAGTCGTTAAGGGCGCTGCTTCCAAGCGCATGCTTGGGGAGGAAGGCGCGAACGGCGTCGTCAGCATCTTCACCAAGTCGAACAAGGCGGAAGGCCAAGCCTCGCCGATCATTTTCGTCGACGGAGTACGGATGGAGTGGGGCGAGTCGGACATGGAGGCCTTGGACCCCGATGACATTGATCGCGTCGAAGTCGTTAAGGGCGCTGCCTCCAAACGCATTTTTGGCGAAGAAGGGGCGAACGGCGTCATCCACATCTTCACCAAGTCGGGCAAGGCGGAAGGCCGGTAGACTTTCCGTTTCGGGCACCCCGCCTGCAATTCTCTCCAGCGTTCATCGCTGATCTGGAGATTTGACCCTCGATTCCAGCGGCGCGTTTGCTGGGAATAGGAAAGACGACTCAGGCGGATACCTGCCCCGGCCAGACTCCGCGACGCAGGCTTGGATGCCGGAATCGCCGGAGACCAGCGGATCCGACCCCCTCCGCCGCTCCGGGTCTCGCGCCGTCTCGGGGGGCGTGTCTCCGCCAAAACTGCTGCTCGCCGGTCGCGGCCTGAGGCGCGCGGCGGCGCGCGGCGGCGCTACTGGCGTTCGGCCCTACCACGTAGGCCACGGCTGAGACGACCAGTCTCGGCTCGATTCCGAGCATAACGAGCGGCGCGGCGGCAAAGACGTTGAGGACGCCTCGGACACTTGATCTGGCCCGGGCGCCAACCGTGATCGTCCGGACGGGGGTCCCGGTCCCAGCCCAGCGAAGCGCCGAATTGAACGCTGACCCTCGACGCCCGTACCCAACACCTCCTTGGACCGGCGCCGCCCCGACCGCCTCTCGCCCGTCGGTCGACGTACGCCGCGACACGACGACAAGCCGTCGGACGCCCATTTCGCCGTGATCCAACGCAAACCGGTTCCTCAGCCACCCGGCCCAGCGGAGTAAATTCAGCGTTCACGGAGAGGAACTACACCAGAAAGGATGACTCGCCTTGGAGGTTGTTCGTTGCGCCCCAACCGACCTGCACCTTGATCCTGCGAATCCGCGGCTTGCGGACGAAGGATTCTCTGCCGAAAAGCAAGATGATATCCTGCTCTGGCTCTGGCGAAACAAGTCGGTCAACGAGCTGGTCGACTCCATTCTGGCGAACGGCTTCTGGCAGCATGAGGAGCTCTTCGCGACCGAGGAGGGGGCCACCTCGTCGTAGTCGAGGGAAACCGACGACTCGCGGCCGTGAAGATCCTCTCGGATGCTCGTCTTCGGAAGCAGCTCGCTATCGAGCTTCCATCGGATGCGGTACTCGAGTCGATCCGAGAGCTGCCGGTGATTCGCACGACGAGAGAGGAGCTTTGGGGTTTTGTTGGCTTCAAGCACGTCAACGGCCCGCAGGCTTGGGATTCCATCGCCAAGGCGAAATACGTGTTCGATGTCCGGCGAGACTTCGGTAAGAGCCTCTCTGAGATTGCGTCGAGTATCGGAGACCGCCACGAGACGGTGACGCGCCTGTACCGAGGATATGTGGTCCTCCGGCAGGCGCAGGACCAGCTCGGTTTCGATACGACGGATACCCAGCACCGACGGTTCCCCTTCTCCCGCCTCTGGACCGCGCTCGGCTATGCTTCTATCAGAAAGTACCTTGGAGTCGACCCCAAAGCGCTGGAGAACGAAAACCCGGTTCCCGGTAGTCACCAGCGACAACTGGAATTCCTCATGCTACGGCTCTTCGGGAACCAGTCGCGGAACATCGACGCGACGGTTCGCCGTCAGAACCCGGACCTTCGTCACCTTGCGCGGACTCTTGAGGTGCGAAAGGGCATAGACTTGCTGGAGAACGGAAAGTCGCTCTCGGTGGCGTTGGATGCGTCACTGGGCGATGCTCACCTGTTTCGGACCGCGCTCACCAAGGCCGAGAGCAGCGCAAGGGAGGCCATGAGCTTTGTGTCGACTGGGTTCCCAGGGCGAGGAAGAACTGGTAAGAACCGGGAATAGCCTCCTCCGGCAGGCCAGGTCGCTCAAGACTCTCCTGTCGCGCGACGAGCTTTGACTGTCAACGCGAGTATGGCGGCCGAAGTCGCTGCCGACCACCTAGAGTGGGCCTGCTTGGCGAGCTCCACCGACTACCTCGCGTGGGCCGATGTGACTGGCCAGCTCGGAGTACCGCCTCCGAGGAAGAGGCGACTGCGACTTACGCGGCGCACGGGAGGGAAACGCCCGACGAAGGATGGCAAGACATTGAGCCATTCGAGACGCGGCTAGGCGAGTGGATCCAAACGCTTCACGACAGGGCTCAAGCATGCGGGCCCGGTGACGCCTATCCGTTTGACGTCGGTCGACATGGGCTTGAGCTTCGCGGCTGCCCTTCGCCTTACTTGTTTCAGCTGCTCGTGTCTCTTGGCTTCACCGATAACCACCACGATGGAACCACGGCCTACAAGCTCTTCGGGGAGTTGAGCGCGACAGCTGCCGGTCGATATCTCGGCGCCAGCAGCTCGGCTGTCGTGTTCGGATGGCCCCGGTGCGACCTTCCGCCAGGCTTTTGTGACGCAGTCTCCGACTTAACCAGTCGCTTGGGCGAGGGGAAGGCGTCTGCGGACCAGGAGAATCTGAGGCAGAGCCGAGACGGTGGTCTTGATGTCGTGGCGTGGAAGGAGTTCCCAGACCGTAGAGCCTCGAAACTGATCCTGTTCGGTCAGTGCGCTGCCGGCCGATATTGGAAAAGCAAGACCCACGAACTCCAGCCGCGAAGGTGGTGCAAGAGGAACTTAGTCAGACCATTCGCCGTGGATCCGATTCCGGCATTCTTCGTCCTGCGAGCCTTGTCGGAAGGGGACGCGAGCGACGCGGGGCGCGACCAGATCCTGCTCGACCGATGCCGTATCTCGGCGCTTTGCTCGGACACCACGGACAGGCAACTTGATAAGCGGCTTCAGGAGTGGATCAAGGCCTCGTTGCAAGGGCATCGCTCTTGAGCCGACCACGACTCGCCGGGGACGGCCCCGGGCGGCTGGCTTTTTCCCGCCCAAGTGCCGCTCGCGTGCAAGCGACGGCCCTTCGATAAAGGTGTCGTGGGATGGGGACTGCTAGTCCTCTTCGGTACCCGGGAGGGAAGTCCGCTATGGCGAGACTCCTTAACCGCGTGCGGGCCGGCAATCGACTTCGCGATCAGGATTTCGCCGAACCGTACGCGGGCGGCGCTGGGGCGGCGTTGACGCTGTTGTTTCGCGAGGAGGTCCCGGCAATCCACATCAACGATATCGATGAAGCTGTTTCGGACATTTGGTGGGCGGTCCTAGAGCGGATCGACCAGTTCTCGGAATTGATCCATGCCGCACCGCTCACGATAGACGAATGGCTCCGCCAGCGGGCGATTTACCGTGATCCTAGCTCGGCATCACGATTGGAACGGGCGTTCGCGGCGTTCTACCTTAATCGCTGTAATCGCTCTGGGATTATCTGCAACGGGGGTCCAATCGGCGGAATCAAGCAAACCGGGACCTGGCGCCTTGACGCTCGTTTCAGCCGGCAAGGTCTCGTGAAGCGCTGTCAGCGAGTCGCTCGGTGGGCGTCGCGAATTCATCTTTCCGCGCTGGACGGCATCGATTTCATCCGGAGTCTCGCGGATGCTGATACGTTCTTCTTCATTGATCCGCCGTACTTCGGGAAAGGACCTACGCTATACCTGAATGCCCTTGACCCCCCGTATCATGCGCGGCTCGCTCAGGTTCTGCAGACGATGAAAGGCAGCCCGTGGGTGCTGACCTATGACGACTGCGCGGACGTGCGAGTGCTTACGAAGACTGGGCGACGGTCAGGTCCTATTCCCTCCGTTATTCGGCCTCCAGTCGCAGGCGCGGTGGCGAACTCCTGATTGCCCCTCGTTGGATGGCGCTTCCTGCGGACACCGGCTCGGCGTCGATTCGCTGGCACTCGCCTTAAGGGCCGTCAGAGTCTCGCGCTGGTCATCTTGCTGATCAGGCGCGGAGCGGCATGGCCATTCTTCATGGTCGCTGCGCCTCGGCTTCGGGCCCGTTCCCGTTGGACAAGACTGCGGATTGCGCGCTGCTCCCTGCCCCGATATCTTGCGGTCTCAAGGCGGAGGCGCCCCACGTCTTGCAGGAGATCCGAAAGGGAATGTTCTTGGGCCCGTTTGCGTTCCTAGTCCTCGTCGTCATCGCCTTCACCGCGATTCTGTGTATCGGCATTGCCGTTGATCGCAGGCGAAAGCCCTCGCACGATAAACTAGGGGGCGCGGGAAGTCCCGGCCGACTTGACGGCGCGATGCCGATTCTTCTCCGAGACGGCAACCGGTTTTTGGAGCACGACCGGCTCATAACCATTGGCAACGTTCGCGTGAAAGAGACGGGAAATGCTCTGCGTATCGACGACCTTGGGTCCAGCAACATCGAACGAATTGAGGTGGTCAAGGAAGGCGCGGAAGGACTCGATTCGGGCGAGGGAGCGTCGCGAGGCGTGATCAAGATCTACGCCAAGCTGGACAAGGATCAAGGCCCATAGACACGTTGAGCCGCGCTTGAACCGGACCTTCCGATCCGTAGCGCGGAACAGGCACGCCTTGCCGTCATGATGACGCGCCTTGTGATTCCCGCGAGCCCGCCTTTTTCGTTACACCGGGCAGCCAAGCCGGCGCGCGTTGAAGCGATAATCCAATGAAACGCTTGGACTTCCTCGCCCGGTGTTTTTGTTTCGGCGCGTTCGCGTTCGCGGGGCGGAGCTTCCGCGCGCCGCCGCTGGGAGTCCAGCTCTACACGATACGCTCCCTTATGGCGAGGGATGCAAGGCGCGCCCTGGCTCTCGCGCGGGAGGTCGGGTACCTAGAGGTTGAATTCGCCGGCTACCATGGCCACGCGCCGCGGCAGCTCGCGAACTGGCTAGGGGAAGAGGGCCTCTCCGCTCCTGCGGCGCATGTCGGGCTCCAGGAAATCGGCCCGGACATCAATCGCGCCTTGGACGATTCCGAAGCGCTCGGTCACCGCTGGCTGGTCCTCCCCTACATCAACGAAGAGCGACGCACCCCGGACGGCTACGCGCGGACGGCGGACGAGCTGAATCGCGCGGGCGGGATCGCCGCCGAGCGGGGAATCCGGATCGCGTATCACAACCATGGCTTCGAGTTTGAGCGGCTTGAGAACGGCTCTACCGGCTTTGACATCCTCGCCTCCCAAACGGATCCCGCCTCCGTCGACTTGGAGATCGACCTCCACTGGTCCGCCGCGGCCGGCATCTCCGCCGCCAAGCTCTTCGAACGCTACCCTGGCCGGTACCGGCTGTGCCACCTCAAAGGCATGGCGGCAGGCCGCGCAATGGTCGCCGTGGGCGAAGGCATCATCGACTGGCCCGCCATCCTCGCCCTCTCCGGTTTGGCCGGCATGCGGCACTTCTTCGTGGAACACGACGCGCCGGCCGATCCCGCCGCTTCGATCATCTCCAGCTTCAGGTACTTATCCCAATTGGACTGGACTCCCGCGTCGTGAACCAATCCGCCCGCGCGCCGGCGACCGAAAACGCCCGGACGCTCTTCCGCGGCAGCTGCGTCGCCTTGGTCGCCACCAGCGTCGCCTTCGCGACGGTGGGCGCCGTGATGGGCGAGCTCAAGACGCATTTCGTCCTCACCAACGCGCAGGTGGGGTGGATCGGCGGCGCGGCGCTCTGGGGCTTCGCCCTCTCGCAGCTCATTTTCTCTCCCTTTTGCGATGTGCTTGGGATGCGGGCACTCCTCCGGATGGCCTTTGCGTCGCATTTGGGCGGCACGCTCTTGATGATCTTTGCGCCCGGCTACGTCGCCCTAGGGGCGGGAGCCGTCGTCATTGCCATGGGCAACGGCCTGGTCGAGGCGGCCTGCAATCCGCTGGTGGCGACGCTTTACCCAAATAACCGCACGGTCAAGCTGAATCGGTTTCACGTCTGGTTTCCGGGCGGCATCGCGCTGGGCGGCCTTGCCTCCTTCGCCCTGGACGCGATGGGCGCGGGAGGATGGCAGCTCAAGCTGGCCTTGATCCTCGTTCCGACGGTCGCCTACGGACTTCTCCTTCTAGGCAAGGACTTCCCCAAGACCCGAAGCGCGCAGAAGGGCGTCACGGTGAGCGGCATGTTCCGGGCAACGTTCAGGACGCCGCTGATGTACGTCCTGCTCGCCTGCATGTGCCTTACCGCATCCTTGGAGCTGGGACCGAATCGCTGGATTGTCGCGGTACTTGAGTCCGGGGGGATGCACGGCGTGATCGTCTTGGCGTATATCAACGGCCTGATGGCGGTGCTGCGACTCTTCGCCGGCCCCTTCGTGCACCGCCTCACGCCCTTGGGCGTCCTCCTCGCCTCCGCCGCGCTCGCCGCAGCGGGACTCTTCCTGCTCAGCTTGGGTCTGGAGTCCCTGGTCGCGCTCCTCGCCGCCGCCACGATCTTTGCGCTCGGCGTCTGCTACTTTTGGCCCACCATTCTCGGCGTCGTCTCGGAGCGCATCCCTCGGAGCGGAGCCCTGGGGCTGGGGCTCGTCGGCGCGGTGGGGATGGCCTTTGTCGGGGGCGTCACCGTGCCTTCGATGGGCGGGGTCATCGACCGCGAGGGCCACCGCGTCCTCGCGCCCGACGAAACCTATGCGGCGCTTGCGGACGCGGCGCGGTCCCTTGAAGACGACGCGGGCGTAGCCGGACCGCTCGCCCAGGACCTTCAAGCGGTGCTCCACGACGTGCGCGCGGTGCTGCAAGAGGCCGACGCGGGGAGAGATCTGCCCATGGGCAGCACCGCAAACGCGCTCCGGGCGGTGATCAACGCGGACGCTCCATCCGTCGACGCGACAGCTGCGCAGGCGCTACTTGACCGCTCAGACTACGAAGGCGGTCTCGCCTCGCTTCGCTACCTGCTCCCCATGGCGGGCGTTCTCGCGATCATCTTCGGGGCGATGCTCTGGAGGGACCGCCGCCAATCTCAATGAACCCATACCTGGGGCGGCGACTCCGCTACGGGATGGTGGGCGGCGGACCCGGGGCGTTCATCGGTCCCGTCCATCGCATGGCCGCCGCGCTGGATGGCGAATGGGAGCTGGTCGCGGGGGCCTTCTCTTCGAGACTGGAGAGGTCCCGCGAGATGGGCGCGAAGCTGGGACTTGCCCAGGCCCGGGTGTACTCCTCCTATCTACGGATGGCGGAGTTCGAGCGCCGGCTCTCTCCTAGAAAGCGGATCGACGCGGTGGTGGTGACCACGCCCAACCATCTGCACGCGGAAGTCGCGGAGGCGTTCCTTCGGATTGGAATCCACGTCGTCTGCGACAAGCCGCTCGCGACATCCGTCCCGGAGGCGGAAGGTCTCTGCGGGATCGTGGAGGAGGGCGGCCCCCTCCTCTTCGTGACCTACAACTACTCCGGCTATCCGATGGTCAAGGAGGCGCGCGCGCGCATCCAGCAAGGCGAGCTGGGGCGGATCCGCAAAGTCGTCGGCAGGTACCACCAGGGCTGGCTCTCGCAGTCGATTGAGAAGGAGGGGCAGAAACAGGCGAGCTGGAGGCAAGATCCCGACTTCGCCGGCCCCTCCTCGGCAATCGCCGACATCGGATCGCACCTGCACCAGTTGGCGAGGTACGTCACCGGTCTTCCCATCAAAGCGTTGGCGGCGGACGCGGCCTCCGTTGTCGACGGTCGCAGGCTGGAGGACGACGCCGTTTTGCTGACGCGCTTTCCGGGAGGGGTCCGCGGCGTCTACTCCGTCAGTCAGGTTGCTGCAGGCGAGGAAAACGACCTTTCGCTCTCCGTGTACGGGAGTCATGGAGCGCTGAAGTGGCGCCAAGAGACGCCCGGTCGCCTCATCGTCAGCTCGCTGGACGGACCTTGGCGCTTCCTCTCCAAGGGGACCGCAGGCCTTTCCAGCGCCGCGCTTGCGGCGACGCGCCTGCCGCCGGGCCACCCCGAGGGATTCATCTCCGCCTTCGCCAATCTGTATCGGGCCATCGGCAGGCGGATCGGCGCACGCATCAGCGGCGTCCAACCTCGCCCCGAGGAGGAGGATGCGCCCGACCACCGGGACGGGCTGCGGGGCGCGCGCTTTGTGGAGCTCGCGCTCAAGGCCGCGCGGAGCGGCGCCTGGGAGCCGGCATGAGACCCATTACCCTGTTTACGGGCCAGTGGGCGGATCTTCCTCTGAATGCTCTTGCCGAAAAAGCGGCGAAATGGGGATACGATGGACTTGAACTGGCGTGCTGGGGAGACCACTTCGACGTTCACCGGGCGCTGAACGAGGCAGGATACTGCGAGGGCGTGCTCAGCCTGCTTCGGAGCCATCGACTCAAGGTCTGGGCGATCAGCAATCATCTGACGGGCCAAGCGGTCTGCGACCGCATCGACGGGCGCCATCAAGCGATTCTTCCTCCGCGCGTCTGGGGCGACGGCGATTCCGACGGCGTGCAGCTGCGGGCGGCGGAAGAGATGAAGCAAACGGCCAGGGCCGCGAACAAACTCGGCGTTTCGGTGGTGAACGGATTCACCGGCAGCTCCATCTGGCCGCTCCTTTACCCATTCCCTCCGATTCCGGACGGCTGGATCAATGAAGGCTACGCAGACTTCGCACGGCGCTGGATTCCGATCCTGGACGAGTTTTCCCGTGTAGGGGTCCGCTTCGCGCTTGAGGTCCATCCCGCCGAAATCGCCTTCGACACTGCATCCGCGGCGCGGGCGCTCGCGGCCATTGGAGGCCACCCGGCCTTCGGCTTCAACTACGATCCCAGCCACTTGGCCTACCAAGGCGTCGACTACTTGGACTTCCTAGATCGATTCGAGGACCGCATCCTCCACGTGCACGCCAAGGATGTCGACTGGGGAAGGCGACCGACGCTCGCCGGCGCCTTCGGAGGGCACACTTCATTCGGCGATCCCAGGCGCGCTTGGGACTTTCGGTCAATCGGACGCGGTCGAGTGGACTTTGAAGCCATCGTGCGCGCGCTGAACCGAATCGGCTACGACGGACCGCTCTCGGTCGAGTGGGAGGACAGCGGCATGGACCGAGAGCACGGCGCAGGCGAGGCTCTCCGGCGCCTTCGCGATCTCGACTTCCCCCCATCCGAATCGCCATTCGACGAGGCCTTTGGAGGAGCATAGACATAGGCGGCGGGAAGACCTGGGCGCATTATCCATGAAGCCCCATCGGCGATTCGCTCTCGCTCCCTTCGCCCGCGGGCGTAGTCAATTCGCCGCGCAACCGCCGCTCTTGTCTGTGGACGGGAATCGCCGCTTGGAACCTTTGCCTTTCCTGCGCCGTACGTTTGAGTGCGTAGGCGTCGCTTGCGCCGCATCCGCTTTATTCCAGCTGAGAGGATGGACATGACGGAACACTCCCCGCATACAAGAGCCGCCCGCATGGCGGGCGCGCTTCCCGGAATTCGAATCCCGCTCGCCCTTCTTGCGTCTTTGGGGTGCGCCGACTTCTCGCCGGAGCTGGTTCCGACGGAGCTCTCAATCGAGCCGGCAAACTCCATGATCCAAGCAGGAAGTCCCTCCCTGCTCTCAGTGCGCGTGACGGATCAGAACGGGAACACGCTGCCTAGGCCGGCTTGGGGAATTCCGCGCTGGTCCACGTCCGACAAGTCCGTGGCGGTCATCGCGCCCGACGGGGCAATCCAGACCGGCATCGGCGGCGAGATCGAGGTCGCCGCGGAGATTGCGGGCCTCCGGGCGACAACGATGCTGCGCGTAAACCCGGTGGAGGTTAAGCTCTCCTCTCCGGCCGTTTATCTGACGCAGCTGGCCCAGAACGCGAAGGGATCAGTCCCGCTCATCGCGGGCAGGAGCGCTCTGGCGCGGATTTTTATCACCGGACACGAGACAAGCTTCTACCCGACCGGCGCCCGCCTGTCCCTCTACTTCGAGGGCGAAAAGGTCTTCGAGGCCGCGGAGAAAATGCTGGCCGACCGCATCCCGACCGACCTGATGGAGAATCGACTGGGGTGGAGCGTCAACGTGAATGTGCCCGGCCGCTGGATTCAGCCGGGCGTCTCCATGGTGGTGGAGGTGGATCCTGACGGAACGGTGCCGAAGGCGTCCGGCAGCCAGACTCGGATCCCCGAGACCGGCTCTACTCCTCTGGATGTCGTGGAGCCCCCGGTCTTCCGGCAGTCGTTCGTTCCAACGATTCTGGATTTGGCGCCCGACGGAGAGATTTTGGATTGGGTGGAAGAGCTGACGCCCGACAGCGAGGAGCTCGCGTTTGCCAGGCGGGTGCTCCCGCTGGACTCAATGGAGATCGGCGTACGGGAGCCGCTCAGCACCTGGGACGACCTGACTCAGGACGGAGGTTGGTTTTCTTGGATCTCGGCCGTTGAGCTGCTTCAGCTCCTGGGAGGCAATGACAGCTACTACTACGGCGTCGCGGCGCTTCCTCCGGACGCGTCCAGAAAATCGCTCGCGGTGGTGGGGCTGCCCGTCGCCGTCGGCGGCCGGGACCCCTTGGGCTACGCGGCCGCTATGGGACACAATTTCAGCCTTAGACGCGCACCGTGCGCGCCGCTTCCGCCAGGCCAGCAGCCCGCGACCGACTACCCCTATGAACAAGGATCCATCGGGATCTGGGGATACGACGCGGAACGCGGCAAGCTGCTGGACCCATCGGAGTACTTCGACCTGATGACCCCCTGCTCTCCGGTTTGGATTAGCGACTTCCACTTCGCGAAGGCTGTGCGCCACCGTATTTCCGGGGACGGAGGGATCGTGCCTCCCTTTGGGTCGGAGCAGAGCGCGGCTGCGCCGAATGCAGGCGACCATGCGCCGCGGCTGCTCCTGCGCGGAAGGATCATCGACGGCCAGCCGACTCTCGATCCAGCGTTTGTGCTCGAGAGTCCGCCGCTTGCGCCGGATGGCGGCCGCTACTCGGTGGAAGGCGTATCGGCGTCTGGAGAAACGCTCTTCTCTCACGCGTTCGAGCCCAATTTGATCGACGCGCGAGGCTCGACGTTCCTCCTCTCCGTCCCATACGAGGACGCTTGGAGGGAGACGCTGGCGGAAATCGTCCTTACTGGACCGGAAGGGAGCTCGGTGGTGCGCCCGGGCAGCTCGCCTCCGTCGGTCATCGTGCGAGACCCGGCGACCGGCGCGATCCGCGCCATCATCGGAGAGTGGGACGGATCCCTGCTGCCCCGCGAGGCGGAAAGCGAGATCCTCATTAGCAATGGCCTGCCCGGGTCTCCGCGCTAGGCACCGACAATAATGGACGCCTCCTGCGCGCCGCGCGCGCTGCTCGCCTCAATGAAATCGAGGAAACTCTCATGAAGTACGCTGCTTCGTTCGCAGGACTCTCCGCCGCGCTCCTCTTGCTCGGCGCGCCGCGCGGAGTCTCGGCGCAGTACGCTGCCGAGGTGTCGGGCGGCCTAGCCTTCGGATACCACACATCGACTCTGGCGGGGCTGGAGCGAGAGGCCGAAATGTCCTTCTCGGCGCTCTTACTCCGAGAGTCGTTTCTGGCCTCCGAGCTCGGCCTCTTCGCCGGCTACGCCCGCACGGCCTTCGGCTGCCGCGCCGCGTATTGTAAGCGTTTGGATCCGACAATCAGCGGCCACCACGGCGTCTTGGGAGTGGAGTGGTCGCCCGCGCTTGCGATGTATCTGCGCGTCGGCGCCATGGTGGGGACGGTGCAAGTGGGCAAGAAAGGGGACGCCCCCGAACTCGGAATCGGAGCTCTGATCGGCACAGGCTTCGGACTGGCCTTGGACCAAGTCGAGTTTCGCCCCGGGGTATCGTATCGCTGGATGAAGGCGGATACGCCCTCGCTTGCGGGCAGCGCGGGCGCAATCGTGGCCGAGATGGCGTTCCGGTACAGTCTTCTTCGTTAGGTCGCATTAACGCAAAAGGCTCGCCAAGTCCGCCCGACCGAGGGAAGACCGCAGGGCCGCTCTGAACCCCACAACGACGCGCCGCTTGGCGACAGGCGGATATTAATCGCGGGAGCGTCTCCAGTTCAGTTGACCCCGGGCGACGGCTCCCCGAGGGGTTCCATGTGGCTGAAGGGAGAAGGTTCGGCGTGGCTCCGGTTTGCTGGGCAGGTCGAAGCCTCTTTCAAGGTGCGTTTCGCTTCGCCGGGTCAGCCTCTTGTCTGGCGTCGCTCGTTGCGCGCCTGCTTGGCCGTCCGGCCTCTGGAGTACGCCTCTCCCGGAGTCCGGCCTCCTAGCGCCGAGTGCGGGCGCTCCCGGTTGTAGAAGTCCACCCAGTCGCCGATCACGCGCTCCGCCTCCGCTCCGTCGCTAATCTCCCTGATGTCTATCGCCTCGTACTTCAGCGACCTCCACAACCGCTCAATGAGGATGTTGTCCAAGTATCGCCCTCGGCCGTCCATCGAGAAGCGGATGCCCGCGCCCAAGACCCGATTTGTAAAAGCGTCGCTTGCAAACTGGGCCCCTTGGTCCGTGTTTAGAATCTCCGGCATCCCCACGGCGAGCGCGTCCTCCAACGCTTGCACGCAAAAGAGCGGATCCATCGTGCTCGATAGTCGCCAAGAAACCACGTACCGCGTCGCCCAGTCCATCACAGCGGCCAGGTAAAGGAAGCCCTTGGAGGCGGGGATGTACGTGATGTCCGCGCACCACGCATGGTTCGGTCGCGAAATATCCGGCCCGCGCAGCAGGTAGGGAACATTCGGCTTTCCGGGCTCGCAAGGCGTTTCCTCGGTTTTCGGTATGCCGCCTCGACTCCCATGCACCACCTAAGTCTTCGCACGCGGCGTCGACCGACCGAATAACCCTCTCGGCGTAGGTGGCGCACCATCTGCCGGCTTCCGTAAAAAGGGCGCGCCGTCTGTATCTCGTCCATGCGCCGCATCAGCGCCATGTTCTCCGCGCTCTCTCCCTTCGGCTGGTAGTACAGCGATGATCGGCTGACCCCCAGCAGCCTGCATTGTCTTGCTAGGCTCACCGACTGGTCCGGCCTCGCCATGGCCAGTCGGTGAGCTCGGCTTAGCGCACGAATACGCGCCGATAAAAATCGCGCTCGTCGGTAAGCCGTCCGATCCTTGTCTTTGCGGCAAGCGATTCTCGGAGCAACGGGTCGGACCCTCCGGCGCGCTTCTTCTTTCTGGAAAACACCTCTTGGGCCGCCTTAACGAGCCGGCGTTTCCACAAGCCGACTTGGTTTGGGTGAAGCTGGTGGCGCGCCGCGATCACCCGAAGGCTGTCGCGTGCTCCAACCGCCTCAAGGGCGACGCTACTCTTAAATGCCGCGCTAAATGTCCGTCTCTTTCGTGCCACCAAATGCCTCTCTTTCCGTCGCCAAGGGTACACCTAAATAAACCTTAACTCCCTGTTCAGAAAAGCGGGACCACCTCACAACACACGGGGGCCCCGAGGCCTTTGCCCCGGAGCCCCCGCGCAATCCCGCTCAACGGTCCCGCAACCTCAAATGCCCATCCCGGCTAGCTGACCGGAACGTAGCTGATCCGCAGCGGCTCCGACTCGAAGAGCGGCTTGCAAGAAAAAGTGTTCTTATCGGTGTGCATGCCCCATACCTTCTTGGTGCGATCATGCGGCACCAGAATCACCATGTTCGAGGGCAGACTATAAGTGGCTGGATCGGTCACGGACCAACCACTGGTCGTGCAACTCCCGGAGCCCTTGTTCCACTTGATCTCAAACTTCTTGGTCTTGTCTTTCTCGCCGCCCGCCTGACGCAGAACGTAGCGGCCCGGAGCCAGCTCGATCACCGCATCGTGCCCGTCAAACTCCAGCCAAAAGGAATCCCCGCTCTTGGCTATGTACTCCAAACTCGACGACTTGTCGGCCCCAAAGTACCTCTTCAACGTCGCCAGCGAATCCTTGGGGTTCGAGTTGTTCCTTAAAGTCCCCGCATCGCTGGCGGAGTCGGCCAAGCTCATCACGTTGGCAGCATTGTCCTGGCATGCCAAGCCGGGCGGGGTCGATCCTAAGGACCCGCACTTGCGGACCTTGAACTGGATCGAACCCTCGTGCTTCGTCCGCTTCCTATCCAGTCCCATCGTATCGGTCGGAACACCCTGATTATGCGCCGCGTACTTCCACACCTTCGCCTTGATCTTCCGGTTCGCCACCATCCCGAAGCCCAAAGCCTGATGACCCGGCGCAGCCAAACTGTCCACGCTCGCGCTGTCCTCGGCCGCAAACTCCTCCCAAATCACCCCCGACCGATGATCCAGGCGCACCGCGTCCATCGTCGTACCCCAGACGTTGCCGCCCGGGCATAGCTTCGAGGCGTCGTTATCGCCCTTGCACGCAAACTTCTTGTTGCCGCCGGCAAAGGTCACGTTGCCCGCGTCCGCCATATCAAAGTTCCTGGAACCCATCACGTCGCTGGGATACGCCAGCTGCGACCCCATCCCGGCAACCGTCACGCGGTAGATCTCCGACGGCAGCCCCTCGAACTCGAAGGTCCCGTCGTCGTCGGTCCCCCCGCTTCGAGCAAAGCCCCGAGGCACCGCCAACGTATCCGTCCTCGACTTCGTCCCGATCATCCCCGTCACAATCACCCTGAGCGATATCCGCACACCCTCATGCGCGAACGTCTGCGATCCGTCCACGTACGTCGCGCCGGTCACCTTGGATTCCCCTCCGGCATCAGTCGTGCTCGAGCAATCGAAATCCGCCGTCGGCGGGAGCGTGTCGCCCGTCTCCTCGAAGCAGATGCCCATCACGCGCACCGCCGCCCTGCCCTCGAGGCCCGCATCCATAAAGCGCGTCTCGTAGTGCGTCATCCCCTCCGGCTTCAGCTCCTTCAGGCCCGTCGCTTCGTCCGCGCCCACCGTCGCCATCCCCAAGGACATCGTCTCCGAATACGAAATCCCCGTAAACCGCGTCCCGTCATTTTTCAGCGTCCGGAACGTGTAGTCGGAGTCGCCCGCCTTAGCAGTCACCGCGTACGTGCCGTCCAGCAACTCGTCGATCATCGCCTTGCCCTTGTCGTCCGTATCCTCCTCATGCGTCTTGCCGCCGTGCACGGCCTTCGCCATCAGCTCGACGTCCATCCCGTCCGCGTTCATCGGATCGCCCGAACTCCTGAACATCGCCGACAGCGAATTGCCCATGCGCTTGTAGCCGAAGCTCGAACACATCTTCTTGTCCCGAGGATTCGCCTTGCACGCCGCGTACGTCGGCATGTGCGCCATCGAGTTCGGATCCAAATCCATCGTCTCCGACCCCACGATCATTCCGCCCTCGCTCTCGAGCCACGAATCCAGCTCCGCCCGCAGCCGGTACTTCCCCTCCTGCGTCATCACGCCCTTGAAGACGTGCGACGAATCCAGCATCGTCGTCGACGACACCATCTCCCAGCTCCCGCCGTCCGACATCTTCTCCAAGTGCAGCTCGACGTCGCCCTCCGACGGCGCGACGTCCTTCCTGTCCCCCGTGCACGTCTTGTCCGTCGCCTTCAGCGGCACGCACGACACGCCAGGCATGTCGTCCAGCTCCCGGTGCGCGCCGACCTTGACGTCCACCTTCTTGTGACCCACCACCAGCGTCCCCAAATGCATCGCCTCGTCCGGCGGATGCAGGCCGTTGTGCGTGAACTCCAAATACTCCATGTCCTCGTCGTCCATGTCGTGATGGAAGTACAGATTCATGTCCTTCATCCCCACGCGATACTTCCCCGTCCTCGACGGCGCGCCCGTCAGCGTCAAGGACGCCGATCCGTTCGAGCCCGTCGTCGCCGTCGCCGACGCCGTCTTGCTCGTCCCCTTGAACGCCGCCACCTCCGCCTTGTTCATGTACCCGCCGCCCGCGCTCCCGCGACGCACGCTCCGCACCGTCAACGACACGTTCGCCTTGTTCGCCAGATACAGCAGCGGATCCATCGACTCCGACTTCAAGGACATCGGATCCACCGTCACCGTGTCCGCCCCTTTTTGTACCGCAAAGTCCGCCGCCATATCCCCCAGCGAACCCATGAGGTACACCATGTTCCCCGCGAGAGAACCCGTCGGAATCTCGAGCATCGCCATCCCGTCCTCGTCGGTCTTCGCCTCCGCCAGCGCCTCCTGACCCGATCCGGCCATCGCCTTCACCGTCACGCCTTGGACGCCCATGTCGCTCATGCAATCGTCCTTGTTGCAATTCGCATAGCCGTACTTCGCCATCACGCTCAGCGAATGATGCGTCAGCTCGTACTCGAAGTCATGCTCCACCTCCTCGCCCGCATCGAGCTCAATCACCATCCCCGTCGCGCCCAGTCCGCCGCCCGTCATCTTCGTGTGCGTCGGATTCATCGGCGGCGACGTATAGACCAGCCGGTAGCTCCCGGCCTTTAACTCCCCGAAGCTGTACATCCCCATCTCGTCCGTCATCGCCGTCCTCGCATCCGCCACGCCCGGCCCGTTCAACGTCAGCTTCACCGCGCCGGACAAACCCGCCGCGCCCGCGTCATGCAGCGTCTTCTCGCCGCCCGCCAAAACCAGCATCCCCGAAAGCGACGCCGTCCGCACGTGCGTCCCGCTGAAGTTCGCCCGCGTCTCCATATCGTCCATAGCCTCGACCTCCATCTCCATATCCTCGAAAGCGTACATCCCCATCTGCGCCTCCGTCGGCATGATCGCCACCATGTACGTCCCGGCCTTCAAGCCCCGGAAGGAGTACACCCCCGACGCATCCGTGGTCGCGTTCATCGCCGCGTCCATGTCCCCGCCCGTCAATCGCACCGCCATCCCGGCGACAAACATCCCCTCGACGCTCACCGCGCCCGCAATCGCCGCCGTCCGCAACATCGATCCCTGAAAGTCCACCGTGCCCCGCTCCCCCGGATCCAGCGTCACTTCCCTCGAGGTCGCCGCAAACTCGTACGAATCCGCGTCGTACCCCGAGATCGACACCGTCCACGTTCCGGGCAGCAACCCGGAGAAGACGTACATCCCGTCCGCGTCCGTCCGCGTGGACGCCGCATCCTCCGGCCCCTCCAACTCGACCATCGCGCCCGCGACCGGCGCCCCGTCCGCTAGCACGTGCCCCGAAATCGACGCGCCCCTCAGCAGCGTCCCCGAAAAGTCCGCCTTGACCACCGCGTTCGCCGCAGCCTCCACGTCCATCGACTCCTCGGAAAAGCTCACGCGATCCCCGTCGTATCCCGATATCGTCACCGTGTAGCTCCCCGGCAGCAGATCCGCAAAGGCGTACACGCCGTCCGAATCCGTCGCCGCCCGATGCTCCTCGACCCCCGAAATCTCGACCGCGACGCCCGCCAAAGGCTCGCCCTCCGCCTCGACTACGCCCGCAATCCCCGCCGTCCGCAGCATCGTCCCCGAAAAGTCCGCCACCTCCGTAGACGCAACCGCCAGCGTCCGCGTCACGCTCGTCTCCGCAAAGGCGTACAGATCCGCGTCGAATCCCGAAATCTCCACCGTATGCGACCCGGCCCGAAGCCCCGAAAACGCATACGCGCCCATCGCGTCCGTCATCGCCGATCCCGAAGACATCCCCGAAAGACGCACCATCACGCCCTCCAAACGCATGTCCCCGGCCATCACCGTACCCGTCAGCGCCGACGTGCGTATCCACGACCCCGAAAAGTCCACCGTCACCGACTGACCCGCCGACGCTATCGTCGCAGACCCCGTCGCAGCGTCAAACGCCGCATCCGCCGGATACCCCGTTATCGACACCGTGTACGTACCCCCCTCCACGCCATCGAACCTGTACGACCCGCCGCCCGACGTCATCTGCGAACTCCCGTTCGACAGCGACACCGACACGCCGTCCAGCCCTTCCCCCTCCACCATCACCTTGCCCAGAATCGACCCCGTCGGCGGCGGCGCCGTAGCCTCGTCACAGGCCCACGCGCCTACCCCGAGCAGCGCCCCGATCCCGAGCGCCCTCATCTTGCTTCTGCTCATACGCGCTTTCCCTTTCCTAAAGTGCGCGCCGGAAAGCCCGGCCCGAGTCCATGAACGAACCCGTTCAAACCGGAGCCTCCCGCGCCGTCCCGCAGACGCAAACCCAAGCGCACGCGTTTCGGCACGCCCGTACAGATGCAAACAGCGTGCCAAAACTGGAGAAAACTACGTAACTCACTGCTTATCAAGGATATACCCCCCCCCCCCCCCATTTTTCCGCAACTCGCGAAACCTCGAAAATTCGACGACCCTCATTGAAAATTCGACGAGGAGGCCAGATTTTGATCCACCCGCCGAGTCCGCCGCCCTCCGCGAAAGAACGACGAACCCGCCAGCATCGGCCGGAGCGCCGTCGCTGGGAGTCTCGCCAACAAGGCGCCGCCTGAGGGAAGCCGACCAGACGTAGCGTTGGCCGTTTACTCGGGCGTTGCGGTTATCTTGATGGTCGCGGCGAAAGGACGGGACGTGGCGCAGTCCGGTAGCGCACCTGAATGGGGTTCAGGGGGTCGCCGGTTCGAATCCGGCCGTCCCGATTATTCGCCGCTTTGCGGCGCGAGGCGCTCCGACCACGCACAACAGTTGAAGTGATTTCGAAGGATGTCGGGACGCGCGGTCAGCTCGATTTCGCCCTGGTCGAGAGTCCGAGTGGAGCCTACAGGGCGGCGACTCGCCTCTCGACCCCATTCAGCGATCGGCTCTTGAAGACACTGAACTCGCCGAATTGGCGAGCCTAGACCGCAAACCCGCCGCTCGCTGCCGCGATGCGGCCAAGCGCGCTTGACCGATCTCTTGAGGACCGACTTCGCAGCACCCTCCCACGACCGCCGCTCCCCGGTCCAGCCAAGAAACGGCGTTTGCCGCCCAGTCTTCATTGCGCCCAGCGGTCCAACGCTTGGTCGTCGCGTCATAGGTTCCGCCCGAATTCGGGTAGACGACGATCGGTTTGGAGCAGACGCGTTGAATGGCGTCGATCTGCGCGTCGGCGAAGCGAGGATCGGAGCAGTTGACGCCGATCGCCGAGAGACCATCCGACTCTTCGGCGAGCTGCGCGATCTCACTCAGGGGGGTGCCGTCCCATAGCCGACATTCGTCGCGGCAGCTCACGCTTAACCAGACTTCTTTCGCGGGCGAGACGCCCGCGAGCCGGATGATCGCTCGCGCCTCGGCGCCGGAGGGAATGGTCTCGCACGCGAGAAAATCGCAGGGAGACTCCATAAGAATCTTCCACCGGGGGCGATGGAACCGCGCGAGTTCTTCCACGCTCAAGCCATAATCGCCTGAATACTCGCTGCCGTCAGCGAGGGTCGCGCCGTAAGGGCCGACGCTCGCCGCGACAAGCGGCCGGGCGCGTCTCGTCGCACCTGCTTCGGAAAGAAACTCATCTCGCGCCCGACATGCGAGGCGACTACCCCGCATCAACGCCTCTCGCGCTCCGTCCGGCGGAAATCCCACCTCCGCAAGCCCGCTGATGCTCGCTTGGTACGTCGCGGTCAGCACAATGTCCGCGCCCGCCCTCAGATAAGCGAGGTGGACTTGCTTCACCGCCGCCGGATTGTCTAGAAGCGCCTGCGCGGTCCAAAGCGGCCCGCCGCATGCGGCCCCTTCCTCGCGAAGCTGTATCGCTAGGCCGCCATCCAAGATTGCAAAGCCTTGCTCTTCGAGGAGTCTCCCAAAGGGCCGCCGGGAAGAACAATCAAGCGGCTGCGGCTCCAATTGTCCGCGTCTCGGCGCTCGGGCCCCGACCGAGCTCGCGAGTCTACCCGTCGTAGCTCCGCGGGCTGCGCACGAGCGCGAGAATTGCCGCCTGCGGCACCACTAGGTAGCCCTCGTCCTCGTACTGAATCTCCACGGCCGCCTTGCGAAAGAAAATCGCGAGATCGTCCACCTTGGCCTGCACCGGGAGGTAGCGGGCCTCGCCGCCTCCGATCTTCCACGGTTCGTCGTCCAGCTCGGTCGGAGCTCCGATCGGCGTTCCAGGACCAATCGCCAGAACGCGTCCGCTCTGCACTGCTTGCTTGTCAATCGCGGACGGCGGCAGATACAGGCCGACCTTGGATCGCTCCTCGCCCTCAATCGGTTCAATCAACACCCGATCGCCTACGACGATCAGCTCTTTGCCTTCACGATGTCGCATCTTGTCTCCAGTCGTTCAGCTTGCGGCAACCTGTGCGGATGATGGCTGGGGCATCTCTTTCCGCGCGCCCCGGGCGCGTCGGCTCCGCGCCGGCCCGTGCTTAGCCAGAATACTCAAGCGCCCCCACCCCGCGTCCCAGACTTTGGAGCGCCCGCGTCAACCGGTCCGAGACAATAGCGACCTCGTCGATGGTCAACTCGGGGTAGATCGGAAGAGCAAGGGCTTGGCCGGCGGCCCTCTCGGCCTCCGGAAAGTCTCCTCGTCGATGTCCCAAATGCCGAAAACAGGGCTCAAGGTGAAGCGGAGAGGGGTAATATACGCGGGTCCGAACACCGTCTTCAAGGAGCTTCTCTTGCAAGCCCAGCCTAACCTCTGCGGAAACCCTGACCACGTACTGATGCCAAGCGTGCCTCCCAGGGCCCACCCGGGGCAAGCCAATCAACCCTTTTTCCTGGAGATCCCGCAGGCGCTCGTCGTACCATCCGGCAACCTGCGCGCGGCCCCGAAGCCACTCCGGGAGACGCCGGAGCTTCACGCTTAGAATTGCCGCTTGAAGCGCGTCCAGCCTAAAGTTGCCGCCTATGCGGGCGTATTCGCCCGAAGGCGCGCCGCCGTGCTCTCGGATCGACCGCAGCAGGCCTCTTCGGCGCGAGAAGGGGGTCGCCACCATGCCGGCGTCCCCAAAAGCGCCCAGCGACTTGGAGGGGTAGAAGGAAAAACAGCCGTAGGCCCCGACGACGCCCGCCATCCCGCTCTCTTCCCGCGCTCCAACAGCCTGCGCCGCATCCTCGATGATCTCGATTTTTGATTGATTCGCCACCTCGACCAAGGGGCCCATCTCCGCCATGCGTCCGAAGAGGTGGACCGGCAGAATCGCCCGCGTGCGCGGCGACAACGCCTCCTCCGCCCGGCGGGGGTCCAGGTTGAAGCTGCCTGGTCGGATGTCCGCGAAGACCGGCGTCGCCCCCAGCCGTGCGATGGCCTGGGCGGTCGCAACGAAGCTGAAGGGCGTGGTGATGACCTCGTCCCCGGCTTCGACGCCCGCCGCCAGCAGAGCCGCCAGCAGAGCATCGGTCCCTGAAGAAACTCCAACCGCATAGCGACTCCCCAGGTACGCGCCGAAGGATCTCTCGAAGCGCTCCACCTCTTCGCCCAGAATAAAGGCCTGCGACGCCGCGACGCGGGAAAACGCCTTTTCAATCTCGCCCTTGATTGTCCGGTACTGCCGAGCAAGATCCAGAAAAGGCACCCCTCCCGGCGGCGAGTACCCCAGCGCGGCCGCGTTGCTCAACCAGACCGGGCTGGCTGAGCCCTCCTCCGCTCTTCAACGAGTCGGTAGAGAAACCACGTCGCGACCGACCGGAGCGGACGCCAGACGCGTGCCCGCTCAAGCGCTTCGCGAGGAGCGGGACGCTCTTGGAGTCCGTCCAAGATTCGGATCCCCTCCCGCACGCCCAAGTCGCCGATCGGCATCACGTCCAGCCGCCCCAAGCGAAAGATCAAGAACATATGCGCCGTCCACTCTCCGACTCCCCACGCCCGGACGAGCATCCGAGCGATCCGCGCGTCCGTCATCGACTCGACCTGGTCCAGGCGCACATCGCCAGCGCAGACACGCCGGGCGAGGTCCAAGATCGCCCGTGTCTTCGCCCTGGAAAGCCCGCAGGTACGAAACGGCTCATCGCCAAGAGACAGACACTCCTTCGGATCGGGAAATCCCGGCCCGGGAGTCAGAGCGCGCGCCCGCCCGTGAATCGCTTGCGCGGCGGCGCCGGCGAGCTGTTGATGGCAGATTGAGCGCGCCAGCGCTTGGAACGGACTCTCCGCTGCCGATTCTCTCGTCGGAAATCCTGGAAACGGGGCCAGCCGCTTCATGGCTTGGCCCAGCAGCGGATCCGCCTCGCCCAGCCTCTGAAGCGCGCTTTTGCTTGGGAGACCCGTCAGGGGGGACTCAGGCACCGCTGGCTAACTCGCGTCTACGACGGGCGAACACAGGCCTCCCCAATGGGTCCAGCCTCCGCTTCCGGGACCCCTTCGGTCCGGGCCGCCCATTCGCCTGACTCGACCCTCCAGCCTTTGTTCCATGGCGTCTATTTCAGGTGCAAGCCGTCCTTGGGAGCGGTCCGATTCGTTTCTTGGAGTCCGGGGCGCGCTCAACGCGCGAAAAGCCCCTACTGGAGATCCGGCAGGCTTGGAATCCCAACCATGGGATCCACGTCCGCCGCGTAGTCAATGCCCGAGACTTCGAATCCGAAGAGACGAAGAAAATCCCTCTTGTACCCCTCGAAGTCCGACTCTCGCGTCAGATTTTCGGTGCAAATTCGTCCCCATCGCTCTTCGATTTCGGCTTGAGTGTCCGGTCGCATCTCAAGATCGTCCAGACGAATCAGTCCGCGTTCGTCGGAGACCACCGCGCGCGGACCGTAGACGCGATCCTCGAATAATCTCGCGGCCTGCTCCATCGGCCCCTCGTGGCTTTCGCGACGCTTCATCGCCTTGTAGAGGATCGAGATGTACAGCGGTACCACTGGAATCGCCGCGCTCGCCTGCGTGACGACTGCCTTCATGACGGCGATGTGGGCCCCGCCTCCCCTTGGAGAGAGCCTGCGGTCCAGCGCATCCGCCGCGCGCTTGAGGTCTTCCTTTGCCTTGCCGATTGAGCCGTCGCGATAAATCGGCCACGTCAGCTGCGGCCCGATATAGCTGTACGCGATGGTCCGGCAGCCGCGTGCGAGTACTCCCGCCGCGTCCAGCGCATGGATCCACCGCCTCCAATCATCTCCGCCCATCACCTGTATGGTGGCGTCCGTCTCGGAGGCGGACGCCGGCTCGATCACGATCTCCCGTACCCGGCCCTTGTCGGTGTCTACGGTCTTGGAGGAATAGCTTCGACCGATCGGCTTCAGCACCGAGCGGTAGCTCCTCCCCGTCACGGGATGGAGGCGCTTTGGGGCGGCGATGGAGTAAATCACGCAATCCACGGGCGGCATCTTTTCCCGTAACGCGCGGATCGCCCGCTCCCTCGTCTCATCGCTAAAGGCGTCGCCCAGAAGAGAAAAAGAGGCGAGCCCCGCACGTCCGGCCTCCCGCTCGAACGCTGCGGTATTGTACCAACCCGCCGTCCCCGGCTTGCGCGCGGTGGGCGGACGGTCAAGAAAGACGCCGAGCGTCGCGGCGCCGCCTCCAAAGGCGAGCGCGATGCGCGACGCGAGGCCGTAGCTGGCCGACGAGCCAAGAATGAGCGCGGAGCGCGGAGGATGAGCGATGGGCCGGGTGCGGGCGTGCGCGATCTGCGTTTGCACGTTTCGCGCGCACCCTTCGGGGTGGGTCGTCGCGCAAATAAACCCTCGAACCCTGGGCCGGATAATCATGGACGGCGCGGCTGCGTGGAAAGAAACGTCCTCTTACGCCGCCCGTAATCTACCCGCCGCCTCCGCTTGATCGGATTTGAGGGCCTTTGATCTCCGCCGGCGCCCGCGAAGGCGCGGAGCAATCCGACTAGCGACGCACGGGCGGGATCGGACAGTGCGCTCCGCCTTTTCCGCTCAGCCTGTCGCCCAGCCTACGCCAGAAGCCGCGACCGTCCTCTGAGGCGCCCTCTTCCTCGTCAGGCTCCGGCAAGGCAATCTCTCCGTTAGGCCGCGCTGGGCGAAACGCCGCGAACTGTGCCGTCATCGAGACCATCGGCGCCACCTTCGCGACTTGGCCCATTGAAGCAAGCAACGCTTCCGCCGACGGGGCCGGAGGCGGGGCGCTCTCTTGGGAAGGGGGCGCAAGCTCTGGACTGGATTCGATTTCGACCCGTATCCGCTCCTCCGGCCTTGGCGCAATTCGCACGAGCTTGACCGGACGCGCGAACGGCACGGGCTCAATGGGCGAGGAGACGCTTTGGCCCAATGCCGATTTCCCTTGATTTGGTTTCGGGCTCAGTACGCCCAGCAAAGCCGCATGTACGCAGGCTGACGCCACAAGTCCCGCCGCGAGACTACGTCGATCACCGCCGCGACTCTTTCGCACGCTCCCTCCCGATGCGGACGACCACTTCTCCCTGCAGCCCGACCTCCTCAATCTACCCTGATTCGCTGAAGGTTGCCACCACCGGCACATGATCGGACGGCTTGTCCGACTTCCCGCCCTTCCGCTGATCTCGGTCCGCCCAGGCCCCGGTGGAGACGGCGTTCAGCGCTTCCGTCGCAAAGACGTAGTCGATGCGGAGACCGTCGTTTCTTGGAAACGCAAGCCTCCTGTAGTCCCACCAACTGTAGATGCCGCCTTCCGGATTGTGTTTTCGGAAGATGTCTCGAAATCCCCACCGCCGGATCGCCTCGAGCTTCGCCTTGGCCTCGGCATGGCAGAGAACGCTGGATTTCCAGTCCTCGGGATTCTGCGCGTCCTTGTCGCTGCGCGCGACATTGAAGTCGCCGGCGAGCACAACGGCGTCCTTGGGGCTGTAGCGTTGCTCCAAGTGTTCCAACAGACGCTCCATCCAGCTGAGCTTGTAGTCGTAGAAGCGCGTTCCGACGGACTTGCCGTTCGGAAAGTAGGCGGAGATCACGTCCACGCCGCGCACCCTTGCGCTGATCAACCGAGCCTGCTCCCGAGAGGGGGCGCCGAAGCCGATGCGCACATCTTCGAGCTCGTGCTTGGAAAGCAGCGCCACTCCGTTGTACGCTTTCTGGCCCCACACCGCCGATCGGTATCCGACGTCGTCGAAGGCCTCGAAGGGGTAGGCCTCGCGCACGCACTTGAGCTCCTGCAGGCAGAGCACGTCCGGTCGGTGCTTCCGCAGCCACGCGACAATGCGATCCTTGCGGGTGCGTACGGAGTTGACGTTCCAAGTGGCGATCATCATCGCACGGGCGTCCCCATGCATGCCCGGACAGGCCCCGCCGACTTGACCGAAGCCACGGCTATGCCGACTCCCGCATCATCTTTTCCAGCAGCCGATGAAAGTGGTGGGCGCCGACTTCGCGGCGCGGGGAAAACCTGCCCCGCCGGTACAGCCTAGACGCCAGGCCCAGGTGCTGCGACTCCACCACCTCCTCATCCTCCATCTCCACCCGGTGCAGGTCTCCGCCTACTCCCGCATGCCGCTGCGACTCGTCCCACACAAAGGCGATGAAGGACACCCGGGTGCGTCCGGGACCCAGCGGTTGGACGACATTAAGCGAGATGCCCCACGGATAGAAGTTCAGCATGAGGTTCGGGAATTGCCAGAAGTAGAAGGCGGAGATCCGCGTTCCCCGGTCAGGGTGTCCTTCGGGGAGGTCGAAGGCGGGCTCGCCGGGCCGACCGACGCCCAACTGGAGGCTTGACCATCGAAAGCACTCCGTCCGATACCCGTCGTAGTCCAGCCCCGACAGCGACGCGCCGTGCACGTACGGAATGTGAAACTCCTCCAAGTAGTTGTCGCAGTAAAGTGCCCAGTTGGCGTCGACAAGATACTCCGCAGCCCCGTCCGGGTCTCTGCGGGCTTCATTGAGCGGCAGGGCCCCGCACCTTTGGCGGACCGGATCAATCCACTCGTCGAAGGAGCAGAAGGGATCGATGGAGGCGAACAGGAAGGGGCCCCAGCGGCCGGTTTGCAGCCGAGGCAGATTGTCGCGCTCCGTGGGAAAGTTCTTCGCCTCCTCGAATTCGGGCATTGAGCGAAAGGACCCGTCCAACCCGAATCTCCTCCCGTGGTAGCGGCACCGAAGCGAGTTGGCGCGCCCTTCTCCCTCCGCCACGATCGCCCCTCTGTGCGTGCAGACGTTGGAAAGGCAGTGGAGCCTTCCCTCATGGTCCCGGGTGACGACGACCGGTTCGTTCAGGCTTCCCGGCAGGAGCGTCGACGGAACGACACGACCGGGCGCGCGCACCCGCCTCGTATCGGTCACGAAGTGCCAGCTGCGGGCGAATATCCTTTCCAGCTGGAGGTTGTAGGCCGCTTGGCTGTGGTATACGGCGCCGGGAAGGGTCGAAGCTCGCCGGATGTCAGCATCCACGCGGTCCGCGCGTGCGCCCGCGCCGTCTTTTCTCATTGCCTCAGGGCCCCGAAACCTGCAGCTCTCTAAGAAAGCGGGCCGTCCGGCGCCGCGACTCGCCCAGAGACCCGCTGGAGCAAAGGCCGCTTAAGACCCTCTGGCCGCACTCTGCTCGTTCTCTTCGATTCAAAGCCGCCGTGCCAGAGCGGCGTTAGCCGCTCTCCTTCCTGCCGCTCACGGCGCCGCTGGTCGCGCCCACCGACCAAGTACCCGAAACCTCGCCGTCCGGCGCAACCTCCACCTCAACCGTCATTGGTCCCTGCTGGCTGGCCGCCGATATCGTCACCTTGCGTCCATCCACCGTCACGTCGGAAAACGCGACCGGCGGAAAGAAGCCGGCGGCGAGCGTGCCCTCCCATCCCTCTGCGGCCCGCTCGATGACCACCGTCCCGGCGATCGGTATCCCGTCCACTTCGGCCGTTACCTGATATGTCCCCGTCGGGTCGAAGGGAGGAGGGCCCGAAGGCGCGCTTGCGCAGCCGAAAGCGCACATGGCTGGAAGCGCAAAGAGCACATTGAGTTGAGATCGCATCGTCCGCCCTTGGGCCTTGGGGAAAACCGGGCTCGCCCCAATCAGACGGAGCCCTGCACGTGGCTCCATGATCGGGTCTCCAAGGTCAGAACGCAAATGCGATCCCCGCCTGCGCCACAAAGCCGCGGTGCTTGAACTCCGCATCGTCGCCCTCGGCAAAGACGTTTCTCATTCCGCGGACGTACAGGATCTCTGCGCCCAGCACCGCGCCGACAAAGACTGGAAACTGCGCGCCCACGCCGCCCACGAGCGACATGTCGCTCTTTTTGAGGTCGCGAGTCAGACGGGCGGTGGAGAGGAGGCCTTCGCACTCGCCCGAGCCTTTTCCTTCGGAGAGCGAAAGGTTGCACTTCCTCTGAAAGGCTGCGGAGACGCCGCCCAGCAGGTGCGCCGCGACGCCGCGCGGGGAGCCTATGGTCGCCCTGAGCAGCACGGGGATTTCCAAGTAGTTGGCGTTGAATGCGACCTCGCCGGATGCATTGCGAATGCCTCCGCCCCGCTGCACCAATGCGGCGCCGGTCAGGATCGAAAGGCCGCTGATCGGAACCGTGAGGTAGCCTCCCAGCGTGTAGCCGGTGTAGCGATCCCTGAGCGAAAGGTCCTCGATCCGGGAGAAACTCGCGCCCGCCCGAACGCCAATGGAGAGCTGAGCGCTCGCCTCCGAAGCCCGGCCTGCCAGCCCGACCGCCAGACCTAGACCCAAGAAGAACCCGGCGGAAAGTCGATGCATGTCCAGCCGCCTCAAGGTCTAATCGGCGCCATCGCGCACGTTCCTTCGCCAGCGCCGCCACGCGTCGTCGCGTTCGATCAGTCTCTCGCCTTCCTCAGGGCTTCAACCTCCTTCCTTAGATCTTTGATCGCCTTCCTCAGGGCTTTGTTCTCCCTGTTCCGGTCGCCAATCCCCATTGAGACGAGTACCCCAAGAATCGAGCACCCTATAATAAACGCTCCGCCATCAATCATTCGCCCCCCTAGCCTCAACTCCGCCCCCCTTGCGTCCGGACCGAACAGCGGATCCGTCTCCATGTGCGCCATCAGCGGATCGGGCTCGGGTCGGCACCGGTCCAAGAAGTTCACCAATTTTCCTGCCCCCGTCCAGAATCCCAGCGCCTCGGGTCGCTCGCCGAGCATGTCGGGCGCAGCCCAGCCTGTTTCCATTGCCGGCGATAATGGCGGCGCGCGTGGAGGCGTCGACAGCCCCGAGCATCGTGCCCAGGGGCTGCTCGGCCGTCTTTAGAGAGCAATGCGCGCGCCGCGGCAGGAGGTGGGCGCGCGGGCGGCAGCCCGCCATCTACTGGGATGCGACCCAAATGGAGCCGCAGCCGACCGGCGGTCGCCTTTTAAGTCCGTGAGCCGACAGGCGTGTCCCGAGCTCCGACCCGCCCCGCGCCTAGTCAGGTCGGTCAGCCCGCTGGACCAGAGGCGCAAGCGCTTTGCCGAGGCAATCCACGTACCGGCTGCGTGGCTCTTGACCTCGAGTATGCGGTGCAGGAGAATGGCGGAACTGCGACTCTCACCC
Organism: Longimicrobiales bacterium; assembly: GCA_965116095.1. Classification (GTDB taxonomy): domain Bacteria; phylum Gemmatimonadota; class Gemmatimonadetes; order Longimicrobiales; family Gaopeijiaceae. The sequence goes on from OZ220481.1 coordinate 2,195,163, forward strand.
AGTCGCAGGTTTTTTCCGCCCGCGCTCCTGGACAGGCGCGCTGCTCTGGCGTATCGTGGTACTACCAATGACCCGAAGGCCATTCAAGCGCATCGTTGAAACAAGCAAGGGGCGCGACGACGGCCGTCGCATCGTAAATCTGTCAACTAGCAGTGGTCTTTATCAATACAACCTAAGGAGGCAGTCTTAAGTGAGCCAAACCGATGAGGCCTACTTGCCGATCATACTGAATGCGATCAGGGTCTCCAGCAATTATAAGCCGAAGTTCGGGCAAGGAGCGAAGGACGGGGGTTTCACGTTTGACGGATTCCGCGAGCTTTACCGTGGAAACGCCTTTTACAGTTGGTTTGGGCTCGACAGTCCGCTCATGTACGCTGCTCATAAAGCGGCCGGCGGCATGACTAGCGTCTATCGGCAGATTGGGATTGGTTGTGAGAAGCTGTTTCGAACGATCCTGCAAGACTCGCTGGGGCTTACCGACGAGGGCGTAACGTGGTCGTATCAGTTTGTGTCGCCTAGTGGGCATCGTCGGAGGCTGTATCTCGATGGGCGAGTTTCGCTCGCTGAGATACACGAGGAAAGTCGTCGACGCCATCCACGAATGGATGAAAGACGCTGCTATGCTGCTGGATGTCGACGAGCGGGTTTTCGAGAGCCTAACGGGCGCGGTATTCGAGGTTCGGCAGGGTTACAAGAGCAAGGATTCAAAGAGACAGAACGCTGATGTTGCCAACGCTGCGACGGCCTATACCAGGGGCTACCTGCCGTGCGCTGTGGTCTTATCTGGGCAGATCGACAATGATGTACTCACGAGATACCGCGCCGCGAAATGGTCGATTCTGACCGGAGTCGTCGGGGAGTCAAACCCATTGGCTTCTACCTACGACTTCATGCGCGATGTCGTCGGGTATGATTTAGCAGCGTTCTTTGAGCGAAACAGTGCGGTACTTCGCGAAGAGATCGACGAAATTCTGAAGTCTCTTTTGACGCCGGAGACTCGATGACCGTGCTCCATAGAGGAACAATACGGCAAAGGGCGGACTTGACGCATCGGTTCAATGCGAAATCAGGTCGCCACGGCTGGCTTCGACTTACGCCGGCATATTCGATCAAGGTAGTCGCCGAATTGATTTATCGCCACGCGGATTGTCGGCGAGTACTAGATCCGTTTTCTGGAACAGCTACAACGGCACTTTGTGCCGCGTATCGAGGACTCAAGAGCGTCACAACGGAAATTAACCCCTTCCTCGTCTGGCTTGGTCAGGTAAAGACAGCTCACTACTCCGCTGCGGCGATCGCATCCACTCGCGCTGCAGGCGCGCGTGTGCTCGAAATGATCAAAAAAGGCGCGATCATTCCGACGAAAGCCCCTCCTATTCATAACATTGATAGATGGTGGTCGTCAGACGCGCTGGCGTTTTTGTGCGTGGTAAAAGCCGCAATCATAGCAGAGAGTGAAGAGAAGTCGCCGGAGAGGGATCTTCTCATGGTTGCTTTTTGCCGGACGTTGATTGCGCTTTCAAGCGCGGCGTTCAACCATCAGTCCATGTCTTTCAAGAATGACAAGCAGCTTCAACTTCCGCTCGATATGGAAATGACAAAGATGTTTCGCGAAGACGTGCGCTTCGTCTTGGAGGGTGCGGAAGAAAACCCGCGAAGCACGGCACATGTCGTGTCTGGCGATGCGCGGAAGCTGTCGAACATCATTGATGGTTCCTTCGACTTAGTGATCACGTCTCCACCGTACGCGAACCGAATGTCATATATTCGGCTCTATGCCGGTTCATGTGGGTAGGTCGAATTTCAGGTTGGCGCACTTGAGGTACGCCATGTGGAGGATGCCCTGCGTGGTGCGGTATCCCCGGGCGTTGACCTTGGCGGCCTGAATCAGGGAGTTGAAGCCTTCGACCAGCCCGTTCGACAGTCGGGTCGTGGACCATCTCAGGATTCCCCGCCAGTGGTCGAGCACGGTTCTCGCGAAGCGTTCGAGCGGCTCGAGTCCGCAGAGCAGGGCTTTGTCGCACCAGCGTTCCAGGTATGCCTCGGCAGCTGTGGGCGGAAGCCTCCAGAGCTCTTGGAAGGCGAGCTTGAACTTGTAGGCCTCCGCGGTTTCGAGCGTGCTCTTGGCGGTGTCTTCGAGCAGCTTTTCGAGCTTCGCCTTTTCGGCCTCGCTGAGGCTGCCTCGGCTCTTGAGCCAGAGCCACCGCGTGTTCTTGAGGTCGGGCCGTCGCTTCTGCTCGGCCCGCCGCACCTGCTCGACGGCCTGGTTCATCAGCTTCGCGACGTGAAAGCGGTCGAAGGTGATCCCCGCCCGGGGAAACTCCTCTCTTGCTCCCTTCATGTAGGCGGGCGACATGTCCATGCAGATCTCCCGGATCTGGTCGGCGGATCCTCCCTGCGCCTCGAGACGCTCCCGGAACTCTCGAAAGACATCGTGCGTTCGATTCTTGGTCGCGAAGATCAGCTTCTTGGTGTCCAAGTCGACGAAGAGCGTGATGTAGTCGTGGCCGCGCCGGGCGGCCTTTTCGTCGACGCCGACGGACCGGACCTTCGAGAGGTCGACGTTCGCGAGCGCCTTTTTCACGTAGTGCTTTACGATGCGGTGGAGGCGAGCGTCGTTGACTCCCAGGCGCCGCGCCGTTTGCGCCGTAGGCGTTCCGGGGGCGCTGCCGAGCGCATCGGCCTCGAAGAGCCGCGTGAAGCGGCTTATGGGACGCGCCCAAGGCAGCTCGGCCGTGCGCGCGGCGCGACAGGATTCGCAGCGGACTCTCGGAGCGCGCGCGTGAATGTAGGTCCGGTACCTCGAGAAATTCCGGCACTGCCACTTCCTGGCCCTCGTGTCGTGGGCCTTGCAATCTCCGAGGCCGCAGCTTCCGCAAAAAAAGACGGAGCCCCTGGGAAACGCGAGGTGCACGTGGATCTCACGCTCCTCGTCGTCGAAATCCATCCGCTCGACGTACCAAGGCGGCTTGATCCCCAAAACCTTCTCGGCCATCTCCTGGGTGGTGCGAAACGTACCGATCGCCATCGCGTCGTCCTTCCGCCCGCTTCTCCGTGGGGTTCGGTGCGCCTCGGCGCGAAGCCGGAGGATGTCGGGCGGGAGGCGCTTCGCGCGGCGCGTTCAGCCGTACGCTACCCGGAGCGCGGGGACTCGGCAAGCCCGGCGGCGAGGGGCGCGCAAGGGACGCAGGAAACGGGGCGCGCTTCGTTCGCTACGCTCTCTTCGCGCGCCCCGTTTCCTCGGTTGACCGCCCGCCGAATTCGCGACTACCCACGATAACCGTCAAGGGGCCATATATTCGCGAGCTACGCCCGTACATGTACTGGCTTGGATTTCTGAATTCCGGTCGCGACGCTGGCGAACTGGACTGGTCGGCTATTGGTGGTACATGGGGTGTAGCGACCAGCAGGCTTGCCGACTGGAAGCGTTCAACAGAATTGGATGTACACCCGCTTCTTGAAGAAGCGACCGATAAAATTGCTCATCGCAGCAACAAAAGCGGAACGATACTATCCAATTACGTAACGCGATATTTTGAGGATTTGTGGGAGCATTTCAAATCACTGACCACGGTGTTAGCAGATGGCAGTGAAATTCACTATATCGTGGGCAATTCAATGTTCTATGGCGTGCTTCTTCCGGTCGAGCGGATTTACATGGAAATGTTAGAACGGCTAGGGTTTGACGATGTAGCGTGTCATGCGATCAGGAAGCGAAACTCAAACAAGGAGCTTTTTGAATTTGACGTGTCTGGACGGTGGAGTTAGTCTACCGGACGAGCGGACCAACGGGTTCTTCGCTCGCGCCACATTTTTGGACCAAAGCCGGCCCGGTCGCGCTCTTTTGTAATGGTGAGCACCGTTTCCGTACGCTGCAATCTACAAGAGGCGTTGTCTGGATCCGCGACGGCCAGTCCGGCAAGTCTTGCTTTGCCTGCGCACTCGGCCACCAAGCCTGCAGGCCGGGGCTTTTAACCCGGACTACCGCGGCCCCCGCCTCACGGACGAACTCGCTTACTTCCAGCGATTCGCTAGAACTCGCCTTTTCATCCTTGACGACCGACCTCCGTCCGCTCAAGGCGTTCGGAATGCGCATGCGACACAGGTTCGCTCCGCGCGCGGTCGCGTCGTTTCCACCGTTTGCGCCGGTTACGTCAAGGTCCTCCGGGACGACGGCGATCTCGAACGTGGCGCACGAAACTTTCGCCGACCGCATATCCGAGATTGACCGGCACGGCGTTGCCCACCAGATTGCCGATCTTCCTTCGACACATTGGATCGCCTGGCTTCACGAACCTGTAGTCGCGGGGGAAGCTCTGGAAAATCGCTTTTTCGCGTAGCGAAATGGTCCGATCCTGTTCCGGATGTCCGAAGCGGCCGTTGTTGAAGCCGTAGTACTGCGTCGTCACCGTGGGTGAAGGCTTGTCCCACGTCATGCGGCCGTACACGCTGCGATAGGTGCGTCCTCTCGGCCTCCGATGGCATCGCGCCCTCAGCCCCTCGTCCCAATCGCGCCAAGTTCCCCCCGGCCTCGAAGCACGGATCCGCCTAACGTTGAGAGGGGAGAGTTTGCAGGACCGGTGCAGCGGGTCTTCGCTGCACACTTGACCGGCGTCGAGGCGCGGGAGGTCGCCGATAGCGAACCTGACTGTTCGGTGATCGCTTCCGGGGGTCGTCGGAGGCGTTAGACGGACCGGCCCCAAGGTGGATGCGAGAACGACGAGACGGCGCCGGTTTTGAGGCACGCCGTAGTCGGCACAATCCACCACGCTGGCCGCGACGGAGAACCCCTAGTCTTCGAGAATTTCCACGAAATCTGAAAAGATCCGCTCGCGCTCAAGCATCGGAACGTTCTCCATGGTCACGAGATGGGGCTTCGCTTCCCGCACCAACCGACCGAAGTGATCCAGCAGATTCCAACGACCGGTAGCTGTGCGCGGGCGAGATCGGCTGTAGGTCGAGAACGGTTGGCAGGGCGCGCAGCCGGCAAGCAACCGGAGGGGGGATTGGCGGAAGGCGGTCGGGAAGTCGTTCGCGGTGACCTCCTGCACGGACTTCAGGAGGAATGCGGCCCTGTTGTTGTGGGTATAGGGGTATCGGCAGATGGGTGCGGCATCGACGCCCAGCGTCACGTCGATTCCCGATTCCTCCAGCCCCCGCGTGAGTCCACCCGCCCCGCAAAACAGATCCACCGCGCAAATCGGAGGACGAGTCTTGTCCCGGTCCGGCGGCAAACTCGTATCCGGCTCTGGTCGGAAGGCGGCGGTTCCGGCTGTATCACCCATCTCTCCAGCACTCCTCCGCTCGACGGCGCTCGCCTCTGAAGACGCCAAGAGCGGCGAACGGCGCTCTGCCGTCGCTTCGCCAGCGACATGGGCGTCGGGCCGCCGCCTTCGCGCGCGTAACTCGCGGCGGACCACTGGATCGGCGAACAGGCACCCCGCCACTCTCCTGGGCTCGTCTTCCTCATGGGGATTCGTTTAGCGCGGAGCGACATGACTATCCGCCATTTGTCGCTACGCCCGGGCGTCGGCCTCATTCCCGCTGGAACGACTCCCCGCCCACGCTGATTCCCCGTTGGACAAGACGCTCGCGACGCTCGCTCTTCGCCAACTTTCATCCGCAGTGTTACTGTAACCTGCGGGACCGACTCGGCGGTCCTCTCCGACTCCACTCCGACGTGCTCGAGAATTCCCCGTTTCCCAGCCGCGATGCCGCCCAGCCCAGCTGGGGAAAGGTCATCGACCACGACCGGTGTATCGGCTGCCACGCCTGTACAACCGCATGCAAGTCGGAGAACGAGGTCCCTCTGTCGGTCACCCGAACGTACGTCAAGTACGTGGACTCCGGCCGCTTCCCCAACGCATCCAGGTCCTTTCAGGTCACGCGCTGCAATCAATGCGACGATCCGCCCTGCGTCGCAGCCTGCCCGACCGGGGCGATGTTTCGGCGTCCCGACGGAATCGTGGACTTCGACAAGGAAGCCTGCATCGGATGCAAGGCATGCATCGCCGCTTGTCCCTACGACGCCGTCTTTATCAACCCAGAGGACCACGCAGCGGAAAAGTGCAACTTTTGCGCGCATCGGCTGGATGTCGGATTGGAGCCTGCATGCGTCGTCGTCTGTCCCGTGGGCGCCCTGATCGTCGGAGACCTTAACGACCCTTCGTCCAAAGTCGCGGAGACGGCAAGCCTAGGCGGGATTCAGGTGCGCCGCCCGGAGAAGGGCACCCAACCGAAGGTTTTCTACAAGGGCGCGGATCATCTGACGTTGGATCCGCTGGCTGCGGCGCGCCTAGAGGGGGATGTGTTTATGTGGAGCCAGCGGCGACGGGACCCGGCATTTCACACCCCCGCGCACGAAGGCGCCGCCGCTTCCTCGGCGGCGGCCATTCTCTCCTACGACGTGGATCACAAGGCTCCTTGGGACTACCGGGTCTCCCTCTATGCTTGGACCAAGTCCGTGGCGTCCGGCGCGCTCCTTCTGCCGCTTCTCCTCTCCTGGTTTGCCGGGGCGCCGGTCGGGGAGGTCATGGGGCTCGCCTCGCCAATCATCGCGCTCGTGTTCCTAGCCGCGACCGGCGGCATCCTGCTCTGGGATCTGGATCGACCGACGAAAGCGTACCTGATCTTCCTTCGCCCCCAGTGGAATAGCTGGCTGGTGCGGGGCGGCTTCATCATCGCGGCCTACGGACTGCTGCTCGTTGTCGTGCTGGCGTTGGGAGGCTTGGCTTCATCGCCTCCGCTCATCTCCATTACAGCGTCGATCCTCGCCGCTGCGACCGCCGTTTATACCGCCTTCCTCTTTGGGCAAGCCAAGGCCCGCGACCTCTGGCAGAGTCCGCTCCTCCCCTTCCACTTCCTAGCGCAGGCTCTCCTCGCCGGGTCGGGTGCCGCCACGCTCCTCGCGCTCGCGGCCGGCGCCCCGACCGACGCCTACCTCGGGGCCTTCGCAATTTGCTCCTTGGTGCACGGGCTTTTGATGCTGGGGGAGGCGGCGATGCCCGCCCCGACCGCACACGCGAAACTCGCCGAGCGGGAGATGGTCCGTGGGAGCATGCGCCTCTACTTCTGGACCGGGGTCGCCGCTTCCGTGCTTGGCGTATTTGCGCCGCTGATCGGATGGCCGGTCGTCCTTGCGGGCCTTGCCGGCCTCCTCGCCCAGGAGCACGCATATGTGCAGGCGGGCCAAGCGCCGCCGCTCGCATGACCGAACGACGGGACGCCTCCTCGCTCGCCGCGCTCGGCAAGCGACTCTCCGCGTCTCGAAAGGACGTGGAGGCTCGGGGAGAGACCTTTTACCCCGGCGCTAGCCGGGTGCACCTCGCGAGCTTTCCGCCCCGCGAGCGATGGAGCGAATGGGTGGAGCTGGACCCCGCCACTTGGCCCCGCAAGACGGAGCGAAGGTACGCCTTGGTGCCCACGACCTGCTTCAACTGCGAGTCAGCGTGCGGGCTCTTGGCCTACGTCGACCGAGACACGCTTGAGGTACGCAAGTTCGAAGGCAATCCGGAGCACCCCGGCTCCCGCGGCCGCAACTGCGCCAAGGGCCCCGCCACGATCAACCAGATTTCCGATCCCGACCGAATTCTCTATCCGCTCAAGCGGGCGGGTCCGCGTGGAAGCGGCGCGTGGAAGCGGGTGGGGTGGGACGAGGCGATGGACGATCTCGCATCCCGAGTCCGCCGGGCGATCAAAGAGAATCGCCACGAGCAGATCATGTACCATGTGGGAAGACCCGGCGAGGACGGCTTTACGGAGCGGATGCTCGCCGCTTGGGGCATCGACGGCCATAACTCCCATACCAACATCTGCTCCTCGGGCGCGCGCGCCGGCTACCACTTCTGGATGGGGATGGACCGTCCGAGCCCGGATCACTCCCGCGCTCGCGCGATCCTGTTGATCAGCAGCCACTTGGAGGCGGGCCACTACTTCAATCCCCATGCGCAACGAATCGTCGAAGCGAAGAGTCGGGGCGCAAAGGTCATCGTATTCGACACACGGCTCTCGAATACGGCGACGCACGCGGACTACTGGCTCTCCACCTACCCGGGCTCGGAAGCCGCAGTGTTGCTTGCGATCGCCGCATACCTCATCCGCGCGCGCCGCTACAACCGGGACTTCGTCCGAAGATGGTGGAACTGGAAGGAATATCTCGAACACGCGCATCCAGACGAGGAGCCTCGCTTCGAGACGTTCGAGACCGTGCTCGAGAGGTTGTACTCGAAGTACACCTTCGAGTACGCGGCGCGGGAGTCGGGCGTCTCGGCGAAGGTTATTCGCGAAGCGGCGCAGGCGGTGGCGGAGGCCGGAAGACGCCTTTCCACGCACAACTGGAGGAGCGCCGCCGCCGGCAACTTGGGCGGCTGGCAGGTCACGCGCTCTCTATTCCTGCTCAACGCGCTCATGGGGGCGATCGCCGTGCCCGGCGGCACCTTTCCGAATGCGTGGAACAAGTACGTGCCAAGGCCAATTCACATGCCGCCCCGGCATCCGGCGCACTGGAACGAGCTTACTTGGCCCAAGGAGTTTCCGCTCAGCCTGATGGAGATGTCCTTCCTGCTCCCCCACCTCATGCGGGAGCGGGACGGGTACTTGGACCTCTACTTCACGCGCGTCTACAACCCTGTCTGGACAAACCCGGATGGAGTTAGGTGGATCGAGATGCTGACCGACGAGCGGAGGATCGGGCTGCACGCGGCCCTCACGCCCACCTGGAACGAGACGGCCTACTTCGCCGACTACGTCCTCCCAATGGGGCACGCCTCCGAACGCCACGACCTGGCTTCCTATGAGCAGTACGACGGGCGCTGGGTCAGCTTTCGCCAACCGGTGCTTCGAACCGCGCGAGCTCGAATGGACGGGACCTACGAAGGACCGGACGCTCCAGGGACGGGCGCGCCCGGAGAAGTGTGGGAGGAAAACGCCTTCTGGATCGACCTGACGTGGAAAATCGATCCAGACGGGTCGCTGGGGATTCGCAGCTTCGTGGAGTCAAGGGAGCGTCCGGGCGAGAAGCTCTCCTTGGACGAATATTATGGCTGGATCTTCCGCAATACCGTGCCGGGGTTGCCTGAAGCCGCGGCGCGGGAGGGACTGGATCCGCTGGAGTACATGAGGCGGTACGGGGCATTTGAAATCGAGCGCGGCGTGGGCGCCGTGCATGAAGAAAGACTCGACGCCGAAGGGCTGGAGGACCTGAAGGTGGATACCCGCGGGCGCGCGTTCAGTCGAGGGCGGCCCGCGCCCGCGAACAACGTCGTGCCGATGCCGCTTCCCGAGGGCGACGACGCGGGGCGAAAGAGAGTCGGAGTGGAGGTGGACGGGATCCTGCGGAAGGGCTTCCCCACGCCCTCCGGGCGACTCGAATTCTGGTCGAGCACTTTGGCGGCGTGGGGCTGGGAGGGAGAAGCGATTCCCAACTACGCGAGAAGCCACGTGCATCCGGACCAGCTGCGAGAGGGCGAAATGTGCCTCGTGTCCACCTTTCGGCTGCCCGTTCAGATCCATACCCGCAGCGCAAACGCAAAATGGCTGAACGAAATCGCCCACACGAACCCGCTCTGGATTCATCCCGCGGACGCGGACCGGCTCGGCGTCTCTCCAGGGAGTCTCGTCCGCGTCGAGACTCGGATTGGGCACTTTGTCGTCAAGGCTTGGGTTACCGAGGGGATTCATCCGGGCGTCGTCGCGTGCTCCCACCACATGGGCCGGTGGCGCCCGACCGGACACGATTCGCGCAACTCGCCTAGGCAGAACAGCGCCGCGGCGGACATTCAAAGAGACGGCGAGCGCTGGGCGATTCGAAGAACTTCGGGGGGCGGCGCCTTCGATTCGTCGGATCCCGATACTGCCAGAATATGGTGGAACGACGTGGGCGTGCATCAGAACATGACCTTTCCGGTGCAGCCGGACCCCGTCTCTGGAGGGCACTGCTGGCACCAGGTCGTGAGGGTGGCGCCGGCGGGAGAGCAAGATCGCTACGGCGATATCGTCGTGAACGCGGCCAAGTCCACGCTGGCCTTCGAGGAATGGATGAAGCGCGCGCGCCCCGCTGGCGCCGTATCTCCGGACGGTACCCGCAGGCCCTACTGGCTGATGCGCCCGGTTAGGCCGGACCGCAGCGCGTACCGTTTGCCTCGCGAAGAGGCCGGGGAGCACGCCTGAAGGGGCCAAGCCAGGAGCTGCTGCGCGCGCTGGGCGCGCTGATCGAACCCCCTTTGCCCGAACACGCGAGAATGGCGTCGCTCTTGGGACTGGGCGATGTCCCCTCGCGCGAAGAGCAGCTTCGGGTCGTCGAGACCGAGAGATTTCCCTTCGCGTCGGTCTACCTGAATCCAAGCGGAATGGCGGGCGGCGAGGCTAGAGATCGCATCGCCGGCTTCGCGCGCGCGCTGGGCGCAAGGGCCCGCATTGGGGAAAACGAGGACAATGCGGATCACCTCGCTCGAATTCTAGGCCTCTGGGCTTGGATCACGGAATGGCGCGCGAAAGAGCCTGATCGCGCGCTTCAACGGCTCCTGGACGAAGCCCGCCGCACTCTGATCGCGGAGCACGTCCTGACATGGACGCCCGCCTACCTCCTCGCCTTCAGGGGATGCGAAGTTCGCTTCTACGAGGCATGGTCGTCGCTGCTGCTGGAGGCAATCCGCGAGGGAGCCGAAGGACTGAGTCCCGGGCCCGCGCTCTCGCACGGATTAGACAATGCGCCGTCCCTCTCCGATCCCAGGCGTTTGGCCGGGAGCGCGTCCGCTTGGAGTTTAGAGCTTTGCGCTCCCGCTCGGACGGGATTTGTCCTGCTCCGAAGCGACCTGCGACGGATGGCGCGGTCGTTGAACGTGCCGCTTCGGTCCGGCGAACGCGCTTTCGCGCTCGCAGAGTTCATCAGGATCAACCCGCCGGGGGCACTGCTTCTGCTTTCCCGTCATGCCCGCGACTGGGCGGCGCGCTTTCGTCCTCTTTCCTTCGGAAAGTTCTCGGATTGGTGGTCCGCCCGTGCTCTTCGGTCCTCGAAATTACTGGAGTCGCTGGCCCGCGACGCTCGGGCGGCGCTTTCAGCCGCCTCAGAGTTCGACGACTAGGAACTCGGTCGATCCTCCAGCGTGGGTTTGACGTAGAGCGAATTCACGGGCATGCCTGCCTGGACAACCTGAGGGCCTGAAGTCGGGCAGGCTGCCTTGGAATAGCCTCTGGAGCTCGACAATAGTCTTGGATCTCCGTCCGCGCCAAGCGCTGGAAGCGGAGCCCCGAGGCCTTTGCCCCGGAGCCCCCGCGCAATCCCTCTTAGCGGTCCCGCAACCTCAAACGCCCATCCCGCCCCTTAGCCGACCGGAACGTAGCTGATCCGCAGCGGCTCCGAGTGGATGATCGGCTTGCACCCATAGGTCCGATTGCTGCGATCGTCCTCTTGGGACCTGCCCCATACCTTCTTTGGTCCGATCATGCGGCACCAGGATCACCGTGGGCGAGGGCAGACTCCAAGTGGCGGGGTCGGACAGGGACCAAATGTGATTGTTGGCGGGATCGCACGACCCGTCGCCCTTGTCCCACTTGATCTCGAACTTCTCGGTCTTGTCCTTCTGGGCGCCCGCCTGACGCAGAACGTAGCGGCCCGGAGCCAGCTCGATCACCGCATCGTGCCCGTCAAACTCCAGCCAAAAGGAATCCCCGCTCTTGGCTATGTACTCCAAACCGGACGACTTGTCGGCCCCAAAGTACCTCTTCAACGTCGCCAGCGAATCGTTGGGATTCGAGGCGTTCCTTAGAATCCCCGCATCGCTTGGAGTTGGCCGCATTCATCGTGTAGAGCCCGCTGTCCCCGCACTCCTCGCCGGTCGCGGTGGCATGCTTCCCGACCGACCCGCACTTGCGCGCCTTGAACTGGATCGAACCCTCGTGCTTCGTCCTGCTCGAATCCAGCGTATCCTGCTTCGCGTACTTCCACACCTTCGTCTTGATCTTCCGGTTCGCCACCATCCCAAAGCCCAAAGCCTGATGCCCCGGAGCCGCCAAACTATCCACGCTCACGCTGTCATCGGCCGCAAACTCCTCCCAAATCACCCCCAGCCGATGATCTTGGCGCACCGCGTCCATCGTCGTGCCCCACACGGCGCCGCCCGCGCACAACATCGAGGGATCGTTGTCGCCCTTGCACGCAAACTTCCTGTTGCCGCCGGCAAACTCCACGTCGCCCAAATCCGCCTGATCAAAGTTCCTGGAACTTATCACGTCGCTCGGATACGCCAGCTGCGTCCCCGCGCCGGCAACCGTCACGCGGATTCAGCGGCCGCCCTCCGGCGAAGCCCCAGGGAGTCCCCTGCTGAACATCGACCGCAGACCTGGGCCGGCGGGTTCCGGAGCCGCCCCTGGGCCATGCCGAACAAACCCCCTGACCTCGCCCGTGTCCGCGTCTCGCAGGATCGTCATCGGCCGGTCCGTGTTCTCGTCAAGCACTGCGCGCCCGCCTTTGCCCGACAGCGATATCCTGGACAGCGATCCGGTCCAAGTCTTGGGCACGACAAAGGCGAAGACGGAGCCCTTTCCCTTCAGGTCCTGTGTCTGCGGCGCGTTAAAGCGCAAAGAAAACGCCTCGCGCCCACCGGCGTCCCGGCCAGAAAGCCGATATACGTCGCCTCTCCCGGACACGGGAGAAGGAAGCAGAGGCTTCGCGCGCGCTTCGAAGGCGGGCTCCAGGAAGAGCTCTCCCTCTTGGTTGATCCCGCCCCAAATCAGTACGGAATTCACCTTCGCCGCCGGCGGAGACGCCTCCGTCTCGGCCGTGATGCGATGCCGCACCATGTTGCTGAAGTGGTAGTCGCCAATCCACTGCCGAGAGCAGTATGACATCAGGTCGGGAATGTAGGGAGATACCAAACTCCCGTCGGAAGCATCATAGCCCCAAGCGCCAGTGCGTCCGTTCTCATCTGGAAAGAGCGGGTCCGGACCTCCCGCGCCTCCGCAGGGAGCGTGGTAGAGCCCCATGTTGTGTCCGATTTCGTGGGCTAGCGTAAAGGGGTCCGGCCTCGAGAAGCTCACCCACGACGGAATGTCGGCCGCAACGCCCAAGAGTCCAAACCGCACCATCGGCGTCATCATCGCCACCCAGTATCCTTCGCCGCCCTCCAAGGCCCGGAGAGCCAGCGTCTCCAGCATCGCGCCAAATCCGAAGAAGTCGTTGGTTTCCACCGGCGAATGCAAGGTCATCTCGAACTCGTGCCTCGGGAGAAGCTTGTTTACTGCCTCCATCATTGGGTGGGTCTTTGGATCCTTCACCATTCCGGCGGTGAGATCCACAATCGCCGAGTCGGGCTCATTTCGATTGATCATTGGAACGAAGGTGATCTTGAGCGGCGGCAGCTCCCGCACGTCCACGCGCATCCGTCCTTGATCCGGGACGCGGCGTCCAAGATTCAGCTCCGACCGGGTGGCGCCGTCGGGATCAACCTCCACGACCATTTCCAAGCCCGGCTGAATCCACTCGCCTGAAACCTCCACGTTGGCGGATCCGTCCATCGATCCTTCGTCAATTTCAGCCCCCACTACCCCTTGGCCCCCGGGTATATCCGCCGAGTGGACGACGGACCCGTTTAGGAAGAAATCAGCGCGCACGGGAGGCATCGGCTCCCCGGCGGCCGCGGACGAGTGGACGAACACGCGCAGCAGCGCAGGCTCGCCCGCAACGAGCGGCACTGGATAACGGATCGATTGCACCGCCTGCGTCAGATAGACCGAGGCGGCGGTCTCGCAGGCCGAAAGGCGAACGGACCGTACCCCGTCCAGCCACTCCCGATGCGGGGCATCCGACGCCGGAGCGCACAGCTGCGTGTTCGTGGCGTTGAGGTAGGAAAGACTGTCCATGCCGGCCCACTCCGGCGGAATGGAGCCGGAGAGCTTCGGATTGTTGCCCAAGGAGAGCCAAGTCAAGGCGCCGAGGTTGCCTAGCTCTTTCGGCAGCGGCCCCTCGAAGTCGTTGTTCTCGAAGTATCCGAAGATCAAGGAGTCCAAACTCCCCAGTCCGCCGGGGATGGAGCCCGTAAGCCGGTTGTTGTTCAGCCAAAGGACGCGCAGGGAGTCCATCCCGCCCAGCTCTCCGGGAACCGGGCCCGTAAACTCGTTGGTGTCGAAGTCGATGACGACGACCTTGTCCAAGTTGCCCATCTCGGCCGGAATTGCTCCGGTCATGTGGTTGTTCCAGAAGCTCAGGTTCCGCAGCTCGACGAGGTTGCCCATCTCCGGCGGAATGGGACCCACGATGTCGTTGCCGTAGAGGGTCAGCTCGCGCAGCTGCTCCAGCTGACCGAGCTCGGCTGGAAGATGGCCGCCCAACCCCGATGCGTGCAGAAAAAGCGTGTCAAGCGACCGGAGCTCTCCGAATTCCGGCTGAAGAGGACCTCCCATACCGGCGAATTGGAGACTCAAGTAGCTCAGCTTTTCGAGCTCGAAGAACTCTCTGGGGTAAGGGCCTACCAGATCTCCGTTGAACGCAAAGCTGAGTCTTTCCAGCTGATCCAGCCAACCGATTTCGGGCGGGAGACGACCGTCCAAGCCCCTGCCCGTAAGCAGCAGCTCTCGAACGCGACCGTCTTCGTTCACTTCCACGCCATCCCAAGTCTCTATGGGCTTTTCGGGGTCCCACGGCTCCCTCAGGAACCAATTCTGGCCGCTCAGCTTTCGATAGAGCGCGAGGAGCGCTTCCTTGTCCCCTTGTTGGGATTGCGTCTGCACGGAAAGCTCTTCCACGGGCATCGCGCCGGGCTTCGTCGGCGCTTCGTCGCAAGCGAGGAGCGCCGCAGAGGGCAATACGGCGAACGCTCCCCGTCGCATCCAGGGAAACCGGGACCTCAACGACGAAGCATGAGCGCGATTCATCTTCCAACTCCTTGCGCAAAAGCGATCATGCGAGCCTCGCCCTCCCTTCGGCGTCCGCTCTTGGCTCCCGGGTTCAGTCTCAACGTCTCTACGAAGTCTCATCTTCTCAGCTCCCTGTGCTGCGCAGAGGAATTCCTCGGCTAAAGACCGCTTTCAACTCTGGATCGCCGGCCGCGTCCATTGCGGCCGCGGGCGGTTGGTCAAGCACGCCCCGTATTTTTCCTGTCTCTGGATCCAGAAGAATCGTCATGGGAAGGTCGGAGCTCTCATCCAACACGGCGTGGCCTTCGGGGCCGATGAGGCGAATACGGACGAGCTCCCCCTCCCACGTAACGGGGAGCAGCGCAACGAACCCCGTTTGACCGTCCTTGGAGTCTTGGACCTGGGGCATGTCGAACGCCACGGCAAAGGCCTCCTCGCCGGTCGCGGTCCACCCGACAATTCTGTACTTGGACCCGGCCGGGAGTCGCTGCGGCGACGCCTTCATATAGAAGGAAGGCCTCAAAGCGAGCTGTCCGTCTCCGTCCATCCCGCCCCAGACCAAAAGAGTCTCGACCCGGGGTTCCTGTCGGGCGCTCCGCGATTCTTCGATCAGGCGGTGACGCATCGCGTTCGAGAAGTGGTAGTCCCCGATCCAAGCCCGCCCGCAGTAACTCATCAGATCGGGCACGTACGGCGACACCAGCTCGTTGTTCTTCGCATCGAAGCCCCACGCGCCCGTCCTGCCGTGAGGCTCGGGGAAAAGGGGGTCCGGCCCGCCGGCGCCGCCGCACGGCGCATGCCAGAGCCCCAGGTTGTGGCCGAGTTCGTGAGCGAGCGTGAACGAGGAGGGCACCGAGAAGCTCGCAAACGAGGGGATCGCGGCTGCAACGCCTAGGAGTCCGCCAGACGAAGGACCGATGCCGACCCAGTATCCGCCGCCGCCCGCGGCTGCGCGCGCAACGATGGTGGATTGGAGAATTCTAAACCCGTTTGCCTCCAAGCCCGAAACGATCACTGCCGGCTCGGCGACGACGTTCATCGTCCCGACGGGAAGCAGAGTGCGCGTGTGCTCAAGAAGCGGGTGCTCCCATGGACTCGCCGCCGCTCCCCGGACCGTCCGAATGACCGAAGAGTCCGCATCCCACTCGGGCGCGAACGGAATGAGGTGGAGTTTGAATTCGGGCATCGCCTTTACGTCCACGCTCGCCCTGCCGGTCGCGGGAATTCGTTGCAGAATCCCGACTCCTGGATCAAGCGCGCCGTCTGGATCCACCTCCACCACGTACTCCAGTCCCTCGCGAATCAGCGCGCCGGCCACAGGCAGATTCAAAGTGGATTCAAGCTCGCCCTCGTTGACCGACTCGGGAATTGGCCTGTCGCTGGCGGGAAGGTCCACCGTCGCCGCGACCGCTCCGTCGTGGTAGAAGGTTGCGCGCACGGGCGGCATCGTCGCTCCGCCCGCGTTCGGCGACGACAGAAAGACGCGAAGGAGGGCGTCCCTCCCCTCTACCAGAGCCACTGGAAATTGGTGCGACTGAACCGCCTGAACGATGTACGCGTCTCCCGTCGCGCACCGCGCCACCCGGTGGAACTTGATCGTTCCCAGCCACTCATGGAGCTCGGGATCGTCCGGCGCGCAAACCTCGGTCCCTCCAAGCTTTAGCTGGCGCAGATCGCTCAGCGCGCTCCACTCGCGGGGCAGATGACCCGAGAGAGCCGCATTGGCGCCCGCGTACAGCTCCTGCAGGCTGCTCATCCCGCCGAGCTCGACCGGCAGATCGCCGGAAAGCGCATTGTCTTGCAGGTAGAGCCCGTAAGTCTTCTTCAGCTGCCCAAAGGTCGAAGGCACCGGTCCGGTCAGCCGGTTTCCCTGCAGCTCCATCGTGCGAAGCTGGGCGAGGCCGCCGAAGCTCTCCGGGATATGCCCGTCCAGCTTGTTTTGCTGCAGGTCCAGCGCCCATAGGTTCTCCAGGCGCCCCATCTCGGAAGGAAGCGGACCGGTCAGGTCGTTGTCCGAGAGCATCAGCTCCCAGAGCTCGCCTAGGTTGCCGATCTCTGGGGGAATCGCGCCGATCAGATCGTTCTGAATCAGGTTGAGCCGCTGAAGCCGAGTCAGCTGCCCAATCTCGGGCGGAATGGGGCCTCCCAAACCAGTGAGTCTCATGGACAGGGACTGGAGATTCTCCAGCCGGCCGATCTCTGGAGGCATCGGGCCTCCCATCGCGGTGCCGGCCATGTACAGATGCTCCAAGCCCGTCAGGTCGAAAAACTCGCTCGGCAGGGGATTGGTGAGAGTGAAGTTGCCGGTGAGACTCAAGAGCTTGAGCGCGTCCAGCTTGCCGATCTCGGGCGGTAGCGTGCCGAGCAGCGATACGAAATTCAGATCCAAGTACCGGACTCGACCATTCTCGTCCAGCTTCACGCCCCGCCACTGGTCCAAAGGCGCGTCGGTCGCCCAGTTGTGATCGCGCACCGCCCAATTCGGCCCGTCGGTCGCGTGATAGAGGGCCGTAAGCGTGGCTCGATCCACTTCGCTCGACTGAACCGCGACCGCCTGGCCGTTCTCCGACTCCTCGGGCGAAATGGGCGGCGCGACGACATCTTGGCAGGCGCCGCCTGCGACGAGCGCGGCGAAGAACGCCGAAGCCGTGCCGAAGAGGGGCCTAGGAAAACACCGAGTCCGGGGGTTCCGCTGCATTGATCAGCTCCTTGACTAAGTACGTGCCGCTCCGCGGCGGGCTCTCCGATCTGAATCCTCTGGATTCGGGATTAAAGAGCGCCGCCCGATCATCTAGCATACGGCGCCGCGCGCGAATTGGGTTCATTTGTCTCTATAGCCGCAAGTACGAGCGGCTTCCGATTTGGTTCCAACTTGCAGGATATCCATCCGATCTTCTGCTTTCCAAAGACGATCCCGGCTCCCAACCGGCACTAGGTCACCTGCCCTCCAGGGAGAGGCCCGCCTGTATCCAGCGCGCGCTCGCCCAGCCCTGATGGCGGGCGGCGGAATGGGCAAAGACGGCAAAGCCGCCCCAAGGGTCCGGCTGAACTGCGGATCCGGTCAGGTTAAAGACCTCCGCCCAAGCGGCGATGCGCGATCCTTGGAACCGTGCGACCGAGCGAGAGATCCGAGCGTCAAGCCGAAGGACGGGTCCGGCGGCGCCCATGGCTGGCCCGGAGAAAACTCGACCCACGGCTCCGACCACGGCCTCGCCGGGCAGCGTCCAAGCAAGAAGGAGCAAGCCGCGACTTGCCCACCCCTCATCGACCATCCCGGTATCGGGCTGAGGCCTGATCACCGACCACGGGGTCATTCCGGCCCCAAGAAACTCTGCCTCTCCAGTGACGCGCCCATGCTCCAGACTCCAGCTCGCTCTAATGTCCAGCCTGCCGGCGAGAGCGGCTCCGCCCGCTTCCAAAAGGAGCTGCGTGGAGGTCAAGGCGCCGTCGCTGCGGAATTCGGAGTCGGTTGCTCCCGGCCCGCGTCCAATGCTCCTTGGCGGACCCGTTGCGCGGGAATGGCCAACCTTCAGGCGAAGATGCGACGCGCCCCGGAGCCTTCGCTCAACCAGAGCGGATAACGAAACGCCCCGGGGAGATCGCGCGAATCGCTGCGCGCCCGACCCCGGAAGTTCCGCCGGACCAAGCGCGTTCACCCTCTCGCCAAAGGGCGGAGGGAGGGCATCCGGGCCGGCGCCGCTTGAACGGCGCGCGACCCCGGCGCCTGATCGCGCATCCGCCCAAGCCAAGAGCATCGGCGGAAGCTCCGCGCGGTAGGCGTCCCAAGCGAGCCTGGCCCGCACCCAGTCGGAGGTCTCCGCGGGAAGCCACTCGGCGCGCCCGCCAGCCTCCAGCGAAAGCCCGCCTCCCTGCACGCTCGTTCCCGTTCCGCTGAATTCTCTTCGCCCGCCCAAAGCCAGGTTCGCCGCGACCTCAATCTCCGGGTCGACTTGCCAGCTCCCCCGCAGATCTAGCTTCGCGCCCTGCCGAGTGAATGAACCGGACGAAGGCTCTCCGCCCTGGGCGGGATTCACGCGCTGCCTGAACTCAAGCAGCGGACCAGTGACGCGCGCGCCGCTGGGACAGTCGCCGCTGACGCTGGCGGAGCCGTCGGAACAGTGCACAAACCCGGGTCCCGCCTGGACGTACCCCTTAAATCCCTTAGGCGAGTCGAAGAGATAGAGGCCCGGGGAGAGATCTTCCGAAGGGTGGCGGGCGGAGACACTCCAGAGGCGAAGCCCCGCGCGGAGCCGGTAGGGGCCAGCCCGCCACGAGAGGACATCCTGAAACTCCAGGTGATCAAGCCGGCTGCCTTCGGCGAGACCGCGCAGGCCACCTCCGATGCGCACCGTCTCTTTTTCGGAGTTCCAGAACCATACCTCTGGGAATGGTCGCTCTTCCCCATTTGGACCTGGCAGGCGCAGACCGTCGTTCGCCGCGATCCGCAAGCGGTCGCGGGCGGCGCGAATGCGAATATCGTGATCCCCTCCCGCTCCTCCCGCGCGCTGGAAGCCCATCGAGAGAGACCATCCGCCGCCCTGCACGTCGGCTGCGGTCGACCGGCCTGCGAAGCCCGCCGGAAGGAGTCCGCTCTCCGCCTCGAAGTCGTTTCGCGTCCAGACGAGCCATGCGTGCGATCGTTCGGTCGGATGGAGCTCGACCTTGCCGAATAGGGCCCCCGCGTTGTCGGAGTGTTCCACATCCCCGAATTCATCCGCGAACATCTTGGGCCAGAGCTCTTGCAGCGCCCGCTCCACCTCGCGGACGGCTGGAGCGCGGGCGTGCCCTGGCCGCGCTTCTCGACTCCACCGCCGATCGGCGGAAAGGAAGAAAAACGCCCGGTCGCGCACGACTGGACCGGAGTACGACGCGCCCGCCAGCGTCGACGCGCCTCTCCCAAGCGCGCTTCGGGTCGCATACGCGGCAGTTGATCGCTCGTTTGCGCCGGATCTGGTCGTCAGCCTAAGGACGGCGGGAGAGCCGCCGAAAGCGCGCTCGCCAACTTGGGCGACGGCCGCGCGCTGGAGGGCGCTTTGCCCAAGGATCAAACCCGGGCGCGCCGCAGAGCCAAGAACCGGAACGTACGGCCTCATGGCCCGCGCTCCATCCACTTCGATCTGAAAGAGGGGCTCCGGCAAGCCGAAGAGGCGCAAAGCGCCCGCGCCTTCCAGGCCCAACCACGGATCGAAGCGCAAAAGTCCGAGCGCGCCCTGCTCCGCCGCCGGGAGCGCATGCGGGCGCGGAAACAGAAGCGAGGACGGCTGTTCCGCCCACGCGGGAAAGCCCAGAGCGCAGCCGGCCAAAGCAACAGCTAAGAGACGCAGGATGTTCGGCCTTGGACCGAGAAGCAGCCAACGGCAAGCCCGAACGCGCGACGCAGCGACGGTATACCTTGATACACGCGCCGCCCCATGCGAGCAACCTCCATTCCCCCCAACGGGACTTCCAAAACGGTGATCAAGAAACGGCCGGATTTCCGCGCTCGCGTTGTCGCGCCCACCCTCGCCTCCCTGCTCATTGCGCTGACATTTCCGCCGGCTCCCTTGGCGGCGCAGCCAACGTCGCCCGAGGAACACTTCGGATTTCCGATCGGCACCGACTACGAACTGCTGAATTACGAGCAACTTACCGCTTACTGGCGGCTTCTGGCGGATCAGTCGGACCGCATGACGCTCTCCTCCATCGGAAAAACGGAGGAAGGCCGCGATCAGTGGATGGCGACAATCACGTCGCCCTCAAACCGACCTCGGCTTGACCGCTATAAGGAAATCGCGCGGTCGCTTGCGCTCGCGAAGGGGGCCAACGAGGACGAAGCGCGCGCCTTGGCGCGGGAGGGCAAGGCCGTCGTCTGGATCGACGGCGGACTTCACGCGACGGAAGTGCTGGGGATACACCAGCTGATGGAGCTCGTCTGGCAGATGGTCAGCCGCGAGGACGCGGAGACGCTCCGGTTCCTGGACGACGTCATTCTTCTCGCGACCCACGCCAACCCCGACGGTCACGACCTCGTTTCAAACTGGTACATGCGGACCGACGAGCGGACGAAGCGCTCCACGCGAGGCGTGCCGGCGTTGTATCAAAAGTACGCGGGCCATGACAACAACCGCGACTTCTACATGTCCGCCCTTGCGGAAACCGAGAATATGAACCGGGTGATGTACCGGGAGTGGTTCCCGCAGATCGTCTACAACCACCATCAGACGGGTCCGGCCGGGACGGTCATGTTCGCGCCTCCCTTCCGCGATCCCCCCAACCACAACTTGGACCCGATCATCATTACGAGCTTGGATCAGGTAGGCTCCGCAATCCACCACCGCATGGTGGTCGAGGGAAAGGGAGGCACGACGATGCGGCGGGGCGCTTCCTACTCCACCTGGTGGAATGGCGGGCTCCGCACCACGCCGTACTTCCACAACATGATCGGGCTGCTGACGGAGACGATCGGACACCCCACGCCGATTGAGATTCCCTTTCTTCCCCGCAGGCAGATCGGCAGCGCGGACCTCCCGATGCCCGTTGAGCCGGGTCCTTGGCGATTCAGGCAGTCGGTCGACTACTCGCAGACCGCCAACCGCGCCGTGCTGGACTACGCTTCGCGCAACCGGGAGCACCTGCTCTTCAACATTTGGCGGATGGGCGCGAACTCGATTGAACGCGGAAGCGGGGACTCTTGGACCGTGCTCCCCAAGTGGATCGACGACGCGTCAATCGAAGTCACGGGGCCCGCGGGAGCCGAGGAGTATCGCGCCCGGCTCAGAGAGCCCGGCGCCCGCGACGCGCGCGGCTACATCCTCCCTTCGGACCAGAGGGACTTTCCGACGGCGGAGCGCTTTGTGAACGCGCTATTGAAAAACGGGATCGAGATCCATCGGGCTCGGGCCGCATTCTCCGCAGGCGCAAAGACCTACCCGGCGGACTCCTACGTCGTGCGGATGGACCAAGCCTTTCGGCCGCACATTCTGGACATGTTCGAGCCGCAGAATCACCCGAACGACTTCCTCTACCCCGGCGGGCCTCCGATCTCCCCCTACGACAATGCCGGATGGACGCTGGCTCTCCAGATGGGGGTAGACTTCGACCGGGTCTTCGAGGACGTGCGAGGAGACTTCGCCTCCATTAACGAAGGTCTCGTGGAGCACCGCGCTGGATTCGTCTCAACATCCGCCCCTTATGGCTATCTCCTGGACCGCATCAATCACTCGTTCGTCGTCGTGAACCGGATTGCCCAGCGGGGAGGCAAAGCGAGATGGATCACGGACGAGGTCGCAAGCGGGGGCGTCTCCCTTGCGCCGGGGGCCTTCTATGTGGAACCGGGCGAAACGGCTCTTTCCGAAGCGCGCGCATGGGCGGAGGAGCTGGGCGTCTCTTTCCGCGCTGCATCTCGGAATATGCGGAACGAGGGCTTTGCGGTCGAAGCGCGCCGGATCGCGCTCCTGGACCGCTATGGCGGATCCATGCCGTCGGGATGGATCCGGCACATACTTGAAGACTTCGAGTTCGAATATGACGTGCTCTTCCCCCCGGACCTTGAGCGCGGGGGGCTGGAGGATTATGACGTGCTCATCATGCCGGACGGCTTCGGAATATCGGTTGGCGCACGGCGAGGCGGGGTAGCCAACGAGGAGTTCGTAGCGTCGCTTCCCGATTCCCTTCGCGGTCGAATCGGGTCCGTCTCCGGCGAGAGCGTGACGCATGTTCGGGAGTTCCTGGAGCGCGGCGGCATTTTAGCCGCGATTGGCTCCGCGGCGCGGATCGGAGAGGCGCTGGGGATCCCCGTGGAGGACCATATGGTGGATTCGAGCGGGACGCCGCTGCCGCGGGGCGAGTACTTCACGCCGGGCTCGATTCACTCCGTTGGGATCCATCATGGAAGTCCGATTCTCCATGGGCTGGGCGACCGCGCCTTTGTCCTTCACAGCCACAGTCCGGTCTTTCGGGTTGCGGATCATGCGGCGGGCGGAGTCCGCGTCCTCGCGACCTACGACTCTCCAGCGCCGCTCGTGAGCGGATGGGCTTGGGGCCAAGAACGCCTAGAGGGGGGCGCAAGCATGATTGAAGCGGATGTTGGGCGCGGCAAGGCGTTCCTCTTCGGGCCGAAGATCACTTTTCGGGCGCAGTCGCACGGCACCTTTGCCCTGCTTTTCAATGCCATTTTCTTCCCGCGGGAGGCCGACTGAGTCCTGTCCTCGACGCGACTTGGAATCGGGCTGGACGGCGTAGGCGACGAGCGTGGACAGTTTGGCGGCTCCGGGTCATCAGGCGTTGGGCTTTGGGATGGTGGCGAACCGGAGGATCAAGACGAAGGTGTGGAAGTATACGGGACAGGATTCGCTGGATTCGAAGCGGACGAAGCACGAGGGCTCGGTTATAGCAATCGGACCTATGCGTGCAAGCCGGTCATCGACTCGGAGTCGCTGCGGATCAGCTGCGTTCCGGTCGGCTTTGGGGCCTCACGAAAGCACCTTCACGAGCGCGTCCGCCGCTTCATCGGCCAGTTCGGCGCCGATAACCAAGGGCGGTAGAAGGCGAATGACGTGGCTCCCCGCCGAAAGGGCAAGCACCCCCGCGTCGGCAAGCGCATCCAAGTAAGGACGAACCGGCTCGGAAAGCTCAATGCCCAACATGAGTCCCACCTGCCGAAGCTGCGTCATGCGGGCCGGAGCCCGATCCCTGATTCTGGAGCTCAGCCTCTCTCCAATCCGATTCGCGCGCTCGCACAACCGCTCCGACACAAGCACGCGCAACGCGGCCCTCGCGGCGGCGCACGCTAGGGGACTCCCCGCGGATGTCGTGCCGTGCTTGCCAGTCAGCTCCCCCACTTTGTCCGAGACGAGAGTTGCGCCCAAGGGCAACCCGGAGCCTATCGCCTTGGCGAGACACAGAATGTCCGGGACCACGCCATAGCGGTTCGACGCGAAGATGCGACCCGTCCGACCGAAGCCCGTCTGCACCTCGTCTACGACGAGAAGGGCGCCTGAGGCGTCGCACGCCCGCCGAACGGCCCGCACGAAGGCGGGGTCCGCCGGCCTCACGCCTCCTTCTCCCTGCACGAGCTCCAAGACTACGGCTGCGGTCTCTGGACCGATGCTCCGCCTCGCGGACCGAACGCAGTTGAAGGGAATGAAGTCGACGCCAGGCACCAAGGGCGCGAAATCCGCCCGATATTCGCTCTTCCACGTTGTGCTGAGCGCGCCCATCGTTCGGCCGTGAAACCCTCTGCGGCAACTTACGATTCCCGTCCTGCCCGTTGCCGCTCTTGCGAATTTCAATGCGGCTTCCACGCTCTCCGCCCCGGAATTGCAAAGAAATCCTCGACGGAGCCCCTCCGGCGCAACGCGCGCGAGCTCCTCCAGCAGCCCCGCTCGCTGGTCGTTCGAGAAGATGCCCGGACAGGCGAAAATTCGCTCCGCTTGCCGCTTGACTGCTCGGACTACTTCAGGGTGGGCGTGCCCGAGGCTGCAGCTCCCAATTCCAGCGACGCAATCGATGTAGCGGGTGCCGTCCTCGTCCCAGACCTCTGCTCCTCGGCCCTCCACGATCGAGATCCCCCGATCGGGATAGAGCGCCACCGAACAACGGCGCTCCCGCGTCGCGATCGAGTCGATCAGTCGTCCTCCGACTCTTCCGATTCGGCGTCTAAGCCCTGGCTCGCAAGGGACACATGCTCGGCCCCCGCGACGATGATGTGATCCAGCACCGGAATGCCGAGTTGGTCTCCAGCGGCGCGGAGCGCGCGCGTGACGCTTCGGTCTTCCGGAGAGGGATCGGGATTTCCCGACGGATGATTGTGGACGAGGATGATTGACGCGGCCCCTCTGATGATCGCGTCCCGAAAGACCTCGCGCGGGTGGATGAGCGAAGCGTCCAGGATGCCCCGCGTCACCATGCGGGTGCAAATCGGCACGTTCTGAGAATTGAGAAGCAGGACGTGGAATTCCTCATAATCCAGATGCCCCAAGATCGGAGCGAAGAGCTTATGCACGTCCTCGGGCGATGTCACGGGATCCTTTCGCCGACGAGGCGCGCGCGCAATGCGACGCCCGAGCTCCACGCCCGCCACGATCCGCGCAGCAACGTTGGGACCAATCCCTCGAATACCGCTCAGGCGCTCCAAGTCGAGGCGGGCGAGACCCGGGGGCGGAAGCTCCGAGACCTCCTCCAAGACCGCCTTGGCCGGGCTGGAAGCGCTGGAGCCGCTCGCGCCCCCGATGATCAGATCAAGGAGCTCCAGCTCGCTGAGCATTCCCGGACCGAATCTGTCCAGCCGCTCGAGCGCGTCCTTCGAAGTCAACTCGCAGATGATTGTTTCCTCAGGCAGCACTTCTTGTACTTGAGACCGCTGCCACAGGGGCAGGGAGAGTTGCGTCCGGGGGTTTTTGTCGAGCGAACCGGACTCGTCCGCCGCCTGGATCTCCGGTTCGTGGCCATCGCGGCGGGGTTTGCTCGCGCAATGCCTCCGGGAGTCGCCTTGCTCGCCGAGACCTTCTCCAAGCCGCCGAGGGCCTTCCTGGGCGAGGAGAGTCCCGCGCTTGGGATTGGCGTCCCGCCGCCCGACCCAACCGTCCGAGTGCCGCTGGTCGCCAAAGAAGAAGCGCCGGCCTGAGCGTCGGGCGTCACCTGGAGTCGAACGCGAAACAGCTGCCGCGTCACGGTCGACCGAAGATCGTCCATGAGCCCCACGAACATCTCGTAGGCCTCTTTTTTATACTCCACCAGCGGATCCTTCTGTCCCCACCCCCGAAAGCCGATCGACGCCTTTAGTCCATCCAGGTCGTAGAGGTGGTCCTTCCACTTCAAGTCGATCGTGGAGAGGAGGACGAAGCTGGACACTCGATCGCGGTAGTCGCCGAATGTCTCCATCTGTTGTTGGAGCGTCGCCTCCACCGCTGATTCGGCCGCTTGGGCCGCCTCCCTCCTAGTGAGCTCTCCGTCCTCTTCGCCTTGGATCCGCGGCAGGACGGTGTGCAGATCGAGGAGCATCTTGCTTCGAAGGCCTGACAGGTCGAGTTCGTCCGAGGCCTCCGTCGGAAGCTGACTGTCGATCACGGACTGCAGGGCGTGGCGCACGATCTCCATGATTTCGCCCCTCAGGTCCTCTCCCCCCTCCAAGGCGAAGAGGCGCAGGTCGTAGATCACTTCGCGCTGCTGATTCATGACGTCGTCGTAGTCGAGCAACCGCTTGCGCGCCTCGAAGTTGTTGCCCTCCACCCGTTTCTGCGCCCGACCAATCGACCGCGTCACCAGGGGGTGCGTGATCACCTCGCCCTCCTTCGCGCCCATGCTGTCCATGACGCCGGCAATCCGCTCCATCCCGCCGAAGAGGCGCATTAGATCGTCCTCGAGGGAGAGATAGAACTGAGAAGCCCCCGGATCGCCCTGACGGCCAGCGCGCCCCCGAAGCTGCCGGTCGATTCGCCGCGCCTCGTGGCGCTCGGATCCAAGGATGTGAAGGCCGCCCGCTTCGATGAGATAGTCATCCTTGTCCGCCAGCTTTTCGGGGTTCTCGTAGCGGTTGGGGTCGGGAGAAATCACCGTCTCCAACTCCAAGCCCTTCTCCTTCGCCCACGCCACGGTGCGGGGCTCTGTCACGCCTTCTCCCAGCTTGATGTCCGTGCCCCTGCCGGCCATGTTCGTGGCGATCGTTACGGACCCCGCCTGACCCGCCTCCGCGATAATCTCGGACTCGCTTTGGTGGTGCTTGGCGTTCAGGACCTTGTGTCGAATTCTCCTCCGGCGGAGCATCCGCGACAGAGTCTCGGATACGTCCACGTTGGTCGTCCCGACAAGCACCGGCAGCTCCAGTCGATTCAGCCGCTCAACCTCGTCCATGATCGCTGAGTACTTCTCTCGACGAGTCCGAAAGATCAAGTCCTCCCGATCATCTCTCGCGATCGGGCGATTGGTCGGAATCACCGAGACGTCGAGGTTGTAGATCTGATGGAACTCGGTTTCCTCCGTCTCGGCGGTCCCCGTCATCCCGGCCAGCTTGTCGTACATCCGGAAGTAGTTCTGGATCGTGACGGTGGCGAGCGTCTGGGTTTCGCCTCGCACGGAGACGCCTTCCTTCGCCTCGACCGCCTGGTGGAGTCCGTCGCTCCAACGCCTCCCGGGCATCTGCCGGCCCGTGAACTCGTCCACGATGACGACCGAGTTGTCTTCTCCGATGATGTACCGCTCGTCCCGATGAAAGAGGGTATAGGCCTTTAGTAGCTGATGAATGACGTGGATCTTCTGCGATTTTGCCGCGTAATCGCGCTCCAGCTCCTCGATGCGCGTCCTCTTGTCCTCCACCGAGAGGTCCTCGTTGTCTTCGATTTCTCCGACGATGAGCGACAGATCGGGCACCACAAAAGCCTCCGGGTCGTTCGGCGAAAGCGAGTCCAAGCCCTCGTCGGAGAGGTGCACGTTGCTGCCCTTCTCGTCCATCGCGAAGAGCAGCCTTTCGTCGATCTCGTGGAGGCGCTTCTCGCGCATATAGTCCGCCTCCACGCGCTCCGCCAGCTTGAGCAGCGACGGATCGTCGGCGAACATCTTCATCAAGCGACGGTTCTTCGGCCCGCCCCGCTTAGCCGCGAGCAGCTTTTCTCCCGCTTCGTACTTCGCGTCTTCGTCGTCCCCCTCCAGCGCCTTTGCCGCCTCGGCCACCATCCGGTTGATCATCTTCGACTGCTTGCGAAACAACGATTCGACCGCAGGCTTCATCTTGCGGAAGGGCGTCGCGGTGTCGTGGCTCACCGGGCCCGAGATGATCAGCGGGGTCCTGGCCTCGTCGATGAGGATCGAGTCCACTTCGTCGATGATGGCGTAGTAGTGGCTGCGCTGCACCCGCTGCTCCAAGGCGTGCACCATGTTGTCGCGCAGATAGTCGAAACCGAACTCATTGTTCGTGCCGTAGGCGATGTCGGCGAGGTACGCCTCCCTGCGCTCCGGAGAGCCGGGGGCGTGGAGGTCGATGCACCCAACCGAAATGCCCAGCTGCTCGAAGATCGCGCCCATCCACTCCGAGTCCCTTTGCGCCAAGTAGGAGTTCACGGTCACAAGATGCGCCCCGCGCCCCGAAAGGGCATTGAGGTAGAGCGGCATGGTGGCGACGAGCGTCTTTCCCTCTCCCGTGGCCATCTCCGCGACCTTGCCTTGGTGCAGCTGAATCGCCCCGATGAGCTGTACGTCGTAAGGAATCATGTCCCAGTCGAGCAGCTGACCCGTGACTTGGATCGTCCGTCCCACCATGCGGCGGCACGCCTCCTTGACGACCGCAAACGCCTCGCACATCAGCTCATCCAGCGCCTCCTTCAACTCCGCGCCGAAGCGCTCCTCGAATTTTCTTAGCTCTCCGGAGAGCTCCTCGCGAATGCCCGCCTCGCGCGTGCCGCGCTTTTTCTGCCGCAGCGCCTCGATCTTCTCCTGAGATTCGGACAGCCGGGCGCGGATGCGCGCACGGAACTCTTCGGTCTTGGCCTTCAACTCCTCGTCGGACAGGCTCGCCAATCCTTCGTAATGCGCGTTTATTTCGCGGACCAGCGGAAGGAGCTTGCGCACCTGCCGCCCGTGCCGCGACCCCACGATCTTCTTGATGACGTGCTTAAGCATGAGCTCCTTGGAGTCGGGTTAGACCGGCGGGCCTGTCCTTTCGATACAAACCCTCTTTCATGATTTCGGCAAAGACGCTGGGCGCGAGCATGGCCGAAACATCTTCGCCGCGGGCGACGGCTGCGCGGATCGCGCGCGAGGAACAGTCCGCCAGCGGAGGCAGACGGAGCGTGCCCGCCGGCAGCGGGACGCGCGGGCCGGGACGCTGCGCCACCACGATTTCAGCGAGAGAAGCGATTTCGCGGGGACTCCGCCAGCTGCGCATCCGCTCCCATTGATCCGAACCCACGATGAGGTAGAGTCGCGCCCCGGGATGCAGGCGCTGGAGCTCCCGGAGGGTGTCCACCGTATAGGAGATCCCGCTCCGCCGCAGCTCCCAGTCGAAGAGCTGAAAGCGCGGATCCTCGTCGCAGAGCGCCTTGGCCATTCTTTTCCGAACGTCCCTAGCCGCGGAGGCCGACTCCGACTTCCCGGGAGAGATCGACGCCGGGACCCACAGAACGACATCCAGCGACAGTTCGTCCAAAGCTCTCCGGGCGACGGCGACATGGCCGACGTGGGGCGGATCAAAGGTCCCGCCGAAGACTCCGATCCGAGGAGCCCTCCCCCGTACGCGCTTCGCCGGCGAAGCCAACTAGGCGGGGGACGCGGCGGTCGCCGATACCGCCCGCGCCTCCGGCGTGTCCGGGTAGCGCTCCAAGAGACGCGCGCGCATCTCCTCCCGCTGCTCCTCCCACTCCCACTCCTCGTAGATCTCCATGAGGCGCGCCATCGCCCTGGGAGCCCAGTCGGTTTCGGGATGGGAATCCAGCAGCTCCAGGAATACCAGTTCCGCCGACTCGAGAATGTCCCGCTGAAAGTAGAAGAGCGCCTCCGCGTAGACCTTCTCCGCGAGCTTGGCCTCCATCTCCCGCGCCACCTGGAAAGCCGAGTCCCCCACCGCCTGGCCCTCGTGGTCCAGAGCCACATTCCTGCAGGCCGAGTGCGCCTGCACCGTAAACTGCTGGTCCCGTTGAGGGTGGGGCGACAGCTGGGCGTAGGCGCGGCACATGCCTAGGCGAGCTTCCGCGGTTCGCTCATCGTCCGCGTAGACCTGCGCGATGCGGTTGAATTCGGAGACGGCGCTCAGGTAATCCTCGTTTCTATAGAAGGACTGCGCGAGTCGGTGCCTGGCGTCCAGCGCATTCTCGTAGAGCGGGAAGGTTAACACGAGGCGTTCAAACGCCCGGATCGCCTCTTGGTAGTCCTCGGTCTCCATCGCTTCGATCCCATGCCGATGGAGCTCGTCCGCAGTCCAGCCCGTGTAGCGAGGCGTCGAGGCGCATGCCGTCTGCAGGAGCGCCAGCAGCGCGGCGACGATTCGCCCCTCCGATCGCCCTAGCAACGGCCTTCGCTTCGCTCGCCGCGAAAACGGATCTCGTCGATGCGGGAGAGCGCCGCACGGCGAAGTTGGGCCGAGGCGCCCGTCGCAGCGCCTGCCGTCTCGAATTCCTCCACCGCCTCGGAGCAGCGTCCGATCGCCGCAAGCACCTCCGCTCTCTGAAATCTGCCTTCGGCGAGACGGGACCGCGGCTCCTCTACGGAGAGCATGAGCTCGACGTGAGAGAGAGCCTCCGGCAGGGAACCCTCCTCCATCAGCTCAACGGAGCGCTGAAGCGCGCAGTCGCCGATGCTCCACTTCGCTTCTCCCGGCAAAGGTCCACCTAAGTCCACATAGCGCTCGAGGTAGCGAAGCGCGTGGACGCAGTCGCCCATCGCCTTGTACGTCTCGGCGACGCGCCAGAGCGCCGCTTTGTCCGTCTCGCTCTGCGACAACGCATCCAGGTAGAGAAAAAGAGCGTCGGCATAGAAGCCGTCGCGGTGGTAGGCCTCCGCGAGCTGTCGCGTGAGCTCCGGGGCTCCGACGCCTGGACGGAGCAGCGTCGCCGCTTCCATCGCTTGGACGAGCGTGATGCCATCGCCGCGATCCGCCGCGCGCATCGCCATTGCGACAAAATCCCCGACCGCCTGATCGACGTAGCTCATATCCTGAGCGATGAGTTCTTCGTAGAGAGTCAGGGCGTCCGCGATCCGGTCCAGCCTCGCGGAGACGTGCGCCGCCTTCGCTCGCGACGACGCCGTGGGAGAGGAACGCAGCAGGAGCTGGTACTCCGTCATTGCTTGGTCGTAGTCGCCCGTGGCGAACGCTTCGTCGCCCCGCCGTTCGGCGTTTGCGCCCGCAGCGCCTTGGCCGCAGGCGGAGAGTAGCGGAAGCAGGAATAGGAGCGGCGGCCACTGCCTGGCCCCAAACGACCTCGGGGATTCCGTCGTCAACATGCCTTTCGGATTGACCGGCTTCGCGATAGAGGCCCCTCCGGATTCCTCGGCTGCTCCCGGAGCGCCCGGCGTGTTGGAAAACAAGAAGCCTGTGCTCTTCGCGGAAATTTAGCAGCATTGCGGCGGAGCCCGATCACCTGAGGGCGGATATCTCGGCGCAAGGCCGCTCGCGCATCCGACGTTATCCGCTACTTCTCGCCTTGCCGCGTATCCCAGCGCTTGAGGATCCAGCCGGCAGGCGAAGCCGCCTTGGCGTCAGCATGTCCAGCGGCGGCGTTTCGCGCGTCCACCAGCAGGCGCGCGCGGCGGTAGACCTCGCCGTAGTCGATGCCCGAGTGGTCGGTGACGATCACCACCACGTCGACGGAGGAAAGCAATGCGCCCGAGAGGGGCTCCGACCGAAGCGTCTCTTCGCCTCTGTTCCACGCAGGCACCATCGGGTCATGGTAGCGGACTCTGGCCCCGTCCCTCTCCAGCAACGCGAAAATGTCCGACGCAGGAGATTCCCTGACATCCTCGACATCGCGTTTATACGCCACGCCAAGGAGCAGGACCTCGGCTCCCCGGACCGGCTTCGCCGCCTCGTTCAGCGCTTGGCGCACCTTGCTCGCCACGAAAGGCGGCATCTCGGCGTTGATGCTCGCGGCGAGGTCAATCAACCTCGTCCGGTAGTCCAGCGTCTTCATCTTCCACGACAAAAAGTGGGGATCAACTGGAATGCAGTGTCCCCCCAAGCCGGGCCCCGGCACAAACTTCATGAAGCCG
Organism: Longimicrobiales bacterium; assembly: GCA_965116095.1. GTDB lineage: Bacteria > Gemmatimonadota > Gemmatimonadetes > Longimicrobiales > Gaopeijiaceae. The sequence continues at coordinate 2,226,684 of OZ220481.1, forward strand.
AAGGGCTTCGTCCCCGCAGCCTCGATCACCTCCCAGATATTGAGATTCAAGCGGTCCGCGATGAGGGCCATCTCGTTCGCCAGCGCGATATTCACCGCTCGAAAGGCGTTTTCGAGGATCTTGCTCATCTCCGCGACCTCGGCCGTCGAGACCGGTACGATCTCGCGCACAAAGCGGCTGTAGAAGCTCTGGCCCGCTTCGGTGCAGGACGGCGTGATCCCGCCGATCACCTTGGGCGTGTTGCGCGTGCCCCATAAGGCATTCGCCGGGTCCACGCGTTCGGGCGAAAAACACAGATGGAAGTCCTCGCCAAGAGTCCGCCCCGAGCCCTCCAAGACGGGAAGCACGACCTCGCGCGTCGTGCCCGGATACGTGGTCGACTCAAGCGCCACGAGAACGGGCGGCCCCCCCGAAGGCGACGCAGCCAGCGCTTCGGCCACCGTGCGGGAGGCGGCGAGCACGTGGGAAATCTCGGGATCTCCCACCTTGGATAGCGGCGTCGGCACGCAGATCGCAAAGGCCCGGCTTCCCCGAAGCTCCCGCACCTCCGTCGTCGCGCTAAAGCGCCCGTCGTCCACCGCCTCGCGCACGACCTTGGACCGCACGTCGCGAATATGGCTCTCGCCTTGATTGAGCGACCGCACCCGCGCGGCGTCGATATCGAACCCCGCGACGCGCAGCCCGCTCCGCGCGGCGGACATGGCGAGCGGCAGCCCCACGTAGCCCATGCCGATGACGGCAAGATCGGGCCCAAGGGCCCTCGCGTCATTGCTCATTGGCAGCTCCGGCGCCGCAGCGCGCCGGACAGCCCAAACGGACCGCGAACCCCTGCTTCTAGGACTCGGGCTCCGACTCGTCTGGACCTTCGCCCGACCCTTCTTCGGCCCCCGCGCCTCCCGACGCGGCGACTTCACGCGCTTCCAAGAAGGTCACGGCGAATGAGGCGACCGAGCGATCGCCCGACGACCCGAACGCCCCCGCCTCTTCCCAAAGATCCAGAATGGAATCGGACATCATCGTCACCGTGCCCAACACGTCCATCCCGTTTGCGTAGAGATCGCCGGCCTCATCGCTTCCGGGCGGGACAAAGGCGCTGTCGGCGCGAATCTCACCCGAAAGGTGGATCAGGTAGGGCGTCCTCATCGAATCCGCGAGCGACACGAAAAAGGAGTGCGCGCCAACCCGACTCAGGAAATTCATGCCCGAGACCGTGAGCGTCACGCCCACCAGCGAGTCCGGCGGCTCGTCCGTAAAGTCCTCGATCGAAAACGCGAGCATGCCGGGAATATCCATCCCGCCGCCGCTGTCTTCCTCCACGACAAGCTGCGTCGGCTCCGCAGTGACGCTGAGCCAGTACAAGAACCCTCCGACGAATAGCGCAGCGACCACTCCAAACAGCGCCGAGACTCGACTTGCTCCACTTTGGGACGAAGGGATCATTTGGCGGAGTCCTTAACGGGGGATTTGGAACGTTGGGAGGGATCGTCGGCGCGGAGGTCGCGCCGCACGCGTTTCATGCTCATACCAACTCGATCAGGGACATCGCGGCGGCATCGCCCTTGCGGTTCCCTAGATGAAGGATACGAAGGTAGCCTCCCGGACGCTCGGCATAGCGGGGCCCGATATCGTCGAAGAGTTTGGCGAGGACTTCCCGGTCGGAGATACGGCGCGCCGCCAGCCGGCGCGCGTGAAGGTCGCCACGCTTGCCCAAGGTGATCAGGCGCTCCGCAAAGGGCCTGAGCTCCTTGGCTTTCGCGGTCGTCGTCGTAATTCTCTCGTGCCGGAAGAGCGAAAGGGCAAGATTGCGCAGGAGGGCCTTGCGATGACTCCGCGAACGGGAGAGCCCGCGCCCCTTTTTTCGATGCCGCACCGTCCGATTCCTAGTTTGCGGAAAGCACGCCGGGGGGACCGGGACGCCGCGCAGCCAACAGGGCAATGTCCTCGGGATTGCCGGTCGGAGCATAGTAGAGCCGCTCGTCGGGCCCCGAAAGCAGCTGCATCCCAAAGGACAGGTCGTACTTCGCGAGAATCTCTTTCAGCTCGTCCATTTTCGTTTTACCGATACCCCGGATCTCCTCAATCTCGGACTCACGCCTAGAGACAACATCGTACAGCGTCGTGATCGAGTGCTGCAAGAGGATGTTGCCGAGCGCCGTCGAGACGCCCTCCAGGGGCCGTCGCAGAAGCTCCTGCATCTCGTTCGGCACTGCCTCCAGCCCCACGTCCTTGGGCGTCTCCGGGGCGGGAGCCCTCACCCGGAGATAGTTGAAGTACTCGAAGTGCTTGCGGATCAGCTCGGCCGCGTACTGAACGGCCCAGACCGGATCCACGGAGCCGTCCGTCGTTACATCCAGCCGAAGTCTCTCGAAGTCCGTGCGCTGACCGACGAGCGTCTCCTCCACCTCGAAGTTGGCCCGCAGAACCGGGCTGTAGATCGAATCGATCCGCACGAGGTTCACATCCCCGTCCGCTTCGAAGTCATGCTCTTCCGCAAGGGTGAAGCCCCGTCCCTTGTTGACGCGGAGCAGAACCCGAAGCTCCCGGGGCGCGACCAGCGTCAAGATGTGGTGCTCTGGATCATGAATCGTGACCGATCCGGGCGCGGAGATTTCCGCTGCGGTGACCGGGCCCGCCTCCGAGGCCTCCAATAGAAGGTCCGCTTCGGCGACATCGTCATCCAGGCTCAGCACCAGACCCTTCAGATTCTGGATGATCTCGTGCACATCCTCCGAGACGGATGCGATCGTCTCGTGTTCGTGCAGCACCTCGTCCACCCGGAACGCCCACACCGCCGCGCCCTGCAGCGAGGAGAGGAGCACTCGCCGGATGCCGTTGCCCAGCGTATGCCCGTACCCCGGCTCCAAGGGCTCGATTGTCATCTGCGCCGAGCGCTCGTCGCTCGATATGTCGGTGATTTCGACGCGGCTAGGAAGGACCAGACCGGTCGTGTCGATGGTCAAGCTAGCTGCCTCCACTGATCTTCAGGGCCAGTCGCTATTTCGAGTAGAGCTCCACAATCAACTGCTCTTGGGCCGGGAGCGGGATATCCGCGCGGGTTGGCGCGCGGACGACCCGTCCGACCCGATGCTGCTCGTCCAAGGCAAGCCACTCCAAGAGCCGCGGCCTCGAGCGCGCAGCCAAGCTGGCTTCCACGTACTCCAGCTCGCTGGAGCGGGAGCGGAGCGCCACTTCGTCGCCCGCCTCAACATGGTAGCTGGGGATGTCCACGACTCTCCCGTTCACCTTGAAGTGGCGATGTCGCACAAGCTGGCGCGCTTGGCTGCGACTGGACGCCATCCCCAGTCGATAGACGATGTTGTCCAGTCGAGACTCCAGCGCCACGATGAGATTCGCGCCCGTGACGCCGGGTCTCTTCGCCGCCAGCGCGAATAGGCTTCGGAACTGGCGCTCCTGAAGGCCGTAGATCCGCTTCACCTTCTGTTTTTCCCGGAGCTGCAGCGCGTAGTCGGACTGCTTGCGCCGCCGCACTGCTGCGGGTCCCTGATGGCCCGGCGGGTACTGACGGCGCTCGACGGGACACTTCTCGGTGTAGCACTTCGCGCCCTTTAGGAAGAGCTTTTGTCCTTCCCGGCGGCAGCGGCGGCACACCGGCCCGGTATATCTTGCCATGCGAAATCGACTTCCTTTTTGTGCTAGCCGCGGCGTTTTTTCGGAGGACGACAGCCGTTGTGCGGAAGGGGAGTCACGTCGTGGATCGACGTAACCTGCAGACCTGCCGCAGCCAAGGCCTGAATCGCCGACTCCTTCCCCGATCCCGGGCCCCGCACTTGCACGCGAATGGTCCGGACCCCCATCGCGACGGCGTCCCTGCCGACCTTCTCCGCCGTCATCGTGGCGGCGAAGGGGGTCGACTTCTTGGATCCGGTGAAGCCAGCCGTCCCGGCGGAGCCCCAGACGAGCACGTTGCCCTGCTTGTCCGCGATCGTGACGAGCGTGTTGTTAAAGGACGCCTTGATGTGGGCCACGGCTGCGGACTCCACGACCTTTCGGGTCTTTTTTCTAGTGCCCTTCTTGGCTCTAGCAGCTGCCAAATTTGCTCGCCCTTTCGATGAAATTCACTGTTGCGCTGATCGTAGATCTTTGCCCGGCTACTTCTTCGGAGCCTGTTTCTTGCCCGCAATCGCCCGACGAGGTCCCTTCTTCGTTCTGGCGTTCGTGTGGGTCCGCTGCCCCCGTACCGGAAGCCCTCGGCGGTGCCGTAGGCCTCGGTAGCACCCGATATCCATGAGTCGCTTGATGTTCATGGAGACCTCGGTGCGCAGGGCGCCTTCCACCTTGTAGTTCTGCTCAATCTCTTGACGCAGGATACTCGCGTCGCGGTCCGTGAGCTCAAAGGTGCGAACATCCGGGTCGATCCCCGCGCGGCCGAGGATCCGGCGAGCCGAGGTGTTCCCGATCCCGTAGACGTAGGTCAGCGCCACAACGATCCGCTTCCCCCTGGGAAGGTCGATTCCCGCAATACGCGCCACCTGTCGCTACCCCTGCCTCTGCTTGTGCTTGGGGTTGCGCGAGCAAATCACGTACACGACGCCTTTCCGCCGGACGATTCGGCAGTGTTCGCACATGCGCTTTACGCTTGACCGAACCTTCATCGCTCCTCCCGTGACCACGACCTTGGCATAGCTTTGAAAGTTAGCCCTTCGGGAGAGTTCCCGGTAGTTCTTTTTGCATTCGCTTCGCGAACGGCCTCGCCTCTCCCTTGGCTGGGACGCCGTCCTTTCCTCCGGCGAACGCATGCGGCCCCCGGCGCCAGATTCCCCCTTCGGTGAGAACAACCGGGCCCTTGCGGGTTGCCGCGACGGTGTGCTCGTAGTGGACGGTCAGCGATCCGTCCCTGGACGAGACCGTCCAGCCATCCTTGCCGGTAACGATCTCTCTGGACCCCGCCGCAAGCATCGGCTCGACCGCGAGGACGTATCCGCCCTTTATCTTGGCGCCCTCGCCCGGGTTTCCGTAGTTGGGCACCTGCGGCATCTCGTGGATGTTCCGTCCGATGCCGTGGCCGACAAGCTCCCGGATGATCGAATACCCAGCCGGTCGCGCGACCTCTTCGACGGCCGCGCCGATATCCCCGACCGTCCGGCCGCTCCGCGCCGCGCTGATCGCAGCCTCCAGAGCCTCCATCCCCACAGCCATAAGCGCGACTGCCTCCGGGCTCGCGGAACCGACGGCGTAGGTGAAGGCGGAGTCCGCGCACCAACCTCGGAGCCGAACGCCGACGTCGACGGTCACGAGGTCGCCTTCCTCCAGCTTTCGGGAGCTCGGGATGCCGTGTACGATCTCCTCGTTCACGCTGATGCACGCGTTCGCCGGAAAGCCGTAGAGTCCCTTGAACGCCGGCTTCGCGCCCCGATGATCCCGGATATAGCTCCCTACCCACCCGTCGACGGTCTTCGTCGATACGCCGGGATGAAGCTCGCCCTCCAGCTCCGTCAAGAGCGCGCCGATAATTTTGCCCGCTCTGCCGATTGCGCGTATCTGGTCGGCGGACTTCGCAGTGGGTCCTGGCACCGTCACCGCCGGATCGCCTCCAGGATGCGCTGCGTCACGCTCTGAATGTCGCCATCGCCGCCAACTCTGCGGAGCGTCCCCCCGGCCTCGTAGTGGTCCACGAGCGGCGCCGTGTCGCGCCGATAGACCTTCAAGCGGTTTCGCACCACCTGGGGAGCGTCGTCGGGACGCTGAACGAGGGCGTCGCCGGTATCGTCGCAGACACCCGGAACCAAGGGCGGATCGAAGTGGATGTTGTACACCCTTCCGGACGGCGACGAGCGCCGACCGGAGATGCGCTTCACGAGCACCTCGTCCGAGGCGTGCAGCAAAAGCGTCGCGGCGAGGTTCCTGCCGACCGACGCGAGGATCTCGTCCAAGGCGCGCGCCTGCTCAAGCGTCCGGGGGTAGCCGTCAAGGACCACGCCGACGTCTCTCGCCAGACCTGAGAAGTACTCCCCCACGATTCCGGTCATCAACTCGTCGGGAACGAGATCGCCTTTCGCCATGTATTGCTTGGCTTTGCTTCCCAGAGGCGTGCCCGCGCGAACCGCGTTCCGCAGGACATCGCCGGTCGAGAGGTGCCTCCAACCTTGAGACCGGGCCAGGCGCGCGGCTTGAGTGCCTTTGCCGACGCCCGGCGATCCAAGGAGGACGTACGTGTCGCCGGACTGCTCCCGTCGCTCTGGACGGGTCAAGCTACATGTAGCGCTGGCGGCCCCGATACTTCACCCTTCCCTTCTTCATGAAGCCTTCGTAATGCCTCAACATCAGATGCTGCTGGGCTTGCTGAACGGTGTCCAGCCCCACGCCGACGACAATCAGCAGGCTGGTTCCCCCGAACCTGAAGGTCTGAATATTGAAGATGTCGAAGATCCAGAAGGGCACCAAGGCGATCATGGCGAGGTAGATCGACCCCGGCAGCGTCACGCGGGTCAGGACCCGGTCAATGTAGGCGGCGGTCCGCGTGCCCGGCTTTACGCCGGGAATGAATGCGCCCTGCTTCTTTAGATTCTCCGCGATGTCGACCGGATTGAAGATGATCGCGGTGTAGAAGTAGGTAAAGAAGATGATCAGCGCGGCGTAGGTGATGTAGTACGCCCAGTTGCCCGGTTGGAAGACCGTCGCGATGTCCTGAATCGTGTTCGAGGGAACGAAGGCGGCGAGCGTCCCGGGCACGACGATAAACGACTGGGCGAAGATGATCGGCATGACGCCAGAGGAGTTGATCCGAAGAGGAATGAAGCTCTTCTGCCCCTCTTGGATTCGTCCCCTGCCGACGACCTTGCGCGGAATCTGAATGGGGATCTTCCGTTGAGCCATTGTCATGGCGACGACGCCGGCCGTCACCCCCACGACGACTCCCAAGAGGACGACCACCTCCACAAGCGAGATCACCTGGGTCTGGAGCGCCTCCCACGTATCCATAATCGCGCGCGGGAACCCCTGAATGATCGAAAAGAAGATCATCAGGGACATCCCGTTTCCGATCCCCCGCTCCGTGATCTGCTCCCCCAGCCACATCACGAAGACGCCTCCGACGGTCAGGACAATCATCGTCGGGATCACGAACCCCATCCCGGGCGTCCGGACCGCTCCGGGAATCCCTTGAAGGAACTGAGTGTATCCGAACGCCTGAATCAGGCAGAGAACGACGGTAGTGTAGCGCGTCCACTGCGTGAGCTTCTTCCGGCCCTGCTCGCCCTCCTTCTGGAGCTTCTCGACGGTCGGAAAGATCGCCGCCATCAGCTGAAACATGATGCTGGCGGAGATGTAGGGCATGATCCCCAGCGCAAGGATCGTGGCGCGACTGAGCCCGCCGCCCGTGAACATGTCGAAGAAGCCCAGGAAGGTTCCCTCGAGCTGCCCGAATTGCTGCTGCAGCGTTCCGACATCCAAACCCGGAACGGTGATGTGAGACCCGATCCGGTAGATCATCATCACCATCAGGGTGAAGAGGATCTTGTCGCGGAGCTCTGGAGACCGGAAGAGATTGGGGATCGGGTTGGCCATGGACCGTTTTACTTTTCGCGCTTCCTCGGCGCGGCCCGAAGCAGCGCGTTCATCCTCCGCTTGGCCGCTTCCAGGGATTCGTCGTCAGAGTATTCGGCTGGATCCAGCGTTGCGATCTCGCCCCCGGCGTCGACGATTTTTTGCTTCGCGGAGCCGCTCGCTCCGTGCACGAAACAGGCGCGCGGAGCCGCGAGCTCACCCGATCCCAAGAGCTTTACGGGGTGCTTAAGCGACCGAACCAGCCCCGCCGCGCGAAGTGAAACGGGAGACACCTCCCCCTCCACGCGCTCCAAGTCGCCAACATTCACGACCTGCCACTTGACGCGGTTTCGTTTCCGAAATCCGCGCTTTGGGATGCGGCGCTGAAGGGGCATCTGACCGCCCTCGAACCACGCCGGAACGCCTCCGCCCGATCGGGAATTCTGACCCTTGTGGCCTCTTCCTGCGGTCTTGCCCTTCCCCGATCCCGGACCGCGACCCACTCGTTTGCGGGAGCGACGCGGTACATCGGGCTTCAGGTTATGGAGCTCAATCATCTTTCTCAGCCTCGATAACGGCGACCTCTACAAGATGCCGAACTTGGTTGATCATCCCGCGGATCGCCGGAGTGTCCCGGTGCACCACCGTCTGCTGGTGGCGGCGGAGTCCCAAGGCGCGGAGCGTGGCGCGATGTCCCTTGCGGCGCCCAATCCCGCTGCGAACCTGCGTCACGCGAAGTTCGGCGGCCACGTTAGCGCACCCCCAGCTGCTCCAAGGTAATTCCCCGCTCGCGCGCCACGTCCTCGGCGGTCACGAGCCTCTGCAGGCCCTGCGCCGTCGCCTGCACGACGTTGATCGGGTTATTGGTGCCTAGGCTCTTGGTGAGCACGTCCGTGACGCCTACCGCCTCCAAGACGGCGCGCACCGGACCGCCCGCAATGACGCCGGTTCCGGGGGCGGCTGGACGCATCAGCACCCTTCCCGCGCCCCAACGCCCAATGATCTCGTGCGGTATCGTGCCGTTTGCGACGGGAACCCGAAACATGCTGCGCCGCGCCTGCTCGAAGGCCTTGCGAATCGCTTCGGCCACTTCGTTGGCCTTTGCGTGCGCGATCCCGACCCTTCCCTTTTGATCGCCCACCGAGACGAGCGCGGTAAAGGAAAACCGGCGCCCTCCCTTGACGACCTTGGCGACGCGGTTGATGTGGATGACATTCTCAACCTGCTCGGCGCCCTCTGGCCTCCGACGCTTCCGGTTTCGCTTCTTCGCCATTAGAACGCCAGTCCCTTCTCTCGAGCTCCGTCCGCGAAAGCCTTTACCCGCCCATGATACCGAAAGCCGCCCCGATCAAAGACCACTTTTCGGACGCCTCGGCTCAGCGCCTCTTCGGCGAGAAGCCGTCCAGCCGCGCGCGCGGCCTCGGTCTTGTTGCCGGGGATTCCGCGAATCCGGGAATCCAAAGTGGAGAGGCCTACGATCGTGTGGTGGGAGTCGTCGTCGATCACCTGTCCCTCGATGTGCCGGTTTGAGCGAAAGACCACCAAGCGGGGCCGCTCAAGAGTGCCGCGCACTTTTTTTCGGATCCTCTGGTGGCGTCGTCTGCGCTGAAGCAGCCGACTCTTTCGGAGTTTGCTGGGCTTGATCATGATCTTCGCGTTTTCCGCCTAAATCGTTACGGGCTAGCTGGACGCCGTCTTGCCGGCCTTGCGCCTGACGTTCTCCCCCCTATACCGAATCCCCTTGCCCTTGTATGGCTCCGGGGGACGGAGCGAGCGGATCACCGCCGCCGTGTGGCCGACGGCTTGCTTGTCGGCGCCGCGCACCACCACCGATGTGGGGGTCGGCGCCTCAAGTCGAATTCCGGCCGGGGCGGGATAGTGGATGGAGTGCGAGTAGCCCAGTCGAAACTCCAGCCCGCTCCCCTTCGCTTGAACCCGGTAGCCCACGCCGATGATCTCGAGCTCCTTCTTGAAGCCCTCCGTTACCCCTTGGACCATATTGGCGAGGAGCGCGCGGGTGAGGCCGTGCAGCGAGCGGTTTTCCTTGGTGTCCGAAGGCCGAGTGACGATGAGCTCCTTCTTGGATCCATCCTCGCTCCAGCCCACCCGGATCGGCTCCCTGACCGCAAGGCCCAGCTCTCCTCCGGCGCCCTTGATCGCCACGCGCTGTCCGTCCAAGGAGACGTCAACCCCGGCGGGCACGGGAATCGGCAGCTTTCCGATGCGCGACATGGCCCCTACCAGACGACGGCCAAGACTTCGCCGCCGATTCGTCCGGCGCGCGCCGAGCGGTCCGAGAGAAGGCCTTTGGACGTTGAAAGGACGGCGATGCCCAGCCCGTTGCGGACTCTGGGGATCTTGTCGGCCTTGGCGTACCGGCGCCGACCCGGCTTCGATACGCGCTGGATGTTGCGGATGACCGGTTTTCCCTGGTGGTACTTGAGGTATATCCGCAGTACTCCGTGCCGACCGTCGTTGAGGAGCTTGTACCCGTACACGAAGGCATTTTCCTGAAGGATCCGCGCCAGCTGCATCTTCAGCTTCGACGGAGGAATATCCGCCCATTTGCGACCGGCGCGCATCGCGTTGCGGATACGAGTGAGCATATCCGCCACCGGATCGGTCATCATCGGTTCAACCTTCCTTGCCCAAATGGGTTCCCGCGGACGCCGCGGCTATGCATGGATCACGACCGGCAGCTCGCCCCGGAACGGAAACCCGATCTGCTTCAGGAGCGCAAACGCCTCGTCGTCTTTCGTCGTCGACGTCACGATTGTTACGTCCATCCCGTGGATGCGCGCCACGCGATCATAGTCGACCTCCGGGAAGATAATCTGTTCGCGCACCCCGACGGTGTAGTTCCCCCGTCCATCGAAGGATCGCGTGCTGAGGCCCCGGAAATCGCGAATCCTAGGAACCGCAACCGAGACAAAGCGGTCCAAGAACTCCCACATCCGCTGTCGTCGCAAGGTGACCGAGGCGCCGACGGGCATCCCCTCTCGCAGCTTGAAGTTGGAGATGGAGCGTCTCGCGCGCGTCACCACGGCCTTCTGGCCGCTGATGACGCCCAGCTCCTGAACGACCGAATCAATGAGCTTGCGGTCGCGGCTTCCCTCGCCCATTCCCACGTTCAGCGTCACCTTGACGACCCGGGGGACTTGGTGGGGATTCGAAAAGTCGAACTGGGAGACGAGCGCGGGGCGCGCGTTCTCTCGGTAGTGGACAAGAAGGCGTGGCTGCATTATCTCTCCGGCTTCGGAATCGGATTGCCGTTGCGTACCGAGATCCGCTCCTTCACGCCGTCCGCGCCGATGCGGATGCGGACGCGGGTGGCTTCGCCCGACGCCGGATCAACCAGCATCACGTTCGAGATGTGGATCGGGGCCTCGAAAGTAATGATCCCGCCCTCCGGATTTTTCTGACTCGGCTTGACGTGGCGTTTGCGCATGTTGACGCCCTGCACCACGACCCGGTCCTTTGATCGGATCACCCTCAGGACAGTCCCTTCCTCGTCCCGGTGGTTGCCGCGGATCACCCTGACGCGATCACCCTGGAGGATGCGCCTCTTGGCTTGGGTCATGACTAGAGAACCTCGGGCGCAAGGGAAACGATGCGCATGAACCGCTTCTCCCGAAGCTCTCGCCCCACCGGGCCGAAGATCCGGGTGCCGCGAGGTTCGCCCTGCGGATTGATCAGCACCGCCGCATTGTCGTCAAAGCGGATGTAGCTGCCGTCCCGGCGGCGCATCTCCTTGGCGGTCCGCACCACGACCGCGTGCGTGACTTCCCCCCGCCGAACCGGCGAATTCGGCACCGCGTCCTTGATCGTCACCACAACCCGGTCGCCCACGCGGGCGTACCTGCGCCGTGAACCGCCTAAGACGCGGATGCAAAGCCCCCGCCGCGCGCCGCTGTTGTCGGCGATCTTCAGCATGGATTCCTGCTGTATCATTTATCTGGCTCCCGCCGCTTCGTCGTGGTATGGTCAGGGGGCTTAGTCGGGGCGAGACACCAGCTCGAGCACGCGCCATCTCTTTGTCTTCGAGAGCGGTCGGGTTTCCATGATCCGCACCGTATCCCCGACGCGATACTCGTTCATCTCGTCATGAGCGGCATGCTTGCTGGACCGCTTCACCTGCTTTCCGTACAACGGGTGGGCAAACCGCCGCTCCACCAAAACCGTCACGGTCTTTTGCGCCGCATCGCTGATCACGACGCCTTGCCGCACCTTCCGGCGGGCGCGGGTAGGGACGCTCACGAGGCCTCCCTTCGTTCGCGCTGAATCGTGAGAATGCGGGCGATATCGCGCCGAATCCGCCGGATGAGCTTTGGATTTTCCAGCTCCATCATCGCCCGCCTGAACCGCAGCCGAAACTCCTCCTCGCGGAGCTGCTCCAGCTGATACTCCATTTCGGCATCGTCCATATCCCTGATCTCGTCCGCTTTCACCGGCGACTCCGCTCCTTACAGCTGCGACTCTCGAACTACGAACTTGGTTTTTACCGGGAGCTTGAAGGAGGCAAGCTCCATTGCCCGTCTCGCGACGGACTGGGCCACCCCTTCCAGCTCGAACATGATTCGGCCGGGCTTGACCACGGCCACCCACTCCTCGGGATTCCCCTTCCCCTTGCCCATCCGGGTCTCGGCGGGCTTCTTCGTGATCGGCTTGTCCGGGAAAATCCGAATCCAAACCTTGCCGCCGCGTTTCACGTGACGCGTGATCGCGACTCTTGCCGACTCGATCTGCCGGTTCGTGATCCATCCGGGCTCTAACGTCTGCAACCCGTACTCGCCAAAGGACACTTTGGACCCGCGATAGGCCTTTCCACGCATCCTGCCCTTGTGCGTCTTGCGTCTTCGTACCCGTTTGGGCGCCAGCATCGCCGCTTCCTCTCCTCAGTCGTTTCGGCGGACCGAAGCCCTAGGCCGAATAGGTCTGGCCAAAGCGGTCCTCGACCACTTCGCCTTTGAAAATCCAGCACTTCACCCCAATCACGCCGTACGTCGTTTGGGCGTCCAGCGTCGCGTAGTCGATGTCGGCCCGAATCGTGTGCAAGGGCACGCGGCCCTCGTTATAGCCCTCTCTCCGCGCGATTTCGGCGCCCCCTAAACGACCAGAACACTGAATTCGAATGCCTTGGGCGCCAGAGCGCATGGCCGCCTGGACTGCCCGTTTCATCGCGCGACGAAACGAAATCCGCTGCCGAATCTGGTGCGCCACGTTCTCCGCGACGAGGTACGCATTCAGCTCGGGACGCTTGATCTCCTCGACATTGACGGCCACGTCGCTCTTGGTAAGCACCTTGAGCTCGTCCCTGATCTTGTCCACCTCGGCCCCGCGCTTGCCGATTACGACCCCTGGCCGCCCCGTATGAATCGTCACGGTGATCTTCGTCGGCTTGCGGGCGATCTCCACCTTCGCGATCGCCGCATGGCTGAGTCGACGGAAGAGATACGTGCGGATCGTATCGTCCTCCTTGAGCAACCTCGGGAATTCGCGCTCCGCGTACCATCTGGACTGCCACTCGGACACGACGCCAAGCCGAAATCCATGGGGGTTGGTCTTCTGTCCCACTTAGTACTCCGTCGCTCTGGATTCGACAACTACCGTGATGTGGCTGGTCCGCCGCCTCCGCGGAGCGGCCCGTCCCATCGCCGCGGCCTTCCAACGCTTCTGCGTCCGTCCTTCGTCGACGTACGCGAGCAACACCCGCATGTCGTCCACGTCCACTCTGTATCCTCTGGAGTCCGCGAGGTCGCGGGCGTTGGCGATCGCCGAGAGAAGCGTCTTCGATACCGGCGCCGCGGCCGCCTTGGTGGAAAACTCAAGGAGCGCCGCGGCTTCGTTCACCGGCTTCCCTCGAACCAAGTCCACGACGAGCCGCACCTTTCTCGCGCTCATGCGGATGTGCTTCGAGACGGCCCGCGCTCTCACTCTCGCCATCTAGAGCCTCGAACGCTTGTCCGCCAACCGACCGCCATGTCCGCGAAATAAGCGCGTGGGCGCAAACTCGCCGAATTTGTGGCCGACCATGTTCTCGCTGATATACACCGGAATGAACTTGTTTCCGTTGTGCACCGCGACCGTATGTCCGACAAACTCAGGCGAGATCGTCGACGCCCTGGACCAGGTCCGAATCACTCCCCGCTCGCCCCTCGCGTTCATCCGCTCCACCTTGCGAAGGAGCTTCTCGCTGATGAAGGGACCTTTCTTGACGCTTCTAGGCATGCGTTTGACGCCTCTCCCCGCTCACGCTACCGGGTGGCCTTGCCGCGCTTGCGACCGCGGACGATGAACTTGTTGGACAGCTTCTTCCTTTTTCGGGTCTTCTTGCCTTCCGGCTTCCCCCACGGAGAAACGGGAGGGCGTCCGCCCGAGGCCTTTCCTTCGCCGCCCCCAAGCGGGTGATCCACTGGATTCATGGCGACTCCCCTGACCTTCGGCCTCCGGCCGCGCCATCGGCTCGCGCCCGCCTTTCCAAGCGTCTGGAGGTTATGGTCCACGTTGCCGATCTGACCGATCGTCGCAAGACAGCGTCGATGGATGCGACGCACTTCGGTCGAAGGAAGCCGGAGCGTGACGTAATCGCCCTCTCTCGCCACGACCTGCACGCCCGATCCGGCTGAACGAGCGATTTGGCCACCCTTGCCGGGCTTCATTTCGACGTTGTGCACGACGGTTCCTAGCGGAATCCGGCCAAGCGGCAGCGCGTTGCCGCTGCGAATTTCGGCATCCGGGCCCGAGGACACGATGTCTCCCACCTGCATCTTCCTGGCGCACAGTATGTAGCGTTTTTCTCCATCGGCGTAGTGGATAAGGGCAATCAAGGCACTTCTGTTGGGGTCGTACTCGATCTCCGCGACCCGCCCCGCCACGCCGAATTTGTTGCGGCGAAAATCGATGCGCCGATACCTGCGCTTGTGTCCGCCGCCCCTGCGGCGAACGGTGATGCGGCCGTGGTGGTTGCGGCCACCAGTTTTGCGCAACGATTCAGTCAGCTTGCGCTCGGGCTTGTCCCGCGTCACCGCGTCCCGGCGCGTGACGGAGCGAAAGCGCCGTCCAGGCGTGACCGGCTTGAATTTCTTAAGCGCCATTTAGCCGACCTCGTAGTATTCGATTTCATCGCCTGGCGACAGCTGCACAATCGCCTTCTTGAAGGCCGGCCTTCGACCGATGCTCCAGTTCTTGGCCATGCGCCCAAGTAGCGCGCGTTTCGCCTTGCCCGCGTAGCGCATGGTCCTCACGACGCGCACCTCCACGTCCCATAGACTCTCTACGGCACGCGCGATTTGCGGCTTGCTCGCGTTGAGTCGAACGATAAAGGTGTGAATGCCATCCCCTTGTTGGCGGCTGGTCTTCTCGGTTACCAGAGGCCTGATGATCACATCCCGGGCTCGTAGCATCGGCTAGCTAGGCCTCCTCTTCCTCTTCGGCCGCATCGTCCTGGTCGGCATCGTCCTGGTCGGCATCGTCCTGGTCGGCATCGTCCTGGTCGGCATCGTCCTGGTCGGCATCGTCCTGGTCGGCATCGTCCTGGTCGGCATCGTCCTGGTCGGCATCGTCCTGGTCGGCATCGTCCTGGTCGGCATCGTCCTGGTCGGCATCGTCCTGGTCGGCATCGTCCTGGTCGGCATCGTCCTGGTCGGCATCGTCCTGGTCGGCATCGTCCTGGTCGGCATCGCCCTGGTCGGCATCGTCCTGATCGGCATCGCCCTGGTCGGCATCGCCCTGGTCGGCATCGCCCTGGTCGGCATCGCCCTGGTCGGCATCGCCCTGGTCGGCATCGCCCTGGTCGGCATCGCCCTGGTCGGCATCGCCCTGGTCGGCATCGCCCTCCGCCATGGCGGGGTCTTCGTCCGCCTCGACCTCCAAGGCGGCATCGGGTCTGCCCCCAAGGTCGCGCAGGGCCGTCTCTTCAAGCAGAACGGTGCCCGACCAGATGATATCGTAGGTGGATTCGGACCCGAAGGGAAAGACGCGCACGTTCTGCAAGTTGCGACTGGACAGGTAAACCTCGGAACGAACCCCATGCGTAAGGATCAGGAGTTTGCCTTCCGGGCCGATCCGCCCGATGAGCCGCACGAGATCCTTCGTCTTCGGATGCTCGATGTCGATGCTCCGAATGACCGCAATGCGACCGGCCTCAGCCCTGCTGTTCAACGCCGAACGGCGAGCAAGCCTGCGAATCGCCTTTGGAAGCCTTTGGTTCCAGCTCTTTGGCTGGGGCGCAAACGCGAGGCCGCCGCCTCGCCACTGCGGTGCCCGAATAGTGCCTTGGCGCGCTCTCCCGGTGCCCTTCTGCCGCCAAGGCTTGCGACTACCGCCGGACCTGCGGCTTCGATTCCTCTTTGTCGCAGTGCCTTGCCGCTGATTGTTCAGGTAGACCCGGACCGCGCTGTGCACGACCCCCTCGTGAATAACTCCGTCGAAGAGGTTCGTCGGAAGCGCGAAGTCGCCCTTCCGCTCGCCTTCCGAGTCGAAGTAGGCCGCCTTGAACATCGTCATCTTCGAATGAGAAGCCGGCTGTTGCGACTGCCCGGAAGCGCGCCTTGGACGAGCAGCAAATTTCGGTCTTCGTCAATCGCGACAATCCGGGCTCTGGAAATCGTCTTTCGGTTTCCCCCCATCCGCCCCGGCAACTTCTTGCCCTTGATGACGCGCGACGGGTCCGTGCCTGGTCCCATAGACCCGGGATTCCGAGACATCGGATGTCCGTGCGACGCAGGTCGACCGCTAAAGCCGTGCCGTTTCACCACGCCCTGAAAGCCGCGACCCTTCGTGAGGCCGGTGATTCGCACTCGCTCGCCCTCCCGAAAGAACGCGACGGTCAGCTCTTGTCCAGGCTCGTAGCTGTCGCCGTCAGTCGGAAACTCTCGAATCATCCGTGGCGCGTGCTCCAGACCAGCCTTTGCGGCGTGTCCCAGTTCAGCTCTGGTTGCGCGTTTGTCCTTCTTCGCGCCCCATCCGATTTGGACCGCCCGATATCCGTCCGTCTCCACGGTCTTCACTTGGAGCACCCGACAGGGAGGCGCTTCGACGACCGTGACCGGCACGGCAACGCCCGCTTCGGTGAAGCGACGCGTCATTCCGATCTTTCTTCCGATCAGCCCCGGCATCGTCAATCCACCTTAATCTCGACATCGACTCCCGCCGGGAGATCCAGGCTGCGCAAGGAGTCAATCGTCTGCGGGCGGCTTTCCACAATGTCGATAAGCCGTTTGTGAACGCGCACTTCAAACTGCTCCCGACTCTTCTTGTCGATGTGAGGGGAGCGAAGCACCGTCCAACGCTGGCGTCTCGTCGGCAGCGGCACCGGTCCCTTGATCTTCGCGCCCGCCTTGTGGAGCGTGCGCACGATGTCCGAAGCGGTTTGGTCCACGATCCAGTGGTCAAACGCCTTCAGACGTATGCGAATCCGGTTGCCCATTCGACTACTCCCGAGAGTCCTTGTGCTTATTCGATGATTTCGGTGACGACGCCGGACCCGACCGTCCGACCTCCCTCCCGAATCGCAAATCGCAGCTCCCGCTCCATCGCTATCGGCGTGATCAACTCCACCTCCATCTGCACGTTGTCCCCAGGCATCACCATCTCCACACCCTCCGGCAACGCCGCAGACCCCGTCACATCCGTCGTCCGAAAATAAAACTGCGGCCGATATCCATCGAAAAACGGCGTGTGCCTCCCACCCTCATCCTTCGTCAATACATACACCTCCGCCCGAAACTTCGTGTGCGGCTCTATCGACCCCGGCACCGCCAATACCTGCCCTCGCCTCACCTCCGTCTTCCCCACCCCCCTCAACAACAACCCCGCATTGTCCCCCGCGCGACCCTCGTCCAACAACTTCCGAAACATCTCCACACCCGTCACCACCGTCCTCCGATCCGCACCCATCCCCACTATCGCCACCTCCTGACCCTTCTTCACCACCCCACGCTCCACACGCCCCGTCGCCACCGTCCCACGACCCGTAATCGAAAACACATCCTCCACCGGCATCAAAAACGGCTTGTCCACATCCCGCTCCGGCTCCGGAATCGCCCCGTCCACCGCCTCCATTAACTCCCGCACACACTCCGCCGCCTCCCCCTCGCCCCCAGACTCCAACGCCCCCAACGCACTCCCCATCACCACCGGCACGTCATCCCCCGGAAACCCATACTCGCTCAATAACTCCCGCACCTCCAACTCCACCAACTCCAACAACTCCTCGTCATCCACCAAATCCACCTTGTTCAAAAACACCACCACATGAGGCACATTCACCTGCCGCGCCAATAAAATATGCTCCCGCGTCTGCGGCATCGGCCCATCCGCCGCACTCACCACCAATATCGCCCCATCCATCTGCGCCGCCCCCGTAATCATGTTCTTCACGTAATCCGCATGACCCGGACAATCCACATGCGCATAATGACGCGCCTCCGTCTCATACTCCACATGCGCCGTCGCTATCGTTATCCCACGCTCCCGCTCCTCCGGCGCCTTGTCTATCTCGTCAAACGCCACCGCCTCACCCCCATGACGCTTCGCCTGCGTTATCGTGATCGCAGCCGTCAACGTCGTCTTCCCATGATCCACATGCCCAATCGTCCCCACATTCACATGCGGCTTCGTCCGCTCGAATACCCCCTTCGCCATCGCCCCTTACCCTCCCCCTAGTTGAAGTGCCGACCAACCCGCGGCCGCTTGTTTGGTTTCTATGCCGCCCCTCGGGCGTTTGCGCTCGCGATCTCTCCCGCGAACCGTTCGTATGTGGAAAACTCCATGCTGTAGACTGCCCTTCCCTGGCTCAGCGAGCGCAGCGTGGTCGAGTAGCCGAACATCTCCGCAAGCGGCACCGTGGCGGTAATCACCTGGGCGTCGCCGCGGTCGTCCATCCCGGACACCTTGCCCCTTCTCGAACCTAGGTCGCCCATCAGGTCGCCGACGTATTCGTGAGGCGTCACCACCTCGACCTGCATGACCGGCTCCATCAACACCGGGTCGGATCGCCGCAGCCCCTCTTTCATCGCCATCTGAGCGGCCACCGTGAAGGCGATCTCGCTCGAGTCGACATCGTGGCTGCTCCCGTCGACGAGCGTGGCCTTTACGTCAATCGTCGGATACCCGGCGACCACCCCGCTGTCGAGCGCTGAGCGAGCGCCCTGCTCCACGGCCCGAATGTACTCCCTAGGCACCGCGCCGCCGCGAACCTTGTCCACGAAAACGAATCCCGCGCCCGGCGCGGCGGGCTCAATGTCCATCACGACGTGCCCGAACTGTCCTCGTCCGCCGGTCTGGCGAACGAATCTGCCGTGCACTCCAGAGGCGGAGCCCCGTATCGCTTCCCGATACGCCACCTGGGGCCGGCCCACGCTTGCGCCCACGGAAAACTCTCTCCGAAGACGATCGGAGATGATCTCGAGGTGCAACTCGCCCATCCCGCTGATGATCGTCTGTCCGGTCTCGTGGTCGGTCCGCACCCGAAACGTCGGATCCTCTTCCGCGAGCTTGGCGAGTCCGGATCCCAGCTTGTCCTGGTCCGCTCGCGTGCGGGGCTCAATCGCCACGGAGATGACCGGCTCCGGAAAGTTCATCGCTTCCAAGATGATTGGGCGCCCCGGATCGCAGAGCGTGTCTCCGGTCCGAACGTGCTTGAGCCCGATCACCGCCGCGATATCGCCGGCGTACACCTCCGTTCGCTCCTCCCTCTTATTCGCGTGCATCTGGAGGAGGCGACCGGCGCGTTCCTTTTGGGACCGCGTGGAATTCAGGATTCGCGTGCCCTTCGGGAGCGTGCCCGAATAGACGCGCACGTAGGTGAGTTTGCCGACGTACGGGTCGGTCATGATCTTGAAGGCGAGCGCCGCGAAGGGGCCGCCGTCTTCGGGGCGCCTGACTTCGCGTTCTTCGTCCTTCATCGGCACGAAGCCCTCGATCGCCTCCACGTCAACGGGCGAGGGAAGGTAGTCGACCACCCCGTTTAGGAGCAGCTGAATCCCCTTGTTCTTGAAGGCGGACCCGCAGAAGACCGGAAAGAGCGTACCACTCACGACCGCCGCGCGAATCGCTCTGGATACCTCCTCGTCCGTAAGCTCCCGGCCCTCCAGGTACTTCTCAAGCAGATCGTCGTCGTGCTCGACCGCGGCCTCGACCAGCTCGTGGCGGAGCTGTTCGATCTTGGACTTCAACGAATCGGGGATCTCGACTTCTACGGGCTTCGCCCCAAGTTCATCGACCCAGACCGTCGCCTTGCGGGAGACGATGTTGACGACGCCGGTGAAGAGATCGCCCTCGCCCAGCGGGTACTGGACCGCGAAGGCGTTCGCGCCCAATCGATCCCTCATTCGGCCGATCACCTTCTCGAAGTCGGCGCCCGTCCGGTCCATCTTGTTCACGAACGCGATGCGCGGAACGCCGTACTTGTCGGCCTGCCGCCAGACCGTTTCCGACTGGGGCTCGACTCCTCCTACCGCACAGAAGACCGCAACCGCGCCGTCCAAGATCCGAAGGGAGCGCTCCACCTCGGCGGTGAAGTCCACATGCCCGGGAGTATCGATAATGTTGATGCGATAGTCTCGGCCTCGGCGGTTCCAGAAGGCGGTTGTCGCCGCGGATGTAATCGTGATCCCGCGCTCCTGCTCCTGCTCCATCCAATCCATGGTCGCCGCGCCCTCATGGACTTCGCCCATGCGGTGCAGCCGCCCCGTGTAGAAGAGGATGCGCTCTGTGGTGGTCGTCTTCCCGGCGTCGATATGCGCCATGATGCCGATGTTTCGCAGCATGGGAAGAGGCGTGATTCTTGGCATTTATTCGGATCGCTTCGCGAATTCAATTCGGGTATTAAAAACTGGCGGGCGCCTACCAGCGGTAGTGGGCAAAGGCCTTATTGGCCTCCGCCATCCTGTGGGTGTCGTCCTTTCGCTTTACCGCGGCCCCCTCCAGCCGGTTGGCGGCGAGAATCTCCCCGGCCAAGCGCTCGGACATGGTGCGCTCGCTCCTTGCGCGCGCATAGCTGATCAGCCACTTGATCGCGAGGGCCTGTCTCCGTTCCGGGCGGACCTCCACAGGGACTTGGTACGTCGCGCCCCCCACGCGCCTGCTCTTGACCTCCAGGGAGGGCTTCACATTGTTGAGAGCTTGGAGAAAGACGCCTAAAGGCGCCTGTCCGCCCCGCGCCTCCACAATGTCCAACGCCTGATAGAAGATCCTCTCCGCCAGCGACTTCTTGCCATCCATCATGAGGCCGTTGATGAACTTCTGCGCCACTTCGGACCCGTGCTCGGGGTCTCCGGAGATACGTCGGCGGACAGCACGACTGCGGCGACTCACGTTCCTCTCCTCGGACCTAGGGCCTAACTAGGCCGCTTGGCTCCGTATTTGGAGCGGCCCTGCCGCCGCTCGCTCACCCCGGAGGTGTCCAGCGTACCGCGCACCACGTGATATCTGACGCCCGGGAGGTCCTTAACCCGACCGCCGCGAATCAGAACGATGGAGTGCTCTTGGAGGTTGTGGCCCTCCCCGCCGATGTAGGCGGTGACTTCGTATCCCCCGGTGAGCCGCACGCGAGCGACTTTCCGAAGCGCCGAATTCGGCTTCTTCGGCGTGGTCGTGTAAACCCGAGTGCAGACGCCGCGCTTCTGCGGATTCCTTTGGAGCGCGGGAGATTTGTTCTTCCTGACCACGCGTGCGCGGCCCTTCCTGATCAGCTGATTGACCGTCGGCATGGTTCGGAAATCTCGCCTCAATGCTGCGACCGGCGTCTGCGCCGGCAAGTGCTGGGGTATAGCCTGAAAAATCTAGGGCAAAGCGGTCGCTGGGTCAACAAAAAAGAACTTCGCGATCCAGCGAACTCCCGAAACAGGCACGGCCTGCGGGCAGGGTTAGGGTTGCGCGGTCGTCTCCTCGGGCACGACTTGGGCGATGTCCTCCGCCTCCAGCGGCGTTTCGGCGTCCTGGACTTCTTGAATTTCCTGAGCGTCCTCGCCCTCGTCCGGCGCCTCGCCGTTCAGCGCCGCCGCCGGATAAAACGCCACTGGGAACAGGGCGTCGCCCGCCTCGGTCAGAGGTAGAATTTCCTCGTCGTAGTAGTCGCTGGGCAAGGAGAACTCCACGTCGTGCCAGCGGTGCCGTCCGGTACCCGCAGGGATCAGCCGTCCGATGATGATGTTCTCCTTGAGCCCGCGAAGCGAGTCCTTCGCCCCGCGGATTGCCGCATCGGTCAGGATGCGCGTCGTCTCTTGGAAAGAGGCTGCGGAGATAAACGACTCGGTCGACAGACTCGCCTTCGTGATCCCCATGAGCACGGGCTCGCCGCGCGCGGGCTTCTTGCCCTGCTCCCGCGCCTCGTCGTTTCTGTCCCGGAACTCGTGGCGATTCACGATCTGCTCGTTCAAAAATTCCGTATCCTGAGGATCGGCAATCTGAATGTTCTGCAACATCTGCCGAACGATGACCGCGATGTGCTTGTCGTTAATCTGTACGCCCTGCAGGCGGTACACCTCCTGAATTTCGTTCAGGAGGTACTCTTGGACGGCCCGCGGGCCCTTGATCTTCAGGATGTCGTGAGGGTTGATGGGGCCTTCCGACAGACGGTCTCCCGCACGGACGCGATCACCCTGGTGCACGCGAAGGTGTTTGCCGACGGGAACTTCGTACGACCTCGCATCCGCGCCTTCGGGAGTCACCACCACCTGCCGTTTACCGCGCCGAATGCCCTTGAACTCCACGACGCCGTCGATCTCCGTGATCACGGCCGGGTCCTTTGGCTTGCGCGCTTCGAAGAGCTCGGCCACGCGAGGCAGACCGCCGGTGATGTCTCGGGTCTTATAAACGTCGCGACCGATCTTCGCTAGCTCGTCGCCGCGCCGCACGGCGTCGCCGTGACCGGCGACAAGCTGCGCGCCGACAGGCACAATGAACTCCCGCAGGTTGGTCGCGCCGCTGCGCAGCCGGATTCGGGGGTGGAGCTTCTTCTCGCGGTCCGCCGTAATCGTGAGCTGCCTGCGACCGGTGGAATCGTCCAGCTCCTCGCGCACCGTCTGCCCTTCGACGATGTCCAGGAACTCCAGCGTCGCCTCCTCCACTTCGTGCTTCTCGCTCCAGTCGACAATAATCGGCTCGGAGTAGGGGTCCCACCCAAAGAGCACGTCCGTCGTGGCGATCTTTTGCCCGTCCTTCACCTTGAGGGACGCCCCGTACGGCACGGACAGGCGGCTCAGCGCCTGACCCTTGTCCGTCTTGACGAGAATCGAGCCTTCGCGAGAGGTCACGATTGCGCGATCCTGCCGGTCCTGCACCGTGTCCACGCGGTCCAGTTCGACGACGCCGCCGACCTTCGACCGCCGCTCGTTCTGCGCCGCGATCCTGGAAGCGGTGCCGCCGATGTGAAAGGTCCTTAGAGTCAGCTGCGTCCCTGGTTCGCCAATCGACTGGGCCGCCAGAATTCCGACTGCCTCGCCGATATCCACCAACGACCCCGTGGCCAAGTTGCGACCGTAGCACTTTTGGCAAATTCCCCCCCGGGTCGCGCAGGTGAGCACGGACCGGATCGTCACGCTCTGAATTCCCGCTCGCTCAATGCGGTCCACGGCCTGCTCGTCGATCATCTCGCCGGCAGTCACGATTTCGTCGCCTGAAACCGGGTCCGAGACCGTCTCAAATGCGATGGCCCCGACGATTCGGTCGGCGAGCGGCTCGATGACATCCTCTCCCTCTTTCAGGGAAGTCACCTTCAGCCCCTGCGTCGTGCCGCAATCCTTTTCCGTGATCGTGAGGTCTTGCGCCACGTCCACGAGCCTCCGAGTGAGGTAGCCGGCATCAGCCGTTTTCAGCGCGGTGTCGGCCAGCCCCTTCCGGGCCCCGTGCGTCGAAATGAAGTACTCCCCGACCGTCAGGCCTTCCCGGAAGTTGGAGGTGATCGGACTCTCGATAATCTCTCCGATTCCTCCCGTCAGCTTCTTTTGCGGCTTGGCCATAAGGCCTCGCATTCCGGCCAGCTGACGCATCTGGTCTCGATTGCCGCGCGCGCCCGAAACCATCATCATGAAGACGGGATTAAAGCCGCCCTTGGACCTCTGAAGGTTGTCCACCATCGCGTCCGCCACGTCGTTGTTCGCGTGCGTCCAGGTGTCGATGATCTTGTTATACCGCTCTCCGTTGGAGATGAATCCGTCCTCGTACTTCTCCTGGTACTCGGCGACCGCCGCTTCAGCGCCGGCCAGAATCCCGCGCTTATTCACGGGGATCTCGAGGTCCTCCACTCCCACCGAGATGCCCGCCGTCGTCGCGCAGCTGAAGCCCAAGTTCTTCAGCTGGTCGAGGAATTTCCCGATTGCGCCCAGCCCGGTGTGCTTGAAGCACTCGGCGACAAGATCTCCCAGCTGCCGCTTGCCGAGCGTCTGGTTCTGGAAGGGGACAGTCTCCGGAATGATTGAGTTGAAGCGGATGCGGCCCACCGTCGTGGGGTGCCATCGGCCCTTTGCGGCCTTGGACGCGGCCCCCGCGACCGCGCGGTCCCGATCAAGAAGGAACCAGCACGCGGTCGAGTGCTTCACTCGTCCCTGACTCGCCGCCATCTCGACTTGGTCGTAATTCGAGAACCTGGGCGCCTTGTCGCAGATGGCGCGGATCTTCGCCGTCGCGCGCGCAGCCTCCGGCGAAGAGGGACTCGACGACTGCAGCTGAGCCTCGCAGTCGGCAAAGTCCAGCTCCGGATTCGTGATGTAGTAGGAGCCGATGACCATGTCCTGCGACGGAGAGGTGACCGGTCGACCGTTCGAGGGGAGCAGGATGTTGTTGCTGGCCAGCATCAGGACGCGCGCCTCCAGCTGAGCCTCGAAAGAGAGCGGCAGGTGCACCGCCATCTGATCGCCGTCGAAGTCGGCGTTGAAGGCGGAGCAGACCAAGGGGTGAATCTGGATCGCCTTGCCCTCGACCAGAACCGGTTCGAAGGCCTGTATGCTGATTCGGTGGAGCGTCGGGGCCCGGTTGAGCAGAACCGGATGGTCCTTGATGATGTCCTTTAGCACCTCGTAGACCTTGGGATCCCGCTGATCCACGATCGTCTTGGCCTGCTTCACCGTCTCGGCTTCGCCCCGCTTCTCAAGCTCGTGGATAATGAACGGCTTGAAGAGCTCAACGGCCATTGACTTCGGGAGTCCGCACTGATGCAGCTTGAGCTGCGGCCCGACCACGATCACCGATCGACCGGAGTAGTCGACCCGCTTCCCAAGAAGATTCTGGCGGAAGCGACCCTGCTTGCCCTTGAGCATGTCGGCAAGCGACTTCAGCGGTCGCTTCCCCCGTCCCTTGATCGCCTTGGCTCGCCGTCCGTTGTCAAAGAGCGCGTCAACCGACTCCTGGAGCATCCGCTTCTCGTTGCGCAGGATCACGTCCGGCGCGCGCATGTCGATCAGCTTCTTCAACCGATTGTTCCGGTTGATGACGCGACGATAGAGGTCGTTGAGGTCGGAGGTCGCAAAGCGTCCCCCGTCCAACGGCACGAGCGGCCTGAGATCCGGCGGAATAACCGGGATCGCCTCCATCACCATCCATTCCGGGCGGTTCCGCTGCTCCGGCGTGGGCCCCGACTTGCGGATCGAATCCACCACCTGCAGGCGGCGAAGCTTCTTTTTCTTTCGGTGCTGCGACGTCTCTTCCTTGATCTCCTTTCGGAGCTCCACGGCCAGACGATCCAGTCCCCGTCCATCCTTGTTTCTCTGGGAAAAAGGCCTGCGCGGATTGGAATCGTCCAGCCTCCGCAGGAGCGTTCGGACCGCCGGCGCGCCAATCTCCGCCTTAAAACGCTCGTCGTTTTCCTCTCGAGCCTTGACCCGGAGTCCGTAGTACTCGTCCTCGTCCAATAGATCCAGAAACTCAACGTCCTGATCGCCCGGGTCCGTGACGACGTAGGAGGCGTAGTAGATGACCTTTTCCAAGCTCTTAAGCGTCATCCCGACCAGGTAGCCCAGCTGGCTGGGGAGCGCCTTGAAGAACCATATGTGGCAGATCGGGACCGCCAGATCAATGTGCCCCATCCGCTCGCGACGGACCTTGGACTGGGTGACTTCCACGCCGCACTTGTCGCAGATCACGCCCCTGAACCGAATCCCCTTATATCTGCCGCATGCGCACTCCCAGTCCTTGACCGGTCCAAAGATGCGCTGGCAAAAGAGGCCGTGCGGCTCCGGCTTGAATGAGCGGTAGTTGATGGTCTCCGGCTTTGTGATCTCGCCGCTGGACCACCCCCGGATCTGCTCCGGGGAAGCGATCGAAAGCCGGATAAAGTCGATGTCTCTGGATCGGTTCAGGATCCTGTTTCCTCGTCCGGCGTCAGTCACCATTTCTGCTCTCCGTTTCGGATCCAAACTGCACCGCGAGACCAAGTCCTTCCAACTCTTTGACCAAGACGTTGAAGGACTCGGGCACGCCGGGCTCCGGAAGGTTCTCTCCCTTGACGATCGATTCGTACACCCTTGAGCGTCCGATCACGTCGTCGGATTTGACGGTGAGAATCTCCTGAAGCGTGTGGGCCGCGCCGTACGCCTCAAGCGCCCAGACCTCCATTTCCCCGAATCTCTGGCCTCCAAACTGCGCCTTGCCGGCCAGCGGCTGCTGCGTCACCAGCGAATACGGGCCAATGCTCCTCGAGTGGATCTTGTCGTCCACCAAGTGCGATAGCTTCAGCATGTAGATGGTGCCGACGGTGATCGGATGGTCGAAGCGTTTTCCGGTTCGACCGTCCCGAAGCCAGATCTTCCCGTTCGCGAGGGTGCCCACGCTCCGGAGGAGCTCCTGAAGCGCCGCCTCTAGGCCGCCGGAATCAGCCTTGTCGCGAAGCGCATTGATCTTCGGGAAGACGAAAGAGACCGGCGCGCCCTTCTTTCGAGCCGCGTGTTCGGCGACCTCGATCAGGAAGCCCCGCACGCCGGCAAGAAGCGCGCTCGCCTTCTCAAGCCCGCTGTCGGACGCGAAGGCGACATAGCTGTCCAAGTCAACGCCCAAGGCCCGGCTCGGGGGCCCGGCGCCGTTTCGAGATTCGTCCGCAAAGCCGGGACTCCCCTCTTCCCGATATTGGCGATCCAGATCCACTAGGACACGGTAGTCGCCCGAGTCCAGAGGCCAGGGCGTCTCCGGCGATATTGCGCCGGCTGCCCACCGGGCGCCCCCCAAGCGAAGGAGAAGGCCCACTTCGCGCTCGTTTGCGCCGTGGAAGACCGGCGTCTTGGCCTCGATGCCCAGCTGATCCGCCGCGCGCCCCAAGTGGGTTTCGAGCACCTGCCCTACGTTCATTCGGGACGGAACGCCTAGAGGCGAAAGGATGATATCCACCGGCGTGCCGTCCGGGAGAAAGGGCATGTCTTCCGCCGGAACGATCTTCGAGATAATCCCCTTGTTTCCGTGCCGACCGGCCATCTTGTCGCCGACCGCCACCTTGCGTTTCTGCGCCAGGTATACCTTGACGAGCTGAATCACGCCGGGAGGCAGCTCGTCCGGCTGGAAGACCTTGTCGATCTGCTCCTCGGTGCGCTCCCGCACGAGCTGAATACGCTCGGCCGCAGCCTCCACGGTCCGTGAAATGCGGGTATTGGTGTAGTCGTCCTCCACGCGGAGAGATCTGAGGTCCACCTCTGCCATTTCAATCGACCTGAGGACCTCTGCGTCCAGCACCGTGCCCGCCGGGAGGAAGGGCTCCACCGTCCCGTGCTTGAGGCAGAGTTGAATCACCTGCGTATGCGCCTTCACGCGGGGCGACGGACGTCGCAGCAGACTTCGCAGCTCCGAATCCCGGGCCTCGGTAATCCGCTGGATCTCTTCTCGTTCCTGCTGCCTGAGGTCGCTGATCCGCATCCCGTGCTCTCGCTCTAGGAGCGTGTCGTCGTTGCGGCGCGAGAAGATCTTTACGTCAATCACGGTCCCGGACATGCCGGAAGGCACCCGGAGGGAGGAATCCTTTACGTCCTTGGCCTTTTCGCCGAAAATGGCCGTGAGGAGCTTCTCCTCCGGCGAAAGGTCCGTTTCGCCCTTGGGCGTGATTTTTCCACAGAGGATATCGTCCTGGTTCACGCGGGCCCCAATACGCACGATCCCCCGCTCGTCCAGATTTAGGAGCGCATCGTCGTTGACGTTGGGGATCTCGCGGGTAATCTGCTCCGTACCCCTCTTCGTGTCCCGAACGTGGAGCTCCAGCTCCTGGATGTGGATCGAAGTAAAGACATCGTCCTTTACCAAGCGTTTCGAGAGGACGATCGCGTCCTCGAAGTTGTGGCCGTACCAAGGCATGAAGGCGACCCTGAGGTTGCGGCCAAGCGCCAGCTGTCCATGATCGGTGGACGGTCCGTCCGCGATGATGTCGCCTGCCTTCACCTCCTGTCCCAAAGAGACTAGGGGGCGCTGATTGATCGCGGTGTCCTGGTTGGTCCGCCAGAACTTCTTCATGCGGTAGCGGTCTTGGCGGGCCAGCTTCGCCAGAGGTTGGCCGACGCGGAAACGCACGCGCCCGGTATCGACCACCACCTCGGAAGCATCCACCGAGACGACGCGACCATCCCGCTTGGCGACCGTGACGGCGCCGCTGTCCCGGGCAACCCGCGACTCAAGCCCGGTGCCGACCAAGGGGGCGTCGGTGTACAGGAGGGGGACCGCCTGGCGCTGCATGTTCGACCCCATCAGCGCCCGGTTGGCGTCGTCGTGCTCCAAAAAGGGAATCATCGCCGCCGCCACCGACACGAGCTGCTCGGGCGCCACGTCGATATAGTCGATGTTCTCCGGTCGCTCCAAGGGAAAGTCGCCCAGCTTTCGGCAGAGCGCCCGTTCCCTCTTGAAGGACCCATCCTCAAGCAGAGGCGCGTTGGCTTGGGCGATCGTGGACTCTCGCTCATCGCTCGCGTTGAGCCACGCGATTTCGTCCGTGACGCGACCGTCGATCACCTTGCGGTAGGGGGTCTCCACAAAGCCCAGCTCATTGACGCGCGCGTAGGTGGCGAGCGAAGAGATCAGTCCGATGTTGGGGCCTTCAGGCGTCTCAACGGGACACATCCGACCGTAGTGCGAATAATGGACGTCCCGGACCTCAAAGCCCGCTCGCTCCCGGGTGAGTCCGCCCGGGCCCAGCGCCGATAGACGCCGCTTGTGCGTCATCTCCGCGAGCGGGTTGGTCTGGTCCATGAATTGACTCAGCTGCGAAGACCCGAAGAAGGTCTGAATCACGGCCGAGACGCTTCGCGCATTCACGAGGTCGTCAATATTGATGCGGCTGGTGTCGCGCACCGCGCTCATGCGCTCCCTCACCAAGCGAGCCATGCGGAAGAGACCCAGCGAGAACTGACTGGCGATGAGCTCCCCGACCGTGCGAACCCTTCGATTCCCTAGGTGGTCGATGTCGTCGGTCGAGCCCTTGCCGTCTGAAAGGCGCATCAGCTCCTTCAGGATCGCGACGAAGTCATCCCTGCGAAGCACGGTGTCGCTGAGTGGCGCGTTCATCCCCAAGCGCTGATTGATCTTGTACCGACCCACCCTGCCCAAGTCGTAGCGGCTGGAGTCGAAGAACGCGGACTCAATCGCAGTTCGAGCCATCTTCAAGCCCCGCGCAGTCTTCGGCGCTTCGCCGGAGCGAAGGAGAGAGTAGATCTCCCTCAGCGCGTGCTCTTCGTTGGTCGTGGGATCCTTCGCCAAGGTGTTGCGGATGATCGGATTCACCCGCTCCTTGGGCTTTTTGGGGGGCACGTAGACCCAAACCGAGCCGACTTCGGCCCGAATGAGCTTCTCCAGCAGCTCCTCGGTCAGCGTTTCCGACTCCTCGGCGAGCACCTCTTCGCCATCCGGGCCGGTGATCTCCTCCGCCAAAGTGCGGCCCTCTAAGCTGCGCGCGAGCTCGGGATCGTCCGCAAGCTCCATCTGGGCGGCGCTGAAGAAGCACTTGTAGATGTCGCCGTCCTCTCCATACCCCAATGCCCGGAGCATCGCCGTAACCGGGAACTTCTTCTTCCGATCAATGTGGATGTAGCAGACGCCGTGAATGTCGATGGTGAACTCGATCCACGAACCGCGAAAAGGAATGACCCTCGCCTTGGGAAGACGCGACCCGTTTGCGTGCACGACCTCCTCGAATACCACTCCGGGAGACCGATGAAGCTGGCTCACGACCACCCGCTCCGCCCCGTTGATCACGAAGGTGCCAAGCTCCGTAATCCGAGGGAGGTCGCCCAGGTACACCTCCTTCTCAATGATGTACTTGGGGGCCCTTGGCTTTCCGCGCGGCTTCTTGCTCCAGACGGTGAGCTGAAGCTTCGCCTTGAGCGGGGTCTGGTACGTCATGTCTCGCTCAATGCACTCCTCTACGGAGTACTTCGGCTGGCCCAAGCTGCACGAGACGTAGTCCAGCGTGAGCTTTTTGTCGGGCGACTCCACCGGGAGGATGTCGCGGAAGACGCGGTCAATCGCGAACTCCCAATCCTCTTGATCTTTCTTGTTCTTCTCGCCGCCCACCAGCCGGTCAAAGGACCGGAGCTGGATGTCCAGAAGGTTCGGGACATCCATCGGACTCCGCAGGCTGGCAAAATTCAGCTGCGGCCTGACATTATTCTCCATGCTCACCTAGAGAGCCTCCACTGGAATTCGCGGACCTGCCGATTCTCGCTGCGATGCCGCAGCCCTCCCCGCGGCGGAAGCGGCGCCGGTCCCGCCGAATAGGTTGAGTGCGGGTCCGCGCGCCGAAATTCGGAACGACTTGTTTGAGGGATCGCCTGCGGCTGTCAGCCTCGAGCTATTTGACGGCAGCCGCGGCGCCGACTTCCTCGAACTTTGCCTTGAGCGCCTCCGCCTCCTCCTTGCTCACCGCCTCCTTCACGGCGGTCGGCGCGCTCTCGACCAATGCCTTCGCCTCTTTTAGGCCGAGAGAGGTAATCTCTCGCACGACCTTGATGACGCGGATCTTCTTCGCGCCGAAGCTCTCCAAGATGACGTCGAATTCCGTCTGCTCTTCCTCGGGCGCCGCTTCGACGCCTCCCGCAGCCGGGGCCGCCGCCGCCGCGACGGCCGTCACGTTGAAGCGCGTCTTGAAGGCGTCTATGAAGTCTACCAGCTCCAGCAGCTTCATGTTTCCGATCTGGTCCAACAGTTGGTCGTGTTTGCTTTCCATTGCAAATCGCTCCTATAGAAGTGGTGTGCCCCGGCGGACCGGGCGCGTTTCTAACCGGTGGTCTCGTCGTGCTGCTCCCGGAGCGCGTCCAGGAGTCCCGCGAACTCTTGCACCTTGCCTTGAACCGCTTGGACCAGCGCTGCGGGGATCCCGTCCATGAGGCCCGCGAGCTGCGCCAACAGCTCTTCTCGGGACGGAAGGTCCGCGATGCGCTGGATGGCATCGGAATCCACCAAGGTCCGTTCCAAGACGCCGGCCTTGAAGGATGGCTTCTTGTCGTGATCCTGGGCGAAGTCCTTGACGGCGCGCGCCGACCCCGCCGCCTCGTCCAGACCTAGGACGACTCCGGTCGGGCCGCGCAAGTACTCGGACAGATCCGGCCACTCCGCTTGCTCGAAGGCGCGCATGACGATCCGGTTCTTGACCACGACGTACTCTCCCCCGGATTCCCGCACCCGACGCCGAAGCTCCGTCATTGCCTTGACGTCCAAGCCGGTAAAGTCGGTCAGGTACACGGCTTCGGAGCGTTCTATCCGCCCCTTGAACTCCTCGATGAACGTCTGCTTTTCCGCTCTCGTCATCCAACGCTCCTCGTCAAGGCGTTTGGATCGACGGGAACTCCAGGGCCCATCGTGCTTGCGACCGTCAGGCTTCGAACATATGTGCCTTTCGCGGCGGCGGGCTTGGCGCGCAGCACGGCCGCCATGAATTCGCGCAGGTTCTCCTCCAACTTCGGCACGTCAAAGGAGACCCTCCCGATCGCCGCATGCACGTTTCCAGTGCGATCCACGCGGTACTCGATCTTCCCCGCCTTGATCTCCCTAACCGCAGGGCCGACGTCAAAGGTGACGGTGCCTGCTTTGGGCGTGGGCATTAGGCCGCGCGGTCCCAAGATGCGCCCCAGCGGTCCCACGACGCGCATCATGTCCGGGGTGGCGACGCAGACATCGAAGTCCAGCCAACCGTCCTTGATGCGATCAACGTATTCGGTCCCGACGTAGTCGGCGCCGGCCTCCTCGGCTTCGCGCTCCCGTTCGCCCTGACAGATCACGAGAACCGACACGCTGCGCCCGGTTCCGTGAGGAAGCGCTACGGTGCCGCGAACGATCTGGTCCGCCTTGCGAGGATCCACGCCGAGATTGGCCGCTACCTCCACGCTCTCGTCGAAGTTCGCAAAGGCCATCTCCCGGACGCGCGCCAAGGCATCGGCCGGCGGTCTCCGCTCGGCGCGGTCGATGGACGCGCGCGCGCTCGAGTATTTCTTGCCCCTCTTAGGCATTTCCAACCTCTCCGTGGTGTCTTTGCACTCTCCGCAGACAGCTCCCGTGTGGACCGCCGCTTCGCGCCGCCGCCAGCCTACGCCTCGATTTCGCCGTGAACTTCGATGCCCATCGACCGAGCGGTCCCTGCGACCATCTTCATGGCGGCGCTGACATCCGTCGTATTCAGGTCGCGGAGCTTCACCCCGGCGATCTCCTTCAGCTGGTCTTGAGTCAGCTTCGCCACCTTGTCCGCGTGAGGCTTTGCGGACCCCTTCTCGATCCCTAGGGCCTTCAGAATGAGAAAGGAGACCGGCGGAGTCTTCGTGATAAAGGAGAACGACCGGTCCGCGTAAACGGTGATCTCCACGGGAATCAGCGTCCCGGCATCGGCCTGGGTACGGTGATTGAACTGCTTGCAAAACTCCATGATGTTGACGCCGTGCTGGCCCAGCGCGGGGCCCACGGGAGGGGCCGGGTTGGCGCGACCCCCCAAGATCTGGAGCTTCGCAAACCCGATGACTTTCTTCGCCATGCCGCTTTCTCGTCCGCCCTAGAGGCCCTTGAGCTGGGTAAAGTCCAGCAAAACCGAGGTGGGTTGGCCGAAGAGCGTCACGTCCACGCGCGCCTTGCCCTTATCCGCCTGCACCTCCTGCACCACGCCCGAAAAGTCGGTGAAGGGCCCCTGGACGACATCCACGCTCTGGCCAACGCGAAACGGCGCCTCCTGCCGCTCGCTGTCGGCCTCCTTCTCCTCGATCCCCAAGATGCGGCGCATCTCGTTTTCCGAAAGAGGGCTGGGATCCTCGCCCTCGCCTACAAAGCGAATTACGCCCTGCACGCTGGTTACCGAGTTCCGGCTGTGCCGACTCAGCTTCACCCGTCCGCCGCCGTCCAAGGTAACGGAGAGCCGTACGAGGATGTACCCGGGGTAGAGCCGCTTGGTCACGGTGCGGCGCTTTCCGCCGCGTATTTCCACCACCTCCTGCGTGGGCACCAGAACTTCCAGCACTCCCGTGTCGGCGTCCGCGCTCCCGGACTCCCCCTCGATGAGATCGTTCAACAGGCGCTCGATCTTGCGCTCGCGGCCCGAGTACGCCTGAAGCGCGTACCAGCGCGACTCTTCGCTCATGTAAAGATGCCGATGATGAAGTCGACGATCACCGCTCGGGAGATGACGTCCATGATCCAGATCACCAGCGAGATGAGCATCGTGAAGAGAATCACCACCCACGTCGCGTTGCGCAGCTGCTCGCGGTCGGGCCACGTCACCTTGCGCATCTCGCCGACGCACTCGTTAAAAAACAAGCGCACGGCGTCGATCCAAGAAGTCCGCTGCGAGTTGGCGGCAGCCATGGCGTTCGTTCGGCTCGGGAAAGTCGGGAAAAGAGGCGCTTATTCGATGATTTCGGTGACGACGCCGGACCCGACCGTCCGACCTCCCTCCCGAATCGCAAATCGCAGCTCCCGCTCCATCGCTATCGGCGTGATCAACTCCACCTCCATCTGCACGTTGTCCCCAGGCATCACCATCTCCACACCCTCCGGCAACGCCGCAGACCCCGTCACATCCGTCGTCCGAAAATAAAACTGCGGCCGATATCCATCGAAAAACGGCGTGTGCCTCCCACCCTCATCCTTCGTCAATACATACACCTCCGCCCGAAACTTCGTGTGCGGCTCTATCGACCCCGGCACCGCCAATACCTGCCCTCGCCTCACCTCCGTCTTCCCCACCCCCCTCAACAACAACCCCGCATTGTCCCCCGCGCGACCCTCGTCCAACAACTTCCGAAACATCTCCACACCCGTCACCACCGTCCTCCGATCCGCACCCATCCCCACTATCGCCACCTCCTGACCCTTCTTCACCACCCCACGCTCCACACGCCCCGTCGCCACCGTCCCACGACCCGTAATCGAAAACACATCCTCCACCGGCATCAAAAACGGCTTGTCCACATCCCGCTCCGGCTCCGGAATCGCCCCGTCCACCGCCTCCATTAACTCCCGCACACACTCCGCCGCCTCCCCCTCGCCC
Organism: Longimicrobiales bacterium; assembly: GCA_965116095.1. Lineage (GTDB taxonomy): Bacteria > Gemmatimonadota > Gemmatimonadetes > Longimicrobiales > Gaopeijiaceae. Next base: position 2,260,612 of record OZ220481.1, read on the forward strand.
CCAGACTCCAACGCCCCCAACGCACTCCCCATCACCACCGGCACGTCATCCCCCGGAAACCCATACTCGCTCAATAACTCCCGCACCTCCAACTCCACCAACTCCAACAACTCCTCGTCATCCACCAAATCCACCTTGTTCAAAAACACCACCACATGAGGCACATTCACCTGCCGCGCCAATAAAATATGCTCCCGCGTCTGCGGCATCGGCCCATCCGCCGCACTCACCACCAATATCGCCCCATCCATCTGCGCCGCCCCCGTAATCATGTTCTTCACGTAATCCGCATGACCCGGACAATCCACATGCGCATAATGACGCGCCTCCGTCTCATACTCCACATGCGCCGTCGCTATCGTTATCCCACGCTCCCGCTCCTCCGGCGCCTTGTCTATCTCGTCAAACGCCACCGCCTCACCCCCATGACGCTTCGCCTGCGTTATCGTGATCGCAGCCGTCAACGTCGTCTTCCCATGATCCACATGCCCAATCGTCCCCACATTCACATGCGGCTTCGTCCGCTCGAATACCCCCTTCGCCATCGCCCCTTACCCTCCCCCTAGTTGAAGTGCCGACCAACCCGCGGCCGTCGTGATCCTCCTTGCGAAGCTCCGGGCGGGGATTGAACCCGCGACCTCTTCCTTACCAAGGAAGCGCTCTGCCACTGAGCTACCGGAGCGACTCCGCCCAAGAGCGGCGCCGCCCACGCGAACACCCCCGGTCGGAAGCCGACCGGAATAGAGCGGGAGACCGGACTCGAACCGGCGACCCTCAGCTTGGAAGGCTGATGCTCTAGCCAACTGAGCTACTCCCGCGCGCCCCCGAGCTTCGCTCGAAGACAGTGGTGGGGGTAGGATTCGAACCTACGTAGGCGTGCGCCAGCAGATTTACAGTCTGCCCCGTTTGGCCGCTTCGGTACCCCACCGGATTCATCCGCCCCCTATCCTAGTCTCCGCGCCCGGGACCGGAGTCCGACCGGACATTCGCTCCAACCATAGCAGAGAAATGTACACGAAGGGCAGCGTCCTGTCCACGGAAAGTCTTGTCCAACGGGAAATGAGCCCGAACGCGGAGTCGGTTTCCAGCGGGAAGTGAGCCCGAAGCCGGGGCGTAGCGATCATGGAGGATGGTCATGTCGCTCCGCATTAAACGAATCCGCACTCTGAAGCAGATCCAGGAGTTCCTCAAAGGCACGGCTGCGACGGACACCGTGCCCTCGAGGGACCGCGCCGAAGCCTACCGCTTCATCGTCGAAACCCTGGTCCGCTTCGAGTACCACCACCGCCTGCCGAGGCCCGGCAAGAGCCTCGTGAAGCGCTTCATCGAGAAGGTGACGGGCCTTTCCCGGGCTCAAGTCACTCGCCTCGTGGCGCAGCACCGCAAAACCGGACGCATCCGCGACCGTCGCCGCAAGCCGCCCGCCAACGCCTTCGACCGCCGCTACACCGGCTACGACGTCGCTCGACTCGCCAAGGTCGACGAAGCCACGGGCCAGCTTTCGGGCCCCGCTGCGAAGGCGATGCTCCACCGCCTGTACCACGTCCACGGAAGGAAGCGCTTCAAGCGGCTCGCCGGCATCTCGAACGGCCACATCTACAACCTCCGCAAGCAAAGAGCCTACCGCATGAGACGCCTGACCTTCCGGGGAACGAAAGGCAACGGCGTGCCCATCGCCGCCCGACGCAAGCCCAGACCCGACGGAAAGCCCGGCTACCTGCGCGTCGACACCGTCCATCTGGGCGACAGGGACGGCGAAAAGGGCGTCTACGTCATCAACATCGTCGACGAGGTCACTCAGTTCGAGCACCTGGGCGCCGTGCCCCGCGTCACGCACCACTTCCTGATCCCCTGCCTCGAGCGGCTGCTCGCGGCCTTCCCCTTCCGCGTCGAAGGCTTCCACGCCGACAACGGCAGCGAGTACATCAACCGCCGCGTCGCCGACATGCTCAACAGCCTGCACGTCGGCTCCTTCACGAAGTCGAGGCCCAGACGCTCGAACGACAACGGCCTCGTCGAGTCGAAAAACGGCAGCATCGTCCGCAAATGGCTGGGAAGGCTCCACGTCTCGCGCGAACTCGTCCCGCCCGTCAATGCGTACCTCGACCGGCTCTCGAGCTTCCTGAACTACCACCGGCCCTGTCTCTTCCCGACGGAGACCGTCGGGGCAAACGGCAGGGTCAAGCGCAGCTACCGGCAGGAGGACGTCGCCACGCCCTTCGACAAGTTCAAGTCGATCGAGGACGCCGAGCGTTTCCTCAAGCCCGGCGTCTCCCTCGAATCGCTCGAACGCCTCGCCATGCGGGAGGACGACCTCGAAGCCGCCGAGGGCGTGCAGAAGGCGCGCGCCGCGCTCTTCCGCCTCATCAGACTCGCTCCGCGCGCCTAACGCGGCGACGGACCGAAGCGGCGCGCCCTCGATTTCCCGCCGTTCCCGCAGGCCTCGGGCTCGGGCGCGCATCAACGTCAACAGACGCTGACAGGGGGAGGCGGACCTCCGGCCCCCGACGCATAGCCGGCAGCCCGGACAGGGCCGACCGCATGGCCTTGCGGCTTCGCCGCCCGGGCCTCGGCCTGCGGACTGTTCGAGGGTCCTTCGGCTCGATGCCCGGAACTCCCGGACGGCTCCACCCGCCAGCGAAATAGCCGGCGTCGAAGATCCGGACAACATCCAAACCCCGGCGCCGGAATCCGTCTGGACGCTCCGAAAGCGCCGATTTCCCGAGGGGTAAAGGTCCGGTCGGCCCCCGCTCGCGCCTCTCCGTCGATCCTGAGGCATCCGTTTTTCCAAAATCCGACCAAATCCACCGAATCCGCACGCCTGACGCGGCGACGGAACCGAAGCGGCGCGCCCTCGATTTCCCGCCGTTTCCGCAGACCTCGGGCTCGGGCGCGCATCAACGTCAACAGACGCTGACAGGGGGAGGTGGACCTCCGGCCCCCGGCGCATAGCCGGCAGCCCGGACAGGGCCGACCGCATGGCCTTGCGGCTTCGCCGCCCGGGCCTCGGCCTGCGGACTGTGGGAGGGTCCTTCGGCTCGATGCCCGGAACTCCCGGACGGCTCCACCCGCCAGCGAAATAGCCGGCGTCGAAGATCCGGACAACATCCAAACCCCGGCGCCGGAATCCGTCTGGACGCTCCGAAAGCGCCGATTTCTCGAAGGGTAAAGGTCCGGTCGGCCTCCGCTCGCGCCTCTCCGTCGATCCTGAAGCATCGTTTTTTCCAAAACTCCACGGAATCCACCGAATCCGCACGAACGCCACAAACGCTCGATCCCGCACCGACCACCGGCGTTGCGCTCCCCCATTCCGCCTATTAAAGTGCCCATGCACCCACCCGTCCCAAGCCCCGGAATCAAGCCCCCTCACCTCCGCACAACCTCACCCCAGTTCGGGCTCATTTCCGTATTGGAAAAGACTCGGAATCTCGTTCCAAGCGAACGAGCCCGGGGACTGGACCGGCATTGGGGAGCTCCTGGAAGACGCGGCTCTCACGGACATCGTCGCGCCCGAGGACCGCGTCCAGTCCCGTTGATTCGTCCGCGAACCCAGAGCCCAAGTCGCGCGCTTGGTCGCGCAGCGTTGAAGGATCGGGCGCATCCGCAAGCGCGCGGCAGAACGCCCGCCGATGCCGGCGCGCTCGCGATCCTCCAAGAAACCGCTGCTCCCCGCACGGGCCGAGACTGCAACCACGAGCTTCTTGATCGCCGGCGCTGCGCTTCCGCTTCCCGTTCCAAGTTGAGCGGGAGCCTCGTTTGGAAGAAGCTGGCGCGGGGACTCGAACCCCGGACCTGCTGATTACAAATCAGCTGCTCTGGCCATCTGAGCTACGCCAGCAGCGCGTCGCGCGCGAAGACAGACCTAGCGAAAGTTACATCGGAGCTTGCCGGCGGACGCGCCGTTGCTCTACGGCGACGGTCCCGGGCCGGATGGCGTATATGCAGCCTTTCGCGTCCCTTCGAGAAAGTATGAGTATCCGCTTCCAGACGATTCGTCGCCGCCGGAGGCCGCGCGCAAAAGAGACTGCATGAAGAAACGTCGACCCCTGGCCAAGAGACGACTAATCCACCAGCGTCCACCGCGTGCCCGAAGGAGAATCCTGCAGCTGGACGCCCATGGCGTCCAGCTGGCGCCGAATCGCGTCCGCGCGCTTAAAGTCGCGGCGCGCCCTTGCCGCAGCGCGCGCGCCGACCAGCGCGTCGATCTCAAGCGCTTTGTCCGCAGTCGCCGAACTCGCGCTTCGGGCAAGATCCAGCACCCCTAAGACCGCGTCCATCTCCGCCAACGCAGCTAAGAGCTCCGTGCGGTCCTCGCTCGAAATCCCGGCGCCTTCGTCCAGTCGCGCATTCACCCGGCGCGCCATTGTCCAAAGCGCGGAGATCGCCCGAGGCGTATTGAGGTCGTCGTTCATCGCTTGCCGAAAGGAGCGTCGCCCCGAGGAAGCGACCTCGGCCAGAGGCGGACCATCCCCCTCGGGAGCGTCCGTGATTCGCCGGTGGAGATTCAAGAGCCGCTGGACCTGCTGCCTCGCCTCCCCAAGGCCGGCCTCGCTGAAGCTCAGCGTTCGGCGGTAGTGCGTGGCGAGAAGCAGCCACCGAAGGGAGGCGGGCGAATGCCCGCGCTCAAGCACGCCGGGAACGGTCAGAAAATTGCCGCGCGACTTTGCCATCTTCCGCCTGTCCAGCTTGAGATGCTTGACGTGCAGCCAGTAATTCACGAACCGCGCGCCCGTCGCCCCTTCCGACTGCGCGATCTCGTTCTCATGGTGCGGAAAGGCCAAGTCTTCGCCGCCCAGGTGGATGTCGACCGTCGCGCCCAAGAGCTCGGTCGCCATCACCGAACACTCCAAGTGCCAGCCCGGCCTTCCCTCGCCCCAAGGCGAGGACCACGCCGCGTTCGCCTCTAGGTCCTCCTCGCGCGCCGCCTTCCATAACGCAAAGTCCCTTGGGTCCTCCTTGCCCGCATCCTCGCCGATTCGAGAACGGACATCCTCCATCGCGCGCTCCGGCGCAAATCTGCCGTACTCCTCAACGGTAGAGACCCGAAAGTACACCGATCCGTCGGTCGCTTGATACGCGTGGCCCTTGTCGATCAAACGCTCCACAAAACGCTTCATCTCCGAGATGAATTCCGTGGCCCTGGGCCTGCGGGTCGCCTCCAAGATGCCCAGCGTCGCGGAGTCGCGCAGAAAAGCCTCCTCAAACTGCGGCGTGTGCTCCGCGAGACTGCAGCCCGCGGCCACTGCTCCGCCAATCGTCTTGTCGTCCACGTCCGTGAAGTTCATCACGAATTCGACGCCGTACCCAAGCCCCCGGAGGTGGCGGTGCAGAACATCGTAGAACACGAAAGCGCGAAAGTTGCCGATGTGCGCAAAGTCGTACACCGTCGGTCCGCAGCCGTACACCCGGACGCGGTCCGGGTCCTGAGGCCGGAAGGGCAGGACCTTCCCCTGGAGCGAATCGTGAAGACGGAGCACGACCGCTACGGACCCTCCAAAAGGGCTTCAAAGGCGGCCCCAGGATCGGGCGCCGCCGTGACCGCGCGTCCCGCCACCACGTAGCTCGCGCCCAAGGCAAAGGCCTCTCGAGCGGTACCCGTACGCCTCTGGTCGTCCGAACGCGCGCCTGGCGGGCGTATCCCGGGCGTGACGATCACCGCGCCGGCGCCCAGCTCCTTGCGCACGAGGCGGACCTCTCGGACGGAGCAAACGGCTCCGGAAAGGCCCGCCTGCGCAACGAGCCTGGACAGCCGTACCGCCTCCGACTTCGCGTCCGCGCCGGCTCGCTCAAAGATCAACGCGGCTTCGCTGGAATCAATAGAGGTAAGGAGGGTCACGCCCAAAAGCGCGAGTCCGTTCGCGACGGAATCGCGCGCAGCCCGCATCATCCTAACCCCTCCCAGGGCATGCAGCGTGAGAAGCTCGCACCCCATGCGCGAGACGGCAGCCGCTGCGGCAGCCGCGGTCGCGGGGATGTCGTGCAGCTTCAGGTCGAGGAAAACGCGCTTTTTTCGCCTCGACAGCTCCCGCGCGATGTCCGGGCCCGCGCGAACAAAGAGCTCAAGCCCCACCTTGTAGAAGCTGCATGCGCTCCCTAGCCGGTCCACGATATCCAAAGCGCCGCGCGCGTCCATGCGGTCCAGCGCCACAATGATTCGATCCCTCACGGTCGAGATCTCTCCGCGCCCAGGCGGCGGGCGATTCTCGCGGCGCACCTGGGATCCGCCAAGGATGCGCTCCCTACCTGCACTAGAGCGGCGCCGTTCGCAAGGTACGCTCGGGCATTGGCCGCGCTGAATATGCCCCCTGCGCCGACGATGGGAATGTCGACTTGTTCGGCGATCCGGCGCACCGCCTCAAGCCCCGCCGGCAAGAGCGCGGGACCGCTCATTCCGCCGCTTCCCTGTCCTAGGGAGCGCTCGCCCGGCGACGCCGGCGCGCGAGCTGGCTGGGTGTTGACCGCGACGATGCCGTCAGCCCCCGCTTCAGCCGCCCGAAGGGCCGTTTCTCCGATATCCGGATCGTTTGGAGCGAGTTTCGCGAGGAGAGGCCTAGACGTGGCCTTGCGCGCGCGCGCAACCACGCCCTGAGGCTGTCCCGGATCCATGCAGAGGGGCCTAGGACCCTTCGACGCGTCGTTCGGACAAGAGAGGTTGAGCTCGTAGCCCAGAAACCCCTCCTCCTCGTCCAGCTCGCGGATTACGCGAACATACTCCTCGTCCCTTGAGCCGGCGACGGAGCAAAAGACATGCATCTTGGGTAGATGTTTGCGCATCCAGGGGAGCCGCTGCTCCTTCACGGCAAGGACCCCGGGATTCGCAAGGCCTACGGAGTTCACCATTCCATGCGCAAGCTCCACGACGCGGGGCGCGGGATTCCCTTTCCGCGGGCGGAGCGTGATCGACTTCGTGACCAGTCCGGCAACGGCGTTTACGCCGATCGTCTCCACAACGGGCTCGCCGAAGCCGCAGGTCCCGGCGGCGAGGAGCACCTCGCTCGAAAACTCGACGCCGAAGGCCCGGGGGAGGGCCCTCACCGCCGCTCCTTCATGGCGCGCTTCGCTTCGAGCTCCATCGTCCGGCGTCTCAGCTCCTCGCGCCGATCCCGGTGCGTCCGCCCCCTGCACAGCGCCAGCGTGACCTTCGCCGTTCCCTTCCGAAAGTAGAGGTCCAGCGGCACCAAGGCGAGCGCCTTCTGCTCCGATGCGGCGATCAAGCGCAGGATCTCGCGCTTGTGAAGCAAGAGCTTCCTCGGCCGCGACGGATCGTGGTTCCACCTGCCGCCCGACTCGTAGGGCCCGATGTAGAGGTTTCGAATCCAAACCTCCCCGGCAACCGCCGCCGCGTACGCATCCCTGAACGCCACGTTTCCGGCCCGAAGCGACTTCACCTCCGTGCCCTTCAGGACCAAGCCCGCTTCGACCCGCTCCAACACGGAGAAGTTTCGGCGCGCCTTGCGGTTGGTTGCGACGACTTTTCGAGATCGCGAATCGGAGTCGCTCAATAGATCAGAACGGGCATCCCCACATCTACCATATGGTATAGCTCCCGGGCGGCTTCGTTGGTCAGCCTGATGCAGCCGTGGGATACCCTGCGCTCCTCTGGATCATCCACGAGGAGCAACTCGGGCCTGCTCGTCCCGTGAATGGCGATGCCGTCGCCCAAGTAGATCGCGGTGTTGCCCATCTGCCCGGGCATACGGCGAGAGGGATCGCCTTGAGGGGGCACGTTGCGCCCGCGCTCCACGAAGTACCAGTCCGGGGCGATCCATACCGGATCTTTTTCCTTGCGGCGAATGCGAAAGATCCCCTTGGGCGTCGCAAAGTCCCAAGCTTGGCCCGCCCCCGAGAGGCGAAAACCCGTTCCGGTTCCCGCAGGCGCGGACCAGAGCACCTCGGTCCCTTCCACCATATAGACCCGGTTCGTCGTCAGGTGTACCAGCACGTGGGGCCCGTCAATCCCCAGAAGAGGCCTTGCGAGTTCAATGCGCGGCTTGCCCGCCGGCCGGCCGAAGTCTCCCGGCGTCTGAGCAAGGAGGCTCTCCTTGGGACAAGCCGCCGCGATAACGAAGACCACGCCGGAAAAGAGCCTTCGACCCCAAACCCACGCCGCCGGCACGACCAGGGCTCCTAGCCGCCGTCGCCCGCGATCCGAAGCTCCCGCTTCCTCCAGTCCGCGAGAAAGGACGCCATGCCCTGGTCCGTCAGCGGGTGCTTAATCGCCTTCTTTAGCACGTCGTAGGGACAGGTCGCGATGTCGGAGCCCGCGAGCGCCGCGTCGATTACGTCCCTGGGCCGGCGGATCGAGGCCGCGAGAATCTGCGTGTCGATCTCGGGGCTGCCCTGGAAGATCTCCGCGATTTCCTCGATCAGCTCCATGCCGTCGTGCGACATGTCGTCAACCCGTCCGATAAATGGCGACACGACGAAGGCGCCCGCCAGCGCGGCCATCAACGCCTGATTGGCGTTGAATACAAGGGTCACGTTCGTTCGGATCCCCTTCCGCTTAAGGCGGGCCACGGCTTCCAGTCCTTGCGGGGTCGCGGGCACCTTGACAATGACGTTGGGATGCCACGCGGCGAATCGGACCCCCTCCCGTACCATGCCGTCCGCATCCTCGGATACCGTCTCCGCGCTGATGGGACCGCCCACCAGCTTGGCGATCTCTCGGATCGTACCCTCGAAGTCCGCGCCCTCTTCCTTCGCGAGAAGCGAGGGATTCGTGGTCACGCCGGAGAGAATCCCCCAGCGCGCGACCTCGCGAATCTCGTCTAGATTCGCGGTATCCAGAAAGATCCGCATTAGGCCTCGGCCGGGACCGGCGCTTCGCCTTCGGAGGCCGCCTGCTCCGGATCCTCGCGCCGGCGCGCCTTTGTGCGCTCTAGCTTCGCCTCAAGCTCGGCGCGGGTCTTTCGCGCCTCTTCGTCGACCCCCTCTCTGGAACCCGCGCGCTGCGCGATGGAGTCGCGGACGCCCTCCAGCGTTCTGTCCGCGATTTCCTTAATGCCTCCGCCCGCCTCGCGAAGCGTCCTTCCCGCCGCGGAGCCAAGCCGCTTCGCCTGCCTTCGAATTCCCTGCTGGACGGCCTCGCCGTCGCGGGGAGCAAAGAGTAGCGCGAGCCCCGCGCCAACAACGGCGCCCAGCAGGAACGCCGGCACCAGGGAATCCCGGGAACGATTGTTGTCCGCCATCACATCCTCCTTTTGCCGCGTCATGAGACTTTGAGCACGCTGCCCAACGTCAATGTAATGCCGTAGAGTCGCGCCAAGACCCGAGAGCGCCTGGGAGCGCGGCTGCGCCTAATCGACGGTCCACCTCTCCGCGCTTGAGCCGCCTGGCCAATCAGGCGCGCCTCCCTTCAGGAGCTCCCGCGTCAACCTCTTCCCCAATTCGACGCCTGGCTGGTCAAAGGGATTGACGCCGTATAGCGCGGCCGCGTAGAGCGTGGCCGTCTGAAAGAGCATGATCAGCTCTCCCATCGCCTCCGCATCCCACTTCCGGATCTTCAGCAGAAGACTTGGGGTCCCGGCGCGATGCAGCGCCTCGGCGGTCGCAAGCCGCTGCCTCCTCAGGAGCTCGCCCAGGGCGTGCTCGCCCAGGTGCGCCAAGCGGCGGTCGCTGGAGGCCGGAATTCGAAGATCCGCCCCTAGAGCCGAGAGTTCGATGAAGACGATCACGTTGCGGGGCGGGCCGTCCATCCACAGCTGCAGCCGGGAGTGCTGATCGGTGGCGCCGCGCGCCGGAGCCGGCGAAGGACCCGAAGGCAAAAGCGCCGCTTCGCCGTCCTTCGACTTCCCGAGCGACTCCGCCCAGAGCTGCACGACCCACTGCGCAAACCGCGCGAGTCGATCCGCATAGGGCATCAGGATTTGGACGCCCCGCTTCTCCATTCGGTCCCAGGCATGGAGGAGCGTCGCGAGCACGGCCGCCGGATTCTCTCTGAACTCCGGCCTGAGGCATCGCGCGCGCATCCGCGCCGCGCCCAAGCGCAGGGCGCGAAGATCCATCCCCAAGAGCTGGGCGGGATACAGCCCCACTGGAGTCAACACCGAAAAGCGCCCTCCGACTCGCGCCGGCACGCCAAGGGTATCCCATCCCTCCCGGGCGGCCATCGCGCCCAGGGGGCTGGAGAAGTCTCCCGTCGTCGCGACGACGCGCCTCCTCGCATCCCTCGGAGGTAGAGCGTCCCGAAGCCACTGTCGCGCGATCATGGCGAAGGCAAGCGTCTCCGTCGTCGTCCCGGACTTGCTCACTACGTTCACGAGAGAGCGCGCGGGGTCAAGGATCGACAGGAGCGCGGCCAGACTGGAGGGATCGGGGTTGTCGCAGAAGAAGACGCGGGGCCTCCCCTTCCGGGCCTCAGGCCCCAAGTGGTTCCACGCCGGGTCCAGAAGGCCATCCGCAAGCGCCATTGCGCCCAGCGTCGATCCGCCCATGCCCATCACGACGAGAGCGCGCGTGTCCGGCGGCGCCCTCTCCGCTTGTCTCTGGACATCCTCAAAGAGGCGCCGCTCTTCCGGCAGCGCGAGCACGGCGGATGCCTCCCCCGTCTTGGACTTCATTGCGGCGCGAGCCCGCTCCAGGGGCGCGGAGCCCAAGCGCAGCAGTTCGTCCAGCTCCTTCCCGTCCGTGGTCAGCGCGCTTGGCCGAGCCCTTCCGTAGTCCAGAAGAACGCGGCGGGCCCCCGCTTTCGAGCTAACCCCCGATCTCGACAGTGAGTCCATCGAAGGCGGGGCGCACGAAGTCCGGAAGCCTGGGATCGCGCAGGAGACGGGAGTGCTTAACCCGGTGCGAAAGGTGCGTCAGGTACACCTGCTTGGCCGACAGCTCTCTGGCCACGCCCACGGCCTCTTCGATGTTAAAGTGGCGAGAATGCGCGCGTGTCCACCACAGGGCATTCAAGACCAGCGTTTCTACGCCTTCGAGAAGCTCCATGCCGAGCCGGGGTATTCGCTTGGCGTCGGTGACGTAGCCGAGTTCGCCGATCCTAAATCCGTACGTCGGATCCTCGGTGTGCGCCACGCGAAAGGGAGTGAGGACCTCTCCGCCCAGCGGACTGAACGGCTCTCCTTCCCGGTAGCAAAGGACACTCAGCCTCCCGTGCAGCAGATACGCGAAGCGCTGCCCCAGCCCCTCCGTCATGTCCTCTCCGACGTACGTCGGGAGGGCCTTTCGCCGATCCTTGCCCGCCCTGGACGCGTCGTCCAGTCCGTGCACGTGATCCGCATGCAGATGCGTGAGAAAGAGCGCGTCGACGGAGTCCACTTCGGCGTCCACCAGCTGCAGCCGAAGTTCGGGAGGCGCGTCGACGAGAAGGGTCCTTTCGCCCTCCTGAACGAGCGCGGCGTGGCGGCTGCGTCGATCCCTGGGATCGGTTGAGCGGCAGACGTCGCAGCAACACCCAATCAACGGAACGCCGCTCGAAGTGCCCGTCCCAAGAAAGGTGAGCCGCAATTAGAGCTGTTCGACCGTCATCGTGTTGGTCGACCCCGAACGATGAAAGGGAAGCCCCGACGTGATGACGACGGGATCTCCAGGACCTCCCGTGCCGTTGGCCACGATGACGCGCTTCCCGTGGTCGGTCAGCGTCCGGTAGGTGATTTCGTCGGGGTAGGCAAGCACGGGTCGCACTCCCCAAACGCCGCATAGCTGGCGGTAGACCTTCGCCTCGGTGCAGACTGCAAAGATCGGAGTCGGCGGTCGGTAACTGGAGACCAGGCGCGCGGTCGACCCGCTGCGCGTGATCACGATAATGGCGGGCGCGCCCAGGGAGCGCGCGGAGTTGACGGAGGAGCGCGCTACCGCGTGCTCCTTCGTGGACGCCCCCCGGCGAATCACGGGGCCATGCTCGGTCAGGTACCTGGGTCCAGCTTCCAAGACGCCGCTCGCCTCGATCTCGTCCACGATCTTCGCCATCGCGGCGACGGACTTGACGGGATATTTCCCGACCGCCGTCTCCGCCGAGAGCATCACCGCGTCGGTTCCGTCCAACACTGCGTTTGCGATGTCGGAGACCTCGGCTCGGGTCGGCCTGGGGTAGCTGATCATCGACTCCAGCATCTGCGTCGCGGTGATCACCGGGCGGCCCGATCCGTTGGCGGACTGGATGATGCGCTTCTGCGCGAGGGGCACGGAGGCGAAGGGGAGCTCCACGCCCAAGTCTCCCCGCGCCACCATGACGGCGTCGGTCCTGTAGAGAATCTCATCCAGCTCGTCCAGCGCGGTGGCCTTCTCGATCTTGGCGACGATCCAAGCGCGATCGCTTATCCGCCGCCGAAGATCCGTCACGTCGCGGGCGCGGCGCACAAAGCTTAGGCCGACGTACTCCACGTCCCTGGCAAGAGCGAACTCCGTGTCCCGCAGGTCCTTTTCCGTAGTCGATGCGGTCCGGAGCTCCAAGTCCGGAAGGTTGATGCCCTTTCGCGACGCAAGCACACCCCCGCGAACGACTTCGAAGCGCGCTCGGACGCCGTCGCTGTCCAGGCAGCTAAGCTCCAGCAGGCCGTCGTCCAATAGCACCTGGGTCCCCGAGTCGACCTCTTTCGCGAGGTCGTCGTAGGTGCTGGGGATCTCCTCGCCTTCAGCCACGCCCGCGGGCGCGATCGTGACGACTTCGCCATCCTTCAGGCGAAGGGGCTTGGCCAGCTTGCCGACGCGAATCTTCGGGCCCTGAAGATCTGCGAGAATGGGGAGCGGACGACCCACGCGATCCGCCGTTTCCCGAATGAGACGGATATTCCGGTCGTGTTCGGCGTGAGTGCCATGTGACATGTTGATGCGGGCCACATCCAAGCCGGCGCGCATGAGCTGGGCGAGCGTCTCAAGATTGTTGCTTGCGGGCCCGATGGTGCCGAAGATCTTAGTCCGTCGAATGGATGTTCCTTCCGAGGGAGAGGAGGGGGCGGGAGGGCGCAAAGCGTCGTTCCTCATTGTCCAAAAGCGGGGGTTTGAGCGCGACGCCGAGGCATTAGGCAGTCCGCGGGGAAGGCGGCCCAAGAAAGGCCCCGGCGCCGATCCGGCGGCGTCCTAGCGAGCTCCGCCCTCCAGCTTTCGCTTGTATTCAATGCAGTAGCGCGCGTGGGGAAGGGCGACCAGCCGCTCAAAGCCGATGGGATTGCCGGTGGCGTGACAGCGGCCAAAGTTGTCCGGGTCGTTGTACAGGCGATGGAGCGCGTCCTCAATCCGGTGCAGGTAGCGGCCTTCCTTTGTCGCAAAGACGGCGGCTTTCTCCATCTCCATCGACTCGGTGCCCTGGTCCGCCATGTGGTCGGAGTAGTTATCCAGCGCGGAATCCCTAGACAACCGCTCCCGCATTGCCCGGCTCTGAAAGCTCCGAAGGGCCCGAACGGCTTTGAGCCGCTCTTCGATAAGCCGCTTCTCGATCCGAGCGCGCTGCTCCGGGGTGAGCACGGGCCCGCCGCCTTCCGGCGCGCCCTTGCCTCCTCCGGCACGACTTGCGGTCATGGCTCCTCCCTGAGCTTGAGGTCCGCGTCGGGACGCCCGCGCGGCGCCCCTGCCGAAACCCGAATCCCGCCAAAGGTTACCATTACCAATATGGCAACAAATTCCGGCGAAGCGCCGTCCGACGAAAGGGAGAACGCCCGCGAGTCCGGCGGCGGGCGGGCGGGGAGCGAAGGCGGAGCGCAGGTCGCGTGCGCGCGCTGCGGGAAGCTGGGGTCCAGACTGCCGCGACCACCGTTTCGCTCCGATCTTGGCCAGCGCATTCAGGAAGAAATCTGCGCGATCTGCTGGGGCGATTGGCTGACGCACCAAATGCTCCTGATTAACCACTTCGGTCTGAACCCCAGAGACGCGCGCGCGAAGAAGCTCCTTCTGGGCCAGCTTCGCGCGGTGCTCTTCGGCGAAGGCGTCGTCCGCGAGATCGACACCGGAAAAGCAGGCACGATCAAAGCTCCGGAAAACCGAGCCTCCGGCGCGCCGGACCAGCGAAAAAACCAAGCTCCGTCCCCGAGGACGGAAGCCCGGCCCTAAGCGGCGACTTCTACTCCAACGCCCCGAAGCACTGCGGAAATATCTGGGAGGGCAGCTTCCAGAATGCCGCGCTCAATCGCCAGCGGAGGCGCAAAGCGCACCACCTGGTCGTGGGTTTCCTTGGCCAGAATCCCCCTCGCCTGCAGCGCTTCGCAGAAGGGACGGGCCTTCCCCGAGGAGCGTCGGATCTCCACGCCAATCATCATCCCTTTGCCGCGCACTTGGCTGATATGGGTGGAGGAGACTCCCCGGAGCTCTCCCATAAACCACGACCCGACCTCGTCGGACCTTTCGGAGAGTTGTTCGTCCAAGATCACCTGAAGCGAGGCGCGCCCCACTGCGGCTGCCAGCGGATTTCCCCCGAAGGTCGACCCGTGATCGCCCGGCCTGAACACGTCCATGAACTCGGCGTCGGCGACGACCGCAGAGACGGGGTACACGCCGCCGCCCAAGGCCTTGCCTACGATCAGCACGTCGGGGCGAACCCCCTCCCAATCGCAGCAGAACAACCTTCCCGTACGCCCCAGGCCCGTTTGAATTTCGTCGGCCATGAAGGCGACGCCGCGCTCACGGCAGAGCTCCGCCGCCTTGCGCAAGTATCCGTCCGGAGGCACGACCACGCCCGCCTCGCCCTGAATCGGCTCGACCAAGAAGCCTGCGGTGTTGGGGTTGATGGCATCCGCCAACGCCTCTAGATCCCCGTAGGGAATCAGGCGAAATCCGGGCGTAAATGGTCCAAAATTTCGCCGATACTCCTCCTCGGACGAGAAGCCGACGATCGTCGTCGTTCTTCCGTGGAAGTTGTCCTCGCAAACGATGATCTCCGCCTGATCGTCCGGAATGCCTCGCCGAAGGTATCCCCACTTGCGAACCATCTTGATGGCGGTCTCCACGGCCTCCGCGCCGGTGTTCATCGGAAGGGCGCGTTCCATCCCCGCCGCGTCGCACAGCTCGCGGAGAAACGGACCCATCTGGTCGTTGTGGAATGCCCGGGAGGTAAGGGTCAGCCGCTCCAGCTGGTCCTTCGCCGCGTCAACGATCTTCGGATGCAGGTGCCCTTGATTGAGCGCGGAGTAGGCGGAGAGCATGTCCAGATAGCGGTTGCCCTCCACGTCCCAGACCCAAGGACCCTCGCCCCGCGCAAGCACGACCGGAAGCGGCAAGTAGTTGTGCGCGGAAAATCGCTCGGCTTCCTGCAAGTACTGCAGCGACTTGGCCCGTTCCCGGCCGCGGTCCGCGGGCGCGGCGCCTGCTGTCGACTGTTCCGTCATGGTCTGATACTCCTCATGCTCCGTTGACTTGCTGCGTTGGTCCGGCCCACAAGACCGATCAGCCAATGAAATTAAGGTCGAGAATGCCCCAGAGCGACGCTGCCCTCAGCGGGCCCGTCCGCTCCGGGAAAGCTAACGCCAACCGCAACGTCGCCTTGCGGACGTCTGGTCCAATGGCGCATGGGGGACGCTGACCCAGACCGCTCCCGCGATACCGGCTCCGCCACGAAGCGGATGCCCTGCCGCCCAATCGGCTCTCGTCCGACCGGCTAGCGAGCCTTGCCTCTCTCGATCGCGTCCGCTCGCCTTGTCGCCACGGCAAGCCACCCCTGGTGCAGTCGTTCGGTCTCGCCAATCACTCTCTGCCGCGAGCGATAGTCGGACCGAATGCCCGGAGCGTCTCGGTTTCTGCGCCGACGGGCCGTTTCGGTGAATCCGTCCGCAATCATGATCCCGCTAACCCGAGGAGGGTGGTACTCCTTGGAGTAACAGTCCGTCACTATGTCAAGATAGTCCTTGAATTTCGTCACGTCGTTGCCGCTGGCCCGGTACACGCTCCCATCGGGTACATCTGCGCCACGCGCTGCTCGACCAACGCGCCTAGGAACTTCAACTTCAGACCACTTTGCTCGTTCACGCCGCCCTCTCCTCTCCGGCTTTGTCGATGCAGCGCTTGATCACCCGCCCCAGCGCCTCCGCGAGCCTGACGGGCAGCGCATTGCCGATCTGCCGCTCAATGGATCCGTAGCTGCCCGCGAATCGATAATCCCGCGGAAACGTTTGCAGCAAGGCGGCCTCGCGCAGGCTGATGCCCCGGTGGCGGCTCGGGTGGACAAAGCGCCCGCAGGAAGGCGTGGTGCACCGCGTCGTCATCGTTGGGGCCGGCCCCTTCCGGCGAATCCTCCCGTAGGGCGTCCACGCCCCCTTGCGCGCGATTCTCTTGTGGCAGGCAAGCTGAAGGCGCGGCGGCAGGTCGAACCGACTTCCTCCCGGCGGGACGGCGCGAATGCGCTCCAGGACCACGGGCGACGGCCTGCGGGCGCGGTGAACAGGGTCCGATGTCCCCTTGATCGGTCCAGCCGCGTCGATCGCTTCTCCGGCGTCCGTTGACATGGATGTAAGACGCTTCGGCGCGTCGGCCCGCGGATCCCGAGGCAGCGCGCCACCAACGCCGTCTCGCAAGGCGATTGCGATGAGGCGGCGGCGGCGCTGCGGAACGCCGAAGTCGGACGCAAACACGTCATACGCCCGAAACTCGCGGTACCCGATCTGCTTCAGCTCCTCCCGGAGGCGCCGAAAGCGCTGGTCGCGCGCGACGCCCAGCACGTTCTCGAACAGAACCGCCGCAGGACGAAACTCGCGAGCGAAGCGCCCGGTCTCGGCGATCAGGTCGCTGCGCAAATCCGCCGCATCCATTTTGCCCAAGGTGGAGAAGCTCTGACAGGGAGGACAGGCTGCGATCAGATCCAAGCTGCCCAAAGGCAGCGCCAGCGATCCTCGCAGCGTCCTTGGATCCACGCTGCGAATATCCTCCTCCAAGACTCGCGTCTCGGGATGGTTAGCGGAGTACGTGTTGGCCGCGTCGGACCATTCCTCGACCGCCGCAAGAACCCGATAGCCTGCGTCTTTGAGGCCCTGCGAAGCGCCTCCCGCGCCTGCGAAGAGGTCCAGTACGGTGAGCATGGGGGAATTTACCCTTGGCGGAAACCACCTGTTCGCGGCGCCGGGCGCGCCGCTCCGGGCCCGACTTTATGGAGAGTTTTCGGCGCGCCCAAGACTCTTGAGTCGCACCACCCGCACGGTCTGCACGTCAAGTTCGTCTTGATCGATATAGGCCATCAGGCCGGAGGGTCCGAATGCGCTGGGCATCGTCGCCTCCTCCAAGACCAAGGATCCCAGGTATCCGTCCTCCACCGCGAGGACATCAATCAATCCGGTAGAGAATCCGTCCTCTCCCGTTCGCGAGACCCAGATTCGATCCTCGCCGTCCACGGCGATGTTCTTGAGAACCGGAACCTCTGACGCGAAGGTCATCTCCGGCGTCGCGATCTTGGGCATGAAACTCTCCAGCGCTTCCATGGGAACGCTCCGGCCCGGAGCTCGAATTCGTACCTCGGGCTCCCTGCGAGACTGCTGCCTCCGTTGGGCGGCGGCCTCTTGCATCTCTTGAGTGACCGGGACCGGATCAATCGCCCGCGTCAAGACGGAGAGCATCGCGCCGTCCGGCCCCACGATTTTCACCTGATATCCCACCGAATCAATGACCGCCACGCTGCCGTCCGCCAAGACGGCGGCGTCCAACGGAGGCGAAAACTCGCGCAAAGAAGGAAGCCCGCCCAACGACACCTCGGCCTCGCCAAAGCTGATCGTGATGTCGGACTCTTCCTCGGGAGGGCTATAGGCCCCAAAAAACTCGACGCTTTTCTCGCCCAACGCGATTGCGTCCAAGGCGCGGTTCTCGGGCCGCAGCTCCAACAATCGACCATCCGGAAGCGCGCCGATCAGGTTGGGAACGCGAGTCATCTTCACCGCGATATTCGCCGCCCCGGTCGCGGTCGCCGGAGCGGCGGCATCCGGGATTGCGAACTGCTCCACGAATTCGCCGTCCTCGCCAAAGAGAAGCAGGGCTTGATGGCCCGCATCGACCACCACTAAACGCCCGTCCCCCAGAAACTCGACGCCCCGAGCGTCGCGCAATTCTCCCGGCCCGTCGCCGGCCCGGGAAATGAAACGCAGGAGACGCCCCTCCGGATCGACCACCACGATGCGCGACTGCCCCGATGCCTGGTCGATCAGAGCCAGGTTTCCCGCACCGTCAAACGCCAGATCGGAGATACGCCCGAGCAGCTGCCAATCCGGGGCTTCCGCAGCCCCCAGTACATAGACATCCTCCGCCTCCATCTCAAGCATAATATCCGACCCCGACGCGACAGATCGGCTCGATTCACCGCATCCGGCAGCGAGGACGGCGACGCCAATGGAGACGCCAAAGAAGGCGCGAGCGCGCCCCGTCCTCTCTACTGGCATCAGGCAAACCGAGGGGGCCGAAATCGCGGTCTTCGTCATGCTCGCATCCTCGACTAGTTGAAGATCTCTCTACCCCGGCTTCGCATCGGGACTCTCATGAAGCCGACTGTGGCGCGTGGAGGAAGATACGTTCGACGCCGCGAGTCATGAATCATGCATGGTCGCCGCACCCGCATCCTGGATGTGGAGCCAACGCGAGTCTCGCGGTTCCTTGAGCGCGACCTCTTTCACCAGCCTCGCCGTGGCGCGCGCGACGCCTTTGGACCTCGTCCTCAGCATCCTTGCGTTGGATTGAAGCTCCCGAACTCGCGCCGGGTCCTTCCATATCTCTTCAAGCGCGCCCATCGGGTCCTCCGAGACGATGATCGCGTCAGCGCACAGCAGCTCTTGCACGATGCCGCGAAAGTTCTCGTAGCCGGGTCCAATCAGAGTGACTTTTCCTTGTAGCACGGGCTCAAGCGGGTTGGACCCGCCCATTCCTCTGAGACTCCGCCCGACAAACGCCGCGTCGGCAACGGCGTATGCCGCCTTTAGCTCGCCGATCGCATCCAATAGAAACACTGGCCGTCGATCTGGACGGGGAGCCGCCGGGTCCCTCGCGCGGGACCGCCTAGGCATCCCGGGAAGAAGTCGAGCCACTCTGTCCCAGCGCTCCGGCGACCTGGGCGCAAGAATCAGCTGCCACCGCTTCGGGAGCCGATCAATCAGCGCCCGCTCCTCCCCCGGCCCCGTCGACCCCGCAACCAGCAAGGGCCGATTGGGGTCGACGCCCAGGAAGCGAGCAACATGCTTTCCCAAAGCCCGGTCGACCGCGCTGGGTCTCGCCGCGCTCCACTTAAGGCTTCCGGTCACGCGGACCTTATCTGCGGCAACTCCTAGCGCGGCGAATCTGCGCCCGTCCTCCTCCGACGCGGCGCCGGCTCCGGTTAGAGGAAACACCGAGGAAGTCCACGGCGCGAATCGTCGATGCAGCCTCCATGCGCGATCAGAGATTCTTCCGCTTGCGACGCAGACCGGAATTCCGCGGTCCGCGCACTCGGAGAGGAATACCGGCCAGAGCTCCGACTCGGCGAGAACTACCGCGTCCGGGCGCGCTTCCGTCAAGAATCGCCGCACGGCCCAGCCGAAGTCCAAGGGAAAACGCATCACCTGGACCTTTTCTCCGAAGACCTCGCGCGCCCGGTCAAAGCCCGTCTGCGTGGACGAGCTCGCGAACAGATCAAAGGGAGCCTTTGATCGCGACAGCTCCCGCGCCAGCGGCGCCAAGAGGTGCGCCTCGCCGACGCTCACGCCGTGAAGAAGAAGCCGGCGGCTAGAGGCCTCGCTGCTCCGGCAAGCCCGCCAAGTCCTAGACCTTGTTCGATCCTTGATCGACGGCGACCGCATCCCGGAGGAAATCCACCGAAACAGGACGACGGCCCCCAAGAGCGCTTGGTACGCGGCCAGCCCCGCGCGAAGGAAAAAGCCGGGAGCGATCTTGGGAGAGCCGAAGCTCTTCGCGCCTCTCAGAAAGCCCGCTCCCCCTCTCACACCTTTTTCGTTTTCCAACTTCCCCTTCGGAAGATCAACGCGCTCGCAATGGCAAACATCGAGAACGAGATCGTCATCGCCAAATAGACTCCCCTGACTCCCAGTCCCGCCGGGAAGGCGAGCGCCCAAGCCAAGGGAATCTCCAGCATCCAGTAACAGAAGAGATTGATCCATGTCGGAGTCCACACGTCTCCGGCTCCGTTGAAGGAGGCCCCAAGCACCATCCCGAAGGCAAAGAAAACGTACCCAGCCGACACGATCCGGAGTCCGTCTTCGGCATAGACCATCGCCTCCTGAGTAAGCCCGAACAGAGCTGTGATCTCCGAAGAAAATGCCATGCAGACGCATCCGACCAGCCCCAAGAAGGCGAAATTCAGTCCGCAGGTCGTCCAGACCGCCCGCTCGGCCCGCGCCGGGTCGCCTGCGCCCAGACTCTGACCGACCATGGTGGAAGCGGCGTTGGAGATGCCCCAAGCCGGCAGAATCGCAAAGAGAATGACGCGAATCGCCACTTGGTAGCCAGCAAGAGCTTCCGTCCCGAAGGACGCGGCCAGCCGAACCAAGGCGATCCAGCTGGCGGTCGCGATAAAGACCTGTAGCGTGCCTGTTCCAGAGAGGCGAACCAGGCGCGCCATCACGGCCGGAAGCACCCGGACCAAGCTTCGCCGCACTCTAAGTTTGCCCGTCCCTCGGAATAGGAGGACCAGCTGGGCAAGAACCGCGCATCCCCGTCCGATGCAGGTCGCAACCGCGGCGCCCTTGACGCCCAGCTCCGGGAAGGGACCAAGGCCGAAGATCAGCAGAGGGTCCAAGATGAGGTTCAGGCCGTTTGCGAGCCAGAGCACCAGCATCGCCGCGACCGCGTCGCCCGCTCCCCGAAATGCCGCGTTCTGGAGGAAGAGCAGCATGATCACGACGTTTGCGCCCAGCATCAGGCGCGCGTAGGGCGTCCCGGTTTGGATCACCTCCTGGTCGGCGCCCATGAGCCCCAGCAGCTCAGGCGCGTATATCGCCCCCAAGACGCCCGAGACGAGCGAGATCCCGACGCCTAGCAATACTGCCTGGACCGCCGCCTCCCCGGCTCCATCAGCGGCGCCCTCGCCGATCCGGCGCGCCACCACTGCGGTGACGCCGATGCTGAGACCCATCGCCAGCGTGTACACGAGCGTCATCAGCGACTCGGTCAGCGCAACGCTCGCCGTCGCGGCATCCCCCAGCCTTGAGACCCAATAGATGTCGACGACGGCAAAGAGCGACTCCATCGCCATTTCCAGCACCATTGGAATCGCCAGAAGGAGCACGGCTCGAAAGATCGGCCCCTTCGTCGGATCCCTTTCGTTGCCAAGCAGCGCCCGGACGCGCTCTCTTAGGGACACGGCAGTCGACCTCGTATTCCCTTCGGAGACACATAAGGAGCAGCGCCAGTGCTTGCTGCGACAGCGATCGCCAAAGCTACCATGCGGAGAGGAATAGAATGCACTTGACCCGTCGGCGATTCTTGGGCGCGCTCGCGGGCGGAGCCGGGTTGGCCGTCTGCTCTTCCTGCGAACGTCCCCCGCTCCGTATCCTAATTCTCGGGGGAACCGGGTTTGTCGGGCCTCACCAAGTGCGCGAGGCGCTGGCCCGGGGACACGAGGTCACGCTCTTTAACCGCGGCAAGACGGCTCCCGACATGTTCCCGGAGCTTGAAACGCTGATCGGCGACAGGGACGGCGAGCTTTCCGCGCTTTCCGGACGGGAATGGGATGTCGTCATCGACAACTCCGCGACCATCCCTAGATGGGTCAGACGCTCCGCCGAGCTCCTGCGGGGGTCGGTGGGTCGGTATCTCTTCGTCTCCTCAACGGGCGTCTACTACCCGTACCGCACGGTCGACATTAGAGAGGATCAGCCCCTCGAACGTCTGGAGGACCCCGATGTTGAGGAAGTCAATGCCGTGACCTT
Source organism: Longimicrobiales bacterium (assembly GCA_965116095.1). GTDB lineage: Bacteria > Gemmatimonadota > Gemmatimonadetes > Longimicrobiales > Gaopeijiaceae. The sequence continues at coordinate 2,282,373 of OZ220481.1, forward strand.
TGGAGCGCTCAAGGCGATGGCGGAAGACGAGGCGCGGGCGGCCTTTCCAAACCGGCATCTGATCGTGAGACCCACCTACATCATCGGACCGGGCGACCCCACCGACCGCTACAGCTACTGGCCGCATCGCCTTTCGCAGGGAGGGAGCGTGTTGGCGCCCGGCGATCCGTCCGACCCGATGCAGCACGTCGACGTGCGCGACCTTGCGCGCTTCATGGTCCGTCTTCTGGAGCAGGACGATGGCGGCACCTTCAATGTGGCGGGTCCCGAGGAGCCTTTCTCCATTGGCCAGCTGCTTGAGCGCACGCGGGACGCGATCCGCTCGGAGGCATCTCTGGTGTGGGTGGACGCCGACTTCTTGGAGAGTCAGGGACATCCATTTCTCACCTACTGGGTTTCGCCCAAGGACGACTACATGGGGATGATGCGCGTCAACTCCGACAGGGCTCTGTCCGCCGGGCTCACTCTACGAACAGTCGAAGAGACCGCAGTGGACACTTTGACCTGGTTCCAAGGTCAAGGGCGCGCGCCCGCCTCTGGACTCTCCCGAGAACGCGAGCTCGAGCTGCTTGATCTTTTTGGCGAAGGCCGGCAATAGGACCCCTAATAAGACCCCAATGGGCCCCCAATAAGCCCCAATAGGGCCCCGGTCTCTAATCCGAAGTTTTGCAACTTTTTGATTTGATTTAGGGCTTTAACTTGTTGCAGGACAGGGGTTTAACGGTGTAGAGGCGCGTGAAATTCGTAGCCATGTAAGAACAAGCGCATCACATTGACATGGAGTTCGATCGCCTCTAGATTCGTATCCATGTACATCGACACCGTGCCCAACAGAACGTCGCCCCCGGCCATCCTCCTGCGCGAGTCCTACCGCGAAAACGGCAAGGTCAAGAAACGCACGCTCGCCAACCTCTCGAAATGGCCCGAGCACCTGATCGAGCACCTCCGCGTCGGTCTTAAGGGAGGCATCGCGCTGACCTCTCCCGAAAGCTCCTTCCAAGTCGTCGACTTCAAGCCCTACGGACACGTCGCCGTCGTGCTGAGCGTCGCTCGCCGACTGGGCCTCGAGCGGCTGCTCGCCCGCAATCCCTCCCGCAATCGGTCGCTCGCCGTCGCGATGATTCTCGCTCGGATACTGAATCCGTGCTCGAAGCTGGCGACGGCGCAGTCGCTTAAGGAGGACTCGGCGGAGGGCGCGCTGGCCGAGGACCTCGGAATCGCGGACGTCAAAGAGCACGAGCTGTACCGCGCCATGGACTGGCTGGTAAAGCAGCAGGATCACATTCAGCGCCGACTGGCGAAGGAGCATCTCGGCGAGGGCTCGATCGTGCTCTGCGACGTGACGTCGGTGTACTTCGAGGGCGCGAAGTGTCCGCTGGCGAAGCTGGGATATTCGAGGGACGGCAAGCGCGGCAAGCCGCAGATCGTCTTCGCGCTGCTGTGCGACGCGGAGGGAAGGCCGATCGCCGTCGAGGTCTTCGAGGGCAACACGGCCGATCCGGGCGTGCTGGGGTCGCAGCTCGAGACGCTGCGCAAGCGCTTCTCGCTTAAGCGCGTCGTACTGGTGGGCGACAGGGGTCTGCTGACCAGCGCGCGCATCAGGGAGGAGGTCGAGCCCGCCGGCATCGAGTGGATCACGGCGCTGAGGGCGCCGGCGATTCGCAAGCTGTCCGAGGGCGGCGATCTTCAGCTGTCGCTCTTCGACGAGCGGGACATGGCGGAGATCTCGTCGCCCGAGCTCTTCCCGGGAGAGCGGTTGATCGTGTGCAGGAATCCGCTGCTCGCCGAGAAGCGGGCGCTCAAGCGCCAACGGCTGCTCGATGCGACCGAAGCCAAGCTCGAGCAGGTCGCGGCGGCGGTATCGCGCGAGAAGCGGCCGCTGCGCGGACGCGACAAGATCGCGGTGCGCGCCGACCGGGCGCTTCGCAAGTACAAGGTCGGGAAGCACTTCGACATCGAGTATGCGGACGACTCCTTCAGCTGGTCGCGCAACGAGGGGCGCGTCGCCCGCGAGGCGGCGCTGGACGGCATCTACGTGGTCCGCACCAGCGTATCGACCGAAGAGATGTCGCCCGAGGACGCCGTCAGCTCCTACAAGAGCCTCTCGCGCGTCGAGCGCGCCTTCCGGTCCTTCAAGACGGTGGACCTCAAGGTCAGGCCCGTGCACCACCGGCTCGAGGACCGCGTGAGGGCGCACGTGCTGCTATGCATGCTCGCCTACTACGTCGAATGGCATTTGCGGAAGCTGCTCGCGCCGCTGCTCTTCGACGACGAGGAGAACGGCGCGCCCAAGAGCTCGCCCGTCGCGCCGGCCCGACGCTCGAAGTCGGCGCTCGAAAAAGCGGGAAGAAAACGCACCCGGAGCGGCTTCCCCGCGCAAAGCTACCAGAGCCTGCTGCGCGAACTCGCCACACTGCAGCGCGGACGCCTCCGCGTCGTCGACAACAAGACCATCAAAGCCAACGTCGCCTTCCTGCCCACGCCGCTGCAAGCCGAGGCCTACCGCCTGGTCGGCGTCAGGCCCTCGAACCGTACCCAGTAGAAAACGTACCCAGCAGCGCACACCTCGAATTCGCGTCTGCGTCAAGCCCACACTGGAGATTCGACCAATTCCCGCCGTCAAACTTCGGTCTAATCCGCGGCTGGCGACTGGAGCTTTGTTCGTGCCGTCCCTCTTCCACGAGAAGCGGATCTGGCTCGCCTTCGGTCTTGCCGTATTTCCGCCACGAGCCCTCAGCCCGCGAACCTCAAGCAATGAGGCCGCTGGATCCATGGCCCCGCCGGCCCGCACAGAGCATTCGTAGTCGAAGCCCTCTTGACGTTCGCAAGCCAGAAGAAATCGAGGACAGGGCCATAGAGGCGATAACGAGCCCGGTATTGGGCCGGTTTCATTTTCATGGGACGATGAGCGCGCCAAATTCGTTAAGTAAGGTAAGGGCGCGTGCTCCGCGCGCTCCAAGGGGCGCGACTCGCGAGATCGCTTCGGCGAAGATGACCGGGTTACGGATGACTGCGACCCGAAAAATCACCTGTGTCCATGCTCCCTCTTTCGCTCGGCGTGATCGACCAGTTTGAGACAACCCGTTCATTTGGGATCCGGGTGGATATCCACGTTCGCGGGAACGGACCCGGGAGCCGCGCCAGCAGTCGTCCTACCGGCGGGGAGGGTTGATGACTCTGACGACGCGGCCGCGCTCGTCCAGGACTCGAATCGGACGGGAGATCACGTCGTTCGAGAGGTCGATCAGGCCTTCGGCGGGCTTGTCTCCGGCGGCGATCCCCGAAGGCAGGGAGTACGCCTCGGCCATGCTCGCGTCAACGGTGTACCCCAAATCGGCCAATGCGCCGATCGTGATCGCGCTCATCGGCTTATTCGGACTGAAAGTGCTGATCCAAGGCGTCATCAATTCGGCGGTGCCCCCGAACACCTCCGGCCGCCAATGACTCGTAGGGTTCTTGTGCACCGGCACTTTGCCGCCCGCATAGCTCTGTCCGCCCGCCGCGTTGAAGGCCGCCACGGCGTTGCCTCCCGCAAAGTGCGGGTCGGTAGAGCTGCTCCTTATGTACCAGCCCGACCCAATCCCCAGGGCGTGGCCCAGTTCATGCAGGGCCAACCTGTAGACCAAGTCGGACGACGCGGTCGGCTGAAGCCGAAGCTCGATTGTGCCGGTAATTGGAAACCAAGGGGGTTCTTTCCGGGATAAACAAACTCCGCCGAGTCCCCCGCTCGAACCCGGGTAGTACCACACGTACACCATGATGTCGTCCACGACGCCGGGCGTTTCCGAGCAGCTGCTGCCGTAACCCCCTCCGTCATAGTCTGGAATGTCTGCGGTTATCACTGATTCCCAAGTGGCCGCCGCCCGCTCGATTTGGCTACGGACGGAGGACGGAATCGAGTTTTGGAATACGAGATCAATGTTGAAGGATGCGCTGTCCGACACGCTGTTTTCCTCGACCGAGAGGGTGGTCGGGCCGAACGCGCCGGAGGAGCTCACCGCGATGTAGTACGTGCCCGACTGGATCGGCGTCAGCGTGCACTGCTCCGCGGCGCCGCCGCCCTCGCTCGAGCACTCGTATCCGCTGAGCGCGCTGGGCCGGGAGCCGTGGTGAACGTACAGATCCGGGTCTCCGCTTCCCCCCGACAAGGAGAAGCTCATCGTCCCGGCTCCCCGCGTCTGCGCGCTCGCCTCGAGAAGGATCGTCGCCGCGCCGGGAACCGAGAGCTCGAGCTCGTCGCCGGGATCCAGCGAAGCGTAGGATCCGTCAAAGTCCGCCCGGGCGCCGCCGGCGGTCGCCCGCACCGTCCGAGGCGAGCTCGAGAAGGAGACGCCCGCGATGTCGACCGACACCTCGTAGCTGCCGGCGAGCAGATCTTGGAAAGCGTACTCCCCGCTTGAATTCGTCGTCGCGGGCAACGGACTGGAGGGACCGGATAGACCCACCGACGCGCCCGCGTAGGCCACGCCCTGCACGGTGACTGTGCCCGATATCCTCGCGCTCCGCAGCCGCGTCCCCGCGAAGTTCGCCGTCGCCGTCCGGCCGGACCGAGCGGAGACGGCGAGCGCGGAGGTCGCAAAATCAAAGATCTCGGCGTCGTACTCGAGCTCTGCTTCGTAGTCGCCGGGCACCACGCCGTCGAAGGCATAGCCTCCGTTGGAGTTGGTCCTTGCCTCCGCCGTCATGTAGTCGCCCGAAATCGAGACCGTCGCGCCGATTACGGGCTCGCCGTCCGCCGTCGCGGCGCCCTCGATCCTCGCCGTCCGAAGCAGCGCGCCCTCAAAGTCCGCGCGCGCCGTCTCGTCCTGATCCGCAAGGACCGTTTTCGATGTCTGAGAGAAGGACACGATGTCCGCGTCGAAGCCGCCGATCTCGACGCGGTAGGAGCCCGGAGCCAGCTCCGCGAAGCCGTACTCCCCGTCCGCGTCGGTCTCCGCGTCCAGCTCGCCCGACGGACCGGAAATCGACACGTCCACGCCCTCGATGGGCGCGCCCTCCGCGGAAACGACTCCCGCAATCGCCGCCGTCCGCAGCCGCGTCCCCGCGAAGTTCGCCGTCGCCGTCCGGCCAGACCGAGCGGAGACGGCGAGCGCGGAGGTCGCAAAATCAAAGGTCTCGGCGTCGTACTCGAGCTCTGCTTCGTAGTCGCCGGGCACCACGCCGTCGAAGGCATAGTCTCCGTTGGAATTGGTCCTTGCCTCCGCCGTCATGTAGTCGCCCGTAATCGAGACCGTCGCGCCGATTACGGGCTCGCCGTCCGCCGTCGCGGCGCCCTCGATCCTCGCCGTCCGAAGCAGCGTCCCGCCAAAGTCCGCGCGCGCCGTCTCGTCCTGATCCGCAAGGACCGTTTTCGATGTCTGAGAGAAAGTCACGGCGTCCGCGTCGAAGCCGCCGATCTCGACGCGGTAGGAGCCCGGAGTCAGCTCCGCGAAGCCGTACTCCCCGTCCGCGTCGGTCTCCGCGTCCAGCTGGCCCGACGGACCGGAAATCGACACGTCCACATCCTCGATGGGCGCGCCCTCCGCCGAAACGACTCCCGCAATCGCCGCCGTCCGCAGCGCTGCGCCCTCGAAGTCCGCCCGAACCGTCGCGCCGCCGGGAGCCCGCACCGTCACCGTCTCCTCCGAGAAGACGACGGTCTCGTCCGATACGCCGACCGACACCTCGTAGCTGCCGGCGAGCAGATCTTGGAAGGCGTACTCCCCGCTTCCGTCCGTCGTCGCCCCGAGCGATCCCGACGGGCCGGAAATCGCGACGCTCGCGCCCGCAAAGGGCGCTCCGTCCACCAGCACTCTCCCCGCGATCCCCGCGCCCCGAAGCCGCGCGCCCTCGAAGTCCTCCCGAACCGTCGCGTTCGCAGGCGCCCGTACCGTCCGCGACGCCCGCGCAAACTCGAACACTCCGTCGTCGTAGCCCCAAAGCTCGATCTCGTATTCGCCGGGAACCACTCCGCCGAAAGCAAAGGACCCGTCCTCGCCCGTCTGAGCCCCCGCCTCCATGAACTCGCCCGCGATCAACACGCTCGCGCCGATTACGGGCTCGCCGTCCACAGCCGCGACGCCCTCGATCCTCGCCGTCCGAAGCAGCGTGCCTGAGAAGTCCGCGCGCGCCTCCTCGTTCGGACCCGGAAAAACCGTCCTGGATGTCTCGGAAAAGGACACGGCGTCCGCGTCAAAGCCCGAAATCCGCGCGCGGTAGGCGCCCGGCAGCAAACCGGCAAAGCCGAAGCCGCCGTCCGCTCCCGTCACAAAGCCGAACTCCCCCGAAGGACCCGAGAGCGCAATGTCCGCGCCCGCAACGGCCGCGCCGTCCGCCAACGCCCGCCCGACAACCGAGGAGTTCCGCACCAGAACGCCATCGAAGTCCGCGACGGCCGCCTCGTTCGGCAAAGCCTCGACGCCGACCTCCTCCGCATCGAAGGAAATCCGCTCCGCGTCGAAGCCCGCAATCCGCGCGCGGTAGAAGCCCGGCAGCAACCCCGAAAACTCGAAGCCGCCGCTTCCGTCCGTCGCGGAGACCAGCTCCCCCGACGGACCCCGAAGCAACACATTGGTCCCCTCCAGGGGCTCGCCCTCCACCGTCACTCGCCCGCGAACCGCCGCGTTCCTCAGCAACACGCCCTCGAAGTCCGCCGCGACCGTCTCGTTCGGCAAAGCCTCGACCTCGAACTCGACCGTCTCGAAAAACACCCGCTCCGCGTCGAACCCCTCAATCCGCACCCGGTACGCATCCGCCGCCAAAGCCAAAAAAGCGTAGCCGCCGTCCGCATCCGTTGCCTCCTCCCGCTCCTCTCGCCCAAAGAGGCGCACGACGACCCCCGCAAGCCGCGCGCCCTCCGCCGACACCCTCCCCCGAATCGCCGCATTCCTCAGCAACACGCCCGGAAAGTCCGCCGCGACCTCCCCGTTCGGCAAAGCCTCGACCTCGAGCTCCGCCTCCTCGAAGGCAATCCGATCCGCATCGAAGCCCGCAATCCGCACCCGATAAACGCCCGGCAACAACCCCGAAAACTCGAAGCCGCCGTCCGCCCCCGTCACGGCGCCGAACTCCCCCGACGGACCCGCGAGCGACGCATCAATCCCCCCAAGGGGCTCGCCCTCCACCGTCACGCGCCCGACAACGCTCGAATTCCGCACCCACAGCCCCTCGAAATCCGCCCGGACCGTGTCGTTCGCCTCCGCCCGAACCTCGATCTCCGCCTCCTCGAAAACAATCCGCTCCGCATCGAACCCCTCGATCCGCACCCGGTACGCATCCGGCATCAAATCCCCAAAGCCAAACGCCCCGTCCACATCCGTCGCATCCTCCCGCTCCTCCCACCTCGACCAGAGACGCGCCGCAGCCCCGGCCAAAGGCGCGCCCTCCACCAGCGCGACGCCCTTGACCGCAGCCGTCCGCCTCACGCTCCCCTCGAAATCCAAAACCGCGGACTCCCCCTCCGCAAGAACCAGCTCCAAACTCGTCTCCCCAAAAGCGTACGCATCCGGATCAAAGCCCGAAATCTCCACAGCGTACGCCCCGGCGCGAATCCTCGAAAAAGCGTACGCGCCCTCCTCGTCCGTCACGACCGCGCCCGACGAAGGCCCCCTCAACTCCACGCGAGCGCCCGCCACCGCCCGACCCTCCGCCGACACGCGCCCAGACACCCCCGAAGTCCGCAGCCAAACACCCGCAAAGTCCGCCGTCGCTCCCCCGGACCCGCCCACCGCCACGCGCGCCGACACGCGATCAAACTCCACGTCCTCGGGATACCCCGAAATCGTGACGACGTACGCGCCCTCCTCGACGCCCTCGAAGCGATACAAACCCTCGCCCGACGTCTGCGTACGCCGCCCGCCGGAAAGCTCCACGACCACGCCGGAAAGCCCCTCGCCCTCCACGCGCACCCCGCCCGACACCGTCCCGAACACAGGCCCCGGCGGAGGCGCCGCCGCATCCGAACACGCCCACCCAGGCAACGCGACCGCGCACACAAGCGCCCAGCGCCTAAACCAGCAAACCCCCGCCCCGCGTCCCTTCTCCATCCGCCCTCCCCCGGCAGACAACCCGCAGCCGCATTCGGCGCCGACCAGTACTCGCTTAAGAAATACGCTCCTCGAACACGCTCGGCAAAGCTCGCGTCAGTCCCTCAATGTATGCCCAAGGCGCCAGAACCCGCAGCCGCCGCTTCGCCGCTTCGCCCGCGCGGCCTCGACTCCTTACAGATGTTCGCGCTCCCGACGCCGCTCAGCGGCGCAGCGGCGCAACTTCCGGAGGCTAGGGTTGGAATCGGGAGGCGCGGCGCAAACCTCGCCAAGCCCCGGGTCTCATTCGCAGGCCTCTTCGGCGCCAAGGCCGCGTCACCCGACGCGCGGCGTTCAGCGAGACCAGGGAGGGACGACTTGGTTCATGCGGGCGTAGGCGATCTGTTGGCCCAAGTGCTCGTTCATGTGAGACAGCATCTGCAGGACGACCGCCCACGCGGGCTTCTCTTGGCCGAAGAGGACCTTAGACGAGGCCAGCTCCTCATCCGAGAGCCCCGCAATCACGGCCCGAGCGTGCGCCGCCGACGCGCGCATAACCCGCGCGACCTCGGCCTTGTCGGTAACGGACTCCTCCAGCGCTTCATAGTCGATCCCTTGGGGCGGCGCTACGCCCAAGCTCTGGTCCGGGATCATGTAGTTGTACCTGGCAATGTGCATGTGCGCCCGCGCCACGCTGGCGACGCCCTCCATCGGCGCCCAAGCGTATCGCTCGGGAGGCATCGCCTCCGCAAGCTGCTCCAGCTTTGAGACCGTCTCGTCGAATTGGTCCAAGAAGCCCGCGCGAAGCTCCGCCATTCCTTCGGATTCCTGCGCTGCCGGGCGCGCTTGATCCTCTGAAGACGCCTGTCCGCAGGCGGAGGCCAAAAGCAACCCCGCCGCCGCCCAAGCTCCTCTCCTCATCGCTCCAGCTCCCCCCTCGAGCGCATCAGATAGACCCCCCAAGTCAGAATGGGCAGTACGAAAACCGCCAAAAAACCGTAGGTAATGTAGCCGTACCCCTTGGCAATCAGCTCCGTCAGCCCCAGCTGGGCAAGCCCGGCGCTTCCAGCGAGGAGAACCGCCGCAAAGACCGCCCTAAGGCCTCGCCGCAAACTCTTTCCCCGCTCCCGCAGCGCACTCTCGGCCCGCTGATTGACGGCATGAATCATCCCTGCTCCCGTCTCGGTTAGCGTCCCGATCAGAGTGATTTGAAAGACGACCCGAAACCAGTCCTTCCCCAAGAGATCCAACATGTGGTTGAGGGGCACGTCTGCTGCCGCGATCGCGGGATACTCTCCTGAGATCGCCACGAAGAACAGCAACGCCGGGATCATCGCGATTGGTCCGGTCAACATCCCCGACACCAAGGTGTCCCGCTTGGTCTTATGGTGCCGGATGGAGATCAGCACCGCGACCAGAACGGCGAGGTTGTACCCCGCATACCTGAAGCCGGACAGGACCCAGTTTCCGACTGGAGGATGCGTAAGGAACTGCGCGTGGATTTCTTGCGAGAAGCGGCTCGCGCACAGCGCAAAGAAGGCGAAGTAGACGACGTAGAGGATCCCCGACCACCCGCTGAGGACGCGTTCGATCACTTCATTCCCGCCGAAGACCAAAGCCGCCACCATCACCATGATCAGGCCGACGCCCACGGCGTAGGACGCCCCGGCGAGACTCTGGAACATTGCGCCTCCCGCCGCGCCGACCACGGCCAGCACGAGGAGCAGCTGCGCCAAGTACAGCGCCTCGAAGAGCGGCCAGCCCTTCCCCAAGAGCCGTTGAAAGAAGACGCGGTAGTCGAATGCCCCGAACTTGCGGGCAAACTCGTAGCTCGCGCTGCAGACGAGGCTAATGACGAGCGTCGAGATCGCCATCGCCATGAGTCCCCCCACCGGGCCGTGCGCGAGGAAGAACTCCGCGATTTCCCTGCCGGTGCCGTAGCCGCCGGCAATGACGACCGACTGAAAGACAAACCCCGGGAGGAGATAGCGCTTTAGAGCGCCCACGCCCGCCTCATCAGACCCAAGAACCCGCCCGACGCCAAGGAATCAACCGCGCGGAGGAGGAAACATGCCGGCGCACCCCCGGCGGCTGCGACCGCCGGGGGTGGTGGCTGCGGCCCCTCACCCGCCGATGTTCTCGTTGCCCTTTATCTCCACGTCCGGGAGCTCAAAGCAGGTCAGACTGCCGTACTCCGCCCCCGTTTGGTCGATCCCGTTCGGGTGGATCGATCCGGGCTCGCCCAAGAACGGAATGTCGAAGCGCAGCATATCGAAGAGCCTGTGCCCGCCCAGCACGAAGAGTTGGCGACGGCGCTCCTCCCTGACCAGGTCCATGATCTCGCCGGCGGGCACGGACTTGGTAACCTCCGGCAGCTTGAACGCCTTGCGAAGGGCGTTGATCTTGTTCAGCGCGCCCGCCGCATCGCCCTTCATCGCGAGGGCTTCGGCCTCGAAGATCCTCGCCTCCGTCCAGTCCGCGAGCGGAATCGGCGCGGAGCGGGAATTGTACTTGTCGTGGTAGTAGAGCACTGTCGCAAAGTCGGCCGCCTGCGTGCCGTCCGTCTTCACGTTCGCCCTCGCGTCCTTCACTCCGTCGCCCGTCGCAGGCATTCCGTCCGGCCCGATCGTGAGGTCGTGAAAGTGGTCGGCGACGGAGCCGTGGGCGCGAAAACCCGTCGGCGCATTGAGCCGCTCGAAGTAGTAGTTGTAGCGCCGGCTCTCGGATGCGTCCCGCGTCACCTGCGCCATGAAGCCGTCCGGCACATGCCCCGCATCGGAAAGCACGCCGTCGTAGCTCCCCATCGCCAAGCGGACGCGCGCCCGCCCGGCATAGGCCTGCGTGAGCAGCGCCTCGTCGCCCGCAGCCTGCGCCAGCGCGATCGCGTCCGTAAATCTGCGCTCGGCCTCCATCCGCACGTCCGCCGGCGTGAGCTTGGCGCCGCCGTCAATCGCCATGGCGCAGAAGCCCTCTCCCATGGCGATGAGCGGAAACGCGCCCCAGACCGCCGCCTTCGCCTTGAGGAGACCAATGTTCTCGACATCCTCGGGAGAAAAGCCGTCTAGACGGTCGGCGACGTCCTGAGCCTGAAAGCGGGCCGTATGGAGCGGCGTGAACATCGGATAGCCCCAGTCGCCGCAGGTGCCTTGGGCGTAGCCGGCGTCGCTGGAGTAGATCTTCCTCTGACCCCAGTTCCTCATTGTCAGATTGCCCGAGGTCGGCACGTACTCGTCCGAGTGATGGGCCGCGCCCGCGGCATACTGATTCCAGCTGCACTCCACCTCGGCCACAACGCCCGTCACCAAGACTTCGGCGAGGGCGGGGTCGGCGAGGGCCTCCTCCAGAACCTTCCCGGGGACGCGCACTGAAAGAATGTCGTCCAAACTGCACCCCCCAGCCGCCATGACCGCGAAGAGGGCAAGGATTGTTCTTGTCGCGTTCTTGATTCTCATTTCTGCGCCCTCTCTAGAAGGTGAACCGGATGGTGGACACGAATCGGGTCAGCTGCGGCCATCCTTCCTGTACGTACCCGTTCAGGCCAAACTGCCCGGGCGCCTGTCGACTGCGCTCAATGTCCATGATCGGATGGCCGAAGGAATCGACGGCGCGCTGCCAGATCGTCCACAGGTTGTCGACCGAGGAGGTCACGGAGACTCGGCTCGCGCTCATCAACGCGGCCCACTCCGACGGAAGCGTAATCGACGCCGAGAGCGTTCGAAGCTTCACAAAGTCGCCGGGGACGACGCCCGACTGCGCAAGGCCGTCCGAGCCCAGCGCCTCGTACCCCAAGAGGATCGGGTCCGTCCGCTCCAAGATCGCCTTCGAGTTGTTAAAGAACCGATGCTGCGCGCTCACGTCGCCCAAGCTCAGGTGGTGTCCGCCGACGTAGTCCACAAGCGCATAGAGCGAGAAGGAGGGGCCGATGCGGATCGTGGTCGAAACGCCGCCCTCAAGATTCGGGATGGGCTGTCCCCAGTAGACCTCCGGCGCGTTCTCGCACGGGACGGGCGCGCCGCCGCCCCAAGAGTACGCCTCGCCCGGAGTCGCGAGCTCGCCGCCCTCGCACATCAAATTGACGGCGACCGTTCGCCCGCTGGAGCTGTCCAAGTCCGCGCTCAGGACCCGCTTGTAGAACATCGAACCCAGCGGAAATCCCTCCACGTGGTACTGGCGGTTTAGGGAGGACGAGCTCTGCGTGATCGGCGGCTGGCCGCCCAGCGACACGACCTCGTTGTCGAAGGCCGAGAAGACCGCGCCCAGATCAATCGAGAGGTTCTCGGAGCGGAAGACGTTGCCGTCGATCCCCAACTCGATGCCTCGGTTGTTGATCTCGCCGATATTGCGGAACTGCACGCCGGGGAAGCCTAGCGACGGGATGACCGGCACTCGCACCAGGGCGTCCACCGTCGTCTGGGTGAAGTAGGTGAACTCCACCGCGACCTGGTCGTTCAGCAAGCCTAGGTCAAAGCCCAGCTCCGTCTCCGAGCCCACCTCCGGCTTGAGCGACGGATTGCCGATGTTCTCCGGCGTGAGCACCGAAGCTCCATCGGGTCCGATCGTCGGCGTGTAGGTCTGGATGGCGTCGAAAACGTCGGGCTGCTTTCCGGCCCGGCCCCACGCTCCCCGCAGCTTTAGCGTATTGACGAGCCCGCCGATCGAGTTCTGGAAGAAGGGCTCGTCGGAGACGACGTAGGAGAGCGAGAGCTTCGGATATACCACGAAGTCGAAGTCCTTCCCGAAGGCGCTGTTGTCGTCGCCCCGCACCGCGCCCGTGACGAAGAGCTTGTCCTGCCAAGAGATCTGTTCCTGCAGGAAGGCGCCGAAGGTCTTGTTTTCGAGAAAATCCTCCTGAGCCTGCTTGTCCGAGCCCGAGGAGACCGTCTCCAGCGCTTCAACCGGAAAAGTCTCCCCGTGCGCCAAGGTGGAGGACTCCTGCCGCTGATAGTACTGCAGGCCGGCCGACGTCGTCGTGGCCAAGCCGTCGAAAAAACTGACCTCGGCGTTGGCCTGATAGTCCAGAGAGAAGTAGGACGTGTGCAGGTTGATGACGGTCTTGCGCCCCCACGGCGTAAACTGGCCGATGTTTCCGGTCGCCCGATAGAGTTCGGAATTCCGAATCCCCGAGAAGTCCCCGCCGGCGATGCCCCGATGGTTAAACCAGTCCAACGGACGGTGCTTGATCTCCAAGGAGAAGGTCGTGCGGTCGAGATGCTGAAAGCCCTCGATCTCGTCCTCGTAGGCCTCGGGCAGATACGCGATATAGCCCCGGTACGGCCCGTCGATCCGGCTGGGCGCGTTCAGGTCGCCCGCTTCGCACCCCGGCGCCGGACAAGCCCAGATGATTGCGGTCGGCAGCGCCTGCTGGGCCGAAGAAGACTGGACCTTGCTGCGAATCGAGCCCAGCCCAAAGCGAAGGTCCAGCTTCTCGCTGGGCGTGTACGCGAGGTTTGCTCGACCGCTCATGCGATTTCGCCAGTTGTAGACGACCGGCCCTTCGTCCCTGTCCCAGTCCGCCGAGACGTAATAGGTGATCTGCTGCGATCCGCCAGTCACGTCCGCGCCGTACGACTGTACGTGCCCGGGCCGAAACCACTCGTTCCCGTATACGTCCCGGTCGATCGCAAGCACGTTCAGCGGAGTGACCTCTCCGGGCGCGCACTTGAGCCGCTCGTCCAGCCCCGCCACCGTCTGAGAGACGCCGTTGCACATGTACCACGACTCTGGAAAAAGGCTGTAGACGTCGGGGTAGAAGTTCGCGCCCTGCTTCATCGTCACGTTGATGCGGGGCGCGCCGGTCCGCCCGCGCTTCGTGATGATCTGGATCACGCCGTTCGACGCTTCCGTCCCGTAGAGCGTCGCCGCAGCCGGCCCCTTGATGATCTGAATGTCTTCGATCTCGTCGGGGTTGAAGTCCGCGAGCCGGGACGGTTGCGAGTGACTACTGAAGGCGTTGGAGCCGAATGCGCTGCTGCTTTCCTGTCCATTCACGCGCACGCCATCCACGTAAAGGAGGGGCTCCGCTCCCAGCGAGAGCGAGGCGACGCCCCTGATGCGGGTGGTGCCGCCCGTGCCGATTTCGCCGCCCGAGGTGGTGACGCGCACCCCGGCCACGGCGCCGCTCAACATGCGTTGAAGGTCTTGGGCGGGCGCCAGGAGCTCCCTCTCCGAGACATCGACGTTGCCGACCGAGTTGCCGATGGCGCGCGCCGCCTGTTCGCCGACGGTTCCCGTAACCACCAGCTCGTCCAAGGCAATCGCCGTGTGGCGCAGCTCCAAAACCACCTCGGCGCCATCCACCCGGGCCTGCGCCGTCGCTTCGGCGTAGCCGACCATGGTGGCGCGCAGCGTCACGACATCGCCCGGAACCCCAAGCAGCAGAAACCTGCCGCGATTATCCGTGAGCTGAGCGAGATCCGCGCCCTCCACGCGCACCTGCGCGCCGGAGATGGGCTGGCGGGTGTCGGCATCCAAGACGCGCCCCGTGACGGCCTCCTGCTCGCCCGCCAGCGGACTCGCAAGGAGCGCGAAGGCCGCCAGGAGCTCCGGAATCAACGACTTCTTGCGAAACGGTCTCATACACCCTCCAATCAGGAAGTGGCGTGGAGGCGGCGAAGGGGCGCTTCGCCGCCGCTTCAGCTTCAGGCGTTTACGGAGATTCGCCGAAGCGCTTGCCGCAGCTTACGCATTCCGTAGCGGCGGACGCAACTTCAAGCTGAGATCCTTAGGGAAGGAGATCCGCGCGGACGCCGAGAGAAGCTCCTTGGCCCTCCCGCGAAGTACCGCGCCTCCGCCGGCTACCCTCTGGGCCGCTCTCCTTGCAGCTCCAAGATGTCGACGCTCCACTGGCTGTCGCCAAGGAGGTGTTTTACGAAGTACTCCGCCCGAAGCCAAAACCAGTAGTCGCTCATATTCCCGAAGCCGTGCCGCTGACCGGGAAAGATGAAGAAGTCGAAGCGCTTGTTCGCCCGGATCAGCGCTTCGGCCATCCGAAAGGTCCCGGCGTGGTGGACATTGTTGTCCACATCCCCCGTCGTGAGGAGGAGATGCCCCTTGAGATTGGCCGCGAGATCGGAATTGCGATCAATGTCGTATTCGAAGCCCGTGACTTGGCCCAAGGAGTCTTTGACCTCCTTTACCCCGTGGTGCTTCTCCGACCAGTTCTGGTTGTAGACATCGTTGTTGTGGTTGCCGGCGGAGGAGACAGCCACCTTGAAGAAGTCGGGGTAGACCAGCATCGCGGCGGTCGACATGAAGCCTCCGCCCGAGTGGCCGTAAATCCCGACGCGGTCCGCGTCGATAAAGTCGTGACGGTCCGCGAGCTGCTCAATGGCCGCCTTCTTGTCGGCCAGACCGTAGTCGCGGAGGTCTCCGTACCCGTAGTTGTGGTACCACTTGGAGCGGTCCGGGTGGCCGCCCCGATTCCCCACCGTCACCACGATAAACCCGAACTGCGCAAGCGCCTGCTCGGTCGGGTTCAGGGAAAACGACTTTGAAACGGATTCGGTCTGAGGACCCGGATAGACGTAGGCGATGATCGGATAGGTCTTTTGCGGATCGAAGTCGTAGGGCCGGTACATCACGCCGTAGATGTCGGTGACGCCGTCGGCGGACTTGACGGCGTAGGGCTCGGGGAACTGATACCCCGCGTCTTCAATGGCGGAGAAGTCCGCGACCTCCAGGTCCATGATCTTGCTCCCGCGCGCCGAGTAGAGCGCGGACTGAGGCACCGTGTTGACCCGAGAATAGTTGTTGACGAAGTACCGTCCGGACTGCGAGGTCGGCGAGGAGTGATCGTAGTTGCCGGGGTTGAGCAGCTGCGCGCCGCCGCCGTCCAGATCCACCCGGTACATGTGCCTGTAGTAGGGGTCCTCGCCCTCTTCCCGCGCGTTCCCTCGCGCCAGCGCATATCCTTCGTCTTCGTTCGCGCGGACGATGCCGTCCACGTGCCACGGCCCCTCCGTTAGCCGCGCGCGGACGCTTCCGTCGGGTGCGTAGCGGTACAGGTGCGCCCACCCGTCCCGCTCCGACCACCAGACGAGGTCTCCGTTCTGCAGGCGCAGGGGCGGCTGATGCTCCACGTAGGTGTTGAGCCTCTCCTCGATCACGACCGTCGTCTCTCCGGTCTCGGGGTCCGCCCGAAGCACGTCGACTCGGTGCTGGTCCCTGCTGCGCCGCCAGAAGTAGAGTCCGTCCGCCTCCGGCGACAGCCACTTTGAGAAGGCGATCTTGTCGCGAATGAAGCTGCCCGATCCGAAGCGGGTAAAGAGCGTTCCCGGAATCGGCTCCGTAAAAATCCCCATTCGCTGGTCCTTCCAGGGATCATCGTCGATCAGCCGCATTTCGCGGGCTTCCATATCGAAGACGGAGAGCGTGGTCTGCGTGACGTTCT
Source organism: Longimicrobiales bacterium (assembly GCA_965116095.1). Taxonomy (GTDB): domain Bacteria; phylum Gemmatimonadota; class Gemmatimonadetes; order Longimicrobiales; family Gaopeijiaceae. The sequence continues at coordinate 2,298,765 of OZ220481.1, forward strand.
CCTCCCCCGGCATGTCGTAGCGGTAGCTCTCCAGCTTTGGGCGCTTGTTTCCGACCGCGTGCACTACCCAGAGCTCTCCCACTTCGCGCCGGTCTTGGCGCGTGAGCGCGAAGAAACGCGCGTCGTGCGACCAGACGGCGCCCGAAGACTGCCGTTTATCGAACTCTTCCTCAGTCTCCTCGTCGTTTTGACCCCTGCCCTGGCGCCCCCAAGAGAAGTCCTTCTCTCCATCGGTCGTGAGCTGAATCTCCTCCACCTCGACATCCTCTTCGGCCTCTTCGGCTTCGTCGCCGGTCTTGCCCCGCCTGGCCTCGACGATCCGCATGTAGTCCTCGAAGGACATCATCCAGAGGTTGAAGCGGCGGCTAAAGACCACCCATGCGGAGTCGGGCGACACGCTGGCCCAAGAGGGATGGCTTTCCGGTTCTTCGTAGTCCGAAAGCTCCCGGAGCGTCCTCGTCGCGACATCGTACTCGAAGTAGTGCACCTTCTTCTTCGCCCTGTCCCGGGAGCCCCGCCGCTCGCCCTCCTCCCGCTCCTCGTCTTCCTCCATGTCCTCCTCATCCTCCTCGCTCTCTTCCGCGTCTTCGTCCTGAGAAGAGGTCACCTCGAAGTGAAGGATGTTGTCGCCCACGAAGCGGATTCCCCGGATGGGAAGGTGTTTTCCGTCCCAGGGATCCCGCGTGATCCTGGTCAGCTCCGCGGCGATCCGGTCGTTGTCGAAGATCTCCGTCCGGGCGCCCCGCTCCGGGTCGACGAGGAAGTAGCGCGTTCCTTCCGAGCTGTCCCACTGGTACCAGAAACGGTCGGTGTCCTCAATCCACTGGGGATTCACCGAAGTGGAGTGCAGCAGCTCCCGCGCCTTGTAGGGCGCAAAGCGGGCTGCGAGCTCGTAGTTCGCGGAGCCCGGCCCTCCCACGACCTCCCGCTCCGGGTCCTGAGCTTCCGCCGCGCGCGAAAGCAGCGGCAGCGCGAGAAGGAGCGCAGGCCAGACGAGCATTGCCCGCAGGCTGAAGAGCGGAAAGGCGGGACGATTGAGAGCAGTCGCCATCGGTTGAACTCCAGAGGAGAGAATCAGTTTGCGCGAGGTCGCGATGCCCCGCATATCTTTCAATCTACGGATCTTGCCTTTGCTCGCGGCGGGGAAGCGCAGAGACCGCGCCGCCGCGCCTTCCGCTTCCCTTGCGTCGCGGACTCCGCGGCGAGCTTGCCAAAGCCTGCTCAATGAGAAAAACCGACGGCGTCATTCAGATCTTCCAGGCCGCGCGTCGCGCGCTGTTTGCGACGCTCGAAGGAATTTCCAGGGAGGACTTGGATTGGAGCCCTAGAAAGGGGATGCGCGGCGTCGGCGAGATTTGCCGGCATCTGTACCGCGTCGACATCTGGTTCCTAAAACGGATGGGCGTTGCGCCCGCAATCACCTTGGATGAGCCCGGGCCGGTCGAAGAGATCGCGTCACGCATGCGCGCGATCCAAGAACAGACGATTGGTTTGGTCCAAGCGTGCGAGAGCGACGAAGAGCTCTTTGTGGAGCGCTCCTCGCGGGACAAGAGCGCAACTTCCAGGCTGGGACCGGTGGTCGTTCACATGGCCCATCACTATCTCTATCACGTCGCTCAGATTGCGTACCTCCGCCGAATTCGCGACCCCGAATGGCCTGCGCCGCTGAAGGAGTGGGAGGATGCCGCGCACCTCATCGGAGATCACGCCTTGGGGTTGGCTGCGGGCGAGCGCGTCTGAGAGCCTGAAGGGGCGCCGCCAGCGAAGCCTTCGAGCTACAATAAACGCAGCGCCTCCCGGGCGACCGACTCCGGCGTAGCGCGCCCCTCCGCGACTTCCGCCGCCCTGGCCCCCAACGCGGGGAAAGAGCCCAGCGCCTCGCGAGCCCTGCGCCGGGCCCCGGCTTCCACCGCGTCGCGAATCCGCTGAATCGCGCGCTCGCGCCTTCGCGTCCGCATCTCGCCCGACTCAATGAGGTGCGCCCGGTGCTTAAGGAGAGCTGCGACAAACTCTTGAATTCCCTCGCCTCTGCCCGCCGATGTCTTAAGGACGGGCGTCCCCCAAACGCCATTCTCTTCTCCGGGGGACGCAGCATGCGCCTGCGCCGCCGCGATCGCGCCGTGGTGGCCCGCATCGCCCATCGGCGCTCCGCCGCTCCGAAGGGCCAGCGCCTGGCGTATTTCCCGGACGAGCCGATCCGCCCCGATCCGGTCGCTTTTGTTGACGACGAATATGTCCGCGATCTCCATCAGGCCGGCCTTCATCGCCTGCACGCCGTCGCCCGACTCCGGCACCAGCACCACGGCCACCGTGTCCGCGGCCGAGGAGATCTCCAGCTCCGTCTGGCCCACGCCGACCGTCTCCACGATGATGTTCGGGAAGCCGAAGGCGTCCAGCAACTCGACGACTTGACGGGTGTTGCCCGCAAGCCCCCCCAGCGATCCCCGCGTGGCCATGGAGCGAATGAAGACGCCGGAGTCCAAGGCATGGTCGCCCATCCGGATGCGGTCGCCCAAGAGCGCTCCGCCCGAAAACGGCGAAGTCGGATCCACCGCCACGACCGCGACCTCTTCGCCCCGCTCGCGAAACGCTTGGACCAAGCCCGACGCGAGGCTGGACTTCCCCGCGCCGGGGGGACCGGTGATCCCGAAGCGGCGCGCGGCGGGGGGCGTCTTGAGCAGCTCGGCCAAGAGGGGCTCCGACGCGCCGCCGCCCCGTTCGACGATTGAGATGGCGCGGGCAAGGGCCGACCGATTCCCCGCGCGAAATGCTCGCGCGAGGGCCTTGGCCGCAGCTTCCCGCCTCCCGTCTCCGCCATCACTCATGGCGCAACCCCGAGAACAGCGCTCACAGGTAGAGCGCCGCCGCCAGCCCCAAGACCATCACGAAGCCCACCAGATCGGTGAGGGTTTGCACAAATACCGAAGACGCGATCGCCGGGTCCACCCCAAGCCGGTGAAGCATCGTGGGCACGACGGCGCCGGCGAATCCAGCCACGATGACGTTGACCCACATCGCGAGCAGTACGATCAATCCCATTCGGGGATCGCCGTCGTAGTACAGGTAGGCAAACGCCCCGAAGAGCGCGCCCAGCACCAAGCCGTTGAGCGCGCCGACCAGCGCCTCCTTCCCGACGGCCGCGAAGCGCCCGGAGGGGAAGTCGTCCCCCACGGCGATGCGGCGAATCGTCACCGCGAGCGACTGCGTCCCGGTGTTGCCCCCCAACGCCGCGATCACCGGCATGAGAAAGGCCAGAAACGCCATGTCCCTGATCTCGCCCTGAAAGCGAAGGATCACCGAGGCGGCGAGGCTTGCGGTAACGAGGTTGAGGGAAAGCCAGGGCAACCTTGAGCGCACCGACTTAGTCCAGCTCGCCCTGAGCTCTTCGGTCTCCGACACGCCGGCAAGGCGCAGGATGTCCTCCGTCGACTCCTCTTCGATCACATTGATGACGTCGTCGATCGTGATCTGGCCCCGAAGCGCTCCCTCCGCATCCACCACGGGGATCGAGACGAGGTGGTACCTGGCCATGATCCGCCCCACTTCCTCCTGGTCCACGTCGGTGGTAACCCGAGCGACCGTCGATTGAACCAGCTGGGCCACCTTTGTCGAAGGGTCCGCAACTAGAAGGTCGTCCAGGGGCACGGTTCCCGCGAGAACCCCTCTCCGATCCGTCACGTACGCGGCGTACTGATCCTCGACGCTCTCCTCCTGCGCGCGGATCGCGTCGATCGCGCCGCTCACGTCCTCGTGGTCCAAAACCCGAAGGAGCTGGGTCGTCATGAGCCCGCCCGCGGTATCCGGATCGTACCGAAGGAGGTTTCTGATCTCGCCCGCGTCTCGGCTGGGCAGGGCGGAGAGGATTCGCGCGCGCGCCCGGGGCTCCACCTCGCCCATCAGGTCCGCCGCGTCGTCGTCAGCAAGCTTGCTGACGAGCCGAGCCCCGCGATCCACGTCCAAGTCGCACAGGAGTTCGGCGCGGCGCTCGTCCTCCTCCATCTCGACCAAGGCGTCGGAGGCGACGTCCAGGGGAAGCGCGTTCAGGAAGGCGCGCCGTCGCTCCCAAGTATTGATCGACGCCAGAAGATCTGCGATGTCGGAGGGATGGCGATCCTCGACCAATCGGGCGAGGCCCCCTACGTCGCCGGAGGCGGCGATGCGTTCAAGCTCCTTCAGCCGCGCTTCAACGCGCGCCATTCCCGTACCCGATGGCCGGACAGCCGCCTTCATCGCCCGGTCTCGGAGGCGTTCGGGCCCGGGCAATCATCCGCCGGCGCGCCTTCGGCGCCGGACGGCCACTCTCGCATCAGAGCCTCTTGGACCCCGTGCATCTCGCGGGAAGCGGGATCCGACGCCTCGAAGCGGTCGCCGTGATCGTAGCCCGCCGCATGCAGCACGCCGTGAAGCGCGACGCGCGCGAGCTCTGCGGAGCGCGGCGCGCCCGCCTCCAGCGCTTGGCGCAGGACCTGCTCGTATCCCACGTAGATATCGAAAAAGGGCGCGTCTCCTGGATCCTGAAGCGCAAAGGACAGTACGTCCGTAGGCCTTGGCTTGCCCAGCCAACGCTCATGAAGGGCGCTCATCTCGTCATCGCCTAGGAACGCCACCGAGACCTCGCCGTCCCTGAAGCCCAGCGCCCGGAGCGCATGCGCGAGAAAGCGGCGAATCCGCTCCAGGGGCACCCGCATCCCGGGCCGGGAATACAGCGAAATCAAGGGGGCGGCGACCGAAGCCCGCATCCGTCAAGGTTCTTGCGTCAGGTGGCGGGTCTTCGGATACGCCGCCCGGCGGTGGTGCGCTCCGGTCAGGAAACGCACAAAACGCTGCTGGAGCACATTGAGATCGCGGAGCGTCAGCGGACACTCGCTGAGCTGGCCCTCCTGAACGCGAGCCTCGAAGATGGCCGCCACGAGCTTCTCAATCCGCTCCTTGCCCGGCGTCTTCATCGCCCGCGTCGCCGACTCGGCGGCGTCCGCGAGCATCGCGATCCCGGTTTCGCGCGTCTGGGGCTTTGGGCCCTGGTAACTAAAGTCCTTCGGATCGGGGGAAGCCAGTCCCTTCGCCTCCGCCTCCGCGCGCGCCAAGTCAAGGAAGTACTCCAACACGGTGTCTCCGTGGTGCTGTTGTATGAAGCCGTCCAAGGCGCGGGGGAGTTTCCAGCTCCTGGCCATCTTCATCCCCTCGGTGACATGGCCCAGAATCACTCGCGCGGACTCTCTGGGAGACATGGACTCGTGGGGACTCTCCCCGGATAGATTCTCGGCAAACATCTCGGGCGCGGCGAGCTTCCCGATGTCGTGGTAGAAGAGCCCCGCCCTCGTGAGAATTGCGTCCGCGCCGATCGCCCTCGCCCCCGCCGCGCCCATCGCGGCTACCTGCGCCGAGTGGTTGAAGGTGCCCGGAGCTTCGTCGGACATCCGCAGGAGGAGCGGTCGATTCGGATCGACCAAGCCCGTCAGCGTCGCGGGCGTCGCGAGGCCGGTTGCAAATTCGTAGACGGGCACCGAGCCAATCGCGACCAGAGTTCCCACGACCGTGCTGGTCAGCGCGGAAAGGAGCATCTCGGCGAGCGCAAGATCCTCGTTCTTGAGCCAGAGCGCGAGGATAATCACCAGATACGCGGCAAGGACGACGCCGATATAGAGCCACGCTTGGCTAAGACGCCGGTAGGCGCGGGCAATCAACGCGGCCGTCGTCCCGCTCGCGGCGAGCGCGACGAAGGCGCTGATGTCATCGCTGAACGGGGGCTGAATCGCGGTGACGGCCGCCACCACGAATGCGGCCATGATCGCCACCCTTGAATCCCACAGCACCGCGACGCTGATCGATACGAAGACGACCGGTATGGCGGTGTAGGCCAGCCCCGCCCTCTCGAGCACGAATGCAGTGACGAAGTAGACGGCGCAGATTGCGGCAAGCATTAGGATAAAACGCAGCCGATGGTAGATCGCGGGCCGGGTCGCCGAGAGAATCGCGCCGAATGCGAGCAGGAGGAAGACGGAGAGGATCGCGTTTGCGGCGCCGCTGCGAAGATCCGACCGATTCACGGCGATTCCGCGGTTTTGGAGCTCCCTGCGGTAGCTGTCCAAAGTCTCAAGGCGCTCCGTCGTGACTTGGTCGCCCACGCGGAGGATCACGGCGCCCTGAGAGACCAGGCTCGCATGACGGCTCACCGACGCTCTGGCTTCTTCCTCCTCTCTCGCCGACCGGCTGACGTCGTGCATCAGGGTCACCGGCAGATATGTGGCCAAGAGTCGGCTCAGCAGATTCGAGGTCGGCCCTTCCGGCTCGCCCCTGAGCGCGGCGGCGTAGAACTCCCTTGGCGAAAGCACCGAGCTCCGGTCCACCATTCTCTCCACCCCGTCTTGCACGACCCGGAGAGGCCCGCTCCTGAGGCTGTTCGCGACCCCGCCCGCGATCACGCCGCCCGCGCCTAGATTCGCCAGGGCGCGCAGCGCAGACTGTCTTAGCCGGTCAAACTCGTCCTGATTCATGATCACGGCAACGTCGTCGCTGGCGCGCGAGTTCAAGCTTGAAGCCAGGATGTCGCTTACGCCCTGCGCCCCGCTCGCCTCGCGCGCGGAATCGACCCGCCGAAAGAACGCGGCCAACTCCTCAAGCCGATCATCGCGCACGCCGCGCTGGTACTGAAAGGTCGGCGGCACCTCGGCCGCCGCCGAGTCCTGCTGCGCGGCAAAGACGCCCGGGTCCTTTAAGACCGGAAAGCCGACCTCCGCGCGAACATCGCTTCCGGCAACGTCCCCGACCTCGTAGGAGCCGATGAAGATGCCCTGCCCCGGAGGAAAGAGCAGCGTCACGGAGATCCCCATGGCCACGGCGAGGGCGATCCTCGCTCCATGGTGCGCGACTCCGTCCGGCCAAAGAGACTTCGGCGGGGTCGAGAGCGCCCGCCGCAGCTTCCGGAGCGCGCTCATTCGGTCTCGCGCGCGACGGCGTCGGACTCTTGGTAGGCCCGAATGATGTCCCTGACCAGCCGATGGCGCGCCACATCCTTCTCGGTCAGGTACACGAACTCAATCCCCTTGACGCCCCGAAGCAGCTCCTCGATCTGAATCAGGCCGGAACGCTGTGCGGGCGGAAGATCAATCTGCGTGGCGTCGCCCGTGATCACCACTCGCGAATTCACGCCGATCCGGGTGAGGAACATCTTCATCTGCGCCGCAGTCGCGTTCTGCGCTTCGTCCAGGATGACGAATGCGTCCTCCAAGGTGCGTCCGCGCATGAAGGCGAGCGGCGCGATCTCGATCACGCCTTCATCCAGGCCGCGGCGCATCCGCCCCGGCGACATCATATCGCCCAGCGCATCGTAGAGCGGGCGGAGATAGGGGTCCACCTTTTCCTTCATATCTCCCGGCAGGAAGCCTAGGCTCTCGCCGGCCTCCACCGCCGGACGGGCGAGGATCACCCTGCGCACGCGCTTCCTGAAGAGCTGGTTTACGGCGCACGCGACGGCAAGGTAGGTCTTGCCGGTGCCCGCGGGGCCGATGGCGATGACGATGTCGGAGTCGGCCATCGCCCGAAGGTAGGCTTCCTGACCTTCCGAACGCGCGGCGACGACTCTCCTCGCGCCCGGAATCGCCACATGGAGCCCGCGCTCCTCCGCCTCCGTCGGCGGGGCATCCTCGGGCGCCTCTCCCCGCAGACTGCTCGCGAAACGTCGGATGTCCCTCTTCCCGAAGCCGCGACCCAATCGCGCGAGCTGAATCATGTGCCGCGCCGCGTTCGCCGCTTCGCGCACGCGTTCTTTTCGGCCCGTAAGCCGTAGGGAATCGCCTCGGAGCACGACCTGGATCCGATACAGCTCCTCCAACTCCTTGAGATTGGCGTCCGCGACGCCGGCGAGGATCAGCTGATCCGCTCCCTGAGCGTTCAGCTCCAAGGGCCGCCGAGTCGGATCGCCGGCGGGCGGGCGGCGTCGCTTCCGAAAGGCGGGAGGAGATCCCGCGCCCTGCGCGTCCCTTATGCCCCGCCTCACCCGGACTCGCCGGGCTCGGTCTCGGGAAGCGCGATGCCGAGTTCGCGGAGCTCGTCCGGGGGCACCCGCCGAGGAGCCGCCTCGAAGAGCGCCCGCGCCTGCGTCGTCTTGGGAAAGGCGATGACGTCGCGGAGCGAAGGCGCGCCGGCCAACATGGCCGCCAGACGGTCCGCGCCCAAGGCGATCCCGCCGTGGGGCGGCGCCCCCGATCCCAGCGCGTCAAGGAGGAATCCGAAGTCGCTCTCCACCTTGCCCGGGGAGAGGCCAAGCATTTCCAGTATCCGGCGCTGAAGCGCCGCATCGTGGATCCGGATGCTCCCGGAACCCAGCTCAACGCCGTTGTACACGAGGTCGTAGGCGGAGCCCCGCGCGGCGAGGGGCTCGGACTCAAGGAGCTCCAAGTCCTCTGGGCGCGGCATGACGAAGGGGTGATGGCCCGGCGTCAGGGATCCGTCTTCCGCCTGCTCAAAGAGAGGGAAGTCAGTCACCCAGAGCCAAGCGTGATCCCGCGCGGGGGTGATCGCCGACTCCTCGACCAGGGCCTCCCTGGCGCCGGCCAGCGCGGGCGAGACGACTGCGTCCGCGCCCGCGCAGAGGAGGAGCAGGCCTCCCGGAGACAGTCCGATCCGCCTGATCGTATCCGCATCAAGGAAGCGTCCCAGCGGACCGGAGGCGCTGCCGCTCCGCCCCTTCGCCCAAAAAAGTCCCGGCGCGCCCTCGCCCTGGGCGCGCGCTTCCACCCTCGCGATCCCCGAGCGAGCAAGGTCGGCGCCCCCGGGAACGACAAATCCCCGCAGCCTTCCGCCCTCTTGGACGACGGAGCGCAGGATCCGGTGGTCAAGCCCCTTCAGCTCCTCCGTGAAGTCCGAAATCTCAAGCGCGTAGCGAAGGTCGGGCGCGTCCGAGCCGAAGCGCTCCATCGCCTGGGCATGGGTCATCCGTTCAAATGGCGGCGCGGCCTCCGCCTCCGCGACGCGGGCCAGCCGCTTCACGAGTCCCTCGACCCAGCGAAACACGTCGTCTTCTCGGACGAAGGAAGCCTCCACGTCGATCTGCGTGAACTCCGGCTGCCGATCCGCCCTTGGGTCCTCGTCCCGGAAACATCGGGCGATCTGGAAGTACCGGTCGACGCCTGCCGTCATGAGCAGCTGCTTGTACAGCTGCGGACTCTGGGGCAGCGCGAAAAACTCGCCGGGATGCACCCTGCTGGGCACCAGAAAGTCGCGCGCGCCCTCCGGCGTCGGCTTGGTGAGGATCGGAGTCTCAATCTCCAAGAAGCCCTGCTCGTCGAAGTACTTTCGCGCCTCCAGCAGGAGCTGGTGCCGAAGCTCAAGGCGCCGCTGGCTCTCGGGACGACGCAGGTCCAGGATCCGGTGCCGGAGACGCAGCTCCTCGGAGGGGATCGGCTCTCCTTGGGGCAGAAATACCGGGATCTCGGGCGTGCGAGCCCGATTGCGGAGTCGGATGGCCGTCGCCAAGACCTCCACCTCTCCCGTCGCCATCTCTGGATTCCCGGCGCCTGCGGGCCGGAGCCGGACCGTCCCCTCCACCGTCACCACGTCTTCGCTCGCAAGGCTCTTCGCGACGCGCGCGACCTCTTGGGGCGCATCGTCGGGGCCCACCCTGACCTGGACGTAGCCCGAGGCGTCGCGGAGATCCACAAAGGCGAGCCCGCCAAGGTTTCGGCGACGGTGGACCCAGCCCGCGAGCCGCACCGTCTTTCCGGCCCATGTCCGATCAATGCATCCCGCGCCCGCGGAACGCAGATGCGTGACGCTGCCCTTCCTGAACGGCACTGTTGTTTTCGCTCTCGGACGTTCCCTAGGCGGGGGCCGCCCAGGCTGTGACTTGGCTAGCTTTCTCGAATTCCGCCCACGTCCCTCCTCGCCGGGCGATCAGACATCAAAGTTAAAGCGGAAGGCGCGCCCGACAGCGAACGCGCGTCACTGTCGGGACTGGAGCCAAAGGCCCTGCGGGAGCTCTTGGCGGCGCACTTCGCGGGCCGCCAAGAGCCCGCGTACCGCGCCTCGCAAGTCGCGGACTGGATCTATTCCGGCTTGGCGGGCTCCATCGACGAGATGACGAACCTGCCCCTCCGGGAGCGGGAGGCGCTCCAAACCCGCTACCGGCTGGAGGATCCAGCGGAGAAGGAGACGCGCCGGTCTTCGGACGGCGCGGTCAAGCACCTCTGGGAGCTTACGGACGGCGAGGTGGTGGAGAGCGTGCTCATTCCGGCGTCCGGACGACTGACGCTCTGCGTTTCTTCGCAGGCGGGGTGCGCCATGGCGTGCCTCTTCTGCGCGACGGGCTGGTCGGGCTTCGGAAGGCAGCTCGCCCCGGATGAGATCGTCGGTCAGTACCGGGCCTCCCTGCGCTTTGCCCGCGACAATGGAATGGGCAAGATCTCCAATGTGGTCTTCATGGGGATGGGCGAGCCCCTCATGAACCAGAAGGCCGTCCACTCCGCGCTCACGATTCTGCATCAAGGCTACGGGCTGGGCGCGCGGCGAATCACCGTGTCCACGGTGGGCGTGGTCCCCGGAATCCTGTCCCTGGCGCGTCGTCAGGAGCAGTTTCGCTTGGCCCTCTCGCTCCATGCGCCGACCTCGGATCTCAGGTCGACGCTGGTCCCGCTGGAGCGACGCTATCCGCTGGAGAAGCTGATGGACGCCCTGGAGGTCTTTCAGAGCAGCGGCAAGCGGCGCATCACCTTCGAGTACACGATGATCCAAGGAATCAACGACGATCCCTCGCTCATCCCCAAGATCGCGGAGCTGGCCGCCGGACTCTCCGCCTTCGTAAATCTGATCCCGTTCAATCCAATCCCCTACATCCAGTGGCGCCCGAGCAAGAGGGGAGCGATCCAGACCTTTGCGCGCGGCCTTGAAGAAGCCGGCGTCGACGTCGCGGTGCGCGAGCCCAGGGGAAGGGATATCGACGCGGCGTGCGGACAGCTCCGGGCGAGCCTCTTTCCGGATCTTTCCCTGCCCGGGAGGCGAAGGGGACGCAAGAGCGCCTCTGGAAGCGCGAAGCCCGGGCGCCTCGTCCCGTCGCCGAAGGTCCTGCCTCCTAGCCCTCCGCGGCCGCCAGCGGGTCCTTTGAGCGAAGCCCCTTCCCCAGACGCTCCCAGTTGACCTCGCGGATCCAAGGGAAGGCCCTGAAGGAGTCCATATTGTAGGAGAAGTAGATTCGGGCGGCCCTTCCCTGCACGCGCCAGTCGGCTAAGAATCCCCAGTAGCGCGAGTCGTAGCTCGTTCCCCGGTTGTCGCCCATCATGAAGTAGTGACCGCCGGGCACCTCGAGCGGCCCCCAATCTCCAAGCGTGGGGCGATACTCCGCGCCCCCTTCGCCCACCAAGTGCGAAAGCTGCCACCGGAATTCGCCGCTGGCCATCCCCCGCGTCCCGGGGTCCCAGCGGGCGTAAGGCTCCGCTACGGCGCGGCCGTTTCGGTAGAGATCCCCGCCCCGCATCTCCAAGGTGTCGCCGGACAGGCCGACCACCCGCTTCACGACGACCATGTCGCTCACGTGATGCGGGTCGAAGACGAGAATGTCGCCATAGTCGACATCGGCGTATCCGGGGACCCGCACGCCGATGAAGGGCAGCATGGATCCAGTGGCCGCTTTGTTGACCAGGACGTAGTCGCCCACGAGGAGCGTGCCCTCCATGGACCCGGAGGTAATGACGAAGGTCCGAAAGAGAAAGAGGCTCATCACGGCGTAAATCGCCACCACGGTGACTAGGGAGTGAATCCACTCCCTTAGAGTGGAGCGCTCCTTCTTCTCGCCCTTCTCCTTGGGCCCGCTCTCCGCCTCTTTGTCCGCTGGAGCTTCGGGCTCGGGCGGCTTCGCGCGCTTCTTTGGCGGCGTCATCGGACGAGCTCCCTAAGGCGGTCGATTGCGCCGTCCAGCCAAGTTCTGGACTGCGCGGGCGCCCCCGCGTCCGTCGAACCGATAATGAAGGCGTTTTTGCCCGGAATTTCCCAGCCGCGGCCCAGCTCCACGGAGACATCCACCAATAGGGTCGAGTCGCGCAGGGTCTCCACGCGCTCAATACCCATGAACATGGCGACCGTTTCCGCCTTGTCGATCTTTCCGACTCGGTCGATCACCACCGACGCTTCGACCCCCGATTGGGCGGAGTTGCCGATTGATACGACATCAATCCCGAAGCCTCTGAGGTACTCCATCGCCTGTCTGGCCATCCCTTGGCGACCGCCTGCGTTTCGCACATCCACGGTGATGCGCTCCGAAAGGGGCGGAACGACGCGAATATTCGGCAGCGGCTCGTCTGACGACGGCGAACCGGCCCACCGGTCCGAAAAGAAGACCCCCGCCGCAGCGATCATCAATACCGCGACGGCGACCCATCCTCTTCGCTTCATGTCAATTCTCCGCAAGCTGTTCGCGCGCAAAGCGCACCAGCGAGCTCGACCCTAGGTAGACCGGCGTCCGCTGATGCAGGCGGGAAGGGGGAATATCCACAATATTCGTCTTTCCGTCCGAGGCCGCGCCCCCCGCAGCTTGGAAGATCATCGCGAGCGGCGCGGCTTCGTAGAGTAAACGGAGCTTGCCGGAGGGAGCGGTCCGGTCCGCAGGGTACATGAACAAGCCTCCGGTGAGCAGCGTCCGGTGCGCGTCCGCGATCAGCGATCCGATATATCTCGATTTCCACGGGGCGCCGCCGCTCCTTCCCGCGCGCCTGAACTCGTCGACGATCGCCCGCTGGCCCGCGGACCAACGGTCGTAGTACGCTTCATTGACGGAGTAAATTCGCTCCGGCGGCTCCGGAATCCGAATTTGAGGGTGACTTAGAACGAACTCTCCGATCGACGGATCCAGCGTAAAGCCGTGCACGCCCCCGGCCTGGGTGGCGTAGACCAGCATGGTGGACGCCCCGTACACGACATACCCCGCCGCAATCATCCTCCGGCCCGCTTGAAGACAGTCCTTAAGCGACCAATCCGAGGACGTAGGATCCAATTTGCGATGCACCGCGAAGATCGTGCCGATCGGCGCGTTGACGTCGATGTTTGAGGACCCGTCCAGCGGGTCGAAGGCGAGCACGTACTTGCCGCGCCGGAACTTGGACGGGATTTGGATGGGATCCCGGGCCTCCTCGGAGACCATCGCGCAGAGGTGGCCTCCGTGGTCCATCGCCTTCACGATGACGTCCTGAGCGAAGGCGTCCAGGCGCTGAACTCCCTCTCCCTGGACGTTTGTCGCGCCGGTGCCCCCCAGGATATCCACGAGACCGGCCTTGTTGACCGCGCGAGAGATGATCTTGCACGCCAGGGCAAGGTCGTACAGAAGCGTCGAAAACTGTCCGGAGACGCCCGGGAATGTCTTCTCTTGGTCGATGATGTGTCGGCCGATCGTCACGACCTTGGAGTCCATCCTACCCGCCCCTTTCCTCGAAGCGACGGGCGAGGCGCGCCTTGAGCTCCGGGTCGGGTCTGCCAAATACCGTCTCTGAGCGATCCAAGACCACGGCGCCCGGGGGAGCCCCCTTGGGCCTTCGAACCCACTTTCGCCTGGTCCAGTCCACGGGCACGCGTCCGGCGGAGCGTCCCTTGGAGTGCAGGGCCGCAAGGCTCGCGGCTTCCTTCAGGTCGCGCGCGGGGGGACGCTGGGGATGATCCCAGCGCAGCACGACGTGGGCGCCTTTCAGGTGCCGCGCGTGCAGCCAGATTTCATTGGGCCTCGCATGATGAAAGGTAAGGCGATGGTTATCCCGGGCTCCCCGGCCCACTCTGACCTCCAATCCGCCGGAGGAAAGGTAGCTCCGGTACGGAAGCGACTCCGAAGAGCGCGCGTGAGCGCGGCCCGCGGGTTTCGGCGCCCCTTGGCTTCGGCGGCGCGCTCCGGTCTGTCCGATAGACGCCAAGAGACTCCTCGCCTCCCCTTCCCCGACCGTTCCCTGGGCAAGCCCGGCTCTGGCTTGCGCGACTCTCTCCAATTTGCGGGAGACGCGCTTGATCCTCTCCGGCAGCTCCGCCTCCGCCCGCTTGAGTCTGCCCGCCCGCTTGAATAGGTCTTGGGCGCGCTCTCTTCCCGTTTGGCTCTTCGGAAGCGCGATCCGGCGCATTCCATCCCCGTAGTAGTCCGGGACCAGGGCCTTTGCGCCCCTCCGGTCAAAGAGGCGGAGGTGAGCAAGGATCAGCTCCGCCTCTTTTCGGAGCTCGGGGTGACGCTTCGCCTTCTTGAGCTGACGTGCAAGATTCGCTCGGGCGCGGCCAAGCGCCTTTTCAGCGGACGCCAGCGCCTTCTCCGTCCCGGAGAGGCGACGCGCCAAGCCCGCCGTCTCTCTCGCCCGTTGCATCGCGTCCAAGAAGGAGCGCGGCGCGGGACCATCCGCGACCGGCTTGCCCACGCGCCAAGGATAGGGCTGCAGTCCGCCCGGAAGCTCCAGCAGCATCGGCGCCGCCCCATTCCCTTGGGCGATCCGCCGCCAGCGATCGCGGCGCTCCTCGCTTGAAGGCGCTTCCAAGATGTGGCCCGCGTTGATGGAGGAGGCATAGGCTGCGTTTTGAAGGAGGGCGCGCCGCCGGCCGTCGCTTTGGTCGACTTCCACCAAGCGCTCCCAATCCGTCTTCGAGAGATCGGCTGCCGCGCCCTTGCGGGTGCTGGCCGGAGGCTCCCAGGGTCGGCCCGCTCGAGGACTTCCTCCCCCGGTCTTGAGCCTCGCGCGGACGATGCGACGCTCTCCTTCGGTCCAGAGGGCGTTGAGGCGGTTCGGCCTGAAATCCAGAACGAGCTCCTGGACGGCCCGTATCCCCCTGATCCGCTTGAAGCGCCAGACGATGACCCGCTCGTCACAAAGCGCCTGTACGGAGGCGACCTTTGCCGGGAGCCGAATCGCGCCCTCCGGCGGCGCGCGCGGGGGCTCCTCCACGATCCATCCCCCGCCCGGACCAAAGTCGATGACGTAGCATCCCCGCCTCAGGTAGACGACCGCGAGAGAGGCCGGGCGATCAAGGTGAAGAGCAATGGCGCGCTCGCCGGAGAGCGTTCGGCGGAGCTCGCCGGCCACCTCCCTTGCGAGCGCCGGATCCACGGTCACCGCGTCTCCCCGCAGGGCCCGGATGTACCTTTCCCGCACCGCAAGTCCCGCCTCCTCATCCCGCGCCGCGCATCGCCATGGAATCCACTGAAGCTACCTTCGCTGAATCGTTGGATTGGGCGTGCCAGGGAGGTGACTTGGTGAGGGATGACGCCCGCGCGGCATTCTCGGAGATCATTTCCGGAAACGTCTCCGAAGTCAGGATCGCCGCGCTCCTAGCCGCCATTCGGACGAAAGGCGCAACGCCCGACGAGGTCGCGGGCGGCGTCGAAGCGTTGCAGGAGGCGATGGTGCCCTTGGAGATTGGAGAGCCCGGCCCGGATGTCTCGCGCGCGGTCGTGGACACGGCAGGCACCGGAGGCGGCGTTTACAGCACCTTCAACATCTCCACCGCAGCCGCGTTTGTGGCGCGGGGCGCGGGCGTCCGCGTCGCAAAGCACGGAAATCGCTCCTACACCTCGAAGTGCGGCTCCGCCGACGTGCTGGAGGAGCTGGGCATTCCCCTTTCGCTCTCGGCCAAGGAGTCGGAGGAGGTCATGCGGCGCGCCCAGATGGTCTTCATGTACGCGCCCAACCACCACCCGGCGATGCGGCACGCCGCGCGCGTTCGGAGGGAGCTCGGGTTCATGACGATCATGAATCTGCTAGGCCCCCTCGCAAATCCCGCGCGCGTGCGCCGCCAAGTGATCGGAGTGGCGATCAGAGAGCAGAGATTTCTGGTCGCGGCGGCCCTCCGGTCCCTCGGCTGCGAGCGAGCCCTGGTCGTACACGGCTTCCCCGGCATGGACGAAGTGAGCCCCTGCGAACAGACGTTCGTCACGGAAGTTGCGGGCGACGGCAGCGATTACGAGATGCGCGATTATCAGATTAGCCCCGAGTCGTGCGGCCTCGTGCTCGCGGAGCCGGATTCGCTCCTCGGAGGAGAGCCGCCCGAGAACGCCGCGATCCTCCGGGGCGTGCTTGAGGGCCGGCTCGCGGGCGGACCTCGAACCGCCGTGCTGCTCAATGCCGCAGCCGCGGTCTACGTCGCGGGAAAGGCGGACTCTATCGAGGATGGGGTCGGCCTTTGCGAGGAGTCGATTGACTCCGGCGCCGCCCTAGACGCGCTGGATCAGTTGATTGAGGCCAGCCGGGGCCCGTTCCACTCCTCGAATTCGTAGCCGCGAAGCACCACCGCGTTCGGGGAAAATCCCATCCGCCGGAGCATCCGGGCCCTTATTGCGGGCTCGCGCTCCCGCGGAGCGCCGACTTTCCTGAGAAGAGGGTGGCTGAACGGAGATCTGCTGCTTACCAATGACCCTCCGACTCTATCCGTCGTGATCGTGCCGTTCAGCATCGACCTACTGGCGTCTCCAGCCACTCTCGACCTTGGCGACGGCCCCGCCGACTCCCATAGGTACCAGTAGCCGAACACGCACCTTGCGTCCCTTTGGACTCGGAGCGAGAGCTGCAAGTCAATTGAGCCCCGGGGATAGCGGCGTCCATCGGGCGCGATCCCGGCCTCCCGCCACTCAACGGAGCGACCGCTTGAACGAGCTGCCTATGGACGCCGGGAGCGAAGTCTACAAAGCGGATGGTGTTCGGCATCCTTCCGCCCTCGATGACCCGGAGGGCGGACAACACTGCGCCCGTCGCGTCCTCCGCGGACGGGGCCAAGAAGTCCGCGGGCTCGCATGCGGAGGTCGCGGCCGCGAACAAGCTGAGCGCCACAAGAACTCGCAGCGGGGCGCGTTTCATTCGCTCAACGCTCCCTCATGAACGGTTGGAGGCAAGGGCCAACAAGACGAGCTCGAGTTCGCGGGTGGACTGGGGGCTCTTGGAGGGACGACCCTTCAATCTCGAGCCGCCTTGGCGGCAACCCCGATCAGGAGCCTTCACGCTCCAGCCGAGGGGCTGCGCGCCTCGTTGAGCCGCCTATCGCTTCGACTCGTCCGTGACAGCCAAAGCGTACGGATTCTCGGGTAGTCCCTTGAATGAAAAGTTGTCGCGCAGCCAGTTGTCCTCGTAGTCTCGGGGCGCGATGTCGTAAGGCCGAAGTACGATCATGCCGCGGGAAGCATACGCTTCCCGCTGAAGGCGCATGACCCACTTGGTCATCCGAGACCCGCTGAAACGCCGTCCGCCCATTAGTACGCACCAAAGAAACTCTTGGCTGCTTTCCCAGGTTCCCCCGACTCTATCCGTCGTCACCAAGCCGCCATTCTCGACTCCCGAGCCGCGCTCCTGGCTAAGACGTCTGCCAATACTGCGAAATCCGTATTCAAATTGATATCCGGAAGCGCTTCGATCTTGCAGTCGGAGCTCCAAGTCGTACACCCGTTCGGAAAGAGCGTCACGACGTTCAACGGCTGACTTCTCCCACTCAAAGGAGCGAACCGCTTCGACCAACTGCAGTTCCTCGCCGGAACTAAACCCCTCGAAACGAATGGTGTGCGGCATCCCGCCTTGAAACGTCCGCAAGGCCGATAGTGCCGCCCCGACCGCGTCTTCTCCGGGAGGAGCTAGGAAGTCCGCAGGCTCGCAGGCGGAGGTCGCGACGAGGAGGACGCAGGTCGCCGATATGATCCGCGCCGGGCGCGGCAGCGGGGCTGAGAGGCTGCGACTCCTCCGGCGCGGCGCGCCCGCGCCGAGTCGCGATTTCCATTCCGAGAGCCTCCTCAGCGCGCTCGAAGTCTTCACCATTCTCGACTCTGGAGCACCACCGCATTCGGCGAGAATCCCCAAGCTTGGAGAAGTCTTGCTCGCTCGGCAGCGTTCATCGCGCGCCCTCGCCCACAAGCCACGCTTACCATGAAGGAGCCGCTCTCCCATGCCCCCCGCACTCTATCCGTCGTGATCAAGCCGGTACCCCCTGCCGTCAGCACTTCCGCGTCCGAATCCCGTATTGGGCTGAACCCCTCCCATAGGTATTGGTAGCCGAAGAGGTACCCTGAATCGTCTTGGCTCTTCAGCGACAGCTGCACGTCGCGATATCCGGTGTTGAACCCTGCTTCGGAAGAGCCCCAATCAAAAGCGCGAACCGCTCGAATCAGCTGTATCTCCAAGCCGGGGTTGAAATTCTCAAAGCGAACTGTTCCGGGCATCCCTCCCAGCGCCTGCAGAGCCGACAGCACCGCGCTCGACGCGTCCTCCTCCGAAGGGGCCATGAAGTCCGAAGGCTCGCAGGCGGAGGCCGCCGCCGCGAACAGGGCAAGCATCAACGCGATTCGCGCTGGGCTGCGTTTCATCGGTCCGTCTCCTTACGTGGGCGGGCAGGCTGCAAGCTGTTCGCATCAACATACTCCCGCGCTGCGCCTTTCCGCTCTCGCGCGACTGGCGCGGCCTTCGAGAGAATCATGTTCGCCTCGTCGCTTTGGCCTGTAGTCTTTCCGGTTCGCCCACGGGTACAAATCCGCACAGGTTCGCGGGCCCCGTGGACGCAAAGCTCTCTTGCGAGAACGCCGCGACGCTCCAGAGAATGCTCGAAGGCCGGCTCGCGAACAAGACGGATTCAATCAAGACGGCGTCAGGCTTGTCTAGAAGTTGTTCCGGCGCCTCGGACGCGCTGGATTAGTTGATTGAGGTGGGCCGAGGCCTGTTCCACTCCTCGAATTCGTAGCCGCGAAGCATCATCGCATTCTGGGAAAATCCCATCTCCCGGAGCATCCTGGCCCTTACTGCGGGCTCGCGCTCCAGCGGAGTGCCGGCTGTCATCAAGAGAAGGCACCTGAACATGGATGTGCTGCTCATCCACGCCCCTCCGACTCTATCCGTCGCGATCACGCCGCTGAGCATCGACCTTCTTGCATCCCCAACCGCCCTCGACCACGACGACGGCCCCGACGACTCCCAAAGGTACCTGTAGCCGAACAGGTACCCTGCTTGTGTCTGTGCTCGGAGCGACACCTCTAGATCAATTGAGCTCTTAGGATAGGGGTGTCCATCGGGCGCGATCTCGGGCTCTCGCCACTCAACGGAGCGAACCGCTTGGACGAGCTGTCTATGGACGCCGGGAGCGAAGTCTACAAAGCGGATGGTGTTAGGCATCCGTCCGCCCTCGATGATCTGGAGGGCGGACAACACCGCGCCCGTCGCGTCCTCCGCGGATGGGGCCAGGAAGTCCGCGGGCTCGCACGCGGAGGTCGCCCCTGCAAACAAGCAGAACGCCCAGCAGATCCGCGGCCGTTTGAGTTTCATATCGCCCCGCCTCCCACGAGCGTAGATCACCGCGTCCCGAACTTCGCCAGACGGCACGGACGCCTTTCCATACGGATCACTGTACGACATTCGTTCTCTTGGTGTTCCGGCGGCCGCCCCGCGTCGTCTTTTTCCACTGACTGCGCGAGCCGGAATAAGGTTGCTTTCGGGACTTCGGATGAAGTCCGGCGCTTCCTTGCGCCCCGCGTTCGCGCCTCCGGCGAACCCCGAATTCCTCGTCATCGCATCAAAGCCTCCTCCAGCAGGCGGTGGAGTCCAGCTGGATTGTCGCTGTGCAGCCAGTGTCCTCCCTCAATCTCAGCCGTCTGGATCCTCCCACTGCCCTCCCAGCGCCGCGCCCGCTCAACGTCCGAAACGCTCAGGACGCTCGAATCGCTCGCTTTTACGATCCACAGGGCGGATTCTCGCGCTGCGCGCGCCGCCTCCGGCCAGAGATCCCGTCGATCATAGTCCCTCATTAACTCATCGATTTGCCGAGGATCGATCGACCAGAATAGTCCGCCGGACGGATCTCGCCTCAGGTTCATCGCCAACCAGCGGGCAACGGCTTCGGAGAAGCCCTTTCTCTTGATCGCGAGAACGGCTTCGCTCCTCCTGTTGAATGGGCCCGGACTCTCCGTCAGCGCGCGAAAGACCGCCAGCGTTCTTCCAGGGGTTATTCCCTTGCCTGGACTCGAGTCGATCAGCCAGAGCTGCTTCGGCGCAAGAGTCTTTGCCGCCGCAAGCGCGACTTTGCCTCCAAACGAGTGACCCATCAGCGCGTCGAAGGGCACGCCCAGAGACTCCTGCAGCTCGCCGATGTCTTGGGCGCACCTCGCGACGGTTCTGGGTCCGGACTTGGGCGAGGCTCCATGAAAGCGCAGATCCGGGAGCGCGACGCGCCAATCCGGTCGCGCGCGCGTCAGGCGCCGCGCGATCCCCATCCAATTCCGATGCGTCCCGTAAATTCCGTGAAGGATGCACAGCGTCTTCGCCGCAGCGGCGGCGCCGTGGACAACAATCTTGTGAGATAGGAGCGTCATGCAGAGCGCGTTGATGGGCCGCCGGTGCGCGTTGCTGAGTCTTTTCGCCTTGGGAATCTGCGCACGGATGGGCACGTCGGAAGGAGTTTCGGCGCAGGAGGGCGTCGCGCCCCAGCCGCTGGCAATCCCCGCAATTTCGGGGGAAATCACGCTGGACGGCATCGTGGACGAGGCGGCGTGGGATGCCCTGCCGCCGCTTCCCATGACGATGTACAGCCCCGTCTTCCACGGCGATATGACGCAGCGCACGGAAATTCGCGTCGGGCACGACGACCGGTACATCTACGTCTCGGGAAAGCTCTTCGACACCGCCCCCGAAGCGATCCAGACGAACACCTTTTATCGGGACCAGTACAGCGGCGACGACGCCATGGCCATCCTCTTCGACAGCTACAACGATTACGAGAACGCCGTATGGATGGTCACGAATCCAGCGGGCGCCCGGATCGACCGCACCGTCTCCAGCGACGCGGAATTCACCTCTGGAATGCCGATGAATCAGGACTGGAACTCCTACTGGGACGTGGAGACCACGCGGACCGACGAGGGCTGGTTCGCGGAGTTTCGGATTCCGTTTTCGACGCTGGGCTTCCAAGTCGAGGAAGGCGCGGTAACGATGGGGATGATCGCCTACCGGATCATCCCCAGGAACAACGAGCGCCACCTCTTCCCCGCGATGGATCCCCGCTGGGGCGGGATGGCGTTTGCGAAGCCTTCCAGGGCGCGCCGCGTCGTGCTGGAGGGGGTGCGCCAGAGCACGCCGATATACGTCGTGCCCTTCACCTCCGCGGGCTTTGCCCAGGAGCCCGCTCAGGATCTCGCGGGCGTCTGGGAAGCTCCGCGCCGGCGGACATTGGAGGCGGGCGGGGACATCCGTTTCTCGCCGATCCCCAATCTGTCCCTTG
Organism: Longimicrobiales bacterium; assembly: GCA_965116095.1. Classification (GTDB taxonomy): domain Bacteria; phylum Gemmatimonadota; class Gemmatimonadetes; order Longimicrobiales; family Gaopeijiaceae. Next base: position 2,319,948 of record OZ220481.1, read on the forward strand.
ACGTCACCGTCAACACCGACTTTGCGCAGGTGGAGGCCGATGAGCAGCAAATCAATCTGACGCGCTTCTCTCTGTTCTTCCCGGAAAAGCGGCAGTTTTTTCAGGAACGCGCCTCCACCTTCAGCTTCGGTACCGGAGGAATGTTCAACCGGCTCTTTCACTCTCGGGCCATCGGTCTTCGGGACGGGAGTCCGGTGCGAATCTACGGAGGCGCGAGGGCGGTCGGGCGGGTAGGCGGGCTAGACTTCGGCCTCCTGACGATGCAGACTGCGGGAGAGGCGGACGCGGGGTCCGAGAACATGGGCGTGGCGCGCCTGATTCAAGAGGTCTTCAACCCGTACTCCAGCGTCGGCTTCATGGTGACGACGAGGCTCTCCGAGCCGGCGCAAACAACGTGGCGTACGGCATGGACGGCCTCTTCCGCGTGATCGGCGACGAGTATCTGCTGCTCCAATGGGCCGACACCTTCGACGAAGGCCGCGCGCAGGCGCCCGGCCTCGCGTCCGCATTGCTGCGGGCGCGCTGGGAGAGGCGGAGAGAGGATGGGCTCACGTACTTCGGAGAGGCAAGCCGGGTAGGAAAAGACTACCTGCCGGGGCTAGGCTTTCAGCTGCGCCGCGACTACGTCTATGGATCCGGTTCCTTGGGCTACAGCCGGTTCATGGGCGATGGGTCGCGGATTCAGTCGATGGGCGCAAGCGTGGAAACTCGCCACTTCTACCGCGCGGAAGCGGGGACTGCGGAGTCGCGCGAGATTGCTCCGACCTTCGAGATGCGCATGAGGAGCGGGGCCAGGACCTCGCTCGGGGCGCTGACCAGCTTTGAGAGCGTGGATGAGGACTTTTCCATCTCCGGCTTTACGATCCCCAAGGGCGAGTACTGGTTCACGGAGGCAACGGCGGAGATCAACCTGCCCAGGACGGAGGAGTTTCGCGGGCGCTACGCCGCCTCGGCGGGCACGTTCTACGGGGGAAGCCGTCAGAGCATCTCTCTCCAGCCGACCTGGAGCGCCTCGAAGCACGTGGAGGTGACGCCCGGATACGAACTCAACCGCCTGAGTCGGGACTCTATGCGGACCACCGTCCATCTCGCGTCGCTAAAGGCGCAGTTCTCGCTGAACACAAAGCTCTCGGTCAGCTCGCTCCTCCAGTACGACTCCGCCGAGGGCGACACTGACATGAACATGCGCTTCCGGTACCACTTCCGCGAAGGCACGGATCTCTGGATCGTCTACAATGAGGGCATTCGGGGAGACCGCGACCGTTTCGGTCCGCCGCGCGCGCCTTGGTCCAGGGGCAGAACTCTCCAGATCAAGTACGCGCGGGCTTTCGTGGGGTAGGACGGGCGGACGTGGGTTGCGATGCATGAGGCCCGGTCTCTTCGTTTACGCAACCTTCCTTGGCTTGTGGTTTACGCCGCAGCCAAACGGGGACTGCGCCGATGCCTGCGGCCATGCAGTCCGCGCGGCTGGTCGCGAGAGTTGAGGCGGCTTATCTCCTTCATATGCCTGTCGAGCAGTCCGGCGCCTCAAGCGCATCGCGCCGGCCCCTGAATGCAAGCCGCTCATCTTCACGCTCCTGCTAATGCCATTGCGATTCCCTGCAGCGCTGGCCCGGGCGCTCTCCGGGGCGAAGTCCATCGCTCTGCTCGGCTTAACTGCGGCTGCCGGGCTCGGATTGCGGGCTCTGGCTTGCGACTTCGCGGACTGAGAGAGTCGAAGCCGTGAGCACCTTCCGGGTCTACTTCGACTTGGGACTGGATCACCTGCTGGACATCCAAGCCGTGGATCACGTTCTATACGTGGCGGTGCTCTGCGCCTCGCAAAAGGTCGCTCGCTGGCGCACGCTCGTCGCCCTCGTGACGGCGTTTACAGTCGGCCACTCCCTCTCGCTAGCGCTTGCGACGATGGAGGTTATCCGCGTTAGCTCTCATTTAATCGAGACCCTCATTCCCGTCACCATCCTCGCCGGGGCCGCGCATAACCTCCTGTCCCGGCAAGCCCTAGACCGAGTCGCCAAAGGGGCGGGCTGGAGCTACGGCGCAACGCTCTTCTTTGGCCTCATCCATGGACTCGGTTTCTCAAACTTCCTGAAGCTCGTGCTCGGGGAAGAAAGGAGCCTCTTCATCCCGCTCCTTGCGTTCAACTTGGGATTGGAAGCTGCTCAGCTGATCCTTGCCTGCGGGTTCTTATTGATCGCCCTGCTCTTTGTCATTGGGCGCGCGAAGGAGCGGTGGTGGGAGGTCGGCGTCTCGGGAATCGCCGGGGCGGTTGCCGCCGGACTCCTTGCGCAGCGGCTCTTTTGGGGAGAATGAGGGGGTCCCGGAGAGGCACGAGGCCAAACTCGGGCCAGGGCAAGGCCCGGCTGCGGAGAGCCTGAGAAACCTGCGGTCGGACAGGCGCGGATCCGTAATCCGCGCAACCGGCGTTACTCCGCCCCAGCGGTAGAACGCCGGTTGCACACCGTCGGCTCTAGGCTCAGTCGTTTCCTCCAGTCGCGGACTTGGGCGATTGGAATCCCGATGGTCGCAGCTGCGGCCAAGTCAAGCTGATCGCGCAGCGCGTCATGAGCCGCATTCTTCCACGGCTCGACCTTCACGTCCTTGGCGCGCTCGAAGGCGCCGGCGAGGATTCCGGCGTTCGCGTTCCTGAAGTCTGGAATCGGGAGCTCCCGAAACTGAGCTTGCGAGAACTTGGGATTGGCCAACGTTCCGCTGCGCCGCATCAAGAACCCGAGCGCGCCGGGGGTGCTATTGAACCAAGCGCAGAGCGCCTTTGCCTCCTCGAACGAGGCGGAGTTGGCTTGGACCGGGACCCACATCATACCTAATGCAGGATTCTCGCAAAGAATGGAGAGCAAGCGACCGGAAACCGTGTTGAATCGCGCAGCAAGCAGAAGGTGTCCGCACTGCCGGCGATACCGGACGGCGAGTCTTGGCTTCTTTTCCGCGACGGCTTGTTCCGGGACGGCCTGCATTGTGGTCCGCAGATCTTTGGAGCGTCCCCAGAAGACGCGATAGCGATTATCTGCGCCGTCGTCGGCCTGAACGAACGCGTCATGAATTCTTTGGCCTGCCGGGCCGAGTCGGTATCGATCGCCAAGGGGAACTAGACCCCATTGTTTCTCAAGCCGCATGGCGGCCCGGACCAACTCTGAATCCAAGAACTGGCATGGCCGCCAGTCTCCATCGCGGACGCGCTTTTTCGGCTGCAGGTATTCGGTGAACCAAGAACTTAGGCCGCCCTTGGCAATGGCATTCGCCGCTTCGACTGCTTCTTTGACGGTTTGCGGCATTTTACGCAACGAGACAAATCGAGTCCCCCCCCCCCCCCCAAATTGAATTTCGCCTTCTGCAAATGAGCAGAGACTCGTGAATTCCAGTGTTCTCGCTGAAGTTGGGCCGGTCGGGGTCATGGCTCGTCACGACAGTTTCGACGTGGAAGCGGCGAGCGAGAAGGCGTCTCTCCCTTCGTCCCGACTCACCTGTACATGCGGTGGTCGGAAACACCATTGCCAACACGCCCCGGTCGCCACAAAGGAGCTGATCAGCAAGCGGCGTAAAGAATGTTCTAATGCTGTTGGCGTTGACGACCTTTCCTGCTTCGGGGTCTTTCATCAGTAGTCGATTCCGAATTCCGATCTCGTGCTCCTGCATCTCCCTGACCACTACAGGATCAAACTTCCGGTTCCGGTTCTTGTTTGCGGTGAAGGGCGGATTCATGATCACTGCGTCCAAGTCCTTAAGTGGAAACCGGATTTCCGTGCTCTCCGCAACTTGGGTAGCGTCGAGACCGTCCAAGGACCTCTCGGGAGATGTCAGCGCGCCCAAATCCCGTGCGCCTTCGGCCGCGGTCAAGATCTCCAGCGCCCCCGCCTTCGGCGGCCCCTCTTCCCTGGGACCATGCGGCATCGCCGCCAGGTTCATGCGGGCGTAATCGACGGTAGGCGCCCCCAGCGTCATGTTGCAAGCGGCAAGCTGCACGGCGTGCCGGTTGATGTCCAAGCCGCACAGAACATCCTCCACCAAGCGCTTGTGCAGACTCGCCACGTCTTCGTCGCCCAGCACCCGCGACTCCGCGACTCGATCCTTAATTGTCCGCAGCGCCGCCATCAGCAGCGTCCCCGTACCGCACGCGGGATCAATCACGCGAAGCTCCGCCACCGCTTCTGCATCCGACCAGTCGACGAAGTCCCGGTTAAACGCCAGCCGCGCCAGCATGATCGCCGAGAGATTGTTCGTGTAGAACGCGCCGTCGCTCTTCGCGGAGCCCAGAATCCGGTGATATAGCGGGCCCGCGTGATCGTAGCCCAGATCGCTCAGGGACTCCGCGACGCGATTCGCGCACTCGGCGATCATCCGAACAGCGTCGTCCACTTCTTCGCTCTCCTCCAGCGCCTCCAAAATCGCGAGCGCGGGCCGAAAGACCGGCGCGTAGTCGCGCTCGAGGATCGTTCTCCAGTCCTTCTTCAGCACCTCCGCTGGATGCCTTGCGCTGGTCGCCCTCTCTAGGCGCGCGGCTTCTTCGATGCCCGCCGCATCCCGGAGCCGCCGCTGCAAGAGACACGCGTTGCAGAGCATCAGCGCCGCAATCACGCAGACGCCCTTTGCGCCGCCAGCCTCCTCGGGCAGGAGGTCCAGCGCCTGGGCGAGAGGCTCTTCGGCCTTTTCTTCTTTCAGCATCTTCCCCGCCCGCCTTACTACATGCGCGATCTCGTCCGCGACCAACAGACCGCGCCTGTCCAAGCCAATTGCCCGAGCAACGTGCGCGTAGATCCCCTGTCCCGCCTCTTCCAGATCCAGCTCCAACGGAGGCTCGGGTCCGTTTTCCGGCGGAATCCGTCCGCTGGATTCATACACCTTCACGAAGTCCGTAACAGAGCCGACGAGACGATTGTCGTGGGCCTGAAGCGCGCGCAGCACCCGCCCCACCGCCGCGTACCCGTCTTCGCCGCGCGCGAGAGCAGCCGCAACGTCCTTTCCGGGCTGCACGACCACAGGCACCACGATGTACCCAAAGCGCTTCCCCTCCGCCTTCCTCATGACTCGCCCGACCGCCTGAATCACGTCGATCTGGCTTTGCCTAGGATCCAGGAACGCCACGGCGTCCAGCGACGGCACGTCCACGCCCTCCGTAAAGAGCTTCACGTTGCAGACGATCCTGCACTCCCCTTCCTTCCGGGCCTGCGCCAGCTCGCGCAGCTCCCGATTGCGCTCAAGCGCGCTGGAAGACGCATCCAAGTGCGTCGCCACGACCTTCATGGCCCGACCGTCCACGATTCGCCGGGTCGTCGCCGCAAGCACCTGGGGGTCCTCCAGCGCCTCTGCATACCACTTCGACCGCGCAACGCTGTTTGCGAACGCCATCGTCCTGGGCAGCCTTCCCGGCTTATCCAGCTCATCGCCTTCGGTTACGCCGTTCACCGCAAGCGACACGCCAAGCACCCGCGTGATCTCCGCCGCGCTGGGCATTCGCCTCCCCTTCGGCGCGACATCAAGCGACTGGAGGCGATTCTTCAGCCCGGGCGTCACGCTCCCCTCGCCCACGCCCAGGACGATCACCCGGTAGTCCGACAGCATTCCGTTCTCCACCGCCTTCGCGAAGGGGAGACGGTACAGCTCGGGCCCGTACACGTCCCGGTGGCCCATGTCGACGACCTTGATCCCCTCCTCGTCCCGCCTCCGCTTGGATCGCTCGGTGTAGAAGCGCGGCGTCGCCGTCATGTACAGCCGTTTTTCGGCCTTTAGCCGCGCGCCGTCGTGAAACTCCTGGAAGTCGACCTTGCGCGCCTTGTCCGCCTTGCGTCTTGTCGAAATCGCGCCGGTCGTCCGGTGCGCCTCGTCCGCGATCGCCAAGTCGAAGGGCGGCGCGCCGCACGCCGCCTGGGCCTCCGTCACTCGCGAGAGCGAGTGGTAGGTGCTGAAGATGACGCGCATGTCATCGCCATCGCCCCGAAGCAGGCCTGCAATCTTGCCCGGGTCGGTCGTGACCGAACACTCGAGCTCCGACACGCCGATATCCTCCGTCTGGCCCCGTCCGCCGGCGGTTGAATCCGAACACACGACCAGGCAGTCCAGCTTCCGCGTCGTTTGCCTGAGCCACTCCCGCCTTGCCTGCGACACCAGAGCGATCGACGGCGCCGCGAAGAGAACCCGGCCCCCATCCTCCACGATTCGCTCGGCTGCGCGAAGGGAGGTGAAGGTCTTGCCCGTGCCGCACGCCATGACGAGGCGCCCCCGGTCGTGGTCCGCAAGGCCGGAGACGACGCCACTGATCGCCTCGGCCTGCAGCGGCCACGGCTTTCGCACCGGACGCTCCGCGTCCTCCTCCAAGACCGGAACGTTTAGATACTCCCGAAAGTCGATCCGGCGCACCGGCGGATTCGCATGCTTGATCGCGCGTTCCGCGATCGGCCCCCACCTGCACGTCGCCACCACCCACCGGAGATCGAAGAGCTTGTGCTGGGAGCCGCCCAGAAAGGCGTCGACCCCCTTCTTCCCCAAGACCCGGCGACTGTCGTAGCACTTGCACTGGATCGCGACCCACTCGCCTGATTCCAGTCGGGCCACTAAGTCGACGCCCATGTCGCGTCCGTCCAGTCCGGTCAGCTCCTCCCGCTCCGGCCAATCCGGCCAGCGGTGGATCTCCGACACCTCGAATTCGGGCTCTTGACGCGCAATCCGCATAAACAGCTGCTCAAACCAGCGTCCCTTCTCGCTCTCGTCTCGGCTCTCCTTTCGTATTCGCGCGAGGACCTCGCCGGCCGAAGGACTTCCGCCTAAATCCAGACTTCTCTGCGCTTGTCCCACGCAATACCCCCTTTTCGCGATGTCCATGCGGCTTGCCATTCAGACATATTATGGTCGTGTCGCTGCGTTGCGGCAAGTCGCAAGACGACATTCGGGGATCAGAGAAGCGCCCAAGAGCGCCGTCCCTCCGCCCTTCGGGTTTGCTCTCCGCAGCGTGTCTTGAGATACTTCATTGTTTCGACGAACCCGCCCCGAAATGAGGATTGCGCGTGCCATGAACACCACGAGCCCCCTCTGCCGTTCGCCCAAGAAGAGCTTGCGGCTGCCGCTCATCGCCCGCGTCTTGGGCCTTGCCTTGGCGCTGACCCTGCCCGGGAGCGCGCTTGCTCAGTGGACCCCGTCCGATCCCGGCAGCGACAACATGGAGGTCTTGGGGCACCTGCCTTTGGGCGCCAGACTCTCCATCGCCGATCTCGACATGGAGCAGGAGCTCCACCGGCCCTACGCCTACGTCGCCCGCATGGTATACGGGGATGTCGGCCCCAAGGGAATGGACATCATCTCCATCGCCGACCCCGAACGTCCGGAGCTCCTTTACGAGTGGCGAATCGAAGACCAGGACCTTCATCTCCGCACCGGCGGGATGGATGTAAAGCACTTCAAGGTCGACGACCGCTACTACGTCGTTCAGTCGCTTCAGTTCGGCCAGGGCGGCCCCGACTCCGACATGGGCGCGGTGGTGCTGGACGTTACGGGACTCCCGGACGCATCCACCGTGAGGGAGGTGGCCAGGATTCGGGAGCCGGAGCTCCCGGGCGGCTTCCACAACATTTTCGTATACAAGCACTCCGACGGACGGGTTCTCCTCTTTGCGACCGTGCGCGGCCCCTTTGCGCAGGTCTATGACCTAGGCAAGGTCGTAGCGGGGGACCTGGAAGGCGCGCTGGCCGGACGCGTTCCGGTGCCCGAGTCCTCGGGCGGCGGAGCAAGCAGCCGAGGATACCACGACTTCTACGTCGGCTACCACCCCGACACCGGCGAGGACCGTTTTTACGGCGGCGGCACGGGAGGCTACTACATCTACGATGTCTCGGACCTCTCAAACCCCGAGCTGCGGATTTCCTTGGCCGGCGTGAGCGGGGTGCGGTACGGGCACACCTTCACGCCCAGCCCCGACGGCAGATACGCCGTCGCTGAGACGGAGTACCAGTACGCTCCGATTCGGATTTTCGACCTCCAGCCAGCCTTGGACGGCGAAGTCTCGAACATCAGCCAGCCCATCTCCGCCTGGACGGCCGATTGGCAGAACCTCGTCCACAATCACGAGGTCAGGTGGCCCTACGTCTTCGCGTCCGGCTACCTGGACGGCCTGCAGATCTTCTCCCTGATGGACCCCGAGAATCCTGTCACGGTGGGATACTTCGACACCTACGTGGGGCCGCCGAATCGGGATCGCTACCCCGTCTTTAACGGCGCCTTCGGAGTGGATATCCGAAACGCCGACGGTTTGATCGTGGTGAGCGATATGACCACGGGATTCTGGACCTTCAAGATGGAGGGCTTTAGCGGCTGGAACGGAGAGCAGTGGGGCGTGCCCAACATCTCTTCGGTTCAGGACTGGGACAATGGTCCGGTCCGCAGACCGATCAGCTGACGGGCGAGCGGTGCTTCGCTGGCGAACTCCGGCGAGCTGCGCCGCGCTTCTCGTCTTTCCGCTCCTAGGGCTTTCGCCCGTCCATTCCCCCGAAGGATGCGCCTTGCCCCGGGGTCCGCAGGCTTCGGCGGCGGGGCCCGAGTACTACGAATTTCCCCTCGTCTCCACGAGGCGCGTTCCGGGCACGGGCCGGGCGGAGGCGGTTGCGGAGGTCGCCTTTCCCTCATCGCCCTACGGCGTCTCCCTTGCTCCGGATGGAAGCTACCGGTACGACGTTCGTCTCAGAATCTCTCGCCTCAAGCAGCCTCGGGACGGAACCTTTGTTCTCTGGGCCGCGACGCCCTCGCTGGATGAGATTCGGCCCTTGGGCCGGCTGGGCTCGGGTTCCGTCTTCAGCGGCCAAGTCGCGTGGAACAAATTCCTCTTGGTCGTCACATGGGAGTCCGTCTTCGACCCCGATGCCGCCAAATGGTCGGGGCCCATCGTCATGCGAGGCATTTCCCGCAGCGGATTAATGCACACCATGGCGGGACACGGCCCCTTCGAGCGCGAGAAGTGCGCGGCGTACGGATACTGAGGAACGCAGCGCGCGTCACTAGGCCGGGAGTTCGCCGCGCCTTCGGTTCGCTCGCCTGCCTCGCGCTCTCTTTCGCGTTCGCGGAAGCGCAGGAGCATGAGCACATGGGGCATATGGGCGGCGAGACCCGAGGCTGGCGCATGCCCCCCATGGACGCGAGCATGCCGATGATTCCCGGCCTGGAGGCGGCGCTGCCCCCCGTCGGCGCCTTCTTGGCGGCTGCGGGGATTGACCTGCTCTCGCTGCCTGAGGCGCGGCCCAGCGAACTCGTCCGCCTCGCGCCGGGCGACACGCTGAACGTCGAAGCCATGATCGTCCGAAGGCAGCTGGCGGGCCGCGCGGTCGCCATGTACGGCTACAACGGACAGCACCCCGGCCCACTGATCACGGCGCCTCAGGGCTCGACAGTTTTCGTCCGCGTCACCAACCGGATTGAGAGCGAGACGACCGTGCACTGGCACGGCCTCAGGCTGGACAGCCGGTCGGACGGAGTCCCGGGACTCACGCAAGACCCCATTGCCGTCGGCGAGAGCTTCCTCTACGAGCTCAAAGTTCCGGACGCGGGCGTCTTCTGGTATCACCCTCACGTGCGGGAAGATCTTCAGCAGGACTTGGGCCTGTACGGAAACATCCTCGTGGCTTCGCCCGATCCCGACTATCTGGCGCCGGCGCATCGCGAGGAGATGCTCGTGGTGGACGACATCCTCATGGACGACGAAGGCTTGATCCCATGGGGGCTGGAGTCGCCGACGCACGCGCTGATGGGTCGTTTCGGCACGGTGATGCTCGCGAACGGCGCGGCGCAAGGAACGCTTGACGCGAGGCCGGGCGAGGTAATTCGCTTCTACGTCACGAACGTCGCGAATACCCGCACCTTCAACCTTTCCTTTGGGGACGCGCGGGTAAAGTTGGTCGCCTCCGACCTGGGGCGCTTCGAGCGGGAAAGCTGGGTGGAGAGCGTCGTGATCGCGCCCGCCGAGCGGTACGTCGTCGATGTCTCTTTCCCCAACGAGGGCCGCCGAGCAATTGCCAACACGATTCAAGCCGTGAATCACTTCAGGGGAGAATTCTACCCTCGCGTGGACACGCTGCTGGAGGTGGAGGTTTCCGGCGAGAGGCTCGCGGACAGCGTTGCGGAGAGCTTTTCCACGCTGCGCGAGAACGCGGAGGTCGCATCCGAGGCGGAACCTCTCAGGGCCCAGTGGTCAAGGCCGCCCGACTATGTGCTCGAGGCGACGGTCAGGGTGCAGGGTCTGCCGCTTCCGATCATCCGCATGATGGAGGCCGACTCCCTCTACATCCCGCCGGTCGAGTGGAACGACGCAATGCCGATGATGAACTGGCTCTCGGCGGGCTCCCAGGTCACATGGATTCTGCGCGACCCCGCCACCGGGCTGGAGAACGAGGAGATCCACTGGCGTTTCAACAAGGGCGATCTTGTGAAGATCCGGATCTTTAACTCCCCGGAGTCCTTTCATCCCATGAATCATCCGATTCACATCCATGGACAGCGGTTCCTGGTGCTTGATCGGGATGGAACGCCGGTCGAGAACCTCGTTTGGAAGGACACCGCGCTCCTTCCAGTCGGATCGACGATGGATCTCTTGGTGGAGATGTCGAATCCGGGCGCGTGGATGCTCCACTGTCACATCGCGGAGCACCTTCAGGCCGGGATGATGACGCATTTCACCGTCTCCGATGCCTTTTAGCGCGGGCAATGGACCGGTCGCTTCGTCCGGTCGCTGGAACAGCTCCTCCAACGACCGGCGGGCCGACTCCGGCCCGGTCGTGCTTGAGCGGGTCTTTGGCTCCTGCGCCTTCGGTCTCCAGGACTTTCAGGGAAAGGTCCGGCCCAGCGCCTACGAGCGAATCCGCGCCACGGTCGAGGAGGGCGGACCGCTTGATCCCAAGGTCGCCGACGAGGCTGCGGGCGTCCTCAAGGACTGGGCGATCAGCAAGGGAGCCACGCACTTCGCTCACTGGTTTCAACCACTAACCGGGCGGACCGCCGAGAAGCACGAGTCATTCCTTAGGGTCGGTCGCGACGGCAAGGCGATCACGCGCTTTAGCGGGCGCGAACTCGTTCGGGGAGAATCCGACGCCTCTCCGTTCCCCTCCGGCGGGCTGCGGGCCACCTTCGAGGCGAGGGGCTACACGGCGTGGGATCCGACTTCGCCCGCCTTCATTCTGGAGGCCGACAACGCGGCGTTCCTCTGCGTTCCTTCGGTCTTCTCGTCCTGGTCGGGCGAGAGCTTGGACACGAAGCTCCCCCTTCTTCGTTCAATCGATGCCTTGGACCGGGTTTCCAGAAGGGCGCTCCGGCTCTTCGGACTTAAACCGCGCCGCGTCGCGGCAACGCTGGGACCGGAGCAGGAGTTTTTTCTCATCGACCGGGAGCACTACCGCCGGCGTCCGGATCTGATGGCTGCGGGGCGCAGCCTCTTCGGAGCCAAGCCCCCCCGTGGGCAGGAGATGGACGACCACTACTTCGGATCCACCCACACAAGAGTCTTGGAGTACATGCGGTCGGTGGAGCTGGACCTCTACCGTCTGGGCGTGCCGATGAAGACGCACCACAACGAAGTGGCGCCCGGACAGTTTGAGATGGCGCCGGTCCACGAAGACGCCAACTTGGCCGCGGACCACCAGCAGCTGATGATGCGAATCCTGGAGCGCAACGCCCATCGCTTCGGATTGGTCTGTCTTCTGCACGAAAAGCCCTTTTCCGGATTGAACGGGAGCGGCAAACACCTGAACTGGTCCTTCGGCACCGAGGATCAGAACCTGCTTGACCCCGGCGAAACGCCGCATGAAAACCAGATGTTCCTCTTTTTTTGCACGGCGGCGCTGCGCGCGGTGGAGCGTCGCCAGGACATCCTGCGGGCTTCGGTGGCGACGGCCGGCAACGATCTTCGTCTAGGCCTCAACGAGGCGCCCCCGGTCACTTTGTCGGTCTTTCTGGGCGCGCAGCTCTCGGGCATTCTAGAGGAGCTCGCCGAGTCGGGATCGGCGCGGGAGACGACGGGGTCCGGCCTGCTGGGCCTAGGCGTTCGCGCAATCCCCGAGCTTCCCAGACACTCCAGCGACCGCAATCGAACCGCCCCCATCGCATTCACCGGCAACAAGTTCGAATTTCGGTCTCTGGGCTCCTCCGCCAGCATTTCGTTTCCGGCGGCGGTGATCAATACGATCGTGGCCGAATCGATTGAGGAGATGACGATCCGGCTTGAGGGGGCGATCTCCGCCGGCGCGCACATGGACAACGCCCTGCGTCAGGTCCTTGCCCGAGAGGCGTCCGCTTGTCGGCGCATCGTCTTCGACGGAGACTGCTATGACAAGCAGTGGGATAAAGAGGCGCGGCGCCGCGGATTGCTGCGCGCGACCTCCACGCCCCAGGCTCTGGATGCAATCGCGTCGGAGCGGACCACCCAGCTCTTTGATCGGATGGGCGTGATGACGCAGAGAGAGATGGAGTCCCGACGGAAAGTGAAGCTGGAGCAGTACTTCCACCGAGTTAACATAGAGGGCGAGACGACGGCCGCGATTGCGCGCACGATGGTGCTTCCAGCAGCGATTCGGTACTTGGAGCAGCTCTCCCGGACCCTCCGGAATATTCGACCTGCGGAGATTATCCCCAGCAAGAAGCTCCTGCGCTTGGCGTATAGGATAGGCGGACTTACCGACGAACTCTTGGAGGCGGCCGACGCGCTTGATCGGGAAAACCGCGATCTCGGGGGATCCACCGTCGAATCCAAGGCGACGCACATGCGGGATCGCGTCCTCCCTAGAATGGAAGAGGCGCGTCGCGTTGCGGACCAGCTTGAAGGCGTGCTGCCAAACGAGCTCTGGCCGCTGCCGACGTATCGAGAAATGCTATTCGTGAAATGAACGGAGCGGAGCCGTGGCGATGACGACGGGCTGGGTTGGACCGGAGAGGCTCTTTACGCGCGCGGCTTTGCCCTTGCTGATCTTTGCGCTGCAAGGCTGCGAAGGGGAGGGAGGCGGGGACGGCGGCGAAGCCGAACGCGCGCTTGAGGCCGAGGCTGGCTACGAGGCGGACTTCTCGTCGATTCTCACGGTGCGGGAGATGCCGGACGGCACCGTTCTGGTGGCTGATCCGCTGGGACAGCTTCTCCTGCGAGTCGATTTGTCGGATCAGACGGCGGATACCATCGGACGGGTCGGAGGCGGTCCGGGAGAGTACAACCAGCCCGACGGCGTGTGGGCTCTTCCAGACGGGAACACTCTCCTTCTCGATCTGGGCAATGGTCGATTGACCTGGCTCGACCAGGAGCTCGAGTATCGGGAGAGCCGGCCGTTCATGTGGGGCAGCCCGATGGACGGGTCCCTGATCATGCTGATGCCCGAGGCGGTGGACGGACAAGGACGCATTTACGTCAATAGCCGTCTCGCCGGCTTGGCCGAAGGCGGCGTATCGCCCCTGCTTCGCATCGACTTGGGGCAGGACCAGATTGATACGGTAGCCCAGATCAAGGGCCCGGAGACCAGATCTCAAACGGTCGACGGCCAGACGCGAACGTCGACCGTGCCGCTTTCGCCAGAGGATACGTGGGGAGTGGCGCCGGACGGTCGGGTCGTGATCGCCCGGTCGGAGGATTACCACCTTGAGTGGATTGATTCAGACAGCGTCGTGACCTCGGGTCCGCCGATTCCTTATGAAGCCGCGCCGCTGGGCCACGAGGAGAAGCTTGGTTGGCTGGACGCACAGGCGGAGGGGGGCGGAGGCATGTCGATTTCGGTGTCGGGCGCGCCCGACGGATCCCTTCAGATGAGCGTGACCCGGGGCGCCGGGGGCTCGACGGAGGAAGTCGACTTGGCGCAGTACGACTGGCCTCAGACGATGCGCGCCTTTTCGGGACGCATTCACGTCGACCCTCAAGGCCGCGCCTGGGTCCGCAGGGAGACCAAGGCCGGCGCGTCTAGTCTCTACGATGTCTTTAACGCCCGAGGCGAGAGAGTGATGCGCGCCTACTTGGGCGAACGGCGGCGTATCTTGGGCTTTGGCTCCCGGGGGATGTACGTCGCTCGAAATAGCCCGCTCGGGCTGCAGCGCTTGGAGCGTTATCCGATTCCTTCGGACAGCTGAGCGCTGGCTTGCGCCTGGAGGACTCTGGTCGGCAGCCTTCGCCGTGCCGGCCGAAGGGGCGACGCCGGCGCGGACCAACCGGTTGTCTCCAACTCGGCCAGCCCCGCCGTCTTGGGTTGCAAGGATCGACTAGGGGGCAGACAGGGCAAAGCTTGCCGCTACCCCGTAGGGTCAGACTATGCGGGCGGCCTCATGGATGAAGCTCTTCCTTTTTGCCCTGGCGCTGTATGTGCCTGCTGAGTTGGAGATTCGCGCTGAATTATGATTGCAGTAGAGCGGCGGGAGAGTTGTCTCAATGTCGAAAGGAGCACGGATGCGCCGATCTAATGACGCAACCCCCGCTTCGGCGGGGAAAGGAAGACCGGCTTCGCCTGAACCTTCGGATCCGGAGACTCCGGCGAAGGCGACGCGGCGGCGCTTCACCGCGGCGTACAAGGCGTCCATTCTTGAGGAGGCGGACAGGTGCGAGTCCCCGGGCGATCTCGGCCGGCTGCTGAAACGGGAGGGGCTGTATCACTCTCACTTGGCTACATGGCGCAAGGCCGCCCGGAAGGCCATACTCGACGGGCTGGACGGAAGGCGCGGACCGAAGCCGAAGAGCGGAAAAGCGTGGGCGGCAAAGCTGCGGCGGCTTGAGCGGGAGAGCGAGCGGCTTCGCGAGGAGAACCGCAAGCTGCGCATCGTTGCCGAAGCCCAGAAAAAGGTAGCGGGGCTGCTGGGGATCAAACTCGAGGGCGAGAGGTCCGAATGAGCGAGACCAAGAGCCTTGCCCAAGACGTGGACGCGGGGACCGCGTGCAGCGCGCTGAAATGAAGGAATCGCGGCGGCCATGCTCCAGCCCCTGACTCCCAGGGCCATCGGTGGATCAGCCCCCGGTAGACTTTTAGCGTCGCCCGCATTCGCGGCGCACCGACGCGCAAAACGCGGCGAGAACGCCGGCGGCGCGCTCGCCGAGGCCGTCGACCTGTCTCGAATCCTCGTCTCGAGGAAACTCGACCCCGACCGGCGCGCCGCGCTGGGCCAGTATATGACGCCGATCTCCGTGGCGCGATTCATGGCCAGTCTTTTCACAAAGAAGCGGGGAGATCTCCGCGTGCTGGATCCCGGCGCGGGAATAGGATCCTTGACTGTAGCTCTGACCGAACAGCTTATTCGGTCGGCGGCTCGCGCGAGGACCGTTGAGTTCGTCTGCTTTGAGATCGACTCTCTGCTGTCGCGCCGCCTTCGCGCCGCGCTTCGCCGCGCGGAGACTCAGTTCGCCTCGGCCGGGATCTCCATGATCAGCAGGACGATCAACGAGGATTTCATTCTGGAACATGCCGACGCGCGCGGAACCGGGCTGTTTGCCGATCATTGCGCCGATGACGGTTTCACGCACGCCATTCTCAACCCGCCGTATCGAAAGATCAGGATTGACTCCCCTCACCGAAGCGCCCTGCGTCGCGCGGGGTTGGAGACCTCGAATCTGTACACGGGATTCATGTTTTTGGCGGCGAAGCTCTTACGCAATGGCGGCGAGATGGTCGCAATCGTCCCCAGGTCATTTTGCAACGGTCCCTATTTCCGATCTTTCCGACAGCAGTTCTTTTCGATGATGCGCCTGCGCCGGATTCATGTCTTCCAGAAGCGTAATCGCGCCTTTCGAGACGACGACGTGATTCAGGAAAACGTCATCGTTCATGCGATCAAAGGCGCCGGATCGAAATACGTGACGATCTCGACCAGCGGAGGCAGCGCGTTGGCATTTGACGCGGCGCGCGGCGCCTGCGTCGCCGAAGATATGACACAGCGCACGGCTTCCCTGAACGCGGTCGTGCGCGGCGACGACCGCGTTGTGCATATCGCCGCCGACGGCATCGATCAGAGGGTTTTTGACCGCATGGCTTGTTTCTCAGCCAATCTCGAAGCCCTCGATGTCGACGTGTCGACCGGTCCGGTGGTGGATTATCGACTCAAGGAAGATCTTCGCGTCTTGCCGACCGCCGGCGCGGCGCCCCTCCTGTATCCGGCACACTTCGAGCGAGGTCGCGTACGTTGGCCAAGAGATTGCGGCAAGCCCAATGCCATTCGCGTATCCGGCGCGAGCATTAGGCGGCTCTGGAAGAACGAGGGAAGCTACGTCGTCGTGAAGCGGCTTACCTCGAAAGAGGAACGAAAGCGCATCGTCGCGTCGATTTACGAGTCTAGCCTTCCCGGCAAGCTGGTCGGTTTCGAGAACCACCTCAATGTCCTGCATATGCGTCGCGGCGGGATGCCCGAAGGTCTTGCTAAGGGCCTTGCGCTTTTTCTGAATTGCAGCTTGGTGGATCGCTATTTCCGGCAGTACAGCGGTCACACTCAAGTCAACGCTACCGATTTGCGGCGGATGCGCTATCCGGATTACAACACTCTGTTGCGTCTCGGAAGACGCTACGACACTGAGCTTTCGCAGCTCGCAATCGATAAGCTCATTGAAAAGGAGATTCAAGACGTGGCGCACAACGAGGATCCCCTTGCGGCGCGACGCAAGATAGACGACGCCGTGACGATTCTGCGAGCCCTCGGAATGCCGCGCAGCCAACAGAATGATCGATCAGCGCTTACGTTGCTCGCCTTGGTCGGCCTCGGCCCATCGGGGTCTTGGAGTCGGCTCAAACGACCGCTCATGGGAATCACGCCGATTATGGACTACGCCCGGGAGAGCTATGGCCTGACCTACGCCCCGAACACTCGCGAGGCATTCCGAAGGCACACGATGCACCAACTTGTGGAATCGGGCATCGCGCGATTCAATCCGGACGATCCAGCCCGTCCCGTCAACAGCCCCAGAGCTTGTTATCAGATCAGCAAGGAGGCGCTTCAGACGATCAAGGAGTTCGGTACGCCCGGATGGAACGCGGCGGTCGAGAGATGGCTTTCTCTGCAGGCTCCGCTTGCAGAGAAGCAGGCGCAGGACCGCGCGATGCGAATGGTCCCGGTCAGAGTGTCCAAGAACCGGGACTTGGCGCTCACGCCGGGGAGTCACAGCAGGCTGATCAGAGATGTGATTTCGTCCTTTGCCCCGCGGTTTACGCCCGGCGCCTTGGTGGTCTATGTGGGCGATCCCGGCGGAGGGCTCATTGAAGAGAAGTGCCTTGCGGGGCTGGGGCTCGACCTTGACCGGCACGGGAAGCTCCCCGACGTGGTGCTGTATTTCAAGAAAAAGAACTGGCTCGTCTTGGTCGAGGCCGTCACGAGCCATGGACCAGTCAATGTCAAACGCTACAATGAGCTGACTCGGATATTCGGCGGAGCGAAGGCCGGGCTCGTCTACGTCACGGCCTTCCCTGACCGGACAGTGATGGGACGTCATTTGAGCGACCTTTCTTGGGGAACGGAAGTGTGGTGCGCCGATGCGCCAAGCCATCTGATTCACTTTGACGGCAAGCGCTTCTTCGGTCCTCTCGATCCGATCGCAGAGAAGTAATGGAGCGTCGCGAGCAGAGCGGCGTGAACGACATCCAGGGCGCGACGCGTTCAGCGATGCGCTGCCCGGAGCGCGCGGACTCGGCGCGGGGCAGGCCTTCGGCGGAGGAGCCCGAGCGACCGACGGTTAGTCTGTTCCAGTACGGAAATGAGCCCGAACTGGGATGAGGTCGGGCAGAGTTGAAGGGGCTCGATTTCGGGGCTTGGGGCAAGTGGGTGCATGGGCACGTTAACGGGCGGAATGGAGAGGCAAGCGGAGGGTGCCCGGACCTTTACCCCTCGGGAAATCGGCGCTTTCGGAGCGGCGAGACGGAGGGCCGGGGGGGGGTTGGAGGTTGCCCGGGTCTTCGACGCCGGCTATTTCGCTGGTCGACGGGAGGTGGGCGGGAGTTCTGGGAATCAAGCCGCAGGACCCTTCCACAGTCCGCAGGCCGAGGCCCGGGCGGCAAAGCCGCAAGGCCTCGATGTCGGCCCTGTGCGGGCCGCCGACCCAACGTCGGTGGTGGTACTCGAAGCGGACCAGGGTTTCGACGATGAAGCGGTAGGCTCCGGCGCGATCCCGAGGGCACGGTGCCCGTCGCAGCCGTGCCCTTGAGGAACTCCCAAATCTGCTCTGGATTGCGGATTCGTCTAATCGACATGACCATCCTCCATGATCGCTACCCTCCGGCTTCGGGCTCACTTCCCGCTGGAAACCGATTCCGCGTTCGGGCTCATTTCCCGTTGGAAAAGGCTGGAAGTTGCGCAGGCACATGATGGAGTTTACGTTTCCGAGCGGCAAGGATACGAGTCCAACAAGCGGAGGCAGACTTGACTAGGAACAAAAGTGCGGTGTTATTCCCCGCCACGATTACTACAAGTGGCCTGCGCGGAGGTCCGAATTTTCCGGCCAGCAGATCGCTGGCCCCGACTCATATTGGCCAGCCCCGCTATCTTCGACTCCAAGGACCAACAACGGGTAGGCAGGGTAGACTTCGCCACAACTTTGAAAGGGCCAAACTACTGCGGACGGCTTTGATGGCGTTTCCGACGCTGGTTCGGAAAGATCGTCTTCTTCCCTTTGGCGTTGTCCTGCTTGTGCAAAGCGCATTACTTTCCGGATGTGTTGAGGAAACACATACTCCTTTGGTCAGTCCATCCATGGATACAGCACAGGCGGCCTTCTATGTGGCGAGAGAGTTAACGGACCTTCCTCCAGCGAAGATCGAATTGGTCGGGTTCTCTTCTGACTCTGAAAGCGCGATTCGTAAGTTGCTCGAATCTCATCAATGGAATTACCCGCGAGAAACCGATTCGGATTTCGACGAGCGTTTGCATCCGATCGAGGGGGAAATTAGACTTGAACTGGAAAAACGCAAAGAAAACGTGTTCTTTGTTTTTGCCTCTAGTTATCACTATTATCGAAACACTGCAGGGTATGGTCGGTCAGGAGACCTTCAGGTTTCTTATCGCGACGGAAAATGGAAGACAATTAGTCGTGTTCTGATGCCTTTTCTGTTATTACCTGTAGATTCGGTAGCAAAACAAATGATCTCGGAGCAGGAAAAAACAATGTTATTGATGCTGTAAAGCAGGGAGTGAAATTTTACTGGTATGATAATTATACTCAAGACGGAGTGGCGCGGAGGCTTGGAGGTGCGTATGCATCCAAACATCCTTACGGACCAAGAATCTACGTTGCCCGATTTACTCGCAATTTCCCGGAAGGCCATGAATACCACACGACATATATTTTGGTTCACGAAGGCTTTCATCACGCGTTCGGTGGAGTCGGCGGAGAAGAAGAGGAGAAACAAGTTCAAGCACGAGTGGCGAGGATGATCGAAATTGCGTGCTACGTTCGCGAAATTACATTTTGAGTATCCCTGCAAAGACTGACGCGATGAACAAGCTCTTTCTTTCGCGCGCGGGAATTCTCTGCGCGCTCTTCCCCTTCGCCCTCGCTCCGCTGTCCGCCCAGGACATCAGACCGAATTACTTTCCCGGACCCCATCCGGCGTGGGAGCGGCGGACGCCCGAGGAAGCGGGGCTCAACCCCGAGTGGATTCAAAGGGCGGTGGACGCCGCAATTGCGGGCGTGTCCCAGTCTCCTCGCGATCTCGCCTTCAACCACCACATGACCTTTGGCCGCGAGCCGCTTGGGGACGCCGCCGGACCCTTTACGGTCCGAGGACCCCAAACCGGGCTCATCGTGTACAAGGGCTATATCGTGGCCGAGTGGGGCGAGCCGGCCAAGGCCGACAACACCTTCAGCGTCTCGAAGAGCTTCCTCTCCACGACCGTCGGCCTCGCCTTCGATCAGGGGAAGATTCAGAGCGTGGACGATGCCGTTCGGGACTACATGCCCCCGATCGTGCTGGACGCGGGAGACGGAGAGCCCGGCGACGAAGCCGGACGGCGCGCCAAGCTCCTCTTCGAGTCGCGGCATAACCGCGGGATCACCTGGGATCACCTGCTCCGCCAGACCAGCGACTGGGAAGGCACGCTCTGGGCGAAGCCGGAGTGGGCCGACCGGCCGGACAGAGATCCGTCCACGTGGGGAACGCGCGCGCGAAACGCGCCGGGCTCCGTGTACGAGTACAACGATACCCGCGTCAACTTGCTCGCGCTCGCCGCAACGATGGTGTGGCGGCGTCCGCTCCCGGAGGTTCTCCTAGAGCACATCATGGAGCCCATCGGCGCGTCGTCGACGTGGGGCTGGCACGGGTACCACAACTCGTGGATTACTCTGGACGGACGCAGGACGCAGGTGGTCAGCGGCGGAGCCCACTGGGGCGGCGGCATGATCCTCAGCGCCTTCGATCAGGCGCGCTTTGGCCTCCTGACGATGCGCGAAGGCAATTGGGAAGGAACACAGCTGATTTCCAAGGAATGGATCGACATGTCCGCAACGCCCGGGACGGTCAACCCGGCGTACGGGTTCATGAACTACATGCTGAACTCCGGCAAGGAGCGCTACGCCGAAGGACCCGAGCGCTCCTGGACGCACTCCGGCGCGGGCGCAAATCTCATCTACGTCGACCCGGCCAACGAACTGGTCATCGTCTGCCGCTGGATTCAGGGAGGGGCGTTCTCCGATGTCGTGCACGGCGTGCTGAATGCGCTGGGAGATCGCGCCCAGCGGTAGGACGGGCCTAGGGACCAAAGAGCCGTTCGGCGCGCAGCGGTCGCGCGCGGCTACCAGGCAGCGATGAGCCCGGCCGTGGTGTAGATCAACGCCCGCTCCGCGACGGCCTCCCCGGTGGCCAGCGCCCACGCCTCCGCATACAGATCGACTTGGCCCTGATGACTCCGCAGCGATTCCTTGGCCGCTCGCTCGTCCGAGGTCTTGTAGTCGGCGACGACCCACCCGTCGCTCCCGCGAAACACCAAGTCGATCACCCCTTCGATGAGCTCCGCGGGAGCCTCGCCGGAGGAAAGCGCGTCTCTTCTCACGGCGAAGCTCGCCTCCTGGTGGCATGCCGGGCTTTGCGCCGCCCGCTTCCAGAACGCCGTGGCGGCAAAGGCGGACGCAAGCTGCCTGAGCTCCGCGCGGACCTTCCGCGCCTCGGCCTGGGGCAGTCCGGGGCAGGCGTTCCAGAGCGCCGCATTGGCGGCGCGCTCAAGAGCCTCGTCCCGGGCGCCGCCGGCCCACGCCTCCAGCACGGCATGCACCACGGCGCCGCGATCCTTCGCTGAAAGCGCCAAAGAGAGCTCTACCCCCTCAAACCGTTCAATCACCAAGGCCTTGAGGGAAGGCGCATCCTCGCCGGCCTCTTGCGAATGCTCGCTGGGGCGCGTCTTCAGGTAGCTGGGGCTTGTCGCCGCCCGCACCTTGGCCTCTGCCTCCGCGGTCCTGCTCCCCAGCTCCGCCGCGCGATCCGGGGGCAGAAATTCCCGGATCGGCTCTCCCTTCGGCGCGAGCTCCAACACCCGCGCCACTCGCTTATCCCGCTTTCGCACGTCCAAGACCGCGTCCCTGATCTCTCGCCACGCGTCCTTGTCCTTGCTGTCCGCGATCCAGAGCTCATCCATAGCGCGCGTCGCGGCGACGTACTGCAAGCGGACCCGCTCCGCCTCTTCCGCTTCGCTCTCCAGCTTTTCGTGTTCCGGCCAGTCGATGGGGCGAGCGATCGGCTTTGGCGACTGAAACCTGAAGCGCGAGGGAACGGAAACGGAGAGGCGGCCGATCGAGACGCGCCCCTCTCGGACGACCCGCATTGTCGGCGCGAACACGCGCTCCGCCCGCGGATCGGCCAAGATCACAATGGGCGCCTCCAACCCCTTGGCCTTGTGCAGATTCATCACGCGCGCCGAATCCCTTCTCGCAGGGTCCAGCGCGGCTTCGGCATCCTCCCAGCTCACCGCCATGTCAAACGCCTCCACGGCGTCCGTCATCGTGGCGCGTCCCTGCAGGACGGCGTCTCTCACCGCGTCCAAGACGTAGGCGACGGCGCCGGTGCGCATCTCCGCTAGGTTGCCGCTCGCCGCCAAGGGGAAGATCCCCGCGTCCCGCACAATTCGCTCCAGCATGAGATCGGCGGGATTCCTCCTGGACAGCCGCCACCAACGCTGGATTTGGCGAAAGGCCGCCAGCGCTTGGCAGCAACAGTCGTCGTCCTCACTGGGCGCGGAAGTCGACCCGCCGCAGTTCGCTCCGCCCGCCGCGCAGTCATCCTCGCCCGAGCGGAATCGGCGATCCAGCGAGAAGCCGCCGTACCGTTCCCGAAAACGGCGCAGCGCGCGAAAGTTCACGCCGAAGAAGGGTCCTAGGAGCGCATTCACGATCAGCGCCTCGTTCTCGGGGTCCGCCAAGGCCGAGACCAAGTCCTTAAGCCCGCCCAGCTCCTTCTCGTACCGAACGGCCGCTCCCGCGACGTCGACGGGCACCCCTTCCGCCTCGATCGCAAGCGCGTACTCCCTGATGTTGGCTTTCGCGCGGGTGAGAATCAGGAAGTCGCTCGGCCTGCGATCGCCCCCCTTTCCCGTCCGACGCGCGATCATCGACGCGATCACTCTCGCCTCCGAGCGAACCCGCTGGGAGGTGAAGCGAGATGACGGAAAGCGGTAGACGGTCAACCTGCCCGGCGCAGATGTCCGGTGGGTCGCAAGGGGAGCGTAGGCGGCTTGGGATCGGCTGGATGTCGGTCCAAACCTCTTGGGGTGGTCGAACGCGACCCGCACCAGTTCGCCGAAGGCGGGAAGAGAGCGAAAGTTGGTCGTGAGGCTGACGACGTCTCCGAAGTCCTTGAAGCGCCCCTTGACGAAGTCGTAGAGCGCGATGTCCGCCCGTCTGAAGCGGTAGATGCTCTGCTTCGGATCGCCCACGACGAAGAGCGCCCCCGCCCTTGGGCGCGCGGTCCGCCAGTCGGGACCCGTCTTCGGGTCGCTCGCAAGCAGCAGCGCCACCTCCGCCTGAATCGGGTCGGTGTCCTGAAACTCGTCCACCAGCAGGTAGCGGTAGCGCTTGCCCAGAGCTTCGCGCACGCCCGGATGTTCGCGAAGCAGGCGGGAGGTCAGCATGAGCAGGTCGGCATAGTTGAGCGTGCCCGCCCGCCGGCGCTTCGCGGCATACCCCTTCGCCGCGGAGGTCGCCACGTCGATGATGATGGAGTACCGGTGCGCCCACCACTGCTCCAGCGCCTGCTTTGCGGGGGACTTGGGGCCGATGAAGCGGAGCAGGAGCTGCCGATAATCCTTGGCGGTCTCTCCGCCGCGCGGCAGGTGCGCCCACTTGTAGAGCGTGACATCCAGCTTTCGCCCGTGCAGCTGGGCGATTGCGGCCATCAAGACGCGCGTCGTCTCCCACGCCCGCGCGCGCCGCCAGAGGAGGAGCTTCCTCAGCTTCGTTGCCAGCTGGTCCCAGCCATTGCGCGGCCTGAACTCCGGCAGGAGCTCTCGGCCCTGATCAAGGAGCGCGTCCAGCTCTCTGCGCAGCCGCTGGATTGTCTGGCGATCGGGTGGCTGAGCGGGCGGCTTGGAGAAGTCCACATCCGGATTCTCCAGGATCGCTTCGTGCGCGCCGCGGATCTGGCCGGGGTCAAGCCCCGTGTCATCCAGTTGGGCGAGCCTGGGATCGCCCTTGTGAGCAAGCAGCTCCAGGTGCTCGGTCCAGTACCGATCCCGGTCCGCCGCCATCTCTCCGTCCGCCATCTGCCTGAAATTTGGATCCAAGCCGACTTCAAGCGGTCGCTCCCGCAGAAGCCGCGCGCAGAAGGAGTGGATCGTGCCCAGAAAGACCTCGTCCAGCGACGAAATCGCATCCTCCAGCCGGACCTTAACCGAATCGCCTGCGTCCAGACTCGCCGCTCGCTTCTCAAGCTCGGCCTGAAACTTCTGCGCGAGCTGAGAGGCCGCCTTTCGGGTAAAGGTCACCGCGGCTATATCCTTGGCCCGCGCGCGACCGCTCTCGACCAGAGCGGCCATGCGGGCTACGAGCGAGGTGGTCTTTCCGGAGCCCGCCCCGGCCTCCACCAAGAGATTGGCGTCCAGGTCCTGGGTGATCCGGTCGCGGCCCGCCTGGTCCCTCAGCCGCGCGGGGTCGCCTCCCGCAGTCACGCCCTGATCGCTCCCCTGCGCGGCGGCCCGGGAGGGCGTCGACCGACCGCGCAACTCCCTTCATCGCTTTGGGCCAAAGGCTCGCCGCGCTGTCCCGCATCGCCCTCGCGCTCCCGAGCATCGCACGGATCCGCCTCCAGACCCCAACAATCCCAACCGGGCGCGCGCTCCCGCGCAAAAAGCTCGATTTTGGACAGGCCTGGGAACATGCGGTCAATGCGCCGTCGCGCCTCATTCGGCTTGCGCGAATGCGCGCTCCGCTTCTCCCTCACGAGCTGGCGAATATTCCGCGCGCCCCGGGGACGCGGAATCCGGCCGCGCTTGAAGATCAGGCAGAGCTCGCACTGGCTCATCGTGTAGTAGCCGGGGTTCACGCGCATCTTGTCCCAGACGAAGCCGACCGTGGCCCACTGAAAGCCCCAGGCCCCTCCGAGGTCAATGGCCTGATCCAGGTGCGGACTGGTCGCCCACATGAAGAGCAGGCAGTCCGCTTCGGCGATGCGTGAGACCTCCAGCGTCGCAAGGTCCTTCAGCGTGACGGTCGAGTAATGCCGGACTGCGCCGCCGCTGTCTCCGCTTCCCTCCCCCGCGTGCTGAAGCTGTCCCTTGTAATCCCATGGCGGATCGGCGTAAATCACGTCGTAGCGCCGCTTGGGGAGCGGCGGGAACCCCTCCGTCACCGGACCGGACATACCCGCGCCGCTCGCCCAAAAGACACGTGCGCTACCTCGCCCTGACCGCGCGGAGCGACGCAAGATGGGGAGCTTCGGCCAGATTTGCGCGAGACCACACGACATGCGGGGACTCCGCCCACTCCTCCCAAATGCCGCACCCGCTTCGGTAATCGCAAAAGGAGCAATCCCGCCTGTTTTCCGTCGCGGGAAATCGGCCGTGCAGAAGACCCTCCAGGAGCGCCTCGACCAGATCCTCTCCGTCCTCCAGCTGCTCCCGCTTGAAGGCGAAGACCTCGTGTCCTCCACGATCGGTCGGATATTGGAATTCCATCGCCCGGACCTTCTCGCTCCAGAGCGCCTCGGCCGCTCTAGAGTAGAGGAAGTGCTGGAGTCTTCTGCCCCCGTCGTAGACTGCGCTCGTCCTGAAGTTGCCCGAGGCGCCCGTCTTGTAGTCGACGATGACGAGCCGACCGTCCTTTGTCCGATCCACGCGGTCGAAGGCTCCCCTGACGCGAATTCGGTACGGGCCGATCAAGAGCCGATCATCGCCCCGCAGATCGAAGCGACGCTCCAGCTCCATCCACCGGCTCGGCCTGCTCTTCAGCATGGCGACAAAGGAGGCGGCTTCCCGCGCAAGATTCTTCGTTTCCTGGCGGTAGAGCTGGCGGCTGGGGGTCGGCGTGTACTCCAGCTCCCGCCTGCATTCCCGCGTCACGACCCGGCGAGCCATTTCGAGATACTCGTCGTCCTCCGGGTACATTCTGCCCTTGGCGCGGCGGAGAATTTGCTCGTAGATCCGGTGGAGGACGGCGCCTCGCCTCAGGGGATCAAGCCAACGGTGAGGATCGAATTCGGGGTCCCGAGGGGACCGGGCCCCGAGGACCATCTGCAGGAAGTACCGGCGAGGACAGGTACCCAGAGTTTGAAGCGAAAAAGCCGAGAACGCCGTGCTTGATAACTCCGATTCTCCAGAGCCTTCCGGGGTCCCCACGTCCCCGACGTGCACCGACGCCTCTCGCCGGCTCAGCGCATCCGCGACTCGATTTCCCCCCGCGATCCCGGCAAAGGAGGCGGCGACCGCGGCGCGACCGCTCCGAAAGGTGCCGCGCTTCGTTGCGAGCGCGTCCAGCCAGACGTCTTCCTGATCCAAGAGGGCGGGGGCGCCGGATCTAGGCACCCGGCCCTCGGTGGATCCTAGGCTCTCTTCCAAGTCCTGAAAGGTCGCGTTCGGATTCCCCTCGCGAAGCCGATAGAGCTGAAGGAGGGCGGGAGAAGGCGCCATCTCCTTTGCGCTCACCGGGCTCCACCGCGCATAGCTTGCGACGACCGCGCCGCGCAGCCTCGCGAGAAGACTCGCAAGCTCGAAGCGCCGCTCGCCGGGCGCATCCTCCGCGAGCGTCATCCGCCCTTGTCCCAGCGCCATTCGCTCGCGGTCCAAGAGCAGCGGATCCTGCCGCCGGCCCAGCTGCTTCATGCTCTCCGCGTCCATCCCGACGAGGAAGGTCAGGCGGCGACCGCTAAAGCCTCCCTGCCGCAACTCCGCGAGGTGAAGGCACCCGGGCTCAGCTCCCCGCCTGGAAGCCCCCTGAAGCGCGGGGGGCGTGGCTCGCACATTCGCAAGCAGTCCCTTCACGCAGTTGACGGCCGATAGAAAGTCGACGTCTCGAGTCAGCGTTTCCCGCGCCCTGCGCAGGACGCCTTGGATTTGCTCCGCCGCTGCCCGATCCGTTTCGTCTCCCCGAGACACGAAGTCCATCACGGAAAGCGCTCCCCGGGCAACCGCTGAGGCGGAAACTGCCTTGGACTCGACGCGGGGCGTACTCGCGAGCAGCGCGCGGAAGAGCGCTTCCAGCTGGACGAGATCGTCCCTGCGCGCGGCGTAACGATCACGTCGTTCGGTCTCTTCCGCATCTTCGCGGGATGTCAAGCGGGCTTCGATGGACTCTCGCTGAGCGCGAATGCGGTCCAAGTACCGGTCCCTTCCCCACCCGATCCGCTGACGCCTCAGCGTTCGAGCAAGCCGAGGACCTCGATGGCTCGGACAGCCGCTGGGCAGAATGTCGGCCGAGAAGATCAGCTGCCGGACGAGGGCATCGGGGTAATCTTCGGTAATCCAGCTGAAGTACGCGTGCAGGACGCGGCCCGGCCTCGTGCGCTCTATCGGCAACCCCTGTCGGTACGTGACGGGGATGCCCAGCGTATAGGCGACGGCGTGGAGCGCGGACCCGTATACATCGGGGTCCGGCGTCAGAATTTCGGCCTCGTCCCACCGCGCGCCCATCGCCAGAATGCGCCGCAGCGCGCCCCTGAGCTCGTCGTAGACCGAGGCGGCGGCAAACAGGTCGATCTTGGCTTTGGACGCCGCCTTCGGCGCGCGTTTCGGAGCATAGAGAAAGCTCAGCGCGCCGGCGGGACGGACCTCGTCCCAGAGCATCGCGGGCGGTGGATCCAGACCAACGACCGGATCAGCTTTGAGGAGTCGCGCGCCCGCTTTGAGGAGCGCGCGGAGAAAGACGCCGGTCAAGCCCCGAGCCGAGAGTCCAGGAAGGAGCAGGACATGTCCTTCGGAGTTACCGATTCCCTGCCGTTGAACGACTTGAATGGCGCTCGAGGCGCATGCGGCGGCGTCGGCAAGCCCCCGCTCCCGCAACAGGCGCTCGTAGAGGGAGAGCGTCTCCGACACCAAGCGGAGGCGCGACGCGCCCAAAGCCCCCGCGCCGACTCGCCCGGAGTCCAAGCCGGCCCCTCGAACGTCCCGAATCGTCCGGTGTACGCTGCGCCTAAAGCCCTCGCGCTCCGCCAGCGCGCGAAAGTCCTCTGATCTCGCTTCTCCGCTCGAGGCGTCGATGGCCTCCTCGACCAGGGCTCTCTCGTCAAAGACATCGAGCGGCCTGAAGTCGGGCCCTCCCGAGGTCCTTGCCACCCGCACCGCGAGCGACTCCGGCGTCTCCACGTCGACCATCGTCCATGCCCTGCCCTGCATGGCCGCCTGGTGCAGCAGCTCTCTGCCCTCTCCACGGGTTCGGGCAACCAGAATCGCACGGCGGGGCGCTCCGCGGGGAAGCGCCTCCGACAGCGACTGAACCAAGGCGGGCGGACGCACTACAGCCCCGCGGCCAGCGCGACGTAGATCGCCGCAAGCCCCACCAGCGTGAGCGCGAAGTACAGTGGAAGGGTGAAGCGAATCCAATCCTCGAAGCGCACCTTGCTGGACGCCAAGATCGCCATCAGCGCTCCATTGGTCGGCGTGATCAGCTCGCAGAGGCCCGCGCCGTACTGGTACGCGAGCACCGTGACGTCGCGTGAAATCTGAAGCAAATCGGAAAGCGGCACGAGGAGGGGCATCGTCAGGACCGCCTGCGCGCTGACGCTGGGAACGGGCACGTGGATCAACGCCTGGGCGGCGACCATTCCCGCAGCCGACGCCATCGCGGGCAGATTCTCAAGCGGCGAGAACATCCCGTGGACAATGGTGTCGACGATCCTGCCTTCCTCGAGGACGACATAGATCGCACGCGCCACGCCGATGAGAAGGGCAGCCAACGACATCTCTCGAAAGCCCTGCGCGAATGCGCGCGCCGTCCCCGCGATGCGGAGCCCGGAACACATACCGACGGCGACGCCCATGATGACGAAAACCGCCGAGAGGTCGTTCAATCCGAAGTCCCACTGAGCAAGCCCGAACGCAACAATTCCGAACGCCGCGCCTACCGAGGCGAGGACGCACCAATCGACGGGACGAAGGCCAGCTTCGCCCGCTCGCTCTTCCAGGGCGCTGTCCGGGCGGCGGCGCTTCGCCGCGTACCGCATCGTCCATCCCACCCATATCGCGAGCGCGACCAGGAGGAAGCCAATCCGAAAAGCGGCGCCCGATCCGAGTGGAATTTCGGCGATCCGCTGCGCGATCTGAACCTGAAAGGGATTGATCGGCGAAAAGGCCGAGCCGATGAATGCGGGACCGACGCTGACCGCGACGGCGATGATCGGGGGATAGCCCATGCTCCGGGTCAGCACGAGGAGCGCCGGAATCAGGGGAATAATCTCCTCCTGGAGGTTCTGAACGACGCCTCCGACCGCAAAGGGTGCTGCGATGATCGGAATCACTAGGAAGCTTCGACCAGAGACGCTGCCGATCAAAGAGGCGATGCCTCTCCTGAGCGCGCCGCTCTTCTCGACGACTGTAAATGCGCCCCCAATCAGGAAAACAAGGAAAATGACCTCGGCGGCAGCGGCCATCCCGCGAGGCAGCGCAGTCACCGCTTGGAAGAAGCCGACCGGAGAAGATTCCAAGGCCTTGAAGGTGCCCTCCACGACCACCGTCCTCCCGGTTTCTTCGTCGAAGACGCGGTCGTAGCTGCCTGCCGGAACGACGTAGCTTGCCACAGCTGCCAGGAGGACTCCGGAGGTAAGCAGCACGAGCGGGTGGGGAACCCGGATGCGGCTAATGGGTGGCTCGGGCATAGCTCTTCAGGCGGACGGCCCCGGGCATGCGACTCGGGCTGCGCGCGTGCCTGTCCGTTGCGGGCATATACTATATGCTACGCTGCAAAAGTGCCGCATGCAACTCGATGTGCACGACAGGGATTGCTGCCCAGTCGATTGAGCCTGGCCGCTCAAGGGGGCGTAGAAGGCGCCCCGCTATTTTCGGCGCGGACTGAATGTCCTGACGATGCGGCCGCTTTGGGTTACGACCTTGACCGAGTCGGTCGCCACGTCTCCCGTCAGATCCACCACGATTCCGGGCCCATCGCCCTGATCGCCGCTGGGGTTATCCAGCTTGTAGGGCTCCGCTTGGCTCATGTCGACCACGTATCCAAAGTCCTCCATCGCCCCAATGGTAATCGCGCTGAGCGCATTCCAGTTCATCGTGGCGTGAATCGACATGAGCTCCTGGTAACTTCCAAAAATGGATGCCCGCCAGTGGCCGCTTCGAACAGAATTGTCGCGCTCGGTCGGCACTTTGGGCCCGCTGTACGCTTCTCCCCCGGCCCGATCAAACTCCACGGCGGCCTGAGCTCCGAGAAAGTGGGCGTCGCCGTTCGGGTCGCCAAGCATCCCCCGATCATGCCAGTACGGTCCCAGCCCCAGCGCGTGCCCTAGTTCGTGCTCCGCGATCGTACGGAGGAGCGGAATGCGTATCCAGGAAGGCGACTGGATCGTGATCCGGCCCGTGGCCGGGAGCAGGCTGCCGTCGCGCAGCTCGCAGGCTCCGCCTAGCCCTCCGACTCCTCCTCCGGTGCCCGAGGAATCGATATACCGGACGATGACGAGTATATCGTCGACCTTTTTTTGAACTCGCTCGCCGGCTCTTCCGCAAACTTCTATCGGATTAGCGGTGAAATCTACATCCGGCAGATCTCCGATAATCACCTGCTCCCACCATGCCGCCGACTCTTCGATGATTTGCCTAAAGGCATCGGGCAGCGGATCCATAAAGAGCAGCTCAATGCTGAACGAGCCGTCGTCTACCGGTGGTGGAGGCGGCGGGGGTGGGGGCGGGGGCGGCGGCGGGG
Organism: Longimicrobiales bacterium; assembly: GCA_965116095.1. GTDB lineage: Bacteria > Gemmatimonadota > Gemmatimonadetes > Longimicrobiales > Gaopeijiaceae. The sequence continues at coordinate 2,350,201 of OZ220481.1, forward strand.
TGTTCGTCTCTTCGACCTCCATCGACAGGCGCGCCGGACCGAAGGCGCCGGTCGACGTCACGACGATGTAGTAGCCGCCCGAGCTGATCGGGGTAAACTCGCACGTCTCTTCAGGCCCGAAGGCCAGGCTCGCGCAGGCATAGCCCCCCAAAGCCTCGGGACGCGACCCCCGGTGCGCGTACAAATCCGGATCGCCCCCTCCGCCGGACAGCGCAAAACGCACCGTCCCCTCTCCCTCCGTATCCACCCGCGCCTCCACCTCGATCCGCCCCGCAGACTCCAGCGACAGCTCCACCGACTCCCCGACAGTCAACACCCCCAGCTCGTACTCCCCCTCGAAATCCGCCACCGCCGCGCCGTCCACGCCCGCCCGCACCAGCCTCGACGCAAACCGCGCCCCCTCCGCCTCCACCTCCACCTCGTACTCCCCCGCCAGCAAATCCCTAAAGACATACCGCCCCTCCGCGTCCGTCACCGCCTCCAGCTCCCCGGACGGCCCCGCAACGCGCACCCGCGCTCCCGATATGGGAATCCCCTCGACCATCACCCTCCCCCGCACCTCCGCGCCTAGCCTCCGCTTCCCCTCCACATCCAGCCGCGTCTCGCCCCCGGACCTCGCGCGCACCTCCCCTCCCGCAGCCGAAAAGTCAAAGACGCCCGCGTCGTATCCCACAGCCCGCACCCGATACACCCCCGGAACCACACCCTCGAACAGATACTCACCGCCCCCGTCCGATGTCGCCTCCGCCTCGTGATGCGCGCCGCTTAGCGACACGCGAACCCCGGAGATCGGATCCCCGTCCGCGGATACCCTTCCCCCAACCGACGCCGTCCGCAGCAGCGCGCCGTCAAAGTCCGCCCGCGCCGTCTCCTTGGGCCCCGGCTCGACCTCGAGCTCCAAATCCGCAAAGGCAACAGCCTCCGCGTCGAAGCCCGAAATCGCCACCGAATACGCGTTCGGCAGGAGCTCTCCGAAGAAGTACTCCCCCAGGGAGTCCGTCCGGGCCTCCCGCTCCTCTCTCCCCGAGAGGCGCGCCAAGACCCCCGCCAGCGGCTCGCCTTCGACCAAGACCCTCCCAGCCACCGCCGCCGTCCGAAGCAGCGCGCCCTCAAAGTCCGCCCGAGCAGTCTCCTCCGGCCCCGGCTCGACCTCGAGCTCCATCTCCGCAAAGGCAACAGCCTCCGCGTCAAAGCCCGAAATCGCCACGGAGTAAACCCCCGGCAGGAGCTCCCCGAAGAAGTACTCCCCCCGAGCGTCCGTCCGAGCCTCCCGCTCCTCTCTCCCCGAGAGACGCGCCAAGACCCCCGCGAGCGGCTCGCCCTCGACCAACACCCTCCCAGCCACTGCCGCCGTCCGCAGCAGCGCGCCCTCGAAATCCGCCCGAACCGTCTCCTCCGGCCCCGGCGCAACCTCGAGCTCCAACTCCGCAAAGGCCACGAGACTCGCGTCAAAACCCGAAATCGCCACCAAATACCCGCCCGGAACCAAGTCCCCGAAGACGTACTCCCCTAAAGAATCCGTCCGAGCCTCCCGCTTTTCTCTTCCCGAGAGACGCACCAGCGCCCCCGCCAGCGGCTCGCCCTCAACCAACACCCGGCCAGCCACCGCCGCCGTCCGCAGCAGCACGCCCTCAAAGTCCGCCCGAACCGTCTCCTCCGGCCCCGGCTCAACCTCCAGCTCCCGCTCCGCAAAGGCCACGAGACTCGCGTCAAAGCCCGAAATCGCCACCAAATACCCGCCCGGAACCAAACCCCCGAAGAAATACTCCCCCATAGAGTCCGTCCGAGCCTCGAACGCCTCCCACTCCGACGACACGCGCACCACAACCCCCGCCTGCGCCTCCCCCTCCGCCAACACGCGCCCGAACACCCCCGCCGTCCGAAGCAGCACGCCCTCAAAGTCCACCACCGCTACCCGGCCCGCATCGAGCTCCGCCTCCCGCCTCGCCTCCTCAATACCGTACACCCCAGCGTCAAATCCCCCCACCTCCAGCACGTGCAGCCCCGCCCGAAGTCCCGCAAACGCATACGCCCCGACCGAATCCGCCTCGGCTGCCCCCGACGACGCCCCGGACAGCTCCACCACCGCCCCAAGCACCGGCCGCCCCTCCGCCAACACCGCGCCCGTCACCCCGGACGTCCGCACCCACTCTCCCGCAAAGTCCGCCCTCGCTACATCCATCCCCTCCCCCACCGACACGCTCGCCCTCTCCCACCCAAACTCCGCATCCAAGGGCAGCCCCAGCGCCTCCACCACGTACACCCCGGCCGCGAGCCCGCCAAACCCGTACTCGCCCGCCGCAGTCGTCAACGCCGACGCGCTCCCCGCCAATCCGCCCCCGGACAACCGCACCTCCACACCCTCCAACCCCTCGCCCTCCACCTCCACCACCCCCCGCACCTCCCCCGACGGCGCGCCCACCTCCCCGCACCCCTGAAACGCCCAGAGCGCGCACGCGCACGCCAGCGCAGCCACGCGCGTCATCCAGCAGGTCTTTGCTTTCTCCGACAGCATCGCCTTACGCGATCCCCCCAAGGCGCTAAGCGCCACAACTCCCGAGCTCTCCCCGCCCTGCGCAACGATTCGGAGAAATAGCTCCGTCGAAAGATGTGGGAGTCTAGTCTTTAGTGCGGCTGCGCGAAGACCTCGCGCAATTTCAATCAGGCCCGCAACCGTTCCTCAAGGTTGCAATCGCTGCCCCGGCACGCAGACTCAGCCCTCCGCAGCGCCAATCACGAGCAGAGACGGAGCAAGAAAGGCTGACTCAGCGAGCCGAGAGCAGGTCTTCCGGAAACTCGACCAGTACGATTCCATCGATCTCCTGCTCCTCCCAAATGAGAAGTCTCCCGGGACTCTTGTTATCGAAGACGCCACTGGCGCGAGGGAAGCCATCCAAGCGCCACGCGCTCACCAAGCCGCCATCTTCGTCGTAGCGCTCAATCGAACGGATATGCTCTCGGTCCACGCTGAGCCCTCCCAGGGCCAAAAAGCCCCCTGACGGAAGCACCGCAAAATCCTGCATCGTGTTGATGGTATAAGGCTGTACCCCAATTGGCCCGCCAAGGTCGAGCATCGGCGCGGTCGTGTGGACCGCCGCCCAGTCCTCGTGGACGCATCGCTGAACCAGCAGCTTTGGCGACGGGCTGGCCGTCCAAATGGTCGAAGGTCCCAGAAACCCCACGTAGCCCCCTGGCCGGAGCCGGGCAATGGGGCGCGCGCCATCTCCCTTCGGGACGGGAATTTTCCAGTCCGCGCGATGGTGGATCAGCTGCATTTCCCCGGTCTTCGGCGTGACTTCAAAGACATCCCCGGCGCGATCAACCATTAGCAGGCGTCCCAGATCGAAGACAGCATGCCTAGGAGAAACGTCTAGCCGATGCTCCCCCTCGTCCTTTCCGAATACCACCATTGACGGAGGAGCTACTTCAAAAACCACTACTTGGTCGGCACCGGTACGCACCATCGCGACCACGTTCACGTACTCTAGCGGGCCCCTCCCCTGCCTTCCCCAACGGTCAACTTCGGCAAGGCTGTCGTCCAGCTCCACCACTTCTTTGTCGTAGCGGTCATAGACCAACCAGCCGTCATCGGTTCGGGCGACATGCTCCGGGTAGACATCGGTATTCGCTGCTATCGTCCTAGCCGAAAGCACGTCCCGGTCCATCCTGCACTCGCGCTCATATTCACTGGGAATCGAAACTGTGAAATCCATAGAAACTTGGCCGACCGCAGGGGACGGAAGCGCGAAAACTACGGCCAGCCAAAACAAACTCCGGGAGTATTTCATCATCGACTTGAAATGAGAGTAAACCATGCATATGGACTCGCGATGGGCCCCGATGAAGGATCGAACGGCATTGCGCCTTCGGTTGCCCAGACCGTACTCGGCGAGAGCACGAATCCGGCGAGGGCGAGCAACAGGACAAGCGGACCAACGAGTTGGAATGCTCGTAGAAGCGACTCCCATGCTGTGGTTGAGTGACGACGCCGCCTGACCTTTGTCTAATGAATAGCGTGCTCGCCGATAGCGCGCAAAGGGGTGGACAAGGGCGGGACTCGAAAGGGCGAGGAACGAATGGGGCTGACTATTGAAGGAGCGGACCGCCTGTACTTCTTGAGCTTGAGGCAGGCGGACGAGGCCTGCTTTCCGCAGGAGAGACGGCGAGTCATTTCCAGGCGGCTGCCGGCGAAGTTCAGGCTCGGCTCGAGGGGCGACGCTGCCTCGCTGCGGCGGTGCGCGGGTTGCGCGGCAGACCGTCGGAGCGGGCGCTGCCGAGGTCGTTTGCGAGAGAAGGCGCTCGCCATGGCGCGCGATCCGCTGCGAGGGGGCTCCGGGCCGACGCTTTCGCGGAGCATTTCGAGCGGTAAGACGGGCAGGAGAGTGGAGGTCGAGGCAGTGCGGCTCTGGATTCGGAACTCTTCGTCAAGCCCACACTGGAGACTCGGCCAATCCCAGTCTTCGAACTTCGGCCTAGACTTCCCACCCCTCCCGGTATTCCCGGGTAAGCAAGTGGTTCGATTCCGGGTGGCTGGCGATCATCATCCTCTCCGCGTCGTACCTAATCGTCTCGCCCTGGCCCACGCGAAGAGCAACGATCCCCAATAACATCGTCTCGGTAAGCCGCGCGGCATAGGAGAAGGGACAGCGAGCGGAATCAAGGCCCTTGCAGGCATCGACCCAGTTCATCACGTGAGAGCCCATTGCTTCCTCCCACCCCTCTCTCGGCGGCTCTCCGACATCGCCCATGAGCGACTCGGGAAATAGCCTGGGGTTGCCGCCGTACGTCTCGTGCATGAGGAAGCCGTCGTCTCCGACAAAGATGACGCCGCCGGTCTGGTTCAAGGGGACATCATCGGGAAACCCCTCCGGCCTGGGAGGCATCAGTCCCCCGTCGTACCAGTGGAGGTCGACGGGAGGCATCTCTCCGCGCCTGGGAAAGTGAAAATGCGTCCGCATCGAGAGCGGATAGCTGTGAGGGTCCTCGGAAGGCCCGCCCCAAGGAGTCGAAGTGGACTCAATCCTATCGGGCTGCGTCAGACTGAGCGCCTGATATGGATGGTCGATTAGATGGGCCCCCATATCGCCCAGCGCGCTGACGCCGAAGTCGACCCAACCCCGCCAGTTAAAGGGGTGATAGACCGGATGGTAGGGAAGGTCCCGGGTCGTGGGCCCCAAGAAAAGATCCCAGTCCATTCCCTTGGGAAGCGGGTAGGAGGCATCCATGACATCCGCGGCGAGCGCGTGAATCGCGCCCTGGTCCCACTGCTGATACCACCCTGGATTCAGCCCGTCCTCCCAGCGCCGCGGATGCAGAGCGCCCTGCGGCCAGATCGGTCGATTCGTCCAGACGTTCACTTCTCTGACGGGCCCGATCACTCCCGACCGCACCCACTCGTTGACCAACCCCGCTTGAACGGTGGCGTGTCCCTGGTTGCCCATCTGCGTCGTGACGCCCGTAGACTCCGCCAGCTCGGCGAGCACTCGGTTTTCGCGCACCGTAAAGGCGAGCGGCTTCTCCACGTACACGTGTTTGCCCGCCTCCATCGCCGCTTTCGCGATCAACGCGTGCAGGTGATCGGGCGTGGCGATGACGACGGCATCCAGATCATCTTCCCGCGAAAGGAGTTCCCGAAAATCGGCGTAGGGACGCGCCCTGAGAAACTGCTCCCTCCACCGCTCTCCCGCCTCCCTAGGGTTTCCGTCCGAGTCCTTCAGCCGCTCCGCCACTCGCCGGTGCACCACGCCCATGTCGACATCGCAAATCGCCGCGATGTGCTCCGTGCTGAGCGCCTGAGCCAGCTCCGTCCCCTGTCCTCCCACGCCGATGATCCCGATGTTCAGGCGGTCGGACGGCGGCGCGTGTCCGCTTCCTCCCAAGACGGAGCGGGGCACGACTGCCCCGCCCAAAATCGCCGCGCCGCCCTTTGCAAAGTCGCGGCGCGTCATCGTCCGGTCACGCCCAGCGCGAATCGCGTCTTTCATTGTGTTTCAGTCCCGTGTTGGTCATTGGCGGCGACCGTCTCCTCCGCCTGCGGCGGCTCATCTCGCTTCGGAAGAAGGTACGGAATTTCATCTCGCCTTGGATCAGCGTCTCCGCGCTTCGGGCCGGGATCGCCCGCCGCGCGCCGTTTTCGCCCGGTCGCGGCCAGCGCCACAAGACCTGCCGCAGCCGTCAGATACCCCGTGTAGACTCTCCACCACAGCATTAACGCGCCCACGCTTTCGCTGGGAACGTAGCTCGCCGTAACCGCAAATCCGGCTTCAATGAGCCCTCCTCCGGCCGGCGCCGGAACCAGCGCCCCCGCGTACAGCAGCATGAACGGCCACGCGATCAGCGGCGCGAGCTCCGCGGCGCCGCCTTCCATGCCGACCAGCGCGGGGAGGGCGAGCAGTCGCGCCGCGATGTGGCCAAGAGAGTAGAGGAGCAGAATTGCGAGAGCCCCCTTTCCGGCGGTCTTGAGCGCAGCCATCCCTTCTCGAAAGTCCGTCGCCACTTGGACCACGCGGCCCCATCGGCGAGGCGTGACGCCCAGCTTAACCAGCCAAACCGGCGCGCGCGAGTACTCTCCCGGCGCAAGCCGGAGGCCGAGTCCCACCAGCGAGACTGCCGTGAGGCACCACGCGAGAGGGCCCAGAAGCGTGACCGGCGGGAGATCAATGAGCAGAAACAAGGCCAGCGACATGACCGGAAGCGCCGCCGCCTCGCAGACGGCCTCGCCCGCCAGAACCGCGCCGATATATCCGCCGGGGACGCCGCGGCGGCTGAAGACCACCGCCTTTGCCGGATCCGCGCCGCTTCGAGCCGGGGTGATCGTGCCGGCCCCGTCGCCGCACAGTTGAGCCAGGGCACCCGTCCCGAATGCAATCGCCGTTCCCGCAACGCGGGCAAGAAGAGCGATTCGAAGGGCCCGAAACAAGAGGTCAACGACCGTCGTCGAAAGAGCCAGCGCATGATGGCCCGGAGGCATCGCGGCGAGCTCCGCGAGACCTTGCCCGCTCCGCTCAAACACCTTCCACGTGGCAAAAGCCACGCCGGCTAGGCTCAGCGCCACAAAGAGCCAGCGCAGCAGCCTCGCCCTCATCGGGACTGCGCTACCGCGTCGCTGTCCATAGTTCGGGGCGCCGCCATCCTCGGTAAAGCGGCAGGCCGAACGCTCAAGGAGCCTCCCGCGCTTGGCGCGCGCCGGCCTTAACGCGCCGCCGCAGTCTTGATCTCGACTCGGGATCCAGTTGTCCGCTCCTTCGCGTCCCGAGGGTCTCGGCGCGGCTGCGGATGCACCCCGGCAATCGCTCTCGCTGTGTTCTTACGACAAATGCTCCCTTGACCATCAAGCCCCGCCGACGCTGAGCGGCTCGCCGCGGCTGCGGGCGCGAATGCCGCCTAGGAGATCCCCACCCGACCGCGAACGTCCTCGAGCATCTTCGCCGAGTCGTACCCGACTCCGTCCTTAAAGACGGTCACGACGTTGCGAATCACGGAGGGATCGGCCGTTAGATCGCCGTTCAGCACCACGAGGTCGGCCGTCTTCCCGGGCTCCACGGTTCCATATTCGTCCTCCACGCCCAGCACCCGGGCCCCGTTGGCCGAGAGCACCTGGATCGCTTCCTCGGGCGAGAACCCGCCTTCCAACAACAGCTCGTAGTTCCGCTGATCCCCGTATCCCGGAAGCGCCCCTCCATTGCCGGTGGGATCCACGCCGGCCGCAAGCAGCCCTCCCCGATCATAGAACGCCTTCTCGTAGGCGACCGCGTTCGCCAGGAGCTCGGGAGAGAGGCCCGTCTCGTCAATTCGATTCTTGACGGCCAGATAGTCCTCCCGTACCGCCGGCGCCATCGCCGCGAGCGTGCGGGCGTCCGTTGTGGGCCTGCCCTGAATCGAGAGCTCGTAGACGGCCAAGGTAGAGGTCATCGGGACGCCCGCCTCGATCATCAAGTCAAAGGTCTCGCCGACCTTCGCATCGGACGCATTAACCGAGAGCGCCTGCTGCGTGAGGCCCGGAGGACACTCGTCCGGCGCCCGACCCTCGTAGTAGTCGCTGTTCGCGGCAAGTCCATGCTCGACGTTGTCGATCCCAAGCCGGACGGCCTCCATGAAGCTGACCGAGCAAAGGTGGCCGGTGACCTTGAGCCCCACTTTGTGGGCCTCGTCTATCGCCGCCTTGAGCTCGTCGACCCGAATATTCGTGTACGCCTTGATCCATGTCGCCCCTTCCGCCGCCCAGTACCTGACGAAGCGCCGGGCCTGCTCCGGCGTCTCGATCATCGTCATCTTGGAAATTCCCCCGCCGGCGGTGATGTAGGGGGCCGTGATGTGAATTCTGGGACCCGGAGACCTGCCGGCGTCGATCTCCGCCTTCAGGTTGAGTTCAGCGTAGGGCTGCCGGCTCCCCGTCGTGCGCACCTGCGTGACCCCGCTCCCCAGGTAGAGCCGGGGCGCGCTGTAGGTCAGCTGCGCGGAGCGTCCGCCCGCGGCGGTGTAGAAGAGGTGGTTGTGAAGGCCCACCATCCCCGGGATCAGGGTGTGGCCCGCCAAATCCAAGACCTGGGCCGCGGCAGGCGGCCGGACTTCGGACGCGGGGCCCGCCTGAACGACCCGGCTCCCCTCCAGCACGACCGTCTGATCTCTAAGGGCCGGGCCTCCCGTGCCGTCGATCAGCGTGACGCCGACCAAAGCCACCACGCCCTGGCCCACCTGCACGTAACGCGCCGCCTCGGATCCCTCCACGGGAACTTGGGCCCGCGCCTCGCCCGCGACCAGAGCCACGAGTCCGACTATCGCCGCCGGCGCGGCCAGCCGTCGCTTCTTCATTGCGTCATCCTCGAACGTTCGGTTCAGTTGATCCCGACTCGGCCTACGACATCCGCGAGCAGGGCCTTGGCATCGTACCCGATCCCATCCTTGAACACGATGCGCGTTTCTCGAATCGCCGCGGCGTCGACTTGCAAGTCGCCCTCCAGGACGACCAGATCGGCGAGCTTCCCCGCCTCCACGGTGCCCAGATCGTCGAACACGTCCAGCACCCGGGCGCCGTTCGCGGTCAAAATGCGTACTGTTTCCGAGGGCGTAAAGCCGGCTTCTAGGAGCAGCTCGTAGTTTCGCTGATCTCCATATCCCGCCAGAGCGCCGCCGTTGCCGGTTGGGTCGACGCCCGCGGCGAGCAGACCGCCCGAATCGTGAAAGGCCTTCTCGTACGCCATCGCGTTCCTGAAGCCCGCCGGCGACTGCCCCGCCTCGTCGATCTCCGCCTTCGCCCTCAGATAATCCTCCCGGACCTGCGGGGCCATGGCCTCGAGCGTCCGCGGATCGCGGGTGGGCCTGCCTTGCACGAATAGCTCGTACACGGCCAGCGTGGACGTCATCGCGACATCCGCGTCAATCATGGCCTTGAAGGTGGCTTGAGCCTCGGGCCCCTCCACGTCCACCATGGTGGCCGTCCGCCAGAGATCGTCGGGACACTCGTCCTCTCCGCGATCCGGGACATAGTCGGAGTTGGTGCGGAGGCCGTGCTCGATGTTGTCAATGCCCAGCTCCACCGCCTGGGTAAAGGACACCGAACAGAGATGGCCGGTCACCTTGAGGCCCGCCCGGTGCGCCTCGTCGATCGCTGCGGCCAAATCCTCGCCGCTGATCGTCGTATAGGCCTTGAGCCACGTCGCGCCCTCGGCGGCCCAATACCGCACAAAACGGCGAGCCTGCTCCGGACTCTGAAAGCGCGTCATGATGTCCAGGCTCTCGTCGCCGGTCATGTAGGGCGCCGTGATGTGGATCCTCGGCCCGGGCTCCAGGCCCTTCTCGATCTCGTCCTTGAGGTTGATTTCAGCGTAGGTGGCCAAGCTTCCCGTGGTCCGAATCGTCGTGACGCCCGCGCCCAGATACAGCCGCTGGCCGGTATAGCTCATCGGGTGCATCCGCCCTCCGGCCGCCATGTAGAAGAGATGGTTGTGCAGCCCCACCATCCCCGGGATGACCGTATGTCCGCGCAGATCCATCACGCGGGCCCCTTGAGGGAGGTCGGCGCTCGCCCGAGGTCCTACCCAACGGATCCGCGACCCTTCGACCACGATCGTCTGGTCTGCGAGCGGCGGCCCTCCGGTCCCGTCGATGATCGATACCCCTTGCAACGCCACGACGGGCTCGTCTACCGCGACGTAGCGGGCGGCCTCCGAGTCGGGCCGGGGGCGCTGCGCCTGGGTATCCGGCGCGAAGGCTAGCGCGCCCGGGAGCAGCGGGATCATGAGCAGGGTCGCTCTGGCTCCGAAGTACTTCTTCATGGGGCTCCTTGCTTCGTGCGGAAACCGGGCGTTGGAGGCGCCGGGCAGCGGGGGCGGGGACGCCGTGCAAAATAAGCGCGGAAGGAGAAGGCGCGCAGACTTCCGTTCGGGTCCCCGGGGCCGAAGGCTCGCGGCGGGAGCTTTGCATCGTAGCTTCAGCAAGGGACCTCCGCCAAGACCGGACGCGCGTACATGAGCCGGCGCTGACGCAACCGCTGCCCGCACTTCAATGAAGCCATTTTCCGACCGAGCCTTGAGCGCCTGGGTCCGGCTGCTCGGACCGCGCGCGCTTGCGCTGCAGGTCTTGGGTCTTGCCGGCTGCGCGCCGCCGCTCCAGCCAATTCCCTTTGAGCCGGTGGAAGCGGCCGTCTCGGAGCTTCACCGCGACCTCTTCGCTCGGCGCACGACGTGCGAGGAGGTCGTGCTCGCCCACCTGGAGCGAATTGAGGCCTACGACGACCAAATCGGCGCCATCACCGTGCTGAATTCGCGCGCGACGGAGCGTGCGCGAGAGCTGGACCGGATGTTGGAGCTGGGGACCCAAGAGCGCGACCTCGGCGACCTCTTCTGCGTCCCGGTCTTGGTCAAGGACAACTTCGACACCCGCGACATGGTCACGACGGGCGGCTCCGCGGCGCTTCGATACAACCTTCCGCCGGACGACGCGTTCATGGTCCGGCGCCTGCGGGAGTCGGGCGCGATCATCATCGCGAAGACCAACATGGCGGAGTGGGCGTTCAGCCCCAGGCAGACCGTCTCGTCCTCGTTCGACACCACGCGAAACGCCTACGACCCGGGCCGCGTGCCCGCGGGGTCCAGCGGCGGCACCGCTTCGGGGGTCGCGGCGGCCTTTGGCCTGATCGGGCTTGGTACCGATACCGGAAACTCGATCCGAGGCCCCGCCTCCAGGCTGGCGCTGGTCGGGATCCGCTCCACGATCGGCCTCACGAGCCGCGACGGGATTATCCCGCTTTCATTCGACCGCGATATCGCGGGGCCGATGGGACGCACCGTCGCGGATGTCGCCCGCGTCTTCAATGTGGTGGCGGGGCGCGACCAAGCCGACCCCTACACCTTGGTCGGAGAAGACCGCGAGACGGACTACGCGTCGTTTTTGCGCGCAGACGGATTGACCGGGGCGCGCATCGGCGTGCTGCGGGCGCTCGTCCCCGCAGACGAGACCAGTCCCGCGATCCTTGATCTCTTTGAGCGGGCTCTCTTGGATCTCGCGCGTCTGGGAGCCGAGATTGTCGACCCTTTTGAATTCGACGTAGCGGCCCAACTCGAGCGTCCGGGCCTCTTTTGCAGCCGCTTTCGCTACGACGCGGGCCGCTACCTCGCCTCCCTGGGCGACGCCGCTCCCTTTCTAGACGCCACGCGCGTCTTGGAGACCGGCGAGTACTCCTCCTATGTCGAAGGAATCCTGCAGGGCGCGCGAGAGACGCCGCTGGACGCGCATCCCTCCGAGCGAAATCCGCCCTGCCCCGACTTTGCGGAGCATCCCGGTCGACAAGCGTTCCTCGCGGAGCTGGTTCAAGCGATGGATGTCGCGGACGTGGACGCCCTGGCCTATCCCACTTGGCTTACGCCGCCCGCCCGCATTGATCGGGCGCGGGAGGAGTACGGCGGAGACAACAGCCAGCGGCTTGCGCCCGCGACCGGGACGCCGGCGATCACGGTGCCGATGGGCTTCACCCCGGATGGCCACCCGGAGGGCCTGCAGCTCTTGGCGCGCCCCTACGACGAAGGTCTCCTCTTCCGCTTTGCGTTCGCGTATGAACTGGGCGCGCCGCATCGAAGGCCTCCCCCGCTCTTTCCGCCGCTTCGCTGAAGATGGAGGGGCGCGTCAGGCTTCCCTCTGATCAACGGCGGGGCGGCTGCCCGCCGGCCTCGCGCCGCGAGCATACACGACGCCGCCCAAGATGACGGCCACGCCCGCAAGCTGAAGCAGCGCGGGCGTCTCCTCCAGCCAAAGCCAAGCCGCGATCAAGGCCATCACCGGCACAAGATTCTGGTAGACCCCCGTGGCGGCCTCGCCGATCGCCTTGATGGAGTTGTACCAGAGCGAATAGGCGAGGGCGATGGCCAGAATTCCGGCGTAGGCCGTTCCTAAGAGGGTCCCGGCTCCAACGCTGCTCCAGCGCGTCGAAAAGAGGGCGGGGAGGCCGGCGGCCACAATGACCGGCGTGGCTAGGACGAGCGTCCAAGAGGCGACTTCAAAGGACCCGTATTTGTGAATCAGCCGCTTCCCCAAGACGGTAAACGCGGCCCAGGCGATCGCCGCCAAGAGCATCAGCGCCTCGCCGATTCGGGCCCGCGCGAAGTCGTGGTCTCTCCCGGTGTCCAGGTCGCCCAGCACCATAAGGCCCATCCCGACCAGCGTGGCGAGGATCCCGACCACCGCATGGCGCTCAACCCGCCCTCGACCGGCGAATGCGGAGAGGATGAGGATCCAGACGGGCGCCGTGGAGAGGAGGAGCGCTCCGTTGCCGGTAATCGCTCGCTCAATCCCGTAAATGAAGGCGAACTGGAAGCCGATATGGCCGATGAGCGCGAGGCCTGCGACTCCCGCCCAGTCGGAAGCGGGCGGAAGCGTCCGCTTCTTCATTACGCGCAGGATGGCGACGCATACCAAGGTCCCCAGCGGAAATCGGAGCGCGTTGAGCGCGAGCGGATCAAGCTCCCTTAGGACATACTTCACCATCGGGAAGTTGAGGCCCCAGATGAGCGCGGTGAGGATCAGCCCCAGGTCGACGACGACCCGTTTGCGCTTCAATCCTCGGGCTTGCCCATTAGGCGCGCTTCCCCGGCTATGGGCTCTCGACTTCGCTCCTGCTGAAGTTAACGCCGCTCGCGGGGGCATTTGCCGTGCCGCCGCCGCGCGGATTAGCTTGGGGGGATTTGTGGAAGCGGGCGCGGCGTCTTTCCCTGCGAATCGCGCGCTCGCTCGGCGGCGGTTTAGGAGATGCGAGGAACGGCATGCCTCACGCGGGAAAACGATGGCTGGCGCGGGGGGTCTTCGCGCTTCTCTTTGGCGGGTTGCTCTTTGCAGGCTCCTCCAAGGCGTCCGCTTCGGCACAGCGAGAATACGCGAAGATCGACTCCATTCGCCACGTGCAGTCGATTGAGCCGCGCATCGGCCCGCCGGGAACGACGGTGCGCCTGTACACCGAAAACCTCCCGCCGCAAGCGACGATTCACGTCGGCGTGGGGGCGATGCGGGCGGGCTTTGAAGCGCTCGCCCAGGGAAGGCAGGAGATGTACGGGGAGGTCTCGGCGACGGCGCAGGTCCCGAGCTACGCGAACTGGGAGCGACCACTCGTCTTCATCGTATTCAACGGCGTCTTCAGTCCGATCGGCATCTCCGACCCCTTTCACGTCACGAACGAAGACGGGCTCGTCCAGCGCACGGGGCGGATCACCGACGAAGGGATCGGGTGCCCCGCGCTGCGCGACAACGACCAGTACATGTACGCGCTCTCGGGAAACGTATCCGGCCTGGAGCCGGGCGACAGCGTCGTCGTGGTCGGCGGCATTTCGCTTAGCGGCGAATGCGGAGAAGTGGACTCCATCGACATCATCAACTGGACGAAAGGATAGGGGCGATGCGCGGACTGGTTTTCGCTGGACTTCTCGTCGCGGGGCAGCTGCTGGACGGGCCTTTGGCCCGGGGCGCGGCGGGGCAGGAATTGCCGGGGCCGCGAGAGCTCTCGGAGTGGATCGACCGGGCGATGGAGCCGTACTCGGGCGATGCCCCGGGCGGGGTGATGGCGGTCGTGCGAGACGGGGAGTTTGTCGTCGCGCGCGCCTACGGGATGGCAAATCTCATGCACGGCATCCCTTGGGATACCGGCACGGTCTCCAACATCGGATCGGTGACCAAGCAGTTTACGGCGATGGGGATGCTCCTCCTGCAGGAGGACGGCGCGCTCTCCCTAGACGATCCCATCCGCAAACACATTGAGGGGATCCCGGACTTTGGAGCGCCGGTGACGATCCGGCACCTCCTGAATCACACCAGCGGATACAGGGAGATTTACAACCTGCTTCCGATGCGGGGCTTTTCCGGGGAAGAGACCTTTGCGCGGGAACGCGCCATCCGGATCGTGCAAAGGCAGCCCGAACTGCAGGCCGCCCCGAACTCTGAATGGAACTACAACAACACCGGCTTCATCCTGCTCTCCCTCGCCGCCGAAGAGCTGAGCGGGGAGTCCTTCTCGGACTTCATGCGCGCGCGCGTCTTCGAGCCGCTGGGGATGTCCCGGACCCGCGTCAAGATGGTGCAGGGCGAAGTGATCCCGGGGAGCGCGCAAGGCTACCTTCAGCTCTCCGAAGGCGTTTACCGAGAGACCCGGGACCTCCCGGCATCGGCCGGCGCGGGAGGCATCTACACCACGATCGGCGACCTCAAGCGGTGGCTGGACAACTACCGGACGGGCTCGCTGGGAGGACCCGCCGCCATCGCCGAGATGGCCACTCCCGCGGTACTGGAGAATGGAGAAGAGTCCGGGTACGGCTTGGGGCTGGGAGTAGGCAAGCTGGGGGATTACGCGATCTATGCCCACACCGGCGGCGACGTGGCGCACCGCGCCTACCTGGGGTATGCGCCGGAGCTGGACGGAGGCGTCATCGTGATGAGCAACAATGCCGGATTCGATCTGGGCATTGGGAGCCGGCTGATGCGCTTCGCCTTTTTGGGAGAGGATCTGAGCGCGGACGAAGATGCCTCGCAGGCGTCCTCCGAAGGCGCATCAATGTCCGAGTCCAGGCTTGAAGCGATCTCCGGCGACTGGGTGATCGACGTCGCCGGCGCGATGCTCGATCTCGCGGTTCGGGTCGCGGACGGAGAGGTCCGAGTACAGGCGACCGGCCAGCCGGAGTCGGTTGCGGAGGTCACGTCGGACTCCACGATCGCCGTCGCGCAGGCCGGCGCGGTCTTCTCCTTTCGGTTTCCGGAAGAGGAGGGCGAGCAGTCGATTTCCGGGACGCTCTCGCAGGGCGGAGGCAGCTTTCCGATGACGCGGGCAGGAGGCGAAGCGCCGGGCGAGCGGGCGCTGCTGGCCTATGCGGGCAGGTATTATTCCCCGGAGCTGGAGACCTTTCTGACGGTGACCATGGAGGACGGCGCGCTGTCGCTGCGCCACATCGAGATGGAGCCCATGTCTCTGCGCCATCGTTCCGGAAACGAGTTTTCCGCGTCCGTGATCTTTTTCTCTCGCATCGTCTTCGACCAAGCCTCCAACGGCGAAGTCGCCGGATTTTGGGCATCGAACGGCCGGACGAAGGACGTGTGGTTTCGCAAGACGGACCGGTAGCTGGCCGCGTCCGCGCGGCTGCGATCCTGGGCTTTGAGTCAGCGCGCTCCGATAACCTGCAACGGCTGGCTCTTCCGCTCCCGATACGATGCTTGAACCGCCAACGACGCTCCTTGAGCGAATTCAGCGAGGCGAAGATTCCTCTCTGGAATTGATGGAAGTTGAGTTTGCTGGCGAAGAGATCAAGAATCCGAGCCGGGCAGAGCTCGCCGACGAACTATCGGCGTTTGCGAATTCTCGCGGAGGCGACGTTGTGCTGGGCGTTCGAGACTCGATGCGGGAAGTCGTTGGCATTCCTTCGGATCGCATACACCTTGCGGAACGTCTGGTAGTCGAGGCGGCAAATCAATTTGTAAATCCGCCGATCAACGTGGCGACGCAGCACATCGCTTTGCCGGACGATTCCGGCGTTGAAACTCTTGTACTTCAAGCCCATGTATGTCGTAGTTCATTCGTACATGGAAGCCCATCGGGATATTTGCGCAGAAGCGCAGCTTTGAAGCAACGGATGCCACATCGAGTACTCGCTCGTCTGTTTGCGGAACGTCGGCGCCTGGGATTCCTTGGGTTCGACGGAGAGACGATGGAAGCGGCGAACGTTCGCGACTTGACCCCAGGTCTCGTTGACCGATTCAGAATCGAGCGAACGGATGACGATTGGATGACGTTTGCCGGGAAGCTGGGAATGACGGCGCGCACTAAACTTGGAGCACGATGCCCGACAGTCGCGGGACTTCTCCTTTGTTCCCCTGATCCGCGGCAGTGGTTTCCCAACGCTTACATTCAGGCAGCGGCGTATTGGGGAGAAGGCGTTGCCGATTCCCGGGATTCGGCGAATTACCAGCTTGACGCCAAGGACATTACCGGGCCTCTGGACGCTCAGATTGCGGAAGCCTGCCGGTTCGTGGCGAGGAATCAGCGCGTTGCCGCCAGCAAGACGCTGGGACGTACGGATTTGCCGCAGTATGACATGGCGTCCGTCTTCGAGGGAATTGTAAACGCGGTCGCCCATCGTGACTATTCAATTTACGGGGCAAAGATCAGACTCCGGTTGTATTCGAATCGCTTGGAGGTTTATTCGCCCGGAGGCCTGCCGGGCACCCTCAAGCTGGGAGACCTTCCGTACCGGCAGATTTCTCGAAACAGCATAATTACCAGCAGACTAGCGGACGTTCCCGTGCCCGAGATCCCTGCGGAGCCGGGCGTCCTTGGCGCTCGCCGACGGACGATGATGGACTTTCGAGGCAAAGGCGTGGACGTGCTGCTTCGGCGGAGCGAGGCGCACTCGGGAAGGCGGCCCGAGTACCGGCTTCTCGGTAAATCCGAAGTCATGTTGACTATCTTTGCGGCTCACTGAGACCTGCCCGTCCACGATCTCGAGGCCGCGCCGGGCGCGCCGGCCAATGTCCCCTTCCGCTGAGTCGACCTTGAATCCCCTGCAAAAACCCAGTCCAAGCGAATTCGCGCCATTCTACGCGGGCTACGTGGCGAAGGCTCGTTCTCCGCTCCTCGCCAAGCTTGCGGACGAAGCCGAGGAGTGGCGCGAGCTGCTTCGGGCGATTCCCGCCGACTCGGAAGGGCATCGCTACGCCCCGGGGAAATGGTCGATCCGCGAAGTCGCGGGGCATGTGGTCGACACCGAGCGGATCCTGTGCGCGCGCGCCTTGGCTTTTGCCCGCGGAGACGCCTCGCCCTATCCGTCGTTCGATCAAGACGCGTACGCGCACGCGTCCCAAGCGGACGAGCGACGGCTCGCGGATCTGTCCGAAGAACTGGTTGCCGTTCGGCGCGCGACCGTCCTGCTCTTTCAGGGCCTTCCCAAAGCCGCGTGGAGCCGGCGCGGCATCGCGGGCGGCAACGCCTTCACCGTCAGGAGCTTGGCTTGGATCATCGCTGGACACTCGCGCCACCACCGCCAAGCCTTGATGGAGCGGTACCGTCCGTAGCGAAGGCGTCCTTCCCTACCTCGCCCCGGACGCCTCCTCCACCTCTCCGGCGATGACCTCCAGCATCTCGATGTAGAAGGCGCGCCGGGATTCCTGGTCGCGCGTAAGCGGCGCCGCCACGCCCTCGACGTCGCCGCGCAGCCGATTGATTCGGCTCGCGAGCTCGCGGGCTTCCCGCCGCAGATCCCGGGCCTTCCGCGCTTCGGCGGATTCGTCGTCTTCCGAGACCTCCTCCAGCCTATCGTCCAGCTCCTCCGCCAGCGCCCCGGCCCTGGCCGCCAAGGCCGCTAGCTCCAGCAGCGCAGCCGTCCATGCGACGCGGGCTTCCGGGGAGGCGGTCATCGCGGGATCCTCTCGGAGCTCGAAGAGCTGTTCGGAGAGGACGCCCGCCGCTTCAAGTCGCGCGCGATAAACGCCCGGCACGGCGAGCGGACCCCGACCGACCTCCACCTCATGGCGCGTGTCCCACGTCACTCGGTTCATGCCTTCGCGAAGCGTGCCCTCTACGACCGCGACCTGTATTCCGCGCTCGTCTTCGATCACGATGTTCGCGGCGCTGTCCTCGGGCGTTTGGGCAAGCCAGTAGTCGAAGATCGCGCCGTTTGGAGGATTCTCGCCTCTGAAAAAGACATCTCCCGTGTGCGCGGTTCGCCCCCGGCGGCGGCGCTGGACGACCGGCTCAATTGAGAACAGGTGGGCCGGACTCGCCGCGATCTCGTCCGTAAGCTCCTGAAGGGCGTTGATCTGGTCGAGTATCCAGATGCCGCGCCCGTGGGTCCCGAGAACGAGATCGTTGTCTCTGGGATGTACGATGAGATCGTTGAACGCAAGCGTCGGCATTCCTCCCCGGAGCTCTGTCCAAGACTCTCCCCCGTCCCGCGTGTAGAAGAGCCCGATCTCCGCGCCCAGAAAGAGCACCCTCGGGTTGCGCGGATCCTCCCGGACCGTTCGAAGCACGCGTTCCGCGGGAAGGTCGCCGGTGATCGAAACCCAGCTCTCCCCATAGTCGTCGGAGCGGTACAGGTAGTTGGCGTAGTCGTCGCTCCGATAGTTGTTCCAGACGGCGTAGACCCGGCCCTCGTAGTGCTTCGAGGGCTCAATCCCCGCGACCCACGCCCCGTTCGGAAGGCCCGGAAAGCCGGACGAGAGCGACGGCTCGTCCGAGTCGGAGATATCGCGCGCGGCCACGTCCGTCCAGCTCTCTCCGCCGTCGCGCGACACATGGAAGCGACCGTCGGCGGTGCCCGAATACAGGAGGCCTTGGATGAGCGGGCTTTCCGCGACCGCCGATATCGTGGGATAGTACGGCACGCCGTCGTCCAGCGAAGGCATGAAGTCGTCCGGCATCTGCCCCATGATCGGCAGCGTACGGCGATCCACGCCGGTGGTGAGGTCGCCTAGCGATTCCCACGACTGCCCTTGGTCCGTTGTCTTCCAGAGCGTGCGGGAGCCTGCGTACAGAGTGGAGGCGTCATGCGGCGAGATGATGAAGGGCCCGTCCCAGTTTGCGGGCTCCATGGCATTTCCCAGACGCTGCTCGTCAAAGACGCCCGCCTCCCGCCAGGTCTCCCAGTTGCGGCGACCGGCAATGTGGCCTTCGGGATCGCCGGGCCTAATGCTCGTCCGCTCTCCGGTCCTGAGGTTGAGCCGCGACAGATTCAGGTACTGCGACTCCGTGTAGACGATGTAATTGTTGGTCGTGTCGGGAAGGTTGATGAAGCCGTCGCCGCCTCCAAGCCGCGTCCAGTCGCTGTTTACGATTCCGTCTGGACTCCGGGTTTCGCTGGGCCCCATCCACGACCCGTTGTCCTGTAGGCCGCCGTAGACGTTATAGGGCTCCGCCATGTCCACGTTGACGCGGTAGTACTGGCTTACGGGCAAATCGGAGATGTAGAGCCAGTTGAGGCCTCGGTCGTAAGAGATTCCGAGCCCGCCGTCGTCGGCCTTCATCACGTGCCTGGAGTCGCGGGGGTTGACCCAGACCATCCGGTCGTCCCCGTGAAGGCTCTGTCTAGGCACGGTGAAGGTGCGGCCCCCATCGTCCGAGAAGGAGTAGCTGTTCATCATGTAGACGCGCTGATCGTCGCTGGGGTCGACCAGAATCTGGCTCGCGTACATCGGCCTGGGATTCCAGTCGCTCATGAATTCCCAGCTCTCGCCTCGGTCTTCGGAACGGTAGACGCCGGCCCGTCGCTCCGTGTAGGCGGTGGAGGCGTTGTAGCGGTACCCCTGCTCGACGCTTGCGTAGACGATGCGAGGATCGCTTCGGTAGATGGAAATGCCGATGCGCCCCAAGTCGCCCTCGGGAAGTCCGCGATCAATCCCCGGACCCGAGAGCCGGTCCCAGCTGTCGCCTCCGTCCATGCTGCGGTACAGCGCGCTTCCCGGACCTCCGCCGTGGAAACCCCAAGCGCGTCGTCGACGTTGATACGCCGCGGCGTAGACGATGGCCGGATTCTCCGGGTCCAGGGCGACATCCACGACGCCGGTGTGCTCGTCGATCTCAAGGATGCGCTCCCACGCCTGGCCCCCGTCCGCGCTGCGGTACAATCCTCGCTCCTCGTTTGGCCCCCAGAGGTGTCCCATCGCGGCCACGTAGACGAGGTCGGGATCATCGGGATGCAGCGCGATGCGTCCGATATGGCGGCTCTCGGGCAGCCCCATATTCGTCCAGGAAGAGCCGCCGTCCGTGCTCTTGTAGACGCCGTCGCCCCAAGAGGAGCTCTGACGATTGGCGCGCTCGCCGGCGCCGACCCAGACGACCGACGTATCTCCTTGGTGAAGCGCGATCGCCCCGACGGAGTGGGTGCCTTCGCTCTCGAAGACGGGGACCAGCGTGATCCCGTTGTCGGCCGTCTTATAGACGCCCCCGGTCGCGGACGCCACATAGAACTTGTACGGGTCCGACTCCGCTACCGCCAGGTCGACGATCCGACCGCTCATGACGGCGGGGCCGATGTTGCGGGGCCGGAGAGCCTCCAGCTGCGCGGTGGAGACCTGAGCGTGCAGGAGCGGAGCGCTCGCGGCTGCGAGAAGGCCCCAAAGAGACGCAAGGCCGAAGAGAGAAACGAGCCCAAGGCGCGGCGAGAATCTTCCGTGGCGGCTGGGCCGGGTCGCGTGAGTCATGGATCTGCCTGGTACTTGGAAACGAGTCGGACGGATCTGAACTTCGGCTGGAGGGAAGCGGCGATCAAGGCTTGCGCGAAAAAACGATCAGATTCTCAGGCTTTGGGGGACGCTTTTGAGGGCGCCCGCCAACCCGGCCGCCGGAGCAGGCAGCCGCCGCGCGAATCGGCGGACGGAGCCCTATTGAGCGCTCTCGGGTCTCTCGGAAGCTGCGCTTCGCCGTATCGGGCCCGGTTCCTCATTATTCAGGCGCGCGCGCGATTCGATACCTGTGAATGCGGGGAATGCGCAGTTCATTGAGCGAAGTCGTCACGGCAACGCCGCCCCGAACGGAATGCAGCACCTCCCCGGCCGGAAGACTGGATACGGCTTCTCGCTGGCCGCGCAAGTCGTAGATGTGCACGGGCCAGTCAGCGGCGCCGACAGCTCCTCGCGCGCTGATCCAGATCCTCGCGTCTTCGGCATCTTCGCGGACCAGCGCAACGATGATCGGCCACTGGTAAGGCGCGCCGTCTCTTAAGACGCCGCCCAGTTCGTTGCCCATCCGGCGGGCCGCCGAATCCAGCTGCGATTCCGTCACCGGAATGGACGCCTCAGGTATTTCGCCGACGGCAATCGTATCGCCCGACAATCCGATAATCCAGAAGCGAGCCTCGCCCGTATTCGCGTAGACGAAGCTCGATTGATCCAGCGGCTGAATCAGCGGCGCCGCGCCGAAGGGATTCGAAGCCATCAACATCATGTCGCCGCCGCGAAATACGACCGGTTGGCTCGAAGGCACGGAAAGAACGGTGTCCGCAATGGGATCATTGAGCATTGCCGTCATGACCACGTCGCGGTCCTCGGCGCCCGAATCCGACTCTCCACCAGCCCAGTAGGCAATGGTCGACGCTGCGAGCGACCGCGATGCCCCGACGAGCCAGTAGTACGAGGGAGCGTCGCTTCCGTACTCGGACGCAGCGCGAATCCGCGCGACCGCGAGAGAGTCTGGATCGAATATGGTCGCTCTGCCCAGCTGACTGTCGTAGACCGCCAGCGAATCGCCATTCAGAATCTGGATGTCGCGCATCCCGAATTCCCCTGGGCCCTCGCCGGCGCGCCCCACGACCCGGAGAAGCTCAAGCGTTGGCGAAAGAACCGTAACGCCGCCTCCAAATCCGTCGACGACGAATACCCGACCCCTGGAATCGACGTCAAGCTCCAACACCCTGGACAGCTCGAGGGAATAAGGCGACGTGAGCGTTCGCTCAAGCACGAGCTCCGGAAGGGAAGGAGCGAGATCGCTGGCCACCGGCGCGTCCACGTCGCAGGCCTTGGCCGCCAGCGCGCAAAGAAGGATCAAGCCCCGGCTCATCCGCTGCGCCAGCGACTGGGTTCCGGGGCGGCGTCTGCGCCCTATAGCTTCCCTACAGGCCCGGCGAAGGCGCGATGCGATACATGTGAATTCGGGGGATTCCCAGATCATCGGTCGATGTCGTCATGGCAATGCCGTCTCGAACCGAGTGGAGGATTTCTCCGGCCGGAAGACTGGATGCGGCTGTTCGCTGGCCGCGAGAGTCGTAGATGTGCACGGGCCAGTCAGCGGCGCCGTCGGCTCCTCGCACGCTGATCCAGATCCTCGGATCCTCAGCGTCTTCGCTCACCAAGGCAACGATGATCGGCCACTGGTAGGGCGCGCCGTCGCTTAAGACGCCGCCCAATTCGTCACCCATACGGGCGACCGCCGATTCCAGCTGCGATGGCGTCACCGGAATGGATGTCGCAGGTATTTCGCCGGCGGCAATCGTATCGCCCGACAATCCCACAATCCAGAAGCCGGCTTCACCCGTATTCGCGTAAATGAAGCTCGATTGATCCAGCGGCCGAATCAGCGGCGTTGCGCCAAAAGGACTAAAGCCCACCATCATTCCGAAGCTACTGCGATACACAAGCGATTCACTCGAAGGCACGGTGAGAACGGTATCGGGGCTCGCGCCGTCAAGCGCCGCCGTCATGATCAGGTCGGTTCGCCCGGCGTCCGACTCGTCTGATGGAGAGTAACTCGTGACCCATCTTGCAAGGGACTGCGATGCCCCCATGAGCCAGTAGTACCCAGGAGCGTCGTTTCCGTACTCGGACGTACCGTGAGTGCGAACGACCCCGAAGGTGTCTGGGTCGAATAGGGTCATTCTTGCGAGCTGACGATCGTAGACCGCGAGAGAATCGTCGCCCAAGACCTGAATGCGCCGCGACTTGAATTCACCTGGGCCCTCGCCGTCGCGCCCCACGACGCGGAGGAGCTCGAGCGTTGACGAAAGAACCGTAACGCCGCCTTGGTATCCGTCGACTGCGAATATGCGGCCCCTGGAATCAATGTGAAGTTGCGTCACCCCGGACAGCTCAAGGGAAGACGGCGAGGTGAGCGTTCGCTCAAGCACGAGCTCCCGAACCGGCGCATCAAGGCCGCTGGACGGCGCATCCGTGCCGCAGGCCGCCGCCGCCAACGCACAGAAAAGGAGGCGCGACTGGCCGCGAAGCAGGACGCGCGAACTGAACGCCACAAGCCTGTTCCCGCCGGTCTCCGAAGTGCGGCCCAAGAGCTTAGCAATGATGCGCAATTCCATTTCAACCCCTTTAGTTGGAGGCCCGACTCGCCGTCAATCTAATGACTGGGGAATCCGAGCGGCCTGCGACCTCTCGCCTTCGGCACGGACGAGACCGATCAGGCCATCAACTACGGGCGGCCCAAATTGCTATGAGGCTTGCCAAGATGCTACATTATTCGGTCAAAGTAGACATTGGAGGCCCGGTAGAGGAAAGACTTTAAGGAGAATGCTGACACTGAGTGATTCGCGCGCTGGCTCGCCCGGCAAAACGCTTCTTTGAAGGCTGCGGCGCGCCTCGCGACTGAACCGGCCCGCAAGGCGTCGGCTGCGTGGCTGCCGGCGCCTGTAGCGATCGCGCCAGATGAGGCCGGTGCATTCGAGCGAGTCGCCTGACGTGAACGGAAACGGTCGGGATCCAAGCCGCGGCGCGGCGGAGGCGCCGGGACCCGGAGACGCCCCCGTGCTGGATGTCTTCGCCTTTAGGGAAGAGCTCGTCGCCGAATACGGCCGTTTCGCCCGCAGCTTCTCCGAGATCCGGGCGAAGGATATTTCAGACAAGGTCGACGACGCATACGAGAGCGGTCGATTCTGGCCCGCTCCGCTCATTCAGCTCAATCCGAATTTCGAAGCGGGCGGCGCGATCGATGAGCTAGTTGCGAACGATACGCTTCACCCGGAATGCGCGAAGATCTTCCGCCTCAAGCGACCCGACCACGCTCGCGGCGACCGTCTGATCCTTCACCGACACCAGAAGGACGCAATCGACATCGCGCGGAGACGCGAGAGCTACGTGCTCACGACCGGCACGGGCTCCGGCAAATCGCTCGCCTACTTCATTCCGATCGTGGACGATGTCCTCCGACGCAGGCAGGCCGGAGAGACTTGCAAGCGCATCTCCGCCATCGTCGTGTACCCGATGAACGCGCTCTGCAACAGCCAGCGCGAGGAGTTGGAAAAGTACCTGCGGCTGGGCTATGCGGAAGGAGGAGAGCCGGTCACCTTCGCTCGCTATACGGGTCAGGAGTCGAACGAGGAGCGGGAGCGGATTGCGAAGAACCCGCCGGATATTCTCCTCACCAACTACGTCATGCTTGAGCTCATCATGACGCGGTTTCTGGAGACTGACAAGGCGGTGCGAAAACACGCCGCCGGGCTTCGCTTCCTCGTTTTGGACGAGCTGCACACCTATCGGGGACGACAGGGCGCGGATGTCGCCATGTTGATCCGTCGCGTCAGGGAGCGACTCAACCAAGACCTCCTCTGCGTCGGCACCTCGGCAACCATGGCGTCGGAGGGATCGCCCGAGGACCGGGACCGGGCCGTTGCAGACGTAGCGACGCGTCTCTTCGGGGCCGTGGTTCCCGCGTCGAACGTCGTATCCGAGACCCTTCGGCCCGTGACCGACTTCAGTCGCCCGATCACGAAAGATCAGCTGCGCGCCGCGATTGAAGCTGGAGCGCCTGAGAATCCCACCCACGAGGATTTCTTGGCTCACCCCGTGGCGGCATGGGTGGAGCGCACGCTTGGCTTGGAAGAATCGCAAAGCGGGAAGCTCATGCGGATTTCGAGTCCAAGGGACATCAACCGGGCCTCGGCCGAACTCTCCGAGGCAAGCGGCGTGGACCTGTCAGCTTGCCACAGCTACCTCAGGCGCTTTCTGCTCGCCGCCCACCAGAGTTTGGATGCGAGAAAAAAGAGCTTCTTCGCCTTTCGGCTGCATCAGTTCATCGGCGGCGCCTGGGACGCCTATGCGACGCTTGAGGCCCCGGACGAACGGTACGTCACCCTGGACGGCCAGCAATTCAAGCCGCAGGACCGAGACCGTCCGCTCTTCCGGCTCGCCTTCTGCCGGAAATGCGGTCAAGAGTACTTTCCCGTCTGGGCGGACGCTCAGGGCAAGACGCTAAAGGCTTTTCGCCCCCGGAATCTCTCCGAGCGCTCCACAAATGACGAGCGTCTTCAGTACGGCTACCTCGTGCCCGACGCGGATGGAGAATTCGACCTCTCGGACGACTCCCGCTACCCCGAACCCTGGCTGGACTTCCGAGGCGACAAGCCCAAACTCAAGCCCTACTACCGGAAGTACCGTCCGCTACAGGTGCGCGTCGACACGCTCGGTCAGGTCAAGGACGACTCCGGTTTACGCGCGTGGTTCATTTCGGGCCCATTCCGGTTTTGCCTGCGCCCCGACTGCGACGCCTTCTACCCGGGCAGCATGCGAAGCGAGTTCGTCAAGCTCTCGGGCCTCTCCAGCGAAGGACGAAGCTCCGCAACGACGGTGCTCGCCTTCTACGCGCTCAAGCACCTGATCGGAACCGATCTCGACGACGCGACCAAGAAGCTCTTGGGTTTCTTGGACAACCGACAGGACGCCAGCCTTCAGGCGGGCCACTTCAACGACTTTATTCAGGTTCTGCAGCTGCGGGGCGCATTGTTGTCGGCGATGCGCGCCTACGGGCCGTTGGATGAGGAGTACTTGGCCCAGCGCGTCTTTTCCCGCCTGCGGCTCCGGCCTGAGGACTACGCCTCCAGTCCCGGGACAAAGGGAATCAAGAAGCAGCGCACCTTGAGGGTCATGCGCGACGTGCTGGGGTACCGGCTGTACTTCGATCTGCAGCGCGGGTGGCGTATCACGCAGCCGAACTTGGAGCAGCTCAACCTCCTGAAGGTCGGCTACAAGGGCCTGATGGACTGCTGCGAGGACGAGGAGGAGTGGGACGCGCGGCATCCCGTGCTCGCATCCGCAACGCCGGAGACGCGCTTCAGCTTTGCGTCCGAGCTCTTGGATCGCATGCGCAAAGCCCTTTGTATCAAGACGACCTACCTCCGCCCGAGCTTTCAGGAGCGGTTGAGCACGCGAAGCGACGCGGAGCTAAAGGAGCCTTGGGGCCTCCCCGAGGAGGAGCGCCTGTTCTCGCACGCGTTCATGATTCCGCGTCCCGCGCCGCGCGGACGCAGGCGGACCCATCAAGTGATCAACGTCTCTCACCGCTCCGCCTTTGGTCGAAAGACGACCTCGCGAGCCTTCTGGGAAACGGACAACCCCGATGTTCCCGCGCCCTTTAACGAAGCAGCCTATAACCAAGTGGTCGACGACGTCCTGGGCGTCTTGGAGGTGTACGGCCACGTCGAGGCCTCCGAGCTCGACTCTGGACGCATCGGCTATCAGGTCGTCGGCTCGGCGCTTGAGTGGAGGCTCGCGGAAGCCGAAGACGGGCAGACGGAACGAGTTAATCCGTTCTTTCGAGACCTCTACCGGAACGTCGCGGCGATGCTTGGCGACGATGATCGCCTTCTTCATCAGCTTGAAGCGCGAGAGCACACGGCGCAGGTCGACGCGGACGCCAGGGAGGAGCGCGAAGAGCAGTTTCGAAGGGGCCTTGCGCCCCCGCCTCCGGGCGAAAAGTCCGGCCTTCCCGTGCTCTTTTGCTCTCCGACCATGGAGCTGGGCGTCGACATCGCGACGCTGAATACGGTGTACATGCGGAACGTCCCGCCGTCTCCGTCCAACTACGCGCAGCGGAGCGGACGCGCCGGTCGAAGCGGACAGCCCGCGCTGGTCGTGACCTACTGCGCCGCGCGGTCGCCTCACGATCAGTACTTCTTTTCCAAACCGGCGCGGATGGTGGCCGGCGCCGTCAGCCCTCCAAACATCGACCTCGCCAACGAAGAGCTAATTCGAAGCCACCTGCAGTCGGTCTGGCTTGCGGAGACCGGCGTCATGCTGGGAAGCACGGTGCGCGACGTCCTCTACTTGGAGGACGCCGAATCCCTCCCGCTTCAAGACGATATCGCGGTGCAAGTCAATGCCCAAAGCGTTCGCAAAAAGGCGCGCGCGCGGGCGCATCGAATCCTGGACGGAATGAAGTCCGAGCTGACGGAGCAGCATGCGCCGTGGTTTACGGATAGCTGGCGCGATGCGGCGATGAGCGCGGCGCCGCGCCGCTTCGACAAAGCCTTTGATCGCTGGCGCTCGCTCTATCGCGCGACGCGGCGCCAGCGCGCGGAAGCGAACAAGATCCTGGACCACGCCGCCGCAACGGAAGAAAGACGCAGCCGCGCCCGAAGCAGCTTTAACGAGGCGGCGAAACAGGAGGGTCTGCTCCGTGGCGATTCGAAGACCCTGAACTCCGACTTCAATACGTACCGTTACTTGGCCGCGCAGGGCTTTCTGCCCGGATACAACTTCCCGCGCTTGCCGCTGATGGCGTTCGTCCCGGGACGGCGGAAGAAGTTGCCGCGAGACTCTTTTCTCAGCAGGCCGAGGTTTTTGGGGTTGAGCGAGTTTGGCCCTCAATCCCTGATCTACCACGAGGGCAGCACCTATCGCGTGCGGCGCGTGATCTTCTCCGTTCGCGAAGAGTCGGAGATCGGCGTCTCGGCAAAGCTCCCCGTGCGGGCGGCGCGGATCTGTCCGGAGTGCGGGTACGCCCACTTTGGAGAAAAGGCCGACTTGGAGCGGTGCGAGAATTGCGGCGCCCGGATGGACGGCGGGCGGGCAATCATGAACCTGTACCGTATTGAGCAGGTGTCCGCGCAGCGCGCCCACCGCATCACTTCGGACGAAGAAGAGCGCCAGCGCCAGGGCTACGAGATGATCACGACGCTGCGCTTTAGCGAAGAGGAGGGCAGCCCGCGCGTCCAAGGGATTTCGTGGAAGGAAGGCGACGAGACGCTGCTTGAGATGGGCTACGGTCCCGCGGCCACCGTTTGGCGCATCAATCTCGGGTGGCGGCGTCGCAAGGAGCAGTCGATTTTCGGCTTCAGCGTCGACACGAACAACGGAGAATGGGCAAAGGACCCTCAGGCGCCCACCGACGCCGAGGACGACGCCGTGCGGGAGGGAAAGTCGGTCCAGAGAATCACGCCCTTCGTGCAGGACACCCGCAACGTTCTTCTTCTTCAGCCCAAGCTGGAGTTGGACACGCAGGCCATCGTTTCCCTCCAGTACGCAATCAAGCGGGGCATCGAGCAGGAGTTTCAGCTCGAGGAGGCGGAGCTGGCTGCGGAGCCGCTGCCTGACCGAAACAACCGGGCCATGATTCTCTTCTACGAGTCGGCCGAGGGCGGCGCGGGCGTGCTCACCCGCCTCGTCAACGACCCGGAGGCATTGGGACGGGTCTGCCGAAGGGCGCTCGAGATCTGCCACTTTCGGTCCCGATCCGGCGACTGGAGTGGATTCGGCGACCTCCAAGACACGAAGGAGAACTGCGAGGCCGGCTGCTACCTCTGTTTGCTGAGCTACTTCAACCAGCCGGACCATCCGTTGATTGATCGACAGAACGAGGCGATGCTGGAGCTGCTTTGTCGGCTGGGCCGCGCGAAGCCGCATGGGCTGGGCGGACTCCGAAGTTGCGACCACTTCGAGATGCTCTGGCGGGTTTCAACGTCCAGTTTGGAGCGGGAGTGGCTTAAATTCATCAAATTCAACGGCTTCCGGCTTCCCGACGATGCTCAGCGGTATTTGGAGAAGTACAGGACGCGGCCAGACTTCGAATACAAGGACGCCCAGACCCTGGTCTTTGTCGATGGACCGATCCATTTGTCCGAAGAGAAGCAAGAAAAGGACAAAGAAATTGACCGGTGCCTCGCCGATGCGGGCTATACCGTGATTCGCTTTCCCCACCTTACGCCCACTTGGCCCGGGATCGCGCGCGATTACTCATGGGTCTTCGGTCCGGGCGCGCGTTCGGAGTGCGGGGAGTAGCGTCAAGGATGCCGATGTTCGCTCACGAGTTCAGGCCGGGAGATTTGGTCAAAGCGCGTGGACGCGAATGGGTGGTCTTGCCGGAGCCGCGCGAGAAGCTGCTGAAGCTTCGCCCATTCGGCGGGGCCGAAGAAGACGCGACGCTCATTTACCTCCCCCTGGAGCCCAATGCTCCAACCCAAGCCACCTTCAGTCCGCCCGACTCGGATAAGCCGGGGTCCCTCGCGGCGGCATTACTCCTGCGAGACGCGCTCCGCTTGAAGCTGCGGGCCGGAGCCGGTCCTTTTCGCAGCTTCGGAAACCTCAACGTCGACCCCCGCGCCTACCAGCTCGTCCCCCTTCTTCTCGCGCTCAAGCTGGATACGGTGCGCCTCCTGATCGCGGACGACGTGGGGATCGGCAAGACTATCGAGGCGGGGTTAATCGCGCGGGAGCTGCTTGACCGAGGAGAAATCCAGCGCCTCGCCGTGATCTGTCCGCCGCATCTCTGCGAGCAGTGGAAGAAGGAGCTGGCGGAGAAGTTTGCAATCGACGCCGAGGTCGTGCGCACCGGAACCGCGACGCGCTTGGAACGGGGACTGAGGCCCGACGAATCGCTCTTCGAAGCGCACCGCTTCACCATCGTGTCCTTGGACTACATCAAGTCGGACCGCAGGCGCGACGACTTTCTTCGCACCTGCCCGGAGTGCGTCATTGTGGACGAAGCGCACACCTGTGTTCAGTCCAATACGAGTACCCGGCACCAGCGATACCTACTGGTCAAGGGCCTTGCCGAGAACAAGCGCGACCGACACATGGTCCTCCTCACGGCAACGCCGCACTCCGGAAACGACACGGCGTTTCATAACCTGCTGGGCCTGCTAGACCCGGAGTTTCAGAACCTCGCCCATCTTCCCAAAGGCGAGGAGCGCGAACGGCTGCGCGCGAGACTCGCTCGTCACTTCGTTCAGCGACGGAGAGGCGACATCGACGAATGGATGGACTCCTCCAAATTTCCCCAGCGCGAGAGCCGAGAGGCGACGTATCGTCTGACGGGCAAGTGGGGCGCCCTCTTTGAAGACGTACTGGGCTACGCCCGGGCGATCGTCCGGCGCACGGAGGGCGGCACCAAGGTGGAACAGCGCATGTCTTGGTGGGCCGCGCTGGCGCTTTTGCGGTGCCTCTCCTCCAGTCCCGCCGCCGCTTCGCTTGCCCTTCGCACGAGGCTTGAGGCATCGGAGGGCAAGAGCGAGCGGGACCGGGTCTCCAGCTTGGACCTCGCGGCCGCAAATAGCGTTTTGGACGGCGGAGGCGACGACTCGCTTACGCCCTCCGACAGCGTCCCCGCAGGCGTGATCGAGACGCCGGAGGACGCCGCAGCGCTGCGGAAGCTCATTGATCGGGCGGACGAACTTCGCGGCCCCGGGAGCGACCCCAAACTCAAGGTCTTGATTCGCGAGATCCGCAGCCTCGTGAAGGCCGGCTTTCGCCCCGTCGTCTTCTGTCGCTTCATCGCCACCGCGCGTTATGTAGGCGATCAGCTCACGAAGGCGCTCCGGAAAGTGGATGCGCGCGTGGACGTAGTGACGGGAGAGCTGACTCCCGATCAGCGCGAAGAGCGAGTGTCCGCCTTTGGCGATCTGGGGGACACCGTGCCGGTGCTGGTCGCGACGGACTGCCTCTCCGAGGGGATTAACCTGCAGGATCACTTCAACGCGATCGTGCACTACGACCTCACGTGGAACCCCACGCGTCATGAGCAGCGGGAGGGCCGAGCGGACCGATTCGGACAATCGGCTAAAGTCGTGCGCGCCCTGATGCTCTACGGGGGCAACAATCCCGTGGACGGCGCCCTGCTCCGAGTGATTCACCGGAAAGCCGAGAAGATCCGCAAGGAGCTGGGCGTGCTGGTGCCTCTCCCAAAGGACAACAACGGGGTCGTTGAAGCCGTCATGAAGACGGTCCTTTCAGAAGGCGGCAGCTATCTGCGGGGGACCCAGCGCAACCTCGAGCTCGAGGAAATCGAAGTGGACGTGGACGCCGCTTGGGAAACGGCGCGCACGCGCATTCGGGCGAGTCGGACGTTGTTTGCGCAGCGCTCGCTGTCTCCGAGGGATGTGATCCCCGAGTGGAAGAAGGCCAGGTCCGTCTTGGGCAACTCGGACGATGTCGCCCGCTTTGTGCGACTCGGCGCGGAAAGGCTGGGCGCGCCCCTCCATGCGGACAGAGACTGCTTTCGGTTTCCGATCCCGCACCTTCCGAAGCCGCTCCAAGAGCGCCTCGCCGATATCGGGTTCAAGAAAACGGTCGGGATCTCGTTCAAACAACCGGCTCCGACCGGCTCCGCGCACATCCACCGAGCTCATCCGCTGGTTGCCGCGCTTGCGGACTACGTGGCGGAAGAGACGCTTGACTCGGATTCCGCAGATCTCGGAGCCCGCGCCGGCGCAATGTTCACCGACGGAGTCGAGACGCGCACCGTCCTCCACCTGCTCCGGCTTCGCTGTCATCTGCAAATTGAGCGGCGCGGACCCGGCGGTCGATTCGCGCCGGAGCGTTCGCTGGTCGCCGAGGAGTGCTTTTCGGTCGCTTCGCGCGGGTCGAGCTCAGCCCGAGCCGTGACGGAAGACGAAGCGCTGAAGCTCTTCAAGCTCACGCCCACCCGGAATATGCCAAAGGGTCAGCAGTCCCACTTCCTCCGGCAGGCACTCTTCAGTCAAGTACGATTGAATCAGGATTTTGAGGTTGCAGCCAAAAAGAAGGCTGAGCAGCTTCTCGGAGACCACCGCCGCATCCGCGAGGCAAGCAGAGCGCGGGGTTTGCGTTACAAGGTGGCGCCGATCCTTCCGGTCGATCAGATCGGTGTTTTCGTGTTTGTTCCGGCTATCTCTTAGGTGTAGAGTTACAGTGCGTTCCGTTCAGGGTTTTTCGGCGTTGCGCGTGGAGGGGAGCATACTGCCGGCGGAGTTTCTGGAGGAGGTGGCGGCCTTGGCGGCGCCCAGGCAGTCGGGCGCGGACTACGGCCTGTCGAAGTCGCTGTCGCTCAGGGACGAGATCGGCCGCTACTGGCGGATCGCGAGCGACCGGCACGAGCGCTACGCCAGGCGCAAGCGCAGAGAAGATCTCGCGTCCGACCGGGTTTGCGTGGACGAGTGGCTCGTGCCCTTCGTGTCCGAGGTGCTGGGGTACCGCCCCTTGACGCGGGCGCTACGGACAAGTCCCCCCCCCCCCCCCCCACCCACCAAGTCGTTGAGGGTCAGCGATATAGGCTAAGCCACTCGGCCTTTGGCGGCGCCGTCCCCATGCTGCTGGTGGCGGACGACTTCGACTTGGACAAGGCCGATCCCCGCTTGGGGCTTGACGGGCGCAGGCAGGCGCCGCACGGCATCCTCCAGGAGCACCTCAACGCTTCGGACCCCGCGCTCTGGGGCGTGGTCGCGAACGGCGCGAAGCTCCGCGTTCTGCGCGACAACGCGAGTCTGACCCGGCCCGCGTACATCGAGGCCGACCTCGACCTCATCTTCTCCGAGGAGCTCTACCCCGACTTCGCCGCGCTCTGGCTCGCGGCCCACGCGAGCCGCCTCGAACCCCGAGGCGGCAAGGCATCGAGCTGCGTCCTCGAGTCCTGGCGCGCCAAGGCTCACGAAACCGGCGAACGCGTGCGGGAAAAGCTGCGCGCCGGCGTCGAGGACGCGCTGAGACGGCTGGGAGGCGGCTTCATCGAGCATCCCGGAAACGACAGGCTGCGCGCCCGCATCGCGAGCGGCAGGCTCTCGACCGAAGACTACCACCAGCAGCTGCTCCGGCTCGTCTACCGCCTGCTCTTCCTCTTCTCCGCCGAAGAGCGCGGCGCGCTGCACCCGCCGGACGCCTCCGAAGAGGCCCGCGCCGTCTACCGCGAGGGCTACGCGCTCTCGAGACTCCGCGAACGCGCCTTGCGACGCAGGCATTACGACAAGAACGCGGACCTCTGGACAGGCCTCAAGGTCGTCTTCCAAGCGCTCGCGAGCGACGGCGAAGAGGATCTCGGCCTGCCCGCGCTGGGCGGCCTGTTCCGCCTCGGCCAGTGCGCCGACTTGGACGCCGCCGCGCTCGAGAACGCGCCGCTGCTGGAAGCCGCGCATCGTCTGACCTTCTTCTCCGCCGGAAGCAGCCTCTCCCGCGTGAACTACCGCGACATGGACACCGAAGAGCTGGGCTCCGTCTACGAGAGCCTGCTCGAGCTGTACCCGGTCATCGACGTCGACACCCGTCCCTGGAGCTTCTCCTTCGCCACCGACGCCGGCGCATCCGAACGCAAGCGCACCGGCTCCTACTACACGCCGCCTTCGCTCGTGGCCGAGCTGATCAAGTCGACGCTCGATCCCGTCATCGAAAAGACCGTCAAAGACAACGAGACAAACCCGACGGACGCGCTGCTCGAGCTCAAGATCTTGGACCCCGCGTGCGGCTCGGGGCACTTCCTGCTCGCCGCCGCGAGACGCGTCGCGCTCGAAGCCGCCCGTATGGAATCGGACTCCGACGCGCCCGAGGAAAACGTCCGCAGGCATTTCCTGCGCGAGGTCGTCCGGCGCTGCGTGCACGGCGTCGACGTCAACCCGCTGGCCGTCGAGCTGTGCAGAACGGCGCTCTGGATCGAGGCGCTCGAGCCCGGAAAGCCGCTGAGCTTCCTGGACGCGCATGTCGTCGAAGGCGACAGCCTTGTCGGAATCCTTGATCCCGAAATCATGTCGGGCGGCATCCCCGACGCCGCCTACGCGCCGCTCCAGGGCGACGACAAGGCCGCCTGCGCCGCCCTGAGAAAGCGCAACCGCAAGCGGGCGCAGCGCGACCTCTTCGATCAGGAAGCGGCGGATAAAGTCGCGGTCGACTTCGGCGAAATCGAAGCCATGCCCGAAGGCACCGTGTCGGAAATCAACGCCAAGCGCGCCGCCTTCATAGCCGCGAGACGGAAAACGCGAAGCGTGCGGGAACAGCTGCGCGCGGACCTGTTCGTCGGCGCGTTCTTCGCGCCGAAGACGCGAGACGCCCAAGATGTCGTTCCGCTCACCAGCGACATCCACCGCATCGACGAAAACGCCCCTGCGCGCAAAGGCGTCCGCGAGCTCGCGGACAGGCTTTCCAAGGAGCATGGCTTTTTCCACTGGCACCTCGAGTTCGCCGACATCATGCGAGGCGGTGGCTTCGATGTCGTGCTCGCGAATCCGCCGTGGGGGCGACTTCAGTTGAATGAGAGAGACTTTTTTGCGATCAGGCGGCCCCAAATCGCCCAGGCTCGAAACAAGGCCGAACGGACTCGTATGATTAACCGGTTAAATGACACTGGTGCATTGCCGATCGAACAGCGATTGTTTTTTGAATTCAGAACCGCTAAACGCAAGATTGAAGCTGCAAGCCTTTACTCGCGAAACGTAGGTCGCTTCGCATTAACCGCTCATGGAAAATTAAACACATACGCGCTCTTCGCTGAGACTTGTCTTCAGCTCCTTCGACCTGACGGGCAATTTGGAGCTGTTGTGCCTACGGGCATTTCCACCGACTACAACACGCGTGCATTTTTTCAGCACGTCATTGTTGAGAAGCGCCTTGTCAGCTTGTTTGATTTTGAGAATCGAAGAGCCATTTTTTCTGGAATTCACCGGTCCTTCAAATTCTGCCTTCTGACACTCGCCGGAACCAAGAGGCCCGCCGCCAAAGCCGAGTTCGCGTACTTTCTGCACGACCCGGAGCAGCTCAAGGAGTCGGAGCGGCGCATTAAGCTGTCCGAGTCGGACTTCCGCCTCTTCAACCCCAACACGCGCACCTGTCCGACATTCCGAACACAGCGCGACATGGAAATCGCGCGCAAGATGTACGCACAGGCTGGAGTGCTTTGGAAAGAGGCTGCGGGACAGGAACCGAATGATAACCCATGGAACGTTGACTTTGCCATGATGTTCAACATGTCAACAGACTCCAATCTGTTTCGTCGCCGTCAAGAGATGGAAGATTCTGGGTGGACTCTTGATGGATGCGACTTTGTGCGCAACGACGAGCGCTACCTACCACTCACCGAGGGCAAGCTTTTTCACCAGTACGATCACCGGTTTGCAACGTTTGACGGCGTCTCTGAGCGAGACATCCGCGGAGGCAAAGCGCGACCTATGACGCTGGAGGAGAAAATCGACACGGAATCAGTCTCGATTCCAAGATACTGGGTTGCTGAAGACAGGGTGGCTGACAAGGTTGACAAATGGAGTACTTTGAGTTATTCGATCTTGTCCCAAGATCCAAGATCCAAGATCCAAGATCCAAGATCCAAGATCCAAGATCCAAGATCCAAGATCCAAGATCCAAGATCCAAGATCCAAGATCCAAGATCCAAGATCCAAGATTTGGCAGAGATTGGCAGATCGGTCTGCGCTGCATTGCTCGAGGAACGGACCAAAGGACTGGAGTCGTCTCAGTGATTCCGCTTGGTCCATTCGGACACACCGCAGTCGTGCTGACCGTTGGCTTCTCGGTGTTCGAAAGTTCACGTGCGGAACCAACCGGCGCACAGCAATCGCGACGCTCCTGCGCGTCGCCGCCTTGAACGACAGCATTCCTCTCGTGCACGTGGACTATTCCGAGTGGATTCAGGCGTTCAGGGCCATTTCCTGTGCCACGAACGACCGGACGATGGTTACAGGGATCACGCCCGCTAAGGGTTTCGGCCATACCACAACGTCAATTTTATACGTCGATGGCCGCGCTATTTCGTCCGCGCTTGTGCTCGCCAACCTCAACAGCCTACCCCTCGACTGGACTGCCCGCGCGGCAATCGGCGGGTCCCACATGGGGATCTACGTTCTCAAGCAGCTTCCCGTACTGCCACCGAGCGCGTATCTCGTCGCCAGCCCCGCCCACACCCTCTGGGTGGAATTAATCGTCCCCAGGGTACTCGAACTGACCTACACCTCTTGGGAAATGCAGGGTTTCGCCAATGATCTCGGCTACACCGGGCCTCCCTTCCAGTGGAACGAGGAGCGGCGCCACGGCCTCAGGTCCGAACTGGACGCGATCTTCGCGCACATGTACGGACTCAATCGGGCGGAAGTCGAGTGGATACTGGACCCGCCGCTTCCGAGCGCCTCCTTTCCGGCGCTCAAGAAAAACGAGCTCGAAGAGTTCGGCGAATACCGTACCCGGCGTCTCGTCCTCGCGGCCTTCGATGCGCTGGAGCGGGGGGAAGACCCTTCGCTCTTCGCCGACTCCTCGCAGCAGTCGTCCAGGTCCGTCGACTCACCCAGAAACAGTTCAGCAAATCAGCAGACGAGGGCGGCGTCCACGGAACGCGCCGGATCTCTTATTGGCGACAGACCGAGTACCAAGACAACTCACTCCTCACCAAGGGAGCGGTCATCGCGAGACTCCTCGAATTGATCCCGCCACTCCATCAGCGTCATTGTCCGCTGGAAGATCTCCCAGCTGAACTTCCAAGGGTCTTTCGCCAAGGCACGAAACCGAGGAGACAAGATCGGCGGGCCCGGCCTTGAGCCGCCGCGAAGCGAATTGGCGTACCAGAGGCCCCGTAGTTCGTCTGGGCTGAGCCCATCGAATATCGGTCGCGTAATCTCAGGCGCCAAAAGGAGCGCGCAGGCAACGTCATATGCGTCTCTCCGCGGCACGTGAATGTCCTCTATCGCTCTTCCAAGCACCTTTCCCGACAGAATCTCCTGAATCGAGGCGATCGGAATCTCTGAAAGAGACTCGAAGTAGTCGGGGCGGTACCCGACGCCTGCCCGAAACGTTGATCGTACGAGCGAAACCGGCCCCAGCGGCGTTACCCATCCGAGCAACCGCGCCGTGGAACGCCACCTGAGGATCTCTCCGGCCATCTTCATCGCTCGCAGCGCGGTCCGAATCTCTTCTTGATTCCGCCGGATCGAATCTTCGAGCACGCGGGAATCGCAGGCGAGATTGATGTCCGTGCTATGGCGATGCCGCCAGAGGGCGACCAAGGCCGTGCCCCCGCCCAGACGGCACTCGGATCGGGGAATCCATCGGTCCAGCCACGGAAGGGACGCTTTCAGTGCCTGACCCGGGTTTTCCGGAACGGGTAGGGGCCGCATGTCAGCGACGCCAGCCAAAGCCGTGGACGATGGCCTTGTCCATCCAGCGCGGGGTCGGCCCGTTGCCGTTTTCAGAGTAGCTATTCAACCGCTTGGCCATGCGCCAGCTGCGAGCGTCGCACGCGGTGAGAAGCCTCACCCACTCCCTTA
Source organism: Longimicrobiales bacterium (assembly GCA_965116095.1). Taxonomy (GTDB): domain Bacteria; phylum Gemmatimonadota; class Gemmatimonadetes; order Longimicrobiales; family Gaopeijiaceae. The sequence goes on from OZ220481.1 coordinate 2,387,376, forward strand.
CGGTGAGGCCGCCCTTGAAGACAAGATCACGCCAGCCCCAGCCTTGGATTTCGGCGGCCGCGCCTGACAGCGCGGAGGCAGCCATTTCGCTTGGGGGCGCGCCCGCAATTCCCCAATCGCGAAGCTGCTCTGCCGAGAACTTGTATCCAGACCCGGCCGTGAACAGGCAGTAGGCCATTTCCACGGCGTCAGGGTCGAATTCGGGTCGCTCGTAACAGGCTGGCGAAGTAAAGGTGTCCAGCGGCTCCAGCCAGTTTTGCGGCCAGCGGGTGCAGCTCTCGCATCCGCCCCAGTACTCCAGGTTCTCGATTTCGTCAGGATCGGCGGGGTCTGGACCAAGCTGAAAAAACCGGCCCACCCTCTTTCCAATGCCCTCACCGAACGCCTTGTCCATGCTTTGGTACGGGACAGACCGACTCCCTAGGATTGCGCTCCAGCCGGATGTCTTTTCGGTGGCCGCGCTTGACCGCGACTCGGGGCGGCGCTGCCTGCGGGGTGACCAGCCCAGCTCCGGCGAACCGCTCATTCTCGCTCTCCCGAACCGCCTAGTGTATGTCGTTGCAAGAGAAGCTCAGCATCCCACGATTCCAGAGCCCCAATCTTCATTTGCAGAGGACCGGCGCTCGGCAGCGCGCCATCCGTGTTCCGCGTCCCAATGCGTTTCCGCTGCAAGCCGCCCGGCGGCCAGCCGACGACACGGATCTCACGGCATGGCGAGTATTCGGCGGACCAACTACATCCTGACAAAGCTTGCCAGCATCAGACCGGGGAATAGCACGAACGAATACAGTCCCCAAGCGATGCATCCCTTGATCAGCGTCGAGATCCAGCTCTCTTCGTAGAACCGCCTCAGGGCGATCAGTACATAGACCGGGATCAGGGTAATCAAGAGCACTTTCAGCCAGCTGCCGATCACGCCTCCCGGCAGAAGCATCGCAGCCGCCAGCGTTAAGAACGCGAAGCTGTGCACATGCATCCCAAAGACCAAGTGCGCGACGAAGTACCTCTTCTTCCGCAGGTGGCAGAGTGCAAGAATCAACGCAAATATCGGAAGCAGGCAGAACATCGCCACCGGCAGATTCTCGATCGCTTCCTGCAGGAAGTCCTGGGGGCTGTGGAACAGGTCGATCACTATGCGGACCCAATGCTCGTAGAACCATTCGAGAAGGCCGGATTGTTGCTCGCCGAGATCTGGAAGCTCGTCCAATAGCGCTCCGTCGACCACCATTTTGGCTACTGACGCGCCCGGTCGGTTCAGAATGTCATCCACCTTTTGGATCCGCTCGGGAGACAAACGGGCCTTGAGCGCCGCGAGCTTAGCGGAGTCTAGCTGCTCCTCCTCCGATGCTCGCGAGCCGGCTGGCGCGCTGACCTCAAAGCTGCCGCCGGTCCTGCGGCTCAGGACCTCCCCGATTGAGTCGGGCAAATTACCGTCGGCTGCCGCCACGAACTCGTCAGCCAGCTCTATCTGCTGGACGGCGCTCGACCACCATCTGCCGGCTGAGGCCGAAAGCACCAAGAAAAACACAAGACTGGCGGCGAGGTAGAGGCGGACCGGCGACGTAAACGACGCGCGTCGGTTCTGCGTGAATTCCTTGGAGAGCGACCCCGGCTTGAAGAAGAGCGACGCGAGCGAGCGAAAGACCTTGGAGTCAAGCTCCGCCGTCTCCTTAACGAACTCCCACGCGACCAGCCAGAATCCCCGCATGTAGTCGCGGTCATTCTGTCCGCACTTCGCGCAAAATCGATCTTTGCGCGGGGCGCCGCAGTTCGGACAGGGCCTAGGCGAATCGCCCGCGGATGCGGAAGGATCGGTGCCTGTGACCGAGGCGTCGGGCGCTGACTCGCTCATCGCCACTGGTCTAGGGGCTCTGCGTTGCGCGCCGCCACGGGCTCCGGCGAAAGCTCAGCCGAGCGACACCTACGGGCTGCGAAATGGTCGGCCCCCTGCCCTATCCGGTCCATGGCGCGACTCCTTTGCAAGCCTTGTGTGCCCGCTGGAAATTGACCAACCGAACCCTGACTTGCAACTTGAGCCGGTCCGCCGCGCATGTCGCCAGTGGCGCGCGGTCCGAGTCCTATGCGCCGGACGGCCTCTCGCGAAGTCTTTGCAGACTTCGCATCGCCAGAATGCCGCTCCATGGACCTAATGCCAGCGCTCCGAAGGCGACGGGCCAGCCGAAACGAGCTTCAAGCTCAAACGTCAACCATATCGCGGCGGCGGTAAGGAGGAAGCCGAGCGAGGTTTGCAGGGTAAGGGCCGTGCCGACCAGGTGCCGGGGCGCGACTTCGGTGACTAGGGCGCTGAATTGCGCGCTGTCCGCAATGACCGTAAAGCCCCACGCGGCGGCCACGCCCATCGCCAGCCAAGGCGGCGCGTTCAGCAGCCATCCCATCGCGAATGCGCACGCTCCGCTCGCCGCCATGGACCATATCGCTACGCGCTCGCGGCCCAGTCGATCAGCTGAGGCCCCCGCGAGCACGGCCCCCAAGCCGCCGACCGCGACGGCCCCGAATGCGGCCCAGCCCTGCCAGAGCTTAGCGCTCTGAAGCGCGCTGCCGCCGCCTTGGGCAAAATAGTCGCCGAAGAACAGCGCGATGGCCGCCCACATCGGGTAGAGCTCCCACATGTGCCCCAAATAGCCCAGTATCGCCAGTCGAGTTTCGCGGTGGCGGAGCGCCGTGCTCGCCAGCCGCCACGAGAACGGGCGACGCTCGAAGGCGTAGGGCCCGTCCCGATACGCGGCCAGCACGAGAAGTCCGCTCGCCGCGCACGCGAGAGACGAGCTCGCGATCACAACGTCCGCATCCCCCTCCCGTATCGCCGCAAGCAAATACGGAGCCGCCTTCCCCACCGTGAGCGCGCCCACGATCACCCCGATCGCAAAGCCGCGCGCGCTTTGAAACCACGACGCGGCCATCTTCATCGCCGGCGGATAGACGCCCGCTAGGAAGAGCCCCGTGAGAAACCGAAGGCCAAGGGCCAAGTTGTAGTCCGCGGAAAGCAGAAGCGCTGCATTGGCGGCCGCCGCAAGGAGCGCCGAGACGCAGAAGTAGCGCGCCGCCGGAAAGATGTCCGCCAGATTCAGGAGCGCCGCTAATCCGGTCCCAGCCACGAACCCCAGCTGCACGACCGTGATCAGCCATCCGGCCTGTCTCTCGCTGAGACCCCACTCTAGAGAGAGCTCGGGCGAGAGCGCGCCGGCGGTAAACCAGAGCGACATGCCCATGAGCTGGACGACGGCAAGCAGGAGCAGCACTCCGTAGGCGCGCGGACAGCCTCGCGCCATATGGTCAGACCGAATTTTCCAGCGGCCCGCCCAAGGGCAGGACCGAAGTTCGGGTCGACGCTAAACTCGCCGTCTTCTCGGTCCTGAATCGGCGCCGTGGATTTACGGCCCGGCCGCGATGCTTGGGCCGGACGCGAGCCGCCGCGCCGCTGGACTCGCGGGGCGGCGCAGTTCCCCTACTCCGCCGGCTCCAATCTGACGATGGGCGAGGCCCCGGCTTCCCGCTCCAGAGCGACGTAGATGTACCCGTCCGGCCCCTGCCGGATATCGCGCACGCGACCCATCCCCTGCAGCAGCGTCTCGCGCGCGACCACCTCTTCGCCCTCTATGGTAAGCCGATCCACGCGCTGGCCCGAAAGTCCGCCCGCAAAGAGATTGCCTCGCCACTGGGGGAAGACATCGCCGGTGTAGAATGCAAGCCCGGAGACCCCGATTGAGGGCACCCAAAAGTGGACCGGCTGTTCCATTCCCTCTCGATGGGTAGCCTCGTGAATTTTCGTGCCGCCGCGATAGTTGACGCCGTAACCGATCACGGGCCAGCCGTAGTTGAGGCCAGGCTTCGCGATATTGACCTCGTCCCCTCCCCTAGGTCCGTGCTCGGTGAGCCAGATCGCGCCGGTTTCCGGGTGAATGGCCAGCCCTTGAGCGTTTCGGTGACCGTAGCTCCAGATATCGTCAAGCGCCCCCTCTCGACCAACGAAGGGATTGTCCTCTGGAACGCTCCCGTCGTCGTTAACCCGAACGAGGACGCCGTGGTGGTTGGACAGGTCTTGGGCCGGATGGCGCTCCAAGTCCCCGGAGGGCGGGATTTGACGATCGCCTACCGTCAGGTACAACCGGCCCTCAGAGTCAAACGCCAACCGGCACCCAAAGTGCCCGCTGCGCCCCTCCGACACGGCCGAGAACACCTCGTCCACCATCGTGAATCGGTCGTTCTCGAATGTTCCCCGAATCACCGAAGTCGTTGCGCCTCCTTGCGGCAGCGGCTTGGAGAAGCTGAGGTAGACGTGGCGATTTCGCTCGAAGTCCGGGTGAAGGACCACGTCCAACAGGCCTCCCTGCCCTCGCGCGACGACTTCCGGCACACCCGGCACCGGATCCGGGAGCAGCTCTCCGCCTCGCACGATCCGCAAGCGTCCCGGTCGTTCCGTGACAAGCATGTCCCCGTTCGGAAGAAACGCCATCGCCCAAGGCACCTCAAAGCCGCCCGCGACGGTCACGACCCGGTAATCGTGGTAGGCGGAACGCCACTCCTTGGGGCTTTCCTGCGCCTCCAGCGGTCCCAATATTGCTGCCCCGGCGATGCCCGCCAGCGCTGCTGCGGCGATTCTCCGCGTCATCTCACTTCTCCCAGTTGCGATTCCCTAGCATTCAAGGCCAAAGCAGGAGCCTGCGACCCATCTGGAAGATAATTCGCCGCGCCTTCAGCCGACCGTCCGAAATGGTCGGCAAGCGAACAGCTGGCCATGCGCGCGCTCCCGTTTCGCCGGACGAACGCGATCAGAGACGTTCGATTAGGGCTGGGGCGCAGGTTCCGCCATGAAGAAGAACCGGCCGCTCCGGCTTGAGATCCGAGACATGCGCCCGGCCGACTACCCCTCCGTGGCCCGGATTTACGAGGAGGGCATCCGCAGCGGCAACGCCACCTTCGAGACCGCCGCCCCCGAATGGGCCTACTGGGACCAGACGTGGCGACCGGATGTCCGCTTGGTCGGCATCTCCGGCGGCTGCATCGCCGGCTTCGCTGCCTTGGCGCCCACGTCGAAGCGCCCCGTTTACGCCGGCGTCTGCGAGGTCATGATCTACGTTTCGGAGCGGATGCGCGGAAAGGGGGCGGGCGGCCTGCTGATGGACGCGCTCGTGCGACGGTCGGAAGAAGTCGGCGTCTGGACCCTCACGGCCGGCATTTTTCCAGAAAACGAAGCCTCAATCAAGCTGCACCTCCGAGCGGGATTTCGAATTCTGGGCCGACGAGCAAAAATTGGAAGGACCGCGGATGGCATATGGCGAGACATCGTGGTCGTGGATCGTCGCAGCCAAGTCGTCGGTTGCTAAGGACTTGCCGCCGCGGGCCGCGAGACCTGCGGCAAAGGTCAAGAGGCCGCCCCCGTCCACATTAGGGAACGTCGGCTTCGATCACTCCCAGGGGTAGCGGATCCTCGCTCCGGTCTCCAAGGCGAAGAAATCCGGTCTAAAGCCCCGGGGGCGGACGAAGCAGGTCGCAGTGCGGACCTCCTTGGGAGACTTGTCCCTCACCGCCGCGAGACTGAGCCGGAGCGTATCCCCCGATGTCGTCACCTCGTCCACCAGCAGTACCTTCTGCCCACTTGCCCGGCGGGGCGCGGCCGACAGAACGGTCGGTCGGTCGCGCACGATCCGTCCGCCTTCTCGCCTGGAAATCGTGAGACCGTAGAAGTCCTTCCGCAGGATTGACGCGATGAGCGCGCCGGGGATCACGCCCAGCCGGGCGATTCCGACGACGATGTCGGGGTCGTACTCCCGGGCCACCCGGTGCGCAAGCGCCCTTGAGAGCTCCCCGAACATCTCCCAAGAAAGATCCATGCGCTCGTCCGCCGGCGGCGAAAACTCTGTCTCGGGCATCGTCGGTTCCGCAAATTGGTAACTGTCCCGTCGAGAGTTCGTCGGGGCAGGCAATCTACCGCATCGAAGCGCGGGGGCCGCGCGACAGCTCATGGACCCAACCCAGCGCAGTACGTCGGAGGAGCTCTTGGAGGCGGAGATCCGCCGGGGCGCGCACGACCCGAGATTTCACTGTCGGGGCTACCTGCGCGAGCTTCGGTCAAAAGACCCGGCGGCCTTTCAGCGGGCCTTCGCCTACTACGGCGAAAAGGTGATTGCATCGGTCGCCTCCAAAGAGACCGGCCCCCTAGCTGCGTGGCGCGCCTACGGTCTATATCTCGCGGAACAGTTCGGAGCGGGCGACGCCGTGGCGATTGATCCCGCAGGAAAAGCCGAGAAGTACTCGGCTCCGGGAAACGACGCCGACCTGGTTCTCTACGTCGCGAAAGACTGGTCTCGGGCGTTCCTGGCGTTCCAGCCGGCCGATCCGACGCCGGAGCAGTCCGCGACGCGCGCTTGGCTGGTCGACAACGCCCGCGCTCTCAAGTGAGGCTCCGCGTCTAGGAAGACTAGGATTAGGCCCGTTCTTGGGAGTTCTCCCCAACTTGGCAGGCGCTCCCGCGCGCCGCGGACAAGGCGGGTCGCGACGACGGGCGCGGCGGGCACGACCACCGTCTCGCATCCAGGGTAGGCGGCCTCGACCTCGCGCGCGGCCATGACCGCGCCCGCAGCCCCTGCTTTGCGACAGCGCGCGCCCCGAAGCGTAGGGGCTTGGATCCGATTTCGGCCGGAGCCGCTTCCAGCGCCCGCGCCAAGTTGGCGCCGGCGTCTCCTTCAGGCGCCGGGATACATTGATTCGATTGAGCTTTGCCCGGCGCTTGCGGGCGAAGGCGCAGGCGGCGAGCAGCCCTCTTGCCGGCCGTCCGCCGTCCACGTACGAAATCGCCATGGCGTCAACTTGAGCGGCGTAATTCCCAATGCAAACCGCCCCCTGAACGCGGCCGCGCGCAGCGCATTCGACTCCGGGGCTATTCTCGCGGCGCACGCCCGGCTTCCCGCCTGCCCGGACGGGCGATGGCTCCGCTCGGCGGGACATCGGGCCTTCGCCGTCTTGTCGAGAAGGGAAAGATCGCGAGCACGGGCGATGAGGAGCCCCGAAGCGCGACTTCGATTCGCCGCGGGGCGGGCGTTTCTCAGACGACTCCTCGGAACGCTCTGCCGAAGAGACCCGGCGGGGTTTGTCTTTCAGAGCACGGCCGAAGGCAAGCCTTGGCTCGCCGGCGGACCCTGCTTCAGCGTGTCCCACTCCCGGGACCGACTCCTCGTCGGCGTGTGGCGTTCAGGCGCTCTGGGGGTCGACTTGGAGAGGATCCGGCTCGTGCCCCGGCAAGACCGAATTGTCGCCCGCAGGTTCTCCCCGGAGGAGTCCAGGGCCTACCTCGCGTGCCCCCCGGCGGATCGCCAAGCGGCGTTCTTTAGGATCTGGGCACGCAAGGAGGCGGTCATCAAGGCTGCGGGAGCGGGCTCCGGCCTCCGCCTCGCGTCCTTTTCCGTGGCCCGACCGAATCCCCGAGATGCAGCCGCGCCATCTTGCCCGCGGCCAATCGCTTGGCTGCCGGGGACATCCTGTCGCGGCAGACCGTGGCGGGTTAGGGAGCCCTCGCTGCCGGGCCTTCCCGCAGACGTTTGGGCGGCCTCAATCGCGCATGCCCGTCCGCAACACGATCACTCCGCGCACGGAGCCGCTCCATTGGTTCCGCTGGTTGCGTTGGAGCAGATGGCGCCGTTCGCGTAACAGGTGTAACAGGCCGCTTCTCCAAGCGGCGCGGGGATTGCAGTCGCTTCCTTGAGCGTATCGCCCAGCCTCGCGCTGGGATAGTCCAAGAGGATTGGACAAGCGTACACGCCTTTGGCGGTGACCAAGCGCGCCCCGGCGCAAAGAAGCTGCCGATCATCGTAGCCCTCCAGCATCTCCTGTGTGACGCGCTCGCAAGGAAGGTAGCCCCGGTCCCTCTTCTCCTCTTCGCCGATTCGCAGCGGCGGGAGCACCTTGAGCGCAGGGTCCGGGTAGCCAATGCCCGCCATCTTCTCGCGGAACCGGGCAAGCACCGACTTGGACTCGCAGTCCGTCCAGCTTTGCATCGTCGTGATGATCGGCTGGAAACCCGCCCGCACCAGCCGCGCCACGCCCTCCATCGCGCGATCGTAGGATCCTTCGCCCCGGATGCGGTCGTTCGCCCGGGCGGTCGGGCCGTCCAGACTTACCCGAAAGGTCAAGGGGTGCGGCCTCTTCGCCGCGCTGACCTCAAGCGCGCGGACTTCGCGGTCCGGAAGAAGCGTGGCGTTCGTGAGCACCGTGGCCGGCCCGTGCCGAAGGGTGTCGTCCAGAATGCCCGTCATTTCGCGGTTCATGAAGGGTTCGCCCCCGGTGAAGTAGTACTCCTTCACTTCATACGGAAGCGATTCCTCCACTGCGCTCCGCACCTCTTCCCGGGTCATGAACCAGAAGGAGTGGTTATCGGGAGAGCAGGAGATAAAGCAGTGGGAGCAGCGCAGATTGCACACGGTCCCCGCGACCTGAAACCAGAGCTGATCCAGCGAATGGAGGGGTACGGAAGGGATGTTCGGGGTGGACAAAATCGACCTTTCTTGGAGGTTCAGGACGCGGATCCCGAGCAATTCCCCGCGCGAGGCTGCGCGTCCCGCCTTAATTCTACCGTCTGGGCGCGAATTCGGAAATTCGCGGGCAACCCGCTTGCGACCCCGCGCCGGATGCCCGCGCCGATAGACGGTGGTATGTTGAGCAGTCGTATTTTCGCCGGGGCCGGCGTCGCTCGGTATTGCGGCAAGACGAGAGTCGCCCAACGGCGGCCAGCCCATGAGATCTCGACCCCTCATTTGGAGCGCCGACACGACGTTGTCCAACAAGACGAAACGCGCCGCGTCCAAGGCCGCCGAAGAGATCCTGGGAGGCTACTTCCCGGTTCTGGACCATGGATTCGTCTCTCTCGTGGACTACATGGGAACCGACGACGCAGTCGAGCGCGCCGCCAGGGTCAGCTTCGGCTACGGCACGCGCAAGGTCTCCAAGACCAGGGGGCTGATCCGGTATCTGATGCGGCATCTACACACGACGCCCACGGAGATGGTGGAGTTCCTCTTTCACTGCTCAATGCCGATCTTCGTGGCCCGTCAGTGGGTGAGACACCGGACCGCCTCCATCAACGAATACAGCGGTCGCTACTCCATCATGCCGATGGCGTTCTATTCGCCGGAGCCGGAGAACTTCGCCCTGCAAAGCACGACGAATCATCAGGGCAGAGAGGGCTCCATGGACCGGAGTCTCTACGAGGAGGCGTCTCGCCGATGGAGGAAGCAGCACGGCCTCGCCGAAGAGCACTACGGCTGGATGATTGGCGAGGGCGTGGCGCGAGAGCTCTCCCGCATTGATCTGCCCCTTTCCACCTACACCCAGTGGTACTGGAAGATCGACCTCCACAACCTGCTTCACTTTCTAACGCTCAGGGTCGATGCGCGAGGCCAGATGGAGATCAGAGCGTTCGCCCAGGTCATCGCTGGCATGGTGCAGCGAGTCGCGCCCCTGAGTTTCGAGGCATGGCTCGACTACCGGGTGATGGGGGGGCGCCTCTCCGCCGGCGAGATCGCCGCGCTTGCCCGGCTGCTATCCGCGGACGACGAGGGGGTTTCGGCCAATGGAAACCGTCTCTCCAACTCCGAGCTCGCCGACCTGGGGCTCTCCCCCCGAGAGGTTGCCGAGCTGAAGGAAAAGCTCGTAGAGCGCCCGCGCCCGGACCTGTCTCTGGATATCCGCAGGATGCGCTCGGCAGAGTACTTTCGGAGGAGGACGGAGGAGGCGCTGCCCGTAATCCGCGAGACCCAAGGCGGTTGAAACTCACGCCCTGGGGAGGCGCGCCGCGCGGGCCAACCCGGCGTGCTCGCCTCGGCGAGGCAGCAGATCCCCCATGGGCCAAGGCTCGATCTTCGCTTTCGGATCGATTGGATTGGACTTCACCGGCGCCTGCGCGACCCGGGCGGTCGTCAGGACAGCTCAGCCTCCAAGCTCCGCGCGCGCGAGGCCCGCAGCCCCTCGCTCCGGGATCACCTCCTCTTCAAGAAGGCGGAGTCCTAGCCCCAGAGCCGCTTCTTCGATGCGATCCCTGAGCGGCCCGCCCGGCTGAATCAAGCCGCCCACCGCAGCCGCCGCAATCGGCTTTGTCTTCCCTCTTCTTTTCCGAAGGAGATCCGCCGCCGCCTCCATGAGCCGGCTCAGCTCGAAGACCGCATTGCCGACAATGCAATGCGCCTGAGCATCCCCATCCCGGGCGATACGGAAGACATCGGCCGCAAAGGCCGCGACCTCCTTCTTCGAGGCGTTCTCGGCCCAGGCCGGGAGCTCGCCTAGGCTCTGAATGCGGGCGTGCTCCAATAGCGCCTCCTTCAGCGCCGTCTCGAAGCCCCTGCCGTCTTCGGCCCGTACAACGCTCCGCATTGCGGCGAGCCCGATGGCGTAGCCGCTTCCTTCGTCTCCAAGAAGGCGGCCCCAGCCGCCGATTCGAAATCTCCGGCCGCCCCGAATCCCGGCGGTCGCGGCGGAGCCGGTGCCCGCGATCAGGAGCATCCCCGAACCAGACCCGAAGGCATCGTGGTAGGCGGCGTCCTGGTCGGATCCCACGCGCACCTTTCGCGCGATGCCCGACTCGAGCAGCGCCGACTGTACGCGGGCGCGGGCCCGGCGATTTCCCGCGCCGGCCAGTCCCGCCCAAAGGCCTGCCGCGCTGCAGCTTCCCTTGGCGAAGGCCGTCATCGCTTTTCGCGCGAGCGCTTCGACCTCGGCGGCTGCAGCCCCGGGATTTCCGGGATCAATCAGACCGGGGCCCGCAGATGCCCGGGCAATGCGCTGTCCGTCGGCGTCCGTCGCCCAAGCGCGCGAAGAGGTGCCGCCGCCGTCAACGCCGATCCATACGCTCATTCGGTGCTTCACTCGCCCGAAAGTCCCTCTAGAGCGGCCTTGAGGCGAGCCGGTACGGCCACGATCACGAGCGCTTCTTCCCGCCGGCCAAGCTAGTTCAGACCGTCCCGCTTCTTTGCGAACACAGGCCAGGCCATTCCGACCAGAAATGTGACGACGAGCCCCGTCGGCGCAAACCAAGGCCAAGCAAGCTCAACGTCGACCGGCCGGCTCAGAAGCCACCCCAGCACGGATCCGAGCGTCCCGCTCCAGAGAAGAACGACAGCGCCGATCCCCGCCGCCATCGCCGCCCCCAACCCGATCTCCGAGGGACGGCGCGCCTTCCTCTGGAGTCCCAGCAGGAACGCGCCCAAGAGGGCGCCATAGACGAGCGACGCGACTGCAAGCGCAACCTCCACCGCGGAGGCGTCCCTTGCGAAGCGAGTGAAGACCATGGCGCCCGCCGACAGCAGCGCGGCCCAGAGGAGCGTGTATGCCCTGCCCTTGCGCAGCGCGTCCGCGTCGGTGAGTCGATGTCCGCGGCGAGCCGCCAAAAAATCATAGGTGGTCGCGGACGCAAGCGAGTTTACCGAGGAGGAGAGCGTCGACATCGCCGCCGCGAAGACGCCCGCGATCAGAATGGCGCGCACCCCGACCGGGATCTCTTCGACAATGAAACGCGCCATGACCTCGTCGGGGGAGGAGAAGTCCGCGCCGCCGAAGAAGGACCAGAGCCCGATCCCCACCATTAGGAAGAGCGCAAACTGGAGTCCGACCGCAACGCCGCTCCCGATGAGGGCGCGCCCCGCCTCTCGAGCGCTCCGGCAGGTCAACAGCCTCTGGACGATGAGGTGATCCGTGCCGTGCGAGCCCATCGACAGGATGGCTCCGCCGATCACTCCGGCAAGGAGGGTGTAGGGCCGGCCGAGATCCCAGCTGAAGTCAACGATCTGGAGCTTTCCCGCTTCGCCAGCGGCGGAGAGGATCCCGCTCCACCCGCCGGGCAGCGCGCCGCCGATCAGAACAAGCGCGATGACGCCGCCTGCGAGATACAGAAGCATCTGAAGCGCGTCCACCCAGATCACCGCGCGAATTCCGCCGGCGTAGGTGTAGATCAGAGTGGCCGCGGCAATCACCAGAATTGAAACCGGATAGGACCATCCCGTAATGACTGCGAGGGGGACCGCGGTCAGAAAGAGACGGACCGAGTCTCCAAGCAGCCTCGTCGCCATGAAGACGGCGGAAGCAAAGCGTCTCGCGCCCTGCCCGAAGCGTTCCTCCAGGAAGGCGTACGCCGTCTGAAAGCCGCCCTGGAAGTACCTCGGGATAAGCACGAAGGCGACGACCACGCGACCCGCCAGGTATCCAATCGCCAGCTGCAGAAAGGCTAGCGTGCCCAGGTACGCGATTCCCGGAATCGACAGGAAGGTGAGAGTGCTGGTCTCGGTCGCCACGACGGAGAGCATGACCGCCTGCCAAGGGAGCTTTCGGGCGCCTAGGAAGTAGTCCTCGCCGCCCTTGTTGCCCCGCCCCAGCCACGCGCCCCATAGAATCACGCCCCCCATGTAGGCGAGGAGGATGACAAGATCGACGGCGCCGAAGGCGCCGGGAGTCTCCCCCATCCTCAGTTTTTCCGGCGCGCGGGCGGCGTATCGACCACGGAGAGCGCGATCGCGTCGTGCACGGCCCGCCGAAGCTCCACATGTCGGGTGTTTTCCCTCGTCGGGTTCACCCTGGCCGTCAGAAGCACCACGCCCAGGTCCAGGACCGGATCCATCCAGATCGAGGTTCCGGTGTAGCCGGTATGGCCGAACGATCGCTCGGAGAAGTAGTCGCCCGCCGAGGAACGTCCGGAGGGGACATCCCAGCCGAGCGCCCTCGTCAGACTCGCTCGCGTCATTTCTGCAACCTGCAGGGGCGAAAAAACGGTGACCGGCTCATGCCGCGCGGCGTGGCAAGGCGTCCCCGAACGAAAGTCGGCCTCGCAGGGCGGGACCGTGCCCCGGTTTAGCATCAGGTCGACGAATACGGCCAAGTCGCGCGCCGACGAAAAGAGACCCGCATGGCCCGCGACGCCCCCCATCGCGTGCGCGTTCTCGTCGTGGACCACGCCGTGCACGTGAACGCCTCGGTAGAGCTCGTCCACTTCCGTGGTCGCAACTCGGTCCCAGAGCGAAGGAGCCGGCCTAAAGCCCGTGTCGGCCATCCCCAGCGGCTCAAAGACGCGCTTGGCCAGGAGTTCATCCAGAGATTGGCCGCTCGCCTCCTCCGCGAGAAACCCCAACGTCATTAGCCCGATGTCCGAATACACCGTCGCTTGCCGCGCGGGCTGATCCAAGGGAAGGCGGTTTATCGCGTCCCTGTAGGCCTCCCGCCCCTCCATCTCCAAGAAGAAGCGGCGAAACGGCGGGAGTCCGCCATCGTGATACAACAAGTCGCGAATCAACACGTCCGCCTTGCGCGGATCCCCCAGCTCCCACTCCGGGAGGCGGGTAACCACGGGATCGAAGAGATCAAGCGCGCCGTCCCCCTCCAAGACCATGATCGCCGACGTCGTGCCGACCACCTTGGTGAGCGACGCGAGGTCAAAGATCGAGGCGGGCGTCACAAGCGGCGCGTCCTGGTCCCAGTCGAGCCGCCCGTATCCCCGAAGCCGCGCGAGTCGACCCCGACGCACCACGGCGAGCGCCGCCCCCGGAGAGACCGAATCGCGAATGGCGTCCAGGATCAGCCCGTCCACTTCGTCGAGCCCGGGATCCATTCCGAGATATCCTTGGTAGATCTCTCGAGGAGAGACCAAAGCCTCGCCCTCCCAGCAAAACTCCCCCGAAAAGTCCCTGGGCAAGGAATGCTCGTAGGGATCGTTCTCGCACCGAGGATAGGAGTCTCCGCCGCCGCGCCAGCGACCTGGGCCTCCGGCCGGCTCCTGCTCTTCGGGTTCCTCCGCGTCGCCCGCATCGCTCTCTCTAGGCGAAGCAAATCCGGCCTCGCGCAGCGGGTCGATCCTCTCCTGAGCGATGCTCAAGGCCTCTGGAAGCGCCTCCCGATCAAGTCCCGCGCCCAGAGGATGGAGCGCGGGGATCGACACCGGCATCCGGCCCCCGATGGGAATCCGGCCGGAAAGCGCTCTCGCGGCGGCCTCTTGCGGACCTTCCCTGCCGCCCCACGCCGCGACGTACGCCGGCGCCTCCGGCGCGGCGCGAAGGAGGTAGGGGCTTCCAAAGGAGATCAGCGCCCAGGGCGCCGCCCCCTGGAGGCGACGAAGGAAACCCGCAAAGGGCGCGGGGTAGGAGCCCTCCGCCGGCGCCGCATAGGCGCCCACGACGACGGCGTCCGCGCGACGGGCTTCGCGGATGAGCGCATCGTAGCGGGCGCGCCCGGTCCCTTCGTCCACCCGGCGACGCAGGAGCTCGCCCGCGGACTCGCTCAGCGTTCGGTCAAAGCTCCGCCCCGCTAGGAGATCCGATGGGCGGGCATACGTGACGCTCAAGATGCGGCTTCCCGGGGAGAAGGCCCCGGGCACGCTTCCCTCCTCGTCCCGCACTAAGGTGATCGCGGCTTCGGCGGCGCGTCGCGCCAGCTTCCGGTGAGAAGCAGACCCCACCTTTGCGTGGACCGCGCTGGGCGAGGCGAGTCGATCCCGATGCAGCCCCAGAGTCGCCTTCGCCTCCAAGACGCGCCGAACGGATCGGTCTAGCCGCTCGCGGCTCAAGCGCCCGGTCTCAACGGCCCGCGAAACGCTTTCAACCGTCTCCAAGACGCTCTCCGGCGCGAGCAATACGTCGCTTCCCGCTTCGAGCGAGAGCACGGCCGCCTCTCCGCCTCCGTAGCCCAGCGTGATCGCCCCCATGCGAAGCGCATCCGTAAAGAGGAGCCCCTCAAATCCCATTTCCCCGCGCAGCACGTCGGTCATGAAGAGCGGCGCGAGGGTCGCGGGTTCATGTCCTTTCAACACTTCCGGCATGGCGACGTGCGCGGTCATCACGGCGTCCACTCCGGCTTCAATCGCCATCCGAAAGGGCACGAATTCCGTCGTATCCAAGCGCTCTCGGTTCGCGCTGATGATCGGAAGGCCGACGTGCGAATCCGTACGGGCGTCGCCATGTCCGGGAAAGTGCTTCGCGGTGGAGAGCGCCCCTCCCGCGCGAAGGCCCCGAATAAAGGCCGCCCCCAGGCGGCCCACGCGCAGAGGGTCCTCCCCGAAGGCGCGGGTGCCGATGACCGGATTATCCGGGTTGCTGTTTACGTCCACGACCGGAGCGAAGACCCAGTGCACGCCGACCGCCCGGGCCTCCGCCGCCGTGGCGCGACCAAAGTCGAAGACGAGCCCTTCGTCTCCCGTCGCCCCGAAGGCCATCGTCGGCGGAAAGCTCGTCCCGCCCCCTTGGGCAAGCATCGAAGGCACCGCGTAGGAGTGATTGATCCGCATCCCCGGCCCCCCGCTCTCGAAGTCGGAGGTGACCAGGAGAGGCACCCTCGCCCGCAGCTGGAGCCGGTTGAGCTTCTGGACGTAGGCGTCCGGGCCCCCGATGGAGATCGAAACGCCTCCGATTCCCGCGTCCACCCAGGAGAGGAGCTCCTCAAAATCCGCGTCGTCGTTCGATGCGTACGCCCCGGAGATCCAAGGGATCACAAGCTGGGCCGCCGCCTCCCTGAGCGAGAGGCCGGCCAGCGTCTCCTCCACCCAGCGACGCGCCCCTTCGTCCAGCGCTTTGATTGACGGCGACGCGACCGGAGGGACGGAGGAGCCCGCGCCAAGAGCTCCGGGCCCATGGCCCGCGCAACCCAGGAGCGCCAGAAGCCCGACCGGCAAAGCCCGGCAAAGAAGCGCTCGCTTCACCATTTTTCTATCGCTTCGCGGGGATTTCGAGGCCGTGTCCAACCGGATAGCCGCCGACGCGCGTGGGCGAGCGTCCAGAGAGCGCGAACCGCCCCAGAATCGCGTCCGCCGCCGCCTCTTGCGCCACTTCTTGGTCCCCCCACGCGGCAAGGTACGTCTGGACCGAGGGGAGCTCCTCCAAGACGTACGGATTCCCGAAGGAGATCACGATGACCGGACGGCCCGTCGCCACCGCTTCGCGCACGAGTCGCCGCGCTTCCTCGGGAACGTGGTCGTCGTCACCGCCCCCGGAGGCGGTCAGATACAGAGAAATCACCGTGAGCGCGGACCGTCGGATCCGCTGCATGATCGCGCGCCGCTCCGCGTTGTCGGTCCGGGCGTCCGCGCAGCCCGAGGCAAGTCGGACGTACGTCTGTCCGAGCCTCCGATTGAAGGCGCGGCCCGCGCAGGGCTCGTTCCTCCGGCGATACGAGAGGGAGTATACTCCCGCGCTTCGGGTCCCAAGCAGCGGCAGCAGATCGCGAGAATCTCGAAAAACCGTAATCGCGCGCTCGGCAATGCGCCGCGCCGCCTCTTGGTGGGGAGCGGCGCCGACCACCATCCGCACCTCGTGGAGCGGCGTGAGACGGCTCTGATCCAAACCCAGGTACGCCTTGGCCGCAAGCACCCGGGAAACCGAGCGGTCCAGCCGCTCTTCGGTCAGCCTTCCAGAGCGAACCGCGTCCACAACCGCGTTGATCGCCTCATCGAGGTCGGGCGGCATCAGGATCACGTCCGCGCCCGCCTCAAGCGCCAGCACCGCGGACTCTCCCGCGCCGTAGTCCCTGCGGATCGCCCGCATATCCATCGCGTCCGTGAAGACGAGCCCGCGAAAACCCAGCTCGTCAGCGAGAATGTCCGTGAGCACGGTCTTCGAGAGCGTTGCGGGGCCCCTGCCGGCGACGCGCGGAAGTTCGACATGGGCCGTCATGACCGCGCCAAGTCCCGACCGAACCGCTTCTTGGAAGGGAACAAGCTCCACCTGCCTCAGCCGGTCCCTCGAAACGGAGATGACCGGCAAATCGAGGTGCGAATCCACGTCGGTGTCCCCGTGGCCCGGAAAGTGCTTGGCGGTCGAGATCGCGCCATGCGCCTGCATGCCTCTGACCACCGCCGCGCCCAGCCGACCGACGCTCTTCGGGTCCTCGCCAAGCGACCGCACGTTGATGACGGGATTCTCCGGATCGTTGTTGACGTCCAATACCGGCGCGAAGGGGATGTGCACGCCCAGCGCCCTAGCCTCGATCGCCGTGACGCGCCCCATCTCGTAGGCCAGCTCCGCATCGCCGGTCGCGCCCAGCGCCATCATCGACGGGAAGCTCGTGGCTCCTCCCAATTCGATTCGAGTCGGCGCATGGACGATGCCGTCAAAGCGCATGCCGGCGCCGTTTTCCAAGTCCGCGGCGACCAGCAGGGGAAGCTCCGACAACGACTGAAGCCAGTTCAGCTTCGACGCAACTTCGGTGGGCGAGCCCACGGACACGATGAGGCCCCCGACCCCGTGGTCGCGCACCATCGACCGCGCGCGCTCAAACGCCGAAGACCCTTCGGGCGCGTAGTCGCCCAAGATGAAGGGCATCATCAGCTGCGCGACCTTCTGGACGAGGCCAAGGTCTTCCAACGTCTCTCTCGCCCAAGCCGCAGGGTCCTCCATCGCGCTGATCGGATCGCCGCTAGGACGAAACGGAGGCGCGAGATCGGTGACGATCTCGCCCACGAACGCCGCCTCCTCCCCGGTCTTCGGATTTGAAGAATGCTGGGCGGGGAAGGCGGGAGAGGCGGGCGCAGGAGGAGGACCTTCCGCCGCGGGGGCCGTCGAACACCCAAGGAGCAGCAGCAGCGCAAGACGAGGACCAGCGCGAACCGGACGCGCTATCGTACTCTGCCTAGGCACTACGTTCCGCGTATGGATGGCGGCGGCGCTCCACCGAAATTCAAATGTCACGAATGCAAGTTACGGGTAGGCGTACTCTCTTGGGGCGCGCCTTGTTTCCGGTGATCGCGCGCTTGGCGACCCTCCTTTTCTTGGCTGCCGCGGCCTGCACGCCCCCCGGCGCCAAGGGCAGCGGGCCGGAGGGTCGGAATCAGCGAATCAAACTGGGCGCGGAAGTCCTCCTTTCCGATTCGATCAGCCTCGTGGCGGGCAAGCGGGCGGGTTTGCTCACCAATCATACGGGGCGGGTCGCCGGCGAAAGTACGATCGATCTGCTCGCGGCCCATCCCGAAATTGAGCTCGCGGCGCTCTTTTCTCCCGAACACGGGATCCGGGGCGAGGCGGAGGCCGGAGTACGGATCGAGAGCGGCGTTGACGCAGCCACCGGCCTTCCCGTTCACTCCCTATACGGCAGCGTCACCAAGCCGACCCCGGAGATGTTGGACGGCATCGACATCCTTCTCTTCGACATTCAGGACGTGGGCGCGCGGTACTACACCTACCTCTCGTCAATGACGCGGGCGATGGAGGCGGCGGGAGAGGCGGGAATCCCCTTTGTCGTGCTTGACCGCCCCAACCCGCTGGGCGGCGCCGTCGTGCAGGGCAACGTCCTGGACCCGGAGTTTTCGAGCTTTGTGGGGATGTACCCTATTCCGATTCGCCACGGACTCACCGCCGGCGAATTTGCGCGCCTTGCGGCAGGGCTCTTCGGCGTCCGCGCGGAGCTCGTCGTTGTGCCAATGCAGGGGTGGAGCCGAGAGATGACGCATCGCGACACGGGGCTTCCCTGGGTGCCTCCCTCGCCGAATCTCCCCTCTTTTGAAAGCGCGCTTCACTACCCCGGAAGCTGTCTCTTCGAGGGGACATCGCTCTCGGTCGGTCGCGGCACCGACGAGGCGTTTCAGGTCGTCGGAGCTCCATGGCTTGACTCAGCCGAGCTTGTCCGGCGGCTCGCAAGGCTAAGGTTGCCGGACACCCGGTTCTCCGCGGCGCGCTTTACGCCGCGGGATCCCGGCGATGGAAAGTTCGGCGACATCTTGGTCGAAGGCGTTCGCTTTGGGGCCCTTGGACCGGAATATGATCCGACCAAAGCGGCTCTGGCTTTGCTTGTTGCCGCCAGAGAGTTGTCTGGGAGCCGCTGGGAATGGCGAGAGGCGCACTTCGACCGCCTCGCCGGCGCCGACTGGGTCCGCGAAGCGGTGGAATCAGGATCCAGCTACGAGCAGTTGGCGGCTTCTTGGAGCGAAGGCGTGAGCGAGTACATGGAGGCGAGAAGGCCCTACCTGCTGTATCCATAACCCTTGGGCCAAGGGGCCGTCGGCGGGCGCGGGCGCGTTCGCTTCGGCGCGGAATCCGCTCCCCGGTCTACCTCTCCAAAGACTCAAATCGCTAGTCCGCGGATGCCCATCCGCTTAGACTTTTTTGGGCGTGTCTCCTCAGAGACATCCATCCGCTTCTCGAGGGCTTCCATCCGAGCCCCAAGGTCGGAAACGCGGGCGACCATGAGCCTCCTTTAAGGCGTTTAGCCGCTCGTCAATCAACTTTTCTTCAAAATGCGCTTCAAGCCTGTCCATGCTCTCGATCAGCGCATCCATCTGCTCAATCATGTGATCAATTTGCTTACGGATGCCGCGAAACATCACCTTGTTTACGATCAACATCGCCACGATGCCAACGAGCGTGACGCCGGCCTGCGTCAAGTAAATGACCAGAATGCAGACAGTCTCCGACATGCGCCCCCCTTGGGATTCGAAAAGCACAAACGCCGCGCTGCGTCCGCTTCCTTGAGAACGTGGCGGTCCAAGAAAACGGCGTCTCAATCACTCGTTTCTAATTCAAAGTGCTACCCCTGAACTGTCCGGCTGTCAAGCTGATTCCGATTTGCAGCCCGCCGCAAGATCTGATGAGGAGGCGACGAGGTCGATCCCGTCGACCAAGAAAGGCCCTGCCTTGCCGGCTGGCCAAAGAGGTCAACAGACCCGCACATCCGCTTCGTTCCGAATTTGCTTACACGCTACGACGGATCGCTCGTCAAAGCCCTCTAGGACGGAGTCAGGCGGGCTCGGCGCTGCGGACCGCACGCGAAGAACCCGGTAGCGGCGTCCCCGTTCCAGCGATCCGGCGCGTCCCCCGCCGCACGACGCTCTGGGCAGGGGACGAGGCGCTTTTCTCCACGTCCACCTCGTCTCCGGAGGAGTCCAAGAGTCGGTTCTCTATCCGGAAAAACCGCTTCTCGAAATCCTGATGACGCTTAGACAGGCGCTCCTCCAAAGCCCCGAACCTGGTCCCAACTTCGGCAAACCCGAAGTCGATCTTCGCATTCAGGCTAACCGCCAAGCCATCCACCTTGGCATCCAAACCGTCCAGCCTAGCCTCCACGCGGCTCACCTGTTTCCGCACCGCATCAAGCCAATCTCCGCTCTCAGCAAAACGCCGGTCTATGTGATTCTCCAAGGACTCAAACCGCTGATCCACGGCGTCAAGTCGCTGGTCTACGGCGTCAAACCGCTGGTCTACGGAATCAAACCGTTGGTCTACGGCGTCAAATCGCTGGTCTACAGCGTCAAATCGCTGATCCACGGAATCAAACCGCTGATCCACGGTGCCAAACCGCTGACCCACGGCGTCAAACCGCTCAGAAATGCGCAACTCGAAGGCGTTCATCTGCTTGGACACGTTGCCCTCGAACGCGTCCAGTCGCTTAGACGTGCTCCTCTCGGAGGCATCCATCCGCTTCGACGTGTTTTCCTCGGAGACGCTCATCCGTTTCTCGAGTGCTTGCATCTGAGTCTCGAGGCCGGAAAAACGCGCATCAAAGAAATCCTTAAGGGCAGCAAACCGTTCGTCCATCTGCTTTGCGACGCGCTTTTCGTGCCTGTCCATGCGCGCGCTCAGCGCATTCATCTGTTCGGTGAGGTGATCAACGTGCTTCTGGACGCCGGCCAGCGTCACCTTGATCCCGATAATCATCGCCACGATGAAAGCAAATAAGCCGCCAACTTGCGACAAGATAAAGACAGGGGTAGCGACAAGCTCCATTACGCGTCCCTCCTTACGACCCGCAAGACGCGAACGCCGCGCGCGCAGCCCGCAGGAGGCCTTCGCTTATTCAATCCCGCCCTCCCTCCGCTAGAAGCGAGACGGACCAGATGAGGGAGCGAATCAACGGCTCCCCTTGGATCAGTAATTCTTGACCAAGAGTTCCCGCCTGTCAAGCTGGCCTCGAGCGCGCCGCCGACCTTGCGGCGCGGCCTATAGCGTAGTCGAAGGCGATTCCCTTGGTCAGGAAACCGCTTTGAACGTGGATTCCTTGCGATCAATGGAGGCAGGTCCGGCAGACTGCTGATCAAGCGATTCATGGCATGTCCCAGGAAAGAGAAATGAGCGCCGCGGGGGGGCGGCGCCTCCACGAATACCAGCTGCCCGGGGGCGCGTCCATGTCGATTCGGGACGGCTTTTTTGCCGCCCGGCGACCGGCAAGACTTGCGGGCCAAATCAAGTCGACGCCGTCCCGCGCGCCTTGCGCGCGCGAGCGTCAGGGATCCGAGCCTAGAGCCGTCTCCTCGAGGAAGGCGTCATACAGCCGCCGCGTGACGGATCCCACGCGTCCATCTCCTACTGCCCTTCCGTTCAACCGAACGACCGGGCGCACCTCCGTCGTCGTGCCCGTCATGAAGATCTCATCGGCGGCTGCGAGCGCGCTCGCGGGGATAGACGCCTCGCTGGCGCGAATCCCCTCCTTGCGGGCCAGCTCCAGCACCAAGTCCCGCGTCACGCCGTGAAGAATGTAGTTCGACCTGGGAGCCGTCATGAGGACGCCGTCCCGGACCGCGAAGAGGTTGTTGTGGGCGCCTTCCATCGCGATTCCGTCGCGCACGAAAATCGCGTCCGAAACGCCCGCGTCCACCGCAGCCTGCTGGGCTAAGACATTCGGCAAGAGCGTGATGGCCTTAATGTCGGCCCGCGCCCACCGCTGGTCGAAAACCGTAATCGCAGCAAAGCCCTTCTCCCACCTCTCCCGGTCCGGCCGGTTGTGCGGTCTAGCGAAGGCATAGACGGTGGGCAATGTCTCAGCCGCCGGAAACGCATGCGAGCGCGGCGCGGCGCCCCGCGTGACCTGCAGGTACGCGTAGGCCGCCTCCTCCTTGTCCAACCCGTTTCTCGCAAGCAACTCCAGCTTTATTTCGCGGACGCCGCCGGCGTCGTAAGGGATCTTTAGGCCGGAGAGCCCCCGGGCGAGCCTTCGCCGGTGCGCGTCGTAGCGAAAGAGCTTTCCCCGGTAGGCCGGAGTCACCTCGTATACGCCGTCCCCAAAGAGAAATCCGCGCTCGTTGACCGACACGAACGCCTGATCCTGGGGCAGGTACTCGCCGTTTAGATACACAATCGACGCAGCCATCGTCATCTCCTCGGACTTACAGGCGGGCCCAATCGCCTACTCGCGCACGAACACCACGTCCTTGACCGGCGGATCGTCGGACGACGAGGAGGCGCCGGGTCCCAGCTCCTTTGGCCCTTCGGACTCGGAGCCCGGCGAGAGCATCCCCATCTTCCTCTTGAGGGCGAGCAGCTTGTCGTCTGCGTCTGCGTCTGCGTCGCCCGCCCCAAGCCGCACAAACTCCGACTCGAGCGAGTCCCCGGTCACCGCCTCGGTGACTTCGGATTCGGCCAAGCTTCTCTGCTCTTCGTCCTCGATCCTCTCGGCCATCCGGTTGAACGACTCGAAGGCCGACGTGTCCGACAACCCCGACATCGTCTGGTGGATTCGGCGCTGCGCCCTGGCGCGCTTCTGCTTCGCCAAGAGCAGATTCCGTTTTCGCTTCGCCTCTTCGATCTTGTCGTTGAGTCTGCGGAGCGAAGCCTTGAGCTTGTCGGTCTCGGCGAGCTGGGCTTCGTAGGTCTGCTTGTACGCCGCCGCCTGCTTCGCATGCTCCTCTTGGCGAATCAACGCTTGGCGCGCAAGGTCGTCGCGCCCCATCTGCACCGCCTTCACGGCGCGCGCCTCCCAGTCCTTCACCAGCTTGATCTCTTTCTCCAGCTGCGCCTTGAGCTTGCGCTTATCGGCGATCGCGCCGGCAACTTCCCGCTTCGCCTGCGCCAGCTGATCCCGCATATCCACGATGATCTGATTCAGCATCTTTTCCGGGTCTTCCGCCCGGCTGATCAGATGGTTGATGTTGGAGCGGATCAGTCGGAAGATCTTCTTGAAGATGCTCATCGGTCTATTTGCCTCCGTCCATTTGGGCGACGGCGCGGATGCTGGGGAGGTGGGACGACGCGGCCATCTGAATGCTCTCCATGGAGGCCAGAAGCTCCTCGTAGTCCAGAGTGGCCGACCGCAAGGCGTCGCAGAGGACGAGATCGTCCTCGTCCAACCCGTAGGCTCCGTGGGCGATGTCCGTCGCGTTCAGCTCAAGCAACGTTCGGAAGAGTTCGCCCCTGGACGCTTCCGGCGCCTCTCCCATTTCCAAGATCTTCATTCGGACCAAGGTGATCGCGTCGTCGTAGTTCACGACGATCGGCGCGGTCTCCCCGCCCAGCCTCACCACGTACATCCCGTCGGCGATTTCCTTGAAGTCCGCTTCCATGCGGTTCAAATAGTCTTCCAAGTCGCTCTTTCGCACCATGGCGCTCCTTTCGGCGGCTGATTCCATGCGATGCCGGAGCGGCGCGGACGACGCGGTTCCGGAGACCGGGTCTCCAGACGCTGGACCGGCAGGCTTGGACCCGTAAGATATCACCTTGCCGCAGACGAAGCCCTGCCGTTAGCGCGCCCCGGGGCCTGGCCGTTCGCGCCTGCGGTCGCCAACGGATGCAGGGCCTTCGATCCTGCGGCACGGCCCTCCAGGAGCGGTCCCAAGTATGCCCCCGTGAAGGAGCCCGGCGCGCCCGCCACCTCCTCCGGCGTTCCGCACGCGACGATGTCGCCTCCGCCCGATCCGCCCTCCGGCCCCAGATCGATGACCCAGTCCGCCGTCTTCACTACGTGGAGGTTGTGTTCGATGACGACCACGGTGCTTCCCTGGTCCACTAGGCGGTGCAGAGCGTCAAGCAGCACCCGCACGTCCTCGAAGTGCAGGCCGGTGGTCGGCTCGTCCAAGATGTAGAGCGTTCGCCCGGTCGAGGGCTTCGAAAGCTCAGTCGCGAGCTTCACGCGCTGCGCCTCGCCTCCGGAGAGCGTTGTCGCCGACTGCCCCAGCTCGATGTACCCCAGGCCGACGTCCTCCAGCGTCTCCAGCTTCCTGCGCGCCGGCGGAACATTCCAAAAGAACTCGAGCGCTTCGGAGACGGACATCTCCAGCACATCGGCGATCGTCTTTCCCTTGTAGCGGATCTCAAGGGTCTCGCGGTTATATCGCTTGCCGTTGCAGACATCGCACGGCACGTAGACGTCCGGCAGAAAGTGCATCTCGATCTTTACCAGACCCGCGCCCCGGCACTCCTCGCACCGCCCGCCCTTCACGTTGAAGGAGAAGCGACCCGGACCGTAGCCTCGCGCCCTGGACTCGGGCAGCTCCGAAAAGAGCTTCCGGATCGGAGCAAAGAGGCCCGTATAGGTCGCTGGGTTCGAGCGGGGCGTCCTGCCGATCGGCGCCTGATTGACTTCAATGACCTTGTCCAAGCGCTCCAGGCCCTCAATCGCGTCGTGCGCGCCTGAGGGCCGGTGGCTGCGCTGAAGCCTTTGGGCTAGCGCGCGATAGAGCGTTTGGTTGACCAGCGTCGATTTGCCGGAGCCGCTCACGCCGGTGACCGCCACGAAGAGCCCCAGGGGAAAGTGGACGTCAATCTCCCGCAGGTTGTGTTCCCGCGCGCCTCGGACGGTCACGCGCCGGTTTGGGCTTGCGGGGCGACGCGTTGCCGGAGTCGGAATCTCCCGCGCTCCCGACAGGTACTCTCCGGTGATGGACCCGGACGCCTTCCTGACATCCTCGGGAGACCCCTGCGCCACGATTCGACCGCCCTGCCTTCCCGCCCCCGGCCCAATGTCCACGACGTAATCGGCGGCGAGAATCGTATCCTCGTCATGCTCGACCACAAGGACCGTGTTGCCTTGGTCGCGCAGCGATCCCAGCGTCGCAAGCAAACGGTGGTTGTCCCGTTGGTGCAGCCCGATCGAGGGTTCGTCCAATACGTACAGGACGCCGACCAGCCGGCTTCCGATCTGCGTCGCAAGCCGTATGCGCTGGGACTCCCCTCCCGAGAGCGTGGCGGCGGACCGGGAGAGGTGGAGGTACCCCAGCCCCACGTCCGACAGGAAGCCCAGACGATCTCGAATTTCCTTGAGCACCGGCTCCGCGATGGCCCGGGTTCGGGAATCGCGATCCAGCTCAAGTCCCTCAAAAAACTCAAGCGCGCGTTTGATTGGCTGATCGACGACCTCGTGGATCGCCTTCCCCGCCACTCGGACTGCGCGCGCAAAGGGATTCAGACGGGAGCCGCCGCAGCCGCGGCAGGGGAGCTCGGCCATGAACCGCTCAAGGATCTCGCGCACGCGCGGCGAGTCCGTCTCCCGGTGCCTTCGGGCGATTCTTCCGATGACCCCCTCCCAAACCCTCCGGTATACGCCCTTCATCTTCCCGGAGGAGTAGGGGAACTCAAGAACCCGGCCCTTGGAGCCGTAAAGAATCACATCCCGTTGTCGCTCGGACAGTCGATGCCACGGCGTCGCTGGATTGATCCCGTAGGCCTTCGCGAGCCCAGGCAGATAGCTTCGCTCGACCAAGCCGCCGGGCTCTCCCCATGGCTTCACGGCGCCTTCGCGGATGGAGAGGCGCCTGTCGGGGACGATAAGATCTTCGTCCACCACCTTGCTCGTGCCCAGTCCGCCGCAATCGGGACAAGCCCCGTGGGGGGAATTGAAGGAAAAGCCCCGCGGCTCCAATTCGGGAAAGCTCGCGCCGCACTCCGCGCACGCGTGGTCCTCGCTGAAGAGGTGGCGCGTCGGATCTTTTCCGCGGCCCTCCAAGACTTCCACGAGCCCTTGGGTCGTCCGAAGCGCAGTCTCCACCGAGTCCGCGAGCCGGCTCCGATCGCTCTCGCGCGCGAGGAGACGGTCCACGATAATCGCGATGTCGTGGTTCTCATAGCGGGCGAGCTTCGGAGGCTCCCTGAGGTCGTGCACGCGCCCGTTCACTAGCGCGCGCGCGAAGCCGCTCCTCCCCGCCTCCCTAAAGACCTCCCGAAATTCGCCCTTGCGGCCCCGGACGAGCGGCGCAAGCACTTGGATGGGCGTCCCTTCCCGAATCCGGGAGAGGATGTGCTCCACGACGCGGGAGGCGGGCTGGCGCTCGATGGGATTGTCGCACTCCGGACAAAACGGCGTGCCGGCGCGCGCATAGAGCAGCCGGAGGTAGTCGTAGATCTCCGTGACCGTCCCAACGGTGGACCTGGGGTTGCGGGAGATCGATTTCTGCTCGATGGAGATTGAAGGCGAGAGCCCGTCGATGCCGTCTACGTCGGGCTTCTCCATCATCCCCAGGAACTGCCTGGCGTAGGAGGAAAGCGATTCGATGTACCGTCGCTGACCCTCCGCGAAGATCGTGTCGAAGGCGAGCGAGGACTTCCCCGAGCCCGACAGGCCCGTAAATACGACGAGGCGCTCCCTGGGAACTTCGACCGAGACGTTCTGAAGATTGTGCTGGCGGGCGCCGCGCACGACGAGATTCGGGTTATGCAAGACCGGCCTCAGTAACTCCATTCCCGAAGAAACAGGACGCCCCAAATCCCCTGCAGCTCCGCTGAAATATCACGAATTCCGCGATATCCGGCCCTTGTGCAGGAACTCTCCAGGAAGCCCTCGAAGATCGTCTCGCGCGGCAGGTAGACCTGCATCCGCACGCCGCCGGAGTTGACAGGCAGCGTCCTGTCGGAGCAGTAGCCCCGGCGGTACACGCCGGTGAGGTAGACATCGTCGGAGAGGCGCCTTCCGGCCTCCACTTGGAGGGACGAGGAGCCGAAGACCGAAGAGGCGTAATTCTGTTCGGGCTGCGAGACGAACAGGTGATCCACGCCCAGCTCGGGAGCGAGTAGGAATCCCAGCTGATTGGCGAGCTGATTCAGGAAGATGTTGGTGCCGGCCAGGAAGGAGCCCCTGGCGTCCGGCACGAGAAGCTGGGTCAGCGGATCAGCCATCGTGAGGGAGCTCTGGAGCTCCACGCTGGAGATGGCGTCTTCGTACTCGGAGGACAGCGAGAGCTCAGGCGCGAGAAGGCTGCCTCCGAGCCGCACCGTCGAGGTGCGCGGACGGCCCTGGGGGTCTCGAACGCGCGTCTCGGCCAGCACGTTCAGCGTTGCGTCCAGCGAGGGCGAGCCGTCGAAGACGAAGCTCCCCTCCTTCAGGGTGAAGGTCCGCGGAGGATAAGAGATCGTCCCGCGCACGACGTCCAAGGCCCCCTCTACCCCGACTTCCCGAGAGGCTTGGCTGACGCGTACGTCCAGCACGCCCGCCGCCTCCACGCTGAGTCCCTCGGAGCGGAGCCAGTTGCCTCGGCCCACATGGACTTCGATGTCGGCCCGGAGGTTGTCCACAAAGGGAAACGGCTCCGTCTCCCTTGGATTCGCTGCCCGAAATTCCGGCGTCATGTAGACGGAGCCCCGCACGTTCAAGGCGCCGGTGGCGCGCTGAAATTCCTCTAGATATACGGTGCTCTCGACCAAGCGAACGGAGCCGCCCACGATCGGCGCGCGGTAGTCTCCGCTTAGGGTGATCGAGTCCCCATCCAAGGTGATGGAGAGGTCCCTTCGCTGGGCAATCCGGGTCGACCTTGGCAAAAACGCGAGGTCAAAGCTGGGGTTGGTCGGCTCGCGCGCGTCGATCATGCCTCTCCAAGTCAGCTCGCCGCCCAGCCGGGCGCCCCCGTCCACGAGGATCGTTCGATCAGGAGAAAAGGTCAGCCGCAGCGAGAGATCCGAGGGCCGCGCCCCTAAGGCGGGCAGCTGCATCGAGCCGCCGAAAAGCTCCAGCGTTCCATCGGGGTTGATCGCGTTGCTTGTCCCCTCCAGGACCATGCTGCCCGAGAGTCTAACCTCGACCTCCTCCGCGATCTCCGGAAGCTCGAAGAGCGGCCCCACCGGCAGCGAGTCCGCGAAGATATCGACGCTCACCCGTCCCGGCTCCGCCGCCCCCGCGCCGGGCAGCGGCAGGCGGACCGGGAAGAACCCCTGCGCCCAGAGCGACTGCCGGCCTTCGGTCGCGGCGTCGACGCGGGCGTCCACCTCGCCGTCCGCGTAGCTGAATACGGCGCGCGCATCCTCTAGGCGGGCGACGCCGTATCTGGCGGGACGCCACCTCGCCTCCCCTTGGATCTCCGGAGCGTCCCACGGACCCCGGACCGATAGCTCTCCAGAAACGTCTCCGCCGGCTTCTGTCTCCCACTGCATCAGCTTCCGCACCAGAGACATGTCAAGATCTCGGATGTCGAGATCAAGGTCCGATTCTCCCGATCGCAGCGCCAGACGACCGCCCAGCGCAAACCGGAAATCCCTCCGGCTCCGCTGCACGAGCGACAGACCGCTTGTCCCTAAGCCCAGCGAGTCCCACTGAAGGACCGCCGGACCCTGCAGATTCCAACGTTCTTCGCCGAAGTCGAAGGTCAGCCGATCCACGTCCAGGCGCCCGCCGCCATTCGTCAACCGGAGGACCCCTTGGAGGTCGTAGGACTCCTCCGGCTTTGGCTGCAGGAGCAGGCGCGCCCTGCCGCTGGACCAAGAGCGCACGCGGATCCAGTCGAAGCGCCGGCCCATGAACAGGATGTCGTTCGCCCGAACGACGCCGTCCAGCGACAGTCCGACCGGCCTCTCCGCTTGCGGCAAGACGCCAACGCCCCGGGCAACGGCATCCACCCAGACGCGCCGCGCTTCGTGGGCGCCAACAAATAGGCTGTCCGCGCCTCCCGATAGCCGGACCGTCAGGCTGTCCAGCGATCCGGAGAGCGTGAGCCGGAGATCGGCGGCGCCTCCAAAGCGAATGTCCCTGGCGAGCGGCAGGGTGTCGGGATCGCCGCCCGTCGCCAGAATAATCTCCCGCTCCAATGGAGAAAGCTCGTCTCGCGCGCGGTCCGGCCCCGGCATGAAGAGGGGCCTGAGCGGCGCGAGGGAGGGCGCGCTCAGACGAAGCTTGAGCGAGTCGCCGGCGCCGGTCGTCATCCCAAGGCTCCCGCCGCCGCCCACGGCCCGGACGCCGCCCACGGCCAGCTCGAAGGACGAGATCTCCACGGCGCCCGACTCCGCCCGGGCTTCAACCCGAAGCGTGTCGCCTTGGACCGCGCCCAACCGGATCCCTCCCGCGGTCGCGGAGACCACGCCTCGAAATCCGCCCCCCTTGGTCAACCCTCCGTCCACCCGGAGCTCGCCGGTGAGATAGCTCGGCTCCGGGAGGCTGCTAAAGACCTGATCCAGCCTCGCCCCGACCAAGCGAACGCTCCCCTCGAACGCGCGTCCGAGGTCAAGCAGGTCCAAAGAGCCCGCAAGCTCAATGGGTCCCGCGCGGGACTCAAGGAGCCCGCTCACCCCGGCGGCGCGGGCGGGCCCCCGAATCTCGACCGCGCCTTGAAGGTCGAGATCCGGGGCAAGGAGCTCTCGGGCGCCGCCGAATATTGACGCGTCCAGCGGATCCAAGCTGGCCACCATGTCGACCTCTTGAAGCTGCCGGCCCCCATGAAGCGAACCCTGGATTCGCAGCTGACTGCGTGCGCCGGCGGAAGACAGATGCCCCGCCGCGACATCTAGGCGAATCGCGCCGGGGTAGTCGCCCTCAATGCTCGCGAAGACTCCATCCAGCTCCCTTAAGACGGCGCCCGCGTAGACGCCCTCCAGCACAGCTGAAGGATCCTCCAGCGCGATTTCTGCGTCAGCCTCCCGTATCCCGCCCGACTCGAGGATCACCGCTTCGCCCCGAAGGCGAAGGGAGACCGGACCGCCCGGCGTTCTCGCGAGGAGCGCGTCGCCCGTCACGCGAAGCGCGTCCAAGGAGCCGTCCAGCCGCGCATCGCCCGAAAGCACGCCGGTCGGCAGCACGTTGTGATCCACCCCGGTCTCGGACGGAAATATCCACGGATAGGCAATTGTCGTCGGCAGTCCTTCCGCCTCCGCCGAAAACGCCTCGAAGCGGACCGAATCCCGAGAGCCGCTCCAAGCTCCGTCCAAACGAACCAGGCCGCCCGCGACCGCGACTTCAGCATCCATTAGATCGAGCCGTACCGTATCCGCCAAGTACACCCTTCCGCTTCCGGACGCCCGACCCTCCGCCAAGCGGGGATCCAGCCATGCGAGGTCCGCAAGATCCGCGCCGTCGGTCTCAAAGCGAAGCTCGGCCTCCCAATCCGCGGCAAGCGGCGTCACCGCGACCCGCACGCGAGCGTCCGACCCCGGCATGCGCAGCCTCCCGTTCTCTAGGAGCGCCGAATCGGGAGTGATCGCGAGGCTTCCCCGAAGTCCGGTCACGACGGCCGCTCCGGCCAGCCCCGCATACTCGAAGGCGCTCTCTTCCAGCGTCGCCGTCGCCCGGAATGCCGCAAGGTCCACATTGACGCCCGCAAGGCGCGCCGCAATCCCCTGCACCCGCTGCTCTCCGCCCGGCGCGTCCGGAAGGACGACCCGGCCGTCCACGATCCGCAGCTGGACGATGCTCAGCGCGGAGCGAATGCTCTCTCCGCTTCCGGCGGCCTGCTCTTCGGAGGCCTCCGCTTGGGCGGCCTTCCCCATTGCGGGTCCCTCTCCGGGCGACGCCGGGAGTTCGGGCGGGAAAGACTCGCCGTATGAGACGACGACGGGCGACCAGAGCGTCGCCGACCGCACTTCGGGAGATCCTCGAAGAAGACCGCCGATTCCGTACTGAATTCGCGCCGAGTCCACCTCCGCGCGCACGCCCAAGTCTTCGTCGCGAAAAGCGATGTCGTAGAGCACCACGCCCCCGAGGAGGCTGCCGGAGCCCACGCCTCCGACCGCAAGCGAGGCTCCGAGTCCTTCGCTCGCGAGCAAGGCCGCATGCTGGACGAACCGGTCCTTGACCGCGTGCAGGCGGGCAAGCGCGACCACCGAAACGAGAAGAACGGCGAGGAGCGCGGCAAGCACTGGACCCGTCGCCGAGAGGCGCCGGAGAAGGACGGCCGCTTTTGACCGGTCGGGCCTTGGATCCCCGTTAGAAAGCATGCCCCAGCGACACGTGCAGTTGGAAGCGGGAAAGCGCGAAGGAACGGTCCTCCCCATAGCGCGCCAAGGGAGTCAGGACCGCCAAATGGTCGTCGATCACCCAATCCAGGAGCTCCGGCGAATCTCCCTCTCGCGCGCGGTTGATCCGGTCGGACTCCGCATCTTGACCCGGACGAAATTCGCGGATATTGGACGTCACCACTTGGAAATCCCGCGCGCGCTCGAAGGCGTAGGCAAGATCCACGCGCAGCGGACCGAAGAGGGTATTGTACCTGAGGCCGACGCCCGGGGTGATCTCCAGCTCCCTCGCGGCGAAAGACTCGGGCCACACCTGGCCCGCGTCCGCAAACGCCACGCCCTCCCAAGGTCCCTCGCCTAGGGGAAAGCGCAGCTCCACGCCGGCCTCCAGGAGCGCGAGGCCGCCGGTTGGCCTTAGTTCGAAGGCTTGGCCGGCCCGAAGCGGCGAGGCGTCGCAGCTCCGGTCCACGATTTCGGTCGGCGCGCAGACGACCTCGCCCTGCTCGTCTCTCCTGAGAAGATCCGTCACGCCCACCGAGAGCGAACCCGGCCCCAAGAGGCCTTGTGGAAAGCCCCGCACGCTGTGGGCGCCGCCCGCGTAGAAGCGCTTCCGCGGCGGCACGATCTTTCTGGAAACGGATAGAGTCCTTCCGGTGAAGGCGCCCGGCAGCACCCGCCCCGCCCTCGCTCGAAACGCAAGGACGCTGGAGGCCCCAGCCCGCACATAGGCGCTCGCGTCGCCAAATACCCGCAAGTAGTTGTAGGCGGAGCCCCATTCGGCCCGCGCCGCTTCGACATCCAACGTGCCCCTCGCTCCGCTGCTGGCCGCGACCAGACTGTCGGTGGCGTCCCAACTGAAGCTTGCCCCAATGGAGGCGAGCCAGCTCGCCGAGGTGAGCGCTTGAATGTCCTCCGGCACGCAAGCCACGAAGGTCGCGCAGAGCGTGACTTCGGCCGCCTGCAGACGGTCCAGCTGCGGCTGATATCTGATTCCCGCCAGACCCCGGCGTCCGACGCTCCAAGAAACGCCGATCTCCGCGCCCAGCGCGTCTCGCACCGCGACGTTGCGGAGCGAGTGCCGCTCGGCAAAGAGCCGCGCCCGCAAGGCCACGCGCGGCGATAACAGCGTCGGCTGAAGGAAGTCCAAGCCTGCGAAGACGTTAGCGCGCCCGTACTCTCCCGTGCCCGCCTGGGAGCAAAAGGGCGTCGGCTGAAGGCGGTTCGCGAAGAGGTTGGAGAGGCGACCCTGAAGCGACAGGGAGCGCACGCCGCCCAAAAGGTCTCGGTGCTCCCACTCGGCCTCCAAATTGAGACAGTCCGCATTGTTGAATCCGCCTCCGATCCGAATTCGCCGAGGCGGGCCTTCTTGGACTTCGACGACGAGGGGAATCGTCGAGTCCCGCGCCGAATGCAGCGTGTCGGGCCCGATGACCGCCACGGCAACGATCGGCAGCTCCTGAAGCCGGCGCCGCCCGGCGGCGAGAGCCGAAGGGCGCAGGGTGTCGCCCGGAGCGAAGGGGAGGCGCCCCAAGATGGTTTTCGCATCCAATCGATCGGCGCCCCGCACAGTAATCTCCCCCACGCGGACAAGCGGGCCTCTCGCGATTTCATAGCGCACCGACGCGGTGTCCTCGGGGTCGAAGCGACTGTAGCTGCGAAAAATCTCGGTCGACGCGTACCCTGCGGATTGCAGATGGCTGCGGAGCAGACTCTGGGCTTCCCGCATTCGGATTTCGTCCAGAAAATCCCCCGCTTGAATCGGAAGACGCCGGAGCACGGCATCCGTGATCGCTCCGGGCGCGCCTTCCGGCAGCGTGTCGCCGCCGATGGTGATTGACCCGATCCGGTAGGGTCTTCCCTCCTCCACGACAAAGACCACGTCCACTCCGTCTGGGCCCCGCTCCACTTCGGCCTCGACGTTCGCGCTCCAAAACCCCTTGAGCCAGTAAAGGAAGCGGAGTCGGTCCCGATCATCCTGAAGCGACATCGGACTGAAGTCCACGGGATCCCTTCCCCAGTCGATGCCGAGGAGGCAGGTGGTGAAGCGAAGAAGCAGCGGGCACGAAGATGCTCGGGTGACGATGCTTCGCTGAAGCTCCTCCGCAGCCACCGAGAGATTCCCGGCGAAGGAGACGGAGCGCACTTCCTCCCGCCGCTGCGCGGCGTCCAAGGGACCCGCGAGAAACGGGACCGAGACCGAAAGCAGCAGAGCGAGGCGGAGCGTCCTGAAGAGGAATACGGGGTCTCCGCGGCCTGCCTTCACCCGGCTTTCCGGGGCGCTTCGATCGGCTCCCCCTCCCGGAAGCGCGTTCCGCCCGCAGGGCGACTGCATCTGCTAATCCAGACCCGACTTGGCGCGATGCGGACGACCTGCGCGGAAACGAGGCCAGCCTCATCCCCCCGCCCCCGCGTAGAGGAGGCGGTACCGGAGTGGACGATCAGCGTGCCGGGACTCTCCGGCGCCGCGCACAAGACGCTTGAGCGGTGTATATGGCCGGACAACACCAGATCCACGCGGCTCCTCCGAAGCAGTTTCTTCACGCGCCCAGCCCGGCGGAGGGCCCTTCCCCCCGCGTCATCGCCAAGCTTGTTCAGGTTGTGGTGAGTCACAAGGACCCGACAGGCCCCCTTCGGCGTCCCTTCAAAGGCCTCCGCCATAAAGGCCAACTGCCCCGCGCTCAGGCGACCGTTCGTGATCGCCGTCCGAGGCGCGGCGCTGCTTAGCGCAACGAACCGGGCGCGGGACCCATAGTCTTGGACGTAATTCAGCGGCGCGCCGATGTATCGCCTGAAGTTACCAAAGGGAAATAGCGCCCGTTCCCAGAATCGGTAGAGAGGCACGTCGTGGTTGCCGGTCGTCACGACGAGCGGCGAAGCGCGCGCGCGCTTGCCCCGCGCGTCGCGCATCGTATGCTTCGCGTCGGGCGACTGGACGCGCGACGAGAGCTCCTGGAGGAATGCGGCCGCAGCCTGGAATTCCTTGCGCTTCGCGCGCTGCGTCACGTCTCCGGGCACGACGACCATGTGGGGCGAGATGCGCCGGCAGAGCTCAAGGAGCGCCGTTGCGGCCTCCGGGTCGTGATATCTGCCGAAGTGCAGGTCGGAAGCCTGCAGG
Source organism: Longimicrobiales bacterium (assembly GCA_965116095.1). Classification (GTDB taxonomy): domain Bacteria; phylum Gemmatimonadota; class Gemmatimonadetes; order Longimicrobiales; family Gaopeijiaceae. Next base: position 2,421,309 of record OZ220481.1, read on the forward strand.
ATGACCAGCGAGCCCTCAGGGTCCAGACGCGCCTCGCCGTTCCTTCTTGCCCCGCGCCCTTGCTCTTCGCCTAGCCCGGGAGCGGGAGGCGGGGGCGCGCGCCTTAGGGCTTGCGGGCTTCCACAGGCGCAGAAGGAGCAGCGCGCCCGCCAGAGCAAGCGCGAGCGAAATGAGCTGCGCCAAAGTGATCGCGCCGAAAAACCGGTCATCCTTCGCGCGGAAGAACTCCACGGCGAAGCGCTCCGCGCCCGCCAAGATCATCCAAATCGAAAAGAGCCATCCAGGCGCATAGCCATGGCGTCGAATCCGCCACAAGGCGCCGAAAATAAGCATGGACAGCCCAATCTCATACAGCTGAGTCGGGTGGACCGGCACGATGTTTCCGTACTTCTCCACCAGCTCCGGCGGCACGGTCACGCCGAATTGCGACTCCAGCGCCTCTACGCTGGTCGGAGGCGATCCGTTCGGAAACGCGATGCCGACCCAAGAATCGGTGGCGCGCCCGTAGTCGTCTCCCACCAAGAAGCACCCGAGCCGTCCCACCGCGTAGGCGACCGGAAGCGCGACGGCCGTGGCGTCGGCCACCCGTCCAAGGGAAAGACCGAGCTTCTTTGTCTTCCAGACGACCGCGGCGGTCGCAAGCAGGAAGCCGCCGTACCAGACCATTCCCGCGCGGGAGAAGATCATCCCAAAGGGGTCGGCGACCAGACGCGGGTAGTTGAGGAGGACGTAGTAGAGCTTCGCTCCCGCAATGCCGCCCACGACGGCGTAGAAGATGAGATCCCAAGCCTCCTCGCCGCCCGCTTCCATCCGTTCCAGCTCGCGCCTGAGAATGACGCCGCCGACAAGGAATGACGCGAACATCATCACGCCGAAGGAAGTCAACGGCACCCCGCCCAATAACGGAAGCCACTCGGGAAAGTGAAAGAGCACCGGAAACACGCTAGACCTCCTCCATTGTCTCTTGTGAACGTCGATAATCCCGCCAGTCGCGCACGCCCGTCAGAGGCGCGGCGGATCTAGCGCAAACATCTTCAACCGGAACCCCCGGCGTGAGCCTGAACTGTGCCGCTCTCGCGATCATCGCGCCGTTGTCCATCGCCAATTTGGGCGTTGAAACAAAGAGGCGGCCGTCTCCTCCCAGCTCCGCGCGAAGGCGATCCGCAAGGGCTTTGTTCGCGGACACCCCGCCGGAGAGGAGCACCCGGTTCGTTTGATTCGCGCGGGCGGCTGCGATCGTCTTCGTTGCGAGCACGTCGATGGCCGCGTCCTGAAAGCCTCTCGCGACGTGGGGGCGCTCGCGCTCTAGGCGGGAGCTCTCCGCTCCTGCCGGCGCAGCCGCGCGAAGCTCGTTCGCAACCCGCGCGACGGCGGTCTTCAGCCCCGAAAAGGAGAAGTCGAAGCGAGCCTTGCCGCGCGCGCGCAACATCGGTCTCGGAAAGGAGTATCGACCCGCCTCGCCACGCTTGGCCGACATCTCGATTTCAGGTCCCCCCGGATAAGGGAGCTCCAGGAGCCGCGCGACCTTGTCGAACGCCTCGCCCGCCGCGTCGTCCCTGGTCTGGCCCATTAGGAAGTAGTCCCCCTGCGACGGAACCCAAAGGAGCATCGTGTGTCCCCCCGACACGAGGAGAGCGACATACGGAGGCTCGGCGCGGGAATCCTCCAGCAGCGGCGCAAAGAGGTGCCCCTCCATGTGGTGCACCGGCACGAAGGGCACGTCCAGGGCGAAGCTGAAGGCGCGCGCCCAGACGCTGCCCACAAGAAGCGGGCCGATCAGCCCCGGCGTCACCGTCGCGGCCACTGCGCGCAACTCTCCGCGCGTCAGATTGGCGCGATCGAGAGCTTCGTCCACAACTTGGTCGATGCGGCTCAGGTGGTCTCGCGACGCAAGTTCGGGGACGACGCCGCCATAGCGTCGGTGGACATCCTGAGAGCGCACGACCAGAGAGCGAAGCTCGCCCTGTTTGGAGACGACGCCGGCGGATGTCTCGTCGCAGCTGGTCTCGATTCCCAGGACCGGCCCGATCACGATCCGGCGCGCCTGCGCACTGCCACGCGATCCACCTGGGTGCGCGCCGAAAGCAGCTTGTTCAGCCCCACGACCTCGATCGGAAAAAGACTGTCCGCTCCCGACTCCATCGCCAGCCGCAGCAGCTGGGCGTTGGCTACGACGCGAAGCCGCACAAGACGGGGGTCCAACTTTCCCAGTACCGCTTGCGCGCCATACGCAATGACCACGACCGAGTCGGGCTCAAGCTCGAATTCGCCGTCCGGGTCGTGGAAGTCCACAGGCCGGGGACCCAGCTGCATGCTCCTTCGAACATCCACCTCGAGCCGAAGCTCCGCCCTCTCCGTCGCGAGCGCGATTGGCCCCAGCCCCGCCGTGTCCAGCTGCAGATCGAATCTCCCCGACCCCGTGACTTCGTCCAGCCGGAGCGGTTCCAAGAAAACCGTCTCCAGAGAATCTACGTTCGACTCTGGACCGGCAACGCGAGCGAAGAGAGGCGACACCCTTGGTTCGGCAACGAGCGCCAAGCTGTCGGGCAGCGCCCCCTCCAGCCGGGAGGTGATCGGAATCGAGACTTCCACGGAGCGCTCCAGCGAGAGTCGCACCGTCGAAGGCACGATCTCCTCCACGACGACGCCGCTTCCGTGACCGGTCACCCACTCCGGACGAAGCTGTACGATCATGTCCTCCGACTCGACGGAGTCCATAGGGATGCGCACCGGCGGCGGAGCGTATACGAAACGGAGCAGCGCGCCGGATTCGCCGCTCACTCGAAGGGCCACCTCCGAGGGCGACGGGTCTCCCACCAGCATCCATCCGGGGTCTTGAATCTCCGCCAGGATTCCCGATGGCACCTCCCATGTCTCGCGGTCCCCCAGGCGGGTCGTCACCCAGAGAAGCAGCGCGACGCCCAGAGCCATCAGCTTGATGCGCCAGTTTTTTCGCAGGAGGTCGATGAAGAACGCCACGTCGACTGACTTGCCTCAGCGCGACGCGAGTCTGCGGACGAGCTCGCGATTTGCCGGAGAATCCCACTCGGTCGGTCCGGCAATCTTCTTGTAAATGGTCCGATCCGGACCAATCACAAAGGACTCCGGAACGCCGGAGGTCCTGTACAAGCGCTGGATCCGGCCCTCCGGATCGACCAGAATGGGGAAGGTTAGGCCCAAGGAGTCCGCGAATGCAAAGGGATCGCCTCCGGGTCTGCCTAAGAGATCCAATAGGCCCGCGCCGGCGTCGATGCTAATCGCCGCAATCTCCAGCTCATCTCTAGAAAACTCGTCGTACAGCCGCTGGATTGAGGGCATCTCGTCCTTGCAGGGCGCGCACCACGTAGCCCAGACGTTAAGGAGGACCACGTCCGCTCCAAAGTCGCTGAGCTCCATGCGCGCGCCGCTTTCGAGCGCGGCGGCAAAGTTTGGGGCGGGCGAGCCGGCCCCGATCGGTCGGAATCGGTCCCTGACGCTCCAAAGCGCAATCAGGATGGCCGCCGCGCACCCGGCGACGGCGAACCGAGCTTTGCTGTTCTTGCGCATCGTTCTTGAAAGCTACCCGATTCCAAGCTCGCGGCGGGCGGGGCGACATGCCGTCCTGGCGGTTTTCGTGCGGGATGCTCCGCCGACGCGACCGGAGCAGGGTCGACCCCGCGCTGCCTCGCGAAAGGCGCCGCATACCAGCTTGCGCCGGTCTGAACCGCGTCCGCTACGATCCTCCAGCCGCGCCCCCAAATGGCCGGTTTCAGCCGGTTGGAACATCCGCGGCGCGCATGCGTACGAGCGAGTACCGGGACGCGCGGCCTCTTGACCGCGACCGGTACATTAGGCGGTAACGACGGCGCCGAAGAGGATTAGGAAAATGACCAGCGCAAAACGTAGGAAGAGCGAGACGGCCTGCCGGCGTCTATCCGGCCCGGCGTTGGCGCGGGAGCTGGCCCCGTCATGCCCAGCGGACTTTGAGGTATCGCCGGCGACCGGGTTCTCGAGTCCGCGTCGCGGCAACCCCGAGAGGTGCGGACGCCTTCGGCGCGAGAAAGAGGACTTAGGCTGCAACAGACGCTCGCGGCGTCGTACTTGGCTCGCTTTCTTCGCCGCCTGCGGTGTTCATTTTTTTATATGGTACAAAGATCATTGGAGATTGATGTTCGACATTCTTCCGAACTCGCGTTCCCGTAAGCGGGAACGGCCTCATCATCCAAACAAGGAGACGCCATATGCGTACTTTGCATGATGTCTGTTCGAACTTCGTACGGTTGGCGCGCGCTGCGTTGACAACTGGTTTTGTCGCCGTCACTCTGTCCTCGTGCGGAAACTCCGACGCCGGCTTCGCTCCTGAGGAGGACGCGACGGCGGCGGTGCTTTCGGCGATCCAAGCTGTAACACAGGGAATTAGGCCTGCTTCTGTTCGTTTTGAGAACTTCAAACCCGACGTGACGAATCGCCTCAATGAGGCCATGGACGACTACCAGTGGACGACGGAAACCGCTGACGACGCGGCCAGTCGGCGTGATTGTGAAAGATTCGTCAATTTAGTTCTTACTTTCGGATCGCGGAGTCCATCGCAATACGTCATGGGTTACGACAAGGTATACGTCTATTCTGATAGCACGGGGAGTATTGAAATTGGCACCATCTTAGCAAAGCGTGTTCTAGGCAAGTGGCAAAGCGACGCTCAGCCGGATTTCCGTGGCTCTGGACTTGACGTGGAAAGGAGTGGATATGATGTTCCGCGTTGCTAATGCAAAGACCTTGCTTGTTAAGATCAGAAGCGCGACGGCCGGGTTAGCTCTAATAAACTGGCTTGTCATTTTTCCGCCTGCTGCTTTTCCGTTTCAACGGTCGTGCGTGGCCGGGGCCGGATTAGACACCGTGCGGTTTTGGGGTTGCTCTTCAATGTCGCTAGACAGCGTATTGACGTACATGGCGCCTTTTGACGCAACGTCAGGCGTGTATTGCTCGACGGGAAAGAACGCGGTTGTTGACGCCGTCAATGATGGCGTGAGATTTTATTGGTATGACAAAAACAGCAGAAACAGCTTTGGTGGCTATGACAAACGACAAGATATCATCTTTGTTCAAAGAAACACGATCAACCGCCCACAGGACAGCGGCGAATGGACTGGCCACGTGCTAATGCACGAGGGCTTTCACCGGCTGGGGTATAGTGAAGAAAAAGTCAGGGATACAATGCAGAGCATATTGAGACAGTTTAACGGTTGCTTTACTGGAATTACCTTTTGACTGTTTTTCTTCTATTGTTGATTTTTCTACTATGGATTGATTTAGGAGCGGTTGTTTCGCTGAGCTTGGAGTGGCCCAGCAAATACGAGGGAGAGCGGCAAGTCAGTCTTGCCGCTCTCCCTCTGAGAGTCTCTTGTTCTGAGCCGCAGGGAGGTCTCTTGGGGTCGTCGTTTAGCTTCATCGGCTGCACTGGACGGCGGGACAAACGGCGAACGGAGCTCTGCTATTCTTGCGCATCTTCCTTGAAAGCTACCCGATTCCAGGCGCCCGGCGGACGGGGACAGAGAGCTCGCCAGCTGTCGAGCGAGAGATGCTTCGTCGACACATTCAGAGCCGGACCGGCCCCGCGCTGCTTTGGGCTTGGGAAATGCACTGAAGAGACAGCTTGCGGTCTGAACTGGGTAGGCTGCGATCCTCCAGCCGCGCCCTGTAATGGCCGGTTTCGGTCCGGATGGAACATCCGCGGCGCGCATGCGTACGGCGAGTACCGGGACGCGCGGCCTCTTGACCGCGACCGGTACATTAGGCGGTAACGACGACGCGGAAGAGGATTAGGAAAATGACCAACGCAAGACGTAGGAAGGGCAAGACGGCCTGCCGGCGTCCGTCCGGCCCGGCGTCGGCGCGGGAGCTGGCCCGTCAGGAACGTTCGACATTCTTCCGAATTCGCGTTCCCGTAAGCGGGAACGGCCTCATCATCCAAACAAGGAGACGCCATATGCGTACTTTGCATGATGTCTGTTCGAACTTCGTACGGTTGGCGCGCGCTGCGTTGACAACTGGTTTTGTCGCCGTCACTCTGTCCTCGTGCGGAAACTCCGACGCCGGCTTCGCTCCAGAGGAGGACGCGACGGCGGCGGTGCTTTCGGCGGTTCAGGCTGTAACACAGGGAATTAGGCCTACTTCTGTTCGTTTTGAAGATTTCAAGCCCGACGTGACGAATCGTCTCAATGAGGCCATGGACGGCTACGAGTGGACGACGGAAACTGCTGACGACGCGGCCAGTCGGCGTGATTGTAGTGCTTCTGTCAATTTAATTGTTACTTTGGCATCACACAGTCCATCACAATACGTAACCGCATACAAGAAGGTCTACATTTATTCAGATAGCACAGGGGGCACGGAGGCTGGCACTATCTTGACAGAGCAAGCTCTAGGCAACTGGAGCAGCGACGTTCAGCTAGCGTACCTTGCCACTGGAGTCGACGTTGAAAAGAGTGGATATGATGTTCCGCGTTGCTAATGCAAAGACTCTGCTCGTTAAGGCCGGAAGCGCGACGGCCGGATTAATTGGCATTCTTTGCCGCCTGCAGATTGGGGGCACGATCGATTGAGGCAATTGAAGCACGTCATCTTGGGGACTGCGCGGGACTCAAAATCTCGCCGGCTCTCCATGCCGGCCGGCACCTCGGCCTCGCGAACGAAATTCGGTCCATAGACGGGACACGGGCAGAGACCAGCCATGATCAGCCATCCCGGCACCGTCAACATCTTCGAGGCTGCCCTCAACATTTCCGAGCCTTGGCGCGTCGTTCGCGTTGACTTCAGCGAATCGAAGAAGCGCTTCGACATCTTTCTCGGCTTCCGGCGCGGCAGCCTTTTCCCCTGCGGAAGCTGCGGAAAAGAAGGATGCAAGGCATACGACACCGCACAGCGACGCTGGCGCCACCTCGACTGCTTTCAGCACAAGTGCTACCTCCACGCGCCCTTGCCTCGCGTTCAGTGCCCCAACTGCGGCGTGCGGGAAGCCGCAATCCCTTGGGCGCGCTCGAAAGCCGCTTCGCGCCGCTCATCGAAGCCTTCATCATCCGAGCCGCCAGCGAAGCGCTCGTGAACGCCGTCGCCCGCAAGGTCGGCGAGCGCGACGCCGTCCTCTTGCGCATCATCGCGCATCACGTCGGCAGCGCCCTCGCGAGGGTCGACCACTTTCAGACCGAGGACGCCGGCGACCGGTCGCCAAACGCTCAGACGACAGACCACGCTCTTCGCCGACCTTGATGAGGGAAGACTCCCATTCGCCGTAGACCCAAGAACTCAATGGAACCCATCGTCCCCTCGTACGTATAACAGCGGTAGGACGGCCTTCGGGCCTACATTCATCGCCGTCGGCAGACGCCGGCGCGCTTGCCGAAATCACTGGATTGGCCGGTGCTACGTGAGAAAAACAACTGATTTGCTCGCCCGGAAGGCGTCAGCTTTCGCCGGAGCGCTTCTTCTGACCGCCACTCTAGTCGCGGCGCCGGGCAGAGCGTCCGCTCAGGACGCCGACTTTCTCTTCGGCGCGCCGAACGGATCTCTCCTCCTGAAATTCGGCTGGGCAGCGCCTAGAGCCGCGGATGGCGATCCGGCGCGCCAATCGCTCTGGGCGTTCACGCGCGAGCATCTCACCGTAGATGAGGGGGCGTTCTCAGGTCCCGCGCTAAGCGGAGAGTTGGCGTTTCGACTGAATTCGCGCGCGGACGCTGGACTTTCCTTTGGCTTCACCTCCGTCGAAGTTCACTCCGAGTACCGGGAGTGGGTCGGGGAAGACGATCTGCCGATCGCCCAGTCTTCGCAGTTTCGCACGATTCCGCTGACCCTGACGCTCCGAGGCTATCCGATCCCTAGGGGAAGATCCATCTCCTCCTTGGCGTGGATTCCGTCGACGGTCAATCCCTACGTCGGCGTTGCGCTGGGATACGTCTGGTATACATTCACTCAGGAGGGAGAGTTCGTGGACTACCAGAACTTGGATATCTTCCGGGATCGGCTCGCGTCGCGCGGCGGCGCGCTGACGGCGCAGGTGATGGCGGGGACCGAGGTCAGCCTCGGGAAACGCCTCTTTTTCCTAGGCGAGGCTAGGTACGCGTGGGGCAGGGCGCCGCTGGACCCGCAGTTCTCGGGATTCCCCGACCTTGACCTTTCGGGAGGCCAGCTGCTGGGCGGCATCGGGGTCAGGTACTAATGGATGAAAGCAGGCCGGACGCAAACAACGCGGCAGAGCGGAAAGGAGCGGTCGAAATGGGAAATCACATGGCTGGATACGCTTCGCGGATAGGCAGCGGACGCGGCCTTCTTCTCCTCTTGCCGGCGGCTTTGGCGCTTTTCTCCGCCTCGGCGGAGGCGCAGGATACGCCAATCGGCCTTCGCCCCTTCATCGGTTGCTGGAAGCCGCTGGAGGATCCGGCCGCTCGGGCGCTGGAAGAGGGCGAGGCGACGCCCTCCTCCTTCCTCTGCTTTCAGGAGCGGATGGACGGCGTCCAAATGCTCACCGTCACGGATGGCCAAGTGACGCATACCGAACCGTTTTTGGTCGACGGCTTGCCCAAGGAGATCGAACAGGACGGGTGCAGCGGGACGGAATCCGCGCGCTTCTCTTCCGATCAGCGGCGGATTTACACCGAGACGCGCCTCGAGTGCCGGGAGGGCCCCGCGAGAGGCGGCACGGGTATCATCGCCATGATTTCGAGAAACCAGTGGATTGACGTCCGCTCCGTCATGGCCAACGGACGCCCCGCCGCGTGGGCGCGAAGCTACCTGCGGGCAAGCGAGCCCGCGCGGGCGCTGGGAATCCCAGCCCGTCCGGACCGCCTCTCCGAGACGGTTGCAGGCGTCGCCGGGATCTTTGAGTCGGGCGCGCCCACGGTTGACGACGTGATCGAGGCGTCGGGCGAGATTGACCCGGTCGCGCTGGAGGCATGGCTCGCCGAAACGGGGCTTCCCCTTGAGCGCATCAATGCGGACGCGCTCGTGCGGATGGCGGACGCTGGGGTGGACGCGGGCGTGATTGACATGGTCGTTGCGATTTCGTTCCCGGAGCGGTTTGCGCTGAGGCGCGCGGAGGACTTTGCCGATGAGCCCTCGGAGCGGGCCGCTCGTAGATTCGCGATTGATCGCTACGGTCCTTGGGGCAGCTACGGCGGCTTGTATCGCCGAGGTCTGTACTACGGAGGCTACGGCTACCCCTACTACGGCTACGGCTACGGCTACGGCTATTCGGGCGGCTGGTACGGCGGGGGCGTGTATCGCCCCGTGATCGTGACCGTGGATCCTCGCGAGCAGGCCTCCGGCGGCGGCAGGGCGGTCGCCGGAAAGGGATACACGCGGGGAGGGCGGCCCGCGAGCGGAAGCGGCGCGAGGGGCTGGGACCGCGGCAGCTCAAGCTCGGGCTCGGTCGGTCGAAGCACCTCCGGCAGCTCGGGAAGGAGCAGCTCGACCGGACGCAAGGCGAAGCGACGAGGCGGGAGTTTCTGACATCCGTCTACAAAGGGGTCAGGGACACTGACGCTCCACGGGCTCTAGAGAGATAGACGGCGCGGCCAGCCCAATCGGATGATCGCCGCACAGCTTGATCCGGCTAGCGGCTGGTCCGCAGCCCTGGGCTCCAGCCCGCTGAGCGCGCTCGCCGTTCTTTTCGGCGCGGGCGTGCTCACAAGCCTCACGCCGTGCATCTACCCGATGATTCCGATCACCGTCTCGGTGATCGGAGGCGGCGCCCAAGATCGCCCGATGCGGCGCACCGTCATGCTGACCCTGACCTACGTCTCGGGGCTCGCGCTGCTGTACGCGTTCCTAGGGATGCTCGCCGGCCTGACCGGCGCCATTTTCGGGTCCGTAAGCGCGAATCCAATCGCGCTCCTTGCTGTCGGCAACCTTCTTCTCCTCTTCGCCTTGGCGATGCTCGGCGTCATCCCGATCCCGGTGCCCGGCGGCCTCCTGGAGTGGGCGGGCTCTCGAAGAGGCGGCTCCTATCCCGGCGTCTTCTTGCTGGGCGCGGCCTCCGGGGTGGTGGCGGCGCCGTGCGGCGCGCCCGCTTTCGCGGCGGTCCTCGCCTGGGTGGCTCAGACCGGGGCCGGGCTCATGGGGTTTGTGTACCTCTTCGTCTTCTCCCTGGGCATGAGCCTCTTGCTGGTTGTCGTGGGCATCTTCTCGCAGACCGCCGCCCTTCTTCCCCGTTCCGGGAATTGGATGCTCTGGGTGAAGCGGATTTCCGCGCTTCTCATGATCGGCGTCGCGCAGTATTACTTCGTGCAGGCAGGCTTTAACCTGTAGGTCGAGGACTCAATGACGGCACAACGCTTAATGGCGCGCCCCCTTCCTTTGATGATCGGCATCGCGGCCCTTTGCGCCGGAGGCTTTGCGCCCGGCGACGGAGCGGCTCTGGAAGGAGCGGCTCTTGCATCGGTCTCTCTGCAGAGCGCGGAAGGCGGCGTGAGTCTCGCAATCGGCGCGCCCGCGCCCGACCCGATTTTGGAGGACATTGACGGCAACTCCCTGCGGCTTTCCCAGGTGATCGGAAGCGGCCCCGCCTTGTTGGAATTCTGGGCTTCGTGGTGCGAGAACTGCGAGGCGCTGGAGCCTCAGATGACCGAGATCCAGGAACGCTACGATGGAGCGATCCAAGTGGTGGCGATTGCGGTCGCGGTCGGCCAATCCCGCCGCAGGGTGCGTCGCCACGCCGAGCGCCACGATTCGCCATACCCCTACCTGTACGACGCGGACGGGGAAGCCGTGCGGGCTTTTGACGCGCTCACGACCTCAATTGTGGTGTTTCTCGATGGCGAAGGAAGGGTGGCCTACACCGGCGTAGGACCGGATCAGGACTTGGTCGGCGCGGCCAGGGATCTCATGGCGGATGAGGACCCGCCAAAGCCTCCGCGATAATCGCGCGCTTGGCGTTTCCGCCGGAGACGATCGCCACGACCTGCTGATCGGGAAGGAGCGGCAGCCGGCCCGAGAGGACCGCGGCGACGGCAGCGGCTCCGCTGGGCTCGGACACAAGCTTCGCCCGGACAAGAAGGAGCCGCATCGCCTCCAGAAGCTCCGCGTCCGACACCAGCGCAACCCCTTCCACGCACCGCCTGACAATCGGATACGCGAGTCGTCCCGCCATCGGCGGGGCCAATCCGTCGGCAATCGTCGCGACTTCGCTCAGTCGCGCGGGCCTCCCCTCCCGGAGGGAGCGGCGCATGGAGGGCGCGCCCTCCGGCTCCACGCCGTACACGACTCCCGGAGGATCCATCAGACGGGCGGCCAGCGCGACGCCGGCGACTTGGCCGCCGCCGCCCACCGGCGCCACGAAGGCGCACGGAATCCGCTGGGAAGAGGACGCTTCGGCTGAAGGGCCGAGCGCCTCCAGCTGCTCCGCAATCTCCAGTCCGATCGTGGCGTGCCCCGCGATGAGCGCTTCGTCGTCAAAGGGGTGGAGAAAGTACAGCCCCTGCTCCACGGAAAGACGCTCCGCCTCCCGAAAAGCCTCTTCGGCGTTTCCGTGAAGCACGACTTCGGCGCCGTATGACTTCGCCGCCTCGACCTTTGATGGCGTTGCCGCCTCGGGCATCACCACGACCGCCCGCGCGCCGCGTCTTCGGGCAGCCCACGCCACGGCTTGCGCGTGATTGCCCGCTGAGATCGTGCTGACTCCCCGGTCCAACTCCTCGCGGGAGAGCCGGGCGATGGCGTTGATTGCGCCTCTCACCTTGAAAGAACCGGTCTTTTGAAGGTTCTCGCACTTCAGGTACGCCCGAACGCCCAAAGGCTCGCCCAGCGTCCGAAAGGAAAGAAGCGGAGTGCGGTGGACAAGCGGCGCCACCCTTCTCCGCGCATCCTCAAGATCCCTCCTGGAGATGGCCATGGGCGAGCAGGCCGTCGGGCGCGGGTTGGCTACAGACCCGGAAATCGGTACAACAACACTCCGCTTTCCGGCTCGTTGTCGACATCGACGTAGCCCTTGCGCGCCATGGCATCAAGCTCGCTCTCAATCTCGTCGAAGTCCTTCCCCGTCGCCACGACGCCCTGCGTCACGGTGAGCTGTCCGCCATTCTCGCGGGCCGCGATCAGGAGCGCTTTCCTAAGCTCCTGCGGCGTCCGAGGCTGATGCGAGAGCCGGCGCGTCCCTTCATCCGCCGAGGTCAGCCTCAATGGGCCCCGCCCCCGCTCCATGAGCCGGCGAGCGTTGGCGTCCCGCACCATTGAAGGGATTGAGAATAGGTCGATGAGCTGTCCGATCCCCAAGAACCCAAAAGTGAAGAGATACGCAAGCCCCGTGCCCACCTTCCCGAGATAGAATCGGTGCAGCCCGAATGCGCCGACTGCGCAGAGCGCCCAGAGGATGTAGCTGGTCCCCGCGGTTTTGCGCTCGTACTCTTCCAGTCCCTCGCGCTCGCCCCCCACCATCAAATTGACGTTGACCTGCACCTGCCCGTCTTGATCTCTCGAAGACTGGCGCGCCATATGGATTTCCTTTTGCGTAACGGGTCTGTACGGAAGCTACGCCTTGGGCCGGGTTTTTTGTGAAATTGCGAGCGGATGCGGCGACTGGAAACAAAATCCGCGCCCAATCGCCGAATTGCGGCGGCGAGGCAATATGAATCTACCCTCTGGAACGATGTCGGCGGATCCTTCGCCGCCCAGTTCGTATTCCAACCCGTCTTGCGTGATCTCCGATCTGCTGGAATCCGGCGCGCCCGAACGCCCGGCGATTCTAGCCCCGGGCCTGACGCCGCTCCCGCGGCGGGGGCTTGCGCAGCTTGCGGGAAACCGCGGGGCGCGGATCCGGGATTGGGGAATTTCCCGGACGGACTGCGTCGCGATTGTGCTTGCGCCCGGGCCTGAACTCGCCGCCGTCTTCCTGACCGTGTCCTCGGTCGCGGTCGCCGCGCCCCTGAATCCGGGCTACGTGGAGCGTGAATTCCTCTACTACCTGAAAGACCTGAAGGCTCGCGCCCTAATCGTAGAGCGCGGATCCGCCAAGCCGGCGCGCCGGGCGGCGCGCGCGCTCGGGATCGCCGTGCTGGAGACGGAGCGCAAAGAAAGCGACGCCGCCGGGTTCTTCCGTTGGGCAAGCCCTTTCCCGGAGCCCCCGGGGCCCTCTCGCCCAGCAAAGAGTCCGCGACCGGACGATGTCGCGCTCGCGCTGCACACATCCGGGACGACATCGCGCCCAAAGCTCGTTCCCCTGCTTCACCGCAACCTCGTCGCGTCGGCGCATAGCATCGCAAAGACGCTGCGGCTGGGACCTCGCGACCGGTCTCTATGCATCATGCCCCTCTTCCATATTCACGGCCTTGCCGCCTCTCTGCTTGCGCCGCTCGCTTCAGGGGGCAGCGTCTTCTGCGCGCCGGGCTTTAGCGCCTTGCGTTTCTTCAACTGGCTCATTGAGAGCCGCGCCACCTGGTACTCGGCGTCTCCCGCCATGCATCAAGCAATCCTCGCCCGGGCAGCCTCGCGGAGCGTTTCGATCAAGACCCGCCTGCGCTTCATCCGGTCTTCGTCGTCGCCGCTTCCGCCGTCCGTCCAAAAAGGCTTGGAGGCGCGCTTCGGCGCCCCGGTCGTCGAGGCGTACTCTATGACCGAAGCCGCGCACCAGATGACCTCCAATCCGCTTCCGCCCGGGCGCCGCAAGCCCGGAACCGTAGGCATAGCCCAAGGGTGCGAGATCGCGGTCCAAGACCCAGCCGGCGGCTTTCCCAAGCGCGGAGAGATCGGAGAAGTCGTCGTGCGCGGTCCGGGAGTCGTACCCCGCTACGCCGCAGGGGACCAAGGAACGAACGCGTTCCAGGACGGGTGGTTTCGGACCGGTGATTTGGGACGTTTGGATTCCGACGGCTATCTGGAGCTCGTCGGCCGCGTCAAGGAAGTCATCAACAGAGGCGGTGAGAAAATCTCTCCGATGGAGATTGACGCGGCGCTGGCGGACCATCCCCGCATCCGAAGCGCCGTCGCGTTCGCCCTGCCCCATCCGAAGCTGGGCGAGGAGCCGGCGGTCGCCGTGGCGCCTCTTGGAGGGAGAGACGCCGTAACCGCGCGGGACGTGAGGACGTTTCTTGAGGAAAGGCTCGCATCGTTCAAAGTGCCCAGGCGCATATTTCTAGTGGAGGATATCCCGGTCGGCGCAACTGGAAAAGTGCGTCGGCAGGCCCTGCCCAAGGCCCTCGGAATCTTGTGAATGGCTAAGATCGCGATCTATGGGGCGGGTGCGGTCGGGGCCTACCTGGGCGCCTTGCTGTGGAAGTCGGGAGCAAATGTCTCGCTCATTGCCCGCGGACGCCACTTGGAGGCAATGCGCAAAGATGGCGTCCGCGTCGTTGGTCTGGAGCCGGAGGCGCTCGCCCGCCCCTTTTGTACGGACGATCCGAGCGATGTCGGGCCGTGCGACTACGTCATCATCGCGCTAAAGGCGCACTCCGTGACCGGAATCGTCGACCGAATCGGCGCGCTCTTCCACGACGAGACCGCAGTCGTTACGGCGCAGAACGGCGTGCCTTGGTGGTACTTCTACCGATCAGGCTGTCCGCGCGAGGACACGCCTCTTCAGAGCGTTGACCCCGGCGGTCGGATTTGGGCCGGTATCGGCCCTCGCCGAGTGATTGGGTGCGTCCTGTACGTCGCGACGGAAGTGGCCCGTCCGGGCGTCGTGCGCCACATCAGCGGCAGTCGTTTCGCCTTTGGAGAGCCCGGAGGCGAAAAGACCGCGCGGACCCGCAGACTTGCCCGTCTCGTCATCGGGGCGGGGCTCCGGGCGCCGATTCGCTCCATTCGGCGAGAGATCTGGCATAAGCTCCTCGGCAACCTCTCATTCAATCCGATCAGCGCGCTCACGACCGCCCCGCTGAACGAGATCGTGGAGGACGCGGACACTGCGGCCCTTGCCGTTGCGATGATGGAGGAGGCGCGTCGTATCGCGGGCGCGCTCGGCACGCCTCTGGCCATTAGCACGGAGCAGCGGATGCGCGGGGCCCGCTCCGTGGGGAGCCACCGCACCTCCATGCTCCAAGACTTGGAAGGGGGTCGCGCGATGGAGATTGACGCCACGCTCGGCGCCGTGCGGGAGCTGGGGCGGATGACGGGCGTCCAGACGCCGATGATTGACGCGGTCCTCGCGCTGCTCCGCCAGCGCGCAAGCCAGGCTGGCCTCTACCGCCCAATCTGACACGAGAATCTCCACCGTATATTGCCGAGGAAGCACAGCGGAACCGAAGGGCCGCGTTCGCGAGATGTCTTCAGGAGAGAGGGACGGCGATGCTGAAGCCCACCGACACGCTTCATCCCGACCATTACCATCGCGTGGTGGACTGCCAGTGGGGATGTCCAGCGCATACCAATGTGCCGGAGTATATCCGGCTGATCGCGCACGGCAGATATACCGAGTCCTACCTCCTGAATCGCAAATCCAATGTGTTTCCGGGAATCCTTGGACGGACATGCGACCGCCCCTGCGAGCCCGTGTGCAGGCGAACGCGCTTGGACGGCGAGCCCGTCGCCATCTGTCGCCTCAAGCGGGTTGCCGCCGACCTGAGGGAGGATGGCATTCGAGAGCTCCTGCCGCGGATTCCGGCTAGGAAGAACGGTCGCAGAATCGCGTGCGTCGGGGCGGGCGCGGCGTCGCTTACGGTTGCGAACGACCTGCTACCGCTGGGGTATGAGGTCACGATCTTCGAGCGGCTCGCGAAGCCGGGCGGATTGATGTGGACCAACATCCCGGAATTTCGACTCCCGGCGCGCGTCCTCTGGGAGGAGATCGACTTCATCTTGGAAATGGGCGTGGACCTCAGACTAAACTCGCCCGTCGACTCGATGGCAGCCCTCCTCGAGGAGGACTTCGACGCGTTCTTTGTCGGTTCGGGCGCGCCTAGGGGAAAGGAGCTAGAGCTGCCGGGCCGCCGGGATTCCAACCAGGTGAGCATCGGGATCGACTGGCTGGAGTCCGTACGCTTCGGGCACGTGAAGGAGTGCGGGGAGCGCGTGCTCGTGATCGGCGTCGGCAATACGGCGATGGATTGCTGCCGGACGGCGATGCGGCTTGGGGCGCGGGACGTGAAGGTCATGGCGCGAAAGACCAAGCCGTACTTCAAGGCGTCGCCTTGGGAGCTGGACGACGCGCTGGAGGAGCGGGTTCAGGTGCTGGAGAATCACTCTCCCTCTCGATTCGTTGTCGAGGATGGACGCCTCGCGGGCATGGAATTCGATCTGGTGGAGTGGAGCGAGGGACCGGACGGACGGCTTCGCGCCGCCGTGTTGGATACGAAGATCATCGAGGCCGACGAAGTGATCCTCGCAATCGGGCAGGAAGCCGCCTTCCCTTGGATCGAACGAGACATTGGCATCGAATTCGGCAAATGGGGCATGCCCAAGGTGGACCGCAAGACCTTCATGACGACGCGCCCAGGCGTCTTTTTCGGAGGCGACGCCGCGTGGGGCCCCGAGAACATTATCTGGGCGGTGGAGCACGGCCACCAAGCAGCGATCTCGATTCACCGCTACTGCGAGGGCCGCGCGATTGAGGATCGTCCGCCCGAAGGGATGAATCTCGTCAGCCAGAAGATGGGGCTCCACGAGTGGAGTTACTCCAACGACTACGACGAGGCGCTCCGGGCAAAGATGCGCCATGTCGCGCTGCGCGAGAGATTCAAGCGGATTGACATTGAAGTGGAGGAAGGCTTCGACCTGCGCCAGACCCTCAAGGAGGCGGAGCGCTGCCTCAACTGCGACATGCAGACGCACTTCGAGGCGCCGCTCTGCATTGAGTGCGACGCCTGTATCGACATCTGTCCTTTGGACTGCCTGACGATTACGGCGAATGGGCAGCGCGAGGAGGTGGAGGCGCGGCTCACGGCGCCTAGGGCGCACCCGGAGCAGCCGCTCTTCGTCTCCGAAGAGCTCCCCCAGACCCAACGAATCATGGTAAAGGACGAGGACCTCTGCATTCACTGCGGACTCTGCGCGGAACGCTGCCCGACCGCGGCCTGGGATATGCGCAAATCGGATCTGCTGCAGCCGTACGCCGGATTGGACGCGGGCGCGGAGCATCCCTCCAGGGTCGCCGGCGCGGGACTGGGCGCGTGAGGATCCGGGACGCGGTCGGGATGGACTCGCCCGACATGCAAGGCCAAGCGAACTCCTCCTCTCGCGAGAGGATCAACGACCTCGCGTTCAAGATCGGGACCGTCAACGGAACCGGGTCCGCGAGCGCCAACAGCCTGTTGATGCAGTCGATCTTTCGGATGGGAATCCCGGTCTCCGGAAAGAACCTCTTCCCCTCCAACATTCAGGGGCTTCCCACTTGGTACGAGATTCGGGCGAGCTGGCGCGGACACGTGGCGCGCACGGCAAGCTTCGACCTCGCGGTCGCCATGAATCCCGCGAGCTACGCGCGAGATATTGCGGAGGTGCGTTCGGGGGGCTGGGTGCTGCACGATTCTTCGTGGCCATTGGCCCCGGAGCTGAAGCGCAATGACGCGCGATTCCTCGGGGCGCCGCTCGCCAAGATGATGGTAAAACGCTTCAAGGGAGCGCGCATCCGCATCCTCATGAAGAACATCTGTTACGTGGGGGCGCTCGCCGCGCTGCTGAAAATTGACATGAAGATCCTGAGGACGTTGCTGCGAGAGACCTTTGCGACAAAGCCGAAGCTTCTGGAACCCAACTTTCTCGCGCTGGACCTAGGCTACGATTACGCTGCGGAGGCCTTCGACTGCCCGCTCCCGGTCCGATTCGAGTCCATGGACGGAAATCGCGACAAGATCGTGATCGACGGCAACTCCGCCGCCGCGCTGGGGGCGCTCTATGCGGGAGCGACGGTGGCGGCGTGGTATCCGATCACTCCCTCCACTTCGATGGTGGATGCGTTTTCCGAGTACTGCGCCCGCTTCCGAAGAGACCCGAAGACCGGCGGGAAACGATACTGCATCGTGCAGGCCGAGGACGAGCTGGCGGCGGCCGGCATGGTGGTGGGCGCGGGTTGGGCAGGCGCCCGGGCCTTCACGTCGACCAGCGGCGCAGGCATCTCGCTCATGAACGAGATCATCGGCTTCGCCTACTACGCCGAAATCCCCTCGGTTTTCTTCGACGTGCAGCGCGTCGGGCCGTCCACGGGCATGCCCACGCGGACGCAGCAGGGGGACATTCAGTTTGCGGCGTACGCGTCGCATGGAGACACAAAGCACATCGTCCTCTTCCCCTCCGATCCCGGCGAGTGCTTCACGCTGGCGGTTCGGGCGTTTGATCTCGCGGAACGCTATCAGACTCCGGTCTTTGTCCTCTCCGACTTGGACATCGGAATGAACGACTGGGCGGTGCGCAGCTTTGAGTGGGACGACAATTACCGTTGGGATCGCGGCAAGGTATTGGGGCCGAAAGAGCTGGACGCGCTGAATGGACGGTTCTTTCGCTATGTCGATGCGGACGGCGACGGAGTGGCGCCCCGCACGCTCCCGGGAACCGACCGGAGGGGCGCGTTCGTGACGCGCGGTTCGGGGCACGACCGATTCGGAGGATACACGGAAGACTCCGGCCCTTACGCCGATGTTCTGGATCGGATCGGAGAGAAGATCGAGAAGGCGCGCCCATTCCTGCCCAGGCCAGTCGCCGAACGCGATCCGACGGTAACGCAATCCCTGGTCACCGTCGGAGGATGCGCGGGTGCGGTGCGCGAGGCTCTCTTTGAGCTGCGACAAATGGGAATTCGAGCCAACTACATGCGCGTTCGCTCCTTCCCGTTCCACCCGGACGTTGAGCAGTTTCTCCAAGCCCACGACGTGAACTTCGTGGTGGAGCAGAACCGGGACGGCCAGCTTCGGCGCTTATTGGCTTCGGAACTTTCCCTGAGCCCGGAGCGCTTGGAATCGGTGCTGTACTACGGAGGGCTGCCGATGAGCAGTCGCCACGTGCTTGAAGGGTTGGAGCCCCATCTGAAGCTGAAGACGCGAAAGGACAAACGTGCCGCGGCGGCGGTAAGGGGTAGCTCCCGAGCGTTTGATCCTCACTCATCCGTAGGGCCAACAACGATATGAACCCTCGGACTCGATCATCTCGAATCTCCTCCTTCGGCATCCGGCCGGCAAAGTAGACGCATACTCAACATGGACAGGACCAAGATCCGACGCCGGGACCGCGCCAAGGGCGAAACATGGATTCGCAGCTTCGTGTCGCAGGCGCGAGTGGGCGTGCTGGCCATCGCTCGGGATGGACAGCCCGTGCAGAATGGAAACCTCTTTGTTTACGACCAGGCGAAGCACGCCATCTACATCCATACGGCGCGGACCGGCCTTACGCGAAGCGTTTTTTCCAGCCCCGCGCCGGTCTGCTTTTCCGCCTTTGAAATGGGACGACTGCTTCCGGCCGACGAAGCGCTCGAGTTCAGCGTCGAGTTTGCCGGCGTCGTTGCCTTCGGGATCGGGCGCCTCGTGGAGGACTCGGCGGAAGAAAGGGACGCGCTCCAAATGCTGCTCGACAAGTACGCGCCGGAGCTGAGGCCCGGGCAAGACTATCGCGGGATCACCGAAGCCGAGCTCAAGCGCACCAGCGTGTACCGCGTGGACATCGAAGAGTGGACGGGGAAAGCCAAGTTGGGGGGCGATGACTTCCCAGGCGCTTTTTACGTCCCTCCGCCAGCGGTCTTTCCGCGCGCCCGCTGATCGGGCCGGACCGAGTGGCCGGTAGACGCGATCGGAGATATCGACCGGAGCGTATCCTGGAAAACGACGAGCGAACTTCAGCGGGAGGCGTCGCTTGAGCTACATCGCAAAGCCCAGAGTTCATCATCCTGGGCTGAAAAAGAACCGATTGGGCCTTACCCGACGGGACTACGAGGGCGGGATGTCGACGCTCTGCGCCGGATGCGGCCACGACTCCGTGACGGCGGCGTTTATCGAGGCGTTTTGGGAGCTCGGCATCGCCCCCGAGCGAGTCGGCAAGATGTCCGGCATCGGCTGCAGCGGAAAGACGCCGGCCTACTTCATGAACGACGCGCACGGGCTCAACGCCCTCCACGGTCGAATGCCCGCGATCACGACCGGGGCGCACGCCGCAAACCGCGACTTGGCGCTGGTCGGCGTCTCTGGGGACGGAGACAGCCTGTCGATCGGACTGGGACAATTCGTACACGCCGCCAGGCGCAATATCCGGATGCTCTACGTCCTCGAAAACAACGGCGTCTATGGGCTTACGAAAGGCCAGTTCTCGGCATCGGCCGACATTGGGACCAAGACCAAGCGCGGCCAGCTCAATCGAGAACGCCCGATTGACCCCGTCATCCTCGCTCTGACGATGGGGGCCGGGTTTGTCGCGCGGGCGTTTTCGGGCGACAAGGAGCAGCTTGTTCCCATTCTGAAGGCGGGGCTATCCTATCCGGGCTTTGCGTTCGTGGACGTGATCTCTCCGTGCGTCACCTTCAACGACCATCAGGGCTCCACCAAGAGCTACCAATACACCCGGAGTCACCTGAGCCGTCTGGTGCTGGCCGACTACGTCGCGCCCGCTCGCGAAATCAAGGCAAGTTACGAAGAGGGCGCGAATCGGGTGGTCCGCATGCACAACGGGGAGGAAATCCGCTTTCTGAAGGTCCCGCCGGACTTTGACACTTCGGACCGGGATTCGGTATACGGATTTCTGCGCAAACGCGCAAAATCGGGAGAGGTCGTTACTGGGCTGTTATTCGTCGAAGAGATTGAGGACGAGGACGGAGCTCGGGATTTCCACGGAATTCAGGAAACCGTGAAGCAGCCTCTGTTCGAGCTCGACTTTGAGGCTCTCTGTCCCGGAGCGGATGCGCTCCAAGAGTTTCAGCGGCGGTTTCAGTAAAGAACCCGAGGCGCGCGCGGTCGTAGCTCGCCCTGGCGGTCCGCCTAGCCGGCGTATCGCCGCCTCGCGCTTTCAAGGCCAGCTGCGGTCATCCATGCGGGGAGGCATCACAATTCTTGCATTCTCACACGATTGATCGTTATATTTCTGCTTGCGCTTGCACCAGCCGCGCGACGACGAATTCTCTGAGACTCGGGGGCGGGAGAAGATGATGCCGCGAAATACCGAACCCCAAGTCAACGCGGCGCTGGCGAGCGTGCTGGACGGCAAGCATCCGAGGTGGCGGGCTCTGGCGGAGCGGACGGGCGTGTTTGTGGACGAGCCCTCCCTTCAGCCGGACATTCTCGTCGAACTCGCCGGAAGGGCGCCGGTGGTGATCGAGGCTGAGTTTTCTCCCGCAGTGGGCGTAGAGGAGGAGGCCGCTGCTCGGCTGGGCAAGGCCCCGGAGGCGGACGGTATTCCGATTGAGCAGACGATCGCCCTCAAATACGGCGCGGAGCTTCGCGCGCGCGAAGACTTGAGGACGGCCATCAAGTCCGCATCATTGGAGTGGTGCATTCTCTCGGGCGATGCCCAGGAGATTGTCCGCTGGCCGGAGCGCGGTTGGCTCCGGGGAAACATCGACGACCTCGCCGCCGTTGTCGAGCAGGTGTCGATTTCCGAGAGACTGGTCGCCCGAGGCCTTGCGGTCTTGGAAGACTGTGTTCGCATCGCTGCGCACATCTTTCGGAGCGAGGCGCTTGCGGGTCCTCGAGGCGTCTTGGACATGATGGCCGAGGAGCTTCACCAAGAGGACAGCGAGCAGACCACGCGCATGGGCATGGCGATCATAGCCAGCGCCGTGATCTGCCACTCCGCGCTCACGGGACACCATGGAATTCCGCCTCTCGAGAAGCTCAGGAGCCGCGACGGGCACTTTTATGCGGACTCCTTTACTCGGTGCTGGCTCAAAATTCTACGGACGAACTACTGGCCGATCTTTGGAATCGCCTACGACTTGCTGGTGACGATCCGCGCCGCGGTGTTCCCTCAAGTCATGGAGCAGCTCGTGAAGGCGACGAGTCGACTTCGGGAGATCGGCGCGACGAGTCTGGGCGATCTTTCGGGGCGCATGTTTCAGCGGTTGATTGCGGATCGGAAGTTTCTTGCGACCTTTTACACGCTGCCGAACTCGTCGACGCTGCTGGCGGAGCTGGCGATTCCCGAGTTGGGCGTGGATTGGAGCGACGGCGCGGAGGTCGAGGCGCTGCGGATCGGCGATCTCGCGTGCGGCACGGGCGCGCTGCTGCTGGCGGCTTACCAGGGCGTTTTGAGCCGGCATCGGCGGACGGGGGGCGACGACGCGCTGCTGCACGCGGGGATGATGGAAAACGGGATGATTGCGGCGGACATCATGCCGGCGGCGACGCACCTGACGGCGTCCAACCTCTCGATGGCGCATCCGGATGTCGTCTTCGAGGACACCAGGGTGTACACGATGCCGTACGGCATGCCGTCCGAGGGAGAGCACCATGCGGCTTCGATCGGCTCCTTGGATCTTCTGGACGAGGCGCACGACGCAAACGCGCTCTTGTTCGGGACGGGGCAGCGGCAGGCGCGGGGGGATCGGGCGGATCGAAAGGACGCGCATGTGGACGTGCCGCACGGATCGCTGGATCTTGCGATCATGAATCCCCCCTTCACGCGTCCGACGAACCACGAGAAGGCGGACGTGCCGGTTCCGTCCTTTGCGGGCTTCGGGAACACGCGCGACGAGCAGCGCGCGATGTCGACGCGCCTGAGGAGCATTCGCGCGAGGACGAAGGCAAGGACCGGCCACGGAAACGCGGGTCTGGCGTCCAACTTTTTGCAGCTCGCGCACGCGAAGACGCGACCGGGGGGCGCGATTGCGCTGGTGTTGCCCGCGGCCTTTGCGCAGGGCGCCTCTTGGCGGGCGGCCAGGGAGATGGTCGAGGCCGAGTACGAGAATGTCGTGGTCGTGAGCTTGGCTGCGACGGGGCAGACGGATCGCGCCTTCTCCGCGGACACGGGGATGGGCGAGGCGCTGCTGGTTGGAAGGAAGAGGGAGGCGCCCGGGGTCAAGGGTCCGGCGCTCTTCGCGAATCTGCTTCGCAGGCCGAGGAGTCCGGTCGAGGCGGTCGAGGCGGCGCGCTCGATTCGGGCGCGGCTGGATCCCGATGCGCCCGCCTCTGGATGGCTGAGCGCGGGGGAGGTTCACCTGGGCAGCTACGTAAAGGACTCGCTGACGGACAGCGGCGCCGCCGGCGTCGCGAATCCGCGTCTCGCCGCGACGATGCGGGAGCTGATTGGCGGGAGCTTCAAGCCGCCGCGCTGGGCGAAGGCGGTTTCCATTCCGATGGCCGCGCTGGGCGAGCTCGGGAAGCGGGGACCCGTGGATCGAGACATCAACGGCGTTCAGCCGGACGGCGCGCCGCGCGGTCCGTTCGACATCGCGGGCTTGGACGCGGCCGAGCAGCCGCCGACGTACCCCGTCCTCTGGGGCCACGATGCGTCAAGCGAGCGCTGTCTGGTGGTGCGCCCCGACAGTGCCGGCCGGGTGCGGGACGGCTGCGAAGATCGCGCCGTCGCCATCTGGGACGCGGCGGCGGCCAGGCTTCACTTCAGCCGCGGCTTCCGGCTCAACTCGCAGAGCCTCGCCGCGTGCTTCACGCCGGAGGCTGTGATCGGCGGACAGGCGTGGCCGAGCTTTCAGATGGCGTCGCCGGACTGGGACTACCCCGTCCTCCTCTGGGCGAACACGACGCTCGGCCTGATGTCCTTCTGGTGGAGGGGATCCAGACAGCAGCAGGGCCGGGCCATTCTGACGATATCCAGGCTGCCGGAGCTGCCCGCGCTCGACCCGCGAAGGCTCTCGCCGGAGCAGATCAATCGGGCCAAGGAGATCTTTGAAGAGTTCAAGGATCGCCCGATGCTACCGGCCAACGAAGCCTACCGCGACGAAGTCCGCGCGGAGCTGGACCGCGCCGTCCTCGTCCGCATGCTTGAACTGCCGGAGCGCGTCCAGACGTCTCTCGCCCTTCTGCGCACGCAGTGGTGCGCCGAACCCAGCGTCCACGGCGGCAAACCGACCAGGCCAAGAACTCAGTAACCGTACGCCTCAAGGAAGCGCGCAAGAACAAGAACGCCTTGCAACGCGCATCGAAGGCGCCCGCTTCACTGCCTTCCGTCTGGACAATCGCTCTCCAAGCGCCCTCCGCCGCGCCGCTTCACCTCACTCGACGCGAGAAATTGCCATGAACCGAAAAGCGGTCGACCGCCCCATCCGCTCGATGGAAGACGTAGGCTTCGCCTTGGAGGCCGTCGTCCCTTGCGCGAAAGAACACGTCGGGATCGCTCGGCGAGCGAGTCAGCTTCGTCATGGAGCGGACTGCATTTTGCGACGGAAGACTAACTGCGGCCAGCGACTCTCCCCATCGAATCACTCTGGTCTCGCCCCAAGTGGATTCGTAGAGGCCTTCGTATTCTCGAAGCCCGGCGTTTCGCCGAAATCCGGCGTCGGAGTCACCGCCGATCTCCTTCAGCGCCTTCCCCAAGGTCTCGGAGACGTTGGTCAGGACCGATCCTGGGTTTACCCCCTGGGCATTGATCAGGACGATCACTGCGAGCTCTTGGTCCGGCCACATCTGAAAGGTTGAGCGAAAACCCGGGCAGCTCCCTCCGTGGCCCACCGCCCTGCCTTCTCGGTTGGAGACGGCGAAGCCAAGCCCCCAATGCGTTTCGAAGTCCGGATCCACCCAGTGAACCCGGTGCATCTCTCGCAGTGTGTTGGCGTCCAGCACCTCGAATCCCCCCGCCTCCAGCAGCCGAAACTGCCAAGAGGCGAAGCGCGCGAGATCCTCTACCGAAGAGGCAAAGCCGGCGGCGGGCGCAATTCCCTTCGCCTGAAAGAACTCCTCGATCCTTCGCTCTCCGCTCCGCATCACACGGGTGTATCCGGTCGCGAGCAGGCCGCTCCGGTGTTCCTCCGGAATGTCGGTAAAGGTGCTCGTCATCCCGAGAGGTTCGAGGATTCTGCTCCGAACGTACGCGTCGTACTCCTCGCCCGACGCGGCCTCGACGAGCTGCCCTGCGAGCGTCATCCCCAAGTTGGAGTACTGAAAGGTCCGGCTGGGCGGGTAAAGGGTCTCTTGGGACGCCAGCCCCAGCACCACCTCCTCGCGAGTAGGAAACGGATATTCGGGGCCCGTCCAGTACGGGTGCGCCGATTCCCGCGGAAGACCCGCGGAGTGGGTGAGGATCCCCTCCACCGTGACCGGTCCCCGGTCCGGGAAACGCTGCTCCACCTGATACTGATCAAGGAGCGAGGACACGGCATCGTCCAGCCGCAGCTTGCCCTCGTCTCGCTGCTGCATCACGCCGATCGAGGTAAACAGCTTCGATATCGAGCAGATGGAATACACCGTGGAAGCGTCCGCTGGAATCTGGCTCTCAGGATGGGCATACCCGTATCCGTCCGCCCAGAGAAGGTCTTGGCCCCGCACCAAGCCAACGGATACGCCCGGGACCTTCTCGTAGGCCATCCACCCGTCGAGCCAAGCCTCGAAGAGGTCGAGCGCCTGCGCGAATCGCGGGTCTTCGGTCGGGTTGGCCAGCGTTTGCGCGCAACTCGCGGCGGGAAGCGCAGCCACTGCCCAAAGGCACGGGAAGAAGACGCGGAATGGAATCCGCGCGGATGCCGCGCGACTGAGTTTCATGCGATCGCCTTTGCGCGAGGAATGGTCAATAGGGTTCAGCAGCGAATCTACGATGCGAGGCGATAACCGGCGCGCCCGTTCGCGGGCTTGATCGGCGCAGGCGCCGATCAAGCTTCTTCCGGGCGTCTTGTCGGGCGCGGTCGACCGCCTCCCGTTGGACAGGCCCATTCGGCTATGGTATCCTTCCTGTCACGTTGGTTCGTACTTTCTCGCGGCAATCGGTAGGCGACACGGATCTTGACAGCTGCTGCCCCGCTCGCGTTCGAGCAAGAAATTGTCGACATGCAGGAGCAAATCACGCGCCTGAGGAATTCGGCGGCGCGCCGCGGCGTCGACATGTCCGACGAGCTTCGTCTGCTCACCGCGAAGCTCGAGCTGCTTCGCGACGAGACCTACCGGAATCTGGAGCCAATTCAACGCGTGCAGGTTGCGCGTCATCCGCAGCGACCCTACACCTTGGATTATGTCCGTGCCATCTTCACGGATTGGTTCGAGCTTAAGGGCGATCGCCGCTTTGGCGACGACGAAGCGGTCGTCGGCGGCTGGGCTCGGCTGGACGGCCGATCCGTCATGGTCATCGGCCATCAGAAGGGCCGCGACATGAAGGAAAACCTGAAACGCAACTTCGGGATGCCGCACCCGGAAGGGTACCGCAAGGCCCTGCGCCTGATGAAGATGGCGGAGAAGTTCGGGCGGAGCGTCGTGACGTTGATCGACACGCCGGGGGCGTACCCGGGATTCGGCGCCGAGCAGCGAGGTCAAGCCGAGGCAATCGCCACGAACCTGCGGGAAATGGCGCGTCTCCGCGTGCCCACGATTTCCTTGGTCATCGGCGAGGGCGGCTCGGGAGGCGCTCTCGCGCTGGGAGTCACCGACCGCATCCTGCTCCTGGAGTACTCCGTCTACAGCGTGATCTCGCCCGAAGGGTGCGCCGCCATTCTCTGGCGGTCGGCGGATCACCGCGACGAGGCCGCCACGGCTCTTAAGCTGACCTCATCCGACTTGCTCGAAATGAAGGTCGCCGACGAAGTGATCAAGGAACCCCCGGGAGGAGCCCACAAGGATCCCGACCAGCTCTTCGAGACGGTGGGCGCCCGACTGCTCGCCCACTTGGACAAGCTCGAGAGCAGGCCCATCGGACGCGTACTGGAGGAGCGGTGGGCCAAGTTTGAAGACATGGGAGCCTGGGGCCGAGTCTGACGACGTGCCTGGCTTCGCGGAGGTCCGCCTAAGGAATTCCCGCAAGCGGTACTACAATTTCAGCGAGTTGGAGCTCCGGCCCGGCGACCCCGTCATCGTCGCATCCAGAAACGGGGAAGACTTCGGACGCGTCTCCGCGCTAGGCCAAGTCGCGGAACGCAAGTGTTCGTCCTCGACCGGGTGCGCGACCCCGAAACCCAAGGGAAGCGTCGTCCGCCTTGCGACATCGGTGGAGGTGAAGACGGCAAGCGGACTCAAGGAGAAGGATGTTCGATCCTGTCTTGCGGCCCGCGCCCATGTGCGAAGTCGCGGGTTGAGGATGAAGGTCACTGACGCCTGCTGGCAGTTCGACAAGAGACGGCTGATCCTCTACTTCACCGCCCAGCGGCGGGTGGACTTTCGGGCCTTGGTGCGCGACTTAGCGAAGGTGTTTCGGACCCGCATCGAGCTGCGTCAGATCGGCGTGCGGGAAGAAGCCTCAATACTCGGCGGGGTCGGACGCTGCGGCAGGGAGCTTTGCTGCACAACTTGGCTCCCCAAGCTTCGGCCGGTGAGCCTTCAGCTCGCTCGCGAGCAGAACCTCAAGCTCAATCCCGGACAGATTTCGGGCTGTTGCGGACGCCTAATGTGCTGCCTGCTCTACGAGCACGACGCGTATGTCGAGGCTAGACGGAATTTTCCCAGGGTCGGTCGCCGCATGCGAACTCGCCAAGGCAGCGAGACCGTGACCTCCATTGACGTCCTGAACGAGACGCTCTCGCTCAGGAGCGACAGTGGGGCCCAACGTACCGTGCGGCTTAAGGAGCTCAAGGAGGAGGTTCGAGCAATTCGAAGGCGGGGAGCGTCGCCGGGCAAGTAGTCATCACTCCTCGGCTCGCGCGGCTGGCCCAAAGATCGCCCGCACGCCGAAACGGCCCTGCCTCCGGGCCGTCCTTCGGCGGATTAGTTGTTCCGCGCGCCCTGCCTAATCCAAGCCGCAACGATGGCCAGCTCCTCCTCCGTCAGCCCCGGTCCTTGTTCCGGCATGTCGCCCGCCGCCACTAGGTCATACAGGTAGCTGCCTTCGACATCGCCCGCCTCGATCACGGTTCCCCATTCGGAGCCCATCATCAGCCGTTCGTAATCCATCACGTTCAGGCCGGCCTCCGTGCGCACGCTTCCGTCTTCGTCTTGGCCGCCGTGGCATCGGGCGCACATCGCCTCGAAGATCGGCAGCACGTGCCCGCTATAGGTGGTGTCGGTTTGCTCCTGCGTGGCCCCGGCAGGTCCAAGACCCTCCGGCGACAGATCCGAGAGCGCTCCCGCCAGCGGAAGCGCCAAGGGGAGCGCCGCCCATCCCCAAAATCTCCGGCGCAGCTTGACCGTCTTTAGGTCGCCGCACATGCAAACCCCCGGTAGTGTGTTCTCGCTTGGGTCGGCTACTTACGCGCGCCCGCTCCGTCAGATCCTAACCCAGACCCTCCGCTTCCTTCATCAGGCGAAGGTGGGTCGCCGCCTGCTCCAACCCTCCCTCGCCCTCTCCCCAAGACACGCGACCATTGCCGTCGGCGTCGGTGCCCGACAGAATCCGCTGCAAGAGCTCGCTCATTCGCTCAGCCATCTCCGTCGCGCCGGCGACATCGCCGGCGTTCCCGATGCCGGCCGCGATCTCCAAGGCCTCCCTTGCCCAGCCAACGACGTTGCCTGCGGCCGTGGCGACATGCTCGGAGTGCGCCTTTACCGCGTCCGAAGCGTCATCCGCGCCGCCGGCCATCGTAATGTGTCGCGCCGCGCCCTCCGCCGCTCGCACGACGCCGTACCCCTTCCCCGGTCCTCTCTCCGCTGTCTCGGGGTCCAAGGCGTGGGAGACATGCATCGCGTGGCGCTGAATCCCGCCAAGGTCGCCCGCGCCCGCCGCCAATCGGGCGTGTTGCGCCGCGATCTCCGCCTCCGCCTGCGCCACGGCGAGCAGACCCGCGTTGTCTGGAGTATCCGCAAACTCGTCCGCGACGTGCCCAATATGTCGATGCGCCTGTGCTCCAGCGGTCTGCGCTGAACCCGCCGCAAGCAGCGTGGCTGCTGCCGCACACCCAATGATGAGCCTGTTTTTCACGTTCTTGCTCCTATCGGAAAGGTAAAAGATGCAGACGCCCCGCTTGGCGCGCCGCACCCGCCGGAGCCCCTTGGGCTCTTGATAAATCTATCGTGGCTTGGACGCGAAGCAACCGGCGATTCTTGTACATGGGGGCGGAACTCGAAGTCCGGCGCGTCGTGATCTTGCAAGATGTCATGCCGCTCCGGGTCGACGAATCCGTCCCTGGGACAAGGTCCAGACCTTTCCGCAGGTAGGACCCTGGCTTACGCCGTCCTGCCTCAGGTGGCACCGAAGCCTACCTCAGACTTTATCGCTCCGCCGGCGGATTTGAGCGCGCTTCGATCATTCTGGAACAAGCAGGGCAACTGCATCGCTCAGTGTCTGACTGCGCAGCGCAAGCAGCGATTCGGTCGTCCCAACGCCCCCGAGCCTAGCTGCTTGGTAGAGCGGTACTCCATCTTAGAGCGCCAGCTCCACGGGCAGCCAAGCGGCTTTCGCTTCTGGAGCGAGAACTCCCGACACCGGCAGAACCGCCAGTCGTTTGCGTTCCCAATCGTGCGCACGCCGCGACAATACAAGCGCGAAGCGGCCAGGGTCTTCCTCTCTCCAGTCAAGCCACTGGGCAAGCAAATTGGCGCAGGTGAAGATCTGCGCGGGGTCAAGCGCCAAGACGACGCCGACTTCTCCCTCTTCGAAGAGCGATCCTAGCGTCGCCCCCGAGTCCAAGGTCCACTGCGCCGGCGACTCGATACCCCAGCCGCACGAGGCAGCCGCTGACAGAACGATTGCTGCGGCAATGGCCCTTAATGAACAGGCTGCCAGTGGCTTCCGTGAAGAATGCACCTGGTTATTCCAACGGAATCCATGCACAATCGGACGTGTCGATGCGGTACATGCGGATCCAGCTGTCCATCCGTCCCTCCTCCTCGTCTACTCTTCGGTCCAGAAGAAAAAGCGTGTCGCGCTCAACCGAGTGGATTGCACGCATCGACTTGAAGTGGGGCACGAGACCGTCCACGCACACGCTGTCGAAGTCCGGTGAAATGACGCTCAGGTAGATGTCCGACGTGACTGTTCCGAGAGGCAGCTCCCCCTCGAGCGCGGCATCGTGGTGCAGCAGCACGATTGACCCGTCAGACAACCGGTGGACGCCCATCAGTACGGAATTATACTCGTAGATTCCCTGTTGCCCGCCTGGTATTTCGTTCGCATCCATACGCGTCTGGATGTCTCGAGGCACGCCCCTCCTACGTACAGCTGGAGGGTCTAGCGTGTCGACGACGGTCCCGTCCCATGTCGATACCACGATGTGATTTAGGCCGCTCATGCCCGACACAATGGTGTCGGGCCAAGCCGTCAAGGCGCCATATGGGAGAAATCCAGCGAACATTCCCACAAATCCGTCGGGACGAGTCATCGAACGTACGTACTCGTCCGGCAGGGGAATCACGTAGTCGATCTCGCGATCCGGGACAGACCAGATCGCAACCGAGGTAAGTGCTTGCTGTTCCATTGAGGGAAACACCACCGATTCTCCTACCCTCGAATAGCCGTTCATTCCTGAGATGCCAGAATAGGACTGACTTTCCAGAAAGCTCCCTCTATCCCGGTGAAATAAATGAAACAGCCTGCGCTGATCGTCAACGCCCACGACCACGGTATCGCTTAGGAAAAAAACGACCCCAAGGTCCATGAACTCGCCAGGACCATTTCCGGGGCGGCCATAGCTCTGGCGAAAAAGTCCGTCTCGATCAAAGCGCAGAATCCTGTCTTCGAAAAAGTCCGCCACCAAGAAGGAGCCGTCCTCCCTTGATTCTGCGACCAATGTGGCGGGATTGCCAATATAGAGACCCTCCACCTCGTTCAGAAGCAAGCTGTCAACCGCGATCACGCTGGGCCCGGCATCGGAAGGAGCCGCGTTAACGCGCGCCGAATCGCGGCATCCGAGAAAGATCAAGAGCACAGCTGCGGGCGCCCAGCGCGCCATTTTCGCGCGCTTGAGACCGGTCTCGACCGACCAGAACGACACTACTACGCTGTCAACGATGATGGGCGAAACGCGATCTCGCAATCGACCACCGGCGTTGCGCAGCCGCATTCCGCAGACTAAAGTGCTCATTGGCCAACCCGTCTCAGCCCCCGCTCTCATCGGAGTCGTCGACCTGCTCCCGGAAACCCGCTCTCACGGTCATGCTTTCCCGCGCGGCGTCCCGCGCCTCGTCGTCTGGTGGTGCGCCGCCTGCCTTTTTTCGGCTGGCTGCGCGGCCTCCGACCAGCAGATGCCCGGAGAGCATCGCCTTGAAATTGACCGGCTGCTCGCCGAAGGCAAAGTCGTCTTCGGCATCTTTCCCGGCGAACAGAGCCGCGCCGGAGGCGTTGCGCGGGGCAGCGCGGACGTGGACTTCGTCTTCTACTCTTTGGAGAGACTCCCGTTTGACATCCAAGGCCTCCAGTCCTTCATGGTCGGCATGCGCGAAGGCGCGGGCGCAGAGCCACCGCCTCCCCTGATGCTGCGCGTGCCGCCGATCGGCCAAGACGTGGAGGCTGCGGCAAAGCGCGTCGCGCTGGCGCTGCAAGCTGGAGTCGGGGGGATCGTGTTCCCGCACGCGCGGTCGCGGGAAGAGGCGCTCGCGGCCAGTCGCATGGCGCCGGCAAAAGCGATCTCCATGCTGATCGTGGAAGACGTAGTAGGAGTGGAGAGCGTTGAAGAGATCGCTGCGGTCCAAGGGATCGACGCGATCTTTGCGGGCCCCGGCGACCTGAGGCGAGCCTACGCCGGCGACTCCGTCCTCGTGGAGGAGGCGATTCAGCGTATCTTGGCCGCCTGCCGCCGCCACGGCGCGCCCTGCGGCATCACCGCAAGCCAAAACGACATCGCCCGTCGGATCGAAGAGGGGTTTCGAATCTTCATCGTCCAAGACCCCGCGACGGTTCGGGCCGGTCGGGAAGCTGTCGGAAGCTCTAGTCCGCCCTAGTCCCTAGGCAGTCTCAGCGCGACCAGCGATCCCGCCATTCCGCGCGTGCCGATCGCCGCGACGATGTACTGCGTCCCGTCGTGCATGTAGGTCATCGGCGCGGTGAGCGTCGGTCCCGGAATTTCCACGCTCGCGATTTCCTCTCCGGTCGCCTTGTCCACCGCATGCAGGATGGGCCTCCCCGATCTTCCCTCGCCGTAGATGAGCAGCGTGCGCGTGATCACCTTCGTGGCGTGGGAGCGCGCGCCGGTATTTTCCACTTCCACGCCTTGCAGCAGGGGGTGGTCTCGAATGGCGTCGGGCGTCGTCCCATTGGGAATTTGCCAAGCGTGTTCGCCCGTATTGAGGTCGATGGCCGTAATCGTGCCGTAGGGCGGCTTGAGCAGCGGCAGCCCTTCGGGACCCCTTACGCCCCCGGGCCCCACGCTTACCCATTCCACGTTGGAGTCGGGATCGACATCCGTTCCGGGCACGAGCCTGGGCGCGCTGCACCCCCTCGTAGAAGCGACGTATAGGACGCCCGTCTCGGGATCCAGCGCCGCGCCGCCGGGAATGTTCGCGCCTCCGTTGGCGCCGGGACAGTGAATGGACGCCACCGTCCCGTCGGGCGCGCCCTCAATGGACGGCGGATTGAAGAGCGGCCCCATTCGAAAGTCAAAGACGATCTCAAGCGCCATCCGTCGCAGCTCCGGCGTAAAGTCGATGAGCGCTTCTTCGTTGATCCCCTGGATCTCGAAAGGAGCCGGCTTGGTGACGAAAGGCTGAGTCGGAGAGAGCTTCTCGCCCGGCACGTCCGACTGCGGCACGGCTCGCTCTTCAATGGGCCAGACCGGCTCGCCCGTCGCCCGGTTGAGCACGTAGACCCACCCCTGCTTCGTCGCCTGCGCCAGCACAGGCACGGCTTGCCCGTCCACCACTACGTCCGCGAGCACCGGAGCGGTGGGGTTGTCGTAGTTCCACACATCATGGTGCACCGTCTGAAAATGCCACCGCCGCTCGCCGGTCCGCGCATCCAACGCGAGGATGGTGTTGGCGAAGAGATTGTCGCCGGGATGAAAGCCCCCGTAGTAGTCGACCGTGGGAGGATCCGTGACGACATACACCAAGCCCAGCTCGGGATCCGCGGAAAGCGGCGCCCATGCCGAGACGTTGCCCGTCCAAGACCACGCGTCGTTCTCCCAGCTGTCGTTTCCGAACTCGCCCTCTCCCGGGATCACGTCAAAGGTCCAGAGGTGCTCGCCGGTCGCCGCGTCGTACGCCAAGATGTTTCCCGGGACATTCTCCTTGCGCGTTTGGTAGTACCCCTGCTCATGAGAGTTTCCGACAACGACGACGCCATTGCTCACGATCGGAGGCGACGAGTTCGTGATATACCCCACCTCCGGCGGAAAGCCCTCGTCGCGATCGTGCTCCCACGGACCCAAGTCGTTCAGGAGGTCCACGACGCCTCCCTCCCCGAAACCCTCGACCGGATGTCCGGTCCGCGCGTCCAGCGCATGGAGGAAAAACGCGGGCGTCACCAAGTAGATCGTCGGGCGTCCTCCGGGGTCCGCATACGCCACCCCCTTCCCGTAGTCCTTGCGCATGGAGTCTTCCCACCGCTTCGTGGAGGGCTCTCGAAAGGTCCAGAGCGTCTCCCCCGTCGCCGGATCGATCGCCACGGCGGTCCGGCGCGTGCCGGCAACCGAGTACAGGACGCCGTCCACGTAGATCGGCGTGGCGCGCAGCATCGGGTTGGCCTCGGGGCTAAAGTTGTCGCCCCTCCAGATCCAAGCAACTTCCAGCGAGTCGAAGTTGGAGCGGTCAATCTGGTCGTGCGGCGCGTACCGCGTGCTCTGAGCATCGGCTCCCCAGTAGCGCCACTCCTGTCCGTTCGCGGGCGCCGGAGGAAGGAGGATGAAGAGCAGGGCGCATACAGCGGCCCACCTGCATTCGGCGGAATTCGGATCCCTCACTGGGCGCTCCGGGAAGTGAGTTTCGGACGCGCGCTGGGCGCGAGTTTGGTTGAAGCGGTCCGCTCAATGTACCGGGCGGGCAAGGTCGTCGAAAGAAAGCGCGTCGGTCTTCGGCCCGCTCCTGTTCAAAATCGGGTAACTTGCGGCAGCGCGCCTTCGACCAGGCGCCCAACCACTTCGGAACAGCTGGATGGCGAAAGGCGGAGTTGAATGAAGCGTATCATCGGACCGGCGGCGGCCTTGGCAATCCTCTGGGGATCCGGCGCGGGCGCGCAGGAGCAGGAGTTGATCGCCGAGGGAGAGATGGCTCCCGACATCGAAATGACCGGCTCGACGCGTCACGGAGTGCTCCGGGATCCGATTCGGCTCTCCAACTACCGGGGCGAGACTGTCGTGCTTGCGTTCTTCTTTCGAGTACGGACGCGTGGCTGAACGGTCCAAATGAGAGCGTACCGTGATCAGTACGCAGAGCTCTTCAACAACGGCGAGAACGTGGTGCTGCTCGGCGTGTCGAACGACTCGCCGGAAGAGCAGGCTTCTTGGCTCGGCTCCGAGGACTTCCCCTTCGCCTTCGGCAGCGATCCGGACGGCGCGGCCTACGCCGCCTTCGGGGGCAATCCCCGAGACAACGGGATGGTGGGCAGCCGCGCCGTGATCGTCGTCGGACCCGACGGCCGGGTCGCAAAGGTGATTCCTTCCTTCAACCAAGTGGATCCAGCCTCCTACGACGAGCTGGCGCGCGCAGTGGACGCCCTGTCGCCGGAATCGGAAGGGGCCGGTTCGTAGAAGCCCGAACGGATCCCGGCGACCTCGAGCGGCGGAGCTAGCGGTCTCGTCTCCATAGCTCGGGGAGGCCGGTGTGTCCCGCCTCTCGGAGCGCTTCTCCGAACGCCGCGACTTCGCCGGAGATCATCTGGTCCACGTTCTCCAAGAGCGCGTCCAATGCGGCTTCCGACTCGCGCATCGCGGCTCGATCCGTATCCGTCAGGGCTCCTAGGCCGCTGTTTATCCGTCGCGCCGGCGCCGCGACCCGCCCAAGCGGCGTGTCCGCGCGACACATTCCCTGACAGGCGGGGCCCGTAAAGAGGCGCTCAGCCAGAGCGGCGAGCTCGTCGGCAAGCGCCTGCGCTCGCTGGACAAGCTCGCTTCTGTCCTCCTCCGCCAACTCCATTTGGATTCGGCGCACCGACGCGAGGACCTCCTCCACGCGATCTTCCGCCTCTCGAGCCGCCTGAACCCGCAAACTCATCTCCGCCTGCGCCAAGATCCTTTGGCGCCGATCATCGGTCGAGAACTCAATGCGGGGGTCCGGCTCGACGAGCACGGTTGCCCAAGCGACATCGTCCTTGGATCTGAATTCCACGCGATAGCGTCCGGGCAGCGCGCGAGGCAGCGCGGTCCCCGCTTCGTCCGGCGAAAGTCCTTCTACTCCCTCGGGGACGCCCCGCAGATCCCAAACGACTCGATTCAGGCCCTTGGACGCGGGCCCCTGGAGCAGGCGCGTCGTCTCTCCGCGAGGGCCCTGTATCTCGACCTGGACGCTCTCGGCGACGGCGTCCGCCATCCAGTAGTGAAGCAAGGCGCCGTAGGGCCTGCGCTCCCCCATGAACATGGCGTGGCCCGTTGAGCGGTACCCCGGGGCCTCCGCCTCCAAGTACTGGATGGCCGGCTGCGGCTCAATGGCGTGGAGCGGCTTTGCGGCGACCGAAGGGTCCGCCGCCAAGGCCCGCAGGGGAAGGACATCGTCGATGATGTAGGCGGCGCGCCCGTGCGTGCCGATCGCCAGGGCATGATCCCTCGGGTGAACTACGATGCCTCGTACGGGCGCGGGGGGAAGACCGCTCTCCCACCGCTCCCAAGAGCTGCCTCCATCCATCGAGACGTACATCCCGAACTCCGTGCCGAGAAAGAGGAGGCGGGGCTCCGCCGGGTCCTCCTCCAGGGTGTGGACAAATCCCTGAACTCCCTCTAAGTCCAGCCGCTCCCAGCGATTCCCCAGATCTCGCGTCCGGTAGAGGTACGGAGTCCAGTCGCCGCGCCGATGGTCGTCGTAGACCAGGTACGCCGTCCGGGCGTCATGGCTGGACGGCTCGACGTGAGGCGCCCAAGCAGCCTCGGGCACGCCCGGAACGTTTTCTCCGACGTTCGTCCAGGTCGCGCCGCCGTTCTCGGTGACCTGCGCGTTGCCGTCGTCGGTCGTCGCCCAAATGACGCCGGGCGTCACCGGACTTTCCTGGATGGACAGGATCGTCGTGTGGGCCTCGGCGCCGGAGGCATCAATCGTCAGTCCGCCGCTTTCCCTCCAACGCTGCTTGAGCGGATCGTTGGTCGTGAGATCGGGCGAGATGATCTCCCACGATGCGCCCCGGTCCCGGGTACGATGCACGAACTGAGAGCCCAAGTAGAGAGTCTCGGGGTCGTGCGGACTGGCGTGCAGGGCGGCGTTCCAGCTGAATCTCAGCTGGGCGCCGTCCGGATGAGTCGGCCTGATCACGGTCCTGTTGCCGGTCTCGCGGTCGAAGCGATAGAGATTGCCTCCCTGGGACATCGAGTACCCGTCGCGATCCCCCGCGCCCGGCAGCGTGCGAAAGCCGTCGCCGCTTCCGACGCGCGTCCAGTGCAGGTTCATAATTCCGCGCTCCGACCACGTCGTCATCGGGCCATGCCAGGAGCCGTTGTCCTGAAGGCCCCCGTAGACCTGAAAGGGCACCGACATGTCTACGTCCAGGTGGTAGAACTGCGCGAGCGGCAGGTTTTCCACGAAACGCCAGTGATCGCCCCTGTCGTAGCTGACGGCGATCCCTCCGTCTTCGCCCAAGATCATGTACCGCGGATCCTCGGGGTGGATCCAGAGCTCGTGGATGTCTCCGTGGACAATGCGGCTGGGGACCACGACCCGAAAGCTGCGACCCGCGTCCTCGCTCGCCTCCACGACGCTGCTCAGCCTGTAGAGTCGGTTCTCATTCAGGGGGTCGACCCTGAGATCTGCGTAATAGAATGGCCTAGGCGACGTTCCCGGGTCGTCGCGGACGACGCGCCAACTATCCCCGCCGTCCGTAGATCGAAGCAGCGCGTTGCGCTCCGCCTCCACCAAGGCGTAGACCACGTTCGGGATGGAGCGGGCAATCGCGACGCCAATCCGTCCCAGTTCGCCTTGAGGCATCCCGCTTGCCTCGTCGATCCGCTCCCAGCTATCTCCTCCGTCGCGCGTGACGAAGAGGCCGCTTCCCTCTCCTCCGGAGCGAAAGGACCACGGCGTTCGGCGAAACGACCACATGGCGGCAAAGAGCTTTGAGGGGTTGCGGGGATCCATGACCAAGTCGGCGACGCCCGTCGTCGCATCCCGATAGAGCACCCTCTCCCAGCTCTCGCCTCCGTCTCGGGTGCGGTATACGCCGCGCTCCTCGCCGTCGCTCCAGGCGGGGCCCATGGCGCCGACGTAGACCGTGGATGGATCCTCGGGGTGGATCACAACGCGGTGAATCCGCTCCGAGCGCTCCAAGCCCATCAGCTCCCAGCTATTCCCTCCGTCCAGACTCCTAAAGACGCCCGCGCCCACGCCGGCGGAGTTTCGCGGATTGCCCTCTCCGGTTCCCGCCCAGACGATGTCCGGGTTCGACGGCGCAACCGCCACGGCGCCGATGCTCTGCACTCCCGCCTCGTCGAAGACCGGCGTCCAAGTAAGCCCCCGATCCCTGGAGCGCCACACTCCGCCGGTCGCCGCGGCGACAAAGATCAGATTCGGGTCTTGGCGAGCCACGTCAATATCGGAAACCCGTCCGCTCATGCCCGCCGGCCCGATGCCGCGCGCGCTCAGGGCGCCGAAATCGTCCAACGCGACCGGGCTCTGCATCGCACCCAGCGGCGGGGAAGCTGCGACGAGAAGCACCGAAAAAAGACGGATGTTCATCGTTTACCTGTTGTCGGGAAGAGTGATATTGATGTCGCAACGAGAAAATGTAGAGACGCAAGCGCCAACCGACGACGCCGAATGTTGTCTAGAGCTTTCTGCGCGCGGCGTCCCTTCAGCTGCCGGATTGTATCAGTTTCGACCGTCCGAGACGCTTGAGGGCCGCTCAAGGAGTTCTCGCCGAATCGGCGGCATCCGTCTTGAACGCGCCTTCGAGAAGCGCTGAATCGGATCGAGCCTGCGGGCTTGTTTTCACGTGAAACGCGGCATGGCCGAAGCTCCTCTGAATTTTGAAACCTTGGGACTCGGGCTCGCCTCCGCCAGTAACCGCTCCCCGCTCAGGCCTGCTCCACTGAAGGGCTTCCTTGGGCCGAGCGGCGTGATCCGGCTATATTGGCTTTACGATCAGCCGTAGAACTGGTAGACACATTCGGAGGATGTCGTGATGGTCTCCGACATCGCCTCTCCCGCAGCTCAAAATGGCGCGCCGGACTCGACTCCCGCAGACGGTTGCTTTCGGCTGCATCCGCTCCCCGGCGCGACCGAGCGCCACGCGGTACTGATTCAGGCTCCCGCGCGGATCCTCGCCCGGTGGGTAGCTGCAACAACCGGGAGCATCGACAGTGAAGGACCGGAGTCGGTGCGCCAAGTACTTGCGCGGGATTGGCCTGACCGCGAAATCCGCGAGGACCTTACATCGCGCGCCGCGCGAATGTTGCCCATCGCGTTGTCGGGCCGCGACGACTGGGTTGCCGGCGACCGTTTCATCCGGGCCCGCGATCGCGGCACGGTGCTGGACGGCGCCTCCAGGCTGGCCAGCGCCGCAAGGACCGACCAAGAAGTCTGGGCCATCGTCTTCCTAGGGCTTTCTCAAGCCGAGGAGCTTGAGATCAGGCAAGAGCTGCTAGGCGAGACGCGGGACAGGGCCGCGGTGTCCGCGTCGAACAACCGGGATGAGCGTGGCCCTCTGCCGCTTATCCAGTACCGCGAGGCGGACGCCGACTCGTTCCGCGAGTGGATATCCGACGACGATTCGACGCCCGATATCGTGGACATCGTCCACCATGTCGTCGCGCTCGAAGGGCCAATTCATCCTATGGAGTTGCGCAGGCGCGCCGCCAAGATCGCGAAGCAGCTGGGCATGCGCGCGAACCGCCGACTGATGGACGTTGTGGAAGGAACTCTTGGCGCCGGCGTCCGCACCGGGAAGATCGGCGAGACCCGGGGCTTCTACACCCTGCCGCCCGATCAGCGGCCCCAGGCGCGCAACCGCTCTCGGGCGCGATCCAAGGGGTTGCGTGATCCACGCATGCTGCCGCCCACTGAAATTCGCGAGGCGCTTCGTCTCTTTCTCGGCATTGACCGGCCCGTCCGATTTACCGTCTCCGAGGCATGCCAGGGCGTGGTCGCGATGCTTGGGCTGAGCGACTCCGCCGACCTGAGGCGCGCTCTGGAAGACGAAGTGAGGCGGATGCTCCGCGACGATGTCCTGGTCATTCGGGAAACGTCGATCGCGCTGAAGTAGCCTCGAATCGTTCGACCGGGCAGACCCGCCCGCTTCTCTTTCCCATTGAGTTCCGTGCCGACAATTCCCCCGCCCGCTCGTTCCGTGCATCGGACCGCCCTTCGCACGCACTCGTTTACCCAGTCGGTCATTCGCGATATGACCCGGATCGCCCGGCGTTGCGGCGCGATTAATCTGGCGCAGGGATTTCCAGACTTCCCCGCGCCCCAGCTGATCAAGGACGCCGCCTGCAAGGCGATTCAAGACGATGTCAACCAGTACGCCGTCACTTGGGGCTCGGAGGCCATCCGAAATGCGATCGCGAGATTCTACGACGATCACTACGGCCTCTCGGCGGACCCCCAAACGGAAATCACCGTCACCTGCGGCGCGACCGAAGCGATGATGGCCGTCCTGCTCTCCGTCGTCGACCCCGGCGAGCGGGTGATTGTCTTGGAGCCCTTTTACGAGAATTACGGCCCTGATGCGATCCTCTCGGACGCCCGGCCAATCGTCGTACCTCTTGAAGGCCCGGGGTTCAGGCTTGATCCCGACCGTCTCTTTGACGCCGCGGACGCACGGACGCGCGCCATCATCTTGAACACGCCCCACAACCCGACCGGTCGCGTCTTCGATCCTTCGGAGATGGAAGCGATTCGCCGACTCTGTTTGGAGCGCGATCTCGTCGCAATCACGGACGAGATCTACGAGCACATCGTCTATGACGAGGGACGCCACGTCCCGCTGGCGACGCTGCCGGGCATGCGTGATCGGACGATCACGATTTCAGGGGCATCCAAGACGTTTGCGGTGACCGGCTGGAGGATCGGGTCCATCGTCGCGCCCGCCCCCTTTACCGATGCGATCCGCAAGGTACACGACTTTCTCACGGTGGGAGCGCCCGCGCCCCTTCAGGAGGCGTGCGCAGAGGGTCTCGCTCAGCTGGGGCGAGGCTACTACGAGCGGATGGCGGAGGACTACCGCCGCCGGCGCGATCTGCTCCACGATGGCCTTTGCCGGGCCGGATTCCGGTGCGCCAAGCCGGAAGGCGCCTACTACATCATGGCCGACTTTTCGGCGCTGAGCGCACTGGACGATGTCGCCTTTTCCAGAGTGCTGGCGGAGAGCGCGGGCGTGGCGCCGGTCCCGGGCTCGTCCTTCTTTCGGGAGCCGGAACGCGGTCGCCATCTGGTGCGATTCGCCTTCTGCAAGCGCTTAGCCACCTTGTCGGAGGCTGTGGAAAGGCTCGTCGCCTTTTCCTCCGCTTAGCCGTTCGCCACTAAACCCAGGCGCGACGTCTTGGACGCGCTCGGGCGCGCAAGGCCGTAAGCTCCGCCGGGAATTGCTCTCGGAAACCACCGGCTTCGGGACGCGGGGCAGCCGGATTGAAGCGATGTCGCATCGCCGGCGTAATTGAGATGCGGGCGCGGAATCGAATCCATCGAGCGCCCGTCCCGGGTTCGGTCGAACATAACGCGACCAGCTGAATTCGGGCTTCGAAACAAACCAGACACGAGGTGATAGATGACCCGCATGACAATGACCTTCCCGGCCGTCTTGGCGGCGACGGTGATCGGCGCAGCTTCGGCGGCGGCGCAGCTTCCCGGCGCCGGCGACGAGGCCGAGGAAATCGCGCGCTTGGAGAGTCGGGCTGAGGAACTCCTCCACTCCACGCGCAACTACGGACGCGTCGCGTCCCTGTTCCACCAAGCCGCGGATCTGCGCGCGCCTGCGGACGCCAAGGGCGTGCACGATCTCATGATGGCCGCGCGTCTTTCCTACTACGCGGGACGAGAGACCGACGCGGTGCGGTACTTCAGAAACGCTGGCGAGCGCGCAATCGCGATGGGCGACGTCATCACGGCGGCCAGCGCCTTTCTGGACGGGGCCTGGGTAGCCGGCAAGAGGGGCCGGGGCGTACAGGCGACGGCTCTCCTGGACCGGGCGCGCCTGCTCTCCTACTCTCCGTTGATTGAATCGGCGGACAAGGCGCTGCTGCAAAGCCGAATCCGATCATTCAACGTCGAGGCGGCGGACGGATAACCGCAGCCTCTATCGGGCGCTCGCGGCGATGATCGGCTGCGGGCAGCCGGGCGGGGCGTCTCCATCGGGGGCGCCCCGCCTTTTTGCATCCCTCGATTCCTTCCGGAGCCGCCCGGGAACCTTGCCCATAAAGAAGCGTAAAAGTACGCGGGAAGGGGTTCCGAACCCGAACGCCCGACCCGCATCGGATCCAGCGGACTGGCCGCCGGAGATCCGAAAGCACTCAACGACAAGCGAGGAAAAGATGACACGCATGATGAAGAACACGCTCCCGCTGGCCATCTTGGCGGCGGGCCTGATCTCCGCGCCGCTAGCGCTAGCGGCGCAGATCCCCGAGCCCGGCGCGGAGAACGCGGCTCGGATCGCGAGCCTCGAGGAGCGGGCTGACATCCTCTTGGCCTCCGCGGACTTCGAGCGGGCCGCGGCGGTGCTTCGACGGGCCGCCGACTTGCGCGCGCCCGCCGACGCCAAGGGCGTTCGCGATCTGTCGATGGCCGCCCGTCTCTCCTACTACGCAGGCCGGGGGGCCGACGCGGTGCGCTATTTCAGGAACGCGGGAAATCGCGCGATTGCGATAGGAGACGTGGTCGCAGCGGCCCAAGCTTTCTTGGACGGGGCTTGGATCGCCTGTAAACAGGGTCGATCGGACGAGGCGCGGCAGATGCGGAGCCGCGCCCACCTGCTCTCTCACTCTCCGCTCATTACGGAATCCGAGAGGACCCTTCTCAAGGCGAGGCTCCGCTCCGTTGTCGACGGGAAGGCGGACGCGGGCAGCTAGCGGGCAAGCCAACTCGCCGCGGGCAGCGCCGGGCGGGGCGCCTCCACCGGGGGCGCCCCGCCTTTTCATGACGCCCGTCGCAGACGGACGGAAGTCGTTCGCGCCATCAAGGATCCGCCCGCCGGAGCGCGGCCAGGGGAAGGCGCCGCCGAAGCCCTCCTCCTCCCGTCACGCCGACGATCAGGGCGATCGCCACGGTGGCCGCCCAGAGCTGCGCCAAGCCCCACAGCGCGGGTGCAAATCCGGTCTGGAAGACCCCTCCCGCCAAGAGCCAGCCGGACCCCACGGCCAATCCTCCGCCCACCGCCGCCGCCAAGGACCCCAGCGCCGCGTACTCCGCAAAGAGGATCCACCTCAGCTGTCCGCTTCGGGCGCCTAAGGTGTGAAGCAGCGCGACTTCCCGCTTGCGCTCGGTCCGGGAAGAAGACACGGCGCCCGCGATCACGACGAGTCCGGTCACGGCGCACAGCAACGCCAGCAGACTCACTACCCCGCCCACTCTGCTCAGAATTTCCTCCACCGTGGCTCGGACGGTGGACATATCCAAGATGGAGACATTGGGGTGCGCCCGAACGATCTCCTGTTGAAACCGGATGCGCCCTTCCTCCTCTGGCACGCGCAGGAAGGCAATCCCAGTCCTAGGGGCCTCGGCCAGCGCCCAAGGCTCGAAGATCACGAGAAAGTTCGCGTCGAAGCTGGACCAGTCCACCCGGCGCACGTTCGCGACCGTTGAAACGACCTCCCGCCCCTGTATCGACCAGACAATCGTGTCGCCGACGCCGACCCGCATGTCGTCCGCCAAGTTTTGATCAATCGAAATACCCGCAGCCCGTTCATCCGTCGGAGCCGGCGCGGACTCGCTCCACCACTCGCCCTCCACCAACGCTTCGCTGGGCAGCATTTCGG
Organism: Longimicrobiales bacterium; assembly: GCA_965116095.1. GTDB lineage: Bacteria > Gemmatimonadota > Gemmatimonadetes > Longimicrobiales > Gaopeijiaceae. The sequence continues at coordinate 2,464,174 of OZ220481.1, forward strand.
AGCGAAAGGAATTTCGGTACTCCCGCCTGAGCGTCCAACGCTCGGGCGGATCGCCCAGAGTATCGGCCAAGATGTCGCGCGCGTTCCTTCCGTTGATCGCCGCGATGCGCGAAGTCACGACCGGCGTAAGCGCGACCGGCCCTTCCGCATACTTGGAAGCCGTCTCGAGGATCGCCTCCTCTTGGTCCGGCTGGATGTCAAAGAGAAGCAAGTTATAGCCGCTTGAGGCCTCTTCGATCTCGATCTCGTCCATCACGGTCCTCTGGGCTTGGAGGATCGTTCCGGCGACAAAAACCCCGAATCCAAGCGCAAGGGTGACCGATGTCGTCTGGTTGCCGGGCCTGAAGAGATTGGCGACGCCTTGGCGCGCGACGTACGGCGCCCATCGCGGAAAGAAGCGACGAGTGGCCCACATGAGCGCCGCTGCGGCCGCAACCAGCACGCCCCCGGTGACGACGAGGGCCGCCGCGAAGAAGACGCCGAATTCGGGAGTCGGCGCCTCGCGCACCGTGGCGAGGGCCAAGGTGGCGATGATCGCCGCCAAGACGACGCCCTTCGCCGCGCGCGACCCTCGCTTCACCGAGACGCTCTGCCGAAACGCCCCCATCGGAGAGACCCTTCGCGTCTCCAGCAGAGGTGGCAGCGCAAATACGAAGGCCACCCAGCCGCCCAAGAAAATCCCGGGGAGGATGGCGTCCCAAGCCATTCCCGAGGTCACGTCGACCGGGAATATGCCCTTCGTTGCAAGCGGCAGGAGTCGTTGCAGGAGAGTCCCTAGGGCAGCCCCGACGATCGCTCCCGCAAGCCCCAGCAGAGTTGCCTGAGCGGCATAGACGCCAAAGACCTGGGCGCGCGTGGCTCCGACGCAGCGAAGCGTCGCCAGCGCCGCTCGCTTTCCCTTGACGTAGACATGCACCGCGCTGCCCACGCCAACGCCGCCCAAGAGAAGCGCAGCCAAGGCGACGAGTCCCAGGAACTCCGACATGAGTTCCGCCGATTCCGTCAACGACTGGGCCTGCTCCGCCGGCGTCCGAAAGGAAACCTGGGTCTTGCGCAGCGTCTCTTCCCAGCTCTCCTCCACCTCGTCGGGGTCGATCCCCTCCGGAAGCCGCAGGTAGCGGTAGCGCCGGGCAAGGCTGCCGGCGACCAAGAGGCCGGTGTCCTCCAAGCGTCCATGGTGAATGAACACCCTTGGGCCGATCGCCGACTGCAAGCCCACATCCATCGGAAGACCGCTGACCACGCCCGCAATCTCGAAGTGTGCCTCGCCGATCAACAAGGTGTCTCCGGGAGCCGCATCCAGCTGAGCCAGGACCGCGTCGTCGACCAGCGCCGAGCGGGACATCGCCAAGCGCTCCCACTCGCCCGGCGGATCCGTGCGGACCTCTCCGTAGAATGGAAAACCCTCTTCGACGGCGCGCAGCTGCACGATGCGGGTCAAGCCGGTCCGCTCGGAGAGGGCCATCGTCGTGAGGCTCGTCGCCCGAGCGGCCCGAGCCCCCAGAGTCGTCAACGAATCCACGATGCGGGTGATCGAGTCGGGGAGCGCCCGGGAGGAGCTGATCCGAATGTCTGCGCCCAGCAGGCTCTGGTTCTCGGACTCGATGGAGCGGACGACATCGGCCCTGAACGCATGGAGCGCGACGAGAGCGGCCACGCCGAAGGTGATTGCGCTCATGTATACGCCCAGCCGCCGCAGGGCCGACCTCCACTCGCGCGCGGCCATCCTAGCCGCAAAGAAGCTCATGGGGCGGGTTTTTGATCCGAGAATAGCTTCCCGTCCACTAGGCGCACGACTCGGTCAGCTTTCTCCGCCAGATCCATGTCGTGGGTCACGAGCACAAGGGTAGAGGACTCTTCCCTGTTCAGCTCTTGAATCAGCTCGACCACCTTGTCTCCGGTGCGGCGGTCCAGATTGCCCGTAGGCTCGTCCGCAAAGAGAATGCGCGGGCGATTGACGAAGGCCCTCGCCAGCGCGACCCGCTGCTTCTCGCCCCCCGAGAGCTGCACGGGATAGTGGCGGGCGCGATCTTGGAGGCCAACCCGGCGAATGATCTCCATCGCGTTCTCCCGCGCCGGGACGCCGTTTCGGCGCGCTCTGGAGCCTGCAAGCTCAAGGGGCACCATGACGTTTTCCAAGGCCGTCAGCGTCGGCAACAGGTGAAATGTCTGGAAGACGAACCCGATCCGATCCACGCGAAAGCGCGCGCGGTCGTCGTCGCTCATCCGCGCCACGTCTTGTCCGTCCAACTCGACGCTACCGGTCGTCGGCTCGTCCAGGCCCGCCAAGAGGCCCAGAAGCGTGGTCTTGCCGCTCCCCGAAGGACCCGTCACGGCAACGAAGGCCCCCTTCTGTATCTCTAGATTGATACCCTGGAGCACGGTAAGCGACCGTCCGCCGGTGGAGAAGGTCTTCGAAAGGTCTCGGGCCGATATCATTGATCGCATTCTTTTTTTCCTTGCCGTCCTCGTCCTTCAGGCGAACCTGCCGCAGGTTCGCGGGGCGCGGTCGGCGTCGTCACTGGGCCAGCCTCAGCCGGCCTTCCAAGAGGGGCGGATCGTCTTTTTGGGCACCAGCCTCACTGCGGGCTACGGACTTCAGGATCCAGACAGGGCCTACCCCGGTCTGATCGCCGAACGGCTCGCGGAAGAGGGCCTTTCCTGCCGCGTCGACAATGCGGGCGTGAGCGGCGACACCTCCTCGGGCGGCAGGACGCGACTGGGGTGGATCTTGGAGGAGCCGCTGACCCTGCTCTTCATCGAGCTGGGCGCAAACGACGGCCTGAGGGGCCTCGATACGGAGCAGCTGCAACAGAACCTCGCAGCGATCATTCGAGAGACCAAGCGACTCTACCCGACAGCCTCGGTCGCGCTTGCCGGGATGGAGGCGCCCCCCAACTTCGGTTCCGTCTACACCGAGCGCTTTCGCAGCGTCTTCAAAGAGGTCTCGGATCAGGAGGGAACGCCGCTCGTCCCCTTCCTTCTGGAGGATGTCGCCGGTACTCCCGAGCTGAATCTCCCTGACGGAATTCACCCCAACCCGAAGGGGCATGAAATTGTCGCAAACAACGTATGGAGCGTGCTGGCCGATCTTTTTCGGGCGAGCTGCGCCTCGGGGACCGCGGCGTTCGGGCCTTAGCGGGCGCGCGACATCGTGACGAACGCCCCCGGAGGGGCTCCGCTCGGACCGATTGCAAGAATCGCGGCCCCGGCGCTTGCCGCCGGAGGTATCCTGCTCGCGCTCTTCCTCGCGGTCGGCTTCCTTCTCCCTAGGACGATCACGGTGGAAAGGGAGATCGGCATCGCCAAGCCGCCTTCGGAGATCTTCCCCTGGATCAACGACCTTTCCGCGTGGTCCCAGTGGACGAAGTGGGGGGATGTTCAGTCTCGGTCCATCGGCCCCGAAGCCGGCTTGGGAGCGGCTAGGGAATGGGACGATCCCGCAATGGGGAGCGGTCGCTTCACCCTGACCCGATCGGAGGAGTCGAAGGGCGTCTCCTACGAAGTGGAAGTCAACGACGGAGCCGTCCGGGTGGCTGGGGAGATCGCCTTGGAGGCAGACGGGAGCGAGGGCGCGCTGGTTCGCTGGACGGAGGTCGTGAAGCTCTCTCGCAATCCGCTCTTGGGCTGGACGGGCCTCACTCTGGAGGATTCCCAGGGCGAGCAGCTGGCCGAATCGTTGCGGCGGCTGAAGGCGCTCGCGGAGCAGTAGGCGCCGGATTCCCGGGATCGCTGCGGACGCGCCTGGTCTCAACGCCTACATGCGTCTCGTGGCAAGTTCGATCAGCTGCTGATTGGAGGATGTCTGACGCATGACCCGCAGCAGCTCGTCCATCGCTTCGGCGGGCATCGAAGAGGATAGCTGGCGACGCATCGCCCTGGAGATCCTCAAGGCGTCGGGAGCGAGAAGGAGCTCCTCCTTCCGCGTGGCCGACGCCTTGACGTCCACGGCCGGAAAAATCCTTCGGTCGGCAAGCTCGCGACTCAACACGAGTTCGCAATTTCCGGTCCCCTTGAATTCCTCGAAGATGACCTGATCCATCCTTGATCCCGTATCCACCAAGGCCGTCGCCACAATCGTGAGCGATCCTCCGCCTTGGTCCGGACTGATCAACCGCGCGCTCCCCAAGAACCGCTTGGGCTTCTCCAGCGACGTGGCGTCCAGCCCTCCCGAGAGCGTTCGACCGGACCCCGCTTCGACGGCGTTGTGCGCCCTCGCAAGACGCGTGATCGAGTCCAGGATGACGACTACGTCGTTGCCCGACTCCACTTGGCGCCTCGCCCGCTCCAAGGTGATCTCCGCGACTTGGCAGTGCCGCTCGGGCGAGAGGTCAAAGGTTGAAGCCACGACTTCGCCGAACCCGCAGGCTTCGATCTCCGTCACTTCCTCCGGCCGCTCGTCTACGAGCAGGATGATCAGCCGACACTCGGGGTGATTTCGACCGATCCCCTCGGCGATCGACTGAAGCACGGTGGTCTTCCCCGCCTTCGCCGGCGCCACGATCATCGCGCGCTGCCCTTTCCCCAAAGGGCAGAAGAGATCGATGATCCGGTTGGTCATGTCCGGCTCGCCGACGTGGGTCCTCCCGCACTCCAGCTTGAGTTGATGCCGGGGGTGCATCGCCCGGAGCCGATTGAACTGCATCCGATCCCGGGCCTCATCGGGCGGCGCCCCGTTTACTTGGTCCAGGTAGCGCAGGGGAGGCATTTTCCCCGGCGGCCCGGAATTCTGCCTTGGGCTCGCAGCCCCCGTGATCTCGTCCCCGGTTCTAAGACCGAAGTGATTCACGATCGCGGGAGACACGTAGATATCCAGCCCGCCGTGTACATACCCGTCCTCGTGGCGACGGATAAAGCCGCTCCCCTTGGGCAGTACCTGCAAGACGCCCAACAGGGTTCCGGGATCTCCCTCGTCCGTCTTCCGCAGCACGCTGAGCGGGGAAAAGCGGGATCGCGGTCGATATCTTCGTCGCTTCCGCGGGCGCGGCCGCTGGGCCTTCGAATTGGTCGCATTCGCTGGGGGGGTTTGCCGCCCGCCTCGCCCCAAGCGTCCGTCCGAGCTCACTCTTCCATCCGCATCCTTACCTGTCACGGCTCATCCTGTATGTAGTCCAGAAAGGAGGGCGTTGCCGCCGGATCGCGCCGCACTGGAGGAGTCACCGCCATCTGTGGTCGGCTGCGATTGGACCGCGCGGCGCTAAGGGCGGGACCGGAAGCCCGAACACCGAAAGGGAGCGCGCCTGCGTCCCGCGCGCTCTTTGTCCCGCCTTCTCTGAATTTTGGCAACCCCAAGATCCCTCTGCAAGGTAACGATAACGATTATTGGGCGGGGTCGGCGGACAAACCGAAGGAGCGGCTCATTCTCCGACCTTCCGCACAGCTCGGAAGCGCTCACCGCGCGAGAGACGCTTGTGGGAGCTGGCGGCGCCTCTTCAACCGACGGCCGGCCGGCGCCAGGGTCCAGCCAAACCCCAGCGGTCTGACGCGCAAAATCGCCGCTGCGGTCAAGCTCATGAACTCCCGGGCCTGCTCCAGAGTGCAAATTCGTTTAATGCGGAGCGACATGACGATCTTCCATGATCGCTACGCCCCGGCTGCGGGCTCCATTCCCGCTGGCAACCGACTCCGCGTTCGGGCTCATTTCCCGTTGGACAAAACTCAAGGTTGAACTCTCCGCAAGCGCCTTCTAGGTTAGAGGTCCCTCTAGCGGACGCGGTCTTTCGTCGCGGACGCCCGAGATTATCGCGACCTTGCGGGAATAGCTCAGTTGGTAGAGCACCACCTTGCCAAGGTGGGGGTCGCCGGTTCGAGTCCGGTTTCCCGCTCTCGCAGGACTTAGGCTTCCGTGAGTTTGCCAAGAAACGGTCCCGGGTCGTGCGATTCCCCGTCCCTACGGCGCCGTAGCCAAGTGGTAAGGCAGAGGTCTGCAAAACCTCCACTCGGCGGTTCGAATCCGCCCGGCGCCTTTCGCCAACATCCGCTTCAACGGTCGACCGGCCGGCAAGAGCCGCTACCCCGACCACTACGCCCAGCCGCTGCGCCTGATCGGCTGGGCGCTCGTGATCCGCATCCTGCCTTGATCCGCTCTAGCCCGCGCGACGGGGCCGGACGGGAGGCCGTCTCTTCGGGGGCGGCGACTTCCTCGGGGTCGACCTCGCAACGGGTCTGCTCGCCTTGGGTCGCGGCGGCTTCGCTTGTTTCGCAGTCGGCCTCCTCGTTGTGGCTCGCCTCGCTGCCTTTCCCGCCGCCGCCGGTTTTTTCGTCCCGACGGAGGGTATGCCCGCCGCGGATCCGGTTCTCTTCCGTGGAACCACCGTCGTTCTTGCGCGAGGAGGTCGCGGCGCAACCGCACGAGTCTTGGGAGCGCGGGAGACGGGCCCTACCCGGGGATTCGCTTTCGTCGCCGGAGCGCGTCGCTCGATGACTCGCCTCGTCTCCGTCCATCCCATTTTCGGTTTGGCTTTGGGAGCGCCGCGCGTTGCCGGCCTCTTGGGCTCGCTTCGATCAATCGACCCCGTCCGCGCGGGAGCCTTGGGAGCCGCCTTCCCAAGCGGGCTTCCAGCGGATCCCCTAGTCTTGGCGGCTCCCGTTCTGATGCGTCCTTCATCTCTCCGCGTATAGCCGCGAGGAGTCGCCATGGCCGGACGATCGCCCTTGGGGACGGCTTTCGATACTGGTCGCCGAGGGCCGTTGTCCGTCACCAGCGCCCGGGGATGTTCTTTATACGAAGGACCGAAGAGGGGCGAACGAGAAACGCGTCCGCGATCCCATCCGCCGCCTCTGAGGCCTCTGGGCCAAGGGTCCCTCATCCGGCGCCAGTGTCCGAATCCCCGCCAGTCCAAACGGGGAGCGCCCCATCCGGCAGCGACCCAGACGCGCGAGGACCACCCCGGCCTGCCCCGGTAACCAAACCAAGGATCTCCCCACCCCCACGCCGCCAGCGCGGGAACCGGCCAGTACGCGCGCACCGGCCGAAAAAAGTAGGGCGCGCACCAGACGCCGCGCAGCCGCCCCGCAGGGAACAATCGGAGGACGCCGCTTCGCCAAGGGGCGCACCACTCCAGCATCCAGATTTCATGCCCCAGGCCGCGTCGTTCGCCGAAGCCATAACCGCCCCAAGGGTCCGACCCATGGCGGTCGGCGTAGCCAAGGCGGATTGGAAAGGCCTCCCGCGCTTGGAACGCGACGACTTGGGCGGGCTGGCCCAGCCACAGGGATGCCTGCGCGGCGCTCGCCGCCTTGGCCTGGGTCCTCCATCCGACAAGCCCTTGAATGGGCATGGCTCCCGCGACGAGCAGCGCGAGCATCAGATTCCATCGACGCATTCTTCCTCCTAAGTCCTTAGCGACTCTGTGTTGTCGATTCCCATCACACGCTTCTGATGCACAAATCGTGCCAACTCATCGGCAAACCACACAGTATGCTGTGGGCCAGTCCGTTGTTCTACGAGCCGATTCGGGGGTCGCTTGCCCGCCGTCTACCCAAGTGGACAGAGGCGAGGACAGCATTCCACGCTTGTGGACCTGCCTCCCGGCAATCCGCCGTCACCTAAGCCGAGTCAGCCCGAATAGCAGAAGCGCCATGATCACGAATGGCGCGGCCGCAAGCAGCGCCTTCTGTAGGACGGACCAGACCGACCCCTCCTCGGGTGCGCTCCTCTGCAACTCTCGTCCGCCCTTCATCTTCTCCCCTGTCACAGCCCAAAGGTCGCGAAAAGGCACAAGAGCGGCAATTAAACGGGTCCTGCGTACGCCTTGGCTACATTCACTCATGAGTCCGGGGCCACGACCCGCTGCGCGCCCAAGCCGCGCGCCCTTTCCTGCCCAAGGACGCCTCCTTTGGGCTGCGGGACTCTTTGGCCTTCTCTGTGGGCTCGCGGGCGCGCCCAAGCCGCTGGCCGGTCAAGAGCCCTACTTCAGGTTGACTCCCGCCGGCACGGTGCGCTTTTCAACGCTGGCAACGTATCGGACGCACTCCAGTCTGTTCGCGGATTGGGCCGAAGGAGCTTCCGACGGCCGCAGCTTGCAGCTGCTCGGCAACCGGTTCTCCGGTTGGGTTGGAACAAACCTCCTTCCGGCGCTCTCGGGCTTTCAGGACGCCGTGCGGGAAGCGGGGGTCAGCGGATATCACGTTCGCTTGGGGCATCTGGACTCCAGAATGGAACGGAGCCAGGTGCGCATTCCCTTCGGCATCGACATCGGCGTCTTCGATTGGCTCACGGTCGGCGCCTCCGCTCCGGTTGCGCGGATGGAGACAGAATTCGGCTTTGTTTTTTCCGTCGACTCCGCCGGCCCCGGCACCAACGCCGGGTTCAGCCCCGGTCGGGCGGGCGAGATCAACGTGGGGAGCTTTCTGACAGAGCTTAGCGGCGCCTTCGACATCTTGGACTCCCACCGAGCAAGACTTTGCGCCGAAGGCCCCGGATCCCAAGAGTGCCGCAACGCGGCGAGTCGGGTCGCGGACGGGCGCGCCTTCCACCGCGCGCTCTCCAGGATGTATGGCGCGGAGCTTTCGCCGGTTGGCTGGTCTCGCGCCGGGCGCGCGCTTCAAGGACGGTTGGAGAGCTTTCGGGCGGCGATTGAGGCGGCCGGCGGCGAGCTTCCGGGATCGGTCCCGCTTGCGCTTGCGCCGCTCACGGCGGAGCAGCTCCAAGAGCTGATATCCGAGCCGGAATTCGGCACGGAAGGCGCGCCGCTCGAGCACTGGCGACCCGGCTGGCTCTTGGGCGACATCGACGTGCGGATCGATGGCCGAGTCCTTCGTACGGGCGAGTCGGACGCGGGGCTTCGGATGACCTTGGGAGCCGGCGCCACGATGCGCGTTCCCGCCTCATCGCCCGAGGACCCGGGGCATTTCCTCGATGCGGCGGCGGCCCCGGGACACTGGGGCGGCAGCTCCAGAATCTGGCTTGACAGTCGGTGGGGCGGCGCGGCGGGAGCTTCTCTCGAAGCCGAGTACGGCCTTTTTTTCCCAAGGGACGTTCAGGCTCGTCTCTTCGATCCCCTTTATGCGATGCCGCCGAGAAAGACCGAGACGACGCTGCGCCGCACGCCGGGAAGTCGTCTCCGCTTGGACGCCGCTCCATGGATTCGAATCGGGATGTCGCTCACGCTAATTGGGGGCTTTCGGTACGTCCGCCAGGGCCAAGACGCCTACGCGCCTTCCCTGGGGACCTCTCCGGAGGCTCCCGATGCTCAGGCGCTTAGCGTCCGCGAGCCCGACTACTCGCCGGAGGAGTTCGGGCGCTACACGGGCGGGTCTTTCGGGGAGGCGATGGCCGGAATGGTCTTTGAGCGCGCCGGCTCCGGCGCGGAGCTGGCGGGCGGCCGGGAGCGCGCGAATCCGCTGGAGGTCCGCGCCCTCTACCGACAGGTCGCCTTTGGAGGCGGCGGAAGCGTCCCCGTGATCCGGTCCTTTGAAGTGGGGATTCGCCTCTTCCGGCGCATCTGGTAGGTCAGCTGGCGGCCCCGCCCTCCTCAAGCAGCCGTCTGGCGTGAGCGATGGACTCGCGCGAAGAAGGGTCGCCGCCCAACATTCGCGCCACCTCGAGCGCGCGCTCCTCGGGGTTCAGCGTCCGCGCCTTCGCTTCCATGAATCCGTCCTCGGAGGCGCTCTTTTCGATGAGAACGTGCGCGGTTGCCCCCGCTGCAACCCTGGCCAAGTGAGTGATCACGAGAAGCTGCCGCTTCCGCGCCACTTCTTGTAGGCGAAGCGCCACGGCGCGGGCGACCCTTCCGCCGATCCCCGCATCTACTTCGTCAAACGCCATCGTGGGCGTGTCGGCGACCCCGACCAAGACCGCCTTCAGCGCGAGAATCACTCGAGAAAGCTCGCCGCCGGACGCCGTACTCCTCAGCGAAGCCGGCGGAAACCCTGGATTCAGCGCGACCTCAAAGTCCACGCCCTCCCTGCCGCTGGGCGAGATCTCCGACTCCCTTCGGAAGCGCACCTGAAAGCGACCGCCCTCCAGACCCAAGCCGCCCAGGCGCCCGTCGACCTCCTTCTCGAGCGCGGCCGCCCCCTTGACGCGGCGCTTCCCCAGGCGCTCCGCCCGCCGTCGCCACGTTTCTTCGGCCGCCCTGGCCTTCCGCTTGAGTCTCGCAATCTCCCATTCGCTGGACTCGAACTCGTCAAGCTGCTTCCTGAGGCTCTTCCCGGTTTCAAGGACGTCTTCCAGACGAGGGCCGTAACGCATCGCGAGCCTTCCCAGCAACGCCAGCCGCCGCCGTACCTGCTCCAGCCTCCCGGGGTCGTGCTCATAGCGCTGTGAGAGCGCGGCCAGATCCGCGGCGGCTTCCGAGACCTCATGCCGCGCGCTGTCCAAAGCGTCCAGAACGGTCTTCAGCGCCGGATCCATCCTCGCAAGCCGCTCCAGCTGAGCGCACATGCCCGAGAGCTGATCGGTCACCGACCCTTGCGCGCTTCGGAGACGCCGCTCCAGCTCGCGACCGCCCCCGCGCAGCGTCTCGGCGTGCTCAAGTCGACTTGACTCCCCCCGGAGCTCCTCCTCTTCCCCGGGCCCCGCAATCCGAGCGCCCTCAATCTCCTCCAAACGACTCGAAAGCAGGTCGGCCCGCGCCGCCGCATCGCGCGTTCTTTGACGCAGCTCCTCCAGCTTTCCGGCGACCGCCTCGTACTCCCGGAAGCTCTGCGCCACTTCCCGCCTGAGCTCAAGCGCCCCGCTGAAGGCGTCCAGCAGGCGGAGCTGGTGCCCTGATCGCAACACCCGCTGCTGCTCGTGCTGGCCATGAATTTCGACGAGCAGGGCCCCGACCCTTCGAAGGGCGGCGGCGGGCACGGGCGAGCCATTGATCCAAGCGCGGCTGCGTCCGCCGCGCCTGATTTCGCGGCGCAGGATCACCGCCTCTTCTTCTGGACTCTTGAGCCCCTGCTCGTCGAGCGCCCGTCCGATCTCCCCGCTGTCCTCCGGCTCCACCAAGCCCTCCACGATCGACCGCTCCCGCCCCGTCCGGATATGCTCCGCGGAGGCGCGGCCTCCTAGGAGGACCTTTAGCGCATCCAAAATCAGCGACTTGCCGGATCCGGTCTCGCCCGTGACCGCGGTGAGCCCAGGCCCCATCCGGACCCGTACGGACTTCAGCACCACAAAGTCCCGAATCGCGAGCTCCACGAGCATCCCGTCAACCGCCAGGACCAGGCTGGGCCGCCCAGCTCAGCTTCTTTCGCAGGACCGAGAAAAAGGAATGCCCCTCCTTGCGCACAATCCGCACTGCGGGGCGCCCCAACCGCACGACGAGGTGTTCGCCGTCCCGGAGCGTTCCGGCGGCCCGCCCGTCCACCGCGAGGTAGAGCGGATCGCCCCGGTCCAGCGAGGTGATGGTCGCATGGTCAATGCCCGGAACCACCAAAGGCCTCACGGCGAGCGTGTGGGAGAGGATCGGGGTAATGACGTAACAGGGAAGCTCGGGCGCCACGATGGGGCCGCCCGCGGAGAGAGAGTAAGCGGTTGAGCCCGTCGGGGTGGCGACAATGAGCCCGTCCGCCTGAAAGCTCCCGATCTCCTCCGACCCAGGTTTGTCGCCGGCCCAAAGATCAAGCCGCGCCACCCTGGCGGCGCCAGCCCGATGCAACACGATGTCGTTTAGCGCCCGAAGAACGCGCCCCGCGCCGGCGCCCGAAGAACGCGCGACCAGCGTCCGCCGCTCTTCAATCTGGTACGCCCCCCGCAGGATCCGCGCGAAGGCCGAGCTTGGGCCGCCCCGCAGCTCTTCCTTGCCCAGCGAGGTCAAGAATCCCACGCGCCCCAGATTAACGCCGAGCACCGGCGTCTCAAGCACAAGGCTCGCCCTAGCCGCCCGAAGCAGCGTGCCGTCGCCTCCCAGCGAGACCAAAAGGTCTATGTCCGCGCCGTCGCGCTCCGTCCATACGTCCGCGTCCGCGCCCTGGACTCGTTTGGCCAGCGAAGGCTCCACCCAGAGCTGGGCTCCGGCGTCGCGGGCGATGTCCAGCAGCCGCGCAAGAGCGTCTTGGAGCGCCTCGGCCTGATCGTCCCGCCCGATGATCGCGATGCGGCGAAACGGCTGACTCTCCCCCGATGCTTCGCCTTCGGATGGGCGGGCTGCGACATCGCCCACCGCCCTATCGGCGCCGATCAATGATGTAACGGGCAAGCATCTTGAGCTTTGCGGCTTCAAGTCCAGTCTCGTCCAGAAAGCGGCACGACGACCTGATCATCTCGTCCGCGCGCCTGCGGGCGGCATCCACGCCCATTAGCCGCACCGCCGTGGACTTCTCCAAGCCGGAGTCCGAGGGGACCTTTCCCAGCGCCGCAGCGCTTTGCGTCGCGTCCAGTACGTCGTCGCGCAGCTGAAAGGCCAAGCCCAGCGACTCCCCGAAGTGGCGCATCGCCCCCACGTGGCGCTCGCGGTCCGCGGCGACCGCGCCCATCGTGAGGCTTTCCGCGAGGAGCGCTCCGGTCTTGCGCAGGTGCAAGTCCTTCAGCTCATCCCAACCCAGCTCCTTCCCTTCGCCTTCCAGATCCAAGTACTGTCCGCCGACCATCGCCCCCGCCCCCGTCGCGCGCGCGAGCAATAGGGCGATCCGCCGCGCCCGGTCCACCGGGGCGATGCGCTTGGCCGACTGGAACGCCCACAGGATTCCGCATCCCACCAAGACCGCGCCCGCCACCGTGCTCTCCCGGACGCCGAACACGGAGTGCGGCGTGGGACGCCCTCTTCGCAGCGGCGCATCGTCCAGGCAGGGCAGGTCGTCGTGCATCAACGAAGAGGCGTGGATCAACTCCACCGACGCCCCGAGGTCGTAGATTGCGCGGGGAACCCCGCCCCGCGCATCCGCCTGCCCTCCCGTTTCCTCGTAAGCGGTGACGAGCAGGATGGGGCGCAAGCGCTTGCCCCCGCTCAATGCCCCGTACCGCGCCACCTCCAGCTGCGGGGCGGGAACCGCGTCGCCAAGCCCTTCCAACGCCCGCAGAAGCGCCCGCTCCACGCGTTCGCGGCGCGCCGCAAGGAATGGAGGCGGGGCCGGTTCTTCCTCAGCCATCGCCCTCCTCGGGCAAGGACGGGGACTGGGCAACGGCGCCATCCGGCCCGACGAGCTCGGAGATGCGCAGCTCCGCATCCTGAATGATCCTCCGCGCTGCCCGAATCTCCGATACCCCTTCTTCGAATAGACGCAGAGCTGAATCCAATCCCCCCTCCTGCGACTCCAGCGCGGCCAGGATCTCTTGGATGCGCGCCAAGCGATCCTCCAACCCCCGCCGCCTGGGCCTCTCGTCCGATCCGGCGCCGCGCTCCAGAGTCACGACCTAGCGGGCCCGGCGCTTACGCACTGAACTTCTCCGTCCACAACGCGCAGCTTGAAGGTCCGCTCGGGAGGAAACGCGGACACGGACCTAAGGACCCGGCCCAGTCCGTCCAAAGGAACGGCGTACCCACGCTTAAGCGTCGCCAGAGGAGAGATCGCGTTCAGCTTGGTTGCGCCCGACTCCAACCTGCGTGCCAGGGCTTCTTTCCATTCCGTCATCGCGAACGTCATCGCAGCGCCGGCGTCCTCCACTCGCGCGCGGTGTCTGTCCGCCAAGACCGTACCCGCTCTCGCCGCGCGATCCTCCAGCCGCCCCAACCGCTCGCGACCCAAGCGCGCCCTCCCCTGAACCGCGGCGGCGAGCCGCTTCTCCCAGACGCCGACCCGTCGCCAAATCGTCTCCTTGGATTCGACCGCCGCCTCCGCGGCCGCCGTAGGGGTCGCCGCCCTCAGGTCGGCGACCAAGTCGCAGATCGTGACGTCGGTTTCGTGGCCGACGCCCGATATGATCGGAACGGGCGACGCAGCGACGGCGCGGGCGAGCGGTTCCTCGTTGAAGCACCAAAGGTCCTGTTGGTCGCCGCCTCCGCGAACCAAAAGGATCAGATCCGGAGACGCCTCGCCCACGATCCGCAGCGCCTTTGCCAAGCGGAGCGCCGCGCCCGCGCCCTGGACCGGCGCGTCTCGCACGAGGAGCCTGATCCAAGGGGCTCTTCGGGAAAGCGTCGACGTGACGTCCCTGATCGCCGCGCCGGCCTTCGAGGTCACCAAGCCAATGGTCGCAGGGCGCCGGGGAAGCGGTCGCTTTCGCGATGGATCGGTCAGCCCTTCGGCCTCCAGCTTCCGGCGAAGCCGATCATAAGCGGCCTTGTGCAGTCCTTCGCCTTCGAGGGTCCTGAGGCGCTGGACCACAAGCTGGTAGCGCCCGCTCTTCTCGTACAGCTCCACCCGCGCAAAGCACTCAAGCGGCGTCCCGGACTCCGGATCCGCAAAGAGCCTGAGCGCGTCGCTTCGAAACATCACGCAGTCCACCTGCGCGAAGCGATCCTTCAGCTTGAAGTAGCAGTGCCCGGCTTCGGATCTGGAAAACCCTGAAATCTCTCCAGTCACCCAAAGCGGCCTGAAGGCGCCTGACAACGCGCGCCGGACCCTCTGATTGAGCCGGCTCACGGAAACGGAGCGGCTCTCCGCGGGCGGTCGTTCCCTCGCGACGCTCCGGTTCCAAGCTGCGTACGTCACTCGCCCGCGCCGGCGCGGGCGGCTTGGACGGTGTTCGAGAGCAACATCGCGATCGTCATCGGTCCCACGCCTCCCGGCACCGGAGTCACCGCGCCCGCCGTCTTGCACGCCTCCTCGAAGTCCACGTCCCCGACGATGCGATATCCCTTGCTTGCCTGGGGATCGTCCACGCGGTTGGTCCCGACATCCACGACCACCGACCCCGGTCGGATCATCCCTCCGTTCACGAGCCCCGGTCGCCCGGCGGCGACAATCAGGATTTCGGCCTGCCTGGCGAGCGCGCCAAGGTCTGCCGTGCGACTGTGCGCCACCGTCACCGTCGCATTGCCGCCGCGCCCCTTCCCCAGCAACAGCGACGCCATGGGCTTGCCCACGATGTTGCTCCTTCCGACTACCACGACGTGTTTCCCCGACGGGTCGCAGCCGCTGCGGAGAAGAAGCTCCACGATTCCCTTGGGCGTGCACGGCGCAAGCACTTCGGGATCCCCCGCCCACAGGCGTCCGGCATTGATTGGGTGGAATCCGTCGACATCCTTTTCCGGCGCCACCGCCTCCAGAATTTGGGCGGAGTCAATCCCTCGGGGAAGCGGCAGCTGAACCAAAATTCCGTGGATCGCCGGATTATGGTTGAGATCCTCAATCTTGGAGAGGAGCTCGGCCTGCCCGATGGACGCGCTCAGCGTGACCTGCTCCGAATGGATGCCGGCGGCGGCGGCCGCGCGATTCTTCATCCCGACATAGAGCCGACTCGCCGGGTCGTCGCCGACGAGGACGGTAGCCAGTCCGGGCACGACGCCGTGATCGCGCGCGAGTCTCGCCGCCCGCCTCGCCACGTCTTGGCGCACCGTCTTCGCGATCTCGGTTCCTGAGATTATTCTGGCTGACACGGATCTTCCGAGGAAAGAGACGATGCGCGCGCCCACCGGAATCGCACGCTATCTGGCGAAATTAACCTCCCGCTTTTCGCGAATCACAACGACCTTGATCTGTCCCGGATACTGCAGGTTTTTTTCGATTCGCCGGGCGACGGCCTCGGAGATCTCCGCCATCCCCTCGTCGGTCACCTGATCGGGCTCCACCACCACCCGAAGCTCCCGCCCGGCCTGCACGGCGAAGCAGCGTTCGACGCCCTCGTGATCGGTGGCGATCTCCTCCAGCATCTCCAGTCGTTTGACGTACTGATCCAGAGAGTCTCTTCGCACTCCGGGGCGCGAGCCGCTGATTGCATCGGCGGCAGCGACGAGCCACGACTCCAGGTACCGGTGGGGCTCGTCGTCGTGGTGCGCGCGGATCGCATTGAGGACGCAGTCCGGCTCCTTATGTCGCTTGCACAGCCGGTACCCAAGCTCGACGTGCGACCGGTCGTGTTCGGTCGTGATGGCCTTGCCGATGTCGTGCAGCAGGCCGGCCCGACGCGCCATTCGAACATCCAGCCCCATCTCGACCGCCATGAGGCCGGCGAGCAACGCCACCTCCTTGGAGTGCTCCAGCTGATTCTGTCCGTAAGATGTTCGGTACCTCATCCGGCCTAGCGCGACAAGAATTTCCTCATGCAGGTTGTGGACGCCCAGCTCGTAGACCACGGCCTCGGCGGCCTGACGCATCGCGTCTTCGATTTCCCCGCGGCTCTCGGCGACGACCTCTTCGATCCGGGTCGGGTGAATGCGGCCATCCTCCACAAGCTTGTCAAGCGCGATGCGCGCGACTTCCCGACGGACGGGATCGTATCCCGAGAGCACCACGGCCTCGGGCGTGTCGTCCACGACAATGTCAATCCCGGTCGTCTGCTCAAAGACCCGAATGTTGCGGCCCTCGCGGCCGATAATCCGCCCCTTCATCTCATTGTTCGGGAGCTGCACCACCGATACGGTGTGCTGCGCCGTCTCCTGCGCCGCCATCCGCTGGATCGCCGTGACGAGGATCTCGCCAGCCTTCTGTTCCGCGCCCCGGACCGCCTCCTCGCGAATCGTCCGCGCGACCTCCCGAGCCTCCGCCCTTGCCGCCTCCGAGACGTGCGCGATGACTTGGGCGCGGGCCTCTTCGCGGCTGAATTCGCCAGCCGCCTCCACCTGGCGCGTCGCCTCCTCGAGGCGCCGCTCAATGATCTTCTCCCGCGCATCCAGTCCCTCGCCTCGGCGCTTGAGCGTCTCCGAACGGCTGTCGAGCCGGCTCTGGCGCTCCTCCAGCGCCTTCTGGGTCTTGTCCAGGACGCCGGTGCGCTCACGGAGCACGGATTCCGCCTCCTCCACCACGCCGCGTCTGCGCGCCTCCTCCTTCTCCCATTTTTGGCGGAGCATCCGCGCCTCCTGGCGCGCCTGCGCCTCTCGAGCTTCCGCCTTGCCTCTGATCTCTTCGGCTTTTCGTTCTCCGGCGGCTTCCGTCTGCTTGGCGCGCGCACGGGCGGCTTCGTCCGTTTCCGTCGCGCGGCGCCGGGCCTCCTCCTCCAGCTCGCGCGCCGTCCGCCGCGCGTCGGCGGCAATCTTCTCCGCCTCGGCGCGCCCTTTCCTCTCGGTCTCTTCAGCCCGCTCTCGGATCAGCTGAGCCGAGGCCTTCCCCGCCTCCAAGGCCGCTTCTTCGCGGCGCCGTTCCAAGGCCCTGCCCCAAAGAAATCCGGCGACGCCCAGTCCAATTGCCGCAAGCGCCGCCAAGACATAACTCAGCGGATTCATATATGCATATCAGCGACCCGGCGGCGAGAGCCGCAGGCGCGCCGTCTCTAGAAGATTGTTGGCCAACAGGGGTCACAAGAGGTTATGCGCCAAGGACCGCGAACGCAATACGGGGCCTGAATGCGGAAGGCTGGAGGAACGGGCCGTCATAAGCCGAGTTCTGTTCCGCCGGACAGGCGGCGGGGCCATTTTTCTGGGACCCGGATTGCTCCGGGCCTCTAGCGGCCTACCCGGGATTCAGACGAAGCGGGCCGCTTCTCATCCCCTATTTGGCCTTGCACCGGATGGGGTTTGCCATGCGACCCCTGTTACCAGCGGCCCGGTGCGCTCTTACCGCACCCTTTCACCCTTGCCTGTGCCCCTTGGGGCCATCGGCGGACTTCTCTCTGCTGCACTTTCCGTCGCCTTTCGGCGCCCGGGCGTTACCCGGCATCCCGCCCTTCGGTGCTCGGACTTTCCTCCGGCGGCGATCCTTTGATCCCGCCGGCGACCCCTCGGGCCCGTCCCTCCGGCTTCAATCTATAGACAGAATGAGCTTGCTCGATAGAAATGTCCGGTTGGGGCCGCGCGCCGCGGCGGCATTTGGCGATTGACCGGGGCCGGATTGGAGGGGGCGCGGCGAGTCCGCGCCTACGGAAACGGAGGGGCCAAGCGCGCCGCTTCAATCCTCCGCTGCGGCAGGCGGACACAGCGAGGCGAATGGCGCAACGGAGCGAGGAGCGCGCCGCTGTACGCCGCGGGCGGCTTCGAGGTCTTTTTTCCCATGGCGATGCGTTCAAGCGATTCGAGGGAGACGCCGGGCTTGAGGACGTTGACGCTGGGGACGAGTTCGCGCATTGCGCTTGAAGCGAACCAAGGTCTCGCGCACAATGCCGCACGCCTCGGCGAGGTCCTTGGCGACGACCGAGCCCATGCCTTCAAGAGAACTTGCGGATCTGATCCCGCGCGCGGATTCGTTTCACGCGGAGCGACAGGGCCATCCTCCATGATCGATGCGCCCCGGCTTCGGGCTCGCTTTGCGTTGGATCAGACTCGCGGGCCCATCCTCGCCGGCCCTTTACCTATCTTCCGGCTGATGGCCGTTGTTCGAATCTTGGCATCCTCCCGCAAAGGCGCGCGAAATGAAGCCGACAAGACCATGCTGGGCGCTATCGAGATGCAACGGCCCGATCCGCCTGGCGTTCCTTTTCTCGACGACCTTCTGTCTCTTTCACGGCGCGATCTCCGCCCAGAATCCGGCGGACCTCACCTCGGTCGTGTATGTCGTGAGACACGCCGAGAAGGTAGACGACGGGACGGACGACCCATTGCTCGCGATATCGGGGCGCATCCGCGCGGTGGAGCTGAGCCAGCTCTTGGCGGCGGCGGGGATCACTCACGTGCACAGCACCGACACCGAGCGCGCAAAGGCGACCGCGCGCCCGACGGCCGAGCGGCTGAACCTAGGCATCTTGCTCTACGATCCATCGGATGTCTACCTCTTCGCCGGGTCGCTTCGCGCAACGCCCGGCGCCCACCTCGTCGTCGGGCACAGCAACACCGTGCAGCCACTGGTGGCCGCGCTCGGGGGGAGCTTCGGCTCGCCGATCAGCGAAGATGAGCATGATCGGGTTTATATCCTGATTCTGGACCCGACGCGGGCGACGATCACGCTCAAACTGCGGTACGGCAGCGAATTCCAGCCTCCGGGATAGCGCTAGTCGTCCACCGACCGGGAACCGGGCTACCACGTCACGACCAGCGCCACCGTGAGGGTGCGGTCCACCTTAGCCCTATCCGCAAACACCTGCCCTCCGGGCTCCGAGTCCAGCCCGGCGTATAGAGGCACGAGCTGCTTGGCGGGCTGATTGTCCGCGAGCATCCGAAGGGTCGTCTTGAGCGCCAGCGCCTCGCCCAGCCTCGCGCTGATCGACAAAGTCATATCTCCACGCAGATCGCGCCACTCCTGGGCATTCGCATCCAAGACGAGCGCCGTCTGCGTGGTCACGCCGGCCGACAGCTCGCGCGAATAGTCCCCGGAAAGACGCATCCCGAAGAAGCTGTTTCTGCGATCCGGCGTCTCCACCACGTCGCGCTGAATCGTGTGCGTGATCGAGTAGCTCGTCCGGATCCGCTCCGGGCCGCTCCCCCACTGATTTGACAGGCCGCCGCCGTTTGTCAGCCGGTGCCGGAAGCCCGCAAAGGTATTGCGTTCCCATCCGGTATGAAGGGAGACCGAGATCCGCTCCGCGAGGCGCCTGTCAAGCTCGGCCCGCACTTGGTACTTCTCGGCGGAAAGCCTGCTCTCGACCGTCTCTTCGATCTCGAAGGCCTCCGGCGTTCCCCGGGCTAGAAGGCTGACCACCGCGCTGCGGGTGCGAAGGGCGCTCGCGTCGATGGTCGCCTGGGTCTTCTCCCACCTTCCGACGATTCGCTCCGCAAGTCCGAAGGTGGAGGCGCTCGCGTTGCCCGCGGTGTTGATGAAGCTCAACTCGGAGGAGTGCTCCCAGCCTTCCTCCTCTTGAGCAAAGGTCTCTGCCGGAGCGGTCGCGGCAATCAGCGCCGCCGGGACGAGGCAAAGAGCGCGCCCAAGCCGACCCGGCGTTCTCGGTTGCTCGCGCGGGCGTCGCGGGCGGAAAGCGCCGCCCGTCTTGTATCTTGGCGTGGCCTCGGCTCCTCGAAGGGCTCCGGCTTCACCCCATTCGTCTCTAGCGGAATTCAATGGCAAAGTACCTTACCGAAGGCATTGGTTCGTTTTTTCTGGTGCTGACCATCGGCCTTTCCAGTCAAGGCGCCTCCGACCTCGCCCCGGTCGCGATCGGGGGCGCGCTCATGGTCTTGGTGTACATGGGCGGCCCCGTCTCAGGCGGCCACTACAACCCCGCAGTCAGCATCGCGCTTGCAATCGGCGGCAGGATGGAACGGTCCGATCTCGGGGCATACATCTGCTCCCAACTCGCGGGATCCCTCCTCGCCGCCTTTGCCGTGCTCTTCCTTACCCAAGAGTACGTCGTGGTCGCGCCGAATCCCTCCGCGTCGCTCGCCCCCGCCTATTTGGCCGAAGGACTCTTCGCCTTCCTCCTCGTTCTGGTGGTGCTCAACGCGGCGGCGTCTTCTCGCACGGAGGGGAACCAGTGGTTTGGGCTCGCCATCGGCTTCACCGTCATGGTCGGGGCCTTTTCCGTTGGCGGCATCTCGGGAGCCGCCTTCAATCCCTCGGTCGGCACCGGACCGATCATCGCAGCCGGCCTCGGGGGAGAGGGGTGGGCCTGGGCCCATCTGCTCCTCTACTGGGCGGCCCCAGTACTGGGCGGCGTTCTTGCCCACTTCGTCTTCGAAACGCAGGAAAAGGCGGGATAGGGGCAACCGCGCCGCGGGGCGACTACCAGACGGCCCGGTAGCCGTCCGCGATCAGATTGAATCTCCGACTGTATACGTGTACGCGCTTGGTCTCTTTGCCGTCCGGTCGAACCAGAGGCCCCCCGGCGTGGGTCCAATCCAGTATGCTCCCCTCGAGGTTGAGGATGCGGAGGCCGTCCCTCGCCCTTGCGCGGGCGAAGCTGGAAGAGCGCGCCCCGATGGTGCAGTAGGCCACGATCTCCCTTCCCAGCAGGCCGCCTCCCTTCGCGAGGCGCTCCAACTCCCGAGGCGTGATCGCGCCGGGAAGCGTGGACACGCGCCGCTCCTTCTCCGAACGGACATCGACCAGCAGAAAACGACCCGACGGCAGAGCGGTTGCGAGCGAATCGGCGGAAATCACGGGCACCGAGGGGTACGCCCGGCGCAGATCCGCCGCCATCTCCGCGATCCGCGCCCGAGCCTCGCTCAGACCGGAGCTTTGCGCCCCCAAGTGGCTGGGCGCAAGAAGGAGGAGAACGCCGAACGCGCGCGCCGCGGTCAAGCGGCCGAAGCTCGCGGGACGCGCGCCGCTACCCATCGAAGACATCGTGAACCGGGGCCGCGTTCACGCCCTTTCCCTCAAGGAACGAAGCCGCCGCGGTCGCGCGGCCTCCCGTCCGGCAGTGCACGAGCAGCTGCTTGCCCTGCGGCAACTCGTCCAGTCTGCTCGCGAGCTCAAGGTGCGGAATATGCGTTGCGCCGGGGATCGCTCGGGCCGCGTGCTCGCTTCGGCTGCGCACGTCCAGAAAGACCGCGGCGCCTCGCGACCGGCGGTACGCCTCTGGAAAGTCGACCACGTCCGTGGCCGCCAGTTCGCCGCCGGCCTCCCGGTACTCCTCAAGGGCCTCCGCGGGCGCCCAACCGATAAAACCCCGCTCTCCCAAGCCGATACGCGCGAAGACCCGAGCGACGGGCTCCGCTTCTCGTTCGGCCCCGATGTAGACGAGCTCCCGGTCCGCGTCGGCATAAGTGCCGACGACTCCCGGGAAGGAGAGGCTCAGCGGTTGGTGGATCGACCCCGGAATGTGTCGCTCGTAGTACAAAGCGCGGGGCACGCGCCCGTCGATGACGAGCGCGCCGCTGCGGACCGCCTCCAGCAGCTCCGCGCCGGAAAGACGTGGAGGCGCGACCACTTGGCCCAGGAGGGCGGGTCCATCCCGATTCGCGGCCTTCGCCGGACCGAAGTAGGCTGGCGGCGCAGGTTGGCCCTCCAAGATGTAGGACAGGAACGCATCCTCTCCCTCGCGCAGCGCTTGGAAGGCGGGGCTGAGCTGGACCTCGTGCTCGACGGTCGTGAAGGGAGCCGAACCCAGCGCCTTGCCGCAGGCGCTCCCCGCTCCATGTCCGGGCCAGACCTTGAGTTCGCCGGGAAGCTCCATAAAGCGGATCGCGGATTTACGGAGCAGCTTGGCCGAGGCGATTCCCTGGCCCGCCTCGCCTCGCGTCGCTTCAAGAAGATCGGGACGGCCCAAGTCTCCCGCGAAGACGAAGTCGCCGGAAAAAAGCGCCGAAGACTGCTGCGCTCCCGGCTCAAAGAGGAGGTAGCTCAGGTGCTCCGGCGTATGGCCGGGCGTGTGCATCGCCTTGAGGCGGATGTCTCCGACGGAAATCTCGTCGCCGTCAACGAGGATCCGCGCGCCCGCCTCCGAGGCCCAGCGATAGGACCAGTCGTCGCCGCCCTCTCCAGAGAGGCAGGCCAAGACGCCGTGGTTCAGGGCGAGCTCTCGAGTCCCTGACAGAAAGTCCGCGTGAATATGGGTTTCCGCAGCGGCAACGAGCGTCGACCCCTCCCTTTCCGCAGCATCCAACACCCGGTCCACATCACGCTGGGGGTCCATTACAACGGCTTTTCTCGTTCGCTCGCATGCCAGCAGGTACGTGCGTTGGGCGAGCGTCTCGTCCACGATCCGTCGAATGACCAAGGCCTCTTTCCCCCTCTGGATTTGACTGGAATGCTCGGCCCGCCGGACTGTATTCTACTGCGGCGGCGCGCCCGATGGGATTCCCGCAGCCCCGAGGCGCGCCTTGCTTCCCTTGTTGCGGCGAGCCGGCTTGCCGGTCATCCAGCGACGCGCCCCATATGCGGGAAATTCCTGTAGCTTGCATTCATTGCCTGCCCTGCTAGCTCAACTGGTAGAGCATCCGACTCTTAATCGGCAGGTTCGGGGTTCGAGTCCCTGGCGGGGCACTGCGGTACGGTCGGCAAGATGGCCTCATGCGAGAGGGGCCTCTTTCTCGCGAGCCCTGAGGCGCTTGGAGCGGCGAGATCGCCCCGGCACCTCCATTTACTTCTTCGGCAGGTAGACGCGCAGCGCCTCAAGCGGCGCAGCCCCTCCGGCGCCGACCCGGTACGACCCCATGGAGGCCGGAAACAAGGCGAAGCGGACGGCCGGGAGCGCGACGTCTCGCGGCTGTCCGGTTGACGCGATGCGGGCTTCTCCCTTCAGCGCGCCCCAGATCTCAAGGGTCTCTCCCCTTGCCTCTCCCGCATAGAAGGCGCCCGGGTCCAACACAAACCTCTCCAGGACAAAATGGGGGCTGCGCGCAAGCTCTTCCCTTCGGATTCCCGCTGAACTCGCTCGCTGCAACGGCGTCGTCTTCCCCGCGCCCTGGGTCCGGCCAAAGTTGATTGCGGCGATCGCGTCCTGGACGTGCAGAGGCCGCTCCGCCTCGCCGCCGCGGTCCCAGTCGTACAGCCGGTAGGTGACGTCGGAGCTCTGCTGCACTTCGACCAAGAGAACGCTCGGAAGAATGGAGTGCACGGTCCCCGCCGGTACCAGAACGGTGTCGCCCGACCTGATCGGAATCCGCTCGAGGCAGTCCACCGCCCGTCCTTCGCCAAAAAGGCGGATCGCGGCGGTCCTGTCCACTCCTTCACGCAAGCCGCAAATCACATGTGTCTCCGGCGCCGCCTCGAGTATATGCCAAGCTTCCGTTTTCCCCGATTCGCCGTGCTTGGCTTGAGCAAGCGCGTCTCCGGGGTGCACCTGAACCGAGAGCGGCTGCGCTGCGTCCAAGAGCTTGATGAGCAAGGGGAAACGACCTGTTTGTACTGCATCCCGCCCCCGCAGCCCGACCAGCGCCTCTCCGAACTCCTTGAGCAGAAACGCCGGGTCCCTTCCCTCTAGCGGGCCATCCGCAACAGGAGTGGCGCCGCTGGGATGGGCCGAAATCTCCCAGCTTTCGGCAATTCGCTCGTGTGAGCGGTCTCTACCCGGAAGGGCGGCCAGCCTGCGTCCTCCCCACACGTAGCGTTTGATCCTAGGCGAAAAGACGAAAGGCGCCGCCAGCATCTCACTCGTCATCCAGGGGCCTTGGATATAAGCCGGGGAAGCAACTTCGACCGCCGAGTATTCGACAAAAAAGCGAACGCTAAAGCGGGGCGCGCTCCTCGGCGGAAAAAGCCGAACCTTCCCTGTACCCAGTCTTGAGGTGACCGGAGTAGAGTTTCTTGAGGCACGCGTTCGCGGCGTCGGCCAACAGGCGGCGACGGGCTCGAAGAAACTCCAGGTAGCTCCCTACCTTCCACAGACTCCGATCCTTCGGGATCCACTGGGAGTCAAGCACGCGCAGGTTGCGCTCCTCCACGAGTTGAAAATACCCCTCTCGGTACATTCTCCCCCGGTCCGCGTTGTCGCGTTTTTGCCGCGATATCCGTTCACTCGGAAGAGCGTTGCCAAGCCATCGATTGCAGTCCTCCGTCAGGAAACAGAAGTTTCCCAGAGCATTAACTTGAGGGGTCTTGAAGCCTGCTTTGTACAACTCCGCCTTCGGAAATATGTGATGCAGTTCCAGCTGGACGCCCCGTCCGGCTTCTAGCGGAGTTCCATCGCAGAAGTTCCGTGCGCCGTTCACACGGGTAAGCCAGTACATGATCGCATAGTGACGCGCTCCCCGCGACCATGTTCTAAAATCCTGTTCAACGACTTCGCGTTTCCCCCACCTAACTCCGATTTCAGCAATTAGCTTGTCCCATCCGGAAATCCTGCCGTCGATCACGCGCAGTGCCTCATCCGTCTTGGATTCCGAAGATCCCGAAAAGTGTCCATTCATGCCCGCCTGAAGATACCAGTAGAGCATTCGGTTCAATTCATCGCCGGACAAAGGCCCCGGCTGACGTCGGTCAAGGTGGAAAACTAGCACCGGAAATGCAAACCGGCTAAAGATAACTCGTCCGTGATCCAGCCCTAAATGACTGGAAAGGTACCATAACAGAGTATCGATGTGTTTTACCGCCCGTTCGAGTCCGTCCTTGAATTCCTGGGCCCCCGTGTTGTGCAAGCGCTTAAAGTCAACTTCCCCGTTGATCACTGCGTTTACGCAACGCAGAAGCCATTCCCGACTGAAATTAAATCCGCGTTCCTCCCAGCGATTCAGACGTTTGTCCATCGCCCCTCGCACGTCGGGCCATCGCACCGCGAGCCACGCCAGCGCCAAGTCAGCTTTTGAAAGCGTTGTCCCCGCGCTGTTTACGCGATTAAAGATGTCCACCACGATATTAAGGCTGGTGTTTGTGTTGTCTGTTGGATCAGACATTGACTCAATATGCAATCTGACTTCTTTAATGCCAAGAACTCTCAGCAAATTGTTATTGCATTTTAGGGCCGACGGATGTCCGGGTCCTAGCTGTTCCGTAATCAGATGCTCAAGTCCGGTGGCGCCGGCCTGCATTACTTTAGTGGCGTCAAACCAGAAAGGGTCGCCCTTCATCTTGCTGGACTTGAACTCAAACACTTCATTGATCGCATGAAAATATAATCGACTGAACGCCTTTTCGTCGCCGCTAAAAAAAGACGGCGGCTTGCCGTTAATGACGCCGTATAAGGATGTCACGCGCTGCTGGCCGTCCAACAGCAGCTCAATGGTACGATTACGCCTCATCAAGCTGGTTTCCCACGTCAGGAGACTTCCGATTGGATATCCTCTGTACAACGAGTCGAAGAGCGCTCGGACTTGGCTTCGGCTCCAGACGTAACCGCGCTGAAAGTAAGGGAGATCAATACTCTCCATTTCCACCTTCGCGAGAATGTCATTGATTTTGTGCAATGAATGTCGCTCCCTGTTCAGATTCGGTGAGTGCTTGCCGAGAGCAAGGTAGTAGACGGACGCTCGCGCTGTCAACTAAATCGCCTTGCTAGGAATTGCCGTCGTAGCGTCGACCGGCGGCGTCTTCAAGGTTCGGGTTATCTTCTGGGACGTTTGCGTTTGGCGAGGATTCTGAGCAGCTTCAGGTCAAGCGGCGGCGAGTTGTTTTCCCGCCATTCGCTTTCATGACTTCCTGATCGGGCAGGAAGAAGAGCATTGATCCAAGCCTTCCGCGAGACTCTCGGCCGCCCCTTGCACGCGACGCTGCTTCCGCCCCTCTTCGGAAGCCAGAGCTCTCGCGGATGTCCGCGCGCGCGGAAGAACGCCTGCGGCCTGCTTCGGCTGTGCGCTCTCTTGTCCGTCGGCGTGTCCTGTTTTCGCGCTCCAGCGACTCCTGACGCTGCGTTGATCGAGGCCATAGACTGGTACACCGGGGTCGCTGGATCCGTCGATGACGACCGGGCCAAGCAGCTGCTTGAGCAGGCTGTCGAACGTAAAGGCGCGCTTGCAATGATGTGGCTGGCTCGCGTTTACTCCACGGGTCGAATGGGTTTTCCACGCGATCAGGAGCGCGCGCGGAGGATTGCCTCCGGCGTCATCGCTGAAATCAAGCGCGCGGCTGACGCGGGCGTGTTGGAAGCTGTTTTCCTCATGGGCACCGCCTACGACGAAGGTCTCGGCAAACCCATAGATCCAGCGCAGGCAGCGGTCTGGCATCGCCGTGCCGCGGAACGCGGGCACGTCTTGGGGGCGCACAACTTGGGAAATCAGTACGCGGCCGGGCGGGGACTGGAGCAGGACTACGCCCAGGCAGCGCAATGGTGGCTCCGCGCCGCCGAAAAGGGCGACGCCATTACGCAACTGCGTTTGGGCGAGGCCTACCAGGCGGGGCTGGGCGTTCCCATCGACTTGGAGCACGCTCGCAGATGGTACGGGCGAGCGGCTGCCTTGGGAAACGCGCAAGCTAGAGAGGCTCTGAGACTTCTGGGTAGGTAGGCTCTGTATCCATAGTCGGACTGTTTTGGAAGTCTCTCTGATCGGAATCCTCCCAGCGTCCAGGCCCGTCAGCCCCTTCGTTTGCGGCGTTCTTCCAGCAAATGGACAGGCGTCTGCTGCGTTAACGCACCGAGCGGCGCGATTCTCGCTCTTCCGCCGCTGAGATTCGCGGGATTCCCAGACCGTCGCCCTGAGTCGTCGTTCGATCCTTCTGCTCAACCTAAAACGGTTGTAAGCGAAGCGGGTATGTGCATCCGTAAACCCACGTCCCGGCTCGAGTCGACCGCAAACGTTCGGGAATTCCAAATGGGGCCGGTTTCAGTTCTTGCCGGACGATGGGCATGGAAAATCCGTTAAGGGAAGTGCAGGGCGAGCGCTCTGTGCCGCGTTCGAGAGAGCGCAGCTTTCCGAAATCGCTTCGGCGAGATGGAGGATAGTATGACAAGCAAGTGCGAAGTGAAGCAGGACGGTCCGCGGCGGGTCCTGAGGTTTGGAGGACTGCTTGCGCTGGGGATCGCGCTGGGAATCGGGGGCGGCGTGATGTCCTCGCCGGACCCGGTTCAAGCGCAGGACGACGCGTTCTGCGAACAGGACGAGTGCGAGGGCTCTCGTCCTTGGTGGAGACTGTGGCGTTGGACCGAAATGTGCGTGAACAACGTGCCGCACAACACCGGCTGCAACATGACCGGCGACTACCGATGCTACACGTACGGCTGCGGGGGTCCGACCGGCGGTGGCGGCAGCGGCAGCAGCGGCAACGACGACGAGCAGTAGCGACCGGTGATTACCGGCGTTGCGGCATTGGCGCTGGCCCTTGGCCAAGCGAACGTCGCCGGCATGGTGCGCGACAGCGCGGACCTCGAGCCGGTGGCGTTCGCCCGCGTCGCAGTCATTGCGGAAAACGCGACCATCCGCGAGGCGATCTCGGACAGGCACGGAGCCTTCGTGCTGGCCGGGGTCGCCTCGGGGCCGGGAAGAATCGAAGTCGGCGCGATGGGCTATCAAACTTGGGCCTTCGAGTACGACTCCCCGCCCGAGGAAGTACTCCGCGTGCTCTTGCATCCGGCGCCGGTGACGCTGGACAGCTTGGTCGTGCGGGCGCAGGGATCTCCCGGCGATCCGCTGTCGATCTCGCCGGGCTCGTTCGTGATCGACCAAGCGCTGGTGCGCGCGCAGCCCGTCGTCTTCGAGACGGACCCGCTCAGGGCGGCCGCGATCTCGCCAGCGGCGTCCTCGGCCTCCGACTGGGCGGCGGTTCCCCGAGTGCGGGGCGGAGAGGGCGGCGGCACTCCGGTGCTGCTAGACGGCGTGCGTCTCTTCAATCCCTTTCACGTCTTCGGCATGATGTCCGCCCTGAACGGGCAAGCGGTGCGGCAGGTGAAGCTATTGACCGGCTCGGAGGGCGAGGCGCAGGCGGCGGGATCGCTCTCGGGCGCCTACGACATCCTCACGCGCGACGGCGCTCGGGACGGCTTCAAGATGGGCGGCTCGCTGGGCCTCTTGTCGCTGCGCCTCTCGGCCGAGGGTCCCATTGGCCCCTCGGCTTCCTACTTGGCGGACGCAAGGCGCTCCCACATCGGATGGATCACGGGAGGCCGCGTCCCGTTCTCCTTCGACGATATCCACGCGAAGGTGACGCGCGACCTGGGCGGCGTCGGGCGTCTTTCCGTGACGGGGTACCTCAGCCGCGAAAACGCGGCATGGTCACGAGACGACTATTATGGCGAGCGTCAAGCGGCGATTGATACGGCGCGGTGGCGTTGGGCAAACGCCGCCGGCGCGGCGCACTACCGAAGTCAGCTGGGCGAAGCAGCGCTGTTGGACATCACGGCCGGCCACAGCGAATTCCGGGGCGCCTACGCTCAGATCGAAGGAATGGACGGTAAGTCCCGGAAGGCCGACGAGTACGAAGGCGCGATGCGGGAGACCCGCGTCGACGTTGTTGCGTCGCAAGCGCTGGGCCGAGTCGGAATCAATGCGGGCGTCCAAGCGATACGGTCGGGCGGAGATCACGAAGCAAACGGAGAGTATCTCTTCGGAGCGTTCGCCGTGCGCGGCGCCCGAACGCGGATCGCGGCTCACGCGAGCGTCGAAGCACCGCTCTTGTGGGGAGTGTCGGGGCGGTTCGGTCTTCGAGTCGACCGCTTCCTCGGACTTGAGACGACCTTCGCGCCGTCGGCGGGACTCAGCTATGAAGCCGATACCTGGAAGGCTTGGCTTTCGGGCTCAAGGTCCCGGCAGGCTCTCTCTTCGGTGCGCAACGAGGAATCAATCGCGGCTAGTCTGTTCGCGCTCGACGTGCTTCTTCCGGTCGATCGCCCGCCCGTCCCTGCGAGCACCGACATCGCCGCCGGATGGGAGGACGCGCTAGGCGAGTGGAGCCTGCGCGTCGAGGCGTACGCTCGCTGGCTCGACCACCTCCGTCTCTTCAGGCTGGTCGAGGCCGATGTCATTGACGCACGTCCGTATGCAACTCCTGCGTCCCAAGAACTCGCGAGCGGCTCGGCGCAGGGACTCGAACTCTCTTGGAGCTGGATCCGGGCGGGCCGAGGCTCGCTCGTCGGCAGCTACAGGTGGGGGCGCGCCAAGCGCACGGTCCAAGGCATCGAATACACGCCGCGCTTCCACAGGGACCACGAACTCGAGCTCTCGACCGGACTCGAGCGCGGCTCCTCCCTTTGGTCGCTCCGCTTCTCGGGTAGAAGCGGCCAACCGATGACCGAGTCTTTCGTCGCCTTGGCCTACCACGGCGTCAGATGGCCGGATTCGCGACTCCGCGCCATTGACGACGCCGCCCTCTTCCTTTCTGGAGCGTACAACGAAGCCAGACTCCCCAGCTACTTCCGCATCGACTTCGGCTGGCGCACGTCGAGAGAGGTCTCATGGTTTGGAGGAGGCGTGGTCGAGCCCTACGTCTCGATCGCCAACCTCTTTAGCCTGCCCAACGTCGTCGCGTCGGCGCCCATGTACAACAGCGGAAGGACCGAGGTGACCCACATGCCGCAGCTTCCCATGTTTCCCTTCTTCGGCGCGGAGTTCAGGTTTTGAACGCCCGGACGACGCTGCCCCTACTGGCCATGGCAGCTTTTTCGGCGTGCGACTTCTTGACGCGACCGGATGAGGACTTCTCGCCAGAGGAGGACGCCGTGACAATCGGCGCGGCCCTCCTGTCGGAACTAAGCGAAGCTCACCTGCTCGCGACGAGTCCGCACCGGCCTTTCGACGGCAGACCCCCCGCAGGCGTCTCGGCGACGCTGACCGGGCCCGGCTGGAAGGCGGCCTACGCCGACACCGTCGACCTCAAGCGCTGCGGCGTCGTCATGCCGAGCAGGTGGCGCCCGGCGCACTGCTTGCGGGCACAGTTGCCCCAGCCGCTTCGCGCCGGCGTCGAATACGCCATCGCAGGCACGACTCATCAGGGCGGCTTCCGGGGAAGGGCGACCGTCCCGCGTCCGCCGGTCGCGCTCGCCTTGGACACGCAGCATGTCGAAGTCGCAAGCTCGAGCGATCCCGTAGAGTTTGAAGTGCGTTTTGACATTCCTCCCGAGGTCGGGGCGGTCACGATGGATGTCCGGAACGCGATCCAGCTGAAGAACAACGGATCGTCCGAAGCCGGCTGGGTCGGAACGCTGACACCCAGCGCGCTGGACATCGTCGCAAAGTCGCAGCGCGTCAAAGCATGGAGCCGGTGGCGGCGCCCCGGCATTCGATTCGAAGTGCGGCTAATCGGATACGAGACTAACTACGCCCGGTTCGTCGACCACCACGAAGACATGGTGCTCCACATGCCCTGGCCTGACTTCGGACTTGAAGCGGACAAGGGCGTTTACGGGTACTTCGGCGCGGCCGCCCTGTCTTTGGAGGCCATTCTCGTCGCCGTCGACTTCAAGAACCAGCCGTGAACGCGCGAGCCCGGATTCGGATTGCCGCGTCGCTGCTCTGGCTCGCGACCTTCGGCTGCGGCGGACCTCACGCCGGCGAAACCAAGCACCCCGTCGCCGGCAGCATCCCCTCGGAGGACGTTTACGCCATCGCCCGAGACATCGCGCCCCGCGGAATGTCCGCAGATCAAGCCGCCCGGTGGAAAAAGATCCGCGCGATGTTCATGGACGCCAAGACGGCGCTTTCGCTGGGCGTTGCGGGCGACGAGGGTCCCGAAACCTTCGGGTCCATCGCGACCGCGACGCTCGCGCCCGGCGGCGACCTCTACGTCCTGGACGAGCTGTCCCAAGAGGTGCGCGTCTTCGACGCATCGGGAGCCTTCGCCGGATCGCTGGGCGGAATCGGCGACGGACCGACCGAGCTGCGACACGCCGTCGACATGTCCCTGCTGAGCGACGGCGCCCTCGCCGTGGCGATGAAGGACGGGCGCGTCAAGATCTTCGCCGAGTCGGACGCCGGCTGGAAGCTGGACGCGACGATCAAAGCCCCGTTCGGACTCCGCGACCTGTGCGTGGCGAAGGAGGACCGGATCTTCGCCTCCGGCTACAAAAACGACGACAACACGCTCGCGCACGAACTGACGCGCGACTCCGGCGTCGCATCGAGCTTCGCCAAAGGCTACGAGAGCGAACACTGGCTCGTCCAGATGGAGATGGGAAAAGGCGTGATCGGGTGCGCGAGCGATCCGGCCCGCGTGGTCTTCGCGTATTCGGCATTCCCGCTCATTCGCGCCTTCGATCCCGAGACGGGCGACGAAGTCTGGGCCGCTCGGATCGAGGAGTTCGACCCCTTTGCGGTGTACCAGGGCGTCGACCACCGGGGCCGCGTCTACGTGCGGCAGGGCGACGAGGGAAGCAACATCCTGGGCACCGTGCAGGCGGCGGCGCCCGGCTACTTCCTGATTCAAGTCGGCCATGCCCAAAGACTGACCCGGACGGTCGCCATTCGCAGCTATCTCGTCGACGCGGCAGACGGGCGCGGCGCCTACCTCGGCGAGTCGCTCCCCAGGCTCGCAGTAGTAGAAGGCGGCTACGTCGCGTTGATCGAGGACCCCTATCCCCGGCTCGAGCTGCGACGGTTCCACGCGGCGCCGCTGGCTGAGGCTCGGACCGTTGAAGAGGCCGGAGGAACCGAAAGGAAGCCAAGGCAGTGAAGCCGCGTCGAGTCCGAAGCGCCCGCCGGCGACTGTACGCCGCTGGGGTCGTCGCGCTCGGCGTCGGCATTGGGGCCGTCTCGACGATCCTCTTTCGGGGATCCAGCGCGGAGGGGCCCGCCAGCTGGCCCTCGAATGGCGCATCCTCCGATGAATACCGACCGGGAACCGCTGTGGTCGAAGGCGAGGAGCTCGTGCTCGCGTACGTGGGATCGTCCCGCTGCAGCTGGTCGAACCTGCCCGAGCTCGAGCGCGCGGTGCGGGACCTGAAGCGCATTCTCTCCCGGCGCGCCGACTCGCTGGGCCTCGCATTCGCCGCCGTCGGCGTCGCTCGCGACATGTCCGCCGCGGCGGGAATCGCGCATCTCGAGAAGTTCGGCCGCTTCGACGAAGTCATGTCGGGCCGCGGCTGGCTCAACGTCGGCGTCCAGAAGTACGTCTACGGAGATATGCCGGGCCTCGGCGCGACCCCACAGGTGATTCTGCTCGCCAGATCCATCAACTTCGACGCGGGCCATGTCGGGATTGCAAACGAGCGCGTGATCGCGCGAAAGGTCGGCGCGGACCTCATCACGGACTGGGCCCAAGCGGGCGCTCCAACTCAGACGCCGCCGCAACCGACCGAAAAAGAGGAAGCGGAGACTCCATCGGGCGCTCAGAGCAACCCGTAGCGCCTCTCTGGGAGCGCCGCGAAAACCAGGTCAACGCCAACACTGCTCTCTGAACGATTTTCGGCACAAGCCGGCGTCAGCGATGCCCGGAGTCCGGCAGTCGTGCTACGATCTTTGGCGGCCGCGTGTGACTTGTTGTCGTAATCCGTTTTGACACCCCGCCCCAAGTCCGAGCAGTCACAAGTGGACTTTGCGAATCAATCCAAATAACAAAGAGACGAACCGCCTCAAGCCTGCTGGGTCGGAGCGCCACCCTGGGTCGACGCGGCATCGGCGCTCGGCGGAGGTTCGCGTGACGGACTTGATGCGGCATGCGGGGCGAAGGCAGAGGATCGCGTCCGGCCGAATAGGCGGGTTGTCGCGCCCGACCGAAAGGTAGGCCGGACGGCCGGGGACGGGGCGGAAGGCGACCCCGCCTTCCGGGTCCCCGCCCCGGTCGCTCCTGCGCGAAAACCCGGGCTTATCAGCCGGTCGCCGGAAAGTGTGCAATTCTCCGCGCCAGATGACAACGATCCCGCATCGTTGATCGAGAAACGGCCTCCCTAGTTGATTGCGGACCTGTGCGCCATGCGGCAATCCGTGTTTTCAGCGTCCAGCCCCGTCAGTCCCTTCGTTTGCGGCGTTTTTTCAGCAAACGGGAAGGTCCCCGTCTGTTGCGCCAAATGCGGTGGGCGGCGCGATTCTCACTCTTCCGCCGCTGAGATTCGCAGGATTCCCAGACCGTCGACCTAAGTCGTCGTGCGATCCTTCTGCTCAACCTAAACGGTTGTAAGCGAGGCGGGTACGTGCACCCGTAAACCCACGCCCCGGCTCGAGTCGACCGCAAACGTTCGAGAATTCTGAGTGGGGCCGGTTTCAGTTCTTGCCGGACGATGGGCTCGGAAAATCCGTTAAGAAAAGTGCAGGGCGTGCGCTCTGTGCCGCGTTCGAGAGAGAGCAGCTTTCCAAAATCGCTTCGGCGAGAGGACGGTATGACAAGCAAGCGCGAAGGGAAGCAGGACGGTCCGCGGCGAGCCCTGAAGTTTGGAGGGCTGCTTGCGCTGGGGATCGCGCTGGGAATCGGGGGCGGCGTGACGTCCTCGCCGGATCCGGTTCAAGCGCAGGACGACGCGTTCTGCGAACAGGACGAGTGCGAGCGGTATGAGTATAGGTCGTGGTGGAGGCCATGGCGCGTCGAGGTGCGCGGCAGGTGCGAGGACAACACACCTAATAAGACCGGGTGCGACATGACCAGCGAAGACCAGTGCAGAACGTACTCTTGCGCGGAGCCGCCTGGTGGTGGAGGAGGTGGCGGCAGCGGAGGAGGTGGTGACGACGACGAAGACGACGGGGATGCAGACGACGTATTGGGCTAGCGGCCGATGATCGCCGGCGTTGCGGCATTGGCGCTGGCTCTTGGCCAGGCGAACGTCGCCGGCGTGGTGCGCGACAGCGCGGACCTCGAGCCGGTGGCGTTCGCCCGCATCGCCGTCATCGCGGAAGACGCGACCATCCGCGAGGCGATCTCGGACCGGCACGGAGCCTTCGTGCTGGCCGGGGTTGCCTCGGGCCCGGGAAGAATCGAAGTCGGCGCGATGGCCTATCAAACTTGGGCCTTCGAGTACGACTCCCCGCCCGAGGAAGTGTTGCGCGTGCTCTTGCATCCGGCTCCGGTGACGCTGGACAGCTTGGTCGTGCGGGCGCAAGGATCTCCCGGCGATCCGCTGTCGATCTCGCCGGGCTCGTTCATGATCGACCAAGCGCTGGTGCGCGCGCAGCCCGTCGTCTTCGAGACGGACCCGCTCAGGGCGGCCGCGATCTCGCCGGCGGCGTCCTCGGCCTCCGACTGGGCGGCGATTCCGCGGGTGCGGGGCGGAGAGGGCGGCGGCACTCCTGTGCTGCTGGACGGCGTGCGTCTCTTCAACCCATTTCACATGCACGGGTGGATGTCCTCTCTAAATGGACACGCGGTGCGGCAGGTGAAGCTATTGACCGGCTCGGAGGGCGAGGCGCAGGCGGCGGGCTCGCTCTCGGGCGCCTACGACATCCTCACGCGCGACGGCGCTCGGGACGGCTTCAAGATGGGCGGCTCGCTGGGCCTCTTGTCGCTGCGCCTCTCGGCCGAGGGTCCCATTGGAGCCTCGACTTCCTACTTGGCGGACGCGCGGCGCTCCCATATCGGATGGATCACGAGAGGGCGCATTCCCTTCTACTTCGACGCGACGCACGTAAAGGTGACGCGCGACTTGGGCGGCGTCGGGCGCCTTTCCGTAACGGGGTACCTTAGCCGCGAAGACGCGGAGACGGTCTGGACGGACAAGGAACTGCCGGCGAGCGACTCAATGAGGTGGCGCTGGACGAACGCCGCTGCCGCGGCGCACTACCGAAGGCAGCTGGGCTCATCGGCGCTGCTGGACATCACGGCCGCGCACAGCGAATTCCAAGGCGCCATTGCGCTGATTAACGTGTGGGACGGCGCGGCCAAGGTGTCCGAGGACTACGATGGCGCGATGCGGGAGACGCGCGTCAGTGTTCTTGCGTCGCAAGTTCTAGGTCGAGTCAGAATCGAGGGCGGTGCGCAAGCGATACGGTCGGGCGGAAATCACGCGGCGAAGGCAAATGTCCTTGGAAACCTTGATTTGCGGGGAGCAGGGACGCGGATCGCGGCGTTCGGGAATCTTGAGACGCCGATCATATGGAGACTCTCGGGACGAGTCGGTCTTCGCGTTGATCGCTTCTTGGGTCTCGAGACGACCTTCGCGCCGTCGGCGGGACTCAGCTATGCAGCCGATACGTGGAACGTTTGGCTTTCGGGCTCGAGATCCCGACAGGCGCTCTCGTCGGCGCGAAACGAAGAGTCTCTAGCGGCGGCCGCCTTCGCTGTCGACGTGCTCCTTCCCGTTGAGCGCGCGCCCGTCCCGGCAAGCACCGATGTCACCGCTGGATGGCAGGGCGCGGCGGGCGAGTGGAGCCTGCGCGTCGAGGCGTACGCCCGCTGGCTCGACCACCTCCGTCTCTTCCCCTTGATTAAGGCGGATGTGTTCCACGCGAGCCTCTATGAAGCCCCGGCGTCCCAAAAACTCGCGAGCGGCTCGGCGCAGGGGCTCGAACTCTCTTGGAGCTGGATCCGAGCGGGCCGAGGCTCGCTCGTCGGCAGCTACAGATGGGGGCGCGCCAAGCGCACGGTCCAAGGCATCGAATACACGCCGCGCTTCCACCGCGACCACGAACTCGAGCTCTCGACCGGACTCGAACGCGGCTCCTCCCTCTGGTCGCTCCGCTTCTCGGGTAGAAGCGGCCAGCCGATCACGGAGTTCCTCGCGATTCTGCCCGACGCCGGGTTCAGATGGCCGGGCTCGGATGTCCGCGCCATCGAAGACTACGCCGTCTTTTTGTTGGGCGGCTACAACGCAAGCAGACTCCCAAAGTACTTCCGCATCGACTTCGGCTGGCGCACTTCGAGGGAAGTCTCGTGGTTTGGGGGAGGGATGATCGAGCCCTACGTCTCGGTCGCCAACCTCTTCAGCCTGCCCAACGTCGTCGGATCGACAGCCCTCTACAATCACGGCAGGACTGAGCTCACCCACGTGCCCCAGCTTCCCATGCTGCCCTTCTTCGGCGCGGAGTTCAGGTTTTGAAGGCCCGGGCGGCGCTGTTCCTATTGACTGCGGCGGCACTCTCGGCGTGCTCCTACACGCGGCCGGACGAAGACCTGTCCCCCGAGGAGGACGCGGTCATGATCGGCGCGCTCCTCCTGTCGGGACAAAGCGAGGCTCATCTGCTCGCGACGAGCCCGCACCGACCCGCCGGAGGCAGCCCCCCTAAAGGCGTTTCGGCGACGCTGACCGGGGACGGCTGGAAGGCGGCCTACGCCGACCCCGTCGACCTCAAGCGCTGCAACGTCGACCTTCCGCAAAAGTGGCGCCCCGCGCTGTGCCTTCGGGCAAAGCTGCCCCAGCCGATACGCGCGGGCGTCGAATACGCCATCGAAGGCGCGACCCATAAGGGCGGCTTCCGGGGAAGGACGACCGTCCCGCGACCGCCGGTCGCGCTCGCCTTGGACACGCAGCGCGTCGAAGTCGACAGCTCGGACTCGGGGAATTCCGTTGCCGCTGAGCTCGAAGTGCGATTCGATGCCCCGCCCGAGGTCGGAGCCGTCGCGATCGATATCCGAAACGCGATTCAGCTTAAGAGCGACGGGTCCTCCAGGGCCGGCTGGATTTTGGCTGTGACGCCGCCCGCGTTGGACATCCGCGCAGACTCTCAGCGCGTCAAGGTGTGGGGGCGCTGGCAGCGCCCGGGCGGAAGGTTCGAGGCGTACTTGATCGGATACGAAACCAACTACAGCCGGTTCGTCGTCGACAGCCGAGAGGCCAACGTGCTCTACAAGCCTTGGCCCAGCTTCGGAATCGAAGGCGACGAAGGCGTCTACGGATACTTCGGCGCGGCCGCCCTGTCCTTGAAGGCCATTCTTGTTGTCGTCGACGTCAAGAGTCAGCCGTGAACGCACGCCATCCCGCAGCTCAGGAAGGTTCAACGCGGTCAAATCGGACATCGAGATCCCTGGGAGCGCCGCGAGAGCCAAGTCAATGCCGACACTGCTCTCCAGAGCGACTTTCGGCCCGGCGTCAGCGTTACCCGGAGCCCGGCAGTCGTGCTACGGTCTTTGGCAGCCGCGCGTGCCTTGTTGCCATAATCCGCTTCTACACCAGCCCAAGTCCGGGCAGTCTGAAATCTCCTAGGTCGGAGCGCCACCCCGAGTGCGCTTGATATCGTTTACAGAGTCGCAGCGCGCAATGCTTGGAAGCTGCTGACAATGAGCGCTTACGGACACTTCCGCACCCACGTCCGATCCACTGGGCGCACCATCGCCCGCGTCGAAATCAAGAACCAACCGTCAACTCGCGGAACCGGACTCGTATCGCTGCGGCTGCCGTAGCTCGCACTTCGGTTGCGGCGGACCGCAAGCCGGCAAAACCTTGGCGTCTTGGCTGCCGCAGGCACCCCCGGAGAGGCCAACCTCGCCGTCCAAGGCGCCGCGCCCAAGGGATGCCTCCAAGTCAAATCTAGGCGACAGTCTTCCAGCCCACTGGCCGAGCCTAGGCTTCGACATTAGAAGGACTTGGGAACTTCTTCGGCATTGCGGCGTAGAGCGACGTGAAGGGCCTGCTTCAGATTCAGTTCGCTGGAGAGTTCCATGACCGATTTCGACCCTCCCGAGCCGCCGCAGCGATCCTCGCGCGCACCTTGGGAAGACTCGCCGACAGGGCGGGACCAAGACGCGCTCAATCAGATCTACCTGCTGGTCCGGCGCGTGGCTAGCCGGTATTTGTTGAATGATCCCCACTCCGTTGAGGATGTCGTGCAAGAGTGCATGGCGATGATCCTGCAAAAAGCGCCCCGGTACGGTCTTTGGCCGCCACCGCCCGCTTGGGTCAACACTGTCGCAAGTAACTTCTGCAAGGACTGGCGCCTATCAAACTGTTCCAGCCAATACGCTGAAGTTCCTCTCGACGACGCTCGGCTAGAGTGCGTTCCAAGCGCCGATCCGCTGCCGGATGTCTCATTCGAGGCGAAACGCCTCCGATCCGCAATCACCAAAGCACTGGCCGATCTTTCGGTTATTGAGCGCATGACAGTGCGCTTAATCAAGCTGGAGGGCTTCTCCTGCCGCGAGGCGGCCAAGTCGTTGGGCGTGTCCAAGAGCACCGCGTTTTGTGCCTTAAGGCGGGGCTTGGCGCGCCTGCAATCGTCCGAAGCGCTAGCCGAGTGGGCCCCGATGACATTCTGCCGCGAAGCGCGCGGCGGGGAGCGTCCCATGGTGGTATACGAAAGCGACAACGACATCTTGGCATCGCTTAGACATGCGTCGTGTTCAGGCGCAATCTCCCTACTGCTGACCGGAATGCGGCAGGTCTCAAGCTTCCGCAAACTGGAGGCGTGCGTGCGCCGTCATTCTGGGTCTCCCGTCGTCGTGGACCCGGCACTGCTCGCCTCCGAGCGCGTCGATGTCGCCGCTCTAGAACAGACGAGCAGAGGGAGCTTCGCGCCAAGAGTTGTTTTTTACGGACGAAGACGAGCGGTGCAATCGACCAGCCAGCTGAGCCGGGTCGCTTCGATGAAAGCTCTGATCAAGGGCATGAACGACAACCCGCGTCAGGTTCAGGAGACGATCATCTACGCGATTGCCGGAGAGGAGAACGAGGAGCTCATCGCGCGGACGGAGGCGCGCGCGCCGGCCGCCTTGCATCGCCTAGTCCGCTTGATCTTGCGGATGTCGGTGCGCCGCGTCTCCGTGAGGCAGGTCGCGAGAAGGATGGGAATCAGCCATCAAGCGGTGGCG
The DNA here is from genome assembly GCA_965116095.1 of Longimicrobiales bacterium. Lineage (GTDB taxonomy): Bacteria > Gemmatimonadota > Gemmatimonadetes > Longimicrobiales > Gaopeijiaceae. The sequence continues at coordinate 2,502,913 of OZ220481.1, forward strand.
AAGCAGTGCCGTGTCCATGGCCTGCCTGCCCCGAGACGGCTTGTCGACATCGCCTCCATCTACCACATTGAGCGCCTCGCGCGCTGGAGCGGCTGCTCGCCGGACCGGATCGCCCTAGGATTCGGTTTTGGCCGGCGCTCCAGCTACGGTCGCTTGACTTGCAAGGCTCTCGGACAAACCCCGTCGAAAATCTTGGAAGCCGGCGGGCCGGATCACGTGGCCGGCGAGCTTCTTCGGCAACTCGGACGCGACGAAGCGGCCTGAAGCAAGGCAGTCGCCGCCATTCCCGAAGACTCCGATAGCGGCCGCTGCCCAGCGTGGCTTCGTGCTGCGGTCCGGTACTCCTAATGGAAGCGTCTTTGCCGGGGCCGCGTTCAGCCTAAAGCCGAAGAGAAGGGATGGGGCGAAACTCTGCTCCGTCTAGGACTTCAACGCTCGACGCCGTCGGGGTCGGGGCTGGGTCGGCAGGTAGTGTTCCCGACATGCCGCATCGCAGGCCGCCGCGAGCGATCAGTATCGCCTGAGACGTCCGGGCTCTAATAACCGCCTCACCCGATAACGGAGTAGGACGAATCCGGGTTGGGCCTTCGAAGCCGACTAAAGCACCCGATGTCAAGCTCCCTCTTCGTGTACGAAAGACGCATCTTGACCGGATCCTGATCGTGGTCGCGCCCCGCCTCGCTCTCTTCGATCAGCTTCGCCATCAGCTTGCCCGCGACGGGCCCGTTCTTGAACTGGTTCCCGGAGGTGCCGATGGCCATGTAGTATCCGGGAAGGGAGGAGCGATCATAGATCGGAATCCAGTCACCAGTGACATCGTAGAGCTCCACCAGCCCTTCCCGCTTGCCGCGCGGCGCTTCCAATCCCCGCACCCGCTGAGCCAGCCTCAGGGCCTGCGTCTCCCACTGAGCGGTGAAGCTTGGGTCCCAAGAGTCCGGATCGTCGACCCACTGGAAGGCGTCGCATGGCGGATCTTCCGATCCGACGAGGATGCGCCCCGAAGGCGTCGGGCGCGAATAGCATCCGATGTCTCCATCGGAAATGAACGGAGCAACCTGATCCCAAGGCCCGACCTCGCTTGGCGCGGCAAGATGGCAAACCTCTTGCTTCAAGGCGCGCGCCGCGACGTTCATATCGCCCAGGACATCCGCCATCCGATTGACTACGGCGGAGTGAGGACCGGCTGCATTAACGACGATGGGAGATCGCACGCGAAGGCCGTCCTCAAGCTCGACTCCCGCGACCCGCCCTCTTTTCCTTAGGATCCCCGACACGCGCGCGCCGAACCGAAATGCGCCGCCCTTGGCCTCCGTCGCCTGCCGGACGTTGCGGCAAGCGAGTGACGGGTCGTCCACGTATCCGGATTCCGGAAGATAGGCCGCGCCCCGAATTTGAGGTCCCCTCGGCTCCCCGAACGACGCGTCGCGGGCGGACACCGGAGGACCCCAGGCGCGAACGTCCAAGAAGGGAAAGCGCTGCTCCACCTGGGCGGCGTCCAGCTCCTCGTACACCACGCAAAGATCCTCCAGCAAACGGAGGACCGGAGCCAAGTCGCGGTTGCGCTCCGTCTTGAAGACAAGGCAGCCGGTGTTGACGTAACGGGCAAGCCCGCGATCATCGCCCGTCCCCAGGTACCTGCCCCAGTCCAGCCAGTGATAGTAGCTCTCCCTGGCCATCGCGCACCCTTCGGGCGTCGAATAGTGGAACCGAATGATGGCGCTGGAATTGCGGGTGGACCCGCGCCCCGGAGCGCTGCGGCGATCCACATTGAGCGTGCGGTAGCCGCGCTTCGCGAGTTCAAAGGCGGTGCAGACGCCGATGATCCCCGCGCCGACGATCACGGCGTCGTAGTCCTTGGCGCGCATCAGCGTCCGCCCGGCGTCTCCCGCGACCTGTTCCCCGAGGCGTTCTTTCCCCAACGCCGCCACGAGAACTGCGGCGACCTCATGGCGTGTTCGATGCTTCGGCCCCTTCCTCCGGCAGGACGACCAATGTCTGCGTCCTGTTCCAGTCGCCCGCCGTGATCGTGACCGAATACTCGCCCGGAGGGACCGGCGCGCTCTCGCCCCGTCCGCCTCCCCCGAAGACGCGCATGAGACGCCCCATGCTTGCTCCAGGAAGAATAAGCCCCGCGACCTCGCGCATCTGCGCAAAGCCTCCGCCCCTCTGGCCGCCCTGTCCGGGCGGCGTCTCGCCGGGCCGCTCCTGAAAAGCCTCGGGATCACGGGACGGGCGGCGCTCACCCGACATTAATTGAATGAACTCCGTCCTGCCGGTGGAGCCGTCAATCAAGCCCCGCAGCCTCCGAAGAAGCGACTCCTCCCAGCCCGCCTCCACCAAGGAGTCCGTGACGAGTCGCGCGCGCTCCATCAACTCCCTTCGCTGTTTCGCCTGGAAGGCGGACGGCTCCTCCGGTTCTTCGGTCGTAGCCAGGTCCCAAGTCACGGAGTGAAGGCCCGCCTCCAGCGGCGCGCGCGCGGAATGAACGGTGTCGCCGTCAGGGCTCGTCACGACGACCGTCGCTGATTGACGCGAACTTCGGCCTGAAGGACGTTCGCCTGCCTCCTCCCCATCCTCGCCCTTGCCCCGCGCGGCGTCTACAATCTCGTCCGTGAGGTAGTAGAAGATTCGAGCCTCGGACCCCGGCGCGGGCCTCCCCCAGTATTGCTGACCGGGAGACTCGCCTCCCCGCGGGGGCTCTCCGAATCGGGCCGCCGGACGGGGCTCCAAAAGCGCGCCTTCCGCGACGATCCGATCATTCATTTGCTGCAGCGGCTGAATGTCCGCGATCCAGATCGACCGACCGTGCGTCCCGGCGATCAGCTCGCCGTCCCTCGGGTGGACTTCGAGGTCATGGACCGGGACCGCGTGCAATCCCTTCATGAACCGCGCCCAGCTCTGTCCTCGATCCATGGAGACGTAGGCGGCGACATCGGTCCCCGCGAAGAGGAGGCGCTCGTTCACCGGATCCTCTTCGATGACGTGCACGAAGTCCGCGGAACCCCTGGGGAGTCCAGCCGCGATCGACCGAAAGCGCTCGCCGTTGTCGTCGCTCGCAAAAATGTACGGCTCGAAATCATCCCCTCTGTGTCCGTCAAATGCGACGTAGAGCCTGTCCGCGTCGTGCGAAGAGGCCTTGACCCGGCTCACGTAGGTGCCGGCGGGCACGCCTTGTATCCGATCGGTCAGCTCAGCCCAGCTCCCTCCGTCGTCTTCCGTCATCCAAACCCTGCCGTCGTCGGTCCCGGCGAAAAGCTTGCCGGCTCGAAGCGGCGACTCGTCCAAGGCGGTGATGGTGGCGTACGCCTCGGCTCCGGTCACGTCGGGCGTGATGCCGCCGGTTGTTCGCGAGGCCACTTCGATCTTCGCTGAATCCGCATACGTCAGATCGGGAGAGATAATCTCCAAGTCTTCTCCCAGATTCGCGCTTTTGAGGACTCGGTTCCCGGCAGCGTAGAACCACTCCCGGTTATGGGCGGACTGCAGGAAAGGCGTATTCCAGTTAAAGCGCATGACGGCCTTGGTCGAATCCCGCGTCGCATCCGCGGCGAGCCTTTGGATTTCAGGATCGTCTTCGGCGCGCCCCGCCTCTTTCAGCGCGAGTATCGAGTCCTGGCGAGGAAGCCAAACGTCTTCCCAATCGGGGCGAGCCAGAGATGTCCGCCTGCCCGTGGACAGGTCGACGCGCCCCATGTTGCCGCCCTGCGATTCCAGCCAGATGCGGTCTGGAAGAATGGGATCCTGGGCCGTGACGAAGCCGTCGCCGCCGCCCACGGACGCCCAGTGGTAGGCGGTGATCTGTCCCCTCGCCACGCGGCTTGGCCCGCACCACGTCCCGTTGTCCTGGAGACCGCCGCAGATGCGGTAGGGCCGCTCCATGTTGACGCTGATGTCGTAGAACTGGCCCAGCGCCATCGTGTTCAGATAGGACCAGTTGCCTCCCCGGTCGTAGCTGATCGCGACGCCGCCGTCGTTTCCGACGATGACGCGGTCGGGATCGACCGGATCAATCCACATCGCGTGGTGGTCAACGTGCACCCGGTTGGTCGTCGTGCCGAAGGTTCGGCCTCCGTCCTCGGAGTACCGAACCGGCGTGGACGAGAAGTACACGCGGTCCTCGTCCAACGGGTCGACGCGCACCTGAGAGTAGTAGAAAGGACGAGTGTTGACGTCGTTCATCTTCTCCCAGCTGGCGCCCCCGTCCTGAGATCGGTAAAGACCGTTTCCAGCGAACCCTTCCTCCTCGCCCTCTCCTCTGGCCTCCACCATGGCGTATACGACGGAGGAGTTGGAAGGCGCGATCGCAAGGCCGATCCTGCCCTTCTCGCTGGTCGGAAACCCGTTGCCCGCAATCTCGGTCCAGCTATCGCCGCCGTCTTCGCTGAGCCAGAGTGCGGAACCTTCGCCCCCGCTCTTCAGGAAGTACGGCCCCCGGACTCGCTCCCAGCTGGCGGCAAAGATGCGGTCGGGGTTATCGGGGTCCAGAACAATGTCCACGAATCCCGCGCGATCGCTGATAAAGTGGATCAGCTCCCAGCTTTCGCCTCCGTCCTTGGTGCGGTAGAGTCCGCGCTCGGGATTTGGTCCCCAGATGCGCCCCAGCGCCGCCGCGTAGACGACGGAGGGGTCGTCGGGATGAACGACGATGCGAGCAATGACTTGGGTCTCCTTCAAACCCTTGAACTCCCAGCTCTCGCCGCCGTCCGTAGAGCGGAAGATCCCGCCGCCCGGGGAAATGGAGTTGCGGGAGTCCTCCTCGCCGGTGCCGGCCCACACGATGTCGGGATCCGAAGGAGCAATCGCGAGATCCCCCATCGAGATCACGCGCTGGTCGGTCCAGATCTGCTTGAAAGTGGTCCCGTTATTGGTGGTCTTCCAGATCCCGCCCGCCGCGGCGGCCGCATAGAAGGTCTTGGAGGGAAAGGGAATTCCCTCCACGTCGGTGATTCTTCCGCCCATGTTCACCGGGCCGACCGAGCGCCACCTGAAGGCTTCGTCGTCAAGTAGAGACTGCCAAGGTTGAGCTGCGAGCGAATCCGTCCCCAGTAACGCGAGAAGGGCGGATGCGCACAGAAAGGAGGCGAGACCGGCGCAGGCGGAGCGGAGCAGGCGTGTGGGCATTAAGCGAGAGAGCAAGAGGATGGCGAGCGTCCGACCGGATTGGACGGGCGCCGCCTTGGGGAAAATGCCTGTTTCGGCCGAACGCGGTCAAGAAGGCGCCGCGGGCCCGGTCGCCAATATCGCCCGCAGGGTCCAAAGCTGTAATTTCCTCTAACTGATCTTCCCGCTCGCCTTCACGCGCCGCATGAGCATACATGGCAACTGGCCAGCTTCTCCCAACGGTTTCGCGACGACCGTTTCTTGAGACCGCCCGGACCGATCGCTGGTGGACCCAGCCGGTCGCGGTGCTGATGGGGCTCACCGCGTTTCTCGTCTACTCGACCCTGAGAAGCTTCGAGAACGCGAACTTCGAGCACGGCGGGTACCTCTCGCCGATGTACTCTCCTCTCTTTTTCGCTCCCGTCGACCCCGAGACCGGGGCCGCCCATGCGTCCACTCACGCTCTTTTTGACGCAGCGCCTGGGTGGTGGCCCAGTTGGCTGCCGCTCTACCCGTCCTTCCTCATCCTCTGGGCGCCCGCCGGCTTTCGGCTGACCTGCTATTACTACCGGGGCGCCTACTACAAGTCGCACTGGGGATCTCCTCCCAGCTGCGGCGTGGGCAAGGCGCAAAAGGGCTATCGGGGCGAGCAGAAGTTTCCCCTGATCCTCCAGAACGCGCACCGGTACTTCCTTTATCTCGCGCTCCTCTTCCTCGTGATTTTGTCCTACGACGTGTACCGGGGGACGCTGTTCGAGACTTCGCCCAATAGCGGGATCTTCGAATTCGGGATTGGCGTCGGCACCTTGGTGCTCCTCCTCAATGTGATTCTCTTGGGCGGCTATACCTTGGGCTGCCACTCGCTGCGCCACCTGGTGGGGGGACGGTTTAACCACCTCGCCCGCCGCCGCTTGCGCCTCAAAGGCTGGGAAAAGGTCACCTGGTGCAACCAGCGCCACCAGCTCTTCGCTTGGCTTAGCCTCTTCTGGGTCGGCTTCACCGACTTCTACGTACGAATGTGCGCCACGGGCGCCTGGACCGATTTCAGGCTCCTCTAGATGGCCTCCTCAAAGCACGACTACGACGTCTTGGTGATCGGAGCCGGAGGCGCCGGTCTCCGCGCGGCGATCGAAGCCTCTTCCATGGGCGCAAAGGTCGGCATCGTCTGCAAGTCGCTCCTTGGGAAGGCGCACACCGTCATGGCGGAGGGCGGGATCGCGGCGGCGCTCGCGAATGTGGACGAGCGGGACGGCTGGCAGGTGCACTTCGCGGACACGATGCGCGGGGGCCAGTATCTCAATCAGTGGGAGATGGCGGAATACCACGCCAAGGAGTCGCCGGCCCGGGTGAACGAGCTGGAGGCGTGGGGCGCCCTCTTTGATCGAACCCAAGAGGGGCGCATCCTTCAGCGCAACTTCGGCGGACACGCCTATCCCAGACTCGCGCACGTCGGCGATCGCACCGGCTTGGAGATGATTCGAACGCTCCAAGACCACGGCATCCACAGCGGCATGTCAGTCCACATGGAGATTGCGATCACGACGCTGCTCAAGGACGGCGAGCGGATCGCGGGCGCCTTCGGCTACGACCGGAGGCGCGGGGACTTCACGCTCTTCTCCGCCCCCTCCGTGGTGCTCGCAACCGGCGGACTGGGCAAGGCCTATCAGATCACCTCCAACTCCTGGGAGTGCACCGGAGACGGCATCGCGCTCGCCTACGACGCGGGCGCCGAGCTGAAGGACATGGAGTTTGTGCAGTTTCACCCGACGGGCATGGTCTGGCCGCTGTCGGTGCGGGGCATCCTCGTAACGGAGGGAGTACGGGGCGAGGGGGGCGTCCTGACCAACAGCGAAGGCAAGCGCTTCATGTTCGAGAACATTCCGCCCCTCTACCGCGATCTCGTTGCGGACGACGCCGAAGAAGGGTGGCGGTACGTGACCGGCGACCGAAAAGCGCGCCGCCCGCCCGAGCTGCTTACCCGCGACCACGTGGCCCGAATGATCCTCGCGGAGGTGGCGGCCGGCAGAGGAAGCCCGCACGGAGGCGCCTTCCTGGACATCTCTTGGATCAAGGACCGGGTGCCGGACGGAGCCCGGCACATCCGACGCAAGCTTCCGTCCATGTACCATCAGTTCAAGCAGCTGGCGGGGCTGGACATTACCGAGGAAGCGATGGAAGTGGGTCCAACCACCCATTACGCGATGGGCGGCATCCGGGTCGCGTCGGACAGCCAGATGACCAACGTCCCTGGGCTCTTCGCCGCCGGCGAGTGCGCCACCGGCCTCCATGGAGCGAATCGGCTCGGGGGAAATTCGCTTTCGGACCTTGTCGTCTTCGGCCAGCGCGCGGGAGCCTTCGCGGCAGAGCATGCAAAGCAGAGCGGCGGAGCCGCCCCGCCTTCGGCGGAGGTGGAGCGAGCCCGCGCGTCCGCCCTCGCGGCCTTTTCTCGAAACGGCGCGGAGCGCGACAATCCCTTCTGGATCCAAGAGGACCTTCAGGAGGCGATGCAGTCGGGCGCGGGGATCATTCGCAGCCGGGACGGACTGGACAAAGCGCTCGAGGTCTTGGATGAGTTGGCGGAACGCGCGGAGCGCGTCGCGGTCCAAGGCGACCGCGCCTGGAATCCCGGTTGGCACACGGCGCTGGACCTTAACCCGCTGCTCACGGTCTCGCGGGCGATCACGCTTGCCGCCAAGGAGCGCGAAGAGAGCCGAGGCGCGCATTCAAGGGACGACTTCCGAGAAAAAGACGAGGCTTGGGGCCGCGTGAATTTGATCCTCGCGAAGCAGAGCGACGGCTCAATGGGGATCCGAAAGGAAGAGATCGCTCCGCTGCCGGAGCGGCTTGCCCGAATCATCCAGGAGCAAGGCTGATGGAGAAGACTGCGACGGTCGACATTTGGCGGGGAGACGCCTCCGGTGGAGACCTCGTCCGATACGAGACGACGTATTCGCGTGGCATGGTCGTGCTGGACGTGGTGCACCGCATCCAAGCGGAGCAGGCCAACGACCTCGCGGTGCGCTGGAACTGCAAGGCTGGGAAGTGCGGCTCCTGCTCGGCGGAGGTGAATGGCAAGCCGAAGCTGATGTGCATGACGAGGATGGACGCGCTTCCGGCTGACAGGCCGATCACGATTGAGCCGATGCAGGCGTTTCCCGTGGAGAAGGACCTGGTCACCGACGTGTCGGTCAACTACGAGATCAAGAAGCGGATTAAACCGTTTTCGCCTAGAGCGCCGGACAGCAGCGACGGCACGTGGCGGATGCGCCAAGAAGACGTGGAGCGATCTCAGGAGTTTCGCAAGTGCATCGAGTGCTTCCTGTGCCAAGATGTCTGCCATGTGGACCGCGATCACCACTACCACCTGACGGGGAAGTACATCGGGCCGCGCTTCTTCGTTCACGTCGCCGCGCTGGAGATGCATCCCGCCGATGAAGCGGATCGGATCGCGGAGCTGCAGAAGCGGGATGGGCTGGGCTACTGCAACATCACCAAGTGCTGTACGAAGGTGTGTCCAGAGCACATCACGATCACCGACAATGCCATCATTCCGATGAAGGAGCGGGTCGTGGACCGCATGTACGATCCGCTGGCCAGGCTCTTCCGGCTCAAAAAGAAGTAGCCGCTCGCGGGGGCTGAGACTTCCTCCCTAAGGAGCAGGGCCTTTCGTTCCGAAACGGGATTCGGAGCTGTTCGAAGCCGAAGGTGACGCGGTGGTGCGGGGTGAGACCCAGGCGCTTGATCGCCCGAAGGTGGGCGGCGGTGCCGTATCCCGAGTTTCTCTCCCATCCGTAGCCTGGGTACCTCCGAGAGAGACTTCGCATCAGGCGGTCCCGCCACACCTTGGCGACGATGCTGGCGCACCCGACGACGTGCACTTTGGCGTCGCCTCGCACAACGGCGTTGTGCGGAAGGCCCAAGGTCTGAAGGGGCCTGCCGTCGACCACGATGTGATCGGGCCTCTCGTCCAAGCGCGCGATTGCTCTGCGCATCGAGACCCCGAGCGCCCGGCGGATCCCCCTGCGGTCAATCATCCCCGGCGAGGATGCGCCTACGCCTACCCCCAAGGCCAAGCCCATAATGCGAGGGAACAGGCGAGACCTGTACGCCGGACGCAGCTGTTTGCTGTCCGTCGCGCCGCGCACCGAAAGCCCCTTGGGGAGCACCACGGCCGCCGCCACGACCGGACCAGCCAAGGCGCCGACCCCAACCTCGTCCACGCCCGCGACTCGCTCAAGTCCCCGCGCCCAACAGCCTTCCTCGTACTCCAAGGCGGCTTCGCGGGCCGCCGATTCGGGGCTCAGCTCTTGCGCGGCGTCATCTTCTCCTTAATGCGCGCAGCCTTGCCTTTGAGGCCCCGCAGGTAGTAGAGCTTCGCTCGCCTTACGCGACCGCGACGCACGATCTGTACGCCGCCTACGGTGCTGGTATGCATCGGGAAAATCCTCTCCACGCCGATGCCCCCGGAGATCTTTCGCACGGTAAAGGTCTCGCCCGTTCCGGCGCCCCGCCGACCGATGCAGACGCCCTCGAAGATCTGTAGCCGCTCCTTCTCGCCCTCGCGCACCCGGTACAGCACCTTGATCGTGTCGCCGGGTGCGAAGGAGGGAATGTCGGTGCGCAGCTGCTCCCGCTCCAGCTCCTGAATGATCATATCGGACATCGGGACCTCCTCTTCCTGCTTCCTGAACACGCAAATGGGCCCTAAAGATACCGATTTGGCCTAAGGGCCGGGCAGCTTGAGTCTTGTCCAACGGGAAATGAGCCCGAACACGGAGCCGGGCTCCATCGGGAAGCCGGCCCGAATCCGGCGACTCGGTCGTGGAGAAGGCCTTGTCGCTTTGCGCTGGATGAATCCGCCCGCTGGACCACCCCGCGACCGCTAGAGAGATGTCCTCCAACGCGTTGCAAGCGAAGCCAGTAGTGCTAGCCGGCAACAACCCATTCAACTACTTCTTGGCCAGGTCAAGCGACCGCAACCGCTCAACTCCGACCTCCCCGCCGCGGCCTCGGGCCTGCCGGAGATCATACGCCATCTGCATTCCGAGCCAAGTCTCGGGGGTCGATCCGAACGCAAAAGAGAGGCGGGTCGCCATCGCGACCGAGATACCGACGCGCTCGTTGATCAGATGAGATAACGCCTGCCTGCTCACTCCCAATCCTTCGGCCGCTCGCGTCACGGTCAGGCCCAGAGGCTCAAGGCGCTATCGCTTCACGATACCGCCCGGGCGCGGCGGATCATGCATTGCCGTCGGTTCGTTCTCCTCAGCGGAAATCCAAGAGCCGCCCAACGTGCCAAGGAAGGAGAGCCTCGCCAACACGCCCGGATCAAGACGCCAAGCGGCGCGCCGACGAGCAGAGGTCAAGAGTTCACAGACCCAAGCCCGTCAAAGGACCTCGGTCTTGACAGCTCTCCTCTCTCTGCGCATGAGCGCGGAACGGCGTCACTCCACGGCCAAACGCGCCCTACCCCCTGCCGCCGGTGGACATCCCGTCCGGAAAGATCTCCTTCCACCCCGCCAAGAACCGCTCCATGTCCTCCTCCGCGCCAATCGACACGCGGAGATAGTCCAGCATCGGGGGAAAGTCCCGTCCCACTAAGATGTCTTTCTTCCGAAAGGCGGCGCGCACCTCTGCGGCGGGCCGGCCCGTGCGCACCATGAAGAAGTTTGTCTCGGAGGGGATGACCTCAAAGCCCTGCTCGGCGAGAATGCCCATCGTTCGATCCCGAAGTCGGTTGTTGGTCTCTCGTACCCAGGCTTCGGATTCCACGTCTTCAAGGGCCGCGACGCCGCCCCATTTAGCGAGCGCGCTCACGCTGCCGGTGCTGTAGGCGCGCATCTCCTCAATCATATCGGCGGGGGCGATGCCATAGCCCAGCCTCATTCCAGCCATCCCGTAAATCTTGGAGAAGGTCCGGGTCACGAGCACCCTGCGCCCCTGCCGAACATAGGGAACCGCAGTCCGGTACCCCTTGTCCTCCACGAAGTGGTGATAGGCTTCGTCGATCAGCACCGGGATATCCTCGGGGATCTCGTTCAACAGTCGGTCCACGTCATCCCCCTGCACAACTACCCCGGTCGGATTGTTTGGATTGCAGAGGTAGACCATCCCGACATCGCGATAGTGCCGGCGCGTTGTCCGGATCATGTCGTCGATATCCTGGGTGTGATCCGCCAGGAGCGGGCGCGCGATGACATCGGCGTCGACCCCCGTCGCGGCTTCGTACACCGTCAGGAAGGTGGGCTCTACTCCAACGACTTTCTCCTTGTGTTCCAAAAAGGCGATGCCCGCTACCCGCAGCGTCTCGCCCGAGCCGGCATTGAGGATGATGTTCTCCGGCCCCACGCCGTGGTGCTCGGCGATCTTCTCCACGATGTCTCCGTCGGGGTAGCCGTACCGATTGGCGTACTTCCAGACGCCGTTCATCGCCTCCATCATCTTGTCCGACGGCCCGTAGGGGTTTTCGTTGGAGGAGAGTTTGACCAGGGAGTCGTAGGGATCTCGCCTGAGGCGAAGCCCCGGCGGCGCCGGACGGCGATTCGCGCCGAGCAGTCCTTCCGGTCCTACGCCCAAGGCGGCGAGCGCCGCAGCCGCGCCGCCCATAAAGCCGCGCCGAGAAAATGACTTGTTTGCGCTCATGATCTTCTCCTGTCGAGTTAGAGCTCAAGAATGTGCGGACTGGATCCCACTCACCATAGAAAGGTAGGGTTCGGGCGGGCCCGACCGCCACTGCCTTTGAGCAGCCCTCTCAATCAGAACGCATTATTGGCGACGACACGATCCCGAACCCAGCGCTCCAATGCTTCGCTAGGGACGGTAAGCACGTGCCCCTGAAGCGGCAGGACCTCATGTCGGACGCGAGCTCCCGCGGCTTCAAGCCGCTCGGCGGTCATCTTGGAGCGGTCAAGCCACGCCACATCCTCCTCCCCCACCATCATCCAAATCGGCACCCCCGTCAGTACGTCCAAAGCCGCGTCGCCCGAGTAGCGACCCGGCATCGCGATGATGCCTCCTACCTTCTTCGGCGCGCCTAGCGCGGCGTGAAAAACGCCGACACCGCCTGCGGACGCACCAGCTAGAACGACACGCTGGGGGGTGCCGGGCATCTCCCGACCAACCCACTCAAGCACCGCAGCCATCACCTCCTCCGCGTCGTCCGAAAGAGAAGGTCCGTAGAGCTGAACGCCAACCACGGCAACGCCGGACAGGGTTGCGGAACTCCAGTAGGCGTTGAGCATTCCCTGAAGCAGATCAGCAGTGCCCGCGCCCCAAGGAAACGCGACTACTACGGCGGCCGGGGTACTCGAAGGCCGCATCACGGCCATGTTGAGCGGCTCAGCTCTTGACGTTGCGCGCACCTGAACCCATTCCGTGGGCGACGAGCTAAGCCAAGGCTCCTCGGGAGACGCGCAAGCCAAGGTCAGAACCGTGAGATGTCCGGCCCCGGCACGGGCCAAGCCACGCAGCGTTATCGCTGGTCGTCGACCGAGCGCCCGCCGAGCTGAGCTGGAAGGCGGACTTGCCGTTCGGCGGATTGCCTCGACGAACGGGCAACTCTGAGGAAAATGGCGATCACCGCTGCGAGAGGGGTAACAGCAGCCGCATAGCTCCACAAGGGCTTTTCGAGAAAGGCCAGCACCAAAGGACCGCAGATGCCCAGCAATCCCAATGAGTAGCCCAGCCACTGGCCGACAGCCGCCTTTCTTATGCTCTGTTGCCTTGCGACACCGGCGTCCTCTTGTACCCGCTCCGCCATCGATAACAGGCGCTCGGCGCTCCCGGGAAGGGTTTTCTCGTAAGCTTGGAAACGCTCGGGCGACGGTAGGGGACCTGAAGTTATTTCGGTGTGTTGCAGCACTTGCGGTCGCATCGCCGGGCTGATGGCTGAGCTTTCGACAGGTCGGCTTGGCGAAGCCGCAACATCTTGACGGGTGGGGTTTTGTGAAGGAAAGGGGCGACTCGTTCGCGCGACCTTGGACGTTCCGGGTGCCTTCTTTTTTCGTCTCCGACGACTCACCGAGACGCTTCCGCGTTGCCGACTAGGACCATCGCGTTCTCAAAATACGAGCCCACTTCGCGCCAGATGTTCGCAAACTCATCGTCAACATCGAAGTCATGCTGCCGCCAAGCCGACTTTCCCTTTGGACTGAAAATGCTGAGCAGTCTTTGAAGAACGGGATGCTCTTCAACGGGACGGTTCACTTCCATTTCTTTCGCCACATTGTGTATTGCCATTCCTGGGCACTCATGATATATTGCCTCAAGCACTTTTCTCGTGGGAACTATCCAAGTCCATCTAGCGGCCCGCTCAAGGTACTTCATCACCGGGACCGGTAGGTCGGCCAGCACATTTTCGCCGTGGCGCCGCCCTTTGTCAGTAAGTCGAAATCTAGACGGGCCCCTATCTGATTCAAGTATCTCCAGACGAGCGTCTGCGGCCAGACTCTCGGCGGCTTCGCCGACCGCGTCGTCAATGGGACCGTAAGGACCGGCTCGAAAATCGAAGAATGGCCCCCCGATCTGCTTGGACGCGAACCGATCAACCAAGAAAAGGAGGTTCTGTGCTTGGAGTGGGTCGAATTCTACTTCCGATCCAAACGCGGCGATCGCTGCAGCGAAGATATCTTCGCGTGTATAGGTCATCGTTCGGAATGCCTCTGTTCCATGAATGGACGGTAATTTAGCCAGTTATTCGTCCGTAAGCGGCTCGGTTGCCTCTATTCCTGTCGTAGCCCAGTAGAAATGCCCTCCCTTCTCTCGGTAGAAATGTCCTCTTTCTGTATTCGTTCGTTTTGGGGCGGCGAGAGACTCGAAGGAGGGACGCATGGAGCTGACGTTGAAGGAGCGGGACCGTCTGTGTCTGTTGAGGCAGGCGGGGAAGGACTCCTTACCATTTGGGAAGGGGGCAAGGCTGACGATTGTGGACGATTTCGGGGTGGTGTTTTAGGGGCGTAGGGCGGGAGCTCGAGGGTATTGCGCGGGGCAATGCGGGCAGTGCGCGGGTCTGTCTCCGCGAGGGAGCGGTTTCAGGGCGTTGAGCGGCATGCGCGGGAGACGCCGGCGATAGGATTCGGGGAGCTCCCAGTCGACGCGCCGCCGACGCGATTCGTCGAAAGCGACGATCCTCGAGTGCTCTTCGAGAAGCCGGGGGTCGGCGGGCGCGGCGCGATCCGACGGGCGTCCGTTTGGGGCGGGATCATCGACTTTAGACGAATGATGTTGAACTGCGGTCGGCTCCGGCCTGTTTGTCCGGGGCTTCGCCTCGAGGAAAGCGCGCCGATTCCCGAGGGGCAAGGTCCGGACGTCCCCCGCTCGCGCCTTTCCGTCGATTCCAGCGCGTTCAATTTTTCGAGAGTCGGCGAATTGTCCGGATTGGTCGGGATTTCGAGCTTGAGGTCAAGCGGCGCTCCGCTGTTCGGCGTGTCCGGGTTGGAAGAGCGTTTGACTCTTGAGCATGGCGCAGGCGACGGCGAGCAGACGGTCGCCGACGGAGCGGAGGGCCCTGCCGTGGCTGCACCCTCGGCTTCGAAGGGCTCTGTACTTGGCGCTGCTGATCGGGTCGCGTTGGACGGCGACGCGGGACCAGTGGTATACTGCGTTGCGGAGGCGCGGATGCGCGGCCAGTCGGCGAACCACGATGATGGACTTGCCGGATCTTCGGGTGACGGGCGCGACGCCGGCGAGGCATCTGAGCGCGCGGTAGTCGCGTCTCTTGACGAGGTCCGGCGCTTCGGCGAGCAGCGTGGCGAGGACGGTTCTACCGACTCCGGGGAGGTCGCGTCGCGCTGCTCGCTGCTCGCCGGGTCTATCCGACGCTTCCTTGTCGATCCAGTCGTCCAGGAGCAGGTCCAGGTCTGCTTGCGCGTCTTGGATCATCCCCCGCAGGATCTCGAGTCTTTTGAAGGCGCGGCCGAGGTATTTCACGGTGCCCGAGGCGACGCCGGAGACGACGCGCATGGGGGTCTGGCCGAGGATGTCCTTGAGCTCCCGGGCGGAGATGCGGCGGATACGGTGCTTTTTCAGCAGGGCTTCAAGCGTGGACAGGCGAAGGCGTCTGCCCTGCTCCGGCGTCGGGGCGCGCCTCCAGAGCTCGATGACCCAAGGCTCGCGCGGATCGCGGCTGGCGTCGAGCATCGCGGGGTAGTAGCGCCACAGCTTTTGCCTGACGCGGTGGGCGACGCGGACGCGCTCCCCCTTGAGTTCTTCGATGTCTCTCGACGCCATGCGGATTTCGACTGCTTCGGGGTCGGCGATGTCGACTTTTCTGAAGCAGTGGCGGTCGGTCCTGAGAGAGCTGGCGAGGACGAGCGCGTCCTTCGAGTCGTCCTTGGAGCCGGCGGGCGAGAACCTGTCGCGGAAGCGATCCAGCTGCTTCGGGTTGATCGCGTGGACGTGGAAGCCCTGCTCGGCGAGGCCCTCGACGACCGGACCGTAAAGCACTTCGATGCCGACGGCGATCCGGTCGACTTCGGCGCCCGTTTGGGCTTGGATCCACTTCGCCATGGCAAGCAGCCCTTCTCCCCCGTGGGGGAAGGACCTCTCCTTGGCCTTCCGGCCGTCTTGGTCGGTGACGCAGACGTGATGGGTTTGCGAAGCCCAGTCCACGCCCGCGTATCCGTCGTACGGCTGTGTCATGCGGTTCTCCTTCGTCCGAAGGGTGGGATGGAAAAGACGGGCGGAAATGCGAAGCTCGCCGCGATGCTTGTCGGTCCCTGTACTGGCACTCGGCGGCGATACTCCTTACTGGGCATCCATCACGGCTCCGCGGCCGGGGCACAAGTCCCCCCCAGGCGCTCAACAGGCGCAGGGGGCAATGGGTTGCTCCCGACACGGCGCCCGTCTCGGTGTTTGTTCTCCTCTACCAATTCCTGAAGCACTGAATCGGCTCCCATCGAGCCTCTTCAATGGTACAGGGGCGCTTTCGTCGGCGGAGGCGGCGCGGCGTCTGGGAGTAACGGCGCGTCATTTCCGGCGTTTGCTGGCGAAGTTCAGGCTCGAGGGCGACGCAGCGGCGGTGCACGGGCTGCGCGGCAGGCCGTCGAATCGGGCGCTGCCGAGGTCCTTGCGGGAGAGGGCGCTCGATATGGCGCGCGATCCGCTGCGCGAGGACTTCGGGCCGACGCTGCTCGCGGAGCATCTCGAGCGGGAGACGGGTAGAAGAGCGGGGGTCGAGACGCTGCGGCGCTGGATGATGCAGGCGGGCCTGTGGGAGCGTCGGCGCAAGCGGGCGAAGCATCGCAGCCGGCGTCCCCGGCGACTTGCGTTGGGCGAGCTGGCGCAGTGGGACAGCTCAGTGCATCGATGGCTCGAGGACCGGTATCCGGGCGAGCTCGTGCTGATCTCGATTCACGACGACGCGACGAACCGACTGATGGCGGCGAAGTTCGCACGAAAGGACGACGGCGCGGAGAATCGCCGCTCGATCATCGACTACCTCGAGACGCACGGTCGTCCCTTGGCGGTGTACACGAACAGGGCCGGGCACTTCGGGCAGAAGCGGTCGAAAGGCAAGCCCCGGACGGAGTCGATCATCTCGCGGGCGCTGGCGGAGCTGGACGTCGAGATGATCCTTGCGGGATCCCCGCAGGCCAAGGGCAGGGTCGAGCGCAGCTTCGGGACGGCGCAGGACCGTTTGGTAAAGGAGATGCGCGTCGCGGGGATATCGACGATCAAGGAGGCGAACCGGTACTTGAAGCGCACGTGGATGCCCTTGTGGAACGAGCGCTTCGCGAAGGAGCCCGGGGAGCCCGTCGACGCGCATCGGCCGCTGCCGGAGGGATTTGACGACGGGAAGCTGGAGGCGGCGTTGTTTTCGTGTTCTTCGTCAGTCGGGCGTCGTCTGGAGCCGGACTGGGCGTTGATCCACCGCGAGTTGGCGCGACACAAGGGGATGACGCTGCAGCGTCTGTGGCTCGAGTATCTGGAGGCGAATCCCGACGGCTACCGGTAAAGCTGGTTTTGCAAGCGGTACCGGGCGTGGCGTGGGCGGATCGACGTGGTGATGCGTCATGCGTATCGCCGGGGCGAGAAGGCCGACGTAGGACTTGCCGGATCCGGTCGGGCCGACGAGGAGGACGGACTGGCCGTCGCGGATCCACTGTCCAGAGGCGAGTCCGAAGGAGGACGGACTACGTCCGCCGGAAAAACCATGCAGGTACTTCAAACCCAAATGAAAACGCAGGCCAATGCTCAGAGAACCCACGCTCGACCTGCTCCACGAACTCCGCCTGACCGGCATGGTACAAGCCCTAGAAGAACAGCTCGCCATGCCCGACATCCGCGAACTCTCCTTCGAAGCGGTCCGGGGTCTCGGGGCGGGCGGCGGACTTCTCGCGCTTGCTTCCAGGGAGGGAGCGAGCTGCCGATGCCGGCTTCGGAGCACCTTCGAGCTTCGGTTAGGGAAGAGCGTCGGCGAACGTCGATGTCGTAGGACGCTTTCGGACCGGCCCCGCCGGGATTTGGTCAAGGGTTGCGCGTGCTCGGCGTCAAACTGACGCGACCGGAGCGGGATTCGGGGTTGATATCGCCTTCCGCCCTGGTTCCGACCTTCACGCTCCCTCCGGTCGGCTGCTTCGGGGACTCTTTTCCGGCGAATCGCGGCGATTTCCGAGGGGTAAAGGTCGGGTCGCCTCGAAAGCGGGCGTCTCCGTCGATCCCAGGCGGTCGGCCTCGGTTGCAGGGGCCTCGGCTTGCAGCGGCGTGGGCGGGAAGGCGACGTTGGCGTTGGCGTTGACGGTTTGTTGGCGAGGACGCGGAGGCGTCCGCACTCAATCGACGAGCTCGCGCAGCAGGCTCTGGAAGCTCTGCGCGGGCCGAGCGCTTGCATGCATAGCGGCACGTGCGTTCTCACGCGGTCCTCGAGCCGGTGGTGCACGGGCCGACTCTGCGCCGGGTTACGTTGGGGGCCACCACCTTGCGGATCCATAATCGCGCTGCAACTTTAAATTGGTGATGGCCAAGAGGTCGTCAGCCGCGATGAACACCGTTCCGGGAGAATCCGATATGGAAAAGACCAGAGAATGTCTCGTCTTCCTTTACCTTGCATTCGCAGCAGGTCTAGCAGGATGCCATGACATCAGCGTGGAGGGGGGGCTTGAGCTTGGGGTCGGCGACTTTGACCCTAAAGCACCGGAGGGCTGGCCCTTGGCCATTGGTGACCGCGACATCGTCCCCGGTGGAATGGCCGGTGGCGTGGCGTGGCAGTTCGAGACTTGGAAGGGAAACTGCTGCATCAATTGGATCAGTGGTGTCCCTTACACCGCGAAATGGAGAAGTGAGGACCCAGAAGATGTCTTCGGCTGGCAGATCTACGAGGGCCATGTCGAAGCAACGCCGACTGACCGCTGGCGGCAACGCTACGACCTGTCGTGGAAACCGGAAGAGCCAGTTGAGATACCGCCAATGATTGAAATTGACGGCCAAGTGTATCCAAAACGAAACCACAGTTGGCCACTTAAAATAAAAGGCCCACTCAAATGGAATGGATCACTTCCGAACGAGAGGAGGAATCAAAATTGAAGCGAACCTTGTTGCTCTTGATCGCCATATCATGCTTCCTCAGAGTCATTTCTCCCACCGTGGTTTCACCTGTCGTGCAGGATCATTTAGACTGCCAAGGAATGACAGTCATGCAGTGCATTCAGTCGGAAGGTTGGACGAGCATCACTAGATGGGATATGAGTGACTTTGAAGAGATGTCTAGGCTCTCTGACCGTGCGACGTGGCGCAGCAGCAGTAAGTGCCGCTCTGCGAGGCGGTGGACACGCCGCGTCCTCGGAAATCAGCCGGGCATCATGATGGGTTGGGGGCGAAACTCCTCCAATTCTGGGGAGCATTTTAAATTACCCATTGGCGGAGACTTGTGGATCGAGGTCATCATGATCAACGAGAGGTTTGATGATTGGACCAAATTGCTGACAGTTATCCACGAGGCATCCCACTCATTTGGGCTGGACGAGCCAGGCGCCCAAGAAATGGAGCGATGTGTTATACAAGGAATCGACTGGTAAACTAAACTGAGGGGTCGAATCCAGATAAGCGCTGACCTGATCTCGAACTTGCCCTGCAACGCCACTGCTCTTTCCACTCCCGTATCCGCCGGTGATTTCCGCTCACGAGGACCGGCGGCACCGCATGGCCCCGATACTCCCGCGGCCTGGTGTAGGATGGGGCGGAAGAGCCGCTTCCGTCGTAAAAGGAATCGGTGGAGGCCGATTCGTGATCGCCCAGAGCGCCTGGGAGCAGCCTCACAACAGCGTCCGTCATCGCTAGTGCCGCCGGCTCTCCCCCCGAGAGAACGTAGGGACCCAAGGAGACTTCAAGCGTTGCCAAGTGATCAGCTACACGCTGGTCCACGTCCTTGTAGTGACCACATAACAGAGTAAGCTCCGGGGCGACGGACAGGCGAACGGCAAGCTCGTGAGTAAACGGCTCTCCTCTTGCCGATGTCAGGATGATCGGGCCTTGCGGCTCCAAGTCGTCAATCGCTTCGAAAAAGGGTTCGGGCTTCATGACCATCCCCGCGCCTCCCCCGTAGGGGATATCATCCACGGTGCGATGTCGGTCGCGGGCATAGTCTCTGAGATCCACAATGCGGTAAGAGACCAGGCCAGCAGTCGCCGCGCGCCCCGAAATACTCGTGGACAGCGGATCGCGAAAAAAGTCCGGAAAGATCGTAACGATGTTGATTCGCATCACGGGCCATCCCCCCTTCCCGGAAGAAGGCCGGGAGGAGGGTCCACGATGATGCGCCGACCCGGGCGATCATGCTCAACCACGAGCTCTCGAGCATAGGGCAAGAGGATGGAGGGCCCGTCTCCCCGCACCTCCATAAGGTCCTTCGGCCAGAGTGGATATACCTCCGTTACCCTCCCCACGACATCCCCTTCCCGCGTCACTACCTTGGCTCCGATGAGCTCGTGGTAGAACGCTTCGCCCTCTTCCAGAGCGTCCATCTCGTCTATCGGTCGACTCAGAAAGCGCCTCCCCAGCCGCTCCGCTCCAAATCGGTCGACCACCTCCTCAAACTGAACGACGAGGCCTTTCTTGTGTGGTCGTACGGACTCTACGACCAGCGCATCGACTAGATCTCCGCATTCGTCTTCCACGAAGTGCCGGACGCCAGGCTCAAAGTGCGTCTTTGGATGGTCCGTCAGAGGCCGGACAATCACAGCTCCCCGAAGTCCGTGCGGCTTTCCAGCGCGCCCAACGACCAAGTGGGTCGGGCGCCGCTCCGCCCCTTTCCCCACCCGGCAACCCTTGGCTACGAATCCGCTTCGGGCTGCTCCTCCGGCTCGGGGGCCGACTGCCCGACCAGCTTGATCTTGCCTTCCCCGCCAGCGCGAGCCTTCTTGACCAAGTTCTTCACCGTGGGCGTGAAGATCGCGCCTTCCCCGACCCAGTAATCCACGCGCTCCAAGTCGATCGACAGCTCCGACGGGGTCGTCAGCGTCCGGTAGTATCCCAAGTTCTCCACGAAGCGACCATCTCTGGGCGCCTTTTCGTCCGCCACCACGACCCGATAGTGGGGCTGCTTCTTCCGGCCCATCCTTCGCAGGCGAATCTTAACCGCCACGTCAAGCTCCTTTCTTCGCTTCGTCCCGATCTCTCCGGGAATCGCTATAGACCACAAACTCCACCGGTTAAAGCTACCGAGGAAAGCCGGGCATAATGCCCTTCATGCCGGCCATCATCTTCTTCATCTCCTTAAACCGCTTCAGGAGCTGGTTCACCTCGTGGACCGGCCTTCCGCTCCCCTTGGCGATTCGCTTTCGCCTAGATCCATTCAGTATGTGGGGGCGCTCGCGCTCATCCGGCGTCATGGAGAGAATGATCGCCTCTACGTGCTTGAGCTTGCGCTCACCCATCTCCGGGACCTTGACGCGCGCGCCCAGCCCGGGCACCATCCGCATGATCTCCTTGAGCGGCCCCATTTTTTGGATCTGCCGCATTGCTACGAGGAAGTCCGCCAGAGAAAACCCGCGACCCGACTTCACGCGCTTTTCGAGCTTCTTCGCCTCCTCCTGATCAATCCGGCTTTGCGCCCGCTCGACCAGTCCGACAACATCGCCTTTGCCTAGGATCCGCCCCGCCATTCTGCGAGGGTCGACGGATTCCAGCTGGTCCAGCGCTTCGCCCGTACCTACAAACTTGAGCGGCTTACCCGTGACGCCCCGAATGGAAAGCGCGGCTCCGCCCCGGGCATCTCCGTCCATCTTGGTAAGCACGAACCCGGTGACGTCCAGCCGTTTATTGAATCCCCTAGCGACGTTCACCGCCTCCTGCCCGATCATCGCGTCGGCGACAAGAAGAATCTCCTTGGGCTTGAGCGCCGACTTAATGCTCGCGAGCTCCCGCATCATCGGCTCGTCGATCTGAAGCCGTCCGGCCGAGTCTACGATCAGCACGTCGCGCTTCTCTCGCGAGGCGCGCCTCCGGGCTTCCTTCGCCACGTCAAGGGCGTTGGCTTTCCCTTCGCCTTGGTGCATCGGCACGCCGATCCGCTCGCTCAGGATGGCGAGCTGTTCCACCGCCGCCGGACGGCGCAAGTCACACGCGGCAAGCATCGGCCTCCGTCCCTTCTGCTTGAGTTGGCGCGCCAGCTTCGCGGCGGTCGTGGTTTTGCCGGAACCCTGCAGTCCCACCATCAGGATGACGGTGGGCGGCGCGGGAGACCACGTCAGGTCCGACTCGCCCTCCTTCCCGAAAACGTCCGCGAGCTCGTCGTGCACGATCTTCACGATCTGCTGTCCCGGGGCGATAGAGCGGAGCGTCTTCTGGCCGACGGCGCGCGCCTCCACCCGCTTTAGGAAGTCCTTCGTGACGCGGAAGTGGACATCCGCCGCAAGAAAGACCCGCTTCATCTCCCGCATACTCTCGCGGATCTTGGCTTCGGTGAGGAGGCCGCGATGGGACAGCCGGCCTAGCACCCGGTCCAGCTGTCGGCTCAGCTCTTCAAACATCCTGTAGTCGACTCAAGCATTGGTGTACGCGAAATCGCGAGGCGTCCAAAGCTAATCCGGGCCCGCGCCAAGCGCACAAGGCGACACGCGGACCACTCCCGCAAGGCGGACCGGAAGCTAAGCGCGTCCCCTTGCGGCTACTCCGACTTAGCGCTTGCCGTAGGCCTCGTCGGTCTTGGCCGCCATGATGAAGTCGTTCACGTGGAGGTTGCGGATCTTATGCGTCCACCACGCCACCCCCACGCTTCCCCACTCCGTGAGGAGCGCCGGATGGTGCCCTTCCTCCTCCGCCAAAGCAGCGATCTCATTCGTAAAGCGAAGCGCCTGAACGAAGTCATCGAAGACGAATGTCCGCGCCAGCCGGGGCACCCCTTCCACCTCCATGATCGACCATTCCGGGATCAGCGGCATAAAACGCTTGACCTCTTCCGGAGTGGCGGGAGGGGCGCCTCGCCGACAAGCCGTGCACTTCTGTTCCGTGAGTTCGGTCATGATGGCCAGAGCCAGCCGAAGACGCCTGCGGTGACCAGCCCGTAGATCAGCGCGTCCAAGAGTCCGCGCGCCGTCCGCCCCCAGTTCTGATGAAACCAGATTGAGCGGGTCACCTCGCCTGCGCCGAAGGCAAGGAACGCAACCGTGCCCGTCGCGCGGAACACGTCCATGTAGGCTGCGCCGGGCCCGGCAGTCACCCCAACTGCAT
Organism: Longimicrobiales bacterium; assembly: GCA_965116095.1. Taxonomy (GTDB): domain Bacteria; phylum Gemmatimonadota; class Gemmatimonadetes; order Longimicrobiales; family Gaopeijiaceae. The sequence continues at coordinate 2,525,677 of OZ220481.1, forward strand.
AGCCCGCGCAGAGACTCACGGCGGCCGCGAACAGGAACCATCCAATGAACTGCGGTCCAATCCGGAGAACTTTGGCCGGATCCATGACGGTCATCATCAAGGCCGGACCACGCTCGATTTTCTCTCGGTACTCCTTGCCGCCCATCTCCTCCATGGAGGTCGCCCTTGGGATCACGTAGTGCCCGGGATCCAAGGCAAAGGGGCGAAGAGCGTCCATCACGCCGTCCTCGTCGGGCGCGGCGCGATGATCGCCCGCGTGGTACTTGAGCGCCATATGGATCACCATGCTGGCGATGAAGACCAGCACGGCGGACACGAGCGCAGGAAGCCAGAGGTCAAGCACGCCTACCATCGGCGGGTCCTCCTTTCTCGGGAAACGGGTGGCCGTCCTTCAGCATGTCCGTCCGTGGATTCTACGGCAAACGCGTCTGCGCCGCCACGTTTCGAGCTTCAAGGCGGCGACGCGGGCATCCATTCCCCAGGGCTCTACCTACGCCGGGCCTTAAGCTCCCCTTTCGCGGGATGAAGCATGCTTCTCGAGGAACCAGAGCTGCAGGGCGGCTCGAGTCCGTCCGATCATTGCAAGTCACGAAAGCGCCTAGTCGATCACCAGCTCCGGTAGCCCCCGAACGATCTTCATGGTTTCCAAACTGACCGTGATAACACGCAAAAGCAGGTCCAGCGGATACCGCGGATCACCGACCGTCTCAATCGCGTAGCGATTAGCATCGTTGACAATCCCGCTCGCCTTGTGAGTCTTTACGGACTGCCGTGACATGACCCAAGCTATAGCGGGCTTCCCGTTTACTACGTAGTCCCACGCTTCCTCTGGAATGTCCCGAACAGTGACGTACGAATTGTAAATAACCGTAGAGCGATCCATTTTTTTGCCGACGCCCGGGTGCCTCATCTTGACCACTCGGTATGCCGTTTCCGCATCGGCAGGAAACTGTGCGCTCACCTCGGTCGTGGCTGGATACGGGTCAGCATCTTCGTATCCGAGGTGAAGATCCCCCAAACGTTCGCCCGCATCTCGAAATGCACGGTAGTCTTCGACTGGCTTCACGCACGGAATTCGTGGCAGCTCTTTCGCAAGATTAGCGCGAAACCGGCTGCAATACTCTTCCAAATGCAACAAACCGTAGATGTAGTAAAATATGTCCTCTCGGCAAACTTTCTCAGATGGATAGGCGTTACGAAACTTGCCAAGTGCGTAATCAGTAATCGCGTCACATTGTGTGTAACTGCCTGTAGCCCCTGGCGATATCCTTGGTTCGCTACCGCGATAGAGCCATAAAGGAAAACACTGAGCATTCATAACTACCTGAATGTCTGGCAAAGCATCAACCATTAAAGCTGTCATTTTTGATCCGCTGCCTCTTCCAGTTACCGCAATTGCCCGATTATGACTATTTGCAGTTGGAAATATAGTTGGCATGCGATAGACACACTCATTTAGACGCCGGCTAAAAAACTGCCAGCTTCGGGTAAATGGACGGTATACGCAAGGCACAATAACACCATCATCGCTGGAAAGATCCGCTTCGCGCAGTAAATCGTTCTTCAATGACCTTGTCCAACTGATCCTGCTCTTGTCCCTAGTGATAAACTCATCTACTGCCGAAACACGGTTATTGCGCGTTCTCGCAACATATTTACCCGTCTTCCTCCACCGTGCTAATTCCTGGTTGTAGCAGATGACGAATCGTTTAATGTTGTCTTCGAGATCATTTCGCGAGAAATTAATACACCATGCATCTCGATTTGTAACTGTTCCAAGAGAGTAAAGCGAAAACAGTGCTGGATGCGCTTTTTCTTTCTTATCCCCTAATTTGGCATAACGTTCAAACTGCAAATCTCTCTGTTTGAGCCAGTCGCCGTGTCTGTTTGGAGTTATTTCCTTGTAACCACTCGTTTTTTTGAAATTGCCAATACTGCCAATTTGCTTGATTCGCCTTAACTTTTCTTTTCTGCACAAGTTCTTACCGATATCACAAAAATTGACTTCATTAGCGATTAACTCATCGGCGTTTTTTTTCTTAACTAACACAACAATGGCCGTACCCGCCATTGTGTCCTGCTTGAACACATTTTCTCCTTCGCCCCCCCCCCCCCCCCCCATTTGCATATTCCGTCGTAAATTGCCTCTCAATGCAAAAACGAAAATTCGCGTGAACTCTTCCGCGAAACACTTTCGCATTCCGTCCATTGCCACGCCTTCAATCCAGCCAGAATTGGTCACATACGCCAATACCCCCCCCCCCCAGATCCGATTCTATCGCTGCCCCAACGAATCGCCCTTACGTAACTGTCATAGAGATTTCGCTTATTTACCGCTATCGAGTTTGCTGCATACGTTGATCGTATTCTCTTGTCTAGATGGACATAGCGTACGTTTCTTTCGTTGTCATCCTCATCTCTTTGCCCTGTGGACCATGGTGGATTTCCGATAATCACGCGAATATCAGTCGCCTTTTGGCGCGCTCGTCGGTCAGTGTTGTCTTTCATGTATAGGGAGAGCTCATCGTTTCTTTCATGCAGAGAAAACGTGTCGGTGAGGCAGATATTTTCAAATGGCACATATTTGCTTTGTTTCGTGATCGCATGAAATTCCGACTCGATATTGATCGCAGCGATGTAGTAGGCCAGCAGCACGATTTCGTTGGCGTGAATTTCCTCTCGGTATTTTCGCTCTATGTCCCTCGGTCTGATCAGTCCGGATTGGAGCAGCCTCGTGATAAACGTCCCGGTGCCGACAAACGGATCCAAGATGTGCACGCCTTTGGAGCTCAACGTTTGGTTAAACTCGCTCTTTAGCACGTCGTTTACTGATTGGATGATGAAGTCTACGATTTCGACCGGCGTATATACGATGCCCAACATATTCGTGGTACGTGGAAAAGCCCCCCGGAAGAACTTGTCGTAGAGCTCCACGATGAGTCGCTGACGTGCATTTTGATCGGTGACGCCCGCCACACGCCGGCGCACGGAGGCGTAAAACCCAGAGAGGTTTTTGGACTCCCGCTCAATCTCTGCCTCGTCAATTTCGGAGAGCACGTCGCTCATCGCGACTGAGACCGGATTCTGTTTGACGAAGGCGTCGTCATTGAACAACGCCTCGAATACGGGCCGCGTGATTAAATTCTGTGCGAGCATCTCAATAGCATCGCGCTCCGTCACGGACTCGTTTAGGTCGTCTCTGATTTCCGCGAGAAAGGCGAGAAAGGCTGCTTCTGCTCTGCTGCCCTCGTTTTCCACCAAGGCGGCGATTCGGGTAATGTGACGCTCGGCGATCTTCGCGATGTCTTTTGCCCAGTCCTCCCAGTAGTCTCTTGTGCCGCACTTCTCGACGATCTTTGCCATGACTGCACGAGAGAATTCATCAATCACGAGCGGCAGCGTGCCCTGCCCGTCGTCCTCTTTTTTCTTTCCGTTGCCTCCGCCCGTGCCGATCCCGGTCCCTTGACCCGTGCCGCGCGCCGGCAGCTTGTCAACGGTCGCCGTGACGGCCTCTAACTCGGCGGCGGACGCTCTTCCGTCTACGATGGTGATTCGGTCGCTGACATCCTGACCGAGCCCACCTTGATTGATTACTGCATCAAGGCGCTCATCATGCGCTCGCAGCGCATTAAGGATCTGCCAGACGACGCGGTACTTTTTGTTGTCGGCGAGTGCTTTGTCGGCGGAAACCCCGGGCGGAATTCCGACGGGAAGGATAACGTACCCCAGATCCTTACCTTTCGCTTTGCGCATCACCCGCCCCACCGCTTGCACGACGTCAATCTGACTCTTCCTCGGGTGCAGAAAAAGGATCGCGTCGAGAGCCGGAACGTCCACGCCTTCGATTAGGCAGCGCGCGTTGCTGAGGATGCGGCATACATCGGCTCCGGCATCTTCCTTGAGCCAGTCGAGACGCCGGCCGCGATCTCTGGCATCGTAGGTGCCGTCCACGTGCCGGACCTCACAGGAAAGCCCGTTGCTCTCTTCGCCGGCGGTCCCGGCCTGAAACTCATCTACGACGTACTCAAATTCCTCTCGGACAAGCTTGGACCTCTTGATGCTGTCGCAGAACGCAAGGGCCCGGCGCATCGGCTCCGTCGTCGCCGCGCTTCCTTCGAGTCCGGTCTTGGAAAGCGCCTTCCAGCACCCGACGATCTTCGTCGCATCGTCCAAAACAAGCTCGGAGTCCTTGTTCGCGAGCCGGTTCTGAACACTCGCGCTCACCGTTCCTTCGTCCATCACCAAAACAACAACGCGGTAGTCGGATAGAATGCCGTTCTCGACGGCCCGCGCAAAGCCATAGTGATACAGCAGCTCCCCGTAGAGTTCGGAGTCGTCCATGGACGCAAGGACAGCGTCCAACTCCTGCGCCTTCTCCTTCGCGCTCTCGCCAAAGATGCGCGGCGTCGCGGTCATGTAGATCCGCTTCTTGCCCCGAACCACCTCGTTGTCGTGGACCTTTACGAAGTTGGACGCGTCTTCGCCGGCAAGAGTCGCGCCGGTGGTCCGGTGCGCCTCGTCACAAATGATCAGGTCGAATTCGGGCAAGCCGTGCGCCGCCTGACCTTCCTCAACCACTCCGACCGAGTGATAGGTTGCGAAGACGACTCGCATTGAACCCGCTCGTGAATCGGCCACGGCGTTCGCGAGCTTCGCCGCATCAGTCGTTGCCGGAAACACCAAGTCGGTGACCTCGAGTTCCGCAACGTCGTCCGCGTGCTTTCTGCGCCTCCCGACGCGCGTGTCGGAACAGGCGGCGTAGGCGGAGATCGGAAACGTCGCGTCGGCGCACCACTCGCGCACCGTCTGTGCCATCAGCGCAAGCGACGGCACCAAGACGAGTACATGCCCGTCCTTCCCCGCCATCTCTTCGGCGATCCGCAGGCTGGTCAGCGTCTTCCCGGTGCCGCAGGCCATAATCAGCTTTCCCCGGTCTGCCTCCGCAAGACCTTGGATCACCGCCTCCTTCGCTTTGGCTTGGTCCTCTCGAAGCACCTTCGGCTTGAGCCGGAAGACCTTGCGTGACGCCTCGAACTGCGACCAGTCCACAGTGCTTGCCCGAAGGTCTCGGAGACCGATCCGTACGACCGGGATGCTCTGATTGCGGAGCATGGCCTTGGCTTGCTTGCTCCAAGCCACTTCCGTCGTCTCGACGATCAACCGCTCCACGTAGTCCGCCTTGGCCGAAGCGGCCAGGAAGCTATCGATGTCCTTCTTTAGGATCTTCCGGTCGGCACTGTAGAACTTGCACTGGATGGCCGCAAGCCCTCCGTCGTGGCGCGTGGCGACGAGGTCGATCCCGACATCGCTGCGGCTCTTCTTCTTCCCGCGCGCCCAATCGGAGAAGAGCTCGACGCTCCGGAAGCGCTCCGCTTGGATCGGATCCGCGATCAACCATGCAGCCACAAGCCTCTCGAACGCGGTCCCTTTGTCGCGTTCACTGATGGCGTCCGTTCGATAAGACTGAAGAAGGCGGTCAAGCGTACTCATGGAGGGCCCTTTGCTGCGGTTCCGTTCGGATTTGGTAGTGATGAGGCGGCGGGATTTTATCGCGGCTTCGAGAATCGTACGATTGGGAACCCCTGCGGTCAGCTGCTAAAGCCGAGGCTCGCCGAGAGGGCGGATAGCGCCTCCATCTCCGCCTCCCGCGCTTCAACAACCTTCTCGGCCAAGATTTCGATGAATTCCCTCAGCGTTTCCTCTGGAATGACTCTGCGCTCCGCCGCGTCAAAGACCTCAAGCGCTGTCTCGACGAAGTCCACCATTGAGACGATCATCTTCGACGCTTCGTCCCGCGCCGCCTTCGTCCCGCGCACGGTTTTCCTTTGAAGCTCCTTCACTCGTTCTTCGCACGCCTCGTAATACTGAAGAAGCTTGTCTCGGCGTTCATTCGCAACGTCCAGAGCGGCGCCTGTCTTCTCTCGCAGCCTGCGGGCGCTCTTGAGCTGCGCCGTTGCCGTCTCGTCCTCCGGGTGCTTTTCAATCCGGCCGCCCCAGAAGCGAATCGCAGCGTCCGCGCCTTCCACCGCGCTCTCCAGCTTCTCCGCTGCCTGAACCCACCTGGAGGTGCTTCCCAGCGCTCTGGCGCGGTGCTTGGCAAGGCTGTCGGCTAGGCTCGACGCCGCGACCTCCCGGGCCGCCCTCAATGTCTGAGGGTCGCCGGCTTGGTATCGCTCTTCCAGCTCCTGACGCTCCTGCGTCTTCTTGATGTTCGAATGAAGCGCGAGGCCCGCAACTAAGCCCCCGACGCCGAGCACCAAGACAAGCGTAAGCGGAACTCCAACAACGCCTAAGAAGCCCATCCCTCCCAGAAGACCCACGACCAAGCATCCAACGGTCGCGTCCTCGGGCGACTCGCCGCCTCCCGGTGAACGACCGCCCGACGGGCGACGGCTCGATGATCGACGACCCCCGCTCAGCGTTCGGTCGATCTTCCTGCCGATCGTGATCGTTCGGCGGACTCTACGCAGCTCCCTCATCGGCCCCGCAGGGATGACGTCGGCTTTGACCCCGCCGGCACGAGAAGGCAGCCGCCGGCGCCAGCGGGCAGGTCACGGACGCTGCGCGCCCCTTGAGGCCAGCCAAGCCGTGCAGCGGATTCCGTCGCACCCGTCGCCGGCCGATCAAGCCGACTCAGAAGAGAACCCACCACATGGGCAAGCCTACTGAACCGCGCGAATCGGAACCCCGGCGACCTATCCAAGGCTCCGCGACAGCTTCGCTAACGCCTCCACTTCGGCAGGCCTAGCCTCCACCATCTTCTCGACCAAGACTCCGACGTACTCGTCTAGAGTCTTCTTGGGCAAGGCTCGATCATCCGCCGCGTCAAACTCCGCGAGGGCCATGCGCAACGCTCTTGCTTCGAGCTCCCCTTCGCCCCTGCGTCGGCACTTCCGGTAGAACCGCTCAAGCGCTTTTCGACGTTCGGACGCCACTTCCAAGGCGGCCCCAATCCGCTCCAAGAGCTGCTTCGTGCTCTCAAGCTGCGCCTTGGCCGCCTCGTCGTCGGGATTCTTCTCAATGCGACCGCTCCAATACCGGATTGGCGCGTGTGCATCCTTGGCCGCATCCCCCAGCTTTCGCTCTGCCCGATGCCATCTTGACGAGCTGCCCAAAGCCTTCGCTTCATGGGTTTGGAGCCTCTCCAATAGTCCGGTCTCGCGACTCATGCCCGAAGCTTGTTGAATCTGCGCGGAGTCGGACGCATAAGGCCCGGTGAGCCTCGGCATGCCGCCCGCCTGATGGCTTCCGTCCTCAAGGTTCTTCTGGTCTTTGCTCACCCAGTAAAACGCACCCACAATGGCGCCAATGCCGCCGACGACCAAGAGTACCGTGACCCAATGCTCCGCGAGCCAGGCAAGCGCCATGGCTACCCCGATAACCCCGACCGCAACGCCGACGCACCCCTCGCCTCCGCCCGACCTGCGATCAGTGATTACGATGCGCGTCAAAGAGCCCGCTCCAGCTCGCGAATGGCCCGCTGCTCGTCATCCGAGCTCTGGATGATCTGATCGGCCAGCTCTTCGATGTTGTCCAAGGGCGCATCCCCGGCCAAGACCTTCACCTGCCTCCGATCAAAGGCCCCCAGAGCTTCCGCGATTTGCGCCGCGTCCTTCACGAAGTCCCGGGCCAGCCCCTCAATGGTGCCCTCGGCGGTCGCGATCGTGAGGTCCGCCCGTTCCGAAAGCCTGGATAACTTTCGCACCTGCTCAATGTCCCGCTTCCTTACCTCCAAGGCGTCGATCTTCGCCTCGCACTGCCCGTAGAACCTCAGAAGCTTGTTGGCTCGCTCGTCGACGGCGGCGGTGGCCGTAAACAGCTTTGCCTCCAGCCCCTCCGCGACCTCAAGCTGCGCCTGAGCAAGCTCGCTTTCCGGATCCGACGCCACGCGCTCCTCCCAGTAGGCGACGGACCCCTGTGCCTCGCTCACCGCGCGAACGAGCTCCGCCCTTGCCTTCGCCCACTCCGAACGATCTCCCAGCGCGCGCCGCCGGTGAATTTCTATCTGCCTGCGAAACTCATCAACCGCCAACCGCTGGTACTCGCCGATCCGACTTGGTTCGACCGAGGCCAGCTCTTCCAGCTTCATGTCCGCGCGCGTCAAGCTCGCCATCGCATTGGGGCGCCCGTCGCGATCTCGGTCTTCCCCCCAAGAAGGTCTGTCCTTTCGCTCCGGCACTAACACCAGAACGACGAACACCGCAGCCAAGGATATGAGCAGGGGGAGCAAGTTGCCGAGCCAAATCGAGATCGCGATTCCCGGAACGATGAGCGCGCCGGCCACCGCTTTCGGTCTAGGCTTCCCTTGGTCGTCCCGAAGCAGGGACAGAGGAGATTTGCGTCCTCCGGGCCGAAACGGCTTCGTCATGGTCGTTCGCCTCCAAGATCAAGATCTAAGTGACGCGGCGGCTGAGAGAGGTGCCGGATCGCCTTGGACGCGGAACGACGGGTCATCCAGCAGCTCACAGGCCCCTCCCGACTCTTCAGATGGGCAATATCGGGATGTTCGCGATTGCTGGCTGCCTATTATAACACTCTAGAAGGTCTGATGCTGCACCGCTCTGCGCGCCGGACCTCCGCGGGACGCTTTCCGAAGCTCGCCCGATTTCGGCATCTTGAAACCGAATGATGAACCCCGCACGGGCGGGGCCGCAGCCCGGCCCGTCTTCGATCAAGGAGGTCCCATGCCGTCCGCCCCAACCTTCGGACTCGCGATTTCCCTGCTCTTGGCAGGCTCCGTCCATGGCCAGGACTCCGCGCTGAAGCACCTTGCCCTCTCGGATTATCTGGAAATGGAAACCGTTTCCAATCCCCGGATTTCTCCAGACGGATCGCGGATTGTCTACACCCGAGGATGGATCGACGACTTCAGCGACTCGAGAAAGTCGTCTCTTTGGATCATGAACTCCGACGGCTCGAAGAATCGGCGACTCGCGGAAGGAAGCGGCGCCCGATGGTCGCCCGACGGATCGCGTCTACTCTACTCCGCGCCCGGAGAGCCTCAAGGAGCCCAGCTGTTTGTGCGATGGATGGACGCTGACGCCAACGCAACGCAGATCACGCGGCTTCTTAGCGCACCGCAGGGCGCCCGATGGTCGCCGGACGGAGAGTGGGTCGCCTTCGTCAACAGGGTGCCGGAAAGACCTGAATTTGCGGGCGTGGAGCTCCCCGACCGACCGGACGGCGCGGAGTGGGAACGGGAACCCAAGGTGGTTGAGCGCGCCTCCTACAAGCGAGACGGAACCGGCTACATCGACACCGGATGGACGCAAGTCTTCGTGGCGCCCTCCAGCGGAGGCACGCCGCGCCAGCTGACGCGCGGCAACTGGAACCACTCCTCAATCGCCTGGGCGCCCAGCGGTCGCGAGATCTACTTCGTCTCTTTCCGGGACGAAGAGGCCGACCGACCGGAGTACTGGCAGGAGTCCGAGATCTACGCCGTCCGATTGGATAACGGCGAGATCAGACGACTGACGCACAGGAGCGGCCCCGACGGAAGCCCCGCGCCTTCGCCGGACGGCTCGCTGATCGCCTATACCGGAACGGACGCCCACCGAGACACTTACCGCAATTTGAAGATCCACGTCATGAACCCCGACGGATCGGATTCCCGCGTCATTTCGGAAGACTACGACCGGCAGGTCGGCGAGATGATGTGGGCGCCCGACGGAAGCGGCGTCTACTTCACTGCGGGCCGGGAAGGGTATCGCAAGCTGCACTTCGCTTCGGCGGAGGGAGGCGTGCGGACGCTCACCTCGGGAAAGGAGCTGTTCGGCCTTTCGTCCTTTTCGGAGTCCGGGATCGGGACCGGCGTTGTGCAAGACCGCTGGGAGCCCGGCGACATCTACCGGTTTGATCTGACCGAACCCGAATCGAAGACGCGCCTCACTTTCGTTAATCGGGATGTCTTGCACCACGTGCGGCTGGGAGAGGTGGAGGAGATCTGGTACGACTCCGAAGGCGGCTTTCGCGTCCAAGGGTGGATCGTGAAGCCGCCGGACTTCTCCCCGGACAGACGGTATCCGATGATGCTCGCGATCCACGGCGGTCCGCACGCCATGTACAACGGCGGCTTCAACTTCGCCTTCCAGGAGCATGCGGCGAACGGCTATGTCGTCCTATACACGAATCCTCGAGGCTCCACCGGCTATGGAACAGCCTTCGCAAACGCCATCAACCACGACTACCCGGGCGCGGACTTCCCCGATCTCATGAAGGGAGTGGACGAAGTCGTGGCGCGAGGGTACGTAGACCAGGACAACATCTTCGTGTACGGCTGCTCGGGCGGGGGAATTCTCACCAGCTACATCGTGGGCAACACGGACCGCTTTCGCGCCGCTTCGGCCAACTGTCCCATCGTGAACTGGATTTCGGCGATGGGGACTTCAGACGCCATCAGCTACGCGCGGACATTTGAGAAGCCCTTCTGGGAGGACCCGGAGGAGTGGATCGACCGGTCTTCGATCTTTTACGTCGGAAACGTCACGACGCCGACGATGCTGCTCACCGGCGAGATGGACATCAGGACTCCGATGGCGCAGACCGAGGAGTTCTATCAGGCGTTGAAGTACCTGGGGGTTCCGACCGTCATGATTCGCTTCCAGGGGGAGTGGCACGGCACGAGTCGGCGCCCCTCGAACTTCATGCGCACTCAGCTGTACCTGCGAAAGTGGTTCGAGAAGTGGGGCTCGCATCGCAGGGAGGCAAAGGCGGCAGCGTCCTGACGTAGCGCGGCGAGTCGGGCTACGTCCCTTTTCTTCCGCGCTCGCAGCGCTTGACTCTGGACGGTTGGGGATGACGGAGGTCCCGCAGCCCGATGAAACTATGGAGATATGAGGCAATGGCCGCGCCCGGAGCCGCGGGCATCCCGACTTCCGAAAAACCCGATCAGCGAATCCCGCGCGCCGCGGCCGATCCAGCCAGCCTTGGCCCCGTCAAAGCGCGGAGGGGAAGCCAGCCTCTTTCAGCCCCGGCTCTCCGTACGCTCAATAGCGGTAGTGCTCGGGCTTGTAAGGCCCGTCTTGGGGAAGGCCCGTGTAGCTGGCCTGCTCCGGCGTAAGACGAGTCAGCCTGACGCCAAGCTGATCCAGATGCAGCCGGGCCACTCGCTCATCCAGCGACTTCGGCAGCATGTGTACGCTTACGGAGTACTCCCTTGACCGTTGATGCAGCTCTATTTGCGCGAGTACCTGATTCGTGAAGCTCGCGGACATCACGAAGCTGGGATGGCCCGTGGCGCAGCCGAGATTCATGAGGCGGCCCTCCGCCAGCACGAGGATGCCGCGCCCGGTCGGAAAGACCCACTCGTCCAGCTGCGGCTTGACTGGCCGGCGGACGGCTTCGGAAGACTCGAGGCCTTCCATGTCGATCTCGTTATCGAAGTGGCCGATATTTGCGATGATCGCCTTGTCCTTCATCCGCCGCATGTGCGCGAGCGTCACTACGTCCCGATTTCCGGTCGCGGTGATGAAGATATCCGCGCTCTCTACTACGTCCTCCAAGCGGACCACCTGAAAGCCCTCCATGGCCGCCTGCAGGGCGCAGATCGGGTCAATCTCCGTCACGACGACGCGCGCGCCCTGCCCTTTGAGCGCCTGGGCGCACCCCTTCCCCACCTCGCCGTACCCCATGACCACGGCGGTCTTTGCCGAGAGCATGACATCCGTCGCCCGGTTGAGTCCGTCAATTACCGAATGTCTGCACCCGTAGACGTTGTCAAACTTGGACTTCGTCACCGAGTCGTTCACGTTGATTGCCGGAAAGAGAAGGCTCCCCTTGCGGGCCATCTCGTACAGACGCGCCACCCCGGTCGTCGTCTCCTCCGAGACGCCCCGGATGCGGTCCGCCATTCGGCTCCAGCGCCCGAGGTCGGATTCCTGCTCCCGCCGGAGCAGCTCCAGCACGATGCCGTACTCCCTGCTGTGCGCCTCCGGGTCGTAGGCGGGGACTTCGCCTTCGGATTCATAGCGCGCGCCGTCATGCACGAGCATTGTCGCGTCGCCGCCGTCGTCCAAAATCAGCGTCGGACCGTCTTCGCCAGGCCAGCTCAGCGCCTGTTCGGTGCACCACCAGTACTCCTCCAGCGTCTCTCCCTTCCATGCGAAGACAGCCGGCCCCCTGGGATCGCCGGGCGTGCCGTCCCGGCCCGCCGCGACGGCCGCCGCCGCATGATCCTGCGTGGAGAAGATGTTACAGGAAGCCCAACGCACGCGGGCGCCCAGATCAATGAGCGTCTCGATCAGCACGGCGGTCTGGACCGTCATGTGAAGAGATCCGGAGATCCGCGCTCCCTCCAGCGGCGCGCTGCGCGCAAACTCCCGCCGAAGCGCCATCAGCCCCGGCATCTCATGCTCCGCAAGACGAATCTCTTTGCGGCCCGCCTCGTGCAGGCCGAGGTCGGCGACGCGAAATTGCGGTCGGTCCGGACCGCCATCTCGATGGATGTCGGGTGCGGCGGACTGAATCCCTCCGCCCGGCTTCTCCAGCGTCAGGGTCACGGCGCCTCCTCTTGGCCAAGTCGTCGCGAGCGGGCCTGATCAGGCCCCGTGGAATTAAGTTAGTCTGACCCCGCCACGCCGATCCCGGCCCCGCCTGCCCCGCTCCCGGCCGGCGGAGGAACAGCTCGTACGGACCGATGCGCCAGCGAATGCGAATATTCTCCGGGATTCAGCCCACCGCCGTCATTACGATCGGCAACTACTTCGGGGCGGTGCGCAACTGGGTCGGACTTCAGGATGAAGCCGAATGCGTGTACTGCGTCGTGGATCTGCACGCGATGACGGTGCCCTATGAGGCGGATCGCTTGCGCCGCTCGACGCGGGAGATGCTCTTGGGGCTGCTCGCGGCGGGCTTGGACCCCGAAAAAAGCGTCGTGTGCGTCCAGTCTACGGTCCCGGAGCACACGGAGCTGTGTTGGATCCTCGCCACGCTCGCCTCGATCGGCGACCTGGGGCGGATGACGCAGTTCAAGGAGAAATCCCAGCTCCTGAAGGGAAGCGAGAACGAAAGCGCCTTCGTGTCCTCCGGCCTTCTCTTCTACCCGGTCCTCCAGGCGGCGGACATTCTGGCATACCGCACGGATGCGGTTCCCGTCGGCAGGGACCAGTCGCAGCACCTGGAGCTCAGCCGCCGACTTGCCCGCCGCTTCAACTCGCGCTTCGGCAAGGTCTTTCCAGAGCCTCGCACGCTCCACACGCCGGTACAGAAGGTGCTCTCGACCGCCGATCCGGCGCGCAAGATGAGCAAAAGCCTAGGCCCCAAGCACTACATCGGCCTCTTTGAGGAAGAGGAAACCGTGCGCGCGAAGATTAAGACCGCGGTGACGGATTCGGGCCCGGGAGGCGAGCTCAGTCCCGGCGTCGGGAATCTTCTTGCGATTCTCGCGGCGTGTGGCTGCGGGGAGACCGCGAACGAGATGCGAGAGGAATACGCGAAGGGAACCCTTAGGTACGTCCGCCTGAAGACGGAGACGGCGGACGCGCTCGCCGGGCTGACCCATCGCATGCGGGAGCGCAGGGAGGAAGTCCGGATGCGGATCGGGGACATCGACGAGCTGATTGCCGAAATGTCGGCGCGGGCCAGAAATTTGACCAAACCCACTCTCAACCGGGTGCGCGAGCGGGCCGGATTGGCCTAGCCGCATCCCTCTGGAGGCTGCGTTGGATCTTCACGGCGTCTTTATTCCGATCACCACGCCCTTTGATGCCGCCTCGGGCGACGTAGACGCGGTCGCGCTCCGCGCCAACCTGAAGCGCTGGTCGGATTCGGGCGTCCGCGGACTGGTGGTGGGCGGATCCACCGGCGAGGCGGTGCTTCTGGACGAGAGGGAGCGAATTCTATGCTGGGAGATTGTCCGCGAAGCCGCCCCGCGCGAGCAGCTGCTCATCGCCGGCACTGGAGCGGAGGCTAGGCGGACTGCGATACGATACACGAAGACTGCGGCGGACCTAGGCTACGACGCCGTCCTCGTGCAGCCCCCCTCTTTCTACAAGGGGGCGATGAAGAGCGATGTCGTCCGAGACCACTACGTCGCGATTGCGGAAGCGTCTCCGGTTCCCGTCATCGTCTATCAGGTCCCGACGCGCTTCTGCACGTTGGACTTCGAGACCGGTCTCGTTGCTCGCCTGTCCGAGCATCCGGGCATCGCGGGAATTAAGGACTCCAGGGGCAAACTCTCCACCGTAGGCGAGCTCGTTACCCATTCGGCTCCCGGATTTCAGGTGCTGGTGGGAAGCGGCAGCCTTCTGTATGCCGCGCTGCAGGCGGGCGCAAAGGGAGGAATTCTGGGCGTCGCGAACTTCGCTCCAAAGGAGTCGGCCGCAATTGAGCGGGGCTTCCGTCACGGAAATCACGCAGAGGCCGGTCGAATCCAAGAGCGCGTCGGCAGGCTCCACAAACACATTGTGCAGGCGATGGGCGTGGGCGGGGTCAAATGCGCGATGGAAGAGCTGGGGTTTGCGGGCGGGGTGCCTAGGGCTCCCCTTCGAGGCGCGGACGCGGAGCAGCGGAGGCGGATTTGCGAGCTTCTGGATCAAACGGGTCTTCGCGCCGCTTGAGCAACTCAGACACCCGGAGAGACCTCCCGAACGCGCGCCCGCCCGGTCGCGGTCGGTGCTCTGTCGTTGTCGGCTGCCAGTGGGGCGACGAGGGCAAGGGCAAGGTCGTGGATGTCTTGGCGGCGTCCGCCCACGTCGTGGCGCGCTTTCAGGGAGGCGCCAATGCGGGGCATACCGTGCGAGCGGGCGACCAGGAGTTCATTCTGCATCAGATACCCTCCGGGATCGTGCATTCGGGCAAGCGGTGCCTGGTGGGCAACGGCGTCGTTCTCGACTTGGAGCGCTTCTTTAAGGAGCGCGCGCACCTCGAGCAGCGAGGGATTCAGGTCGAAGGGCGCTTGGGAATCAGCGCGCGCGCCCACTTGGTCCTTCCACATCATCGGGCGCTGGACCATGCGCTGGAGCGGGCCGCGCGCACCCGCATCGGAACGACCGGTCGGGGAATCGGGCCGGCATACGCTGACAAAGCCTCCAGGCAAGGCCTCCGATGCGCCGACCTCTTGGCCGCATCCGCGAAGGCCCTAGTGGAGGGCAAGCTGAGGCGCGCCAGAAGCCAACTCTCTGCTCTTGGCGCAGATCCGTCCGAAGCAGGGGACGCGGAATCGGCGCTTTCGATGGCCCTACCCCTTGGGGATTTCGTCACGGATGTCGGGGAGGAAATCACTTCCGCGCTTGGAGCCGGGAAGGACGTGCTCTTGGAGGGAGCCCAAGGCGCCGTCCTTGACGTGGACCACGGGACATATCCCTTTGTGACATCCTCCAACACGACGGCCGGGGCCGCGTCCACGGGAGCGGGGATCGGCCCCACGGCGATCGACTGGGTGACCGGAGTCACCAAGGCGTACGCGACGCGCGTCGGCAATGGCCCCTTTCCGACGGCGCTTCCTCCGGACCTGGAAGCAAGGGTGCGGGAACTGGGGGGCGAGTACGGAGCCACGACGGGCAGAGCGCGTCGCTGCGGATGGTTTGACGGGGTGGTAGCCGCGTACGCTTCCCGGATCAACGGGCTCAGCGGCCTTGCGGTGACGAAGCTGGACGTACTGGATTCGCTTCGGGAGATCAGGATCGCTACGTCCTACGAGCTGGACGGCGAGCGGACCGACCGCTTCCCCGCCACTTGCTCCGAACTCGAACGGGCGCGCCCCGTCTATGAAACCCATCCGGGGTGGAGAAGGAGCACCTCGAGCGTGCGCGCGATTAGGGATCTCCCGCGGAATGCCCGCGCCTATCTTGATCGGATAGAAGAGATTTCAAACGCGCCGATCACGATGGTCTCGGTCGGCAGCTATCGCAACCAAGTCATTCACTGCTCCTGACGGCAAAGTGATGAGGACTCGCTATCGGCGGGTCCGAAGAGCTCAGGCGCGCTTCAGCTCATTAGCCGGACAGGCTTCCCGAGCAGGCGGGCCGCGTCGAGAGCGAGGCTTCAACTCACGGAGCAAGACCGTGGCGAACTCGTATCGTCTGGTCGCATCAACATGAATCTTCATGATGGGCCTCCTCCTTCATCCGCCGATAATGGACGCGAGGCGCCAAGGTCGCGAAAGGCGCGGGGACGGGGCTCTCCGATTCGCGGAGTGGCCGGCACGGCGGCCTTCTGTTGCGGCGTCCACTGCGCGCTCACGCCGCTCATCGTGGGGACGATTCCGTTTTTCGCCCTATCCAGCTCCGCCGAGTGGGGGCTCGCCGTCGTCGCCACCGTCTTGGGCGTGATCCATCTCTTTGCGGGCGGCGCGTATCGGCGCGGCGGAGCGAGACTCTGGATGGCTCTTGGCCTTGCGATCTGGTACGGATCCCTTGCGGAGTTTTTCAGCCCCTTCCTGCCCGAGGAAGCCACGACGACCGTCGGGAGCTTTATCGTCGCCGGAGCGATTTTCTTTGGCAGGCCGCACCACCACCGGCCAGAGGACGCCTCGTAAGGAGATTCCCAACGGCATCGGCCGTTTGGCCTCGATCCGTTTTTTGGGCGATTGCTTCGCGGCGCGTAATCGGACCACTATTATGCAGTCCGAACCATAGGACCGCCCTACCTTTGCCGGAGCCTCTCCATGCCACGACGCATCCTTTCCGTTGCCTTCGGCCTTGCGGTCGTCGCGCTATCGGCTCCGCCTACCATGGCGCAAGAGCCTCCGATCACGGGATTCTCGGCTGAGCGAGCTGCTCGCCAACGCGCCTGCGAGGCCGAGTTCTTGCAGCTTCCCTCAAGCGAGAGCTTCCGAGAACATCTGCGAAGGATCACCGAGCATCCGCACCCAGCCGGCTCGGAAGCGCAGCGACGCGTCGGCGAATATCTGGCGGAAGTCATGGAGCGGGCCGGGCTGGAGGTCGTCTCGCACCCCTACGACGTCTACCTCCCGGAGCTTACCGACGATGTAGAGGCGCACATCGTGACGCCGGTGGCGATGCGTCTGTCAAACCGAGAGCCGGAGCTTGCGGAAGACCGTTTCTCAGGGCACCCGGATCTCCTGAACGGGTGGAATGCGTTTTCCGGATCGGGCGACGTCACGGGCAGGGTCGTCTACGCCAACATGGGCCGAAGAGAAGACTACCTGGCGCTCGACTCGATGGGAGTCTCGATTGAGGGGAAGGTCGTGATTGCGCGCTATGGGGGGAATTTCCGGGGCTACAAGGTCAAATTCGCCGAAGAGCGGGGCGCGATCGGGGTCATCATGTTCAACGATCCGGGTTTCTCGACCGCCCTCTCCTACCCGGGCGGTCCGATGATGAACGGCGAGACGATTCAGCGAGGATCGGTGCTCACTCTTCCATGGACGGGCGACCCGCTCACGCCCTTCGTGCCCGCGCTCCCCGTGGACGGAGACCGGAAGGTGGAGCGGCTGGACCCCTCCGAGGTGCCGCTACATACGATTCCGGTGTTGCCCTTGGGCTACAAGGCGGCATCGGAGATTCTGGCGCGCATGGAAGGGCCGGACGCTCCGCCGGCGTGGAGGGGCGGCTTCGACGCGCCGTATCGACTGACCGGCGGCGAGGCGCTCACCGTGCGAGTGCGAGTCAACCAGCCGAAGAAGCTGACTCGGGCGGTGAACGTGGTGGGCACGCTTCGAGGAAGCCGGTATCCGGACGAGTGGTTTGTCTTCGGCTCCCATTACGACCCTTGGGGCTTTGGGGCGATTGACCCCAACGGCGGCACCGCAATGCTGCTCGCGCTTGCCGAAGCGCTGGGCCAGCTGGCCGGGGGGCCCTGCCACCCTCGCCGCTCCATCAAGATCGCCCACTGGGACGCAGAGGAAGCGGGCATTATCGGATCGACGGAGTGGGTGGAGGAGTATCTCGAAGAGCTGGAGGCCGGAGGCGTCGCCTACATCAACGCCGACGCGGCGGTCTCCGGCGCGAACTTCGGGTCTTCATCCTCGCCCTCCCTGAAGTCTCCGATCTTGGAGGCGACCAAGGAGGTCGCCTATCCCGGCACCGATCTCACCCTGCACGAGTGGTGGATGCGGGCTTCGGCGGACGGCGCGGATGAACCCTCAATTGGAAATTTGGGCGGCGGCAGCGATCACGTGGGCTTCTACACCCACGCCGGCGTGCCGTCCGGCGCGCTGTCCAGCGGAAATCCCAGCGGCGTATATCACTCCAACTACGACAACTTCGCTTGGTATGAGCGATTCGGGGACTCCTCCTTCGTCTTTGGTCCGATGGTGGCGCGCGCCAATGGAGTCCTCGCGCTTCGTTTTGCGAACGCCGACGTGCTGCCGTACGACGCGGTCAGGTACGCCCGGGACCTGCGAGCGCACGCGGGGGCGCTTCACCGGGCTGCGGAAGCCGCCGGGATGCCCTCGGTGCGTTTTGACGACTTGCTCCGCGCCGTAGACGACCTTGAAGGGGCGGCGCGAGATCTCGTAGAGGCGAGAGACCGCTTCTTGGCTCTCGACGGGAGCCAAAGCACGGCCGCCAGAGCAAACGCGGAGTTGATTGGACTGGAGAGAGCTTGGCTGAACGACCGGGGGCTCCAAGGCCGGCCCTGGAGCCGCTCGCTCTACGTCTCTCCCGACCCCTTTTCCGGATACGCCTCTTGGATGCTCCCGGGCTTGCGGTACGAAATCGAGACCCAAGACCGCGCCGACCTTCCAGGCTGGGAGCGGGTCTACGTGAGCGCGGTTAGAGACTTGGCTGAACGGATGCGCCGCGCGGAGAAGATTTTGCGGGAGGGGTGACGCGCCTTCAAGCAGCTGGGCCGCCCGCCGGAGCCGCCCAGCGGGCCCCTAGGCGGAGGGCGCGGGGCCCCGAAGACGCGCCTCGGGACCCCGATCGCCGGATGGCCCGTGAACGGACGGAGCTACTTCCCGATCTTGATCTTCCTCGCTGTGGCCTCGGCGGCCTTGGGGAGTCTCACCTCCAAGACGCCGTCCTTCGCCTCGGCGCTGATCTTGGAAGCATCCACGTTCTTCGGGATGACGAATGATCGGCTGAAACTCCCATAGCTCCGTTCCCGAACCAGGTACTGTTCCCCTTCGGTTTGCTTCTCCATCTCCCTGTGTCCGGAGATCTTGAGGGTGTCGTTCTCTACCCGCACCTCAATCTCGTTCTGAGACACGCCCGGAAGCTCGGCGGCGATGACATACTCGTCGCTCCGTTCCATGACGTTGGTGCGGGGAGCCCATTCCCGGCTCTCCTTGAAGGGCCACACTTCGTTCTGGAAGAAATCGGCCAGATCGAATGTGGGTCGATAGAGCGCCCTGCCGGTTGATGCTGACATGCTGTCTCTCCTTGATTCTTGTAGCGCGGTAAGTCCGATGCCGAGCGACGCGCTTTCCGCTCCGCATCTTCCTTACGTGCAGAAAACGTGCCGAAGTTTCGCGCGCCGATGCGGCGCGCCCTCGCCCCTTAACGGCAGCGCTCCTGCCAAGCCGGTAGGGCGCGAATGCCGAAACGACAGGCGGACGGATTCCGCCGCGTAATATGGACCACCGAATCCGGGCCAGCTCCTGTACTATTTGAAGAGACCCGACAGGAGCCGATTCAATGCTCCAGGGATTAAGAGGCCCGGGATCACGAAGGGTATGCCCGGCGTCCACTCTTTGTGCGCGTCGTTCGCGCGGATCATCTGGGGTTCAGGAAGTAGACCATGGCGGGTTTCGATGACGTGCCTGGCCTGGATTGCCGGTGACGGTGGGAGCGCGCCGGCCGGTGCGCGTCACAGCACGTTGCTGTCGAAGTCGAATTACGGCGCGAAGCTCGTGAACGGATGTCCCGGCATGGGCTACGCCGACTTCGAGAGGGCGTTGTTGCCCTCAGCGTTGGCGAGGACAAGCGACGCGGACAGGTCGCAGGTGGTGCCCGCGCTCAATTTTGCGTGGGAGCGTGAAGCCGGAAACGTCCATATGTTGGACGACCGCGCCGCGCCGGTGAAGATTGAGAAGCCCGTCGTGAAGGGCAAGGTAGCGCAGGCGTTGAAGGACCCGGTGGTGGAGCAGGCGATTGAGGAGAACGCCGCGACGATCAAGACCACGATGTTCACGACATCGACCACGAGCCCGCCCCAGACGATGTCGTGGAGCGGGCGACGCCTCGCCCGCAGCCCGCTGACCGGCGTATTCGAGGAGGTGCAATGGCGGCGCCGCTGGGTCCTCGCAAACAACGGGAAGGACCGCAAGGGGCTGGAGGTCGTGATCCGCGCGATGGGCGTTCGGATTAGGCTACACGTCTGAGAGATGAAGGTTCAATACATACTGGGCAAGAAGCCGTGGACCCGCGATGATGACTACTTCGAGAACGACTTTAGGTCGGAGATTGAGGAGCGGTTTGCGTATCGCGCCCCAACCATGCAGGAGCCGTCGAAGCTCAAATTCGGAAGCGGGAGAGATGGCTCGGATTCCAGTATGTCGGGGCGATGCCTCATCATCGACGAGTAACCCATTCAAGCAGCGAGTGAACCGCTTGCCTGAGCGGGACGGCAAGCCGCGCATCCACAAGGTGCTTCAAGACATACTCGGCGTTGACGATAGGCCGATCAATTGTTGGGCGTCGTCTACATCTTCATGGGGCCGACGGAGCGCACGTACAAGCCCGGCTCGAAGCAGGATGAAACACCCGTACTGAAGTCGTCGACGCAGGGCATCGAAAAGAGCGCGATGTTACGTCTTTGCCTGCCCCGGTTCGAGACTCGGTTCTACACCGTGGAATTCAGTCTGCACGACGAATAGAAGCAGCGAGTGGAGGGAACGAATGGCCGCGTGGTCGTGGAGATCGAGAACAGGAGTCCACATCGAAGACGGATGTATCGAAAACCAAGAGGTACGGACCGCGACGGACGATGGCAGCGTGAAGCTGGCGTATGCGCGGCGTCCGGTGTCGACGCCACGAGTGTTTTCGTTCATCGCCACGACCAACAAGGACCGACCGCTGCCCTACGACATGACGCTGTGCCGCGAGACGAGTGACTTGAGCCCGGGAGAAGCCCGTCACCTTCTCGATGAAGCGCTTGACGAGGCTCTTGCCGGGCCTCGGCAGGCGGTGGTGGTACTCGAAGCGGACCAGGTTTCGACGATGAAGCGGTAGGCTTCGGCGCGGTTCTTCGAGGGCACGGTGTCCGTCGCAGCCGTGCCCTCGAGGAACTCCCAGATCTGCTTCAGAGTGCGGATTCGTTTAATGCGGGGCGACATGACCATCCTCCATGATCGCTACGCCCCGGCTTCGGGCTCATTTCCCGTTGGACAAGACTGGGGATTGCGTGCGAGCGGCGAGCACGCTATCCATTAGGAGGCGTCGCTTGGACGCCGTAACCGATCCTCCAATCTTGGAGCCGCTCATGACGAGCAAGCCGAAGTACCCGCTAGCCATCTTTTTTCTCGCCGCCCTGGGGGGGTGCGAGCCCGAGGAGTCCATGGGACCGCCGCTGAACGAAACGCCCGTGGAGGATGACCTCGAAGTCGTCTCGTTGGCAAGTGCAGGTGTACTGTACACGCCATCCTCGTGGGGGATAGGTCTCGATTGCATGAGGACGCCAGACCTCGAGGGTTTTTTAGCCGACTACAACTGGGACGAAATGGATATAACTAACAGAAACAAGCTGGAGAGCCTTGTGTATTGGAGTAAGCAACGGAGCAGTATGGGCAGAAACCATCTAAACCCTTGGGTTTGTGTTGAGGGCGAGGACTGGGAGCCCACGCCGCTTCCTATTGGCCCCAACGACTCGCGTCCGCCGGGGGCGAGGTAAGTATTTGTGCGCGGACTCTCCTATGCGGCTGGATTACTGTTGTTATTGCCACTTGCGCTTGATGCGCAGCGGCGATACCCGAACGGATCGGAATGGGATACGACGAGCTATCAAGCGTTGCCGGCGTCGATGGTGACCAAGTTAATGCAGGCAGGCAGGTTTTCGGAAACCAAGATAGGCAGCGTTAGTTGTGAATGGGTTGAGTACCACACGAAAGCGTTAGTCAATTCCGGTAACGTCTATTTGGCAACGCCGCTGGTCGACGGCAAAGGCGGAGAGACCTTTTGGGATCGTATTGGATCGGACAAGACAAAGTGGGCTTTGATTGCAGACAACATGACCGAAGCCCGACAAATTGAGGTCGTTGTCCACGAGGCTTGGCATATAGCGAGCCTCCCCATTGACGACCCCGAAGGCAATGAAACCGAGGCCCGGTATGCGGAGCGTTGCCTCCAAGAGCCGCCCCCCGAGGAGGAGGACGATACGGAAGACAGCAGTTCAAGCGGCGAAGGGGAAGGTGGAGGGGGAGGGAGCGACGACGACTGGACCGACGACGACAACAATTCAAGGGGCGAAGGCGGCGAGGAGGAGGACGACGACGGAGGCGGTGGTACCGACGACGACGACGATGGTTGTTATGCGATTATGGTATGCAATATGGGCGATCCCGGGCTATGCATTGTGGACGAAGACTTCGTGGTCATTATAGTTTGCGGCGATGAGAGTGGTTGTTGATCGAGGCCGGGGAAAAGGTACAATCATTGTACCTTTTCCCCGGTGAAGTCCGGTAGCAGCCTAGTTGGGTTTGCGCCGCCCGATTTGGGCGAGAATGCGAAAGAACCGCCGCTTCGATCTCGTTCGCGACGCGGGGCAGGTTCATCTTTGCTTCTCCGCACTTGAGCAGCACCAATATTGCCTCGGCTCGTTCAAGATCGTTCATCTGACACGCCCGCAAGTTGAGCCGCGACGGACGGCTCCATGCCGGAGTCGACCAGCGACTTGTAAGCCCGCGTTCGTCCCTGAAGATCAGCCGCACGCAGATCGGTGAAGCGGAACCTTACGTCGTCTTCAAGGACGCGCCCGAGCTTGTCCGCGATGGTCCTCCCCAGGAGTTCGACGTTGTGAAAGATGAACGCCCGGTATGCCTCTCGGCGCGCCGTGCCGTCGCCCTTCTCGCCAACGAGGGCGTAAGGTATTTTGCACGCCGCATAGATGGATGCTTCGACCTCGCGACGGAGTTGGCACAGCGCAGGGGGGTGCGCCGACGCGTTCGGGCAGCAGGTCGGATTCGTGAGGTCGACTGCCGCCCGGCTCCGTGCCGTACGCCCCGGGTGGTCGACTGGAGGAATCGCAGCCCGCCGTCCGGCGACGCGACCGGCAGGAACCGCAGCCCGCCGGGGTCCGCGTCCAGCATCTTAATGGACTCTCCGCAGAGTACGAGTTGGGTAGCGACACGCGACAGCGTGGATGGCGTCAGAACAACGCTCGCGTTTGGGCTGGCGTCCCCCTTGGTCGTCGCGAAGACATCGGCGTACATCCCGAAGCCGAAGCCGCTGTCGTGCCAAAGGTGTCGCCGCTCCTCTGGGCAGCCGCGAGGCGCTCATTTCCCGTTGGACAAGACTCCTTCAGAGGCATTGCTTGCTCTTTCTTCGGCGCGGAGCGCCACCCTAACTCCGCGCATCCCGGCGGCATCTCCGTGACCGTGTCGATTGCGCTCCAGATATTGAGCCGTCCGCGCCTCTGGGCGCGTTCAGGGGCCGGTTGGGAGCATTTCGGCTATAGATTGTCATTGAATCGGGCTGCCTCAGCGATGCGCGAAACTCCTTCCGGGAGGATCATCTGACTACCAGGACCGCAGGGCTCGTACTCTTCAGCTTGTTGCTTTCGCACTCGAGTTCGGACGCAATGCCGCAGGAACCTGTCTGCGAACTCCGAGATTGCCGGCCCGCGGGGGAGGGCTGGGCGTGCGGCGGAGCTCCGGGATCCTGTAACCTTGCCTACGAGGTTTGTAGGAATCTGCCGTACGTGCTCCCGGAGACGGGCGAGCCCGTCAGCGGCCAGGATCAATTCGAACCGCCGCCTGCCGCGGGCGATGCATGGCGAAGCTGCCGGCCCGCGCCGAAGGGCTGGGCGTGCGGCGGAGCGCGGGGATACTGCAACCTTGCCTACGAGGCGTGCAGGAACCTGCCGTACCCGCTCCCCGAGGCTACGGATTCCGTCGAAGAAGGGGCCGGGGAGGGTCCTTCGTTCCCTCCCGCAGGGTCCGCGTGCAAATCTTGCCGGCCCGCGCCGGAGGGCTGGACGTGCGGAGGCGTGGAGGGGTACTGCAACTTGGCCTACAAAGCGTGCAGAGACCTGCCCTATCTGGAGTCCGCGCCCGGAAATCGGCCTGCGGCCGACGAAAACAACACAGGCGGGTCTGCCGCCATTTTGGAATTGGAGGGAGCTTCGGCGATGTGCACCCCTTCGCCGCGGTGAGGCTGCAGGGCGCTCTGAGCGACTCCGGTT
Source organism: Longimicrobiales bacterium (assembly GCA_965116095.1). Lineage (GTDB taxonomy): Bacteria > Gemmatimonadota > Gemmatimonadetes > Longimicrobiales > Gaopeijiaceae. The sequence continues at coordinate 2,549,917 of OZ220481.1, forward strand.
GGATCAGCGTATCGCGGCCCGCCCGCTGACGGCCTTGGCGGTCCGCTACGCGCCTCTGTTGTCCGTTTCTTCCGGTTCCCCGTTCTTCGCCAAGGCGCCTTCGATTCTCTCGAGGAGGCTCGCGATCCGGTCCCCGGCCTCGACGACTTCGTCGGAGAGGGCTAGAGCGGCAAGCACCGCCGCTTTGCGTCCGCTCAGCTTCGGCTGCGCATGCCGCATCCTCGCGATCCGGTCGCGCACGACGGCGGTCCTCCGAAGCACCGCCCCCTCGTCTCCCTCCACGTAGAGCTCGAGATACTCGCCGGCGATCTGAATTCCGACGCGCCGCTTTTCTCTCGGCGTTCCCGGCGGGCCGCCCATCTAGCTTCGATCCTCTAGGAATCTGAGGCGGGCCAGCACCGTCCCCAGCTTCCGGCGACCGTGCTCCATGCGCTGTCGTAGCTCTCTGTTCTCCGCCTCCAAGGCGCGAGCGCGAGCCGCCACCTCTATCGGATCCTCGCCCTCTTGGGAATACGCAAACAAGAGCCGCTCCGCTTCGAGGCGTCGTTTCCGGTTCGCTCGCGCCCTCGCGCGCTCCTCTTCAAGCGCGCGAATAAGCCTGCCCACGGCAGCCTCGACCTTCCTGATCGGGTCGCGAACGCCCGCCCCCGGAGCAGCGAGTCCTCGGGGCCTAGCCTCTCCGTTGGACACCGGTTGCACGCTCAACCTCTCGAAGTACTCGCTGAAAACGCCCGTCCACCTCCCTGTCACTAAGGGTACGGTCCTGCGCCTGAAAGCGCATCCGAACAGCCAGCGACCGCGACCCCGGCGGAAGGTCCCCGCCTTGGTAGAGGTCAAAGACCTCCACCTCCGTGAGCATCGCGTCGCCCGCCCCGCGAATCGCCTCCAGCACGCTTCGACCAGTCACGCCCCCCTCCAAGAGAAACGCCGCGTCCCGCGAATTCGGGGGATGTTGCGGCAACTCTCGGAAGGCAAACGGGCTGAGCTTGGGAGGAACGCTCAGATCGACCTCCAGGCCCAAGACCTGTCCGGCCCAGCGGGGAAGGTTCATCCGCCTAGGCGCGATTCTTCCGGCGTAGCCGACAAGCAGGCCCTGGCCGCTGCGAAGCTCGTAGAGCGCGCGCTCGTCAAAGCACTCCCGAAGATGTCGGAGCGCGTCGCTCGCGCCGGCATTCGGGCGGACCGAATTGGCCGCCACAACGTCGCCGCCGGGACAGACCAACTCCGCCGCTGCTTCCATCAGCGCAGCGATGTCAAAGAGATCAAAGGGCTCCTGCGGCGCCGACCAGTGGAGCGGTCGCCTCGCGCCCGCAATGATCGCGGCCGCCCTAGGCGACTCCTTGGGCGGAAGCCCGCCGTCCCCCTCTCCCATCTGAAACGCCGTCCCAAACTCGAAGAGACGCACATCCCGGACGCCGCGCGCGTGGTTGCGCTCCACATGTCCGATGAGCCCGGCCAGGCGCGTCGAACGCAAACGGCTCTCGCGCGCCGAGACCGGATTCGCAAGCGGCACCTCTCCCGCGTCCGGGGGCCCCAGCGCCGGCGTCTGCGCTTCGCTCAGCCCCCACCCGACAAGCCTGGCCCTGAGTCGATCCTGCAACTGAAAGAGCGGATCGTCAGGCACTGCCGCGGGCAAGAAGGGAGCAACCTCGTCGGGGAAGGAGTCGTAGCCCCGCGCGCGCGCAACCTCCTCGACAAGGTCGACTTCGCGCGTCGTGTCGAACGCTCTCCACCCCGGCACGCGCGCTCGGCAAAGGTCCTCTCCCCGAACCTCGACCTCGTACCCCAGCGCCGAGAGCATCTCACCGATTCTCTTCGCCTTGAAGCCTACCCCCAGAATCCGCTTGACGCGCGATGGACGGAGATCAATCGTCGGACGGCGCCAAGGACGGGGATGCGCGTCCAGCGCCGGGCCGTCCACGCTCCCTCCCGCAACCTCCAAGATCAGTCGAACGCACCGCTCCAAGGCAGCCTCCATCCCCTGGGGGTCGACCCATCGCTCAAAGCGGTAGCTCGCGTCGGTGGAGACATCCAGCGCCCGACGCGCGGACCGGACGGAAGCGGGCTCGAAGTGGGCGCACTCCAGTAGGACCTCCGTCGTGCCCGAGCCGACTTCCGAGTTTGCGCCTCCCATGACGCCGGCGATGGCGATCGGTCGCTCGCGATCCCGAATCGTCAAGATCTCGGGCGAGAGCTCGCGCTCCTCGCCGTCCAGCGTTTCGATGGTCTCGCCGGGGCGGGCCAAATCCACCTCGATGCGCGACCCCCGCACCCGGGCCAGATCAAAGGCGTGCAGCGGCTGGCCCACCTCCAGCATCACGTAGTTGGCGGCGTCCACGACGCAGTTGATCGGACGGGCTCCAAAGGAAAGGAGCCGCTCCCTCAGCCAAGCGGGCGAAGGCGCCGCCTCGAGATCCCGGATCACGACCCCCATGTAGCGGCGGCAGAGCTTCGGCGTCTCAATGCGCGCTTCGATGCCGCTCGCGCGCACCCGATCGCCGCCCCTCTCCCATTCAAGAGCCGGTCCCCTTTGTCCCAGCTCCGGCAGCGAGATATCCGCGTCTCCTCCAGGGGCGAGCTCCCTCGCGATCCCGACGTGGGAAAGCAGATCCCCTCGATTGGGCGTGACCTCCACGTCCAACTGATAGTCCCTGATTCCAAGCGCCTCGGGAAGCGGCGCGCCGGGCGCGTGTTCGCCTTCCAAGAGAAGAATGCCGGCATGGTCTTCTCCCAGCCCGAGCTCCCGCTCGGAACAGAGCATGCCCTGACTGACGACGCCCCGGATCTTACGTTTGCCGATCGTGAATCCTGCGGGAATCCGCGCCCCGACGGGCGCAAATGGGTAGCAGCGTCCTTGGAGGACGACAGGCGCCCCGCAGACGACCTGGGCCTCCTCGCCGCCTGCGTCCACCCGGCATAGCCAGAGCCGGTCCGCGCCTGGGTGGCGCTTCGCCTCCAGCACTTTCCCCACGACGATATCCTCCAAGCCCTCGGGGAAGGACCTGATGCCCTCCACCGGCGCCCCCCTGCGCGCAAGCCTCTCCGCGACATCCTCCGGATCGCTTCCGATGCCGCGCGCGATCCGGTTCAGATGGAGCAGAGAGACCTTCACCGGAACTGCTCCAAGAAGCGCATGTCATTCTCGTAGAAGAGGCGAAGGTCCTTCACGCCGTGCCGCAGCATGGCGATTCGCCCGGGACCCATCCCGAAGGCCCACCCCGTGTAGCGCTCCGAATCGTAACCGACGCTCTCAAGGACTGCGGGATCCACCATCCCGGCCCCCATGATCTCAATCCAATCGGTCTCTTGAGTCTCGCCCCCCTCGCGCGCTAAGACGCGCTTCACGTCCACCTCCGCGGAAGGCTCCGTAAAGGGGAAGAACGACGGCCTGAATCGCACCTGGGTCCCGGGGCCCCAGAAGCGGCGCGCGAAGTGGGCGAGAGTCCCTTTGAGGTCCGCAAAGGTCGCGCGCTCATCCACGACCAGCCCCTCCACCTGGGCAAAGGCGGGGGTGTGGGTGGCGTCGTAGCTGTCTCTGCGATAGACCATCCCAGGGGCGATGATTCGGATAGGCGGACGGCGGCGAAGCATGGTGCGCACCTGCACCGGCGAGGTGTGGCTCCGAAGAAGCACGCCGGGGCCCAGATAGATCGTGTCCTGCTCGTCCGCCGCCGGGTGATCCAAGGGCGTGTTGAGCGCGACGAAGTTATGCCACTCGTCTTCGACCTCGGGGCCGCGCGCTCTCGTGAAGCCAAGCTCCCGAAAGATGGCCCAGATGTCCGAGATTGCCTGCGAGACCGGATGCGTCGTCCCGTGCCACTTGCGGCGGCTGGGCAGAGTCGGATCCAAGTCCTCGCCCGCAGCGTCCCTGCCCTGCGTCTCCAGAGCCCGCGCCCGCTCCGAAAGCGCTCGCTCAATTCTCTGCTTGGCTTGGTTTCCGGCGCTGCCGACCTTCGGTCGATCAGCCGGCGGCAGCGCGCCCAGCTGCCTCAAGAGTCGGGAGACTTCGCCGGCGCTTCGACCTAAGAAGCGAATCCGCGCCTCGTCTAGAGCCCGGCTGTCTCCCGCTTCGCGGGCCGCCGCCACGCCTTTTTCTTCCAGCCGGGCGAGCCGCCGGATCAACTCCGCCGCGCTCACGCGTCCCCCATCAAAGACTGTCTCCACGTCCCCGGATTGGCGGCGTAGGACGCGCGCTCCTGCCTAAGCAATGCGATAACCCGCGCACCGGCTGGGCAATCAGTGGAGCGGCAGCCGGCTCTATTCCCCCAGCGCCGACCTCGCGGTCCGAGCCAAGGATTGAAATTCGGCGGGACTTCGAACCGCTAGATCCGCTAGCGACTTGCGGTTCAGCTGGACGCCGGACTTCTTCAGGCCGTGCATAAGACGGGAATAGGTCAGACCGTGTTGGCGGGCGGCGGCATTGATCCGGGTGATCCAGAGCCTGCGAAAGACCCGCTTCTTCTTCTTGCGGTCGCGGTAGGCGTGCTCCCACCCCTTCTCGACGGCGTCCTTCGCTGTGCGATAGAGGTTTTTTCGTTTGCCGAAGTAGCCGCGGGCAGCGCGGAGGATTTTCTTCTTCCGCTTTTTTCGGGCTGCGGCGCGCGTTGAGCGAGGCATCGAATTCTCCTATGAACCCGGGAGCATTCGGCGCACCCGAGACGCATCGGCGGAAGAGACCAGCGTGGAGGATCGCAGCCTCCGCTTCCGCTTGCGGGTTTTCTTCGAGAGGATGTGCGACTTGTAGGCGCGCATCCGGGCGAGCTTTCCGGATCCGGTGCGCTTTATGCGCTTCGCCGCTCCCCGGTTTGATTTCATTTTCGGCATCTCGTCTCCTCTTTCGCCAGCTGATCCGACCTCTCTGCGCCGACGCTATTTCCTTGGGGCCAAGAGCATGGACATCAGGCGACCCTCAAAGCTCGGAAGCTGCTCCACCCGAGCGATTTCGCTCAAGTCACGGGTTGCGCGCAACAGGACATCCCGCCCCAGCTCGGGGTGCGCGACCTGCCTGCCGCGGAACATCATCGTGAGCTTAACGCGGTGTCCAGCCTCCAAAAAACGCTTCGCGTGGCGCATTTTGAACTCGTAGTCGTGGTCCTCGATCCCTGGTCGAAACTTGACTTCCTTTGTCTGGAAGGTGTGTTGCTTCTTCTTGGCTTCCTTAGCTGCGCGGGCCGACTTGTAGCGGAACTTGCCGTAGTCCATGAGGCGCACGACCGGCGGCCTCGAATTCGGGGCCACCTCAACTAGGTCCAGCCCCTTCTCTTCCGCCTTCAACCGCGCATCCGCGAGCTTGACTATTCCAACCTGACCGCCGGTTTCGTCGATCAGACGGACCGGGCTAATTCTGATCTGATCGTTAACGCGGACACGTTTATCTGTGATCTTGAACGGCTCCTTCCAGCAAATTGCGCACTTTTCCGATCCTGCGGCTTAGTAATCTCTCCCCACGGGGCGTTACGGTCAAGCTCGTCCTGAAGATTCAAGCGCTCTCGACCGGATCTCCTCAATGAGCTGATCCGCGAAGGCGTCCTCGCTCATTTCAACCTGCTTCCTTCCGGCGCCCCTCGCCCGAACCGAGACGGTACCCGAGCCGGCTTCGCGCTCTCCAATGATCGCCATGTAGGGGACCTTGCGAGTCTCTGCATCGCGAATTCGGTAGCTCAAGGTCTCGCGGTCCCTAAGCTCTGCTCGAATGCCTAAGTCGACAAGCCGCGCGGCAAGCCTCTCGGCCGCTTCCTTGGACGCCGCGGAAACGGGGAGCACATCCACTTGACGCGGAGCGAGCCAGAGGGGAAAGGCGCCGCCATAGTGCTCCACCAGCCCGCCGATGAAGCGCTCCATCGACCCTAGGAGCGTGCGATGGATGACGACGATGCGGTGCCGCTCGTTGTCGGACCCCACGTAGCCCATGTCGAATCGACGCGGCATTAGGAAATCCAGCTGGAAGGTGCCGGTCTGCCACTCCCTGCCCAGAGCGTCGGTGACGAGAACATCCACTTTGGGGCCGTAGAAGGCCCCTCCGCCCTCGTCCACCTCGTAGTCTATTCCGCGATCCCGCAGGACTCCCGCGAGCCGGTCCGCCGCCCGATCATAGACCGCTGAATCGCCGATCGCCTTCTCCGGCCTGGTCGAGAGCGCGATCCGGTATCGATAGCCGAAAACGCCTAGGAGATACTCCTCCAGATCAAGAAGCCGCCCATACTCCTCTTCGATCTGGTCCTCCCGAAGGAAGATGTGGGCGTCGTCCTGCGTAAAGGCGCGCACCCTGAGCATCCCGTGGAGCGTACCCGAACGCTCGTAGCGGTAGCAGGTGCCCAGCTCGGCGTAGCGAAGGGGCAGCTCCCGATAGGATCGCCCCCTCGACTTGTAGATCATGAAGTGGTGGGGACAGTTCATCGGCTTCATGCGAATCCGGTCCCCCGCCTCCGAGCCCTCCATCGCCGGAAACATGTCTTCGGCGAAGACGGCGGTGTGCCCAGAGATGTCGTACAGCCGCTCCGCAGCGACATGGGGCGTGTACACGAGTTCGTATCCGCTGCGAATCAGCGTCTCCTTCAGGAAGTCCTCGACGGCATGCCGAATCCTTCCGCCGTCCGGATGCCAAAGCACGAGCCCCTGTCCTACGTCCTCCTGAATGGAGTACAAGTCCAGCTGTTTCCCCAGTGCCCGGTGGTCGCGACGCTTGGCTTCCTCCAGGCGATGGATGTGGCGCTTCAGATCCTTCTTCTTGAAAAAGGCCGTGCCGTATATCCTCTGCAGCATCCGGCGCCGCTCATCGCCTCGCCAGTAGGCGCCGGCCACGCTCATGAGCTGAAAGTGCCTGAGCCGTCCGGTGGAGGGAACGTGCGGGCCTTTGCACAGGTCAAGGAACGGCCCGTCCTCGTACACCGTGATCGTCTCGCCCGGGTCCATCTCCTCCAAACGCTCAAGCTTCAGCGGATCGTCCGCGAAGAGGCAACGCGCCTCCTCCCTCCCCACAACGCGTCTGCTGAAGGGATAGTCGGCTTGGACGACCTCCCTCATCTTCGCCTGAATCTCCCTAAGCTGGTCGTCGCTAAAGGGCTCGGGCACGTCGAAGTCGTAGTAGAACCCCGAGTCGATCGCGGGGCCAAAGCCAATTCCGGCCTCTGGAACGAGCTCTCGCACCGCGGTCGCCAAGACATGCGCGGCCGAGTGCCGAAGCACGGGCAGAGCCTCGGAATCCCGCTCGGTCAAGATGCGCGCCGACGCCCCGCCCGGAAGCGGCGCGGAGAGATCGACGACTTCGTCATTCACCACGGCGGCCAGCGCCGCGCGCGCAAGGCCCGGGCCGATTGCATGAGCCAAGTCCGCTGCCGTGCTCCCCGCCGGGAGCTCTTGCCTTTCGCCATCCGGCGTCGTGACGCGCACGACGTTCTTCATGGAGTCCATGCTGGAAAGCTAGCCGTAACGTTCAGCTTTCCCAGCTTCTGGGCAGCGCGCGGGCCCGCTCCTTAGCGACCGGGCGGCCAAGGCGCGCCCGTCACGCGCTCCAGAGGGCGCAGCTCGCGTCCGGGCCGCGCCGCTTGGCGCGAAGCCATGTCGTACCGGTCGCCGGGCGCGAGAAAATAAAAGAGCCCGCCGCCGTCCAATGAGACTTGGTTGTCGTAGATCACCGCGTAGCTCTGTCCCACGACTTCGAAGCTGTCGCCCTGGACCACGATGGCGGTGTTCTCGTCCAGCCCGATGCCCAGCAGCTCCGGCTTGGCGCGGATGACTTCGATCAGGTCGAAGTGGCGGTTTCGGCGCAGAAGGTGCTGATCGATCGCGACGTTCTTGAGAAAGCCCAGCCCCTCCTCGTGATCCCCCATCATGATCGTGTTGGCGCGGGTGTCCCCGCGGACCAGGTACGACCCTTGAATGGAGGCGCCGGCCGACGATCCGCCGATGACTCCGCCGCGCTCGAGGACGCCCCACAGCGCTTGGTGAGTTCGGCGGTTGAGGTAGGAGTCCGCAAGGCGCCACTGTCTTCCGCCGGTAAACCAGACGCCGCGGGCTCTGCGGAGCGGCTCCACGAATTCCTCGCTGTCCGCGACGAGCGTATCGTAGGTATGAAGAATCGTGATGTCGCGGGCGCCGGCCTGCTCAAAGGGACGCCTGCCTCGGAAGTACTGATCGTACCGCTCCCCGCCGCCTGCGGTCGGGATGATGACGATCGGGGCTGCGGGGCCTCCAGCAAGCGCGACGAATCGGCTAAAGACCGCCGGATCGGACAGGGCGCCGCCCGCGACAACCAAGGAGCCGCTGGGCGGCCCGATCGTCTGGGCAGCTGCCGAATGAACAGCCAAGGCGCCCGCGAACGCGAGCGCGACGGATTGATTCAACTTGGCGCGGAGAGAGTACATGGAAGCCCTTGCCTTGAGGGTTGGCCTGATTGCTGCTGAAGCGGCTGCATAGGGAAGCTACGGCAGGAAAGACTCGGGAGACGGAATCGGAGCCCGGCGCCTATCGGAGCAGCGCGCTCTGCTCGGCGCTTCGCTCGGGCGCCCGGTCGCGCTTGGCCAAGTCGCCCTGCGACGGGGCTTGCCCCGGAGTGCTCGGCAAACCCCTTCATGAACTCCCCCGTACCTGCTTCCGCAATCCGGCAGCGCATTCTCTCAAGCGTCGCGCGGTCGGCTCCGATTCCTTGTGCCCCGAAGCAGCTATTCGATTCCCTTAGAAGGTCGGTGGTCCGGCTGAAACCTTGGAGTGAATCTCGAGGCTCAAGCCGAAAGCAACTCTAGGTTGCCGAAGTTCATGAATTTCTGTGATTTTACGTTATGGGACGGATCACCGAGGACGGATGCCCGAAGGCGCGATCTCTGGAATTCGCGGCGCGCTGGATTGCTTGTCGCGTGACGGGGCGCTTTGGCAGCGAGAGTCTCCGGTAGGCATGCGTTCCGTTCAGGGTTTTGCGGCGTTGCGCGTGGAGGGGAGCATACTGCCGGCGGAGTTTCTGGAGGAGGTGGCTGCCTTGGAGGCGCCCAGGCAGTCGGGCGCGGACTACGGCCTGTCGAAGTCGCTGTCGCTCAGGGACGAGATCGGCCGCTACTGGCGGATCGCGAGCGACCGGCACGAGCGCTACGCCAGGCGCAAGCGCAGAGGGGATCTCGCGCGCAATCGGGTTTGCGTGGACGAGTGGCTCGTGCCCTTCGTGTCCGAGGTGCTGGGGTACCGCCCCTTGACGCGGATCCGTTCGCGCGAGTCCCCTATACCATTGAAGAGGCTCAATAGGAGCCGTCTCAAGACTTCAGGGATTAGAGAGGAGAACAAGCACCGAGACGGGCGCCGTGCAGGGAGCAACGGAGGGGGGGGGGGGAGCAACGGAGGGGGGGTACTTGGCGTCCCCCCCCCCCCCATTGACATTATCAGAGGAAAGATATAGGCTAAGCCACTCTGCCTTTGGCGGCGCCGTCCCCATGCTGCTGGTGGCGGACGACTTCGACCTGGACAAGGCCGATCCCCGCTTGGGGCTTGACGGGCGCAGGCAGGCGCCGCACGGCATCCTCCAGGAGCACCTCAACGCTTCGGACCCCGCGCTCTGGGGCGTGGTCGCGAACGGCGCGAAGCTCCGCGTCCTGCGCGACAACGCGAGTCTGACCCGGCCCGCGTACATCGAGGCCGACCTCGACCTCATCTTCTCCGAGGAGCTCTACCCCGACTTCGCCGCGCTCTGGCTCGCGGCCCACGCGAGCCGCCTCGAACCCCGAGGCGGCAAGGCATCGAGCTGCGTCCTCGAGTCCTGGCGCGCCAAGGCTCACGAAACCGGCGAGCGCGTGCGAGAAAAGCTGCGCGCCGGCGTCGAAGACGCGCTCAGAAGACTGGGAGGCGGCTTTATCGAGCATCCCGGAAACGACAGGCTGCGCGCACGCATCGCGAGCGGCAGACTCTCGACCGAAGACTACCACCAGCAGCTGCTCCGGCTCGTCTACCGCCTGCTCTTCCTCTTCTCCGCCGAAGAGCGCGGCGCGCTGCACCCGCCGGACGCCTCCGAAGAGGCCCGCGCCGTCTACCGCGAGGGCTACGCGCTCTCGAGACTCCGCGAACGCGCCTTGCGGCGCAGGCATTACGACAAGAACGCGGACCTTTGGACAGGCCTCAAGGTCGTCTTCCAAGCGCTCGCGAGCGACGGCGCCGAGGATCTCGGCCTGCCCGCGCTGGGCGGCCTGTTCCGCCTCGGCCAGTGCGCCGACTTGGACGCCGCCGCGCTCGAGAACGCGCCGCTGCTGGAAGCCGCGCATCGCCTGGCCTTCTTCTCTGCCGGAAGCGGCCTCTCCCGCGTAAACTACCGCGACATGGACACCGAAGAGCTGGGCTCCGTCTACGAAAGCCTGCTCGAGCTGTACCCGGTCATCGATGTAGAAACCCGTCCCTGGAGCTTCTCCTTCGCCACCGACGCCGGCGCATCCGAACGCAAGCGCACCGGCTCCTACTACACGCCGCCTTCGCTCGTGGCCGAGCTGATCAAATCAACGCTCGAGCCCGTCATCGAAAAGACCGTCAAAGACAACCAGACAAACCCGACGGAAGCGCTGCTCGAGCTCAAGATCTTGGACCCCGCGTGCGGCTCGGGGCACTTCCTGCTCGCCGCCGCAAGGCGCGTCGCGCTCGAAGCCGCCCGTATGGAATCGGACTCCGACGCGCCGGAAGAGAACGTCCGCAGACATTTCCTGCGCGAGGTCGTCCGGCGCTGCGTCCACGGCGTCGACGTCAACCCGCTCGCCGTCGAGCTGTGCAGAACGGCGCTCTGGATCGAGGCGCTCGAGCCCGGAAAGCCGCTGAGCTTCCTGGACGCGCATGTCGTCCAGGGCGACAGCCTTGTCGGAATCCTCGATCCCGAGATCATGTCGGGCGGCATCCCCGACGCCGCCTACGCGCCGCTCCAAGGCGACGACAAGGCCGTCTGCGCCGCGCTGAGAAAGCGCAACCGCCAGCGGGCGCAGCGAGACCTCTTCGACCAGGAAGCGGCGGATCAAGTCGCGGTCGACTTCGGCGAAATCGAAGCCATGCCCGAAGGCACCGTGTCGGAGATCAACGCCAAGCGCGCCGCCTTCATAGCCGCGAGACGGAAAACGCGAAGCGTGCGTGAACAGCTGCGCGCGGACCTGTTCGTCGGCGCGTTCTTCGCGCCGAAGACGCGAGACGCCCAAGACGCCGTTCCGCTCACCAGCGACATCCACCGCATCGACGAAAACGCCCCTGCGCGCAAAGGCGTCCGCGAGCTCGCGGGCAGGCTTTCCAAGGAGCACGGCTTTTTCCACTGGCACCTCGAGTTCGCCGACGTCATGCGAGGCATAGGCTTCGATGTCGTGCTCGCGAATCCGCCGTGGGGACGCGTCAAGCTTCAGCAGAAGAAGTTCTTCGCGCTCAGGCGGCCACGCATCGCTCTGGCCCGCAACAAGGCCCAGCGGGAGCAAATGATCGATCATCTACTCCGCGACGGCGCGCCCCCGGCGGACGTTGATCTCTACGAGGCCTTCGTCGCCGCGACCCGCAACGCCGGCGCGACAAGCCAGTTCGCGCGCGCCTCCCAGCGATTCCCGCTGACTGGGCGCGGCGACGTCAACACCTACGCGCTCTTCCCCGAAGCCGCCCTCCAGCTCGCCGCGCCGCACGGACGCGCCGGACTGATCGTTCCCACCGGCATCGCCGCCGACCACTCGACCAGAGACTTCTTCAACCACGTCGTCTCGAAGAAGCGGCTGGCGAGCCTCCACGGCTTCGAGAACCGCAAGAGAATCTTCCGCAACATCGGCGCGAACAGCCGCTTCTGCCTGCTCGCGCTCGTCGGCAGGGACGCGCCGGCCGCCGAAGCCGAGTTCGCGTACTTCCTGCACGACCCGGAGCAGCTCAAAGAGGCGGAGCGGCGCATCAAGCTCTCCGAAGCGGACTTCCGCCTCTTCAACCCCAACACGCGCACCTGCCCGATGTTCCGCACCCGCCGCGACATGGAAATCGCGCGCAAGATGTACCAGCGCGCCGGCGTGCTTTGGAAGGAAGCCCGAGGAGGCGAGCCGGAGCATAATCCGTGGGGCGTGAAGTTCTCCACCATGTTCCACATGTCCAACGACTCGAAGCTCTTCCGCACCCGCAGACAGCTCGAAGACGACGGCTGGACGCTCGAAGGCAACAGGTTTGTCAGAGGCGGCGAAGCGCAGCTGCCCCTCTACGAGGCCAAGATGTTCCACCAGTACGACCACCGGTTCGCCACCTTCGACGGCGCGTCCGAGGCCGACCTCCGCAAAGGCAAGGCGCGCCTGATGACCGTCGACGAGAAAGCCGACTCGAACTCGTTCCTGATCCCACGGTACTGGGTCGCCGAAACGCTCGTGCTGGACAGACTTGACAAAACGGGATTTTCGACTATGAGAGCCAAATTCCCAGCGGCCAGCGGCCAGCGGCCAGCGGCCAGCGGCCAGCGGCCAGCGGCCAGCGGCCAGCGGCCAGCGGCCAGCGGCCAGCGGCCAGCGACGCCTGGCGCGCTTGGCGCGCAAGTCACTTTGCGAGATATGGCTCGCGGAACAGACGGAAGAACCGGAATTGGGGCGATGATTCCGATCCACCCGGTTGGGCACTCAGCGATTGTAATCGGGATCCACTGCTCTCTTTTAGAAACATCGCGCGAGCTTCCGATCGACGCACGACAGTCGCCGTGCTTGTTAGAGCCACAGCCATGAGCGACACATCTCCTTCGATTCGAACGCGCTGCAAGCGGTGGAACAAGGCCTTTCGCGACATTACAACGGCTACAAGCGAGCGAACCGCTACTGTCGGGGTCGTGCCCGACAGCGGCATCGGCAACAACGCGCCCACGATTGACTTTATCAACGAGCGTGCGATTTCTTCAGCTCTTGTGCTGGCAAACCTAAACAGCCTCCCCTTCGACTGGGTAACCCGTTTTTCCGTTGGCGGAGTACACATGAGCGTGTATATCGTCAAGCAACTTCCAGTCCTTCCACCAGAAACGTATCTAGACGCAAGTCCTTGTGGAATCCCATGGTTCCAGCTCATCATCCCTCGAGTCGTCAAATTCACATTCACGTCATGGGAACTGAAAGGCTTCGCCCAAGACCTCGGCTACACGGGACCGCCCTTTCAGTGGAACGATGAGCGGCGCCACGGGCTCAGGTCCGAGCTGGACGCTATTTTCGCGCACATGTACGGCCTCGACCGATCGGAGGTCGAGTGGATTTTGGATCCTCCGTCACCGAGCATCTCCTTTCCGACTCTCAAAAAACACGAGCTCGAAGAGTTTGGGGATTACCGCACCCAACGTCTTGTCCTTACCGCATTCGACGCCTTCGAACGCGGAGAGGAGCCCCATCTGCTGGACACGCCCTCCCCACAAGCCCAGAGTATGAGCACATGAATACGTTTGACATCACTAAGAAACCGCTAGGAAGCCTTCTCAACGCCATAGTCACAGGCAAAGTGCAATTGCCCGACTTCCAGCGAAATTGGGTGTGGGACGAAGAGCGAATTCGTGATTTGCCGATCAGCGTTGGACGCTGTTTTCCAATCGGAGCTGTGTTGCGCTGAATGAGGGGGTATTCCGGAATTGGAAGGCCGAGCCATCAGGGCTTCTGTCCTCGGCTACTTTTCTTGGTCGAACGTAACGAAGAACATGATTGCTGTTGGGACAACAGCGACGTTAAGCCAAGCAGATCCACTCTGCGCAAAATGCCCCTCACGGTATTGTGGCCGCAATCAAGCGAGTCCAAGTCTCGGCCTTTGGGCCTTCTGACCATGACGTAACGTACCATGCCACGACCCGGAACCTGCCAATGAATCTGGGACGAAAAGCCGTCGCGGATTAGTGTAGCTCATTCTCCTTTCCGGCGTTTCCGCCGTCGTCCGGGGGCGTCTGATCGCCTTTAACTGACTCGACCAGGATAGGGGGGTTGATCCAGACCTCCGTTGGTGGTCCGGCTGCGCGCGGAGGGCCGTTTACAAACCGGTCCGGCGTGGCGGCGTAGGCTCGGTCCAGCACGGCCTGCCGCCTTTCGATCACTTCGGCCGCCTTGCCGAAGTACACCTGCTCGGGCGCGAGCATGCCGATGCCGGCGTGCCTGTGCTCCTGGTTGTACCACTGGAAGAAGCGTCGACAGAACGCCTTTGCCTCTTCGAGCGAGGAGAACCTTCCCGGAAAGTCCGGATGGTACTTCAACGTTTTGAACTGCGCCTCCGAGTAGGGGTTGTCGTTCGATACCCGCGGGCGGCTGAAGGACCTTGCAATCCCGAGGTCCGCGACCAGCTGCGCCGTGCTCTTCGCCGTCATGGGCGCGCCGCGGTCGGAGTGCAGCGTCAGCTCTCCCCGCTCGACATCCTGCTTCAGACAGCTTTCCTCGATGAGCCGGCCGGCCAAAGCCGCCGTCTCGCGCTCCGCAGCCATCCATCCGACGACGTAGCGGCTGTAGATGTCCATGATCACATACAGGTAATACCCTCGGCCCTTCTTCGGGCCCAGCAGCCGCGTCACGTCCCACGACCACGCCCGATTGGGCCTTCGCGCGACGATCTCCGGCTTCGGATGCTTCGGATGGGAGCGCTGCGCGCGGCGCTCCCTTACCGACTTGTTGTCGGCGAGCACGCGGTACATCGTGCGCTCCGAGCAGAGGTAGACGCCCTCGTCCAACAGCGTCGCGCGCACCTCGGCGGGGGAGCGGTCTGCGAAGCGGGGAGAGCACAGCGCATCCATCACGCTCTCCTTGGCCGCCTTGTCCATCGCCCGGGCGGGCCTTGTCCTCCGTCGGGGCCGCCGCCGCCCGGATCTTCTCGGCTTCAAGCTGCGGTAGTAGGTCGAACGGCCCACGCGCAGCGCACTGCACGCGGTCTGCACGCCCACGTCCTCGGCAAGGCCTTTGGCCTCGCTCATCCGGACTTCCCGCCCTCGAGCTCGATCCCCAGCAGCCCCGACACTTTTCCCTGAACTTCGACGACGATGCGCAGCTTGCGGTTCTCGTTGCGAAGCCGCTGATTCTCGCGCTCGAGCCGACGCATCCTCGCCGCCCACGCCTTTCCGCTCTTCGGCTTCGGGCCGCGCCTTCCGTCCAGCCCGTCGATCATCGCCTTCCGGGCGGCCTTGCGCCACGAAGCCAAGTGGGAGTGATACAGCCCCTCCCGCCTCAGCAGCCGGCCCAGATCGCCCGGGGACTCGCACTTGTCCGCCTCATCGAGAATGGACGCCTTGTACGCCCCCGTGAAGCGACGCCGCGTCGCCTTCGCCGGAACCTCCGGATCCGGAGGTTCCGGCGAACCCAGCCTTCCTTCCCCCGCCGAAGCGGGCACCACGCCGTTTGCTCGGTGCATCCTTGCTCCTTTCGACATCAAGACAACTCTCCCGCCGCCCTACTGTAATTGATTTCAGTGTGATCGTCCCAGACTCCATAGGCAGATAGGGACCCAAGAAATGTAATCCGCACTGCGACATGCTGTCGTCTTTCCAGATAGCTCGAATATTGCCGTTATCCATCAAAATCAAGTTGCACTTTCGGATGCCGGGGACCAAACCGACAAGCTCTTTGAAATCACGCAACGAGTCTTCGTTTATCACAAACCCCTCAGCCAACGCCTCATCTTGGAGAAATTGAACTCGCGACCGATACGGATCAAAGGGCGTTTGCTCTCTGCGCAAGGAGTGCCGGGCCTGAGCCATTAGGGTATCCTCAACCCATAAAGTACATTCGCGCGATATTGGTTCATGGCTGTCATTTCTTCACCGGTAGGCTCCAATAGAAACGCGCGTCCGCTTACTTCAAGTCGAGCCTGACCAGGCTCGTCTTCGTCAAATCCTACGCCGAGCGTATCCAGAGAAATATAGCAGCGGGGGTCCGGGCGCCTCTTGGCCCCGGACCCCCGCTCGTACTGCCGACCAGCTTTGACCTCTAGTACATGCCGCCCATGTCGCCGCCTGGAGGCCCGCCGGGGGCAGGCTTCTCCGGCTCCGGAATCTCGACCACCACCGCCTCCGTGGTCAGCAGGAGGCTTGCGATCGAAGCGGCATTCTGGAGCGCGCTCCGCACCACCTTAGTGGGATCAATCACGCCGGCCTTGACGAGATCCTCGTACGTGTCCGACTGCGCGTTGTAGCCGAAGCCGGCCTCTCCGCCGCGCACCTTGGACACCACAATTGACCCTTCCTGTCCAGCGTTGCCCGCAATCTGGCGGATCGGGGCCTCCAAGGACCGCGAGAGAATGTTCACGCCGATCTGCTCGTCGCCCTCGGCGCCCACGTCTTCCAAAGCGGACTGGGCCCGCAGCAACGCCACGCCGCCGCCCGGCACGATGCCCTCTTCGACCGCGGCCCTCGTGGAGTGCAGCGCATCCTCGACCAGAGCCTTCTTTTCCTTCATCTCGGTCTCGGTGGCCGCGCCGACGTTGATGACGGCCACTCCGCCCGCGAGCTTCGCCAGCCGCTCCTGCAGCTTCTCGCGATCATAATCCGAGGTGGACTTTTCGATGGAGTTGCGGATCTCCTCGATTCTTCCCTGAATCTTGTCCGCGCCGCCGGCACCGTCGATGATCGTGGTGTTGTCCTTGTCGATGACCACGCGCTTCGCCGAACCCAGGTCGCTCACGACCGCGTTCTCGAGCTTGAAGCCGACATCCTCCGAGATGACCTGTCCGCCAGTCAAAACCGAGATGTCCTGTAGCATCGCCTTCCTGCGGTCCCCGAAGCCGGGCGCCTTCACCGCAGCCACCTTGAGCGTCCCGCGCAGCTTGTTGACCACGAGCGTAGCCAACGCCTCTCCCTCCACGTCCTCCGCGATGATCAGGAGCGGCTTGCCCATCTGGGCCACCTTCTCCAGCACCGGAAGGAGGTCCTTCATCGCGGAGATCTTCTTGTCGTGAATGAGGATCATCGGCTCCTCCAAGACCGCCTCCATGCGCTCCGCGTCGCTCACGAAGTAAGGAGAGAGGTAGCCGCGATCAAACTGCATCCCCTCCACGGTGTCCAGCTCCGTTTCCAACCCCCTGGCCTCTTCGACGGTGATGACGCCGTCCTTGCCGACGCGCTCCATCGCTTCGGCGATGAGCTCTCCGATTTCCATGTTGTTGTTGGCGGAAATCGCGCCGACCTGGGCAATCTCGCGCTTGCCCTTCGTGTCCGTAGAGAGCGCGCGGAGACTCGCGACCACGGCTTCAACCCCCCGGTCGATCCCGCGGCGAATTCCCATCGGGTCGGATCCGGCAGTCACGTTCTTGAGGCCTTCGCCGAAGATTGCCTCGGCAAGCACCGTCGCGGTCGTCGTGCCGTCGCCGGCGACATCCGAAGTCTTCGTCGCCACTTCCTTCACCATCTGCGCCCCCATGTTCTCCACGGGGTCTTCCAGCTCGATCTCCTTCGCGACCGACACGCCATCCTTGGTCACGGTCGGAGATCCGAACTTCCGGTCCACCACCACATTCCGGCCCTTGGGACCCAAGGTCACCTTCACGGCTCGAGCGAGCTGGTCCACGCCGGACTTCAGCTGTCCGCGGGCCCTGGTGTCGAATTCCAGCTTCTTGGCTGCCATCGTTTCTGTGCTCTCCTGTTAGTCCTGGACCCGAGCCAGGATGTCCGATTCGCGAAGGATGAGATACTGCTCCCCATCCACGGTCACTTCAGTGCCGCTGTACTTGCCGTAGAGCACCCGGTCCCCTTCGGACACCTCCATGGGGATTCGATCACCCCCATCGGATGTCTTTCCCGGACCTACGGCAACGACGGTTCCTTCCTGCGGCTTTTCCTTGGCCGTGTCGGGAATGTAGAGCCCGCCCCTCATCTGCTCGGACTCCTCCCGCGCCTGGACAACCACGCGATCCGCCAAAGGGCTGATTCTCGCGGAAGCTTCAGACATGTTACGCCTCCCTGAAATGATTGAGTGTCCGCGACTGCCCCCGCCTCTTGCGGAGGCCGGCCGCGCGCCCTCGGATGACCCGAGAGTCTCGCTAGCACTATCACTCCTCTAGTGACAGTGCTAATAACGATAACGCAACCTGCGCGCGCGTCAAGGTCGGGGCCGCGGCTTGCGCGCGAAGGTCCCCGCCCGAGAGACCTCCTAGAGCTGCGCGAGATGCGCGCCGGCGATCGACAACCCCTTGAGGGTGAGGAGCGGGTCGATCCGCTCAACCGTCCGGGCATGAGGACCAATCAGCCGCGACAGGCCTCCGGTGGCCACCACGACGCACTCCTCCGGCGCCCACTCCTCCAGTATCCGCCGGACCATGCCGTCCACCGAATCCACGGCGGAAAAAAACACGCCGCTCTGGATACACGCCTTCGTCCGCCTTCCAAGGACCCGCGCCGGCGGCTCCAACCCCACTCTTGGCAGCTGCGCGGTCCGCTCCGCCAGCCAGTCGAGTCCGGCGCTGGGTCCGGGCGCGATCACGCCGCCCAGAAACACCGCGTCGCGCGTCACGCAGTCGAAGGTGACCGCCGTCCCCATATCCACCACGATCGCATCCATTTGATACAGCGTACTCGCCGCGAGGGTATTGACGATTCGGTCCGCCCCCACGGTTCTAGGCTCCTCCACGTCCAGCCGGACCGGAAGTTGCGACGATGGTCCCACAAGCTGAACCGGCCCCTGAACTAAGGCCGAGAATGCGGCGGAATAGCCGGGGACGGCCTCGGGCGCGACGGAGCTGATCACCGCTTGTGGAATCGGCGCTCGGTCTCCTCTTTGCCCCAAGAGCGAACCGAGAAACACCTCCAGCTCCGCCTTGGTGCGCGGCGGACGCGTTCGAAGGCGCCAGTGCCTCTGGACTCGGTGGCCCTTGGATTCCACGAGACCGACGGCGGTCTCGGTATTGCCGATATCTGCGACAAGCTGCAGCATCAGGCGGATTCCTCAAGCGGCCGCGCGGAGCCGGCAACGACAGCCAGCCGGCGCCGCCCGGACAATTCCTCCACAAGCAATGCTCCGTCGGATCTGACGCCCAATGGACGACAACGGATGGAGCGCGCCTTCCGGGTCAGGCCCGCTCCATTCTGGACTGCGCCGTAGACCAGACACTCACGCCCCAACATCGCGCCGCGCTCCTTCCACTCTTTCCGCTCGGCGGACGTCAGGAGTCTTCCTCCGCCGCGTACCGCGTCTATGAGCTTCGGGGCGATGCTTCGAAGGGCTTCTTCTCGGGGGACGCCTCTTCCAGTTTCGATTTTGAAGCTGGTTGCCGGTCGATCCGAAACGGCTCGCTTCGACCCCGGCATCGGCGAATCGGTCCAGCCATGGTTGAGGTTAAGGCCTAGGCCGACGACCACGCGATCTCGTCTCGCCGCCTCGCAAAGAATGCCCCCCAGCTTTCGTCCCCCCGCCAAGAGATCATTCGGCCAGGCAAGCTCCGTGTGCAGCCTCCCGGAAGCGAGGTCATCGAGCGCGCCCGCCACTGCGAGTCCGGCGATGAGGGAAAGGGCGCTCCCCGGCGCGGAGCCGCGCGCAAGAACCGAAACCCAGAGACCCAAGTCGCTTGAAGACTGCCAGCGGCGGCCCCTGCGGCCTCGCCCTCGTCTCTGGCGATTCGCGCAGACGAGCGCCGGCAGCGGGCCGACTTGGGCGGCGAGCTCCAGCGCGCGGTCGTTGGTCGAGCCGATCTCGTCGTAGAACTCCGCCGCGCCAAGCCCCAAGAGCTCCCGCCACCCGCCCGCGGCGCGGCCTCCCCAAGACTCCAGAGAAGTCACTCGCCGAAGAGGAGCGTCGCCGCTCCCAAAGCCAGCGCGTACGGTCCGAATCGGTGAAAGACGCGCGCGCTCAGCACGCGCCTGAAGATGGAAATCGCGACAATCCCCGAAGAAAATGCCAGGACCGCGCCCAAGACAAGCGCCGGCCCCGCCGCAACGCCCTCTCGCAGGAACTCCGGCGTCTTAAGCAGGGCCGCTCCGCCGATGACCGGAAGAGACATCAGAAAGGAGAAGGCCGCCGCCTCGCTTGGACGCACCCCCCTCCAGACCCCGCACGCGAGGGTCGCGCCCGAACGGGAGATCCCCGGAATCACCGCAAAGGCCTGCGCCAATCCCATCCAAATTGCGTCCTGCGCGCCGGGGCCTCGAAGCGATGCGCGCCCTAGCGCCCGCTTCATCGACAGCAGGACGACTCCCGTGAGCAGAAGGGCGCCCCCTACGATCCGCGTCGACTCGAAAACCGGCTGGATGGCTTCGCCAAAGCCTGCTCCAAGGAGCCCCGCCGGCGCCGCCGATAGAAGAATCAGGGCCGCGTACCGCACCTCCTTCCGAACGCCTCGAGCAATGCCTCGGAGCATCCTCAAGAGTCGTTTCCGATAGGCGACCGCCACCGACCCGGCAGTTGCGACGTGCACCGCGATCTCAAAGCCCGCTCCGGGTATTTCTACGCCCAACAGCGACTGAGCGATGACCAAGTGGCCCGAAGAAGAGACCGGCAGAAACTCGGTTATTCCCTGCAGGAGGCCCAGCAGCGCAGCCTCCCCAAGGCTCATCCGCGCGCTTCCCGCACCAGGCTTCGGTAGTACGCCTCGTACCTCGGCAGGACGCGCGCAATCGCGAACTGCTTGACGGCGACCTTGCGGGCCACGGACCCGAACCGGTGCCGGAGCCCCGCGTCCTTCAGTAGCGCGGAGGCGGCGCGGGCGGCGGCGTCTACATCCCCCAGCGGGAGAAGAAAGCCCCCGGATCCATGCGGCACTACCTCGGGAAGCCCGCCGGTGCCGTACGCCACGACCGGCGCGCCGCATGCCATCGCCTCCAGCGCCGCCAGGCCGAAGGACTCCGACTCGCTGGCCATCAAAAAGATGTCGGCGGACGGAAGGATCTCCTCGATCGCAGCCTGTTTCCCCAGGAAGAGCACGTCGCCCCTGAGCCCCAAGCGCTCCGACCTTTCTTCGGCAAGCGGACGGTCCGGCCCGTCACCCACCATCACGAGCCGCGCGGGCATTTCCCGCCGAATTTTGGCGAAGATCTCGACGATCTCCGCAACCCGCTTCACCGGACGAAAGTTGGAGACGTGCATCACGATCGGGGCGCCCGATGGCGAGAGGGCCGCCGTATGGCCGCACCGCTCCTCCGGCTGAAAGACGCGCGCGTCCACAAAGTTGGGGATGATGCGAATGCGCTCCTTGGGCACGTCAAACTCTCTCGCCGTCTTGTCCCGCAAGTAGCGGGAGACCGCCGTAATTCCCTGAGAGTTGAGAATCGAGAAGCGCGTGATCGGCTTGAAGGTGGGGTCGCCCCCGACCAGGGTGACATCCGTCCCGTGAAGGGTGGTGAGCAGAGGAGGCGCGCCCGCGTCCCGGAGCATTTCCTGAGCGATCCAAGCCGAGGCGGCATGGGGGATCGCATAGTGGGCGTGAATAATATCCAAGCCTTCTCGCGCGACCGTATCGCGGATCGCCGTCGCGAGGGCCAGCGTGTACGGCGGATACTCAAAGAGCGGGTAGCGTGAAATTTCGACTTCGTGAAGGTAGACGCGCTCGCGAAAGGTCGGAAAGCGAAAAGGCTGGCGATAGGTAATGAAGTGCACCTCGTGCCCAAGCCCCGCGAGCCCGAGTCCCAATTCGGTGGCCAGCGCTCCCGAGCCCCCGTAGGTCGGGTAGCAGATAATCCCGATCTTCATGCCGGGGCCGGCGGACGCCGAAGGGCGCGCGTCACGATTCGGAGCTGCTCATCAATCCCAAGGGTCGCGTCGACGCGAATCGCGCCGGGGGGGAGCTTATGCCGAAACCAAGTCCGCTGCCTGCGCGCGTACCTGCGCGTGGCGGCTTCGATCCGCCGGGTTGCCTCCCCCAGCCCGCACTTTCCCTCGATGTAGTCGAAGATCTCGGGGTACCCCACGGCATTCATGGCGGGAGCGCTTCTGGTCCAGCCCGCAGCCCTTAGCGCCTTTGCCTCCTCTACGAGTCCGCCCTCGATCATCGCCCGCGTTCGTTTGGCGATCCTTGCCGCTAGAAGCCGCGCGGGAAGCAGGAGCAGAACGCAGACGCCCTCCAAGGGAGCCTCCTTGGCTGGCTGCTCCCGATGCCACCATGAGATCGGCCTCCCCGAAAGCAATGCGACCGCCAGCGCGCGAATCATACGCTGCGGGCCTCCCTGCGCCGCGACCGCAGCGCGCTTCGGGTCCAGTCTCGCCACCCACCGTCGCAGCTCCTCCCGTCCCAAGGAGGCCAGCAGCTTCCCCAGCGCGCGCGTTCTCTCGGGTTCGAGCCGCGGCTCCTCGAAGATCGGGTGCGTGAGCGTCCGCAAAAAGAACCCCGTGCCTCCCGCGAGGATCGGAACGCGCCCTCGGGCGCGGATCTCCGCGATCCAGCGCCTGGCGTCCCGCGCAAACTCGCCCGCTCCGTAGCGATCGCCCGGGTCCAAGACATCCAGGTTGTGGTGGGGAACGACGCGCTGTTCCTCGGGCGAGGGCTTCGCGGTCCCGATGTCGAGCCCGCGATAGACTTGCCGGGAATCCATCGAAACGACCTCGCCGTCCAGCTCAATCGCGGCCCGGATGGCGAGGCGCGTCTTCCCGGCGGCGGTCGGTCCAAGAATTGCAAGAAAGTCGACCGATCTCACGTCCGCCCGAACTTGCGATTCATCTCGTGCAGGCCAAGGCGCACGACGGTCGGCCGCCCATGAACGTCATGGTAGGGCAGCTCGGTGGCGAAGAGACGACTGAAGAGTTCGTGCATCTCCTCCTCGGCAAGCGCCTGTCCCGCTTTCACGGCGCCCGCGCATGCAAAGCTCATCGCCACGCGCTCATCCCGGCTTCGGACCGAGCGGGCAAGCTCGGCGCCTTGCACAAACTCCTGAATCATCTCTTGAAGGCAGTGCTCCGGCTCGAAATACCGGTGGGGGTTTGGCACGGCGCGCACCAGAATGCTGTCCGCCCCGAAGGGCTCCACGCCGAAACCCACGAGCGCGAGCTCGTCGCGAATTTCGTCCAGCACCTCCATTTCAACCCGATTAAGGCGGATGGTGAAGGGAAAGAGAAGCCGCTGCCCGGATGTCCCGCCTTTGCGGAGCTGCTTCATCACGGACTCGAAGAGAACCCGTTCGTGGGCCGCATGCTGGTCCAAGATGATGACCCCGTCGCGCGTCTCCGCGAGGATGTAGGTGTTGTGGATCTGAAGCATGGCGGGCCGATCCGCGCGACCATCGCCGTCCGTTCGGGGCATCGCGGCGCTTGCCGCTTCCCCCTCCTCTCCCTTCGGCGAAGGAAAGAGATAAACCTGCTTTCCGTCCCGCACCATGCTCTCGCCTCGCCTCAAAGGACGGGCGTCCTCCTCCGTTCCAGAGGGGCTCTTCCGGAAGCCCGCTTCTTCCCCCGGTTTCCCCGAATAGGTGGCGGCCGCCTGGACTCGGCCCAGAGCCTTCCGAACGCTCTTCTTGACGAACCGCTCCACGACCGCCGGGCTGCGCATCCTTACCTCGAGCTTTCCGGGATGGACATTCACGTCCACCTCCCGCGCAGGCGCGCTTAGCGCGAGGAAAAGCCAAGGATTCACCTCTTTAGCGACGGTTGTGCGGTATCCCTCGTCGGCGCCGCGCACGACCTCGGAAACCCGGCAGGAGCGACCGTTTACGCTGGTGTGCACTCTGCGGAAACCCGGCTTCGCGTGGTCGGGCCGTTGAATGAGTCCGGAGATGCCCCACTCCCCGTCCCGCGCGTCGATCTCGACAAAGGCGACGCCCTCCGCGCTGGGCCAAATCAAACGCACGGCTTCGCGCAGCGACCGCCCAGCTCGGGCTCGGAGGACAACCTTGCCGTCCACCTCGAAGGTGAACGCCACATCGGCCCGAAGCAGGACCTGGGAGTGGACCTCCTTTGCGACGGCGGCGGTCTCCGCGGCCTTGCTCTTTAGGAATCGCGCTCGCACCGGGGCGCGGTGAAAGAGATTGCGCGCAGCAACCGTCGTGCCCCGCCGTCGGGGCGCATCCTCCACGCCGAGTATGCGGCCCGCGTCGACGCGCACCCGGGTCCCTTGGCCATCTTCGGTCGAGGAGTGCAGCGTCAGTCGCGACACTGCGGCGATGGAGGGCAGCGCCTCGCCTCGAAAGCCCAGGGTATCCAGCCCCCACAAGTCCTCGGCCCTTCGGATCTTGCTGGTGGCGTGACGATCCAGCGAAAGAAGGGCGTCGCCCCTGGACATCCCCGCGCCGTCATCCGCGACCTCGATGGAGCTCTTCCCCCCTTGCCGGATCGCCACCCTCACCTTGCGGGCGCCGGCGTCCAGCGCATTGTCCATGAGCTCGCGGACCACCGAAGCGGGACGCTCCACGACTTCGCCGGCCGCGATGAGATTCGCCACCTCGTCGGGAAGCACTTCGATCCGAGGCCGCCCCCTCCGCGCCTCCCCCGTCACAGACGAAAGAACTTCCGGGCGTTCGCCCAGCTGTCCGCCGCGACCTTCTCCACCCGCTCGCCTCGAAGCGTCGCGACAGCCTCCGCGACGTACGGGGCAAAGGCCGGCTCATTGCGGCGGCCCCGCTTCGGAGCTGGCGCAAGGTGGGGACAGTCGGTCTCGATCATGTACCGATCGGAAGGCGTCGCACGCACGATGTCACTGTCGAATCCGGGATAGGAGACGATCCCCGTAAACGAAACCATCCATCCCGCTTCCAGCGCGGCGTCCAAGAGCTCTGGAGGTCCGCCAAAGCAGTGGACGACCCCGGTCACGAATCCCTCGCTCGCTCGCAGCATCGCCCTGATGTCTTCCTCGGCCGCCCTGGAGTGCAGCACCACGGGCAGATCCAGTTCGTGCGCAAGCTCCAAGTGCGCCTCCAGGACGCGTCGCTGTCTGGCCGCTGGCGTTCCGCCGGGATAGTGGTAGTCCAAACCCGCCTCTCCGATCGCCACGCACTCCCGCTCCGCTGCCGTCTCGCGGATCTCTCGCAGCTGGTCCGTCAGCTCCGCTCGAGAGATGTCCGCCTCGTGCGGATGAATGCCGGCGGTGGAGCACACTCCCGCCTCGCGTCTCGCTAGAGACAGGGCTTTGCGCGCGTCCCTAGCCGTGGTCGCGACGGCCACCATGCGTCGCACGCCGGCCTTGCGCGCTCTCCGCAGCACCCCGGCTTGGTCGCGAAGAAACTCCCGCGCCGTCAAATGGCCGTGGGAATCGGCGAATTTCACGGCTTGACGCGACCTACCGGCGAGTCTTCCTCGAGCGCTTCCCCGGCGCAGGCCTGCGCCCCTTTTTCTGGCCGCGAGCGCGCGCCTTGGTCGGCTTTGGTCTCGGCTGGGGCTTGGGAGGCGCGGCATCCCCCGTCGGGACCCCGCCGGCGCCGGGACGCGTTTCGGCCTTGGCGCCGAAACGAGCTTGGATCTCCAAGAGGGCGGGCGCGGCGATGAAGATCGAGGAGTAGGTCCCGACCAAGACGCCCAGCATCAGTACAAGCGTGAAGTCCCGAATGACCGGTCCGCCCAAGACCAGCAGAGAAAAAAGCACCGCCAGCGTCGTGCTGGAGGTGAGGATCGTGCGCGGCAGCGTCTCGTTGATCGACGCGTTGACGAGGGCGTACGGGTCTTTTCGGCGGCCCCCTCGGCTGTTGAGGTTTTCCCGAATGCGGTCGAAGACCACGATCGTGTCGTTCAGCGAGTACCCTAGGATGGTGAGGATCGCCGCCACAGTCGGAAGCGATATCTCCACGCGAAAGACCGCCAGCACTCCCAGCACGACCAGCATGTCGTGCGCGGTGGCGATCACAGCTGCGATTCCGAAGCGCGTCTCGAAGCGGATCGCCAGGTAAATCAAGGTGAGAAGGAGCGAGAAGAGGATCGCAAGCAGCGCCTTCTGCTGGAGCTCGGCCCCGATCTTGGGGCCCACCAGCTCTTGGCGCACGATCTCGGCTGCGCCCGCCCCGAACGCCTCCTCGATTTGGGCCGCGAGGCCCGCCGCCACGCTCGCGACATCGTCGTCCCGAGCAAGCGGAGCTCGGATTAGGAATTCGCTTTCGCCGCCGAAGTTTGTGATCGGCGGCGCCGTCGCGCCTCCCAGCGCGTCGCGAAGCTCGCCGTCGGTGACTTGTTCCTCGAAGCGCACCTGCACGAGCGAACCGCCCGTGAAATCCACGCCGTAATTCTGCCAGTTGCCGATGGTAAAGACGTTCGCGATCATCGCCGCCATCCCAATGGCCAGGATCGCCGCCGAAACGACGTAGGCCCGCTTGCGATGGCTAATGAAAGAGTACTTCGCTTCGCGGAAAAGCCACATGGGTAGGGTTCGCTCGCTAGTCGGCCCGCTAGATGCTGATCGGGTCCGAGCCCTTTTTGCCGGCCAAGTAGATGTAGAAGAAGGTCCTTGTGACGTACAGGGCGGAGAAGAAGGACGCGGCGATGCCGATCGTGAGCGTGGTCGCGAATCCCTGAACGGGTCCCGTGCCGAATTGAAAGAGGATAAGGCCGGTGATGAGCGTCGTGATATTGGCGTCTACGATCGCCGAGACGGCGTTGCCGAAGCCCTCTTCAACCGCTGTGCGGGGGGCGCGACCGACCGCCGCTTCTTCCCGAATTCGCTCGAAGATGAGCACGTTCGCGTCGACCGCCATCCCGATGGAGAGAACAAGGCCGGCGATGCCGGGAAGGGAGAGGTTTGCGCCGAGGATCGCGAGCCCTCCCACGGCAAGCAGGAGGTAGATGGCCAGCGCGCCGATGGCCAAGGCGCCCGCCACTCGGTAGTAGCCGATCATGATGAGAATGACGATTGCGATCCCGACGATGCCGGCGATCCTGCCTTGATTCACGGAGTCTTGGCCCAGGGACGGTCCGACGGTGCGCTCCTCCATGATCCTGAGCGGCGCGGGAAGCGCGCCCGCCCGCAGCACGAGAGCCAAGTCGCTCGCTTCGGAGAGATCCGTGGAGCCCATTTCAATGGAGCCTCGGGCGCCAATGCGCTCCCGCACGACCGGGGCGCTGATGACTTGACCGTCCAGCACGATCGCAATTCGATTACCGACGTTATTTGCGGTCAGCCGCTGAAATTCCCTGCCTCCCCTGCGGGTCAGGTTGAACAGCACCTGGGCCTGGTTTGTTTGAGGATCGCGGTTGGCGGTTGCGTCCTCAAGCATTTCCCCGGTCAGGAACGGCTCTTCCTCCAAGATGTACAGCTCTCGGTAGAAGCCCCCCGCCGAGAGCGAATCCCAGCCCCACTGGAGGGCGACGCCCCTGGGCAGCGCCCTCTGAAAGTCCTCCAGCGCCATGAAACGCCCGGCGTCGTCGGCGTCCTGGCCCGCTTCGACCAGGTAGGTGCCGTCCCCCTGACCCACGTTGAGGAGGCTGGAAAATGGCCTGAAGTTGAGCGCCTCCTCTTCAGGCGCCTCGTCTTGCGCTTCTTCTTCCGCTCCCGCGGCTTCGCCGGCTCCGGCCTGTCCCGAGTCCGTCTCCGCCTCGCCGCCGGCCCCGGAAGTATCCGGCGTCTGCGGCTGGAAAAGAAGATCCTCGATTGAGCCGCCCGACTCCGTCTGGACGGTCGCTCGGTTCATGGCGCGGAGCCCTTCTTCGCCAATCGCGGCCACGACGGCTCGGTCCAACCGCTCCAAGGTCCCCGATACCCGCTCCGTTCCCAACACCAGCTTCCATTCAAGGAACGCCTGCTGGTTAATGATCTCCTTTGCCCGATCCTTGTCGTCGATCCCGGCCAGCTCCACGATGAGCCGATCAGAGCCGACCTTCTGGATCAGGGGCTCCTCTACCCCGAATTCGTCGATTCGGGTCCGGAGAATGCGCTCTGCCCGATCAATGGCGTCCTGCCGCCTCTCCTCCGTCAGAGACTGATCGGGATCGTCGATCTCCAACACGAGGTGCATCCCGCCCTTGAGGTCCAGCCCCAGCTTCAGGCCGGATGTCGCGAGGTAGTAGGCGCAGATGCCCACCGTAAGCGCGATGACGACGACCCGTCCACGAAATGACTTGAACATGCTCTTTCCAATCCCCGGTGGCGCTTCGGGCCTCTTCGCCCGCTTCAGCGTCAAGCATTCAAAGGTCGCCCGTCGCCCTATATAATGTCAACGAAATTGAGCGCGGCGCGGTCGCGCTCAAGGAACGCGGCCCGCCGGAAAGCTCAAGGTCTCGCTCTGATCGCGCCCCAGGCCGGAAGCGCGGCCGTGGATGCGGCTTGCTCCAGAGCCTTGCAAGGCCGCGGCTTGGGCCGCATCTTTTTGGAGAGCGGCAGGCGGCGCTGTTTCCGAGCCCGCGAACGAACCCCTGACCGACTCCCGCTCTTTCGCAAATCAACGATTCCAGGAACTTCCTTAAGGACTTCCGCACAGGACGATGCTCATGAGTCACGCGAGACGCTCTCCCGCCTTATCCCTTGGTTTGGCGGCAACCCTCCTTGCGCCCGTTCAGCTGGCCTGCCAACCGGACGCGCCCAGCCAGTCTCAAGCTGAAACCGACCACGCGCAGGAGGCGGATGCGGGGGGCGCGCACTGGAGCTACGAAGGGGAGACCGGCGCGGATCGCTGGGGCGCGCTGAACCCGTCGTTCGCGGCTTGCGACGCAGGAGTGCAGCAGTCTCCGATTAACCTGACGGAGGCAATTCCGGCAGACGGCGAGCCGGTCGCGATTCACTGGCGGGCGTTTTCCGGGCGCGTGGTCGACAACGGACACACCATCCAAGTCGACGTTGACGAAGGAAGCTCTCCCGATGACGCCAGCTACATCGAGCTGGAGGGTCGACGGTTTTCACTCCTTCAATTCCACTTCCATCTCCCGAGCGAGCACACCTTGGAAGGCGAGAGCTACCCGATGGAGGTCCACTTTGTCCACCAGGCTGAAGAAGGAGACCTAGCGGTCGTCGGAGTCTTCATGGATCAAGGCGAAGCGCATTCGGCGCTCCAAGAGGTCTGGGACGCCATTCCGGGGGCGAACGAGACGCCCGGAGCGCTCACGGGTTTCGACCCGAACCTCCTTCTTCCCGAAGGACGCGGCCAGTTTCGTTACGCCGGGTCTTTGACCACGCCGCCCTGCTCCGAAGTCGTCAGCTGGACGGTCATGGCGGAGACGATCTCCGTCTCGCAAGCTCAGGTCGACGCCTTTGCGGCGCTGCATCCGATGAACGCGCGTCCTGTTCAGCCGCTTCATCGTCGTTTCGTGCTCATGAGGTAGCCGGAACGCCATAACAGGGCATCGCCTGAATCAGGAGCTCGAATGAAGAAGCTGGTATTGGGGGTCGGCGCGCTGACCATCATGGCGGCTACGCCTCAAACGGAGCAGCAGGAAGTCTGTTTGGAGCTCGCGCACATGGGTATGTACGCGGGAGTAGCCATGATGCAGGTGGTGGATTCGCTGCGCGGCGTGCCCGCCGCGCTATCGAACTACACGATCGACGAACTCGACAGGTGGAGAGAGACGCAGGAAGTCATGCGCGACCTCCGGCTAGCGGAGTGGGAGCTGTGCAGGGACCGAGGCGATTATTCGCGGGACTGCGTGGAAAAGACGGAGCAGCTGGACATGCCCCTCGGCGCCATCGTCTACGGAGGCAAGATGATCGAGTACATCGCCGAGCGCCTAGAGAAGCACCGATGCACGGGGTAGCGTACCGGTAGCCTCCCGGGGCGATCAGCGTGCCGCAGTCTCTTGTGGAGCACGGGTGATCAACTTGAGGCCGCCGGGATGATCGGCGGGAGTAAGGTTGGCGATGCTGACGGACGATCCCGAAGGAAGCGCTGGACGACTCACGCTGAGTCCTCCTCCGACCTTCTCGCCAATAGAAATTCTCGTCGTGATCAGCGCTCCAATTCGCGAAGGCGGGCCGCCGGACGCTGACCTCTCCGCATTGCCGCCTACCCCTATCGGAGGGAATCTGGGCCTCATAGGCCAGTGAAGACCCGAGAGGCTTGCCGCGCATTCCGTTGCCGAGAGTACTTGATCCTCTGCTCACGTAGGCCCCGTGATTCGAGTGGCTTCCGTCGCATCCGTGGCGCATAGCTGATCGAAGCCGAGCGTTACGCGTCGACTACGCTGCCGAGAGTTCTGCCTCGGTCCAAGAAATCGGCTGTCGGCAACTAATTCGTTCGCACAGACCTAAACGAATAGTGATGAAAAAGATTGCAATTCTGGCATTGCGTGCCATATTTTCAACTTTATCTAATGCACGCTGACATGATCCCGCGCCTACTGCGACCGAGGCTCGAAGAGTATCTCGGCATTTTTCCGGCCGTTGCTCTGCTTGGGCCTCGGCAGGTCGGGAAGACGACGCTTGCGCACGCTGTCGCGGATTCGGGTATCTCGACCGGGCCGGGGCCGCGCAAGCCCGGACTCTACCTCGATTTGGAGGACTCCACGCACCGGGAACGGTTATCCGACGCTCGCGCCTATTTCAACTCTGCGCGCGACCGACTTATTGTGCTCGACGAAATTCACCGCGTGCCCGAACTTTTTCGAGAGCTCCGCGGGATCATCGACCAGCGCATTCGAGAAGGCGATCCGGCGAGCCATTTTCTCGTGCTTGGGTCCGCCTCAATGGAGCTACTGCGCCAATCGGGCGAGAGCTTGGCCGGCCGCATCGGCTATCTCGATCTTGAGCCGCTGGATGTCCGCGAGGTGGAAGGAGAGGAGACGACACACATTTGGGTCCGGGGCGGCTTTCCGCGCAGCTTACTCGCATCAACCGATAGAGCGAGCACGCTTTGGCGCGAGAACTTCATTCGCACCTATATCGAACGCGACATTCCCGCTCTAGGGCCGCGCATTCCGTTCGAGACCATACGTCGTTTCTGGACGATGCTCGCGCATGCCCAAGGCGGAATCTGGAACGCTGCGGCATTTGCGCGAAGCCTCGCGGTCGACGGCAAGACCGCGGCGCGGTACCTCGATCTCTTCGTCGACCTTCTTCTCGTGCGCCGATTGCCGCCGTTTCACGCGAACGTACGGAAACGTCTCGTGAAGTCGCCCAAGGTTTATGTTCGCGATAGCGGCATCGTCCACGCCCTGCTCCGACTGGACGATCAAGAGGCCGTGCTGGGCCACCCGGTCGCGGGAGCGAGTTGGGAGGGCTTCGTGATCGAAAGCCTGCTCCGCGCCGCGCCCAGCCGCACCCGCGCTGGATTTTATCGGACGGCAACCGGGACCGAACTCGACCTTGTGTTGGACCTCCCCGGGGGCGGCGTTTGGGGCATCGAGATCAAGCGGGGACTCGCCGGCTCTCCCGGCAGGCGATTTCTTATCGCCTTGGAGGATGTCAAGCCAGACAGGGCTTTTGTCGTGTACGGCGGCGAGGAGCGCTACCCGACGACAGGCGGCGCGGAGGCCATTGGACTGGTCGAAATGGGAAAGGAGCTAGCTCGCTTGAGTTGAATCTCGCGCCCGGAAAAACGCGCGCGCGAGGCTCTTTTTGACGACTCTGCGGCGCAAGCCTCCCCGGCTGCGCCGAAGCTGCGCCTCGCCGCCCGAAATGAACGCGCTCTTGGTCCGATCACTTTGGAGCGCGCCGCCCCGGTCGCCGATCCCGGGGAAGTAATTTTCATAGTCCACGATTCCCCGCGCACGTCAGACACAGGACCGGCAAGGTGACGACCCAAGCGGAGCCGCACGTCGAATTTCAAGACCTCGCCAAAAGTTACGACGGTCGGGTCATGGCCGTCCAAGACCTCAACCTCATTGTTCGCCGGGGCGAGTTCCTTAGCTTTCTCGGCCCGTCAGGGTCCGGCAAGACCACCTGCCTGATGATGCTCGCCGGCTTCGAAACTCCGACCTCGGGCTCTATTCGCATTGACGGGCATTCGGTCCACGCGCTCCCGCCCCGAAAGCGGGGCATCGGGATGGTCTTTCAGGACTACGCCCTTTTCCCCCATATGAGCGTCGCGGACAACCTCGGCTTTCCGCTGGACGTGCGCGGAATTCGCTCAGACCGAAGGCGCGATCTGGTGGACCGGGCGCTCAAGCTCGTTCGACTGGAGGACTTTGGAGACCGCAGGCCCGCACAGCTGTCCGGGGGCCAGCAGCAACGCGTGGCGATTGCGCGCGCCTTGGTCTTCGAGCCCGAACTCGTGCTGATGGACGAGCCGCTGGGAGCGCTCGACCGACACCTGCGCGAAGAGATGCAGTACGAGATTCGGCGGATTCATCGAACGCTGGGAGTCACCGTCGTCTACGTGACCCATGACCAGCAAGAGGCCATGGTCATGTCCGACCGCATTGCGGTGCTGCGCGGCGGGACCGTTCAGCAAATCGCGCCGCCGGAGGCGCTCTACGAAGAGCCGGCAAGAGCCTTTGTCGCGCGCTTCATCGGGGAGAACAACCGCCTTCGCGGACGCGTCGTCTCCGTGGACGGCGACCTCTGCCATGTGGAGGTGGGCAATGAGCGGATTTCCGGAGTTCGCGTGGTGGACTGCGGTCCGGGGGATCGGGTGACGCTCTCGATTCGCCCGGAGCGGGTAGCTCTTCGGCCCGAGGAGGGGCTGTACACGAACGAGATCGGCGCCCGGGTCGAAGACGTCACCTTTGTTGGCGATCACCTTCGGGTTCGCCTGAGAGCGCTCGGAGACAGCGAGATCATTGCGAAGATCTCCAACGTGCTGGGACAGGGGCGGGTGCTTCCGGGCGACGAAATCCGCGTGGGCTGGACCCAGACCGACTGCAGGGTGCTGGACTCGGGCGGCGAGGAGGAGGCGAAATGAGGCGCGTCTCCGTTTTCGCCGCAGCACTGGCGACCGGTCTCTCGGGGTGCGGCGGGGACGCCGGCGAATCACTGACCGTGACCTCCTGGGGAGGCGCCTACTCGCGGGCGTGCAGGCTGGCGTACTTCGAGCCGTTTGCGGAAGAAACGGGCATTGGCATTCGCGAAGCGCTCTACAACGGGGGTCTCGCCGAGGTGCGCGCGCAGGTCGATGTCGGGCGCGTCCACTGGGATGTCGTCTCCATGGAGTTGGCCGACGCCGTTCGCGGCTGCGAGGAAGGACTCCTGGAGCCGCTCGACCCGTCGATGTGGCCGCCGGGAGCCGACGGTACGCCGGCCGAGGAGGACTTCCTTCCGGGCACCCTCACCGAATGCGGCGTGGGAGCTGAGTTCTACGCCACTGTGATCGCGTACAACCGGGATAGGATCAACGGCCCCGAGCCCACTGCGCTGGAGGCCTTTTTTGACTTGGAGAGATACCCGGGACGGCGGGGAATGCGACGCAAGCCGCTCGCGAACTTGGAGTTTGCGCTGATGGCCGACGGGGTGGCGCCGGAAGACGTATACGCGCTGCTGGACACGCCCCAGGGGATTGACCGCGCCTTCCGCAAGCTCGATACCGTGAAGGATCAGATCGTCTGGTGGGAGGCGGGCGCGCAGCCGCCGCAGCTGCTGGCCGACGGCGAGGTGACGATGACCACGGCGTACAACGGACGCATCTTCAACGCTCAGATGCTGGAGAACCAGCCGTTCGGGATCATTTGGGACGGCCAAGTTCAGGACTTCGGACAACTTGTCGTGGTGCGCGGCACGCCAAGACTCGAGGCCGCGATTGATTTTCTCGCCTTCGCCTCCTCCGCCGAGTCTCTGGCGAGGGTCGCGAGCCACATCTCTTACAGCCCGACGCGCAACTCCGGCCTAGCTCTGGTAGGCGTTCACTCGGAGACCGGGGTCGACATGCTGCCCCACATGCCGACATTTCCCGGAAACATGCAGCGTGCGCTGCGCAATAACGGCGAGTGGTGGGTGAATCACGCCGACGAGATGAACGAGAGATTCAGCGCTTGGCTCGCCAGATGAGCGCTGCGGCCAGCGGGCCGCGCTTGCGCGCTCTTTTCCTTGTCCTGCCGCTCGTTCTGTTCGTCGGCGCGACCTTTGTTCTCCCGCTCGCGACGATGCTCGCAAGGAGCGTGTACGACGGGGTCGTTGCGGGCGCGCTTCCGGAAACCCTGCGTCTGCTTGATGGCTGGGACGGAGAAGGGCTGCCAGGAGAAGATGTCTACGAGGCAGCTGCCCGAGAACTAAGGCAAGCCGAAGAGGATCGAGTCGCTGGCCGCGTCGCCGGGCGCATCAACCGTATCCAGGGCGGGATGCGGAGCGTCGTTGCGCTGACGGCGCGACGGTTGCCCGAGGAGGTTTCGGGGTCGTGGAGGGAGGCCTTTGCCTCGGTCGATTCCGCGTGGACGCGACCAGAAGCGTGGCTTGCGGTGCGCGCCGCCGGAGAGCGGTTTACGGCAAGGCACTTCTTGGCCGCCCTGGACCTCCGCCTGACGAGAGACGGGTCGGTGGCGCGGCAAGACGAGGACCGCCGGATTTACGTCCGCCTCTTCGTCCGCACGTTCATGGTGAGCTTCTCGATCACGGGCCTTTGCCTCCTGCTCGGATATCCGCTCGCGCACTTTATCGCGCACGCGCCTCCTCGCCGCGCGCCTCTGCTGCTCGCGCTGGTGCTGGTGCCCTTCTGGACATCTCTCCTCGTGCGCACTACTTCCTGGATCGTCCTGCTCCAAGGCCAGGGCGTCATCAACAACATCCTCGTTGCGCTGGGGCTGGTTGCGGACGACGGCCGACTGGCGATGATCTACAACATGACCGGCACCTTCGTCGCGATGGTCCACGTGCTGCTGCCCTTTATGGTCTTGCCGCTCTACTCGGTGATGCGGGGGATCCCGAAATCGCACCTGAGCGCGGCGACATCGCTTGGCGCGGGGCCCGTTCAGGGCTTCATGCGCGTCTACTGGCCGCAGACGCTCCCGGGGGTCGCCGCTGGATCGCTCCTCGTCTTCATTCTCGCCATCGGCTACTACATCACCCCCGCCTTGGTCGGAGGCAGCACGGGTCAGCTGATCGCCAACATGATCGCCTACCACATGCAGACCTCGCTCAACTGGGGCATGGCGTCCGCGCTGGGCGGGATCATCCTGATCTGCGTTGCGGGCCTCTACCTGATATATGAGCGCGTGGCCGGCATTGACCCCGTGAACGTCAAGTAATGCGCGCGATGAGCCGGGGAGAGCGCGCGGGCCGCGCGCTCCACGCGGCATACTGCGGCGCGGCGCTGTTTTTCCTGATGGCGCCGATTTTGGTCATCGTGCCGCTGAGCTTCAACGCCGAGCCCTACTTCACCTTTACCGAAGGCATGTTGCGGCTGGACCCCGATGCCTGGTCGCTGCAGTGGTACCGCGAAGTCGTCTCCAGTCCCGTTTGGCGGGGAGCGCTCGCGAACAGCCTCCTGATCGGCGGGGCAGCCGCGCTCCTGGCCACCGCCTTGGGTACGCTGGCCGCATTGGGGCTGTCCAGTCCGCACATGCCCGCCCGTCGCTTCCTGATGGGCCTCCTCGTTTCCCCGCTGGTGACGCCGATCATCATCTCGGCCGCGGGCATGTTCTTTTTCTACTCCCGGCTGGGACTGGGTCAGACCCACTTGGGTTTGATTCTCGCGCACGCCGCGCTGGGCACGCCCTTTGTGGTCATCACGGTGACCGCCACGCTGACGTCCTACAACTCCACGCTGAACCGCGCCGCAGCGTCGCTGGGCGCGGGGCCGCTGGCTGCCTTCTTTCGCGTCCAGCTGCCGTTGATCGCGCCGGGAGTGCTGTCGGGCGCGCTCTTTGCCTTTGCCGCCTCATTCGACGAGGTGGTCATCGTGCTCTTTCTGGGAGGGGTGGAGCAGAACACGATCCCGCGCCAGATGTGGGCGGGCATTCGCGAGGAATCAAGCCCCGCCATCCTCGCGGTCGCGACTTTTCTGATCTTGTTCGCGGCGGCGCTGCTCTTGGCGGTGGGCCGCCTGCGCGCGAAGGGGGCGGCTGCGGGGCGATAGTCCGCCCGTCTCTATTCCCTCAGGTTTTCGAGCGAATTCGCGGACCCCCCGTTCGGCTTGCCCCGATTCTCTGGTCGACCGCTGGGCGGGGCGATACCTCCCGCGCCGACCGGGATGCCCAGTCGCCGCGCCCCAAGTGAAGCCGAGGCTGAAGACCCGGGTCAATC
Source organism: Longimicrobiales bacterium (assembly GCA_965116095.1). Lineage (GTDB taxonomy): Bacteria > Gemmatimonadota > Gemmatimonadetes > Longimicrobiales > Gaopeijiaceae. The sequence continues at coordinate 2,585,734 of OZ220481.1, forward strand.
GGGTCCAGGCCTGTTCCACAGCTGCTTGGAACCCCTTTGGAGGCAGCGGCGTAAGCGCACTCGGAGGGGCGACCCTCCTTGAAGCTTCAATCACTCATTCCGATAGGAGGTCGGAATATGAGACACGCATTTCTCGCGGCGGGGCTCTTCGCCATCGCCGCATGTTCCGCCGAGGGGCCCGCGGCCCCGATCATCCCGGGCGAGCTAAACCACCTGATTTCGCTCGTGGACGGGCTGTCCGCCGACCAAGGCGCCGTCGTCTCGACCGGAGAGGTGACCCTGGAGCGCACCGCGGACTGGCATTCGCTGGGCGGCGGCTACTTTGCCGTCATCGAGTGGCCGGGTTTTCTCGACGAGTTGAAGATGGCTTTCGGAGCCGACCCGGACTGCGAAAGCTCGCGATCAAGCTTCGCCGAGTGCGTCAAGGATCAACTCGACGATGGAATGGCATGCGCGGTATACAGGCAAAACGAAGTGTACTTCGCTCATTGCCGAGAGGAAGCCGAATAGACTCTCTCCGCCTCGGGGGCGCGTCGCCGGCGACCGGCGGCGCGCCCCCGGCCATGTCCAGCCAAGAGACTAGAAGAAGACCGGTTCCCGGTAGGCGCCGAAGATGCGCTCCATCCCCGCGCGGATCTCATGCAGCGTACAGTCGGCCCGCGCGCAGTCCAAGATCAGGGGCACCAGATTCGCATCGCTCGCGGCTCCCTCCTGGAGCTTTCGAATCGCCTCGCTCGCTAGCTCGGAGTCCCTCCCGCGCCTCAGCTCCGCCAGCCGGCGCCGCTGACGCGCCGCCACCTCCGGCGAAATCTCAAGGAGGTCGATCTCAATGTCCTCCGACCCATCGACATAGGCGTTGACCCCCACGAACCGGGCCTGCCCCGACTCGAAGCGAGCCTGCTGCATGGAAGCCGAGCTTGCGATCACCCGTTGAAACCAGCCGCTCTCAATCGCGGGCACAACGCCTCCCTGCTCTTCGATACGCGTAAAGTACTCCTGCGCCTCCTCCTCAAGGGCATCCGTGAGCCACTCCACGTAGTAGGAGCCGGCCAAAGGATCAATCGTCTTCGCGACGCCGCTTTCAAAGGCAAGAATCTGCTGCGTCCGAAGCGCAATCGTCGCCGACTTCTCGGTAGGCAGCGCCAGCGTCTCGTCCATCGCGTTCGTATGGAGAGACTGAGTGCCTCCAAGGGCGGCGGCCATCGCCTGATAGGCAACGCGCACCACGTTGTTTTCGGGCTGTTGGGCAGCCAAGGTCACGCCCGCCGTTTGCGCATGCGTCCGAAGCCGAAGGGACTCGGGTCTGCGGGCTCCGAATCCCTCGCGCATGCCGCGCGCCCAGATTCGGCGCGCCGCCCTGAACTTCGCGATCTCCTCGAAGAATTCGTTGTGCACGTCGAAGAAGAAAGAGAGTCGCGGCGCAAAGGCGTCCACGTCCAGGCCGCGCTCCACTGCCCTCCGGACGTACTCGAAGCCGTTCGCCAAGGTAAAGGCGAGCTCCTGGGCCGCAGTCGCGCCGGCCTCCCGAATGTGGTACCCGGAGATCGAAATCGGGTTGTAGCGGGGGGCTTCGCGGCTGCACCAGTCCAGCATGTCGATGATCAGCCGCAGTGCGGGCTCTGGAGGAAAAACCCACGCATGCTGCGCCTGGTATTCCTTGAGAATGTCGTTCTGGACGGTGCCTCGAATCTCCGCCGGATCAACTCCCTGTCGCTCCGCGGCAGCGATGAAGAAACAGAAGAGGATGATCGCCGGTCCATTGATCGTCATCGACACCGAGACATCGGACAACGGGATGTCCCGAAAGAGCCGCTCCATGTCTCGAAGGCAGGAAACGGAAACGCCGCAGACGCCCACCTCGCCTTCGGACCGAGGATGGTCCGCGTCGAAACCCATGAGGGTGGGAAAGTCGAACGCCACGGACAGCCCCGTCTGTCCCTGCGAAAGGAGGTAGCGGTACCTGCGATTCGTTTCGCTCGCGGTCCCGAAGCCCGCGAACTGTCGCATCGTCCAGAGCCGCCCGCGGTACATTGATGCATAGGGGCCGCGCGCGTACGGATAGGAGCCGGGAAAGCCCAGACGCTCCATATATTCCGCCGAACGCCCTGCGTCCGCCTCTTCGCCAAAGGGACCCAAGAGCGGCGGCACGCGTCGCCCGGAGCTGGTCGTCGGCTGCTCCGGTCCGCTCAGCCGATCAAACGCGGCCTTCCACGCGCGCAGCTCTTCCTTCAGCCGATGGATCTCGCGATCCCGCTCGTCCAGCTTTCCGTTCAGCGTCTCCGCCTGCGCAAGAACACCGGCTTGTTTTCCGTCCATCTCTTTTGCTCCCGGGGTCGACGCGAAAGCGGCCCGTTTCTCTAGCCCCCCATCAGCAAGCGACCCCCGACGGCGATGGAGCGACCGGGCGCGGGAAAGCCCAGCGCTTCTTCATAGTAAGCGCTTAGGAGGTTTCGGGTTCGGACGCTGACGGTAAATCCCGGAGAGGATCCGCCCCGGCGCCACGTCCAAGCAGCGGACGCATCCACGGTCGTATAGGCCGGAAGGGTCGTCCGCTGGGCGGGCCAAGCGCTGAAGTCGCGGTCCGCCCGTTCGCCTTTGCGCAGGATGTCCACGCGCAGAGAAGCATCGGAAACCGCCACGCTCGCCGCGCCTGAGACGACATGTCTCGGTCGGCGGAGAAGCTCCTCGCCTTGCGCGAAGTTGGCATGCGGTCCCTCGTCGAAGCCCGAGTCGAACACCTCGGTATCCAGGTAGGTATAGGCGCCTGAAAGACGCGCGACGCCTATGGCGAGCTCCGACTCGACTTCGATCCCTCGCGAGCGCGCCGCCGCAACGTTGTAGTAGTTGGGAGCGGCGGCCGTTGGCGGCGACGAGGTGTACTGAATCAGATCCCGATAGTCGTGGTGGAAGAGCGTCGCGCTGATTCCGATTTGAGCGAGCTCGCCCAGCCGCAGCTCGCTCAGATCCGCCCCGCCCTCGATGCTAAGCGAATGCTCCGGCTCCAGATTCGGGTTTCCGCGAGCAAATCCCGTGGCGTAGCTCTCAAAGAAGGTGGGCTCCTTGATCCCCGTCCCCATTGATGCTCGAAACCGCAGTCTCTCCTCCAGCGAACGCCACGCCGCGCCGGCCTTCCAGGTGAACGCCGCGCCGAAAATGTCATCCCGCTCCAATCGACCGCCGACCGAGAGCGCCGCCGCGTTCGTCAACAGTCCCAGCTCCGAGTAGGCGGCATGGTTCCACTGCTCGTGGGAGGAGTGTCCCGGCGACGCCCCCCATGAAAACGACGAGAGCGACATCTGCATCATCGACTGCCTGCCCGTCTCGACGCCCAGCGTCGCCCAGCCTGCTTCCCAGGGCCTAAACGTCGTCCGTGCGTCGCCCCGAATTCGACTGCCCCTGTCCAAGGTCCGGTAGGCGAAGAATCCCAGGGTGTCCGCTGGGCCGTCCGGCGCGTCTTCGATGCCGCCGCCAAAGCTCTGGACCGTCCATCCAACAACCGTCTCGGCTTGGTCCCCCCAGCTGCGATCCAGTTCGGCGCGAATCGAGAAGTCGTCGCCGAAGGAAAAGGCATTGCCGTCCGTGATCATCCCGGACCCGTCCGTCGGATACTCGAATGTGCGATCCGAGTAGCGGAGAGAGACCGATGCCAACGCCGCGTTGCCCAAGGCCCCGCTCAACCGCCCGGTAAAGGTCGTCTGCGTAAAGGCGTTATTGCCCTCGGGCGAAAGTCCGAGCGCCCGGACGGTGTCGGCGAGCACGCCGTCGGTGTCGCTGCGAGAGAGCGACACCGCGTAGGAAAAGCGATCCGTTCCCCCGGAGGCCGCGGCCTCGGAGCTCACGCTCCCGTAGTTGCCCACGGACTGGAAGAGAGAGAGCTCTGGGCGGCCCCGACCGCGCTTCGTGAATATCTGAATCACGCCGCCCACTGCCTCCGAGCCGTACAGCTGCGGACCGCGAACGATCTCGATTCGCTCGACGTTTCTGGTCGTGATCCCCGCCAAGTCCAGCGATCCGCCCGGACGGTTCAGCTCGACGCCGTCCAGCATCACTTTTACGTAGTCGGACTCCCCTCCCCTCATGAAGAGCGAGGTGGCGCCTCCCCATGAGCCGGTGGGCGCGACGGCAAGGCCCGAACTCCCCCGGAGCGCATCCGAGAGGAAGTCCGTGCCGGACCTCTCAAGCGCTTCGCCCTCAATGACGGTTGCGTGCGAGGATGCGGCCCACTGGGGGGCTGCCCACCGAAATGCGGTGACGAGCAGCCCCTCCAGCGGAATCGCCCTCTGCGCGGGCGCAGGCTGCGCCTGCGCTCCTTCGGGGGCGAAGCAGAGAAATGCAAGCAGCGCGGCGCCGGCAACCCGCCGAATGCTCGCGGCCAAGCGCCGGGCTTGCGCGGGCGGCGCGCCCTCTGGGCATGAGATTCCGATCTGCGACAACGAAGGCATCCGCGTCTCCTTTGCCGCGGCAAGGCTAAGGAGATCGCGAGCGGCACCGCCCGCAGGCCCCCGTCTTCCCGCGAAGACGTGATTGGGCAGCCGAAGGGCTCGTCTCCTGGCTTGAGGCTGGGGAGCGCGCCTCCGGCGGACTTGGCGTCAACCGCGCTTGCCCCTCGCCTCTTCACAGTGGCGGGGCCGCGCCGGATTTTCACCGGCTTCCGTGCACCCTTCGACCTTTGAAGGATGCTCAAGTATAGCGCAGCGCTGTCAGGAGGCCGAAGCCTTAGGGCTTCTCCACCATGTAGCGATGCGCCTCGGGCAGAAAGCGGCTCATCATCCGCGAGTAGTCGCGGAATAGTCCCTCCCAGCCTTCGCCCTCGTAGTCCCTGGGCTGCGCCTCCACCCGCCATCTGAGCGCCCGCTCGCAGACGGCTTCCGCGACGATCTCCGCGAACAGGACCCGGCAGTGAATCTCGTCTTGCCGGGGGTAGCGGTCGGTCCTTGGTCCCAAGTATCGCTTTAGGGAGGCGTGTCGCGCGCCGATCTCCAAGACGTTGCGGTTCCACCTGTAGCGCTGGGGGCTGTAGTCGGCGTCTTGGACTCGGATCGAAACGTCGCTCCCCTTAAAGGGCCGCGCCCGCAGCGCCGCCTTCGCCTCCTCGCTTCCAAGCCGGGCTTTGATTTGCGCGGGCTTCGCATCGTCGTTTAAGAGGGAAATGGAGACCTTCGCGACGGCGATGCCCTTCCTCCGGTCCGCCTTCAACGGTCGGACGACCTTCGCGCGGTAGTCGTCCGACGAGAGTTTCAGTTCCAGCTTTTCTCTTCCCTCCTCGGCGCGATCCAAGGGCGCAAGGAGTCGGACGGACTTTGGAGATCCGCCCCGCACGCCATACTCCTTGCGTTCAAATCGAAGCGCGTCCAGGTCCGAGTACTGTTCAGCGTAAAGCTCGGCTTCGGATGCAAAGACCTGGATGAGCCCCTCGGCCCGGATCGGACCGACCTTCGCGACCACTCCGGTCGTGGAGACTGCGTCCACCGCATCCACGGACCACTTCGCGCGGAGCAGATCCGCCCGGTCTTCGACCATCTCCAACGGCGCGCCGCTCCCGCGCACTCGAATGGACTTCGAGTCGCACTCAACCGACACGGCATCCCCGTGCGCGAGCTCGGCGAAAGCCTCCGCGCGCACCTTGAGTTGGTAGTTGCGAGACTCTCCCAGCACCAGCCTTGCAAATGGCGGGCTAAGCGTGTATCCGTCCAAGACAAAGCGGCTCTGCCCGCCCTCGATGCCTCCGTCGCGGGAAATTTCCTCCTCGCCCTCGGAGGAGTCGTTCATGAACCGAGTGGCGGCCTTGCCCAGACGCTTGAGGCGCTTCCTCGTCTGCTTGCTCTCGACGTTGCCCACCCTCTGGCGCGCCTCCCGTGTGCGCTCCTCCTCCACGAGCCGCTCTAGGTGAGGCAACGCCGCCTCCAACAGCGCTTTCGCAAAGGGATGGTTCCGGTTTAGGCCGGTTTTTCGCGTGGGGTCCAGTATCGGAACCGGGTTTTCCTTGAGCGGCTCCAACCGCTGGTCGACGCGGTCGTCGTATTCGTTCCAGAAGTCGTCGATCGCTTCGCAGACCAGGCGCCCGTAGAACCACTGGCCGCAAGGATCCGACTTCAGCTTCGAATCGATAAGGGTCGACTCGTGAATTGCATGGCGGGACTTAATCAGGAGACCGCCTCGCCGAAAGCGCGGCCTCCAGTCCTTGAATCGCCGTCTGGCGCGATAGATCGCGAGCTTGGCGCTCCTGCCCCGCACCTCGATCTTCTCGCTGACGCGCCGCTTCCCCTCCACCTGCCTATAGCGCAGCTTGCTCCACCTGCCTCCCTTGAGGCCCCGGGCAAAGACGGCGGTGTCCCCGCCCTGCAGGATATCCCGCAGCGCCACGAGTCTCGATGCGTCCTTGATGAAGGTTTTCGGCTTCGGAATCGTGATCTCGCCGCGCACATCCACTTCGACGACGGTGCCGCTTTCTCCACGAATCCCCAATCCGGCGCTCAGCTTCCGCGTCGCAGGCACGGGCTTTTCCGCCTCGTACTCCATCTCGGGAAAGATCCTGAAGCAGTGGATCCGTCCGCCCTTGACGGAGCGGTAGGTCACCGCGCCCAAGGCGGCGATGTCCTTCGCGCCCCGGGAGTTTGTGCCGCGCACCGATCTTCCCTGCTCCATTCCGCTGACGCGGCCTCCGGTTTGGCCGAGCTTGCGGATCATGTCGTCCGTCGTCATCCCGTCGGCGAAGTCGCGCACCCTCAGGAGCGACGGCTGGTTCCTCCCCCTCCGACCGAGCTCAATCTCCACTCGCCCCTTCATGCCCAGGATCTGGTATCGGTCGTCTGCGTTGGTGACCAGCTCCACGACGGCGTCGTACACGTCGCGGATCGCCATCGCCGCGTCTTGTACGAGCCGCCTGGAGCGAACGCGGATCGAATCTCGCTTGGGACGCGAGGACCGGGAATTGGCCGTGGCGTTCATGCAGGCGCGAAGTCCATGTGCATCGGAGAGCTGGATTAACGTTACCACCCGCGCGCCCGACCCTGCTTGGAGAGACCGGCGCCAGGCGGAGTGGAGACATTGCTTTTTTGATCGGCCCGCGCGAGCGTCCGACCGGCCGAAGAACCGCGACCGCGGGGCAACGCTGACCGGCGGCGGTCGGATCATCGGCGCCGCGCGCTCAGCGGACAAGCGGGCTCGCGCGCGGGCGAAGGACCGAAGGTCCCCTTCCAGCGCCAGCCGCGCCTACCGATCTTGATTCATACCTTTAGCCAACACGCGGCCCGCTCATTGTTCGGGGAGCCGCGCCTCGCAGCGCTTGTCCGCCAAGGAGCGTCGAAATGATCAAGGCAGGCAGACATCTCCTATTGCGCTCACTCACTCTGCCGGTCGTCCCGCTGGCGCTGCTTGCGGCGGGCGGCTCCGGCGCGTTCCCCTCCGCCGTCCAAGACGAAGAGGCGTTCTTCGCAAGCCCCGAAGACATGCCTTGGGGCCCGCCCGGCGGCGGCGCGCGCTTTGCGGGCCTGTACGGCGATCCCGGGACTCCGGGGCAGTCCTTCACCTTTAGGCTGGAGCTTGACGGCGCCTTTGAGATGGGGCCTCACACCCACCCCGTCGCGGAGCACGTCACCGTCCTCAGGGGCACCCTGGTCGTCGGCTTCGGCAGGGAGCTGGACCGAGAGAACGTTCGCCGCGTCCAAGCGGGCGGATACGTCGTGATCCCCGAGAATGCGCCCGCCTATATGTGGGCCGAAGGTCCCGCAGTCATCCAAGTGCATGGCGTGGGCCCCTTCTCGACCACGATGATCGAAAGTCCCTAGGCAGGCGGCAGTGGTACTCGAAGGGTTTTGGCGACGAAGCGGTAGGCTTCGGCGCGGTCCCTCGAGGGCACGGTGTCCGTCGCAGCCGTGCCATTGAGGAACTCCCGGATCTGCGCCGGAGTGCGGATTTGTTTAATGCGGAGCGACACAACCATCCTCCATGATCGCTCTACGCCCCGGCTTCGGGCTCATTCCCCGCTGGAAACCGACTCCGCGTCCGGGCTCATTTCCCGTTGGACATGACTTTCTCTCTGGCATCGTTCGCGATTTTCGCTAATTTCTCTAACAGGAGAGACCCGCCATGAGACAATCCACTCGTGAACGCTGTTTCGTAAGCCATTTCGCGTCAGGGCTTTGTTTTGTTTTAGCCGCCTGCCAAAATACCGAAACCGAGGCCGGCCAGCTGAGGGTCGGGGACTTCGACCCCAAGGCTCCAGTCGGATGGCCTTTAGCCATTGGCGACCGCGATGCCGAAATTACGGACATGGTGGAATTTGTCGACCAGTTCGATTCTTGGAAAGGAAACTGCTGTATCAACTGGATTGATGGCGTTCCGTACACTGCCAAGTGGAGACTGGAGAATAATAACATGATATTCGGGTGGAAGATATACGAAGGCCACGTAAGGGCTGAGCCAACCGACCGGTGGCTTCGACGCAACGACCCCGTTGAAAAACATTAGTGACTGGCAGCAACTATTGACTCTCATTCACGAAGCGTCTTACGCGCACGGATTGAACGAACTCGGCGCGCGAGGAAATGGAACGGTGCGTATCGCAGGGAATCGACTGGTAGAAGAGTCATTGATCGTATACGGGATCGCGAGGTTTGTGTTGGTTGCGACACGACGACTGTGAAGCTGCGAACAAATGAGATTCTCCACGTAGCCCCGAACGCCTCCGGTCACTTCTCCGTGCGCGCCCATCAATGGCCCTTAGTTCCCGCGGCCTTCTTCCTTCTCGCTGCGCCCGCCTGCCAAGGCGGCCTCCGCCCTGGGGATCCCGCGCCTCCATTCCAAGCTCCGCTCTTGGCCTCGGGAGAGTCTCGGTCGCTTGCGGACTACCGGGGATCGCCCCTGCTCCTTAACATCTGGGCCACTTGGTGCGCGCCCTGCAAGCGGGAGATGCCCGAGCTTAACGAGCTTGCCCGCAGGTACAAAGACCGGGGGCTCCGCGTGGTGGGCGTGAGCGTGGATGCCGCAAGGGACGTGGACCAAGTGCGCGCATTCGTCCGGGAGATGGGAATCGCCTACGACATCCTGCTTGACGATGAGGGCGACAGCCTTGAGCTCTTTGGCGCGCGCGGACTTCCCACGACCGTTTTCATCGACCGCGCGGGAAGACTCGTCTTCCGGTGGTTGGGAGAAATCTCCACCACCGAGCGGACCTTTCTGGAAGTCGTGGAGGGCGAGCTCTGAAGAGATGGTTGCCGAGCGGCCCCGCGCCTGCTCGCCGCTCTTGGCTCAATGGGCGCGCCTGCTCGGCTGCGCCTAGGTGGAGTTCGGGTTCTTCTCGGTCTCCGAGCCGCTCTCGTCGCGGTACTTCCGCCTGATCCAGCTCCCCACTCCCGCAACCATTCCCAAGGGAAGAAGCGTCAGCAGTCCCGTCGTGGCCAAGTAGACGATTCTCGCTTCGTCATTCGCGTCGAAGCAAACGGGACACGCGACCGCGACTCCCGGCGAGAGCATCACCGCGAAGGCGCAGAAAGGCACCCCCAGAGTCAGCTTCCGCAGCAGTCTGGAAAGAGAGCGCTTCCTCATTATCCCAAGTACACCGTCACGTAAAGGAACGGCCACACCAACACTACAAAGTACCAGAAGATCGCGACGGCGGACATCCGGGTCCGGGTCAGCGTGCCGGCCCGCAGGCGAGTCCACGCCCATCCGAGCGCGATGACGGCGGCTGCGGCATGCAGCGCGTGGGCGCCCACAATGGTGTAGAAGAGCGACCCGAAGGTGGAAGAGGTAAGCGTCAGTCCTTCGGCGATCAACGCCGTCCACTCCCCGCCCTGCAGGAGTATGAACGCGGCGCCCAAGACCGTCGCCAGCGCCAAGCGGCCCTCAATCAGGAGGCTGCCCTTCTCGCGGGAGCGATGGGCCCAAAGCAGGAGCGCGCCGCTGAGAATCAAGGCGATCGAGTTGAGCGCGGTCGTCTCGACCGGAAGCCGCGGCTGGTTTGGAGGCGGCCAGATCGCTCCCACCGCCCGCGTCTTCACAATCAGATAGGATGAAATGAAGCCCGCAAAGAGCATGATCTCCACGAAGACGAAGAGAATCATGCCCATCACGCCGCTCGAAATCCGCTTCCGGCGCACCGGCGCGAAGGGAATGACCGGCGTGCCGGACGCCGCGGCCCGCGAGGTCAGAGAAGCCTCCCCGCAGCCTTCCTACTCATGTCCCGCAAATGCCTCGACGCGACTGCGGATCGGGGCCGGAAGACGCCGAACCAAGGGCGAGAGGAAGGATTCGAAGCTCAGCAGAGCAATTCCAAGGCTCAGAATGATCGGGACGGCGTTTGTGCCGATCGCGACGAGAATCACCACCGACCAGAAGACCAAGTGGGTCTTGCCGTAACCGCCCGGAAGCCGGCTTTCGGTGGTCTTCTTCGTGGGAACCATGCCGGCGCCGACCGGCGCATGGGCCTCCGAATCCGCTCCGTGCGCGTCCGCCCCGTAATCGCCTGCCGAGTAATCCGAGGAGGGAAGGCCCCTGAGCACCGCGTCCCGGGCCGCCTGATTCTCCCACATCCGCCCTTCGTGAAGCTGCACGTCGGGAGCCACTCCGCCCCAGAGGAGCGCCATCAACACCACCGACGCGCCCAGAAACCACTTGACGAGCGGCTTCTCAATCGAGAGGTGCATAAAGTGGCGGACGACCATCGAGGCCTTCCAGACCGCGATTCCAAATGCGGTCGCAAGGGTAAGCGCTACGCCGGCGTTGATGCCCAGAATCGTCGCGTTGATCCGCTCGCCGATCATCGGACCGACGACGCTCACAATGAGAAGGACCAGCAGCGTGAGGTAGATCCGAACGTACTTGTTCATTCGTCCGCCCCCTATTTCGCGATGTAGAGCAGAGGGAACAGGAAGATCCAGACGATGTCCACAAAGTGCCAGTAGATCCCAATCAGCTCCACGCGATGCAGCTCAAGGCCTCGGCTTGCGGCTCGCGCCACGAAGAGCATGATGACGGCGCCGGCGATGACGTGCAGGGCGTGCAATCCCGCAGCTGAGTAGTAGAAGGACCAGAAGGTGTTCGTGGCGATGGTGTAGCCGTGGGAGATCTCCGTATACCACTCGTAGCTCTTGATCAGGAGGAAGGTCGCGGCTCCGCCGATCGTGTAGTAGAGGTACCGGGCCGCCGTCTTGCCGTCGCCCTTCTCCGCCGCCTGATGAGCGAGCACCGCCGTGAGGCTGGAGGTCAGCAGCACAAAGGTGTTGATCGCGCCAATCCACGTCTGCGTGTTTGCGGCGGCGTCGGCCCACTCCGGATGGCCCAGCCGGTGCATGACGTAGGCTGCCAGAAGGCCGCCGAAGATTACGACTTCGGAAGCGAGAATCCACCAGACCGCCAGCTTCCCGGTAGGCAGCCCGGCGGCGCGGCGCACTGTCGCAATGGGTCTCATTTGGGTCGCTGCCGCTCCGTCGCGTTCGCCTCTTCGTCCCCGGACAGCGTCAGCCGGGGGGCTCGTTCTGAGGCCAGTAGTCCTTCTCTCGTCCCGGCGCCGAATACTCGTAGGGCCCTCGGTAGACGACGGGCATTTGGTGCTTTGGCCAGTTGCCGTGAGGCGGCGGCGACTCCGTCGTCCACTCCAAGGTGTTCGCCTTCCATGGATTTCGTCCGGCTTTCTTCCCCCTCCGCCACGTCTTGTAACAGTTGTAGAAGAAGACGCCTTGGAAGAGGAGCATCACGATGAGCGAAACGGTGGCCACCACCCGGAGGTCCTGCATCCAGGGCTCCGCCAGCTGAGGGAAGTGGTCGTAGTTGTAGATCCGCCGATGCTGGCCGATGCCCCCCAGGAGGAAGAGCGGGATGAAGATCAGGTTAAAGGGGATGATCGTGCCCCAGAAGTGAATTTTCCCCAGCCGCTCGTCCAGCATCTTCCCGAAGATCTTCGGAAACCAGTAGGTAAAGGCCGCGAAGGTTCCGATGATCGCGATCGGGAAGAAGGTGTAGTGGAAGTGCGCAAGGACGAAGTAGGTATCGTGCAGGAAGATGTCCGCGCCCGCCGCGCCGAGGAAGATCCCGGTGACCCCGCCGATCAGGAACTCCGCGATGAAGGCTAAGGCCCAGAGCATCGGCGTGGTGAGCCTGATCGAGCCTCCGTAGAGGGTGGCGATCATGATGAAGCACAGCTCGGCGATCGGCACCGAAATCAGGAGGGTGGTGACGGTGAAGATCTCGGCCATCCTGGGATCGATGCCCGCCACGAACTGATGGTGCGCCCAGACGAAGAAGCTCAGCACGCCCGTCGCGACGACCGTAAAGATCACCGTCCGGTAGGCAAACAGCTTCTTCCTCGCGAAGGTCGTGATGATCTCGGCGACGACCCCCATCGCCGGAAGCAGAACGACGTAAACCTCCGGGTGTCCAAAGAACCAGAAGAGGTGCTGCCAGAGAATCGGGTCGCCCCCGCGCATCGGGTCGTAAAAGCCCGTCCCCAGCGTCTGGTCGAAGAGAAGCATGATCGCGCCCGCGATCAGCGGTCCGACCGAGAGCATGAAGAGGATGCTCGCAATGACGATCATCCAAACGACCACCGGCACGTCGAAGGCCCGCATCCCGGGCGCCCGCGAATTCATCAGGGTGGTGATGAAGTTGATGCCGCCCAGCAGGAAGGCCACGAACTCCAGCGCCACTCCAATGAGCCAGAGCGTGCTCCCGAGCGGCGTCAGATTGTAGTCCGCGTTCGCCGAGAGCGGCGGGTACGCGGTCCATGCGCCGGCGAAGCCTCCTCCCTCCACTACCAAGGAGGCGAGGATGACGATGGTGCTGACGAAGAAGACTTGGAAGGAGAGCCGATTGATCTTGGGGAAGACCATGTCGTCGGCCCCGACCATCAGCGGGATAAGCAGATTTCCGAAGGCGGCGAGCAGCACCGGCATCGCCACCCAGAAGATCATGATCGTGCCGTGGTTGGTGACCAGGGAGTTGTACTCTCCGGGCGACACCATCCCGTAGCCGGGAATGTTGATTCCGGGGAAGGCCAGCTGCATTCGGAATACGAACGCCATCAGGCCGCCCAGGATCGCCATGCCCATGCCGGTGAACAGGTACTGCAGCGCGATCACCTTGTGGTCGGTCGACCAGATGTACTTAAGCCATCCTTGGGGTCCGTGGTCCTCGTGCGCGTGACCCTGGGCCGCGAGCGCCGCCTCAGCCGTCATGGGACCCCTCCTCTTGCGCCGAGCGAGTCGTAGGCTTCATGCCGCTTGGCGGAATCTTCGCTACGACCGGGCTGTGCGCTGCATGCCCCTGCGCCGCGCCTCCCGGCGCTGCGTCCGCAAGCGTCTCCGCGCCCCGAGACCCGGCTTCGGACAGCCGCGCCGCGCCGCGCGGAGTATTGGTCTCGATCCACTGTTCGTGGGCCTCCGCGTCCTCCACGATGACCATCGCGGACATCACGCCGTGACCAAAGCCGCAAATCTCCGTGCATTGGACATCAAAGGTTCCCAGCGCGGTCGGCTGGAACCACCCCTTGATGTTCCGGCCCGGAATCGCGTCCTGCTTGATTCGCCAGACCGGCACCGAAAAGCTGTGCAGGACATCCCTGGAACGCAGGTTGAAGACGTACACCTGCCCTTCTTGGACGCGAAGCTCGTCCACGGTGACGATATCGTCGGAGGTGTCCAGCGCTCCGTCCAGGCCCGGATGCCGGAAGGTCCACGCCCACTGCTGTCCGGTCACCCGAATCTCCACGTCGACGTTCTCCGGAAGACCCTTCTTCACCCGATTCCAAACGTTAAAGGAGACGGCGATGATGGCGACATCGAAGACCAGCACCGCGAGGTGGGGGTACGTGACCCAGCGCTTGTGCTTCTTGTTTTTCCCGTCGATGTACGCGGCCCGAACTCCAGGCTTGGCCCTGAATCTGAGGATGAAGTAGAAGAAGATCGCTTGGGCCGCCAGAAACCAGACTCCGACGATCACCAGCACCATCAGGACGAGGAAGTCGATCTGTCCGGCGTACGACGACCCCACCGTGAGCAGCTGGAGCTTCTCCATCAGGTCGGTGCTGAGCCGGTCCAAGAAGCTCATTCCGGGCGCGCCTTGGGAAACGAGGGAAGGGCGGGGAGCATCAGTTCAGATAGAAGGTGTAGACGACCGCGGCTGCAATAAAGAGCGCGGCGAGCGTCGTCGTCCAGAACGCGGTCTTTTTCGCGAAGATGATCGCTTCGTTTTCTGGGTCGGGCGGAAGCCCAGGGACGCGAGACTCCAAATCCCGCTCCTCGGCCGGCACCGGGGGAAATACGTCGCGCGTCGCCATCGCCCCTACCTGCTCAGAGCGAAGACGTAGGCGGCGACCGCTCGGACATCGCTGTCGGAAAGCGGCACGCCGGCGCGTGGAAGCATCGCCCCGGGATATTGAAGAGGCTGCGCGACGCCGGTCTCGATCAGCTCCACTATTTCGGCGTAGCTGCCGCCGATGTTGAGCCACTCGTCGTCGGTGAGGTTTGGCGCCTGCGGACCGCCTTGGCCTGCCTCCAGATGACAGGTGAAACAGATCCCCGTCTGATGGAAGATCCTGGAACCATCCTCCAAGATTGCCGCAGTGACTCCCGGCGGCAGGAGCACCGGATCAATCTCCGGCGGAGGCGGAGGCGGAGCGGGAGGCAGCTCCACGCGCTTGGGGCGAATCTCCAGCGAGACGATGTGCGCGACGATGTCGTCGATATCGTCGTCGGAGATATTGCTGACGGAGGCGTACATCGCCGCCGCGATATCGCCCGGTTGGCCGCCCCTCACCCGGTCCCGGTACTTCCTGATGGAGCGCTGTAGGTACCAGTCGCTCAGGTGAAGGAGAGACGGGGCTTGGAGCGAGCGTATTCCGGTGCCGTCAAGGCGGTGGCAGTTTGCGCACGTCGCGTCGTAGAGCGCCCTGCCGGCTTCCGGATCGCCGCGCTCCGCGACGCCGGTCGCGGGTGGGTCGACGCTCTCAAGCCCCGAGATGTACGCGGAAACCGCTTGAAGGCGGGCGGAGTCCAGCTGGGTCTCCCGCCCCCCCGCTCCGGTCAGTAGAAGGCGGGCCATGGGATACATCTTGAGGCCCTCGGCGTCGGTGTGGTCATACCCCCGGAACCCGGTCCCGAACTTCACCAGCTGGTCCGATACGTACCACTCCGAGGCGCCCGCGAGAGCCGGCGCGCCGATCGCCTGATTCCCTTCCCCGTTTGCGCCGTGGCAGGGGCTGCAGGCCTCGAATATCTCCTCGCCCACTTCGGCGCCGCGACCGGCTTGGCACCCCGCGAGCAAGACAAGGGCAACCGTCGACCGGCCCCAGCCGAACCTAGTCCGTCGCACCATCGAAGAGCCGCCGTTCTCCCTTACCGTTTAGGTCGTGGAACATTCATGAGAAAGATAAGGAAAGGACGCCTTCGCCGTCGCGGCGAATGTCCTTGGATCTCATGATTCGGAGGCCTGAATCCACTCCGGTCGCGCCTTCGCCCCACCCGCGATCCGGGCTAGCCGCACCTCCAGAGCGCTGCATTCCGGGTTCGCCCGCGCAGGGGCGAAGATGCCGCCCGGGAGGCGTCGCGCCTCGGCGCACACAGCGAGACATATATCGGTTATCGGTCGGATCCACGGGTTAGGGTCGGCGGCGCGAGTTCGTTCATGCAAGGTCAAAGCCCAGCCGCTTGGCGTATCCATGGAAACTCCCCGCCCAGAGGCCCGTTAGGCCGTAGGCTTCCTTGAAGCCAATCCGCCCTTCCAAAGCCGCTCGGATGACTTCCTTCGCAAAGAACTCGCCGACTCGAGTGTTCTGGCTGCTATAGAAATCGCCCCTCCTGCCGGCGGCGCCGCCCTCAACTCCGCGATGGACTTGGGCTTCGTAGAACCGGAAGAAGACATCTTTGCGCACGAGGCCCAAGTCGCGCCCCGGCGGGCGGCGACCACTGGACTCACCTTGAAGCTTCGAGCAAGGCTCTCGAAGCAGTCGGCGTCGTCGCGAACATCTCTCCACAGTGTGCGCAAGGCCTCGGCTGGCACGAGCAACTCAGCCGCTGCCGCGTTGCACCACTCCTCGATGGCCGACCTGCCGGGGTCCAAGTCGTCGAACCCAGAGATCCCCTCCCGGCCGAGCCATACATGCGCGAGTTCGTGAGCGAGCGTAAAGGACTGAGCCGACTTGGCGTCGGCGCCGTTCACGAAGATCAAGGGAGCGTAAGGATCCACGAGCGCGAACCCGCGAAACTCATGCACGCTCAGTGGACGCCTCGCGTTGTTCCCCACCACTCCGTTGATCACCGCCATCACGCCCAAGCGTTCTACCCTCCGACGCAACTCGCCCGCAGCGTCAAGCCAAGTGGATACTCCGGCAGCCCAATCTTCGCTTAGGCCGAGCGTCCGCCGCATCTCGCGACCCACGGCATCCGGCTCGTCGGTCAGGCTGACGCTCCCCACGAAGGGAAGCGGACTCGCGCCATCTCCCACGAGGGTCTCGCGCAGCCAATCCTTTCGCCGCTGCATTGCGTAGATCGACTCCAGCAAATCGGGGCTCGGCCTCTCGGGAACGCTCGACAAGACGCGGTAGTCTGGGATCGGCAGAGTTTCATCAGGAGGATCGTCGAGAAAGAGGTAGCCAAGCGGGGTATGCGCGGCCTGCGCCAGCTGTTCCAGTTGCCTGAGCGTCGGACGCTTCTCGCCTCGAATCCAAGCGGTGATCTGCGGGACGCGGGACGCTACGTCCTCCATGTCGCGGCCCGCCCGCTCGCAGGCCCAGCGGACCATTCTTGGAGGTACTGAAACTCGAATCATGCTCTCGCGTTCCCCCGCAGCGTCAACTACCCTTGGGCGAAAAGTCCATCCTGCCGCAGTCTCGTGCCGGCGCGCCAGCCATCGACTCCAGCGGGATGCTCCGCCGCCCCGGATCTAGCTCCCCGCCAGCATGGAGTACTCGACAGGCGTCCAAAGTTCCAGGTACTGGTTGATATCGAATGGCTCTTGAGCCGTAACCGAGACTTGGAATCCGCCGCCAGGCGCGGCAACGGCCCCGCGAAGCTACTCGGGCGGCGCGGCGCCCGGTTCAAAGACGCTTAAGTCTCCCGCTGAAACGACGGGACCGTCGTAGCCGGCGGTCCTGATCTCTGCAACGAGGTCCTCGTCGCTCACCCCCCAGAAAAGCTGGTGGTAGAGGACCAAGAGCTTAGGACGGGCCCGCTGGGCAACGCGCGCGAGCTCCTCCGTGGAGGTGTGGACCCGCGAGTGATACCGCCTCCACGCGGGGGGTCGATCTTGAAACGCCTTGGACGAATACACCTCGTGAACGAGGATGGAGCAGCCATCGCACTCCTGAACGATGGTCTCGCTGGGCCGCGTGTCGCCCGAAATCACGATCACGCCTCCCTGGGTATCGATCCGATACCCGAGCGCATAGGGCCAAGAGCCGTGATCCACCGGAAGGGCCTCAATCCTCACCGCCTCGTCTTCATGGACGAGTCCGCCGGTCGTCTCAAGAACGCCGCCCCGCCAAGCGTCCGGGTTTTCCTCCCTTGGCTCCAAGCCAAAGAGCCGCATGTGCACATCTTCCGTCCAAGCCTCCTCAATATGCCGCACCATCTTTCGGGTCCCTGGGGGGCCCGCGATTTGCAGGGGGCCCGGGCGGTCCAACACAAAGGGCGCTAGAAGAAGGTCGGGAAGACCGGTGGTGTGGTCGGAGTGAAGGTGCGTCAGGAAAACGCGCTCCAACCGCGCGGCCTCCAAGGCGGGAAGGTCCAAGTCGCGAGCGGCGCGGGCAGCGCGGCGCACGATGCCCGGGCCCGCGTCAAAGAGGTACGACCTCTCTCCAGCGACGACCGCGACGGCTGGCCCTGATCGCTCGGGATCCGCGTTTGGGGTTCCGGTGCCCAGAATCACCAGCTTGGGCGTCTGTCCTTGGAGCGGCAAAGACCAAGCCCCGGCCTGCGGCAGGGCCCATAGGACCGCGATGGCGAAGCGGGCCGGGGAAGCGAATCGAAGCAAGGCGTATCCGAATAGGTTCACTATTGAGCTTACGTCAAGCTACGAAACCGGACGGGCGCGGGCCTCCAGGCATGCGCGCCCTTCAACGGCCTTGGACGCCCCGCCTTGCTCAAGTGGCTACCTGGAACAAGATTCGCTCATGATTAATCGTGCGCCCGGGCCCTTTGGCCGGCGGAGCTCAGGAGTTAACGGACGCGGCTTGGAGAATGCGCGGGACCGCTCCCTTCTTCGCGGCGCCGCATCATTTCTCGCGCTCGCGACTTTGTCTTGCGGGCTCAGCGGATCGTACCAAACCCATCCGGACTCGCAAGAGGGACTGTCTCAATCGGTCGCGGACGCCACGGAAGCCCAAGGCCAGTCGGGCACCGAAGAGTTTCCCGAACGGCCCTTCGCTCAACCGACGGGCCCGTACCCCGCCGGAGTCCAAGAGCTCCAGTGGACCGATAGCTCCCGAGCCGAACGTTTCACCAAGGACCCATCCGACTTCCGGCAGATTCGAGTTCGCGTCTGGTATCCCGCGGCGGGCGCTTCGGGCGGGGACGCCCCCTACCTTCCGGACGCCAAGGAATTCTCCGGCGATTCGGCGCTGCTCGCGTTTCAGCGCGTTCGCGCGCCCGCAGCCTTGGGCGCGCCGCCCGCATCGGGCAGTTTCCCGGTCCTCCTGTACAGCCACGGCGGCGGATGGACCCGCTTCGCCAGCACCTTTACGACGCTGGAGATGGCCAGCCACGGCTACGTCGTTTTCTCAATCGGCCATAACGGGTTCAACCGCAGCCGCTTTGGGCCGGACGGACGCTCAACGGTTCCCGACACGCTGCTCTTTCCGGAGCCCTCGGGCGACCTCGCTCGCGACGCTCGCGCCAGCTGGGCCTACTTGGAGGAACACCACTTCCCGGAGTGGGTGGCCGACTCTCGCTTTGTACTCGACCGCATCTTGGCCGGCGACGTTGGCGAGTCTCTGGCGGACAGACTGGACGCTGAACGGATCGGAGCCTACGGGTGGTCCTTCGGAGGAGCCGCCGCATTTGAGCTCCTAGTCGTCGACGAGAGGGTGGATGCCGCCGCAAACCACGACGGCCAGCTGTTTGGTCGCGCCCCTTCGGTCGGCTCGACGAAGCCCTACCTCCTTTTTCGGGCGAACGAGACCCCCGAACCTCCTGCTGGATCCCCCGACCCCGAGGAAGCCCGAGCGGCGCTCAACGATCTCATTGCGACGGTCAAAGCCACCGACGCCTCGTTCATGTCGGCCTCCTCGGGCCCGGGCCTCGCGCTCGCGATCAACGGAGCAAGTCACGGGAGCTTTTCGGATCTGGTTCTTTTTCAGTTTGGCGGCGCGCCGGCGCTTTCCCCCCGCCGCGGCCACGAGATTATTAACGCGTGGACCTTGGCTTTTTTCAACAAGCGCCTCAAGGGCGAGCAATCTGGTCTTCTCGACGGAGCGGACTCTGGAAGCTGGCCAGAGGTGAAAGTGGAACGGAGACCTCAATGAAGCGACGCAATGCTCTTTTCGTTGCCCTGTTCTGCGTCTTCGCCTTTGGCGGGTGCGCAAGCTACCGGCCCGCCGCGATCTCCGAGCTCGCGCCCCGGGAACAGGTACGGATGCGCCTCGCCCCTCAAGAGCTCGGCGAACTGGTGGCGTTCGCGGACGCAAACGGTCTCGTCTCGGGACGCTTCGTGCAGCTTGAGGGCGACACCGCCCACCTCTTGCTGACCGCCCCCGGGAGTCAGCGCCGCGCCTTGCTCCACCGAGCCTCGATCTTGGAAATCGAACGGCGGGAAGGCAATCCCGGGAAGAGTCTTCTCTTCTCCGCCGCCGTGGTCGGGGGAATCGGCGTCGCCGCCTGGCTGGGCTTCGAAGAGGGAAGACAAGCCCCCGGAGGCCCAGGCGACGAGGACGGAGACGAGGCCTTCGCCCCAGTCCTCCGACTCCGGATTCCGATCGGTCGCTGAAGGCGACTCCAACCTTACCGTTTGCCCGCAGCATTTCCGTTCGCCCGCGCCACTTGCGCATTGCCGCCCGTGTACCGATTCTTGTAGCGGTGCAATGTGCGCCTGAGAAATTCCTCAACTGGAGGTAGAATGCTACCAACACACGTTCGAAGGGCGGCGTTTCGCGCCGCCAATGTCCCCTCTTTGGCTCTAGCTGCCTTCGCCCTGATTCTGGGCGGATCCGCGCAGTTGGCCGGGCAGACCGGATCGGTCACCGGAGTCGTGCGAAGCGCGACGACCGGCCAGCCCGTCGCCATGGCGCAAGTCGGCATTCCGGAGCTTGAGATCGGGATCCAGGCCAACAACGTTGGCCGCTACGTGCTTGCCGGAGTACCGGCCGGCACCCACACGATGCAGGTGGTGTACATCGGGTACTCGACCGAGACCGTGGAGGTCACCGTCTCGGCCGGCGGGACCGTATCGCAGGATTTCCAACTGAGATCCGAAGCGGTCAGCCTCGAGGGCCTCGTCGTCACCGGCACCGCCGGAGCCTCGCGGCGAAGGGAGATTGGAAATTCAGTCACTCAGCTGAATGAGGAGATCTTCCAAAATGCTCCGCTGGGCTCCACCGCAGACATCCTTCAAGGCCGCACCTTGGGGGCGACCGTCTTGGACAACGGCGGTCAGATCGGCGCGGGCTCCACGATCAAGCTGAGGGGGAACAACTCGATCAACTTCAGCAACTCGCCCCTGATCTACGTCGACGGCGTCAGGGTCAGGGAGCGGGGGATCATTCACTCCGACGAGGCCAATCAGCAGACCAACCCCTTTGACGACATCAACCCGACCGACATCGAGCGGGTGGAGGTCATCAAGGGCGCGGCCGCGACAACGCTCTACGGCACGGAAGCCGCAGGCGGCGTGATTCAGGTCTTTACGAAGCGAGGCGTGTCGGGGGCGCCGTCTTGGTCTTTGACGATCGACCAGGGAATCAACACGATGGGCCACGTCGGCCCGGCGTTCGACGTGAACCCCACGGGGCTCGGGATGAACAACTGCAATTTCGTCGGGAACGATAGCTTCCCGAGCGGCGATCCGCAGTTTCCGGCCGACGTTACCTGTCCGACGAGCGGCTCATGGCTGAAGAACGGCCACTCGCAGAGCTATAACCTCAGCGTTCGGGGCGGCGGTCAAGGGGCCAACTACTTCATGTCCGGGCGCTGGGGCGACAACCGCGGCGTCTTCAACACCGGACTCTTTGAGGACGGTACCGCAAGGCCCGAACAGGGACAGGGGTCTTGGGACCTCCGGGGCAACTTCTCCTTTGCGCCTGCGGATGGACTGGACGTGCGTTTCAACACGAACTATGCGCACCGCAACACCGTTTGGGTACCCGACGGGAATAACGCCGAGGGCATGCTGCTCAACGTGTTCCGGGGGGGGTCGGACTATACGAACGATCAGGATGGGCAAATCCTGGAGATGAGCCTCACGAGCCTCAAGGATCATTTCACGAGCGGCCTAAACGTGATCTGGAATCCGATCGAAGGGATGGATCATCGGTTAAACGCGGGGATCGACTGGGTAAGGGAGGTGTACTTTGAAGAGAAGCCTTGGGGCTACTTCTACGTGCCGCTGGGCGATCGCGAAACAGACGAAGCAATCTTCCGCAAACTCACCTTCGATTACGCGGGCGCCTACAGTCGCGATTTCTTCGGGATTCGCTCCACGACCTCAGTCGGGGGCCAGCTGTACAACGACTTTAGGCACGGCACCAATGGGTTCGGGCGCGATTTCTCCGGACCCGGCGCGAAAGTGCTGGAGTCCGGCGCCATCACCGAAGCCTTTGAGGCGAACAGCACCGTAACAAGCGGCGGCTTCTTCGTACAGGAACTTATCGGCATTGGCGACCGGCTATTCATCACCGGCGGACTGCGGATTGATGGGCACTCCGCCTTCGGTCAGGACTTCGGATTGCAGACCTACCCCAAGGCCTCGCTTTCCTACGTGATCTCAGACGAGGCATTCTTTCCGTCGGCGCTGGGCTCCATGAAACTCAGAAGCGCCTTCGGGGACAGCGGAAAGGCCCCTGGGCTATTTGACGCCACCAAGACGTGGTCCTCCGTGGCGGGCGACAACGGGCAGCCCGGCGTGACCCCGGACAACTTGGGGAATCCGAACTTGGGGCCTGAGCGAACGCGCGAGCTCGAGCTAGGAATTGAAGGAACGACGTTCGGTGATCGCATTTCCTACGAGTACCAGTATTTCAACCAGAAAACGACCGACGCGCTGATTCCAGTGACGCAGCTGCCGTCGGGCGGATTTGTGGGCACGCAGTTGGAGAACGTCGGAGAGATTTCCAATACCGGCCATGAGATCGCCGTCAACGCCAACGTCCTGACCACCGATCTGATCGCGCTGGACTTGGGGGGAAGACTCTCTACGAATAAGTCCAGGGTCCTAGACCTGGGAGGCTTGGAGACCATCAATTTCGGTTGGCGAAACTACGTGAAGGCTCCAGTCGAGTGCACAACCGAAATGGCCAACGGAGGCGACTTTGACGGCAACGGCTTCATCGGACAAGGCTGCACGCCGGGCGAAATGGTCCACTTCCCGCTTCCCGCGTTCTGCCATGACCGCGTCCAGAACCCTGACGAGGTCGCCGCTCCTGAATACGCAGACCAGTGTTTGGGACCGACGACCCCGGCGCAGACGTACGGCGTCAACATGACGCTTGGCTTAGGGTCAAGGCTCACCTTTGACGTGGTCGGCGAGGGGATGGCCGGCCACTGGCTCTCCTCCGGGACCGCCTACCAGAACACGCGGCGCAGGGTTTGGCCGCTCTGCCGCGATACCTTCGCAAAGCTCGACGCAGACCAGCAGTCCTCCCTTACGGCGGGCGAGCGAGCTCTTTGCGATCCTTCGGTGGTGCGCTACGGCATGTGGACCCAGCCGGCGGACTTTTTCAAGATTCGCTCCGCCTCCATGAGCTTCAGGGTTCCGGTAGAGTGGCTGCCGAGTCAGTTCACGGCAGCGACGCTCAGGCTCCAAGGTCGCAACCTCTTTACCTTCACGGACTTCGAGGGAGTTGATCCAGAAGCGTTTGAGGATGGCTCGGCGGAAGTGCTCTTCAGGCAGGAGTACTACAACCTTCCGCCGATACGGAGCTTCAACCTCTCCGTCCACGTCAACTTTTAGGAGAAGCACATGAAAGTTGCGATGAAGAACCGGACGGGATCTCGGGCGGGTCTTTTGCTGCTCGGATTGTTTGCCGCATCAGCATGCGACTCCAGCCTATTTGATGTTGAGAATCCAGGTCGGATTTTGGACGCCGACCTTAACACGGCCGAGGGCGTCAAGTCCCTTGTGACTGGAATGTCCGCGGACTTTTCCGTATCGTACGACAATATCGCCTTCACCACCGCGATTATGTCCGACGAGATTGTCGGGTCGGGCAGTTACTTCTCCACTGGGCGCTATCGTCGAGGTTTGTTTGATTCGGAGGACTCCAACGGATTCTGGGCAGGCGTACAGAGAGCCAGGTGGGTCGCCGAAGGAGGACTGCTTCGGATGGCGGATATTGAGGGGTATCAGTTTCAAGGCAACCAACTCACAGCGAAGGCCTATTTGTTCGGCGGCCTCGCTAATCGGTGGTTTGGCGAGAACTTCTGCCAAACCGTCTTTAGCGATCCGTACTCCGCGGAGAACCCCGGACCGGGCGGAGAGGTCGACACCGGTGAAGCAATGAATCGGCAGACCGCTTTTGATCGCGCAATCCCGCTGCTGCAACAAGCTGAGTCGCACGCTGGCAGCGATGCGTTGATCTCGACGGCGGCGAAGGGCGCTCTTGCACAGATCTATATGGGGCAGGGCAATTGGTCCGCAGCTGCTTCGCAAGCGGCAATGGTCCCGACCGATTTCGAATTTGCGGCAGCGTACTCCTCAAATTCCGCCCGAGAGACCAGTCAGATCTGGAACGAGACGCACGGCAGGCATGAGGTGTCAGCGTGGGGCACGCTAGTCGGAACGTACGGCGCAGGCGACCCGCGCACGCCGTGGACTGACTGCTCAAATAGCGCATCCGGCTGTCCCAGCGGAAATGGCGCGGACGGAGAGACGATCCACTATAGACAGGACAAGTACCCCACGCGCGACAATGACATTCCGCTCGTCAAGGGTACGGAGATGCGTTTGATCGAGGCCGAAGCGGCGCTAAGGGCGGGCGACCTCAACAAGGCGATGGAGAAAATCAACGAAATGAGAGCGTACTTTCGACTTCCGGCCTTGGAGGCGGACGGCAACATCGGTCAGATTACCGGCGGAGAAGAAGGCGGAGCGCATCCGACATCAATGTCCGGATGGGATATTCTGGATCGCGAACGCCACCTCACAATGTGGCTGGAAGGTCGCAGGCTTTGGGATCTGCACCGGTGGGATCATCCCCACTTGGACGGCGGGGGCGTGGTGTATAAGGCCACTGTAGCGCGGCGCGCCTCCTGTCTTCCGATTGCTTTGGACGAGTGCCAAGTCAACGAGAAGGTCAAGGACTTGTGCTTTACGATGTAGCGAATTAGCGGACGTTCATGTGCTTGTTGTTTCTTAAGGCAAGCCGCCCTCCGGAGGGTTGTTGGAGCCTCCGGAGGGCGGCTTGTAGTTCTTCGTGCCGCAGAGATGTCGAGAACACGACGCGCCCTCGATTGTCGCTGATGGCGGCCGCCGCGCTTGCGTTGTCTTTTTGCCTATTGGCGCAAATGACAGGCGGCGACAAGCCGGATGGACCCCCTTTGGTGTGGCGCGGGCTATTGATGCCCGCGTCGTGACGTTGCTGCCCGGCGTCTGTTGTTTGTGGCCGCGGAGTCTTTCTTCAGGACCGTTTCCAGACGGAGACTCGCGTCAGCCTTGCCACCCGTTGGTCAACTCTAAATAGAGAAAAGCTGTGGACAGGGAGAAGGCTCGCGCCTCAATCGCTCCGCTAAGCCTCCCGCTTGGGATTGCAGGCGCGCTTCCGCTCTTTCTCCTGATTCCAGCGGCGTGGGCGCAGGTTGGCATTCGATATTCGTTTTTGCTTGCGGCGCTCGCGATCATTCTATGGAGCTGTTGGCTAGGATTAGAGTGCGTTCGCGGAAGAAAGCACATTCAAGTTTCGTTCCGCGCGGTGCTGCCGCACTGGATGCAGACGCTGGCTCAAGGCTCGCTGATCCTCTGGTGGGGCCTCTCGGCGCCGATGGTCGGACGTTGGATGCCCATGGTCGCCGCCCAGCTTCTTCTGGCCATTGCATTGGAGTGCATGTACGCGCTGCACCGGCGCGGGCATTATACGCTGGGCTTCGGTCCGATTCCGGTGGTCTTTTCGGTCAACCTCTTCCTCTGGTTTACCGAGTCCTATTTCTTCGCCCAATTCTTGATGATCGCGCTCGTGTACACCGGCAAGGAGTTTGTGCGCTGGCAGCTGGGCGGGAAGTCTAGACACATCTTCAATCCGTCTGCGCTGGCGCTCTTTATTGCCGCCGTGGTCCTGATTTTGACGGGCGGGACCGGCGTCACAATGGGAATCGAGATAGCTCAGTCCCAGTTCTTGCCTCCGGCAATGTTCCTCGTCATCTTCCTTGTCTCGCTCCCCGCGCAGCTGATCTTCGGCACGGCGATGATGACGCTCCCCGCCGTGCTGACGCTTCTCGGGTTATCGCTGGTCTACGAACAGGCCGCTGGCATATTTTTCTTCTACGACGCCTACGTGCCCGTGTCGGTCTTTTTGGGGCTGCACCTCCTCTTTACGGATCCAGCCACTTCGCCTCGCTCTGACGGCGGGCGAGTACTCTTCGGGGTCCTGTATGGCTGTTTGGTGTTCTTCTGCGCGTACCTCCTTGAGCTATTTGGGGCTCCGACGTTCTACGATAAGCTGCTCCCGGTGCCGCTCCTTAATCTCTTGGCTCCCCGGCTGGACGCTTTTGCCGGCGCGCTAAGGCAGCGGGGCGCTCCGGGATTTGCGAAGCTGCAGCGTCCAGGAGGGTCGAAGCGGCGGCTGGTCACGGTGGGAAGCTGGGGCGCGATCTTTGCGGGGCTGAGCTTGGGAGGGATGGTCGGCGACAATCACCCCGGGCAGTACTACCCGTACTGGAACAAGGCATGCGAAAAGGGGAATGCGCGGGCCTGCGACTACTCCGGCGTGATGTTGCAGAACTTCTGCGACTTGGGCTCGGGATGGGCTTGCAACGAGTTTGGGGTACTCTTGGTGAGGCTTGACCAGGACTATGGAGGCGCTGCGCGCGAATTCGAAATCGCTTGTCGACAAAGTCATGCAGCGGGGTGCGCCAACCTGCAGCGGCTGGCGGCGGGCGACCAAGAGCTCCTTCGACTGGGGGCGGAGGGCTTTGCGAGAGATCGACCGCCGGATTCCGATCTGTCGATACTCGTCCGGGGCAGCAAGGGCCCGCCGAAAGAGACCCGCCTGGAGGATCTGAAGCAGCTTGCCTGCGCGCGGGGTTGGCTGGAGCCCGCGTGGGGCTGTTCGGGCTAGAACGCGGAAGTCGCTTCGACGGAGGATTTGGAAGCAGCGGCGAGCATTGGTTCGGCCGACATTTCCCTCGCTTGAGCGTTATCGATTCTTGCGACGCGCAGCTTTCTCCGCATAGCTTTTCGCTCCGACGGGTTCGCTCCGTGAAATGTGAGGTCTCCGTGCTTTCTTCTCCTTGCCGGGACTGGCATGCGGCCCTGAAGCCGGTTTGCGTCCGAGCTTTTTCATTGGCTCTCCTCTGGACCGCGGCAACCGGATCTCTTTCCGCCTCCCAGTGGACAAACCGCTACCCGAAGGTGGACGGATACGGCCACCATGTCTACTTGGAGGGATACGAGCTCCCGACCCTCGCAAACGGACCCTTGGACGCAGTCCCTTCGCCAGACGGAACCAGCGTCGCCTTCGCGCACCGCGGCTGGCTTTGGCTCATGAACTTGGAGGATGGAATCGCAGTCCGGCTGACAAAAGGCAAAGGCGTGGATTCGCGCCCGGCATGGCACCCGGAGGGGCGCCTCATCGCCTTCGTCAGGGACAATGGTCGCGACACCGGGATCTACTCGATCAATACCGCAACGGGGATCGAAGCGCTGGTGGTGGATTCTCCCGCGCTTGATTTGGATCCCGCATACTCTGGCGACGGAGGCACGCTCTACTTCACCTCGGGCATGGGCGGACCGCTTGACTTGTGGGCGATTTCGGAAGGAGAGGTACGGCAGGTCACCGACCACGGGGGCATTTCGATGAAGCCCCAGCCGCTCCCTGATGGGTCCGGCCTTCTGTACCTCGCAAAGCGGGGCGGGAATCGGGTCGAGCTCCTGCGATTTGGCGGCGAGGGAACAGGCGGCAGAGCTCTGACGCTGGTCGAGGGCAATATCGCTTCCATGGCGCGACCCGCCCTCTCTCCATCCGGGGCTCTATTCGCGGTGAACTGGCCCACGAGCGACGGTTGGGAGCTGCGAATTCACAGCGTCCAGAGGCCTGAAAGCCCGATTGCGCTGGCAAGCGGACTTCCGCTCGCGCCTGCATGGAGTCCGGACGAAAAGTGGATCTACTACTCCGAGGCCAAGGACGACGAGACGCTCCGACTCATGAAGACGAGCTCGGGCGGCGGAACGCCCCGCGAGGTGGTGGTGCGAAGCTGGGACTGGGGCGAGGAGATGGGGACGCTGCGCGTCGTGACAAGAACCCGCGCCCGCAAAGGGCCGGCGCCTGCGCGAGTTGCCGTGTTGGACAAGAACGACCACCCAATGGTCCCTGAGTCCGGCCAGGCACACTTCGACGGCGCGAATGGACGGGTCTTCTTCTACAGTCCAGGCGCTACGGATCTTCTCTTGCCTGCAGGGATCGCGCGCATTTCAGCCGTGCAAGGGCTTGCCGCGCCCGAGGAGGTCGTGGAGGCGGAGATCATCCCCGGCGCCACCACCGTGGCGGAAATCGAGCTGGATCCGCTTTGGGACGCCCCAGCTGAAGGCTGGACATCCGCGGATCTGCACCTTCACCTCAACTATGGAGGCCCTTACCAGCTCTCCCCGGAAGACATCGCGCCCAAGATGCTGGGGGAGGCGCTGGACGTCGCGACGCCTCTCCTCGCCAACCTGCACAATCGCTTTGAAGACCAAGCGCTCTGGGGGTGGCGGCGCACCGGAGAAGGTCCAAACATTCGCATTGGTCAAGAAGTGCGGTCGCACTTTCTCGGGCATATGGGGCTGATCGGCACGTCAAGGCTGCACTGGCCTTGGATCTGGGGCCCCGGTTATGAAGTGTACGGAGCGGATGATCGCACCAACGGAGAGGTCTTGGACTTTGCCCATGCCCAAGGCGGCCTAGGCTACTACGTCCATCCCGTCGGCGTCTCCAACCCTTTCGCGCCCCAAGGACGCGCCAGGGTGCCGATCTCCCTAGTCGCGGACGCGGTGCTGGGCGACGTGGATCTGCTCGAGCTTCTTTGTCTCTGGAGCAGCGCCCCAGGAACGGTCTCGCTCTGGCACGAGTTTCTCAATCTTGGTATTCCCGTTGCGCCATCCGCCGGCACGGATGTGATGCTCAACCTCTACCGGACGATGGCCGTCGGCGCGGTGCGAGTCTTTGTGCGCGCGGAGAGCGCCCAAGACTGGTCTGCCTTCCTCCGCGCGTTGAAGGAGGGTCGCTCATTCGCGAGCAATGGGCCCTATCTGGATTTCCAGATACTGGATGCTTCCGAAGAGGAAGAGGCGGCGCGCCCGGGAGATGCGACAGAGGGGTCCCGGACCGCTGCTTGGACGCTGGAGCTCGCCACCGCCTCCGAAGTCGACACCGTCGACATTCTCGTGAACGGGCGGGTGGCGCACTCTGCGTTGGGGCTTGCACGACCTGGCAGGCGGAGCATTTCAGGGACCCTGGAGCTTCCCGAGGCAGGATGGGTAGCTGCCCGCGCTCGGGGAGGAGCGACCCGTTGGCCCTCAATGGACGAGGCGCCCTTCGCCCACACGGGCCCGGTCTGGATCGGCGAGGTCGGAAGCACGGTCCCGGAAGCGAGAAGGCGGGCCGCCGAGCGGCTCCTGCTCGTTCTGGAAAGCTCGCGGCAGCGTCTGCGCGTCGGCTACGGCGGCGCGCCAATCCCCAATTTGCTTGCCCGCTTTGCGCATGCGGAAGAGCGTTTGCGGGAGCTTGCAAGGTAGGCGCCATGACCACCGCGTTGGCGATCGCTCGAAGATGCGCTGTCGTCGCCTGTCTCTTCTTCTTGGGCGGCTGCGGCGACGGCCCGGCGAGCCTTCCCGGTTCGGTGTCTCCGCCCGAAGCGCCCAAGTACCCGTCCGTTGCGATTCCCGGCTTCGGCACCGACGCCACGCTGGATATCGGTACTTGGAATCTGCTCTTCTTCGGAAACCCCGGCGCCGGCCCGTCCGACGA
Source organism: Longimicrobiales bacterium (assembly GCA_965116095.1). Lineage (GTDB taxonomy): Bacteria > Gemmatimonadota > Gemmatimonadetes > Longimicrobiales > Gaopeijiaceae. The sequence goes on from OZ220481.1 coordinate 2,615,030, forward strand.
AATACTGCAGCGCATCCGGGTGCGCGACGTAATCTTTGGGACGGACGCCGATCTATGGGCGATTCAAGAGGCGTCCAACTCAGGCGCATTCCAAGCTCTCTTGGACAGCCTTCCGGATTACGGCGGCCTTCTCGCAAGCGACCCCTCGGTGGAGGGCGGCTCCGCCTCCTACCATGCCGGGGAACTCAAGGTCGGCATCCTCTACAGAAAGAGCACGGTGAGACTCCTGTCAGCGAAGATCATCCTCGCCGATTTGGACTACGAGTTTGCGGGACGCCCGCCGATGGAGGTGGAGGTCGAGACGATGGTTGCGGGCGAAGAGAGGCGCGTCGTCCTGATCGCGCTGCACGCTAAAGCCAGCGCCGATACGGTCTCTTGGGCCAGACGAAAACGCGCAGGCGAAGGCCTCGCGGCGTACTTGGACGAACGTTGGCCAGACGTTCCCGTCCTTGTCGCGGGCGACTGGAACGACGATGTGGACGAGTCGATCAGCCATGGCCGCGACACGCCGTATCGGACTCTGGTGGACGCCCATCCCGACTGGGTCTTTCCTACGGCGGCCCTTAGCGCGCGGAGAGAGACCTCAATTCTGGGCTATGAGGACATGATTGACCACATTCTCGCTTCGGACGAAGCGATGGCTTGGTACGAGGCGGAGTCGGTCTCGGTCCACCGCGTGGACACCGTCATCTCCGAATACCGGCGAACAACAAGCGATCACCTCCCGGTCCTGGCCCGCTTTCGCTAACGCAACAGGGTTTCCGGTATGCGGCAGGCGTTTGGAGAGGTTGAAATAGCCGCGAAGACGATGCAGACATTATGACCTGTCGTGCCAAAGTAGAAATGTTCTCCCTTCTCTCGGTAGAAATGTCCTCTTTCGGTATTCGTTCGTTTCGGGGCGGCGAGGGACTCGAAAGGGGGAGGTGTGCATGGAGCTGACGTTGAAGGAGCGGGACCGTCTGTACGTCTTGAGGCAGGCGGGCGAGGGGCGCTTTCGGGAGCAGAGGCGGCGCGGCGTCTGGGGGTGACAGCGGTTATTTCCGGCGTCTGCTGGCGAAGTTCAGGATAAAAGGCGACGCTGCGGCGGTGCACGGGTTGCTCGGCGGGCTGTCGAATCGGACGCTGCCGCGGTCCTTGCGGGAGAAGGCGCTCGATATGGCGCGCGATCCGCAGCGCGAGGACCTTCGGGCCGACGCTGCTCGCAGCGGGAGACGGGCAGGAAAGCGGGAATCGAGACGGTGCGGCGCTGGTGCTGGAGACGGGCTTGTGGGAGCGTCGGCGCAAGCGGACGAAGCATCGCAGTCGGCGTCCCCGGCGTCTTGCGCTGGGCGAACTGGCCCCGGTGGGACAGTCCGGTGCATCAATGGATCAAGGACCGGTATCCGGGCGAGCTCGTGCTGATCTCGATCGGGCGTCGGGGCCCAGCGGCGGCGGCAATGATCACGACATCGACGGGCTGCGCACGCCGTGATACGTCCGCCTCAAGGGCGCCGCCAAACTTCACCTCGACGCCGCCGTCGAAGACATCAACTTCAAAGCCAGACGCGGCCTCGACCGCTCCGTCCTCCTTCGACTCGCCTCCGGACAGTGGATCCGCGACGGCCAGTCCGTCCTCCTCGTCGGTCCGACCGGATCCGGCAAATCCTACCTCGCCTGCGCCCTCGGCCATCAAGCCTGCCGCCTCGGCCTCTCAACCCGCTACTACCGCGTCTCCCGCCTCATGGACGATCTCGCCCTCGCCCGCGCCGACGGCTCTGCCCCCGCCTCGTCCAGCGACTCGCGAAAGTCCGTTTGCTCATCCTCGACGACTGGGGCCTGGCTTCCATCTCCGACCAAGGCCGCCTCGACCTCCTGGAACTCCTCGACGACCGCTACGCCCGCCAAGGCGCCATCCTCGCCTCCCAAGTCCCCGTCGAACACTGGCACGAAGCCATCGGCGACCAAACCCTCGGCGACGCCATCCTCGACCGACTCCTCAACAACGCCCACCGCATCCGCCTCGAAGGCGGCTCCATGCGCCGCCTCTACGACTCGACCAAACCCCGCCCAACCACCTAAAATTCCCAAGCCAACCCATCAGCCCAGCACCCCCGCAAACCTCCGCCCGCCCAAGGCGTTCATTTTCGTCGGAATCGGCACCTTCACGTCGACCGCCGCGACCACCGCCAGCGCGTACGCCCTCACTTGAGCTCCTCTTTGTAACGGGCAACCTCATTGTTGAGCTCTTCCCTGTAACTGGGACCCTCCTTGTAACGGGCAACCTCCTCCGGGGAAGCTATTTGATACGGACCGATTTGCATAAGGCTTTCGGGATTTATTATGCTATTCCATACCGCCATTTGAAGCGGGTCGCGCCCTTCGGGGGGTGTGCCTAGGCTTTCTACAACCGAGTCCGCGTACGCCTCCAACATCTCCTGCTCGGTCATCCCTCTTTCCAGAGAGAGGGGGTCATCGTCGACAAGGGCGCACCCCCCCAACATCGCGACGAGGGTGAACAATAGGACCAGCGGACCAGCGGACCAGCGGGTTTGAGTACTCATAAGTAAGCGGCTCCCAAGCTAAAGATGGGTTACGGCGTCCAAGCCACGCCGCCTAATGAATAGCGCGCTCGCCGCTCGCACGCAACCAGCTGGCGAAGGCGTCGGGGATCGAGACGCCGACGAGGGAGGAGCTGATCAAGCTGGATCGGCGTCGTCCCAAGAAGGCGTCGAACCGGGAGTGGGAGTCGCCGACCGATCCCGAGGCGCGCATTGCGAAGATGAAGGACGGAAGGACGCGCTTCGCGCACAAGTTCGAGCAGGCGGCGGACATGAAGAGCGGCGCCGTCGTCGCCGTGACGATCCAGTCGACGGAGGGAGGAGACTGCGCGTCGATTGAAGGCACGCTGGACGAAGCGTCGCGCCATCTGGAGGAGGAGGGGCTGCGGCCCGAAGAGGTCGTCTGCGACAAGGGGTATCACTCGAACGCGACGATGAAGAGCTTGAAGGCCCGGGGGCTTCGGAGCTACGTGAGCGAGCCGAACCGGGGCCGCAGGAACTGGGCGAGGGATCCGGACGCGAAGGCGCCGACGCATGCGAATCGGCGCAGGATACGCGGGGAGCGCGGTCGGCGTCTCCTTCCGCATGCGGGGCGAGAAGCTCGAGCGGAACTTCGCGCACCTGCTGAACACCGGGGGATGCGGAGGGTGCACTTGAGGGGAAGGGAGAATGTCGAGAAGAGGCTGCTGATTCACGCGTCGGCCTTCAACCTGAGCCTGATCTTCCGAAGAGCGTTCGGGGGCGGCACGCCGAGGGGCCCGGCGGGGCGCCTCGCCGGGAGAAGTATGTCCGAACGCGACGCTGGAGGCGTGTTTTCTGCTTTATTCGGCCTGATTTCGCGCGTTTTTGGTCTCGAAAGCCTCGAAACGCGATTCAAGCGTAGAATTCTCGGCTTTTCTTAGCCGAATTCGCCAAATCAAGCGAATCGCTCACAACTCGCGCCTCCGCCAAGGACTCTTCCACGACCCCCTTCCGCCACGGCCTGTTAGAGGCCTTTGCGATGTATGCGGCGCGGTCGCTTTTCGCAGACCGCCTTTGGCCGCTGCGAAATGGCTGATGAAGATCAGCGAGACAGCGCCTGACCTAGCGAAATCGCTGACCGGGCATGATCGCTACGCCATCGGCCAAGTCGACCCTCGAGAAAGATGTCCCGACTGCATGCAACCTTCGGCGCCGCCGCCTTCGGTCCTTGGTAATTTTGTGCTCGGAGAAACCAGGATCCACTCCACTGCTTGGGGAGTCGCCACGAGTGTCGTCCACCGCGCTTGAAGCGCAAACGCTGATTTCCGTTAACCCCCTCACTGGCGAGGCGATCGGCGGCGTGCCGCTTACGGACCCCGCGGGCATCCCGGGAATCGTCGATAAAGCCCATACGGCGCAGCGCGAATGGGGAGCTCTTGCGGTAGGCGAGCGAATCGCCCGACTCTCCTCTGCCGCGGGCGAATTCGCTGCGCGGAGGAACGAGCTTGCTCGCTTGATCACGGTGGAGATGGGAAAGCCGCTCGAAGAGTCCTGCTTTGAGGTGGACCGCTTCGCCGGCGATCCAATGCTGGAGGAAATGGAGGAGATGAAGCGGGCGCTCGCGCCGGAGACGCTGGACGACGGAAAGACGCGCTCCGTGCTCTACCGCGACCCCTTGGGCGTATGCGCTTCGATCACCCCTTGGAACTTTCCGATCGGAACGCCCAACTGGATGGTGCCTCCGGCCTTGGTCGCAGGCAACTCGGTGGTCTTCAAGCCATCCGAGGAGACGCCGCTCTGCGGGCAGCTTTACGCCGACATCCTTGGGCGCGATCTGCCGCCGGGCGTCCTTCAAGTCGTGCACGGGGCCGACGCTCAGGGCAGGGCCTTGGTCCGCTCGGATGTCGATCTCATCGCCTTTACCGGCTCTCGCGAAGTCGGCAAGGAGGTCATGGCCCAGGCAAGCAAGTCGCTTAAGCGCGTGATCTTGGAGCTGGGAGGGAAGGACCCGCTTATCGTGTTGCCGGACGCCGACATCGAACGCGCCGCCGAGTTTGCAGCCTTCAACTCCTTTCGCAACGCCGGCCAAGTATGCGTCTCCACGGAACGGATCTTCGTGCACTCGGAGGTCGCCCGGGAGTTTAGCGAGCGACTCGTCCAGGCTGCGCGCGACATCCGCATGGGAGACGGACTGGACCCCAAGACCGAGATGGGGCCGATGGTGAACGCTTCTCAGCGAGAACGCGTCGTGTCGCAGATTCAAGACGCCGTCGACATGGGCGCGGAGATCGCCGCCGGCGCGAGAGCCCCCGACGGAGTCTTTGTGGCCCCGACGGTGCTTACCGGAGTCACGGACGAAATGGCCATTGCTCGGGAAGAGACCTTTGGACCGGTTGCATGCGTCACCGAGGTGCGGGATGTGGACGAGGCGGTTGCGCGCGCCAACGACACGCCCTTTGGGCTTGGGGCTGCGGTCTTTGGCGCGCCCGAAAGCGCGGCGGCGGTTGCGCGTAGACTGACTGCGGGGATGATCGGCGTGAACCAAGGCTGCTACGGCGCGTGCGGCGCCCCGTGGGTCGGAGCCAAGGAAAGCGGACTCGGCTTTCACAAGTCCGTGGAGGGCCACAGACAGTTTGCTCAGACGCGCGTCGTGAGCCGGGCGACCTCGTAGCACCGTGAAAGAAAAGACGCGGCGGAGAGGCGGAGGCGGCTCTGCGCGTCGGATCGCGCTTGCAAGCATCTTCCGTGTCCTCCGTCCGTAATCGCCGAGTGTCCCGGCACTGCGCGCGCCCTTCGGACGCGAGCGGCGCGGATGCGCCCGACCGTCGTCAATTCCTGAAGCAGACTGCGAGCGGAGCGCTCTTGGCGTCCGGCTTCGCATGCTCCGAGGAGGCGGACTCCGAAGCCGGCGCCCGCGAAAGCGGAGATGATCCGCTGGGGGTTCGGGACGCTTTCTCGGTAACCGAAGAACTGGCTTACCTAAACTCCGCCTCGATGGGCCCCATCCCCTCTCCCGTGCACGATGCGCTTGCGGCGCATGCGCTTGAGAGGGCGCGTTACCGGGATCCCGGATCCCGCGCCCGCGCTCTTGGCCGGGCCCGCGCCCGATTCGCTCGCCTTTTCGGAGCCCGCGAGGATGAGATCGGACTCCTATACTCCACCAGCGACGGCGAGAACATCGTGGCGAAGGGGATCGACTGGCGCCCCGGCGACAACGTGGTCGTCGACGAACTGCACTTCACAACCGCCTTCGTGCTCTATCGGGAAATCGAGCGAACCCTGGGAGTAGAGCTCCGGATCGTGCGGGCGCGCGACGGCGTTGTCGCGCCAGCGGATTTCGCAGCCATGGTGGATGATCGCACGCGCCTTCTCTCGGTGGCCTGGGTCTCCAACCGCAACGGGTTCCGCCACAATCTCCCCGATCTTGCGGCGGCGGCTCATTCGGTCGGCGCCTACCTCTTCGCCGATGGAATTCAGGCCTTCGGGACCTTCCCCGTCGACCTGCGCGCTCAGGGCGTCGATTTTGCGTGCGGCAACGGATACAAGTGGCTCTTCGCGGACTACGGCTGCGCCCCTTTCTACGTGCGCCGGGAACACATGGAGTGGCTCAGACCGGATCGATTCGGCCACCGTCAGGTTGCCGAAGCCTTGCCGGATCATCGCTTCCGGCTCCGGCGAGACGCGCGACTCCTTGAGTACGGGAATGCGGCGCACGGATCGGTGGCCGCGATGGACGCCGCCTTGGCCTTCTTGGAGGAGGTGGGGCTTGAGCGCGTGGAACGCCATTCCGTCCGGCTCGCGGGCGAACTGCGAGAGGCTGCGGAAGACCTCGGCATGAGGCTCTTCACTCCGCCCGAAACGCGCTCGGCCATCGTCAGTTTCTATCACGGCCTTGACCAGGAACGCCTCGCGGCGGCTCTTCGGAGCGCAGGCGTCGCCGTCACGTTTCAGGAAGGCGGGAGCTTGCTGCGGGCGTCAATCTCAATGTTCAACAATCGGGCGGACGTGGACCGATTGCTGAACGTGATCGACGGCTTGGCGTAGCAGACTCTCCGCCCGCCGGCGGCCGCGAGGTCTCTCGGGCGCTTAAGTGATCGGGCGCGACTCCTCCGGCTTGAGGTGCACTTCCAACCACGCCGTCCACCTCGCCCAGAGGTCCAGCAACGTCTCCCGCGTGGCGGGGCCGTGCCCTTCGAAGGGGTAGAGGTACATTGCCGCGTCCTTTCCCAGGCCGTTCAGGGCATGAAAGAGCCGGGGCGCGTGATCGGGCGCCGTGCCCACGTTCTGGTCGTGGAGTCCGTGATAGATCAAGAGGGCGCCGGTCAGGTTGTTGGCGTACATGAAGGGAGACATGCCCAGATACACCTCCCGCGCATCCCAAAGGTGCCTGCGCTCCGACTGGAAGCCCAGCGGCGTGAAGGTGCGATTGTAGTTGCCGTCTCCGGCGATGCCGGCCTTGAAGAAGGGCGTATGCACCATCGCGTTGGCCGTCCCAAAGGCGCCGTATGAATGCCCCCCCAGCCCCAACCGATGCCGATCGATGATGCCTCGCTGGTCCAACTCGTCGATGACGGCGGCCAAGTTGTTGCGGAGGTCGTGCTCGTAGTTGTTGTTCATCCGGCCGGACTCGCCCACGATTGGCGCGTCGGGCTCCACGACCACGTACCCTAGGCGGATCAGGTACTCAATGGATCGCGCGCCGAAGTTCGGAAAGGCATTCTTGTTGAAGGTCCGGGCCCGCTCGTCGTAGGACTCCTGATCGGCGTACTCCCTAGGATAGAACCAAAACATCGCCGGACGCCGGTCCCCTGGCTGGAAGTCCTCCGGCATCGTGACGTTGACCAGAAACCGGAACCCGTCCGGGCGCTCCACCGTAAAGCGCTCCCGGGGCGCGCGGGTCAGGTCTGGAGTGAAGTCGGCGTTGTTCGTAAGCTGCGCGCGCTTTCCCCCCTCCACCAAGAATCCCTGGCTGGGTTCGGTTGGAGATTCCCGGTGCGCGATGAAGCGGCCGGCGGCCGCGTCCAGCACCGCGGTGATCCGCTCCGTCTCGCCGTTGTTGGGGCTTTCGTACAGGCGCTCCTTCTCGCCGGTAAGGATCGTTACCCGATCCATGAAGTACTTGGGCGAAGACTCCAAGGGATCCTCGAAGTACCGAGTGCCCATCAGGTACACCGCCGCCGCCTCTCCTTCGCCCGTCACCTCCACGACATGGGAGCCGGAGGCCGCGCCTCCCCGAAAGCGGAACGCCGCGCCCGGCGAGGCGCGTCCGTTGGCCATGAGCAGCGAGCCGGGGTTTTCGTAGAAGGCCTCGGTCTTCCACTTCGAGACTTCATACCGCGCTTCCGTCGAATCCAAGCGGACGGCGCGGGTCGTCATCGTTGCCCCCTCGCCCCTGGTCCCCTCGGTGAAAAAGAGCCACTCGTAGTCTGCGGAATACCTGTGGGCGCTGATCCTGCGGTCATGCTCATAGAGGACCGTCTCGCCCCCCTCCTCGAAAGGAGCCGCCCAGTGGACGACGCGGTCCTTCCTGGGCCCGCGCTCCTCCTCTTCGTCGTCCGCTTGGTCTTCGTCGGAGGACTCATCGTCTTCTTCCCGAGGCTCCATTTGAAGAAATACGAGCCCCGCGCCGTCTTCCCGCCAAGAGACGGCGCGACGATCCGGCTCCTCTTCATCGCCCGCGACGCCCGGCGCCGAAGGCGCTCCCCGAATGCCGGTGTTCAGCTCCGTCTCGGAGATCTTCGCGAGCGCCTCGCCCTCCCGATTCCAGACCTCCTCCACCCGTCCGAAGCTCGTCACCGGCACGATATAGCTGAAGGGCCGCTCCATCTTGGTCACGCGCGCGTAGGCGCCATCGGGGCTGAAGTCGAAGCTCCGAATCATCGCGGGCTCTCCGATGAGCTCCACCCGCCGGTCTTCGACGCGAATCACCGCAAGCTGGCCTGTCGCGTGCCACTCCAGCAGCTCTTCGTCATACGGCGTCGCCATCAGGCTGGCGTACGTGCGGAGCACGTTGTTCCCCTCCTCGGTCGCCTTGACCTGCGGCCCGGGCGGGACCCGAGGCGCGACCGGACGGTCGGAGCGATCCCGGGGGATCAAGACCGCAGCGATTTCGTCTCCCCCCGAAGTCCACTCGAAGCTCTGCGCCATCGTCGCGAGAACCGGCTCCCGGGTGACGCGGCGGGCCCCGCCGCTCTCCGCCTCCGCGACATAGATGTGCGTCGCGTCGTCGGTGTGAACGAAGAACGCGACGCTCGACCCGCTGGGCGACCATGTTGCATTCGAGACGCGCGCGTCCTCGGGGATGGAGATCCTTCGGGTCCGGCCTGTTTCAGCGGATATGATCTCCAAGCCGGCACGACTCCGAATCGTCAGGTTCCGGTGCCGATTAGAGCTGGGCTCGAAGAACATCCCGCCCAGCTCGTCGAATGGTCGGGAAAAGCGCTCCATCGTCACGGGTCCATCGCCTACCTCATGCAGAAACCAGCGGCCGTCGGCGCTGGGATTGTCGAGCGTGACGTTGAGGTGCCTGGGCGCAAGGACTGCGGCGGCGATCTCCTCGGGCGGCTTGACCCAGCCCTTCGCCGCGAGAATCCGTTCGGCTTCGGAAAGCGCCTGCGCCGAATCGGCGTCTTGGCCGTAGGCGAGGCCGACGGCGAAGAAGAGCGCGGCAAGGAGCGCGATGGCGCTGCCGCGAGCAAGAGCGCGAAGCGGGGCGGGAAGGCGGAAGTAGCGTGTGGGCAATGAAGTGCTCCGAAGCGGGAATCGTGAATTTGGCTTGGTATCAATGTGGCAGGCCGCAGAGGCGTTTGCTAGCCCGCCTAGATTCTACGGCCCGCCGGGGGGCCGCCTCCCGCGCGCGAAGCCGGGACCGCAACCGCCGGGCCGAGCCGCCTTGGGTCCGCGAACGGCGGCGGCCTTGTCGCGCCCGGATCCGCCGCTTGTTTCTTTTTGCCCCGCGCCCCGCGTAGATTGCGACCGAGACACTTCGCGCCGGTAGCCATGTTCACATCGCGACCAGGAGGTCACTTGACTCACGCCGCGCCTGCGGGATCCGCGCCTAGAACGCTGTTGCTCCTGCTGCTTGGCCTTCTCCTCTCGCCCGCCTTGGCCCAGGCTCAAGACGAGCCCGAAGGGACCCTGTCCTTGGAGAGCTACTTGGATTGGGAGTGGGTGGGGAGCCCCCAGATCTCACCGGACGGATCGCGGATCCTTTACACCCGAAGCTGGGTCGACAAGATCAATGACCGGCGCTCCTCCTCGATATGGATCATGAATGCCGACGGCAGTCGCAAGCGGGTCTTGGTGGAGTCGGGCTCCTCTCCCAGATGGTCGCCAAACGGCGATCGGATTGCCTATACGGCTCAAGGGGATCCACAGGGCGCCCAGATTTTCGTTCGATGGATGGACGAGGAGGGCTCCACCCAGATCAGCCGCCTCCAGAACTCCCCTTCGAATATCCAGTGGTCTCCGGACGGAACGCACATCGCCTTTTCGATGTCCGTGGACTCCGACCATCCTTGGCCCATCGCAGTGCCCGGGCGTCCCGACGGAGCGAAGTGGAAGGAGGCGCCAAAGGTCGTGACCCGCCTGCAGTATCGAAGAGACCGACGCGGGTATATCGATGAAGGGTACTCCCACCTCTTCGTGATTCCGGCGGACGGCGGCACGGCGCGCCAGCTGACGGACGGCGACTGGAATCACTCCGGCGTTAACTGGACGCCCGACGGACGGGAGATCCTCTTTACGGCGCTTCGGGTGGAGGATGCGGAACACGAGTGGCGCCAATCGGACATCTACGGCGTAGACGTGGCGACGGGAGCAATTCGCCAGCTGACCGATCGCTCCGGTCCAGACTCTTCGCCGCTCTCCTCCCCCGATGGTCGGCACGTGATTTACGTCGGCAACGATCTTACGACCGACACCTACATCACCCGTAAGATCTTCCTCATGGACCGGGACGGCTCCAACCGGCGCATGATCGGCGGCGACTTCGATCGTCAGCCCTCCGGGATGATCTGGGCCAGCGACGGCAGCGGCGTCTACATGACGGTCCGCAGCGAAGGCGTGAGCAACATTCACTTCGTTTCCGTCGACGGCGGCGTGACGCCCGTCACGAGCGGAAACCACATGCTTCAGCTCTCCACCATCGCATCCGGCGTCGCGGTAGGAACGCTTTCGGATCCGCGCCGGCCCGGCGATATCGTTGCTTTTTCGCTGGACGACCCTTCGAGCATTGAGCAGCTGACGGACGTGAACGCGGACGTGCTCGCGGGCGTGAAGCTGGGCGAGGTGGAGGAGATCTGGTACAAGTCGGTCGAGGACTTTGACATCCAGGGCTGGATCATCAAGCCCCCGGACTTCGATCCCTCAAGGAAGTACCCCATGATCCTTGCGATCCACGGGGGTCCCCACGGCATGTACAACGTGGGCTTCAACTTCGCCTGGCAAAACCACGCGGCCCACGGATACGTGGTCCTCTACACCAACCCCAGGGGCTCGTCCGGCTACGGGAGCGCCTTCGGCAACTCCATCAAGAACGCTTACCCGGGCAAGGACTTCGACGACCTCATGGCGGGAGTCGATCTTGTGATTGAGCGGGGATACATCGACGAGGACAACCTCTTCGTGTACGGCTGCTCCGGGGGCGGCGTGCTGACCTCTTGGGTCGTCGGCCACACAAACCGCTTCGCCGCCGCGTCTGCGAATTGCCCCGTGACCAACTGGCTCTCCTTTGTCGGCACCACCGACGGAGCCAGCTGGTATCGCAATTTTGAGCACTTCCCCTGGGACGACCCTTCCGAGCATCTGCGCCGCTCGCCTTTGATGTACGTCGGCAACGTCACGACTCCGACGATGCTGATGACGGGAGAGGGCGACCTAAGGACCCCGATGCCTCAGACCGAGGAGTACTACCAGGCCCTTCGGGTGTTAAAGGTCCCGACGGCGATGGTCCGCTTCAAGAACGAGTGGCACGGCACCAGCTCCACTCCGTCAAACTTCCTGCGGACGCAGATCTACCTGCGCGACTGGTTCAAGAAGCACAGCCGGGGAGGAGCCGTCACGCAGGATCGATAGGAGGGAACGTCGCTTCGTCCTGGTCTCCCAAGGAGCTCAGGACCCGCGAATGCACCAGCCTGCCGCCTGCCTCTTTGCGCACCGTTGGCAAGCTGCGATCCCGCCACGGCCTTCCGCGCGACATCTCCTCGGATTCGCCGAAGCGCTTTGCGCTCGCGAGACGCGTTTCCGCGAAGAGCGAAAATGAAGCCCGTGCTGTGTCCGTCCGCCTACCCGCCGCATCCTTGAGCGGCGGTTCTCTCGCGCGACCGCCGAGGATCATCCGCCGTGGATTTCCCTAGCGGCTTTGATTCCCGACTCCAGCGCCCCCTGGATCCAGCCCTTGGCTCCCGACAGGTGCTCGCCGGCAAAGTGCAGCGGTCCTTCCGGCTCAGATAGAGCTTCGGAAAGCTCGCTCTCTTGCGCCAGGGTAGGCCAAGCCCACGCGCCAAGGCTCCAAGGATCCCGCTGCCAAGAGTGAGAGGCAACCGAAAGGCTGCTTTTGGCCACGCCCGGAAGAAAGGCGGCCCAGCGTTCGATCACGCGCTCTCCGCGCCCCGCATTGTCCAACCCGTCCAGCTCTTCGGCGCGGGCGCCGCGCAGGTAGGTCATCAGGACTCCCTCCGGTCCGCTCGAGTCCCATGTGGGATGCCAAAGCTCCTCGGGCCAGTCGGTCGTCCCCCAGCCATTTAGGCCTTCCGACTCCCAGAAGCGCTCTCTCGCGCGGACAAAGACGCGCGTGGCGCTCTGATAGCGGTACCCGCCCTGGATTGCGTGGACCTTGGCCTCCGGCAAAGCCGGGCGGAAGCGGATGTATGCCAGAGCGGGAAGCGGGGGCGTCACCAGAGCGCGGTCGGCATCGTAGCTCTCTCCGTTCCCGCAGACGACGCGAACGGCGGCTCCCGCGCGAATCGCCACTACGGGCGCGCCGGTGACGACGCGCTCCGGCAGCGCGGCGGCAAACGCGCTTGGAAGACGGTCGGATCCGCCCTTGAGTTTCACGAAGTCCGGAACTTGGGAAAGGAAAGACTGCGCCGAAATCGTCTCTCGCCTGCCCTCCTCGACTCGAAGAAAGCTCCCCGCGTCGGGATAGAAACGCGACGTTTCCAACCCAAAGTGGCGAGCATAGCCCAGCGTCAGGTCGTGATCCGGACGAATTCTCGCGGCCCCCGCCTCGGCGAAATGGCCGTCCGAAAAAGGCGCGCGCAGCGTGAGCACCCGACCCCCGATCCGACTTCGCGCCTCAAGCACGGTCACGCGGTGTCCGGCCCTGGACAGCTCGTAGGCCGCAGCCAACCCGGCGATGCCCGCTCCGACCACCACGACGCGCTTTGATCCTTTTGCGCCGTCCAGCCTGCCTGGCGACTCTTCCGGGCCCATCGGGCTCGCGCACGACCAGGCGGACGCCCCGATCAAGCCTGCCGCCCGCCTCGCAAACTCGCGCCGGTTCATTGGCCTCCGCGGATCCTTCCGTCTTGGCATGCGCCATCAATCAGTCGCCTCGGCGCATCGCGGCTTGTCTTGCGCTTCCCTTGCAAGACCCTCGGTACAATAGCAACGCCTCCGCGTTCGTTGTTGAAGTACCGGCGCGGCGAGACGCGGGCGAGCCTGATCAGCCGCCGTCCCGGATCGAATCGGCCATCTTTAATCCATGATCGGCGCCGCCTTGCTCATGCTCCTCGCCTCACAGGCGAACGGGCCCGCTCCCCAAGTCCAAGAGGGAGAACGAGTCTACTTGGACTCCACGGCGGAGCGGCTGGTAGAGGGCCTGATCAAGGCGCGCCGCGGATACCCGGCGATTGACGCGTACACTGCGACCGTGCGGGAACGGATGCGCGTGGACATCGCGACGCGCGGGCGGAATCGCAAGCTCTTGGGAGGGGAATTCGCGGCCCGCGTTCGGTGGTCCAGGGACGGACGGACGCTCGTCAAGGTTCTTGGGTCCCGCTTTCGTACGCCAAGCACCGGTCCCGCAGGCCAGCCGGAGCTTCTCTTGGGCTCCTCCGTCCGCCGCATGAACCCGCTGCGCGACCCTTTTCGGGAGAGCCTCCTTCCGGTCGATACCCAGACGGGTCAGATCGAAAGTCCCTTGGGCGAAGCCCGAAAGCGGTACTACCAGTACCGAACAAGCGACTCGCTCACGATCGCGCTGATGGACGGGCGGACCGTCACGGCGATCAAGGTGGAGGCGCTTCCCCGGCTTTACAGCATTCACCTGGTGAAGGCGATGCTCTGGATCGACGCGGAAAGCCACGACTTGGTCCGCGTCGCGTGGCGTCTGGCCAAGGCGGCGGATTCGGAACTCAAGTGGGGCCTTCGGCGCGAAGGGTCCTTTCAGGTCGGCCTCTGGCTCCCCAAGCGAGATTCGACTCCGCCCAAGGAAGGCAAGGGAACCCGCTTCCTCAACTGGAGCTTTAACCGCATCGCCGGTCCCGTGAGGATGGACGTGGCGTCGGTCGTCGTCGACTACGCTCTCTGGGAGATGCGCTACTGGCTGCCCCGCAGGGTGGAGTGGCACGGGTACATGGAGATCGGAGACAGGCTGCGGGGAGGACCGGAGCAGCTGCCCGTCTATCCCTACGCCTATGACTGGACCTATCGCGTGGAGGACATCCAAACCGGCGCAAAGACGCTTGCCGAAGTCGCGCGCCTGGCCGAAGAGACGGTCAAGGAATGGACGGAGGAGGGAGACAGCGTCGCGCGGGGCGAGCCGGAGAGAAAAGGACCCTTTGTGGATTCCCGCGCGGGCATTCCGGAAATCAAGGGCGCTTCGCCCGGCGAACGCTTGGTGGAGATCTGGAGCTCCGACCGCGCGGCTCTCCACAAGAGCGCGGACCTGCCGTCCCCCCTGTCCAACCCCTACCCGGAGAATGCCTCCGGAGGAAGCGACGCGGGGTACGGAGATCTGCTCGCCTCGCTGCCTCGGGGAGAGCCCTTGGCGACCGTCGATGCGGACCTCCCGGAGGCTGGCGCGATCTCAGAGACTTCTCATTGGCTGCTGGATCCGCCGCTGGTCACCCCCAGCCTTATTGGCTACAACAGCTATGTCGGCTTCTCCGCGGGGGCGCGGCTTCAGCGGCGCGAACGGTGGGGCGTCGCCGCGCTAACGCTCCGCGCGGGACATCGCGCCCTTGAGCCGGAGGCGGAGCTTCAAGCAATCTGGGACCATCCCGCGCTGGACTTGGAAGCCGCTCTCTATCGCCGCATTCGCGGGGCGGCGGTGTGGGAACAGGCGCGGTGGGGCGATACGGACGCCGGCGAAGTCTCCTTTGGCGCCGACTCCATGGGCTTTTTCCTTGCGACCGGAGGCGAAATCGAGTTTCGACCGTCGACGGAGGACGGCAGGCAACGATACCTGCAACTCTTCGCCGAAGAACGCCGGATGCTGGTGCTGGGCAACACTGAGCGTCGCGTGGGATTTCGAGCCGCGTGGATCCCTTGGTGGGGGGAAAACTCCGTTTCGGAGCTAGGCGGCGGCGCGCGTTTTACCCTCTACGGCGCAGCTGGGTCCGCGCCGCAGGTCAGGGCCACGGCGACCGCGACGCTCGTCGCGCCGCTCATCGGCCACCTCGCAGGCGGCTTCGAGGTAGGCGGAGCCTACACCTTGGGCAGCCCAGCCAGCTCAGACCTCTGGCGCTTGGGAGCTTCGGGCTACTGGCTGCGAGGATATGGCGCATCGGCGCTTTCCGGGCGCTCCGCGGCCCGCGCGCGCGCAGACCTCTCCTATCCCGTCCGCTTTCTGCGCCCGGCGATCTTTGCGGACTGGGCAAGGGCCGGCGGGCAGGAAGCTTGGTCCGCGGGCGCTGGAATCTCGCTCAACAATGGACTGATCCGTTTCGATCTGGCCCGAGGCCTCTCGACGCTCCCCGGGGAAGCGACAGGGGAGCCCCGCCTGCCCGGTTGGCGCTTCCACGTCCGCACGGACCAGAACTTCTGATCTTGAAGGCCTAGAAGCGCCTTCCGAAGCGGTTGTTGACGACGTTGTTGAAGATGGAGCCGAATTGGAACCTGAAGCCGACCTCCATCTCGTAGTTGAAGGACGTGGCCCGCTGCTGTAGTCGGAGCAGCGCCTCCACGTCGCTCACGTCCTCCGCCGAGAGAAAGATCTGATCGTCCACCCATGCGATCTCGGCAGAGGCGTTGAGCGACAGCCCGCGACTGAGCCGGTATCGCAGATTGCCTCGCCCGGAAAGCTGCCGGCGATCAAAATCGTGCAGGAAGTGCGAGAAGGTGGATCCGAAGGAGGCGTTCCCCCACGGCTGCCGCTGGGAAAAACGCACCTCCAAGGCCTGCTCCCACCGAATCTCCTCCGTCTCCCCGAAAATCGTCGACTCCACGTAATCCCGATACGCGGGGCCGACCTTGTAGTAGAAAGTAAAGGCCCGCCGGGTCGCCTCCTCGTAGGGAAAGACGCTGTACTCGACCGCAGGCGTCACTTCGACCCGAAACTCCTGATTGTACCGAATAGCGCGCGCGCTGCTCCCGGCAACGCCCAATGACCAATTCGAAGCCAGAGCGTAAACCAGCCTGGTATCGAAATCCCACGAGGTCCGCGTGTCGAGAAAGGTGCTGTCCGCAAGGTCAATCGAGATGCGCCGGTAGGAGCCGCCGGCGTTGAGTCTGTACTGCCACGTCGGCGTCACTCGGGACACCGACAGCTCCGAAGAAAAGTCCGTGGTGTTGTACGTGGACTCGCCCCCCAAGGACGCGCCTCCGCCCACCTCGAAGACCCAGAGGTTCCACGGGTCCTCCACCTCTTCCGCGGAGACCACGCCGGGATCGGAAGCCGCGCCCGCCTCAAGCGGCGCCACCAAGCCCCGGTATCCCGACTCGAGCGCGTACTGGGCAAGCCCCAGCCCAATGGCCAAAACGACGCCGTCCAGCCTCTCCCTTTCGGTATCCGTCGGACGCGCTCTAAAGACGTGGCGGTCGGCATACCCGACCGACGCGCCGGCGCCCATGAAATCCAGCACGAACTCTTGTCCGCCGGCGCCAGTCTCCTGGCTCGTGACAAGCAGGTGCACCTCGGACACTTCCTTGTCGCGCACCCAGTTCACCCACCCGATCTCGGTGCGCACGTACTGCCCGTTGCACCCTCGTGTCTGACAGTCGAAGTACACGCTCGGACGCCCAAGACCTTCCTGGGCGACGAGCGGCCATGCGGCAAGTCCCGAAAAGAGAAGCGCGGCGTACCCAAACCAGGATCGCCGGACTCGCCTCATCGCCGCCGGTATACGGCGAGCCTCAAGGGCGGCTCGATCCAGCGATGAAAACGCAGGCGGCCTTCGCCGCCCTTGGCCAGCGTCTCCCTGCGTTCGCGAGACTTCGGCCAGCTTCGCGAATCGCTCCGCACGACCAAGACGGAGCCCTCGGGAAGTTCCGCCGCCAAGTCCCTCACCTTGGACTCCAGCTTGGCCAAGAGCTCCGCCTCCACTCGCTTTTGGACATCGCCTTCGGCCTTGGAGTCCAGATCGACCTCTCGCTCCAGGGCATACGCCTCTTCAAGCTGGTTCGGGGACAGTCGAGCGACCATGTCCCTCTGAAGTCCCACTTCGTTCAAGGCGTTGGGATTGAAGTTCATCCGAACGCTATGGTACCAGCTTCCGTATCGGCGAAAGATCATCCGGATGCCCCGTGTGAAAGCAGCTTCTCCAGCTCTTGGGCGGTCAGCTTGTCGCCAGCTCTGCTGCCCATGCCCCGCCCGGACCGGCTTCTCACCTTCTTAAGCGGAGAGGCGGCGGTTGGGCTCTCGCCCGCGACCAGCTCCGAACCGGCATAGTCGAAGTCCGGATGATGAATCCGGGGAATGCGCCGCTCCAGCTGCTGCTCCAGCGTCCGAAAGGCGCCCAGGTCGGATGAGGCGATGAAGGTGATCGCTTCTCCGGTTGCCCCCGCCCTCCCCGTTCGCCCGATCCGGTGCGTGTAGTCGTCGGGGTCCAGCGGCACGTCATAGTTCACGACGTGCGAAATGCCGCTGATGTCAAGGCCCCTCTGAGCGATGTCGGTCGCTACCAAGACGCGGACCTTGCCCTCCCGAAAGCTCTCCACGGCTTTGGTTCGCTCCTTCATTTGCCGGTTGCCGTGAATCACGCCGCATCGGATGCGGTGGCCCCGAAGCCTGGAGACCAGCACGTCCGCGCCCACCTTCGTTCGGGTAAACACCAACACTTGGTCCCACCCCGGCGTCGTCAGAAGGTGCGCGAGAAGATCCGGTTTGAGCTGCGGTTTCACCGAGTAGGCGCGCTCCGAGATTCCCTCCGCCTTCGTGCCGGAGGGGGTAACCTCCACCCATATCGGATCTCGCGTCAGCCGCAGCGCGAGGTCGTGCACTGGATTCGGCATCGTGGCGGAAAAAAGCAGCGTCTGGCGCTTCGCGCCGCGCAGGCCCCTCACCACTTCGTTGATCTGAGGCCGAAATCCCATGTCCAGCAGCCGGTCCGCCTCGTCCAGTATGAGCGTGCGCAGACCCTTGAAGCGCGCATGGCCGCGACCCTGAAGATCGATGAGCCTTCCGGGAGTGGCCGCAATGACCTCGTCGCCTCGCTCAAGAGCTTCGATCTGCGGCGAATATCCGACGCCGCCGACGATGACGGAGGCGCGAATCCCAGTGCCGCCAGCCAACGCCTGAGCGTCATCCCGTACCTGCTGGGCAAGCTCCCTGGTTGGACAGAGTACGAGCGCCTGTAATCCGCCTCCCGCTCTGATGCGCTGCAGCGCCGGAATCATGAACGCGCCGGTCTTTCCTGTTCCGGTGCTCGCGATCCCCACGAGGTCCCGCCCCTCGAGCAACGGCGGAATCGCGCCCCGCTGAATAGGCGTGGGAGTCTCCCAGTCGAGCCCTCGCACCGCAGCCTGAAGGGTAGACGAGAGCCCAAGCGCAGCAAAAGTAGTCGGTTTTCTCGTCACGCTCATGATGAATTGAAGCTACAGGATTTCAAATGGGCGATGCTAAAACAGGGCGCCCCGGATGACGGGGCGAGAACGGTCGTCCTCTGGACGCGCCGGGGCCGGCCTCGAGGGCGCCCGACCCTTTACGCCTTGGGAAATCGCCGCGCATTCGCCGAAACGATCTACCAAAGCAGCAGGCCGGAGGTCCCGGAAGGTCGGGGCCAAGGCGGAAGGCGGCATCGCCCCCGGATCCTGCTCGGGTCGCATCAGCTTGACGCCGAGCACGCGAGTCTAGATGAAAGCGGGGGCCCCAAGGCCTTTGCCCCGGAGCCCCGCGCAATCCCTCTTAAAGGTCCCGCAACCTCAAACGCCCAACCTAGCTTACCGGAACGTAGCTGATCCGCAGCGGCTCCTCATTCTGGAGCGGCTTGCACTGCGTATTCAGACTGGTGGACTCGAAGGGCTGGCCCCATACCTTCTTGGTCCGATCATGCGGCACTAGGATTATGAAGGTCGAGGGCAGACCCCAACGGGCCGTATCCGGGTGCAAAAACCTGCCGTCCTTTTCGCACGTTTGCTCTTGTCTCCACTTGAGCTCGAACTTCTCGGTCCTGTCTTTCTTCCCGCCCGCCTGCCTGAGCGAGTAGCGGCCCGGAGCCAGCTCGATCACGGCATCGTGTCCGTCAAATTCGAGCCAGAAGGTATCCCCGCTCTTGGCCACCATCTCCAGACCCGACTTGTCGGCCCCGAAGTACTTTTTCAACGTCGCAAGCGAGTCGTTGGGGTTCGAGACATCCTGCAGGTGCCCAGCATCCGCAACGGCATCTCCAACGTTGCTAGCGTCCAGCGTGTACAACCCACGGCTGCTGTGGTCCTTGCATATTATGCCGTCTATAAGTACGTGCTTTCCGAAGGATCCGCACTTCCGGATCATGAATTCGATCGAGCCCTCGTGCTTCGTCCGGGCAGTATCCCGCGTCGTCTGCGTCTTGTACTGCCACACCTTCGTCTTGATCCTTCGGTTCGCCACCGTCCCGAAGCCCAGCGCCTGATGGCCCGGAGCGGCCAAGCTGTCGATGATCGTCGCGTATGTCTCATCCGCAATGCAGCTGCTATCCGGATTGCAGCTCGCGTCGGGCGGGTCGTGGGGCGCAAACTCCTCCATGATCACCCCCATTCGATGGTCTTGGCGCACCGCATCCGTCGCGCTGCCCCAGACTTGTCCGCCCGGGCATAGCTTCGAGGCGTCGTTGTCGCCCTTGCACGCAATCTTCTTGTTGCCGCCGGCAAACGCGGTGTCGGCCATGTCAAAGTTCCTAGGACCCGTCACGTCGCTGGGATACGCCAGCTGCGACCCCGCGCCGGCAACCGTCACGCGGTAGATCTCCGACGGCAAGCCCTCGAACTCGAAGGTCCCGTCGTCGTCGGTGCCCCCGCTTCGAGCAAAGCCCCGAGGCACCGCCAACGTGTCCGTCCTCGACTTCGTCCCGATCATCCCCGTCACAATCACCCTGAGCGACACCCGTTGACCCTCCTGCGTGATCGTCTGCGACCCGTCCACGTACGTCGGAGGGCTCGCGTTTTTCTCCAAGCTGTCCGGCACGGTAGCGCAATCAAGAAACGCCGTCGGCGGAAGCGTATCGCCGTCGTTGAAGCAGATGCCCGTCACGCGCACCGCCGCCCTGCCCTCGAGGCCTGTATCCATGAAGCGCGTCTCGTAGTGCGTCATGCCGTCGGGCATCAGCTCCTTCTTGCCGACGTGTTCGTCCGCGCCCACCGTCGCCACTCCTAAGTCCTTCGTCTCCGAGTACGAAATCCCCGTAAACCGCGTCCCGTTGTCCTTCAGCGTCCGGAACGTGTAGTCGGAGTCGCCCGCCTTAGCCGTCACCGCGTACGTGCCGTCCAGCAACTCTTCAATCATCGCCTTGCCCTTGTCGTCCGTATCCTCCTCATGCGTCTCGCCGTCATGCAAGGACTTCGCCATTAGCTCGACGTCCATCCCGTCCGCATTCATCGGATCTCCGGCGCTCCTGAACATCGCCGACAACGAATTGCCCATGCGCTTGTAGCCGAAGCTCGAACACATCTTCTTGTCCCGGGGATTCGTCTTGCACGCCGCGTACATCGGCATGTGCGCCATCGAGTTCGGATCCAACTCCATCGTCTCCGACCCCACGATCATCCCGCCCTCGCTCTCGAGCCACGAATCCAGCTCCGCCCGCAGCCGATACTTCCCCTCCTGCGTCATCACGCCCTTGAAGACGTGCGAGGAGTCCAGCATCGTCGTCGACGACACGATCTCCCAGCTCCCGCCGTCCGCCATCTTCTCCAAGTGCAACAGCACGTCCTCGTCCGACGGCGCCACATCCTTCCTGTCCCCCGTGCACGTCTTGTCCGTCGCCTTCAGCGGCACGCACGAGACGCCCGCAATGTCGTCCAGCTCCCGGTGCGCGCCGACCTTGACGTCCACCTTCTTGTGACCCACCACCAGCGTCCCCAAATGCATCGCCTCGTCCGGCGGATGCAGGCCGTTGTGCGTGAACTCCAGGTACTCCATGTCCTCGTCGTCCATGTCGTGGTGGAAGTACAGATTCATGTCCTTCATCCCCACGCGGTACTTCCCCGTCTTCGACGGCGCCGCCGATAGCGTGAGCGACGCCGATCCGTTCGAGCCCGTCGTCGCCGTCGCCGACGCCGTCTTGCTCGTCCCCTTGAACGCCGCCACCTCCGCCTTGTTCATGTACCCGCCGCCCGCGCCCCCGCGACGCACGCTCCGCACCGTCAACGACACGTTCGCCTTGTTCGCCAGGTACAGCAGCGGATCCATCGACTCCGACATGAGGGACATCGGATCCACCATCGCCGTGTCCGTCCCGTCCTCCGTCTTAAAGTCCGCCGCCATATCCCCCATCGATCCCATGAGATACACCATGTTCCCCGCCAGAGAGCCAGTCGGAATCTCGAGCATCGCCATCCCGTCCTCGTCGGTCTTGGCCTCCGCCAGCGCCTCCTGACCCCACCCCTTCGCGTGATCCTCGGGATCGCTTGCCACCGCCTTCACCGTGACTCCCTCGACCCCCATGTCGCTCATGCAATCGTCCTTATTGCAATTCGCGTAGCCGTACTTCGCCATCACGCTCAGCGAATGATGCGTCAGCTCGTACTCGAAGTCGTGCTCCACCTCCTCGCCCGCATCCAGCTCGATCACCATCCCCGTCGCGCCCAGTCCGCCGCCCGTCATCTTCGTATGCGTCGGGTTCATCGGCGGCGACGTATACACCAGCCGATAGCTTCCGGCCTTTAGCCCCCCGAAGCTGTACATCCCCATATCGTCCGTCATCGCCGTCCTCGCGTCCGCCACGCCCGGCCCGTTCAACGTCAGCTTCACCGCGCCGGACAAACCCGCCGCGCCCGCGTCATGCAGCGTCTTCTCGCCGCCCGCCAAAACCAGCATCCCCGAAACCCTCGCCGTGCGCACGTGCGTCCCGCTGAAGTTCGCCCGCGTCTCCATGTCGTCCATAGCCTCGACCTCCATCTCCATATCCTCGAAAGCGTACATCCCCATCTGCGCCTCGCTCGGCATGATCGCCACCATGTACGTCCCGGCCTTCAAGCCCCGGAAGGAGTACACCCCCGACGCATCCGTCTCGGCATCCATCGCCTCCTCCATCTCCCCGCCCGTCAATCGCACCGCCATCCCGGCGACAAACATCCCCTCGACGCTCACCGCGCCCGCAATCGCCGCCGTCCGCAACATCGATCCCTGAAAGTCCACCGTGCCCCGCTCCCCCGGATCCAGCGTCACTTCCCTCGAGGTCGCCGCAAACTCGTACGACTCCGCGTCGTACCCCGAGATCGACACCGTCCACGTCCCCGGCAGCAACCCGGAGAAGACGTACATCCCGTCCGCGTCCGTCCGCGTGGAGGCCGCATCCTCCGGCCCCTCCAACTCGACCATCGCGCCCTGAACCGGCTGACCGTCCGCTAGCACGTGCCCCGAGATCGACGCGCCCCTCAGCAGCGTCCCCGAAAAGTCCGCCTTGACCACCGCGTTCGCCGCAGCCTCCACGTCCATCGACTCCTCGGAAAAGCTCACGCGATCCGCGTCGTATCCCGAAATCGTCACCGTGTAGCTCCCCGGCAGCAGATCCGCAAAGGCGTACACGCCGTCCGAATCCGTCGCCGCCCGATGCTCCTCGACTCCCGAAATCTCGACCGCGACGCCCGCCAAAGGCTCGCCCTCCGCCTCGACTACGCCCTCGATCCCCGCCGTCCGCAGCAGCGTCCCGGAAAAGTCCGCCACCTCCGTAGACGCAACCGCCAGCGTCCGCGTCACGCTCGTCTCCGCAAAGGCGTACAAATCCGCGTCGAATCCCGAAATCTCCACCGTATGCGACCCCGCCCGAAGCCCCGAAAACGCATACGCGCCCATCGCGTCCGTCATGACCGATCCCTCAGACATCCCCGAAAGACGCACCATCACGCCCTCCAAACGCACGTCGCCCGCCATCACCGTACCCGTCAGCGCCGACGTGCGTATCCACGACCCCGAAAAGTCCACCGTCACCGACTGACCCGCCGACGCTATCGTCGCAGACCCCGTCGCAGCGTCAAACGCCGCATCCGCCGGATACCCCGAAATCGACACCGCGTACGTACCCGCCTCCACGCCGTCAAACCTGTACGACCCGCCGCCCGACGTCACCTGCGAACTCCCGTTCGACAGCGACACCGACACGCCGTCCAGACCCTCCCCCTCCACCATCACCTTGCCCAGAATCGACCCCGCCTCGGGCGGCGCCGTAGCCTCGTCACAGGCCCACGCAACCGCCCCCAGCAGCGCCCCGATCCCGAGCGCCCTCGTCTTGCTTCTACTCATACGCGCTTTCCCTTTCCTAAGCGCCCGCCGGAAAGCCCGGCCCGAGTCCCTGAACGAACCCGTCCAAACCGGAGCCTCCGCGCCGTCCCGCAGACCGCAAGCCCCAAGCGCACGCGTTTCGGCACGCCCGTACAGATGCAAGCAGCGTGCCAAAACTGGAAAAAACTACGTAACTCACTGCGTATCAAGGATATACCCCCCCCCCCATTTTTCCGCGACTCGCGAAACCTCGAAATTTCGACGACACCCATCGAAATTTCGACGAGGGCTTCGATCTAGAGACTCGACGCTCGAGCGCGGAACGCTACGATCTCGGCCTGGTCCGGAGGTCCGTCTTCCCCCGTCAGCGTCTGTTGACGTTGATGCCGGCTCAAGCTCGAGGCCTGCGGAAACTGCGGGAAAGAGGGGGCGCGCCGCTTCGGTCCGTCGCCGCGTCAGGAGCGCGGGGCTAATCCCATGCCCATGAGGCAGTGGAGCGACTTCGCGCTGGGACTCCTTTCCGTTGGACAAGACTCCTTGGCTATTTTGAAGATCGGCCCGTCCATCGCGCGCGTCGGACGGTCTCTTTCTCTCCGCACCGCCAATGGCCGAGAACCCGACCAAGCCCCTTCGGATCCTGTTCGTCTGCTACGGGAACATCTGTCGGTCTCCGACGGCGGAAGGCCTCTTCAAGGCGCTTGCCGAAGAAGACGGGGTCTCGGATCGCTTTGTTGTGGACTCCGCCGGCACGGCGGGCTTTCACGAAGGAGAACCGCCCGAGTCCCGAACGGCCAAGGCCGCGGCAAGGCACGGCCTGAAGCTGGAAGGCCGGGCCCGAAAGGCGATGCGGAGCGACTTCTCGAACTTTGATCTCATCGTCGCAATGGACGCCGCCAACGCGAATCAGCTGAAACGCGTCGCGCAAGCGTCCGGCTTGGGCGCGCGCGCCGCCCCGGTCGTCAAGATGCGGGACTTCGACTCGGAACGCCCCGGCGCGGACGTGCAGGATCCGTACTATATGGGCGGGGACGCATTCGAGAACACCTTCCAGGTCCTGCGGCGTTCTTGCCGAGGGCTGCTGGATCATCTGCTCCGGCATGGACCCATGAAGCTCCCGCAAGGAGCGCCTGGACGCTAAGCGCGGTTCGGATGACATCCAAACGGCGCAACGCTTTGCCCTCAGGATAGATTTGGATGGCGGAGCATGCCGTGAAAGAGTCTCGGATCGGATTTCCTTTAAGCGGAAGATGCCGGCATGGGTCCTGAGCAGGTCCCTAGGAGTCGCGACGAGATCACGCGTTCGTGGATGAGAGACGCCTTGGGCCGCAAGGGTCAGCGGGCTCCCAAGCTGCGAGAATTGCATCTTGACGACCTTGGCGACGGCGCAAGCGCCCTGGGCGAGGTCTTGCGCTGCCGACTTCGGTGGGAAGATCCGGGTCGGGGCCTGCCTCAAAGCGTCATCGTCAAGATGCACAGCCAAGATGCTCGCATTCGACGCTTTTCCAAGGCCATGAGACTGAACCGGAGGGAGTACTACTTCTACCGCCATGTCGCGCCGGCGGCGGTCATTCGCAGTCCCAGGCTGTTATTTGGCGGCTACGACGCGAAACGCGACGATGTCGTCCTCTTGCTCGAAGATCTTCAGAGCATGGCGTTTGCGGACGTACTGGAAGGGGCGACTCCCGAGCAGGCCGCTTCTTCCTTAAAGGCGATCGCCGGCCTGCATGGCCGCTACTGGAACCGCCGGCGCGAGCCGCCGCTTTCCGAGTGCGAGAGTCTATCGACGCGAATCCGGGTCTTGGCGCAAGCCGGCTACGTAAAGGCGCTGCCCGGCGCGCTGAAGCGTTTCGGAGCTTTTATTCCTCCCGCCGCGCGTCGCATGGCCGAAGCGATTGCGGCGAAGGGGCTCGAGTACACGCGCGACGCAACCAGCGGCCCGGTCAGCTTCATGCACGGCGACTACCACGTCAACAACGTGTTCTTCGACGGCGAGGGCAAAGCCGTGGTCCTGGACTGGCAGACCAGCGGACGGGGCAACCCTCTGCTTGACGTCGGTCTCTTTCTCTCTCGAAGCGTGAGCATCGAGGTGCGGCGCCAAGTGGAACGCGAGGGACTAGAGCTGTATTGGGAGACGCTTCGCGAAGCCGGCGCCAGCGACATCAGCCTAGAGGAGTGTTGGCGGCAGTACAGGATGAGCCTCCTCTTCTCCCTCATGGTTATGGTCCTCGCTGCGGGGCAGCTGGGCAGCAGTGAACGACTGCCGACGGACGACTTGGGCGTCATCTTTCGCCGAGTCGCGACAGCCGCGGAAGACTTGGACGCCGAGGAGTTTATCCCGGATCGCCTGCCCTTTTTCGGGGCGGCATCGATGCGCTCGGCGCTCTTCGGATTTGGGTACCGGCTCTTCAAGTCGATTCATCGGTAGCGCGGATCGGGGCGGCAAGGGGAGCTCTGGCGCGCCTTTGCGCAAGGCGCGATCAGGGCCCGATGACGGTCCCGGGGAGGCGTTAGCGATTCAGAACGAGCGCACGGAAGTCTCCCGGCGGGAAGCGCTCTGGGGGTTCTCCATGGCCCTCTTCGCGGTCTTTCTTACCGCCGCCAGCCAGACGATCGTCGCCACGGCCCTCCCTAGGATCGCATCCGAGCTGGGCCGGTTCGACCAGTACACTTGGACAGCTTCCGCGTACGCGATCGCCGTAACGGTCGCCATACCCATCGCGGGCGGTCTTTCGGACCGGTATGGCCGCAGGCCGCTCCTTCTCTTGGGCGTTGCGCTGTTCACCGCCTCGTCGGCTCTGGCCGGAATGAGTCCGAATATGAACTGGATGGTCGCCTCGCGAGCCCTCCAGGGGGTCGGAGGCGGAGTTGTCTCGGCCGTGACGGTGCCGCTGATCGCGGACCTCTTTCGACCGGCGGACCGGGGCAAATACTTGGGTGCTCTTAGCGCCGCCTACGGGGTCGCCTTCTTGGTGGGGCCGCTCTTGGGAGGCGTCCTTACCGACATACTGTCTTGGCGATGGACGTTGTGGGTCAACGTACCGCTGGGAGCCGCGGCAATCTGGATGATTGCGACAAACTTCCCGAAGTTGTCCGTCAAAGCGGTCTCGGAGCGGCCGGATCTACTGGGCATGGCCACTCTCCTGATGGCTCTCGTCCCAACCCTGCTCGCGCTCTCGTGGGGAGGCGTGCTTCTTCCCTGGTCGTCTCCATGGACAATTGCCGCCTTCCTCTTCGGCGGGGCAATGGCCGCAGTCTTCGTTGTCGTGGAGATGCGCGCAAGAGCCCCAATCATGCCGATGCGGATCTACCGCTACGGCGTCGTGGCGGTCTCCGTGGGGGTGATGGGCCTGACCGGGTTTGTGCTGTTCGGAACCGTGATCCTCCTGCCGCTGTTCTTTCAAGGAGTGGCAGGCCTCTCCGCTGCCGCCAGCGGCGCCCGCCTCAGCGCGCTGTTGGTGGCGATGGCCGCAGGGGGCGTCGCATCGGGCAGACTCATCCCTCGAACGGGGTATCGGTACAAGCTCTGGGGGCTTGCGGGCACTGGAATGATCGGAGCCGGGGTCTTCTTGATGGCGACAATGCAGCCGACCACGACGCCGGGGGTCGTGACAACGTATATGGTGATCGCAGGGCTAGGCTTTGGCTTGGTCCTTTCGTCTTTTGCCCTTGCGATTCAGAATACCGTGCCGCGCGAGGTCGTGGGATCCTCTACGGCGGCGCTGCAATTTACGCGACAGCTTGGAGGACTCCTGCTGCTCACCGCGAGCGGCCCCGCGCTGGTCGCGCGCTTTACATTTAGGCTTCAAGCGGCCATGCCCGTTGCGCTGGAGGAGCAGATCCGACCGGACCGCCTTGATGAGCTCAAACGAGACCCCCAGGCGTTGATGGACCCCGCTGCCTTGGACGGACTCCGCTCCGCCTTCGAACCTCTCCCGGGGGAGCCTCCGATCAGGGCTCTTCGCGATGTCCTTGCCACGGCGCTGGATGGCGCCGTGGGCGACCTGATCCTGGCCTTGGGGGCCGCTGCGGTCCTGTCGGTGGCGTTGACCCTCCTGCTTCCGAAATTGGGCGGTCTCTCGGAAGAGGCAACGTCATGAAGCCGCTTCAAGGCTTGGGGCTTCACTGGCTAGGCTAGGCTAGAGCCAACGTGAACGTACCAAAGGCATTTCGGCCCGGATACGAGGCCACGCGACCGTCCAACCCAATTTTGGCGGACCGCTATGCATCTCACCTCACAATTGGCGACCCCGACGCCGACGCTGTGATGGAAGAGCTCTCCGGCCTCCGGCCTTCTCGAATAGACGAGTCGGTGCGTGCATTGCTAGCGGGAGAGGGGAATGTACACTCCGCGCCGGGAGTCCTAAGGGATTTCATCAACAAGTCGGTGGATGAGCTGCCGGAATGGTATCGGTCAGTGGATTTAATGCCGAGCACCAAGACCTTCTTTAGACAACAACTGCCTTTTTTGATTGCGTTTGCCACGAGCACGATTGTACGCGGGTTTAGTACGACAATCAGTCTGTCCTTTGCGATGTCGGGAAAGGTACTCGTTTCGGCGCGCGCGCGGCTGCGCCACAACATCAGGCACCTTTTGGAAATCCTGATGCCCGAAGGCTTGGAACCGTATGGCGACGGATGGAAACTTGCCATCCGCACCCGACTGATTCATGCTCGCGCGCGCAAGCTGATTGCCGCTTCCCCGCATTGGGACCACGAAATGTATGGATTGCCGGTAAGCGCAAGCCACGGCGCCTTGGCCTCCGCCGGCTTCTCGGCCATGCTGCTTGAGGACGCCGCGAGACTGGGCGCGCGAGCAACCAAGGAAGAGCGCCGCAGCTTCATGCATATGTGGCGATGCAGCGCTTGGCTGATGGGCGTGCCGGATGAACTGACGTGTCGGACCGAAGAGGAAGGCCACGAACTGCTCCGCATCGGATTCGGCTGCGAGCCGCCGGCAACGAAAGAGTGTAAACTCATGGCAAACGCGTTGATCAGCTCCGTACCGAACATCATTGGCGTAGACGACAAGGCTCTGCAGAAAAAACAGGTTGATCTTTTCTTCCGGCTTGCCCGCAGGATGATTGGCGGTCGCGTGGCCGATGATCTGGGGCTGCCTAGGAAGTGGTCTCTCGGCATGATCACGTTTGTGAAGATGCAGATTTTTTTCAAGAAGTTGCGCGGCTGGCTTCCGATATTTCGGGATGAAGACTACGGAGTAGCGCAGATGAAAGACCTATTGGACATGTCGCGTTTGGTGGATGAAGGAGCGGAATACGGCTTTAGCTACCGTCTGCCCACTCAGCTCTACCGCAACGACAACGCAGCGCGAACCCCCGAAGAACCCCCCAATCGCGCGTAAGGCGCGCCCGGGGCCGCTCTCCGGATTCCCTTCCGCGGAGACGGCCGCCTGCCTTCAGCGTCATTGATGATTGATGGCGTCGCAGCCTTGCCGGGATGCAAGCTCACGCGCGGCGACATTTTTCGGAGTGGGAAGCCTTCTTTGGTTCGCGTGCGCGGCAAACGGCGAGCGGGTACTCGCTCGAAACGTGAAAGCGTAAGGCGCCAAAGATACCCGCCTCCCCGCAGAGAAGACCGTTGTCTGACCTGAAGCCCAGCTGGAGTCAGACTGATTGGGGCGCGGATAACTGTGCATTCAAACGCGACCGCGCACTCCGGAAAACCGCGCGGATTCGCTACAAGAGCGTGCCGCTTTGCCGGGACGCGCGAGGCGCGGCAAGGCAAGCGCGCACAACGAGGACCGCAGCTCTTGGGCGCATTCTACCTCTTGTTCGCGTCATCGGCGGACGCCGATCAGCAGCCCGTCGCCTACCGGCAGAATCGCGGCGTCGTACTCGGCTGCGGTCGAGACCGCCTCGTTGAAGGCGTGAATGTAGCGGGCCGGCCCTTGCCGCCGCTCCAAAGCGACTTCCCCCCGCCAGAGGACATTATCCGCGAGCAGCATGCCGCCGGAAGAAAGGAGACGCGACGCCTCCTTGAGGTAGAGCTGAAGCCCCTCCTTGTCCGCGTCCAAGAAGACCGCATCAAAGGACGCGGATTGGAATGCGGGCAGCAAATCCTCCGCTTTGCCTTCGAGAATCTCCACGCGATCCTCAACCCGCGCGCGGGCCACCGAAGCGCGAGCGATACGGGCATGTACGGGATTGACTTCCAGCGTCACCAGACGCCCGTCCTCGGGAAGGGCTCGAGCAATCCACACTGCGGAGTACCCGGCGAGCGTTCCAATTTCAAGCACGCGCTTCGCGCCGGATAGGACGAGCAGAAGCTGAAGCGCTTTCGCCGTTTCGCGCGGCAAGTGAATCGGGGGAAGCCCCTTGTCGGCTGCATCCCTGCGAATCCCTTCCAGCACGAGGTCTTCCTTTGCGAATCGCTCCCGTATGTAGCGGACAAGGGGCTCCGAAACCAAGCTGTAGCGGGGCGGCTCCGAAGCCTGACTGCTCAACCGGCGAGCGCCTTCGCCATCCTGCGCACCCCCTCCTCCAGCTCCTCGTCCGACGACGCCGTGCTCATACGGGCAAAGCGGTCGTCCCCAAACGCCGCTCCAGGCACGATCGCGACCCCTGCCTCCTCCAAGAGCCGAGAGCAAAGGTCGCTTGAGCTCCGAACATCGCCGCCCAAGGCCGAGTCAATACGAAAGTACAGGTAGAAGGCGCCGTCCGGCCGAACGTAAGGGAAGTCGGGAAGGAGCTCGTCCATTAGGGCCGTGACCAAATTGCGCCGCCTCCGGAATGCCCTCATCATCTCGGCGCGCTCCTTCTCCCGCCATGCGCCTCCATTCAAACCCGTGATCGACGCTACTTGAGACGGCGTCGCGGCATTTAGCGAGACGTGGCTCTGGAGGGCGCTCATCTTCTTTGCCAGCTCCGCGCTCGTGTAGGAAAAGCCGACTCTCCAGCCCGTCATTGCGAACGCCTTCGACATGCCGTTCACTACGACGGCGTCGTCCACCAGCTCCGGGGCGAGATCCATCATTCCGGGAGCTCGGTCGTCAGCGCCGTAGTAGATCTCCTGATAAATCTCGTCGCAAATCAAGGCGACGCCCCTGTCCTTCGCCCACTCGGCTACGGCCCCGAGCTCGCTTGAGCTGTACACCGCTCCGCTTGGATTGGAGGGCGTGGAGAGGATCAGGCCCTTGGTGCGGGATGTCGCCGCCCGCTCCAGGTCCTCCGGCGAGAGAACGTATCCCTTCGCCTGGTCGCCCCAGACGATTCGGGATTCCGCGCGGGAGAGGTAGATCATCTCGGGATAGGAGGTCCAGTACGGCCCCGAGACTAGGACTTCGTCTCCCGGCCCGAAGAGGCAATAGCAGGCGTTGAAGAGCGACTGCTTGGCGCCTGCGGAGACGACGATCCTCGCGGGATCCGCCGAATGCGCGCTTCCTCGGGTCATGTACCGGGCGGCCGCGTCCCGCAGCTCCGGCATCCCGGCGGCGGGGGTATACCGGGTCTTGCCGGCGCGGATGCCCTCAATGGCCGCTTGGACGATGACGGGGGATGTCGGGAAGTCGGGCTGGCCCGCGCCCAAGTTGATGACATCCCTGCCCTCGGCGGCCAGCTTCTTCGCCAAGGTGCTCACCGCCACTGTGGCGGACGGCTGGAGCTTTCGAATGTTCTCGGAGTACGTCATGCGTGATTGCGAAGCTGCCTGAAGAAAACGAACGGCGGACCGACGCTGTAAAATACTCTCCGAAGGGGTTCGTCCGAAGCTGCGAGGCGAGTCGCGGCCGAATCCCCGCCTCGGGGAGGCGAGGACGGCTCCAGTGTGCTCGGCGCTTTCGCTGCGCCGCAGCGACGACTCGTTGGAAACGCCGTTTCTCGGTCAAGGTCGTCCGCAGCTCGTATTGCCAAACAATGACCGCCCGACGCTCCGCGGGATGGGTCGCGCCGCTACAGGCGGCCTGCGATGCCTCGGCGAAACCGCGTTTGGCGGCGCCGAAAATGCTGGCCCAAAGCGCCACTACGCGCGCCCATCCGGCGCTGGTACCTTCTGCTCCCTGGCCGAGCCCCGTCAGAGACTCGTTCCGAGGGGATCTTCTCCGCAGCGGCATGCTGTCGCAGCGGCGGGTCCCTCTTGAAGAGCGGTCCACTCGGCCACAAACGTTAGACAATGAGGAAGATGACCAAGTACATTACCAGCAGGCAGCATGCGCGACCGACCTTCCCATCCGTCCAGCCGAAACTGCGGCTTGGCGCTGCTCTCGCGGCGGATCTGTTCGCTCTAACCGGAGACTTGGCCAAGTGAACGATTTTCTTGCTCACGGCATGACCCTCGCCGTAGCTCTGGCCGCCGGCGGCTTCGGATGGCACTACCGGATGGCGTGGAAGGACCAAGAATCGAAGGGCGGCCTGAAGGCAACCCTTAGCAACTTGGCAAAGCAGGTCGATCAGTGCTTCAAGCAGGTCGACCAGCTCTCCGACAAGATGGATCGCGGCTTCGACAAGGTGGATCAGCGCCTCGACAAAATGGATCAGCGCTTCGACAAAATGGATCAGCGCTTCGACAAGATGGATCAGCGCTTCGAGAAGATGGAGCGACGCCTCGACAAAATTGAGCGACGCCTCGACAAAATGGATCAGCGCTTCGACAAGATGGATCAGCGCTTCGAGAAACGGGTTGCCGCGACGAAGGAGGACCTTAGGGCGGAAATCAGGGCGGTCAGGGTGGAGATCAAGGCGTCGGAGGCCCGCATGACCGACAAGATCACTGCGCAAGAGAAGCTGCTTGGGGAGCGAATATCGTCGCTGGAAAAAGAGATGAACGCGCGATTCGACTCGGTTTCCGCGAAGGTCGATGCGAATCGTCAGCGCATTGACGATTGGGTCAGGGTCTTTAGCCATCAGCAGCCCGCGCGTCGCTTTTCTCACTCTGTAGGCCAAGGCAGCGAACCGCCGGTACGGCACGGTTGAAGAGCGACGGGCTCGCGCGCGGAGCGGAGCGCATGACCTGAAATGGTTTGCCGCCTCGCTCTCCAACCTTGCGACCTCGGCTTGCCGTTCAGCGGGAGCCGGTGCCGCTACCCGCAATACTTGAGGCGGAGGTGGAGACAAAGCAGCTTCAATGCGCTCGTCCTTCTCTTGCTCGGCTCGGCCTTCCCGGGGATAGATGCTGCGGGCCAGTTGACTCCATCCTTAGGCGCGGGGGGGTCGTTTCAGGCGCGGCACATCGCCCTTGGCGGAGCGTTTCTCGGCTCCATGGACGGAACCGGGGCAGTCTTCGCTCATCCGTCTCTCCTTACCGGAGGCGGAGTCGGCGGCACGTACTGGGGCGCGCGGCGAAACACATCGCTGACGGCACTCAGCGGCACGACCCCGTGGCTGGGCGGCACCGTCGGCGCTGGGATTGCCGGCGTCCGTCCGGGCGTCGCCCGAGGGGCCGGGAATACGAAGCGCAGCCGTGATTATGCTCTTGGCGCAAAGACCGACCATTGGTCGCTGCTCGTGCTGGGATTCGCCCGGGACGCTGGAAGAATCCGCATCGGGGCCGCCGCCAAACTGATCGAAGAGGGCAGCTCGCTTGTCGTCCGGAGAACCGCTGCCCTTGACCTGAGCGCGTCTCTGGACATCGACTGGGGCATGGCCACGCTTACTGCGCGGCAAATCAGCTCGGACGCGCTGCGCAAGTCCCGCCGGCACGCGGTTTCCGCTCCCAGACTGGTCGCCGCGGCGCAGACCGACCGAGCGCCGCTCGGCCCGTTGGACGTGGCGGTCGCCGCCCAAGTTTCGGTAGACGCGGACGGCGTGCTGCGGTCAGGGGGAGGCGTCGAAGTTGCGTGGTGGCCCGTCTTTCAGCGCGTCTTCATATTGCGATTCGGCCTCCGGGAGGAAAAAGAGCGCGGCAGCCCCTTTTCCTTTGGGGCAGGATTTGCGGGGGACCGTATCCGCTTGGATTTCGCGGCGATGTCGCCCTCCAAGGGGGAAAGGGCCGGCGTTGTCAGCCTCTCCTTCTGGTAAGTGGGCCGCTCGGGCGAAGCCGCTGCTCTCTATATCGACTTTACCGATCCGCTCTCCTTTGCCGTATCGCGGATACTGGGTCAAGCGCGGCGCCTCCGCTGGCGAGGCTTCGAGCGATTCCCCGCCGCCGGACCGCGCCCTGAGCTTGAGACCCCGCGCATCCTGCTTGCGGCGGACGTTCTTGCGTCGTTTGGTCCTAGCTCTCCGCAGCTCCGGACGCCGCCCTTTACGCCATGGAGCGGCAAGGCTCACGAACTTTGGCTCCACGCAAAGCAAGAGGGGAAGGGCGACGCCCTGAGAGACGCGCTCATGGAAGGCTTCTGGTTCGACTCCATCGATATTGGTCGGATAGATTTGCTGCTGGAGATTGCGAACAACGTTGGGTTGGACGCGGGTTTGTGCGGCGTTGTTCTGGGAGTAGACCGGTACGCATGCGATCTGATTCGGGAGAGACGGGACGCGACCAGACGCGGCGTCTCGGACACCCCGTCGCTTCTCCTAGGATCAGAGCTCCGGGCTTTCCCTCAAAGCTCCTCCGAAATTCACCGTTGGATTCAACGACTTCAATCCCTCTAAACACGCGTAGGACGGAGAAACGGCAACGTGGCGGGATATCGACGAAAGACGGTCTTGGGACCGAACGAGGTGCTCGCGCGGGCACGGAAAGACCTGGTCGCCTACGTCAGTCTGACTCGGTCGGCGGAGTCTCCTCACTCGGCGACGTACACCGGCCAAGAGGGGACCGTGGTGCTCAACGCTCATCGACACGGCCCATACACGGAGGTGACGGCGGATACCGACCAGCTAAGGACATCGCGCTTGGATTACGAAGTCCAGCGGTTTCTCGCTTGGCTTCCCTATGAACCCGGGGATTCGGGGGGCGGTCCCGCGAAGTGGTGACCTTTGCAAGTCTGATGCTCGGCCCGGAGTCGGTCGGGGCGCTGGAGTCAATGGGTCTTCGCGCCGCGACGCCCTTTCAGGAAGCCGCCATTCCGATCATTCTTCGCGGCAACGCGGTCGCCGGAAGGATTAGTCCGGCGTCAGGGGCTCTCTTCGCCTACGGGGCTCCGCTCTTGGAGAGAATTCCAGCCGGCGCCATGTCTCCAAGCTGCTTGGTCCTGTGCGCGGGGACGCGCGAGTCGGAGCGGCTCGCTCGAGGACTGCTTGGGCTCGCGCGCGCCGGAAACCGGCGCGTGGCGGCTCTTGAGCCCGGGTGGCGAAGCCCCGAGAAGGCGGACATGCTCTTCGTGTCCGCAACGCATGCCGAGGGTCGACTCCGGAGCGTCGTCGATCCCGCGAGCCTATCGGCGATCGTCCTGCACGATGGGGACGGCATCCTCCGGGTCGCCTCGGAGGAACGGATCGAGGCGCTCTTCGGCGAGCTCTCCCGAGAGTGTCAGCGCATCATCCTGAGCTTTCCCTTCGGCCCCAAGCTGCTCGCCTTTGCTCGCAGATTTTGCCGACGGGCGGTGCCGCTTCCGACCGGCGTCTTTGCGGATCGGGCCAAGCCCAAGTCGCGGGCGCCAAGGCGACGCGATGCGCGAACGCTTCATGTTGCCGCGCGCGGCGCGGACTCCCTCGTCGCCTTGAGGGAGACGGCGACATCGCTGCTTGAGACCGGAGAGACCAAGTACCTGCTTGTGTTCGGCGGTGCGAAGACCAACGACGCTTCAGTCTCTCGGGACCTAGAGGCTCACGGCTTTCTCGTCGGCGAGCCCGGCGATTTGAATGCCGAAGTTTGGTTGGCCGATGAGGACGGAGAGGATGTTGCGCTCAAGGAAGCGGCT
The DNA here is from genome assembly GCA_965116095.1 of Longimicrobiales bacterium. Lineage (GTDB taxonomy): Bacteria > Gemmatimonadota > Gemmatimonadetes > Longimicrobiales > Gaopeijiaceae. The sequence continues at coordinate 2,650,083 of OZ220481.1, forward strand.
TCAGCTGCCCGCGCAGGCTTCCTCGCAACGGTTTCCTTGGGGCCGCCGGCGAACCCTCTTGAGCTCTCGCGGCGGCATGAGCTCGGCGGACCGGCGTGGATTATCCTCAGGCCCCGCGATACGAGGTACCTGGAGGAGGTCGCTGCCGCCAGCGGCTTCTCGCTCAAACACGCGAAGGCTGAGAGACCGGGCATGGTCGCCAAGCAGCTGGACGCGCTCGCGGATCGACTTCGCCGCGCGGCGGCCAGCCCTGAAATCGCCCCCTACCATCTTCTGGTGGAGGCCCTGGAGGAGAGCATCCCCGCGGGGCAGGCCGCGGCAGCCGCGCTGATGCTATTGGATGCCCACGGGAGAACAAAGGAAGGCCACCGGGCCGCCGCGACTTGGGTACGGCTCTTCTTTTCGACGGGTTCCCAAGACGGCGTTGATACGCGCGCGCTGGTGACGGCGCTGATTCAGGACGCCGAAATCCCGCCCGACCATATCGGGCGGGTGGAGGTGAAGGAACGGCATTCGCTCGCGGATGTTCGGGAGGCTGACGCGCGCGCCGCCATCTCTCGGCTCAACGGCACGACGATGAGCGGACGGGCGGTTCGAGTGGACTACGACCGAGGCCCCCGCGCCCGCGCCGGCGCAAGACCCAAGCCTCATGATCAAAGCCGCAGTCGACCCAAAGGCCGGCGTGCCGCGGACAAGGGACGCCGGCCCTCTACCCCGCGGAGAGACCGTCGTTAAACGCAGGGGAGACTGATCGCTCCTCGCTCGCCGCGCCGCAGGCCAGCCCTCTAGTCGATCGGCTCCGCCTTGGGCGCCGTCATCGCCTTGTACACGCGATACACGATGAAGCCGATCGCCACCCAGATTGCCACCTTGAGCCCCAAGGCCAAGACGCCGACGAAGATCGGAAGCACGATCTTCAGGAGGAACACCAAACCAGCGCCCATCAGCGCAAATCCGCCTACCGCTCTCACCTTGCTCATCTCCTACTCTCCTTTCCCGGCAAGCCCCGGGTTGCCTCTGGTTGACTCTTCTCCGCAGACCGCGATCCCCGCCGCGCATCCAAGCGGCAATCCAGCAGTAGTACGCAATCTACCACGGAAATCCTTCAAGCCCGCAGTCTGTACGACCCCTTCACAAAGACGCCGTCGGCTCTGGTGCGAAGATCTCGGAAGCGAAACGCATCAATCTCGTCCATCCGACGCGTGTAGCCCAAGAAGAAGACGGTCCCGGGACTCGGCTCGTACCCCAAGAGGAACTCGGTCGAGAAATCGTTCGATTCCGATCCCTCGATCATTGCGCAAGAACCGCCTTCGCAGCGGAGGATCGGCTCTCCGGCGTACGGGCTCAGGAGCGCGCCCCGGCGCTGGCTCCCGTATTCGCCAATTGCCCGTATGAAGAGAGCTCGGTCAAACTGATATTGCGCCCTGACCCGGGGAATGGTGGCCGCCGAAAATGAAGAGCCGTCCCGCTTGCGGCTCATGCGCGTAAAGGTCACGCCAAGCTCTCCAGTCAACTTCTCGACCGGCTGCAACCGAAGGGAGGCGTCGCCAACCCAAGAGTCGGCCAAGTCTACCGGCGCGCCCGTGGCGAAGTCGAAGATCGGAGATTCCGACCTCGTGACGCGCAGCGAACCCCGGGCCTGATCAATCGCGTTGATCCACGTGAAGAGGGTCGCGGAAAAAAGCCCCCGAAAGGTGGACGGGTCAGCGGAGAAGGAAATCGGGTCTCGGCCGGACGCCCGAGTATAGAGGCCCGCGTACTCGCCCCCGGGATAATCGAAGGACGAGAGTCCGATGTTGCCCCAGACGGAGATGTTGCGGCGGAAAGAGACGCTCCCGCCCATTTGCAGGTACAGCTCCCTTGGCCCCGCGCCCGACCAGAACTCGTCGTGGTCCCACGTCCCCCGGACATCCACGCTGGGCCCCCATCTCTCCACGAGGTCGCCTTGGGCGCCGCGCACATTATACGAAGCCCGAATGCGCCCGTTTGCGACGCCGGTTCTCCGAATAAACCCGCTCCGGGCGCGGAACAGGTCGCTGATATCGCTCGCTTGGAGGTTGAAGGAGAAGTTTCGGCCCGACCGGCTGAACTGCGCGGCGACCAGCGCGCCATGATTGGCGACAGACGCCTCTTGCGCCGTGCGGCTGCCAGCGGCCAAGAGGGCGACCGTGTACCGATCTCGAAACTGAAAGCGTCCGTCCATCCCCAAGACGCGATTGTAGTTGGAGCTGGATGAGGCGCGGTCGGTGTAGGCGAAGCCGACGCTCGACGCGCTGCCCAGATCCCGGCGCACCCGAAGGATGTTCGCGATTGGATTGGAGACGCCGTCCGGCTGGCCCTCGTCCGCCAGCTCGTCCACCGCCCCGAGATACCCCAGGCTAAAGCTCCCCAGCTTCCCGGTGAGCTTTGCGCCCGCCACCGGGTTGACGATGGACCTTGTGTAGACCAGCTGCTGCGGCAAATCAAAGATCTCCGTCCCTTCCAGGAAGAAGGGACGCTTTTCCCTAAGGTAGAGCGCAAATCGCTCATTCACGCGGATCTGCCCCGCGTCGGCTTCGACTTGGGAGAAGTCGGGGTTGTAGGTGCCGTCCAGCGTGAGATTGGGGGTAATCCCGTACGTCACTCCGAAGCCGAAGTCCGACTCGACGCCGTCGCGGAGAAATGCTCCATCGGCATCGTCGTACCTGCCCTGCCAAGACACCGTCTGCGTCGGGCTTGCTTCAAGGAACAGGCCTGGGTCCAGCCGCTCCAACCCAGTCAACCGCCCAAACTGTCCCAGCTGATTGGCGACATTCGATGTGATGGGCGCCCAAGAGCTTGCGTATCCGCTCCGGGCAATCTGCCGCGTGATCTGGAGGCCCCATTCCTGAACCTCTTGATCGCGAAAGCGAATGCTCTTGAAGGGAATTCGGACCTCGATCTCGTATCCCCATTCGCGCACGGCGCCTGACGATTCCCATACGAAGTCGGGGTTCCAGTCAATCGGCGGCCCGAAACCGCCGCGCTCCCGGGCGCTTCCGACCACCCAGAGCCCGTCCTGCTGGACGCCAAGGGGGTTGATTCTGATGACGTAGGCGCGCCGTTGATCGTTAAAGGTGTCCAAGACGATGCCGATGTAGTCGTCCGTGCGGGCGAAGGAATCGCGGTCCGAGAGCGTGGCGCGCACGCTATTCACTTCACGATCAAAGGCCCGGACGCTGACAAAGACCGCGTCCTTGGACACCACGATCTTCGCCTCGGTGTTCTGCGTGGCGGAGGCGCCCTCCACTGGATCGGACTGGGTGAAATCGGTGAGCGTCGGCGCGCACTCCCAGTCGGGATCGCCAGAGTCGCCGTCGATAATGATCGCCGCGTCCATGACTCGGTACGCGGGAACGTCGAGATCTCCCTCTCGTCCCGCATAAATCGTCCCGCAGTCGGGCGAAGGGGATGGAGGCGAAGAGCCTTGTCCGGTTTGCGCGGCCATCGCCGCAGCGATCGCCAACCACCCAGCAGCGGTCATCTTTGGCTCCTCGCCGTAAAAAAGGGAGACGGCCGCTATGCGCGCCGCGACCTAAGGCCGCTCGCGGCGAGATCCGGCAAGGCAGCGCGCTCTAGCGTCGGGGAATTGACGGCTCGCGCCAGCAAGCGCGACTCGCCCGAAATCGTCGCGGCTGCTGGACCGAGCGAACCATCAAAGCTAGCCAAATTGAACTCTCGCCAACCGCCAACACCTGAGGACCGCGCCCTGACGTACACGTCCGATGAGCGCCGCGCATTGCTCCAAGCGGTGCGGAAAGGCTCCGCCGCGCCGCCCTGCCCCCGCTGCCGGGGCGTCTGCGCCGTGATTCCCGCGCCTCCCAGGAAAGACGTGGCTTACGTCCGGGATCGCCTGATCATCCGCTGTCCGGATTGCAAGCGATCAGTCGCCGCGGAGGTCGCGGGAGCTTCAAGGCGGGGGTAGCCGCGCGCTGAGAAAAGACTCCGGCAACCGGGCCAGACCCACGTCGTCCAGCACGACCGTTCCGCGAGGGCTCTTATCGAAGACAAACCGGATTCGCCGAAGCGCGCCGAGATCAAGGCGCGGGTTTCGATGCGCGAAGTCCCCCAGCGGGATCGAAAAGTGCTGGAGAATGAGCTCCCACGGCGTGCGGAAGCGGTCTTCCTCGAGGTCCCGGCGCCTGAGCACCTGGATCTTGAGCGGATAGCGAAGCTCTCCATACGCCTCTGGCGGAAGCCCGGCCCGCTCGCCGGCGGCGTCTTCCACTTCAATCGAAAAGGAGAGCGGCTCGCGGGGGGAGCCCGAATCGTCCTTATCCGTCTCCGCAGGCTCCCGCTCGTTTCTATCAAGCGAATCCGCCTGCGCGTCCGGTCTCGGCCTACGCGCCGGAACGTCCTCCAAGGCCGCGGCGTGAAACTCCAGAGACATTCCGGCGTCCACCGTCCCGCTTTGCGCAGTGTCTTCGGGGAGCGTCAGCGAGAGGGAAGCGGGCGGGGCAGCCTCGCCGTCCTCGTATTCGTTATTCCAGCCCAGCCACAGGGCTTGATTCAGCTGAGACGAGGAGGTGTTGCTTCGGTTGCTGGAACGGAGATCCAGGCGGCCCTCCCGCCAAACCCCCAGGCCCTCGCCCAAGATCCGCGCGCCGGTCGCCGTGCCCGTGGTGACGTCGATGTCCTCTTCGAACGAGGCCAGCGGGCGAAAGGAGGAATGCTCGAACCGGGTGGAGTACATCGTCGGAGGCAGCCAGCCTCCGGCCACCCGATGGTCGCGAAAGAGCGGGCGGTATCCGTCCTTTCCTTTTAGGACGATGTCCAGAAAGGCGGAGATGTAGACCCTTCCGAATTCGCGCTGGTCCTCCGCGGGGAGCAGCGCGTCGAGATTTAGGGTTCGGGCGCTCCTGGGGCCGTGGTCGTACGCGCCCCAAACTGTATTCCACTGACCGTGATTCGCGCGGTAGACGTACACCGCCGACTTAAAGAAGTCGCTTCCTTCGGCGAAGTCGACCCGGTTGTACTGGCGCAGGCCGTGAAAGCTGGTGACATCACCGTCGTGCGACCCGTGGAACACGAGGTAATTCACATCTCTCACCGGCACCCGCTGGTTTGCGGGAAGGTACTGGCCGTCCACCGGAGCGATGGCGATGATCGCGCGGATGTCGAAGTCGAAATCGAAGAGGAGACGCGCGTCGTCCGGATACCTCGACAGGCGATTGAAGGCCGCCGCGTGCCCGACCGCTTCTCCGCCCCGGGAGTGGCCAATCAGGGCGATGTTCTCCATATCCACGCGCCCGAAGAACGGATTCTCGGGGTCTTCGGCAAACCGCTCCCACTCCTGCAGGTGTTTAAGCAGGAGCCAGCCCCTGGCGTCGTTCTCCCCGCGGATGCCGCCGTTCACGAAGTTCATGTCGATGGAGGCCAGGATGTAGCCTCTGCTCGCGAGCAGCTCGCCCAGCCAGTCGTAGCCGGGGTCGGAAAAGTCCTTCATGTTGTGATTTCCATGCACCACCAGAACCAGCGGATGCGGCCCCCGCGCCTCGGGGTACCAGACGCGACCGTTGATCGGAAAGCTGTCGGGCGAAAAACCCCAGTACCGGTTTCGCGACTTCGCCGAGGAACCGAGATCCACAAGTTTGGACGCGTCCACCGAGGCGGTCCGAACCGCCACCGAATCGCGGTATTCCGGGCGGTTCTTGTCCGCTCCGCTTCCGTAGTAGAGCGTGAGGACCTCGTGGGGACCCCGGGCCGCGGGACTTTCAACCTGCATGACGTGCCGATCCAGGACGCGGTCCGCGTCGGATGGAGTCATCGGCACTCTGGCTGCGCATGCGAGGAAGGAGAGCGACAGCAGCGCCGCAACGAGGCGCGGCGCATGGGCGCGCCAATCCGCCGGTCTTTCGGCTCCAGTCCGTTCGTTCTTCAACTCTTGTCGTCGCCTGCCTTTCGAGCTCCGGGGTCACGTTGCGCCTGCGCTCATTGTAAGTTCGCTGACGGCGCGGGCCAAAGATCGGGCTCGGCCGCCTCATCTTTGGCGACGACTACAGGCTCCTTCACGTATGACCCAAGCGGACTCCAAGCTGGTGGCGGGCACTAGCGGCTTCTCCTACAAAAGCTGGAAAGGTCCGTTCTACCCGGAAAAGCTCGCCGCCTCCAAGATGCTGGGGTACTACTCCCGGAAGCTCAACGGGGTGGAGATCAACAACACCTTCTACCGCCTGCCTCGCAGGGAGATGCTGGAGAAGTGGGCCGCCCAGGTCCCGCGCGACTTCTCGTTTGTGCTGAAGGCCAGCCGCCAGATCACGCACTTCCGGCGGCTCAAGGGAGCTCAAGAGGTCCTCGCCTACCTCCTTGACACCGCGTCCGCCGGCTTGGGGGACCGACTGGGTACGGTGTTTTTTCAGCTGCCGCCGAACTTCAAGAAGGATGTCGAACGGCTGGCGGGGTTCCTCGCGCTACTTCCCGAAAGCGCGCGCGCCGCATTTGAGTTTCGTCACGAGAGCTGGTTTTCTTCCGATGTCTACGATGCGCTGACCGAGCATGGAGCGGCCCTCGTGATCGCGGACGCGGGCGAAGACCCGCCTCCGGTCTTGGCGACTTCGCCTGTCTTCGGGTATGCGCGCCTCAGGCGACCGGCATACGGCAAAGCGGAAGTGGACGAATGGGCGCGGAAGCTGCGGGACCTTGGATGGGATCGGACCTTTGTTTTCTTCAAGCATGAGGACGACGGCGCCGGACCGGAGCTCGCACAGCGCTTCAGGGACAGCTGGGAGCAAAGCGGATAGAGCGATCACGCGCTTCTGCCGCGTTAAAGCGGAGTGCGGGTCGTCACTCGCACAAACGCGTTCCCGGACCGGAGGGTACTGGACCGCCAGACCGGCGGTCCGCCTGCCATACCGCTTATATTTCGGCGAGGCCAACGAAGAAGGCTAGGCGGCAAGTAAATCGCGGACGCCTTCTGCACCGCAGGCTAACGGGAATCAGCCACCGATACTCCTCAGCGCTAGAACCTTGTGAGTAGAACGAAGCCGCTGCGACTGGATCGATCAGGACAATTTCGGTGGCCTTGGTCCTGTCCATCGGGACTTATTGTGATCTCCGGCGGGGCTGGCGGCGGCGGCGGCGGCGGCGGCTCCTTCTACCTTGAAGGCCTTGTAGTCAAGGCGCCGATCGGGGGAGATGGCGGAGAAGGAGGCATGCCAACTAGCGTGCAATACAAGGACAAGGAGTGGAGTGCCTCTGGGGGCGATGGCGGTGGAGGAGGCGGTGTTCAAGCGACCGGTAGCACGACTCAACCGCTTGTCGCGAAAGATGGTTCCGGGTGTCGTTTCGGCAAAGGTGGAAGAGGAGGGATTGGGGCATCAAAACCCCCGTCCGGTCGCTTAGCCTATGGTGGTGGCTCTGGCGGCAAGGGGTTCCCGGGAGAAACACTGGTCATCGAGATAAATAGTGTTGCGGTTGGCGACCCGTTTGATGTGACTATAGGCGCGGGTGGCCGTGGAGGAAATGGAGGAGACGGGTTGGATCCGGGTTCAAATGGAGACGATGGAGGAGACGGGTACGTGCTTTTTATTCCTCTATTCGAGCCGACAAACGAGCGTGGGCTACATTGCTAAAATTGGTTAGAAGCGGCCAAACCGGCCAACGCGGACTTCACCCGCAGGAGGCGTTAGCTATGTCCGGACACGCGATCGGCACCAACTTTCGCGTTGCGACGCCCGCCATCACATACCCGATACCCTACACAATTTCTTTTCGAGAACAAAATCGGTTTGGCGTTTACAAGTCACGACTGGATTTTCTTCAGAATGAGGCTGTTGAAGACGGCTTTAAGATGTGCCATCAGTCATTTGCGTCCTTTTGGAGTTTTGTCTTTTCTTTTCCCAGACTTCGCACTTGCAATTTAGGGATGTCCGATGATGGTGAAATCCACGCGGTCTGGAAAGACGGCCAGCGCGCCTCGCTTGCGTTGTACTTTCTTGGCGACAATACGATACAATACGCAATTCTTAAACAGAGTAATGAAAACGAAAATGTTTCCAGCTACCACGGAACTGATTCTCCGGGGGCAATACTAGAGCGGATTGACGATCTCGACTTACGCACGCTGGTTTTCACTTGAAAGGAGATGACCTTCCATGGGGAGACAGCTTTATCCGTTACATCAAACCAAGTCTTGTACTGACAATAGAATCTGCGTTTCTTTTGCGACCAGAAGAGACAGAACTGTCTGTCAACTGGCTAAGACGCGATGGAATCACTGAGAGGCGATTGAACGCACTACGTCGTTCGCACCCTCTTGGCTTGAGACCAAACGGACGACTTGCAGAGCTTAGTATTAGAAGAGTAATTGAAGAAGTGTCAAGACACTACAGTGACATTCGTATTGTACACGATCCCAGAACAGGCAACCCTACACACGCTCAAATTGTTGGACTTCCTCCGGGAAACTCCTCTGTTGGTAAAGTTGTAAGCTCGTTGATTGCTCGCCACGTAATTGACTTGCATCCCACAGAAGTGCAGCTTTGACCTGGGCAAGTCTGCGTTAGGAGTTTGGATGGTCGCCCAGGGTTGACCCGAACCGCTTTAGCCTCCAAATTCCTTAGCGTGCTGTTGCTTTGGCTGGTCCCGCGTAGCTCAGCTGGTAGAGCAGACGGCTGTTAACCGTCGGGTCGCAGGTTCGAGTCCTGCCGCGGGAGCTTGAACAAATTGGGAGCGGTCCTTGAGCGAGGGGAAAGCTTCGCGCGTACTCTGAGCGACTTTAGCAGGCCGGTCAAAGAGCGCAGCCTTCCTTTAGCCCCAGCGGCCCTTCGCCGCGCTCCGAAGCGGTTCCTGGGATCGTCGGAATTATCGGCCCGGAGGGACGCTCCGATCAGGCGCCAGACATCGAACTAGAGTGTTGCGTCGCTATAATTTGAGCTCGCCCCGGTCGACTCCGGTCCCACTGGACGAGCTTGCGAGGATCACTTGAGCTGGAACCTTGCTCTTTTCCTCACCGGCGCTTGGTGCTGCTACCTCGCGTTTCTTTATGGAAGGCTCCGCCCCCCGGGAAAACTCCCCGGAGGGCCCGCGGACGGGAGCAGCGTGTCCATCATCATTCCGGCGCGAAACGAAGAGGTCAACATCGGCAGGTGTCTTCGGTCGATTATCCGCTCCCGCTACGAAGGCGACTTGGAGGTCATCGTCGTGGACGACCGGTCCATCGACGGCACGGCGCGGGTGGTGAAGGAAGTTGCCGATCAATCGGGCGCGCCGATCAAGCTTATCCGGGGCAAACCCCTGCCGGATGGGTGGATGGGCAAGCCGTGGGCGTGCCACCAAGGCGCGGAGGCGGCGCGCGGCGAGCTGCTCCTCTTCACCGACGCCGATACGCGCCATGGTCCAGACCTGCTCTCTCTCGTCGTCGGTACGGCAAACCGAGAGAAGGCAGACGTGGTGAGCGTGGTCGGCCGCCAAGAGATGGTGACATTCTGGGAGAAGCTGGTTCAGCCCCACGTCTTCTTCGCCATCGCGCTCGTCATCGCGCCCTTGGGGCGCCCCTACCCGCGGCGGAAATGGCGCACCGCCATCACCAACGGCCAGTACACGCTCCACCGGAGGCGGGCGTACGAGAAGTTCGGAGGCCACCGGCGCATCCGATTTGAGGTGGTGGAGGATGTCCGAACCGGACAGCTGATGACGCGCGAGGGCTATACCGTGATTACCGGCTTCGCGCCCGGACTTGCGACCAGGATGTACAGGTCCCTGTCCGAGGTCTTCTGGGGCTGGACCAAGAACTTCTACTCCGGGGTCGTCTTGTTTCGGGGGCGGATCCGCGCAGTCTCGTCAATCACCCTCTCCTTCATCTTGGAGTCGGTCCTCTTCCTCGGCCCGATCATTCTGCTCGCGACCGCGCCCTTCACGGACGCCAGTCAGCCTCTCCTCGCGCTCGCCGCCTTCATCTTCGCCAGTTACAGCGGCATCTTCGCCCTTGCGACATTCAAGGTGGGGGGAAGTCCTTGGTACGGAATCCTGCACCCTGTGGGAGGAATGGCGCGCATCTGCATCGGCCTCGCCAGCCTCGTCCTGGGGCGGCGCGTGAGCTGGAAGGGCCGGACATATCGCCTGCGACGATAACGTCGATGCCTCGCGGGTGCTTGGCGCCGCTCACCGTCAGCCAAGTGGAGGCGGCGGCGCGAAACTCCGGCTTTGACTTTGCCGGGGTTGTTGCTGCGGGCGGCAGCCGCAGAAACGAGTGGATGCGGGGCTGGCTCAAGGCTGGCTTTCATGGGGAGATGGCCTATCTCGCCCGCGAGGCGTCGCTTCAGGCTCGCGGCGCGCCGGAGAAACGATGGCCTTGGATTAAGTCGACGGTGGTGGTTGCTCGAGGATATGGAGCATCGCCCGCGCCTCTGCCGAACGCTGGGAACATCGCCTTCGTGGCGCGGTATGCGAGGGGTCGGGACTACCACGAAGAGATGCGGAAGGGGTTGGACGCACTTGCCGGCGAGCTGTCTTTGCTTGCCGGGAGGCCGGCGCGCGCGCGGAGCCACGTGGATGCGGGACCGCTCGCGGAGCGGGAGCTGGCCCAGCGCGCCGGACTCGGCTGGATCGGCAAGAATACGCTTCTAATTCACCCACGCGCCGGATCGTACTTCTTCTTGGGAGCGCTGCTCACCGACCTTGACATTGAGAAATCGGAACCCTTCCTGGAGGATCGATGCGGAACATGCGAACGCTGCGAGCAGGCCTGCCCGACGGGAGCCCTCCTGGGAAGGGACTGGAATGGCGCGCCGGTGATGGACAGTCGCCTCTGCATCTCCTACCTCACCATCGAATACAGGGGAGTGATCCCCCGCAGGCTCAGGCCTCTGATGGGCAATCACGTCTTCGGCTGCGACATCTGCCAAGAGGTCTGCCCTTGGAATCGCAAGTTCTCGCCCAGGGATGGAGATCCTGCTTATGCGGCCCGATCTTCGCACCAGCTTGGAATGCTGGATCGGATTCCCTTGGTCGAGCTGGCGGATCGACTCGTGAAGCTCTCCAACAAGGGATTTCAGAAACTCTTGGCCGGTACGCCGCTCACTCGAGCCGGACGAAAGACGCTCCTGAGAAGCGTCTGCGTCGCGCTGGGAAACTGGGGGTCGGAGGAGGCGACGCCGGTTCTCTCGCGCGCGCTGCGGGACCCGGCCCCCGTTGTCCGCGCTCACGCCGTTTGGGCTCTCGGGCGCATCGGCACAAAGAAAGCCCGGCGGCTACTCCGAGAGCACGGCAAGACCGAGCGAAGCGAGCTGGTCCGGGCCGAGCCTGCGCTCTCCCCGTTCGCGGCGCAGTGACTTCTCCGGTCCCAAGGCCATGCGAGAGCGCCTGAAGCTGAAGCCTTGGCCCGGGCTCCTACCTCCGCGCATCCAAGAGAGTCCTTCGCAAGCTCTCTCCGTATGCCAGATTATAGTATCGAGTCTTGGGCGCGGCGTCCAGCATCTGCCAGCCTCTCCCGCGCCCTTTGAATCGGATACCCGTGACATCTAGCAGGAGACTACAGAATGAGCTTTTTCAAACTCCGCCGGGCGACCGTCCCAATCGTTCTCTCGCTGCTCTTTGCCGGAGGTGTTTCTTCTCAGGAGGGTATCCCTCCCTGGCAGTTGGGCGGCACCCTTCATCTCGCGTCGCCCACCGGCGATTTCAAGAAAAATATCGATTTCGGCGTCGGCGTGGGCGGCTACGGGATTAGATGGCTGGACGCGCGGTCGCGGGTCGGGCTTCGGGCGGGCGGCGCTCTGACCATCTACGACACGTACCAGGAGAGAATCCCCGTAAGCCCGATAGTCCCCATTGATCAGACGCTCCTGACCTCGCACGGTTTAGTTGCACTGGACCTTGGGCCTCAGCTCCAGCTGTCCGTAGGCAGGGTCCGGCCCTTCGCGCGGGCGGGCGTCGGAGGCGCCTTCTTCTTTACCGATTCGCAACTTGGGAATTCGAACTGCGACGCGAACGACACATGCTTGTATACGCTCAACCACCACGACCTTACGTGGTCGTGGTCGGCGGGAGGCGGACTGGCGGTGCTCGTGCGGGACGGGTACACCCCGATCTCGGTAGAAGCGGAGATCTCGTTCCGCGGGAATGGCAATACACGCTATCTGTTCGGCGAGCTTCCGCCCCATTACGGAGAAAGAGATCGCGACTGGGGCCGCTTCGCCACCGAGGGCGAGGCCAACTTCACGTCTTTTCGACTGGGCGCGTCATTCGGAGTCTGGTAGGGGAGCGCCGAAGGGATCGCAGCCCGAAGGGCGAGACCCGCGCGAGTGGACGCGGGCCGCTTTGAGGGGTCTCGACACCATCGGGTCCTCGCGTGGAATCCAGCCCGCGAGGCTCGGCTGAGGAAAGCGGCCCTTCTTGATCTGGGTCCCGCCGCAGCCGCGAAATCCCAGCCCGCGCTGCGGCGGACGCTCACCAGACTTGACGTCAGGCAAAGAGGAGGCTGCCGACTGACAACGGCGCGAGCTTGAAGACCGCCGCAAACCTGTAATTTGCCGAAGCAAAGGTTGGGTCTGCCTTCAGCCGTCACCCTTGAAGCGAGCAGCGAATGTCCGAGCATCCAAATCGAAGGAGATTTCTTGCAACCGGCGCAGCGCTGGCCGGCGCTTCCGCTGGATGTTGGAGTGAATCGCCCGAAGGAGGTCGGCTGTCCGGAGAAGGCGCGGCGGGCCAAGCCCCCGAGCATCCGCTCGCCGCGCCGCCGATCGACCTCCTGCGGATTGGCTTCGTTGGCGTCGGCGGCATGGGCACCGCCCACGTGCGCAACCTCGCGCGGATCGACGGCTGCGTCGTCACGGCGGTCTGCGATATCGAGCCGGCCCACGCCGAGCGGGCGGCAGGCATCATCCAAGAGGCCGGACATCCTCCCCCCGTGCTCTACACCCGAGGCGAGACCGACTTTGAGCGGCTCGCGGCCGAGGAGGACTTGGACTTGGTGTACACCGCCACTCCTTGGCGGTGGCACGTGCCCGTATGCGTGAGCGCGATGGAGTCGGGCAAGCACGCGGCGACGGAGGTGCCCGCAGCCTACACGGTAGAGGACTGTTGGCGGTTGGTTGAGACGGCTGAGCGAACCCGCCGCCACTGCGTCATGATGGAGAATTGCAACTACGGAAGGGCCGAACTGCTCTGCTTCAACTTGGTGCGCCAAGGAATGCTGGGAGAGATTCTGCACGGCGAATGCGGATATCTGCATGATCTTCGCGCGATCAAATTCGCGGACGAGGGCGAGGGTCTCTGGCGGAGAGACCATTCCCGGGAGCGAAATGGCAACCTCTATCCGACGCATGGCCTTGGACCCGTCGCAAACTGCATGGACATCAATCGCGGCGACCGCTTCGACTATTTAGTCTCCATGAGCGGTCCGTCGCGCGGCTTGCAGGCGTGGGCGGAAGAGAACTATGCCGCTTCGCATCCCAAGCGATCGGAGACCTTCGCGCTGGGCGACGTGAACGGAAGCCTGATTCGCACCGCCCTTGGGCGCACGATTTATCTCTCCCACGACACCAATCTGCCTAGGCCGTACAGCCGGATCAATCAGGTCCAAGGTACCAAGGGCATCTTCCAAGGCTACCCCGACCGGGTGTACATCGAAGGCAAGAGTCCGCCGCACCGATGGGAAGACGCGGCGGACTACTACGAGGAGCACGAGCATCCCCTTTGGCGAGCGCTCCGGGAGGCATCAATCGGAGCTGGGCACGGCGGGATGGACTTCATGGAGGACTACCGGCTGGTCCAGTGTCTTCGGGAAGGCTTGCCTACCGACATGAACGTCTACGACGCGGCTGCGCTGAGCGTCGTGACGCCGCTCACGGAAGAGAGCGTTGCGAGCGGCAGTCAGCCCGTGTCCTTCCCCGACTTCACCCGGGGTCGCTGGGAGAGCTGGGCCCCGTGGCCCGTCGTGACGGCATAGTGCGGGCAGTCTTCACGCCGCACCTCCGGGCGGTCGCCGCTCGCCCTCCTCTCTGGGCCGCTTGGGCACGGCTGGTCGAAGGCCTGATCTTGGCCTGGGGGCCCGTCTTGGGGCTCAGGGCCGGGCCGGACCTTTTCTTGGAGCTGACGCTTCGCGGAGCCTGGGGCCCTGACTGTGCCGAACCCTCGCTCCGGCGGTGAAGATGGCGCGCGACGAGACGATCCGCGAGCGGCTGAGGCTGGGCGAAGACGATGAATGGGAATTCAAAGAGGTCGCGTTTTCGGGAACCCGAGTCGAGAGCCCCAAGCGCGATTCCCTCGCCGCTGAAGTCGTCGCGTTCGCCAACAAGAACGGCGGAAGGCTGTTGCTGGGGGTCACGGACGCAGGCGCGCTTCAGGGCCTCTCTCGGGAGCAGATGGATGAGCTGGACCGCCTGCTGGTTTCGGTGGGCGCGGACATCGTGAGGCCGCGGCTGCAAATCGAAGTGCATCGCCGGGAGCTTGACGGCAAAGCGCTCATTCTGGCCGTCGTGCCCCAAGGCCGCGCAGCGCATCAGTTCAAGGGACAGGGCTGGATTCGGATCGGCTCCAGCAGGCGTAAAATGTCTCCCGGTGATGTGCGGCGCCTAGAGAGGCGGCGCGCGCAAAGCCAGCGTCTGGGGTACGACGAGCATCCTTGGGCGGGCACTGGCATTAACTCTTTGGACCGTGCGCTCTGGCGGCCAATTCTCAGCGCCCAAGGCCGCGAGGAACCGGAGGCGGGGCTGGAGAAGCTCGGCCTGCTTGCCGAAGACGAATCGGGCGCTCAATGCGCGACGGTGGCCGGTCTTCTTTTGTGCGCTCAACATCCCCAGCAGTGGCTGCCTGGCGCCGCCATCTCCGCTGTTCGCTATCGAGGAACTGATCGAACCACCGGCCAGTTTGACGCGCGCGAAATCACTGGTCCGCTGCAGCGACAGGTCGCCGACGCCATGAACTTCGTCCACCGGAACATGCGGGTCGCCGCGCGCAAGACTCCCGCGAGGATCGACATGCCGCAGTACAGCCTCAAGGCGGTCTTCGAAGCGGTCGTGAATGCCGTGGTTCACCGCGACTACGAGATACGGGGCGGCAGGATCCGACTGTCGATGTTCTCCGACCGTTTGGAGGTCCAGTCGCCGGGGACCCTTCCGAACAGTCTGACCATCGAGAGCATGCCCGACAGACAGTCGACGCGAAATCAGGTTATCGCTTCCGCAATGGGCAAAATGGGCGTGGGCGAAATTCGGGGCTCCGAGCATCGGCGTCACTTCATGGAACAGCGCGGCGACGGCGTACGGACGATTATCCGCGAAACGCGCGAGCTCTCGGGGCGCGTGCCCAAGTACCGGATGATCGACAACGAGGAAGTCCTGCTCAGTATTCCCGCGGCGCCGCAGGACCCGACGCCCTCTCGCGTGGAAGTTGTCGCGCGCATGAGTGGAAGACCGCTTCCCGGGGCGAACATTCTGGCTGTCTTTCCGAACGGGACTTGGAAACAAGCGATTACCGACGAACGCGGCAAGGGCGCGCTCGACCTTTACACAACCGAACTGCCGATGACCGTGTACGGCGCGGCGGCGGGATGCGCCGCGTTTCTCTTGCGGGGGTGGCTTCCTTCAACCGGCGAGCCGCTTGAACTCGAGCTGGCTCCGCTCCCCCGAGGCGGCAGCGTCATCTTTGCCGAGGCCACCGGCCACGTACCCGGACTCAGAGGACGGCTAAGCCCCATCCTCGACGCGCAGGACCGAACCTATATCTACGCCTCGAACATCGCCGTGGACCGCGGCCTGCCTCAGCCCGTTCATTTCGCGCTGGGCGAGACGCTGCGACTCACGGACGCGAACGGCGTCGCGCGCGACGTTCGGATTATCGAGATCATCGGTCGCTCCGCGCTTGTGGAATACCGGGCGCCGGAGGAGTAGCGGCCCGCGCTCCGCTCAATGGACCAAGACTTCACTGCCATGTACATCGAACGGGTCTCCGACGGCGATTCTCCGCCGTCCATCCTTCTCCGCGAGGACTACAAAGAGGACGGCGAGGCCAAGAAGCGCACGCTCGTCGATCTCACGGACTGGCCCGAGCGCCTTATCAAGATGCTGGACATCCTGCTCAAGGGAGGCATCGCGCCCTCTCCGCTGGCCCTGAAACAGCTTTGGGACTCCGTCGAGTTCACGGGCACCCCCCACGGGCATGTCAGGGCCGTCGTCGCCACCGCCCGTCGCTTGCTCTTGGGCGACCTGCTCGACCAGAGGAAGTCGCGAAACAAGGGGCTGGCCGAAGCCATGATCGTCGCCCAGGTCTTGGAGCCCCGCTCCGAGCTCGCGACGGGCCTTTACTTTGATCGCGATGAGCGGAAGAGCACCTTGGGAGAGGAGCTTGACCTTGCAGACGCGGACGAGGACGATCTCCGGCGCGCGATGGAGTGGCTGCTCAAAAGGCAGGACAAGATCCAGCGGCGCTTGGCCAAGGAACGGATTGGGGATAGCGGAACAGCGCTTTGCTATATCTCGCGGCTCTTGGTTGAGGAGCGTGAACCCGAGCCCGAGGGTTTTCGACTCTGGCCCGAGCTGGAAAGCGCGTACGCGAGCAAGCCCAGACCCCGCAGGCTCTTCTTCGCTCTGCTGTGCGACCGCGAGGGCTGCCCGTTCGCTGTCCAAGCTTTGGACGCAGACGCTCCGGGCTCCGGTCCGCTGGAGGCGTTGGAGGCGCTGCGGGACCGACTCTCCCTGCCCCGGATCGCGCTCGCGCCTGAACGCACGGTCCCGGCCCGTATCCGCATCCGACAGGAAGCGCTATCCGGATTGGACTGGGCCTTTGCGCTGCCGGCTCCCGCAACTCGCAAAAAGAACAGCAAGGCGAAAGCTGCGGACAGCTCGCAGCTCTCGCTCCGTGAGGGACCAAACGCGGCAGGCGCCCTCGAGCCCCGTAAGCGCCCCGACGGATTCTCCGACGCTGAAGTTGCCCGCGTCTACAAAGAGCTGCGCCGAGTGAAGCAGTCGTTTCGGTCCTACAGGGGAGAAGAGACGAACGCGCGGGCGCATGTCCTGCAGTGCATGCTCGCCTACTACGTCGAATGGCATATGCGCCAGGCGCTCGCGCCGCTTCTTTCCGGCGAATCCAAAGTCCCTGACGCACTCCGGGGATATCGCCGCAGCGGCGACATTCGATTTCGGGAGCTGCTGGACGATCTCGCCCTGCTTTCTCGCGTCCGCTACCGACCAAAATTGGAAACGGCGCGCCCCAGCGGCGTGATGAAGGTCGTCCTCACGCCGCTCCAAACCGAGGCCTTCCGCCTGCTCGAGCACGAAGCCCGTCCATAAATCGCGCCCGCGCCGCGCGTCAGCTTTCTTCGTTCGAGAGGACCTTTGCCAGAAGCTCTTTGAGCGTCCCCTCCGGCGCCTTCGCACCCTTGGCAAAGCACGGCTTCGGAAAGAGCGGATTGCCGGGCGACCACAGCTCCAGGCTTCCCGCATGCGCTTCAAAGTGATCCGGGTCTGTCGTCACTCGAACGGGCTCGTCCATGCCGGGAGTCCGCAGCTTGTACTCGCGCTTGCCTATCCGCGCGGCTTTGTACCCGCTTGGCATGAGTCGCCTGGAAGAGATTACTCGGTCTAAGTCGTCCATCGTCACGGTTGCGGGCTTTCGCAGCGGCATCGCTAGATCTCCTTCCGTCACCGCGTCAATATCAAAGCCCGCCTTCTTCGCCTCCTCCACCTCGCGCTCGATCTCGCGGACAAGATCCTTTCGTTCCGCATCGTCCCGCCCCGCCCCCGCAAGCACGCTTTGCGAGATCGTCCCGGGCATCCGGGCAAGAATCGGCTGCAGGCGGCCCACAAAGATCTCGAACAGCTGGATCCGGCCTCGGAGCGCGCGATAGATGTCGGTCTCGACCGTGCCTTCGTAATGGAGGTTCACGACTTGGATGTTCTTGTGTTTCTGGCCCAGCCGATCAATACGTCCGATCCGCTGCTCCACGCGCATCGGATTCCACGGCATGTCGTAGTTGATCACGGCGCCGCAGAACTGGAAGTTGAGGCCCTCCGCCGCAGCGTCGGTGCAGAGCAAGATTTCCGCTCGCTTTTTCCGAAACCGCCGCTTCGCCTCGTCTCGGTCGATTTCCTCCCAAGCTCCATCCGCGCCGGGCGCCTCGCCGCCGCGGCCGGAAAAGCACAGCAGCGTCCACTCGCCCCCTTCCAGCAACGCCTCTCTGAGGAAGTCCATCGTATCCACGTACTGGGTGAAGACCATCGCCTGGTCGTAGCCCATTTCGCGGAGACGACGCAGCTCAACCTTGAGCGCGGCAAGCTTGCTGTCCGGCGGGAGCCGGCGGGCATCTTCCAGTAGATCGTCGATCCTCGCTCCCTCTTCCGCCTTCAGGGCCTCGCGCTCAAGGCGCGCTGCCCTTTCCTCGTCTGCGATTTCGTCTACCGCCTCGTCGTCGGGAAGGTCCTCCTCAGAGCCGAAGATGCCAGCCGTCTCACTGCCCGAGATGGCGTCTCGTCGCTTCCCGAGCGTCTTCCGGAGCGCCGTAAAGCTGCTCGCGAGCCGCCTCCGGTAGATCGTCATCACGAATCCGACGGCGTTTCGCTCCGATGCGCTCGCCTTGTCGTACGCTTCGGCGATGTAGTCCTCGACCGCGAGGTACATCGCCCGCTCTCGGGCCGTCATCTCAAGAAAGCGGTCCTCGACCTGTCGGTCCGCAATCGACCTCTTGATCCGCCCTTGGCCTGCGTAGCGTCGCAGGAGCTCGCGGGTGTGACGCGAGATCAGCCCCTGCACCGGCGTGCGAATCCGCATGATTTGAGCGGCGCCTCTTCGCTCTTTGTCGTCCAGCTGGCGCCTTGGGGTCTTCGCCTCGTCCCGCAGCGCCCGAAGCACTTTGTTGGTCTTGAGCTGCGAAAGCCCGGAAGCGCGCCGCGCAATCGCCGCGTCCGTCTCTCCGTAGGCCCGTTCGGCGGACTGAAACTGCGAGGCCATCCATTCCATGGTCTCTCCCGAAAGCCCCGACTCTTCCAAACCCTTGAAGAAGTCGAGGAAAGCGCGTTCGCTCCACTCCGGCGGAAGACCCAAGAGTTCCAGCAGGTCCCAGACTTCGACGGGATGCACCTGCATCGGCGTTGCGGTCATCAGGATCAGGCCTTGGGTCCGATCCTTCAGGCCCTTCATGAGCTTGAGCAGCATATTCGGGCCGCCCTGCTTTTTGCTGCCCGGAGACTTTCGGCGAGCATGGTGGGCCTCGTCAAGGACCACCAGATCCCAAGGTTCGGCGTCTAGCAGCCCTTCCGCCCGGTCGCTGCGACGCATCAGGTGGCTCGACGCGATGACCGCCGGTTCCCGGTGCCACTCTCCGCGCCCAACGGCGTGCTCCCGCCGATTCCGGAACGCAGGCGACGCAGACCACGTAAGCTTGCCTCCGGCGTAGATCGGCCAGTTGAGATTGAATTTCTCGCGCAGCTCGATCTGCCACTGCTCCAGTACGGCCTTGGGCGCCAAGATCAGGATGCGCTTGGCGCGCCCGGCGAGCAAAGCTTGTCTAAGCAGAAGCCCGGCCTGAATCGTCTTACCGAGACCCACTTCGTCCGCGATCAGGAGTCGCGGCGGCCAGCTTCCGTATAGCCGGTCAAATGCGCGCGCCTGATGAGGCCAAGCGCTGATCGGCGCCGTCGCCTCGCCGACATCTTCGCCGTCTTCTCGGGAAGGCGCTTGCCGAATCAAGGCCCATACATCGCGTCGTTTTTTATCTCGGTCTACGCGGGCCGGGCGCTTTCCTTTCAGCGGCGAATAGCGCAGCAGATCCCGCCGCACCGCTTCCGGAACGTCGAAGACGATCAGGCTCTTATGATTTCCGGCCCAAATGCTCTCGAAGTTCGACGCATGGCCGTCTACCCGCTTTTTCTCCTCCCAACTGGTATAGACGTCAATGGACTCCCAGTTTCCTAGCCATCCTGCGGCGGTTTCGTTGACGCTGCCGTTCCACGCGATCTTGTCCCCCGATGGGTCCGCAAAGACCCCGATCTTGCTGTGGAAGATGCCCTGCCCAGCGTTCTCCGCGACCGGTTCGCCCTTCGCATCGCATCTCACGGCGACCTTGATCTCGAGGCGTCCATGCTTGACCATCCACGCAAGCAGCTCCAAGGCTTCGTACGATTCGATGTCGCGCGCCTCGAGCGATGACTTTGTGAGTATCCGCCCAAATGCGGCGCGTCTGTCTTCGCCCCTCTTGATCGCTTCCACCTCGGCTTGCTCCAGCGTGCAGCCGACGACAAGTCGCATCCGACCGTCGTTGCGAAGAAGCCCTTCGACGCCGCTTGCCGCGAGTTTAAGCGCTGCGGCGTTGAAGTAGCCGGTGAGTCGGTCGTAACTCTTCGCTTCCTTTAGCGCCGGAACGAAGACCAGCTGGGCGAGATTCCCGTCCTCCGTATTGTACTCTTGGCGCCAGTCGTGATCGCGCAGCACAATCAGACTTCTTCGTCGCTCCAGAGCGCGAGCTGCTCCGGCTTGGGCACTCGTTCGCTGAAGAAGAGGCGGCTCAGGTTGTAGAGGACCTCGAAGTCGCTGCCCGACGCCGCCGCGCTCTTCGGTAGGTCCATTCCGGTGAAGATCCTGGAGGGCGGAAGCACTTCCAAGACGGCCTTGAAGGCCGCAAAAAAGCTCGGGTCCTTGTCCAGGCCGGCGCCCTCGATCAGCTCCTTGGCCGCCTGAAGGCTCCGGCTGCGCGCGGTATGCGCGGCGCGGTGCAGCGGATCAATCATGCCCCTCGCGCCGCTTGCGGGCCCAAGCGCGCCCTTCGCCGCCCTGAATTCGCTGTCCCAGAGCAGCAGGTTCGCGCCCTTCTTCCCGGCGAAGCGGTTAATCGCCTCGCGCTCCAAGTCGACGCCCACGGCGCGCGCCAGCTTCAGCGCCTCGTCGTAAGGAAACCCGGGAGCCCTGAAGGCGTCCCACGCGAGCACGAAGAAGGCCGTCGGCCCGTCAAGATCCTCGCCCCGCTTCAGGTTCGCAAGCTCCTCGAGTCGCCAGCGCTTCACTTCACGCCGCGCGGCGTTCAGCGCATCCTCCGGCGTCGCCGCGTAGGGATCGAAACTCTCTTCCAAGGAAGCCGAGCGCCTTCGGGGCGACCGAAGCCTCTTTCTCGGCGTTCCCCGCCTCAGCGGCCAGCGCCGGGAGAACTCCTCCAGAGCGGGCCCGAAGCAGGCGAGGTAAAGATCCACGCCGGAGATCCCCGCCTCCTGAAACTCCCCGATCCGGCTTCGCACCGCCTCCGCCACACGGGGCTCCACGTCCTCCCAGTAGGCTTCCTCGCCGCCGGTCTTCTCTCCGCGCGGACGACAGACCAGAAAGATCGTGCTCTTCGCCGCCGCCTTGTCCTTGATGTGCAGACTCCCCGGCGCCTCCGTGTTGATCGGCCAAGACGCCGAAATCGCAAAGCCCGCGTCCATCAGCCCCGTCGCGAGCGCGTCCCACGCGCCCGCCGCCTTGTGCGTGAACATCAGCGTCATGATTCCGTCCGGCTTCAGAACGCGCCGGCACTCCGCGAAGATCGACGCCATCCGCTCCCGGTACTCGATCTCCGCCAGTACGCGCGCGCCCTCTTCGTCGCCAAAGCGCGCCGGATTCGCGACGGCTTCGTTCTCCTTGTCGGTAAGGACCCGCCTGAAGAACTCGGGATACACCCGCCCCGCCGTGCGCTTGAGCCAGACGTAGAAGAAGTCCGACAGCTCCGCGTACATGACGTTGTCGTAATACGGCGGATCCACCACGACCGCGTCCACCGAACCGTCCGCGACGTGATCCAATGCATCGCCGGACTTGCAGGATACAACAACCCTGGAGCGCGCAAGCTGTTTGGCAAAGGCCTCGTCAGCCAAGCCCAGTCCGGCTCCAGCTTCCGCGGCCTCGGGCCCGACCAGGGAGACAAGCTCGCCGTAGCACTTGGCCGTCTGGCGAATCGCCCAGTCGTAGCCCAAGCCCGTCACCAGCGGCGCCATCTCAACGTAGGACCACTTGAAGGAGAAATCGTGCTGCGAAAACGTGTGCCCAATGACGGATCGATAGGAGTGCCAGACGCACATCCTCGAGTTGTAGTCGATCAGCTTGTCGATCGCGAAGGCCAGATAGACGTAGGCCGCCTTGCGCTCCTCCGTCAGCTCCTCCCCCGGAAGCAGCGACCTCCGATCCGCGACAAGCATCTCCCGAAACACCTCGACGCTCGTCCCGTGACAAAGCAGCTGGCGAGGAGAAAAGAGATCGGTCCACGACTCCATGCCGTAACGGCGTGGCTCGACGGTCTTGTTTCCGCCCGGTATCCGCTCGCTCGGCACGACGTCGCACGCATCCCACTCCGGCAGCTTCTCCGCCAGCCTCGCCTCGACCTCCGCCCGGTTGTCGTCCGAAGCCCGAGGCGCGCGGTAGCCCCGCACCCACTTGTCCTTTCCGCGCCTCCCCGACTTGAGGATCCTGGGAATCCGCTTCTTGTAGGCGACGGCGTACAGCTGCTCGCCCATCCCGCCGCCTTGGGCTTGACGCTTGATCTCGTCCCCGTCCACGACCCGCCCGCAGTCGGGATAGGGACAGGTGGCGACGCCCCGCGTCACCGTCGGCTTCGACTGCTCCGCCGCGCTGCTTACGATCTCGAAGCCGCAGACCCTGCCTTCGGAGCCCGGACCGCCCCCGAGCTCGGGCAAGAGACGCACCCCGGTCCCGTCCCCCGCCAAACGCCAGTTCGGAGAAAGGGGAATCAAGCCGCCGCAGTAGGGGCAGACGATCGTCCGGGCCCAGAGGTAGCTCGCGTCAACTTGGTCGGGCGCCGACTCTTGCGGATACAAAGGACTCAGCTTTTTCTCCAGCTGATCGCGCCAAGTGCTGGCCAACGAATCAAACTGAGCCCCGACCCTGCCCCCAAACTTCGCCGGCCACTCCACCGTGGCTCGCGAGATCAGAGCCGCGACGGGATTCAGGTCGTTCGCCAGCGCGTCAAAACCCAAGCGCACCGTCTCAAAAGGAATGCTGCCCCCGCCCGCGCAAGGGTCAAGCACGGACGGTGTCTCCGACTGGAGGGCGAGGCTCGCCTTCAGCCAGTCTTGGTCAAGAGGCGTGGGCGAATACCGAAACGCGCGACCGTAGGAATAGGGATTCGCGATTCGGACTCCGGTGCGCTTGGCCCTGTCAATCCTCCTTCTTGCCGCCACCGGATCCCCGTGAATCCCCAGCACGTGGAGAAAACGCTCCCGGTCCGCGTCCGCAGGCAGCAGCGACGCCAGCACCGCCGCCCGCGACGCCACCAACGGCCGCCGCGCCCACCAGACATGGAGCCGATTAGGGGCAGGAAAGGGAGTCATCGGCGTGCGCTCACGCGTGCCCTCAATACCCAGCTCCCCAATCGGCAGCCATCGCTCAATCAAACGCACATCAGAGTTCCTCCGCGTCATCAACTGTTCACCTCTTCGTGATCTTTGGGCCGGCGTAGACGACGTATACCGGTTCGTTCGCCACAATCGGCCAAGAGAAGTGCAGTCGGAGTGTTCCGTGAGAGACCTTTCCGTGCCATGGACAGAACAAGGTCCGCTCTGGGTATTCAGGGTGTGGAAACGTCAGCTGTTGCTGAAACTCGTGCTTCTCCGTCTCCGACGAATTTGAGAAGAGCGCCCGGTCGCCCATGAAGTACGTGCGCTGAATTCGGTGCCCCTCAGGGGTCCGCCTCCCCTCAGCGTCGAAAGCGCCCGCAAAGCGGTTGAGAATGCTCAGCAGCACCATGAACCGCTTCGCTGCGCATTCGGAGAATGGGTGATCCTTGAGGGGCTCCAGCCATTCTCCAGCAAGCACGAGGCGGTCAAACCGCGCCCTCGCTATCCTGTCGAGTTTCTCCCACGACATGATCGGGCATGGATGCTCGTCCAGAATCCGCTTGAGCGTCTCCTCGTCCCAGCAGTTCTCAACGAGGGCGTCGCGGTGTTCGATTCCCTCGTCGTCCAGCACCCACCTGACCTTGAGCGGAGACCTGCGCCAGTCAAATACATCCATACTGACCAATCCGCATGCGATGCCGTGGAGCGCTCGGAAGCCCGCCTCCCCGATCACGGTTTCTGTTACGACATCGCCGTCATACTCCAGCCAGTCGTCCGGCCCGTGCCGCCTTGCGTCGGGCCAGAACGGCCCGGATTGGTTTAGCCAGACCATTACGGCGCGCCTTTGATCCACTGGCCAGCCGCCAACGACGCTGACCAGTGACCGGCCCGATATTGGCTCACGTGTCGCCGTCTTTCTGGTTATTTCGACACTCCGTCCATATCGCTTCGCCTCCCTGCGCAACGCCATTACCCGGCCAAACGCGCGCCGAAACTCGCCCGAGCTGTGAAACTGTCGGTGCATCGACAGCTCGTTCAAGAGAAGATCCACCGCTTTTAGCCCCAGTCGACCAAGTGGTTCACATCGCGGTCGAACTGGTCAAAAAAGCCATCAGGCCAGCTGTCAATGCTTCCGTCACCGTGAACGCACGGGCTCTCGACTTGGGGCAAGCCGTCTGCTTGACGCGGCCGAAAGAAGTGCAGCGCCACCTGATCGGGCGAGACAACGCCGTCTTTCACGGTTCGGCGAATTCCGTTCAGGACATGGTCGCTGTGCGTCTCTACAACGACCTGAACGCCGGCCGCCGCGACCTCCGCTAGAAACCTGCCGATCGCCGCCTGTCCCGCCGGGTGGAGGTGCACCTCCGGGTTCTCAATCAAGAGCAAGTCGTCTTTGCCTGCGGCTAGAGCAGCCACCACGACCGGAAACAACTGCGTCAGGCCGAAGCCGGTGTGAATCGGCTGGTGAAAGTCCGTCGTGGGAGAATTTCGAAGACCCAGCGTAGCGGCATTGACGCGAGCGACCTTTTCTATCGTGAAACCGCAGCCCGGGAAGAAACTCGCCATCCTTGCCTCAACTTGCCGGAGGAGCGTGGGCGGCGCTCCCTTGAGCACCAATTCCCGATTCACCTCCGACTGAGACTTCGCGAAGAGAACGCTGACTGCGTGTTCCCCCTTGGATCCAACGACCGGCGCGTTCGATGGATGCAGCAGCGGATAAGTCTCTTTCGGCCCCATCCGCTCGGCAGAGAGGTAGGTCAGCCCGCGAAGCGCCTTTACGAAAGGCGAGTCACCATGATCTAGCGGCAAGAGATGTCTCAGCGGCTCCGGGTCAAGCGTTTCGACGCCGTCTATCGACACCCTTGACACGCGCATCGCCAACTCCTCGCGATCACCCACGAATTGCCATCGAACGCTATGCGCGTCGTGAGTGATCTCCACTCCAAAGGAACGCCGCCCATGTTCTTTGTCGATGACGTCCGCGGCCGTACCTAAGCGCATGCCGCCCCCGTTTAGGAGCAGACGCGTCGACCACTCCTGCTCTCGCATCGTCTGGTTAAGCAGCACCAAGGCCTGAATGACGGTGGACTTTCCAGATGCGTTTCCCCCGGACAGAAGCGTCAGCTGTTCAAGCGGCAACCCTAAGCGACGAAAGCACTTGAAGTGGCGAAAGCTAATACGTGAAATCACCCAGAGTCTCCTGAAGTAGGCGACGCGTCTTCTCGAAACGCACCTGCACCCGCCGTGTGCTCCCTGTAGAAATAGAGACTGCTTTGTTGAACGTCTCGTCCTCCATGAGTTGGAGAAACGACTGTTTCAATTTAGATTTCCAAGTGCGAACAAGGTTCGTTTCATAGCGAGCCAGCCCTGTCGACATCACATCCCAAATTGCAGCGTTAATTACCGACCTTCTCCCTTCCTTTCCGGGTTTCCTAAATGCGTGCTTTCCGAATGCTATCTCATTGTTTTTGAGACCCCTCGCAAACTGTTCGGAAAGCCGCGAGAGCTCCCCGGCGTCCATTCGGTTCATCTTTTTGAGGCAGTCTGCAAGAAATCGGTCCATATCTCCCCGATACTCGTCCACGCCCAGCAGCTCAAACGCGCAGTATCGATTCACGAACTCTCGATCTCTCATCGTCTTCCAATCCAGACTGCGGCCTGTCGCGCGGATAAACAGGTCTTTCTCCGCCTCCTTTCTCAGAAATTCAGTACCGGGCCCCATATACAGAGAGTTGCGCATCTGCTGTCTCGTGAGCGGCTCGCCGCCGTTGACTCGTTCAAAAATATCCAGACGCGCACGCTCCGGTACTTTCGAGTCGATTGAATACAAAATCAAGTTGCAGTCCTCAAAGCGATTCTGAAGCTTGGCCCTTAGGTCGGAAAATCGCTTGCCGTGAAGCTCCGGCCTGCCCGGCATTTTGAGCCTCAGCTTGTCTTTGATGAAGCGATCAAAGGTGGAAAGCCGCTGCAAACCGTCAACCACGATCATGCGTCCTTGTTCATCCTCGGCGAGATAAAAGACCGGTAGAGGGATGCGCATGATCACCGACTCAACGAGTTTGCTCTGCTTGGCCTCGTTCCAAACGAAACCCCGCTGGAACTCGGGATTCATAATGAAATTGCCCTGATCAATCCGCCTGATGACATCGAAGATCGTCCTGTTCTCCGTCCGAATCAGCATATCGTCAATGGGGTAATCGACCCAAGACGAAGCCTCTTCCAAGCCTTCCGGCTTGTCGTCAGCGGCTGTAGATCCGGCAATACGTGGCCGCTCCAAATCTGTTCTTGGCTGCACGTGATGGTCGCTCATTCCACTACCTCCTTGGTCCGGCCAAGAGACACCGCAGGGCGGCCAAGACTCGGCGCGGGTTTTTGCGATGCATCGCCATTCCCAGCCAGTACGCGGCCTCTTCTCGGGCCATCGCTTCAATCCCTTCCGTCACGGCCCGCATACTCTCCCTGCTGCGCATGGGGGCTAGCGTCCGGAAGAGCAAACCAAGGACGAGCGCCTCGTTTTCCGGAAGAGGATAACCGCGCCCCGGAGCCTTCGCTTGCCTGAGCAGCCTGACCTTGGCTCGCGACAGCCTTCTCAGCACGCGGTGCTCCACCAAGTCCATGTTCGGCCCGCGCAGCCGCGCCACACATTCGGGTCGCTTAACGTGCGGCGAGGCGGGCGCGGGCAGCTGCCAGACTTCGTAAGCGATATCCGCCGGTCCATGGTGCCCTACCCGGAGCTCGTACTTGGGCAGCGACGCAGAAAACGGCGTCCGTGAAGCGCTGAGCGATCTTGGCATCTATTTCTTTGCCTCCGCTTTGAGGAAGATGTTTGCTGCTTTGTTCACGAATCGAGTGACGCGCTCAAGCAGATGATCAAGCTTCTTGTCCTTTACCTGAAGCCCCTCTTCAAAGGCGAGTTTGAAGGTGCCCCTGATGTTCTCCGATGCGGCATCGAGGAGCTGTGATCGAAGAAACTCCCGAACCGCCTGTGCATCCATCATCGACCCCTCGAACTCTACTGAGAGGTTGCTCCCGCCCCGCGTCTCGCATCCCCCCTCTATGGACACAACGAGTTCGGCGTCCGCCTCTCTGCCGACCGTCCCGAACATCTTGAACGTCGCATCCGCCGCAAATGTCCGGATCGTCAGTTTTTCGATTGCGTCCATCTTGGCCCCTTCAACCTTCTCCAGCAGCTTGGCGCGCGCCTCAGGGAGCGGCCCTTCTGCGGTGACTACGGGTGGGGGAATCGGTGGCGGTTCCGGCGGCTCCGGTCCCGGCCCCGGCCCCGGCCCCGGCGGCTCCGGCGGGCGTGGCCAAACCCCCTCTTCCTCTGCTCGGCCCATCGTGAAGACCTCGGACTCGCGATCAATCAAGATCTCGACCGGCGGGTCGCCGGGACCAAAGAGCAGCTTCCCACGCCGGTACACGTACTTCCCTTGCTTGACGCCCATCCGAATACCGCGGACGAAGACATCGTCTCCTAAGAGAATCGGCAGGGCGGGATCTCTTCGAAACTCGGCGCGAAGCGCCTCGGTCGTAATCTTTCCATGCCGGAGCGGCGTTCGGTCGCGCACGTAGTCCGGCGAATCAGGGTCGTCTCCGGGCGAGCGCAGCTTCCCTTGATCTCGGAGTGCGAGGACGACATGGCGCTCTCCCACGCCCGGTCGATACGCCGTCTTGGGAATCTCTACCGCCGTGTGCGCGAGATACACGTCGCTCTCGCTCACTCTGTTTGGAGACGGGTAGAAGAGATGGCGGTAGCACCGCTGGACGGCGACGGCGAGCTCCTTCTCGGACCGCGCCTCCAACTCGCGCACCTCCGCCCGTTGATATTCCGCCAAGTCTTGTGTCCACGCCGGCCGTTTCATCTCTTGCAGCGCCAGCCGGCGTCGGGCCTGTCCGCGCATCTCCTCTATGCGCGCCTGGTCGGCGGCAATAAATACAAGGTTGTTTAGAAGCTGACGGGTTTCTTGCGCTTCAGACCCTTTGCGCTGGAAGATCCGGCGAACCAGATCCGGAACCTTCTCCACTGCGCCGGCGACGGCAGCGGCCTCGTACCCCAGAACGACCAGCTTCGGACGACCGTCGCGGATATCGTCCGACACCTCCGAGGGACCCCCGGGGAAGATCACCGGATCTAGCGTCCTCCCCCTGAAGACTCGCCTGATCACGGCGTCCAGCTCCGCGCGAACCGCGCCGCCCTCAACGGCGTCCATCGTCCGCCGGATAATCTGGCGCAGATTTGCTTGGGCGACGAAGCGCATCGGGGCGCCGGGTCGATCATCGAGATACGCGGACTCCGCCACGAACTTCTTGCGAGCCTCGTCGATAAAGCTGACGTCCGTCTTCGGCCCCAAGACCGAGTAACGCAGCTGCTCGGGCGACAACCCCTTCAGCGACTCGTTAAACGCCAACGTGTGCATGAAGATGGTGCGGGCGGCATACGATGCGTACGGCGCCAAGCCCTTGTGCTCGTTGGCGTCGATCCGCTCGGCTAACGATTCTCCGCCGGGGCTTGCGGAAACATCCTTGGAAATCGCGGGCCGGAATTGCGCCTGCCCCAAGCGCGTCGCGATCTCGTCCCGAATCGGCCCGTAGCCGGGGTCAATGTGATGAAGGTGAATCGCGGTCGCGTCGTCCGGACGTTCCTCCCAGAGGAGTGCGACGGTACGCGCCAATAGCCGCAGCATGCCCCGCACTCGCTGAAAGTTGGCGAGCGTCGCCGTCTTCGCCGTGAGCGTCTCAAGCACCTCGGGATGCAGCGGATAGCTGGCGCGAAACGCCGCCAAGGCACCCGGCTTGAACGCCGTATCCGGAAGGGCGGCGCGGTGGGCGCTCAACGTCGCGCGATAAGCGTTCGCGACGACATCCGCCGTATCCTCGTCGATGGACCGAAAAAGCCGGCGGCGGAGCACCTGAATCGTCTCGTCTTCTTCGGTGGGGTTGAGGAGCGTCGCCTTGCGGGCCGAAACCTTCTCCGCCTCGGCCATCTGATCGAAGATGAACTGGTTCTCGTCCCGGTACGCGTCCGTTGCTCCGTCCTTGCCGATCGCGAGCGTGTAGACGAGCGCCGCGCGCGGGCTTCCCTCCACGGCCTTGATGAGCGAGGTGAGAAAGGCTGTAAGCTGACCCCGGCCCTTCCCGCGCTTGCCGACCTTGCGCAGGTAGACCGAGAGCTCGTCCAGCAGAATGAGCGTCGGCTCCCCACCGAAGAGCTCGCGCAGGGTCTCGGCGCCTGGAGCGATCCTCTGCTCGTCGCTGCCCCGCACCCGCTCGTACCCGTCTCGGCCCGCAAGCGCGGAGGCAATCTCGCCCCAAGGCGTAAAGGCGCGGTGCCCCGCCGCCATCGCGCGACCATTTGCCGGGTCTGCGTTTTCTCCATCAAAAGCCGCCACCCGAACCCCGCCCCTAGGCAGCAGCCCAGGGTCCACAAACTCCTCGATCCCCGACAAGCCCGCTCCCGACCGCGCAGCGTGACACAGCGCGATCAGCCCATGCGACTTGCCTCCGCCGTACGAGGTGTCCAAGCGGAAGATCGACGCGACTTCTCCGCCCCCGCCGCTCAGCCGCGCGCAGACCTGCTTGAGGAGCTCCTTTAGGCCTCTCGTCGGGTAGCTGTTCGCGAAGAAGCGGGCGGGATCCACATAGTCTTCCGCAGCCCTCTCGTTCGTATTCCCGGCGACGACCTTCGCGAGGTCCGCCGCGAAATCAGCGGTGAGCGCGCCCTTGAGCACGTCCGGCCTAGGCTCGCAGGCCTCAAAGATCTCCGGCACCGTCATCGTCCAATCCTCATCCGTGGCGTTTCTCTGTTGAGTTCAATTCGCGACCTCCCGCACGCAGCCAATCCAAGGAAGATCGGCTGCGCGCAGCGGCCTTCAGGCCCGGCGCGTTTCTGCTATCGGCGTTGATTGGACGCAGTAATGTAGTCCTTCTCCGCGTGCTTCGCAAACCCAGATCGCGCCCAGACCGGGCATCCGCGCCAAGGGCTCAGTGCGCGCGTCGACCGCGTCTTCCCCTTCGGTTGCGCCCTCCAGCTTCGCGCCTTCCGGCCTTTGCTTCTAAATCGGGCAAGTTCGAGAGTCCTTTGAGGCGATATGCGCCTCCCCAAGCTCGCCACCCGCCAGGGCCTCCGCTGAACAGGCGTCGTTGGCCCTTTCGTTCAGGCTGTTACCTTGCCTCTGCAACCAGCGCGCTACCGGGGTTCAAGGAGAATGCGCGCCGCCAAAGTCGAAGGCGTTTTCCGAAGGAAGTGGATCTCGCGTGAACGTCGGCGGCTGCGGCGCAGAAGGTCACGGTGATCAAGGCCCCAGCTCTCACGCCGAACGGAAAGGAAAGGGAATGGACGCGGCCGACTTTCAAACTTTCGAGAACGAAGCGCTTCTAGGCAGGCTCCGCGCTTATCGTGGTCGAATTGAGTTTTTGAAAAACGAGGCGCTGAAAGAGAGTATCTCCGTTCGCGAAGATTCCCTGAGCGACTTCAGGTCTTTTCTGGTGTCGACGCCCGCTACTCGCCTGGGGAGCTTGACGATGTCCGAGAGCGGAACCGTTCGCGCGACCTGGAAAGAT
This sequence comes from Longimicrobiales bacterium, assembly GCA_965116095.1. Lineage (GTDB taxonomy): Bacteria > Gemmatimonadota > Gemmatimonadetes > Longimicrobiales > Gaopeijiaceae. The sequence goes on from OZ220481.1 coordinate 2,680,910, forward strand.
GGTCGCGGCTCTCATGTAGCCCTGCACTTTCTTGGCGGGAACGTTGTGCAATACGTTCTATTTTCAAAATACGCCGACAGCTGGGGACGTTTGTCTCGAACTTCCGGCTGTGCTGTAGATCGAAATGAAATTATGAAACAGATCACCGCCTTCAATCTTGACTCGTTGCTGTTCGGTTGACCAGCAACGAGCCCTCTCGAAGCGCCCATTTCGCACGCTACGCGAGGCCAGGCCATGATGCGGTCTGATCTCATAGATGATATCGGCGTTCTTGATTTCGCTGAAGACGGTCTACTCGTACAGCAAGTCGGATTCCACCTGATCCGAGAAGGCGCTTAACTCCTTCTCCGCCCCCTCCAGGACCGCATCCGCGCCTTCCCCTCGGTCAATGCGCCGCCTGAGGCGGTCGCTCCCCCAGAGTATGTCGATGGGCATCAGCGTCTCTTCGTATTCGTAGGGCGGAGGGTTCCACGTGAAACGTCCGCCGCCCAGCATCCGCGCAACCCGCAGAACCTCCACTCCCGTCCGCACCGCCTCAAATGCGGAAGCGTCCAATACATGCAGCTGCGCGCCCCCGCAGAGCTCGCCGGCGTGCTTCTGGAAGGTCGGCTCGAAGAAACACCCCCGAAAGTGGACGCCGGGAAGACGCAATCCGTTCAGCTCCGCCTCCACTGCCCCCGGTTCCAGAAACGGAGCCCCAAAGAGCTCAAAGGGCCGGGTCGTTCCCCGCCCCTCCGAGAGATTCGTCCCCTCCAGCAACACCATCCCCGGGTAGACCGCGGTCGAGTCGTACGTCGGAAGATTGGGACTGGGCGCAACCCACGGAAGGCCCGTCTCCGGCCACCTCGTCTCGCGCCTCCATCCCGGACAGGCCGCCACCTCCAAGTCGCAGTCGATCCCGCACGCCCGCCTCAGCCACCGCGCGACCTCTCCCGCCGTCAGGCCGTGCCGCAGCGGAATCGGGTGCAGGCCGACGAACGAGGCGAATTCGGGACGCAGCACGGAGCCCTCCCGGTCCACGCCCCCAATCGGATTCGGGCGATCCAGCACGACAAAGCGGACCCCGTTCTCGGCAGCGGCCTCCATTGCCAGCGCCATCGTCCAGATGAAGGTGTAGACCCGCGCGCCGACATCCTGAAGGTCGAAGAGCAGCGCGTCCAAGCCTTGGAGCATCTCCGCCGTCGGCTTGCGATGACGACCATAGAGGGAATGCACCGGCAGCGAAGTCGCTGGGTCGGTGTAGAAGCGGGACTCGATCATGTTGTCCTGCTTCTCGCCCCTGGCCCCGTGCTGGGGCCCAAAAAGCGCACGGACATTGAAGCCTCGGGCGCGGAGAAGGTCGGGCGCGTAGCCAAGCCCCGGGGTCACGGAGGCGGGATGCGCGACCACGCCCAGGGAAGCGTCCTTTAGGCCGGAGCCGGACGGGCCCAGCTCCAGAAGCCGGCTTACCCCCGGCGCAGGCGCCAGCGGGCCGCGCCTCCTTCCCAAAAGGCCTACTCCGACGGTGATTCCAGCCGCTTCACCGAGAGCTCCGCCGTTCCGTCTTCCAAGCTGAAGTTGACGACGCCGATATCGCCCTCGTCAGGCTTGACGGCGCTGAGATAATTCCCCAATCCGTCGCAGCGCCAGCCCCCGTTTTGCGGATCCAGTCGCACTTCAAGATTGCCCTCGCTGCTTCCCGCGCCCCCAATCGTCCCCGAATACACGGATCGGTCGGCGATTTCCTGCCCCACCTCCTCCGGCAGCGATAGCGGGAAGTCCGGAAGCGCGCACGCCGCAATGCGATACGCCACCAAAATGGAGCCCTTCTTCGATCGATAGTAGCCGATCGTCCGCTTCGGATTCGGCCCGGGCGTCTCGTCCTCCACATGCCCCAGGCCCCGGACGCTCCACATGTTGGGACCCAGGCGCTCGAAGCACCCCGAGTACGTCATCATCACGGACGCCGTGCTGACGTTTTGGCCTTCCGTTACGATCTTGCGCAGCAGCGCGTGGCGGTCAGAGATGCCGCCCTCCATCCCCTGTACGATTCGCGCGAGCTCATACACCGCCGGCGAAAGCGCTTCCTTGGGGTCCACGGATTCGCGGGCATGGACCAAGCCGCGCTTCCCGACGCGAAAGCTCCGGTTCTGTCCGAAGTACTCCAGCAGGACGCTGGAGGGAGGAAGCGGAAGGGGGCGACCGCCGGCCCTGGTCTTTCTCGGAAAGCGAAGCGCGCGGCCCAGCCCCCTGCGAAGACATGCCGCCGACTGGGGAGAGTAGACCGACAGCATCCGCGTCGCGTTGGCGGCAATCCGATTCTTCTTGTATCCCCGGACAAGAAACCACTTGTCGTCCACGAAGCTCCCCCGCGTCCATGCCTTCTGAAGAAGATCCTTAATTTCGCGCTTCCGCCACTCCGGCTCGGTCCGGGCGACGGTGTGGCGCACCTCGTTCACCGTCGACGCGCCCCCCATCCTTCCATGGTACTGCGCCGCCTTCAGCACGGCCTTCAGCTTCGGGACCGACTCGGGCAGCGCCGCCACCTTATTGCCCAAGATAGTGTGCAGCTCCACCTGACTGGATCTGCCGCAGAAGCTGGCCATACGCGCAAGGCCGGAGGGGTGAATCGGACCCTGGGCGATCCCCTCCCTCATCAGAAACCGGGTGGCGTTAGGGAGCGAAAGAGGCGTGGCTTCGTCCATCCGCTTCAATGCAATATCCAGCTGGGGCAGAAATACCGGGTGCGAAGGCGACAGGTCGTGCATCAGCATCGTCAGCTGCCGAACCCGCTCCCTGGAGACGCCAAGCAGCTTGCCCGTGCTTCGCAGCGTCGCCGGTCCTTCGGGCCTCACGCCGATGCGCATGAGCATGGCGCCCACGCGCCCAGGATTCCACGAGGTGAGGCTGAAGAGGTACTCCGCAAACGCATGCTCCAACGTCAGCCCCGAGATGCGCTCCGCCTCCGCGCGGCAGATCCGGGAAAGCGCCAGAAGCTCTTCCGCGCGCTGCAGCCCCTCCTCCGGGGAAACAATGTCGCGCGGGTCCGCATCGCTGATCGCGAACCGGGAGTAGCCCTCTCGAGGCTCGGGCGTAAGCCGTTCGATCTGCTCCCTGATGCTCCCGCTGCCCATCAGCTTAGACGCGCGCGCGCGCTTCAGATCCCGCGCCTTGTCGGGCTTGCTCAGCTGGCTCCCGCGCAGCTCCCGCCATCCCGGCGCCGGCCCTCCCCGTCCAGGCTGCAAGGCCCGCCGCACATCCCTTAAGCTCCCGCCGAAGCTCCCTGCGTCATCCGCCTGCGCGTCCGAGCGTCCTTCGCGCGGCGCATTGCGCCTGCCCTCCAAGAACGCAGCCGCGGGCCCCGCGCGCTCCAAATCCTCGTCACGCGCTTCCGGCGGAGCTGGCCGGCCGCGCTTGGCGCCTCCTCTGCGGCGCGGCGAAGGTGCAGGCCTCGGGCGCCCACCTTCCCGCCGGACGAGGCGGTCGCCGCATGCGTCCAGGAAGCGCGGATCCTCGCGGCTCGCAAGCGCGGCCCAAGATTCCCGCGCCGCCTCTTGAAGCTCAACCAAGCGGGCTGCGGCAGCCCCCCTTGAATCGGACATCCTCACGACTCTCCCTCGCTCGTCCGACAGACTTCCGGGCGCACCCTCAGATCCCGGATCCCGGAGGAGGAGCTTTAGAGAGCTGCCGGTAGTACTCCTCCACAAGCTCGCGGTATCCGGGAGGCGCCTCGCCCGTGCCCTCCAAGACAATTTCCTCCGCAGCCCCCAAAGCCTCCTTACGGAGTTCAAACTCCAGCTGTTTCAGCCCTTCCAACACCGCCTCCTGAATGCGAAGCAGCTCTTCGGGATCATTGTACGCGCCGGCGCCCTCCAAGCGTCTCATCGAGCCGATGATGCGCGACAGGTCCCCTGCTTGAGCGGCATTTCGCCCCATAGCCTCTAAGAGCCGGTTCGCCTCTTCGCCGCGCTGCGCGAATTCTCTCCGAAGGCGCCGCGCGTCGTCCGCCGAAAGGCCCGCGCCCTCTTCGTCCGCGTTCTCGCCGGGAAAAGCGCCTCCGTCCGGCTGCTCCGCACGCAGCCTCTCGCCCATCGACTCCAAGCTCCGCACCAGATCCCTAGTTGCGTCCAGCGCCTCCTCCTCCGAACTCCCGGCCTCGCCCGCCTCCACGCTTCGGGCCGCGTCCTCCAAGCGATGGCGGAGAGACTGGATCGCTTGGCGGGTCTGACTCTCAAAGGCGCGCGCAAAGTCCTCGTCCTGGCGACCGACCCAGCCCCTGGATGCCAAAAGCCGCTCCCTGAGCTGCGTGTCCCTGATCACCTCCACCGCGTCTTGGATCTCCTCAAATCCCTCTCTGCCGCTTCGCCGCGCATCCGCGGCGGCGGCCTCCAGCTGCTCCAAAATCTCCTGCGCTTCGTCCGCCATCCGGGTCTTCGCCTCCCGAATCCGACCGACTTCCTCCCTTGAGGGGCGAGCCTGCGCTTGGAGGCGCTCCAGCCGGCTCTCCACCTCCGCCTGCTGCTCCTGCAGCCGTCCGGCCCGCTCGCGGGCGTCCTGCACGTCCCGTCGCAACCTCCCGTCCCGCATCTCCTCCAAGTCGCCGCGGGCGTCCCTCAGTCGCTCCAGCGCCGACCTCGCGGCGGCGGCGCCTTCACCGCCCGCCGCAGCCCGACGCATCTCCCGCGAGGCGTCCCGAAGCTCTCTCGCCAACTCCCTAAGCCGCCCCTCTCCAGTCTCCGCCGCCAGACGTTCCAGCTGGCGCGCAGCCTCCTCGGTTTCCTCGGCCAAGCCCCGCGCCTCCTCGCTCCCGCTCTCGCCGGACGGGCTTCGTCCCGCCGCTTCGCGCCTGCGCTGGCGCTCGAGCTCCTGCTCTTGCCTTCGGGCCAGCTCGCGAAGCTTCTCCAGCGTCTCGTCCACGCCCTGGTCTTGGCTTTCCCGCCGGCTTCGCTGAAGCGTTTCGTACTGGTTGCGCAGCTTATCCACTTCGAGCTCGAAGAGGTCCGCCAAGTCTTCGGCGTCCGGTCCCGCCCCGCCGCCTCCACCACCGCCGCCGCCCTGCTGCTGCTCCATCGAGACGTACCGCTCGAAGGTGGCTTCCGCGGCCTGCAGGCTCCTGAGGGCCCGCTGCTGGGCGCCGGCCGCGCGGGTCGGGTCAAGCTCCCGGAGCAGCTCCGCCGACTCCGTCATTGCGGCCGCCGCCTTGGGGAGCTCCTCCGCAATGACCCTAAAGGACTCGTCCGCCGCGGCGATCCCTCGGTTCAGGATGCGCTGCCGCAGCGTCTCGACCTGCTCCCTGAGGCGCTCCTGGCTGAGCGCGACGCTCACGACATTTTCGTCCCAGCTCTCGGGCGCGTACCGCTCGCGATCCCGCGCCAGGTTGAAGGTGGCAGCGATGATCTGGCGCTGCGTCCCGGAGAGATCCTCCGACGGTCCTTCGCCTCCGCCCCCGCCTCCGGCCATTCCGCCGCCCTCGGCCCTCCGATACTCCCGCTCGAAGGGACGCGCTTCAATGAAGTAGATGTCGGTCAGCGTCTCGGCCCCGCGGGGCGAGTTGTCGCGCGCGACCCCGTAATACGCGAGGAGGTCTCCAACCTTCAGCCCGTACTCTTCGAGGTAGAGCGGCATTCCGGAGGTCACTTCGGGCATCGGGGCGCCGCGCGAGCCGTGGAGGCGCAGAGTGTCTTCGGGCCCGCCGTTGATCCTAAGGATCAAGAGCATCTCGGCCACGCCGACATCGTCGTCGGCCATCGCCTCTACGTAGACTTCCTCAATGGGGCTCGCGTCAATGTCCCGGCCCGGCCTTCGAAACGACATTGAGGGGGGTTGGTCCGCGAGCGGGTCGATTCGAAACTCCGGGGCGCCCATTACCCAGCTTCCATTCTCAGCCAAGAGTTGAATCGCATAAAAGCCCGGGCGCTCCACGACGAACGCCCCGGTCATGGCGCCGTCTTCGCGCCTCGCCATCGGAATCGTGTCGCCGTGGTCAAGCACGATCCTGCCTTGCGTCGCCGGAAGGGTAAGGACGGCGTCCAACTCCACCCGCGTCCCCTCCAGCGCGGCGACATCGCCTCCTCGCTCCATCCGGCGCGGGGCAAGGCCTGCGTACTCCGGAAAGCGGTAGGTCATCGATAGCTGGCGCACCGCCGGCAGATCGGCGACCTCCACCGCGTGGACGGTCGACGCGACCCCGTCCGCGTCCGCATAGTACTCGATCGGCTCCCTGACGCTCAGAAGAAGGAACTCGAAGGCGCCCCCGCCGCTTGAGATCATCGTCTCGCTCCGGTACTCGGACTCGCCACGCTGGCGGATGCGCAGCTCGACTTCGCCCGGCCCAAAGCCGCTTGGCGCGGCGACGATGGCGAGGTCCGCGCCGCGGGAGATCGTCGTGTCCCCCGGGGCCAATACAATAGAGTACGGGCTCGCCGAAGCGGCTTCCCGAGTCGGGTCGAAGAGCGCGGATGCGCCGTGCCGCACGAAGCTCGGCGCCGCAAAGGGAAGGAGCAGCGCCAATGCCGCCATCGCCGCCGTCCATGCCGCTCCCCTGCCGATCGCCCTCGCGTGCACCCCGTCTCCGTCCCGGACCTTCCGGCACTCCTTGAGCGCGCGCCGAATCACGCGAGAAAGAAGCGGATCGTCCGTGTCCGCGCCGCCCCCCGACTCCACTGCCACCAAGAAGCGGTTTGCGAGCGTGGGCTCGTTCTCCTCCAGATACAACGCCACCTGTTCGTCCGAGACCCGGCGAAAGAGCGGACGGGCGACCCAGCGAACGAGCGCGAAGACGAGCGCCGCCCAGAGCAGCAGCCGCATCGGAGCAATGAGGCCGGCGTCGTAGCGGACGACCTCCAAAAGCCAAGAAAGGAGAAAGAGCGCGAGAACGCCCGTGCCCGCAAAGAGCGCGGCGCCGCGCAAGACCAAGGCCGTTCTCCAGCGACGGCGAAACCGCCTTACGACTCGGGCTACCTCGCGACGCCTTCGGTCCGCTTCCGATTTCTTCATGCTTCGCCCCCGGCGCTAGCTGCTCGCTCTCGTGCGCGCGAGCCGGTTTGACCAAACCGTCTCTACTATCAATAGTACGACGGAGACCGCCAAGATGTACCGCCACCATCCTTGGCTCTGCTCGACCGCGGCGGCGAGAAGCTCCGGCGCATCTTCCGCGGAAGGCGCTTCGGCTCGCGCTGATTCTCCGCCCTTCGCGCCGCCCTCTGCGGTCGCTCCCCCCGCCGCTACCGCGAAGTCCGCCATCGAAAAGCGAGCGAGGTCGGACTCCGCTTCGGAGGGGTTTGCGGCAAACGCCAAGGGTCGATCCCGCCTGGGACCCGGTTCCCTGATCTCCCAGATTCCGGGCTGATCCAGAAACAGCGAGGGGTCACTTCCCGTCAGCTCGCGAAGGCCTCCGTCCGGCGCGATCGCCACGGTCCCGGGGAAGAGCTCCGGCTGCCCCAGATCCTCCAAGACGCCGCGAAGATGGAGCGTCGTCCCCGCGGGAAAGGCGGCGTCAACCGCCCTGCGGCCGCTCAGGCTTCGCGCCGCGCGGTGCGCGAACGGCAGAAAAACCGGCTCGACCGCGAGTGAATTCCACTCCCGGTCCAAGCCGCTGGACCAGACGAGGACCCTGCCTCGTCCGTAACTCCCTTCAACCAGTGCGGGAGATCCGTCGTCGAAACGAACCAGAACGCGTGAGTCTTCCTTCGGAAGGAGGGCGCGGCTGCGAAAGAAGACCGCCCTGGAAAAGTCGCCCGCGCGCGGCTGGCGGAAGAGCTCGAAGATGCCGTGATCGTGGTCCACGAAGCCGATCCTTTGGCCCTGGGCGGGCGCGTCCGCGACGCCTCCGATCACCGCCGGGAGAAACTCCGGATCCGGATATGGGCCCTCTCCCGGCGCGAGCAGCAGGCCGCCGCCGGAGCTGATGAAGTCTTCCAGTCTGCGCGCCGCCTCCCCCGAGGGAATCCGCGCGGAGATGAGCAGCGCGACATCAACCCCCTCAAACGAGGTGGCCGCGGTCAGCGCCCGCGCCCGCCGAAGCTCAAAGCCCGCGCCGTCCGAGATCTCCAGCGCCCTTCTTAGGTAGAGGCTGGCCGCCTGTCCAGGCGTGGGATCCACGACGAGGACCCGTAGGCTCCCCCCGGGAGACGCGACGAAGTGAAGACGGTTGTCCGGCTCCAAATCCGGGTCTTCGATTCGAAGCTCGCCGCGCGTATTGGGCTCGGCCAGAGTAAAGGGCTGAAAGCGGAGGGAGGTCGCGCCTCGAGCGGGCGCGACCTCGTCCAAGGCCTCGACCTGGACCCCGTCGATGCGCAGCGAAACCCGCGCGCGCCGCTCCGCTTCTCCAGTGTTTACGAGGCGCGCGCCGACCTCCACGCGGTCCCTTCCATTCTCCCTGGAGCGGTCCAGAGAGAGTTGGGAAAGCGCCAAGTTGCCCGCATCCTCGCTCCCTACCGCCACGTGCTCCACCCGGGTATCGAGACCGAAGACCGCGTCTGCGTCCGGTCGAAAGCCCGACCTCTGAAAGTCGCTGATCAGCACCGCCCGCTTGCGGGAGAGATCCGAGAGCTCCAGGGCGGAGGCGCCGGCCTTGATCGCCGGCGCGATGCGCGTGGCCAGCATCCCGGGCTCCAGCCCGTCCAAGAGCTGGAGGGCGCGGGCATGATCCAGCGCGGAGCGGAGCCGCAGCGTCGGCGCCTCTTGGAAGGTGACGAGAGAAAGCCGGTCCCTGGGCCCCAGCGCCTCGATCCGCTCGCGCGCGGCGAAGAGCGCCTGCTCCCACCGGTCCTCGGCCCGCATCGAATAGGAGCGGTCAAGGATAAGGACGACCTCCTCCGGGCCGATGGTCGAGGCGGGCGCGCCCCCTCTGTCCGAGAAGGGCCGCGCGAAGGCTAGGACCAGCAGCGCGACGACCAGGAGGCGGAGACAAAGGAGGAGCGGGTGGCGAATCCGCTTTCTCGCCCGCTCCCTTGCCCGCGTCTCCTCAAGAAATCTGAACGACGGGAAGGGAGTCGGCTCATCGGTTCGGCGGCGCGTGACGTGCACCAGCACCGGAATGGCGAGCGCCAAGAGGCCCGCCAGGAAGAGCGGCGCCAGGAAACTCACGCCAAGGCCCGCTTGCCCGCGCCGATCCCTCGAAGCCGGGCGGCCCGCTTTCTGAAGCGGAGGTAGCTCGATAGAGCCGCGTCCAGGGGCTCCCCCGTATCCATGAGACGATAGTCGACGCCGTGGGAGGCGAAGCGTCGCCCAAGCTCCCGGATGTGCGCCCGAGCCCGGTCCAGGTATGCGCGCCGGAGCTTCTCCGGGCTGGCCTCCAAGACTTCGCCCGACTCCAGCTCCCGAAAGCGCATCGCCTGCTCAAAGGGAAAGCGGATCTCCGCCGGATCAAGCAGGTGAAAGGCGATCACGTCGCAGCCGCGCGCGGTGAAGGCGCCAAGTCCCTCCGCGATCATCTTCGGATCGTCGTAGAAATCCGATACGGCGACAAGAATGCCGCGCCGCAGGAAGGTCTTCGCCACCCTTGCCAGAGGCAACCGCCACCCGCCCGCGCGCTCCGCCTTCGCCCGGGCGAGCGCGAGGAGGACCTTTTCCAGGTGGGCGCCCGAGGGCCGGACCCGCTCCACCACGTCCTCATCGAAGGCGTAGAGTCCGACGCGGTCCTTCTGTCCGGCCGACAGGTACGCCAAGCTGGCTGCGAGGAGGCGGGCGTAGTCGAGCTTGCTCGCTTCTCCAGAGCCGTACCGCATCGACGCCGAGACATCCAGGAGAAACGCAACATCGGCGTTGGTTTCGGCTTCGAACTGCTTCACGTACAGACGGTCGGTCCGCGCATAGAGACGCCAGTCGATTCTTCGTATGTCGTCGCCCGGCAGGTACTCCCGGTGCTCCGCGAAGTCCAAGCTGGAGCCCAGGCGAGGGGAGCGGTGAAGTCCCTGGAGGAAGCCGTCCACCACCTTTTGCGCGAGGAGATCCAAGCCGTCGATTCCGGCAAGGACGACCGGGTCCAGAAACGTTGCCCTTCCGCCCCGGCTGGCGATGGCGCTACATCCCCGAGGAGGGCGGCTTCACGGCGCCCAAGAGCCGCTCCACCAGCTCGTCGGTCGTCTTTCCCTCCGACTCCGCCCGGAAGTTGAGGATGATCCGATGCCGAAGCACTGGCTGGGCAAGCGCTCGCACGTCTTCGAAGGACGCCGTTTCGCGCGACTCGGCAAGCGCTTTCGCCTTCGCGCCCAGCGCCATGAACTGCGCCGCGCGGACGCTGGCGCCATGAGCGACCCACTTGTCGATAAAGTCCGGCGACTCCGACCGCTTTGGCCGCGTGGCGCGCGCAAGGCGGACGGCGTACCGGAGGAGCTGCTGCGACACCGGAGCCCTCCGCACGAGGCGCTGAAAGGCGAGCAGCTCCCCTCTCGTCACGACGGGCGCAAGCTCGGGTTCCCTTTCGTCCGTCGTCTCCCTGACGACCTTCACCTCCTCCTGCTCGGGAAGATGGTCCATTCGGACGAAAAACATGAACCGGTCCAGCTGGGCTTCGGGCAGCGGATAGGTGCCTTCCAGCTCAATGGGGTTTTGCGTGGCGAATACGAAGAACGGAGCGTCCAAGGCGTAGGTGTGGTTCTGGACGCTGACCTGGCGCTCCTGCATCGCCTCCAGAAGCGCGGCCTGCGTCTTCGGCGGGGCGCGGTTGATCTCGTCCGCCAGGATCAGATTCGCGAAGATCGGGCCCGGCGAGAATTCCAGCCCGCGGCTTCCGTCCTCGCGCTGCTGGATGATGTCCGTGCCGGTGATGTCCGTCGGCATCAGATCCGGCGTGAACTGGACTCTGGAGAACTTCAGGTCCACAACGCGGGCCACCGAATAAAGAAGGAGCGTCTTCGCCAAGCCGGGCACGCCGACGAGAATGCTGTTGCCCCCGGCGAGAAGGGTGAGGAAAACGTGCTCCACGGCCTCCTCTTGGCCGACGACGACCTTTCCGATCTCTTGGGAGAATCTCGCCCGGGCTCGAGCCAAGTCTTGGGCGGCCTTCGCATCGGAGTAGGGCGGGGCATCCGGGGAGGATTCGCTTTGCTGCGGCGCTGGCGTCTTCGGCGCCGGATCGGGGAATGACAAGAGCGCACCTTGAGGGGAAATGGCCCCAGCTATCGCGTGAGGGCGTAAATGACGTAGTTGACGCCGACCTTGTAGGCCTCGTTGGAGAGGTCCACCGGAAAATACCCTAGACCGGAGTACTCCCAGTAGTCGCCGATGTCGTTGTTGCGGTTTGCGACGACCATGAGGCGCGAGGCCGGGCCCTGGTCATCGCGAATGCCCCAGAAGGAGGGCGTGTACGCCTGAAAGGTCGGCGGCTGGAAGTCCAGGCTTTCGATTCCGAAGAAGCTGTCGAAGATCGGGTCGGAGAGCTCCAGCTGCTCGAAGCGCCTTCCGGGCAGCAGCGCGCTGAAGATCGAAAGGACGTTGCGCCACTCCCACTCGCCGCGAAAGTCGTCCAGAATTAGAAATCCGCCTTTGCGAAGATACCCGGAGACGTTTTCAAGCTCGTCGCTCGTCGGGGCCCACATCCCGGGCTCCGCGACGTACACCGCCGGGTACAGGTGCAGCTCCGGGCTCGCCGCGTCGACGATCACGGTCTCCATTGGGGGCCTAGAGAGGCTCACCTCGTCCAGGATGCGCACGAAGTTCTCGTCCGCATCCGGGTAGTCGTGGGCCCATCCCGGTCCCCCGCCCCGGCCAAAGCCGCGGCCTCTGCCTTGCGGCGCCGCGAAGTTCCTGTGGGTCGTAAAGCGCATCCGCGCAAAGACGTACCCGCCGCCCTGGAGGCCGCCGGGCGTCTGCGCTCCTTCTTGCGCCCGCTCGGCTGGCCCGGCCTCGCCGCGGGCCTTTACAGCCTCGTAGCGCGCGCCGCTCCAATGGACCGGAATCCATGCGGCGAAGGCGATCAGGCCCGCCAGGGCTCGCCGCTTTCGGATCCTCAACTTCCCGGCGCCCCCGCCCGCAGCAAGAGCAGCAGCTCCAAGGCCGCGTCGTAGCTCGGCGCGATCTCAAGCGCCCTCAAGACCTCGCTCCGGGCGCCCCCCGCATCCCCCGCGCGGTAGAGCGCGTCCGCCAGCTCGTAGCGGGCGACCGCCAAGTCGCCGGGAGCCAGCGCGACTAAGGCCCTGCGCGCCCTGATTTCGCCCTCTCGGTCGGGGGTTTGGGCAAGCAGCTCCGCAAGCTCGCGGTGGTCGCGGGGCTCGTACGGATAGATCCACGGCAGCTCCGAGAGGAGATCCGCCGCCCGGGCCAGCCTTCCAGCCTCCCGGTGGATCTCCGCGAGCAGCCTCCTCGCCTCGTAGTGGCTTTCGTTTAGGAGAAGCAGCCGCTCCAGATGCCTTGTCGCCTCCTCCGGCCTTCCCCGCTCAAGCTTGATCTTCGCCAAGTGGTAGTGGGCGCCGTCCGCCCCGCCGTACTGAGGAAAGAGTTCAATCGACCGCTCCAGCGGAGCCAGCGCCTCATCTTGCATTCCGGCCAGAGCCAGCATCCGTCCAAGCAGAAGCTGCGCCTCGAAGCTCTCCGGCCGCTCTTCCGCAAGCGTCCGGGCCTCAGGCAGGCGCTCCGGCGGGCGATCAAAGGGCGGCTCATCCCCGACGGAGGCGATCGCCCGGTCAAATTTCCGCATCATCCAAGCGTCCAGCTCCCGGCCCAAGGCCTCAAGATCCATGCCCAGCGCCTTGCCCGCGGCGTCTGCGTTGGACGCCCCGTCCGCGTACATCCGTAGCATGGAGAGGATCGCCCCGAAGCCGAAGCGCTCCTCCAAGTACTCGAAGACGAGCGAGGCGTGGAGGTAGCTGTCGGCCACCTCTCCCAGCCGGCGGGGCTGCGAGAACCCCAAGTCCAGATCGCCGACATCCCTCAGCGACCCCGAAGCCAAGGCCCGGACGAAGCCCACCGTGACGGGAGGCCCCCACGACGGACTGCGCTTGCGCTGCTCGTGCACGGCAAGCCCTTCGGAGAACCACCGGGGCACCCTCCAGTTGCTCGCCGCCAGGTGAAAGCTGTGGGCGATCTCGTGCCAGAGCGTCGATGCCCAGTTGAACGCCCCCCGCTCCCGAGCGGAGGGGGAGTCCATTGCGATTGCCGGTCCAAAGCTCACCCCAAGCGCCCCGATGCCGACCATGCCCACGGTGCGGACGGAGAAGTCCGCGTGATCGGGGTAGACCTCAATCCGGATGCGTTCCTTTGGCCTCGCGCCGTACCGTTCGCTCATCTCTTCATAGGCCTCTTCGGCAAGCGGTCCCATGAAGGCCGCGAGCAGCTTTGCCTCCGAATGGTGCAGCGAGAGCTCGAAGCGCGGAGTGGAGACGGACTCGTAATCCTTGAAGCCGTCCAGGAGCTTGAGCGCGTTAAGGATCCATGGGTTGAAGCCGTCCCCTTCAAACGACCTCTCCAGATTCGACCGCGCAGCATCCACGCGACCCAGCCGAAGCTCGCCCAACCCCAGCAGTCCCCACCCCTTCCAGCTTGAGGAGTCCGCGCGCACCATCTCGCGCGCAAAGGCGACCGCGTCCTCGTACATGCGCTGCTCGCCGCTGATCTCCGACAGCGCCGCGAGCGCGGCGGTCGGAGCCTTGGAAAGGCTGTCGATTCGCAGCCTGCCGGCTCGAAAGGCCTCAAGGTCCTTGGGCTTGCCTCCCGCAAGGTGGATCGCAGCCAAGGCGCCCAGCGCCTCCAAGTCGGTCGGATTGGTTTCTAGCGCGCGCGAAATGCTCTGAAGGGCGGCGGCCCCGTCGCCTCCCAGAAGCTGCGTCCGAGCAAGCAGCTTCAGCGCCCTCGGGTGGCCGGGATTTCGCGCCAGCGCCTCCTCCAGCAGATCCTGGGCGGGGCGTCCCTCCAAGCGCCGCGCTCCGGCCATCCCCGCCAAGGCATCCGGGTGACCGGGATGGACATCCAGCACCGCCTGAAACGACTCCGCCGCACCCCGCGCGTCGTAGCGCTCCAAATACAGGTTGCCGATGGAGATCGGGGGCGCGTGATCCAAGGCGCCCGCGTCCCTGGCCTCCCGGAGGGCGCGAAGGGCGTCGTGGGCGTACTCGCTCTCCTCTCTGGAGAGGCGCCGCAGCGCTTCGCCCACGCACCAGAGCGTCCGCGCCGAGAGGCTCCCGGGAAGCGCGTCGTTGTAGACGCCGATGAAGCTGGAGAGGCGCGAGAGGGCGGCGTCCCGGCTCCCGTATTCGTACTCCAGGACGCCCAGCCAGAGGCGCGCCAGAAGAGACGGCTCGCCGGACCCGCGCTCCCCCTCTCCAAGGAGCTCCCGGGCCTCCCCGATCCTCCCCGCGCGGAGAAGGAGGCCTCCCTCGAGCGAAAGAGCCCCCGGAACCACCTCCCGCGCAGCCGCCGCGCGCGCCAGCGCCTCTTCCGCGCGGCCCTGCTCCTCCAGCGCAGTGGTCCAGCCGTAGAGAGCGTCGAAGCTCCCGGCCTCGGCCTCGGGCCTAAAAAGGGAGATCGCCCGGTCGTACTCCCCCGCGCGGAGCGCCGCGTAGCCGTCCGATGTCTGGACCGCCCCCGCCCCAGGCGCCAGCGCGGCCGCGAGCAAGGCAATCCATGGGAGCCGCGCTCTAGCGTTCACTGTCTTCGCCGCCTTCGCGCGCCGCCCGAATTTCCCGGACCTTCAGGGCAAGCTCGACCAACAGCTCCTCCAGCCGCTCCTCGTAGACCTCAATCTCCAGCTGGCCCTTGATCGACTTGAGCTCCGCGATGCGTTCTTCGATCGCCGCCTTCTCCGAGAGGAGCGCCCGGGCTCTGGGCGAGATCGCTTCCGTCGCTCCCGCCTTCGCGGGGCCCGCGAGAAAGGTGCGCTTCGCGAGGGCGCCCTCCTCTCCGTCGTCCAAGACCGCGATCTCCGTCCGCAGGCTTCCCGCCCGCTCGTACTCGCGCCCCACCTGCCGGCCGGCGTACTCGAAGGCTTCCCAGATCGAGACCCGCTCGTCCATGTCCTGGTCGGCCTCCCCGCCTGCGAAGGCCTCCACGAAGTGCATCCCGAAGCGCGCGTAGTAGATCTGTCCGCCCGAGCGCGTGGCGGTGACGACCGTTCGTCCGGGCCGCCGCAGCGCTTCCAGGAAGGCGCCGGAGGAGGAGGACGCATTCACGAAGGTCACGCCTTGCCCGTCAAAGGGAAGAAGCAGCTCGGCCATCGCCTGGGGCGAGAGGTCCGGACCCGGGAGGTTGAAGCGCGCCTCCTCGCCCCGAGAGGTTCCGTGCCCCGCAAGCAGGACGACGAGCGCGTCCGGCGGGGCCATGCGGGCCTTCGTCCGAAGGAGCGCGTCGCGCAGATTCTCCAGCGTCGCGGATGTCTCCTCCTGGGGCGCCTGGGCCGGCGCGCGCTCCCCCAAATAGACGATTCTCTCGGGCCGGACCCCGTACTCCGTTTCCGCCAGGTCCGAAAAGCGGGAGAGCCACGCGTGGAAGGCCTCCGCATAGCGCTTCTCCCCCGAGAGCCCCGCGACCAGCACAAGGTGCGTCTCTTGGCCGGACAGCCCCGCGAAAGAGGCGAGCGCCAAAAGAAACGAGCACGCCGCGCGGCGCATTACGCGAGCCCCCGCCTGCGCCTAAGGAACCACTCCCCGACAAGGAGCCCTCCGATCAACAGAAGCGCGGCGGGCGTATCCCAGAGGTCGTGCTCCTCGATCATCGTCACGCCGACGCCCGCATGAGAGAGCTCGGTCGCGATCCGGTCCGCGTCTTCCGCCGCGTAGTAGCGCCCGTCCGTCTCGCGAGCGATGCGCTCCAAAAGCGCGCGCCGCTGCTCGGGGCGCCGGTACTCCCTCGTGCCGGGCGCCGCCCTGAACGCCGAACGCGCGCTCTCCGCATCCTCCCCGCCCCGGCCCTGGATCTCCACCTCCACCTGGTGGGCGCCGTTTGCCTTGGGCACGAAGGACGCCTCATAGAGGCCATCCTCCTCCACCGACCACTCCAGCGGCAGCTCCGAGACTTCGCCCGAGGGATCCGTAATCCTGGCGAGCGCCCGCGCTCCGTTTACGCGCTGAAAGGCTTCGTCCTCCACCGTGACGGAGATTTTCGCGGGCTCTCCGACCTCCTGCTCGCCTTGGCCCGCGACGACTTCAATCCGGTCGGGAGGATCCGACGCCGCCCACCGAAGCAGCTGGCGCCAGAAGACGCGATGGCTCGCGTCCTCCAGCGCCACGGAGGCGTCCATTCGCCACCGCCACGTGTTGTGGACGCCCAGGGCAATCGCCCTTCCGCGGCCATACCGCTGATGGGCAAGCACCACGCGCCCCGCATCGCCGCGTTCGCCAAACGCGGCGCCCTCAAGCAGCGCGGTGGCTCCAGGCTTTAGCTGGGTGATCCGGTTGGCCGCAAGCACCGGCGGCAGCGTCCGCCAGCGCTCCTCCGAGTCCGAGGCGGATCCCGCGATGCGGGTCGCCGGATGGCCGCGCCCCGCCGGCGTGGGCGAAACCAGGAGAGAGTCCGTCCCGCCTTCCCGGCCCCTCTCTTCAACCTCCTCCAGCACCACCGGCAGGATGTCCTCCACCGGCGTGCCCGCGTAACCGCCCTCCGCAAACGCCCGCCTTGCTCCCAGCGCCAGGAGGCTTCCGCCCCGCATGCTCACGAATTCGGAGATCATCGCCAGCTGGTCGTGCGTAAAGAAGCTGGCCTCTACCGATCCCAAAATCAGCGCGCGGTAGCCGAAGAGCTCTTCCCGGGTCTTCGGGAACCCCGCGATCAGCTCCGTCGAGTCCGTCACCCCCAGACGCAGGAACTTGTTCTCGGCGGTGCGTTGTAGGACCACCAGCTGAAGGTTCTCGTCCCCCTTCACCGCGCGCCGCATAAAGGCGACCTCCCACCTGGGCTCGCCCTCGAAGTACAGGATCTTCTCCCTGCGGGCGCGGACGTCGACCAGGGCTCCGACCTCATTGTTTTCCGTCACCCGCTCTCCCGGCAGACCGGCAATGCGGACCGTCACATGGCGGCTCCCCGGGTGCTCCAGGGTAACCGCGAGCGGGACGACCAGGGCCTCGCCCCGAGCAGGCAGCGCGACCTCCTCCGACGCGACGATCCGGCCTTCGTCTTCGGCGACCAGCTCCACCTTGCGTCCCTCGTATCCATTGGCTTCGATCCGCGCATTGACCGTCAGGAAGGTGCCCGCAAGCGCCCTCCGGGGCAGATCGACCCTGGCTACCCGCGCGTCTCTTCGGATCTCTTCATCGCCAAGGCCGATGGCGAAGACCGGCAGATCGCGCGCCCGCAGGGAAAGGAGCGCGTCCCCGATCGGCGTGGCTGCGTTGTCGCCGCCATCGGAGACGAGCACGATCCCGGAAAGGGGAACGCCTTCCATGTCCCGCCGCACCGACTCCAGGGCGTCCGCGATAGCGGTGGTCCCGCCGGCGAAGTCGAGATCCTCGACCCCGGGGGCGCGCCCGGCCGCCTGGGAAAACCGAAAGAACTTGACGTTGAAGTCTTCGCGCAGGGCCGACAGGAGCGGACTTCCTTCTCCCAGCAGCTCCTCGGCCTTCTCCGCCCTGGTCTCTCCGTCCTCGCCCGAAATCGTCATGCTCCGGGAGTCGTCGATCAGGACGGCGAGGAAGTTTCGCTGCGGCGCCACGCTCGAGACGAGAAGCGTCGGCTGGGCCAGCAGCAGCAGCGCCGCGCAGAGGACCAGGGCGCGGAGCGCCCCGCAAAAGACGCGATGAAGCAGCGGGCCCGAGCGCATCCAGTAGCTGATGGCGCACGCCGCGCACGCAATGGCGCCCGCCCACAGAATCATCCGCGTCGGCCAAGGAGCGAGAAAGGCGATCCTCCCCTCTCGAAAGAGCTCCATCGGCGCGCCCAGAAGAAGCTCCAAGACTCTGCTCACGCACAGCCTCCGCGCAGGTTGGACCAGGACATCAGTGGCTCATCGCGTACACGACCATGTTGACGCCCATTTGGTACGCGAAGGTGGAGTACTTAAGAGGGTAGTCGGGCTGTTCGGCCCACTCCCACGCGTCCCCGAGATCCGTGTTCCAGTTTATCGCGACCAAGAGCCTGCCGTCGTCGTCCTCAATTCCCAGCACGCGCGGGACGTAGCCGTCGCGCTCGCTTGTCCTTCCCGAGAAGTACCGCCCGTAGGCCGGCACCTGCAGGATCTCTTCGATGTCGTAGAAGACGTGGAAGATGGGGTGGTCGAGGCTGATCTCCTTGATTGAGTACTCGGGAAAGACCTCCTTCATCTGGTACTCGAAGCGGGCCCACTCCTGGCTGCCCCAGAAGTCGTCGATGACGAGAAAGCCGCCTGACTCGAGGTAGCTGCGGAGCCCTCGGACCTCCGCCTCCGAAAGGTTGATGTAGCCCACCTCGAGCGCGTACAGGAAGGGGTATTTGCGGAGGATGTCACCGGTAAGGAGGACGGCGTTTTCACCTTGGTGGGCATCCAGATTGGTGAGTCTTCGGAGCACCGTAAGAAACTGGCGGTCGGCCTTTGGGTAGTCGATCGCCCAGCTGCCCCGGCGCCACGCCGAACGGTACGCCGCCCGCGTGAAGTAGAACTCATGCCAGGGGAGGTTGTCCATTTGGGGCGGTCGGCTCTCCCTCCATGGTCCTTCCAGGAGGGCGGTCCCGTTTCCCGCGGCACCCAAGCCCGGGCGGGGCGGGGCTGTCCCGATCTCCGCCAAGACGGCCTCCGGGCGATCAGCCGCGTCCGCCCGCGGGAGCTCCTCGCCGGCGCACGCGGCAAGTAAGAGCGCGAACGCCGCATAGAATCCGCGTTTGTTCAATCGGCCTCCTTGTCCAAGGCGGGCATGCCCGACCTCCCCCGCTCTCTAAAAGTTGCGGCGCGCGGCGTCCCGCCGCTTATGTACACCCTCCTCGCGGCCTTCCTTGCGCGGCCCGCATCTTGGGCCGCCTTCGCGGCGGGCTTGTTTGGGCGAGGAGTTCGCGCGCGCATCCGGCCCCCGGGCCGCCGCCTCCGGCGCGCCAGCAGCAGAAGGATAAGGACTCCGGCGGTGACGATCGGCCAAAAGGTATCGGCGCGCACCTTCCAGAAGTAGTGGAGGACGCCAAGTCCCGCCGCAGGATAGACGGCCCGGTGCAACCGCCTCCATCTTTTGCCCCCCAGCCTTCGGATCCAGCCCTTGGTCGACGTGACGGCGAGCGGGATCAGGAGAAGAAAGGCGACGAATCCAGCAGTGATGTAGCGCCGCTGGACGACATCCTCCAAGATGTAGCTGACGGCGAAAAACTGATCCAGCCCCGCGTAGAGCAGGAAGTGGAGCAGGACGTGGTAGAAGGCGAAGAGGCCCAAGAGCCTCCGAAGCTTGATCGCGGGGTTCCATCCCGTCCAGATGCGCAGCGGCGTGACTGCAAGCGTCGCGAGGAGGAGGCCGAGCGCCCAGCGTCCTTGGACGAGGATCGCCTTCTCAATGGGGTTTACGCCCAGCGCGTCCGCGAGAAAACCGTAGAGGAGCCAAAGCGGGGGAAGGACTCCGACCGCCCAGATCGCGGCCTTAAGGACAAAGACCGCCCGCGCCCCGGGCGCCCTTCGCTTGAAAGGCGCGCCTTGCGCGGGCGTGTTGGGGAGCACGAGCGCGCTAGGGCTTTGAGGGCGGGCCTTGGCCGCGGACCACCTTCGCGATCCACTCCGAGGCGGCGCGGGCCGCCTCTTCGTGAATGTCTGGGGCCGTGCGTCCGCTCCTCTTCAGGGGGACAAAGGCGTGGTCCGCAGACTCCAGCGCGCAAAGAGTCGCCCTTGGGCTCAAGGATGCGCGGAGCTCTTCGATCAACTCATTGTGCGCCAGCGCATCCCGCGTCCCCTGAAGGAACAGCATTGGACAAGAAACGCGCGCGAGGTGCGCCGACCGTTCGGCAGCGCGTTCGGATTGGCGAGGAGGGTGCAGCGGAAACCCGAAGAAGATGATGCCCCGCACGCCCGCGAGCGGCTCTTCCGAGTGCGCGAGGGAGGTCATGCGACCGCCCATCGACTTCCCGCCCGCAAAGAGCGGAAGGCCTTGCGCAAGCTCCTTGGCTTTCGCCGCGGCTTGGCGGACGGCGCGCGCGAGCACGCCGGCGGAATCGGGGGGACGGCGGCGCGGCGCGTCCCGGGCAGCCTCCATGTAGGGAAAGTTGTAGCGCAGCGAGGCGATTCCCCGCCCGGCAAGCCGCCGGGCCATGTCGCGCATGAATGGATGCCGGATGCCCGCGCCCGCGCCGTGGGCGAAAGCGAACATCGCCGTCGCGTCTTTCGGGCGCGTGAGCAGCGCGGACGCGTCCCCCTTCGGAGAGGGCGCGAAAGTGCGCGACTCCCGGATCTCAGGCCCCTCGCCGGCCTCCCCCCGGCCCGCCCGCTCCGCTTCGCGCAGCCTGAAGAAATCCGCCCGCTAGAAGTACTTCGTGAGGTCCATGTCCTCGTAGAGGCCGCCCACTTCGTCCGCGTACCCGTTAAGGAAGAGCGTCCGCACCCTTCGGATTTTTCCGATCGGACGCTCCCTAGCTTGGGACCACCTGGGATGGTCTACGTCCGGGTTCACATTGGAGTAGAAGCCGTATTCGCGCGGAGACTGCGCCGACCAAGTGGTGGGAGGCTCCTCTCGGGTAAATGTCATCCGAACGATCGACTTGATGCTCTTGAAGCCGTATTTCCATGGAACGACGAGCCGGAGGGGCGCGCCGTTCTGATTGGGAAGCGGCTTGCCTTGCGGGGGAGCTGGACAGTACTCCTCGCCCTGCTTGGATGGTCCGCCGCACAGGCCCTCTTCCGCCGCTCCGAAGAGGCCGGTGGCGAGCAGGGTCAGCGGATGCATCGCCTCGTCCATCCGCAGGCCCTCCCGATAGGGCCACCCCAGAACGGGGCGCCACCTCCGCTCCGGCATGACTTCGGGGTCCCAAAGCGTCTCGAACGCCACATAGCGCGCCTCGGATGTCGGGGCCGCCCGCCGAATCACGTCCGCGAGCGGAAACCCTTGCCAAGGAATCACCATCGACCACGCCTCCACGCACCGGAATCGGTAGATCCGATCCTCGATCTTGGACGGCTTCACAAAGTCCTCAAGATGGTACTCCGCTGGATTCTCGCAGAGGCCGTCCACCTTGATGGTCCACGGAGCGGTGCTCATCCGGTGGGCGTTTCGGGAGGGGTCTTCCTTATCCAGCCCGAACTCGTAGAAGTTGTTGTAGGTGGTGATCTCCTTGCAGGAGTTGGGCTCCAAGCGATCTTGCCTTGGACTTGCCCGAAGCGCTGCGGGGCCTGCGCCCAGCGCCGCGCCGGCCGCAAGCGAGGCCCGAATAAAGGCGCGCCGGTTCAGGTAGTCCGACGCCGCCGTAATTTCGGATGACCGAATCGCGTTCGGCGGTCGCGTCTTGATGATCATTGCAGGCCTCCGGTTAAGTCCTCAGTCACGTGCGCGGGACCAACACTCAAGTTACCATGCGGGGCCCCGAAGGAAGCAAAGCGCGCCCTGCGGCGCAGCGGGACGATTATGGCGCGACCGTTCGGGCGATGTCTCGCTTGGACCGCGGGCGCGCTCGCGCCATACCCAAGACGCCCTCTTTAGCGGCGGTAGACGCAAATTGAGATGGTTCGGGCGTGTTCCGGCGTTCCTCGCGTTCGTCGTTTCGGTCCGCCGATCCATTTACCGTAAGGAGCACCATGATCGTAGATTTTGCGCTGCTCGCCGACGCGGCCACTTTGGACTCGTCCGGCAAGCTTTACATCCTCGGGGTCTTCGACCAGATCAACGTCGCCCGCTTTCCAGCGCGCCACCAGCGCATGTCCGTGGTCCTGCGGATGTCGGGCGGAGGCGAGGACATTGGCCAGCATAAGCTCACGATCCGTCTCAAGGATCCCGGCGGAGAGGAGATGTTCGCCGCGTCGGGCGAGATCAACGTGGCGTCTGGACGCTCCATCGTGGAGCGAGGCATCCGTGTCCCCCACGTCCTCAACATCGACGGCGTCGTGCTAAAGAAGCCCGGCACTCACCGGGTGGAGATTCTATTGGACGGACGCCACGAAGCCAGCTTTCCCCTGCAAGTGCATCAAGCGCGGCGGCGGTGAAGGTACTTCGACTCGCCGTCTACCCGCTCAAGGGCGGGCGGGGCGTGGAGCTTACCGAGATGAGCTTCGACGACATGGGTCCGATCCATGACCGCAGGTGGATGCTGTTGGATGCGAACGGACATCCGGTCACGCAGCGCGAGGTCCCGGAGCTCGCGGGCGTTCGCCCGGAAGTCGATGCGGACCGCATCTCCTTCTTCGCGGACGACGCGCCGGGGCCGCTCGTGCTGCGCCGCTCGTCGTCCTTCGAGGATGCGCGGGCGCTGTGGGCGCCGATCTGGAGTAGCCGGGCTAGAGTCCTGCCCGTCAGGAAGGGGATACCGGCACTCAGCCGGCCCCCCTCCGCGGCGGCAAAGACCGCTCGCGCGGCGATGGGACCCGGCAATTCGGAATCGGCGAGCATTCATGACTCAAGCGAGGCGGACGCGTGGTTTTCCAAACTATTGGGCATCAGGTGCCGTCTCGTCCAAATGGACATGAAAACGCCCCGACCGGTGGACTCCGCCTACGCTGAAGGCCATTATGTAGCGCTTGCCGACGGATACCCGCTGCTTCTTATTTCGGACGCCAGCGTCCGGGATCTCTCTCGCCGAACGAAAAGGCCCATTCCCTGGAATCGGTTTCGTCCGAACATCGTCATTTCGGCCCCGGCCCCCCACGAGGAGGATCTCCTCCGCCGCTTTTCAGTCGGGGGCTCCGAATTTCGGGGCGTCAAGCTCTGCGCGCGCTGCCAGGTGCCCACTTTCGACCAGGTCAGCGGCAGGCGCGACCCGGACGGCGAGCCCCTGCGGACCTTGGCCAGGTACCGCAAGATTGAAAACGCGGTGTACTTCGGCATCAACGCCGTGCATTTAGGCCGGACTCCGATCACGGTCGGCGACGAGGTAGAGGCCTTGGAACGGGCGCCCGTCCCCGGACCGCGCTCCCCGGGCCCATAGTCGTTTGCGAATAGGCGGAGACCCGGAGCGCATCCTGCCTCGCGGGATCGAGCAGGAGATGCAGGACGCCTTCCTGGACTACTCCATGAGCGTCATCGTCCAGAGGGCGCTTCCGGACGTGCGCGACGGACTGAAGCCCGTGCACCGCCGAATCCTCTACGCGATGCACGGCTTGGGCCTAGGACCCCTAAGTGCCCACAAGAAGTCCGCCACGGTGGTGGGAGAAGTCCTCGGGAAGTACCATCCGCACGGCGACGCCGCAGTCTACGAGGCGCTCGTGCGGATGGTCCGCAGCTTCTCCCTGCGCTATCCGCTGGTGGATGGCCAAGGGAACTTTGGGTCAATCGACGGAGACGCCGCGGCGGCATACCGCTACACCGAGGCGAGACTCTCCGCCTTCGCCTCCGAGCTGCTCTCCGAGATCGAAAAGGAAACCGTCGACTGGACCCCCAACTTCGATGATCGACTTAAGGAGCCGACGGTCCTGCCCAGCCGCCACCCCAACCTTCTCGTTAACGGAAGCTCGGGGATCGCCGTGGGGATGAGCACCAATGTGCCGCCCCACAACCTCCGGGAGGTCGTTTCGGCGCTGGGCGCGCTCTTCGCCAACCCGGAGTGCACGACCGAAGAGATCCTCTCCCGCATTCCCGGACCCGACTTCCCGACCGGGGGGTTCATCGTCGGACGCCAAGGCATTCGCAAGATGGCGGAGACCGGTCGAGGACGGATCACGATGCGCGCCAGGGTCGTGCGGGAAAAGCTGCGCGGCGGCCTTGAGCGGCTCGTGGTCACGGAGCTGCCCTATGCCGTACAGAAGTCGCGGATCGTCGCGCAGATCACACGCCTCTCCAGGGCCGGCGCGCTGGCGGATGTCGCGGACATCAAGGACGAGTCGGACCGGGACGGTCTCCGCTTCATCGTCGAGCTGAAGCGAGGAGCCGACGCGCTGGATACGCTGAAGACGCTCTTTCGGCGCACCAGCCTTCAGTCGACCTTCGGGGCCATTCTCCTCGCGCTGGACAAGGGGACCCAACCAAAGATCTTCACCCTCAAACAGCTCTTGGAGCGATTTCGGGACCACCGCGTCGAGGTCGTGAAGCGGCGCGCCCGCTTCGACCACGAGAAGGCGGAGATTGACCTTGAAGTCGTCTTGGGGCTCCTTCGGGCGTTGGATTCAATCGACGAGGTCGTCGCCATCGTTCGGACTTCCCGGAGCCGGCCCGAGGCGTCCGGAAGACTCCAGGCCGAGCTGGGGCTCACGGCGCTTCAGGCGGGAGCGGTGCTGGACATGCGCCTTGGCCGCCTCACCGGGCTGGAACATGAGGAGCTTCGAGCATCCGAGGCCGATCTAAGGAAGACCGTCCGGACGCTGGGCGCGCTTCTTGCAAGCGAGAAGAGGCAGCTCGAGTTCGTGAGGAAGGAGCTGACTGAACTGGCGCGAACGTACGGCGACGCCAGGCGTACGACGATCATCGGCCGCAAGGCCGCAATCGCCATGAACGAGGTCAAGGACTCCGTTGCGGACGAGGATGTCGTGCTCGTCTTCTCGTACAGGGGCCACGTGAAGCGGATCCCGGTGCACATCTACCGCAAGCGGCTGGACGACGGCATTCCGCTCGCGGACATGAGCCGCTTTCCGGGCGACTATCTGCAGCGCGTCAGCCTGGCGCGCACGGGAGGTCGGGTCGTGGCGTTTTCGAGGCTCGGACGGGCCCATGTCTTTGAGGTGGATGATGTTCCCGAGCGCGTCGTCGCCTCAAGGGGCCCCCGGATCGGCCTTCTCGCGGACGGAGCGCCCAAGAATGATCGGATCGTCGCCGCCGAGGTGATCGACGACTCCGAGGCAAGCGGGTACTTCGTGTTCCTTACTCGTCAAGGACTGGTGAAGCGGACCCGCGTCTCGGCGTTTTGGCGGGCCTCCAGCGGTTCGGGGGTCGGGATCGGCATGGGGCCGGGAGACCAGCTGGCGTCGGTTCGCCGCACCGACGGAAATGCGGAGCTGCTGATCGCATCCAGGAAGGGGTACGCAATCCGCTTTCCCGAGGCCGCGATGGGCACGCGCCGCCCAAGTCTTCGGGGAGTCCGGGGCATTCAGCTTCAGGACGGTGACGGCGCGGTGTCGCTTGCGGTGCTTCACGGCAACTCCGTAGTGCTGACGGCACTTGAGGACGGTGAAGCGAAGTGGACGCCAATGGAGGAATTGCGCCGCCAGAAGCGGGGCGGAAAGGGCGCCCTGATCGTCTACAGGCCGCGTGGCGCGGCGCTCGCAGCGTCCCCCGGTCGCGCGCTTGTTGCCGCCCTGGGCGTCTTGGATACCGACCTGATTACCTTTGTTACCGACCAGTCGAGGCTGATTCAGCTCAATGTGGATCAACTTCCCATGACGACGTTTCGCGATCCGGGCAGACCAATTCCGGGGATCGGCGAAGAGAAGATTCTGAGCGCGTCGCACACCTTCGCCGGCCAGCAGCGAACGTCCTTGTCGGACGAGGGTCGACAGGCGGAGCCCGACCCCGAGCCCGACCTGTTCTCCAGCGGCGCGACTGAATGAAGTTCCTCGTGCTTGGCGGCGGCGCGCAGGGATCGTGCGCGGCCTACGACCTTCTCCAACAGCCCGACGTGGAGGAGGTCGTCGTTGCGGATGTATCCCAAGCGGAGCCTTGCCCCGCGATTAGGGACTCCTTGGGGGAACGCCTTCGAATCGTCCGAGCGGACGCTTCCAAGGAGAGGGACATGCGTCCGCTGCTAAGGGAGCGACCCGGGGTGCTATGCGCGCTTCCCTATCACTTGAACGAGAAGGCCAGTCAGCTGGCGGTGGAGCACGGCGCCCACTTCTGCGATCTGGGCGGCAACACCGAAATCGTGGAGTCGCAACGCCGGCTAGACGCGGAAGCGAAACGAGCGGATGTCTCCGTCATCCCGAACTGCGGGCTTGCTCCGGGGCTGGTGAACATCCTGGCGCAGGGCGGGATAGACGTGATGGATCGGGTGGATTCGGTACGGATGCTGGTCGGCGGGCTGCCGCAAGACCCCCAGCCTCCTCTGGGCTACCGCGTCGTGTATTCTCTGGAGGGCCTGCTCGATTACTACACCACGCCCGGCGAAGTGCTCCGTGATGGTCGCATTGCGATGGCGCAGGCGCTGGACGGGCTGGAGAGCGTGGACTTCGGAGGCGAGATCGGCGTCCTCGAGTGCTTCCACACCGGCGGCGGCGCGTCCGCGATGCCGGCGCGCTGCCAAGGAAAGATCGACTCGCTGGAATACAAGACCCTTCGGTACCCGGGACACGCCCGCATCGTTCTGGCAATGCGGGATATGGGCTTGTTCTCCAAGACGCCCGTTGCCTGCGGGGACGCCCTCGTTGCGCCTAGAGACGTGTTCCTGCGCGTCGCCGGCCCCAAGCTGGCGCTGGGGGGCGATCAGGACTTCGTGGTCCTTCGCGTCGTCGTGACCGGCGCGGGGCCTAAAGGACCCGCGCGAAAGCAATACGATTTGCTGGATCGCTACGACGAGGCGACCGGATTTACCGCGATGGCCAGAACCACCGGTTTCTCCTTGTCGATTACCGCGCTGATGCAGGCACGGGACGAAATCGCCTTCCGCGGCGTCGCTGCGGCGGACGAGGTCGTTCCGATGAGGCCTTACCTGCGGGAGCTGGAAGGCCGAGGGATATCGGTCCGCGTTTCTTAACCAATCCAAGGGCGTTTTTCTGCGCCTGCGCTACACTCCAGGAGGCTTATCCGTGAATGCTGTCCACAGACTTTCCGCCGTCTGCGCCCTCTTGATCCTTTCGGCTTCCGGAGGGCTTGCCCAAGAGCTCCGGCATGCCGAGGAAAAGCGCTTCGGCAACATTCGCCAGCTGACGACACAGGGCGAGAACGCCGAGGCCTACTGGGCGTTCGACGGCAGCGAGCTGGTGTATCAGTCGACGCCGACCCCGGGGGAGGGGTGCGATCAGATCTACCACCTCCCCTTGGAGGGCGGAGGCCCGAGGCTGATCTCGACAGGATTGGGGCGGACGACCTGCTCTTACTTCTATCCCGACGGGCACCGGATCCTCTACTCCTCCACGCATCACCACGACGAAGCGTGCCCTGCGCCGCCGGACCGATCCCGCGGATACGTGTGGCCGATCTACGACAGCTACGACATCTTCGTCTACGATCAGCGGACGGGCGAGCTGGAGCAGCTGACGGACACGCCCGGATACGACGCCGAAGCGACCGTCTCGCCCACGGGAGACCGCATCGTATTTACCTCGATTCGGAGCGGAGACCTTGATCTCTTTTCGATGAATCTGGACGGCTCGGATATCGTTCAGCTTACGACTGGCCTTGGATACGACGGCGGGGCGTTCTTCAGCCCCGACGGCAGCAAGATCGTCTGGCGGGCCCACTACCCCAAGACGGAGGAAGAGCGCGCCGACTATTTGTCGCTCTTGGAGCAGGGGTTGATCCGACCGGGGGCGCTGGACATTTACGTGGCCGACGCCGACGGATCAAACGCGCGCAGGCTCACCGATAACGGGGCCGCCAACTTTGCGCCTTATTGGCACCCCTCCGGCGAGAAGGTCATCTTCTCCTCAAACTTGGGCAGCCCCGGGGGAAGGGAGTTCGACCTCTATTTGATCGACTTGAACGGCGAGGGACTCGAGCGCGTGACGTACACGCCCGGCTTCGACGGCTTTCCCGTCTTCAGTCCGGACGGTACGATGCTGGCCTTTGGGTCGAACCGAAACGAGTCGCACCCCGGAAACACAAACGTCTTTATCGCCGAGTGGATTGAGGAGCGGTGAGGTCGAGACGCTGACCAGCTAAGGACCGGAGATGTCGAGCAGGCCTCGCTCGCGGGGTCGGGGCAACCGCCTCGCGCCTATGCAGCCGCCTCGGCCTCCCTCGTTTTCGGCCTCGTGCTTTTGCCTCCGTGGACCGACGGCTCCAAGCACCACTGGAGGGCAAGGCGATCAAGCGGCCCCAAGACGGACTTGGGCAGACCGAGCAGCTCGATCAGCACGGCGCGGTCCAATGCCTTGCGCTTGGGATCCCGGTACGCTTCGTTCGCAGGCAGCAGCGGCCTGCGCGAAAACCGATCGAGAAGCTCCGCGGCCAACTGAAGCTGTCCATCCGAGAGCTCCCGGACATCCAGTGCCGGGAGGTGCTTCAGCGCCGAGACGGTGATCCTAGCTCTCCCCTGCTGCGTGCGCATCCCGCGCCACCAGAAGAGCATGCATCCCAGCGTGGTGTTGGACCAGAGCGCGAGGGGCGCGTCCCACCGAGCATCGCGCGCGGCGAAGTTCGGCCAAGCAGTGCCTCCAAGCGTCCGCTCCGGCGTCAGACACGCCGCCAAGCTCTGGGAGTTGAGTCGGAAATCCCGGTTGTAGTGCAGTCGCGTCGCGGTGGACCAGACGCTCTCCGCCCACTCCCGCATGTCGCGGAGCCCGGCCGGGCGAGGTCCGTCTTCGCGCACGATTCCCTTGGAGTCCGGCCACACCTCGATCATCCGCTCCCTCGCCGCCTCGTGCGCCCAGAGCGCGGGGTAGCTTGCCGCCTCGCTCCCTTCGGCGATCCAAAACGGTCCCTGCACCGACGGCGGATCCTTCGTCCGGCTTCCGATGGACCGGTCCACGAGTCCGA
The DNA here is from genome assembly GCA_965116095.1 of Longimicrobiales bacterium. Lineage (GTDB taxonomy): Bacteria > Gemmatimonadota > Gemmatimonadetes > Longimicrobiales > Gaopeijiaceae. The sequence continues at coordinate 2,709,460 of OZ220481.1, forward strand.
GATTTCCCAAGTCGTCCAGAGTTGTCATGCGCAGCGGAATCGGCGAAGCCAGCCTCGGGAGCACAAGCTCCGAGCTTCGCAGCCGCAGCATCGCGCGGGCCAGCTCCGCCTCGCGCACGCCGGCGCAGCCGCCGTCCTCCAGCGGCGCGTGGATGACGCTTCCCCACGCCTCGTCCCCCAGATAGAGCGATTCCGGCGGCGCGCCTCTCCGCGCGGGCCCCATTCGACTGATCGCGGAAGCGACCTCCGCCGCCTCCATCGCGCTTCTCGGCCTCCGGCGCAGATTGACGTACAGGACGGTTGGAGAAGCCGCGCCCGCAGGCCTCGGCGTTTTTCTCCGGTTCGCGAGCAGCAACACTTCGGCGATTCCGGTGTCCGCCGAAAAGGCTTGATTCCCGTACCCGGACGCCGCGATTGAGATGATCGCGATATTCTCGTACCGGCTTGACAAAAGGCGCCGTGACCCCCCCCAACTTTTGCCGCGGACAACGCTGAAGGGAAGCACGAACGCGATCGGCTGGCCGAGCTTGATCTTCTTGTGCGCCAAGTCGATGAAGTCGGAGGCAAGCCCCGCGTATCCGTTCCCCGCAGGCTGGGACAGCGCGCGGCGAAGCTTCTTCAGCCGCGCGGACATCGCCTTCTGGTCTTCCCGGCTGTTCGAGAAGCCGGCGAAGGAAGGCACCGGCATGACCTCTCCCGAGTCGTCGGTCGGCGCACGCTCGTGGTTCGTCGGGCGGGTAAACGGCGGATTCATGATGACCAAGTCCATGCCGCCGTGCGGGACGCGCACCGACTTCGTCTCTCTTCTTCCTCCCCCGTGCACCTCTTCGTGGCCGGTGCCGAAGAGCGAGCCCGCGCGCTGCTGATCGATCAGGTCGAGCGATCCCAGCGAGAGGCCGCCCGTTCCCCGGCCCGGCCCCTCGCCTCCCCGACCAAAGCGCATCGTGTAGAAGCGTGTCCTTGAGAAGCCGATCCTAGGGTGGGCGCTCGAGATCTGCGAGGCCGCGAGGTGCACTCCGGCGGGCATGATGTCCGCCGCGATCATCGCGTTCTCCACCATCTCGCGGTGAATATCCATATCGTCGCCGCCGGCACGGCGGTATCTGGACAGGATCGCCGAGTACGCCGCGGAAAGCAGCGTTCCGGTGCCGCACGCAAGGTCCGCCACTCGAAGACGGGGATACGACTTGAGGTCGGACCAGTCGAAGTCCATTCGCTGGACGGCGAGCTCGGCCAAGAGCTGCGCGCTCGTCGGCAGCGTGTAGAAGGTCGCGAGGAACCTCCTGTCCGAAATCAGCCGCTGAAACGCCCTGCCGGAGAGGTCGTGGACCGCCGTGACCTCGAGCCTCGCGAGCTTCCTCGCGGCTCCCGCGTGCTGCTCCAGCACCCTCGACGCAAGTCCCCGCGGAAGAATCTCCAGGATCTTGATCGCGACGCTGAAGATCGGGTAGTAGTTGATGTTCTTGACGATGCGCGTCCATTCCCTCATGACCGTCCAAGCGTCCAGCCCGCGCGGCTCCTCTGCATCCCGAAGGCTCTCGATGCCGCGGACCTGCGCGTGGACCTCCGCCAAAGCCGCGTGAAACGCCATCGCGTTCAGGACGATGGCCATCGCCATGCGGCGCGTCTGGATTCCTCCCTTCTGGCGAAGCGCGGCGCCCAGCGCGGAGTCCAAGTCCTTGCCCGAACGAAGAGACTCGGCCTCCGCCTTCACCTCGGCGGCGGACCAGCGAATCGCGTTCTCCATCACCTCGAGGCCCTTCGAGAGCAGCCTCTCCGAAGACGCGCAGAGCTCGACGCACCGCGCCAGATCGTCGATGCCCCCGGAAAGCCATCCTCTCTTCGGCCAGCGCAGCGCGTCCGAAGGCGTTCCCGACCAGACGCAGTAGCGAAAGCTCGACTCGCCCAGGGACTCCTCCAGCGGCCCGCCCCCGGTCCTCAGCCCCCGGGGCAGCTTCGCCGCGACGACCTGCTCGACCACGCTCCCGCTTTCGCTAAACCGCTGGCCCAGCCTCGCCCGGGCATCCTCCTCCACCGTGCGCCCCGGCTCGAACTCCGTCTCCACGACGACAGAGCCCAGCGTCCTGCGCCGACGCAGAAAGATGTCCGGCGCGAGGCCCCGATTCTCAAAGACGTCGGTGCGCTCCGCAAGGAGACGGCCCCGCCACCGCGGGTGCTTCGACCGAAGCAGCTTCGCCAGCGCAAAATTGACCTCCTTCTCTGTCCGCTTACTGGCCAAGACCGCCTCCTCCGCCCGCCAACGCTCTTCGCAACGCGGGCGGGATCACTGGGTTTGCTGGACCGACTCCGCGACCCGCCTTCCTGCGATCACCGCCAGGAACCGCTGGACTGTTCGATACGTCAGTCCCCAGATTGTCCGGCCCCCCACTCTGATCGCCGGATAGATCGCTCTTGGGGCGCCGGGCGCCGAAGCCGCCCGCTCGCGCGAAGCGCGCGCGGGATCCGCCAGGTCCTTCACTCCAAACCAGTGGACGGACCGTACTTCGGGGCTCCGCGCTCTTGCCGTCGCGACGGAGTCCACGTGAAACACAACCGGCCAGATCACGACGGACGGCAGCCCCGGGCTCGTTGGCCGAAGCGGCGCAATGACGCCGACGAGACGTTCCGCGCTGAGAACCAAGCCAGTCTCTTCGCGCGTTTCCCGCATTGCGGTTTCCGCAAGCGAGGAGTCGGCATTCTCAAAGCGTCCGCCGGGCAGCGCCATCTGACCGGACCAAGGATCCGCCGGGCTTGTTGCTCGTCTAATAAACAGAACGTCCGCGTCTTTTCCAACATCCTCCGTCGGTCTCCGCGTCCGCACGACAAGCGCCACCGCGGCGTCTCTGTCCGTTCGACCCCGAGGCAGGTCTTCGGCCCGACCGTAGCTGCGGGCCAAAGCGGACCCGAGATCAGACGCCCTCACGGTCCGGCCCGTATATGTACTTGTGCAGCTGAAGCTGCAGGCGGATCGGCAGGCCGCTCTCCAGCGCGCGTTGAGCGATCAACTCCATCTCTCCCGTCCCCCAGACCGGAGAGGCGAGCAGCGCGCGGAGTTCGCCGTTCATGACTTTCTCGCCGAGCCCGTACCGACGAATGACGTCGATGGCCCAGTCGATGTCATCCACCCCGCTCACCACAAACTTCACTTCGTCGCGGCCGGTAAGATGGTTCAGGTTGGACCAGAGATTGCGGCGCTCTTCCCCTGACCCCGGACACTTCAGATCCATGATTCGGTGCGCCCTGGAGTCGACTCTGCCGATGTCGACCGCGCCCGACGTCTCCAGGAGGACGGTGCGCCCGTCTTCCAGCAAACGCTCAATCAGCGGGATCGCCCCCGGCTGTGCGAGCGGCTCGCCGCCGGTCACCTCCACCAAGTCGCACCCCCGGCGGCCCACCTCTTCCAGCACTTCGTCCAGCGTCTTCCTTGTTCCCCCGCGAAAGGCGTACTCCGTGTCGCACCAGACGCACCGGAGGGGGCATCCCGTCAGCCTCACAAAGGTGCACGGCAGTCCAGCCCAGGTAGACTCGCCCTGAATGGAGTGGAAGATCTCCGTCACCCGAACGCTCTCCGCCTTCACGCCTCGTCCTCCGTCGCGCGGACAATGGCTTCGTTAAGCGTGCGCTGCACGTCCAGAAGCGTCATGGAGCCGGCCTGCTTCGCGACGCTCTCCCGCGTCCGCCCCGAAAAGAGCAGCGGGGATTCGACATGTCCGACCAAGCCAATGCCCGTGTCCGCCCACTTGGGAAAGACGAGGTAGCCCCTCACTGGACGCGTGAGGTCCGGCGACCGCTCTATTTCGATTGATACGGTGTAGGGAGCCCCGTCCACGCCCCGAAACGCAGGCGGCCGGCTATGCAGCGACAGGTAGCCTCCCAGCGTCGCGTCGTCCGCCTCTCTGGAGGAGACCTCCCGCTTGGGCGAGTCTTCCAAGAGTCACTCCGTGCGAGGGTTAGATTGTAAAAATATGTTGGCTGCCGCTTTTGATTCGCACGGCGACCCGTCGGTGATCCGCTTGCAGGAGCTGCCCGACCCCTCGCCCGGCCCCGGAGAGGTCCGAATTCGCGTCCGCGCGGCCTCGTTGAACCACTTGGACCTTTGGGTCCGCCGCGGGCTGCCGATCAAACTGAACATGCCGCATGTCGGCGGCTGCGATATCGCCGGAACGGTGGATCAGCTTGGCGACGGCGCTCCCAGGTGGTGGCTGGGAAGGCGGGTCGTCGCGGACCCGTCGCTTTCATACGAGTGGTACGACCTCGCCCGGTCGACGCTCTCGAGGCCCTTCTCCTACAGAGTCATCGGCGAACATACCCGCGGAGGGTTCGCGCACTACGCGACCGTCCCGGTGGACAATCTGGTGGAGATACCCGAGGGCGTCTCCTTCGGCATCGCGGCGGCGGCAGCCCTGACCGGCGTTACTGCGTGGCGCGGGCTCGTTTGTCGGGGAGCCTTGAGGCCCGGCGAACGCGTCCTCGTCACAGGCGCGAGCGGCGGCGTATCCTCGGTCGCGATCCAGTACGCGAAGCACGCCGGGGCGCGCGTCTTCGCGATCACGTCGACGCCCTACGTGGACAAGGTAAGGGAGCTGGGCGCGGACCACGTCTTCGACCGCCACGCCTTTGACTGGGGCAAAGAGATCCACCGCATCACGGACAAGAAAGGGATTGACCTTTGCCTTGATTCGGTGGGCGAAGCGATCTGGCCCGACTTAGTGAGGTCGCTTTCGGTCGGCGGGCGGCTCGTCTCCTTTGGGGCGACGACCGGGCCCAAGGCCGTCACGGACTTAAGGGTTCTTTTTTGGCGACAGCTTACGGTGATGGGCGCGACGATGGGAAGCGCAGCGGACTTCCGCAACGCGATGCAGCTGGTCTTCGATGGCGTGATCAAGCCCCCCGTACAGCGAGTTTTCCCTTTAGCCGGAGTCCGTCGCGCTCACGAAATGCTGGAGGCGGGGTCCGTCTTCGGAAAGCTGCTCGTCGAGCCTTGGGAGGGATGAGCGGCGCCGCTCCCGCCGGCTCCATGACGCTGGCGGAGGCTCAAGGAAAGGTGGACCGATGGGTCAACTCCTTCGAAGAAGGCTATTGGCCGCCGCTCGCGATCCTCGCTCGATTGGTGGAGGAAGTCGGCGAACTCGCGCGCGAGGTCAACCACCAATTCGGCTCCAAGCCCAAGCGGCCGGACGAGGCGGAGACGTCGCTTGAGCTGGAGGTGGGGGACATCCTCTTCGTGCTGATTACCTTCGCGAACCAACACGGCGTTCGCTTGGACGCCGCGCTGACCAAGGTGCTCGAGAAATACCGGGCGCGAGACACGACGAGGTGGACGCCGAAGGAGACGAGCCCTTCTTGCCCCTCGCCCTAAGCCCTCCGCTACGGGCTCTACGCCGTTGATGCGCTGGCTCGACCATCGCTTGCGTCCGATCCTGAAAACGGGACGGCGGACATCGAGATGAAGCGCGTACTCGTCACTGGCGCCGCCGGGCAGATCGGAAGCGAGCTGGCGGAGGCGCTTCGGGATCGCTATGGAAGCGCGCGCGTCCTCGCTACGGACATCCGCCCGCCGGACGAATGGAATCAGGAAGGCCCCTCCGCGGCGCTGGATTGCTTGGACCCGGATGCAGTCCTGGACGCCCTTCGCTCCTTCCGCCCCGATGTCGTGTACCACCTCGCGGCAATTCTGTCGGCTGCCGGCGAAGCAAATCCGGCTCTGGCCTACCGCGTCAACATGGACGGCCTCGTGCACGTCCTGGAGGCGGCCAGGCTTCTTGGATGCCAGCTGTTCGTGCCCAGCTCCATCGCCGCTTTCGGCCCTCAGCGGGCGGGTCCGCCCGCGCCCCAGACGACGGTGCAGCGGCCCACCACGATGTACGGCGTCACCAAGGTCGCGGGCGAGCTTCTCTGCGACTACTACCACAGGCGATACGACTTGGACGTGCGGGGCCTGCGCTTTCCCGGTCTGGTCTCCTACCGAACGCGCCCCGGGGGCGGGACCACCGACTATGCGGTCGAGGCATTTCACGCGGCGGTTAACAACGAGACCTTTGAGTGCTTCCTCCGCCCGTCCACGCGCCTTGACATGATGTACATGCCGGACGCGCTGCGGGCGATGGTCGAATTGATGGAGGCGCCCGGAACGGGACTCCAGCACCGAAACGCCTTTAACGTGACGGCGATGCAGTTTACGCCAGCGGAGCTTGAGCGCGAGATACGGCTGCGAATTCCGAGCTTTCGCATGGAGTATCGACCGGATCCGGTGCGCCAAGCTATCGCCGACTCTTGGCCCCGAAGACTGGACGACAGCGAATCGCGCCGCCAGTGGGGATGGCGGCACCAGTACGATCTCGGAGGGCTGGTCGATGGAATGTTGCGCGGTTTGGGCTGGAGCGCGACGGAGCCGGCGGTCGGCGCCTCCGTCAACTGAGGCGTAGCGGAAAAACGATGCCGACCGACCGGCTTACGGGCATTCTCGACAAGGCCATCCGGACGATGGAGTCTCAAGGCACCGCCAAGGGGCGCGAAGCGGTCGTAAAAGACGTGCTTCCGGCCGCAGGCGAGCGCGGTCCCAGATATCTCCTTGAAGGCTTCGGAGAAAAGCCTTTCTTGCGCATGAACGCAAACTCCTACCTAGGGCTTTCGCGCGACCCTAGGCTCATGCGCGCGGAAGAAGAGGCGACGGCGAGCTTCGGCGCCGGACCCGGCGCCGTGCGCTTCATCGCGGGGACCCACCTGGCTCATACACGCCTGGAGACCGAGCTCGCCGCCTTTCACGGGCGCGAGGCCGCAGTCATCTATTCTTCGGCGTACGCTGCCGTGCTCAGCGCGATGGCCGCGCTTCTGGACTCCGGCACGCTCGTGCTCTCCGACGAGCTCAACCACAACTGCATCATCAACGGGATCCGCATGTCCCGGCCCGGGGCGAAGGAGATTTATCCCCATCTGGATCTGGGGGCGCTGGAGAGGGGCCTGAAGCGGGGGCGCGGTCGGTCGCGGCGCGCGGTGGTTGTGACCGACGGCGTCTTCTCCATGCGGGGAGACCATGCGCCCTTGGACGCGATGATGGACATCGTACGCAGATACGATGAAGACTACCCGGAGAACGCCGTCCTTATGGTCGACGACTCTCACGGCGTCGGCGCATTTGGAAAGACCGGGCGCGGGACGGAGGAGTTCACCGAGAGCCCCCCTTCCGACATTCTGATCGGCACGCTGGGGAAGGCATTTGGCGTAAACGGCGGCTACATCGTCGCCTCGTCCAAAGCGGCTCAATATCTCCGCGAGACATCGCCGCTCTACATCTACTCCAACCCCATCACCGCGGGCGAGGCCAGCGCGGCGCGGGCAGCCCTCGCCATTGTCGCCGGGCGGGAAGGACCGGAGCTGCTCAAGCGGCTCCGGCGCCTCACTCGGCGATTCGAGTCCGGGCTGCTGTCCCTTGGGCGGGAGATCATTCCGGGCCCGCATCCGGTCGTACCGCTTCTAATCAGAGACACGACCGAAACCAAACGGTGCGTCGAAGCGCTCTTTGACGCGGGGATTCTCGCGACGGGACTTGCTTACCCCGTAGTTCCCAAGGGCGACGAGGAAATTCGTTTTCAGATCAATGCCGACCACACGCCCGCGGACATTGATTTCGCGCTAGAGGCGGTTGCTGCGACCGGCTAGCAACGGTGCGAAAGAAGGGCGCTCCGGCCTCGGCCACGCGCTTTTGGCGCGTCGTGCGAGCGCGAGGCTTGAGGCACGGGGTCGCCTTGCGGGCCGCTCGGATCTGCCGATCCGCGTTCTCATCCGGTTCAATTGACCGTCCGCCGGACTCACAACCGCCCCAGTCACCGTCACGGAGCCGTCAAGGCGTCACATGCCTACACTTGCGCATCGGTAAATTTCGACCGACTCCGTGTCTAAACCATCAATTGCTTTTACCACAATGTATTCAGGCATGACCGCCATAAGGAACTGGCCCGGAGAGAGTGATGTACGACCAACCAGTTGACCGCTAGCATCAACAATATCCCAAGTCTGGTTTCGCCCATCCGGCGTCCTGCGAATCCATATAGTGTGGTCAGGTGCGCCAATTAACTCGAAAACTAAAGGGTGAAACCTAGGAAAATCAACAGTTCTTCGCGCTGTCTTTCTTAAGGGCTCAAAGACGCCCTTCTGACCAAACATCTCTTGCGGAATCGCATCCTGAAACCAAAACTCCCTGTCCTCTTCTGCGACTTCAAGGCGATCATCAATTGGCAGCGATAACGAAGTGACCGTGTCGCCGTTTAGCCCAACAACCGTCAGCCCTAATCCGGGTCCTTGCCAGAATGCGACTCCTTCAGCAACAGGCGTCCACTGTAGACTTGGAGAGTACGGCGGAAAAACGCTGTAACTCGGCGTACCCGGAGCCGTAAGTCGTAATCTGTCCCGTGTTCGACGGTAGACGAGCACCGTATCTTGGTGAACCGGCTTACCTGTGATGTCAAGGTGCGCCGCAGTGACAAGCCTCTCGTTGCCCATTGGCACGGTAATGTCCAATATGATAGCACCGCGATCGGATCCAGCAAATCGCAGGGGATAATGTGTGGACATCCCGGCATCCTCAAACCCTATTGAATGTACAAGAGAGCCAGACGGTTCAAAAATGGCAAGACGCCTCAGTGTTACGTCAAGCACATAGATTGTTCGACCTATCTCTGCAATCCCCATAGGGCCCTCAAGCTCTCCGGGACCCTGCCCCTTTCGCCCCCAGCTTCTTTGAGCGCTACTGCCGGAAAGAGAAAAGACATGAACACTTGGATAAGAACCTGTAAGTACAACGAGCAGAGAATCGCTGCTACTAACCGCTCTTATGTCGGTCCAGCTGTCGTTATCGTCATAGAAGCGATGAGACAGGTTCTCGAACCTTACAAACCTGCTGCGCAACAATTGCCGCCGGCGACGCAAGGGCAACGCTTAGTGCACAAGCGAAAGAGAGCGACTTCAATTTGGAGATTAACTTCTCTGTCATTTGGCGCGAAAAATTGCACACTTTTTTGGAGCGCCGGGATCGGCGTTTTTGGCGCCGAAAATTGCACACTTTTTGGCGACCGGCTGATGCGCCCGGGTTCCCGCGCAGGGAGCGGAGCGACCGAAGCGGGGACCCGGGGGGCGGAGTCGCCTTCCGCCCCGTCCCCGGTCGTCCGATCTCCCCTTTGGTCGGGCGCGACGACCCGGCTTTCCGGCCGGGCGCGCTCCTGCGCCTTCGCCCCGCATGCCGCGTCAAGTCCGTCGACTCCCCCGCCTTGGAGCCGACGCATACGGCGCCAAGCGACGCTCCGACTCGTCCATGCGAGCCTTCGCCGAGCGCCGATGCCGCGTCGACGCGGGGCCGCTCCCCGCGTCCGAGTTCTCTTCATCGACCTACCTCCTTTCCTGGTTGTGGGTTCGTCCGCCGCCGGCGCGATTCGCCGACGATCCCGCCGAATGCACGGCTCTCGATATCTCCTTGTGACGACGCATCCTGTACGAGTTGCCCCTGATGTTGATCGTATGGCTGCGGTGCAGCAGCCGATCCAACAGCGCCGCCGCCATCACCTCGTCATGCAGCGCCTCCCCCCACTGCTGATACGGCTTGTTCGACGTCACCACCGTCGAGGCGCGACCGTAGCGCCCGTTCACCAGCTGAAAAAACAATCTCGCCCCGTTCGACGTCACCGGCAGATACCCGATCTCGTCCACCACGAGCAGCGCCGGATGCATCAGCGTGCGGAGCCGACGCTTCAGCCTGCCCGCCGCGTGCGCCTCCTCCAGGGATTCAACCAAATCCGCCAGCGTGCCGAAGTAGATCCTCCTTCCGGCCTCGGCCGCGGCGACCGCCAAGCTGATGGCGATGTGCGTCTTCCCGACTCCGGGAGGACCCAGAATAATCACGTTCTCCTTCCGCTCGAGAAAGCCCAGCTCGTGCAGCGACTCGACCTGCTGGCACTCGATCGACGGCTGGAAGGCGAAGTCGAACTCCGCCAGCGTCTTCAGCCCCGGCAGTCGACTCGAACGCATCGCCGCCGCCAGTCGACGCCCGTTGCGCAGCTCGATCTGCGCCCCCAGCAGACGTTCGATCCCCTCGCCCGCCGTGTACTCCCCGCCGTCGACGCGCCTGAAGACGTCGTCCAGCGCCTCGAGCGCTCCCGGCATCTTCAGATCGGCCAGCTGCGCGGCGATTCGCTTTCTCCGCGACGGGCGCCTCACGACGCCCTCGCCCCGTTCGAGTAATAGTCCAGCGACCGCCGCTCGACGTCGATCTCCGGCACGGAAGACGCCGGCGACGCCGACTCCTCGGCCTGCGGCATCGGCCTGGGAGCGGCGAACCGATGCCCCCGCGGCGCCAAGGGCAGCAGCAGCGGCTGCTCGAGCGCGAAGCGCTCCGACACCGTTTCCTTGAGCGTCCCGTGAAGGCGGACGTTGGCCGTTCGCTCCCGCCACCGCGCCAGACGCTCGTTCGCGTCGGCGTCCGAAGCAAAGGTCCTGCCGTAAAAGAAGTTCTCCCGCATGTAGCGAATGGGGCGCTCGACCTTCCCCTTCGTGCGCGCCCGATACGGCCGACACGCCCGAATCCTGAAGCTCCAGTGGTCGGCGAAGCCCGCAAACGCCGCGTTGCTCGCCAGCCTGCCGCCTTCCGGCCGCTCGTCCGAAGCGACCACGGCCTTCATCTGGTCGAACAGCAGCTCCCTCGGCACGCCGCCCATCTCGCAGAACGCCCTCTCGAGCCCGTCCGCGAGAACGCCGAGCGTCTGCCGCTCGTAAAAGCGGGCCCACAGCCATCTCGAGTAGCCGAGGACCACGACCAGCGCGAACCGCTTGCCCCAAGGCAGCTTGAACTCCGCGAAATCCACTTGACCCTGATGACCGGGATCCGTCTCGAAGCGCTCGACCGGCTCGACGACCTTCCGCGGACGCGCCCCCCGAACGTGCCGGACGACGACGCTGTAGCTGCCCGCGTAGCCCGACCTCCGCGCCTCCTCGTACAACCGGACCGCGCTCATCTTCGGAAACTCCGCCAGCCGCTCCGCGATAAACGGCTTGAAGGCGTCCAGCTTCGACGCGCGAACGCGCCGCGAACGCTTCCGACTCCCGCCCGCCTTCTCCAGCCAACCCCCGGATATCCAATGGTACAGCGTCCTCCGGGCAATCCCCAGCTCCCGGGCGACCGCCGTCTTCGACAGCCCCCGCTCCAACAACTTCCTCGCCCGAGCCTTCCTCCGTCCGTCGATCATCGCGTCTCCTTGTCCGAGGTGAATCGGAGACGCATACGCCCTCATCCAGCCAAACGGCAACCCCCTCCAAGCTCGGAGGCGGACGCCCTCCGCCCCCACCCGAAAGCCCCGCGCTCCCGCCAAATCCAGCACGCCCCTAAACGCCAAAAAGTGTGCAATTCTAAACGCCAAAAAGTGTGCAATTTTAGACGCTCGGTAACAACTTCTCTGAGCGTTTGTTCAATGTCGTGCGCATTGGCTTCCTCTCATTGTTTATGGACAATCAAAAGTTCTGGTGATCGACACAAGGAATCCGTCCACAAATCCTAGACGAAGGGCCATTCTCTCCCGCGTCTTCTCGCCGGGTCGGTCGCTTGCTCATTCGCCCTCCGCAGACACCAAGGAAGCGCCCGGCGCGGCCTCTAAGGCTTCATCGATCCACTCAACCGGTACTCCGTCCGCGATCTCTTCGGAGGCCTCCCGAAACCTCCGCGCCGCCGCTCGAAGACTTCGGGCTGCGTCCCGGGCCGCGTCCACGTGCGGCACGTTCGCATTGCGGAGGAGGCGGCCCGCCAACCTTGCCGCCAATCCCGCCGCCTCAACGTGCCAGATCGCCTGGACGCGCTTCTCTGGAGGCTCCCCCAGTTCAGCGTGAAGCAATTCCTCATGTTCCGTCCACCACTTCGTGAAGGCCGCGGACAACTGGGCGCCGATTCGCCGCCAATCCCGCTTGCGGAGGAGTCGGGCCGCGATTGCCGACTCCGTCGAATTCCAGTCGCCCATCCCGCCGTGCGCAGCCATGTAGTCGATAATCGTTCCCGCTCCAGCCCCCTTCGCGATCTTCCGCGCCTTCCGGCCCGCTTCACGCAGTACTCCCATGCGAGTTTCAACGGCCTTGAGCAGATTCGCCCGGACCTCCTCCTCTTCCAGCGATCCGTCCGCAAGCGATCCGTCCGCAAGCGCTTCCAGCAATCCCAACAGCGCCTTATCCAGCATCCTAACGCTGGCCCGCGCGACATCTTCGACCGCTTGCCCCGTCTTCTCCTCCTTGTTTCCGAAGGAGGCATCGCCGCTCATTCGTAAGACTCCATGAACAGATAGGGTTTGCTGCGACGCGTTGAGGTCGGCTTCAGAAAAGCTAACGAACCCGTATACTCCAGCTGCTTAAGCTCACCGAGCAATCCCAGCGAAGCGATCAAAGCACTCTCAAAACCGTGGGTGGTAGTGCAAGGAGACTGAAAGGCCCAGCCGCTGGTAGTGGCTGCTTCCGTAATGGTACTCCGACCGTTTCCACTCCGCCCTAATGCGGGCTTGGAAATCGTTCCAAGGAAGCAACCGATTGAGCTGAACGACCGCGATGGAGGCTTGGTCGGCCTCTTCTCCCGCCACCAAAATCACGTGCCCGATCTGCCCGCGGTCGTAGCGCTTGGCCACAAACCGCCCGTAGACGTACCACTCCGTGTCGCCGCCCATATACAGCGACATCATCCCCTCCATGCTCACGGCGCGGTACTCGGGCCTTCGCGAGTTTGACCGATTGAGCGTCCCGTTCAACTGCAGCATCAAGCTGCCCAAGTGCCAGTAGGTGTCGTCGTTCTGGGCTCTGGAAAGATCCCACTGAAGGCGCGCGCCGTAGACGCGGTCCACTCGAAAGTTGGCTCCGATTCCGTTTTTCTGTAACGGATAGCGGTTGTACTTGAAGCTCACGACGGCGTCCATGCGCCCTGCGCCAGGCTGAAAGCCCCCGAAGTCGACCGTGAGGCCCGCGCCCGAGCGATCCAGGAGATCCAAGTACCGGTACACGGTTGGCGCGTAATCGAATTCGTAGGCCTCCGCCGTGACCCCTAGGCGCTTGCCGGATCCAAACGGCCTATAGAGCGCGACCGTGCCCGCGAGCTCGTCGTAGCCGGGCTCGATGTACATGGGCTGCGGCGTCGGGTCGTTCACGCCCCAAGACCTCGTTCGCACCGCCCCCGCAAATCGGTTGACGCCCCACTGCCGCCTGTAATCCAACTCCATGCGCGCGTCGTATTGCGTTGGCCGGTAGCTGCCAATGACGAAGCCCTGCGTCAGAAACTGCTTCAGTCCGCCGTCAAAGCTAAAACCCAAGGATCCAAATCCCGCCTGTTCGTAGAGCGTGCCCTCGCCGGCAAAGCCAATTTCCCCGACCTCCGCGTACACCCTCTTCGCGGTGTCCGAAATCGGATTGGCGAAGGTCTGAATTCCGCAGACCGGTCCCTGAGTGTTGTCGACCGGCGGCACCCGGCAATCCCCGCTGTAGTACAGCGCCGAGACGCCCGACCAGAACCGGGCGTTCCACAGCGAGGCTCCGCGATCAGCTCCCGCCTGCTGCGCGCGCAGATCGGCGGTTGAGAGGAAAGCGACCAGGAAACCGAGGACGCGAAGGCGAGCCGCCGCTGGCGCGCCCAAGCCAAAGCAGCGCCCGCTCTTGACCAGTGACCTCATCGTCGCGCGGCCCCCAGTTGCCGTAAAATGCCGCTCAACCGCTCCACCCTGCCTTCGAGAATTTCATTGAGATCCTCAAGCCTCTCCACTCGTAGACGCAGCGTCCGCGCGTCCTCGGGTCCGTCGATTCCCACCCGCGCAGGGTCCTGGCTCGTCACTCCCGTCTGGTTTCCGCCAAAGCGCTCGTTGTCCGCCATGAACTCATCCTCGCCTCGGTAGCGCCGCAACCTCCGGGACAACTCCTCGAGCTGCTCGCTCAGCTCTTCCAGAAACCGGCTCTCCTCCTCCAGCTGAACCTCATAGAGACGGCGAAGCTGCTGGGCTTCGCGAAAGGGCATCCCGGGGTGGTAGTTCGGATCCTCGATTCGCGGCAGTCTGAGCGAATCAATGTCGCAGCGCTGGTTGGCCGGCGAATCTAGAAGCACAAGCACCAAGTCCAGCTCTACCACGACATCCAAGGCGCACCAATACGCCGCGAGAGCGTCGTAGCGCTCCTCCTCCACCTCTCCCAAGCGTTCCGCGAGCCGCCTGCTCCGCTCCTCTCGCGCGGTGTCGTCGGTCAACGCCGCGCTCATTCTCCGCTCGACGTCGATGTGGCCAAGCAGCGACTCGCTGTCCCGATGCAGGCCCATCGACGCTCCGCGGACACTCGTTTCCGCCGAGACTCGCTCGGCCGACAGTACGCGCAGGCGGGCCAACAGACGGTCCACGTCCTCTCCGTCTCCCCGAAGCCGGGCACGCTCCAGTGCGGCGTTTTCGGTCCGCCAGACAGAGTCGATCACCATGAGATCTTGAAGCGCGGACCGATACTCCGCCAGCGATTCGGCGTAGGCAGCCTCGCGAGCCTCGTGGATCTCCGAAATAGGGGCCTGTCCCTCGAGAAGGTCGGGCAGCCCAAGAAGAAAGAGGGCCGCGAAACACGCGGAAACCCTCATTACTTGATCCCGTACTTCTCAATCCGATAGGAGAGGTTGCCGGCTCGCATCCCGAGCAGGCGCGCAGCTTCGGACTTGACCCCGCCCGTGCGCCTAAGCGCCTGCTTAATCAGCTTGGTCTCGACGCGGAGCAGCGTCTCCGCAAAGTCGATCCCTTTCGGTCCGACATCCAGATCGAGGGGCGCCTCGTCCGGGTCGTCAGCCGACAGCGACCCGGAATCGTGCAACACGATGTTGTCCGGCTCCAGCTCGGGACCCTCCGCCAGCACCAGAGCCCGCTCAATGACGTTTTCCAGCTCTCGAACGTTCCCCGGCCACTGATACGCCACGAGCTTTTCCATCGCGGGGGCGGCGATCTCCAAGACGTGCGACCGGGTTCTGCCCTGCAGCTTTCTCAGGAAGTGCCTCGCGATGTCGGGGATGTCCTCCCGGCGGTCCCGCAGGGGGGGGAGGGTAATCGGCACGACGTGCAGGCGGTAGTAGAGGTCGCTCCGAAAGTCCGCCCGCTCGTTCAACTCTGGCGCGCTTTGGTTGGACGCGGCGATGATGCGCACATCGACGCTAATCGTCTTCTCTCCACCGACCCGCTCCAACTCGCGCTCCTGCAGGACCCTGAGCAGCCTAACCTGCGTCTGGGGCGCCATCGTCGAAATCTCATCTAGCAGGAGCGTGCCTTTCTCGGCGAGCTCAAAGCGCCCCCGCCGAGCTTGCTCGGCCCCCGTAAATGAGCCGGCCTCATGTCCAAAGAGCTCCGAATCCAAGAGCCCTTCGGGCAGCGCGCCGCAGTTGACGCTCACAAACGGCTCTTCACGGCGGTGCGACGCCGCGTGGATCGCCCGTGCAACCAGCTCTTTTCCCGTACCGGATTCGCCGTATACCATGACCGTGGAGTCCGTGCGCGCCACCCGATCAATGAAGCGCTTCACTGCTGTAATCCCGGGAGATCTGCCCACGATCCTCCCGTACTTGGCCGGGCCGTCGTCTCTGAGCCAAGCGTTCTCCACCCAGAGTCGCGCATTTTCCTTTTTCAGGCGAAGACGCGCCTCTCTTTCGCTCAAGACGCGGCCCACGCGCGTCGCAAACTCCGGAGCGTTAAAGGGCTTGGTCACGAAGTCGCGCGCGCCCTCCTTCATTGCCTCGACCGCGAGGTCCACCGAACCATGCGCGGTCATGACCAGAACATCGATGTCGGGGTACTCCTTCCGGACGCGGCGCAGCACTTCCATCCCATCCATCGGCGCCATGCGGATGTCCGTAATGACGAGGGAAACGTCGCCCCCAAGCTCGTCGATGCAAGCCATCCCCTCTTCGCCGCTCGCTGCGGTGAACGTCTGGTGCCCCTTGGGCCGCAGGTTGATTTCCAGGCCGTCCCGCATTGCGGCGTGATCGTCGATGATCAGAATCTTGGCCGGACCGCCCTTCATCTCCCTCGTCATTGGTTCTGCCTCCGGCGTCCATGGCCCAGCGCGTCAAGGAACTCCGGGCTTGCCAGCGTCACCCTGAACTCCGCGCCCATTCCCGGCGCCTTGGCGTTCATCGCTTCAATCCGCCCGCCGCTCGCCTCTACCATAATCTTGGCCGTCGCGAGCCCCAGCCCCGCCCCGCGCTCCTTGTTGGTCACGAAAGGCTCGAAGATTCTCTCTTGAATTGCCGCATCAATTCCCGGTCCGTCGTCTTGCACAGTGATGACCGCCTCGCCGCCGCCGTCCCGCGCGGAGATCCAAACGGTGTCGCCCGCGTGCAGCGCATTGCGCAGAAGGTTAAGCAGAACCGCCTTCAGCTGACTGCTGTCCATCCAGCCAAAGAGTGGGTCGTTCGGAAGATCGACGTTCACCGCCTTTCCAGCCTTCCTTGCCTCCGCGTCGACCAGCGCCACGGCTTCCCGTATGGGAGCGCGGGCATCCTCGATCGACCTGTCGGCGCGCGTTGGACGGGCAAAGCCCAAGACCTCGGTGAGGGTGTCGTTAAGGCCGGTGATCTCCGCGCGCACCCGCTCGATAAGGCGGCGGGCCTCCCTTGGGTCCTCGGCGTCTCGCGCGGCGGCCGCGAACAGCTCCATCCCGCCCAGCGGATTGCGTACTTCGTGCGCCACCTGGGAGGACATGAGGCGAAGCTGCTCGTCTCGCCTGCTGATCCCCGTTCGCATTCGCTCCATCGCCCTTCCCAGTCGACCGATCTCGTCGTCTCTTTCCACCTTGATCGGCTCGTTGATCCGGCCTCTCTGGATGCGAAGCGCGGCCCTTGAAAGCTTCTCCAGCGGCGTGCTCAGGTTTCTAGCCAACAGGGCCGCGGCAATCGCTGCGACAAACATCGTGATCGCGGTGCCCAAGACAAGCGTGCGGCGATGCCTGGCCTTGGGCTCCTCATGGTCCGCCCGCGCTAGAACCGCCAGCATGAAGGATGAACGACAGCGGCCGTTCTCGAGACGGTCCCGGCACTCGTTGCTCGGGATCCGGCGCGAAGCTTCTTCGGAGTAGTCCAAGCGAAGGAAGCCGTACTTGTAGTCGCGCGCATCGTCCTCGCTCCAGAAGGACGCCACAGCCCAGCCGTTCGGGCGATGATAGGCGAGGTCGATCGTCGTCCAGTGCGGCTCCAGCTCGAAGAGCGGCATGCCGAAGTACACGGAATCCGCAGACGCGGTGCTCGTGAGCGCGACAAGCTGTTGGCCTCCCGCGCCCCCTTCGCTCTCCTGCTGCCGCCTTCGCTCCAGCAGGTAGACGCGCTCGACGAAATTCGCGCCCAGTCGCTGAAGGTCGCGGCGCGTTTGGTCTAGGGCGTCGCGATTGGTCGTGTTGATTCGCTGCAGAACGCTGGGATAGAATCCGAGCTCCCCCACCTTGGTGGTGGTAACGCGGAGCTTCTCCTCCAGCTCCCGGTCCAAGGCGTTGTCCAAGACTCTCTCGACCCCCACGCCCAGCACGACGCATACGGCGGACGCGAACGCGATCAAGAAGACCGTAAAGCGGACGCGAAGATTCACAACCGCTTCGCGCTACGACCCCCAACAGGAGACCCGTTCAACGACTGTCCGGAAGTGGACCGGAAGACTCTTGGGAGCGAGGACGACGTGATAGGGGCGGCCCCGCCGGGCGGCCGGCGCGCAAAAGTGGCCCGGCGTGCGAAGAACCGCCTCCACGCGCGTCTCGTCCAAGGTGCGAAGCACCCGCCGCACCTCCACGGAATCGCCAGCCTCTTCCCTTGTGCCGCCCGAGGCGACCAAGACGAACTCGTTGGACCAGTCGATTGATACCGGCCACTCGGCCTCGTCGCTTAGCCTGTCCCAGAATTCGCTCCACGCAGGCGGCGGCTCGCCGCCCGAGCCGACGAAGGCGCGAGTGTCGACCTCAAAACCGGGCTGGTCGCCCTTTTCCAGCGTGAGAAACGGGATCGACCCGCTGTAGACTGACTGCCATGTCTGCCCCAAAACGAGCCTGCGCGCGCGGATCGCAACGCTTGCGACCCGGCTTCCGATGAGGTCGGGGCCCGCGCCCCCGGGCGTCAGATTTCCCAGGGCTCCGAAGGCGCAGCGGACCCAGCGGCGCGTTGACAATTCCCGGTGGTCGGCCACCTCCACCGTCACGCGGCTCTTCCCTTTAGGGCATATCACGTCCCCAATCGTGTCCATCGCAGGCAAGCCGATCGGTCCATCCAAGCCAACCCCGATTTCCGCGATGACCTGTGCGTAGGCGACCTCGTAGCGCGAGGGAAGGCCGCGGTTCTCGATGACGTGCTGGTCGCCCGCAAGACCCCGATAGGAAATCCGCTCCTCGAATCTCCACGCTCCGTCCGAAAACCACGCCAGCGTCTGCGTGAGCGACCCGTCGTTCGTGATTGGCGCGTCCACCTGCACCGAAAGGGCGCCCATCAGTCCAAAAAGACCAGCTTCGACCGGAGACTCGCAGGCGGACACGCCAGCCATCAGGGCAAGCCAAGCGAGCGCCTTGCTGCTATGCTTGGGCATCCGGCCCGCGCGCTCCGCGCCGCCGGAAGAGGCCGTCCATGCATCAGGGGTGCCAACGCGATGTCTCACGAAAAGACCTCCCGTCTCAAGAGACTCTTGGTCGAGCGCAGCCTAGCCGTAGGCGACTTCACCCTCGCAAGCGGCGCCAAGTCCAGGTACTACGTCGACGCGCGGCGCGCGACGATGAGCGGCTTGGGACAACTCCTTATCGGCGAGGTCGGGTTCGGGACCATTCGGGCGGCGGGGTGGAGTGCGCAGTGGGTGGGCGGCCTGACGCTGGGCGCGGACCCCATCGCCTACGCCATCGCGCACTGGGCCGCCCGCTCAGGCGAAGCCGTCAATGCCTTTACTGTCCGCAAGGAACGCAAGGCCCACGGTTCGGGACGGCGGATCGAAGGAGGGCTGCCCCGAGGGGAATCAGTCGTGATTATCGAAGATACCATGACGACGGGCGCGAGCGCTCTCAGTGCCGTCCGCGCGGTTCGGCGCCACGGAGCGCGGGTTCAGGGGCTATTGGCCCTCGTGGACCGCGAGGAAGGGGCTAGGGAGAGTATCTTGGACTGCGGGATCCCGGTCCAGAGCGTTGCCGTCCTTTCGGAGCTGCTTGAACTCCGGGAGGACGGAGCGGACTTGCCCCCGAGTGATTAGACGAGCAGGCGGAGCGGCATCACGAGACCGAAGTAATCGCCAAAGAGCTCCGGGTCGTCCCCTCCGGAGTCGTCCGCATCCAAGGAAGCCGCATCCGCGGACCCGGCCTCGTCCGGCGCGCCCGGATTATGCGGGACGATCGTCGCCGCCATTTCGATCGTTGTGAGCATGAGCTTGACATGGTCCTGTTCGATGCTCCGAAGCACGTCCAAGAGGTAGGCGGCGTTAAAGCCGATCATGATCTCGTCGCCCTCGTACTCCTCAATGGGCATCTCGGCGTGATACGTTCCCAGGTCCTCGTTCTGGACATCGACGGAGACCACCTTGTCCCCCGAATTGAAGGACAGAGCCACCTTGTTCGTCTCGATCCTCCTTGCAAGCGGCACCGCGGAGCGAAGCGCCCAGGCTAAGCGCTTCCGATCCAAAACGCATGTGCGCGTGTACTCCTTGGGGATGACTTGGCGGTAGTTCGGATAGCTGCCCTGCAGGAGTCTCATGTGCAGCGACGCGCGTTCGGATCGCAGGCCTAAGGTTCTGCGTCCGGAGGAGTCGTCGTCCGCCGGCAGGGAGACCGTAATCTCCTCTGCATCCCCGAAGACCCGGCCCACCAGCTTTAGCGACCTCGACGGCACGACGAACTTCGTCTTCTCCGTGCCTCCGGTCGTCTTGGTGGACTGACGGCAGAGTCGGTGCCCATTCGTCGCGACCATCGCGGAGCTTCCCGGCTCCATCTCCCAAAGCACGCCTTGGAGCGTGGGGCGGTTCTCTTCCTCGGAGACGGCGAAGACCGTGCCCTCGATCATCTTCAAAATCGAGGCGGTCGGAATTGTCCAGCCCTCTTCGAAGTCCAGCTCCTCGCTCAACCGAGGATAGTCGTCTTCGGGAAAGAGGTTGAGCGTGTTGGAGAGCTTCCCGCAGGAGATCTTGACGCGGTTTTTCTTGACCTCCATCGTCACGATATCCTCCGTGAACTCGCGGACGATCTCGTTTAGGAGCTGGCCGGGCGCGGCGATTGCGCCATCCTCGGCCACGTCGGCGTCGACCTGCACCTTGGCCCAGACATCCAGATCCGTCGCCGAGATGGAGCAACCCCCGTC
Organism: Longimicrobiales bacterium; assembly: GCA_965116095.1. GTDB lineage: Bacteria > Gemmatimonadota > Gemmatimonadetes > Longimicrobiales > Gaopeijiaceae. Next base: position 2,729,777 of record OZ220481.1, read on the forward strand.
CTTGGCTTCGATTAGAACCTGGGCAAGCGCCGGCAGCGGGGTGGGGGACGGGATCGTCGGTACAACCGCGGAGAGGGCTGTGCGAAGCTTGTTTTTCGTGACCGTGATGTGCATGGCGGTGGGGCTATTAGTAGTTGGAGTTAATTCAGAACAGAATTAGTAGGGCGTTGGGAAAAGTGGAAAAAGAGGGCGCGGGACGCCGAAATCGACCATCGGCAGTAGGGTTTCCGGGTCGACGGGCGCTGTGGAAAATCGTGGCCGGCTTAGTGGAAAAGACTGTCCGCTCTCGGAGGTTTTCCCAATTGGGGGGTTGTTTTCCAATGAAATAACAAGGGTTTTCCACAGGCTTTCCCAATTCAGAGAAGACTGCTCCGGATTTGCTCCACGGCCCTTCGGACATCTCCATCCTCTCGGAGCACGGACCCGATCTTCCGCACGGCATGATACACGGTCGAATGGTCCCTCGCCCCAAAGTAGCCGCCAATTCGCTTGTAGGTAATCCCCGCGTCCTTCTTCATCAACCACATGGCGACTTGGCGGGGGACGGTCACGACGCGAGAGCGGCTGGAAGACGCCATCCCCTCGGGGGAAACCCCAAAGACGGCGGAGACCCGTTCGATAATTGCCTCCGGGCTGGGCGGCCGGATCTCCGGTGAGTCGGGCGCGGCAATCTCGCGCAAGCGGTCCCGGACCTGCTTGGTCGTGACCTCTTCGCCGGAGATGGACTGCATCGCGATGATGTGGAGGATCGCGCCCTCCAGCTCTCGGACGGAAGATGCGCACCGCTCGGCGACCAGCTGGATGATGTCGGTCGGAAGCGCAATGCCCGCGTCCATTGCCTTCTGCTGCGCGATCGCGACGCGCGTCTCCAGGTCCGGCGGCTTGATGTCGACGACCAGGCCGCTCTCGAAGCGCGAGACTAGGCGGTCCTCGAGCCGTCCGAGGCTCTTCGGCGATCGGTCGCTGGTCACCACCACCTGCTTCCCGCGCTGGGACAGCCAGTTGAAGGTGTGAAAGAACTCCTCCTGCGTTCGCTCCTTCCCCTCCAAGAACTGAATGTCGTCCAAAAGCACGAGGTCCCGGCTCCGGTAGCGACCCCGAAAGGCCTCGGTCCCGCCTTTGCGGATCGCTTGGACCATTCGGTTCGTGAACTCTTCCGTCGTAAGGCAGGAGACGGCGAGGCTCGAATTCCTCTGAAGCACACGGTGCCCGATCGAGTGCATTAGATGGGTTTTTCCGAGCCCGGTCGATCCGTAGAGGAAGAGCGGGTTGTAGGCGTTTCCGGGGTTGTCGGCCACCGCCGTGCACGCCGCGTGGGCGAGCTGATTCGAAGAGCCGATGATAAAGCGCTCGAAGGTGTACCCGGAGGTAAGGAGCGGGCCGCGCTGCCGCGCCCGGCCGCCCCCGTCCTTCTCCGTCGCTCCGGACGACCCCTCGTCGGCCCTGGGCGGATCCACGGTGACCGTGGGGATGACTTTCGTCGGCGAAGGCCTTTGAAAGGTGAAGTAGACCTTCGTCGGCTCTCCGGTGATCTCCGTACAGGCCTCCTGGATCTTCGTGCCGTACCGATCCTCGATCCACTGCGCCTGGAACTGCGTGGCGGCGGAGACGCGGATCGCGCCGTCATCGTCGCGTACGGCATCGGACTCTTGGAACCAGTTGTCGATCCCCGGAAGGCTCTCTCGAAGTCGGTCGAGAACTCGCACCCAAAGGTCGTCGCGGAAGTGGGGGTTGGACTGCGCAGGCTGGGGACTAGGTTGCGTCATGTACTCTAGGCGGAGCGTCTAACCGGGCTTGGGAACGTTGACCGACCGGGCGAAGCAAGCGTAAGTTTACCGGAAGGTCGGGGTCGCCGCAATTCGCGGGGGCGGACTGAAAAATCGGACATCAACTATGAAGCCAACTTACCGACCGCGCAACTTGAAGCGCCTTCGGAAGCACGGATTCCGGGCGAGAATGAAGGACCGGGCGGGGCGCCGCACGCTTAGCCGCCGCAGACGAAAAGGGCGGCGGGTCCTTTCCGTTCGGATCGGATCAAAGTACGGAAGGTAGGATACCGCCTTCCCCGGGCCGCGCGCATCGCGCGGGGTCCAGAGATCAGGGAGACGCGCCGCCTGGGCCGCAGGCTTGCTGTCGGGTGTCTGATGGCCTACGCGCTCCAGTCTCGGACGAACCGGTCCCGCGTGGGGTGGGTCGTGCCCAAGATGGGGATGCCCGCGGTTCTGCGAAACCGCCTGAAGCGGCGCATTCGCGAGGCGGCGCGCCTCTTGGCGCTCCCCAGGATGGTCAGGGCGCAAACTCCGATGGACGTCGTCTTCGTCGCGCGGAAGAGCGCGTACGGGGCCGGGTACGCGAGGATCGCGGAGGATATGGAGAGGGTCGCGGCGCGGCTTTCGTCGCGAGAGTATTGGTCGGCCTGATCCGCTTCTACCAGCGCTGGGTCTCGCCGCTTCTGCCGGCGAGGTGCAGATACCTTCCATCCTGCTCGACCTACATGCTCTCGGCGGTGGAGACGCACGGAGCCCTGAAAGGCGCATGGCTGGGTCTGCGTAGGCTGTCAAGGTGTCATCCCCTGGGGGGGCATGGATACGATCCGGTTCCGGAGAGGCGAGCAAAATAATGAAGACCGAGGTCAGGCTCCTGCTCGCGGTGGCTCTCACGATGGGCGTGATCTTCGCGACCAGTCTGCTCACGCAGCCCGAGGCGGGGGCGCCGGATCCGGCGGACGCCGCCCCGGAAGGGACTGACCGTTCCGACCCCGCGGGTGCGCTGGTTGAACAACCGGCAGGGGTGGACGCGGAAGCGGACGAGGTCCAGAGGGCGCCTACTCGGGGAGAAAGCCGGGAAGTCACGGTTTCCTCGCCCCTCTACCGCTTCACCTTTTCCACCGAAGGCGCGGCGCTCGTTTCAGCGAAGCTGCTGGGCTACCCCTCCTTCCAAGACGAGGAGGGCGCGCCCGTTGAGCTGATCCGAAGAGACAATCATCGGGCCCTGACTGGACGATGGGCCGTTGGATCGGGCGAGGATCGGCGGGAGTTCGATCTCGCGGAGTACGTCTACGTCGTGGAGCCGGCGGAGGGGATTGAGCTCCGAGAGGGGGACGGCCCCAAGACGCTCGTCTTCAGGTATGCCCACCCGGAGGGCGTGTTCTTCAACGAGGTCCGCTATACCTTCCAGCCCGACTCGTACGTCGTTCTGGCGGAAGGGACGCTTCCCGACCTCAACGTGGCGTCGTCCCTCCAGGTGAAGCTCCCCGCCGGACTGGAGGTCAACGAGCTCAACCGATCACAGGATACGAGGGCGATGGCGGTCGTCGGAAGCCTGATCGATGGAGGAATCAGATCCCGCAATCTGCGCGGAATCGACGAGCCCGAGGAGATGCTGGGTCCGATGCGCTGGGCGGCGATCAAGAGCAAGTTCTTCGTGGTCGGCCTCTTTCCGGGCTCCGCTCCCAACCGGGAGTATTTCCTGGACCTACAGAGCCGGGGCCTGCCGGAGGATCCCGAACGCGCCGAAGCGCTGGTCCGCGCGCCGGTCGGCGACGCCGGCGGCTACGCCTTCCGGGCATACCTGGGGCCGATGGAGCGCGAACGGCTGATCGCGCGGGGAGATCGGTTCGAGGAGGTGAATCCGTACGGCTGGAAGATCTTCAGGCCGGTGCTCAAGGTCTTCGTGGAGTTTGCGCTTTGGATGTTGGACTTCCTCCACGACAGCCTAAAGCTGGGCTACGGGTGGGTCTTGATCGTATTCGGGGTCCTGTTGCGCGCCGCGCTCTGGCCGCTCTACCAGAAGGCCATGCGATCTCAGATGGCGCAGATGGCCATCCAGCCAATCCTGACGGAGGTTCGAGAGCGGTACAAGGGCAAGCCGGAGATGAACCAGGAGCTTGCGAAGGTCATGCGGGAGCACAAGGTGAACCCGCTTGGGGGATGCCTGCCGATGCTAATTCCGTGGCCCCTCCTGATCGCGCTCTTCTTCGTCTTCCAGAATACGATTCAGCTGAGAGGGGAGCCCTTCCTCTGGCTGGTCGATCTTTCCGCGGCGGACCCGCTGTTCATCCTTCCCATCGCCATGGGCCTCAGCATGTTTCTGGTCCAGTGGATCAGCATGCGGACGATGCCTCAGACGCCGCCTCACATGAAGATGATGATGTACGTCTTGCCGGGAATGATGACCTACTTCTTCTGGCAGTTCCCGTCCGGCCTCAACCTCTACTACCTGGTCACTAACATCGCCACGATCCCTCAGCAGATCTTGATGTCGAAGAAGCGCGCCGAGGCGGCGAGGAAAGCCGGGATCACGGCGCCGCCTGCCGCAGCCGCGAAACCGGTCCCGACAAGCCCGCAGCAGGTTCTGCTGTCGAAGAAGCGCCGCGGCCCCGCGAAACGAAGAGGCGGCAGGCGACGGTAGCCGTCGTAAGCGAAGGGGACGGTCCGGGCAGACGCAAAATGCAGGCCGACACGATTGTGGCGCGAGCGACTCCCCCGGGGGCGGGCGCCTTAGCGGTTGTGCGTCTGTCGGGGCCGGATGCGATAGGGATCGTTAGCCGGCTTACGGGCAAGGCCAGTGAGTCTTTCCCGGATCGTTGCTGCGTGCTCGTTCGCCCTAGGAGGCCTAGCGGCTCGTCCAGACGGGGGGAACTCTTGGATGTCGCGATCGCGGTGGCGTTTCGCGCGCCGAGAAGCTACACGGGCGAAGACGTGGTCGAGCTGTCCGTCCACGGCGGCTATCTCGTTCCGGCGGAGATACTCGCCTCCTGCATTTCGCTGGGGGCCCGGGAGGCTGAACCGGGGGAGTTCACGCAAAGGGCCTACCTGAACGGAAGGATCGACCTGACCCAAGCCGAAGCGATCGCGGACCTCGTGGCGAGCCGATCCCCCAGAGGCAAGCAGGTCGCGCTGCACCAGTTGGAACGGGGGTTGGCGGAGCGGATCGGCAAACTTCGGGCCAAGTTGATCGAAGTGGAGGCGTTTCTTGTGCAGCATGTCGATTTTCCCGAGGAGGACGACGCGCCCGTTTCGATTTCCGAGATTCGCCGCCGCACAAGGCTGCTTGCGCGCGAGATTCGCCTTCTGGAGAAGACTGGTCCGCAGGGCGAGCTCTTGCGCGAAGGAGCCCTCACGGTGCTGGCTGGCCCGGTGAATGCCGGCAAGTCCAGCCTTTTCAATGCGCTCCTTGGAAGGGAGCGGACGCTCGTCGCGCCGGATCCGGGTACAACGCGCGACGCGGTGGAGGCTGTGGTTTCCATTGACGGGTATCCGTTTCGGCTCGTAGATGTGGCCGGCCTTCGAGCAGGCGCGGGGAAGGTGGAGCGGATGGGGATGCAGGTGGCGCGGGCCTACCTGAAACAGGCCGACGTGGTGCTGTACTGCGATCCATGGGCGGAAAGCGGCGCCGGCAGACCAGGGCGGTCATTCTTGGAGGATATCGCTGCGCCGGTGCTTCATGTGCGGACTAAGTGGGACTTGGCCGCCGGAAGTGACAGACCGGGCTCGGGAGAGCTCGCCGCGTCGGTCCTGGGGCCTCCAGGTCTCGATCAGGTGCGAAGCGCGCTGCTTTCCTTGGCGTTTGGAGAGCTGGCTGGTGATCGCGCGGATACCCCGGTCGTCACAAGCCGAAGGCAAACTGCCCTGTTAAGACAAGCCGTCGGCGAAGTTGACGGGTTTGATCTCGCCTTGAAAAAGGGGGTGCCCCCGGAGGCGGCGGCAGCTCACCTGCGAGCGGCCGCGACGGCGCTGGAGGAGATCGTGGGCCATGTCGCGCACGAGGATGTCTTAGATCGCGTATTTCGCGAGTTCTGCATTGGTAAGTGATGCGGACGGCCCGGCATGGGACCAACTACGTTGACCCCAGTCGAAACGGCCGGTCTCCTTCTCGTCGAAGCGGGAGCACGCGGCGTCTGGGAGTCAACAACGCCCGCCTCCACTGCGTCGTATAGCTCGAGTGTTTCGCGAGAACCACGCTCGACCACTGGCAGGAAATCCCGAGATGGTTCAGAGTCCGAATGTCGAACGGACAACTCGCCGATTCAGCAGAGTCGTCATCGTCACCCCAAAGCCAAAAACAGTGTGCACCGGCTTCAGCTATACCCTCGTCTGTCTCGCCCCCATGGTGCATTGCTTCGTGAGCGATAGTTTGCAATATGCCATTGTGGTCGAGCGCGTTATTAATATACACTCGGTGCGTGGCGTCATTGTGCGGACCCAACACGGTATCTTGTTTCGCCTCGACCAAAGAAAAAACTGTCTTCGGACAAACTCGCCGCCGTGCTTGTTTGTGCTGTTGCACAAGACGCTGTCGAACCCAAATGGGTTACCGTACCCGTAATCCATTTATCTGAATTGCGGAGATCAACTTCATATAAGGTCATTTGCAATGGAACGGCTGTACTCAATTTCCACAAATCTGATTCCGTTAGTTGTGCATTCGCAGTCGACACGCACAACAGGCTAAAGGACAACGAGATAAATTGGTGATTCAATCTTGATTTTTGTTAAGAATGAACTTTGGGTCTCCTGCGCTAATCCACCCGATTCTCCGTAGCCATTCATGCCGTTCTTCAGGAAGCCATTCGCCGGGCTCTTTCCAATTGAAGGGGGCGCCATCACCGACGCGCCATTCCGCAAAGCAATTTGACTCCTCTCTCGACAACGGATCAAAACCCAACTCTACTCTCTCCACTTCTGCGCGACATTTGCTTCTTGCTTCGGAGTACCATGCACGTCTTCCAGGCGTTTTGAGCGGGTATTGTCGTGATAACTCAATGGCTTCCTGGTTGGCCTTGTCCAGAACAGGTGTTTCATCTTCGGCTAGCGCAGCGGAGCCGGCGTCCTGAAGCTCGCATCCTCCAACAGTGGCGAAAAACAATACGGCCAGCGGGCACTTCAACTTGCTCTTCATGAGCGGCTCCAAAGCTGGAGAGTCGAGTTACAGCGTTCCTAGAGACGCCGACTAATGAATAACGTGCTTGCCGCTCGTGCACAAAGAAGTCAATGGCGGTAGTGTCGTAGCCCGATAGAAATGTCCGGGTTCAGCGCTCGATAGCAAGGTCCTGTTTGGGCAGTGCGCGAGACCTTTACCCCTCGGGGAATCGCCGCTTCGGGGCGTCCAGACGGATTCCGGCGCCGGGATTTGGCGCTGGCCCGGGCCTTTGGCGCCGGCCCGTTTCCCTGACCGATCAGAGCTGCCGGGAGTGCCGGGCATCGAGCCGAAGGACCCTACCACAGTCCGCAGGTCGAGGCCCGGGCGGCGAAGCCGCAAGGCCATGCGGTCGGCCCGGTCCAGACTGCCGACTCCGCGTCGGAGGTCGGAGGTCCGCCTCCCCGTCAAGCGTCCGTTGACGTTGATGCGCGCCCGAGTGCGCGGCCGGCCGGAAACGGCGGGAATGAAAGCTTCCGCCGCCTTTGGCTTCGAACCGTTCGTCGCGTCGCGACTCAGCGCGGCGGACAACTCGAAGGAGCTCGTACCGAGCGCGCTCGGGACGCCCGTCCTATTCCTCTTTTCGCTCCCGTCGCAGCCTCTCCCGCTCCTCGCGCCGCTCCTTGCGGGCCATCGCCTTTTGCACGTCGGCGCGAATGTCGAGTCGCCACGGGTGATCCGCCGCCGGCTTCCACGGCTTTCCGGGCGTCCGCGCTCGACGCGCCTGCTCGCGCCCAGGCGGCTTGATGCGGGGCTTCTCCCGACCCAGGGCCTCGACCTCGATGTACCTGCCTCTCGCCCAAAAGCGCAGCTCGCCGTCCAGCCTGCGCTCGACCACAACCTTCGTCCCCGGCGTAATCCCCTCCGCCTCGGCCTCGGGAATCTGCCAGTGCAGGTTCTTGTACCGCACGGTGAAGTCCCTGGCGACGACGCGCTCGGACTTCTCGGCGAACAAGGCATCGAGATCGGCCTCCTCCGGCAGCGGCCGATGCGCGTCGACGGGCTCCCCGGGCTCCTTCGCGAAGCGCTCGTTCCACAAGGGCATCCACGTCCGCTCCAAGTACCGGTTCGCCTCCTCGATCGTCGATATCCCCGCGACGCGCATCTCTTTCACCAGCCGGTCCTGCGCCGTCCCGAAGCTGCGCTTGACCCTGCCCTTGGCCTGCGGGGATCCCGCAAGGATCATCTCGACGTCCAGCTCCGTCAGCGCCCGCGAGATGATCGACTCCGTCCGGGGCTTGCCTTTCGACCGCTTCTGCCGGAAGTGCCCGGCCCAGCGCGTCGGCGATCCAGTCGCGGAATCGAAGGCCGTGCGCCGATTCGATTAGCATTGAGCGGCGGTCGCCGCGACTCGCCCCGATTCAGTTGACACAAAGATGAGACGGTGGAGCTAAGGTGGAGATCAGCTGCGATGTCGTCGTGGTTGGAGGCGGTCATGCGGGCGCGGAAGCCGCTGCTGCGGCTGCGAGGCTAGGCGCGCGCGCCGTCTTGGTAACGCCAGACCTCTGCCGCATCGCCCAGATGAGCTGCAATCCGGCGATTGGAGGCGTGGCCAAGGGTACCGTAGTGCGCGAGATCGGCGCTCTGGGGGGAGTGATGGCTCGTGCGGCGGACGCGACGCGGATTCATTTCCGAATGCTCAACCGGTCCAAGGGGCCTGCGGTGTGGGGCCCCCGGGCGCAGTGCGACCGGTCTCTTTATTCAATTGAGGCGCGCCGGGTTCTGGAGGAAATCCCGGGGCTGGATCTCTTTCAGGGGATGGTGGTCGGGCTGATCATGGAAGGAAAGCGCGTGCGCGGCGTGGCGACCAGGTCTGGAGCTAGGGTGCTGGGCCGTGCGGTTGTCGTAACAACCGGCACCTTTCTCCGAGGCCGAATCCACATGGGCGGCGCGAGTTCGGTGGCCGCGGGCCGGGCTGGCGGGGAGGAGCCCAGCATTGACTTGGCCAGCGAGCTTGAGAAGACCGGCCTGACTGTTGATCGCTTCAAGACAGGCACGCCCCCAAGGGTTGACGGTCGTACGGTGAATCTTGACGCCTGCGTTCAGCAGCCGGGGGAAGAGGGGCCGTATTGGTTCGACCCGTATATGCGAGAGGCGCATCCTCGGCAGAAGTCGTGCTGGATGACGTGGACGAACAAAGACACGGCCCGGGTCATCGCGTCCAATCTCTCTCGCAGCGCGCTCTACGGAGGGCGGATTTCGGCGAGGGGCCCGCGCTACTGCCCGTCAATCGAGGATAAGGTGGTTCGCTTTCCGGACCGGGACCGACACCAGGTCTTTCTGGAGCCCGAGGGACTGAGCACTTCGGAGCTGTACGTAAACGGGTTGTCCACGTCGCTTCCGCCCGAAGCGCAGCTTGAGTTCCTTAGGACGGTTCCAGGGCTTGAGGATTGCCGGATCACGAGGCCTGGATACGCAATCGAATACGACTACTTTCCGCCGCATCAGCTCAGACACTCCTTGGAGGTGCGCGGCTTTAGCGGCCTCTACTTTGCCGGGCAGGTCAACGGAACAACCGGGTACGAAGAGGCGGGGGGCCAGGGGCTGATCGCCGGGGCGAACGCCGCACTGTCGGCGCAGGGGCGCGAACCGCTCTTGCTGGAGCGAGACCAGGCATTTCTGGGCGTCATGATCGACGATCTGGTGACCAAGGGCGTGGACGAGCCCTACCGCCTCTTTACTTCGAGGGCGGAATTCCGACTTCTTCTGCGACAGGACAACGCTGCGAGCCGCCTAGGCCCCATCGCGCGCAAACTCGGCTTGCTGACGCCCCAACAAGAGGACCGTTTGGCCGCGCGCGAGCGACGGGAGCAGCGCGTACGAGCCTGGGTGCGAGGCACGACCATCCCTCCCGCCGTTGCGAACAGAGCGATTAGCGAGAGGGAGTCTCCGATATCCAAGCCCGCTCGAGCCGCCGCGCTGCTCAAACGCCCCTTGATGCGCGCGGAACCGCTCGTGGAGGCAGCCGGAGCTGCCGGGATTGCCGTGGAGGGCGTCTCCGGAGCGTCGGATGCGCTTGCGGCGATCGAAACGGAAATCAAGTACGAAGGCTATATTCACCGCGAACGAGAGCAGGCCAAGGCTCTCAGAAGGAAGGCCGGGTTCAAGGTTCCCGAGGATGCTCCGTACCCCGCATTCCACACGCTTTCGCGCGAGGCTAGGGACCAGTTGGAGCGCGTTAGGCCCGCAAACATCGCCCAAGCCGCGCGTATCCCGGGAGTGTCGCCAGCCGATCTTCAGAACCTTGTGATGGAGATCCGTCGCCTGCAGGCGGACGGGGGCGTAGAGCGTTCCACGTGAAACACGCGCCTAAGTGATCTTAAGACAGCAGGCGATACGACCACGACTCGTTCGACTGGAGAGTGGAGAGCCAGTTTTTCCAGTACCTCACCCCCGTCTAGCCGAAGTCGCCGAATCAAGCGACTCGCTCCCAATTCGCGCCTCTGTCAAGAGATCTTCCGCGACCTCCCTTCCGTCATGCCTGCAGGGTCGCCGCCGGTCTTCGCTAACGACCCGCGCGCCGACCTAAGCGCAAAAGACGGTTTGGCCAGAATCGTCGCGATCGCCAACCAAAAGGGCGGAGTGGGCAAGACCACGACCGCCGTTAACTTGGGCGCGGAGATGGCGACCGGAGGCGGGCGAGTCCTCTTGTTCGAGGCTGACCCTCAGGGGAATGCGTCCAGCGGACTGGGGTTGGGCGAGGAAGATGTTCGGGCCTCCGCCTACGATGTTCTCATTCGGGGGTTTCCCGCAGCGATGGCGGCGCGGCGGACCAGCTTCGGGGGCCTGGACGTGGTGGCGGCGGGCAGAGACTTGGCGGGGGCGGAGATTGAACTGGTCGGAGTAGGGGAGAGAGAGTCGGTTTTGCGCAACGCGCTTGAACCGGCGGAAAGCGGATACGACTGGGTGCTGATAGATTGTCCGCCCGCCTTGGGGTTGCTCACGCTAAACGCCCTTGTGGCGGCCGATGGGGTTCTGATCCCGATCCAATGCGAGTTTTACGCTCTGAAGGGGCTCAGCGAGCTGTTGGCCACCATTGACGCCATTCGGGGCGGCTTCAATCCAGATCTGCGCTTGGAGGGCGTCCTGCTCACGATGTACGACCGGCGCGTCGGCTTGACGAGGCAGGTCGAGGCCGATGTCCGCAGACACTTCGGAGGGCGGGTTTTTGAGACCGCGATCCCCAGAAGCGTCGCGCTGGCGGAGGCTCCCAGCTTTGGTCGGCCGGTCCGGGAGTATCGTCCAGAGTCCTCTGCGGCCAAGGCGTACAGGGAGCTGAGCTCCGAGCTCGCGCGCCGCAGAGCGATGCCGGCATGAGCGATCAGAGGCGCCTGGGACGTGGGCTTGGCGCACTCTTGGGCGACTACCAGGGCAAGGCGCGCGATCGAGACGACGCGGACAAGCCAAGGCGGCTTCCAGTCCATCTCATTAACCCCAACCCCCGTCAGCCGCGGGTAGTCTTCGACCCGTCCGAGATCGACCGGCTTGCCGAGTCTATCGCGACCAAGGGCTTGCTCCAACCGGCTCTGGTGCGCCAAGACCCTGCGACGGGGAGGTATGAACTCATCGCTGGAGAGCGGCGATTGATCGCCGTTCGAAAGCTGGGCTGGCGGCACATTCCGGTGAGAATACGGGAGTCCGATGATCGAGATCTCCTCGTCCTTTCGCTGGTGGAGAACCTTCAGCGGAGGGATTTGGATCCGCTGGAGGAGGCTCAAGCGTACCAAGCGCTTCGCGACGACTTCAACCTCAAACAGGCGGAGATCGCCCGGTCCGTAGGACGCAGCAGGTCGACGGTCGCAAATATGATCAGGCTTCTCCAGCTGCCGCCGCCGGTCCGAGAAATGGTCCGAGAGGGCCGGCTGACCGTTGGGCACGCGCGGGCCCTCTTGGCCGCGCCAAGCGAACGGGCCCGCTCTGCTCTGGCGCAAGCGGCGGCGGATTGCGGGTGGACCGTGCGCGAAACAGAGAGGGAGGCAAGACGGTTGAAGGGGGCGGATGGCGTTGGAGAGAGCAATGCGGAACCCAAAGAGAAGCCCGCCGACCCCGAACCGGAGGGACGCGAGCGAATGCTAGACGCGCTCCAGCGAGCATGCGGAACCAGACTGGAGGCAAAAGTGAGAATACGCTGGAAAGGGAAGGGGTCCGGGATGATACAAATCGGATTTCGCAACGAAGAGGAGCTGGGTCGACTCATTACTCGCGTGACTGGAGAAAAACTTGACGACATCGTCTAGCAGGAAGGGCGGCCCCAGGCTGTCTGAAGTGGTTGAATTCCTGGACGGATTCCTGAAGACCGCCGGGCCCGGCGATTGGCGCGCCGTGAACGGCCTTCAGGTGGACGGTCCGATGCGGGTGGAGAGAATCGCCGGGGCCGTGGATGCGCGCATCCGAACCGTTCGGGCTGCCGGTTCCCAAGCGGCGGACCTTCTTGTGGTCCATCACGGGATTCTCTGGGAAACCCGCGTGCCGGTCACGGGAAGGCGCTACCGCTTGCTCAAGTCCCTGATCCAATCCGAGACGGCCCTCTATTCCAGCCACGAGCCGTTGGATACCCACCCCGAGGTCGGGAACGGGATCGTGCTCGCACGAGAGCTGAGGCTCGTCAACTTGAAGCCTTTCGGCGCCTACGAAGGGTTTCAGGTGGGGCGGATGGGAGAGCTCCCGGAGCCTCTCTCCGCCGAACAACTCAAGCAACGGGTGCGCGCCCTAACGCATGAGCCCGTCAAGAGTTTGGACGGGGGACCTAGCGAGATCCGGACAGTTGGCGTCGTGACCGGCGCCGGCGGCTTTGCGCTGGCGGAGGCTGCATACGCCGGAATTGACGCGCTGATTACGGGTGAGGCTCGGCACCACCAAGCGATTGAGGCGGAAGAGCTCGGCGTCAAGCTCATGCTTGCGGGACACTATGCAACCGAGACGTGGGGCGTAAAGGCTCTGCTGGATGTCCTCGCGGAGAAATTCGCAGTGGAAACCAGCTTTATCGACGCGCCTACTTCTACCTGATAAGCGTGGAGAATCGAGGGCGCCCCCGCATGAGAGGACAACCGTTGAGTCGCTTGAACTCCAGATTCGCCGCCCTGGAGGCGCCGCCGAGGTCCTCGGCGCGCCTTCTTCGGTTCAGCGTCTTGTCCGGCGGGGAAGTGTCCGCGTCATGAATGCTCCTCTAAGCGACAAGTTCTGCACGCGATGCGGGGCGCGGCTTCACCGATCCGGCGTCTTTGGCGAACACTGGCGTCCAGTGATTGCGGGCTTGATGCTACTGAATCTCGCTCTCCTCACGGTTCTTGCATGGGGGAGTTGGGGGCGCGGGGACGCGTCGCAGAGTGTCGCGGCGGGCCAGCCGCTGCAGGAAGGGCGGACGGCATTGGGCCCCACCGGGGTCGTTGACCTCGCGTCCATGACCCCGGAAGAGGCGGCGCTGAGGCTCTTTAATCGGGTCATGCGGGCCGAGGGCTCAGGCGATACAGCCCAGGCGCGCCAATTCGCGCCGATGGCGATCGCCGCGTACATGCGCATCCAAGTTCTCGGCGCGGACGAGCGCTTTCACCTCTCGCTCCTTTATGTCGTCGCGGGAGATGCGGCGGCGGCGCTTGACGAGGCCCGGATGATCCTTCTGGATCATCCTTCACACCTTCTGGGGCTTGTGAGCGCCGCGCAAGCGGCCATTCTGACGGGCGACGAGGACGGCGGGGCCGAATACTACGGGACCTTTCTGGGCAGCTACGAGACGGAAATCGCGTCGGGACTGGCGGAGTACGGGCAGCCGGCAAGCGGAGGGCATCTCGACTACCTGGTAGAGCAACGGGAGGAGGCGCGCCGCTTCTTGGAGGCGCGCCGCGAGCCTTGATCGAACAGCCGCTGCACCTGGTCGCCGTCGTGGTGATTTCAGCAGCGTGCGCGATGCAGCTGGAACAGCGCGTGCGGGCGCTGGGCAAGGTTGGATCGGCGATGCTCGCGATCATCTTCGGCGCGCTGCTCTCCAACGCCGGACTTGTTCCCGCAGGCTCTCCGGTATACGACCAAGTGACCGGAGCGGTGACGTCGCTTGCGATCGCGTGGCTGCTGATTGCCGTGGACTTAAGGGACGTGGCGAAGGCCGGCCCGAAGATGTTGGCGGCTTTCGGCATCGCGGTGGCGGGGACCGCGGCGGGGGCCCTCGTCGCCACGCTCGTCTACCAAGGCTCATTCCCCGGCGACGCATGGCGCTTGGCCGCGGCAATGACGGGAACGTACTCCGGCGGTTCTCTGAATTTTGTTTCGGTGGCCAGAGAGGTAGGGCTGGAGGGGGATGTCTTTTCCGCCGCCGTGGCTGCGGACAACGTGGTCACGGGCCTGTGGTTGGCGGCCACGCTGATTTTGTCGGTTTCCCTTGCGCGCTTTTATCCCGCCGTGTCCGCGCCCCAACCGAGAGCTTCGGGCGGAGAAGACGGCCGGACTCCGGCAAGCGAGTCCGAGCATCACCCCCACTTTCGTCGCGCGCCGCTATCCGCAGCCCGGATCGGCCTCCTCCTCGGCGTGGGTTTCGCCCTGGTAGCGGGCGCGGATCTGATCGCGGCGTTGGCGGGGGCGCTCACGGGTTGGGACGGATTGCCGTCCATTGTCGTCTTGACGGGCCTCGCGCTTCTCGCCGGACACGCGAGGCCCTTTCGCGGCGAGGCGCCGGGGGCCATGCAGCTGGGGGCCTTCGCCCTGAACTGCTTCTTCGTGATCATTGGCGTGCTTTCCAAGTTCTCGGAGATCGCGGACGTGGGGATCGAAGTCTTCTTCTTCGCAGCTTTGGTGGTGCTGATTCACGGCATCTGCGTCTTCGCTGCGGGGAGGTTGTTCTCGCTGGACATCGGGACGTTGGCCGTGGCCTCGCAGGCGTCCGTCGGCGGACCGGCCAGCGCTTTGGCCGTGGCGACCTCCAGGCAGTGGCGGCATCTCGTCGTGCCGGGCGTGGCGGTTGGCCTCTTGGGATACGCCGTTGGCACATTCCTGGGCTTGGGCGCCGGACGCGTTGCGGCGCTGCTGGCCGCCGGAGGCTGACGCGGGTGAAGCGCGGCGCCCGAACCGAAGGCCCGGATTAGATTTCGAGTCCCCGGTGCCCCTGCGGCGCGGAGAACGTGGATTGGAGCGACTTGGGAGCCGCAGGCCTAAGGAGGCATGGCCATCGTGAGAGAAGCGCCGCTCGCCGGCGATGGGGGGTACGCGCCCCGGAATAAAGACAGCGGTCGCGTGAAGCCCAAGGGCTCCTCCGTCATTCGGGCCCACCGATCCCTGCAAACCGTTCCGCTTCGCTCTCGTAAACCGCACTGGCTGAAGGTGCGCGCGCCCGGCGGCGCCCAGTACCGACGCCTGAAGCGTCTCATGCGCGCCCAGTCTCTCCACACCGTCTGCGAAGAGGCCAACTGCCCCAACATCGGCGAGTGCTGGGAGGCGGGGACTGCGACGTTCATGATCTTGGGCGATGTCTGCACCCGCGCCTGTAAGTACTGCGCAGTGGCGCACGGGATGCCCACGGAGCTGGACCTGGAGGAACCGGCGCGGGTGGCGAACGTGGCGGAGGCGATGGGCTTGGACCACGTCGTGGTCACGTCGGTTAACCGGGACGAGCTGGCCGATGGCGGCGCGGGAGTGTACGCCTCAACGATCATGGAGATACGGAAGAGACTCCCCGACTGCTCGGTGGAAGTCCTAATTCCGGACTTCAAGGGAGACGAAGCCGCGCTGAGAACGGTCGTGGCGGCCGAGCCGGAGATTTTGGGCCACAACCTCGAAACGGTGGAGCGGCTGCATCCGGAGGTGCGTCCAGGAGGACGGTACTGGCGCTCAATCTCCTACTTGGGCGCCGTCAAGCGGATCAACCCCTCAATGCTCACAAAGACCGGCATCATCCTGGGGATGGGGGAGCGACCCAGGGAGATCAGACAGGCAATGCTGGACCTGCGGGAGGCCGGGGTCGACATCCTGACGCTGGGGCAGTACCTCAGGCCGTCCATGCAACACATACCGGTAGCGCGCTGGGTCACGCCGCGGGAGTTCGGCGCGTGGAAGAGGATCGGAGAGGCGGAGTACGGATTTCGCCATGTCGAGTCCGGTCCGCTGGTCCGCTCCAGCTACCACGCCAAGGAGCAGGCGAGGGAGGTGGAGGCGGGCGGTCCCGGATCAATTCGAGAGGTAATGGAAGCCGATATCCAGGCGCCGGCGGAGCATTCTAGAGAAGCGCTGCTGGCAATGGGGGCCCTTGGCGGATGCGCGCAAGGATCGCAAGCCCCCGGCTCCTAACCTTGCGAGCGCGATGATCGGCGATATTTATAGTCTACTGGTCGCAGTAACGGTCGGCGAGAGCACGGGCGCGCGGCGCGGGCCCGGGGAGGCATGATTCGAAAACAGGCGGACGGCGCGGTCTTGGAGGGGTTTACGGAGGGAGAGGCGAAGGAACTTCTGCGGGACATGCTCCTCTACCGCCGCTTCGAGGAAAAGGCCGAAGAGGCCTACGCGATCGGAAAAATCGGCGGTTTTTGCCACATCCATATAGGCCAAGAAGCGATTTCGGCGGGGATGATCAAGCCGCTGCGGAAGGACGACTTGGTCATCACCGCGTACCGGGAACACACCCAAGCGATCGCGAAGGGGATCTCTCCCCGCAGGGTGATGGCCGAGCTCTACGGCCGCGTGGACGGGTGCTGCGGTGGACGAGGCGGCTCCATGCACCTCTTCGACGCGGAGCTGGGTTTCATGGGCGGCCACGGCATCGTCGGAGGCCAAATTCCTCTGGGGACAGGTCTTGCGTGGTCGATCCAGTATCGGAAAACGGATCAGATTTGCGTCTGTTTCATGGGGGATGCGGCCGTGAATCAAGGGGCCTTTCTCGAATCCCTGAACATGGCGGCGATCTGGGAGCTGCCGGTGATCTTCGTCGTGGAGAACAACGGGTACGGCATGGGAACGGCGTTCTCGCGCGTTTCCCGAACGGCGATGGAGCAGCGTTCCGACGCCTGCGGCGTTCCTTCCCACACCGTCGACGGTCGCGATGTTCTTGCGACGTACCGCTTTACCGAGTCTCTGGCGGAGGAAGTGCGGGGAGGGGCCGGCCCTCAGTTCGTCAATGCCATCACCTACCGGTTTCGCGGACACTCGATGTCCGACCCGGTGTCCGGCACCTACCGGTCGAAGGAGGAGGTCGCGCACGAGGTCGAGGAGCGCGACCCCATTGCGCTGCTTCGGGATCGCCTCTTTGAGGCGGGCGTTCTGACCCCGGAAGAGCTTGGGGAGATGGATTTGGGCGCGAAGGCGGAGTCGGAAGACGCGGCGGAATTTGCGGATGCTTCCCCCAAGCCCGACGCGGGCACGCTCTATGATCACGCGTACGCGGAGATGTCGGTCGGCGGCGAGCTCTTCCTGGATCACTCCTTGGGGGCGCGGCTGGCGGGCGGGAATAGGCCGGATGGCCGCTAGAGGATTGTCGTCGTGACTGAAATGACTTACCGCGATGCCCTCCGCGCGGCGATGGTCCAAGAGATGGATCGCGACGACTCGGTGTTTCTGATGGGGGAGGAGGTCGCGGAGTACGACGGCGCGTACAAGGTCTCCAAGGGCATGTTGGAGCGCTACGGGGCGCGCCGGGTGGTCGATGCGCCGATCAGCGAGCTGGGCTTTGCTGGGCTCTGCGTCGGAGCGGCGATGACGGGGCTGCGCCCCATCTGCGAGTTCATGACATTCAACTTCTCGCTCCTCGCGCTGGACCAAGTGATCAACTCTGCGGCCAAGATGCTGTACACGACCAACGGACGCATCAACATTCCCATGGTCTTTCGCGGCCCGAACGGCGCCGCCCTCCAGCTTGCGGCCCAGCACTCTCAAGCGTGCGAGACCTACTACGTGCATGCGCCGGGCGTGAAGGTGGTCGCGCCGGCTACTCCTCGCGACGCAAAGGGCCTGTTGGCCGCGGCAATCCGAGACGAAGACCCGGTTGCCGTGATGGAGGGCGAGCTGCTCTACAACGTTCGGGGAGATGTGCCTGACGACGAGTTTGTGATTCCGCTGGGGACCGCGGACGTGAAGCGCGAGGGCGACGACGTGAGCATCATCGCTCACGGCAAGGTGGTCCACACCGCGCTTCAGGCGGCCGCGAAGCTCGACCGGGATGGGGTCCAAGCAAGGGTACTCGACCTCAGGTCGCTCCGGCCCTTGGATGTGGATGCAATTTTGGAGACCGTCGCGAAGACTAATCGCGCCGTTTATATCGAGGAGGGATGGTCCTACGGCGGCATCGGCTCTCAGGTCGTTTCGCTGATCCAAGAACATGCGTTCGATGAGTTGGACGCGCCGGTGCTGCGCGTTTCCCAAGCCGATGTGCCGATGCCCTACGCGAAGGGGCTTGAGGCGATTGCGAAGCCGACCGCCGCTCGAGTAGTCGACGCCTGCAAGCGGGTGCTCTACCTGACCCAAGGAGCCTGATCGCATGGCGACCAAGGTGTATATGGAAGCGCTTTCTCCCACGATGGAGGAGGGCCAGGTCGTAGCTTGGCTCAAGTCCGAGGGCGACGAGGTATCCCAGGGCGACGTCTTGGCTGAGATCGAAACCGACAAGGCCACCATGGAGCTGGTGGCGAGAGGGTCGGGCATACTTCGCGCCATTGTGGCCGAGGTCGGCGCCACCGCCCCCGTGGGAGAGGTGATCGGAATTATCGCATCTCCGGAAGAGGAGATCGCGGGCCTGTTGCCGGCGAAGGAGGAACGGGAGTCCGGCGACCCGTCTAGCGAAGACGCTTCTTCGGAGGAGCCGGGAGCGGGGGCGGAGGATCCAGGCGGCGATGTCGCCTCCGAGCCGGAGGGGTCCGGCGCGGCTTCCGCGACCTCCAAAACGAGGGCCTCCCCCTTGGCGCGGCGTCTCGCAAAGGCGATGGGCGTGGATCTCGCGAAGGTGTCGGGGACGGGTCCCGGCGGACGCGTCGTAAAGAAGGACATCGAGGCTGCCGCAGCACGGACATCAGCCCCTCCCGAGCCCCCGGCGCCGGATATCCCGGCTGCTTCGGTCGGACGGTCCGCTCCGGCCCAAGAGGCGGCCGCCGTAGAGGTGCCGCATACTCAGATCAGGCGAACGGTTGCCCGCAGGCTATCGGCCTCGCTGGGCCCGGTGCCCCACTTCTTCCTTACGATTCGGATAGACATGACGCGCGTATTGGCGGCGCGGAAGACCGTCAACGATCTGCTTGAGGAAGACGGCGGAAAGGCCTCGATCAACGACTTCGTGATTCGCGCCGCCGCCGCCGCGCTGATGCGCCATCCCGAGTGCAACGCGTGGTGGAGCGAAGACTGCGTCGTCAGACATCCATCAGCGCATATCGGGGTTGCCGTGGCGATCCCGGACGGATTGATTGCGCCGGTGATCCGCGACGCGCAAACAAAGAGCCTAGGCCGGATAGGCCAAGAGGTCCGCGAGCTGGCTCGCAGGGCCCGCGATCGTAAGCTTGCTCCCGAGGAGTACACCGGATCGACGTTTTCAATCTCCAACTTGGGGATGCTGGGGATTCACGAATTCACGGCGGTGATTAACCCTCCGGAAGCGGCGATTCTGGCGGTGGGCGCCGTGGAGGAAACCCCGTTGGCGCTGAACGGGGAGGTGTCCTCGCGCCCGTTGATGCGCGTGACGATGAGCTGCGACCACCGAGTGATTGACGGCGCCGTGGGCGCGCGGTTCCTTCAGACTTTCAAGACGCTCCTTGAGGACCCAGTCGCGATCCTAGCTTGATTTTGGGCGTCTGATCGCAAGGCTCGCGCTTCGTCCCATCCATCCGGGCCCCCGCTTCCCGCTCTACCATTCAACATGGACGGAAAATCAAGCATGAGTCGGAATAGCTACGATGTCATTGTCATTGGCGGCGGTCCGGGCGGATACGTCGCGGCCATCCGGGCCGGCCAGTTGGGACTAAGAGTGGCCTGCGTGGAAAAGGAAGCGCTGGGTGGCGTCTGCCTAAATGTGGGGTGCATCCCCACGAAAGCTCTGTTGAGCAGCGCCCTGTTCGTGGAGCAGCTCAAGGACGCGGGCGGGCATGGAGTCTCTATCGGCGCGCTGGATGTGGACTTGGGTCCCGCACAGAAGCGCAGCCGAAAGATCGCGCAGCGGTTGTCCAAGGGCGTGGCGTTTCTCTTTCGGAAAAACAAGGTCGAGCACATTAAGGGACACGGCCGCCTCTTGGCCGGAGGGGGCGTCGAGGTAGAGCGCGACGGCGCGAAGAGCGTCCTGGAGTGCGCCAACGTGATCGTGGCGACGGGCTCAAGGCCGCGGAGCCTTCCCTTCCTGAAAATCGACGAGAAGAGAATCTGGTCTTCCACGGGAGCCCTCTTTCAGACCAGTGCCCCGGAATCCCTTGTGGTCATCGGGGCGGGAGCCGTAGGCGTTGAATTCGCCGACATCTACGCCGCGTACGGCACCAAGGTCACGCTGGTCGAAGCGATGGATCGAATTCTGCCCGTGGAGGACATCGACTGCGCTAAGGTGGTCGAGCAGAGCTTCAAGCGACGGAAAATCGATGTCTTGGCCGGGGCCCGGGTGCAAAGCGCCGATACCATCCCCGAAGGAGTACGCGTGACGCTCGAAGACCGGGAGGGGGCGGTGCGCGTGATTGACTGCGAGTATGTCCTCTCGGCAGTGGGGAGGCAGGCCAACATCGAAGACCTCGGCTTGAAAAGAGCCGGGGTCGATCTGGACCCGCGGGGCGCCTTCGTGCAGGTAGACGGCGCGATGCGCACCAACGTCTCGGGCGTCTGGGCCGTCGGCGACTGCGCGGGCGAGCCTCTCTTGGCGCACAAGGGGATGCACGAGGGCGTGGTCGCCGCAGAGCATATCGCCGGCGAAGGGGACCACCTCGTGGACTACGCCAATGTGCCCAACTGCACCTACTGCCATCCAGAGGTGGCGTCGGTGGGGCTCACGGAGGCTCAGGCCAAAGAGAAGGGGCTCGACATTGAGGTGGGCAAGTTTCCTTGGACAGGCAACGGGCGAGCCCTCGCGGCGGGCGACTCTGTCGGCTTCGTGAAGGTCGTTCGGGACCGAAAGTACTCGGAAATCGTAGGGGCCCACATCGTGGGTCCGCATGCTACCGAGCTAATTGCGGAATTCGTGATCGGTCGCCATTTGGAGTCTACGGTGGAGGAGATTGATCGGTCGATGCATCCCCATCCGACACTCTCCGAGGCGGTGGCCGAAGCTGCGCTGGGGGCTTTGGGGAGGGCGCTGCACTTCTAGAGGTCAACCCGTCGGCCGGGGCGGTTATGGACGGAACCGTCAAGGCGAGAGGTACGGCGCGGAGCAAGCGCCCTTACTTTACTTAACGAATTTGGCGCGCTCATCGTCCCACAAAAATGAAACCGGCTCAATTTGGGTTTCCTAACCGCCTGAGCTGCGTTTCCGAATCACGGTGGTCGCGGGAGTCGGTTTTTCGCGAAGCCCGATTCTACCTCGACCTCATCCGATGAGAAGCAGAGTTGCACGAAGGGCTGTCGGCGCTCGCGCAGGGTATTGCAACGCGGTGCGGGGCGCATGGGGACGCAAGCTTGGACCGCTCACGGCGTCGGCCACGAACTAAGGCGATGCTGCGGACGCGCGTTACGGTATTCTTGGACGAAGCGAGTAATTCGCCGGCGGCACGCCTGCGTTCGGGATGAAGCGGGTCAGCAACTCGCTACAATCTTGGCGAACAAAGCGAGCGGGCCGATTCAGTCGCGACTGCTCGTCGCGGAGGCATCTGGAGCGAGGCGCTCAGACCAGCTGACAACCGCGACGCTCGCCAAGGCGCGACATCCGAAGGTCGCTTTAAGGTCCAACGTTTCCGCATCAGCCCGCAAGAGCGACTTTTTCCTGGCGTGTCGTGCCAAAGTAGAAATGTCCTCCCTTAACCAAGTAGAAATGTCCTCTTTCGGACGATCTTCGGTCGTCTGCGGGGACTCGAAAGGGGGAGGAGCGCATGGAGCTGACGTTGAAGGAGCGGGACCGCCTGTGTCTGTTGAGGCAGGCGGGCGAGGGGGCGCTTTCGTCGGCGGAGGCGGCGCGGCGTCTGGGGGTGACGGCGCGTCATTTCCGGCGTTTGCTGGCGAAGTTCAGGCTCGAGGGCGACGCAGCGGCGGTGCACGGGCTGCGCGGCAGGCCGTCGAATCGGGCGCTGCCGAGGTCCTTGCGGAAGCAGGCGCTCGATATGGCGCGCGATCCGCTGCGCGAGGACTTCGGGCCGACGCTGCTCGCGGAGCATCTCGAGCGGGAGACGGGCAGAAGAGCAAGCTCCGAGACGGTGCGGGGCTGGCTGATGGAGGCAGGCTTGTGGGAGCGCCGGCGCAAGCGGGCGAAGCATCGCAGTCGGCGTCCCCGGCGTCTTGCGCTGGGCGAACTGGCGCAGTGGGACAGTTCGGTGCATCGATGGCTCGAGGACCGGTATCCGGGCGAGCTCGTGCTGATTTCGATTCACGACGACGCGACGAACCGGCTGATGGCGGCGAGGTTCGTGCGAAAGGACGACGGCGCGGAGAATCGCCGCTCGATCATCGACTATCTCGAGACGCACGGTCGTCCCATGGCCGTGTATACGGACAGAGCCGGGCACTTCGGGCAGAAGCGGTCGAAAGGCAAGCCCCGGACGGAGTCGATCATCTCGCGGGCGCTGGCGGAGCTTGACGTCGAGATGATCCTTGCGGGCTCTCCGCAGGCCAAGGGCAGGGTCGAGCGCAGCTTCGGGACGGCGCAGGACCGGCTGGTAAAGGAGATGCGCGTCGCGGGGATATCGACGATCGAGGAGGCGAACCGGTACTTGGAGCGGACGTGGATGCCCTTGTGGAACGAGCGCTTCGCGAAGGAGCCGGGGGAGCCCGTCGACGCGCATCGGCCGCTGCCGGAGGAGGCCGATCTCGATGCCTTGTTCGCCGAGAAGGCCGAGCGCGTCGTCGCCAGGGACTTCACCGTGCGGTACAAGAACCTGCATTGGCAGATTCCCGAGGCCGAGGCGGAGGGGATTGCGCCGGGGACGAAGGTCGTGGTCGAGCGCAGGCTGGACGGCGAGCTGCGCTTTTGGGCGAGAGGCAGGTACATCGAGGTCGAGGCCTTGGGTCGGGAGAAGCCCCGCATCAAGCCGCCTGGGCGCGAGCAGGCGCGTCGAGCGCGGCCGTCCGGAAAGCCGTGGAAGCCGGCGGCGGATCATCCGTGGCGTCTCGACATTCGCGCCGATGTTCGAAAGGCGATGGCCCGCAAGGAGCGGCGCGAGGCGCGGGAGAGGCTGCGACGGGAGCGAAAAGAGGAATAGGACGGGCGTCCCGAGCGCGCTCGGTACGAGCTCCTTCGAGTTGTCCGCCGCGCTGGGTCGCGACGCGACGAACGGCCGAAGCCAAAGGCGGCGGGGCTTCCTTTCCGCCGTTTCCGGCCGGCCGCGCACTCGGGCGCGCATCAACGTCAACAGACGCTGACAGGGGGAGGCGAACCTCCGGCCTCCCACGCATAGCCGGCAACCCGGACAGAGCCGACCGCAGGACCTTGCGGCTTCGCCGACCGGGCCTCGACCTGCGGACTGTGGTAGGGTCCTTCGGATCGAGGCCCGGAACTCCCGGACGGCTGCGACCGGCCAGCGAAATAGCCGGCGCCGAAGGCCCGGGCAAGCTCCAGCCCCGGCCCCGAAGTCCATCTGGAACGCTCCGAAAGCGCCGATTACCCGAGGGGTAAAGGTCCGGTCGCCCTCCGCTCGCGCTTCTCCGTCGATCCTGAGGCTTCCGTTTTTCCAGGAATCGGCGAAATCCCCGGATTCCCCCGGAACTCGCTCCCTCGCACTCTCCCGGCAGCCCGGACAGAGCCGAGATCGCAGCGGTCCGCGCCCAACCTCAGGACCCTCGAAGCCGTCGAGCTGGTCGAGAACGCGGACCGGCAGGTCCGAGCAGCCCGCAAGGCGATTCCTTGCCCCAAGCCTCGCCCGGCGGAACGCGCCAAGGAACGCGACCACGACTAGGCCAAGCCAAAGGCGGCGGAAGCTTCCTTCCGGGCGTTCCGCAGGCCTCGGACTGGGGCACGCGCCAACATCAACAGACGCTTGACGGGGGAGGCGAACCTCCGACCTCCGACGCATAGCCGGCAACCCGGACAGAGCCGACCGCAGGGCCTCGCGGCTTCGCCGCCCGGGCCTCGACCTGCGGACTGTGGAAGGGTCCTTCGGATCGAGGCCCGGAACTCCGGGCAGCTCCGACCGGCCAGCGAAATAGCCGGCGCCGAAGACCCGGGCAAGCTCCAAATTCCGGCGCCGGAATCCGTCTGGACGCCTCAAAAGCGCCGATTTCCCGAGGGGTAAAGGTCCGGTCGCCCTCCGCTCGCGCCTCTCCGTCGATCCCGAGGCTTCCGTTTTCCCAGAATCGACGAAATCCCCGGATTCCCTGGAACTCGCTCCCTCGAGCTTGCTTTCCGCAGGCGTCGCATCGCCATGTATCCAATCCTCCACGGCGGCACGCCCTGGTCTTCCCGTCGCAAAGACCCCCAGCTTCGCCGCCAAGACCTACGAGCCGCCAAGCACCCTTCGCGCCGCGAAATCACTCAAAACACCACGCTCAAACACTCCGTCCGGAAATGCGTCGCGCCGCGAAAAGGGACATTTCTAAATTGGAGAGACCCCGGACATTTCTAAATTGCCACGACACCCTATCTGCCTATGGAGTCTGGGACGATCACACTGAAATCAATTACAGTAGGGCGGCGGGAGAGTTGTCTTGATGTCGAAAGGAGCAAGGATGCACCGAGCAAACGGCGTGGTGCCCGCTTCGGCGGGGGAAGGGAGGCAGGGTTCGCCGGAACCTCCGGATCCGGAGGTTCCGGCGAAGGCGACGCGGCGTCGCTTCACGGGGGCGTACAAGGCGTCCATTCTCGATGAGGCGGACAAGTGCGAGTCCCCGGGCGATCTGGGCCGGCTGCTGAGGCGGGAGGGGCTGTATCACTCCCACTTGGCTTCGTGGCGCAAGGCCGCCCGAAAGGCGATGATCGACGGGCTGGACGGAAGGCGCGGTCCGAAGCCGAAGAGCGGAAAGGCCTGGGCGGCGAGGCTGCGTCGGCTCGAGCGCGAGAATCGGCGGCTTCGCAACGAGAACCGCAAGCTGCGCATCGTCGTCGAAGTTCAGGGAAAAGTGTCGGGGCTGCTGGGGATCGAGCTCGAGGGCGGGAAGTCCGGATGAGCGAGGCCAAAGGCCTTGCCGAGGACGTGGGCGTGCAGACCGCGTGCAGTGCGCTGCGCGTGGGCCGTTCGACCTACTACCGCAGCTTGAAGCCGAGAAGATCCGGGCGGCGGCGGCCCCGACGGAAAACAAGGCCCGCCCGGGCGATGGACAAGGCGGCCAAGGAGAGCGTGATGGATGCGCTGTGCTCTCCCCGCTTCGCAGACCGCTCCCCCGCCGAGGTGCGCGCGACGCTGTTGGACGAGGGCGTCTACCTCTGCTCGGAGCGCACGATGTACCGCGTGCTCGCCGACAACAAGTCGGTAAGGGAGCGCCGCGCGCAGCGCTCCCATCCGAAGCATCCGAAGCCGGAGATCGTCGCGCGAAGGCCCAATCGGGCGTGGTCGTGGGACGTGACGCGGCTGCTGGGTCCGAAGAAGGGCCGAGGGTATTACCTGTATGTGATCATGGACATCTACAGCCGCTACGTCGTCGGATGGATGGCGGCGGAGCGCGAGACGGCGGCTTTGGCCGGCCGGCTCATCGAGGAAAGCTGTCTGAAGCAGGATGTCGAGCGGGGAGAGCTGACGCTGCACTCCGACCGCGGCGCGCCCATGACGGCGAAGAGCACGGCGCAGCTGGTCGCGGACCTCGGGATTGCAAGGTCCTTCAGCCGCCCGCGGGTATCGAACGACAACCCCTACTCGGAGGCGCAGTTCAAAACGTTGAAGTACCATCCGGACTTTCCGGGAAGGTTCTCCTCGCTCGAAGAGGCAAAGGCGTTCTGTCGACGCTTCTTCCAGTGGTACAACCAGGAGCACAGGCACGCCGGCATCGGCATGCTCGCGCCCGAGCAGGTGTACTTCGGCAAGGCGGCCGAAGTGATCGAAAGGCGGCAGGCCGTGCTGGACCGAGCCTACGCCGCCACGCCGGACCGGTTTGTAAACGGCCCTCCGCGCGCAGCCGGACCACCAACGGAGGTCTGGATCAACCCCCCTATCCTGGTCGAGTCAGTTAAAGGCGATCAGACGCCCCCGGACGACGGCGGAAACGCCGGAAAGGAGAATGCGCTACACTAATCCGCGACGGCTTTTCGTCCCAGATCCATTGGCAGGTTCCGACAGCGACTTTTTCCTGGCGTCCCGCCTCCTCCGGCAGTACATCGGAGATATCAATGTCCCGCGCGGCAAAGACGTTAAGGAGAGCCAGCCCGATCATGTTGTTCGGACTGGACGCGCCGGCGGTAATCCCCAGCTGAACGGGTCTGGACGGAAGCCAGTTGCTCGCCACCTCCTCGGGGCACTCGGGATCTAATCCGGGCTTGTGGCGGACAGTGCCGGAGCCGGGATCAATACAGCTCGCGTCGGCGATGTGGTACGTGGGGACCGACTGGCGGCAGATGTGCGCGAGGTGGTTCGTGTTTGAAGAGTTGTAGCCTCCCAGCACGATCATCGCGTCCAAGTTCTCGTTTTCAAGAAGCTCCTCGACGGCGTCTTGGCGCGTCTGCGTCGCGGAGCAAATCGTGTCGATCGCCCGAAAATTCTCGTCGGCGTAGGCCTTGCCCTTGTGGTCGACGAGTTTCTTCTGAATCCTCCGCCCAACCTCTAGCGACTCATTGGCGAGCATCGTGGTCTGATTCGCGATGCCGATCCGCGCCAAGTGGTGGTCGGGATCGAAGCCGGGAGAAACACGGTCCTGGAAGAGCTCCATGAAGTTCTCCCTATTTGGCGCGCCCTCTTCCCCCGCAGCGTAGGCGCCAACCAGATCAGCCTCCTCAAGTGTGCGCAGAATCAGGTAGTGGCTGTCTTCGTACCGCTCCACTTGGCTGACCGTGGCCTTTGACTCCTCATGGTGGTGTTTGCCGTGCAACACCACGGTGAAGCCGTCCTTTGCATAGGACTTTACCCTTTTCCAGACCAGAAGAACCGACCCGCAGGTCGTGTCCACCAAGATGCATCCGATCTTGCGGAGGGTCGCCATGTCGCTCAACCTCACCCCGAAGGCCGGAATGATCACCACGTCGTCTTCCGAGACGTCCGAGAAGTCGAATCGACCGTCGTCGCCCGGAAAGATGAAACGGATGCCCATCTCCGTGAGCCGGCGGTTCACGTGGGGGTTGTGGATGATCTCGCCAACGAGGAAGATCCGACGATTCGGAAACTTGACGCGGGCCTCGTAGGCGTAGTCCACCGCGCGGTCGACCCCGTAGCAAAACCCGAACTTCTTCGCCACGTGCACCGTGACGTCCCCGAAAGAGCCGAAGTAGCCCTGAGACCTCAGATGCTCCACCAGGGCGGAGCCGAACTCCCTCTGGATTTGGGGCCGGACCTCCGCCTTAAGGCCGAACCCCTTCCTGAAATAGGTCGTACGAGTCATTCGTTACCTTCCGGCACAGGGTTTCCCGAGAGGACTGCGGACGAATGAAGCTGCCGAACGTGCAATATAGCCCAGCGGGCGGGAGAGAATACGGAGAGTCTTGTCCAACGGGAAATGAGCCCGAACGCGGAGTCGGTTTCCAGCGGGAAGTGAGCCCGAAGCCGGGGCGTAGCGATCATGGAGGATGGTCATGTCGCTCCGCATTAAACGAATCCGCACGCTGGAGCAGATTTGGGAGTTCCTCAAGGGCACGGCTGCGACGGACACCGTGCCCTCGAAGGACCGCGCCGAAGCCTACCGCTTCATCGTCGAAACCCTGGTCCGCTTCGAGTACCACCACGGCCTGCCGAGGCCCGGCAAGAGCCTCGTGAAGCGCTTCATCGAGAAGGCAGCGGGCCTTTCCCGGGCTCAAGTCACGCGCCTCGTGGCGCAGCACCGCAAAACCGGACGCATCCGCGACCGTCGCCGCAAGCCGCCCGCAAACGCCTTCGACCGCCGCTACACCGGCTACGACGTTGCTCGGCTCGCCGAGGTCGACGAAGCCACGGGCCAGCTCTCGGGCCCCGCTGCGAAGGCGACGCTCCACCGCTTGTACCACGTCCACGGAAGGAAGCGCTTCAAGCGGCTCGCCGGCATCTCGAACGGCCACATCTACAACCTCCGCAAGCAAAGAGCCTACCGCATGAGACGCCTTACCTTCCGGGGAACGAAAGGCAACGGCGTGCCCATCGCCGCCCGACGCAAGCCCAGACCCGACGGAAAGCCCGGCTACCTGCGCGTCGACACCGTCCATCTGGGCGACAGGGACGGCGAAAAGGGCGTCTACGTCATCAACATCGTCGACGAGGTCACTCAGTTCGAGCACCTGGGCGCCGTGCCCCGCGTCACGCACCACTTCCTGATCCCCTGCCTCGAGCGGCTGCTCGCGGCCTTCCCCTTCCGCGTCGAAGGCTTCCACGCCGACAACGGCAGCGAGTACATCAACCGCCGCGTCGCCGACATGCTCAACAGCCTCCACGTCGGCTCCTTCACGAAGTCCAGGCCCAGACGCTCGAACGACAACGGCCTCGTCGAGTCGAAGAACGGCAGCATCGTCCGCAAATGGCTGGGAAGGCTCCACGTCTCGCGCGAACTCGTCCCGCCCGTCAATGCGTACCTCGACCGACTCTCGAGCTTCCTGAACTACCACCGGCCCTGCCTCTTCCCGACGGAGACCGTAGGGGCAAACGGCAGGGTCAAGCGCAGCTACCGGCAGGAGGATGTCGCCACGCCCTTCGACAAGTTCAAGTCGATCGAGGACGCCGAGCGCTTCCTCAAGCCCGGCGTCTCCCTCGAATCGCTCGAACGCCTCGCCATGCAAGAGGACGATCTCGAGGCCGCCAAGGGCGTGCAGAAGGCGCGCTCCGCGCTCTTCCGCCTCATCAGACTCGCCCCGCGCGCCTGACGCCGCGACGGACCGAAGCGGCGCGCCCTCGATTTCCCGCCGTTTCCGCAAGCCTCGAGCTTGAGCCGACATCAACGTCAACAGACGCGTGACAGGGAGAGGCGGACCTCCGGCCTCCGACGCATAGCCGGCAGCCCGGACAGGGCCGACCGCATGGCCTTGCGGCTTCGCCGCCCGGGCCTCGACCTGCGGACTGTCGGAGGGTCCTTCGGCTCGATGCCCGGAACTCCCGCCCGCCTCCCGCCGACCAGCGAAATAGCCGGCGCCGAAGACCCGGGCAACATTCAATCCCGGCGCCGGAACAGTCCGGACGCTCCGAAAGCGCCGATTTCCCCGAGGGGTAAAGGTCCGGTCGCCCTCCGCTCGCGCCTCTCCGTCGATCCTGAAGCATCCGATTTCTCCGAAACACGACGGAATCCACCGAATCCGCGCGCCTGACGCGGCGACGGACCGAAGCGGCGCGCCCTCGATTTCCCGCCGTTTCCGCAGGCCTCGGGCTCGGGCGCGCATCAACGTCAACAGACGCTGACAGGGGGAGGTGGACCTCCGGCCTCCTGCGCATAGCCGGCAGCCCGGACAGGGCCGACCGCATGGCCTTGCGGCTTCGCCGCCCGGGCCTCGGCCTGCGGACTGTGGGAGGGTCCTTCGGCTCGATGCTCGGAACTCCCGGACGGCTCCACCCGCCAGCGAAATAGCCGGCGCCGAAGACCGGGCAAACTGCAAACCCCGACCCAAAGCCCGGCCCGCCGCTCCGAAAGCGCCGATTTCCCGAGGGGTAACGGCCCGGCCGCCTTCCGCTCGCGCCTCTCCGTCGATCCTGAAGCATCCGATTTCTCCAGAACCCCACGAAATCCACCGAATCCGCGCAAACGCCACAAACGCCCGATCCCGCACCGACCACCGGCGTTGCGCTCCCCCCATTCCGCCTATTATCGTGCCCATGCACCCACCCGTCCCAAGCCCCGGAATCAACCCCCCTCACCTCCGCACAACCTCACCCCAGTTCGGGCTCATTTCCGTATTGGAAAAGACTCGGAGCGCGACATGAAGGGTAGGCTGATCCTGCTCTTCGTGGTCCTTCCGCTCCTCGATCTCTCCCTGCTCCTCAAGGTTGGCCAGTGGCTGGGCGCTCTTTCGACCGCGGCATTGGTGGTGGGTACCGGCTTTCTGGGCGCCCTGTTGGCCAGAAGACAGGGAATGGCCGCGCTTGCCCGAGCAGGGGCGGACCTTTCCTCCGGTCGGTTGCCCGACGCATCGCTCCTGGACGGGCTCTCAGTGCTGGTTGGGGGCGCCCTGCTGCTCACGCCCGGCGTATTGACCGACATTTTGGGGTTTGGGCTCCTTATCCCGGTATCGAGAAGGCTGCTCCAGAAGCTTGCAATCCGGTTTGCCGCCCAGCGGATCGCCAAGGGAAGCGCTGCTTCGCCTCCGGTCGAGGTCTATCGGCGAAGCCCCTCCGGCGGCTCTAAACCCCTAGAAACAATAGACAAAATCGAAATTCACGAGGCGGGACGATGAACGACAGCAAGAAACGGTCGGCTACTGGCCCGGCTAGCGAGAGGCTCGGGTTTTTGGAACGCCTTCTGGGCGAGGCCGGTCCGTCCGGCTTCGAAGGCCATGCTGCCCGAGTGTGGCGGGACGAGGCGCTCAATTTCACGGACCGGGTTTGGGCGGACAAGACTGGAAACAGCTATGCGGCGACGGGAAGCGGGAAGCCTGTGCTCCTGATGGCCGGACATATCGACGAGATCGGAATTCAGGTGACGCACCTGGAGAAGTCCGGCCTCTTGCGCTTCGCCGCGATCGGCGGGTGGGATCCGCAGGTGCTGGTGGGGCAGCGCGTGCGCATTCGGACGAGCAAGGGCGAGGTGCCGGGGGTCGTGGGCCGCAAGGCGATTCACCTGATGGAGGCTGCCGAGCGCAAGAAGGTGGCGAAGATCAAGGCGCTGTGGGTTGATGTCGGCGCATCGTCCAAGGAGGAGTCGCTGGAGATGGGCCTTCGCGTCGGAGACCCAGGCGTCATCGACGCCCGGATGGTCCGTTTGGCCGGCGACCGGATCGCAAGTCGCGCGATTGATAATCGAGTGGGCGCCTTTGTCGTCTTGGAGGCGCTTCGCCTGATTGCGGAGTCCGATCCGGCGCCGAATGGGCGGGCAGTCGCCGCAGCCACGGCGCAGGAGGAGATCGGGTATGGCGGCGGGGGCGCCAGAGCGGGCGCCTACCTCGCGGAACCGAACGCCGCCATCGTGGTGGATGTGACGCACGCCACCGATGTCCCGGAGGTGGACAAGGCGTTGGTCGGAGAGCACGAACTGGGCGGCGGACCGGTGCTAACGCGGGGGTCGACGACCCATCCCGGCGTCTTCGACGCCCTCGCCGCCGCCGCCCGCGACGAGGACATCCCCTTCACGATTCAGGCGGCCCCGCTGCGGACGAGCACCGACGCGGACGCCATTCATTTGGTGCGAGGCGGGATTCCAACGGGGCTCGTCTCGATCCCCAACCGGTACATGCATTCCCCGTCGGAGGTCGTGTCTACGAGCGACCTTTTCGCCGCGGCGCGTCTCATCGCGGCTTTTTTCGTTCGTCTTTCGGAGGGGAAGGTTATATTCGACCGTTAGGGCTGTTGATATGCCCGCCGTTCAAAACCCGCGACTGGAGGACGGAGGACCGAGCACAATGAGCCAACGATCCCCGGGAGAGCTGTTTAGGGCGGGGTTCTACTTTGGCGCGGGGTTCTTGACCTTCCAGCTGGTCGCGGCGGCCGGAGTGTTTATCGTCTTCCTGCTGCTCACCGCGCTCATCGCCCTCATCGGGCTCGGTTCTTGAAGAGATGATCGACGCCACGAAGGTTGTTTCAGAAATTGAAGGCATGCGCTTGGAGGGCCACCTTTCCGACGCGCTGCTCCGATATGCGGTCAGGGCGCTCAGCTCCGTCGACCGGTACGACTGGGTTGGCGTGTATCTCCTCCGCGCCAACGACACGGAGCTTTGGCTTCACAACTACATGGGCGAGAACACCGAGCATGCGGTGATCCCCGTGGGCGAAGGCGTCTGCGGGACGGCAATCGCCACGCGGAAAAACCAGCTGGTCTCGGATGTGACGCAAGTCGAGAACTACCTGTCCTGCTCTCCCGACGTCCGCTCTGAAATGGTGGTGTTGATTGCCGTCGACGACGTAATTTTGGGCCAGATCGACATTGATTCCAAGAAGGCGGAAGCGTTTGGCCCCGGAGATGAGGCGGCAGTCCAGATGATTGCGGACGCTTTGGCTAGGCAGCTCGCCCACGAACGGCGGCGCGCGCGCGCATAGCAGGGGGTTTGGACCCCGGCGGGCTTGTCACCCTGCGGGCGCCAAATCCCGGGCCGTTCACATTGGACGGTACTCGGACGTATGTCATTTTGTCCGGTCCGCGCAGAGGCGCATTCGTCATTGACCCTGGACCGGGCGAGGCCGGGCACATCGAAAGAGCCGCGAGGATCGCCTCGGGCGAAGAGACGGCGACGATCCTATTGACGCATGGCCACGGAGACCATGCCGAAGGAGCGCCCGCGCTTGCCCGGAGATTGGGCGCTCGGGTGCGCGGCCCCGGATACGAGAGCATGGAAGACGGCGAAGTCCTGAACACTTCTTTAGGCGGCTTGGAGGCGATCCACACGCCCGGACACGCGCGGGAGCACTATTGCTTCGGCCTCCTGGAGTCGCGCGCCGTCTTTACGGGCGACCTGATTCTGGGCGAGGGCGATACGACGTGGGTCGGGGAGTACTCCGGGGGAGTGGCCGACTATCTGACGTCGCTGGACAAGTTGGAGGAATGGGGGGCGCAAAGGCTGCTGCCCGGCCACGGCGAGCCGATATTGGATCCGGTTGGGGCGATCAGAAGGTACCGGCGGCACCGGCTGGAGCGCGTTCGCCAAGTGCGGGATGCGCTGTCCCGGGGCGTCCCATGCGATCCGGATCGGCTGGCGGCGGAGATCTACGGCGAACTGGAGCCTAGGGTGTTCTCCATGGCGGCAAGGGGCGTGCGCGGAATCTTGGATTTCTTGGAGAGGAAGTAAGGCGTGCCCGAGAAGCTGTCCGGGTCTCTCCGCAGACGACTCCTGGATGTCGTGGGCGCCGGAGCCGTCATCACGGATGACGATCGGCTTCTCGTATATGAGTCGGACGGGCTGACGGCGTACCGAGAGCGCCCTGGGGCCGTCGTGCTTCCGGGCAACGCCCGGGAGCTGGCGGAGGTGGTGCGGCTGCTGTCGTCCGCCGGGCGCTCCATCGTCCCCCGGGGGGCGGGCACGGGCCTCTCCGGCGGCGCGGTGGCCAAGGACGGCGCGATCATCGTCGGTACCGCGAGGATGAACCGGATCCTGTCGGTTGATGCCGAGAACCGCAGGGCGACGCTTGAGCCCGGCGTGGTCAACGCCGAGCTTTCCCGCGCCGTTGCCAAGCACGGGCTGTACTACGCCCCCGATCCGTCCTCTCAGACCGCGTGCACCATCGGCGGCAACGTCGCCGAAAACTCCGGGGGGCCGCACTGCCTGAAGTACGGCGTGACGTCGCGTTACGTGGCCGGCCTGAAGGTGGTGCTTCCGGATGGATCCACGCTCCAGCTTGGCGGCGGAGGCGAAGGAGACGCCTACGACCTCTTGGGTCTCTTCGTCGGATCCGAAGGGTGTTTCGGGATCGCGGCGGAAATTGAAGTCATGCTCCTTCCGGCGCCCGAAGCCGCTCGCGCGATGCTTGGGATCTTTGATCGAATCCGCGACGCCGGGCGCGCGGTATCCTCGATTGTCGCGGCGGGGATGATGCCCGCCGCGATGGAGATTGTGGACCGCGAGACGATCAGGGCCGTGGAGGCGAGCGTCTTCGCCGCCGGTTATCCTACCGACGCCGCCGCCGCGCTCGTCGTTGAGTTTGACGGGTTGGAGGCGGGCTTGGACGACGATATTGGAAAAGCCGATGCGCTTTGCGCGGCCGCGGGGGCGAGAGAGACAAGGCTCGCGCGGACGGAAGAGGAAAGGGCCGCGCTCTGGCGGGGCCGCAAGAAGGCCTTCGGAGCGATGGGCCGCATAGCTCCCGATCTTCTGGTTCAGGATGCGACGGTCCCCAGGACGCGTCTTCCCGAGATACTGGAGGGAATATCCCGGATCGGCGAGCGATACCAGCTGAAGGTTGCAAATGTATTTCACGCCGGCGACGGCAACCTCCATCCCAACATCCTCTTTGACCGAAGCGACGCTGAGGAGCTGGAACGGGTGGAGAAAGCCTCGGGCGAGATCATGCGGCTGTGCGTGGGCGTCGGCGGAACGATCACGGGAGAGCACGGCGTGGGCATGGACAAACGCCACCACATGCGGCTGATCCACGGCGAGGAGGAGCTCGCGCTCATGCGCGCGTGCCGAAACGCCTTCGACCCGCGCGGCGTGATGAATCCAGGAAAGGTCCTTCCGGACGAGCTCGGCGCTGAAGCGCCTGCGCCGCGGTGACGGCTCGGCTTGAGCGGGTGCTGGGCGGAGTGTCCGCCCAAGAGCTCGCGGGCGCCGATGGTCGCGGCCCGAGCCGCTTGGTCGCGCTCCCGGAGTCGACGGGCGAGGTCGCGGGTCTTGTCCATCGCGCCGTCCGCGAGGGGAAGACGCTGCTCCCTTCGGGCCGAGGCGGGTGGCTTCACGGAGGCGGCTGGACGCGGGACGCGGACCTTGTGCTCTCAACGCGCCGGATGCGCAAGGCGATTCAATACGAGCCTGCGGACCTGACCGCCACGGTTGGCTCGGGAATGACCTGGAGCGAACTCGACGCGATGCTCCGCCCAAATGGGCAGTGGTTTCCGGTGGATCCTCCGGGAAGGACGCAGGGGACGCTGGGGGCGCTTGCGGCGTGCGGCGGAGCGGGCCCGTTGCGGGGACGCTACGGGGGAGTGAAGGACAACATCCTGGGGTTGGAGATGGTCACCGGACGAGGACAGCCCGCGTCCTTGGGCGGAAGGGTCGTCAAGAACGTCGCGGGCTTCGATCTTACCCGTCTTGCCATCGGCAGCCGCGGGAGTCTGGGTGTCATCACTGCGCTGTCTTTGCGGCTGCAACCGAGGAGTTCGCGCGACATCACGGTCGTGTACGCGAGTACTTGGGAAGAAGCCCTTGACCGCGCGCGAGCCTTGAGGCTCGCGCACATCCCGGTCGCCCAAGCGAGCGTGCATTCTTCGCGGGAGCTGCCTGGAGGCGGGGCGCGAGCCTTTGATGCGGCGCTTTCCGCGCGCATTCTCGCAGACAAGAAAGAAGCCGCGCGCGTGGAGCAGCTCCTCGGGCGCGCGGTTGGGGCCGCGCCCGATCTCGTGCTTCGGGACGAGGAAAGCGAGCGCTTTCATGGCCGCCAAACCCGGACTTGCGACGAGGCGGCGCTTTCCCTTGCGATCCACGTCTTGCCGAGCCATGCGCCCAAGGCGGTGGATGTCGCCCGACGGGCGTGCGCGCGCGATGACATCCTGCTCACGGTGGATGCGCTCGCGGGGGTCGTCGAAGTCAGGCTCCTTGGCTCGCGCGACGACCTTAGTCCAGCGGCGCTTTCCGCGCGGGCGAGTCTTCTTGCGAAGGAGGCCAAGGCTCTGGGCGGAGCCGTAACGGTCCGTGAAGCGCCATTCGGACCGGGCAAGTCGTGGGGAAGATCTTCCGAGGGAAAGCGACGGGTCTCGCGGCGCCTAAAGGAGGCGTTCGATCCAGCGGGCGTCTTTGCCTCAAGGATCCCATGAGCCGAGACGCGGCGCTGAGAGAGGCGATCGAGAGCCAGAAGAGCGGGCTTGAGGGCTGCGTGCACTGCGGCTTTTGCTTGCCGGCATGCCCCACGTACAGGAGGCTGGGCGACGAAGCCGACTCGCCTCGGGGGAGGCTTTTTCTCATGCAAGCCGTCGTGGAGGGGCGCATCGGCCCCGAGAGCGCCGCGTTTCAAGAGCACATCGACCGATGCTTGGGTTGCCGCGCCTGTGAGCCGGTCTGCCCGTCGGGAGTGCCCTACGGTCACCTCTTGGAGCTGGCGCGACACGTTGCTGGCGAGGCGATCCCGAGACCCCTGTCGGAGAGGGTCCAGCTGCGCGCCTTTACTACCAGTTGGATTGCGGGGCCCCTCTTTTTCTTCGCCAGGATCGTCCGTGCCGTCCGGCTGCCGGCAGCGCTCGCCCGAATCCTCCCAAAGGGCGCGGGAATCTTGGGTAGACTGCGCTTTATGATGGCGATGCTGGCGTCGACGACCCCCGCCTCGACAAAGCGTTTTGGCGCCGTCGCCGCGGAGGCTGTGCCGCCCAGCGAGAGCGAAGGGGACCACAAGCGGGGCGAAGAAGCCGCGCTCAGGGTGGGCATTCTCGAAGGGTGCGTCCAGAAGGGTCTCTTCCAGCGAGTGAACCGAGCGACGCGGCGGGTGCTCGCGCAGAACGGGTATCAGGTCGTGCGCGTTAGAGGCCAGGGGTGCTGCGGCGCTCTCAGCGCCCACGCCGGGGACCTGCGCCGGGCGCGCGCCTTGGCCAGGCGCAACATTGACGCATTTGAGGGCCGCGCCTTGGATCACGTCGTCACGAACGCCTCCGGCTGCGGCGCGACGATGGCCGCTCTGCACGACCTCTTTCCGGCAGGATCAAAAGCCAGGAGACAGGCGCGGCGAATCTCGAAGAAAGTTGTCGATGTCTCTACGCTCCTCGCCGCGAAGGGTCCCGTGCAGGGAAGCCCGATTCGCGTCCAAGCCGCATACGACGCGCCCTGTCATCTGATCTATGGACAGGGCGTGAGTCAGAGCCCGGAGCAGGTCTTGAGGGCGATTCCCGGCCTAACGCTGAAGGAGGTCGAAGGAGAGACGGAGTGTTGCGGCGGGGCTGGGCTATACGGCATAAACCACCCGGAGCTCGCCGGATGGATCGGGGGCGACAAGGTGGATCGTATCTTGGAGACGGGGGCCGCGCTCGCGGTCACGGGCAACCCGGGGTGCATCATGCAGATCGGAGCGGAGCTCAGGATCAGGGGCGCGAAAACCCGGCCCGTCCATCCGGTCGAGCTCTTGGACGAGTCGTACCGCAGGATGGCGCAGCCGAGAGGCCGTCGCCGCCAAGGGACGGCGAGGTGAAGAAACGCCCGAGCGTCGCGCTGCCGGACGCCCGGGCGCGCCTCCCGGAGTTTATGTCTCTGCTGGAGCGACTTGTGGAAGCGGAGTCGCCTTCCAGGGATGCTCTCCGCAACCGCAGGTGCGCGCAGCTGCTGGAAGATCAGTTGAAGTCCGTAGGAGCCCGCGTGCGGCGGTTTCCCTCCCAAGGGTTCGGGGACCACCTGCTGGCTTCCTTTCGGATGCGGGGAAGCGAACGACCGCCGCTGCTCTTCATCGGCCATATGGATACGGTGCATCCCGTCGGCGTCCTGGACTCGCTTCCGCGCCGGAGAGAGGGCGACAAGATGTTCGGTCCGGGGATCTACGATATGAAGTCCGGCTTGGCGGCGACAATACAAGCCTTCCGGGCGCTTCGGGAAAAGGGGGGCCGTCCTTCCGGGGACGTCGAATTCCTGATTACGTGCGACGAGGAAATCGGCTCGCCCACCTCTCGCGCGCTCGTGGAAGAGAGGGCGCGCGCGGCCCGCGCAGCGCTGGTTATCGAGCCTCCGATTCCGGGGGGCGGCTTGAAGTCGCGTCGAAAGGGCGTGGCTACGTACGAGCTCGAAGTGCGGGGCCGCTCCGCGCACGCGGGCATTGAGCCCGAGAAGGGGGCGAGCGCCGTGCACGAGATCGCCCAACTGGCGGTGGAGGCGCGCAGGATCCAAGATGCGGCGTGCACGGTCAATGTTGGAGTCATTCGGGGCGGCGAGCGCTCCAACGTGGTCGCGGACCGCGCGTCGTGCAGCATTGACGTGCGTTTCTGGTCCAGCGAAGCGGGAGAGAAGGCGGATAAGCGAATGCGGGCGCTGCGGACATCGGATGAACGATGCGCGCTCACGCTCAGGGGGGGAATCAACCGCGGTCCACTCGAGCGTACCCCGGAATCGGCCCGCCTCATCCGCCAGGCGCAGGCGATTGCGGCCTACATCGGCTTTGAACTGGGTGAAGGCTCGACGGGCGGGGCTAGCGACGGCAACTTTGCGTCAGCTGCGGGATGTCCCGCGTTGGACGGGTTGGGAGTGGACGGCGCGGGCGCCCACACCAAGTCAGAACATATATTTGTTGATGATGCGCCCCGTCGGATCGCGCTTCTTTCCGGACTCCTTGAGTGTCTATAGGCGGCGCATGTTATTTGACCCAATCCAAATATCCGTATTAGATTGACTCAACCCACAAAAGGTCCATTACACCGGCGAGGTAGAATGCAGCAAGCAGCAATTGACGCGCTCAACGACGCGCTAAATCGGATCAAGGAAGACCAAAAGGCCCGCGTGAGGGCGGCCTTTGGAAAGCTGCCCAAGCGAGACCAGGCGTTTCATCAGGAGTGCGGCGAACTCATCGAAATTCTTGAGGAGCGGCTGGAGAAAACAATCGCCGCGCGCGCTCCTGCGCGAAAAACGCCAACGCGGCGCAAGAAGCCGGCTCCAAAGAGGCGCCAGGGGCTAAAACGCGGAAAGTTCGAGCCGCTGCCGGACGTGGCGCCGGGGATGTTCCGAGGCATGGGCACCACTGACGCGTACAGCGCTTTTGTCGAGCGTTTCGGGGAAGACCACCCAGTCGCGCGCATCAGGGATTCGCTATGGCATGGCGGGGCGGACGCGTCCAGCACCAGCTCCATGCTGACCGGGCTGCATGCGATTCGTCGCCGCCAGCGGATTAAGCGGGAAAAGGCCGAAGAGGAAGCGGCGGCAGCCGAGGCGGCGGTCGCGGGAGCTGGAGATGCTCCTTCCTCCGCGGTCGAAGAGCAGACCGATGCAACGGATGAGGCGAGCGGCGGCGACGCGGACGCCCTGTAACGGCCCAATACCACTCGAGAGTTCGACTTGAGACTCTCCTAACCGGAGTTACGCATGCGCGACAGAATTAAATCGTCAGTTGAAGAAACCCTCGCCGCTCTCAGGGACGGTCGAGAGGAGATCATGAAGAAGGCGCTCTCTCGCATGACGAAGACCGAGAGGGCTGCGTACGACAGCAATAATGCCCTGATCGAATCCCTCACCGACCAGCTGGACGGGCTGCTGGAAGCTCAAGCGAAAAAGAAAGCCGCGTCGGCTCGAAAAAGAACGGGCACGGCGAAGAAGAAGACGCCATCAAGGCGCCGGCGCAGGGTCCAAGCGCCCACGAAGCCGGACCCGGTGGTTCCGGACCGAACCTTTGAGGGGATGGGCCCGACTGCCGCGTACAAGCACTTTAGGCGCGTGTGGGGTGAAGACTACACCGTTCGACAAATCGCGACGGCTCTCTTGGCCGGCGGCGTGGAAACGGGGTCGGAGCGGTCCCTCCTTACGGGCCTTTACTCGTTGCGTCGAAGGGAGCGCGCCCGAAGTTAGCCGGCGGACCGGGCAAGCGACGCTCTTCCGCCTACGGCGGGCTCGCGCGTTGCCTCTGGCCGAGGCTTCTCCTAGGCGATGATTCAGCGGGCTGTTCTTCGAGAAATCCCGCTTCAGCTTCGGGAGCCCTTTGAGATCAGCTCAGGGGTAACGACGCGAAGAAGGATCCTCCTGTTGAAGTTGGAGTCGGACGGCGTGAGCGCATGGTCGGAGTGCGTCGCCGGCGAGGAGCCCGGCTACTCTTACGAGACCACCGATTCCGCGTGGCGAACGCTGACCCGATGGCTGCTTCCCGAGTTGGTGAAGCTCCCGGTCCAAAACGATGCAAGAGAGTACAGTCCCGCCGGGTGGATTCGGGGGCACCCCATGGCGAAGGCCGCGGTGGAGATGGCCCTCTGGGATATGGAGGCAAAGCGCAGGGGCATTTCGTTGCGCGCGCTGATTGGGGGAACGGCCCGCGAGGCGCCCGCCGGGGTTTCGATCGGCATTCAGCCTTCCGACGACGATCTGCTGCGAAAGGTGGAGGGCTTCCTGCGCGAGGGCTACCGGAAGATCAAGATCAAGATCAAGCCCGGTCGCGATGTGGAGATGCTCGCAGCCGTACAGAAGAGATTCGGCGCCATTCCGATGATGGCGGACGCCAATTCCGCCTATCGCCTTCCCCGGGACCTTAGTCGATTGCGGGAGCTGGACGGAATCGATCTTCTCATGGTTGAACAGCCGCTCTCGCATGAAGACCTGCTGGACCATGCGACGCTTCAGGCGAACATCAAAACGCCGGTGTGTCTGGATGAGTCAATTCGCTCTCGGGACGACGCAAGGCTCGCGATTCACCTTGGCTCTGGGCGAATCATCAATATCAAACCGGGGCGCGTTGGGGGATTCGCTCAAGCAATTGGAATTCACGACATAGCGCGCGAGGCCGGCTGGCCGGCGTGGTGCGGGGGGATGCTGGAGTCCGGGATCGGTCGAGCCTACAACGTGGCGTTGGCGAGTCTTCCGGGGTGTACCATTCCGGGCGACATCTCGGAGTCCCGAAGGTATTGGGACGAGGACATTGTCACGCCGGAATTCGAAATGGAAAACGGGATGATGCCGGTTCCGGATGGGCTGGGCATTGGCGTCGTTCCCAGAGAGCGCAGGATCAGGGAGCTTACGGTGCGCAAGGCGGAGTTTCGGTCCGAGCTCTAGATAGAGGCTTGCGTCAATAGGGGCGAATTGGATCCAGTTTAGGGGTCCAGACGGCGAAGACACTGCGGGCAGTAACGCCACTCGTCGCTCACTGTCTGCCCGCAGCGACAGGTCTTGAAGCGGGGCGCGCCGCACTGTGGGCACCCCGCCGCGCCAGGGGGAAGCAGCGCCGAGCAGCTCCGGCACTGCGCCGCCGCGTGCCGCGAGCGCGACACGATTTTCTCCGTTTCCGCGCGCGTCGTAATTCCGGCCCTGAGCTTGCGAACGGCGTCTTGCGCCATTGAGCCCATGCCGTTTTCGCGAGCAAGCCGGCGCAGGTGGGTGATGGGGACCTTCTGGGCGATCGCCGTTCTGATCTCGTCGTCCACCACGAGCACTTCGAAGACGCCGCACCGCCCCGAATAGCCTCCGGAGCATTCGGCGCAGCCTAAGCCTCCGCACTTCGCGCAGACCCGCCTCACCAGCCTTTGCGCGATGACACCCGCGAGTCCTCCGGCCACGAGAAAGGCCGGCACGCCCATTTCAAGAAGCCTGACAATGGCGCTGGGCGCGTCTACCGTATGGATCGTGGTCAACACCACATGTCCCGTCACGGCGGCGGACATGGCAATCTCCGCCGTTTCCCGGTCGCGTACTTCCCCCACCAAAATCACGTCTGGGTCTTGACGCAGAGCGGCCCGAAGCGCCACCGGAAAGTCCAGACCGGATTTTCGACCGATCGACATCTGGGCCACTCCGGGGAGCCGGTACTCGACCGGGTCCTCCAGCGTCACGATGTTCAGCTGCTCGGCCGAAAGACCGGCGACGGCGCCGGAGAGCGTGGTGGTCTTCCCGCTTCCGGTTGGGCCCGCCGCCATCAGGACGCCTTCCTGGCGCTCCAAGGTCCGCTGCACGCGCTCGAGGTCGGCGGGGTGCATTCCCAGCGAAGCAAGGTCCCGTGGCGCCGCCTCGGGGTTCAGCAGTCGGAGGACGGCCTTCTCGCCCGCCTGAACTGGAATCGTAGACATTCGGACTCCGATCCGAGAGCCCTTCCAGGGATGCGTAAAGCCGCCGTCCTGGGGTCTTTGTCGCACCGCGATATCCAGCCTAGCGAGGATCTTGAGCCGCGAAACGAAGGCTTCGTGTAGGCCTCGGGGGAGCTCGGCTGCCCCGGTCAGTACCCCGTCGACCCGGATGCGGATCCGGGTCTTGCTTGGAGGCGTCCCCGTAGGTTCGACGTGAATGTCGCTGGCGCGCCGACTGATCGCGATGGAGATCACTCGATCCACGAGCTCCACGACCGGCGCTCGAGCGTCCAGTCGTTCGACCGGAGCCCCCGGCGCGCGGTCCGGGTCGAGGGCTCTGTCCTTGGCCATGGCCCCTCGGTCAAGCGTGTTCGGTTACGGAAGACCGAAGACTACCAGCCGAGAAGGGGCCCCGCCATGGCCAAATCGGCCCCAACCGAAAGCCGCTAAAGCGGCTTGCTACTGCGTGGGCTGCGGCTCCGCTTCGTCGGGCCCGCCAGCGTCCGCGGGCCGAATATCCAACGTCACCTCCACCTGCACATGCCCGAAGTCCGCGCGCTCTCGAAGCGCTTCGCGGATGCGCCCCTCAATTTTGCGGCAGACGCTGCGCACCCCATCCCGGAGCCGAAGGCGGAGGACCTTCATCGCGTTGATGTCGGGGCGGGACGTTCTGGTTTCCAGCTCCGCTTCCCGTAGGTCTTCGGGCTTGACGTGGAACGCCGCGATGTCAACGGCCTCCTGCCACTGCCTCATTCCCCGGTCCGAAGGTCCCAGTGATTCAGCGGGAAGGCCCAAGAACTGGACGGAGACGCTCACGTCGCCCAGCGCGTCCTGAGACGAGATGTCTCCGATCTTCTGAAATCGCGCGGCCAGAGGACCCATTTCCCGACCGGCGGCGGCGTTTCGGTACGCGGTTTCGACGAGGCCAAAGATCCGCGCCATCCGCTCCGGCGTCGTCGCGTCGGGTTCTGGAACCGTGCTGTCAAGCGTCCAGCCGCGCGTCCTGCGGTCGTTCAGCGCGAGCGCCCGCTCCATATTGCGACTTCGAGCGCGGTCGATGCCCTCCAGAATTCGGTCCGGGTTTGTACGGTAGCTCATGCTGTTGCTTCGGGTTCACTGAAGGTGGCGCGGGCGCAGGCGAGGAGGTCCTTCGAGTTCGCGCCCCTCGTTCGGAGCGCGGTAGCGCGCCGCATCAAAAAGCTAACCTGGCGGGACCGCGCGGGCAGACCGAGCTTCCAAGTAGATCCGCTCTTCTCGCCGCTGCGTAAGGCGTACCTGAGGAAATGATCGGCAGACTGTGGCTTTTTGCGCGCGTCGGCGGGGCCCTTTTCGCTGCTGGCTGCGCGACCGGTCCGCCCTCCGTCTCCCCTCCCTCGCTCCCCGAGTACGGCGCTTCCTTCGCATCCTACCTGGTCACGGGCTTTGAGTCCGGAACGATGGAAGGCGCATTGGGGACGCGGGAGACGTGGGCCTGGGAGGCGACCGCCGAGCTTGGCCTGGAGCTTGAACAAGGGCCCTCCGGGCGGGAGGCGAGAGCGCTGATCGCGGTCCTCTCGCGGACGACCTCGCTGAACGGCGCGCCGCCGGCCAGCGCGCCCGGCGGTCTGGTTCGCGAAGGAGAGCTGTTCGTTGCCCTCGACTCGAGGGGCAGGGTTAGATCGGCGGCTGCGCCTCGGATTGCGCCGGACGTTGCGGGCCTCTCCTTCCTTGCCTTGCTCGCCCGCGTCTTTTTCCCGGTCTTTCCAGTGTCCGACTCCCGTCCGGAGTTCTGGGCGGATACGGCGGAGTGGGTCCAGTCGGAGCCCGCCCAAGGAGGCGGTCCGCCGCTTTCCGTCACGATGATACGCAGCTTCGTGTCGCTGGAGGACTCCACGGTGCTTGGCGAGAGGATCCCCCAGTTCGCCGTCTCGGGAACGCTTACGGCCTTGGGGGAGCTGCGGGGGAGCGGAGCTGTCGAGCTGCGCGCCGATCTGGGCGGGAGCATCCTGTGGGACGCGGCGAAGGGCATCCCGATTCGCAGCGAGCTGGAAAGCAGTTGGGCGGGCACGGTTTGGTCGCGAGGCGAATCGCCTAGGGCCGCGACCTTTACGCGCCGGTTACTTGCGGAGCGGATTCCGAGCTCGGACGGGGGCCTTGGCGTGAAAAACGAGCGGCCCCGAAGTCGGGCGCTGGCGGCCGCCCGCCGTCGTCCGTCTCTTCCTCGCGCGGGGAGCCCGACCGCCGGCGGGGGATGGAGCGGAGGGCGTTTTACAATCGCGGCGCGGCGCGCCGTCCGATAGATTGCGAGCTGCAGTTCGTCACGGCGTCACGTTGCAGCAGCCACCTGAGATGAGAGGAAGCATGAACGATTTCCGCGATACAGGCGATGTGAGCATACCGTCTCTACCCGTCCGGCTTGTGGAGACGATCATGAACCCCGGACGCCTCTTTGAGGCGCTGCGGGATCGTCCGGTGTGGTTTGGGACCGCGGCGACGGTCGCAGTCCTGACCGCCGTGCTCATGGCGGTTGCGCCATCCGAGGTTTACATGCAGGGCTTCGAGCAAGCGCTTTCGGACAATCCGGATCCAGACCAAACCGAGGCGGCGCTGGAAATGATGGGGCCCTTCATGCCGTACATGGCCGCCGGTGGAACGCTCATCACCATCCCCATTCTTATCTTGGCCCAAGGGGCGGTTGCATTCGTCATCTTTGGCATCGCGCTGGGGTACGGCTTCAGCTTTAAGCAGGGGCTTTCGGTCGTGGCGCACGCGACGATTATATCGGTCCTTGGAACGATCGTCGGGCTGGCCGCCGTTCTAGCGACCGGGAATCCGCTAATGATCAATCTGACTCTGGGCACGCTCGTGCCCGGGATCGACCCCGAGACGTTTCTCGGGAGCTTTCTCTCGATGCTGAGGCTCTTTGAGTTCTGGTTCTTTGCCGTCGTCGCCGCCGGATTGGTGGCAATGGCGAGCGGCAGGGGCGCCGCCGGCAAGACTTGGGGGAAGACCTACGGCTATGCGCTGGCGCTCTGGGTGGCATTCTGCGCGATTGCCGCGACGATATTCTAGCTCTGGGCTGGACGCCTACTCGCGACCCTAAGGCCGAGAAGGATGCGCCCCCGGGGATTCGTCGACATTCCGACATTCCGGCTCTACTGATCGCATTGTCCGCCCCTCGCCCGCGCCGCTCAAGGAGCGGAGAAAGCGCCGTCCATTC
The DNA here is from genome assembly GCA_965116095.1 of Longimicrobiales bacterium. Taxonomy (GTDB): domain Bacteria; phylum Gemmatimonadota; class Gemmatimonadetes; order Longimicrobiales; family Gaopeijiaceae. The sequence goes on from OZ220481.1 coordinate 2,774,511, forward strand.
GCGTGCGGCAGCGCGAATTCGATAGAGACCTGACGTGCGACCCGCAACACCGGCTTTGCCGCCGGGGCGCGCTCGGTCGACTGCCCCCGACCAAGCAATCCGCAGTCGATTCGCGGGGGTGATCCGACCGGGATCGGGTCCCGCCGCCGGCAGCCCCGGATAGCTCTGGCTGCGGAAAGGAAAGGCCGGCCGTCCCAAGCCGGCGGCGGCTGGCTGGCTGGCGGCGTTCTTGCGGTTGCTCTCCTGGCGGCGGCGTTTCACCTCTACGGCGCCGGCGCTTCGCCATTCACGGCGCTCGTTCAACGGCCCATTCACCTTGCGTTGATGGGCGTGCTTGCCTTTATGGGCGTGGGGGTCGCGAGGCCGCCCAAGAGCTGGCCGGGGTGGGCATTCAACGCGCTCCTCGCGATCCTGCTTGCGCTCTCGGCAGGGTACTTGGTGGCGGAGCATCGGGAGCTGGTGTCCAGGTCGGGCTTTCCGACCGACTTCGACTTGGCGGCCGGCGCGGTCGTGATTGTCGCGGTCTTGATCCTCGCCTACCGGGCGACGGGCTGGGGTCTGGTGGTCGTGGCCGGAGGCGCATTGCTTTATGCGCTCGCCGGGCCATGGCTTCCCGGCGATCTCGCCCATCGGGGGTATACGCCCGCCCGAATCATCGAGCAGCTGTTCCTATCGACCGAGGGAGTCTGGGGCGTGCCGCTGGGGGTCTCGGCCGACTTCGTCTACCTCTTCGTGCTGTTTGGAGCCTTCCTGGACATCGCCGGAGGCGGAGGCCTTCTGATCGGCCTCGCCGACCGTATCGCCGGAGGGACCCGGGGCGGGCCGGCCAAGACCGCGGCGGTGGCGAGCGCCTTTATGGGGTCGCTCTCGGGGAGCGCCGTCGCCAACGTCGTCACGACGGGAGCGTTCACGATTCCGCTGATGCGTCGATCGGGCTTTCGCCGGTTTTTTTCAGGCGCCATCGAAGCCGCGGCCAGCACGGGCGGTCAGCTGATGCCGCCGGTGATGGGAGCGGGAGCGTTCATTCTCGCGACATGGACTCAGATCCCGTATCTGAACGTGGCCGTGGCCGCAGCGATTCCCGCGGCGCTGTACTACGTCGCGCTGCTCTTCGGCATCCACTTCCGCGCCGGGATGGTCGGCCTGGGGACGACTGAACGCCGCCGGGACGCGCCAGTGGCGCATCGCATCCATCTGCTGCTGCCGATCGTCGTCGTCGTACTGATGCTTGCGCTCGGGAGATCCCCGATGCGGGCGGCGTTCTGGGGCGTCGTTTCGTCCATTGCGGTCGCGAGCCTCGTCCAGAGTACCCGGCCCGACTGGGGGAAGATCAAGTCCGCGCTAAGGGCCGGCGCGTCGGGAGCGGTACAAGTCGCGGCCGCGTGCGCCGCGGCCGGGATCGTGGTGGGGGTGGCGTCGCTCACCGGCATCGGCCTCAGGCTCTCGGAGTTGATCGGAGTGGTTTCTCAGGGCAATCTGACCGTCGCGCTCCTCCTGACCGCAGCTGGCTCAATCGTCTTGGGAATGGGTCTTCCGACGACGGCGGCGTATGTCGTGCTTGCCGCGATCGGCGCCCCCGCGCTGGTGGAGCTTGGGGTTCCGCTTCTGGCCGCGCATCTCTTCATCTTCTACTTCGGCTGTATTTCGAATGTGACGCCCCCGGTTTCCTTGGCTGCGTACGCTGCGGCGGGAATCGCCGGTTCGCGCCCGATGAAGACGGCGTGGACCGCGATGGGTCTTGCCTCCGGGGGGTTCCTCGTTCCCTTTATGTTTGCGAGGTCTTCGGCCCTGCTCCTAGATGGCGGCGCGGGCGAAATTGCAATGATCCTCTTTAGGGCATTGGTCGCAGTCATCGCCTTGGCCGGGGCCGTCATCGGCTATGTTCGCTGGCCGCTCGCGCCTTGGCGGAGAGCAGCGCTGATATTGGCAGCGCTGGCTTTGGCGTCCACTTCGCTGATCGTAAGCCTCTTGGGCCTTGCGCTCTTCCTGCTGGGGGCGTTTGTCGGACGCGCGCCCCGGAGCAGTCAGGGCACGAGCCGCGCCCCCCTACCCGCAGACTGAAAGGGATGCTCCTTCTAGCCATGAATCACTTTTTGGTCCGTGCGCGCATGACCGTCGTCGTCGCGCTCATTCCCCTCTCTCTCTTTGGGTGCGCCGGCGAGGGCGGAAGAGCGGAATTCATGAGCCTCGCCACCGCCGGCACCGGCGGAGTCTACTATCCCCTTGGCGGCGCGATCGCGCAGCGCCTTTCCCGGGCGGATACGCTCAGGCAGTATACGGCGGAGGTCTCCGGCGGCTCGGTCGAAAACGTCAACCGACTGAGGACCGGCCAGGTGGATCTGGCCTTCGCGACCGGCAATACCGTCTACGAAGCCTACCACGGAGGTCAGGACTATCCGGAGCCTGTCGCCTCCCTGAGGATTCTCGCGCCCCTGTACCCAAATCTGGTTCACGTCGTTGCGCGTGACGGTTTGGTTGCAGCCTCGCTCTCGGATATGGAGGGCGGGACGGTCTCGGTGGGGCCTCCGGGGAGCGGCACCGAACAGATGGCTAGGCAGATTCTGGAAGTTCACGGCCTGAACTATGAGAATCTGAACGCTCGGTATCTCTCTTTCAGCGAGTCGGCTCTGGCGCTGAAGGACCGCGCCATTGACGCGGCGATTATCTCCGTGGGGTATCCTGGCGCAGCAGTGCTGGAAGCGATGGCTACGGCGAACGCCACGCTCCTTTCGATTGATGCGGATCGCATCGAGGCGCTCGCGCGGCGCTACCCCTACTACCTGCCCGCGGAGATCCCTCAAGACGCCTATCCCAATCTGCCCGGGCCCGTCGCCACCACAGGCACAATGAACTGGGTGGTCGCGAGGGACGACCTTCCGGACGAGGTGGCGCGCCACCTGCTGCGCGTGCTGACCGAAGAGCGAGCGGAGCTGGTGGAGGCCCACCAGATGGTGCGCCGCATGTCGATGGAGGATCTTCGCTCCGCTCCCATTCCAGTGCATGACGCGACGCAAGCTTGGATGGACGAGAACCTGTCCGCCGCGCCGGAAGGGCCGTGACCCCTCCGCTGCGCTGTCAGCGCGAGGAGTTTTCGCTGCCCCGGGATGCCCACTACCTGAACTGCGCCTACATGGGCCCTCTTCCTCGCGTCGCGGAAGAGGCCGGGATTGCGGGCCTGAGAAGAAAGCGCTTTCCGCAGGCGATATCGACGGCGGAGTTTTTTGAGCCAGTCGAGCAGCTCAAGGCCGACTTCGCGCGCTTGATCGGCGCGAGCGACGCGAGCAGGGTCGTCACCGTTCCCGCGGTTTCCTATGCCGCATCGACTGCGGCGCGCAACACGCCGGCGGGCCCGGGATCCAACATTGTGCTGCTCCACCAGCAGTTTCCGGGAAACGTCTACTCTTGGAGAAGAAGGCTTCAAGAATCGGGCGGAGAGCTGCGTGTCGTCTTGCCTCCGCCCGGGGCTGCTAGGGGCGAAGGGTGGACGGACCGGATCTTGAACGCGATTGATTCCGGCACGCGGGCGGTCGCGATGGGGACGGTGCACTGGACCGACGGCACGCGGTTCGACTTGGAGGCGATCCGGGCCAGAACCTTGGAGGTGGGGGCCGCGCTCATTCTGGACGGCACCCAGTCCGTAGGCGCCGCGCCGATAAACGTGGACTCCCTGAAGCCGGACGCGCTCCTGGTCGCCGGCTACAAATGGCTCCTCGGCCCCTACTCTCTTTCGCTCGCCTACTTCGGGGAGCGCTATCTGGACGGCGTGCCGCTGGAAGAAACGTGGATTGCGCGCCGGGGATCCCGGAACTTCGCCGGCCTCGTGGAATACCAAGAGGAGTATGAGCCGGGCGCGGCGCGCTTCGAGGTTGGGCAGCGGAGCAATTTCGCGTTGGTCCCAGCGCTTGCAGCCTCCATTCGGCTGATTCGAAGGTGGGACCCCGAGCGGACAAGCGCCTACTGCGCAGCACTCACCGAAGAGTGGATCCCGAAGCTGAGAGAGCTCGGAGTCCAGATTGAACGAAGGGCTTGGAGAAGCCCCCACCTCTTCGGATGCCGTCTGCCCGCCTCCGTCTCCGCGCAAGCGGTCGGCAGCGCGATGGACGCCAGACGGGTGGGCGTTTCAATGCGCGGACAGAGCGTGCGCGTATCGCCGTACGTCTACAACGCCCGGTCGGATATGGAGGCATTCGCGGACGGGATGGAGGCGGCGATTCGGGCTGGCGCCGATTGACGAGAACCGGCTGCCCTCAATCTTCTGAAAGGGGCCGCTCGTTCGAGGCGGGAGGTCTGGATAAGCGAGGCCGAGAGCCTCGCCGAGGACGCGGGCGCGGGGGACCGCGCGCAGGGCGCTGGCCGTGGGCCGTTCGACCTACTACCGCAGCTTGAAACCGAGAAGATCCGGGCGGCGGCCCCGACGGAGGACAAGGCCCGCTCGGGCGATGGGCAAGTCGGAGAGGGAGAGCGTGATGGACATCCTTGCTCTCCCGCTTCGCCGACAGCTCTCCCGCCGAGGTGCGCGCGCCATATCGAGCGCCGTCTCTCGGGCGGACCTCGGCAACGCCCGATTTCACGGCTTGCCGCGCAGCCCGCGCACCGCCGCCGCGTCGCCCTCGAGCCTATAAATCGCCAGCAGACGCTGGAAATAACGCGCCGTCATCCCAGACGCCTCGCCGCCTTCCGCCGACGAAAGCGCGCCTCGTCCGCCTGCCTCAACAGATACAGGCGGTCCCGCACCTTGAACGTCAGCTCTATGCGCCCCTCCTTCGAGTCTCTCGTCGCCCCGAAACGAACGAACCGAAAGAGGACATATCTACCGAGAGAAGAGGAAACACTTCTACTGGGGTTACGAACAGCGGGGTTTTCGGCAGGTGGAGATGGGAAAGCCATTACCCTACGTTTCCAAGATTCAGATGGCCCATACGGTAGGCTCTTCGCCTCCGGAGGTTGTAGAAATGCCCGTTGGAGATGCTGGCGAACCGTCTGAAATGCTCATCCCGTACTTGCGATGCGATGCAGCAGCGCCTTCGTCACGGGCCCCCAGAGCTGGCCCGCGGCTCATCCACCTCGGCGATTTCCGTGGTGACGCACGCAACGTTGGCGTTAGACTGATTCAGTGTACCGCGAGCCGTACGCTCCGGGACCTGATCGGGCCCACAGGAATACAGGGCCTGTCCTGCGTGGTGGCCGCGGCGCTAACCATCCTTGCCGGATGCGGCGGCGATCCAGCAGACGATGCGGAAGATGTTGTCGTCCAAGCTGGTCCGAGGACGGTTTTTCGCGCCGACAGCACGCCGCTTGTTCGAATCGGGGCCGTGGATGACGGACCGGACGCGTACCTGTTTAGCGATATCTCTGGGGCGAAGCGTCTGTCGGATGGGCGGATTGTCGCGACTGTTCGGGGCATGCAGGAGGTACGCATGTTCGCCGCGGAGGGCATGCACCTATGGAGCTCGGGCAGGGAGGGGGACGGGCCCGGCGAGTATCGGAGGCCTGTGCTGCAAGGTTCGTGCAGCGACGTTGAATCGGGGGTGGTCGTGTACGATTCCGGGAACGAGCAAGTTACGATCCTCAGCGTCGATGGCGAAGTCCTCGCTTCTCGTAGGGTGCTGCTGCATCCGTTCGACTACGAAGTCGCATGTGCTCCCGGAGGGCGCTTGGCTCTTTCGAGTTACGAGTCGCTGCTTCATCCGAGGGACGGCGTGTATCGCTGGCGTCAATCCATGGCCTATGCGGATCCGCCTTACTCGGATGTCGAGGTTTTTCGCAAGGACCTTCCCGGCGCGGAGAGATTCCAGCTCTCCAAGAGTGGGACATCGCCGATCAGCGGGCCTCGCACCTGGGGGCGCAAGCTCCACTTTGCCGCGAGAGAAGAAGGCATCTGGATCGGGACGGGCGACGATTACCTAGTCGATTTTCTGGACTGGACCGGAGTCGCAAGGCGGCGGATTCGGTGGCAGGGCCCTGACCAAGAAGTGAAGCAGACTCACTTGGACGCCTACAGAGCGTTCATCAGGGACATGTACAAGCTGATGGGCGTCGAAGACTGGAGGTCTCGATCAGAATCGTACTGGAATGAGGATCGGCCATTTCTTCCCGACGAGTTCCCGAGTACTTCGCGCATTCTGAATTCCCAAGACGGCGGGATCTGGGTCGAACAATTTCCGCGCTCGCGAGAAAGCCGCGCTTGGCTCCACTTCGATGAGAGCGGAGAGTGGACGGGAACGCTCAACATTCCGGGGTGGTGGACGCTTATGGACGCCGCGTCGGACTGGATTTTGGTTCGCCGCAAAACTAGGGATTTGGACGTGGAGTACTTGGAGCTTTACCGGCTCTTGCCCACTGGGTGACATATTTGCCGGACTCCGGCGGCCTAGACGGCTTAAGGGCCTCGCGATCCCGATCCGCGAATAAGCTGCGCCGTGCTCTTCGCCGTCATGGGCGCGCTGCGCTCGGAGCGCAGCGCCAGCTTTCCCGCCCGCCGCACTGCTTCAAACAGCTTCCTCGATGAGCCGGCGTACGAATTGCAGCTCTGGCTTCTCGGACAAAGCCGCGCCGCATTACACCCCCAAGCCGAATGGGGTTTCGCGCGAGTCCGGCTGGACCGCCCCGCTACCGAATCGCGAGCCCCGGAGGGAAAACGACCTTGGCCCGCGACCCTTCCCGGATGCCGTGCTCCGCAAGCCAGCCCGCCGGCGTCTCTAGGATAAGCCGCGTCGGGCCTGGAGAGTCCACCACGGTTTCGTCGAAGGGCTCCAGGGATACGATCCGCTCCGCCTGGAGGCCCTCCGTAAAGAAGACGACATCAAGCGCGATGCCCGTGTGCTTCATCCAAACGGATCGGATGTCGGACTCTGGAAAAACAAATAACATGCCGTGGCCCCAAGGCACTTCCCTTCGACCCATCAGCCCCCTCTCGCGCTGTTCAGGGAGACTCGCAATCTCCGCCAACGCCGTGTCCGCGCCGAAGACGACCCACGCGAATCCCTCTGGAAGCGCATCGGATACCGTCGTCCCGGGGACGGGCGCGCCCAGCGGAGCAGTGGCGCAGCCGAAGATGGCGACAAAGAAAAAGAGCCGGCCGATTCTCATGCGCATTCCAAACCGCAGCGAGACTCTGAGGAGGAGAGAGCGTGGCGCGGCCGTGTTCAAAGCGAAAGGATCAAGCGGAAGACGCGGCCAGCGATGCCATGGAGCGACGTAACTTATAGGACCGTTTTATCGTCATGACCGGAGTCCGGTAGTGCCCATACAGCCTCGACTGCTGGAAATTCTCGTCTGTCCCGATACGAAGAAGGCGCTGGAGATCGCTGGCGCGGAGTTGCTGGACCGGGTCAACCGGGCAATCCGGGCCGGTCGGGTCCGAACCCGAAATGGAGATCCCGCCGGGAAGGAAGTCGCCGAGGCCCTAGTCACGGTCGACGGGCGCCTTCTCTATCGCGTTGACGGGAGCATTCCCGTGATGCTCATCGACGAGTCGATCGACTTGCGCGAACTCCGGGATGCAGGAGTGTCCCCCGCGCAACCGTGACCGCGTTTCCCGAGAGGTCGACTCGGTCGCCGCGGAGGCGTAGTTCGACGCGCCCGCCGCGCGAGGACTTCTGCCTGGCGGACATCTCGCTCTTTCCGAGCGCCTCGCCCCAGTACGGCGCGAGCGCGGCGTGGGCTGCGCCCGTGACGGGATCCTCGTCGACGCCCAAGTGCGGGGCAAAGAACCGGGAGATGAAGTCGGCGGAGGGGTCCCTTCCCCGCGCGGTCACGGCCACGCCCATGAAGCTGGATGGGGCGAGGGCTTCGCTCAGTGCGGCAAAGCCCGGGCGAATCCGATCCACGTCGCGTTCGGAACCGGCAACGACGACGGCGATCTGCTGGGAGGCGAGGAAGGAAGACTCTTCGCTCCGCAGTCCAAGCGCATTCAATAGGCCGGGGGGCGCCGGCGCGGGCTTCGGAGCGACGCAGGGAAAGTCCATTCGGAGCATGTCGCCCTGAAGGCCCGCCGACAAGGGACCCGATGCCGACTGAAAGCGCGCCGGCCCGACTTCGTTTCTTTCGCGAAGAAGCACGTGGGCGCTGGCGAGAGTCGCATGGCCGCAGAGCGGCACTTCGGCGACGGGCGTAAACCAGCGAAGCCTGCGGATGCCGTTGTTGTCCGCAGGGTATATGAACGCCGTCTCGGAGAGGTTCATTTCGCGGGCGATCAACTGCTTTTCCTCGTCGTCCAACGACTCCGCCCCAAAGCAGACGGCTGCCGGATTGCCGGCGTAAGGACGACTTGTAAAGGCGTCAACAGTGTAGAAGGACAGATCGGGCGGGGTCACGAATGCCTCCTCGATAGGTCTGGACGCAAGCCGACCGCGGCGGCCGGAGTGCTCAATTGAAAATGGTACGAGCCGCCCCGCCGGAATGCGGAGAGGGCCTCCGCCTCGTCGTGAAAGACGGCGCGAAGCCGTGAAGGAGTCTCTGGGCGAGCGCGGCTTCGCGCGCTTCTACGCGCCCTTGGCGGTCACAAGCCTGCTTCTTACGGGTACGGACCCGATCTTGACCGCGGCATTGGGGCGCACTCAGGACCCGACGATTGCGCTCGCGGGTTACGCCGTCGCCTTTGCCGTATGCGGCGTGCTCTACGCGCCGCTGCTGGTCGTGCAACAAGTGGCGGCGTCCCGCCTCCTTCAAGCGAGCGGAGGATTTGCCCCGGTTATTCGCTTTGCCTATGCCACGGGAGTCGTGCTTTCCGGCATCGGGGCAGCCATCGCGTTCACTCCTCTGGGGGAGTTCGTATTTGGCTGGATGATCAATGCAAGCCCGCCGGTTGAGGCGGAGGCGATGAGCGCGATGCGCATACTCTGGGTCGCTCCATTTCTCACCGCCGTGCGCGCCGCGCATCAAGGCCGCTTGGTCGCGGGACATCGCACCGGCCCCATCGCCGGCGCAACCGCGGGTCGTACCGCAGTGCTTGCCGCGGTGGCCTTCGGCGCATCTTTCATCGCCGGCGGAGCCACGCTGGGGGCGATCGCGTTCACGGCGGGGCTGGGAGTCGAGATGCTGGTCGTGCTCTTCGCGAGCACGCCGGACCTGCGGCTCAGGGGCGACGGCCCGCAGGGGGATATTGCGGGCTTCGCCGCCCCGCTGATGGTGAACGTCGTGCTCTGGTGGGCCACGCCGCTCCTCATCAACGCGGTATTGGCCCGGACGCAAAACCCGGATCCGGCGCTGGCGGCCTTCGCCGTGGTGCAGGCCTTGGCTTGGTTCATCGCGGCCCCGGTAGGACAGATGCAACACGCTGGGATCGCGCTGGTGAGCTGCTGGAACACGCATCGGCGAGTCTATGTAAGGGGCCTTTGGCTGGCTCTGGCGCTGGGGGCGTTGATCGCCCTTTGCGCGATTCCCCCCGCGGCGACTTGGCTCTTCGGAACGCTCTTCGCGCTGGAGCCGGAGTTGCTGGCGCTCGCGACCGCCGCCCTGCCTTTCGCGGTTGCATACCCCCTGCTCTATGGGACCAGGCAGTACCTCCAAGGACTCTTCGTTCGCTCCGAGCGCTCGGTGACGGTGGGGATGGGGGCGGTGATCAGGATCGGAAGCATCTTTCTCCTATCGCTTGTCCTGGCATCCCGCTTGGGCGCTCAGGGCGCGGTCCTGGGCGTCGTGCTCAACGTCTTGGGCTTGGCCGTGGAGGGGGTATTCCTCGCATGGATGAGCCGTGGCATGTTGATGCCCGAGCTGCGGCGGGCGGCGCGAGTTGTTGCGCAGCTCCCCGACTGAGGGATCGGGCAAGGCCGAAGCGCGCATAGACGGGCTCTCCCGGAGCGCGGCGGACGAGATTCGGACGCGCCTTCTCGCGCACTTTGATCGGCACAAGCGCAGCTTTCCTTGGCGTGAAGCCAGAAACGGCTATCGGGTGATGGTGGCCGAGTTTATGCTGCAACAGACCCGCGCGGAGTTCGCAACGCCTTATTTCGACCGGTGGGTCGCCGCGCTGGGGGATTGGCGAGCGCTGGCTGCGGCGTCGCGGGAAGATGTGCTCCGCCTGTGGGCGGGCTTGGGATACTACGCGCGGGCCCGCAACCTGCACCGGAGCGCCCGCATCGTGTGCGAGGAGCTGGGCGGCGCGCTGCCGCGCCAGAGCGAAGCGCTGCTGCGGCTTCCGGGCGTCGGTCCCTACACGGCGGCGGCAGTTGCGAGCATCGCCTTTGGCGAAGCCGTTGCGGCCATCGACGGCAATGTGCGCCGAGTGCTTTGTCGGCTGATGGACTGGGCGGAGCCGACCCCGCGCGAGCTGCGAGAGGTCGCGAATCGGCTGCTGGACCCCCTGCGTCCAGGCGACTTCAACGAGGCGATGATGGAGCTGGGCGCGACGATCTGCGCGCCCAAAGCGCCGGAGTGCGAGAGGTGTCCGATTTCGCGCCGATGCATCGCGCACGCCCGGGGGACGGCTCTGGAGCGCGGAAAGCGAGGGGCGCGTCCATCGCCGCGGCGCATGGCGAGGACGGTGGCGGTCGCGCTGGATGCTCGGGGGCGAACGCTGATCGTCAAGCGGGAAGGCAAGGGGCTTCTTGGGGGGATGTGGGAGTTTCCGGGGGCGGAGGCTGGGGGCTCCAAAGGAGAGGCGGCGGATCTTCCGTCCAGTGATGTCGCGCGCGCCGTCCGAAGGCTCCGGGAGCTTGGCGTCGCCGGACAGCTCGTCGGAGGCCGCCCCCTCGCGACCGTCAGGCACCGGTTTACGCACTTGGATGTGGAGTACCGCCCATGCGTCGTCTTGGCGGAGTCGGCTTCCTTGAACCGGGGCCAAGAAGACGCGGGCGCAAACGCAAACGAAAGACCTCAAACGGAGTGGATCAGACCACTGGAGCTGTCCCAAAGACCCCTTTCCGCAGCCCAGAAGAAGATTGGCGCCTTACTGGTCCGGATGATTGCCGAATCGGAGTCGGCTGCGCCGTTGCGGAGCCCGGCAAGCGGTTGCGGCCAAGATCCAGACGGGAAGCCCGCGCCCTAGAAGCTAGACGGACTGTTCCTTCCTTTTCTGCATTCGTCCCAAGCCAATGGACAGGACGATCCAAAAGGCGGCCAGCGGCGCCGATGTCGCGGCGAGGCCCGCGATCCCCAAGCCGAGAAGCGCGGGCATCGCGTCGAAGCCGATCCCCGCCAAATCGCCTCCCCGGTAGAGGAAGACGTCGATCACCGGCTTCGCCTTGTACTTCTCCGCCGGCTGCAATACCGCGTAGAGCGTCTCCCGCGCGGGTCTGGACAGCGCGTACCTGCAGGCGCGGTGCAGGCCTTGGAAGATGAGGATGACCCCGTAGAGCGGCCAGATCGCAAGGACCGCAAAGCCGGCCAAGGTCAGGAGCGGGAGCGTGGCGAGGGTCCATCCGACGCCGATGCGGCGAATAATGCGGGCGGTAATGAAGAGCTGGGTAAAGAGAGTAAGGCCTTGGGCCACATAATCGAACTGAGCGAAGTTCCCCACGAGGTCGCTTAAGGTGTCCGATTCCGAAAGCGCAAAGTTGGCTTGAGTGAAGTAGATGAGCGTGTTGGAGATCGCCATCAATACGATCCATCCGCCGACCCCCGAGAGGTACTTGGATGTCCCGATCAGGGTGAGACCTTCCCAGAAGGAGCCGCCGACTTTGCACGGCGCCTGCCGCGGGTCGGGCGCGAGCTCGCCGGGCGCGGTCGGGAGGAGGGCGGAGCGGTCGATGACCTGCATCACCGCCACGGCGAGCAGAAAGCAGCCGGCGCCCAGGAGCATCAGGCCGGCAGGCAGATACGGGGTATCCAAGTGGCTGAGCAGGTCCACAAAGATCGGAGCCAGAAAGGCGCCCAAGGTGCCGCCCACGCCGATAAAGGCGAAGATCCGCCTGCCGCGCTCCGCTGAAAAAATGTCGACCATGTACGCCCAAAAAACGCTGGTCATGACGAGATTCACGACGGAGAGCCAGGTGAAGAAGACGTAGCCGACGTACCTAGCCGCGTCGGTTTGCGCGTCCAAGCCGATCCATCCCCCGCCTTGGCGCACGTCTGCGACGATCAGGGAGGCGAAGACCAGCAGGCACGCCGCGACGAAACCGAACGCAATCGGGATGAAGCGCCTTCGGTTTGTTCGGGCGACGACCCCGCCGAATGCGAGTACGACGACGAGAGAGACGAGGCAGGTGACGCCGAAGAGCCAACGAAGTTGATACATCCCCCCGGAGGCGCCCATCGCTTCCCGCAGCGGCCGCAGGAGGAAGTAGCCGAACAGCACAAGGAAGTGGAAGAGCGACGAGAGCGTTGCGAGCCGCCACTCGCCGGGCCGGATGTTGAGCATGTCGCCGCCGTGGTTGGGGGGCGCCTCCAAGCGATCAATCCGCAATATACGGGCGGGGCGAGTCTCTTCGTCGCGTGGCGGGCGCTGCGCGACGAAGAGCGGCGAGCGGAGTAAATTTCCTCTTGGCGAGAACACTCATCGCGCAGCCAAAGGACCTTCCCGGTGGCAGAAGCCTTGGTGCCGGCCCGCTATCAGCCCGCGCTCCGCGCGGACGAGCTGATCGTCCAGGATCCAAAGGACCCCGAAGCTCTCCCGATGGACGTGGTCTTCGTCGGCGGGGGACCGGCGGGGCTCGCGGGCGCGATCAAACTTGCCTCGCTCGTCCGCGAGGGCGCGAGAAACGGAGACGGCGCGCTTCAGGACCTCCAGATCGCCGTCTTGGAGAAGGCGGAGAGCATCGGAGGGCACACGCTTTCGGGCGCCGTCGTCAACCCCGCCTCGCTCCGCCGCCTATTCCCAGCCCTTTCGATGGAGGATTTTCCGCTCAGGGGCCCTGTAGGCAAAGAGGCCGTCTATCTCCTCTCATCGCGCCGCGCGACGAGGATCCCGACTCCCCCGACGATGCGCAACCGCGGAAATTACGTCGCCTCCCTATGCGAGGTCGCGAGGTGGATGGCGGAGCGCGCCGAGGAGCTGGGCGTGCACGTCTTTCCCGGCTTTCCCGTTGCGAGCCTACTCGAGAAAGACGGAAGGATCACGGGCGTGCGCACCCAGGCGGCCGGCTTGGACCGGGGCGGCGCGCCGGGCGCGAACTACTCTCCCGCGATGGACGTGGGCGCGCGCGTGACCGTCTTGGGAGAGGGCGCAAGAGGGCCGCTTGCCCAAGCATACTTGGAGCGCGAGGGCGTTGGCTCTCGAAATCCCCAGATATTCTCCTTGGGGGTAAAAGAGCTCTGGGAGGTGCCGGAGCCCTTGGACCGCGTCGTGCATACCGTCGGCTGGCCGCTTCTGCGGGACGGCTTCGGGGGCTCCTTCGCGTACCCGATGGCGGAGAACCTCGTGGCGATCGGGATTGTCGTCAGTTTGGACTATTCAAACTGGCGTACGGATCCGCACGAGCTGCTTCAAGAGCTCAAGGGCCACCCGCTCTTTGCGTCGATGCTCGAAGGCGGCGAACTCTTGGAGTGGGGCGCCAAGACGATCCCCGAGGGCGGCTACCACTCGCTCCCCGAGCACTTTCACGGCGAGGGCGTTTGCATCGTGGGCGACAGCGCGGGCTTTGTGGACGTCGCCTCGCTGAAGGGAATCCACTACGCCATGGAGTCCGGTCGTCTCGCCGCCCGCGCGATATTCGACGCGCTGCGGAAGGGCGATGTCTCTTCCGACTCTCTCGCGCCTTATTCGAATGCAATTCACAACTCCAGGATCGCGAGCGATTTGTTTCGCAGCCGGCACATGAGGCTGGTCTTCAAGGACGGCTTCGCGCGCGGGAGCGTAAAGGCTGCCTTGGCGACCCTCACCGGGGGGCGGTATCCCTCGGGTCCGCTGCGGATCCATGCGGACGGGGCGGAGCCCAAAAGGCGCAGAGCCGTCCCCGATCTGCACGCCAGCAGGGGCCGCGCGCTTCGCGTCTCGAAGGCGGATGCTGTGTTCAAGAGCGGAAATCGCACCCGCGACGACATTCCGTCGCACCTGATTCCAGGGGAGGAAATCCCGGAAGATCTGGCGAAGATGTACGCGAGCATGTGCCCCGCAGGCGTCTACGAGTGGACGGGAGAGGGGCTCGGCGTGAACCCGCCCAACTGCATCGACTGCAAGGCGACGGACGTGCTCGGCCCTAGATGGACGCCAAGAGAGGGCGGGAGCGGTCCACAATACAGGCGGATGTAACGCAACCCACTTCGGAAGGGGATGGAGCATGGACGAAGCGCCCTGCGGCAGAATTTTCGTGTCCCGGAAGGGTCCTTTTCGCGTCGAGGGCAACGTCCGGCTGATCGTGGGCGGCAGGACGGAGCTGGAGGAAAAGGGGGCGGAGCTCTACTTCTGCCGGTGCGGACAGTCGGGAAACCGGCCCTTTTGCGACGGCAGCCACCGAAAGGAGGGCTTCTCGGACGAGGGGCGCATCCAGGGCGGAAAGCTCGTCGGCGGCTCGGACGAAAGCGAGTGGCTGACGGTACGCTGCAGGCCTGCCGGGCCCCTCGTCCTGAGCGGACGCGTCGCGCTCGCGTCTTCGGACGGCGAAGTGGTGGAAGGCGCGAAGGGCGCGCTCTGCCGCTGCGGTCTCTCTCGCTCCAAGCCCTTCTGCGACGGAAGCCACCGAGAGCTCATGGAAGGCGGCGACGGTCGGAAGCGGCGCGTCCCAAGAAGTGAGGGGGAGGCCTGATGGTCCGGAGGTCGGTCTTGGCGAGCAGGTGGATGTGGACCCTCCTTGTTGCCGCCTTTGCCTGCGAGGAGGCGCCGCAGCCTCGCGCCTCGGGCGGCGTTCAGGCCCCGCCAAGCTGGCGCTACGATATGGCGTCCGTCCCCGTCTACTCGCGGGGAGGGATGGTGGTCGCCACCGACGAACTCGCAAGCCGGGTCGGCGTGGAGATCCTGGATGCGGGAGGCAACGCCGTCGATGCGGCGGTCGCCGTCATGTTTGCGCTTGCCGTCGTCAATCCAGAGGCCGGGAACCTGGGAGGCGATGGCTTCCTCGTGACGCGCACGCGGGAAGGAGAAGTCGCCGCGCTGGACTTCAGGGCCAAAGCGCCCCTCCTCGCGAGCCGAGATATGTATCTGGACGAAGCGGGCGACGTGAGCCGGGACGTGGTGGAGGGCCACCTTTCCGTCGGCGTCCCCGGCACGGTGCGCGGGATGTGGGAGGCCCACGCAAGGTTTGGCTCGCTCCCATGGGATCGGCTGGTCGAGCCGTCGGTGACGCTTGCGCGAGGATTTCCGGTCCGGGAGCGATTCTTGGGATCGCTCGGCGAGACGATGGTCGAGGCGCTGGGCCGCTACCCGGCCTCGGCGGCTCAGTTTCTCCCGCGGGACGGCGCGCCTCCCCTTGTAGGAGATACCCTTCGGCAGACAGAGCTCGCGGAGACCTTGGCTCGCATCCGGGACCACGGTCCAGAGGACTTCTACAACGGCGAGACCGCTGCGCTGATCGTGCGCGAGATGGAGCGCGGCGGAGGGATCATTACCCGCGAGGATCTGGCCGCGTACGAGGCGGTGTGGCGGGAGCCCGTGTCCTTTACCTACCGGGGCCACACCGTCATCTCAATGCCGCCCCCCTCTTCGGGCGGCGTCGCCTTGGCTCAGATCGCGGGGATGCTGGAGTCCCGCGATCTCGCCGGCTTGGGTTGGCAGTCGCCCGCCGCGATCCACCTGCAGGCGGAAGTCTGGAAACGCGCCTACGCCGACCGGAATCACTACCTGGCTGACCCGGACTTTGTGGAAATCCCGTCACGAGAGCTCATCTCGTCCGCCTACTTGGAGACGCGAGGGAGCGAAATCGCATTGGATGCGGCGACCCCCTCATCGGAGGTCGATCCGGGCGCGACGGGAGCCAGCGAGCCCAAGAGCGAAAATACTACCCACTACTCGATTGTCGACGCGTGGGGCGGCGCCGCCTCCGTGACCACGACGATCAACTCTTGGTACGGCAGCAAGGTGACCGTAAGGGGCGCGGGCTTTGTCTTGAACAACGGGATGGACGACCTTGCGGCCAAGCCCGGAGCGCCGAACCAGTTCGGGCTGGTGCAGGGGGAACGCAACGCCATCCAGCCCGGCAAGCGGATGCTCTCCTCAATGACGCCCAGCATCGTGCTGGACCCGGATGGGGAGCTTCTCATGGTCACGGGCACGCCCGGAGGCGCGACAATCATCACGACCGTGTTTCAGACCATTTCGGGCGTGATCGACTATGGGATGGGCGTGGTGGAGGCGGTTGAGGCGCCTCGCGTGCACCACCAGCACCTTCCAGACGCGATCTTCTACGAGGCAGGCGGGCTTGACGGCGAAACGGTGGCCGCATTGGAGGCGTTGGGCCACGAGATGCGAGAGCGGGAGGGCGTCTCGGGGGACGTGCAGATGATCTTGGCGACGCCGGATGGGCTTGCGGCATGGTCTGATCCTCGCCGGGGCGGGCGCGCCCTGGGGCAAGGGGGCGGGAGAGAGTGAGTCAAGACGCCGGAGAGAAGCCGAGGAGCCTTCGCCGCGCCTTCGCGGGGGTGCTCGCCTTCCAATCGGTTGCCTTGTTCTTGCTGTGGCTCCTTCAGGCGAGGTACCACTCCGTCTTTTTCCCTTAATCCGAGGTCGCGTCTTCGGAATCGGCCGCCCGTTCCGCAGGCGGGGAGAGGCCTCAAGTCCCTTCGGGCGCTACTCGGACTCGGCTTGAATGACGCGCACGCCGTCCGCCGTCTTCGCGATCTCTGGCCGGCGCCTTTGAACCGGACGCTGCCGGAGCGACGCAAGGAGCGCGTCCGCCGACCGATGTCCGCGCAGACTCTCAATGGTGCGAATCGTAGGAAAGATCATGGGGAGCGTTCCTTCTTGGTGTTTCTGGAGCGCGTTCTCGGGCGAAAGCCACGCCGAGTCGCTCATCTCCCGCATGTCGTAGCGGGCCCGGTCGCCTGCCTGAATCCGAACGGCGAAGAATCGCGCGTCGTAGCGGCGAGGCTCGGCCAGAGGCGTCACCCAGTGCCCGATGTACGCAATCCTTGATCCGTCCAAGCGCGCGCCGCCATCCTCGAGAAGGGCGGCGAGCGCGCTTGCGTCCCCCCGCATCAACGATTCCCGCGCTTGGTCCAGCGCGGCCCTTCGAAGGGGCTGATCGCCTCTCCAGAGGAGAATCCCCGTCTCCTCAAAGGCCTCCCTTAGCGCGGCCGTAAAGTAGGCGAGCCCGGACGGTCGGTCCTCGGAGCTCAGGCGAAGCCTTCGCGCAGCCGCGCGAGGACTGATCCCGCTCCACAGCGACTGAAGCCTCGGGTCGTCGTCTTCGGCGTCCACGCGACCGCCGGGAAAGACCCAGGCGCCGGGCGCGAAGCGCGTCCGCATCTGCCGTTTGAGGAGGAGCAGCTCGGGTCCCTGCCCCTCTTTCCCATCCCGAATCAGCACGATCGTTGCGGCCGGCAGCGCGACCGCCGGGCGCTGCTCGTCTCCGGATGTGGCCCACTCCGCAAAGCCGGGAGGCAGTCGCTTTGACGAAATCTCTCGGTTCAGTCCGCGCTCTTCCCTGGATTCGGGCCGCGCACAGGCGCCGCGATCTCAGAAGCCGGCGGCATGCCCGTCCTTTCTGGGCTCGGAAGCTCCCGCCCAGCCCCGGACGAGCCGCATCACGAGCTGCGCTCCGCCAAAGTCCGTTGATTCCCAGTCGACGAGTTGATGGCCCATCTGCGCGAGCGCGAGGAGTACCTCGTTCGAGACCTTCTCCACGGCAACTCTTCGACCGGAAAGGTGCCGGAATCGAGGCGCGTCCACGGCTTCCTGCGGGTCCATTCCGAAGGCGAGGAGGTTAAGGAGCAGCTGCGCGTGGCCCTGTGGCTGCATTGAGCCGCCCATGACCCCGAAGGCGGCCAGGGGCGCGCCGTCCTTCGTCAAGAATCCCGGGATGATGGTGTGAAAGGGGCGTTTCCCGGGCGCAACTTGATTGGGGTGCCCTTCCTCCATCGTGAATGCCGCCCCGCGATTCTGGAGCGCGAAACCGGTGCCGGGGATGACCACCCCGGACCCGAAGGCGGAGTAGATCGAGTTGATAAAGGAGACCATGTTTCCCTCCGCGTCGGCGACGGCGAGATAGATCGTCTCCGATGGGCGCGTCGCATGCCCGGGCGCGGGCCGGTCCGCCGCGCGCTCCGGGTCCAGCTCCGACCGCCTGGCGCGAACGAAATCCTCGTCCAGCAACGCATCCGCGTTTATTTCCATGAAGTCCCGGTCCGCCACGTACCGCGTCAGGTCCGCGTACGCGAGCTTCTTGGCTTCGATCAGGTGATGCAGGTATTGGGGCGAGTTGTGCCCCATCTCCTTGAGCTCGAACGGCTCTAGGATCTTGAGCATCTCAAGCGCGGCAATGCCCTGGCCGGCCGGCGGCAGCTCCCATACCTGGTAGCCGCGGAAGTCCACGCTGATCGGATCGACCCACTGCGGCTGGTGCGCCGCAAGATCCTCCAGCGTCACGAAGCCGCCCATTCGCTGAATTCCGGCCGCGAGCCTTTGGGCCAGCGCGCCGGAGTAGAATGCCTCCGCGCCGCCTTCCGCGATCGCCCGAAAAGAGGCGGCCAAGTCGGGGTTTCGAACCCATTCGCCCGCGCGCGGGGCTCGGGTCTTGTCCACCAAGTAGGTCTGCCGCGCGCCTTCGTCGCGAAGCAGCTTCTCCGTCTGCGCCGCCCACTGTTTCGCAATGATCGGCGTGACGGGAAAGCCCTCCTCGGCGATGCGGATGGCGGGGGCCAAGACATCCGCCAACGACAGCTTTCCATGCGTTTCGACGAGAGCGCTCCAGCCGCTCACCGCGCCGGGCACCGTCACCGCTCGAATTCCAGAGGAAGGAACGCGGTCCAGTCCGTCCGCCCGAAGCGCCTCGGCCGACATGTTCGATCCGCTCCTGCCGCTCGCGTCCAGTCCGACGAGACGGCCCTGATCCGCAAGCCATGCGATGGCGAAGAGATCCCCGCCCGCCCCGGTCATGTGCGGCTCCACGACGTTCAGAACCGCCGCCGCCGCAACCGCCGCATCCACGGCGTTGCCGCCCCGGCTCATGATATCCAAGGCGGCTGAAGTCGCCAGCGGCTGGCTGGTTGCCGCCATCGCGCGCGGCGAATAGACCGTGGAGCGGGCGCCCATGCTAGATTTCAGCTGACCGGACGCGGTTGCCGAAACAGCGTGCGGGAGGGCGATCAAGACCGCGAGAAAGAGTCGCGGGAGTCGTCCGCGCGAACTGCCTTGAGCTCCAGTACTTCGTCCATGAGGGTGCATTAATCCTAGCTCGCAATACCATTGAAAAAGAGCGCGCCCCGGGGGCTGCGCAGGGAACCTACGCGCGTCTGAACGGACGCGTTAAAGCTATCGCCAATTCCCCGCGGCTCCAGCCTAGGGCCGGCGGGCGAAATCTGAACCGGGGCGGCGCGCGCGATGCCTGAGCGGACGAGTCTGCCGGTTGTGCCGCTCAGGGACACGGTGGTGTTTCCCGGAGTGGCCGTCAGGGTTTCGGCCGGTCGACCGGGCACGATTGAGGCTATCCAAGAAGCGCTGGAGGGAGAGGGTCGGGCGCTCGCCGTCGCCCAAAAGGACGGCGAGGACGATCAGCCCGGCGCGGATGCGCTCTTTATGATGGGCACGGTCGTAAAGATCATCCAGACGCATCGAGCCAAGAGCGGGATGCAGCTACTCATCCAAGGCGAGAAGCGCGCCCGAGTGCTGTCGTACCGCCGGACCGGCGAGTACATGCTGCAGGCGGTGGCGGAGTACTGCGACACCAAGCCGCCGGGCGACCCCTTTGCCGCCCGCCTGGTGGCGCTCAACGAGGAGCTGCGGGATCGCTCCGCCGAGCTCGGCACGCGGCGCGGCGTCTCCGCCGACGCGCTAAACCAGCTGATTCAGGGCGTGGACGATCCCGGCGCGTTCGCCGACTACGTGGCGTTTTACCTGAACATGCCGGTTAGGGACAAGCAGGCGTTGCTGGAGGAGCTGGAGGACGAGCGCCGGATCCGCAGCGCGTTGGTCGCCGTGGAGCGGGAGCTGGCCCGGATCAACGCTCAGGAGGAGATCCAAGCGAAGGTCCAGGAGGAACTTGGGGAGCGCCAGCGCGAGATGATCTTGCGCGAGCACCTGAAGCAGATCCGCAAAGAGCTTGGCGAGGAGGAGGAGAAGGACGAGAATCGGGAGGTTGAGAAGCGGCTCGAGGCGTTGAAGCTGCCCAAAACCGCCCGCAAGGAGATTGATCGGGAGCTCAGAAGACTTCGCCGCACTCCGCCCCAGTCCGCGGAATACCAGGTCATCCGCACCTTCTTGGACTGGGTGGCGGAGCTTCCGTGGGAGAAGCGGACGGCCGACAAGATCGATCTTCGCCGGTCATTCGAAATCCTGGAGGAGGACCACTACGGACTCAACGACGTAAAGGACCGGGTCGTTGAATTCCTGGCGGTGCGCAAGCTGCAGCAGGAGCGGTTTCCCAAGAGCGACGCGAGCGAGGAGGAGTCCGATTCCGAGGAGGACGCCGCCGAGAAGCCGGCTGAGAACGGCGTCGGAGAGGCCGGCCCGAGCGTCGAGCTGGGAGAAGGCGTTGGAGAGGAGGGCGGAGAGGGAACCGGAGAGGATGTCGAAGGAGGCGAGGCCGAGACGAAGACCGAGGAAGGAGAAGGAGACGAGGCCCAAGGATCGGAGAAGGACGGACAGGCGGATCCTTTCGATGGGTACGGGAAGGCGCCGATTCTTCTCTTTTTAGGTCCTCCGGGCGTGGGAAAAACGAGCATCGCGCGCTCAATCGCGCGCTCCGTGGGCCGCAAGTACGTGAGAATCTCGTTGGGCGGCGCCAGGGACGAAGCGGACATTCGCGGTCACCGAAGGACCTACGTGGGCGCGCAGCCGGGGAGGATCGTTCAGGGGATGCGCGAAGCGGGCTCCATGAATCCGGTGTTTCTGCTGGACGAAGTGGACAAGCTGGGCGTTTCCTTTCAGGGCGACCCCAGCTCCGCGCTCTTGGAGGTCTTGGACCCCGCCCAAAACTCCACCTTCGTGGACCACTACCTAGGGGTGCCCTTCGATCTCTCGGAGGTGCTCTTCGTGGCGACGGCAAACTACGTGGACCGTATCCCTCCTCCGCTGCGGGACCGGATGGAGACGGTGGACTTTCGCGGATACACCGAGCAGGAGAAGCTGCAGATCGCCGTGCGCTACCTGCTGCCCAGGCAGATCCGGTTATCGGGGCTGATGGACGACGAGGTGCAGATTTCCGATGGCGCGATTCTGGGCGTGATTCGCAAATACACGCGCGAGGCCGGCGTGCGTCAGCTGGAGCGTCAGCTGGGGAAGCTGGCCAGGAAGGTCGCGCGCAAGGTGGCCTCCGAGGAGACGAAGCAGGTCGTCGTCAACGCCAAGGTGACGCGGGAGCTGCTGGGCCGCGCGAGGGAGCGTCCGGAGC
The DNA here is from genome assembly GCA_965116095.1 of Longimicrobiales bacterium. Classification (GTDB taxonomy): domain Bacteria; phylum Gemmatimonadota; class Gemmatimonadetes; order Longimicrobiales; family Gaopeijiaceae. Next base: position 2,795,867 of record OZ220481.1, read on the forward strand.
AGCGCGCGTCGGAGGATGTGGTGGGCGTCGCGACGGGGATGTTCTACACGCCGATGGGCGGGGACATCATGTTCGTGGAGGCCAGCATTATGCCCGGCGAAGGCGAGCTTGTGCTCACCGGACAGCTGGGCGATGTCATGAGGGAGTCGGCCCGCGCGGCTCTCTCCTACGCAAAGAGCAACTGGAAGACGCTGGGAATTGATGAACACGCCTTGGGCAAGAGCGAGGTGCACATCCACGTGCCGGCGGGCGCGATTCCCAAGGACGGGCCTTCGGCGGGGATCACCATGGCGACCGCGCTCGTCTCGGCCGTGGCGAAGCGAAAGGTCCGCAGCGACATCGCGATGACGGGAGAGCTTACGCTCACGGGTCGGGTGCTCCCGATCGGGGGCGTCAAGGAAAAGGTTCTGGGCGCCGTCCGCGCCGGGATCCACGACATCGTCATCCCCAAGGACAACGAGACCGACTTGGAGGACCTTCCGGAGGCGGTAAGGGCGGAGCTAACCGTGCACTTGGTGGACGACCTGCACAAAGTCGTGGAGATTGCCGTCAAGGATGCGAGCGCCAATGGAGCGAAGGCAAAGGCGGACGCTACCGAAGCTCAATCCGACCCGGAGAGCCCTTCCTGATCCGACCGATCCGGGCGAAGGCCTCGCCGGATTCTCTTAACCTCCGCGCGAGCCGCTCCGCCTTGCTTGGAGGACACGACAGGATGAGGCCGCCCGAGGTCTGCGCGTCGCAGAGCAGCGTAAGCGTCGTCTTGGAGACATCGCCGCTGATCGAAAGCCGCGCGCCCGCGTCGAGTTCGTTGCGGCGGGTACCCCCGGGGACATAGCCTGCCCGGGCAAGCTCCGACGCGCCCTCGATCACCGGGACCTTGCGGCCGTCAACGACGGCCGAGACCCCGGACGCCTCCAGCAGATTTGCGAGATGGCCCAAGAGACCGTAGCCGGTCACATCCGTGGCTGCGCGGATTCCGACCGCGGCCGCCGCTTGAGCCGCGCCGCGATTGAGGCGAGCCATCCACCGAGTCGCCTCCTTCAGAACCCCAGGCGGGCAGGCCTCCTTCTTTACCGCCGTCGCCACGATTCCCGTGCCGAGCGGCTTTGTGAGGATGAGATCGTCTCCGTCCGCTGCTTGGTCGTTGGCGAAGATGCGCGCGGGGTCGGCCTCGCCGAGGACCGCCATGCCGTACTTCGGCTCCGCGTCGTCGACGGAATGGCCCCCAAGCACGCCGATTCCGGCCTCCAAGGCCTTCTCCGCCCCGCCCCGAATAATCTCCCGCAGCAGCCCCTGGCCCAAGAGCGAGCGGGGGAAGGAGACGAGATTCAGGGCGAAGAGCGGGCGGGCGCCCATCGCGTAGATGTCGGAGAGCGCGTTCGCGGCGGCGATCCGTCCGAAGTCAAAGGGATCGTCCACGATGGGCGTGAAGAAGTCCACCGTCGCAACGAGAGCGCGGTTCGGGGCAATTTTGTAGACTGCCGCGTCGTCTCGCAGCGCCGCATCCACGAGCACGCGCTCATTCGCGAAGGGTGGAATGTGGCGCAAGACCTGCGCCAGCTCGGCTTGGCCGAGTTTACATGCTCACCCGGCGCCGTGGGAAAGGCTGGAGAGTCGAATCCGGGGGCGCTGGTCCCTAGTCTCGGATGTCACCTTTTCTCGCGCGACGGAAGAGGCGGAAATCGCAGGAAGGCGCAACCTCGGTGCCTGCGCCATTAGTATAACATTTCAGGGCGCGCGCTTCGGGCGCCTGGCGCGCGGCGGACCAACAGCGGAAGCGGAAAAACAAGACATGAGCGGGAGCGCGCAGCGAGTCAGTCTCGATTCGGGCCGTCCCGGTCCCTGGGATCGGGCGCGGCGCAAAGCGTACCGCGAGGCGGTGTCGGGGCTCGCGATCGCAAGACGTCCAGACCGGCATATCCTGCGGATATACGGGAAGGCGCCCTTTGAAATGCTCCGGGGAGTCGTCACGCACGCGCTGCCGTCTCTCCCGGAAGACGGCGAGGGGGACGCGCGCAAGGAAGGAGCGACCTACGGCTTGGTGCTTACCCCCAAGGGCAAGATCGTTGCCGACGTGAAGAGCGCGTGGATGGGGAGGAGCGCGGAGGACGGCCTTGCGCTGGACGCGCCGGTAAACGCAAAGGCGCGTCTTCTAGAACACTTCAAACGGTACCTGCCGCCCCGTTTGGCTCGCGTGGAGCTTCGGGGGGAATCCCTGTGCACGCTCTTGGGTCCCGCAGCCGGGGATATCGTTCGGGAGACGGGAGGCCCTGGACCGGCCTGCGCTTGGGGTATTTCCGAGGGCGGGCCCATGGAGGGAGGCCGCCTTTTTCTGAGGGGCGCGGGGCAGCCGGATTCGTGGGACGTCTGGAGCTCTCCCCGGCGAACGGAGGAGCTCGTATCCCTTCTAACCGGTCGGGGCGCGCCGGAGGTCCCGTGGGACGTTTGGGAAACTCTGCGCGTCGAGGCTGGCCATCCCGCCTACGGCGTTGATATGGACGAGGGGACGCTCCCGGCCGAGGCCGGCTTGGCGGACCAAGCGATCGACCACGAAAAGGGGTGCTATACCGGCCAGGAGGTCGTCGTGAGAATTCGAGATCGAGGGCGCGTCAACTGGCGTCTGAGGGCCCTGCGCTTTGGAGCTTGGCGTCCGAGGCCGGGCGACCATCTCTTTGGGGCGGAAAAGAACGCGAAGAAGAAACTGGGGCGCGTGACGTCGGTTGTATGGTCGCCGTCCGAATCGGCTTGGATCGGACTGGGGTACCTGCGCAGGGAAGCGAGTCCGCCGGCCACGCTGCGCTTGGCGTCGGACGCGAGTGCGCTGGTCTTTGCGGCCCGGATGCCTGTCAGCGGAGCGACGGAGGAAGCAGAGGCGCGCCGGGAGGGAGCGAAATCATGACGAATCAGGGGGGCCGATATACCGACGAGTACCGCAAGCGCATGGTGGATCGAGTGCGGGCCGGTCGCTCGCCCAAGTCGCTCGCGAGAGAGTTTCACCCGGTGGAAGCGACCATCCGAAGCTGGGTGAGGCAGGCGCAGAGAGAGGAGGGGTGGAAGCACAACGCGGAGGCGGCGGAGGAAATCCGCAGGCTCCGGATGGAAAATCGGCGGCTGCACATGGAGGTGCACCTCCTCCGCCGGGCCGCGCATTGGTCCAAGGTCAGGTTTAGGGAGGACCCGGAAGAAGACTGACGGCGCGCGCTAGCGAATGACGTGTCCGCCTGTCCTATCGTCGGCCACAAAACGCTCGCGAGAGGGCATCTCCACCGCCGGAAGGCTCTCCGCGTCCATCACCTCGTCCTGGTCGATGATCCCGCCCCGATAAAGAATGAAGGCGATCACGGCGTACGTGTCGTCGGCCGAAAGCGAGCCCGGCGTCAGCTGGGGCATGGAGCGTCGGACGTAGTCGTATAGCGTGGTGGCGTAGGGCCAGTAGTGATTTGGCGCCCTTGACGACGGCCACTGCCCCCACTCTCGCTCATCGACCAACCGGTCGTTGGGGCCTTCGACGCCTGAGAATCCATGGCACGCAACGCATTCTCTGAGGTACACGCGCTCGCCCTGAGTCGCGTCGCCGGAGCCAAAGGGAAGGCCCTCTCCGTCCGGCCCGACATCAATGTCCCAGAGCGCGATCCGATCATCACTCGCCGATGAGCCGAAGCCAAAGCGCTCCGGCGGTCGGGCCGGCGGGGCGACATCCACGGCGTCCGAGGCGATCCCCGAAAGATCGGGAGCCTCCGCAGCCAAGACAGTCTCTCGGATTTCGCCGGGCGGATCCGGGGCGCATGAGGACGAGAGCATCGCTAGCGCCCCCAAAAGCAGGCCGGTCGCAGACTCCGAGCGAAGCGGCGTGCCGCGCCGGCTCAAATCAACTCTCCCAGCCCGAAGGTGACGATGCCGTCTAAGTCCACCTTCCAAGCGCGCTGGTGATTGTGGTGGTATGCCGTGCCCTCCCCGCGCGCCTCCCAGAGCTGGTGGATCGTGGGCTGAACGTATCCGGTCTCGTCGCGGGCTCGGCTGATCAGAATCGACTCGGAGCCGTCCCAATCCCAGAGGTGCCGAAATCGCACCGTCGATTTGGGCAGAATCGGCTCCTGAAGTTCGGCGGCCGTCCAGCTTCGGCCGCCGTCCGAGCTCACGTCCACGCCCGTAATTCTGCCTCGTCCGGTCCAAGCCAGCCCGCTGACCTCCCACCAGCCCTTCTCCGGGAGACGCCAGGGATAGGACGGGAAAGTGATGATCGACTTGGCGTCCATGACGAAGCTGAACTGCCGCGCCGTCCCGTCTTTTAGCGGATCGGTGTAGCGCGACGTCTCGTCCCGCGTCATCGCGGGGCGCGTCGACAGCTCCAGCCGCCTCAGCCACTTCACCTGCGCGTTGCCTTCCCATCCGGGGAGCAGGAGCCGGAGGGGGTATCCCTGCTCCGGACGAATCGCCTCGCCGTTCTGGGCGTAGGCCAGCAGCGCGTCGTCCATCGCCTTCTCCATCGGTACGCTGCGTCCCATCACGGCCGCGTCGCTTCCCTCGGCCAGGATCCACGTCGCGTCGCTGGACGCTCCGACTTCGTTCAGAATCGTCCGAAGGGGCACTCCGGTCCACTCGCTGGTGCTGAGAAGGCCGTCCAGCTGCTGCGGCGTGATTTCGGACGGCATGTTCGCGCGTCGGTAGGCGCCGCCTCCGTTTCCCGAGCACTCCACGAAGCAGATCACCGACTCGCTGGGGTAGCGCTGCAGGTCCGTCATCCGAAAGGTCATGGGGCGACGCGCCATGCCGTGAACCAAGAGTTCATGCGTCGAGGCGTCAATCTCCGGGATGCCGGCATGGTGGCGCTCGAAGTGGAGGTCCGAGGGCGTGATGGTGCCATGCAGCTCCTGGAGCGGCGTCCTTGAAGAAGAAGAGAGCGCGAGGGCTCGCACGAGGCGGCGAGGCGTCTCTCCCGGCGCGCGCGATCCGAGTTCGGAGACCAGGCGTCCGGGGACCTTCGTGGGATCCTGCGCTCCGGCTCCGGCGGACATCGTCCGTTCGGCGTCCATCCGCGTGCGCGCGAAAGCCGCGCCAATGGCCCCGGATCCGGCGGCGAGCAGCTTCCTGCGGCTAAGGGTTGTGCGCGGCATCGGGTCGGATTGAGGGAGTCAAGGGAAGAGGCGCGTAATCTGGAGAATTCCTTAAGGCCGCCACAAACAAGACCGCAGCCGCGCCGCCTCGCCAGGTTGCGCCCAGGTTGCGCCGTCGCGAAGGGCGGACGGGACCGCTACTCTCTTGCTCGAACGTCCGCAATGTGGCGCACAATCCTTCCGCCGTGGCCGCGACCGTTTTCGATAAAGATCTTGTTGGCGTTGTAGCCGGCCGCGACCACTCCGGCGACATAGACGCCGGGCACGTTCGTGAGCATCGTCTTTGGGTCGTGGCGCGGGATTCCCGTCTTCGGATTGATTCCAACCCCAACCCCGGACAAGAGGGAGTGGTCGGGTCGCCATCCGGTCATCGCCAAAATCCGGTCGCACCGAACTCGGATCGGGCCTTTGGCCTGCGGCTGGACTCCCAAGGCGGGCGCAAGGCGGGCCCACCCGTCGCAAACTTCAGCGACGCGGCGCCCCCAGTGCATCGGGATCTCGCCTGAGCGAATTCGGTTGTCGATATCGGGGCGGACCCACGGCTTCACGCCTGGGTCAAAGGCGCTGCCGAAGTGCGCCATGCGGACCCGAACGCCGTTTCGGTGAAGATCAAGCGCCGTCTCGACCGCGGAGTTGCCGCCGCCGACCACCAGCACGTCCTGGTCGAAGTACGGGTAGGGTTCCCGGTAGTAGTGCTCAATGCGCGAAAGCGCTTCCGGGCTCCCGTCCACGTCGATCCGGTTCGGCTCGCCGAATCCGCCGGTCGCGACGATGACGAAGCGCGCGAGCGCCGGCGTGCTCTTGGCCTCGCCCAATCCGTCGCGCGAACGCTTGATTTGCAGCGCGAAGCCTGTGCGCGCCCGCTTGATTGAGACAACCTCCCGCCACTGCCGGACCTGCAAATCCAAATGGCGGACGACATCTCGATAGTACGCAAGCGCCTGCCTGCGCGTGGGCTTCGCGTCGGGAATCGTGAATGGGACGTTGGCGATGGAGATCTTCTCGGTGGTGGAGAAGAAGACCATGTAGTAGGGATACCGGGTCAGCGATTGCGTCACGCATCCCTTCTCCCAGACGCGGTAGTTGAGTCCCGCATCGCGCGCAGCCGCAGCCGCGGCAAGTCCGCAAGGCCCGGCCCCCACAATCGCTAGGTCGAGCACTGGTGTTCCAGGCAGACGGGATTTAACTGATGGGGCGCTGTCTGCCGCGCAGCAGAACTCGACCGGGCAGCGCCTCCGTGAACTCCCCGTTGTCCACGGTCAAAACGCCGTTGACCATGACATACGGAATACCCTCGCTGTACTCGTCCGGGTCAAGGATGGTGGCCCGATCCCTGATGTTCTCGAAGTCGAAGATGACGAGATCCGCATGGAAGCCCTCGCGCAGCATGCCGCGGTCGGTCAATCCGATAATCTGAGCCGGAAGCGCCGTCATGGAGCGGACGGCGAAGGGGAGCGAGATCGCTTTCAGCTCCTTCACGTATCTCGAGATCTTGCGCGTAAATGCGCCGAAATGGCGCGGATGAGCTCCGGTGCGGGTTGCCCAAGGGGAATTCGGCACGCCGCTGACGCCGGCGTCCGACGCCGTAGCGGTGTAGTCCTTGCGGTAATAGTTGATCACGTCCATGTCGTGCATCCCGTATCCCCTCGTGAGCACGCCGCCCACGACTCTGCCGTAGCCGTTGAGCGCCATGTGCACGACGACTTCCTGATACGAGGATTCCATCTCCCGGGCAAGATCGGCAAGCGACTTTCCCACAAAGTCGCGGTCGGGGTAGCCGACGACGATCACGCGGTCCGGGCCGCCGTTATGGTCCACGATCCACTCGATGTCGCGGGAAATCTTGCGGCGAAGCCGGGGGTCCGACCACCGGCGCCGGAGGTGGACCGAGGCGCTGTCGAACACGCCCATCCGGCGGTATACCGGACTGTCCCTGCCCCCGCTCACATTCACCGTGTCGTGGACGAGGGCCCACTTGGGGATCATCGGGCGGGCGCCGCCCCCGAACGTCTCGTAGGGGTAGACGTCGAGGTACACTTGGAGTCCCTCGGCGCGCGCCTGATTCACAAGAAGCGTGTCGGGACCCGAGCGTCCGAAGCTCCTGCGTCCGCGCGCCTTGTGGTGGCTGGCGACAACGCGGATGCCGGTGCGGCGCGCAATCTCAATCGTCTCCTCCAGCGCCTGCGCGCCGTCCACCGGCCAGTCGTCCAGCATGCTGGGGAGCTGCCAGAGAGGCATGACGGACTCGCTGCGCTGGTGGGCGATGTAGAAGCCGTCGTAGGGCGCAACCTCCTCCGCCAATCGTATAATCTCTTCCGGGTCGCTGAAGCGCGCGGGGCGGTACTCGAGTCCGGCCCCAAGCCCCCAAGCCCCCGCTTCCATCCCCGCCCGCACCTGGTCGGCCATGAGGCGCACCTCGCCCGGCGTGGCTTCGCGCGCGTAATCGCCGCCCATGATCCAAAGGCGAACCGAGCTGTGCCCCACCATCGGGACGAAGTTCATGGCGCGGCCCTGCGCTTCGATCGCCTCGATCTCCCGCTCAAGGGGCCAACGCACGTTGCGCCCATCGGCGCCGCCCACGACCGTCGTCAACCCTTGGCTGTTGAGGCTCCTGGCTCTTCGGGCCTCCAGCACCTCGGAAGCCATGGCGCCGTCTGCGTGCGAGTGCAGATCAATGAACCCCGGGCTTACGTACAGGCCGCGCGCGTCGATCTCCCGCTTCGCGGTCGCGTCCCCCAAGCGGCCCATTTGAACAATTCGCGAGCCGGCGATCGCAATATCGGCGAGAAACCAGTCGTTTCCCGTGCCGTCCAGTACGCGGCCTCCTCGGACGATGACATCGAAGTCCGGCTGCTCCGCCGCCGGGACGAGGAGCTGCGCATGTGCGTGGCCCGCGCCGATGCCAATCGCCAGCGCCGCCGACAGGACGACCGTGTTGCGCATCAAGCTCCCGAGCCAAGGATGGCTTGTCCAGGCAGAACCCCGGCTACGTTTGCGCCGTCCGAGACGACAAACACGCCGTGCACAAGCAGGTGGATCACGCCCTGAGAGAAGGAAAGATCCTCCTCAAAGGTAGCCGTATCGATGATTCGCTCGGCGTCGAATACGACGATATCCGCGTCCGCGCCGGGGCGCAGTCGTCCTTTGCGCCTCATGGCGGGGGCAATCACCTCCAAGCGGCGGGCGGGCATGATGGTGATTCGCTCAAGGCCCTCCATCAGAGTCATTAGCCCTTCGTCGCGTACGTATCGACCGAGAAAGCGAGAGAAGGTCCCGGCGCTTCGAGGGTGGGCTCCCGGGGCGTACGGCATTCCGTCCGACGCAACCATCACGAAGGGTCGCGACAGAGCTCTTCGGATCCACTCCGGTTGCATCATATGAATGATGACCGTGCCGCCCGCGTCGCGGTACGACCGGAACGACTCCTCGGTGAGTCGCTCCCCGGTATCCTGCCACTGCAGATCTCCATAATCAATCCGCAAGTTCTTGCGCCACCCATCGTCGAAGATCGCGGATCCCAGGCCCGTGGAGGCCGCCGTGTACGGATAGGCCTCGGTCGTGATGTCGTGTCCACTTGCCTGCGCGCCTTCGATCAAGTCCAGCGTCATCGGGATTTCCCAGAGGCTGGAGCTATTGAGGTGGACGACGTGAAGGGACGCGCCGGTCGCTGCGGCGTTCGCGACCACCTCTTGGATCGCATCGGCCCCCATGGAGCGCACGTGCGTGAAGATCGGCGCGCGCGCCGCCGCCGCAAATCCAAAGACCTCGAAGATCTCCGCGCGGTCCGCGCCGGGGTAATACTGATGCGCCATCCCGATGCCCAGCGCGCCCTGGTCCAGCTCCGCCTGAAGCGCGCGCCGCAGCTCCCCGTATCCCGTGCTGGGCACCCGGTCGTAGCGGGCAAACGACGCGATGCGTTCGATTTCAGCGGGGCCCGCCGCCCGCTGGGCATCCTCCTTGGTCTCGGGAACCGCAAAGACGCGGGCCGCCATATGGGAGACCGACGCCCCAAAGTGAAGGATCGACCTCCCTTGCCGAGCCGTCGTGAAGTTCGAGATGGAGGGCACGCCGCTCTCCAGCTCCAGCGCCGTCGTCACGCCGTCCCGAGCCTGAAATTCGTTGGCGCGGACCGACTGGCCGTGCGCGTGAAGGTCAATGAACCCGGGGGCTACGACCAAGCCGGAGACGTCGACGACCCGGTCGCCCCGGAGCATCTCCTCAGATATTGCCGCGACCACCGGCCCGTTGATCCCGACGTTTCGAATAGCATCCAGTCCGCTCTCCGGGTCCATGACTCGTCCGCCCTGAAGGACGATGTCGAAGCGCTCCTGCGAGGGCTCCCCTTGCGCTTCGAGCCGCAGCGGGAATAGGGCGGTCATCAGTAAGCCCGCGAGAACCGAGGAAAGCAGGCCTGTTGTCGAATGTTGGCGCGTCATGGGACCCAGGGTATGGAGAGAGCTGCAATTCGCGGAGCGAAGCGACTTTGTCGCCGCAGGGTCAGGCAATGTAGGCCTGGGTCTCAAGCGTGCTCAAGCCAAGTCGCAGCTTTCCGGCGCCGCCGCCGGCGCGGATTTGGACCCGTTCGCGGGCCTCGAGCAGCTGCTCAGGGCAAAGCCGGTATAACGGAAAAGCGTCGAGTCTCTCGCGGAATGCCGCCTGAGTCAGCGGGCGTAGAGCCAGACGAGGTTCAGCGTCTGGCTAAGGAAGAGCAGCGCCGCTGCACCGGCATAGAGGTAAAGACCGTGCGGTGGCGCCGGTCTCGACTCCTTTCGATTTCTTCGCAGGCGGAGCATGGCGTGCGCGCACAATGCGAGCGAGGTCGGAGCGAGTATCTATGAAGTCACAAACAAGACCTAAAGGAAGTTGTCTGAGGACATTTCTACTTGGTTAAGGGGAGGGGCATTTCTACTTTGGCACGGCATCGACCTAGAACCCAAAAACTTGAAGAGGGTGGCGCGTCGGGCGAAGTTCAACAATGGCTACTGCGGACCGCGAGGCGAGGCGGACGCTCGCGCGAGCGCAGCGGGCACTCCGGAAAGCCAAGAGGGAAGTTGATCGGATGCGTACCCTAATGGAAGCGGATGCATCGTCGCCGGTCGAGGCTGCCGACTTCCAAGATCAGGCGCAGGCGATTAGCGACGTGGAAGAGTGGCTTAAGGAGGTAGCGCGCATCTTGGAGAGACAGCGACTGGAGACGATTGTCGTCGCTTCCGGGAAGGCGGGATCCGAATGAGACGCCGGGAATTCGTCGGGGTCGTAGCCGCTGCCGCTCCTTGGGTTCATGCTCAAAGGGCGGAGTTCGATCTTGTCGTTCGAGGCGGCGAACTGTACGACGGAACCGGCGGTCCGCCCAGGCGCGCCGACGTTGCGATCAGCGGCGGGCGAATCGCGGCGGTGGCGGGACGCGTGGATCGCGGGGCCGAGGAGATTGATGCCCGGGGTCTTGCCGTCGCGCCCGGCTTCATCGACATCCATTCGCACGCAGACCTTTCGCTGCTCATCAATCCCCGGGCCGAGAGCCGGGTTCGTCAGGGCGTCACGCTGGAGGTGGCGGGTCAGGACGGGAGCTCAATCGGCCCTTGGTCGGATGGAGAGTTTGAGCGCATTCGGGATCAGTATCGCAGGGATGGCGTCGAGATTGACTTCAAGGATGTGGGCGGCTTTCTGGACCGGATCGACCGACTTCGCCCCGCGGTAAACGTGGCCTCCATGGTGGGGCACGGCACAGTCCGCCGCTACGTGATCGGCAATGCGGCGCGGGAGGCGACGGAAGAAGAAGAGGCGCTGATGGCGCGTCTGGTGAGGAATGCGCTGGAGCGGGGCGCCGTTGGTCTCTCGAGCGGTTTGGAGTACACGCCCGGCAGCTTCGCGGCGACATCGGAGCTGGTTCGGCTTGCGAGCGAGCTCCGCGGAACGCCCTACCCCTTCGCGTCTCACATGCGAAACGAGGATGATCGGGTATTGTCGTCGCTTGAAGAGGTCTTGGACATCGGGAGAGCTGCGGGATGTCCGGTTCAGGTGTCCCACTTGAAGGCGCAGGGAGAGCGGAACTACTGGAAAGCGCAGGTCGCTCTGGAGATGATCGAAGCCGCGAATGCTCGGGGTCCGCGCGTGCGACACGACCGTTATCCCTACGTCGCCTACGCCACGGGTCTCTCCAACCTTTTCCCCGCGGCGGCCAGGGCGGGCGGAGGCGCGCGCTTGGTGGAGCGCCTGAGCGATCCCGGCGAGGCGGCAAAGTGGGAGCGCGCCTGCCGCGATAAAGTCGCGCTCCTTGGCGACTGGAATGCGGTGCAGGTGACGCGCGCCGCCGGAAGCGTCTCCTTCGCGGCGGGCCGAAAGATGGGGGAGCTCGCGGAGGAACGGGGCGTAGACCCCTACCGGCTCGTCGTGGAGATTCTCGATGCAACGGGCGGATCCGCGGGGATGATCGGATTCGGGATGTCCGAGGAGAACACGGAGAAGATCTTGGCGCATCCGTTGGGCATGGTCTGCTCCGATGGCGGCGCCTTTGCGCCCTACGGTCCGCTTTCGCGGTCCACGCCCCACCCCCGCGGCTACGGGAGCTTTCCCAGGGTATTGGGGTACTACGTCAGGGAACGGGGCGCGATGTCGCTTGAGACCGCCGTGTATAAGATGAGCGGCTATCCCGCTGAGACCCTTGGCCTCTCGGATCGGGGCGCGATCGCGCTGGGCAAGGCCGGCGATGTCGTCGTCTTTGACCCCGACCGGGTTCGGGACCGCGCGGACTTTGAGCGTCCGCACCAATATCCTGAGGGAATTCCCCATGTGATCGTCGGGGGCGCGAGGGTGATCTCGGACGGCGACCAGACGGGATCGCTGGGAGGACGCGCAGTCCGGGGGATTGGACGGAGCCGGGCCACGGGTCGTTGAAGCCTGCCGGAGGATTCGCCTCCGAACGCGCTTGGAAGGGTTTGCGCGCGGAGCTGTCCGAACGCCTAGGCGCGTGGCTTGGTCCGGGAGCGGACAGCTGTCTTTACGCGCGCAAAGAGTTCAATAGACTGGCTCTGCGCGTATTTCGACTTCAGTACCGCGCAAACCCTCTTCTCGCTTCCTTCTGGGACTACATGGGGGCTGACCCCGCCAAAATAGATCACTGGACTGCCGTGCCCCCGGTCCCGTCGCGGGCTTTTCGCGAGGCCCCGCTGGCCGCAGGCCCTGCCCAAGCGGTGTTTCGGACGAGCGGCACCACCGGGGGAGGCCGCAGACGGGGAGAGCATCATGTCGTCGACTTGGACCTCTACCGGCTCGCCGCGCGCAACCACTATCGCGCCTGCCTCCTGGGTGGAGTGGAGAAGGCGCATCTGTTGGCTTTGGCGCCTCACCCCCGGAAGGCGCGGGATTCGTCGCTCTCATGGATGGTCGGTATGATCTCGAGCGAGCCGGAAATCGAGCGTGCGACCTGGGCGCTCTCGGAGCGGGACGTGAATGTGGATCGCCTTCGATCCGCGGTTGCCCAAGCCGCGTCTGCGCGGCGTCCAGTCCTTCTTCTGACCACCGCGTTTGCGCTGGCGCGGCTCCTGGATCGGCTCCGGGGAGAGTCGGAGCTGATGGGCAGAGACATGCGAATCATGGAGACCGGCGGCTTCAAGGGTCGCGTGGCCGAGGTCAGCCGAGATGAGCTGTACCGAAGGGCGAGGAGCATCCTTGGCGCGCGGCGGAGCCGCATTGTAAACGAGTACGGCATGACCGAGCTGCTCTCGCAGGCCTACGATGCGCGGGCGGGCGAAGGGGGTCCTCTCAAGGAACGGGTACATCGATTTCCCCCGTGGGTGCGCGTCTCCGCCTTGGATCCCCGCACGCTGCTCCCTCTTCCTCCGGGGGAAGCCGGCCTGCTTGCGCACTTCGATCTTGCCAATGCCCTTTCGGTCTGCCGCGTGTTGACGGAGGACGTGGGCTGGACAACGAAGGACAACGGTTTTCGGATTCTCCGACGGGCCCGGGGCTCCCTGCCCCGCGGCTGCTCGCTGGACGCGGAGCCGTTTCTCGAGGCGGCCAACCGGTGAGTCGAGAGGACGCCGGAGCCGAGGCTGTCCGCGGATGGGTCTGGCCGGAGGGGGCGCCTCCGCCGGAAGACGCTCCGCCGATCATGCGGCGGGGCGTCCTGATCCGGACGCCGAACGCAAGCCTCATCCAGCAGCGGAAGGTGGCGCTCCGCCTCCGGGACGCGCAGCCGGGCGCCTTGGATTTGCCCGTCGGCGAGCGGATTGCAATGCTCGCGGCCGCTGCCGGGGCGGCGCTGCGGAGGGCGCGGATCGACTTGGACGCCTTGGCGCGCAACGCCCAGCTCTCGGAGCGGATGGTCTCCCATATCCTCGACGACCTGGAGCAGCGCTGGACCGAGGAGAAGCTTGCGCGGCTCGTAAGATCGGAGTTTCCGGATCCCGGCGTGCTCAACGGCTGGAGGAGCGACGGCGCGGGCAGGCGAGTTCGGGTGCGGCCTGCGCCTCTTCTCTTGATCATTGGCGCCGGAGCCGTCCCCGGCGTGACCGCCGCGCAGATCCTGCGCGGACTTCTTGTGGGATCGGCCGTCTGGGCGAAGCCCGGCGCCCGCGACGTGAAGCTGACGATTGCCTTGGCCAAGGAGATTCACCGCCATGCGCCGCCGCTGTCTGCCGCGCTGGCGGCGCAGTACTGGCCGGGTGGAGACCCGAAGTGGGAGCCTTGGGAGAAGGGGCTGCTGACCGAAGCGGACGCCGCCGTCGTTCTTGGGTCGGACGCCGTCATCCGCGCGGTGCGCCGCAGGGCGCCCGCGACGCTCCGACTGGTCGAGCACGCAAACCGCATGGGCGCCGCCGTGGTCTGCGCGTTGGACCTTCAAGCCGCGACCGATGCCGCGAAGGCCGTCTGTGCGCTGGATCAACGAGGGTGCGTCAGCACGCACCTAATCGTTCTCGTCGGCGCGTCGGGCGCGTGCGCGAGGTGGCTGGAGCGCATGAATCGCGCGCTTGATCATTTGGACTCGCGGCTCCCTATCGGGCCGCTTTCGGAAGGCGGATGGTCCGAGCTCCACCAACTCAGGGGCGCCGGAGTCGTTCGCGCCGCCGCCAAGGAGGCCTCGCTCGTTTCGCGCGGGAAGAGCGGCGCAAGCGGGGGATGGGCAACGATCGCCTCGGCTGCGGAAGGAGTGTTCCCCATCGGAGGGAGGACGGCGTGGATCGTGAGGGCCAAGAACTGGGAAGGCGCGACCGGCGTGTTGTCGCGCTTTGAAGGGACGCTACAGACCGTTGGCCTCTCCCCCGCGCTCGCCGCGGACGCGAAGCTGGACGCCCTCGCGCGCATGGGCGCCACTCGAATCGTTCCTCTCTCTCAAGCTCCGTTTCCGGATATGGATTGGCTGCACGACGGCGCCCGCCCCTTGGGAGAGCTCGTCCAGTGGTGCGAGTCTCGCCTTCGAGTTTGAGCGGGTAAATTCCCGATGCACTCGAAGGATGTCGTACTTGGAAGCGTACTTACCTCGGATTGGCTTGCCCAAACGGATGCAGCTCGGAGAAGCGAATGACGGAGCCCGTAGTGCGATTGTCGGGCGTAACCAAGGTGCTTGGAGATCACACCGCGGTCTCGGACTTGGATCTGGAGATTCAACCCGGAGCGATGTACGGGCTCTTGGGACCAAATGGATCCGGAAAGACGACGGCGATTCGGATGATGATGTCGATTCTCCTTCCAGACCAAGGCGAGGTGCGCCTCTTCGGCAAGCCCCCCGACTTTAAGGGCAGGAGTCGAATTGGCTACCTGCCGGAGACGCGGGGGGTCTATCCCAAGATGAAGGTGCTGGAGCAGCTCAGATATTTGGGAGAAATCAGGGGGCTGTCCGGTCGCGAGGCCGGGAAGAGATCGCGCCGTTGGCTGGAGGAGTTTGGTCTGGCCGAGTGGGCGGGCCGAAAGGTCCAGGATCTCTCGAAGGGGATGCAGCAGAAGGTTCAGTTCATCGGGACCGTGTTGCACAACCCGGAGTTTCTCATTCTGGACGAGCCGTTCAGCGGCTTGGACCCAATCAACCAGGACCTATTGGAGTCAATCGTGCGCAGGGAGAATGATCGGGGCGCCACCGTCCTCTTCTCCACGCACCTGATGGATCAGGCGGAGCGCCTCTGCGAACGGGTTTGCCTCATCTCGGCATCGCGGAAGGTGCTTGACGGCAAGCTCAAGGATCTCAAGCGCAATGAACGTTCCGGCGCGATCGCGGTGGAGTTTGAAGACGAGGCGCCGGAGGTGCGCTGGCCGGGCGTGGCCCGGATTGAGCGGGACGGAGACGTGATTCGCTTAACGCTGGATGAACGCGGCAGTCCGCAAGAGGTGCTCGCGGCGGCTGCTGGCTCCGGCGGGCGGCTTCGCCGCTTTGAGGTGTTGGAGCCTAGGCTCCATGAGATCTTCGTCCGCCACGCGGGCGGAGAGGCGAGAGGCGCGGGGGCCCGAGCATGAAGATGGTCTGGGTCGTGCTGAGACGCGAGTACTTGGAGCGCGTCAAGACCAAGGGGTTTGTGATCGGCACGCTGCTCATTCCGATCTTGGGCATTGGGTGGATTGCCGTGATGGCGTTGTTTGGCTCCAGCATGGGTCAGAGCGGAAGGACGTTCGCGATTCTCGACTACACCGGCGAACTGGGCGAGGCCGTTCGGGATCAGATGTCCGAGTTCGGATACGAGGCCGAGATCGTCGACTCCGAAACGCCGCTGGAGGAAATGGATGCGCGCGTGCGCGAGGAGGAGATCGACGCGTATCTGATGTTGGATGCCGTGACGCTGCGGGAGGGGGCGTACATCTACCGTTCGGGATCTCGCCCAGGGCCCGTCCGGATACGTCTCTTGGACGACGCGATCACGGGTCTGGTGCTCGACCGCCGACTGGCGTTTGTGCAGGACGGGGAGGAAATTCGGCGCCTGATTGCCGGCAGCGCGATGGAGATCCAGGTGGTCCGGCCGGAGGGAGAATCGGAAGACGCCGACGCGGTCGTGGACGCGGATATCCGAAATGCAGTCGACATCGCGGTGGGGACGGGCGGGGCGATTTTGCTATACATGTCGATTCTGATCTACGGGGCGTACGTCATGCGCGCGGTGATGGAGGAGAAGCAGAATCGAGTCGTGGAGATCGTGATCTCTTCGCTGCGCCCGCACCACCTCATGCTGGGCAAGGTGCTGGGCGTTGGCCTCATGGGGCTCACCCAGATGAGCATCTGGATTGGGTCGGCCGTCCTGCTTGCAACGTTTGCGCTGCCCTTGGTCGCGGCGAGCTTTCCCGAGGGGATCGCGGGGATGGTCGCCGCCGTCCAGTCAGTGGCCCCTGGCTTTGGAGATCTAGCCCTCTTCGCCGCCTTTTTCGGCCTAGGCTTCTTCCTCTTCGCTTCACTCTTCGCGGCGGCTGGAGCCATGTGCAGCCGAGAGGAAGAGGCGCAGCAGGTTCAGATGCCGTTGGTCATGCTGCTGCTCATCCCCTTCATGATGCAGATGATCGCTATCGATGGCGGAGGGCCTGGATGGATGGCGTGGGCGGCGCTCTTTCCTTTCTTCAGCCCCATCATGATGTTTCCGCGAGCGATTTCAGGCGATGCCGAGCCTTGGATGGTAGGGTCTTCGCTCGTGCTCATGGCGTTGGCCCTGCTTGCGATGGCTTGGGTCTCGGGGAGGATCTTTAAGGTCGGGATCCTTGCTCAGGGCAAGCGGCCCACCCTAAAAGAGATTGTGAGGTGGGTCCGCGCGGGATAGGCCCGGCCTCATCCAAACCTGCTCGTTCAAGGGGTTTGTCGGAAATCCGCCGGGGCCTGTCCGGTCCGGCGACTTCGCTGGGCAAGCCGCAAAATGGGCGTCAATCGCTGTCGCCGCCGCCTCATGTCGGCCTGCCTCGCCCAGCTTAGTCCGCCGAAGCTCCGGCTTCCTCCGCTTGGGACTCCGGCTGGTCCGCGCTCTCGACCTGGTCCGGGGGCGCCTGCTGTTCCTGCGGCGCCCGCCAGAGAACGATGTTGTGATCGCCTCGGCTGGTCTGCTCCACCCGGATATACACGCGATCACCGTCCTTTAGCTTGCAATCATCCCGAACTTGCTTGGGAATCGTGAGCCTGCCGCCCGATGTGACGGGCGCCTCCATCGAATAGAGCACCTTGTAGATCGCCAAGCTTCCCTCGTCTTCGTTACTCGACAAGTCAGGCTGCGCGCGGGCCTTTAGGATTATGGAATATAGCCCCCCGGCACAACCTGGACGGCAGCTGATCCGGGACTCGGCCGGGTCTATTTCGGGCGCCGATCCGGGGCGAGGCGGCATTCTGCGCGAGGAGGCCAAGGTCAGCCCCGGCTTGGCGAGAGTGCGTAGAATCACTGTGAGGCGGGCGATTGTGGACGCCCGCCGGCTTCGTCCCGTCCGCCCAGCGCGCAGCCCCTCAACCCAGGTGTGAAGATGCCGACGTTCCTTGCCCTTCGCCGACATTCCCGTCGCGCCCCAACCCTGGTTGGCCTATGCGCGTTCTGTTTCGCTGTCCCGCTATTCGCGGCGGACCAGCCCGGACAGGGGGACCTGACCCCGGCGCCTGAAGAGACCTTGCGGGTTTCCGGTTTGCGGGAGCCGGTCGAGATCATTCGCGACCGCTGGGGCGTCAACCACATCTATGCGCAAAACGAGCGCGATCTGTTCTTTGCGCAGGGGTATGCGGCCGCCCGCGACCGTCTCTTCCAGTTCGAGGTGTGGCGCGCGCAAGCGACCGGGACCGTTGCCCGGATGCTGGGGCCCGAAGAGCTGGAGCGGGACATCGGGGCGCGTCTCTTCCGGTTCCGGGGGGACATGGAGCGTGAGATGAATCACTACCACGACCGGGGAGCGGAGATTATTCGCGCTTACGTGGCCGGGGTAAACGCGTACATCGCCGAGACGGAGCGCAGCCCCGACCTCCTGCCTCTGGAATTCGAACTCTTGGGGATACGCCCGCAGCCTTGGACGCCCGAGGTCGTGATTTCGCGCCATCAGGGTCTTCTGGGCAACATCGGCGCGGAGCTCTCCTACGGACGGGCTGTCGCCGCAGTCGGCTCGGACCGGGTAAAGGCCATCGCGAACTTTCACCCGGGCGACCCCGACATCGAGCTGGACTCCGCAATCGACGGGAGCTTGCTGCAGGCGGACATACTTAGGCTCTACAACGCCTTTCGCAGGCCCGTCGTCTTCCAGAGGAAGCACCTGGCCGCGAGCGGAGGGGACCCGGCTTCGGACTGGCTCCAGTCCGATGACGGGGGAGGTCTCTCGCCGGAGGATCAAGGATCGAACAACTGGGTCGTGAGCGGACGACTGAGCCAGAGCGGGTACCCGATGATGGCGAACGATCCGCACCGCGCGCAGTCAGTGCCCTCGCTTCGCTATCTCGTACACCTGAACGCCCCGGGCTGGGACGTGATCGGCGGAGGCGAGCCGGAGATCCCCGGCGTGAGCATTGGCCACAACGGCTTCGGAGCGTGGGGGCTCACCGTCTTCAGAACCGACGGAGAGGACCTGTACGTCTACGAGACCGATCCCATGGACCCCGACCGCTACCGCTACATGGATCGATGGGAGGAGATGTCAATCATTGAAGAGGAGATTCCGGTCAAGGGCCGGGACCCTCATACCGCCCGGCTGAAGTACACCAGGCACGGACCCGTGGTGTACCAGGACGAGGAGCGCAACGTCGCGTACGCCGTCCGAGCCGCATGGCTGGAGCCGGGGGGCGCGCCGTATCTCGCGAGCCTGCGGATGAACCAGGCGATGAGCTGGGAAGAGTTCGTGGAGGCCTGCAGCTACTCCAACATCCCGGGCGAAAACATGGTGTGGGCCGATCGAGACGGAAACATCGGCTGGCAAGCCGTCGGGATTGCGCCGATCCGCCGGGGCTGGTCGGGGTTGGTGCCGGTTCCCGGGGACGGTCGCTACGAATGGGACGGCTATCTGCCGATCACGGCCAAGCCCAGCGTTCTGAATCCGCCCGAAGGGTACTTCGCCACCGCCAACAACAACGTGACGCCGGCGGACTACCCGTACCGCGATGCGATCGGGTGGGAGTGGTCCGATCCCTTCCGGTGGGCGCGCGCGGCGGAGGAGCTGGGATCCGGGCGAGTGCACGCGATGAGCGACATGGCTGCGTTGCAAACGGACGCGTTGTCGCTTCCCGCCCGCGCAATTGTGCCGATGCTGGCCCGCGTCGAGCCCTCGGATCCGCTCGCGCGGCAGAGCTTGGATAGGCTGCTGGAATGGGACTACCGATTGGAGGCTCAGTCGGTGGAGGCCGGGATTTACGTATCCTTTGAGCGTCGCTTACAGGAATTTGTGCTGGATCTGCTGGTGTCCCAGGACGAGCGTTCCCACCTCCGCAGGATGTCGATGACTAAGACTCTTGGCCATCTCCTTTCGCCCGGCGGAGAATTTGGAGACGACCCGATCACGGGACGCGATGCCTTGTTGGCGCGGAGCTTGGAGGCCGCCGTTTCGGATCTTCGATCGAAGTTGGGGAGCGATCCCCAAGGGTGGCGCTACGGCCAAGAGCGCTACAAACACGTGACGCTTCGCCACCCGCTCAGCGCGGCCGCGGGCGAGGAGTACCGGGATGTCTTCACCGTGGGGCCCTACCCCAGGGGCGGGAACAGCTACACCCTGAACAACACCGGGGGAGGGGACAACCAGACCTCGGGCGCGTCCTTCCGCATCATTGTCGATACCGGCGACTGGGATCGCACGCTCGCTTCGAACACGCCGGGACAGTCGGGCGACCCAAGATCGCCCTACTACCGCAATCTGTTCGAGCTGTGGGCTCAGGACCGGTACTTCCCGCTCTTTTACAGCCGAGAGAGGGTTGAGTCCGTGGCCGCGGAGAGGGAGACGCTGCGCCCATCTTGATTGAGGATGCCGAAGAGCTCGGCATGAGACGAAGCCGGACTTCTCACCCGGACAACGGTCGATAGCCGCGTTGTCCGAGCCAGGAATCCGGCGGAACGGCGCGCGCGCGTTCGTCCCTGTTGCGCACAAACCACCCTGCCGCGAGCAGGGCTTCGGCGGCCGTTCCCGCGTCGGAAAAGGAGGTTGGGGCTAAGGAGGCCGCATCCTTGGGATTCGCAGCGTACGTTCGGCGGATCAGGCGGGCAAGCGCGTCTTCCGCGCGGCGCCTGGAGGGGGCGGGCAGGTCGCTCTCGAGTCTCCCCCCGCGGATCAGCAGCACCCTCTCCTCTTCGTCCGCGCCACGCGCGGCGTAGACGAGATCCAAGCGGCTCGTCCACTCGCGGGCGTCCTTGATCCACCCCCGGAGCCGACCGAGAATTCGCGCGCGATCTCCAAGTCTGGCCGCGCGCTCGAACTCGCCGGCCTCCAGGGCCAGAGCGCGGGCCCGCAGGGCGCGCCCGATCGGCTCATCGCTGTGCATCTCAAGGAATGATCGCGCGGCCGCCGCCCGCTCCTGAATGTCGCCCGCGCCCTCCGCGCACGAGTCGGCTGCTCCGCGGATGCGCTTGTTTGCCTCCTCCGACTTCGAATCAAAGAGGTCTCCTTGGCCGGAGAAGCGCCTTTGCCCGCGCCTAAAACGCTCCGGCAGCCCGACGGCTCGGGCGAGCTCGGAGACTGCGCGACGCAGCGGTTTCGTGTTTCTGAAGGGCCCGACGTAGATCCCGGGGTTCCGTCCGACCTTGCGGGTCGCGAGCAGTCTGGGTCTCGTCCCCTTCGTCAGCTTCACAAAGCAGAGGCGTCGGCTATTGCGGTGCTCCACGTTGTACGGGGGCCTGTAGGCGCGAATCAGGCGGAACTCGCGAACGAGAGCGGAGTACTCGGCGTGCGCGTACTCCCACCTGACGTCTGCGGCTTCACGGACGAAAAGGGCCGACTTGCCCGTCTTGTCCCGCAGATGCGAAAGGAGGCGAGCGCGCACGCGGACGGACTTGCCGACGTACAGAACGTCGCCCCCTGGAGCGAGCCAGCGGTAGACGCCGGGACGATCTCGGGCCTCGCTTCGGATGCGCCGCTCAATCCACGCGCGATTCATTTTCTATTTTCGCTATTTCTTCGGTTTTGGTCAATGCGAGGACTCCGTTTTGCCCGGTCTTGTCGGCGGCGCGCAGACGCCGCGCGCGGGACGGGGCCCGCGCGATGATCTCTGGCAACCCCGGTCGCCGTATTCTCGTCGAATGAGTCAGCGGCGGTTGAGGGTCGCCGCTCGTCGGTTCGGACGGCCTGCGCCTGCGCGGGACGCGCGGCGCGGCGGGTGAACAAATTGGTATCCCCGCCCGTATTAGGACTGCGGGGCTTACGGTTCCTTTCGCTCCCGCCGCAGCGTCTCAGCGACAAGCGCCGGCCGCCGAATTGCAAGAGACTTGCGCGAAGCAGTACCCCTCCGATAGCTTTCCATGCTGTACTCGCTGCGAATTAAAGAGACTTGGCCCCAGCCGGGTTCAGAGTGTGAGGGAATCAAATGCCGAGAAAGAAACGAACCGCAAAAAAGAAGAAGAGCCACCTCGGGGGCTTGGGCGCGGGGCTGGACGAGAAGACCGCGCTTGACCAGTACCTTCGAGACGTCAGTCGTCACGAACTGATCACCCCCGAGATGGAGAAGATCCTCGGGGCGAGGGCCCAGAAAGGCGACGAAGAGGCGGTGCAAGCTCTGGCGAAAGCGAATCTTCGCTTCGTGATCAGCGTGGCGAAGCAGTTTCAAAACCGCGGCGTCTCGCTCACCGACCTTATCCAAGAAGGAAATGTCGGCTTGGTCACGGCCGCGAGGAAGTTCGATCCGGAGCAGGGCGTCAAGTTCATCAGCTACGCCGTCTGGTGGATCCGACAAGCCATTCTTGCATCTCTCGCGAATCAGGGAAGGCCGGTTCGGGTCCCGCTGAATCGGGCCTCCGACCTTGCGCGGATCTTCAGGGAGAAGGAGCGGCTCAAGCAGGAGCTTAGCCGGGATCCCTCGCCGGAGGAGCTGGGGCGGGCGGCGAAGCTCACCCCCGAGCTCGTCGTTTCGCTGCAGACGCTCAATGCGGCCGAGGTTCGGTTGGATGCGCCGATCGGGGACGGCGAGGATTCCCAGCTCGTTGAGCGCTTTGTCAACGAGGAGGCGGCCGAGCCGGAGCAGGAAGTGGAGGCTCGACTCCTCAAGGAGAACGTCGTCGATGCGCTCAACCGACTCAGCCCCAGGGACGCAATGGTGCTGCGGATGTACTACGGCCTTCCCAGGGACGAGAATACGCCAAAGCGGATCAAGGTCGGCGGCAGGATGGTGAATTCGGACCATAAGGTCCGGGAGCACACCTTGGAGGAGATTGGCAATCGACTCGACGTGACCCGCGAGCGGGTTCGCCAGCTCCGCGATCGCGCCCTGATGGCCATCAAGAAAGGAGAGAAGGGGGCGGCGCTCAAGTCCTACGCCGCCTGACCAGCCCCGGCTTTGCGCGCGGCGTCGTCCACTCCTCCCCCGGTCCTCCGGGGATCAGCGGGCGAGTTGTGGCGTCTGCCGGGGGCGTGTACGAGGTGGACACTCTCGGCGGGCTCGTGTATGCCCTGCTTCGAGGTCGACTAAAGCTGGAGGCCCGCAAGGGCGACAAGGTGGTCGTGGGGGACATCGTGGAGCTGGCTCCCGAGTCGGGCGGGCGCTACACCATTGAGCGAGTCGCCCGAAGGCGGACCCGCTTGGTGCGACGCTCCTTGGAAGGCCGCCAGTACAAGATCGTGGCGGCCAATCTTCACCGGCAGATCGTCGTGGCTGCGGCGGCGGACCCTCCACCGGTCCCGGAGGTGATTGATCGCATGGCCGTGATGGGAGAAGCGGGCGGTCTGGAGGTGCGGCTGGTCCTCAACAAGGTGGATCTTTCCCAGGGACTTCAAGCCGTTCGCACAATCGGGAAAGAGTATCGCGCAGCCGGCTACCCCGTGCTCTTCACCTCGACCGTCAACCAAACGGGGATTGCGGAGCTAGCGCGCCTCCTTGGGACCCGACACTCCGTCCTGACGGGTCCGTCCGGCGTTGGCAAGTCTTCGCTCCTTAATCAGATCGACCCGAGCCTCGACCTTCGCACGGCGCCAGTGGGGGCGCGCTCGCGAGCTGGACGCCACGTGACCGTTTCTTCCAGACTCATCCCCCTCGCCGGCGGAGGGTACGTGGCGGATACTCCCGGGTTTACGGATGTCGGTCTCGCGGGGATTTCCGCCGACGCGCTGGCGGACCATTTTATCGAGTTTCGCGAGCACGCAAGAGCCTGCCGTTTCCGAAACTGCCTGCACCGCAGGGAACCCGGCTGCGAAGTCCGGCAAAACGTCGCCTCGGGCAAGATCAGCATCCGACGATACCGAAGTTACCGTACGATGCTGCGCGAACTCGAGTCCTAGCCCGAGCCCGCAAAGGTCATTCCGGCGACCCCGAAGGCAGCGAACTCAAACAAGGCGCGTAGCTTTCCCCCGACAGCTCGCCCCATCTGGCGCACTGCTCGGTCCACGCGGCGGTCTCCCCCTCCAAGCCCATCGCGCCGCCGTAGTCGCTCAAGGCCAAGTAGAGCCAAGAGTAGTAGAGCGGGATATTCGACGTTGAGTGGTCCTTCCATACATCCCAATCGCTCGGGTCCCCGCTTTGGAAGGCGTAGACGCTGTCCGCCAGAATCGCCGATCGGCTCCCATTGACGTAGGGGCCGATCACCGAAGCGTAGACGGAGGCGTCTTGGGTCGCGACAATTCCGGGATTGGGCGGGGGATCCGGCACGTAGCCGGGCCAGAGCCGGAAGAGCAGCCCTTCGCGGACAATGAACTCGTACATCCCCATCGCGTACGGAATTGAGAGCGCGGAGGTGAAGTAGACGGGCCGATCTTCCAGCGACGAGCTGAGGGCGGACATGATGAACTGGTGATAGGGCCACAATTCCGACCCCGCGGGCATATTGGCGAGCACGGGACCCAGCTGCCAATAGGTATCTTCTTCCAAGACCTTGGGGTCCGAGAACTGGGCGATTACCTCGTCGGTGACGTTTTGGCTGATTGCGCCCCGTTCGGGAGCGCGCGCCGGCTCGTCCAAGAGCAGAGCGACCTTTCCCTGGGCCTGCGCGATGCTCGGGTCATGAGTGAAGATCGCGGGGAGGTTCTCCGGTTCGTACGGTCGTTGACAGATGATGACCGTTGGGTCGGCTGTGGGATCCTCTTCCGGCTCGCATGGTCGCGTAATGTCTCGAAGCTGCCTGATATACCAGCCGGTATTCATGTACGAGGTGACCGCAACCGTGACGTCTTGGCGAATTCCCTCCACCTCCTGCAGATACCACAGCGGAAACGTGTCGTTGTCTCCGCTCGTGAAAATGATGGCGTAGGGCTCTGCGCTCATCAAAACATCGTAGGCCCAGTCGCGGGCGAAATACTCGCCGCTTCGGTTTGCCCAGCTGAAGTTGAGAACCAAGGGAAGAAGGGCAATCGCAAGCACCGGACTGGTGGCTTTGAGCGAGGCTCCGGTTGCCTGCGAGACGGCTTTCCACGCTTGGGCTAGGCCGATCCCGGCGAGGACGCCCCACAGCGAAAAGCCGGCCACGAAAAAGTAGTCGCGCTCGCGCACCTCGTGAAGATCCCGATTATTGCCCACCTCGTCGGGTATCGTGTAGCCGTACTTGAAGTTGAGATACCAAACGAGAGCCGCGCTGAGCACCAGAAAGAGCGACCAGAGGTACGTGCAGCCAGCCGGATCGCGCTTGCAGTGCCTGATAAAGCCGTAAACGCCCAGTCCAAGGAAGAGGATCGTGAGCGGCATGCGCGCGGATCCGAAGAGGACATCCCGATCGGAGAGTCCGCGCGCCCACTGCCAGTCGAAGTACTGAAACCAATTGAGAAGCTGCTTCTCGAAGGGAGCTTGTCTGGGAATCAGGGGCGGCTTCTGGTATTGGCTCCGCTGAAGGGAGTTGGAGAGGGGTACGCAGCCCTCCTCCGCATACCCCATCGTGTAGACGCTGACCACCGCTTCGGTTATCGACTCGCAGACCGGATCCGCCTCGCTGATCACCGGATCCTGCTTCGCGCGAATGGGCAGGAAGAAAAAGATGCTGATCCCAAGCGCCGCCGCGACCGCCCCGGCGACATACAGGCGCAGGTTGAGAAAGACCCGGGGCTTCACGAAGAGGATGAAGAGCGCGACGGACGGGGCGGCTAGGAGCCCCATCATGTGATTTCCAACGGTAAGCGCCAGGAGGAACACGATGAGCACGAGGATGCGGTTGCCGCGCTCGGTCTCCATCGTTTCCTGCCATCTGAGGATCAGCCATGAGATCAGCGCAATCGTAAAGAGCGAGACGGTATAAACCTTCTCGTTCACATTCGACTGGCTCCAGACCGTGAACGCGGTCGCGCTTATCGCGACTGCGGCGAAGGATCCCGCCAGGCGAAACAACCGGTCCTTGGAGAAAAAGCGAAGCACATGATGCGCCACGAGAAACCAGAAGGCGTGCGCCGCCGCGCTCATGCATGCCGAAAGGAGGTTGATGCGCACCGCGGTGGAGATGCCGAAAGGCGAAAGCAGGAGGTCCCAAGCACGGCCCAGGACCAGAAAAAGCGGATTCCCGGGCTGGTGCGGAATCCCCAAGATGTGTGCCGTCGCGATGTACTCGCTGGTGTCCCAGAATGCCGTCGTCGGCGCGAGCGTGAGCGCATAGAGAGTCGCGACGGCGACGCCCGCGATGGCCGCATGCAGATAGGGCGGTCGCGGGGACGCGCCGACAGGATCCGATGTCTCAGTCAATTCTCGATCGATGGGATAAGGAAACGAGTCTCAGGCCGCCGCGGGGGCCGCGCTCCAGTCTCTATAGGGTCCGCCGGAGCTTCCATGGCGCATCCTCCGCTCAAGGGGCCCCGAGCCGGCCGGTCCGGTAGATTGATGGCGCGAAACAAACCCCGCCAGTGCGACCCCGTATCATCCCTTAAGCGTTGCCGGAGCGATCCCCGCGACTCAAGAGCCAGTGCTGCCTGCCCATGCGCGGGTTGCTGAGAATCAACGCGCTTCACGCATGAGAGTCGGAAAGGTCGTACGGGCTGCGGCGAAGCCAGGGAGCAAGCGGCTTCCTTGGTCGCCTTCGCGACAGCGCGCCGCGTGGAACCTTGGCGCCGGAGCTGGATAGGGTGCATCCCAAGCCTTCGATGGAGGGGTTTCTGCGCGCCGCGCGTCCAGGAGCGCGGGTCTTGGTTCGGCGTGAATTCCTCTTCGACTCCGAAACGGCGGTCACCGCCTACCATAAGATAAAGAACGGCTCCTTTGGATTTCTATTGGAATCGTTCTTGGGCGGGGAGCAGTGGGCGCGCTACAGCTTCTTGGGAAGTCGCCCCCGCGCCGTCTGGCTGCTCGAGGGGAAGGAGGCCCGCGTTTGGAGCGCGAAGCGCGGGTGGCGGGCGGTTAAGGATAGGGATCCGCTTTCCGATCTGGAGCGACGGTTGGGTCCGCCCGTCTCCGGCGCGCGGGGCGCAGCTTCCGAGCCCCGCTTTACGGGGGGCGTCGTCGGATATTTCGGATACGACTTTGTTCGGGGTCTGGAGCGGCTGGGTCCTGGCCCGCGCGAGGACAAGAGATTCCCCACGGCGACCCTGCTCTTTACGGATGTCGTGATCGCGGTCGACAACCTTTCCGGTCGGGCAATGGCGCTGACCGACGTGCTCGTGCCGAAGAAGAAGCCGGGAGAAGCGGCGCTGAAGGCGCTCTACCGGGACGCGATGGACCGGATTGACGACACGGTCCAGAGGCTCTGGACGCGCCCGGGACCGGAGCCGCTGAGTCTTCGCTTCGATGCGGGCGACGCTCCCTTTCAAAGCAACGCGGGGCGGGAGGAGTTTCTGCGCTCGGTCGAACGGATCAAAGAGTACATCCGGGCGGGCGATGTCTTTCAAGTCGTTCTCAGTCAGCGGCTTTCCACGCCGTTTGACGGACCAGCCTTCAATCTCTACCGTGCGATTCGCACGCTCAATCCCTCCCCGTACATGTTTCACTTGGATTTGGAGGACTTTGCCGTCGTGGGCGCGTCGCCGGAGGTGTTGGCGCGACTGGAGGACGGAGTCGTCACGGTTCGTCCCATCGCCGGGACGCGAAGACGGGGCGAGACGGAGGAAGAGGACCAGGAGCTTGCCCGGGAGCTCCGTGCCGACGAAAAGGAGTTGGCGGAGCATCGGATGTTGGTCGACTTGGGCCGAAATGACGTGGGGCGCGTCTCCGAGTACGGGTCGGTCACGGTCCCCGAGCTGATGCGCGTGGAGCGCTACTCGCACGTCATGCACCTCTGCAGCCGAGTGGAGGGCAGGGCCCGCTCCGATCTCTCCGCGCTGGAGGTCCTCGCCGCCTGTTTTCCCGCGGGCACCGTTTCGGGGGCTCCGAAGATCAGAGCGATGGAGATCATTGATTCCCTTGAGCCAACGGCCCGGGGGCCCTACGCGGGCGCCGTGGGCCACATCAGCTGGGGGTGCGGGACGATGGATACCGCGATCGCAATCCGCACGATGCTCGTTCGCGGCGGGGAGGTGCTTGTACAGGCGGGCGCGGGTGTCGTGGCGGACTCGAAGCCGGAGGCGGAGTACGAAGAGACGCTCAGCAAAGCCAGAGCGTTGCTGCGGGCCGTGCGGATGGCGGCGAAGGGAGAGGAATAGAAACGGGCGGGGAAACGGGTTCGGTTTGCCGGTCCGAGCGACGCAGCTGCCTTCCCTTGCCTCCGGTTTCTTGCGAGGACCGCCTTCCGTCGGGAGGCGCTTCCGCGGCGTGATCAGCCAAAAGCAGCGGGAGGCTTGCGCGTCTTTTGAGCCGAGTCGAAGTCGCGACCCGAGAAACTGAGAGTCGCGCGCCTCGCCTTGCGCTACCCTACCGGCGGGGAGGGTTGATGACTCTGACGACGCGGCCGCGCTCGTCCAAGACTTGAATCGGACGGGAGATCACGTCGTTCGAGAGGTCGATCAGGCCTTCGGCGGGCTTGTCCCCGGCGGCGATCCCAGAAGGCAGGGAGTACGCCTCGGCCATGCTGTCGTCAACGGTGTACCCCAAGTCGTCCACTGCGCCGATCGTGATCGCGCTCAACGGCTTGAACGTGGCAAGCGTGCTGAAGTAGGGCGTCATCAATTCGGTGGCGAGCCCGAATACCTCTGGCCGCCAGTGATCGGTCGGCGAGGTTGATACCGGCACCTTGTGACCGACGTAGTCCTGTCCGCCCGCCGCGTTGAAGGCCGCCACCGCCTTGGCTCCCGCAAAGTGCGGGTCGGTAAAGCCGTTCTTAATGTCCCAGCCTTGCCCAATCCCCAGGGCGTGGCCCAGTTCATGTAGGGCCAACCTGTAGACCAAGCTGGACGACGCGTTCGCCGGGAGCCAGAATTCAATCTCGGCGGTGATAGGCAGCCAGCTGCCTTGCCGACGCGTACAAACCGCGGCGGCCGCTCTGGCCACGGCTTGATGGTACGTCACGTATACCTCGAGATCGTCCACCCTGCCTGGCGCCACTGCGCAGCTCCCGCCGGGCCCGCCTCCGGCGTGGTCCGGCACGTCTTCGGTAATCACCGATTCCCAAGTGGCCGCCGCCCGCTCGACATCGCTACGGACGGAGGACGGAATCGAGCCGAGGAATACGAGGTTGATGTCAAAAGATGAGCCGCCGGTCACGCTGTTTTCCTCGACCGAGAGGCTGGTCGGGCCGAACGCGCCGGAGGAGCTCACCGCGATGTAGTACGTGCCCGACTGGATCGGCGTCAGCGTGCACTGCTCCGCGGCGCCGCCGCCCTCGCTCGAGCACTCGTATCCGTTGAGCGCGCTGGGCCGGGAGCCGTGATGAACGTACAGGTCCGGGTCTCCGCTTCCTCCCGACAAGGAGAAGCTCATCGTCCCGGCTCCCGGCGTAGACGCGCTCGCCTCGAGGAGGATCGTCGCCGCGCCGGGAACCGAAAGCTCGAGCTCGTCGCCGGGATCCAGCGAAGCGTAGGATCCGTCGAAGTCCGCCCGGCCGCCGCCGGCGGTCGCCCGCACCGTCCGAGGCGAGCTCGGGAAGGAGACGCCCGCGATGTCGACGGACACCTCGTAGCTGCCGGCGAGCAAACCCTCGAAAGCGTACTCCCCGCTCGAGTTCGTCGTCGCGGGCAACGGACTGGAGGGACCGGATAGACCCACCGACGCGCCCGCGTAGGCCACGCCCTGCACGGTGACGGCGCCCGATATCCTCGCGCTGCGCAGCCGCGTCCCCGCGAAGTTCGCCGTCGCCGTCCGGCCGGACCGAGCGGAGACCGTGAGCGCGGAGGTCGCAAAATCAAAGGTCTCGGCGTCGTACTCGAGCTCTGCTTCGTAGTCGCCGGGCACCACGCCGTCGAAGGCATAGTCTCCGTTGGAGTTGGTCTTTGCCTCCGCCGTCATGTAGTCGCCCGTAATCGACACGGTCGCGCCGATCACGGGCTCGCCGTCCGCCGTCGCGACGCCCTCGATCCTCGCGGTCCGAAGCAGCGCGCCCTCGAAGTCCGCGCGCGCCGTCTCGTCCTGATCCGCAAGGACCGTCTTCGATGTCTGAGAGAAGGACACGGCGTCCGCGTCGAAGCCGCCGATCTCGACGCGGTATGCGCCCGGAATCAGCTCCGCGAAGCCGTACTCCCCGTCCAAGTCGGTCTCTGCGTCCAGCTGGCCCGACGGACCGGAAATCGACACGTCCGCGCCCTTGATGGGCACGCCCTCCGCCGAAACGACTCCCGCAATCGCCGCCGTCCGCAGCGCGGCGCCCTCGAAGTCCGCCCGAACGGTCGCGCCGCCGGGAGCCCGCACCGTCACCGTCTCCTCCGAGAAGACGACGGTCTCGTCCGATACGCCAACCGACACCTCGTAGCTGCCGGCGAGCAGATCTTGGAAGGCGTACTCCCCGCTTCCGTCCGTCGTCGCCCCGAGCGATCCCGACGGGCCGGAAATCGCAACGCTCGCGCCCGCAAAGGGCGCTCCGTCCACCAGCACTCTTCCCGCAATCCCCGCGCCCCGAAGCCGCGCGCCCTCGAAGTCCTCCCGAACCGTCGCGTTCGGCGAAACGCCGATCGTCCGCGACGCCTGCGCAAACTCGAACACTCCGTCGTCGTAGCCCCAAAGCTCGATCGCGTAGTCGCCGGGCACCACGCCGTCGAAAGCAAAGGACCCGTCCCGGCCCGTCTGGGCCCCCGCCTCCATGAACTCGCCCGTGATCGACACGTTCGCGCCGCTCACGGCGTCGCCGTCCGCCGCCGCGACGCCCTCGATCCTCGCCGTCCGAAGCAGCGCGCCCTCGAAGTCCGCCCGCGCCTCCTCGTTCGGACCCGGAGAGACCGTCCTGGACGTCTCGGAAAAGGACACGGCGTCCGCGTCGAAGCCCGAAATCCGCACGCCGTAGGCGCCCGGCAGCAAACCGGCAAAGCCGAAGCCGCCGTCCGCTCCCGTCACTAAGCCGAACTCCCCCGAAGGACCCGACAGCGCGATATCCGCGCCCGCAACGGCTGCGCCGTCCGCCAACGCCCGCCCGACAACCGAGGAGTTCCGCACCAGAACGCCATCGAAGTCCGCCGCAGCCGTCTCGTTCGGCAAAGCCTCGACGCCGACCTCCTCCGCATCGAAGGAAATCCGCTCCGCGTCGAAGCCCGCAATCCGCGCGCGGTAGAAGCCCGGCAGCAACCCCGAAAACTCGAAGCCGCCGTCCGCCCCCGTCGCGGCGCCCAACTCCCCCGACGGACCCCGAAGCAACACATTGGTCCCCTCCAGAGGCTCGCCCTCCACCGTCACCCGCCCGCGAACCGCCGCGTTCCTCAGCAAAACGCCCTCGAAATCCGCCGCGACCGTCTCGTTCGGCAAAGCCTCGACCTCGAGCTCGACCGTCTCGAAAAACACCCGCTCCGCGTCGAACTCCGCAATCCGCACCCGGTACGCATCCGCCGCCAAAGCCAAAAAGGCGTAGCCGCCGTCCGCATCCGTTACCTCCTCCCGCTCCTCCCGTCCAAGAAGACGCACGACAACCCCCGCAAGCCAAACGCCCTCCGCCGACACCCTCCCCCGAATCGCCGCATTCCGCAGCAGCACGCCATCGAAGTCCGCCGCAACCTCCCCGTTCGGCAAAGCCTCGACCTCGAGCTCCGCCGCATCAAAGGCAATCCGATCCGCATCGAAGCCCGCAATCCGCACCCGATAAACGCCCGGCAGCAGGCCCGAAAACTCGAAGACGCCGTCCGCCCCCGTCACGGCGCCAAACTCCCCCGACGGACCCGCGAGCGACACGTCAATCCCCCCAAGGGGCTCGCCCTCCACCGTCACGCGCCCGACAACGCTCGAATTCCGCACCCACAACCCCTCGAAATCCGCCCGGACCGTGTCGTGCGCCTCCGCCCGCACCTCGAGCTCCGCCTCCTCGAAGGCAATCCGATCCCCATCGAACCCCTCGATCCGCACCCGGTACGCATCCGGCATCAAAGCCCCAAAGCCGAACGCCCCGCCCATATCCGTCGTATCCTCCCGCTCCTCCCACCTCGACCAGAGACGCGCCGCAGCCCCGGCCAAAGGCGCGCCCTCCACCAGCGCGACGCCCGAAACCGCAGCCGTCCGCCTCACGCTCCCCTCGAAGTCCAACACCGCAGACTCCCCCTCCGCAAGAACCAGCTCCAGACTCGTCTCCCCAAAAGCGTACGCATCCGGATCAAAGCCCGAAATCTCCACAGCGTACGCCCCGGCGCGAATCCTCGAAAAAGCGTACGCGCCCTCCTCGTCCGTCACGACCGCGCCCGACGAAGGCCCCCTCAACTCCACGCGAGCGCCCGCCACCGCCCGACCCTCCGCCGACACGCGCCCAGCCACGCCCGAAGTCCGCAGCCAAACGCCCGCAAAGTCCGCCGTCGCTCCCCCGGACCCGCCCACCGCCACGCGCGCCGACACGCGATCAAACTCCACGTCCTCGGGATACCCCGAAATCGTGACGACGTACGCGCCCTCCTCGAGGCCCTCGAAGCGATACAAACCCTCGCTCGACGTCTGCGTACGCCGCCCGCCCGAAAGCTCCACGACCACGCCGGACAACCCCTCGCCCTCCACGCGCACCCCGCCCGACACCGTCCCGAACACAGGACCCGGCGGAGGCGCCGCCGCATCCGAACACGCCCACCCAGGCAACGCAACCGCGCAGAGAAGCGCCCAGCGCCTAAACCAGCAAACCCCCGCCCAGCGTCCCTTCTCCATCCGCCCTCCCCCGAGCAGCTCGCAGCCGCGCCGGCTACCGCTCAACCCCGCGGCCAGGCCTCGTTTTTTAGTTTCGTCGCACGCCGGCCGGCGCCGTTCAAATCTCATCTCCGTTCCCGCCTCGGAGGCGGCGATCAAAAACTTCGGACGCCTCGATCCATTCGCTTACGCTGAGATCGGAGACCATCGCGTCGGCGAGAGTCTGACCGGACCGGTTCGACCAACCGCCCTGTCCGTGCCTTCGACATACTCGGTTCGGATCGTCACGTGGAAGCCGCCCGAAAGCCGGCGAGGCGAAGTGCTTGAAATTCGGAAACAACGTACTTCGGACTCCAAATAGGCTAACTGGACCAAGCTCATTAAAGCGGTCGATCAGCTGCCGGCGCTGGTGTGTCCGAGTTCGCTGTAAAAGCGGATGAGCGCATCCACGCCGCGCGTGAAGCAGTCCAGGGAAAGCCACTCGTTCGGCGCATGCAGGTTGGAGCCCGGGAGCGAAAAGCCCATCAGCAGAGTGGGCGCGTCAAGAATCTCTTCCAGCTCGGGCACGATCGGGATCGTGCCGCCTTCGCCGATGAGCGCGGGCGGCGTGCCAAAAGCGGCTTCAAGCGCCGTTCTCGCTGCGCGCGCGGCCGGCCCGTCGACCGTCCCCGTCCACGGTCTTCCGCCGTGAAGCGCCCTGACCTCCACTTCGACGCCCAAGGGACATTCTCGAGCCACGTGGGCCTCTAGAAGGCGGCCTACGCGCAGCGGATCTTGTTCCGGCACAAGGCGAAAGCTCACCTTTGCCGTCGCGCTGGAAGGCAGCACCGTCTTCGCTCCATCTCCGATGTAGCCTGAGATCATGCCGTTCACGTCGCAGCTGGGTCGGGTCCAGAGTCGCTCCAGCACCGAAAAGCGGTCTGCCTCGCCGCCGAGAGGAATCGCTCCGGCTTCGGTCGCAAAGGCCCCTGAATCGAAGGGCAAGGAAGCGATTTGGGCCTTCAGCTCGGCGGAAGGATCCCGGACATCGTCGTAGAAGCCGTCAATCGCAATTCGTCCGAGGCGGTCGTGCAGCCCCGCGATGATGCGGGAAAGAGCGTTGGCGGGATTTTGAACAGCCCCGCCGTAGGCGCCGGAGTGCAAGTCGCCCTTGGGGCCGCGCGCGTGAATCTCGAAGTACGCCAATCCGCGCAGCGACACGAGGAGCGACGGAATGTTGGGCGCATACATCGCCGAGTCGGAAATAACAACGGCGTCCGCAGCGAAAGCGTCGGCGCGGCCTCGCACAAAGGGGGCGAGGTTCGGCGAGCCCACCTCTTCCTCTCCCTCCGCAACGAAGACGACATTGACGGGGAGGCGCCCATTCGCCTCAAGGCAAGCGGCGAGCGCCGCGATGTGCATAAAGAGCTGCCCCTTGTCGTCGGCGGCTCCCCGGGCGTAGATCCTTCCGTCTCGGATCGCGGGATCGAATGGGCCCGACTCCCATAGCTCCAGCGGCTCGGGCGGTTGTACGTCGTAGTGGCCGTAAATCAAGACCGTCTTCGCGTCCCGCCCCGCGCCCCGCCACTCGCCGACGACAATCGGGTGGCCATCCGTTTCATGGATCTCCGCGGAGAGCCCCGCCGACATGAGCGCGTCCCGCACCCACTCGGCCGCGCGCCGCACATCGGAGGCATGCCGGGGCTTTGCGGAGACCGACGGAATACGAAGAAAGTCGAAGAGCTTCTCAATCGACTCTTCGCGCCGTCGCCGCGCGACCCCTAATGCGGCGCGCACCCGACGGCCCTTTTGCAGCGGTCGTTCCGGCGACCGGAGATCGCTACGTCAGCTCCCGGATGCTCCACCGATACAGCGCAGTCATTAACGCGGCAAAGACCGCGCCCGCGCCTAGGCCGCCCGCCGTCAGACCCCGGGGATCGTCAAACTCGAAGATGCCGACTCCGAGCATTCCGCCTATGACGGCCGCAAAGGCGCCGAGCGTGAAAATGACCGCGGTATGGCCCCGCGCCGCGCCGTCCGGCAACTTCACGACGGCTTTCATGCCGAGTCCGATGGCGCCGCCCATCGCAATCCAAACCACAGCGGCAATCCAATTCTGCATTTGGGCTACTCTCGCATCCGTTCCTTGAGTTCTCGGATTCGCTCGTCAAGATCCCTGCTCGCATACTCCGTTTCCAGATTGTCCAGCTCCTCTCCGCCTCCACCGTCCCCCATGGAGTCAACGCGCTGCGCCGCGCGATCAAATTCCTCAAACAGCTCGTCGCTCGAGCTCATCCGATTACGGGCCTTTGCGCGTCCCGCCTGCGCCTTTAGCTCCGGCTGCCGGGCGCGCGCTTCTTTGATCTGACTCAGCATGCCCTGTACGTCGGCTTCGGTCAGAGAGACCTCTTCTTTGATGGCGGCGGCTTTTCTGGAAAGGACTGCGTGGCGCTCCTCGTGCTTCGTCGCGTAGCGGCCTGCGATCTCCGCCGTCTCTTCGTCTTTGATCTCTCGCGCCATCGCTTCGCGCCGGCGGCACGTTCTTGCCTCCGTCTCCTCGTTGCTCGCCCGCCTTTGCGCTTCCTCCAAGTCCTTCTTCAACTTCGCCAAGAGGACTTTGGCTTCCGCGGCCTCGGCCTCCATGCGACCGATCAGATCCCGAGCGTTCCCCGAAGCCTGCCCAAGATCCAGCTCGGCTTGGAAGGCGTCCACGGCTTCCCGCCACTTGCGGCGCAGCTCCTTAAACATCAGACCTTAGCTCCGCCCCTCCGACCGATCAGGAGACGGTCCTTGGGCGGGGCCTGGCGCGATACTTCTCGTATAGCGCCTGGTGGCGATTGTCCAAGCTCACGCCCCTTCCAAGGATAAAGAGATCGGTGACCTGAGTCTGAATTTCCAAGGGGTCGCCGTCCGTGATCATCACATTTGCCAAGGAGCCCTCTTCAATCGTGCCGATCCCTTCGAATCCCAACATTGAGGCGGCGTTGCGGGTAATCGCCTCCAGCGCCGCCTCTCGGGGAAGCCCGTAGGGCACGGCTTGCGCCGCCTCGTAGGGCAGCGTTCGAGAATTAGAGGAGCCAAAGGTGGCGAACGCGATCTTCACGCCGGCGGCATGGAGCTTTCCAGGGTTGGCGTAGGCCTCGTCGTAGGATTCGTCGGGACCCGTCGGCATCGACTGCGTGGGAGAGAGGATGATCCCCACGCCCCGCTCCGCAAGCCAGTCGGCGATCTTCCATGCGCCCCTGCCCCCCGTGATCACGAAGCGCAGGTCCTGGCGCTGGGCCCACTCGACCGCATTGCGAATGTCCCGTTCGCCGTCCGCGGCCAAGAGGACCGGCATCTCGCGGTTCGTCACCTTGGCCATCGCTTCGTTCTTTAGATCTCGGGGCAGGTCGACGCCTCCGTTGATCGCGTCGTCGTAGACTCGCCCGGCTTCAAGCCATTCGTCCAACCGATCAACGGCTTCCTCGTACCGTCGCTCGCGCTCGCGCCAACCGGTCTGGACGGCGCCCCTAAAGCGTCGACCTTCCAGGCTCGGGTAGTTGATCACCATGGCCGCCCCGGGATTGATCCGCATCTCCTCGATCGTCCACCCGTCCAAGCCGACCAGCGACGCTTGGCCCGCGATGGCTCCGCTGCCCCCTCTAGGCGCCGTCATCGTGATCGCGATGCCATTGGCGCGAGCCACCGGAATGTGCTCCGTTGCGGGGTGTATGGCGACGGCGGCTTGCAGGTGGGGATTGAAGCCGCCTTGCTCCTGATAGTCGTTGGTGACGTCGACCGCGCCGATCTCGGTGAGGCCGAGCTGCGAGATGGCGTCAAAGAGGCCGGGGTAGACGTGGCGGCCCGAAACGTCGATCACTTCGGAGCCTGCGGGCGCCTGGATGTCCTCCCCGACCGCCAAGATTCGCCCATCGCGAATCACCACCGTTCCCACGAAGGGCGCGCCGCCGGTCATGTCGTGCACCGTGCCGCCCTGAAGCACGTAGGTCTGACCTTGAACGGGCGCCGCAAAGGCGATCAGGACTGCCGCGCCCAGCGCCGCAGCCGCAGGGATCCGCCTAGAGAGAGATGCGCCGCTTGCGCGAGTCCAGCTGGGCTTGCCCGCCATTATTTCCTCCAATGTCGATCGAGGAGCGCTTCCTTCTCTTCCATGATCGCTGCCTGCCGCTCCGCATCAAGGTCGACGTCAAAGTACAGCTTGCCGTCCACGTAGGTCTGGAGGACCTTGGCGTAGGTGCTGAGCGGACGCCCTTCCCAGATGACCACGTCCGCATCCTTGCCGACTTCGATTGAGCCGATTCGATCATCAATTCCAAACTGAATGGCGGGGTTCAGCGTCACTAGGCGCAGGGCCTGCTCCCCCTCCATGCCGCCCCACTTCATGGCCTTGGCGGCTTCCTGGTTCAGGTGCCTGATCTCCTCCCCGGAATCGGAGTTGATGGAGACCAACACTCCTCGCTCCGCCATGAGCGCGGCGTTGTGGGGGATCGCGTCGTAGGCCTCCACCTTGTACGCCCACCAGTCGGAGAAGGTGGAGGCGCCCGCGCCATGAGCGGCGATCTCGTCCGCCACCTTGTATCCCTCCAAGACATGATGCAGGGTGCGGACCGTGAAGTTGAATTCCTCGGCCAAACGAAGCAGCTGCAGAATTTCGTCGGCGCGGTAGGAGTGCGAGTGCACCCAGCGATCACCGGTGAGAATCTCGGCCAACGCCTCCAGCTTCAGGTCCCTCCTGGGCGGAACGCCCCGTCTCCGCCGGTTGTACTCCCGGTGCTCCTCCATGTACTCCCGGGCATCCAGGAAGCCTTGGCGAATCACGTCCTGCACGCCCATTCGCGTCGCCGGATAGCGGTCGGGATTTCGATCGCGCTTGGTGTTTTCGCCCAGCGCGAACTTGATTCCGTTGCGGGCGTCCATCAACAAGTCGCTCGCGTCGCTCCCCCAGCGCAGCTTGATCACGGCGCTTCCTCCGCCGATGGGGTTTGCGGAGCCGTGGAGGATCGTGATGGTGGTGACTCCGCCCGCCAAGGCGCGGTAGATGCCGATGTCCTCGGGGCGAAGCACGTCCTTGATCGTGACCATTGAGGAAATGTTGACGGTTCCCTCGTTGATGCTGAGGGCCGCCATGTGCGAGTGCGGGTCGAAGATTCCAGGCGTCGCGTACTTGCCCCGGGCGTCCACGACGCGGGCCCCTCGGGGCACGCTCAGTCCTTGGCCGATGCGGTCGATCCTTCCGCTTCGAAGGATGAGGTCGGTGTTCTCCAGAGTGCCGCCCGACCCGGTCATCACGGCGGCGCCTTGGATAAAGGTCACGGGATCGTCCCGATACGGTCCCGCGTTTGCGCTCATCGGGACCGGCGACGCGCCCATGTCAAGTTTGTCATCGTCGCGGGCCCCGCGGGAACGATCCTCTTCGCCTCCTCCGTCTTCGTCCGCCTCCTCTTCGCGGGACTCCGCGAGATCGAAGAGCTGTCCGTCCACGAAAACGGTCTCTATCTCAGCGTCTTCGCTGAAGATGTTATCCGATGCGATGACCAGACTCGCGATCTTCCCCTCCTGAATTGACCCCAGCTGCTCGTCGACGCCGAAGATCTGCGCGGGCGCGAGCGTGAGGGCGCGGATCGCGCCTTCTTCGGAAAGGCCTTGGGCCACTGCCTTGCGGGCGCGCGGAAGGGCCTCCGCGGGATTGTCCAGCCCGCCCGTGTAGAAGGCGAAGTCGACCCCGGCGCGTTCCAAGACCATCGGCGTGGTGGGCGCGCGGTCCCAGCTCCGGAGCTGCTCCAAACTCGGGACGGCGTCCGGGTCTCCGTCCGGAGACGGGGCGGGCCAGTCCAAGTTCACGAGCGCGGGGATCTCGCCCTCGGCGAGCAGGTCGGCGGCCGCCCATGCGCCCTGCGCCCCGTAAATGATCGGAGCGACGCCCATTTCCCGAGTGGTTTCGATGGCCCTTCCGATATCGGACCGGCTGTTTGCCGGAAAGAGCGCGGGCCACCCCTCCTCCAGCTGGCGCCTGACCGGCTCTAGGGCAAGGCTCCACTCCGGCCTGAGCTTGTCGCGGGGGTCGTCTTCGTAGTCCGCCCAAGCGCTCCAGTAGTGGGAGCCGTCGTAGTAGAGCTGCTTCAGGTAGGCGAAGACGCCCATCAGGCTGCCCGGATACCCGGTATAGCTTCCGGAGCGGTCCTGGAGGTTGACTCTCATCGCGACGGGAGAGCGGACCACCATCTGCCCGGGGCGGTCGAAGGTCCGAAGACTAAGAACGGCGGCCTGTCCTGGCAGCAGACCCTCGTGGCGGGTGCTCAAGACCGTCGTGAAGCCCGCGCTTCGCCATTCGGCGAAGCGGTCGTCGTCCGGGTCAATGTCGTCGGCCGCGGTCAGCCAAGTCATCGTTCCCGGCCTGTCCTCGGGGCCCCACGAGTGTGGCGCGTCGCCCGCGCCCCCGCTCCGCCGGGCGGATTCGCTCCCGTGCCCAAGCGTCGTGAAGGCGTCGATGAAACCCGGATACACGGTCTTGCCGGTCGCGTCGATCCTTTGCGCGCCCGCCGGAACGCGGACGCGCGAGCCCACGTCTACGATGATCCCGTCTTGGACGACCACCGTTCCCGACGCGATCGGATTGCCGGAGACCCGCACGATCCGCGCGTTCTCAATCGCGAAGAGCCCGGGGGATTCGGGCTGCGTGGGGCGGGGCTGGGCAAGGACTGGCGATGCGACCGTCAAAAGAATCGACAGGCAGGCCAAGGCTCCCCCGCCGCGCGTCCTGATCGCCGTCGTCGCGAATTCCGCCATTGTAACACAGCTCCTCTGCACTGGGATAGACAGGGGCAATATACTATTCGGCTCCGTCCGGGCGATTCGCTGTTTCGCCCGCGTCGGACATCTTGATCGGCCCCTCCAGGCGCCTGCGAAGGGCATGCAGCGTGTCGCCCTGGGTGAAGCCGGCGTAGGCGGCGGAGCTGGGCCGCGGACCCGGATCTTGCCCGTCCAGCGCCTTGTTCGCGGCGGCGTCCACGCCCGCGAGGGCTTCATGCTCAATTCGCATGAGCGCTTCCTCCGGCATCCCTTCGCCCAGCAGGTACTGTTCGTAGAGGCCGATCGGATCCCTCCTTCCCCACTCCCGAAAGGTTTCCGGGTCAAACAACTCCCGAGCCTCGCGCTCGTCGTGCGTGGCGTGGCCTCCCATCCTGAAGGTCCTTGCGACAATGGCCAGCGGTCCCTTGCCTGAAACACACCTGCGCCGGGCGAGCGCTGCGCAGGCGAAGACATCCAAGACATTGTTTCCGTCGCAGTCGGCGACCGGAATCCCGTGCCCCAGGGCCAAGTCGCGCAGCCGCTCGGAATCTTGATCCCCGACGCGAGTGCCCAGCGCGGCTTGGTTGTTCTGAATGACGAATATTGCGGGGACGCGCAGGCGGGACGCCACCCGAAGACCTTCGTGGCTGGCGGCGGTCCGCACCGCGCCGTCGCCCACCCATCCCAAGGCGACGCGCTCCTCGTTCCTGTTCCGAAAGGCAAGAGCCGCGCCGGCGACGATCGTGACCGTCGAGCCCATATGACTGATCGGGGGGATCACGCCGGCCTCGACATCCCCCACGTGAAGGTCTCTTCCCCGACTCCGGCTCTGGGTGGTGCCTAGGTAGCCGGCGAAGGTCGCGTGCAGCGGCATGCCCATCATGTGGCAGGCGCCCGCATTGCGGATCATCGGGCTGACGATGTCCAGCTCCGGGTTCATCGCCGCCGTCGCCCCCACCGTCGTCGCTTCCTCGCCGGTGCCCAGCCAAGCCTTGGAGAGGACTCCCTGCCGCACCCACCGCTTGAGCTGAATGTCTTGGAATCGGGTGATCAGGAGGTCTAGGTAGAGTCCAAGCAGCCGCTCCCGGCCGAGTCCAGCCACCAGCCGGGCTCGGTTTGCGTCTCTTCGGATCCGGTCGCGGTACTCCCTTCCCAGGCGGTCGTCCGGCCTCCACTCCCGGTATTCGGGAGGATCGTAGATCGGGCTACGTCGCACCGGGTCCGTGATAGAGCATGAAGTACACGACGATTCCGGTCACCGAGACGTAGATCCAAGCCGGGAAGGTCCATCTCGCGAGGCGTCGGTGCGCGGAGAAGCGACGCTTGCCCGCAAGGAAGAGCAGGCGGAGCGCCAA
Organism: Longimicrobiales bacterium; assembly: GCA_965116095.1. GTDB lineage: Bacteria > Gemmatimonadota > Gemmatimonadetes > Longimicrobiales > Gaopeijiaceae. The sequence continues at coordinate 2,836,234 of OZ220481.1, forward strand.
GGGGGGAATCAGCGCCGCCAGGGCCATGTGGCTAAAGAGGATCGCAAGGTAGGCGGCGCGCGCAAGACCTTCTCCGGCGAAGGCGTGCGTCCCGCTCATCGCAAATCGAAGGCCGTAACTCGCCAAGAAGAGCGCCGAGATGGAAGCGGCTGCGAGCATCCACCTGCGATGGCGACGGGCGTCTGTCTTCTTGATTGCAATAAACCCGGCCAGCAGGCAACAGAAGCTTGAGAAGTTGAGGATTGCGTTCAGGTGCGCGAGAAGGTCCCAGTTCATCAGCTTGCCCCTACTTCGCGCATCCGGGCCTCTTCGCGAGTCTCTCCCGCGGCGACCGCGACGGCGCACACGAGGATCGCCGCCGCGACGAGCGTGTGAAGCGACGCGTAGAGCGGAGCTAAGCGGTAGACGACGGAGAGGATTCCAAGCGCAATCTGAAGCACGACGCCGACGCCGATCGCTAGAGACAGGGCCCTGACCGCGCGCGTCGTCGGACGCCTCAGCGCCGCGATGACCTCGTAGAAGACGAGGGCTGCGACGGCGACCGCCGCCACGCGGTGCGCAAAGTGAATCTGGACTAGTCCGTGCTCCAAGGGCGGGATAATTCGTCCCAAGCAGAGGGGAATGTCCGGGCACGCCATCCCGGCGTCTGCGTGGCGCACCAACGCTCCCAGCGCCGACTGCGCGAAGACCGCGATTCCAATTCGCCCTCCGGCCGCCCGAATCCGGGCGCCTCCCGCGTTAGCCCGCGGCGTTCCCAGCCGCGTCAGGATGACCGTGACGATGGAGACGAAGACGAGCGCTAGCGCGAGGTGCGTCGTCGATATCGCGTCCGGCAAGCGGTACAGCACCGTGACTCCACCGATTGCCGATTGAAAAAGAAGGAGGCCCATCCCAAGCCAGCTCAGGCGCCGAAGATCTCTGCGCCCAGGCGCGTCGCGCGCGATTCTCCACATCAAGAGGGGGAAAAAGACGAGCAGCGCCCCCGCCCACATGCGATGCAGGTGTTCCCAGAAGACGCCGCCCTCCATCTCCGGCATCCACTCTCCGAAGCACGTCGGCCAGTCCGGGCAGGCGAGGCTGGATTCCGTCGCGTGCACGATGCTTCCCAGAAGGAGGAGCGCGAGAGTCCACGTGAGAATGCCCCAAGCCAGCTGGCGCGCGCGATTCGGCTTGGACTTCACTCGGGCAATCCCTCTAAAGCCGTTCGAGCCATGCGTAGCGACCCTCCAGCACCTTCCCGGCGAGCCTGTAGTTGGGCGCGTCGTCCCGGTTGAAGACCTCCCGGAAGCTGCGGCGAACGCGCCCCTTTCCCAGCCTGCAGGCGGAGGCGGCAAGCTCGACGGGAGTCTTGTCTTGGGGAGACCGACGGATCATTGCTTGGGCCCGGACGCAGCAGGCCGTCATCACAAAGAGCTCCGCGCCGATGTCCACGATGCGCCCCAGGACGGCCTGTTTGCGTTCCAGCCCCGGCCCAAACCGGACCATCGCGTGGAAGATCGTCCGCGCGAGCTTGCGGCTCGCACGCTCCACAAAGCGAAGGTGCGGGGCAAGCTCGCCGAAGGAGGCGCGTTTGACGGAACGTCCCCGTCCGACCCAAAGCCGCGGATACCACGCGGCATAGTGGAAGCCGGCTCGGAGGAGGCTCTTGGCCCGCGCGGCAAGCGCTGCGTTCGGGTCGGCAAGATCGCCCGTCTTGGCGAGGTGTCCATCGACCGCCTCGCGCGCGATAAAGAGCCTCATGATCTCGCTGCTTCCCTCGAAGATGCGGTTGATGCGCGCGTCCCGCACCCACCGCTCCACGGGTGCGGGGTTTTCTCCTCGGGCGGCAAGCGAGTCGCTCGTCTCATACCCCCTTCCGCCCCGAATCTGCAGCGCGGCGTCCAAGAGCTTCCAGTGCCGCTCGCTGTGCCAGAGCTTGCAGGTGGCGGCCTCCAAGCGGATGTCGGCTTTGCCGGAGTCCGCGAGGCCCGCCGCCAGCTCTACCGCCGCCTCCATTGCAAAGGTCTCCGCCGCCATCGGCGCGAGAAGCTGCGCCATTGCGTCGTGCTCGCCGATGGGGCGTCCCCACTGCACCCGCGAGGCCGCCCATTCGCGGGACGCCTCCAAGGCCGCCTTCGCGCCGGCGGCGCAGGTCGCGGGGAGCGCGAGGCGCCCCGTGTTGAGCGTGATCAGCGCAAGCTTCAGCCCTTTTCCTTCCCCCCAGAGCAGATTTTCCGCAGGCACGCGCACATCATGAAAGCGAAGCGAGCCGTTTGAGATGCCGCGCATCCCCATGAAGCGGCAGCGGGCGCTCGTCTCCACGCCGCTCCAATCCGTCTCCACGATGAATGCGCTAATCTTGCCGGGTCCGTTCCGGGCGGCGCCCGGCTCCCTGACGCGCGCCATCACGACCAGGATCTCCGCCCTAGGGCCATTTGTCGTCCAGATCTTCTCCCCATTTAGGGTGTAGTAGTCGCCCGAGGGGGAGCGCTCCGCCGTCGTGCTGAGATTCGCGGGATCGGACCCGGCCTCTTTCTCCGTCAGCGCAAAGGCCGAGAGCGCGCCCTTGGCGACGCGCGGCAAGTACTTTTGCTTCTGCGCCTCGTTGCCGAAGAGGAGGAGCGGCGTGGACACCCCGATCGACTGGTGCGCCGAGAGAAACGCGGAGGTGGACACGCAGCGCGCCGCCACGATCGCCAGCGCCCGATTGTAGGTGGTCTGGGAAAGTCCCAGTCCGCCGTGCGCCCTCGGAATTTTGATCCCGAAGGCGCCGAGTTCGGCGAGCCCTCGAAGGGTATCGTCCTCGACCCAACCGTCCCGGTCCACTCGATTGCCGTCGATCTGCTGCCGGGCAAAGTCCCGCAGCCGCTTCAGGAACTTCTCGGCCCTCGCGGCCTCGGTTGGACTAGGGGCGGGCGCGGGGTGCACCAAGTCCAGCGCGAGGCGGCCATCGAAGAGCTCCTTTAGGAAGCTCCGCTTGCTCCAACCTCGCTCGCGCGCGTCCTCCGCGACCTGCCGTGACTCCGCCGCAGTGGGCGTTCTTCGGCCTCTCATTAGAGTTAAAGGTAGTCGGGCGGACCGAACCCCATTGTTTTCCGGAGTGCGGATGAGCGGAGAGCGCAGCCTGAGGCAAGCGCCACAACGAAAGAGCGCCGGGCTCGCGAGGGCATCGGTTTGGGCGCTCCTTGCGACGTTCGCGGCTTCCGGGTGCCACCATTACTCTGTCGCCTCCATGGCGACGGTCGGGCCGGGCGACGAGCTTCGCGTTCGCCTCGCCCCGGAGCAGCTGGAGGAGGCTCGGCGCGCTCTCGTGGTCGCGGAGCGCGCCGTGGAGGGGCGAGTGGTGGAGATTGACGAGGCTTCTCTGCTGATTGAGGTGCCTCTCCCGGGCGCATCCAGGGACCTTCTGCCGTCCTTTCGGTTTCAGCGGCTGCGCCTTCCCTCTTCGGGAATCGTCGAAGTCGAGCTGAAGACGCTGGACCGCCGGCGCACGCTCGCCCTCTCAGGCCTCGGCGCCGTTGCTCTGGGCGTACTCCTCTACCGACAGTTCGCTGACGACCCGAAGGTGGGCGGCGAGCCTCCGGATCCGCCGATTACGGAGTTTCGGGGGGCCGGACTGCGGATTCCCGTGGGATGGTGACGACGCCAAAGGGCCTTGCGCCCAGCCGGTCGCGTTGGCCGGCTCGCCGAACGAAGACTCTGCCGAACCTCCTTCTCCTCGCGCTTGTTTCGCTCCTCTCGGCCTGCCAAGAGCCGGAGCTGGGAAGTCCGCCGTACATTGAGCTCACCGTACCGACCGAGGGCCGAACAGGCGCTCCGGTAGAGGTTGGCTACGAAGCGGGCGGTCGACAGCTCTCGGGACTGATCTTTGAGTGGGGCGACGGAGAGGTCGATTCGCTCGCGACCTCCGGCGCCCAGTCCGCAAGCGGGACGGCGCGCCATGGATACGCGGCGCCGGGGAGCTATACGGTCGTTGGGATCGCTCAAGATGCGATCGAAGGGAGTCGGCGCGACTCCGGGATGGTGCGCGTGCGTTAGCGCCCGGTTACGGCCCGGTGGCCGCCGGGATCTAGGGTATGCGGGGGCGCGCAGGGGTTGCGGGCCACCGCAGGATGCAGATTAAGTTACAGAGGTTCATTCACCAACACTTCCATAAGGGAATGCCATGAACGTACGTTTCACCTCAAAAGGGGCGGTGCTGGTCGCGGCGCTTGTCGCGCCCATCTTGCTTTCAGCCCTGCTTCCCCAAGGCGCGACTGCCCAAGAGGGCACCGTGACCGGCTTGGTCACGGACGCGACCACGGAGCGACCGCTGCCGTCGATCCAAGTGTATCTCGACGGTACGGGCCTAGGAACGATGACGCGCCCCAACGGACGCTTCCTGATCACGGCCGTGCCTGCCGGGACGTACACGATTCGGGTCCAAGGCCTGGGGTTTGCCTCCGCCGAGGCCGAGGTGACCGTCGCTGCCGGCGGAACCGTCGAGCAGGACTTCGCGATTTCTCAACAGGTGCTCGGGCTGGACGAGATCGTCGTCACCGGCACGGCGGGATCGGCTCGAAGGCGCGAGATCGGCAACTCGGTCTCTCAGCTCAATGTGGCCGACCAAATCGTAGAGCCGCCAACGAATGTGGACGCGCTGCTTCAGGCGCGGATCCCCGGGATGTCCATCACTCAGAGCTCGGCCAGCTCCGGCGGCGGAGCGATGATCCGCCTGCGCGGCAACGTCTCGATGACCCAGTCGAATCAGCCGCTCATCTACGTGGACGGCGTGCGGGTGAGGAGCGGCGGCTTCGCGAAGAACGTGCCGCCGGTCGGCTACTCCGGTCGCAGCAACAACGACGTGTCCAGCCCCCTCAATTCGATCAATCCGCAGGACATTGAGCGGGTCGAAGTGATCAAGGGCGCGGCGGCCACGACGCTCTTCGGCACCGAGGCGTCGGCGGGCGTGATTCAGATTTTCACCCGGCGGGGCAACGTGGGCGAGGCGAGGTGGACCGCCCAGGTGGAGCAGGGCGCCGCGCGGAATCTCACCTTTGGGCCGGACCCCTCCCTCAGGCCCCCTTCGGAGAATCCGACCTCGCTGTCGGGCGGCAGATCCGACTTCCTCTTTATCAATCCATGGCTGCGGGGCCATCGCCCGAAGTGCGACGACCCCATCGTCGTGGCGGACCAGCCGTGCGACTCCGGTCTCTTCAGCGACCTGGGCGCCCACCAGCAGAAATTCGCGCTCAACGTAGGCGGCGGCGCGCAGAAGGTGCAGTACTTCGTCTCCACCTCGATTGAGGATGACGACGGCGTGCTCCCCAACGACAACGAGACGAAGCTGATCCTCCGGGGGAACTTCACCTTCGCCCCCACGGACGAGCTTCAGCTTCAGTGGAACACGTCGTACACGAACGATCAGCTCTCCCATACCGCCGGGGGCAACAACGCCCACGGAATGACGTTGAACAGCTTCCGAAGGGACCGGAACTATCTGAACGACGAGTCCTTCAACGCCATCAATCCGTTCCTGAACCAGGAGCTCAATACCCAGATCGACCACTTGGTCACGGGGATCACCGCGACCTACTCGCCGCTCCAGTCCTTTACGAATCGCCTCAGCTTGGGTTACGACTTGGCGCACCAGGACAACCGCAACCTCCGACCATTCGGCTTCATTAGGGCGCCGACGGGCATCCTCTCGACGTCCAGGCACGAATTCAACACGCTGACCTTTGACTACGTCGGGACCGTCAACGTGGATCTGCCGGCGGATCTCCGCACATCGTTCTCCTTCGGAGGCCAGTCGGTCACGACCCGGGCCGAGGAGACCGTCGCCTACGGAGACAACTTCCCGGGTCCGGGGGATCCTGATGTCGACAATGCCGGCAACACGCTGGGCTTCGAAAACCGAACCAGGGTCGTGAACGCCGGGTTCTTCGTCCAGAATGTGCTCGACTACCAGAACAAGGTCTTCCTCACCACGGGCGTCCGGGTGGACGGGAACTCCGCTTTCGGCAGCGACTTTGGCCTCCAAGCCTACCCGAAAGTCTCCGCCTCCTACGTCCTCTCCGACGAGAGTTTCTGGGGGGAGAGCTGGGGCTCGCTCAAGCTGCGCGCGGCGTGGGGCCAAGCGGGCCGGGCGCCGGGCGCCTTCGATGCGGTGCGCACCTTTAACGCCGCCGGATGGGGCGGATCGCCGGCATTCCTGCCCTCCAACGTCGGGAACAAGGAGATCGGCCCCGAGACGACTTCCGAGCTTGAGTTCGGCTTTGAGGGTTCCTTCTTGGACGACCGCATCGCGCTGGATGCGACGTATTTCATGCAAAACACGACCGAGGCGCTCTTCAGCGTCCGTCAGATTCCTTCGCTCGGCTTTACAAGCTCCCAGCTCGCGAACATCGGGGAGATCGCAAACAACGGCTTGGAGATCGGCGCGAACCTTTCCATCCTGCGCAGCGAGAGCTTCGGGTGGGAGCTGGGCGGAAACATCGCCCTGACCGACTCGGAGGTCAAATCGCTGGGCGGAGCGCCCAAGTTCTCAATCGGCGGCTTCGGCTGGGTGATCGAGGGCGAGCCGGCTCCGGTGATTAGATCCAAATGCGTCTCCAACCCCGATGCGAAAGCGGAGCCGATTATCCTGGGGGAGGACGATCCGGAAGACGAGTGCCTCCACGGGCCAAATCAACCGACGCAGATTTTCGGCCTGAGCTCGACGATGATGCTCCCGGCGGGGATCACGGTTTCGGTACGGGGCGAGTACCAGGGCGGGGCCTTCATGTACAATGGTCCCCAAGCGGCCGCGACCCGAAGGTCCGTCCGGTGGGCAGGGTGCTTTGAGGCCTACAACACTTGGGAGACTCAGGGCTACGAGCAGCTGACGGCCGAAGAGCGGGCGCGCTGCAACATTCAGCACTACGTGTCGGACTTCGCGATTCAGCCGGCCGACTTTTTCAAGATTCGGGAGATCAGCGTGCAGGCCCCGCTGCCCGAGGCGTGGGTTGCCCCGGTCGGCGCGTCGCGAGCCGTGATGACCTTCTCGGGCAGGAACTTCTTCCGCTGGGTAAGCCCGGAGATGCGGACTTTGGACCCCGAGGTCGGCGCCAACGTGGGCTTCAATACCAGGGTGCGGAGTATGACGGAGCATGTGCCTCCGCCCGCATTCTACACTGTCTCCATGCAGGTCGTCTTCTAAAGGGGAAGCCACTTCAAATGAAAAACAGAAACACGACGCTCTTGGGCCTCTTGGCCGCAGTATTCTCCGCCCAAGCCTGCGACACCGACGTGGTCAACCCGGGAAGGGTCCAAGAGACCTTTCTCTTGGAAAAAGAAGCGCAGGAGGCGATCGTCAAGGGGATCGGGCGGGCGGTGGCGGAGGCCCAGAATTGGGTCGGCTATACCGGCGCCGCGATCACGCGCGAAGTCCACCCGTCGGGATCGACCGGCTCCTTCGGTATTACCGTCGAGTGGCAGAATGGCGAGCTGGACTACGAGACCATCGACACTCATTGGAACAACTCCCAGAGGGCAAGATGGTGGGGCGACGATGGCATCGCAAAGATCAACGAGTCGGGTGCCACGTCCCAAGCCGTGCTGGCCGAAGCGTATCTTTGGGCCGGTTACGCGTACCGGCTCCTTGGCGAGAACTTCTGCGACGCCGTAATCGACGGGAGCGGAAGGCAGGACCGCAGCGTCTACTACGAGCGCGCGATCAACCACTTCACTCAAGCCGCGTCCACCGGCACCGGCGATGTCGCCACGGCGGCGATGGCTGCGCGCGCCTCGGTGAAGGCCTTCAGCGGAGATTGGACGGGCGCGGTGGCCGATGCTCAAGGCGTGGCCGATGACTTCGTGTTCTATCTGCCGTTTTACCCGGATAAGGGCGATGCGACACGCAACCGCATTCAGTTTGCGAGCGAGGCGGTGCCGTACAAGGCCCACACCATGAAGTACACGAAGTTCGAGGAAGTCGGGTTGAGCGACCTTAACCCCGATGGCGATCCTAGGGTGCCATTCAAGATCACGGATGAAACGGGCGACGCAGCCGTGCAGTGCTGTGGGCAGGTGCCGTGGTGGCCCCAAATGAAGTACACCGACGCCGATCCCGGGATTCAGGGAGGCGCGGATATCCCGCTCTCCAAGGGCACCGAGATGCGGCTCATCGAGGCCGAGGCGATGCTGGTCAACGGGGACTGGCAGGGAGCGATGGCGAAAATCAACATGGTTCGCGCGATGGGAGGCGCGGGCATGATTCCGGCCGAGAATACGGTTGATGCTTGGGCCGCCCTAAAGTGGGAGCGTAGCGCGGAGCTGTGGCTTGAAGGCAGACGTTTGGGCGACATGTTTCGCTGGAACCGGGATAACAGACCGGGCGCGTTCCATCCGCTGGAGACGCCTTCGGGAAGCCAGACCGAGGGATCGCACCTAGTCCAACAGGATCTCTGCTTCCCGATATCCAGGGGCGAGATCGAAACCAACCCCAACGTAAGCTGATGGGGGCGTCTCGAGATCTTGACTTCAAGTTTGTGGCGTAGCCATGCGTTAGCTCGGGGAGCGGAGCATCGATCTTGGAGGTAAGGGGGCGAACGATGGCGACGATGAACATTGCGGAGCGCTCCCGGGGGGATGTTTCCGGCAACGGCAAGCGTCTCTGGGCGCCTCGCGCTTCCAATGCCGGATCCGGCAGTGCTGTCGATCCCCAAGTGGAGATTTCCTTCCTCGCTGGCCTGAATAAAGAAAGCGCGATCAAGAGCCGAAACGCCGGTTGGGAGAACAATCCGCTAGTGCCCGACTGGGTGAACCCTCAGTCCGTTGGTTTGGATGCGTTCTTTACTCGCCGGGAGATCGCGAAAAGCTGTTACGCTTCGCTCCTTGCTTGGATGCAGGACGATGGGGCCGACCCCGGGACGTACCGATTCGTGGAGCCAAGCGCGGGGACGGGAGCGTTTTTCGATGTCCTACCCCCATCGCGCCGCGTAGGCATTGACCTCATTCCGTACCGTGCTGCCTATCTGGTCTCTGACTTCCTATCGTGGCAATCGTCGCAAGACGCCCTTGATTCCGCCGTTATTGGCAATCCGCCTTTCGGACATCGAAGCTGGCTCGCGCTCGCATTCATGAATCACGCGGCGACGTTTGCGAACTACATCGGCATGATTCTGCCAATGTCATTCCAAAGCGACGGCAAGGGTAGCCCCAAACATCGGGTCAAGGGGATGCGGCTCCTACACTCCGATAGCCTGCCCGCCGATGCCTTTACGAGCTTTGACGGGAGATCGGTAAAGGTCAACGCACTTTGGCAGGTCTGGCATCGCGGAGTGAACAATTCGCGCCATGCTACAGGCAACAGCAAGTGGGTCGACGTGTTTACCGTGGACGCTCGGAGTAATCGTCTTTGCGGCCACAAGCGACTAAAGGAGGCCGACTGGTTCTTGGAGCGTTCCTTTTACGGGTCATCGCCCCCTTCGCTAACTTCGGACTTTAGCGACGTGAAGCACTGCGGATACGGCGTCGTCGCTAAACGAGACCGAGAAAGGGTAGCGGCTGCGCTCCGCCAAGCCGACTGGAAAAAGCACAGCAACTTGGCGGCGCACAACTGCCGACATATCAGTATTTCGCACATCAACGCAGCGCTTGCCGAGGCCGGACTAACGGGGTGACGAACCGAAGAGCGTATGCGATTCTGCGAGAAGTGCTGGCGGAGCAATCGACGAAAGATCGGTGGGCCAATCAGCCATTCGAGCGAATCAGGAGGGTCCAGACCGCGAAGCGAGGAGAAATCGGCCAACGGCTCGTTGTGCGCCTTTGTGCCGCGCTTGGGCTAAAAACGGAGATTGGGGCGAAGCAGAGTCCGTGGGACATCAGGATCGAAGGGCGGACATTTGAAGTGAAGACGGCTACCGAGGGCTCGAACTCCACCTTTCAATTTAATCACGTTCGCTACCATCGATCTTATCAGGTGCTCCTCTGTGTAGGGATAACGCCGAACGGCATCCTTTTCGACGCTTGGACGAAAGCAGACGTGGTAACCGGAAAGGCTGGCCACCTTGTAACTATGGAAAAAGGCGCCAACGCATCGTACAAGCTCACGAAACGCACCGCGCAGATGAGGTCTATTGATCAATTCCAGAATCACGTATTGTCTCTTGTAAAGTCGAGCTAACGTATGTATCGCCGAGGATCAAGGGAGAGCAGCGATCACAAGCCTACCCATGCAAGATCAGCTGTCGCTCTGTCGCCGTGGCGATCCTGTTTATCGCTGTAAGTCCATGTAGACAAACTGCAAGGGCTTTTTGTTGGAATCCAATAAGAACCTAAGACACATCATGAAACTGCTTCGCTGGATTGTTCTAAGACCTGCCGCGTTCGCTTTGATCGGACTGACCGTCGGTGCATTGGTGGTCTTTGCTCTCGGCGGAATCGCGTTGATGTTATCTGGTACATCGCAGGGCTATGCCTACGTGGTGTTTCTCGCGATTTTGATGTTAATCTGGATACTGGCGAGTTTTCGGTATGTTCGTCCTTGGTCTCTGACCGTCCGACAGCTATCGGCGGCCAAGATCAGCGCAAGAAAGATCGCCCTGTCATTGCCTAGTGGCGATGGTGATCCCGGTGCTCAAACGAACGGGCTAATCACCCAAGGGACTTCCATCCAAGAATGGAAGTCGTGGTTTCGTGACAATACTACGCTTGGGAATCTCTGGCGGCAATTTCTTGATACAGTAAAGGAAAGGGCCAATGGAACTGGATGGGGCTGGCCTGTTCCGGTCGCCGGTGACTTCCTGACGCTGGACGAAGTTCTTGACAATCGCCGTAGCAAGTTGCCGAATGCTCTTGCGGGCGTCTTTACGGCGACAGGTCTTCTCGGGACCTTTGTAGGAATCGCAATCGGTCTGATGGGTATTGATCTTGGCGCCGACAGCAGTCAGCGCTTGGACGCGATCGACGAGCTTGTAAGAGGAATGTCTACGGCCTTTCACACGTCGATTATCGGAATTGCGCTTTCGATTACGTGGCTTGTGTTCTGGCGATACTTGGATAGAAGGCTTGAGACAAATTTGGACGTGTTTATTCAAGAGGTTGAGAAGCTAATTCCGGTGGAAGATCCGTACGCACTTGTTGGACGAGCCGTAACCAGCGTGGAACGGCTGGATGAGATTGCCGAGGCTGCCAAGGGCATAAAAGCGAGTGTTCAGTCGCTGGGGGACGATCTTTCAGGGGCGTTTGAGGAGCATTTGCGTAAACACGTTGCGGAGCCGATCAAGAGTCTTGACGTCAAGCTGGAAAATCGCCAAGTCGAAGTGCTCGAAAGCATGGTGGCGTCTTTTCAAAACTCCCTTAGCGCGGCTGTCGACAAGAACGCAAACGCATTTGCCAAGGCCCTTCGGACCGCCACCGACCATCAGGTGGATGCTGCGAAGCGGTTGAAGCGGTTTTTTGATCGGTTGGATCAAGTCGCGGACACGCAGACGAGCCTTCTGACGCGAACGAAGGAAGTCGCGGAGACGTTCGGATTTGGTTTGAGCCGCCTAGTGGAAGCACAGGAAGCGATTGAGAGAGCAGGCGCAATTGCCGAGAGAATCATGGCAGATGCGGAAAAGCTGTTTGAAGCGCAGCAGGAAAGCGCAAAGACTCAAGCGGAGATGGTGGAACGCTTGGAGCGTGACCTGGGCGACTTAACGTCAAACCTGTCTGAAAAGGTCCAGGAGTTTCGTTTGCTGTCCGCAGAGAAGATTGGAGAGGTGTTTCACGCCTTTGATTCGGAGTTGGCCAAGGTCACGGATCATCTGGGCGGAACCATGCACGAGCTTCGCGATGTCGCGGAAGTGCTATTGCAAAACACTCAAGAGCTGCCGGAAGCAGTCAAGGCTCTTGACGAAACGACGACGGGCGCGGTTGGAGCGTTGGACCGCGCGATTAGGGAGGCTTCCGAGAGTGGGGCGGCGCAACAGCGGTCAGTGGAAAGCGCGACCCAGAACTTTGACGCAGCTAGCGAGAGGCTAGGCGAGAGACTTGAGGAAGGCTTGGATAAAGTCCGTGAGGTATTCGGCACGCTTCCCGTTTTAGCGGGGACGGTGGACGACAGTAGCCGGAGGGTCGCAGGCGAGATTGAAAAGCTCGACGTGCGCCTGGCCTCGTTGGCGGGTCGCGCGGAGCAGCTTGGGATTCAGGTCTCGGATGAACTAGGCGATACGCAGAGTCGTCTTCGCAGCGTTGCGAAGACGCTTCTTCGGATTCCGCAGGAGCTACCTCATGCGGTAGAGCAGCTTCGGAAAGCGACCGGGGAGGCTGCCGCAACGCTGGACCAAGCAGCCAGTAAACTGGCGCAGAGCGGCACAGCGCAACAGGAGTCGTTGCGAAGCGGGGCGCAGCTGTTCGACCAAGCGAGCAAGAGGATGGGCGAGGGGCTCGAAGAGGGCCTCGGCAGGGTTCGCGAAGCGTTCGACGCGCTCCCCGATTTGACGCAGCAGGTAAATACCGGCAACAAAGAGGTTGTGGGCGCGATCAAGCAGCTCGGCGGCCGTTTGGATTCCCTTGCGCGGAAAGCGAGGGAGTTTGAAGGGCAAGTGCTTCTGGCGCTTCAAGAGATCGCCGCTGCCGGACGCAATGGGTCTTCAAGAAAGACGGAAGCTCGGCGATCCGCCACAGGCAGCCCGAGACCCGCCGAGGGCGACGACTCGGCGAGGGAGTCGAGTTCAGAGAAAGGGAGGCGTCGCTCATGGTGGCGTCGGGGGTGATACCCAATGCGACAATCTCTCTTTGGTGCTCGAAGGCGCACGGTCAGAGAAGACCAAGAGCCTGAGTACTGGCTGAGCTACAGCGACCTAATGGCCGGCCTGCTGATGGCCTTTGCGCTGATGCTGATGGTGGCTCTGTATAAGGAAGGCGAGCAGGACTGCATGATCGGCGTCTACGAGGCTACTGCGGATTCCGTGAAGGAGATCCTCGACACCAGGCAGCGAGTGATCCAGCAGCTCCAAGAGCAGTTCGAGTCAAGTCAGGTCGTCGCCGTAGACTCGGCCGGGACGGTGAGCTTCGCCGGCAGCCTTCTCTTTGAACAGGCGAGCGCCGAAATCTCCTCCGAGGGGCGGGCCCAGCTTACAGCTTTCGCCCACGACTACTTTCCGCTCCTCTTGGATGAAGGACGCGGCGTTCGCGACGTTCTGGAGCGGATTGTCGTGGAGGGACACACGAACGACGACGGCAGCTACGAACTCAACCTTGACCTCTCCCACAGCCGATCCTTGGCGGTCATGCTGGTGCTCCTGGATGCGGGAAGCGTCTACCGGGACGATCTCGAGGACTTAGTCACGGCCAACGGGCGTTCGTTCGCGGACCTTGTGAGGACGGAGGATGGAAGCGTCGACAAGGCAGCCTCGCGACGGATTGAGATTCGTTTCCAGATGGACGATGAGAGCGTCGTGCGCCGGGTTCTGGAGCTGGGCGCCGTCCTGATCGACCCCGACGCGCAGTGCGAGCCTCAAATATGAAGTCGTTCGCGTCCGTTCTTTCCTTTGCCCCGACCCGGTTGCCGATGGCGCGAGAGAGGGTCGTCGAGCTGCACCCATCCACCAGATCCCGTCTCGCGCGACTTGGCCCCAATGCACTGAAGGCGCTCAGGGATCGTGTTGAAGCGGCTGCGGGCGCACAAGACCCAAGGACCGCGCTTGCGAGTCTAGCGGACGAACTCGCCTACCGCGAAGTTCTGGCCGTGGTGCAGGCTATTGGAAGCTGGGATGGGCTCGCTCACGCGATCTCGGCGATCGCGAGGCGCCGCCCGATGGCTGCCCAAGTGCCCGTATTGTGGATGTCGTGGCAGTCGTTTCCCTGCTCGGCGCCGACGATCGAACTGCTCGCAGAGATGGCGAGTCGCTTTGGAATGGAGCGCGCCACCGATCAGCGCTATGCGGACGATGCGGCGGAATGGCTGCGAGAAGAACGACCGATTGACGCCATCGTGCAGTGGGCCGAAGACCAAGAGGCGACGTGGGAGGATCTGCCTGAGCTGCCTGAATCGCCCTTCAAGGCCGGCGCTCCGCTGCTCGAACGGGTCTTTCTTCGGACGCTTCAAATCGGATCGCTCAGACAGCTCTTGGAAATGCCGCAGCAGACCGTCCTTGACGGGTGGTCCAGGATGTCGGGTAAGGGACGCATGGATGCGTGCGCAAATCTCCTCAACCGTCTTGGGCCCGCGATATGGCACGAGTGGCGGATCGTCCTGGAGGAAGTGCGCGAAAGCTACGGAATTCCAGGGGCGCCCGAGGCCGTATCGCGCTTCTGGAAGCGCGTGCTGGAGGAGCGTCGGCAAGCGTTTCGGCTGCACTTCATCGCGCGGGAGCTTGAGATTGCCTTCGGCGGCGATACCACGCCCGACAGGCGGAATTTCTGGATGTCCCAGAAAGAGGAGATTGTCTCGGCGCGCCACGGAACTGCGGGAGAGACATCGTGGTCGCTGATCGATTTTCCGGGATTCTCGGTGATCGAGTTCTTTGAAGTCGGCAACGCCGCCTACCTCTATCCGGCGGACCACGCGCTGATTCGGAAAATCAAGTTGGGAAGGCGAATCGCCCATCCGAATGAGCTCAAGGAGCGTCTCGAGTTCGTGGGCCCTGGCGGAGGTCCGGATCACCTGTCGAGCTTGCTCGTTTTTCCGAGGGACAATCGGATTATTCACAGCGGTCGCTGGCAACCTCGCGCGGCCACTTTTCTGCGAGAGTGGCACGCGCGCTTTCCGGGGCCATGACTCTGGACTGGCGCCCCACTCGCGAAGGCGTCCGATTCACCGGCTGGGGGTCTCGACCGCTTCCCCCGTTTCCCCTTGAGGGCAACACGTCGGACGACCTGCCTAGGACGGTGTGGTTCCTGCAGGACCTTTGGGGCCGCAACCTCTTGGAGCGGGTTTCCGGCTCGCCTTCGGCGCTGCTTCCATGGCAGTGGGTTTTCGCACTTGAGCCGCACGAGCACGCCTTGCTCGGCCTTCCGGAGGTGAACGGCAGGCTTCGGGCGTCCGTTGAGACCGACTTGTACCTCAGCGCGTCCGGTTTTCGCATGCGCGCCGACTTCACGCTCGAAGGCGCTCCTCGAAGGAGTTTCGGCGATGAGAGCCGCGTTGGCTTGATCTTCAACCTTCCAGATGGGCCCGCGCTGCCTCCCCGCGATATCAGCGAGCTCATCCTCCTGCTTGACCAACCCCTCGGGGCGTCGGTGCACGAACGCGGCGCCTTGGTCGCAAAGGTGAGGCGTTTGGCCGAGAAGTCCGAGCGGATCACGCTTGACGAATACCTCCTAAAGACCGACTGCGTTCTTGCCGACCGCATTGGCGTGGACGTGACCGGGGTCTCGCCCGAAGAAGTGCGACTTCGAGCCAGAGTCGAGGGCGTCCAAGAAGATGCCTTTCGCGGTCTTGTAGGCGGCCCTGCCCGATCCATGTACACCCAGTTCCTTCCAGACGGACAGCGCCGCCGCCTTGTCTTGCGCCCTAACCAAGTCGATGCGGTTCGCCATTTACGGAGTAAGGGAACCCTCAGGGGCGCCGACATCCCGGAATTCTTCGCCAATCCAGAGGCGTACCTGCCGGACGAGATTGAGATTGATCCGAGCGAGTTTAGTATGCGGGTCAGAGGGCTCGCGCCTATCGTCTACCGGTCGCAGCCGTACATCTCCCTGTCGGCGAACAAGCGGCGCGGATGGTTCGACGCTGGCCCGACCGTGAAGATCGAACGGGAGGATGAGGACCTGCCGGGAGGGCGAGCGTCCCGCTCCGATACCGCTGCCGGCGGAGGAACGTCGGAAATCCCGCCCGACGAATTTCGCGAGCTCGCCGACCAGGCTGATCGAGACGGAGCGCGTTTCGTGAAGTTTCGAGACGGATGGATCGAGATTGACCCCGAACGCTCGCGCTCGTTCATCGATTTTCTGGACGACAATCCCGCAGTCGATGATACGGGCCGGCGCCTCCTTGACGGAGATGGCCGGCAGTACGTGCTGGACGTGTTCCCGAACACCGAGACGCTTCAGTACGCGGAGCCGGACAGCGGTCCGTTCGGCTCCAAGATTTACGAGGTGCCCCGTTCGCTGTCCGGAAAGCTGCACGGATACCAGAAACTCGGGTATAGCTGGATGCGACGCCTGCACGAGCGTCGGTTGGGCGGACTCTTGGCCGACGAGATGGGCTTGGGAAAGACGGTCCAGATCATCGCGTTCATGTCCTACCTGCACGAAATCGGCAAACTTCGCCCCGCCCTGATCGTGGCTCCGGTCGCAGTGATCGTGAACTGGCAGCGGGAGCTGCGAAAGTTCGCTCCGTTGATTCAGCCCGCTTTCGAACACCGAGGCAGTCAGAGAGAGAAGCGCGATCCCAATGTATTGGCCCAGCACGAAGTCGTGATCACCAGCTATGCGACGCTTCGGAGCGATCAGCTCATGCTGGGCAAGGTAGACTGGTCGATGGTCGCATGCGACGAGGCGCAGTACGTGAAAAATCCGACTGCTCGCGTCACGAGCGCGGTCAAGGGAATGAAGGCCGGCTTGAGGCTGGCCTGTACGGGAACGCCGGTGGAAAACGGTTTGTCGGAGCTCTGGTGCATCGTGGACTTCGCGCAGCCCGGGCGCTTAGGGAGTCGGAGCGAATTTCGTCAGGAGTTCGAGGCTCCGATGGTGGATCAGGTAGGCTCGGAATCCGACTCGGCGGACTTGGTCGCGCGGCTACGAAAACGACTCAATCCGCACTTTGTCCGCCGTACCAAAGAGGAGGTACTAGACCTTCCAGAGAAAAACGAGCGCAGCTACGAGGTGCCGATGGGCATCCGACAAGCACAGATGTACAGCGAAGTGCTCGCTGGCCTAAAGGGGCGTGAATTCGGTCCGCTGAGCGCGCTGCACAGACTGCTCTCGATCTGCTCCCATCCGGCGTTGATGGACGACGTGATTTACGAGAATCCAAGACACTTGCTGAATGACTGTCCAAAGCTGGAAGAGGCCGTTCGGATTGTCGGAGAGGTGCGCGACCAGCGCGATAAGGTGGTCATCTACACGCGCTACAAGAAGATGCAGCGGATTCTGCAGGTGGCGCTGCGGAGCCGGTTCGGCATCGAGTTGGCGGTGCTAAACGGCCTCGTCCCAGGATATCGCCGCCACAGTATCGTCGAAGCCTTCAACGCAAGTCCCGGATTCAACGCGCTGATCATCTCGCCCGAAGCCGCCGGCATCGGGATGAATATCACTGGCGCCACCCACGTGATCCACTACACGAGGCTCTGGAATCCGGCAAAGGAGAATCAGGCCACCGACAGGGTGCACCGGATCGGCCAAGAGCGACCTGTGACGGTCCATTACCCCATCGTGAAGGGAGAGGCCGACGCCAAGTCCGTGGAAGAGCACCTGCACGACCTTCTAACGGAGAAGCTCCGGCTTGCTCGCAACGTGCTCGTCCCGAAGCCCGGCTTGGATGTCAGGGGCGAACTCGAGAAGAGTCTCATGCAACACGAGGGCATCAGAGCAGACCGGTCGGCGAGGGCTAGTCGGGCGCAAGCCCCAAGGGGCGGTAATTTTGGTGATGGATCCTCGCCATTGTCCGGGTAGCCGATCTATACGTATCCTCTTCCATCACAATCACATTGGAGTCAGAAAGCAGAGTGAGTCCAACAGAAGCCGAGTTTCGCGTCATCGACGCCTTCGACCATCCCCACGGCGGTCGCATCCTTCGCCTCAGGCTGACGGAGGGTTCGCCGCCGCAGATCAAACGCCTACGGCGCGGCGTGGTGGTGGCCCGCTCGAGCGGAGAGGAGAAGCGCCTCGACGTCACCGGCTTTCCGACTTTTGGGGGCGTTCCGTCCGATCACAGGCTCAAGCAGTCTGGACGCATCGACATTTGCGTCCAAGGCGAAGACTGCCGAGAGGTGGACGTTGGATGGCAGGTGAGCGGTCCGGTCTAGAAGCGCTCTGAGGGCGAGGCCTCCCGGTCTTAGCTGGCGCCGGATGCGCCCCTCATCCCGGGCGGCTGACGCTGGAACGTTCGACGAAACCACTCTACGTATGCGTCTACCGCATCCGGTTGTTCCGCCAACCACTCTCGCCTGGCCGCCACGAACGCCCCGGGTCGAGACGTAAGGATGTAGGCGTCTAGGAATCCGTTCTCGCGGGCGTAAATGAGCTCGTCCATCAATGCGTAAGGACGCGCGTCGAAGAGAGTCCTCCTGTGCAGCCACACGTCGGCCGTCCGCTCTAGAACCGCCTTCTCCACCTCAAACCCGTCGACTCCGTCGGCTTCGGGAAGCCAACGGTCCAGGCGGTCCTGCGCCGCCATCAGATGAAGGTGGGCGTAGAACAGGTAAGCGGGGCGCGCGTCGGAGTTTCCCTGAAACTCGATTGAGGCGGTATCGCCCTGTTCATTGATCTTCAGCGCGTCCCAGGGAAAGACGGGCCCTTCGGCGGGGATGGTGCGGATCAGAAAGCTCGGGTCGGCGACAATGCTGTCGTACTGCTCGACCACCTGCTCGTGAATCAGCTGCATGCGTTCGGGTTCGGGCGCGAGCCTCTCCCCGGAGTGGACCACAAGCCGTCTGGGCTCGGGTACGACCGGAGCGCCGGCGCAGGCGGCGCCTGAGAGGATCAAAGCCGCAAGAAAGAGCGCGCGAGCGGCGTCCGTTTCAGAGCGTCGCGCCGCGGCGGAGAACAGGTCGATTCGCATTCTAGCCCTCGTCAGAGCAATATCAGTACGGGTGATTAAGGAGATTATACGAACGATGAGCTTCGAGGAGGATGGGGTTGCTGAGAGCTAGCGCTTCCCGAGCGGAGCAGGTGACGCCTTGGCGTCCAAGCGGAGCGTTGCGGCGGCGTCCAGGAGGGCGACCTTTGGCGGGTAAGACCGCGATGGCGTCGGGCTGTGCTCCAGCATCCGCCCCATGCCGCGGCGAGCGTGGAGAACGCGCCGCGCCGCCTCTACTCGGACTCTAACTCCGGCAAGAATGATGCCGCCGACTCCTCGAGAGCTGGGCGAACACTTGGCTCGCCTGGTCTGGGAGACCTTTACGGACCTGCTCATCGACGCCGAAGTATCGGATCTGCTCATCCGCCTTGGCGGAGAAAGCGAGCCCGGCAGGCCGACCGCCTCCAGCGTCCGAGAACTGCTCGTCTACGTGATGTGGGCCCACACCCGCGGAGTCCAGCAGGCCTTCCTGGAGGGCAGCGCGACGACTGCCGCCCGCGCGCTGGACGAGATGCATCGACTGGTTTACCGGGATCTGAGCGACTGGGGCGCGCAGCGGAGTACGCTTCCTCTCTTTGAGCAGGTCGTCGCTGCCCGGTACGAAGAGCTCAATAAAGAGGCTGGCCAAGGGGATATTGCGGTGGGGGCCGCGTGCGCGAAAGCGCTTGGAGGCGGCGAGGCTGTCAAGGACGAGGACGCGCAAGTCTTGGCGAGCGTAGCGCTGGCCGTGGCCGCGCCGATGCGGGACTACTACAAGGGCGTCCGGCTCATCGACGAGGACGCGGATCGGGCTTCTTAGCGGGGCCTCTACGAGAGTTGTCGCCCTCTGCTTCCGGTCGCCAACGCAGGATGTCGAAGGGGCTGCGGCAGCTCTCGCACCAGTAGGTGGAGAGGGACGCGTGCGGTCCGAAGGGCATCTCAAGGCGGGTCTTGGAGCCGCCGCAAAAGGGACAGCGAGGCGACTTCGGGAGCGAAGATTCGCGGGCTGCGGACGCGGTAGCCAAGGAATCGGTCCTACTCGACGAAGAGCGCACGGTTTCGATCTCCCCGGGCTCTGGCGATCGTATCCGGGCTAGGAGCTCCGGGGCCCCTTCGGCGCAGAGATTCCCAGCTGTCGCGATCCGCGCTAATCTCTTCAAATCGAATGCCGAGCGGCTCCGAGAACGCGGACCAGAGCTCTTCTACCCGATCAAGAAGCTGCTGCTCGGGCCATGCCGTTCCATTGTCCGCCACGACCCGATAGTCGCCGTCTTGTGGGATGAGCCACGCTAGGGTCGACGGCGCCATATGCAGAACGGCCTTCTTGAGCTCGGCCGCTCCCTCTTCGCTTTCGGTCAGGGCCAAGATCCAGCCCGCTCCGAAGTCCGCGTGAAAGCGCTCTTCCGCCAAGATCTTCGGCACTCTCCGGCGGGCAAGCTCCAGGGAGCCGCCCCCGATACTCTCCAAGGCTGCCGACGCGGCGGCGTCCGCGACCGCCACCCCCGCGACAACCCATGCCCAGTTCGGAAATTCCTCGTCCAAAGCGGGCATGGAGCAGTAAGCGGATGCCCGCCGCCGGTGCTCCATC